>JADIZZ010000006.1 GCA_016704535.1 Betaproteobacteria bacterium | reverse complement strand
TGGCCGACATCGAAGGCCATGATCGCTGCCGACAACGCCTGGGTGAAGGTGGTGCCCAATACCCGCGAAGCGACGCCGCGACCGCGACGCCGGTGGCCGTCACGGGCACGATGACGATCCCCAGTCGGCCGCATCCGCAAGCTGGCGATGGGCCGGAATGCGTCGGCGCCTTCACCATCGGCGATATCCAGCTGCTGTGGGGCGCGGCCGAACGCTACGCCGCATGCTCCGTATCCTGCTGGCGCCTGACGTCCGACCCGTGCCGATGGCCCCGGTGCTCGCGAGCAGCCGGGTAATGGTATCAAGACGTTGCCACTGGGCAACACGGCACGACAGGTGCCGAAACAAAGCATTTCGCCCACGATCATCGGCTTCTGCGTGAGCTTGCGCTCCTATATGCTTGTTGCTGTTGCAATTTCTGCTTCTCGACAGGCCTGGTCGTATGGCCTGTCCGTCGCGTAACCTGATGACAAGCGGCCGGCTTCTCCGAAGCCGCTGCCGACCGGCGTAGGGGAACTGCCTTGAATCATCGACCGAGTGACGCTGCGCGGTTCGCTGACGGGGGTGGCTTTGCGGCCGCCTGCTTGTGGGGCCTCGCAGGCCTGGGCCCTGGGTCTGGGCCGGCTGACGTCGGTCGGCGCAGGGCGACGCTGCGCCGAGATCGAGGGTCACCAGCATCACCGCCGAAGAAGCGTCGTCGCTGCGGCTGCGTATCGCGTCGCCCGAGGCCCACCGCGCCGCCGGTGTCGAGTACAACGCGGCGCTGCCTCGGCCCGTGCCGAGATCGTCGGGCGGCCCGACGGCCGCTCTGTCGTGCGCATCTCTGGCGAGCGCGCGGTGCTGGAGCCCTTTGTCGATGTCATCATCGAGGCCACCTGGACCAGCGGTCGCCTGGTGCGCGAATACACGATGCTGTTCGACCCGCCGCGTGTCGCGCAGGCTCCCGCTGCGTCGACGGCACCGGTGGTCACTTCGACCCCGGCACCCGCGACTGCCGCCATGTCGCCAGCCGCCGGCCCCCGTGACCGCCTCCCCATCGCCGGCCCGTCCTGCGACCCGGCCGGCACCGATCGAACCGCCGCGCGCTCCGGTGGTCAGTGCTGCTGCACAGGAGCCGGCAGCGAGATCCTTGTCAAGCCCGGCGATTCGCTCAGCCGCATTGCGCAGCGCACACGGCAGCCGGCATCTCGCTCGACCAGATGCTGGTCTCGCTGTTCCGCGGCAACCCGCAGGCCTTCGCTGCCGAGAACATGAACCGGCTGAAGTCCGGCCGTGCTGTCGGTGCCCTCGGCCGACGAGGCGGGCAAGCTCCCGGCGCGAGGCCGCGACGTCATCGTCGCGCAAAGTGCTGACTTCGCAGCCTACCGCCAGCGCCTGGCCACCGGCGGGCCACTACCGGGGCTGGCGACGCCACCGCCGCGCCAGGACCGTGGCCAGGGTGCAGGCCCAGGTCGACGACCGCAAGCAGGCCGCCGCGGCCTCGCCCGACCGCCGGCTGTCTCAAAGGCGGCGTGCAGGCCTCGGCTCCCGAAGTGCGCCATCGCTCGACGCCAAGACCAAGGGAAGACAGCGCGCGCCTGGCCGAGCTGGCGCGTAACGTCGACGAACTGAAGAAGCTGCAGGGCGCCACGGCTGCCGCGGCGCCGGCCCGCCTGGCACCGGCAGCGCCAGCGCCTGCCGCGGCGGCCCGCGCCGACCCCTGCCTGCGCCGACCGTGGTGGCCGCCGGCGCCGCCGCGTGCCGCTGCCCGTCGGCCGCCGCGCCGGGCCTCCAGCGGTGCCGCGGCGTCGGCGCCGGTCGCCTGGCGCCCAGGCCCCGCTGGCCCCGGCGCCAGGGCAGAAGCCCGCCTGCTCGATTCTCTGCTCGAAAACCCGCTGCTGCTGCCAGGTGTCGGCGTGCTCGTGGCGCTGCTGGCGGGCCTGGGGCTGTACCGCCTGCGCGGCCGCCGCAAGCAGGCCGGCGAGACCTCGTTCCTGGAAAGCCGCCTGCAGCCCGATTCCTTCTTCGGTGCCAGCGGCGGCCAGCGCATCGACACGCGCGACGCAACGTCGTCGGCCCAGTCGTCGTCGATGAACTACTCGCTGTCGCAGCTGGACGCCATCGGCGACGTCGATCCGGTGGCCGAAGCCGATGTCTACCTGGCCTACGGCCGCGACCTGCAGGCCGAGGAAATCCTCAAGGAGGCCATGCGCGCGAACCCCGAGCGCATGGCCATCCGCACCAAGCTGCTTCGAGGTCTACGCCAAGCGCCGCGACACCAAGGGCTTCGAGTTGCTGGCCACGCAGATGTTCAGCCTGACCTACGGCGAGGGCGAGGACTGGAAAAGGGCGCAGGAACTCGGCCAGGCATCGACCCCGAGAACGAGCTTTACCGCCCCGGGCGGCCTGCCCGGAGGAAGGGCGCGCTGCGGGCGGGCGATGGTGCCGGACGCCTGCGTGGCCTCGACGCAGCCCTACACCGCCCCGGTGCAGCCGCCGGCCTTCCAGCCGGCGCCCGACGCCACGCTCGATGCCCGGTCGACGGCGAACTGGACCTCGAACTCGAACTGCCGGGCCATGCCGCGGCGCCGGTCTCGGCGCCGGTGCCTTTTGCCGAGTCGACGCAGGCCCTGGGCACCCAGGTGCCGGATGGGCGCCGACGACCGGTGACCTGAGGCCGATACGCCGGGCGACCAGGACACCATCCCCGTGACGCGCCCGGCGGCGGCCGCGCCGACGACCACTCGCTGGTCTTCGACCTCGGCGCCCTGGCCAGCGAGACGCCACCTCGCCTCAGGGCGTCCGGCCCCTGCGCCGCCGCCCAACTGGGGCTTCGACTTCGGCGAGTTCTCGATCGGCGGCGAACCGCTCACCGCGCAGCCGTCGGCCGACGACGCCAACGACCCGCTGTCGCGCAAGCTGGAACTGGCCGAGGAATTCCGCCAGATCGGCGACCTGGAAGGCGCGCGCGACCTGCTCGAGGAAGTGGTGGCCAAGGGCGAGCGGCCCGCTGCAGGCCAAGGCGCAGGGCATGCTCGACAAGCTCGCCTTAGGCGCCAGGCGCGCCAGCGCCTGGCGCCGCGGGCGCCCTGGCGCCTGGCGCTGGGCCTACCGTGGCCAGGCCTACCACGGCTGGCAGTCGCAGCCCGACGGCCGCACCGTGCAGGACGAGGTCGAGATTGCGCTGGCGGCGTTTGCCGCCGCGCCGGTGGGCCCGTCGTCTGCGCCGGCCGCACCGATGCCGGCGTGCACGCCCTGAACCAGGTCGTGCACGTCGACACGTCCTTCGAGCGTGAGCTGTTCTCCTGGGTGCGCGGCACCAACCGCTACCTGCCCCGCGACATCGCGGTGCAGTGGTGCCGGCCGGTGCCTGACGCGTTTCCATGCCCGCAACAGCGCCGCGCGGCCGCTACCGCTTCGTGCTGCTGGAGTCGCCGGTGCGCCCGGCGCTCGAGGCCGGGCTGGTGGGCTGGGTCTTCCGGCCGCTGGACGGCGACGCCATGCGGCCGCCGCGGCTGCGCTGCTCATCGGCGAGCACGACTTCAGCGGCTTCCGCGCCGCGAACTGCCAGTCGCCGACGCCAGTGAAGACGCTGCGCGCCCTGAGCATCGCGCCGCGGCGCCTACTGGTGCTTCGACTTCGACGCCAACGCCTTCCTGTACCACATGGTGCGCAACATCATGGGTTGCCTGGTCGCTGGTGGGGCAGGCGCCGCTAGCCGCCGGGCTGGCTGGCCGAGGTGCTGGCCGCGCGCCGCGAGCGCCGCGGCGCCGACATTCCCGCCCGACGGCCTGTACTTCGTGGGGCCGTACTACGATGCCGCGCTCGACATCCCGGCGCACACGCCGGCGATGGACTGGCTGCCCTGACAGCCGCGACCCCGGCCCCGCCCCCCCGCACCCTTCCCCGCATCAAGATCTGCGGCCTCACCCGCGAGGCCGACGTCGACGCAGGCCATCGACGCGGGCGCCGACGCGCTGGGTTTCGTGCTCTACCCGAAGAGCCCGCGCCACGTCACGCTGGCGCGCGCCGCAGAGCTGATTGCCGGCTGCCGCCCTTCGTCACGCCGGTGCTGCTGTTCGTGAACGCCTCGCCGGCCGAAGTGCGGCTGGCCACCGAGATGCCCTTCACGCGCTGCTGCAGTTCCATGGCGACGAGACGCCGGCGCAGTGCGAGGCCGCGGGCCGGTCCCCTATCCGGGTCGCCGCATGGGGCTGCGCCCGGGCGGCGTATTTGCTAGACTTCGCCGCGCGGTTTCGCAGCGCACAAGCCCTGCTGCTCGACGCCCATGTCGAGGGTTTCGGCGGGGCCGGGAAGGTCTTCGATTGGTCACTGATTCCACCAAGCGTGCCCCTTCCGGTCGTTTTGTCTGGTGGGTTGCATGCCGGAAATGTGATCGACGGCATCCTTCGCGTGCGGCCCTGGGCCGTTGACGTGAGTTCCGGCGTGGAAGCTGACAAGGGCATCAAGGATGCCGCGCTGATCCGCAGCTTCTGCGATGCCGTGCGCGAAGCCGATGCCCGGCTCGGCACCTGAGAACCGCCCCTGGCCCCTCCGCGACCCATGTTGGACTACCACCAACCCGATGCCCGCGGGCACTTCGGGCCTCTACGGCGGCACCTTCGTCGCCGAGACCCTGGTCCACGCCCTGGACGAACTGGAGGAGGCCTACGACGGGCCGCGACGACCCGGCGTTCATGGCCGAGTTCCGCTCCGAACTCGCGCATTTCGTCGGCCGTCCGAGCCCCGTCTACCATGCCGCGCGCCTGAGCCGCGAGATCGGCGGTGCGCAGATCTACCTCAAGCGCGAGGACCTGAACCACACCGGCGCGCACAAGGTCAACAACACGATCGGCCAGGCGCTGCTCGCGCGCCGCATGGGCAAGCCGCGCGTGATCGCCGAGACCGGCGCCGGCCAGCACGGCGTGGCCACGGCCACCATCTGTGCGCGCTACGGCATGGAGTGCGTGGTCTACATGGGCAGCGAGGACGTCAAGCGCCAGTCGCCCAACGTCTACCGCATGCACCTGCTGGGCGCCACGGTGGTGCCGGTCGAGTCGGGCAGCAAGACCCTGAAAGATGCGCTCAACGAAGCGTTGCGCGACTGGGTTACCAACGTCGAGCGCACTTTCTACATCATCGGCACGGTGGCCGGCCCGCACCCGTACCCGATGATGGTGCGCGACTTCCAGCGGGTCATCGGCGACGAGTGCCTGGTGCAGATGCCCGAGATGATCGGCCGCCAGCCGGATGCCGTGATCGCCTGCGTGGGCGGCGGCAGCAATGCGATGGGCATCTTCTATCCCTACATCGAGCACGAAGGCACGCGGCTGATCGGCGTCGAGGCCGCCGGGCAGGGCCTGGACAGCGGCAAGCATGCCGCGTCGCTGTCGGCCGGCACGCCCGGCGTGCTGCACGGCAACCGCACCTACCTGCTGCAGGACGCGAACGGCCAGATCACCGAGACGCATTCGATCTCCGCCGGCCTGGACTACCCCGGCGTCGGCCCCGAGCATGCGTACCTGAAGGACATCGGCCGCGCCGAGTACGTCGGCATCACCGACGACGAGGCGCTGTCCGCCTTCCACCGGCTGTGCCGCACCGAGGGCATCATCCCGGCGCTGGAATCAGCCATGCCGTGGCCCATGCCATGAAGATGGCGCCGACGATGCGCAGCGATCAACACCTGCTCGTCAACCTCTCGGGTCGTGGCGACAAGGACATCGGCACCGTCGCCGACCTGTCGGGCGCCGAGTTCTACTGCCGGCCTTCGTGCCGCGGGCAGAAGCTGTGGCATGGCGGTGCCCGATGAGCCGCATTGCCGCCACCTTCACCGCGCTGCAGGCGCGTGGCCGCAAGGCGCTGATTCCCTACGTCACGGCGGGCGACCCGTACGCCGATGCCACGGCCGACATCATGGTCGCGATGGCGAAGGCCGGCGCCGATGTGATCGAGCTCGGCGTGCCGTTCTCGGACCCGATGGCCGATGGCCCGGTGATCCAGAAGGCCTCCGAACGGGCGCTTGCCCGTGGCATCGGCATGCCGCAGGTGCTCGACGCCGTGCGCGCGTTCCGCCAGCGCGACGAGCGCACGCCGGTGGTGCTGATGGGCTACGCCAATCCGGTCGAACGCTACGGTGTCGACCGCTTCGTGGTCGACGCGAAGGCGGCCGGCGTGGATGGCGTGCTGGTCGTCGACTATCCGCCGGAAGAGTGCGAAGCCTTCGCGGCCACGCTGCGTGGCGCCGGCCTGGACATGATCTTCCTTCTGGCGCCCACCTCGACCGAGCAGCGCATCCGCGATGTCGGGCGCATGGCCAGCGGCTATGTCTACTACGTGTCGCTGAAGGGCGTGACGGGTGCCGGGCACCTCGACATCGCCGCAGTGGCCGACATGGTGCCGCGCATCCGCGCCACGTCAAGCGTGCCGGTCGGCGTGGGTTTCGGCATCCGCGACGCGGCGACCGCGCGTGCGGTGGCGCAGGTGGCCGACGCGGTGGTCATCGGTTCGCGGCTGATCCAGCTCCTGGAGGCCGAGGCGCGCGAAGGGTGGCAGCGTGGTTGCGAGGCGGCCGGCCTTCATCGGCGAGATCCGCGCCGCCCTCGACTCGTGAAGGCCCGGAGGGTCCGCATGAGTTGGCTGGAAAAACTGCTGCCGCCCAAGATCCAGCATACCGACCCGGCCGAACGCCGCGTCGTGCCGGAAGGGCTGTGGATCAAGTGCCCCTCGTGCGAGACGGTGCTCTACAAGACCGATCTCGAGCAGAACATCAACGTCTGCCCGAAATGCGGCCACCACCATCGCATCGGCGCGCGTGCGCGGCTCGATGCTTTCCTCGACCCGGAGGGCCGCTACGAGATCGGCCAGGAGGTGCTGCCGGTCGACGCACTCAAGTTCAAGGACAGCAAGAAGTACCCGCAGCGGCTGAAGGCCGCGCTCGAAGCCACCGGCGAAACCGACGCGATGGTGGTGGTGGGCGGCGCCGTGATGAGCGTGCCCATCGTGGCCGCCTGCTTCGAGTTCGACTTCATGGGCGGCTCGATGGGCTCGGTGGTCGGCGAACGCTTCGTGCGCGGCGTCGAGGCGGCCGTCGAGCAGAAAGTGCCCTTCGTCAGCTTCACCGCCACCGGTGGCGCGCGCATGCAGGAAGGCCTGCTGAGCCTGCTGCAGATGGCCAAGACCAACGCCGCGCTGACGCGCCTGGCCAAGGCCCGGCTGCCCTACATCAGCGTGCTCACCGACCCCACCATGGGGGGTGTCTCGGCCAGCTTCGCCTTCGTCGGCGACGTGGTCATCGCCGAGCCGAAGGCGCTGATCGGTTTCGCCGGCCCGCGCGTGATCGAGAACACCGTGCGCGAGAAGCTGCCCGAAGGCTTCCAGCGCGCCGAATTCCTGATCGGCACCGGCGCCCTGGACATGATCTTCGATCGCCGCGAGCTGCGTCCGAAGGTGGCGCGGCTGCTCGCGATGCTGCAGCGCCACAGCGCCGACGCCATCGCCTGATTCGACCTCCGAGGGCCTGGCTGCCCGCGCCTGCGGGGACGTCGGCCGCCGCCCCGCCCGACGCCCAGCGCCATCGAGCTGAGACTCGACGAGTGGCTCGCGCATTGCGCGGCCATGCACCCAGACGATGGACCTGTCGCTGGAGCGCATGGTCGAGGTGCGCGCGCCGCCTGGCCATCGAGTTCAAGGTGCCGGTGATCACGTGGCCGGCACCAACGGCAAGGGCCGCACCTGCGCCATGCTGGAGGCCATTGCGCTGCAGGCCGGCTACCGCGTCGGCCTGTATGCCAAACCGCACCTGGTGCATTTCGAGGAGCGCTGCCGCGTCGATGGCCGCATGGTCGATGCGGCGCAACTGCTGCCGCATTTCGAGGCCGTGGAGGCCGCCCGGCGCGAGATCACGCTGAGCATCTTCGAGTTCACGACGCTGGCGATCGTGCGCCTGCTGTCGAGGCTGCCGCTGGACCTGGTGATTCTTGAGGTGGGCCTGGGCGGGCGCTTCGACGCGGTCAACGCCTTCGACGCCGATTGCGCGGTCATCACCAGCATCGACCTGGACCACATGGAGTTCCTCGGCCCCGACCGCGAGTCGATCGGGCGCGGTGGTCGTCAGCGACCCGCTGCCGCCGGCGAGCGTGGTCGAGCACGCCGAGCCATCGGCGCCGACCTGTGGCTGGTCGGGCGCGACTTCAACCATGCCGGCGACCGCCAGCAGTGGGGCTGGGCCGGCCGGGGGCGGCGCTACAACGGCATGGCCTATCCGGCGCTGCGCGGCGCCAACCAGCTGCTGAATGCCGCCGGCGCGCTGGCGGCGCTGGAAGCGCTGCGCAGCCGGCTGCCCGTCACCGCGCAGGCGGTGCGCACCGGGCTGGCGCTGGTCGAGCTGCCGGGCCGCTTCCAGATCGTGCCCGGCCAGCCGGCGCTGGTGCTGGATGTGGCCCACAACCCCCAGGCGGTGGCGGCGCTGGCGCTGAACCTCGACCAGATGGGCTTCCACCCCTGCACGCACGCGGTGTTCGGCGCCATGCGCGACAAGGACATCCCGGCCTGCTCGCGCAGCTGGTGCCGCTGGTCGACGTGTGGCACTGCTGCGCCCTGCCCAGCCGCGCGCGCGGCCAGCGCCAGGAGCTGGCCGCCTGGTGCGCACCGCCACGGCAGGGCGGCCGGGTGCGCCGGTGGCGGTGCACACCCATGCCAGCCCCGCCGAGGGCCTGCGCGCCGCGGCCGGCCGCAGCGGACCCCGCCGATAGAATCGTCGTCTTCGGGTCCTTCTACACCGTGGGCGGCGTGCTCAAGAAGGCCTGCCCCGGCTGACGGCCGCCCACGTCGGCCTGAGGCCCCGCGCCGGGGCAGCGCGCAGGCCCGCCGACACCACTTCACTCGCATGCGATTGCCCCTCCTGCGCCCCAAGCCCGCTGTCGAGCCCAACCGTCCGGCGCCCCCGCGCGCCGGGCGCGCACGGGGCGCCGGCGGGGATGGTGCGACCCGAATCGCGCGGCGCGCACCCGGGCGCGGCGCCGCCTGATCGGTGCCCTGGTGCTGCTGGTGGCGGGCGTCATCGGCTTCCCCTTGCTGTTCGAGACGCAGCCGCGACCGCTGCCGCTGGACATCCCCATTCAGGTGCCGGTCGCAGAAGGCCGTGCGCCGACCATGACGCCGCGGCCCGGGCCCCTTGCCGGTGATCAGCTGCCTCAGATGCAGGCACCGAGGCTCTGTGGCCGAAGTAGCCTCGATGACGCCTGTGCCCGTCAGGCACGCGCGGTGGAGGGTACGGCGTCCGCAACGTCCGGTGTCGACCGGCCGCGCAAGGTGGCCTGGCACCGTTGCCGACACCGGCGTGGCCAGGTGCTGGCTGCCGGGCCGTCGGCGCCGGCAGCGGCCGCGAAAGCTGGCCCTGTCGTGGCCGCCGCCACACCAGCGCCTGACGCGGCCTCGCGCGCAGCCGACACCCGTCCGGCCACGGCTCGCCGGCCGGCGCCGCAGCGGCCTCGGCGGCCCCGTCGAGGGCCGCTTCGTGGTGCAGGTGGGTGCCTACACCGATGTGGCCACGCTGCGTGCCGCGCGCGCGAAGGTCGAGAAGCTGGGCCTCGAAGACCTATACCCAGGTCATCGAGGCTGACGCCGGCAAGCGCACACGCGTGCGCCTGGGTCCGTACGCCACGCGTGACGAGGCCGATGCCGCGGCCGCCAAGCTCAAGGGCGCCGGCCTGCCGGCCAACGTGCTGGCGCTGTGATGGACACGCTGCGCGACCTCGCCCTCGGCCTGTCGTGGGTGGACCTGGTCGTTGCTGGCCGTGCTGGCGGTGTCGGTGGTCATCGGCCTGGTGCGCGGCTTCGTCTTCGAGTGCCTGGCGCTCGCCGGCTGGGTCGTGGCCTGGTTCGCGGCGCAATGGGCCGCACCGGTGATGGCGCCGCACGTGCCGGTGGGCGTGGCCGGCTCGGGCTTGAACCTGGGGCGGCCTTCGCGCTGGCCTTCTTGGCGGCCGTGGTCGCGTGGACGCTGCTGGCGCGGCTGATCCGCATGCTGATCCACGCGACTCCGCTGTCGATTCCCGACCGCCTGCTGGGCGCCGGCTTCGGCATGCTGCGCGGCGGCGTGCTGCTGCTGGCGCTGGCCAGCGCCGTGGCACTGACGCCGGCCGCACAATCGGCACCGTGGCGCAGTTCGCGCGGGGCGCACTGGCTTGCTCAGGCGCTGCAGGTGCTCAAGCCCCTGCTGCCGGCGGCGGCCGCGAGCATGTTGCCGGGCTGAGCCCGAACTCCAACCCAGGACCTCCAACACCATGTGCGGCATCGTCGGCGTCATCTCCCGTGCGCCCGTCAATCAGCTCATCTACGACGCGCTGCTGCTGCTGCAGCACCGCGGCCAGGACGCCGCCGGCATCGTCACGATGCAGGGCACCAAGTGCTTCATGCACAAGGCGCGTGGCATGGTGCGCGACGTCTTCCGCACGCGCAACATGCGCAGCCTGCCAGGTCAGGTGGGCCTGGGCCAGGTGCGCTACCCCACGGCGGGCAATGCTTATAGCGAGGAAGAGGCGCAGCCCTTCTACGTCAACGCCCCCTACGGCATCGTGCTGGTGCACAACGGCAACCTGACCAACGCGCCGGCGCTGAAGGCCGAGCTGTTTGACGTGGACCGCCGCCACATCAACACCGAAAGCGACACCGAGGTGCTGATCAACGTGCTGGCGCACGAACTGGAGCAGGTGGCGCTGAATCCCGATGGCGGTTCGCTGCCGCTGACGCCTGAACACGTGTTCAAGGCCGTGGGTGCCGTGCACAAGCGCATCAAGGGCAGCTACGCGGTGATCGCGCTGATCGCCGGCCACGGCCTGCTGGCCTTCCGCGACCCCTTCGGCATCCGTCCGCTGTGTTTCGGTGAAGGCAACAGCCCCGAGAGCCGCCACGACGTGATGGTGGCCAGCGAATCGGTGGCGCTGGAAGGCACGGGCCACCAGCTCACGCGCGACGTCGCGCCGGGCGAGGCCATCTTCATCGACCTGCAGGGCCGGCTGCACGCGCGCCAATGCGCCGAGCACCCGTCGCTGAACCCCTGCATGTTCGAGTATGTCTACCTGGCGCGACCCGACTCGGTCATGGACGGCATTTCTGTCTACCACGCGAGATTGAACCTGGGCGAAGCGCTGGCTCAGCGCGTCATCAGCACGCTGCCGCCGAACGAAATCGACGTGGTCATCCCCATCCCCGAAAGCAGCCGCCCCAGCGCCATGCAACTGGCGCACCGCCTGGGCAAGCCCTACCGCGAAGGCTTCGTGAAGAACCGCTACGTGGGCCGCACCTTCATCATGCCGGGGCAGGGCGTGCGCAAGAAGAGCGTGCGCCAGAAGCTCAATGCCATCGGCATGGAATTCAAGGGCCGCAACGTGCTGCTGGTGGACGACAGCATCGTGCGCGGCACCACCAGCAAGGAGATCGTGCAGATGGCGCGCGAGGCCGGTGCGCGCAAGGTCTACATGGCCAGCGCCGCGCCGCCGGTGCGCTTTCCGAACGTCTACGGCATCGACATGCCGACCAGCGAAGAGCTGATCGCCCACGAGCGCAGCAACGAGCAGATCAGGGCCTACATCGGCGCCGATGCGCTGATCTACCAGGACGTCGACGCGATGAAGCGCGTGGTCGGCGCGCTGAACCCGAAGATCGCCAGCTTCGAGGCCAGTTGCTTCGACGGCCGCTACATCACCGGGGACGTCACCGCGGAAGAGTTTGCGACGATGCAGGCGCAGCGCAGGCTGCAGTTCGACGACGAAGACACCAACAACCGCTCGCGGCTGGCGCTGCAAGGTGCGGAGCAAGGCTGATGGCCATCCCGAAAGTGAAGCTGCCGGCCGACGCCCGGCCCGACACCCTGGCCGTGCGCGAGGGCCTGCCGCCTTCGCAATATGGCGAGAACAGCGAGGCGCTCTACCTCACGAGCAGTTTCGTGCACCCCGACGCGGCCACCGCGGCGCGGCGCTTCGCGAACGAGGAAGAGGCCTTCGTCTACAGCCGCTTCAGCAACCCCACCGTGACGATGATGGAGCGGCGGCTGGCGGCGATGGAGGGCACCAGCGGATGCATCGGCACCGCCAGCGGCATGGCATCCATCCTGATGCTCATCCTGGGCCTGCTCAAGGCCGGTGACCACGTGGTGTGCTCGCAGAGTGTCTTCGGCAGCACGCTCAAGCTGTTCCAGGACTTCGCGAAGTTCGGCATCGAGACCAGCTTCGTCTCGCAGACCGACGTGGCGCAGTGGCGCGCCGCGATGCGGCCCAACACCAAGCTGCTGTTTGCCGAGTCGCCCACCAACCCGCTGACCGAGGTCTGCGACATCCGCGCGCTGGCCGACATCGCTCACGGTGGCGGTGCGCTGCTTGCCGTCGACAACTGCTTCTGTTCACCCGCGTTGCAGCAGCCGGTGAAGCTGGGCGCCGACCTGATCATCCACAGCGGCACCAAGTATCTCGACGGCCAGGGCCGCGTCATCGCCGGCGCAGTGTGCGGGCCCGAAGAGCTGATCGAGACGAAGTTCGTTCCCGTGATGCGCAGCGCCGGCATGAGCCTGTCGCCCTTCAACGCCTGGGTGGTGCTGAAGGGGCTGGAAACGCTGTCCATCCGCATGCAGGCGCAAAGCGAACGCGCGCTGACGCTGGCGCAGTGGCTGGAGGCGCAGCCCGTGGTCGAGCGTGTCTACTACCCCGGCCTGGCCTCGCACCCGCAGCACGCGCTGGCGATGGCGCAGCAAAGCGGCAGCGGTGGCGCGGTGGTGAGCTTCATCGTCAAGGGCGGCCGCGAAGGTGCCTTCACGACCATAGACGCCACCCGCATCTGCAGCATCACCGCCAACCTGGGCGACACCAAGACCACCATCACCCATCCCGCCAGCACCTCGCACGGCCGCCTGAGCGAGCCGCAGCGTCAGGCCGCCGGCATCGTGCAGGGCATGATCCGCGTCGCCGTGGGGCTGGACGATGTCGAAGACCTGAAGGCCGACCTGCAAAACGGCCTGGCGCAACTCGCATGACGAACCCAGTACGCACCCGCATCGCCCCATCGCCCACCGGCTTCCTGCACCTGGGCACGGCCCGCACGGCGCTGTATTCCTGGGCCTACGCGCGCCACCACGGCGGCCAGTTCGTACTGCGCATCGAGGACACCGACGTCGCACGATCCACGCAGGGCGCCGTGCAGCAGATCCTCGACAGCATGCACTGGCTGGGCCTGGATTACGACGAGGGACCGATCTACCAGATGCAGCGCCTGGCCCGCTACCACGAGGTGGCCGAGCAGATGATCGCCGCCGGTACGGCCTACCGCTGCTACGCCACGCCCGAGGAACTGGACGCCATGCGCGAAGCCCAGCGCGCGCGCGGCGAAAAGACGCACTACGACGGCCGCTGGCGCCCGGCGGCCGGCAAGCAACTGCCGCCGGTGCCCGCGGGCGTGCAGCCGGTGGTGCGCTTCGCCAACCCGAGCACGGCCACGTGAACTGGGACGACCTGGTCAAAGGCCCCATCACCATCAGCAACGACGAGATCGACGACCTCATCATCTTGCGCCCGGCGCCTGAAGGAGCGCCCGAAGGTGCAGCCGCATTGGGCATCCCCACCTACAACTTCGCCGTCGTCGTCGATGACTGGGACATGCGCATCACCCACGTGTTCCGCGGCGACGAGCACATCAACAACACGCCCTGGCAGATCAACATCTTCCGCGCGCTGCAGGCGCCGCTGCCACGGTTCGGCCACTGTCCCATCATCCTGGGCGACGACGGCCTGAAGCTCAGCAAGCGCCGAGGTGCCGTGAGCGTCACCGCCTACCAGGACGCGGGTTACCTGCCCGAGGCCATGCTCAACTACCTGGCACGCCTGGGCTGGAGTCACGGCGACGACGAGCTCTTTTCGATCGAGCAGCTGGTGCAGTGGTTCGACGGCAGCCACATGGCCAGGAGCCCCGCACAGTGGGACCCGGCCAAGCTGGCTTGGGTCAACGCGCATTACATCAAGGCCGCGACCGACAGCCGCCTGTCACTGCTGGTGCAAAGCCAACTCGCCACGCGGGGAGTGGTGGCCGCCGACCTGCCGCTCCTGGAACGCGCCAGCGCGCTGTTCAAGGACCGCTGCAGCACGGTGGTGGAACTGGCCGACTGGACAGGGATGCTCTTCGTGCCTGCGCAGGCCAGCGCCGACGAGCTGGCCACGCATGTCACCGACGCCGTGAAGCCCGCGTTGCAGGCGTTGCGCGACAAACTCACCACGGTGGCCTGGGACAAGGCAGCCATTGCTGCGGCGATGAAAGAGGCCCTGGCCGCCCACCAATTGAAGATGCCGCAGCTGGCCCCAGCCGTGCGCGTGCTGGTGTGCGGCCGCGCGCAGACCCTCCTATCGACGCCGTCTTGACGCTGTTTCCACGCGAGACCGTGCTCGAGCGTTTGCAGGCCGTCTGAAAAGTATCTTAGAATCTGAGGCTCGCTTGAACAGTGCCGAAAGCAACGGTCTTCAGACAACTGGAGACGGCTGCAATCAGGGGGTATAGCTCAGCTGGGAGAGCGCTTGCATGGCATGCAAGAGGTCAGCGGTTCGATCCCGCTTACCTCCACCAAACAAGCGCTGTTCGAGGGAATGTCAGTGAAGTGCCAGGTTCAAAGTCCCCTTCGTCTAGAGGCCTAGGACACCACCCTTTCACGGTGATTACAGGGGTTCGAATCCCCTAGGGGACGCCAACTCAGGTTGGTTGGGTTTTCGCAAGTCAGTCAACAAGTCTGGCGGCACTTGGGGCGGCAACGCCCGACAGTCGCTTACCGCGTGGAGTGGTAGTTCAGTTGGTTAGAATACCGGCCTGTCACGCCGGGGGTCGCGGGTTCGAGTCCCGTCCACTCCGCCACCTATTCGAGGCCACCGCACTGCGGTGGCCTTTTTCTTTGAAATGCCCGCGTGGCGCGGGCTTCCGGGCGGTCCGATTTTCTCAGTCAGTCGTTTTCGGACATTGATTGAAGGCTGCCGGAGCCGCCTTCTCACATTCAACATTGCCGAACCCCACCGTGGCCATTTAGGGCTCTTCGGTGTCCTCGGTTCGCTCGTCACTCCGCCCAGCGGACGCGCAGACCCGGCCTCACCACCCAAGAGCCAAGGGGCAAGAGCCAAGGGGCCGCAGCCCCTTATGCTCGACGCGCAGCGCCATCGCTAGGTGTGGCCGAAGACCTTTCGCTGCTCGACCCAGCCCATGGGCAGAGGCGACATCGCCATCAGCCTCCTGACTCCCATGCCCACCGGCTGCTTGCCGTGGACGATGGTCTCGACGATGTCGGGTGCCAGGAAGGCGAGGTACATGGTGCGTGTGATGTCCCTGCCGGCTTGACGCTGCTCGGCTGCCAGCGATGCAATGCTGTCGTGCTCGCCTGCCCGTCTTGCGAAGGATCTCCACCAGCGTCAACAACTGCTTCTGAGGCCGAACCCGTTCCCTGTTAGCCGCGCCTGGCAGCATTCAACCCTGAGTCGATACCAACCTAGGCTTTCGGAAACCAAAGTTCCACACGGCCTGGTGCTACGGCGGACTTCGCCAATTCGGCGGGCGTTGCTCGGTACACCTTCCCGATGAAGGGCGGGGAGCGACCATCGAGGAACGCCTCGACTCGAGGCAGCGTTCTGACCAAGTTGTGGGCAAGCTCTGTCGTCGTCGCTTGCCCCACCAAGATGAGCAGTGGCACCTTGAAGCGCTTCACTGCCTCCAGCTCGTTCGGGACATACCGGATGCGGCTGTTGTGGGAGACGGCAATCCGCCCATTCGTGCCGCAGTGCTCCAGCCACTGTTCGTCGCTGCCATCGGGCTGGAAGAGGTCGCCGTGCCGTTCAACGACGATCCCGGCCTCGGCGAGGATGCGCGGAAACTGCTTTCCGAGGTCGCGGTCGGTGAAGAAGACCCGACTCACGCCGCCCGGGAGTAAAGCACCGCTTGCTCAATCTCGTCGCGCGACAGATCGTAGTCATCAGCGAGCGCCTCGACGGTCTCACCGGCGTCAATGCGATCTGCGATGGCGGCCGTGGAAACTCCGACCCGGCGCACGATGGGCCGTCCGAAGGCTACATGCGGGTCGATCGCAATTGGCCGCTCAGCCACTCGCTGCGTCGAGTCGATGTAGGGGTACAGCCTCACCGGGAATTGCCACTCGTCCCACTCGACGCGCTGGAGGTGGTCCTCGAACATCTTGCGCATCGCCAACTGGCCGGAGGCGCTGAGGTTGATGAGCTCCACATAGCGATCCAGGAATACCTGACCGGCGTGAGTTCGAAGCTCGGGACTCAGCAGAAGGCGATGCAACTGCAGCTTCTTCTCTGAGTAGGCAATGGCCTTGCGCAGCTCAGCCAGCGCCACCCCGTGCTCGGTCCGCAGCGCCCGCAGAACATGAGCCTCGATCAGGTTGTAGAAGGACACCTGAAGGGGCTGGGTGCTCGCCGGCTTGATCAAAGGATGGAACGTGGCTTGAGCGTCCCCCAGGATAGGCGCGCCCGACCAGCCAGGTCCTCAGGGTCGCGGAGGGCAAGCGCAAGTAGCGTGCGGCCTCGGCAGGTCCGTACGCTGGTTGATTGCGGATGTCTGACGCGTCTGCCTTCATCGGGATGGGTCGCCCTGGGGAGTGCTGCCTTGGCAGCCCGGCCATTATCCGGCCAAGTCTCGGCCGCTCGCACCCGGGAGTGCGACTTGGACAAAAGGAGCAAGTGCTGAGCCGAGGGTTTGTCTCTAGCACATCGCGAACCTCCGGGCCAGGGGCTGGCGCCGGTCTCGCGGTCGGCGCGGGGTGTCAGAGGCGCGCCGCCACGGGCGCGGCGATAGCACATGCCGGACCTCCGAGCGAGCCATAGCTCGGAATGCGACTGGCTCCGGCGCGCTCTGCGGGACACGGGCTTGCCGCAGGCCAAGTCCGCTGTTGGCTGGAGGTCAGTTCCTAGATGACCGCTCCGACTTTCCCTGTTCTTTGCGCGGGGAAGTCCGTCACCGGCTGACTTGAGCCGCCCGTCGCCGGGGAGCGGCTGGCGGAGCTCGCGCTTGGCGCGCCGAGGAGGGCAGGGTGTTCGCTGTTGATTTCCCTGTTTCAGGGAATACGGGCTGACTTTCGAGACGGGTTCGCAGCTGACTCCGCCCACCGCCATACATTGAAAATCAGCCATCCTCGCGGTGGCCTTTTTCATCCTTTCTTGGCCAATTCGAACACTTCCGAACTCACCCAGATGGCGGGCGCGGTCCGGCAGTGCGTCGCGGCACCGGCAGACGATGTCGCAAGTGAAAAGGAAGCCGCCGAGGCGCCCCGGGTCCGGCAGGACCCGGGAACCGAGCCCGGACGCAGGTCGACCCGCAGGCCAGGCCCAGGGCGATGGCCTGCAGGCTCGGCTCAGCTGAATCCGAGGCCCGTCTCGACCAGGCCCACGAGGTCAATGTTCTGCGCGTTGAGGTCGAGCTCCGAGGCCATCAGCGTCAACGACACGGGCGTGTACGGGCCCGATTGCAGCGCGGCGATCCAGAACTCCAGTTCCGCTGGGGCTGGCGCCACGCCGGCGACGTTCGTATACAACAGCTGCACCAGGTCGGTCGGGGTGAAGGTGGCGCCCAGGCGTGCCTCCAGCGCGAACTGGGCCAGGGCCGTGGCGTCGCTGCCCGCATCGGCCAAGTCCAGCCCGATCCCCACGTACGCTGCGTTGCCGACAGACCCGGCGCCGAACACGGCGCCCAGCAACCGGGCCACCAGACCGGCATGGCCGTCCAGGTCGAAAGCCAGCGAGCCGTCGCTGAACTCGATGCGCTCGACCGCGCTGAGCTGGTCTTTGCCGTCGGTGCCCTGAAGGTCCTCGACCAGGATCGAGCTCCCGTTCACGGCTGGCCCGTAACGGGACCGTGCGCCGCCGAACACGGCCGTGTCGATGCCCTCTGCACCGAACAGCTGGTCGTCGCCGCCGAGGCCAGTGAGCCGGTCGTCGCCTTGCAGGCCCTGCAGTTCCTCGGCCCAGGCCTTGCCCAGCAGCGTGTCGTTCGCACCGCTTCCGGTCTGCACGCCGACCACGGGGGTCGAAGGTGACGACCGCGCGGTCTCGGTGGTGCCCTGGCCATCGACACGGCCCCGTTGATGGTGGTCCACGTCGAGCCGTCGGACGAGCCTTGCCAGGCGAAGCGCAATGTGCCGAGCCCGTCGACGTCGGTCAGCCCGGCGCTGGCCTGCAGTGGGTCACCCTGGCGCGGGCTGCCCGCGAGTGTGACGCTGCCCACCGGGACATCATTGATGTTGAGCACGGTGACGCTGGGGCTGCTGGGCACCGACTCCGCCGTGCCCTGACCGTCGGTGTAGGACGCAACGATCCGAAGGCGCCGGCCGACCTGAGCCTGCCCGGGCACGAAGCCGAAGCTGCCGGCCCCGGCGATATCGGTCCAGGCGCTGGCATCGGGTGACGACTGCCAGCGGAACGACAGCGAGCCCAGTCCGTCGATGTCGGCCAGGTTCTGGGTGGCGCTGAGCGCGCTGCCTTGCTTGACCGTGCCGGTGATCCGGATCGAGCCAGTGGGCGCGTCGTTGAGGTTGGCGATGGCGTCCGTGGTGTTGCTGGTGACGGATTCGACCGACCCGCGGCCGTCGGTGTAGTTCACCACCACGCGCATCTGCGCACCCACCTGGGCCTGGGTCAGGCGCAGGGTGGCGCTGGTGGCGCCTGCCACGGCTGCCCAACTGATGCTGTCCGGCGACGATTGCCACTGGTAGGCCAGCGTGCCCAGGCCGTCGGCATCGGCCAGTGTCGACGTCGCGGTCAGCGTGCGCCCCTGCTGGGTGGAGCCGGTCACGGTCACACCGCCAGTCGGCTCGTCGTCGACGTTGGCCACCGCGCCGGTGGCGCTGCTGGGCACCGATTCGGCGGTGCCCAGGCCGTCGGTGTAGGCCACCACTGCACGGATCTGCAAGCCGACCTGGGCCTCGGCCAGCACCAGGCTGGACGTGATCGCGCCGGTGATGTCGCTCCAGACGTTGCCGTCTGGCGAACTCTGCCAGCGATAGCTCAGCGTGCCCAGGCCATTGGCGTCGGCCACGGTCGATGTCGTCGACAAAGTCTGACCCTGCTGCGCCGTGCCGTTGACCCTCAGGCTGCCGGTCGGGGCGCTGTTGACCGGCGCGCCCGACAGCGTCACCGTCTGGTCCGAGAACGCCACCTTCTCGATGCCGCCGAGCGTGTCCGAGCCCTCCGGTCCGGTGATGGTGTAGCCCAGTCCCGCGGGAGAGATCGTGTATCCCGCGCGCAGACCGCTGCAGACCGCGGTGTCGATGCCGGCGCCGCCCGTCAGCTGGTCGTTGCCCCCGCCGCCTTGCAGGCTGTCGTCGCCCGCTCCGCCGGTCAGGGCATCCACCGCCGTGGTGCCGACCAGGTGAACCCCGGCGGTGCCCTCGCCCAGGTCGCCGGCCAGGCCGTCACCCCCGTAGAGAAACATCAGCGCTGCAATGTCGTAGGGGTTGTAGTCCTGGTAGGGCCCGCCGGCGTCCGTGTACGACATCAGCGTGAAGGCCGTGGTGTCGTTGGCGTGGGGCAGTTGCACGCCGCCGTCGAACGGGTGCTTCAGCCCCATGGCATGGCCCATCTCGTGCAGCAGCACTTCGAAGCCGTCGCTGCCCGCGGTGGGCGCGTTGTTGATGCCCGCGAACTCGGCGTTGTCGAGGTACACCCAGGCGTCGGCGTTGTAGTTGGTGACGGTGTTGCTGCCGTTGACCGAGTACGTCCAGCGCGCGCTGCAGAACCCGGCGATCGACGCGCCGACCAGGTTGGCCGCGGCGAAGTGGATGTCGGCGGCGGTGCCGTCGGTTTTCTCGACGAAGGCGATGCCGGTGATGTTGCTCAGCTTGGCCAGCACGGCCTCGGCCGCAGCCTGCTGCGTGGCATTGAAGGCCACCGTCGACCCGGTGTAATGACTGCCGACATCCGACGCGTTGCCACCGCCCAGCGAGAACGAGTAGTACAGCGTGGTGCGCGCCGGCGCCACCCAGTTCCAACCCGGCCCTTCGCCCAGCAGGGCGTCGATGTGCGTCAAGCCCGACGCTGGCTGACTGGTCACGTCGGCGGATGTGGCCACGGGGTTCTCCTGCGCACCGTCCAGGCGCGCGATACCAGTGATGCTACGGGTCCGTCACCAGTACATCAGGTGCTGCAGGTGTGCCCTACTTCGCGACACCGGCAACGCGCTGGGGCGGCCGCGCGCCTCACGCGGCCTGGAAGTAGGTCCTGAGGCGGCTGGCGTCCCGAGTCAGCAAGGCCCAGCCCTCGACGGCAGCGTGGGCGCCGATGAAGAAGTCGGGGAGCACCTGCCCTTGCTGCCGCCGCGCCGGCGGTACTGCACATAGGCCTTGGCGGCCAGGTACAGGGCCGGCCGAGGAATCTCTCGCAGTTCCAGCGCCATCGTCAGCACGACGTCGTCGAGTGCTTCGAGGGTCGGCCGAGTGGCTCAGGGAGATAGCGCGGTGTTCGGAACCGCCATGAAGAATCGCACCATTTCCGCTGATGCCTCGGGGCCGGTGCAGTCGGTGTAGGAGCCACTCGGGTGACCACCCGACCAGGCGTGTCCAGCACCATGCAAGGTCCAGCTTTCGATCCGGGCCTGCCCCTCGGTGTCGGTGTGGACGGTGCGACTGAAGCGCCGGCCGCCCGACGCGACGCCTGCCTCCGTACGGGCACGCAGGCCAGCGTCCCCTGCCCGAGCGCCATGCGCGTCCCGTGCCTGCTGCACGATGCGCGCACCGTTGGTCTGCTGGACGGTGTGGTCCCGATCACCGTGGAACACGATGACCGGCACCGCTTGCACGGTTTTGCTGCGCGGTGTTCTGGCGGTGTCGGCTACCTTCTTCAGCCCCGCCGTCCCACTGAGCCCGCCTTTCATCGCGGCCAAGGCCGACGGAATGTCGTGCGCGCTGCCATACGGCAAGCCGGAATGGGCGCCGACAGCGGCAAACAACTCCGGGTAGGTCTCGCCCAGCACCACGGCCATGGCTGCTCCGGCTGACAGCCCAGCGACATAGATGCGGCGCGGGTCGGCACCATGGCTTTGCGCGACCTCGCGGACGATACCGGCGATCAGCGAAGGCTCGCCAACGCCACGCCGCTGGTTTTCTGGTTTGAACCAGTTCCAGCACTTCGACGCATTGGCGTGCGCGGCTTGCTCGGGATACACGACCAAGAAGCCGTGCTCGTCCGCGAGCCGATTCAGCTGTGTGCCGGCTGCGAAGTCGTCTGCGGACTGGGTGCAGCCATGCAGCATCACGATGATCGCGCGAGGTGCATCGGACTTCTCCGCTGGCACATAGACCTTGTATGCCCGGCTGCCAGCGCCGTTGCTGAATTCGTGCGCCTCGAAACCGCCGGGCCGCTGCTGCGCGCCACGAATCGACGGTTCACGGCCGCTGGCCGGGTTCGTGTCTTCGCCAGCAGGGACGACGCGTGCGGTGGCCTCGACGACGGGCTGGCTGTCGAAGCTCGGAGCAGCTTGACCCAGGCCCCTCGAGCAAAGCGCACGCCGGATGGTTTCGGTCACGCCATGCATTGGGCCCGTCGTGGTGTCCAGGCCCGCGGACACGAGCGCCCGTTGGATCGTCGCCTTGATCGCGTCTGCATCGAAGGACGGCGCTCGGGCGTTGAAT
Source organism: Betaproteobacteria bacterium (assembly GCA_016704535.1). Taxonomy (GTDB): domain Bacteria; phylum Pseudomonadota; class Gammaproteobacteria; order Burkholderiales; family Burkholderiaceae_C; genus Rubrivivax. Next base: position 168,460 of record JADIZZ010000006.1, on the reverse strand, counting down.
GGGGGCTTCATGTCTTTCCTTCTGCCGAGTGAGTAGCGGTTCAGTGGATGCGATCGGCCAGGGCCCGGCGCACCGCCGGGCTCGCCTGGAACGCGCCCAGCACGGTCACGGATCGGATGGCGGCACGCGCGAGCTCGGGCGTCACGTCGCCGGCAATGCGGGCGAGGCCGACGACCTGGACCCGGAGTGGCTGGCCTGCAGTCACCACCGTCTCGAGGTCGGCGCGGCTGTAGTGCTGAAGGCCGACCGTGAGCGTTCGTCGAGCCACGGTCTGCTTGACCGTGTCGGCATGCAGGGCAAGCTGGTTTCGAAGTGCCGTCCGCATGAGGTCGGACCGGTTCGAGTAGAAGCCTTCCTGCACCAGCAAGTCGACGTGGCCCAGATCGACCACGCCGACATTGACCGTCATCTTCTCAGTCTCGCCCGTGCGTTGCCTGTGTTCGACTGCCGGAGTGAAGTCACCTATGTCAGTCATACGGATTCCAATTGGATTCCAATTGGAACATAAATAAGCTTCTTCGGTCCATGGCGGGCACAAGCGGCGCATGTGGCTTGCCCTGGCCGACGCGCTGAAGCGGGGGGTCTGCTCACCTCGGTAGGCTCGACGAACTTCGACAAGCGCTCGTTTCGCCTCAACGGCGAAGCCACGTTGAAAATCTTCGACCAGGCCTTCACGGGCGCCCAGACCGCTGTCTTCGAAGCGGACCTCGCACTGTCGCACCGGGTGAGCTTTGCCGAGTGGCAGCCTCGGCCTGCGCGCGAGCGGCTGGGCGAGTGGCTGGCCTCGATCATCGGCACGCAGTTCTGATCAGGTACGCAACCGTACAGACGGGGCCGAGCATCGGCGCAAGCATTGCCGCTCGCGTCTCTTGCTCTTGGCAGCCGGTCGGATGGTGACGTGACATGCCAGCTTCGCCGCATGCTGCGGCCTCGATGACCTTACCTACCTTCAGAGGAGTTTCATGAACACACCCTTGGCCTTGGGCGCGCTTTGCGCCTGCGTGCTGTTGCTGGGCGCCTGTGACAAGAAGCAGGCGCCTCCACCGACGCCGAAAGTCAGCGAACTGGTCTCGACGCCATCCGCCGCGACCACAGGACCGGCCTTCGATCCGTCGATGCCGTCGATGAACCCGGGTACGAGCGCCGCCAAGGCGACGCCGGGGCCCAAGGATGGCACACGGGCTCCGTCGCAGGAATCCAAGAGCACGCCGATGCCCGGGCAGAACAACGATCATTCGGCCCCGCTGAGCCCTGCCAAGGGGGCAAGCGCGCCGTAGCGTCGGCCGGCATGCGGGGTAGGGTGTTTGCACTCCAGGCAAGATGAATGCGACTGGCCCGCCGCTGGTCATCGGCAGTCACCGCCGTCAGCAGCCGGGTGCGTGCAGGCGCAGGCAATTCCGTGAACCTGGTCCACATCGATGCCGCAGCAACCGAGCGTGTCGTGATTGAACGCTGGGACCTTGACCCGGCCCAGGGTGGTTTCGTCCCGTGTGAACGGCACCGGCTGCTGGCGACCGACCGTGATGGGGCGCAGTGACGAAGCGCCATGAGCGCCACCGTACATACGCCGGTCGCTGAGGGTGCCACGCTCGATCGTCATCCGATTTCGGAGAGTTCTTCGATGAGCAGTATTCCTGTCCCCGGTTCGCCAGGCCCCAGTGGCCTGTTGGGGGTCCTCAGAGCTTGGCTGCTGGTCCGGTCGAAAGACCTATGGCCACTGCCCGAAGCCCTTCCGAGTGAAGCCAGGCAGGCGGACGCGCCGCGCAGTGAGTCGATCCGCGTGCTCGTAGTCGATGACAACCCGCTCAACCAGATGATGATCTCGACGATGATGGAAACGCGTGGCTTTGTACCGTTGCTCGCGGCAGATGGCGCCGAGGCCGTAGCGCTTGCGTGCGAGCTTCATTTCGATCTGATCCTGATGGATCTGCAGATGCCGATCCTCGATGGATTGGCAGCGACGGCCGAGATTCGGCGTTTGGAGACCCACAGTCTGCGACCCGCGGTCCCCGTCATCGCGTACTCCTCATGTGTTCCGGGGGCGGGCCTGCTGGCGACGTACGGCTTCAACGGCAGCCTGATCAAGCCGTGCGGAGACCAGGAATTGGAGGACTGTTTGGTCAGATGGTGCCCCGCGTATCGCGCGGCCTCGACCGTTCGCGTTGTGCACCTTGGCAACAGCCTTTGGCAATCGTCGCCTGTGGCGCCCGGGACGAGCAGCGCGTCGCTGCGCTGAGTGGATCAGCCGGTTGGGCATTCGCCTTCAACCGATGGCCACGGTCTGACCGGGCCTGCTGCCGCGCAGACACGAGAGGGCTATCGATGCGAAGCGGAGCACATCGGGTGGCGCGGCGTCGACCAGGTCCCGATGTCGAAATCTGCCTTCTCAAGTCGAGCATCGGAGCGGAACTCGCTTTCCACCTGGGCCATGACCCACCGGGCCAGCAAGCCGACGCCGATGGTGGGGAATGCGAGAAGTACGGTGACGAGAAGGGGATGGGTGTTCATGGTGCGGACCGAAACGGTACTGTTGTCTGATCCACAGTATCGGGCGGGGGCCGGCGCGCATGCAGCGGAGGGCACCGGTTCTTGCCGTCGTCGTTTTCCTACGCGCACGGGTCGCAGTCGAAGGGAGCAAGCCCGTGCGCTTCGAGCAGCGCTCCGAGATCGTGCGTCAGCTCGGCATGTACTGGCCGGTGATCAATCAGCCGCCGCCGGATTGAGAGCCGAGCGCACCGGCATGCCGGCGCCCGGCAGGCGTTACTTCGGCGCCAGCCGTATGGCCCCGTCGAGCCGAATGACCTCGCCGTTCAGCATTTCGTTCTCGACGATGTGTTTGACGAGTTTGGCGTAATCGGCCGGCGTTCCCAGCCGGCTGGGGAAGGGCACGCTGGCGGCCAGCGCATCCTGCACCTCCTGCGGCATGCCGAAGAGCATGGGTGTCCCGAAGATGCCGGGCGCGATGGTCATGTTGCGGATGCCGTTACGTGCCAGGTCGCGTGCGATGGGCAGCGTCATGCCCACTACACCGCCTTTGCTGGCGGCGTAGGCGGCCTGGCCGATCTGGCCATCGTAGGCGGCCACGCTGGCGGTGCTGATGAGCACGCCGCGCTCGCCAGTGGGCTCGGGTGTGTTCTTCGCCATGGCCTCGGCGGCCACACGGATCATGTTGAAGCTGCCTATCAGGTTGACCGTGATCGTCTTCGTGAAGAGCGCCAGCGGGTGCGCGCCGTCCTTGCCGACAGTCTTGGCAGCCGGCGCGATACCGGCGCAATTCACCAGGCCCATCAGCTTGCCGCGGGCCAAGGCTGCAGCCACCACGGCCTGGCCGTCGGCTTCCTGGCTGACGTCGCACTTCACGAAGATGCCGCCGATCTCGGCCGCGACGGCCTGGCCTCGCTCGACCTGCAGGTCGGCTACGACCACCTTGCCGCCGTGCGCCGCCAGCATGCGCGCCGTGCCTTCGCCGAGGCCCGATGCGCCGCCGGTGACGATGAAAACCTTGCCTGCGATGTCCATGCCATGCGCTCCTGCCTGTCTGCCGAGTTCGTCAGCCCTTCAGCGCCATCATCACGCGCGCCGTGATGTCCTCGACACTGCCGGTGCCGCTGATCTTCGCGTAGCGGGGCGCACCGGGCTTGCCGCTGGCCGCCCATTCACCGTAGTAGTCGACCAGCGGCCTTGTCTGGCTCTGATAGACCTGCAGGCGCTTGCGTACCGTTTCTTCCTTGTCGTCGTCGCGCTGGATGAGGGGCTCGCCGCTGATGTCGTCGATGCCAGCGACCTTGGGCGGGTTGAACTTCACGTGGTAAGTGCGGCCAGAAGGCAGGTGCGCCCGACGGCCGCTCATGCGTTCGATGATGTCGGCTTCGGGCACGTCGATCTCGAGCACGACGTCGAGTACGACACCGGCGTCTTTCATCGCGTCGGCCTGCGGGATGGTGCGCGGGAAACCGTCGAAGAGGAAACCGCCGGTGCAGTCGGGCTGCTGGATCCGTTCCTTGACGAGGCCGATGATGATCTCGTCGCTGACGAGTCCTCCACTGTCCATCACCTTCTTGGCCGCAACACCCAGGGGCGAACCGGCCTTGACCGCGGCTCGCAGCATGTCGCCGGTGCTGATCTGCGGGATGCCGAAGTGGCGGCAGATGAAGGTGGCTTGCGTGCCCTTGCCGGCGCCGGGGGCGCCCAGGAGGATGAGTCTCATCGAGTGCCTCGGAAGTTCGTGTTCTGGGGGCGGGCCGTCTCGGTGGTGGATACCGAGTACGGTGTCTCTCCGATCGAGAATATCACGCACGCCACGGCGTCAAACTGACGTCGGGACGGGGTGAACCCGAAGGCGTCGGCGTGGACGATCAGGGCGCTGGCGCTGCGTCGCCGCGGTCGCGAGCGGCGTCGAAGAGCGCTCGTACACGGGCCAGGTCTTCCGGCGTGTCGACACCCGGCCCCGGGCCGTGCGCGGCCACGTGAACGGCGATGCGCTCGCCGTGCCACAGCACACGCAACTGCTCCAGCGCCTCGGTCTGCTCCAGCGGCGCCGAGGCCAGCGTCGGGAAGCGGCGCAGGAAGGCAGCGCGGTAGCCGTAGAGGCCCAGGTGGCGCAAGGGTGCGGGGCGCGGCAGCGCGGGCGTGGTGCCCTGGGCAGTGACTGTGGCGCCGTCGCGCTGCCAGGGGATGGGCGCGCGGCTGAAGTAAAGCGCGCGGCCGGCGGCATCGAGCACCACCTTGACGACGTTTGGGTTCAGGTAGTCGGCCGCGTCGGTCAGCGGATGCGCCACGGTGCTCATCACGCAGTCGGGACGTTCGACAAGCAGTTCGGCGCAGCGCCGCACCAGCGCCGGATCGATCAGCGGCTCGTCGCCCTGCACGTTGACGACGACGTCGTCGCCATCCAGGCCCAGCAGTGCGCAGGCCTCGGCCAGGCGGTCGCTGCCGCTGGCGTGGTCAGTGCGGGTCAGCAGCACCGCCACGCCGTGCGTGGCGCAGGCGTCGGCGATGCATGCGTCGTCGGCGGCCACCACCACACGGGTGGCGCCACTGGCCGCGGCCCGTCGCGCCACACGCACGACCATGGGCAGCCCGGCGATGTCGGCCAGCGGCTTGTTCGGAAGCCGCGTCGACGCCAGCCGCGCCGGCACCAGCACCGTGAAGGGCAGGGCGGTGGTCACTCCGCGGCGGCGGGCCCGTCCAGCGGGCCGGCTTCGCTTTCCAGCATCACCGGGATGCCGTCGCGAATGGGGAAGGCCAGGCGGTCTGCCGGGCATACGAGGTCGGTAGGCCGCGACTCTTCGTCGCGCCGCATTTCCAGCGGACCCTTGCAGACGGGGCAGACCAGCAGGTCGATGAGGCGGTGGTCCAGTGTCATGGCAGGTGCGGCGCGGGTGATACGAAGAGCAGCGCCGAGAGTTCGTCGACGAGCGCGGCGGGGATGTCGAAGTCTAGCGGCAGCACCCATACGCGCGTTCCGCCCATCCGTGCGGGGTCGAGCTTCACGGCGTCCTTCTCGGTCACCAGCACGTCGGTGCTGCCGCTCGGCCAGGGCAGCGTGTCGTAGGGATGGTGGTCGGGCAGCGGCAATGTCTTGAACTGCAGGCCGGTGGCGGCAAGCAAGTCGAAGAACTTCTGCGGCGCGGCCAGCCCGGCGGCAGCCAGCAGCGGCCGGCCCCTCAGCGCCGTGAGCGCCAGTGCCTGTTTGTCGTCGGCAGCATGCCAGGCGGCCAGCGGCCAGGCCTGGGCCAGGCGACGCGTCGCCAGGGCACCGGGCAGTGCCGTGCTCGGGTGGCCGGCGGTGTAGAGCACGCGCCAGTCAGCCGGCAGGGCTGCGGGCAGCGGCTCGCGCAACGGTCCGGCGGGCAGCAGCAGGCCGTTGCCGGCGCCCCGTTCGTCGAAGACAACGAGTACCGCCTGGCGCGCCAGGCGCCTGTGCTGCAGCCCGTCGTCGGACACGAGCACATCGACCTGCGGTTGCGCCGCGCACAGCTGCCGGCCAGTCTCGTTGCGGTCGGCGCCCACCCACACGGGTACCTTGCAGCGGCGAAGCAGCAGCAGAGGTTCGTCGCCCACGTCCGACGGGCTGTCGCCGTCCTGCACCGCACGCGGCTGACGGCCCTGCCGGCCGTGGCCGCGCGAGATGACGCCGGGCCGGTGACCGCGTGCCTGCAGGGCCTGCACGACGGCGATCACGGTCGGGGTCTTGCCGGCGCCGCCGACGATGAGATTGCCCACCACCAGAACTGGCATGGGCAGCGCCGGCGTTTGCCGACTCCGCCCGTGCAGGCGCCTCAACAGGTCATACAGCAAGGACAGTGGCCACAGCGCCCAGGAGAGCGCCCCTGGCGACGCCCGCCACCACAGCTGTGCAAGGCGCGCCTCGAGCCAGGCCTTCAACGTGCGGCGGTGTTGCCCGACTGTGCCGCAAACGTCAGCCGCGCCAGACCGGCGCGGCGCGCAGCGTCCAACACGTTGATCACCGCCTGGTGGGCGGCCATGGCATCGGCCGAGATGATGACGACGGTGTCGGGCCGCCCGCGCGCAGCTGCGCTCAGTTCGGCTGCGAGCAGTTCGACGCTGCGTCCGTCGACCGTCTTTCGGTTGACGGCGTAGCGGCCGTCGGCGGCCACTGCCACCAGCACTTCACCGGGGCGTTCTTGCAGCTTCTCGGCGTCTGCCGCGGGCAAGTTGATCTGCAGTTCGGTGAAGCGCGAGTAGGTGGTGGACAGCATCAGAAAAATCAGCACGACCAGCAGCACGTCGATGAACGGGATCAGGTTGATCTCCGGTTCTTCCATGCGGCGTCGACTGAACTTCAAGGTGCCGGGGTCTCAGTTCGGGGTTCTGACGGTGAAGCGCATAAGGTGCGGCACCATGCGTTCGGCGGCCAGCTCCAGCCCGAGCTGGAACTCGTCGACGCGGCCGCGGAAGTAGCGGTAGAACATCAACGAAGGTATGGCGATCATCAGCCCGAAGGCCGTGTTGTAGAGCGCCACCGAGATGCCGTGCGCCAGCTGTTGCGGATTGCCGCCCGTGGTACCCGAGGGGGCCTGGGAGCCGAAGATCTCGATCATGCCCACCACGGTGCCGAACAGGCCGAGCAACGGCGCCGCCGCGGCAATGGTGCCCAGGGTGTTGAGGTAGCGCTCGAGCTTGTGCACGGCACTGCGGCCGGCGTTCTCGAAGGCCTGGCGCAGGTTGGACTCGGGGATGCGAGGCTCGGCGATCACGCTGCGCAGCCCTGCGGCCAGGACGCCGCCGAGTACCGAGTTCTCGGCCAGTTTGTTGACGACGTCGGCTGGGGGCAGGCTGCTGCGCGTGACGCCGATGACTTCATCAAGGAGCGAGGGCGGTGCGACCAGGGCTGTTCGCAGGTGATACAGCCTTTCGATCACGAGGGCCAGCGCCACGATCGAGCTCAGGATGAGGGGCCAGATCGGCCAACCGGCCGCTTGTATGATGGACAGCAAGGGGATTTCGGCGCGCGAAGCGTAGGGGATATTGGCCGGCACGTGGCCGGCAGTGCGGCACATTATGGCCGATGGGGCCTCCGGACTCAGCGGCGTTGGGCACACTTGCCAACGACCATACCGGCCGGCAGGCTGTCCACTGAACTTGTGGATATCTCTGTGGGCAAGCACCCTCCGAAACGCAAATGATGAAAGCCGGCCGCGGCCGGACGCACCGTGCCGGTTTTTTGAGCAACAACATCTTCATGCAATGCAAGGGTTTGCACTGTCATGCCAGTTCAGTGACGGAGGCGAGCCCAGGGCCGCGCTGGCGCTCTGTGTTTGAGGAATTCGAGTTGATCGTATGGCGTTGCGTGCTGAATGACTGAGCCGCACGATTCCCTGCCGGGACGTCTGCCCTGGGGCGTGGCCGCGCTGTTGCTGGCCACCGGCGACGCGATCGCCTATCGCTTCGGCGCAGTGGCGGTGCGGGGCGAGCTGTCGGGCCTCTCGCGCCCCGGCAGCGGGCATTGCTACTTCGCGCTGAAGGACATCGATGGTGCTCCGGCGCTGCTGCGCTGCGCGATGTTCCGCCGCGCTGCGACGCTGGTGAATTTCGCGCCGGCCGATGGCCAGCAGGTCGAGGTGCGTGGGCGCCTGGGCATCTATGAAGCGCGCGGTGAACTGCAGATGGTGGTCGAGTCGCTGCAGCGCCTGGGTACCGGCACGCTGTACGAGGAGTTCTTGCGACGCCGCGCGAAGTTGGAGGGGCAGGGCCTCTTCGACGCCGCGCGCAAGCGGCCGCTGCCGGCCTACCCGCGGGCCATTGGCGTCGTCACTTCGCTGGGGGCGGCAGCGCTGCACGATGTGCTGAGCACGCTGCAACGGCGAGCGCCGCACGTGCGGGTGGTGATCTACCCGAGCCCGGTGCAAGGCGCCGAGGCGCCGGCCGGTCTGTCTGCGGCGCTGCGCCTCGCGGGTGCGCGGGCCGAGGTCGATACGCTGCTGCTGGTGCGTGGCGGCGGCTCGTTGGAAGACCTGTGGGCCTTCAACGACGAGCGTGTTGTGCAGGCCGTGGCGGCCAGCCCGCTGCCCGTAGTGTGCGGCGTCGGCCACGAGACCGACATCACGCTGTGCGACCTGGCTGCCGACCTGCGCGCGCCCACGCCCACGGCGGCGGCCGAACTGGCGGCGCCTGCGTGCGACGACGCGTTGGCCAGCTTGCAGGTGCGCCGGCTGGTGCTGCAACGGGCGCTGGAACGTGCCCAGCAAAGCCACGCCCAGCGCCTGGACACGCTGGCGCTTCGCCTGGGGCAGCCCGCGCGCGGGCTGTCGGGGCAGCTGCAGCGTCTCGCTGATTTGGCTGGTCGCCTGCGCCGCGCGGCACAGGTGCGGCACGCGCGTCTGGCCGAGGCGCCCGTGAGGCTGGCCGATAGGCTGACGCGTGGATTGACCGCTCGGCTGCAGGCCGAACGGTTGCGGCTGGAAGCCGCGTCCCAGCGCCTGCAGGCGCACGATCCGCACCGCGTGCTGCAGCGCGGCTACGCCTGGGTCGAAACCAGCGACGGGCGCGCCATCGTGTCGGCGCAGGCCCTGAACGCGGGCCAGCAGGTGCGGGCCGTTTGGGCCGACGGCCGTGCCGAAATGCAGGTGCAGCGAGTTCAGCTCCTGCCTGAAGCCCTGCCGCCGACGGCGTGAAGGCCGCTGCCTACAATCACGGCTTGCTTCAGGTATCCCACCCAGTCAAGAGGAACGCTCCATGGAACACACCCTGCCCACCCTGCCTTACGCCATCGATGCCCTGGCGCCGCACTACAGCAAAGAGACGCTGGAGTTCCACCATGGCAAGCACCACAACGCCTACGTGGTGAACCTCAACAACCTGCAGAAGGGCACCGAGTTCGAGACCATGGCGCTCGAAGACATCATCAAGAAGTCCAGCGGCGGCATCTACAACAACTCGGCCCAGGTCTGGAACCACACCTTCTTCTGGAACTGCATGAAGCCGGCCGGCGGTGGCGAACCCACGGGCGCGCTCGCGGCGGCCATCAACGCCAAGTGGGGCAGCTACGCGGCTTTCAAGGAAGCCTTCGTCAAGTCGGCCGTCGGCAACTTCGGTTCGGGCTGGACGTGGCTGGTGAAGAAGCCCGACGGCACGGTCGACATCGTCAACACCGGCGCGGCCGGCACGCCGCTGACCACGGCTGACAAGGCGCTGTTGACGGTGGACGTGTGGGAGCACGCCTATTACATCGACTACCGCAACCTGCGCCCGAAGTACGTCGAAACCTTCCTGAGCACGCTGGTGAACTGGGGCTTCGCCGAAGCGAATTTCGCCTGAACCGCGATGGACCGTGCGCGGCGCGTGCCGCGCATCCATAGACCTCGACGGCCAGCCTGCGCGCTGGCCGTTGGCTTTCGAGGGCGTCAGTTTCCGAACGGGGCGCCGCGCAGCTTGCTGCCGGCCTTGAAGCCGCGCTTGGTGAACCAGCCGGCGTTCATCTCCAGCGCGAATCGCACCGGTTGCGCCGAGCAGTGCGACTGATCGGACTGCGGGCTCATCTCGGCGATGTTGACGATGGTGCCGTCGTCGGCGATGAAGGCGATGGCCAGCGGGATCAGCGTGTTGCGCATCCAGAAGCAGCGCACACCCTTGTCGTCGTTGACGAAGAGCATGCCTTCGTTGGCGCCCATGGTGCGGCGGAACATCATGCCGATCTGCTGCTGCAGTGGCGAGATAGCCAGTTCGGCCTGGATGACGTGCATGCCGGCGGTGATCGGCAAGGTGCGCAGCCGCGGCTGCGGGCCTTCCTGCGCCAGCGCGCCCAGCGGCAGCAGCGCGAAGAGCAGGAGGCTGCGGCGAGCCGCGGCGAGCAAGGACATGGGCTTGATGGAGATCATGGACGGGTTCGTGACGGTCGCCTAGATTATCGGCACCTCAACGGCGAAGCCGATGTCCCCAGCCACAGCCGTAGCCGCCGACCCTGCGCTAGCCGTTCTCGACGACCCTGCCGAGTTCAACGGCTGCACGCGTTGGGTCGTTGACGGTGCGGGCCAGCGCTTGGCCGAAACCGTGCTGCAGCTCTCGGGCATGCACTGCGCCGCTTGCAGCGGCCTCATCGAACAGGCGCTGTACCGTGTCGACGGCGTGCGCTCGGCGGTGGTCAGCGCGGCCAGCGAACGCGCCACCGTCAGCTGGGACCCCGAACGCACGCGGCCTTCGACGCTGATAGGCGCCGTGCAGGCGGCCGGCTACGGCGCCGTGCCGGACGCTGCCGCGCCGGCACGCGCGCTGCGCCGCCAGGCCCACCGCCAGGCGCTGTGGCGGTTGTTCGTGGCCTCCTTCTGTGCCATGCAGGTGATGATGCTGGCCACGCCCAGCTATGTCGCCGGTCCCGGCGACCTCGACCCCGAGATGCGGCAGTTGCTGAACTGGGGCAGCTGGCTGTTGTCGCTGCCGGTGCTGGCCTTCTCGGCCGGCCCCTTCTTCAGCGGCGCCTGGCAGGCGCTGCGCGCACGGCGCATCGGCATGGACGTGCCTGTGTCTCTGGGCGTGGCCATCACCTTCATCGCCAGCACGGGTGCCACTTTCTCGCCCGACGGCGTGTTTGGCCACGAGGTCTACTTCGATTCGATGACGATGTTCGTCAGCTTCCTGCTCGGTTCTCGCTACCTCGAGCTCAGCGCCCGCCACCGTGCGGCCGAGGCTCTGGAATCCTCGCTCGCGCGGCTGCCCGAGACGGCCTGGCGGGTGCTGCCCGACGGCAGCACCGAAGCCGTGAGCCTGCACCGCCTGCAGCCGGGAGACCTGCTGCGCGTGCCGCTGGGCCAGGCCTTCCCGGCCGACGGGCAGGTCGAGCAGGGGCACACCCGCGCCGACGAGGCGCTGCTCACAGGCGAGTCGGCGCCCGTCGACAAGCCGCAAGGCGCGGCCGTGGTGGCGGGCAGCACCAACCTGGGCGCGCCGGTCCTGATGCGGGTGCAGCGTGTGGGTGGCGATACGAGGCTGGAGGCCATCGTCTCGATGATGCGCAGCGCGATGGCCCAGCGGCCTGCAGCCGCCGCGCTGGCCGATCGTTGGGCCCCGCCTTTCCTCTGGACCGTGCTGGTGCTGGCCGCCGGCGCGGCCGCCGTGTGGAGTGTCATCGACCCCTCTCGCGCGGTTTGGGTGGCGGTGTCGGTGTTGATCGTGACCTGCCCCTGCGCGCTGTCGCTCGCCGCGCCGGCCACGCTGGTGGCCGCCGCGCGCGGCCTGGCGCGGCGCGGCGTGCTGCTGCAGCGGCTGGACGCGCTGGAGCGCCTGGCCCGTGTGCAGCAGGTCTTCTTCGACAAGACAGGCACCCTCACCGAAGACCGGCTGCAGCTGGCGCAGGTGCAGCTGACCGATGCAGGGCAGGCGATGCTCGGTGACGTGGCCCGTGCGCGGGCGGCTGCGGCTGCGCTGGCGGCCTGGTCGTCGCACCCGCTGTCGCGCGCCGTGGTCGAGGCGCAGCGGGGGTCACCCGTGGCGGCTTCTGCCGACGCTGACCCGGCGGCGGCCTGGACCGACCTGCAGGAAATGGCCGGGCAGGGCGTGCAAGCCCGCGATGCCCAAGGCCGCAGCTGGCGGCTGGGCGGGCCTGCCTGGACTGGTGGTGAGGCGGCCGACGATGCGCAGGTGCTGCTGTCTTGCGACGGCGCGGTGCTTGCGGGCCTGTCCTTCGAGGAAACCCTGCGCCCCGGCACCGAGGCCGCGCTGCGCGAACTGCAGCAGGCCGGCGTGCGTGTGACGCTGCTCACCGGCGATGCCCCCGCGCGTGCCGCTGCGCTGGCACAGCGACTGGGCGTGCAGGACGTGCGTGCCCGCGCGACGCCCGAAGACAAGCTCGCCGCCGTGGCCCAGGCGCAACGTGAAGGCCGCTGCGCAGCGATGGTGGGCGACGGCATCAACGACGCACCGGTTCTGGCGCGCGCCGACGTGTCGCTGGCGATGGGGCAAGGTGCACTGGTTTCGCGCAGCCAGGCCGACGCAGTGATCACGTCCAATCGCCTGGGCGACCTGGTGCGTGCCCGCAGCACCGCTCGGCACGCCGTGCGCATCGTGCGCCAGAACTTCATCTGGGCAGGCGCCTACAACGCTGTCAGCATTCCGTTGGCTTTGGCGGGTTATCTTCCTCCCTGGGCGGCAGGCCTGGGCATGGCACTCAGTTCGCTGGTGGTCGTCACGAACGCCCTGCGCGCCGCCCGCTGAAGACGCGCCCAAGATGGAAAGCCTCTACCTGCTCATACCGTTGTCCGCCGGCCTGGTGCTGGCGATCATCGCGGTCTTCGGCTGGGCCCTGCACCGGGGCCAGTTCGAGGACCTCGAGGCCGAAGGGGCGCGAATCCTGCAGGAAGACCTTGCATCAGTTGATGCCGATCAAGTCATGCAAGCCCGCCCCCGCGAACAATCGCGCGACCTGAAAAACCACCACCGCTCGTGAGGAGAAGACAGATGGCAAACAGCGCCGCTATGGCCGCGCCCAGGGAAGGCGTCTACACGGATGCAGTCGTCAGACTGTTTTCCCTGGCCGCCGTGCTCTGGGGCGTGGTCGGCATGCTCGTTGGCGTGATCATCGCCGCGCAGCTGACCTGGCCCGAACTGAACTTGGGCATACCTTGGCTCAGCTACGGGCGCCTGCGGCCGCTGCACACCAATGCGGTGATCTTCGCCTTCGGCGGCTGCGCGCTGTTCGCCACCAGCTACCACGTGGTGCAGCGCACCTGCCAGACGCGGCTGTTCGCGCCCGGGCTGGCGATGTTCACCTTCTGGGGCTGGCAGCTCGTGATCCTGGCCGCGGCCGTGTCGCTGCCGCTGGGCCTGACGCAGGGCAAGGAGTACGCCGAGCTCGAGTGGCCGATCGACCTGCTGATCGCCGTCGTCTGGGTGTCCTACGCGATCGTCTTCTTCGGCACCATGGGCATCCGCAAGGTGCGCCACATCTACGTCGCGAACTGGTTCTTCGGCGCCTTCATCATCGCCGTGGCGCTGCTGCACATCGTCAACAGCGCGGCCATTCCGGTGAGCCTGACGAAGAGCTACTCGGCCTACGCCGGCGTGCAGGACGCGATGATCCAGTGGTGGTACGGCCACAACGCGGTGGGCTTCTTCCTCACGGCGGGTTTCCTGGGGATGATGTACTACTACATCCCCAAGCAGGCCGAGCGCCCGGTGTTCAGCTACCGCCTGAGCATCGTGCACTTCTGGGCCCTGATCTTCACCTACATGTGGGCAGGCCCCCACCACCTGCACTACACCGCGCTGCCCGACTGGACGCAGAGCATCGGCATGATCTTCAGCCTGGTGCTGCTGGCTCCCAGCTGGGGCGGCATGATCAACGGCATCATGACGCTCAGCGGTGCCTGGCACAAGCTGCGTGACGACCCCATCCTGAAGTTCCTCATCGTGAGCCTGTCGTTCTACGGCATGAGCACCTTCGAGGGCCCGATGATGTCGATCAAGACCGTCAACGCGCTCAGCCACTACACCGACTGGACCGTGGGCCACGTGCACAGCGGCGCGCTGGGCTGGGTGGGCATGATCTCGATGGGTTCGCTCTACTACCTGATCCCGCGCCTGTTCGGCCAGAAGCAGATGTACAGCGTGAAGGCCATCGAGACGCACTTCTGGATCGCCACCATCGGCATCGTGCTCTACATCGCCGCGATGTGGATCGCCGGCGTCATGCAGGGCCTGATGTGGCGCGCGGTGAACCCCGACGGCACGCTGGTCTACAGCTTCGTCGAGAGCGTGAAGGCCACCTTCCCGTACTACGTGGTGCGCCTGTGCGGCGGCCTGCTCTACCTGAGCGGCATGCTGATCATGGCCTGGAACGTCGTGATGACCGTGAAGAGCGGCAAGGCGGCCCTGGCCCCGATCCCGCCTGTGTATGCCACCCCGGCCCACGCCTGAGCGCGAGAAGGAGACCAAGCAAATGGCAAACGTACACGCGCCCAGCGGTCACGAGAAGATCGAGACCAGCAACTTCCTGATGATCGTGCTGATCCTGGTGGCCGTGGCCATCGGCGGCATCGTGGAGATCGTGCCGCTGTTCTTCCAGCGCTCGACCACGCAGCCTGCCGAGGGCGTCAAGCCCTACACCGCGCTGCAACTCGCCGGCCGCGACGTCTACCAGCGCGAGGGTTGCTACAACTGCCACTCGCAGATGGTGCGTCCCTTCCGTGCCGAGGCACTGCGCTACGGCGCGCTGTCCACGGCCGGCGAATTCGTCTACGACCACCCGTTCCAGTGGGGCAGCAAGCGCACTGGGCCCGACCTGCACCGCGTGGGCGGCAAGTACAGCGACGAGTGGCACGTCGTGCACCTGAACAACCCGCGCGACCTGGTGCCCGAGTCCAACATGCCGGCCTACCCCTGGCTGCTGAAGGCCACCGTCAGCCCCGAGGGCATGGCGCCGCGCATGAAGGCGCTGCGCGCGGTGGGTGTGCCCTACACCGACGACGAGATCGCCAAGTCCGCCGAGGAGGTCAAGGGGCGCACCGAGATGGATGCGCTCGTGGCCTACCTGCAGGTGCTCGGCACCTCGCGCAAGTAAGGAGCAACCCGATGGACGTCAACGACCTGCGCTCGGCCGTCACGGTCACGCTCTTCCTGCTGTTCCTCGCGCTCGTGGCCTACACCTGGAGCCGAAAGCGCAAACCCGAGTACGACGAGGCGGCGATGCTGCCATTCGCCGACGAGCATGACCGTGTCGAAGCCCGAGGAGAAAAGCCGTGAGTGATTTCGTCAACAGCGGCTGGGCCTGGTTCGTGGCCGTGGCCACGGTGCTCAGCCTGGTCGCCTGCCTGGGTCTGCTCGTCATCGCCAGCCGTCGCAAGGTGATGGCCAACGACAACACCACGGGTCACATCTGGGACGTCGACCTGCGCGAGCTCAACAACCCGCTGCCGCGCTGGTGGATGTACTTGTTCGTGCTGACGGTGGTGTTCGCCGCCGTCTACCTGGCCTTCTATCCCGGCCTGGGCAGCAACCAGGGCACGCTGAAGTGGACCAGCGTCGGCCAGTACGAGGCCGAGCAGGACAAGGCGCGCCAGGCGATGGCGCCCGTTTACGCCAAGTACGTGGCGATGAACGCCGAGCAACTGGGCGCAGACGCCGCAGCCATGGGCATCGGCCAGCGCCTGTTCCTCAACAACTGCGCGCAATGCCATGGCAGCGACGGCCGCGGCAGCAAGGGCTTCCCGAACCTGGCCGACAGCGACTGGCTGGGCGGCGACACGCACGACTACGTCAAGGGCGTGATCAGCAACGGCCGCACTGGCAACATGCCGCCTATGGCTGCAGCCGTGGGCTCGGCCGAAGACGTGAAGAACGTCGCCCAGTACGTGCTTAGCTTGTCTGGCAGTGCACACAACAGCGTGGCGGCCCAACAGGGGCAGGCCAAGTTCGCCGCCTGCGCCGCCTGCCACGGCGCCGAAGGCAAGGGCAACCCGGCATTGGGCGCTCCCAACCTCACCGACAAGATCTGGCTGCACGGCTGGGGTGAGCAGGCCATCGTCAACATCGTGACCAACGGCAAGCAGAACGTGATGCCGGCGCAGGGTAGGTTGCTCACGCCCGAGCAGGTCCACGTGCTCGGCGCCTACGTGCTGAACATGTCGAAAGCGACCCGCGTCGCTGCCAAGTGAGAAAGCACGCACCGGTTTGAGCGACATCACCATCAAGGTCGAAGCCCCAAGAGGTGAAGACGACGACGCCCGCGTTTCGGTCGTCTCGCTTTATCAGAAACAGAACAAGGTCTACGCCCGCGCCGTTTCCGGCTGGTTCGCCGGCTGGCGATGGGCGCTGGTGTGGATCACCCAGCTGGTGTTCTATGGCCTGCCCTGGCTGGACTGGGGCAGTCGCCAGGCCGTGCTCTTCGATCTGGGTTCGCGGCGCTTCTACATTCTGGGCCTGGTGCTCTACCCGCAGGACTTCATCTACCTGACGGGCCTGCTCATCGTCTCGGCCTACTCGCTGTTCCTGTTCACCGCGGTGGCCGGGCGGCTGTGGTGCGGCTTTGCCTGCCCGCAGACGGTCTACACCGAGATCTTCATGTGGGTCGAGCGCCACCTGGAAGGCGATCGCACCAAGCGCATCAGGCTGGATACAGGCCCGTGGAACGCCAACAAGTTGCTGCGCAAGGGGGGCAAGCACCTGGTCTGGGTCGCGATCGGGCTGTGGACCGGCCTGACGTTCGTTGGCTACTTCACGCCCATCAGGCAACTCGTGCCCGCGGCCTTCAGCATGGGCCTGGGGCCCTGGGAGACCTTCTGGGTGCTGTTCTACGGGTTTGCCACCTATGGCAACGCCGGCTGGATGCGCGAGCAGGTGTGCAAGTACATGTGCCCCTATGCGCGCTTCCAGAGCGTGATGTTCGACAAGGACACGCTGATCATCAGCTACGACGCCGAGCGCGGCGAACCGCGCGGCACGCGCAGCCGCAAGGCCGCGCTCGGCGCGTCCGGCCTGGGCAGTTGCATCGACTGCAACCTGTGTGTCCAGGTCTGCCCCACGGGCATCGACATCCGCAATGGCCTGCAGTACGAGTGCATAGGGTGCGCGGCCTGCGTCGATGTCTGCAACGGCGTCATGGACAAGATGAAGTACCCGCGTGGCCTGATCCGCTACGACACGCAGTCGGCCATGCAACAGCGCTTGGGACGAAGCGGCATGCTGGGCCGCATCCTGCGCCCGCGCATCCTCGTCTACACCACGGTGCTCGTACTCATCGTCAGCGCTTTGGCCACCAGCCTGTGGCTGCGCTCGCCCTTCAAGGTCGACATCGTGCGCGACCGCGGCGTGATGGCGCGCGTGGTCGACGATGGCTGGGTCGAGAACGTCTACGGCCTGCAGATCATGAACGCCACGGAGCAGGTGCAGCGCTACACCATCGCCGCCAGCGGCCTGCCGCAGTTGACCACCGACCAGAAGGGCGACATCACCGTCGACCCGGCCCAGGCACGCTGGGTGGCCGTGGCCGTGCGCGTGCCGCCCGAGGCCGCGACGCAGGCCGGCGCCGGTACCCACACCATCCAATTCACGGTCGAGCGCATTCCGGGCCAGCCCGAAGAGGCGTTGCGCACCGTGGTCGAGAAGTCCACATTCATGGTGCCGCGTTGAGCGGGAGCCGATCTGGAGAAGTTGCCATGTCCTCGAAATCCACCGATACCCGTGCCGGCGGCAGCTCGGACGTCGCAACGCCCTGGTGGCGTGAGCCCTTCATGTGGATGGTCGTCGGTGGGCCTCTGACGGTGGTGGTGGCTGGCTTTGCCACGTTGGCCATAGCCATCGCCTACCCCGACCCGGTGATCGTCGCGCCCGCGACTGGCAATGCGGCCGACCAGCCGGCCGTCCAGGCCCGCAATCACGCGGCCAGCCCCAAGCCCTGAGCCGGCGTCGATGAAGAGCCTGACCCGACGTATCGCCGCCATCGCCTGGCCCGCCTTCCTGGTGGCCGGTGTGCTGGAGATCGCGGTCTTCGCCTTCGTCGATCCCTCGTCGCTGCAGACGGTCAGCGGCGCGGCGCTCGAGATGTCGGCCACGGCCGTCTACTCGATCGCCTTCTTCATGTTCTGGTTGGCTACCGCCTCCGCTTGCGCGCTGACGCTGCTGCTGCAGCGTGCCGCCGACGACGTCAACAGCCGCGTCTGGCGCGACGGCTGAAGCAGGGCGTCCCAGTGGTGGTCAGCAGCTCGTGCCGTTGACCAGCCTCTGCAGGGCTTCCGCGTCGAGCACCCGGATCTGGCGCTGCTTCACTTCCAGAACGCCGTCTTCCTGGAACTTGCTGAAGGCGCGGCTCACGGTCTCGAGCTTCAGGCCCAGGTAGCTGCCGATTTCCTCTCGCGTCATGCGCAGCACCAGCGAACTGGACGAGAAGCCGCGCGTGCGCAGCCGCTGTGTCAGGTTCAGCATGAAGGCGGCCAGCCGCTCCTCGGCGCGCATGCTGCCCAGCAGCAGCATCACGCCGTGGTCGCGCACGATCTCGCGGCTCATGATCTTGTGGAAGTGACGCTGCAGGTCGGACAGCTCGCGCGAAAGGTCTTCGAGCTGGTGGTAGGGAATGATGCAGACCGACGAGTCTTCCAGCGCCACGGCGTCGCAGGTGTGGCGGTCGGTGCCGATGCCGTCCAGGCCGAGCAGTTCGCCGGCCATCTGGAAGCCGGTGACCTGGTCGCGGCCGTCTTCTGACGACACGCAGGTCTTGAAGAAGCCCGTGCGCACCGCATAGAGGGAAGTGAAGGCGTCGCCGCTGCGGAACAGCGGCTCGCCCCGCGGCACCGCGCGGCGTGTCGCGACGATGGCGTCCAGGCGTTCCATCTGATCGTCGGACATGCCCACCGGCAGGCAGAGTTCGCGCAGATTGCAGCTGGAACAGGCCACCTTGAACGGTTCCATGCGGACGGGAGGGGACGAAGGGTGCATGACGGCGAGTTGACCGAAGAAGGCAGCAGTATCGCGCATGCCCGTGTCATCGCGCCACCGCCCACCCGGGGCCTGTGGCCTTGAGCAGGATCAAGACGGCCAGCCCGCGCTTTGGCACAGTCCGTCCACGAACTTTGCGGTACACCCATGAACACATCCGTCAGCCCCGATGTCGAAACCATTCTCTCGGATGCCATGCTGCGCCGGCTCGACGTGCCCGGCCCCCGCTACACCTCGTACCCCACGGCCGACCGCTTCGTAGAGGCCTTTGGCCACACCGAGTACCGTCAGGCGCTGCGTCAGCGGGCGCAGGGCGCGATGGTCGGCGGCACCGGGCCGCTGTCGATCTACATCCACATTCCGTTCTGCGAACAGCTCTGCTACTACTGCGCCTGCAACAAGATCATCACCAAGCACAAGAGCCGCGGTGCCGAGTACCTGGTGGACCTGCAGCGCGAGATCGACCTGCACGTCGTCGAGCTGGGCCGCACGCAGCCGGTGTCGCAGCTGCACCTGGGCGGCGGTTCGCCCACCTTCCTCGACGACACCGAACTCGCGACGCTGATGACGATGCTGCGTGGCGCCTTCAAGGTGTTGCCGGACGCCGAGGTCTCGATCGAGGTCGACCCGCGCACGGCCACGCCGCAACGCCTGCGCAATTTGCGCGAGATGGGTTTCAACCGCGTCAGCTTCGGCGTGCAGGACTTCGACCCCGACGTGCAGGTGGCCGTGCACCGCATCCAGCCTTTCGAGAGCGTGCAAGAACTGGTGGCCGAGGCGCGCGCGCTGCGCTATGAGTCGATCAATGCCGACCTCATCTACGGCCTGCCCAAGCAGACGCCCGAGTCGTTCAAGCGCACGATCACCCAGATCGCCGAACTGCGGCCGACGCGCATTGCGCTCTACGCCTACGCGCACCTGCCGCAGCGCTTCAAGCCGCAGCGCCGCATCGACGACCACGCGCTGCCCACCGCCGAGCAGCGCATCCGCATGCTGCGTGCGGGCATCGCCGGCTTCATCGCCAACGGCTATGTCTACATCGGGATGGACCACTTTGCGCTGCCGGGCGACGCGCTGGCCATCGCCAAGCGCCAGGGGCGCCTGCACCGCAATTTCCAGGGCTACACGACGCAGCCCGACTGCGACCTCATCAGCCTGGGTGTGTCGGGCATCGGCAAGGTCGGCGCCACCTACAGCCAGAACGCCAAGACGCTGGACGAGTACCGCGACGCACTGGACCAGGGCAACTTCCCCATCGTGCGTGGCCTGGCGCTGACGCGCGACGACTTGCTGCGCCGCGCCGTCATCATGGCGCTGATGTGCCAGGGCCGCGTCGAGTTCGAGTCCATCGAACTGGCCCACCTGGTGAAGATGCACGAGGTCTTCGCGCACGAGTTCGAGGAGCTCAAGCAACTCGAGAAGATGGGGCTGGTGGAGGTGTCCGAGCAGGACATCCAGGTCACCGCGACGGGCTGGTTCTTCGTCCGTGCAGTGGCCATGGTCTTCGACCGCAATCTTCAGGCCGACCGGGTCAGGGAGCGTTTCTCGCGCATCATCTGAGGGTGGAGATTCCCCTCATCGCGAGCGCCACCCTGCTTGGGCTGGCCGGCGCACCGCATTGCACGGCGATGTGCGCCGCGCCTTGCGCAGCCGCCGTGGGCCAGGGCGGCTGGCGCGCCAACCTGGGCTTCCATCTGGCGCGCCTGGTTGGCTATTCGGTCGTGGGCGGCATTGCGGCGGCCAGCGTATCGACGCTGGCCGGTTGGTCGCAGATCACGCCCGCGCTGCGCCCCTTGTGGGTGATGCTGCATGCTGGCGCGCTGGCGCTCGGCCTGTGGCTGTTGCTGAAGGCGCGCCAGCCGGCATGGATGTCGTCCATCGGGCGTGCGCCCCCGGTGCCTCCCGGACCCGGCTGGCAGGCCGTGCGTGGCCCGCTGCGAGCCACGGCGCTGGGCAGCCTGTGGGTGGCATGGCCCTGCGGTCTGCTTCAGTCGGCACTGCTGGTGGCTTCGATGGGCAGCAGCGCGGCCACGGGTGCGGTGGCCATGGCCGGGTTTGCGATCGCCTCGGCACCGGGGCTGATCGCGGGGCCGTGGATTGCACGGCGGCTGATGCGCGGCACCGACGGCGCGGCACGTGAACGCTTCGCCACGCGCGCTGCCGGCGCGATGATCGTCGCTTTCTCGGGATGGGCCTTGCTGCACGGTGTGTGGGACGAGGTGGCGGCCTTCTGCGGGCTGGGCTGATGCACGCTCGGTGCGTTGCCCCTGGGCGGGCCGCGTCAGTGGTCAGACAGGGGCCGTCGCATAGAATTTCGGGTTCGATGAACACACCGTTGCCACAGCATTCGCGGTGGCGCTGAGGAGACCACACATGTACCAGCACATCAAGGTGCCCGAAGGCGGGCAGAAGATCACCGTCAACGCGGACTTCTCGCTCAACGTGCCTGACCAGCCCATCATCCCGTACATCGAAGGCGATGGCACGGGCCTGGACATCACGCCAGTGATGTTGAAGGTGGTGGACGCGGCGGTGGCCAAGAGCTATGGAGGCAAGCGCAAGATTCACTGGATGGAAGTCTTCGCAGGAGAGAAGTCGACCAAGATCTACGGCCCCGACGTCTGGCTGCCCGAAGAGACCTTGCACGCCGTGCGCGACTACGTGGTGTCGATCAAGGGCCCCCTGACAACCCCCGTGGGCGGCGGCATCCGCAGCCTGAACGTTGCGCTGCGCCAGGAACTCGACCTCTACGTCTGCCTGCGCCCCATCCAGTATTTCAAGGGCGTGCCCAGCCCGGTGAAGGAACCCGAGAAGACGAACATGGTGATCTTCCGCGAGAACTCGGAAGACATCTACGCCGGCATCGAGTTCGAGGCCGAGAGCGACAAGGCCAAGAAGGTCATCAAGTTCCTGCAAGACGAGATGGGCGTCAAGAAGATCCGTTTCCCGAACACCTCGGGCATCGGCATCAAGCCGGTCAGCCGAGAAGGCACCGAGCGTCTGGTGCGCAAGGCCATCCAGTACGCCATCGACAACGACAAGCCCAGCGTGACCATCGTGCACAAGGGCAACATCATGAAGTTCACCGAAGGTGGCTTCCGTGACTGGTCCTACAACCTGGCGCAGAAGGAGTTCGGCGCCCAGCTGATCGACGGCGGCCCGTGGTGCAAGTTCAAGAACCCGAAGACGGGCAAGGACATCATCGTCAAGGACAGCATCGCCGACGCCTTCCTGCAGCAGATCCTGCTGCGCCCGGCCGAGTACTCGGTGATCGCGACGCTGAACCTCAACGGCGACTACGTCAGCGACGCATTGGCCGCACAGGTGGGTGGCATCGGCATCGCCCCCGGCGCCAACCTCAGCGACAGCGTGGCCATGTTCGAAGCCACCCACGGCACGGCACCGAAGTACGCCGGCAAGGACTACGTGAACCCGGGTTCCGAGATTCTGTCGGCCGAGATGATGCTGCGCCACATGGGCTGGACCGAAGCCGCCGATCTGGTGATCAGCAGCATGGAGAAGTCGATCCTGAGCAAGAGGGTCACTTACGACTTCGCTCGATTGATGGAAGGCGCCACGCAGGTGTCGTGCTCTGGCTTCGGGCAGGTGATGATCGACCACATGTAAGCGCCAAGTGGCTCGTCGTACGACGGGCATGACCACCGCCAAGCCCGCTGCCAAGCGGGCTTGTCTACTCTCGGCTCACGGCCGAAAGCGGATCAATAGGTGATCTCGGTCTCGGAAGGCGCAACGGCCGCGCCCTGATCCGCAGGCACCGGCTGGATGTTCTGCGCCAAGTCGCCTTTGGGGCCTTGCACAAGGTCGTAGGTGACCCGCCCACCTTGTTTCAGGGTCCGGAAGCCTTCCATCTGCACCGCAGAGAAGTGAGCGAAGACGTCGGCTCCACCCCCTTCGGGCTCGATGAAACCGAAGCCCTTGGCGTCGTTGAACCACTTGACCGTACCGTACGCCATCGCATGCCCCCAAACATCACTACGGGCGAAAATTGTCCTCCCGCACAACTTTGGGTGTCAAGCCTGCGACAAGGCGTCTCGGTGTTCGCAGCCTGGACACCTATCGGCCAAAAGCCGGACTATCGTGGGCGCAGTGGCAGAAATACCGTGCTGCTCGGCCCTTGAGCTTCGTCCCTTTCGCAGCAATATGTTCCAAGGTCCAAGGTTCCGATGCCTGGCGTGCAGCCGGGAAGCAAGTCGATAGAATGAAATCATGCCCGATGAACAGCCCCCGGCGCCGCCCAAGCCGCCAGCTCCCTCACGCCGAGGCAGCGGGCAGGACGCAGTCGTCGTCGAGCGCAAGGCGGCGCGCACGAAACCGCCGCAGCTGTATCAGGTGGTGATGCTGAACGACGACTACACGCCCATGGAGTTCGTCGTGATGATGCTGCAACAGTACTTCCAGCGTGATCCGGACACGGCCACGTTGATCATGCTGAAGATTCACCACGAAGGGCGCGGTATCTGCGGTGTCTACACCAAGGATGTCGCCGCGACGAAAGTCGAACTGGTGCTCACCGCGGCGCGCCGCGAAGGGCATCCGCTGCAATGCATTATGGAGGCCGCATGATTGCCCAAGAACTTGAAGTCAGCCTGCACATGGCGTTCGTCGAGGCGCGCCAGCAGCGGCACGAATTCATCACCGTCGAGCACCTGCTGATGGCGCTGCTGGACAACCCCAGTGCTGCCGAGGTGCTGCGCGCCTGCGCCGCCAACATCGACGACTTGCGCAAGAGCCTGTCGACCTTCATCAAGGAGAACACGCCCACCGTGGGGGGCTCCGACGAAGTCGACACGCAGCCGACGCTGGGTTTCCAGCGCGTCATCCAGCGCGCCATCATGCACGTGCAGAGCACGGGCAGCGGCAAGAAGGAGGTCACTGGTGCCAACGTGCTGGTGGCCATCTTCGGCGAGAAGGACTCCCATGCCGTCTACTACCTGCACCAGCAGGGTGTGACGCGCCTGGACGTGGTGAACTTCATCGCCCACGGCATCAAGAAGAACGACCCGCCCGAGCCCGCCAAGGGCAATGAGGGCCCTGCCAGCAACGAGGCCGAGAAGGAAGAGGGCGGTGACGCCAAGGGCTCGCCGCTGGACCAGTTCACGCAGAACCTCAACCAGCTGGCGCTGCAGGGCAAGATCGACCCGCTGATCGGCCGCGAGCACGAGGTCGAGCGCGTGATCCAGGTGCTGTGCCGCCGGCGCAAGAACAACCCGCTGCTGGTGGGCGAAGCCGGTGTCGGCAAGACCGCCATCGCCGAAGGCCTGGCCTGGCGCATCACCGAGAAAGACGTGCCTGAAGTGCTGGCGGACGCCACCGTCTACGCGCTCGACATGGGTGCGCTCTTGGCCGGCACCAAGTACCGCGGCGACTTCGAGCAGCGCCTGAAGGGCGTGCTCAAGCAGCTGAAGGACCAGCCGCACGCCATCCTCTTCATCGACGAGATCCACACGCTGATCGGCGCCGGCGCGGCGTCGGGCGGCACGCTGGATGCGTCGAACCTTCTGAAGCCGGCACTCAGCAGCGGCGCGATGAAGTGCATCGGTGCGACCACCTTCACCGAGTACCGTGGCATCTTCGAGAAGGACGCGGCGCTGAGCCGGCGTTTCCAGAAGGTCGATGTCGTCGAGCCCTCGGTCGAGCAGACCATCGAGATCCTGAAGGGCCTGAAGAGCCGCTTCGAGGAACACCACAGCGTGAAGTACGCCGTGGGCGCGCTGCAGGCCGCGGCCGAGCTGTCGGCCAAGTTCATCAACGACCGCCACCTCCCCGACAAGGCCATCGACGTCATCGACGAGGCCGGTGCCGCGCAGCGCATCCTGCCGGCCAACAAGCGCAAGAAGACCATCACGCGCAACGAGGTCGAGGAGATCGTCGCGAAGATCGCGCGCATCCCGCCGGCCAGCGTGAGCAGCGACGACCGCAGCAAGCTCAAGACGCTGGACCGCGACCTCAAGAGCGTGGTCTTCGGGCAGGACCCGGCCATCGACGCCCTGTCGGCCAGCATCAAGATGGCGCGCAGCGGCCTTGGCAAGGCCGACAAGCCCATCGGCAGCTTCCTGTTCAGCGGCCCCACCGGTGTCGGCAAGACGGAAGTGGCCAAGCAGCTGGCCTACGTGCTGGGCATCGACCTCATCCGCTTCGACATGTCGGAATACATGGAGCGCCATGCCGTCAGCCGCCTGATCGGCGCGCCCCCAGGCTACGTCGGTTTCGACCAGGGCGGCTTGCTCACCGAGGCCATCACGAAGAAGCCCCATTCGGTGCTGCTGATGGACGAGATCGAGAAGGCGCACCCCGACGTCTTCAACGTGCTGCTGCAGGTGATGGACCACGGCACGCTGACCGACAACAACGGGCGCAAGGCCGACTTCCGCAACGTCATGATCATCATGACGACCAACGCGGGCGCCGAGACCATGAACAAATCGACCATCGGCTTCACCAACAAGCGCGAGCAGGGTGACGAGATGGCCGACATCAAGCGCCTGTTCACGCCCGAGTTCCGCAACCGGCTCGACGCCATCGTCAACTTCCGTGCGCTCGACGAAGACGTCATCCTCCGCGTGGTCGACAAGTTCCTGCTTCAGCTGGAAAGCCAGCTGGCCGAGAAGAAGGTCGAGGTGACTTTCAGCGACAAGCTGCGCAAGTACCTGGCGAAGAAGGGCTTCGATCCGTTGATGGGCGCACGCCCGATGCAGCGCCTGATCCAGGACACCATCCGCCGCGCGCTGGCCGACGAACTGCTTTTCGGCCGCCTCGTCGACGGCGGGCGCCTCAGTGTCGACATCGACGACAAGGACGAGGTGCTTCTCGACATCCAGCCGCCGAAGAAGAGCGACAAGTCGCGCGCCGAGGCCGCGGCCGCGTAGCGCGGTTACGACACTCGCGACGGCCGCCGTTCTGTGGCCGGGTCTTGCAGGAAGAAGCGACAGAGCATCCCGTACAGCGCGGGATGCTCTTTCTTCATGGCGTCGGGGCGAACGAAGAAGGCTTCGCTGGCGACAGCGAAGAACTCTTCCTCGGCGGATGCGCCGTAGGGGTCGAGCGTGGTCTCCTCCTCGGCCAGGACACGTTCGCTGAAGCGCTCGAACTCATCGCGCAGCGTTGCCTGCCACGTGGCCAAGGGCAGTTCCGGCGGGAGCATCGGTACGCCGTTGGGCGGACCGTTGGCCATGTCCAGCAAGTGCGCGAACTCGTGGATCACCACGTTGTACGCCGCAGCCGAGTCGTGGCCTGCGGCGCGCACGTCGCGCCACGACAGCATCACGGGCCCGCCGTCCATGGCTTCGCCGGCCAGCGGCTCGTCGTAGTTGTGCACGATGCCGTCGTCGTCTGCCACCTCGCGCCTTGCCAGCACCTGGTCCGGGTGCACGACGATGCCGATGAAGCCGTCGTAGCGCGACAGCCCCAGGCGCAGCACCGGCAGCACCGCCTGCGCCGCGATGGCCACCACCATCGCGTCGGTGAGCCGCAGGCCGCCGGCCGCGCTGAACTCCTTGCGGTCCAGGAAGAGGCTGGTCAGGCGGCGCAGTTCTTCGCGGTCGGCCGACTCGCGACGCTGCAGGAAGGGATAGCGCACCAGCGTGCGCTTCCACAGGTCATCGGGGATAGCCCGCCGCTGGACGGCGGCGTCTTCTCGGCGGCGTTGCCAGCGCTGCCACAGGCGGCCGAGCATGGCGTGTCAGATTCCTGTGGGCCGCAGGCGCTCGAAACCGCGGCGTGTCAGGCGCAGCACTTCGGCTCGGTGAGCGGAATCGAGGTCCCAGTCGCTGAGCACGTGGCGCTTGAAGCCCGGTGCGAGCACCTCGCTGCCGGGACGGTGGGTGTGACCGTGCACCATCTCGGCAGCGCCCAGGGCATGCATCCAGCGCACGGCTTCGGCGGGGTCGACGTCGGCCGCGTCGTCACCGTCCAAGCCAAAACGGCGCTCGCCCCGGGCGTTCTCGGCCTGCCAGCGCTGCGCACTCGCGCGGCGCATCTCGGCGGCCAGAGCCAGGCGATCGGCCAGAGGCTTCGCCAGGAACGCAGACTGCCAGGCCGGAGAGCGCACTTCGCGCCGGAAGGCCTGGTAGGGCGTGTCGGACAGGCACAGTGCGTCGCCGTGGCTCAGCAGCACGGGCTGGCCCCAGGCCGACAGCACGGTGGGATCTGGCAGTGCCATCAGCCCGGCCTCTCGCAGCAGCGTTGCACCCACGAGGAAGTCGCGGTTGCCTGCCATGAAGGCCAGTTGGCAATGGCTGGCGGCATGGGCCAGCACGTCGACACAGCGGCGCTCGAAGGGTCGGTTGCGGGCATCGTCGCCCACCCACACCTCGAACAGGTCGCCGAGGATGAACACGGCGTCGGCCGTGGTCTGGCGCAGGTGCCGCTCCCAGGCCTGGAAGGTCGCCGGCATGGCCTCGCACAGGTGCAGATCGGAAATGAAGTCCACGGCGCGCCAGGCCGTGGGGGCCGTGAACTCGAAGAAGGCCGGGAGCGATGCGCCCCGGGCCGCTTCGCCCATCAGCTCAGCTCGGTGACGCGCGTGATCAGCACGTCGTCGACGGGCACGTCGTCGTGGAAGCCCTTGCGGCCGGTCTTGACCTTCTCGATGGCGTCCACCACGTCCTTGCCTTCGACGACACGCCCGAACACGGCGTAACCCCAGCCCTGCGCGTTCTCGGCGCGGAAGTCCAGGAAGTCGTTGTCGACGCAGTTGATGAAGAACTGCGCGGTGGCCGAGTGCGGGTCGCTGGTACGCGCCATCGCCAGCGTGTACTTCTTGTTCTTCAGGCCGTTGTTCGCCTCGTTCTTGATGGGCGCCGCGGTGGGCTTCTGCTTCATGCCGGCCTCGAAGCCACCGCCCTGCAGCATGAAGCCCTTGATGACGCGGTGGAATACCGTGCCGTCGAAGTGCCCCTGCTTCACGTACTCGAGGAAGTTGGCCACCGACAGCGGTGCCTTCTCGTCGTCGAGCTCGATGCGCAGGGTGCCCGCGCTGGTTTCCATCTGGACGTTCTTGGTCATGTCATTTCTCCACGGTGGCTTTGCGGATGGTCACGGGCGTGACGGGCAGGTTCTGATGCATGCCCTGGGCGTGGGTGGGCACGACCCGGATCTTGTCGACGACATCCATGCCAACGCTCACCTTGCCGAAGACGGCATAGCCGTCGCGGCCCTCGGCAGCGTCCAGGCGCAGGTTGTCGTTGACGTTGATGAAAAACTGCGCGGTGGCCGAGTTGGGGTCGGACGTGCGCGCCATCGCGATGCTGCCGCGCACGTTCGACAAGCCGTTGCGGCTTTCCAGCGGGATGGGCTTGCGCGTGGGTTTCTCGCCCAGGTCGGCCTTGTAGCCGCCGGTCTGGATCATGAAGCCGTCGATGACGCGATGGAAGATGATCCCGTCGTAGTGACCCGCACGTACGTATTGAACGAAGTTGTCGACCGTCTTCGGCGCCTTCTCCGCGTCGAGCTCGAGCACGATGTCGCCTTCGCTCGTGGCCAGTCGCACCTTCTGTGCCAGCGCGGGCGCGGCGACGGTGGCGAGGGCCAGGACAAGCAGGCTGGTGAGAAGTTTCAAGGCATCATCTCCGCGGTTCGTGGCGGCCGCAGGCCACCGATTGCAGACCGGCGGCCAGCCGGTCAGGGCGCGAGTCTAGCGGGCCGAGCCGGTGCGGCGGCCAGCAGGGCACGCACGGCGTCCAACCTGCGCTGCAGCGGCGCTTCCAACGGCGCACCGGCCGCGGCCAGCTCCCAGGCCTGGGCGGCGAGCATCAGGTGCACTTCGCCCAGGTTCGTGCGCGCGATGCGGTGGCCCGGGTCGTTGCGCAGCGCGCTTTCAAGCGCCTGGCGGGCCGCTTCCAGGCGCCCGGCCCGGGCGTGCAGCAGCGCGATGTTGTTGTAGGGGTCGGGCAGTTCGGGGTAGTCCTGCGTTATCGCCGCGAAGTGCGCCAGCGCGGCGTCGTCGCGCTGCAGGTCCATCAGCACCACGCCGTGCAGGAAGCGCAGCGTGACGTCGCGCGGCTGCGCCGAAGTGGCGCGCTCGGCGCGCGCCAGGGCGGCTGCGCCTTCGCCGCGCGCAAGCAGTGCCTTGATCTCGCCGGCTTCGTCGGCAAGTGCGCCGCCTGCGCAAAGGAACGCGCTGGCCAGGATGGTGGCAAGCCGGGCATGCCGGCAGGGGATGGGGAGCATCGGGGAGGAAGCGCGGCGGTCAGGCGGTGGGGGCCGCTATACTGAATTTCATTCTATCGATGCTGACTTGGCCTCCGCGGACTGCGTGTGCAGCGTCGCGTCAGCCACCCCGCCAGCCTGTCGTGGCGGCACTCACGGGGCCCGACTTCCTATCCCCATGTCCCTGCGCATCCACAACACCCTGACCCGTCGCCTGGAGGACTTCAGTCCCATCGAGCCGAGCCACGTGCGCATGTACGTCTGCGGCATCACGGTGTACGACTTCTGCCACCTGGGCCATGCGCGCATGATCCTGGCGTTCGACACGGTCTACCGCTGGCTGCTGGCCAGCGGCTGGCGTGTCACCTACGTGCGCAACATCACCGACATCGAGGACAAGATCATCAAGCGCGCGCTGGAGCGCGGCCAGACGATCCGTCAACTCACGGACGAGATGATCGCAGCGATGCACCGCGATTTCGCGGCCCTGGGTGCGCTGCCACCCACGCACGAGCCGCGCGCCACCGACTACGTGCCGCAGATGCTGGGGCTGATCGAGACGCTGCAGCGCAAGGGCCTCGCGTACCAGGCCGAGGGCGGGGACGTGAACTACGCCGTGCGCCGTTTTCCCGGCTACGGCAAGCTCAGCGGCAAGAGCCTGGACGAACTGCGCGCCGGCGAGCGCGTGGCCGTGCTGGGCGACAAGGAAGACCCGCTCGATTTCGTGCTCTGGAAGTCGGCCAAGGCCGACGAGCCCGACGACGCCAAGTGGCCCAGCCCCTACGGCCCCGGCCGGCCGGGCTGGCACATCGAGTGCTCGGCCATGAGCTGCGCGCTGCTGGGCGAGCCCTTCGACATCCACGGCGGCGGCATGGACCTGCAGTTCCCGCACCACGAAAACGAAATCGCGCAGAGCGAAGGCGCCAGCGGGGCTGAGTTCGTGCGCACCTGGATGCACAACGGCTTCCTCAATGTCGACGACACCAAGATGTCGAAGTCGCTGGGCAACTTCTTCACCATTGCCGACGTGCTGAAGCACTACGACGGCGAGACGCTGCGCTTCTTCATGCTGCGCACGCATTACCGCAGCCCCTTCAATTTCAGCGAGCAATTGCTCGACGAGACCCGCACCGCGCTGAAGCGCCTGTATACGGCGCTGCAGTCCGCGGGCGAGGTGCCGGCGCTGGCACTGATCGAGTGGGCCGAGCCACGGGCCGCGGCCTTCAAGGCGGCGATGGATGACGACTTCAACACGCCCGGCGCGATGGCCGTGCTCTTCGACTTGGCCGGCAGCGTCAATCGCGGCGCGCACGCCGACGCCAGCTTGCTGAAGGCACTGGGCGGTGTGCTGGGCCTGCTGCAGCAGCCACCGAGCGACTACCTGCAAGGCGGAGGGGGGCTGGACGAAACGGCGATCCTCCAGCGCATCAGCGCCCGTGCCGCGGCGAAACAGGTTCGTGACTTCGCGCTGGCCGACCGCATCCGCGCCGACTTGGCGGCCCAGGGCATCGAGCTCAAGGACTCGGGCCAGGGCACCACCTGGGTCAAGGCGTGACGGTGCCCAAGACCACGGCCGCGGCGGCCCTGCCCACTGCGCAGGAGGGCCCGTCCTCCATCGCTACCCCTGCCTACTGGGACGAAGCCTGCAAGCACTTGGGCAAACGCGACCGCGTGCTGAAGAAGCTGATGCCAAAGTTCGGAGAAGCCCGCCTGCAGAGCCGTGGCGATGCCTTCACCACGCTGGCGCGGTCCATCGTGGGTCAGCAGATTTCGGTGAAGGCGGCGCAGTCGGTGTGGGACCGCTTTGCCGTCACTGTCGGCGGCCCCGCCACCCGGCTGCAGCCCACCGGCGTGCTGGCCCTGGCGGTGCCGCAGATGCGCGAGGCCGGCCTCTCGGCGCGCAAGTGCGAGTACCTGCTCGACCTGGCACGCCACTTCAGCGAAGACCGCGTGCACGTGGCGCAGTGGGCGGCGATGGACGACGAGGCCATCATCGAGGAACTGGTGGCCATCCGCGGCATCGGTCGCTGGACGGCGGAGATGTTCCTCATCTTCCACCTCCTGCGGCCCAACGTGATGCCGCTGGACGACCTGGGCCTCCTCAAGGGCATCAGCGTGAACTACTTCAGCGGTGAACCCGTCTCGCGCGCCGAGGCCCGCGAGGTCGGCGAGGCCTGGGCGCCATTCCGCTCGGTCGCCACTTGGTACATTTGGCGCAGCCTCGATCCCTTGCCTGTCGACTACTGAATCCCCTCGGAGGCCCTCTTTGTCGAAGCGACACTTCCTGGAATTCGAACAACCCATCGCCGAACTCGAATCCAAGATCGACGAGTTGCGCTACGTGCACAACGAGTCGGCGGTAGACATCAGCGACGAGATCGAGCGTCTGGCGGTGAAGAGCCAGCAACTCACACGCGACATCTACTCGAACCTGACGCCCTGGCAGGTGACGCAGATCGCGCGCCACCCGCAGCGGCCCTACACGCTGGATTACGTCAACGAGATCTTCACCGACTTCCAGGAACTGCACGGTGACCGACACTATGCCGACGACCTGTCCATCGTCGGCGGCCTCGCGCGCTTCAACGGCCAGCCCTGCATGGTGCTGGGCCATCAGAAGGGCCGCGACACGAAGGAGCGCACGCTGCGCAACTTCGGCATGAGCCGGCCCGAGGGCTACCGCAAGGCCTTGCGGTTGATGAAGCTCGCGGAGAAGTTCGGCCTGCCCGTCTTCACGTTCGTCGACACGCCCGGCGCCTACCCCGGCATCGGTGCCGAGGAGCGGGGCCAGAGCGAGGCCATCGGTCGCAACATCTACGAGATGGCGCAGCTGGAAGTGCCCATCGTCAGCACCATCATCGGCGAAGGCGGGTCGGGCGGTGCTTTGGCCATCAGCGTGGCCGACCAGGTGCTGATGCTGCAGTTCAGCGTCTATTCGGTGATCTCGCCTGAGGGCTGTGCGTCCATCCTGTGGAAGACCTCCGAGCGCGCCAGCGACGCCGCGGAAGCGTTGGGCATCACCGCGCATCGGCTGAAGGCGCTGGGTGTCATCGACAAGATCGTCAACGAGCCGGTGGGCGGCGCGCACCGTGACATTCCGTGGATGGCCGCGCAGCTCAAGCGCGCGCTGGCCGACGCGCTGCGCCACACCGCCGACCTCAAGCCTGCGGCCCTGCTGCAGCAGCGCTACGAGCGGCTGAGGTCGTACGGTCGCTACATCGACACCAAGGAACGGTGAACAGACCCGCGGTGCGGGTGGCGGTGGCCGCCAGCGGCGGCCGCGACTCGACGGCACTCTTGCATTGCACGCTGCAGGCCGCGCGGCCGCTGGGGGTCGAGGTGGTGGCCCTGCACGTGCACCACGGTCTCGTGGCCGAGGCCGATGAATGGCTGGCGCAGGTGCGCAACCAGTGTCGCCGCTGGGGCGCGCAGTTCGCGTGCACCCGCCTGCCTGGGAGCCCGGCCCGCGGCGAAAGTGTCGAGGCCTGGGCCCGGCGCGAGCGCTACCGTGCGTTGGCCGAGATGGCCCTGGCCGAGGCGTGCCACTTGGTGTTGCTGGCCCATCACCGCCGCGACCAGGCCGAAACCTTTCTGCTTCAGGCGCTGCGTGGCGGCGGTCCGGCCGGGCTGGCCTCGATGCCGGTCGCTGCGCAGCGCCAGGGCCTGGTCTGGGCGCGGCCCTGGTTGGACCGGCCGCGCGAGACCATCGAAGCCTACCTGCGGCGGTATCGACTGCGGTTCGTCGACGACGCCAGCAACGCCGACCCGCGTTTTGCCCGTAACCGCCTGCGCGGGCAGGTGTGGCCGGCCCTGGTTGGTGCGTTTCCGGATGCAGAAGCGGCGCTGACGGAAGCGGCCCGCCTCTCGGCGCAGGCGGCGGCGCTGGCCGACGAGGTGGCTGCACTGGATCTGCCCGGTATCGGCGACGACAGCGGGCTGCGTCTCACCCCCTGGGAGGCCTTGCCGCCGGCGCGCCGTCGCAATGTGCTGCAGGCCTGGCTTGTGCGCGTGCTGTGCGCGCCGGTGCCCCAGTCGCTGGTGCAGCGGCTGTGCGAGGAATTGCCAGGCAGCCGCAGCGGCATCTGGCCGGCGCCGCAGGCCGAACTGCGGCTGTACCGGGGGCAGCTCGTGTGCGGGGCGATACGAGTTCGGGCCACGCTACTGCCAGAAGCCGTCGAACTGGACCTGGCCCAGCCGGGCCAGACACCGTTGCCTGTCTGGGCAGGGTTCTTCGAAGTGAGCACCACGTCCGAGGGTGGCGTGGATGGCACCCTGCTGCAGCGAGTGGTGGCTGTCTCGCGCCAGGGTGGCGAACGTTTTCGCCTGTCGCCCCGGGGCGCGGCTCGCAGCCTGAAGAAGCAATACCAGACCGCAGGGGTGCCCGCCTGGCAGCGCGAAGGGCCTCTGCTGCGTCTGCCCGATGGGCGGCTGCTGTTTGCGCCGGGCCTGGGCTTCGACGCGGCGTTGCGAGCGGCGCCTGGAGCGCCACAGTTGTTCTTGCGCTGGCGCCCGGCAACGCCAGGGCCACGTCAGGCCGACGGCTAAAATTCGTCCTTCAGCGCAACGCGGCGCGCGCTCACCGGTTCGACACTTCAGCCGCCGCCAGGGCGGCATTCAGCGATGGCATTGATCGTTCACAAGTACGGCGGCACCTCGATGGGCTCGACCGAGCGCATCCGCAGCGTGGCGCAACGTGTCGCCAAGTGGGTGCGCGCGGGCCACCAGCTGGTGGTGGTGCCCTCGGCCATGTCGGGCGAGACCAACCGCCTGCTCGGCCTGGCCAAGGAACTGGTGCCGGACGCGGCGCTGGCCAGCACGCCCGAGGCGCTGCGCGAGCTCGACGCCGTGGCCGCCACCGGCGAGCAGGTCAGCGTGGGGCTGCTGGCGCTGGCGCTGCAGGCCCAGGGCATCCCGGCCGTCAGCTACGGCGGCTGGCAGGTAGCGATAGCCACCGACTCCGCCTACACCAAGGCGCGCATCAGCAGCATCGACGACACACGTGTGCGTGCCGATCTCGCTGCCGGCAAGGTGGTGGTGATCACCGGTTTCCAGGGCGTCGACCCGCAGGGCCACGTCACCACGCTGGGCCGCGGCGGCAGCGATACGTCGGCGGTGGCCGTGGCCGCCGCGCTGAAGGCCGACGAGTGCCTGATCTACACCGACGTCGACGGCGTCTACACCACCGACCCGCGCATCGTGCCCGAGGCGCGGCGCCTGTCCACCATCAGCTTCGAAGAGATGCTGGAGATGGCCAGCCTGGGCAGCAAGGTGCTGCAGATCCGCTCGGTGGAATTTGCCGGCAAGTACCGCGTGCCGGTGCGCGTGCTGAGCAGCTTCACGCCCTGGGACATCCCGCTCGAGGAAGAAGCGAAGTCGGGCACCCTGATCACTTTCGAGGAAGACGAAAAGATGGAACAAGCCGTGGTGGCCGGCATCGCGTTCAACCGCGACGAGGCGAAGATCAGTGTCATCGGCGTGCCCGACAAGCCGGGCATCGCGTACCAGATCCTGGGGCCGGTAGCCGATGCCAACATCGACATCGACGTCATCATCCAGAACCTGTCGCACGACGGCAAAACCGACTTCAGCTTTACCGTGCACCGCAACGACTACGCGCGCACGATGAACGTGCTGGAAACGCAGGTGCTGCCGGCCACGGGCGCGGCGCGGCTGGCGGGCGACCCGAAGATCTGCAAGGTCAGCATCGTCGGCATCGGCATGCGCAGCCACGTGGGTGTGGCGAGCAAGATGTTCCGCACGCTCAGCGAAGAGGGCATCAACATCCAGATGATCACCACCAGCGAGATCAAGACCAGCGTGGTGCTCGACGAGAAGTACATGGAACTCGCGGTGCGCGCGCTCCACAAGGCATTCGGCCTGGACATGCCCGCGGCCTGAAGCACACCGGCGGCACGGAACAGTCGCTGCGGGATGCCGCTAGAATCTGCGTTCTTCGCCGGAGTCGTGACCGAGTGGCCGAAGGTGCTCCCCTGCTAAGGGAGTATGTGCCAAAAGCGCATCGAGGGTTCGAATCCCTCCGACTCCGCCAGATGAATCCCCATGCGGAAAGCAGATACGTTTTGCAGGAAGCTCCGCTTGTCGGGGCTTCGCTGCTTTCGCAGCTGAGTTGGGCAGGCCACCCGAGCGTTCGACATGCCGCGATGCGGCTTCAAGTCCGGGCTTTTGGCGGTCGATAACTGAAAGACCGCCTTGTTGCGGCTGCCCTGTGGTTCGCCTGTCCCTCAAGTCCCCGAGCATGCTGAAGAAGATCGCCGTCGAACAACTGCGCATCGGCATGCACGTGCAAAGGCTGGAGGGCAAGTGGATCGACCATCCCTTCTGGAAGACCCGTTTCATGCTCGACAGCACCGCCGAGCTGCAGCGCCTGCGCAGCAGCGGCGTTGCCGAGTGCTGGATCGATCCGGCGCTGGGATTGGATGTGGCCGAGGTGGTGACGGACGTGCCTGCGGTGACGGTCACCCCACCCGCCGACCGGTCCCCACATGAGGGCGGACCCTCAGCGGCCGCTGTGCCCAAGGCCGCGACGGCGGTGCGCCCGATGGCTGCCGAGCTCAAGGAGGCTGCAGCCATCTGCGACCGCGGCCGTGAGGCCGTGGTGGCGATGTTTGGTGAGGCCCGCATGGGCAAGTCCGTCGATGCCGAAGGCTGCCTGGACCTGGTCGATGACATCGCCAGTTCGATCCTGCGCAATCCGGGCGCGCTCATCAGTCTTGCCCGCTTGAAGACGCGTGACGACTACACCTACATGCACTCTGTGGCGGTCTGCGCCCTGATGTTGTCTCTGGGGCGGCAGATCGGCATGGGTGAAGAGCAGTGCCGTGTGGCGGGACAGGCCGGCCTCATGCACGACATCGGCAAGGCGCTGATCCCGCTGGAGGTGCTGAACAAGCCCGGCAAGCTGACCCAGGCCGAGTTCGCGGTCATCCGCAGCCACCCCGAACGCGGCCACACGCTGCTGGTGGAAGGGCAGGGCGCCACGCCCGAGATGCTGGACGTGGTGCTGAACCACCACGAACGTGTCGACGGCACGGGCTATCCGGCCCGCCTGCCGGCAGACAAGTTCAGCCAGTTGGCGCGCATGGGCGCCATCTGCGACGTCTACGACGCCATCACGTCCAATCGCCCCTACAAGGCGGGCTGGGACCCGGCCGAGTCGATCGCACGCATGGCCTCGTGGAAGGGCCAGTTCGACACCGGGCTGTTCGCAGCCTTCGTTCAGAGCCTGGGCATCTACCCGACGGGCTCGCTGTTGACGCTGGCGTCGCAGCGGGTGGCCATCGTCGCGGAACAGAACCCCGGCAACCTGGTGGCGCCGGTCGTGGTGGCCTTCTTCTCGCTGCGCGCGCAGCTGCGGATTCCGCCGCAGCGGCTGGACCTCGCGGCCCCCGGCTGCAGCGACCGCATCGTCGGCCGCCATACCGAGTTTGCCGGCAGCTTCGGCAGCCTCGACGAACTCTGGGCCGATCCCGACATCCTGCGCCGGCGCGGGCACTGACACCGGCCCGGCCTGTATGCCGCCGTCTCAGCGCGTGGCCCGGCGCCGCACCGCGTCGAGGTAGGCCAGCCCGTCGGGTGGCAGCCCTCTGCGCTGGCTGGCCCAGATCATCTCGCCCAGGCACTCCATCACCTCATGGTGTGCAGCATGCAGCGAGTTGCGCCGCGTCGCCAGCAGTTCCACCGCCTGGCGGATGCCGGTGGGCTGGTCGATCGCCAGCTGCTCGTGGATGGACAAGTGCATGGACAGGTGCAGGAAGGGGTTGCTGCGGCCTTCCTCGACGGTATAGACCGTCGCCAGTGCCGCGGCCTCGTCGGCCAGTTCCGCGTGGTATTCGGGGTGTTCGGCGATCCAGCGTGCGGCGATGCCTTCCATCGGGTCGAGCGGCCGGCCGTCGCGCTGCTTGGCATAGGCGGCGCAGAAGAATCGCCGCACGTCGGTCTGGGAAGGCTGGAACATCCGAGAATTGTCTCCCTGCGCCCGCCGGCGCGCCGCTGCCGGCCCATCGTGCCCGACATGCCCGACCCTGAGAGCCCATCACTTGCTTGCTTCCCTGCCGGTCGTCCAGGACCCATGGTTCTATGCCGTGGCCGTGCCCGCGGTGCTGATCACCGGGCTGTCCAAGAGCGGCTTTGCCAGCGGCTTCGGCTCGCTGGCCACGCCGATGATGGCGCTGACGCTGCCCGTGCCACAGGCTGCGGCCATCATGCTGCCGCTGCTGCTGGCGATGGACGCCACCGGCCTGCAGCAGCTCTGGCGCGAGCGCAACCGGTCGCTGGTGAGGCACCTGGTGCCCTGGGCGCTGGTGGGCACGGTGATAGGCACACTGCTCTTCGGTGTGTTCTCGAGCGCCGCCGTGGCCGGTGTGGTGGGCGCGTTGACGCTGGCCTTCCTGGCGCAGCGCCTGCTGTTTCCGCCGCGGCCGGGTGGCACGCCGGCGGCACGCTGGGTGGGCTCGGCCTGCGCCACGATCTCGGGCTTCACCAGCTTCGTCGCCCACGCCGGTGGGCCGCCCATCGGCGCCTGGCTGCTGCCGCAGAAACTGCCGCCGCGGGAACTGGCGGCCACCATGGCGGTGTACTTCGGCATCGTGAACCTCTCGAAGGTCGGGCCGTACGCCTGGCTGGGCCTGATCGACCTGCGCAACATGCTCACCGCGCTGCTGTTGATGCCGCTGGCGCCACTGGGCGTGTGGGCGGGCGTGTGGCTGACGCAGCGTGTCAGCCCCGTGCTCTTCTACCGGCTGGCCTACACCGGGATGTTCCTTACCGGCGTAAAGCTGCTGTGGGACGGCCTGCGCTGACGCGCCGTTACCATAGCTGATCCATCCCGGCCGAGGGCGGCCCAGCGAGGAGGACAGCATGCCCGTGATCGTGGTCGCCAACCCCAAGGGCGGTGTCGGGAAGAGCACCCTGGCCACCAACGTGGCAGGCTGCCTGGCGGCCGCGGGCCACGCCGTGATGCTGGGCGACGTCGACCGCCAGCAGTCAAGCCGCCAGTGGTTGAGCCAGCGCCAACGGGTGGACCCGCCACTGCCGCACATCGCCGGCTGGGATGTCGCGGCCGACGAGATCGTGCGTCCGCCCAAGGGCACTACGCACGTCGTGCTCGACACACCGGCTGGACTTCATGGCAAGCGCCTGGACGCGGTGATGAAGATCGCTGACCGCCTGCTCATTCCACTGCAGCCCAGCCTCTTCGACATCCAGGCCACGCACGCCTTCGTGCGTGACGTGCGCGCCCACAAGCGCGGCCACGAGGTGAAGATGGCTCTGGTGGGCATGCGGGTGCGCGAGCACACGCGCGCCAACGAGCAGCTGCACCACTATCTGAGC
Source organism: Betaproteobacteria bacterium (assembly GCA_016704535.1). Lineage (GTDB taxonomy): Bacteria > Pseudomonadota > Gammaproteobacteria > Burkholderiales > Burkholderiaceae_C > Rubrivivax. The sequence goes on along the minus strand of JADIZZ010000006.1, from coordinate 130,060 downwards.
ACGCTGCCGCTGCCGGTGGTGGCCTGGCTGCGCGACACACAGAACTACGTACAGCTGGCGGCCCGTGGCCTGACGCTGTGGGATGTGGCGCCCAGCCGCGTCGAGCGAGACCTGGAGCAGTGGGGCCCACTCGCCGCGTGGGTGGCTTGACGTCTCGAGGCGGCTGCTCGAGGCGTGCCCCACTCTGGCCAGCGCGCGCAGCACCCGCCAACAGGGGACGCAATGGCACGTGAGCGCGGGCCCACAATCGTTTTCTATTTTGACTTGGAGGCGACATGAAGGTGCTGCTGGTTGACGATCACCCGCTGGTTCTCTCCGCTCTTCAGCAGGTCATCCAGAGCGTCGGCAGCGACACCACGGTGGTCGGTGTCGAAAGCGCCGCGGCGGCACGCGCCGCGCTGAAGAGCGATGCCGACTTCGACCTCGTGCTGCTCGATCTGGCGTTGGGCGACGCCGACGGTTTCGACGTGCTGGTCGAGTTCCGCGCTGCCTACCCTGCGGTGCCGGTGGTGGTGGTGTCCGCGTCCGACCGCGCCAGCGACGTCATCCGTGCCATCGACTGCGGCGCCATGGGCTATGTGCCCAAGCGCAGCTCACACGCTGAACTTCAGGAGGCGCTGCGCATGGTGATGACGGGCGCGATGTACGTGCCGCCGTCGATGCTGGGCCTGGACTTCGCTCGTGAGCTGAACATGGGCGACACCGTGCCCGGCGTGATGCGCCCCGCCTGCGAACCCGCCTTCGTGAGCCCCGGACAAGAGCCGCTGGGCCCGGCGGCGCGCCCCGAATCGCACCAGAAGGTGCCGACGATGGCCGAGATCGGGCTCACGCCGCGCCAAGCCGAGGTGCTGTCGCTTCTGCTGCAGGGCCTGCCCAACAAGCTCATCGCGCGACAGCTCAACCTGTCGGTCGAAACCGTGAAGGACCACGTGGCTGCGGTGCTGCGCGCCTTGGGCGTCAGTTCACGCACGCAGGCCGTGTTGGCGGTGAGCCAGATGACGCAGGGCCAGGGCAGCTCCGTCGCCTGGCGGCTGCCGGCCCGCTGAGCGCTGATGTCGGCCGACCTGGCGCACGTCGCCCACCCGGCCCCCGCGCTCCCGGCGCCAGCTGCGGCAGGGCGTGTCGATCACATCCGCGCGCTCTACGTGCAGACGCCGGCCACGCTCACCGGCAACTTCATCGGCATGGTGCTGATGACGGCCATCTTCGGCCCGCTGGCCGAACCGGTGAGGATGTTGGGCTGGCTAGCGGTCGCCGTCGCGCTGTGGCTGCTGCGCCTGGCGCATTACATCCGATTCCGTCGCCAGCGGGATGCCGATGGCGGCACGCTGCGCTTGTGGCGGCGCAGCTGGATGGCGCTGGTGCTGGCGCAAGGCGCGCTATGGGGCGTGGCGGTGTGGCTGTTCTGGGGGTTGGGCACGCCCTACCACGTGGTGTCGCTGATCCTCATCGTCTACAGCTACTGCCTGGGCTCGGTGCAATTGCTGGCCACGCAGTCGCGGGTTTTCCTGGCCTTCATCAGCCTGGTGCTCATACCCACCATCGCGCGCATCGCCAGCGACGCCTCGCAACCCTGGCACCTGCAGCTGGCCGTCATCCTTGCATTGCTGTTCTGTATCACCGTGCTGATGGCGCGCACCTACGGTAGCGCCCTGGGCCAGGCCATCACGCTCAAGGCGCGCACCGACGACCTGGCCGAGCGCCTGCGCCACGAGATGGTGGTGACCGAAGAGGCGCGCCGCGTGGCCGAGGAAGCCCGCCGTGCCGCCGAGGCTGCCAACCGCGCGAAGACGCAATTCTTCGCTGCCGCCAGCCACGACCTGCGCCAGCCGCTGCACGCGATGGGCCTGTTCGCCGAGGCGCTGCGCCAGCGCAGCCACGACCCCGAGGTCGCCAGCCTGGTCCACAGCATCAACGAGAGTGTCGATGCGCTGGAAGGGCTGTTCGGCGAACTGCTGGACATCACGCGCATCGACACTGGCGGCGTCGAGGTGCACCCGGCGCCGGTGCGCATGCGCGACCTCTTCCAGCGCTTGCGCCTGCACTTCGAACCCGTGGCCTTCGAGAAGGGCCTGATGCTGAGTTTTCGCGGTGAACAGCAGGTGACCCACGCCGACCCGGTGCTGCTGGAGCGCGTGCTGCGCAACCTGGTCAGCAACGCCATCCGCTACAGCGACGACGGTGGCGTGCTCGTCAGCTGCCGCCTACGCACTGCGGCTGCAGGCCCGCGGCTGCTGCTGCAGGTGTGGGACAGCGGCATCGGCATCGCCGAAGCCAGCCTGCCGCGCATCTGGGACGAGTTCTTCCAGGTGCACGGCAATCGGCCGCTGGAAGCTCACCAGCGCAAGGGCCTGGGCTTGGGGCTGGCCATCGTCAAGCGCCTCGCAGGGCTGCTGCAGGTGCCGATCTCCGTGCGTTCTCGTGTGGGCCACGGCACCGTGTTCAGCCTGGAACTGCCGGTGGGCAAGGCACCGCGCAGGAGCCTGGAGACCACTTCCGGAAGCGTGAAGCTGCCCATCGGGCTGACGCTGGACGGCCGCCTCATCATCGTCGTCGAGGATGAGGCTGTAGTGCGCGAGGGCCTGGTGGTGCTGCTCCAGGCCTGGGGCGCGCGCGTGATCGCCTTCGACACCATCGCCGCGCTCGAGGCCTGGCTGGCCACGCCCGGCATCGAGCCGCCCGACCTGCAACTCGTCGACTACCGCCTGCCCGAAGGCCGCACCGGCATCGAGGCGCTGGTGGCCATGCGCGCGCGCTGGCCCGAGCGCAAGCTGCCGGCCATCATGATCACCGGCAGCACCATGGGTGGCCACGAGGACGAAGCCGTCACGCACGACTACCACCTGCTGATCAAGCCCGTGCTGCCGAACAAGCTGCGCGCGATGATCGCCTTCAAGCTGGGTGTGCGCTGAAGGCCGCTGCCTGACGCCGATGAAACGCTACAAGGACCTGCTGGCCGACGCGCGCCGCCGCGTGGCCGAAGTCATGCCCTGGGAACTGCGCGACCGGCTCGCCGCGATGACGCCGCCGCTGCTCGTCGACGTGCGCGAGGCCGACGAGTTCGCGCGTGTGCACATCCCCGGCTCGCTGCACGTGCCGCGCGGCGTGCTCGAGCAGGCCTGCGAGTGGGACTACGACGAGACCGTGCCCGCGCTGGCCGCGGGCCGGCAGACGCCCATCGTGCTGGTATGCCGCTCGGGCAACCGTTCGCTGCTGGCGGCGGACGTGATGCAGGCGCTGGGGTTCACCGCCGTCGTGTCGCTGCAGACCGGCGTGCGCGGCTGGAACGACTTCGAACTGCCCCTGGTCGACGCCGCCGGGCAGCGGGTGGATGGCGATCTCGCCGCGGCGTGGCTGGCGCCGCCCTTGCGCCCCGATCAGCGTCGTCCTGCGCCCTGAGTCGCAGGCCGAGCGACCGCCGTCGCGACACTCACGCCACCGGAAAGGTGCCTGGCAACAGGATGCGCTGGTCGACCATGTGGATGTCGGTGTGGCCGCAGAAGGCCATCGTCAGGTCGAGCTCCTTGTGGATGATCTCCAGCGCCTTGGTGACGCCGGCCTCGCCCAGCGCGCCCAGCCCGTAGAGGAAGGCGCGGCCGATGTAGGTGCCGCGCGCCCCCAGCGCCCAGGCCTTGAGCACGTCCTGCCCGCTGCGGATGCCGCCGTCCATGTGGACCTCGATCTGCGAGCCGACCGCGCCGACGATGGCCGGCAGCGCCTCGATGCTGCTCTGCGCCCCATCGAGTTGGCGCCCGCCGTGGTTGCTGACGATCAGCGCGTCGGCGCCGCTGGCGACGGCCAGTCGGGCGTCCTCGACGTCCTGGATGCCCTTCAGGATGAGCTTGCCGCCCCAGCGCTTCTTGATCCACTCCACGTCGCCCCAGTTCAGGCGCGGGTCGAACTGCTGCGAGGTCCACTCGGTCAGCGAACTCATGTCGGCGACGCCCTTGACATGACCCACGATGTTGCCGAACTGCCGGCGCTTCGTGCCCAGCATGCCCAGGCACCAGTTCGGCTTGGTCGCCAGGTTGATCCAGTTGCGCAGCGTGGGTTTCGGCGGCACCGACAGGCCGTTCTTCAGGTCCTTGTGCCGCTGGCCGAGGATCTGCAGGTCCAGCGTCAGCACCAGCGCCGAGCAGCGGGCCGCCTTGGCGCGATCGATCAGGCGTTCGACGAACTGGCGGTCGCGCATCACGTAGAGCTGGAACCAGAAGGGCGCCTTGGTGTGCTCGGCAACGTCCTCGATGGAGCAGATGCTCATCGTCGACAGCGTGAACGGGATGCCGAACTTCTCGGCCGCCCGCGCCACGTGGATCTCGCCGTCGGCGTGGTGCATGCCGACCGAGCCCACCGGCGCCAGCGCCACCGGCATCTTCGTGTCGACGCCGATCATGCGTGTGGCCGTGCTGCGGTTCTCCATGTTCACCGCCACGCGCTGGCGCAGCTTGATCTTCTGGAAGTCAGCGCTGTTGGCGCGGTAGGTGCCTTCGGTCCACGAACCGCTGTCGGCGTAGTCGTAGAACATGCGCGGCACGCGCTTCTCGGCGAGAACGCGCAGGTCTTCGATGGTGGTGATGACGGTCATGGGGCTGATGTCTCCTGAACTGCGCATGCTACCCACTGCGCCCGCTGTCGCCATCGGCCGCAGCCGCCGGCCCTACAGCTTCACCAGTGACGCCGCTCTCACCCCCAGCAGCCGCAGCCGGCGCTTCAGGTCGACGCGCTTCAGGCACAGCCCGGCCGCGTGGCGTATGGCCGCGGCGTCGGCCACCGGCTGTGGCAGCGTGAGGTCGCGCGTCACGGTCTTGAAGTCGTCGAAGCGCAGCTTGATGCCGATGGTGCGGCCGGCGTAGCCCTTGCGCTGCAGGTCGGTGGCCACCTGCTCGGCCAGGCGGGTGAAGACGGCGCCGAGTTCGTCGCGGTCGCGCACGGCGTGCAGGTCGCGCTCGAAGGTGGTCTCGCGGCTCATCGACACCGGCTCGCCGCGCGTTTCCACCGGTCGGTCGTCGATGCCGTGGGCGGCATCGTGCAGCCAGCGCCCGTAGCTGCGGCCGAAGTGCACCACCAGGCTGGCCTTGTCGCGTTGCGCGAGCTGGCCGATGGTCTGGATGCCCAGCGCCGTGAGCCGGGCCGCCGCCTTGGGGCCGATGCCGTTGATGCGGCGCACGCCCATCGGCCAGATGCGGGTGGGCAGGTCGTCGAGGGTCAGCACAGTGAGGCCGTCGGGCTTGTCCAGCTCGCTGGCGATCTTGGACAGCAGCTTGTTCGGCGTGACGCCGATCGAGCACGACAGCCCCGTGCGGCGGCGCACGTTGTTGCGGATGTCCTGCGCCACCGCACGCACGCCGCCCTGCGGGTCGTGGCCCACGGCGTCCCGGGCGCCGGGTACGTCGGTGAGGTCGATGTAGATCTCGTCGATGCCGCGGTCTTCGATCACCGGCGCCACCTCGGCCACGGCGGCCTTGAACTCGCGCGAGTAGTGGCGGTACTGCTCGAAGTCCACCGGCAGCAGCACCGCCTGCGGCGCCAGCGCGGCGGCTTTCATCAGGCCCATGCCCGAGTGCACGCCGAAGTCGCGCGCGGCGTAGGTGGCGGTGGTGATGACGCCGCGTCCCGCATAGCCGGCCAGCGTGGCGAACCGGCGTGTGCCGTCGGGCAACAGCACCGGCTGGTGGCGCCGGCCACCGCCGATGACCACCGCCTGCCCGGCCAGTTCCGGGTAGCGCAGCAGTTCCACCGACGCATAGAAGGCGTCCATGTCGAGGTGGGCGATCCAGCGGCGTGGTGGCATGGGCAGGGGGCAGTCCGCCACGAGCGTAACGCCGTCCGCCAATGAGACATCTGAGCACTTGCAGACACAATTCTTTATACAAATGTGCGCGATGCACATTTAGACTTCAGGCATGCGGTGTCCAGCTCGGTCGCCGCGCCAACCGGGAGTCCCACATGTCCACCCTGCACAACCCCACTCGGCGCCAAGCCCTCTTCACCGCCACCGGCCTGGCCGCCGCCGCGCTGCTTTCAGCCTGTGGCGGCGGGGGCAGCGACGCCGGCTCGCCGGCCGGTGCCAACCCTGCCACCCCTGCCGGCGCCAGCACCTACACACTGGGCGCCATCACGGGCTTCGGCTCGGTCATCGTCGGCGGCGTGCGCTTCGACGACAGCCGCGCCGAATGTGTCGACGAAGACGGCAACGCCCGCGACCGCAGCCTGCTCAAGCTGGGCATGGTGGTGGCCATCGATGCCGGGGCGGTGAACCGCGCCGATGCGTCGGCGCTGGCCCTGCGCATACGCCTGGGCAGCGAAGTCGTCGGGCCGGTGGGTACCGTCGACTCCGCCGCCTCCACCGTGCAGGTGCTCGGGCAGACGGTGCTGGTGACCTCCAGCACGCTGTTCGACGAAACGCTGGCCGGCGGCTTCGCGGCGCTGACGCCGGGCAGGGTGGTCGAGGTCCACGGCATCCTCGACCCCGTGAACGCCCGCATCGTGGCCACGCGCATCGAGGCCGAGGACTCGCCCGCGGCCTACAAGCTGCGTGGCCAGATCGCCAATCTCGACAGCACGGCCAAGACCTTCACCATCAACGGCCAGCCCGTGTCCTACACCGGCCTGCCCGCGGCGACGGTGCCGCCGGGGCTCACCAACGGCCAGATCGTCCGTGTGCTGCTGCAGACGACGCAGGTGAATGGCGCCTGGGTGGCGATTGCGCTGCGCGGCGGCCTGCGCCTGCCTGACCGCTCGGGCGAGGCGCACCTGGAAGGCGTGATCACCAGCTTCACCTCCACGGCCAGCTTCAGCCTCAACGGCCTGCCAGTGGATGCCACCAACGCCAGTTTCCCCGACGGCACCACGGGCGTAGAGATAGGCGCGCGGGTCGAGGTCGAGGGCACGGTCGTGGGTGGCGTGCTCGTGGCCACCAAGGTCGAGATCGAGGAGCGCCGGGTGCAGTTCCGCCGCCAGCTCGAGCTGCGCGGCGAACTGGGCAACCTGAACACCACCGACAAGACCTTCGCGCTGCGCGGCGTCACCGTCTGGTACGGCGGCACGGTGGAATGGCGCGACGGCATCGAGGCCACGCTGGCCAACGGCAAGCGCGTGGAAGTGAAGGGTGTGCTCGCCGCCGACCGCACGCGCCTCGAAGCGCGGCGCATCGACTTCAAGTGAGCACGGCCGCATGAGCGCCGGGGCCGCCCGCTACAGTGCGGGCGGCCTCTTGCCATTGCATGAGCCGCATTTGCATGAACCCCAGCGACGACACTCCCCCGCCCCCCGGCACGGGCCCCGAGCAGCCCGCGCTGCACGGGGCGCTGGCCGGGCTGATGGCATCGGTGGCACGGCTGGGCGTGGCGCGTGGCCTGCCGTACGCCGAAGTGGAAGAAATGCTGCGCCTGGCCTTCGTGCAGGCCGCTGCACGAGCCCACCCCGGGCTGCCCGAGCACCGCAAGGTCAGCCGCATCGCCACCAGCACCGGCATCAACCGGCGCGAGGTGACGCGTCTGGTGCAGGCGACCCAGGCGCGGCGGGCGGGCGAGACGCCACGTGCTCGTTCGGTGGCCAGCGAGGTGTTCACGCACTGGCGCTCGCAGCCACCCTACCGTGGTGCTGACGGTGAACCCGCCGTGCTGCAGCGTCAGGGCGTGGCGCCCAGTTTCGAGACTCTGGCCCAGGCCGTGACCCGCGACGTGCACCCGCGCAGCCTGCTCGATGAGCTGTGCCGCCTGGGCCTGGCCCAGTGGGACGAGGCCGCCGACACCGTGCGCCTGTCGCGCGAGGGTTTCGTGGCCCGCGGCGACGTCGCGCGCCAGCTCGCCTTCCTGGGCGACAACGTCGGTGACCACCTGCGCGCGGCGGTGGCCAACGTGATCGATGGCGACGACCGCGCGCACTTCGAGCAGGCGGTGTTTGCCGACGGGCTGTCGGCCGACTCGATCGCCTCGGTGCGCCCCGCCGTGCGCGCACAGTGGCAGGCTCTGCTGCAGGCCCTGGTGCCGGCGTTGGAGGCGCGCGTCGAGGCCGACGCCGCGCTGCAGCCCGCACCGCAGGGCCGGCTGCGCATCGGTCTCTACTCCTACCACGAGGGCGCCGAGCCGGCGCCAGTCTCTTCCCCGCGCGAGCCGTTGCGCCCGCGCGCCAAGCGAAAGAAGTGAGATGAACATCAGCGTCACGTCCAGCGCGGCCCTGCGCGGCCTGCTCAGCACCAGCCTGGCTCTGTTCACTGCGGCGGCCATCGTCGCCGGCTGCGGTGGCGGCGTGGGCAGCGGTGGCACGGGCAGCTTCGCGACCGGGCCGATCACCGGCTTCGGCTCGGTCATCGTCGGCGGCGTGCGCTTCGACGACAGCACGGCCGAGGTCGAGGATCTCGACGGCACCCGCCGCAGCCGCGACGACCTGCGCCTGGGCATGACGGTGGAGATCGACAGCTCGGCCATTACCAACGGCAGCGCGGGCGCCAGCGCCACGGCCAGCCGCATCCGCTTCGAGAGCGAGCTCTCGGGCCTGGTGGGTGTGGTGGACGTGGCAGGTGGCAGCTTCACGTTGCTGGGCCAGCGTGTCACGGTGGATGCCACCACGGTGTTCGACCAGGGCCTGGTCGGTGGCCTGGCGGGCTTGCGGCCCGGCGACATGGTCGAGGTCTACGCCGTGTTCGACAGCGCGCAGCAGCGCTACCGGGCCACGCGCGTGGAATCCGCGTCACTGGCCCGCGGCCTGCGCCTGCGCGGCCCTGCGCACGAAGTGAACACCGCGGCGCAGACCCTGCGTGTGGGCGGTGTCAGCTACAGCTATGCCGGGGCCAGCGGCGTGCCCGCGGCACTGGCCGTGGGCCAGTTCGTGCGCCTGCGCCTGGAGGCCGATCTGCTGCCCACGCCGCGATGGGTGATCCGCTCCTTCGGTACCGCGCTGCGGCCGCTGGCCGACGCCGACGGGGTGAAGATCGAGGGCCTGATCTCGGCCTACACCTCACCGGCGGCCTTCAGTGTCAACGGCCGCGCGGTCGATGCCAGCGGCCTGGTGCCCGGCGCCGGTCTGGGCGTGGGGGTGCGTGTCGAGGTCGAGGGCAGTCTGCGCAACGGCGTGCTTCGTGCCACGCGCGTGGAGATCAAGAGCGACGACGACGTGGTCGGACGCGGCTTCGAGCTCGACGGGCTCATCACCTCGGTGAACGCCGGTGGCGCCAGCTTCGTGCTGCGCGGTGTGACCGTGAATACCGGCCGCCCCGACCTGCGCTACGAAGATGGCACGGCCGCGCAGATCATCTCCGGCCGGCGTGTCGAGGTGCGCGGCGTGCTGTCTGCCGACCGCCGCAGTGTCGACGCCACGCGCATCCGGTTCCGCTGAAACGCGGGCGGCGCTACGCACCGCCCGCGGCGGGCTGAAGTTCAGCCCGTGAGCCGTGCCCGGTGCCGCGCCACCTGCGCCAGCACCTGCGCCGGCGCGGTGCCGCCCAGCACGTTGCGCGCGGCCAGCGAGCCGCGCAGCGTCAGCACCTCGAACACGTCTTCGCCGATCGCGGGGTTGAAGCCTTGCAGCGTGGCCAGCGGCAGTTCGGCCAGGTCGGCACCCTGCTGCAGCGCCACCTTCACGGCATGCGCCACGGCCTCGTGCGCGTCGCGGAAGGGCAGGCCCTTCTTCACCAGGTAGTCGGCGAGATCCGTCGCGGTGGCGTAGCCCTTCAGTGCCGCGCGCTCCATCGCGTCCTTCTTGACGCGCATGCCGCCCACCATCTCGGCCATGATGCGCAGCGTGTCGGCCAGCGTGTCGACGGTGTCGAAGAGCGGCTCCTTGTCTTCCTGGTTGTCCTTGTTGTAGGTCAGCGGCTGGCCCTTCATCAGCGTCAGCAGCGCCATCAGGTGGCCCACCACGCGGCCGCTCTTGCCGCGCGCCAGTTCGGCCACGTCGGGGTTGCGCTTCTGCGGCATGATGGAACTGCCGGTGCAATAGCGGTCGGCCAGGTCGATGAAGCCGAAGTTCTGGCTCATCCACAGCACGATCTCTTCGCTGAGGCGCGAGACGTGCACCATGGTGATGGCCGCGAAGCTGCTGAACTCGAGCGCAAAGTCGCGGTCGCTCACGGCGTCCAGGCTGTTCTGGCACACGCCGTCGAAGCCCAAGGTCTTGGCCACGCGCTCGCGGTCCAGCGGGTAGCTGGTGCCGGCCAGTGCGGCCGCGCCGAGCGGCAGCTGGTTCACGCGCTTCCTCACGTCGGCCAGGCGTTCCGCGTCGCGTGCAAACATCTCGACGTAGGCCAGCAGATGGTGTGCAAAGCTCACGGGCTGTGCCACCTGCATGTGCGTGTAGCCCGGCATCACGGTGTCGGCGTGCTCGGCGGCCACGGCCACCAGCGCCTGCTGCATGGCCTTAAGCAGCAGGTTCAGCTTGTCGATCTCGCCGCGCAGCCACAGGCGCACGTCGGTGGCCACCTGGTCGTTTCGGCTGCGGCCGGTGTGCAGGCGTTTGCCGGCGTCACCGACCAGCGCCGTCAGCCGCGCCTCGATGTTCAGGTGCACGTCTTCCAGCGCCAGCTTCCATTCGAAGCGCCCGGTCTCGATCTCCTCGGCGATCTGCACCATGCCGCGCTGGATGTCGGCCAGGTCCTGCGCGGCGATGACGCCTTGCGCGGCCAGCATCTCGGCGTGCGCCAGGCTGCCTTCGATGTCGGCGCGCCACAGGCGCTGGTCGAAGCCGACGCTGGCGGTGTAGCGCTGCACCAGCTCGCTCATCGGTTCGCTGAAGAGGGCAGACCAGGCCTGGTGCTTGTTCGCCAAGGGGTCGGAGGAGCGGTCGTCGGACATGCGCATTGCGCCGCAGTGGGCGTGGGCGGGAAGCGAAGCTCCGTATTATCCGGGCACCCCCAGGCCGCAGCCTCCGATGAGCCAACCGGCACCGAACGAGTCCGACTTCACATCCACCGCCGACAGGCCCGCGAGCCTGTGGCCCGAGAGCGTGCGCCCCTCGGACATACCCACCACCGGTTTTGCCAGCACGCGCTTCGACCCGCTGGCGGACGAGCGCGGCCGGATGAGCGCGCAGGCCGCTGCCAGCTTCGATGTGTGCCACCCGGCGTTGGCGCTGCGTGCCGTGCTGCTGGTGCAGGCGGTGCTGGCCATCACCGCGCTGGGCGGTGCCGATACGCTGCCGGTCTGGGGCGCGCGCCAGGCGGTGTTCGCCTTCGGTGGCGTGGCGGGCACGCTCTTGTGGCTGGTGGTGTTGTGTGCGCTGCAGCGGCCGCTGCGCGCCCTGACCGCCGCGGCCCGTGCTGCCGTGGTGCTGGCCCTGGGCGGCGTGGCCGGGCTGCTGGCATGGGCGCCGCTGGCATGGGCAGGGCTGGCCGCTGAAGGTCATGCGCTGACCCTGGCGGCCGTGGCCTTGGCAGGCGTCGGTTTCGCCGCGCTGCTGTGGGCCTGGCTCGACCTGCGGGCGCGCATCTGGCATCCGGCCAATGCCAGTGCGCGGCTGGCCGAACTGCAGTCGCGCATCCGCCCGCACTTCCTCTTCAATGCGCTGAACACGGCGCTGGCGCTGGTGCGTGTCGACCCGGCGCGCGCCGAGGCCGTGCTGGAAGATCTGGCCGAGCTCTTCCGTGTCGCGCTGGCGGAGGTGGGGGCCTCGGTGTCGCTGGAAGAAGAGGTGGCGCTGGCGCGCCATTACCTGGCCATCGAGCAGGTGCGCTTCGGTCCCCGCCTGCAAGTGCAGTGGGATATCGACCCCCGTGTGCACGCCGCGCGCGTGCCACCGCTGGTGCTGCAGCCGCTGGTCGAAAACGCCGTGCGCCACGGCATCGAGCCCGCTACGCGCGGTGGCCAGGTGCGCGTGACCGCCGTCGTGCAGCGCGGCCAGGCGGTGGTGACGGTGAGCAACACGCTGGCGAGCGTCCCGGGCCAGCCTGGCCACGGCATGGCGCTGCACAACGTGCGAGAGCGGCTGCGGTTGCTGCACGACGTGGGTGCGCAGTGCGACGTGTGGCGCGAGCCGGGCGTGGGTGGCGCAGCCGACCAGTTCCACGCGCGCATCGTGCTGCCTTTGCCGTGAGCGTGGCGTCTGCTTACGGCCCGGTGCTGACGTTGGTGGGTGTCTGCTCTCTGCGCTCGACGACTTGTGCCGGTCGCGGCAGGCGGTGCCCGACGACATCGCCGACTGTGGCGGCCTTCGCTTCGCTCAGGCTGCCCTGCGCTGCTCGCCTTGAGGGCGTGCCGCATAACTCGCTGCGCTCACTTCGTTCGCTACGCTCAGACAGGATGCGGCAAGTCAGTTCACGAAGCGCGCTGCGCGCCGCCGCCCTCAAGACTGCGCTGCTCGGCGCCACACACGGCGACGCCGCCGGGCACCGCCTGCCGCTCAAGCCCCGAAGGAGGCGATCGCCGAGTGCCCGCTCTGGTTCCTGCAAAGGGCTGTCGGGCGGGGCGCGGCGTGCGTGTGAAGCGCTGCGGAGCGCAGGGTTCATGGCCCGCGCGCGCCCAGCGCGCCTCGTGGACACTTCTGGCGCATCCTGTCTGAGCGTAGCGAACGAAGTGAGCGCAGCGAGTTATGCGCCCCGGCCATGGACCCGAGCACCGCAGGGGTAGTCGGCGCGCAGCGCCGACCGCTTCAGTCGCACGCTGCGCCCCGCCCGGACAGCCCTTTGCCGCCACCACACGCAACGCGCGAAAACGGACGCTGAACGTCGGCAAAGGGCCGCAAGCCGCCGCAGCGAACACGCCGGAGCCACCGACATGAACGTCCTCATCGTCGACGACGAGCCGCTGGCGCGCCTGCGACTGCGCTCGCTTCTGCTGGGCCTGCCCGAGCTCGACATCAACATCGTCGGCGAAGCGGGCGACGCGCACGAGACACTGGCCCTGCTGAACGCCACGCCGGTGGACGCCGTGCTGCTGGACATCCGCATGCCCGGCCTGACGCCGCATGAAGGCTTGCACCTCGCGGCGCGGCTGAAGGCGATGCCGCAGCCGCCGGCGGTGATCTTCGTCAGCGCGCATGCTGAGCACGCGCTGAAGGCCTTCGAGCTGGAAGCGGTGGACTACCTCACCAAGCCCGTGCGCAGCGAGCGCCTGCGTGCTGCGATGCAGCGTGTGCGCCAGCGCCTGCAACCGGTGTCGACGATGCAGGCGGCACTGCTGGACGCGCCGGCGCTCGTGGTCAGCGACCGCGGCCGCACGCTGCGCCTGCCGCTGCCCGAGGTGCTGGTGCTGAAGGCGGGGCAGAAGTACGTCACGCTGCGCACGCCGCTGCACGAGTACGTGCTAGACGAATCACTGTCGGAACTGGAGCAGCGCCTGGCCGGCCTGGGCGGCGACCTCATCCGCATCCACCGCAACGCGCTGGTGGCGCGCCATGCGATACGCGAACTGGCGCTGCGCGATGCGGCCGATACCGGTGACGATGGCGGCGACGGCTGGGCCGTGCGCGTGGCGCCGCTGGACGAATGGCTGGCGGTGTCGCGGCGCCAGGTGGCGGCGGTGCGCGCGGCGCTGGCCGCGCAGCGATGAGGCCTTGGCCCGCCGCGGGCCGGGTGGCCGCAGTGGCGGCGCTGTTGGCCCTGGGCGCATGGCTGTGGTCGGCCGAGACCGGGCGACTGGCGCCCGAGCCCGACGTGGCGCCCGGTGGGCCGGCAGCGGTGGCCTCGCGGCCGCAGCCTGGGGCGGCACCGACCGTGGACCGCCTGCCGCCCGAGGCCGCGCCCTCGGGCGCTCTTGCGCTCGCCACTTCACTGCCCGCTGCAAATCAGGCCCAGGCAGAAGCGCCGTCCCGCGCCAAAGCTGGCGCGCCGGTGTGGGACCTGTGTGGCGTCGGCCGCATGCCGGTGCCAAGCGGGGCCGTTGCGCAGCCCGGCCCCGAACAGGCGCTGGCCGCGTTGCCGCCCCATCTCGGCCGCGACGCATGGGTCCAGGCCTACGCCGCGCTGGCAACGGCACTCGACGCCGGCCCGCCACGCTGGCGCGCCGCCGCGCTGATGCTGCGCGGCAGCGATGCCACGGGCTGGCCGCAGGCGCTAGCCCTGCCCGAACTGGCGCGCGCCTCCGACGATCCCGTGGTGGCGATGTGGGCGCTGCAGCGCTGTGACCTCGGTGCCAGTTGCCTGGAGATGGCTGAGCGCTGGACGCAGGTCGAACCGCAGAACCTGGCGCCGTGGGTGGACCTGCTGGCGCGGCAACCGCAACGGCGCGGGGAACTGATCACCCGCATGGCCGCCGCGACACGCTTCGACCGCCATGAACACGCGCTGTCGCAGGCCGTGCTCGAGGCCATGCCCGCCGGTGTCGCGAGCTACCTGCAGCCGGCGCTCTGGATCGACGTCATCGGCGTCGAGGCGGCGATGGCCATGCCTGCGTTCAATGCCGTGTTCGACCACTGCCGCGAGCCGCTGGCGCCCGGCAGCGAACGCATGCAGGCCTGCGCCGCCGTCGCACGCACACTGGTCGAACGCAGCGACGGTTTCGTCGGCGTGCGGCTGGGGCTGCGGCTGGCCGAACGCAGCTACCTGGGCAAGGCCGAAGCTGCCACGCGCCGCAAGGCGCTGGACACACTGCTGGCGCCGCCCGACGAGCTCTTCGACCGCGAGCAACCCCTTTCGTGCGCGGGCGTGGCGCGCACGCGGGCCTGGGTCGAGCAGCGTGCGCGGCTGGGTGAACTCGGAGCGCTGCGTGCGCAAGCCGCCCAGCGCACCGCGTCGGCGGCGTCAGGGTCGCGCTGAGCAGTCGGCCACGCCGTCAGCCGGTGTTGCGCAAGCCCGCCGCGATGCCGTTGATCGACAGGTGGATACCGCGCTGCACCCGCTCCAGCCCCGCAGGGCTTTCGCGGCCCTGGCGGTAGCGGCGCATCAGTTCCACCTGCAGGTGGTTCAGCGGGTCGAGGTAGGGGAAGCGGTGGGCGATGCTGCGCGCCAGTGCCGCGTTGCTCTGCAGCGGTTCGGTCTGGCCCGTGACCAGCAGCAGGGCATCGTGCGCACGCTGCCATTCGGCACGCAGCAGCGTGAATATGCGCCGCGCCAGCTTCTTGTCGTCGACCAGCTCGACGTAGCGCGCGGCGATGCGCAGGTCGCTCTTGGCCAGCACCATGTCCAGGTTGCTCAGCAGCGTTCGGAAGAAGGGCCACTGCTTGTGCATGCGCTGCAGCAGCGCCACGCGTTCGTCGCGTGGGCCTTCGGCGATGAAGGACTCGATGGCGCTGCCGAAGCCGCACCAGCCCGGCAACGCCATGCGGCACTGGCCCCAGCTGAAGGACCACGGGATGGCGCGCAAGTCCTCGATGGCGCGTGTGGCCTTGCGGCTGGCCGGGCGGCTGCCGATGTTCAGCTCGGCGATCTCGCGGATCGGCGTGGCGGCGAAGAAGTAGTCGGTGAAGCCTGGCGTGCCGTAGACCAGCGTTCGGTAGGCCTGGAAGCTGGCCTCGCTGATCTGTGCCGCGGCGTCGAGGAAAGCCTTGGGCGCGCTCTTCGTCGGGTGCAGCAGCGTGGCCTCCAGCGTGGCGGCCACCAGTGTTTCCAGGTTGCGGTGGCCGATGTCGGGGTTGGCGTACTTGCTGGCGATGACCTCGCCCTGCTCGGTGAGCCGGATCTGCCCGTTCACCGTGCCCGGCGGCTGCGCCAGGATGGCCTGGTAGCTGGGCCCGCCGCCACGGCCGACGGTGCCGCCTCGCCCGTGGAAGAGGCGCAGCGTGATCGGAGGCAAGCCGTCGCCCGCCATCTCGGCGAACAGCGCCGCCAGCGCCGTCTCGGCGCGGTAGAGCTCCCAGTGGCTGGTGAAACTGCCGCCGTCCTTGTTGCTGTCGCTGTAGCCCAGCATCACGTCCTGCTCGGCGCCACTGGCGGTCACCAATGTGCGCACGCCGGGCAGCGCGTAGAACTCGCGCATGGTGGGTTCGCTGCGCCGCAGGTCGCCGATGGTCTCGAACAGCGGCACGGTGATCAGCGCCGCGCGTGCGGGGCCTTGTGCGCAGTCCAGCGTGCCGGTGAGCAGGCCGGTCTCCTTCTGCAGCAGCAGCACTTCCAGCAGGTCGCTCACCTCCTCGGTGTGGCTGATGATGTAGTGGCGGATGGCATAACGCCCGTAGCGCGCCAGCGCCTCGCGCGCGGTCTCGAAGATGGCCAGTTCGTCCAGCGTCAGCTCGCTGTACACGGCACCGTGCACACGCAGCGGGCGCGCGTCGTTCAGCAGCGCCAGCAGGCGCCGGCGGCGCGCAGGTTCGGTGAGTGCGGCGTAGTCGGGCTCGATGCGCGCCACGCGCAGCAGCTCGGCGATCACCGCTTCGTGCTTGTCGCTGCTCTGGCGCAGGTCCAGCGTGGCGAGGTGGAAGCCGAAGACCTGCACCGCACGCATCAGCGGCGCCAGACGCGGGCCCACCAGCGCCTGCGCGTGGTGCGAGGCCAGCGAGCGCTCGATGGTGCGCAGGTCGGCGAGGAACGCCTCGGCGTCGGGGTAGGGCATCTGCGGCGCCACGGCGTGGCGCAACGCTTCGGTGCCGGTCAGCCGGTGCAGCGTGGCGGCCAGCCGCGCGTACATGCCGATGAGCGCGCGCCGGTAGGGCTCGTCCTGGCGGTGCACGTTCTGGTCGGGTGAACGTTCGGCCAGCGACAGCATCTCGGCCGATACCGCGCTGAGCGTGCCGCTGATCGAGAGTTCGGCGCCCAGCTCGTGCACCTCGGTGAGGTAGAAGCGCAGCGCCACTTCGGCCTGGCGCCGCAGCGCGTGCGACAGCGTGGCCGCGGTGACGTTGGGGTTGCCGTCGCGGTCGCCGCCTATCCAGTGGCCCATGCGCAGGAAGGACGCGATGGCGTGGCCGGGCAGCGCGCGTTCGATGTCGCGGTACAGCCGCGGGATCTGGCGCAGGAAGGTGGTGTTGTAGTAGCTCAGCGCGTTCTCCACCTCGTCGGCCACCGTCAGCTTGGCGGTGCGCAGCATGCGCGTCTGCCACAGCTGCGTGACGCGGGCGCGCATCAGCGCCTCGTTCTCGGCGCGCGCCTCGGGTGTGCGCAGATCGTCGCGCGCGCCCAGCAGTTCGGCCACCGCGCGCTCGGCGTCCAGGATGCTCTTGCGCTGCACCTCTGTGGGGTGGGCCGTCAGCACCGGGCTGATGTAGGCCGTGGCCAGCGTGGCGGCGATGTCGGCCGCGCGGTGCTCGGCACGGTGCAGGCGCTCGAAGCTCAGCGCCAGCGAGCCTTCCTGCAGGTCTCCGGCCAGTTCGTGCACGGCGCGGCGGCGCACGTGGTGGCGGTCTTCGGCAATGTTGGCCAGGTGGCTGAAGTAACTGAATGCGCGGATGACGGTGACGGTCTGGTCGGCCGAGAGGTTCTTCAGCAACCGGTCGAGCACACGCCCGGCGCTGGCGTCGGCCTTCAGGCGGTAGGCCACGCTGAGCTGGCGGACGCGTTCGATGAGCTCGAAGGCGGCCGTGCCTTCCTGCTCGCGGATGACGTCGCCCAGGATGCGACCCAGTAACCGGATATCTTCGACCAACGGCTTGTTCTTCGTGGCCGCATCGCCGGTGAGCGCGGCCCGACTGGTCTTGGTGCGTTGCGCCACGCTGGTGCGGGCGGGGGTGTTGCGCGGCATGGCAGGCTCCTGGGCATGTAACCGGGTTACCGATTGTCGTCTGGGCCGCCCGCAAGGTGCATGCCTGGGCGCAGCCCACCGGTCAGGCATCTGGTGCTGGCTATCATCGCCAGATGACTCAAGCCACCGTGATCGCCACGCGCGAAAGCCGCCTTGCCTTGTGGCAGGCCGAACATGTGCGCGACGCCCTCGTCGCGCGTTTCGGCCTGCAGGTCGAACTGCTGGGCATGACCACCCGCGGCGACCAGATCCTGGACCGCGCGCTGTCCAAGGTGGGCGGCAAGGGCCTGTTCGTGAAAGAGCTGGAGACGGCGCTGGAAGAAGGCCGCGCCCATCTCGCCGTGCATTCGCTCAAGGACGTGCCGATGGACCTGCCGGCCGGCTTCGTACTGGCCGCGATCTGGGAACGCGAAGACCCGCGCGACGCGTTCGTCTCGTCGAAGTTCGCCAGCGTCGACGAACTGCCGCAGGGCGCCATCGTCGGCACGAGCAGCCTTCGCCGAGTGGTGCAGTTGTTGAACCGCCGCCCCGACCTGCAGATCGAACCGCTGCGCGGCAACCTCGACACGCGGCTGCGCAAGCTCGACGAAGGCGGCTTCGACGCCATCGTGCTGGCCGCCGCGGGGCTGAAGCGACTGGGGCTGGCGTCGCGCATCCGCGCCACCTTCGACCCCGAAGTGATGATCCCGGCGGCCGGGCAGGGCGCCTTGGGCATCGAGGTGCGCGAAGACGCCACCGAGCTGCGCGCGCTGCTGGCCAAGACCATCCACTGGCCCACGTTCCTGTCCTGCCATGCCGAGCGAGCGGTGTCGCGCTCGCTGGGCGGCAGCTGCAGCATGCCGCTGGCCGGGCATGCCGTGTGGGTCGGCGACACCTTGCGCCTGGACGCCGCCCTGGGCGACGCCAACGACCCCAAGCGGCCCTTGCTGCACGTGCGCCTGACCGCCGCCGTGACCGACGAGGCCGGTGCCCGCGCGCTTGGCAATGAAGCCGCTGCCCGGCTGCACATGGCGGGTGCCGGCAGCTACCTGCCGGCCGCCTGAAGCCGGCCGCGCGCCCGGCGATGCAGCTCATCGTCACCCGGCCCGCGGTGCAGGCCGCCGACTGGGTGCAGGCGCTGAAGGCGCTGGGGCAGGACGCAGTGGCGTTGCCGTTGTTGGACATCGCATCCGTGGCCGACCCGGCGCCGGTGCACGCTGCTTGGCGCACGCTGTCCGATGCCAACTTCGTGATGTTCGTCAGCGCCAACGCTGTAGGGCACTTCTTCGCCCAGGCGCCGGCCGGGCTGGCTTGGCCGACGGATCTGCGCGCGGGCTGCACCGGGCCAGGTACGGCGGCGGCGTTGCGTGCGGCTGGGGTGCCGTCAGGCCTCGTCGTCGAGCCGCCGCCGGGGGCGAGCTTCGATTCGGAATCGCTGTGGGCCTTGCTGGCGCACGAGGACTGGGCCGGCCGCCGAGCCCTCGTGGTGCGTGGCGAAGCAGGCCGCGACTGGCTGGCAGAGGCGCTGCGCGCCCGCGGCGCCACGGTCGATTTCGTCGCCGCCTACTGCCGCGGCGTGCCCGTGCTCGACGCCGCTGCGCAGGCGCTGTTGGCGCGCGCGCTGGCCGCGCCGGCCGCGCACCTGTGGCTGTTCAGCAGCAGCGAAGGCGTGGCCCACTTGCGTACGCTGGCGCCGGGGGCCAACTGGTCGGGCAGTGGCGCGCTGGCCTCGCACCCGCGCATCGCGCAGACCGCGCTCGAACTGGGCTTCGGCCGTGTGGCGGTGACGGCACCGCTGCCCGCGGCCGTGGCGACCGCGGCCGCTGCATGGCCGTCGATACAATCTGAGGCTCCGTGACCGACGCTCCCGCGACCCCTCCCGCCCCGCCAACCGAGGCGCCCGCACAGGCGCCTTCACCGGTCGCATCGCCGGGGGTGACCGCGACGATGGGCCAAGGCCGCTGGATCGCGGTGGGTGCCAGCGTGCTGGCGGCACTCGCGGCGGCGGCGCTCGTGCTGGCGTGGAACACGCAGCAGCGCGTGAAGTCGCTGGAAACCGAACTCGTCAAGCGCCAACAGGACAGCGGCAGCCAGGCCACCGAGGCGCGCACGCTGGCACGCCAGGCCGAACTCACGTCCCGCGAGACGGCGGCCCGGCACGCGCTGCTGGAAGCCCGCGTCGCCGAAACGACGCTGCAGCGCACGCAGCTCGAAGAGCTGATCCAGTCGCTCTCGCGTTCACGTGACGAAAACGTGCTTGCAGATGTCGAGGCCGCCATCCGCGTCGCCCTGCAGCAGGCGGCCATCACTGGCAGTGCCGAGCCGATGGTGCTGACGCTGAAGCAGGCCGACGAGCGCCTCGCCCGTTACAACCAGCCGCGGCTGGAACGCGTCCGCCGCGCCGTGGCGCAAGACCTGGAACGCACGCGCAGCGCGGGCGTCACCGACATCACCCAGCTCACCATTCGGCTGGACGAAGTCATCCGCCAGGTCGACGACCTGCCGCTGCTGTCGGCGCCCGAGCGCCGTGCACCGCCGCGGGTGGCACAGGCAGTGGCGGCGGCCAGCGCGGCCTCGGGCCCGGCCGCCGCAGCCAGCGCCGGAGACTGGCCCTGGGTCGCACCCTGGCGTGAGTTCGGGGCGACGGTCTGGCACGAGGTGAAGAACCTGGTGCGCGTGACGCGCATCGACACGCCCGAGGCCATGCTGGTGGCGCCCGAGCAGGCCTTCTTCCTGCGCGAGAACCTCAAGCTGCGGCTGCTGAACGCCCGCCTGGCGCTGCTGTCTCGTCAGTTCGACACCGCGCAGTCCGACCTGCGTGACGCGCAGACCGCGCTCGACCGCTATTTCGATCGCAGCACGCGCCGCGTGGCCGCCGCCAGCGAACTGGTGCGCACCGTCACCGCGCAGGCACGGCTGGTCAGCGTGCCGCGTCCCGACGCCACGCTGGCGGCCATCGCCACGGCTTCGGCCGGGCGCTGACGGCGCGGCGCCGGCAAGAAGCGCGGGACAAGGGCGGCATACCCGATGCGCGGCGTCATCTGGCTCGTGGGCTTGTTCGTGGTGGCGGTGGTGGCTGCCACCACGCTGGGCAGCAACGACGGCCTCGTCAGCGTCTATTGGGGCGGCTGGCGCACCGACTTCTCGCTCAATCTCTTTGTGCTGGCCCTGCTGGCAGCCTGCCTGGTGCTGATGGCGGCGGTGCGGGCCTTCAGCTCGCTGCTCAGCCTGCCGAAGCGCGCCGGCGCCTGGCGCGCACTGCGACGCGAGCGTGCGGCGCAGGCCGCGCTGCGCGAGGCGCTGACCGAGTATTTCGGCGCGCGTTACGGCCGCGCCCGCAGCGCCGCCCAACGCGCGGTGCTGATCGCCGACGAGCACGAGGCGCTGCAGGCCGATCCCGAATTCCGCGTGCTGGCACGCTTGCTGGCTGCCGGCAGCCTGCACCGCCTGCAGGACCGCCCGCGCCGCGACGCCGCGCTGGCGCAGGCGCTGAAGGCTGCACAGGGTGGCCCCAAGGGCCTGCGTGGCAGCGCCCGCAACCCCGAGGAGGCCGTGCGCCTGCTGGCCGCAGAATGGGCGCTGGAAGACCGCGACGCCCCGCGCGCGATGGAGGCGCTGGACGCTCTGCCCCCCGGTGCCGCACGCCGTACGCATGCGCTGCGCCTGAAGCTGCAGGCGCTGCGCATGGCGCGCCAGCCGCTGGACGCATTGCAGACGGCGCGCCTGCTGGCCAAGCATCAGGCTTTCTCGCCGCTGGTGGCGCAGGCGCTGCTGCGTGCGCTGGCCGCCGAGACACTGGAGGGCGCGCACGATGTGCAGCAGCTGCGCCGCTTGTGGGGCCAGTTCGACGCCGCCGACCGCCGCGACGCCCAGGTGGCTGCACGCGCCGCATTGCGCGCCGTGCACCTCGACGCCGCAGAAGACGCAAGGCAGTGGCTCAAGCCCTTCTGGGACCGCCTGTCGGAACTGGCGCGCGAAGACCGCGAGCAGGTGGCCCTGGCGCTGATCGAGGCACGGGCCGGCATCGGTGTCGAATGGCTGCCGCGGCTGGAGGCCGCAGCGCAGGCCTATGGCCACGAAGGCGCCGTAGTCGCCGCGGTGGGGATGGTCTTCGCCGAGCGCAGGCTCTGGGGCAAGGCAAGGCAGCTGCTGGAGCAGGCAGCCGCGGCACCTGGGCTGAGCTCGCGCACGCGCCGTGCCGCCTGGCGCCAGCTGGCGGCCCTGGCGCGGGAGGAAGGCGACGAGGCGCGTGCGCTTCGCTGCGAGCAGGCCGCCGCGGCACTGGATTGACCGCGGCGCGCACCGGCCGGTGGCCTCGAAAGCGCTGATATACTGCCGGGCTTGATGCGGCTGTAGCTCAGCTGGATAGAGTACTTGGCTACGAACCAAGGGGTCGTGGGTTCGATTCCTGCCAGCCGCACCAGATAAATCAACGGGTTAGCTTCGAGAGAGGCTAACCCGTTTGGCTTTTTGGGTCTTGGCGCTGCCCTTGGTCACCGTTCGGCGCTCGCTTACCCGAAGCGGCATCTCCCGCGAGGTGCTCCTAACCGTTGCCGTTGCCTGAGAGTCTCCCGTTTAAACCGTCCCGGACGATCCCCGGGCTTAGATGAACGCCCGCAGCGTGCGCCGGCAGGTCTAGCCACCCAGCGCCGCCTGACCTACGTAAGGCAAGAGCGCAAGGCGCCAGCTCGCCGGTCCTTCGCCAGCACCGCACCGGCCTGGGAAGCATCCCGGCCAAGACCGATGACGGTGTCACTCACCTACCGGGTGGTAGGCGGTGTGAAGTTGAAGTTGACCCAACGCCAGTGCCGCATGTTGCCAACTGGCACTAGGACCAAGCCGCCGACGACGAAGGCAACGACTGCGAAGTGCAGGAGAAGAACCGCATCCGCAATCAAGCGGTAGGCGTGCGGGTCTTGCATTTGCGGTGCCTAACGAGCTAAGCAGGCAACGACGGCAGGACGCCAGGGCCCGGCCACAGAAAATGTACATCGTACCTGTGGCCGGGGCCCGGCGGCATGCCGTTGGCGCTCCGCTTAAGCGAGGGGGCCTCACTCAGCACCGCTGGGGAACTGCCTAGTTTTCCACGGAGTTTCAGGTACATGCGGTTGGTTGTGCCTCATAGATTGCGCTCGGGCGCTCACAGTCGGCACTCTGCAGTGAACCCCGTGACGCGAGGTCGAAATGTCTCCAAGTCAGTTGATTAGGTTCTCCACGGCTCAGCTTGACGGGCTGACTCGGTTCTCGAAGCGTGGTGGTGGCGGCGGCCGTCGGGTTGAACGTGCTGTTGCACTTGCAGTCGTGGCGGCCGCCATTGGACTGCCGTTAGTCCTCGTGCTGCTGGGCGTCCATCCGATGAGCGTGACTCACTAAGTGCGCACGGCAGGCTCTGACATGCATCCATCGCTGCGCGGCTCCTGCGCGACTTTCCCAGGCGCTGGGACACGACCGACTGCCAGCCGATGCGTTGGTGCCGCTGCGATCAAGCCACGGGAGCGCACTACTCGACCGGAACCCGGGTCGCTGCTTGCTCTGTCTCAAGGTTCGCCATAGGCTCATTGTCCCAACACATGGAGGCAGCATGGCACTCTTGAAGACCTCGCTTCAATTTGGCATCGCCGCATGCGTGGTGCTGGCGGCGTTGGCGGGTGCGACGAAAATGATCGCGCCCGCGGAGGCGCAGACCGGAATCGCGCCATGCACATGCTCGAACTCGGTGGAGATCATCGCAGGCAGCATTCCCACCTCACCGCGAGGCTGGTTGATCCACTGTCAGTGTGGTGCCCAGAGTTGCGCCGTGCTGAACAACCAGGCCCTTCAGTGCTCCAAGTAGCGCATGCCACGAGCAGCGCCTCTCCCAGCAGCTGCTCGTTGCCATGCTGGAAGACCTGGAAAGGCTTGACGTTGATGGCGATGTCTCGGGCGTTCAGGTAGGCGACCGTATTCAAGGCGTACTGTCCTGCTTCGACCGCATGCTGTTCCGCGGCTACCTGCCGATCATGTCGGGCTGGTCGATGGCGCAGTTGCTCCAGGCGCACGAGATCGACTGCACCAGCGTCAAGCCATTCCTGTTGGCCAACGCCGAGCGCGTCAAGGCCCAGGCGTTGGCCGGGCCCGCAAACCCGGCCGGCCCTTCGAGTACCTGAGCTCCAAGCTGCGCAAGAAAGATGCCGCCCGCAAGATCGCCGAGCCTGACGGCATCGTCGAGGGTTTGGTGTGCGTGTTCTCGGCCCTCGAGCCGTGCCGCACGTTGTCGTTGCGCTTCACGACCGGGCAGTCCTGTGTGCAATCGGCCAAGCGCAAATGCCTGCACCTGTACTGCTACTTCATCGATCGTGCCGGCTGCGGCGCGTGCCGGCGCGGCACCCGACGCAGCGCCAGGCGCTGGAGGCGATTCCGCTCACACAGCGCAGGGCTCGATCGCTATAGTGCTCGCGTCCGACGCTTATCTCGCGTGCTTGCAGGAGCCAAACATGCCCGTCAACGATGCATCCCGTAGCCGGTGGACCCGGGACTCCTCAAGCATCCGTCGATTCAAGCACATGGCCGGCTGGGTGGCGGTGGCTCGCACCGCCTGCGGTGTTGCTCTGATCCTCTCAGCAGGGCTTGCCGTCCCGAGCACCGCACAGGCCGCTGGCGTCTTTCAGTTGCCCACTGGTGACACCAAGTGGATCACCATTCCCGCAGTCCCCAAGGACTCCCTCCCCTCTTACGAAGTGACGGCGTTCCTCTGGTATCTAAAGGGTGGTGCGGTCGAGGTTGTCAGCGAAACGCGACTGCCAGACAGTTCCACGGTCATCGAGTATCGGGAGGTGCCCATCGATGCCCCGGACCCCGTGCTCGCAGTGCTTCGCTCCCCGCGCGCGCCAGACAATTCAGGTTTCCCCGGCAGCATCTCGGTACGGGGCCTCAGCATCACGGGCGCGATCACCGGCACCACCGACGTAAACGGCGGAATTCCGCAACAAGGCGTGAGCCTGATCAGGCCGCAGCGCGCCTACCGCTGGACCAGGGACGGCGGCGTGGCGGCACTCCCCATCCCCGCTGGATTCGATGTGTCCGCCGGAACGGCCATCTCCGCCAGCGGCTCCACCGTGGTCGGCAGGATCTCCCGCGCCGGTGACAACCAGACCGCACTGGGCGATGCTATGCAGGCCTTCCTCTGGACCAGCGCGCTCGGCTCGCGATCGCTGGGCGCCGATACGACGGCGGCCACCGGCGTGAACATCAACGGCTCGGTGGTGGTCGGGAACTCCGCCAGAACCTTCTCCAGGGGATTCCGCTGGAACCTGACCGATGCCGCCACCGGCGCGGGCAGCCTCACCACCTTGGCGCCGTTGGCAGCGGACGGTGCGCGGGCTTACTCGTTTGCCTACGGGGTCAGCACCTCGGGGCAGGTCGTCGTCGGCGCCTCGCAAGCGGCGGCCTTCAACAGCCCACTGCTGCCCGTCTCCTGGACGGGTTCGGCAGCCCCGGTGAGTTTCGGGCTGGCTCCGGGCACGACCAGTGGTGCCGCCTTGGCGGTCAGCGGAACCGGGGACGTGATCGTGGGCCTGGCGTCGACCTCGCCCCTCGACGATGGCCACCGAACCGGATTTCCGGATCCAGCCTGATGGCTTCCTGACGCTGGCCAACAACAGCAGGACCGCCAATCTGACGGCCGCCCGCGCCATCCGCTGGACGCAGGCCACGGGCTGGCAGACCTTGAACGACGTGGCCAGGGCCAATGGCGTCGATACGACGGGCATCACTTTCCTGACCGCAGAGACCGTGACCCATGACGGTCAGTTCATCGCGGGTAAGGCCGTGTTCCCGACCACCGTCGTGACGCCCGGATTCAAGCCGGAGGGCTACATCCTGCGCATCTGCGACGCCACGACAGCGGCGGCCTGCGCAGCCTTCAATGCCGGCCAGCCGCTGCAACCTGCGTGGCCATCGGATCAGGTCGCATCGAACCGCGTCTTCAACTACCTGGAGGCAACCTACCCGCAGTACGCGGCGCCGAAGGGCGCCACCTCAACCATCGGTAGCGGCTACTATTTTCGATACTACGCGGCCACGAATTCCTATGTGGGCAGCTTGAATGGCAACGTGTACTACCTGGTGCCGGCCATCAACGACCAGATCAACCTGCTGGGCAGCTTGTCGGATTGGTTGGCCATCGCCGCGGCGGCGGGGTTCTGACTTCGTTCTTGCTTCAGCCCTCGCGCGAATCGGCCGGGCGACTGTCCGAGCTGGGCCTGCACGCCCGAACGCGGCAGGATCACGCCCACCTTCAGCTTCGTGGGCTGCGCGCGCACGATGGCCGGAAAGCCACCGACGGCGGTGACGGCCATTCTGCCGGCGGCCAGCGCGCCAAAGCAGCGGCGGCATTGTTCGTTCCGTTCGGCAGCCAACATAGCGGACATCCCCTCGCCAACCGGTGGCTGGGGCTGCAGCCACAGCGCCGACGCGTCGTGCAGCGGAGCATGCGGCTCCGCGGTGTCCAGGCGCCCGCGGAGCGCCAGCAGAACCGGCGCATCCGCGTCAGTGGGCTCAGGCTACCGCTGCCGGATGTCCTGCCTTGCGCGCGGCGCGGCGCGCCACCTTGACCTTCACCACCGGCTTGGCGGCCCGCTTCACCGTGGCGGCCCTGACGGGCTTGATCTCGGCCTTGACCGACTTCGCGGCCCGGGGCTTGGCCGGTGCCGTGGCGCGGCGCGCGGTCCTGACCGCGGTCTTTGCGCGTGCCACGGCCTTGGTGCCGCGAACGTGCCTGCCGCCGACGACATCCGCCAGCTTGTCGGCGCCGGCGGCCAGCTTCTCGGACACGATCAGCGCCGCCTGGGCGCCCGTCAGGCTGAGACGGGCGACGGTCTGCAGGCCGGTGGCGACATAGCGGTTCTCGATGCCTTGAACCAGATCGGCGACGATGTCGATCCGCGAGGTGACGCTGGCAGTGCCGAGCTCAATGACGCGCTCGGTCTGCGCGCTGACGCTGTCGATGCCATTGGCGGCGACTTCGATGACCTTGGTATTGGTCCGGCGGAGCGCCTCGGCCAGTCGCGGTGCGATACGGTCGGTGCTGCGGTCAAGGTTTCGGCTCATCATCGCGAGCAGCCTGTGGCCACTGGCGCGGTAGGCGCCAACGGCGTGCTCGGCCAATTGACGGTAGTTGGCAACGGTCTCAAGGGTGGCGGTGCGCAGGGTGATGGTCTTTGTCATGATGTGCTTTCTGTAGTGATGCGAGGCGGTTCGTTTACCCAACCAGTCGGTGCGACGAAGCACCATGGCTGTTAGTTTGGCCACCAGTGTCTAGAGGGCGAAACCCAATCGGTCCCGAATTTCTAGGCTTTGCAGTCGAATGCCGGCTGTCGGGTCCGCGCTGCCTGAAGACCTCTGGGTCGCCGGATTCCCAGGCGACACGACAAACTGCCCCCTGAACCCCAGCCCTGCTACGCCCTCACATGACTGGCTTCGCTGTCCGCCCCGGTCACACATTGCCGGCCTATGTCGAGCTGATCTGCAGCAGCAACTTCAGCTTCCTGCGTGCAGCCTCGCACCCCGAGGAATTGCTGGCCCGCGCTCAGGCGCTGCGCTACATGGCGCTGGCCATCACCGACGAATGCTCTCTGAGCGGCGTTGTGCGGGCTCACCTCGAAGCCACTCGGCTGGGCCTGCCTTTGCTGATCGGCAGCGACTTCACACTGCATCCGCCTGCCGGCCCGTCGACGGCGGCGCAGCACGGTTCCGGCCCACGTCTGGTGATGCTGGCCATGTCGCGCCGCGGCTACGGCAACCTGGCGCAGTGGATCGGCGTCTGCCGGCGCCGCGCACCCAAGGGCGAGTACCACGCCGAGATGGCCGACCTGGAAGGCCGTGTGCCCACCGCGCCCATGCTCGCCGGCCTGCCGGGCTGCCTGGCCTTGCTGGTGGTCTCGTGTGTACTGCCGCCGTTAGACGCCGATGTCACCAGCGCCGCCATGGCACCCCGTGTCGAACCGTTCGAGGCCCTCTTCGCCCATGCGCTATGGCTGAAGACCTGGTTCGGCGACCGCGCCGCACTGGCGCTGCCACTGCTGATGCATCCGCACGACGCGCTCCTGGTCGAGATCACCGAGCGCGTGGCTGCGCTCACCGGCCTGCCCATCGTCGCCACCGGCGACGTGCGCATGCACGTGCGTTCGCGCAAGCCGCTGCTGGATGTGCTCACCGCCACGCGTCTGCGCAGCACGGTGGCGGCTTGCGGCCATGCGCTGGCGCCCAACGCCGAGGCACACCTGCGTTCGCGCCCGCGGCTGGCGCGCTTGTACCGGCGTGAATGGCTCGAGCAGACGCTGGTGCTGGCCGGTCGATGCGCTTTCAGCCTGGCCGAGCTGAAGTACGAATACCCGCGCGAGATCGTCCCCGACGGCCACACGCCCACCAGCTGGCTGCGCAGGCTGACCGAAGAGGGCGCCGCGCGGCGCTACCCCGCGGGCGTGCCGGGCGCCGTGCGCTCGATGCTCGAACACGAACTCGCGCTCATCGGCCAGCTGCAGTACGAGGCCTACTTCCTCACCGTGGCCGACATCGTCCAGTGGGCGCGCAGCCAGGGCATCCTGTGTCAGGGCCGTGGCAGCGCCGCCAACTCGGCCGTCTGCTACTGCCTGGAGGTCACGGCGGTCGACCCCGAAGTGCACACCATGCTGCTCTTCGAGCGCTTCATCAGCGCCGAACGCAACGAGCCGCCCGACATCGACATCGATTTCGAGCACCAGCGCCGCGAAGAGGTCATCCAGTACATCTACAAGAAGTACGGCCGCCACCGCGCCGCGCTCACCGGTGTGGTCATCAGCTACCGTCCGCGCAGTGCGCTGCGCGACGTCGGCCGCGCTTTGGGCATCGACCTCGACCGCATCGAGGCGGTGTCGAAATCGCAGCACTGGTTCGATGGCCGCAAGATCGACCCCGAGCGTTTGCGCGAGAACGGCTTCGACCCCGAGGCCCATCTCACCAAGCTGTGGCTGGAACTGACGCAGCAGCTCATCGGCTTTCCGCGCCATCTCTCGCAACACCCGGGCGGCTTCGTCATCGCGCGCGACACGCTGGCCGAACTGGTGCCGGTGGAAAACGCCAGCATGCCCGGCCGCAGCGTCATCCAGTGGGACAAGGATGATCTGGATGCGCTGGGCCTCATCAAGGTCGACATCCTGGCCCTGGGCATGCTCAGCGCCATCCGCCGCGCGCTCGAAATGGTCGGCCAGAAGCAGGGTGAAACCATCGACCTGCACCAGATCCCGAAGGAAGACGCCGCCAGCTACGCCATGCTCTGCCGCGGTGACAGCGTGGGCACCTTCCAGGTCGAAAGCCGGGCCCAGATGGCGATGCTGCCGCGGCTGCGACCGAAGGAGTTCTACGACCTGGTGATCGAGGTCGCCATCGTGCGCCCCGGGCCCATCCAGGGCGGCATGGTCCACCCCTACCTGCGTCGCCGCAACGGCGAGGAGCCGGTGGACTACCCCAGCGCCGAGGTCGAGAAGGCGCTCAGCCGCACGCTGGGCGTGCCCATCTTCCAGGAACAGGTGATGCAGCTGGCGATACTCGCCGCCGACTTCACGCCCGGCGAAGCCGACCAGCTGCGGCGCGCGATGGCGGCCTGGAAGCGCAAGGGCGGCCTGGGCCCCTTCCACGCCCGGCTGGTGGGGCGCATGGTCGAGAAGGGTTACGAGCTCGCCTACGCCGAACGCATCTTCAAGCAGATCGAGGGCTTCGGCGAATACGGCTTCCCGGAAAGCCACGCGGCGAGTTTTGCGCTGCTGGTCTACGCCAGCGCCTGGCTGAAGTGCCACCACCCCGACGCCTTCCTGGCTGCGTTGCTGAACAGCCAGCCGATGGGTTTCTACGCCCCGGCGCAGCTGGTGCGCGACGCGAAGCTGCATGGCGTGCAGGTGCTGCCGGTGGACGTGCTGCGCAGCGAGTGGGCCACGGTGCTGGAAGCGCCCGCCGAGGGCGCGCTGTGGCCGGTGCGTCTGGGCTTCAGCCGCATCAGCGGCTTCGCGCAGGACGCCGCCGAGCGCCTGGTGGCCGCGCGTGCCGCGGCGCCCTTCACCGGCGCCGAAGACCTGTCGCGCCGCGCCCGACTCGACGCCCACCAGCTCGCGTTGCTGGCCGAGGCCGACGCACTGGCGCCGCTGGCCGGCCACCGCCACCAGGCCGCGTGGTCGGTGGCGGGTGTGGACACGCGCGCCACCGTGCTGCTGCAGGGCACACGCACGCACGAGCCTGACGCCGCCTTGCCCGCGCCCGACGCCGCCACCACCGTGCTGGCCGACTACCGTCGCCTGGGCCTGAGCCTGACGCAGCACCCGGTGGCGCTGCTGCGCGCGCAGCTGGCGGCCTTCAAGGTGCTGCCGGCCGACGTGCTGCAGCATTTCCCGCACGGCCGGCTGGCACGCGCCAGCGGCATCGTCACCCACCGCCAGCGGCCCGAGACGGCCAAGGGCGTGGTCTTCGTGACGCTGGAAGACGACACCGGCGCCGTCAACGTCATCGTCTGGCCTCAGGTGGCCGAGCAGTACCGCCGCGCGCTGCTGGCCAGCAGCCTGCTCACCGTCTACGGCATCTGGCAGTGCCAGGGCGAGCCTGGACACGAGGTGCGTCACCTGGTAGCCCGGACGCTGGTCGACCATACGGCACTGCTGCAGGGCCTGGCTCCACCCAGCCGCAACTTCAGATGAATGTTGCGGCCGCCCGTCGGCGCGGGTGAGGTGCTGGAGCCGTCGACGGCCCAGGCCTGCCAGTGCGCTGCCGGCGGCGACAATGCGTAGCGTGCCCCTCTCGGTCTATCGCCGGTCGGTCGAGCCCGGCATGCCGCCACCGCCACTCTGCCTCACAGTTGCCCATGCTGTTCCTGCTGTCCCCCGCCAAGACCCTGGACTACGAGACCCCGGTGCCGGCGCCGCTGAGGCGCAAGGCGACCGAGCCCGACTTCACCGAGCGCGCCGCCGGGCTGATCGAGGTGTTGCGGACGAAGACGCCGGTGGAGGTGGCCGCGCTGATGGACCTGTCCGACACGCTCGCCGCGCTGAACGTGGCGCGCTACGGCGCCTGGCAGACGCAAGCCACGCCGGCCAACAGCAAGCCGGCGGTGCTGGCTTTCGCCGGCGATGTCTACGACGGCCTCGATGCCCGCACGCTGAAGACCGCCGACCTGAGCTGGGCGCAGCGCCACCTGGTGATCCTGTCGGGCCTGTACGGTGTGCTGCGCCCGCTCGACCGCCTGCAGCCCTACCGGCTGGAGATGGGCACCGCGCTGGCCACGCCGGCGGGCAAGGACCTCTATGCCTGGTGGGGCGACACGGTGGCCCAGTGGCTGAACCAGCGCCAGACCGACGAATCGTCGCCGGTGGTCGTGAACCTGGCCTCGCAGGAATACGCCCGCGTGGCGCTGCGCCCGGCACTGCGCGGGCGCGTCGTCGACTGCGTGTTCGAGGAGGTGCGCGACGGCACGCCGCGCATCATCAGCTTCTTCGCCAAGAAGGCGCGCGGGCTGATGGCGCGCTACGCCGTGCAGCACCGCGTGCGCAGCGTGCGCCAACTCGAGAGTTTCGACGCCGAGGGTTACGCGCTGGACCGCGCCGCGTCCTCGCGCGACCGGCTGGTGTTCCGGCGCACTGGCTGAGCGGCCTCCGGGGTTGCGCCACCGGCCGCGCGGTCTGCGGCAAAATTCTGCCATGGCTGCCACCGCCCAGATCGTCACCGAGGACCTGCGCCGCTGGATCGTCGCCCAGGCCGAAGCCGGCTGCCGACCCGACGACGTGCTGGCCGCGATGAAGACCAGCGGCTGGGACGAGGGCGTAGCCCTCGAGGCCATGGAAGAAACGCTGCGGCAGCGTCTGGACGAACGGGGTCCGCGCCCCATCAAGGCGCTGCAGACCGGTAGCCCGGTGCCCGAGCCGCTGCTGGGCGGTGCGTCCGACATCGTGCTCGCCGACGGCCACCGCGTGCGTGTGCTGACGACGATGCGCCTGCCGCGCGTGGTCGTCTTTGGCGGCCTGCTCACCGATGCCGAGTGTGATGGCCTGATGGCGCTGGCCGCACCGCGGCTGGTGCGATCGGAGACCGTCGACAACGGCACCGGCGGCAGCGAGGTCAACGCGGCACGCACCAGCGACGGCATGTTCTTCGAACGCGGCGAGGCGCTGCTGATCCAGGCCATCGAGCAGCGTATCGTTGAACTCTTGCGTTGGCCGCTCGACCACGGCGAAGGCCTGCAGGTGCTGCGTTACCGCCCCGGCGCCGAGTACCGCCCGCACCACGACTACTTCGATCCCGGGCACGCCGGCACGGCCACCATCCTGCAGCGCGGAGGCCAGCGCGTGGGCACGCTGGTGATCTACCTGAACACGCCCGAGGGCGGCGGCGCCACGACGTTTCCAGACGTCGGCCTGGAGGTGGCGCCGGTGCGCGGCAACGCCGTGTTCTTCAGCTACGAGCGTGCGCACGCCAGCACGAAGACGCTGCACGGCGGCGCGCCGGTGACGGCGGGCGAGAAGTGGGTCGCCACCAAGTGGCTGCGTGAGGGCGTGTTCGCCTAGAACGGCGTGGGCCCGCCCTGAGCCCAGGCCACCGCCAGCGCGGCGCCGGTCGACAGCAACAGCGACAGCATCACCACCGCACCGAAGCCACGGCCGCCGGCCACGAAGCCGGTGACGGTGCGCGTGAGGCTGTTGGCCAGCACGCCCACCAGCACGCCGTCGCGCAACGCGGCGGCGTCGATGCGGCCTTCGCCGAACAGCGTGGCCAGCGCCGCCACCGGTGACTGCGCGTCGGCCAGCGCGGCCAGCGCGGTGCCGGCCATCAGGCCGGCCTGGCCGAAGTGCCGCTGGCCCCAGGCCACCCCCACCGCCACCGCGCCCAGCATGGCCGACACGGCCAGCGCCTCGCGCAGGCGCAGCGGTCCGCGCTTCGCCGCGGCCGGCGCGGGGGCGGCCCCGGCGCCGGCGCGTCGCCAGGCCAGTGCGGCGCCCGCCAGTGCCGTGGCGGCACCGGCCGCGGCGGCGGGCAACAGCGCGGGCAAGGCCGCCGGGGCCAGCGCCGCGAGCATCATCAGCACCTGCAGCCAGGTGGCCGCGGTGGAGAACAGCGCGCCCGACAGGCAGGCACCCCGCTGCGCGGGTTCGGCCCGCGCACGGGCACCCATCGACGCGATGGTGGCGGTGCTAGACACGAAACCCGAGAACAGGCCCGACAGCGCCAACCCGGCACGGGAACCCAGCAGCCGCAGCGCGACATGGCCGGCGGCCTGCAGCGACAGGATCAGCACCGCCGTCAGCAGCAGCGTGCGCGGTGCCATGCCGCCCAGCCAGGGCTGGGCTGCCGCCGGCACCAGCGGCAGCAGCACCAGGGCCAGCGCCGCCAGCAAGAGCGCATCGTGCAGCTCGCCTTCACTGAGCAACACGGTCGCGAAGCGGTGCAGGCGCTCACGCGATGCCAGCAGCGTGGCCACGACCACCGACGCTCCGGCACCCAGCGCCGGCTGCTGCACCGAGAGCACCCCGACGAGGTAGGTGATGAACAACGCCAGTTCGGTGGTCAGGCCCGGGTCGGGCGGCGGGCGGCCGGGCAGGCGTTCGCGGCTCTTCCAGTAGGCCACAGCCGACAGCAGCGCTACCAGCAGCGCGCCCAGCGCCACCAGCAGCGGCTGCTGCAGCGTTTGCGCGATGCCGCCACCCACGGCGGCGAGCGTGAAGCTGCGGATGCCTGCTGCAGCGCGCGTGCCGCCATGGCCCTTGCGGCGTTCGCGTTCCAGCCCGATGAGCAGGCCGCTGCCCAATGCCGCCGCCAGGCCCAGGCCGACAGCGACGGGCGCGGCATCGGTCGGTGTCATGCCGCAGCCCGGGTCGAACGTGGGCGAATCAGAGCGTGACGCACTCGCCCAGCGCCGGCACGCGCGCCGGCCAGCCGAGT
The DNA here is from genome assembly GCA_016704535.1 of Betaproteobacteria bacterium. Taxonomy (GTDB): domain Bacteria; phylum Pseudomonadota; class Gammaproteobacteria; order Burkholderiales; family Burkholderiaceae_C; genus Rubrivivax. The sequence continues at coordinate 96,608 of JADIZZ010000006.1, read as the reverse complement.
TCGTTGCGGATGGCCGCACGCAGGCTGTCGGCGGCATCGGGCTCGCCATGCACCACGTAGGTCTGCCGCGGTGCCTGCGGCAACTGTCGCAGCCAGGCCAGCAGGCCGGCGCGGTCGGCGTGGCCCGAAAAGCCTTCGAGCTGCCGCACCTCGGCGCGCACTGGCACCATCTCGCCGTGGATCTTCACTGCGGGCTCGCCCGCCACCAGCCGCGCGCCACGGCTGCCGCCGACCTGGAAGCCGGCCAGCACGATGCTGTTGCGCGCGTCGGGCGCGCGGGCCTTCAAGTGGTGCAGCACGCGCCCGCCGGTGGCCATGCCGCTGGCCGAGATGATGATCGCCGGGTAGCGCGCCGCAGCCAGGCGGATCGACTGCTGCACCGTCGTCACCAGGCGCACGCCGTCGCACAGCGTCTGCACCTCGCGCTTGGACACGCGCAGCAGCGCGCCGTACTGTCGGTACAGCGCGGTGGCCTCCACGGCCATCGGGCTGTCCAGGAAGATCGGCAGCTGGGTGGGTATCGCCCCCGCCGCCTTCAAGCGCTGCAGCACCAGCAGCAGCGCCTGCGCGCGGCCCACCGCGAACGAGGGCATCAGCACCGAGCCGCCCCGCTGGATGGTGCGGTTGATGGTGTCGGCCAGCAGCAGCGGGCTGTCTTCCGGCGGGTGCAGGCGGTTGCCGTAGGTCGACTCCAGCAACATCACGTCGGCAGGTTGCGGTGGCTTGGGCGGCGGCATCAGCAGGTCGTTGTCGCGGCCTACGTCGCCCGAAAAACCCAGCCGCACGGCGCCGTCGTCCAGGTTCACCGAACAGGCACCCAAGAGGTGGCCCGAGGGCGTGAGCTTCACCGTGCTGCGGCCCAGCTTCAGCGTGCGCCCGGGCTCCAGCGGCACCAGCAGCGACAGCGCCCGCTGCGCGTCGGCCTTGGTGTACAGCGGCAGCGCCTTTTCGTGCTTGCTGTAGCCGTAGCGGTTGGCGCGGCGGGCGTCTTCCTCCTGAAGGTGGGCGCTGTCCAGCAGCAGCACCTGCGCCAGCGCGCAGGTGGCGGGGCTGGCGTGGATGGGGCCGCGAAAGCCGTGTCTCACCAGCGCCGGCAACCAGCCGCTGTGGTCCAGGTGGGCGTGGCTGAGCACCACGGCGTCGACCTCGCGCAGTTCCGTCGGCATCACCCAGTTGCGTTCACGGTGCAGCTTCCAGCCCTGGAACATGCCGCAGTCCAGCAGAATGCGGCGGTCGTCGGTCTCGACGAGGTGGCGTGAACCGGTGACGCCGTCGACCGCGCCGAGGAAGTGGATCTTCATCTGGGGCCTCCGTGGGCCAGCAGCGTGGCCGAGTCGAAGATGCGCAGCCCGGGCTCGGCCTGCAGCAGTGCCCGGTGCAGCGCGCGTGCCACTGTTGCCGCGGGGATGGGGCGGTAGGCTCGTGGGATCAGCGGCGCCAGCGGTGCGGCCAGCCACTGGGCCAAGCGTTCGCCGACGCGCGCCGGCTGCGCCAGCGCGCCGCGATCGCCGGTCAGCAGCGAGGGTCGCGCGACGATCACGCTGTCGTAGCCCAGCCCGGCCACCGCCACCTCCATCTCGCCTTTCGTGCGGCTGTAGAAACTGGATGACCTGCGGTCGGCGCCCAGCGACGACACCACTGCCAACTTGCGCGCACCGGCCGCACGCGCCGCGCGGGCGAAGGCCAGCACGGCGTCGAAGTCGACTGCGCGGAAGGCGGCCTGCGAGCCGGCCACCGCGATGGTGGTGCCCAAGGCGCAGACCGCGGCGTCGGCCGGCGGCAGCGCGGGCAGCGCGGCGAAGTCCACCACGTGCACCTGCTGCAGCGGCGCACTCGCAGCCACCGGCCGGCGTACCAGCAGGTGCAGCGTGCCCGGCCCCTGCCATTGCGCGGCGTAGGCGCTGCCGACGAGCCCGGTGGCCCCGGCCAGCAGCACATTCATCGCGCAGCCACCTGTGGCACGCCCACCGCGAGCGAGACCTGCGACCACGCCGTGCCGTCATCGGGCGCGGGCAGGGCGGTGGTGGCAAGGCGGCGTTGCATGGCCGTCGAGGGTAACGCAGCACCCGCCTGCGGCCCTTGCGCAGGCGCAGTCTTTAGGCCGGCGCGGGGTGGCGGGCGCGCAGCAGGGCGGCCTCTTCAGCGTGACCCAGGCCTTCCAGCACCACGGCCAGGTTGTGCGCCGCCAGCCAGCTGCCACGGCCCTGCACCGCGCCCGACAAGCCAGGTTGCTCGCCGATCTGCAGGCAACGCTGCCAAGCCTGCTGCGCCAAGGGCAGCAGTTCATCTGCCAGCGAGGGCGTCTCCGCGGCCCAGTCGAGCAGCATGTCGCCTATGGCAAAGAAGAAGTCGGGCGATACGGCGTGGGTGTCCAGCCGTGCCTGCGCGTAGTCCAGCGCCTCGGCATGACGGCCTGTCTTCTTCAAGCTGAAGAGCAACCGTGTGGCGAGGTCATGGCGCCAGTCGGCGTGGCTGCGGCACAGCGCTTCGGCGCGCTGCAGCGCGTCGGCGGCCGCGGCGTGCTCTTCGTAGACCGCGCAGTCCTTGCCGAGCTGGTACCAGAGATAGGCGTCGTCGGGGCGCTCCGCGAGGTCGGCCTGCAGCAGGCGGCGGTTGCGGCCCTGCTTGGCGGCACGCCGTTCGGCGCTGTAGCCATCGTGGCCGACACGCAGCGCCAGGCGGCGCAGCGGCAGGCCATGCTGCGGCTGCTCGTGCACACGGCCGGTGTAGCGCACGTGCCCTGGCAGCACGCGGCTGAGCCACAGTTGCGACGTGGTGCTGGGGTCGGCCTGGTCGAGCACGCGCAACGCGCCCACGAAGTCCGCCGTTGTCTCGCGCAGGCCGAGCAGCGCTTCACCACCGTCGATCAACCACTCGTCGGCGTCCAGCACCAGGTGCCAGTCGGCTGCAGCAAGGTCCAGCGAGGCGTTGCGCGCCACCGCGAAGTCATTGCACCAGGCAAAGTGCTCAACACGCGCGCCATGGCGCCGTGCCACATCGACGGTGTCGTCGACGGAGCCGGTGTCCAGCACCAGCATCGCATCGACCCAAGGCGCCACGCTCGCGAGCAGGCGGCCGATGCGCGGAGCCTCGTCGCGGGCGATGACGGTCAGGGCGACGTGCCGGCGCGTCATGGTCTTACCTGAACTGCACCAGCAGCCGATCCAGCGCCATCGCGAACGGCTGCTGCATCAGCGGCAGCGTCATCACCAGGCCGAGCAGACCCACGCCCAGCGTCACCGGGAAGCCGATGGCGAAGATGTTGATCTGCGGCGCCACGCGCGAGATCGTGCCCAGCACCAGGTTGATGAAAAGCAGCATGGTCACCAGCGGCAGCGCGATCCACAGGCCGGTGGCGAAGATCTCGGCACCCCAGCGCTGCGGTTGCATCTGGTGCAGGAATGCGAAGGGCTCGGGGCCGACGGGGAAGGCGACGAAGCTATGCGCCAGCGCCGCGATCACCAGCAGGTGCCCGTTCATCACGATGAAGAGCCACGACACCATGGTGCCGAAGAGCCGGCTCGTTGCGGTGGCCGTGCTCGCCGACAGCGGGTCGAAGAAGCCGGCGAAGTTCAGACCCATCTGCAGGCCGATGATCTCGCCGGCAAACTCCACCGCCGCGAAAACCACGCGCACCGCAAAGCCCAGACTCAGACCGATGACCACCTGTTGCACGACCAGCAGCAAAGCCTGCGGCGCGTCCAGCGGCGTGGCCACCACGTCCGGCGCCAGGGCGGGCAGGCTGTCCTGCGCGGCAATGGCCAGGAAGGCTGCCAGCCCTATGCGCACACGCATCGGCACCGTCCGCGCGCCCAAGACGGGCAGCGCCTGAAAGAGGGCCAGAGCGCGCAGGAAGGGCCAGATCAACGGCGTGAGCCACGCTGCGATCTGCGTCTCGGTGAAGGTGATCATGCCGACGGCGGCGCGCAGCGTGGCGGCGGTCTCATCCCACCATGCCGGGGATGCCCATCAGCGTGCTGCGGATGAACTCGACCAGGCTGGTCAGCATCCACGGCCCGGCAATCGCCAGCACCGCGACAGCGGCTACCACCTTGGGCACGAAACTCAACGTGGCCTCGTTGATCTGCGTGGCGGCCTGGAAGATGCTGACCACCAGACCCACCACCAGCACCGTCAGCAACACCGGGGCGCTGATCAACAGCAGCATCATCAGGCCGTTCTGGCCCGTTGAAAGAACCTGTTGTGCGTCCATGTCAATGCATTTTCAAGGTCAGCTAGGTGGCAAAGGACGCGGCCAGCGACCCCAACAGCAGATTCCAGCCGTCGGCCAGCACGAAGAGCATCAACTTGAAGGGAAGGGCCACGAGCACGGGGCTCAGCATCATCATGCCCAGGCTCATCAGCACGCTGGCCACGATCATGTCGATGACCAGGAAGGGGATGAAGATCATGAAGCCGATCTGGAACGCGCTCTTCAACTCGCTGGTGACGAAGGCCGGCACCAGCACCGTCAGTGGCACGTCTTCGCCTTTCACTTCGGCGGGCAGTTTGGCCAGCCGGGCGAAGAGCTGCACGTCGCTCTGGCGCGTCTGCTTCAGCATCCAGGTGCGCAGCGGCGCCACGCCTTCCTTCAGCGCCTGGTCCACCGCCATCTGGCCCGCGGCAAACGGTGCGTAGGCCTTTTCGTAAACCTGGTCGAAGGTGGGTGCCATCACGAAGAAGGTCAGGAACAGGCTCAGGCCGACGATCACCTGGTTGGGCGGCGCGGCCTGCGTGCCCAGCGCCTGGCGCAGCAGGCTCAGCACGATGACGATGCGCGTGAAGGCCGTCATCAGCAGCAGTACCGCGGGCAGGAAGCTCAGTGCGGTGAAGAACAGCAGTGTCTGGATCGGGACCGAGTAGCTCGTGCCGCCCGGGCCCTGGCCGATCACCAGCGGCAGGCTGCCGGCCTGTTGCGCGAAGGCGCTGCCGGCGGCCAGCGTCAGCAGCGCCACAGCACCAAGCTTCCCGCCGCGGAACCGGCTCTGCCGGGCCGTAGGCGGGCACCCCCCTCGGGGCGGTGAGCCAGCGCCGAGCCAGCGCCTGCGCGCTGGCGAGTGGCTGGCGAACGCCTGGACGCCTGCAAGCGGCCAGGCAGCGAGCGCGAGCGAGCTTGGAGGCATCATTTCCGCAGCCGCGTCAGCACTTGCGCGAAGGTGGCTGCCGGTGACGGTGTCGGCGAGCCGTCGGGCGGCGTGGCGGCCGTCTGCGCAGCCATCGTGTGCAGCGTGCGCATGCCCTGTGGCGACACACCCAGCACCAGCCACACGCGTTCGTCGCCTTGGCCCACTTCCACCGTCACCAGCTTCTGCTGCGCGGAAAGCGGCAGCACCGCCACCGCCCGCGGTGCGCCGGCCACGCCACCGGCACCAGCCAGCGGCGTGCGCTTGAGCAGCCACAGCACCACCGGGATCGCGGCCAGAACGGCCACGAACCACAGCAGCGAGGTGAAGTTGAAGGGCATAGCGCGTGCAGCCGTTCAGGCTGCGCGCGACAGGCGGCGCATGCGCTCGCTGGGCGTCACGATGTCGGTCAGGCGGATGCCGAACTTGTCATTGACCACCACGACTTCGCCCTGCGCGATGAGGTAGCCGTTGACGAGCACGTCCATCGGCTCGCCGGCCAGCGTCTCCAACTCGACTACCGATCCCTGCGCCAACTGCAGGATGTGCTTGATCGGGATGCGCGTGCGGCCCAGTTCCACGGTCAGCTGGACGGGGATGTCCAGGATCATGTTGATGTCGTTGCCCGTGCCTGTATTGACGGGCTGCGCAGCCTGGAAGTTCGTGAACTGCGCCGGCGACACGCTTTCGGCGGGACTGGCCAGTTCGCTGGCGACCTCACTGCCGCCGCCCTTGGTCTCGGCCAGCGCAGCGGCCCACTCGGCGGCCATGCGGTCCTCTTCGGACATGGCGGTATTGGTGTCGGACATCTCAGTTCTCCAGGGCGATGCGGGCTGTCACTGATCGCGGATCCAGGACAGGTTCGACCCCGTGAGCAGGCGGTCGATCTTGATGGCGTATTTGTTGTTGCTGGTGCCGTAGTGGGCGTCGAATACAGGAACGCCCGAGACCTTGGCCTGGATCATCGGGTTCAGGTCGAGTTCGATGAAGTCGCCGGGCTTGAAGGCCAGCAGCTGCTCGACGGTGGCGCCGGCCTGCGCCAGGTCGGCCACGAGTTCGACCTCGGCCGCCTGGATCTGGTGCGTCAGCAGCTTGACCCAGCGGCGGTCGGGCTCGGCGCTGTCGCCCTGGATGGTGCTGTACAGGGTGTCGCGTATCGGCTCCAGCGTGCTGTAGGGAATGCAGAAGTGCACCGTGCCCGAGGTTTCGCCGATTTCGAGCGTGAAGCTGGTGGCCACGACGATCTCGCTGGGCGTGGCGATGCTGGCGAACTGGGGCTGCATCTCGCTGCGCTGGTACTCCAGCTCCACCGGGTAGATGCCGGTCCAGGCCTTCTTGTACTCGGCACTGATGACCTCGATCAGGCGCAGGATGACACGCAGTTCGGTAGGGCTGAAGTCGCGGCCCTCGATGCGCGTGTGGTACTTCCCCACGCCGCCGAACAGCGCGTCGATCACCGCGAAGACCAGACTCGGGTCGCAGACGACGAGACCGCTGCCGCGCAGCGGCTTGACGTTGACGATGTTGAAGTTCGTCGGCACCACGATTTCGCGCAGGAAGGCGCTGAACTTTTGCACCTTGATGCCGCCGATGGCCACTTCCGGGCTCTTGCGGATGAGGTTGAAGATGCCGATGCGGATGTTGCGCGCGAAGCGTTCGTTGATCACTTCCATCGTCGGCATGCGACCGCGGACGATGCGCTCCTGGCTCGCCAGGTCGTAGTCGCGCACGCCGGTGGTCGGCTCCTGCTCCTGCTCCAGCTTCTGGCTTTCGCCGGTGATGCCCTGCAGCAGTGCGTCGACTTCGTCCTGCGAGAGGATCTGCTGGTTCATGCTGCGGAACTACTGAATGATGAAATTCGAAAAGTGCACGGCCTTGATCGGCAGGTGGGGCGGCGCGGGCTTCTTCACCTTCTTCTTCGGCGTCTCCTCGGCTTCCGCGGAGACTTCTTCCTTCCCGACCTCGACGCCCAGCGCGCGTGATGCTTCCCGCTTTACCGTTTCGGCGAGCTGCTGCTTGCCATTGCGGTCGAGCAGCTCGGATGCGGTGCGGTCGGCGATGGCCATCAGGATGTTGTTGCGGATGGCCGGCATGAAGGCCTTGATCTGGTCGCCGACCTTGTTGTCGGTGATCTCCAGCGTGATGCCGACCTGGGCGTAGCGCTCGGCCTCTCGGTCGGCCAGGTTCACGGTGAAGGGGTCCAGCGGCACGAAGATCGGCACCGCTTTGGGGTCGGGCGTGACGGCATGCGCCGTGGGCTCGCCGTCCTCGCCTTCGGCGGCCGGCTTCTTCAGCAGCAGCATCGCTGCGCCACCGCCGCCGGCCAGCACGAGCACGGCCACCGCGACGATGATGATGATGAGCTTCTTCTTGCCCTTGGCGGGCGCGACCGCGTCGGTGGCGGCGACGGTGGGGGCGGCGGTGGCCATGTTGCTCTCCTGCATCGCGGTCGCCGGGCAGCCGCGGATGCAGCGCGCTGGAGTCGACCTGTTGCAGGAATTATTGAGACCGCCTGCCGACGGCTAAGGCCTGATAAGGGCGGCCAAAGCAGCCCATACGGCGCCTCGCGGCAGCGGGCTTCAGGCCACCAGGTCGACGACGCCGCGCCTGCGCAGCTGTCCGGCGGGCACCGGGGCCGGACCGCTTTCGGCGGTGGTGCCGTGGCCAGGGTCTCGCTCGCGGCGACCGTTGCTTCCATCACGTCCGCCAGCGGTGGCTGCGCCACCGTCGGGCTGCGGCTGGCGGGGCTGGTCGAAAACGCCGCCGCCGCTGAGCGTGAGCCCGGCTTCGCGCAGGCTGCTGGCCAGCGCGGGCATGGCCTGTTCCAGCGCCTGCCGGGTGGCTGCATTCTCGGCCGAGAGGTTGACACGTGCCTGGGCACCGTCCACGGCGATCTGCACCGTCACCGGCCCCAGCTCGAGGGGATGCAGTTCCAGCCTGGCATGCCGAACCCCTTCGATGGCGTAGGTCGTCAATTGTGCGCTCAGCTGCCCGGCGAACTCGGGGCTGCCGGGGCTGGCGGCGAGCCGGGCGGGCACGACATTCGCTTCTGTGCCGGGCATGACCTTGGGCATGACACCAGGCGCAACGACGAAAGTGGCGTCTGACGTGACGCTGGGTATGACATCGGGCATCGCACTGGGCATGACGCCCTTGGCGAACCCAGTCGTTCCAGACGCGAGGCCTTCGGTGTCGGCAGACCTCGCGTCGGCTGCCCGCGGACCGACGGTCTGCAGGCGCTGCCCGCCAGTGGCAGCAGTGGGGTCCGTCGCGCGGGAATCGGTGCGCGTCTGCTGCATCAGCGGGGCGAAGGGCGCTTGGGCTTGGTGGCCGGACTCTGCGCCTCCACCCGCCGTCGCTGTGCCGCCCATGTGTCGCGGGGCGATGCTGGCAGGCTCCAGGGTGCTGGTGACCCGGCGGGTTGTGGCGTCCGTGCCGGCAGCTTCGGTGGCTTCGGGGGCAGCGCCGGCAACTTGTGGACCCGTGCTGGCGCTGCGAGCCACGTCGGCGATGGGCGACCGTGGCTGGGTGGCCAGTTCAGCCGCGCCAGACGCGAGGCTCTCGGTGTCGGCAGACACCGCTTCGGCTGCCCGCGATTCCATGGTTTGCAGGCGCTGCGCACCGGTGGCAGCGGTGGGGTCCGTCGCGCGGAAGTCGGCGCGCGCCTGCTGCATCAGCGGGGCGAAGGACTCATGGGCTTGACGGCCGGCGTCTGCGACATCGCCCGCTGTTGCTGCGCCGCCCATGCGTGCCCGGGTGATGCCGGCGTGCTCCAGGGTGTTGGCGCCCCGGCGGGGTGTGGCGTCCGTGCCGTCGGCTTGGACGGCAGCATCTGCACCTTGTCGACCCGCGCTGGCGCTGCGGGCCGCTTCGGCGCTGCGGGGCGCGTCGGCAATGGGCGGCCGGGGCAGGGCGGCCAGTCCGGCCAGCAGTGCCGCTGCATCAGTGCCCAGGGCGGGGTCGGTCGCCGGGGTCGGATCGGCCGCGGCGTCGGCGATGGTGGCTGCCACAGCACCTTCGACCGCCTCGCCACCGGCCGGCGCCAGGTCGGGGTCGGCCATGTTGGTTTCGACGCCCGGCGCAGCGTCGTGCTTGAACTTCGAAGCGTTCGCGTGGGAAGTCTTTGCTTCGGCCGACTTGCTCGGCGGGAGCGGCGCCTGCCGACGGGCCTCGGCGGCGTCCAGCATGCGCGAGAAGCTCTCGGGCCCCTGGCCGCTGCCGGTGGCTGGCGTGGGGGCGGTGCTGGTGGCGGGTGCCACGACGGGCGTCGGCAGGGCTTGGGGCAGGGCGGTTGAAAGCATCGGTGCGGATAACGGCGAGGGCGGTGGGTTCGCAGCGCTGTCGGGCGCAGGGTGCTGGTGGGTGCAAGAGGTGTCGCGAGGGCGGGGCGGCAGCTGCGCGAGTTCAGCGCGTTGCCGGCACAGCTTCGCTGCCCAGGCGCCAGCCGGCGCCGTGGGCACCCTCGTCGCTGCGGCGAAACTGGGTCTGCGCCCCTTCGTCGCTGCGACGCTGTTCCTGGCGGCTGGCCTGCACCTGCGCTGCCTGTCCGCGGCGTTCGAGCAGCTTGCGCACCGAGGCCACGCGCATTTCTTCCGCCACCAGTTCGCCGCGCAGCACGGTGTGGCGGGCCTCGCAGGCCTGTTGCTGATCAGCCTGCTGGTGCAGCGCCTGATCGAGCCGCTGCATGAAGTCCTGGTGGCAGCGCAGCGCCTCGATACCGACGCTGCGGCCTCCCAGTGCCGGATGGCGCGTGCGGTAGTCGTCGCGGTAGGCGCGCAGCTGGTCGGCCTGGGCCTGCAGGCGGCGCACGGCGGCTTCGGCCCGCAGCAGGGCGGCCAGGGCATCGTCGCGCTTGCGTTCGGCGTGTTCGAGTAGGGTGTGCAAGGCGGCTGTCATGGTGGGCTTCGGGGGCGGGCAGGTTCAGGTTGGTGCTGTCGAGGTGGCTTCAGACCGACATCAAATGGTTGAGCTGCGCACGGCTGGTGTCCAGCGCGGCGCTTTCGTGCATGTCCTGTTGCAGCAGCGCGTTCATCTGCGGCTGCAGCTTCACGGCGAGGTCGAGCTCGGCGTCGTGCCCGGGCTGGTAGGCGCCCAGTTGAATGAGATCGCGCGCCTTGTTCACCTTGGCCAGCAGCTGGCGCATGCGGCGCGCCGATTGCAGGTGGTCACGCCCGGCCACGGCGGTCATCACGCGCGAGATCGACTTCTCGACGTCGATGGCCGGGAAGTGGCCGCTCTCGGCGAGTTCGCGGCTGAGCACGATGTGGCCGTCGAGGATGCCGCGCGCGGCGTCGGCGATCGGGTCCTGCGGGTCATCGCCTTCACTGAGCACGGTGTAGAAGGCGGTGATCGAGCCTTGCCCGGCCATGCCGTTGCCGCTGCGCTCCACCAGCTGCGGCAGCTTGGCGAAGCAACTGGGCGGGTAACCCTTGGTGGCCGGGGGCTCGCCGATGGCCAGCGCGATCTCGCGCTGCGCCATCGCGTAGCGCGTCAGGCTGTCCATCAGCAGCAGCACGTGCAGGCCGCGGTCGCGGAAGTGCTCGGCAATGGCGGTGGCGTAGCTGGCGCCCTGCATGCGCAGCAACGGCGGCGCGTCGGCGGGTGCGGCGACGACCACGCTGCGCGCGCGGCCTTCCTCCTCGAGGATGTCCTCGATGAACTCCTTGACCTCGCGGCCGCGCTCGCCTATGAGTCCGACGACGATGACATCGGCTGCCGTGTAGCGCGCCATCATGCCCAGCAGCACACTCTTGCCGACGCCGGTGCCGGCGAAGAGGCCGATGCGCTGGCCGCGGCCGACGGTGAGCAGCGCGTTGATGGCGCGCACGCCGGTGTCCAGCGGCGTACGCACGGGGTCGCGGTCCATCGCGTTGATGACGCGGCGCACCAGCGGCTGCGTGTGCACGCCTTCCAGCGGGCCCATGCGGTCCAGCGGGTGGCCGTGCGAATCGACGACACGGCCGAGCAGGCCTGCGCCCATGGGCAGGTGCAGACCGCGGTCTTCGCTGCGGCGCCAGGCGTGGTTCTCGGCGCCCCAGCGCGGCGGCGAGGCCGGTGCCCGTCGCGGCACGACGCGTGCGCCGCTGGCCAGGCCGTGCAGCTCGCCCATCGGCATCAGGAAGGCACGGTCGCCGTTGAAGCCGACGACTTCGGCCAGCACCCCCGGCTGGCCCGGGCAGTACACCTCACAGACCGAACCGACGGGCACACGCACGCCGGCGGCCTCGAGCACCAGGCCGGTGACGCGCAGCAGCGTGCCCACGGTTTCCAGCGGCTGAGGCAGCGCGGCATAACCCTGCAGGTCGGCCAGGTAGCGCTGCCAGCGCTGGCTGCGCGAGCGCAGACGCTCGTGGGGGTCGGCCGGGTTCGTGCGGGCGGTGGCCGCGTTCATTCAGCCTCCCCGTCCAGGGCCAGCCTCGAGCCCAGCGCCGCGGCGGCCTGGGCCCAGCGTACGGCGATGCGCGCATCCACCGCACCCACGTCGCTCTGCACGAGTACGCCACCGCGCTGGATGCTGGCGTCGGCATGCAGTCTTGCGCCGCGCGCTTCCAGCGCGTCGGCCGCACCTTCGCTGACCAGCGGCAGGTCGGACGGGTGCACGTGCACGGCGATGTGGCGGGCGCTCAACATCACCGCGTTTACCGCCTCGGCCGCCACCTGGGCCACCACCTCGGGATGCGAATTCAGCTCGGCGCGCAGCACCTGCTGCGCCAGCAGTACGGCGCTCTGCGCCAGCGCGCCGGCCATCTCGGCGTCCAGACCCGAGAGCTGTGCGTCGAAGCTCTCGAGCAAGGCGCCGATCTGCGACGTGGCCTGCTGCGCGAAAGTCTGCTTGAAGTTGTCAAGCGCCACCAGGCCGTCGCGGTAGCCATCCTGGTAGCCGGCCTGGCGTGCGGCGGCGATGCGCGCCTGCCAGTCGGCAGGCGTGGGCTCGGGGGGCGCGGACGGTGCGGCTTCATGCAGCTCGCCCAGCTTGCTGGGTTGCCAGCTCGCGAAGTCGCCGAGTTCCTCGCGCGGGATGAACCGCTGGGAGGGCGAGCTCGCCTTGCCGCTGGACGCGGCATCCGGCCTACGCCCGGCTGGCGGCGGCACGTTGCGGAAGAAGGGGCCCTTTGGCGGCGCGCCCATTTAGATGAAGGCCTCGTCGCCGCCGCCAGCAATCACGATCTGGCCTTCGTCGACCAACCGGCGCACGATCTTGAGCAGTTCCTTCTGCTCGGCCTCGACCTCCGACAGCCGCACCGGGCCTCGCGATTCCAGGTCTTCCCGCAGCGTCTCGGCGGCGCGGCTGGACATGTTCTTGAAGATCTTCTCGCGCAGCGCCGGCGTGGCGCCCTTCAGCGCGATGACCAGCGAGTCGGACTGCACTTCCTTCATCAGCGCCTGGATGCCCTTGTCGTCGATCTTCTCGACGTCGTCGAAGGTGAACATGTTGTCCATGATCTTCTGCGCCAGGTCGTTGTCGGCCTCGCGCACGAAGTCGAGCACGCTGGTCTCGACCGCCGTGCCCAGCATGTTCAGGATCTCGGCCGCGGTCTTCACGCCGCCCAGGCTGCTCTTGCGGCCGCGGTCGCCGCCGGCCAGCACCTTGCTCATCACCTCGTTGAGGTCGCGCAGCGCGGTGGGCTGGATGCCGTCCAGCGTGGCGATGCGCACCATCACCTCGTTGCGCTGACGCTCGGTGAACAGCTTCAGCACGTCGGCGGCCTGGTCGAATTCCAGGTGCACGAGGATGGCCGCGGCAATCTGCGGGTGTTCGTTGCGCAGAAGTTCGGCCACCGATGTGGGGTCCATCCACTTCAGGCTTTCGATGCCGGTGACGTCGCTGCCCTGCAGGATGCGGTCGATCAGCAGGTTGGCCTTGTCGTCGCCCAGGGCGCGGCGAAGCACGCTCTTGACGTACTCGTTGCTGTCGGCCACCAGCATGTGCTCGCTGGCAGCGAGTTCGCCGAAGCTGTGCATCACCTGGTCGACCCGCTCGCGGCTGACGGCCTTCATGCGGGCGATGGTTTCGCCCAGGCGCTGCACTTCCTTGGGCGCCAGATGCTTGAAGACCTCGCCCGCCTCTTCCTCACCCAGCGTCATGAGCAGGATGGCCGCGTTCTCCAGCCCTTGGTCGTCCATCGGTGCGCTGGCCATGGTTCAGTTCCCAGCGGTCTGCCGCGCAGAAGGCACGTAGACCCTATCAAGCTTCCCGCCGCGGAACCGGCTCTGCCGGGCCGCAGGCGGACGGCCCCCTTGGGGGGTAGCGAGCGCAAGCGAGCTTGGGGGCATCATGTTTCGCCGTTGACCCAGCCGCGCACGATGTTCGCCACCGCGGCCGGGTTGGCCTTGGCCAGCGCGCGCGCCTGGTCGATCTTGTCGCTGGCGTCCGGCGCCATCAGCGCCGGCAGTGCGTTCGGCGTCGGTCTGTCGTCGGCAACGATTTCGTCGACCTGGCTGCCCGGCACTGGTGGCGGCGGGTTCAGCACCGCGGTGACCGCTGGCTTGATGAGCTTGCTGACGACGAACAGCGCTACCAGCGCCAGCGCCAGTGGCGCCGCGGCGCTCTTCAGCAGGTCCAGCAGCCACGGTTGCTGCCACACCGGTGTCTCGCTCACCTTGGGCACCACGTCCTGGCGAAACGGTGCGTTGACGATCTTCACGACGTCGCCGCGCTCGGCGTTAAAGCCGATGCCCTGCTGCACCAGTGCGGTGAGCTGTTCGATTTCCTTGTCGCTCAGGGGCGCTGATGTCGTCTTGCCCTTGGCGTCGGTGCTGCTGCGGTGGTTGACGACCACGGCCGCGCTCAGCCGGCGCACCGTGCCCACGGCGTTGCGCGTGACGGTCACGGTCTTGTCCACTTCGAAGCGCGTGGCGGCTTCGCGGCGCTGCGCGCCGCCGCTCACGCCGCCTGGAGTCTGTGTGCCCTGCATTGCCTGGCTGGCACCGTTGATCGGCGCCGTGGCGGCCGCCGTCGGCTGGTTGCTCATGGCGCCGGGGATGCCGGCCGGCGTGCCGCTGCCGGGCTGATTGCTCTCTTCGGTGCGCTGTTCGCGGATGGCGGGCTTGGCATCCTCGCCCTGGTTCGGTCGGTAGGCCTCGGCGGTCTGCATGACCTGGTTGAAGTCGATGTCGCCGGTGATGCTGACGCGCACGTTGTCGCTGCCCACCACCGGCTCCAGCAAGGCCAGCACGCGCTTGTGCAGGCCGGCTTCGAGTTCGCGGCGGTATTGCAGCTGCTGCGAGTCCAGGCCCTGAGCGCCGTCGTCTTCGCCAGGCCCGCTGAGCAGCGCGCCAGTGCTGTCGACCACGCTCACCGCCTTGTTGGCGAGTTCGGGCACGCTGCCCGAAACCAGGCGCACGATACCGGCGACCTGGCTGCGCTCGAGCGTGCGGCCTGGGTGCAGCGTGAGCACGACGCTGGCGCTGGGCTTCTGCTGTTCGCGGAAGAAGCCGTTCTGGTTGGGCAGCGCCAGGTGCACGCGCGCGGCCTTCACCGATTCCAGGCTCTGGATGGTGGTGATGAGCTCGCCCTCGGTGACGCGCTGCATCTTCATCCGTTCCTGCCCCTGGGTCTGGCCGAAGTTGTTCTTGTCCAGCAGTTCATAGCCTGGCGCGGTGCTGCCGCTGCCCACGTTCAGCCCGGCGGCGGCCAGCTTCATGCGCAGCGGGTGCACCTGCTGGCTGGGCACCAGGATGACGCTGCCGCCTTCGGTGAACTTGTAGGGCACGTTGAGTTGCGTCAGGCGGTCGATGACCTGGCCGCCTTCCTTGTCCGACAGGTTCGAGTACAGCGGCCGGTAGTTCGAGTCCCTGGCGCCCAGGGTCATGAAGGCCAGCACCGCCAGCAGCGCGGCGACGCCGAACATGGCGCCGACCTGCGTGCGTGCAGGCAGGGATTGCCAGCGTGCGCCCACGCCAGTGGCGGCAAGGGCGACGGGGATCAGCTTGGTAGGCAAGGGGTTGGCGATGGCGTTGTCCATGGGGGTGGCGGGCGACCTTCCGGGTTCGCAGCCATTGTTCGACGCCATGAGGCGCGGCATTGGCGCGAGAAGGCCCCCAAAGATGCGCCTGATCCCGTCTTCCCCGTGGCGGCCGCGCGCCTACATTCGCGCTGTGTCATGGGCTCGATGCCCCTGCACAGCAGACACGCCATGAACGATCTCCGCATCAAGCCCTTCGACTTCGCCGCCGCGGTGGCGCGCGCCGGCCTGCAGCCCAACGGCATGCCGCGCACCGACGCGGCCAACGGCGCGCCGGCCGGCGGCTTTCGCGCCGCGATGGACACGGCACTGAAGGAAGTCAGCCAGACCCAGTTCCAGGCCCAGCACCTGCAGCGCGAGCTGACGCTGGGCAATCCCGCCGTGAGCCTGGAGGACACGGTGATGGCAATGCAGAAGGCGCAGATCGGTTTCCAGGCTACGCTGCAGGTGCGCAACCGGCTGGCGCAGGCCTACAGCGACATCATGAACATGCAAGTCTGACGGCCCCCAAGCTCGCTGGCGCTCGCTGCCCCCCAGGGGGGATGCCCGCCTACGGCCCGGCAGAGCCGGTTCCGTGGCTTGAAGCTTGGTCAATGCGGCCTACGGTCACGAACAGGCCGGCATGCTCGGCCAGCTGCCGCGGGTGGCGCAGACGCGGGCACGGCCCAGGGCCGAGACTTCCACGCGCAGTTGCTCGCCACGCGAGCTTTCCAGCAGCGCCCTCTGCTGCGGGCCGGCCGCGGTGCCGCCGGGTTGCAGGGTCACCGCCAGGCCCTCGACCAGGCGCACGCCGCGCCAGTCGGTGTTGCGCACGGCGTGTACCTGGCAAGCCTGGGCGGCCGCGCAGTCGCAACCGGCACTTCGGGCCACGGCCCAGCACCAGGCGCTGTCGCTGGCGAGCGCGGGCTTGGCTTCGACGAACAGCGCCTGGCCCTGCCGTGCGGCCTCGAAGCGGGCTTCGGCCAGGTCGGCGGCCAGGCCCTGCGCCGCACTTTGCAGGCGCTGGCGCTCCATGCGCCGGCCGAGGTCGGGCAGCGCCAGCGCGGCCAGGATGGCCAGCACGGCCAGCACCAGCGCCATCTCGATCATCGTGAAGCCGAAAGCGGGGCGGCGCATCAGCGGTTCCAGCATTGCGGGCCGGGCCCAGGGGTGGCGAAGCCCAGGTTGACGTCGAGCGTCAACGCGCTGCACTCGCGGTCGACGGTCTGCGGTCCCTGGGCCAGCGCCGTGGCGCGGTAGGACTCGGGGCCCGTTCTTTCGAGCGCCAGCGTGTAGCGGCCCTGGTTACTGACGGGCGCCACGCCATGCAGCACCGAAAGGTCGGCCGCGTACAGCCCGTGCAGCGAGCGGTAGCTTTCCTGCACGGTCTGCAACTGCGTGAGGGCAGCCACCGCATCCAGTCGCGCTGCGCGCAGGCTGTGGCCGTGCCAGGCGGGCCAGGCTACGGTGGCCAGCACGGCGACCATCGCGCAGACGGTCAGACACTCCACGAGCGTGAAGCCATGGCAGGCGGTGCGTGCCATCGTCGTCATCCCAGCGCGAGCAGGTGGCGGCGTCGCTGCGTGCGGTCTATCCATCGTTGCAGCACACGTTCCGACGCTGCGGGCAGCCCGCGCCACTCGCAGCCTACGCGCACGCCAGGCGTGCCATTGCCACCCGGGCTGCCGCGGAGGGTCCCCTGCGCGCTGACGTGCTGCAGCCCGACCGTCGACGTGAAGCGTGTGTCGGCGTCGAGTTCCACGTGCACGTCGGCCACCAGCGTGCCGGCCTGCAGCGGCGGCACGTCGGGCGGCAGCCAGAGCGCGCAGCCGCCGATGCTGACGTCAAGCACGCGCAGCTCGATCTGCATCTCGGGTATCGACGGGTGGCGGAAGCGGGCCTGCGGGCCGTGGCTTTCGCGTGTGCGCACGCGGTACGCGCTACGGCGCTGGAACCGGTAGATTTCGTCGGGCAGACGGCACTGCAGCGCACAACTGGCTGTGCCGTGTACGAGCACGAAACCCTGCAGGTCGAACTGCAGCTTGACGCTCTCGAGGTAGGCCACGGCCACGGCCTCGTCGGCGTCCACCAGTGCCGGCAGTTGCGGCGCGTCGGCGTCGACGCTGAGGTTCATGCGGCCCTGGTCGGGCTCCAGTGCCCACAGCGTGACTGTCATCGCGGTGCCGTCGGGGGCGTTGAGCATCACGGGTACGGTGCCGTCACGCAGTGCGCGCAGCAGCGACAGGCGCTCGGCTGGCCGGGCGACGCGGAACTGGCTCCAGGGGTCGCTGCCTCCCGAGGCATCGAGCTCGGCCGGCCGGGTGTCTTCGAACATGGCGCTCACCTCGCTGGGCGGGAAACCGGGTCAGTGCAGGCTCTGGGCGCGGCGGCCCGACAGCGTGTCGTCCAGGTCCTGAAGCCAGGGCTCCGCCAGGTGGCGGATCTCGGCGTCGTTGACGAGGATGCGTTGCATGATCCGTGACTTGGCCCTGGCCAGTTCCATGACCTGCGGGTGTGGCGCGTCGCGGACGGCGCCCGCGTCTTCCGGTCCCTGCGCCGCGTGCTTGAGGTGGCTGATCAACAGCACGCAAGCGCCTTCGAGCTTGACGACTTCGTCCCAGTTACCGGCACGCGCGGCGGTGAGCATGTCGACGCTGGCGCGTTCGATGGCCTCGTAGTAACTGAGCAATTGCGGGTCCATGTACGGGTTTCCTAAGGACGGGATCAGCGTTGGGCGTGCGCGGTATGACCGATCGACAGCCAGGCCTGGTGCAGCGGCTGCATCAGGCGCTGGCACTCGGCAATCAGTTCGGCTTCGTTGCGCGCGTTGGCCAATGTCAGGCGGCGCACCACGTAGCCGTAGAGCTCCAGCAGGTCGGCGGCGAGCCTGCCGCCAGCGGCCAGGTTCAGGTGCGCCCGCAGGCCTTCGTCGACGATGCGGATGGCGCGTGTCAGTGCGCGGCACTTCAGTTCGGTGTCGCCTTTGGACAGCGCGGCCAGGGCCTCGACGGCGGCCTGTTCGAAGCCTTCGAAGAGCAGCGTCACCAGGTGGTGTGCATCGGCGCCGGCGACCTGGATCTCGAGTGCGTTGGCCTGGTAGGCGGCGGCATGGTTGGGCGCGACGCGGCGAGGGGTGAACAGCGGGGCAGCGAACATGGGTGGCGAGGGGTGAGCGTCGGGATGCAGTTTTTATCGGTGCCCCGGGCGGCGACTTGAGGTGCGCCAGGGGCTGCTTTGGACCTCTGTTTGGATGACCTTCCGCAGGGTCGGGCAGGCCGTCCTGCCAGCGCCTGCGGCGCCGAAGGAAAAGCGCCCCGGACGCAGGGCTGCGCCGGGGCGTTTCGGGTGGCGCGTTCCCGGTCGTCGCCGGGGTCGCGATGCCGCGTCAGTTGCTGTTGGCGTTGTTCAGCAGCGTCATCTGCTGGCTGACATAGTTGGCCAGACCCGACAGCTGGCCCATGCGTGTGTCCAGAGCGCTGTACTGGCGCTCCAGCCGCACCTGGGTGCGCGCGACGCGGTCTTCCAGCCGCGCCTGCGCCTGCTCGTTGTTGCGCTTGCGCGCCTGCAGGCTTTGAGTGCGGCTGTCCAGCGTGCCGTCGCTGTTCAACGACTGGTTGAGCCAGCCCTGCATCTTGTTCGCGAAGCCCTGGTTGGCAGGCGTCACGTCGTCGACGTTGGCAAACAGCTTATTCAGCTCGGCTCCGTTGGCCAGCGCTGCGGTGAGCTTGGTGTCGTCGACCTTGATGGTGCCGTCGGTGTTCAGGTTCAGGCCCACGTCGGCCAGGCGTTGGTAGCTGGCGCTGATGCCGCCCGCGCCGGTGAAGATGCTGCGCAGCTGGTTGAGCATGGCGCTGCTGGAGCGGTCGCCCTGCAGCGGCCCGGCCTGCTTGGTGGCGGGGTCGTAGCTGGTCTGCGCCCTCAGCAGCTTGATACTTTCGTTGTAGGCGGTGACGAATTCGTCGACCGACTTCTTCAGCGCCGCCGTATCGGGCTCGACGACGACCTCGGCTTCGCCGAGCTGGCGCAGGTTCAGCGTCAGGCCCTCGATGGTGCCGTTCAGGGTGTTGGTTGCCGACTCGATGGGCACGCCGTTGATGTTGGCCAGCGCGTTGGCGGCTGTCTGGGTGCGGCCCATGAGGCTGACGCCGCCCGCACTGGGGTCGAAGCCCAGCGCCGACAGGCCGCCGGCGTCGCCCGTGTTGCTGTCGTCGTCGCTCAGCACCTGCACGCGGAAGCCATTCTCGGCCCCCGAGGCTGCCGAGCGCAGCACGAGGCGCGAACCCGAGACGTCGTTGACGATGCTGGCCACCACGCCGGCCCCTGCGCTGTTGATCTGGTCGCGGATCTCGGTAAGCGAACTCTTGGCGGGGTCGATGGTCAGGTCTATGGCGGTGGCTCCGGCCTTGGGCACCGGCGGCACGGCGTCAAAGTTGCCGAGCTCGATCCGCAAAGTGCCCGAGCCGAGGGCCGTGCTGGCGCTGGCATAGCCGGTGGAGGCCAAGGTCTGGGCCACGGCCAGGCGCGTGACGACGACGCTGTAATTGCCTCTGGCGGCGCCGCCGGTAGAGGTGGCGCCAAGCGCAGCGCTGTTGGACGAAGTGGCGGTGCTGGCACCCCAGTTGCTGGCCTGGCTCAGCTTGGTGGACGCATCACGCAGTGTCGAGAGCGCGCTCTGCACCCGTCCGAAGGCCGAGATCTGCGTCTGCAGGCGCGTGGCTTCGCTCTGCAGTTGGCGAATGGGCTGACGTTCGATATCGACGAGTTGGCTGACGATGCTTCTGACATCGAGACCGCTGCCGATGCCGGCGGATGAGATGGCCATGGTGTGGGTCTCCGTGAGGTGATGGAAACACATCGGCCCACGGGGGACCGTCGGACTTCCAAGGTTTCACCGTTGCTTTCGACACCCGCCGGCAGAACTTTAGGGCCGGGAGAACCCGAGCCCGCCCTGCGCCGCCTGAACCGTCAGCGCTGCAGCAATTGCAGCACCTGCTGCGGCAGCTGGTTGGCCTGGGCCACCATCGCGGTGCCGGCCTGCTGCAGGATCTGGGCGCGTGACATGTTCGCGGTTTCCTGTGCGTAGTCGGCATCCATGATGCGGCCACGTGCGGCGGATTGGTTCTCGGCCGAGACCTGCAGCGTGGCGATGACGGCTTCGAAGCGGTTCTGGGTGGCTCCGTACTTGGCGCGCTCGCCGTTGACCACGTCCAGTGCTGCATCGATCGCACCCAACGCAGCGGTCGAGTTCGCAGCATCGAAGAGATCCTCGCCCCTGACAGCCAGGATCGCGCCGCCCGGATCGGCCAGATTGGTCGGCGTGATGATGATCGTGTCGCCTGCATCCGGGCCGACCTGGAACTGTTGCGGGGTCGTGGTGGCCAGGATGGGCAGACCGTTGAACTTCGTGCTCGTCAGCGTGCGATCGATCTCATCTCCCAACTGCGCGTACTCGGCGTTGAGGTTGATGCGGTCTTGCGTCCCGTTCGTCGCGTTGGCCGACTGCACGGCCAGTTCACGCATGCGCTGCAGCATTTCGCCGAGCTTGCCGATGGCGCCTTCGGCCGTCTGCGCCAACGAAATGCCATCGTTGGCGTTGCGGATGGCGACGTTCATGCCCCGCACCTGCGTCTGCATGCGGTCGGCGATAGCCAGTCCAGCGGCATCGTCTTTGGCGGAGTTCACTCTCAGCCCTGAAGACAGTCTCTGCATGGAAGTGGCCAGGCTGCCCTGGGACATGGACAGGTTGCGCTGGGCATTCAGCGACACCAGGTTCGTGTTGATCGTTTGTGCCACGTCGGTTTCTCCGTGCGAGGGCTGAACTGACTCCGGTGCAAAGGAACCGGCTCCCGCAGGCCGGAGAGTTCATGTGCCTGCCGGATGGATTTTCGGCAGACCGAAGCGACGTGAACGGTGGATATGAGGCGGTTTGACGGGCCAAATGAAATCAGGGCCCGCAGGCCCTGATGGTGTGGTGCGGGGCTTGTTGGCCCCGGCAGGAGGTGCGTACTCCGCGATCAGCGGATCAGGCTGAGCACCATCTGCGGCAGCTGGTTGGCCTGGGCCACCATCGCCGTGCCGGCCTGCTGCAGGATCTGGCTGCGCGACAGGCTGGCGGTCTCCGCCGCGAAGTCGGCATCCATGATGCGACCCCGTGCGGCCGACTCGTTCTCGATCGTCACCTGCAGCGTCGAGATGATGGCGTCGAAGCGGTTTTGCACGGCGCCGTAGGTGGCGCGTTCGGTGTTGACCGTCTTCAGTGCAGCGTCGATATTGGCCATGGCTTGGCTGGCCGTGGTGGCATCGGTGATGGCGCCGCCAGTGACCGACCCGATGGAGGTCGCGGACGAGAGATTGGTGGTGACGACCGAGACGATATCGCTGTTGTTGGCACCGATCTGGAAGGCCTGGGTGCCCGCATTGGCGCCCAGGATGTTCTGGCCGTTGAAGCGGGTGTTTGCCAGCGTGCGTGTGATTTCCGCGCCCAACTGCTTGAACTCGAGGTCGAGATTGGCGCGATCGTCCGTGCTGTTGGTGGCGTTGGCCGACTGCACGGACAGCTCGCGCATGCGCTGCAGCATGTCGCCTACTTTGCCGATCGCTCCTTCGGCCGTTTGCGCCAGGGAGATGGCGTCATTGGCGTTGCGAATAGCGACCGTGTTGCCGCGCACCTGGGCGTTCATGCGTTCGGCGATGGCCAGGCCAGCGGAGTCGTCCTTGGCGCTGTTGACACGCAGGCCCGACGAGAGGCGCTGCATCGAGGTGGACAGGGAAGACTGGCTCATGCCCAGGTTGCGCTGAGCGTTCAGGGAAACGGCATTCGTATTGATCGAGAGGGCCATGGAAAGCTCCAAAGGTTGATGACCACAGGCATATGCCTGGCAGGCTCCGCAGTCGGGACATCGTTGGTACGGTGCCTGCCTGCAACTCCACCGGTTTGGCGCCCATGGGCGACGCACCGCCGGAACTCGCCCGGGCCTTCTGGGGGCGTCGTGGGCACTGCCTTTCAAGTAGGCATTGCCACGCGACCTTGGTTGGTCCGGACCCCGCGCCCACTTCCGTGAGAGCGTTGAAGCCTTTTTCGTCCTGGCCCGGAAAACCTTTAGGCCTTTGCAAATCGGGCTGCAGACTGTCTCGAAGAAGAACGGTGCAGGAGTCGGTCTTTTCGGCCCTTCAGGCGGAAACCTGAGGGTCAGGCCCCCAGTGCAGCATCGCGCAGGCGAGCGGCCACGGCTTTGTCAGAGACGTTCGTGCCACGTATGCGCAGGACCCGCGGCCTTCGCGGCTGCCGGAGAAACTGGACGCGAAATCCGGGCCAGCTCCGGACATAGCGCAGACGGGACCAAGCTAGGCTCGCCGGTACCCGTCGCTGGAGCCTCCACACATGTCCATTCCGCTCTCCCAGTCTGCCGCACACGCCCAGCAGGTTTGGATTCAAGGCCAGAAGTTCGCCCGCAAGGGGCACTGGATGGAAGCGGCGCGTCGCTTCGAAAGGGCGGCGCGGCTGCAACCCTACGATGCACTGTATGGGTTGAACCTGGCGGACGCGCTGCTGAAAGCGGGTTTGCCCGAGCGCGCCACAGCCGCCGCCGCCGCCGTGCGCGCGACGGAGCCCGAAAATGAGCTGGCGCTCGCCCTGCAGGTCAATGCCCTGGTGGTGCTGCAACAGCATCAGGCGATCGTGGATGTGCTGGACAGGGCGCCGGAACATCTGCTCAGCTTCGATTTGCAGGTCATGTTGGCCGGCGCGCAACTGGAGGTGGGCAAAGCCAAGGAGGCCGTCTCGAGCTACATCCGGGCTCTGGCTGCTCGTCCCGCTGAGGCGGACCTGCATGTGCGATTGGGCTTCGCGTTCAAGGCGCTGGGCATGAAGCTAGAGGCCGCTGAATGCTTCCGCGCGCTGCTGCTTGGTCTTGGGCACCGGCAGGTGGCTGTGCACGATCTGCTGGCCTTCTATGAGCGTGAGGTCTGCGACTGGCGCGGAGGCGACACGCAGGTTCAGGCCCTGCGGGCTTCCATTGCATTGCTGACCGAAGACGCGGTCGTGGAGACCAACCCATTCGTTCACGTGACCTTGCTCGACGACCCCGCCGAGCAGCTACGCGCCGTGCGAGCCTGCGCAGCATGTCGCCAGCCTGGTCACCCACTGGCGCCCCGCGCGGCCAGCGCGTGTCTCGCTTGCGCGTGGGGTCGTCTCGGTGACTTCCATGGCACGCCACCGCCTACCTCATGGCCAACTCTTCGAACGCCACGACGCAGAACTTCGGGTCTTTCTGTACAGCCATGGCGCTGAGGATTTCAGCGCCATACGCCAACGACTCATGGCTGCCGGCGACCACTTCGTCGAGGCCCGCGAGCTCAGCTCACGCGTGCTCGCCGAGCGCATCCGTGCTGACGGCATCGACATCCTGGTGGATCTCAAAGGCTACACGCTGGATGCGAGGCCCGCAGTCTTTGCCCATCGGCCTGCGCCAGTGCAGGTGGCCTACCTGGGCTTCCCCGGGACCAGCGGCGCGAGCTGTATCGATTACATCGTCGGCGACGCCCACGTCACGCCACTCGATCACGCGCCCTTGTTCACCGAGAAGATCGCGCAACTGCCGCTCTGCTACCAGTGCAATGACGGCACGCGCCGTCTGCCCGTGGCGCCGTCACGCGCCAGTCAGGGCTTGCCGGATGATGCACTGGTCCTTTGCGCGTTCAATCAGCCGTACAAGATTTCGCCCGAGGTCTTCGATGTCTGGTGCCGCCTGCTGCATCGCCTGCCCAGCGCGGTGCTCTGGCTGCTGGCCTGGACGCCGCAGGCGCCACCGGCCCTGCGGCGCGAGGCAGAAGCGCGCGGTATCGACCCTTCCCGGTTGGTCTTTGCGGACACCGTTGGGCAGGAGCAGCATCTGGACCGGGTGGCCTGCGCCGACATCTTCCTGGACACCTGGCCCTGCAACGGCCACACCACGGCCAGCGACATGTTGTGGGCGGCGGTACCCGTGGTGACGTACAGCGGGCGTACCTTCGCTTCGCGCGTGGCGGGCAGCCTGCTGAAGGCGCTGGACATGCCCGAGCTGGTCTGCGACAGCGTTGAGGCGTATGAGGCGCTGATCTACGCCCTGGGCACCGACTGCGCCCGCCGCAGCGAACTCCAGCGCCGCGTCGTCGCGGCACGTATGACCTCACCGCTGTTCAGCAGCGCGCGCCTGGCCCCGCAACTGGAGGACCTGTTCCAACGCATGTGGGCCCGCGCGCTCGTGGGACTGCCGCCGGATCACCTGCCGGCTGCGTGAGGGGCCCCCCGACCTGAGGGGCTGGGCTGGCCGGGCAGGCGCCGGCGGCGCCGGCCATGCGATTCAGTTCGGCGTCTTCTTGCTGATCACGGCCAGCAGGGAAATGCCATTGAAGAACCACATCCCGTCGATGTGCCATCCGGTGTACTTGGCGATGACGTTTGACAGCGTGTAGGGTGTGTACCAGCAGTTGTGGTCGGGGTGGACGATCTCGACCACGGTTTCGGTCGCCTCGACAAAGTCAAAGTGCCGCTGCCGGCATTGCAGGGCGTCCGGGACCGTCATGACGATGTGCGGGGCCTGGATGGCGTTCAATTGCGCCAGGAATCCGGCGACATCGGGCACGTGCTCAAGTACCTCTGGCACAAGGATCAGGTCGTAAGCCTGCGTCACGTCCTCCAGGCGCGAAAAGAGCTGACCCTTGGCGTGAGGCCGCAGGGCCGCGAGCGCTTCCTCGTGGATGTCGAAGCCGTCGAGGCGTACGCAGTGAGGTTCGAGCGCCAGGTGAAGTGATGTCTTCGTGTCCGTGATCGGCCAGTCGGCGCAGCCCATGTGCAGCACCCGTTTGCCCCGACAAAGCTGCGCGAAAACGTCGAGCCGGCTTCTGCCTATCAAGTCGCGACCCACGTTGACCTTCTGCACGAAGTAGGGTTCGTGCAGGCCCTCCAGTGGCGACTTTGCCGGGGCCGGAGCGCGTGCCTGCACCGTGGACGGGGCAGCGGTCGGCGCGGGCGCATGCACCGTCCGCCCGTTCGCGTCGAATTTCTTCAGGTGAAGTGTGTCGTAGATCTTCTTGGTGCTGGCCCATTCCTGGTGGGCGTAGACGATGCCCGTCCCGTCGTAGCGCGAGCCCGTGAAGTGTTCCGGAATGAAGTAGTGGCTCGGAAGGATGTCGAGGTCGTGGTAAGCGTAGCGTCGGAAGGCGTCCGTCAGGCGCTGCGGCCCCACGGTCTTCCACGCCATGTCGTTCACGACCGACGGGGCGTTGCGGATGTCCTCGATGATCTGGCCGATGAACGGGTTTCCTGCGTTGCAGGCCACGTAACCCGCGGCAATCAGCCCAGGCCGGGCGATCTCGCTTTCCCAGCATGAGAATGCCACGCGGTCTAGAAGCGCATCATCCAGCGGCCGAATGCAGATGCTGTCGGCATCCACGACGAAACCGCCTTCGCGGTACAGGATCTCCCAGCGCATCATGTCGGCCACCCCATTGAATTCGCGGGTGGACATGGCGCGCATGTGATCCGTGTTGATCCAGTCCGTTTCGGCCAGCAGATCATTGCCCCAGATCTTGACCTGCCAGTCGGGATTGTGTTCGGCCCAGGTGCTGATGCAGTTGTCTGGACGTTTGCTTTCGTCACCGACCCAGATCACATGGAGGGTCTTCGGAATCATGGCTGGGATCCTCGCGATGCTCGGGGGCATGTTTAACGGCTGACGCCGATATCAATCTTCCGATTCTGGGCTGCAGGCAGCTGTGCGATGCCGCGAAGTGGCGCTAGGTTCCAGCGCAATTCCGACCGGAGGTCGGCCTCGCTCGTCGCCGGTGGGGCGCCGCCGGCCTCGCGGAAGCTGGCCGTTGCGTCGGCTCTGCGTTTGCGCCACTGCATGGCACGGTCGCAGGCGGGCCGCAGTGCCGTTGCAGCTAGAGTGTTGCTGAATCCGCCTATCTGCCCCGACCCCCTGCCGCACGACGGCGCGCATTAGGGCACCTTGCGCGTGACTCGCAGCGACATCGCTGCCGCCGCCCGGCGCCGGCATTGCCGCCTGCAACTTCGTCGAGGGCAACGCGCTGCAGCCGATGCCGGCCCCGCGCGACGCGCCGGGCCTGGAGCATTTGTACGGCGAGGTACGGGAATGGACACGCAGTGCCCACCTGCCTTACCCGGGCTTCCGCGCCTGGGCAGGGGCGATGGGCGAATACAACGGCAAACTCATGTTCGCCCAGACGGTGCTGCGCGGCGGCTCCTGCGGCACGCCGCGCCGCCACATCCTCGCCAGCTAATGCAACCTTTTCCCAGCCGCTGCGCGCTGGCAGTGCAGCGGTGTGCGGCTGGTCTGCGACGAAGGGTAGGCGGGTTGTTTGCGGCCTGTTGCGGAGGTTTGCTGGTGTGAGAGATTGGCATTCAACGCCTTGCGCAGGTCAAGGCTGCGCTGCTCGGCGCCCCCACCGGGCACCTCCTGCCGTTCGGGCAAGGCGGGTGGCGCTCGCCGAACGCCGTCCGTGGTAGCGGTGATGGCGGCTATGGTGGTGCGCCCGCTGCCGGCGTACTGCAGGCGCCTGGCTCTGAGATCGGCCTGGCCCGGAGACAGCATGTTGGTGCACCGCGCCGCCTCGCTTTCAACCGACGCGTGTGTCGAGCGAGGCTTTGGTAGCACAAGCGCAACCCCCCCTGGAGCGCAGCGATCGATGTCAACGGCTGACATGCTGTTCTTCGTTCACGGAGCCTTCTTTGCCAACATTCTTTGCACCAGCAAAGAAAGTGCGTCGGCCGCCGGGCCGAAACCCCGGCCTACGTTACGCGGCCCACACGAATACGCAGAGACAGCGAGACGACCAGCGAACGGCAGCCAAGGGCCGCAAGCCGAACCGCGCTCTACTTCACTCCCAGAAACGCCTTCACCGGCACCACGCTGCGCGCCGGGTCTTCCTCCTGCGGCACATGACCCAGGGTGTCGAAGACCACGAGCTGGCTGCCCGCAATGCGCTGGTGGAACTGCTGCGCCGCGGTGGGTGGGATGAGTTTGTCGCGTCCGCCCCAGAGGATGAGCGTGGGCTGTTTCAGCGTCGAAACCTTCTCGAAACCGTCGCCGACGACGAGGTGCTGCATCCACATCACCAGCGCACGCCGGTTGCCTTCACGCAGTGCCAGCTCGAAGTAGCGGTCGACAAGCTCGGACGTCACGCGGGCCGGGTCACCATAGACATCGGCCACGCTCTGCGCCACCAGCGAGCGCGGCAGCGCCCATTCGCTGATGCGGTTGAGCACGGGCACGCGCGCGATCCGGAAGCCCAGTGGTATCGACCGCGGTGTGAAGACGGGTCCCATCGCGTCCACCAGCACCAGGCTGGCGACACGTTCGGGCGCGATGACCGCAGTGCGCCATGCGACCTCGCCACCCAGCGAATTGCCGCCCAGCACCACACGCGGCAGCTGCAGCACGTCCAGCAGGTCGAGTACGAAGCGGGCGTAGGTGTCACCATGGTAGTCGTCGGGTCTGTACTGGCCGGCGAAGGGGCCGGTGAGGCCGAAGCCCGGCAGGTCGAACGTGATCACGCGCCGCTGGCCTTTCAGCGCCTTCACCCAGCCCTCCCAGGTGTGCAGGCTGGCAGAGGTGCCGTGGATCAGCACCACCGGCAAGGGGTCGCCTTGACCCGTGTGACGCGGCCCTTCGTCGCGTATGTGCACCACCTGCCCCTTGACCTCGATGAAGTCCGAAGGCGCCGGCGCCCAGCGTGCCACCAGCGTTTCCACGGGTCGATCGGGCGCGCGCGACAGCGCCAGGCCCAGCGCCGTGGCCAACAGCAGCACGCCGACGACGCGCAGCATCCAGTTGGCCATCATGGCTCCCCGGTCCCGTTCGCATCGACGGCTTCGCGAGCGTCGAAGACGACGCAGCGGCCTCGCCAGTGGGGTGTGCCAGCCGCTTGCTCGAAGTAGCGCAGGATGCCGCCTTCCAGTTGCAGCGCGTGCGGCAGGCCCTGTTGCGCCATCCACAGCGCCGCTTTTTCGCAGCGGATACCGCCCGTGCAGTAGCTGACCACGGTTTTGCCCTGCAGCTCGGGCGCGTGCCGCGCCAGCGCGTCGGGGAAGTCGCTGAACTTGTTCATCCGCCAATCGATGGCGCCTTCGAAGGCGCCGGCGTCCACCTCGAAGGCATTGCGGGTGTCGAGCATCACCACCGGGCGGCCTGCGTCGCATTGGCCGGCCTGCAGCCAGCGCGCCAGCGTCGGTGCGTCGACGCTGGGTGCGCGCCCGGCGCGCGGCTGCACGGTGGGCTGGTTCATGCGGATGATCTCGCGCTTGATCTTGAAGCGAAGGCGATCGAAGGGAGCGGCCGCAGCGGGGTGCCACTTGACGTCCAGGCCCGCGAAGCGCGGGTCGATGCCCAGCAGGTCCAGCCAGCCCTGCAGCGCTTCACGATCGCCTGCCAGGGCGACGTTGATGCCCTCGGGAGCCAGCAGCACCGTGCCCCTCAAACCGGCGGCCTTCGCCGGCGGCATCAGGTGCTCGCGCAGGGACTCGACGTCGTCGATGTCGACGAAGCGGTAGGTGGCGATGACGGCGACGGCGGCAGGGGTTGCGGACACCGACGAATTGTAGGGAGCGCCTCGCCCCAGGGTCGCCCGACCCCGCTCTCTAGAATGCCCAGATGAGCTTCGTCCACCTGCGAACCCACACTGAATTTTCCGTCGTCGACGGCACGCTGCGCATCCCCGATGCCGCAGCGGCGGCCCGCCGCGACGGCCAGCCGGCACTGGCCATCACCGACCTCAACAACCTCTTCGGCGCAATCAAGTTCTACAAGGCCTGTCGTGGGGCCGGCGTGCAGCCGCTGATCGGCGCAGACCTGATCATGGAGCCGCACCCCGATCACCCGGGCGGCGACCGTCAGCCCAGCAGGCTGCTGCTGCTGGTGCAGGACAAGCGTGGCTACCTCGACCTGTGCGAACTGATCGCCCGGGGCTGGGTGAGCAACGCACAGCGTGCGCAAGCCTGGATCAAGTGGGCTTGGCTGCAGACCCTGGGCGAGGGCCTCATTGCGCTGAGCGGCGCCGACATGGGCGCCGTGGGCCAGGCCCTGCTGGCTGGCGACGACGAGCGCGGGGCGGGCATCGCCACGGCGCTGGCTTCGCTTTTCCCCGGCAGGTTCTACCTGGAAGTGCAGCGCGCCGGCCTGCCCGGCAACGACGAACACGTGCGCGCCGCGGCGGCGCTGGCCGCTCGCCTGGGCCTGCCAGTGGTGGCCACGCATCCGGTGCAGTTTCTCGAGGCCGACGACTTCGATGCCCATGAGGCGCGCGTGTGCATCGCCGAAGGCGAGACCCTGGCCAACCCGCGCCGCGTCAAGCGCTTCACGCGCGACCAGTACTTCAAGACCCAGGCCGAAATGGCGCTGCTTTTCGCGGACCTGCCTTCGGCGCTGGCCAACACAGTCGAAATCGCGCGCCGCTGTCACCTGCTGCTGGTGCTGGACAAGCCGCAGCTGCCCGACTTCCCGACCCCGTTGGTCGAAGGTGGCCTGCCAGGTGAACGCATGCCCATCGAGGCCTATTTCCGGAAGGCGTCGTACGAGGGGCTCGACAAGCGCCTGGCCGCGCTCTACGCCGCGCCCGCCCGGCGCGAGGAGGAGCGCCCGCGTTACGTCGAACGGCTGGAGTTCGAGTTGAACACCATCGTGAAGATGGGCTTCCCAGGCTACTTCCTCATCGTCTCGGATTTCATCGTCTGGGCCAAGCGCAACGGCTGCCCAGTGGGGCCGGGTCGGGGCTCGGGCGCAGGTTCGCTGGTGGCCTACGCGCTCTTCATCACCGACCTCGACCCGCTTTACTACAAGTTGCTGTTCGAGCGTTTCCTGAACCCAGAGCGCGTGTCGATGCCCGATTTCGACATCGACTTCTGCCAAGCCAACCGCGACCGCGTGATCGACTACGTCAAGGACAAGTACGGCCGCGACGCAGTGAGCCAGATCGCCACATTCGGCACCATGGCCAGCAAGGCCGCGCTGCGCGACGTGGGGCGCGTGCTGGGCATGGGCTACGGCCATGTCGACAGCGTCGCCAAGCTGGTGCCGGGCCTGCCGGGCAAGACCTACACGCTGGCGAAGCTGCCCGAGCCACCGGCCAAGCCCGACCCGGGGCTGATCTACGTGCGCCAGGAGGTGCCCGAACTCGAATCGCGCGAAGCCGCCGAAGAAGAGGTGGCGGAGCTGCTGAGCCTGGCCACGCGCGTGGAGGGCCTGGTGCGCAACGTCGGCATGCATGCCGGCGGCGTGCTCATCGCGCCGGGCAGGATCACCGACTTCTGCCCGCTCTACCAGCAGCCCGGCAGCGACAGCGCGGTGAGCCAGTACGACAAGGACGACGTCGAGGCCATCGGCCTGGTGAAGTTCGACTTCCTGGGCCTGGCCACGCTGACCATCCTGGAGCTGGCCAAGGACTTCATCCGCGCCCGCCGCAAGGGCCGCGAGAGCTTCGACTACGAGACGCTGCCGTTGGACGACGCGCGTGTCTACAAGCTCTTTGCCGACGGACTGACCGAGGCCGTGTTCCAGTTCGAAAGCCGCGGCATGCAGGGCATGCTGCGCGAGGCGCGGCCTGGCCGGCTGGAAGACCTGATCGCGTTGAACGCGATGTTCCGCCCTGGCCCGATGGAGAACATCCCGAGCTTTTGTGCGCGCAAGAACGGCAAGGAAGACATCGTCTACCCGCACCCGCTGCTGGCCCCGGTGCTCGACGAGACCTACGGCATCTTCGTCTACCAGGAACAGGTGATGCTGGCGGCCCAGGTGCTGGCCGGCTACTCGCTGGGCGGCGCCGACATCCTGCGCAAGGCGATGGGCAAGAAGAACGCCGAAGAGATGGCCCGGCAGCGCGGCATCTTCCGCGAGGGCGCGGCCAATAAGGGCATCGCGCCCGAAAAGGCCGACGAGGTCTTCGATCTGATGGAGAAGTTCGCGGGCTACGGCTTCAACAAGAGCCACGCCGCGGCCTATTCGCTGTTGGCCTATCACACGGCATGGATCAAGGTCCACTGCACGGTGGAGTTCTATGCCGCCAACATGACGGTGGAAGCCGACAACACCGACAAGCTCAAGGTGCTGCTGGCTGACGCCAAGCTCTTCGGCGTGCGCTTCGAGCCGCCCGATATCAACCGCGGCGTGCACCGCTTCGAGCCCATCGACGACAGGACCATCCGCTACGGCCTGGGTGCGGTGAAGGGCACGGGGCATGGCGCCATCGAGGCCATCGTGGCCGCCCGTGAGGGTCGCAGCGGAGAAGGCGGCGGACCGTTCCGCAGCCTGTTCGACTTCTGTGCCCGCGTCGACCGCAAGGCTGTCAACAAGCGGGCGGTGGAAGCGCTGGTGAAGGCCGGCGCCTTCGACGCGCTGCACGTCGACCGCGCCAGCCTGCTGGCCAGCGTCGGCCTGGCCCTCGAGTGGGCCGAGACGCAGGAAGCGAATGCGCTGCAGGGTGGGTTGTTCGACACGGGCGACAGCCATGGCAGCAGCACGCAGGAGCCGGCCCTGGTTCACGTGGCGCCCTGGGACATCCGCGAGCGGCTGGTGCAGGAGAAGACAGCCATAGGCTTCTTTCTTTCGGGGCACCTCTTCGATGCCTGGAAGGATGAAGTCCGCCGCTTCGTGCGCCGCGACATGGCCGAGCTGGTGGACAGCCGCGAACCGCAGTTGCTGGCCGGCATCGTCACCGACCCGCGGGCCATCAACGGCCAGCGCGGGCGCGTGGTGATCTTCAAGCTCGACGACGGCACCGAGGCCATCGAGGCCGTAGCGCCCGACGAGATCTTTGCCGAGCGCCGCGACCTGATGGTCGAGGACCAACTGCTCGTCGTGCAGGGCAAGCTGCAGCCCGACCGCTTCTCGGGCGGCCTGCGGCTGAACGTCACTGCGGTGTGGGACCTGGCGGCCGCGCGCGCACGCTTCGGGCGTTATCTGTCGGTCGTCGTGAACGGCAGTGCACCGCCGGTCGCCGACGTGCTGCGCCTGTGGCCGGCGCGGCGCGTCGAGGGCCAGTACGGCGAGGTCTCGCAGGGTCTGCCGATCCGCCTGCGCCTGCAGCGTGCCGACGCAGTGGCCGAGATCGACCTGGGCGACGACGCCCGGTTCTGGCCATGCGACGAGGCGCTGGGGCGCTGGCGCAACATCGCCCAGGGTGGAGCGGCCGCGATCGTGTACGAATGAAAGGCCTTGGCCGACTCTGACATCCGCGGCCACAGGCGGCGCGTCGTACAGGACTACCTCATGCGCACATGACCGGCTACGACCGGGTGCGGCCGGCAGTCTGCACTCCGGGAGGCGGCGCTACAGTCGCCGCATGCACGAAACCCCCCTGACGGCGCTGGTGCTCAGCGGCGGCGGCGCGCGCGCTGCCTACCAGGTGGGTGTGCTTCGCGCGCTGGTGCGCATCCGTCGCGACGCACTGGGCCCGGTCGCGCGGCTGCGCAGCCCCTTTGGCGTGATCTGCGGCACTTCGGCAGGTGCCATCAACGCCGCGGCGCTGGCCTGTCACAGCGACCGCTTCGAGGCTGCGGTGGAGGTCATCGCCCGCGTATGGCAGCACTTCCGCGCCGAGCAGGTCTACCGTGCCGACTCGCTGGGCGTCATCCGCAGCGGCGCGCAGTGGCTGACGATGATGTCCATCGGCTGGGTCATCGCAAGGTGGCGGCGGGCGCGGCCACGCTCCCTGCTCGACAACACGCCACTGGCCGAACTGCTGCAACGCCTGGTGCCGCTGGAGCGCCTGCCGACGATGCTGGAGCAGGGACACCTGCACGCGTTGGCCGTCACGGCGTCCAGCTACAGCAGTGGCGAGCACTACACCTTCTTCGACGCTGCACGGCCAGTGGCGCCCTGGGAGCGTTCGCAGCGTGTGGCAGTGCCCGCGCGCCTGACGCATGCCCACCTGCTGGCCTCATCGGCCATTCCCTTTGTCTTCCCCGCGGCACGCCTGGACGTTGCCGGCCAGGCCGAGGGCAGTGGCGGCTGGTTCGGCGACGGTTCAATGCGCCAGACCGCGCCGCTTTCGCCCGCCGTGCACCTGGGCGCGCAGCGACTTTTCATCGTCGGCGTCGGCCGCACGCAGGAACCTGCCGGGCGCACGTCGGTAGCGGCTGACCCGACCTATCCGAATCTGGCGCAGATCGCCGGCCATGCGATGTCGAGCATCTTCCTGGATGCGCTGGCGGTGGATATCGAGCGCATGAGGCGCATCAACCGCACGCTGGCACTGCTGCCGGACTCGGCGCTGGCCGACACCGAACTGCGGCCGCTGGAGGCGCTGGTGATCTCGCCGTCCCAGCGGCTGGACGACATTGCCGCACGCCACCTGGGCGCCCTGCCGGCACCGGTGCGGGCGCTGCTGCGCGGCTTCGGCGTGGGCGGGCAGGGTGAACAGGCGCGCGGTTCGACGCTGGCCAGCTACCTGCTTTTCGAGGCGCCCTACACGCAGGAACTGATGGCGCTGGGCGAGGCTGACACCCAGGCGCGGCGCGACGAGGTGCTGCGCTTCTTTGCCTGGGACACGGCAGAGGGCGGGCGTCGGCGCAGCGGCACCGAACAGCCCGACCTGCTGCTGCCCTGAGCTCGCCGTGCGGCTCAGGCGGCCGGCTTGTCGGCCTTGCCTGCCTTCTCGGACTTTTCGGCCTTCTTCGACTTCTTGACCTCCTTGGCCGGCGCCGGAGCGGCGGCGGTGGGGTCGAATGCGCTGCCGCCGACCGTCAGGCCCGCCTGTGAGAACCTGGCGGCGTTACCCGCACCGATGCCGCCGACGCGTTCGACGAGGTCGCTCCAGTCCTTGAAGTTGCCGGTCTTGCGCGCATCGACGATCTTGCCCGACAGGCCGGGGCCGATGCCCTTGACCGTCTCGAGATCGGCGCGGGTGGCCTGGTTGGCGTCCACCGCCGCGAAGGCGTTGAGCGCGAAGACGGCCAGAAGGATGCTGAGGAAGTTGCGGATCATGGTGTTCTCCAATCAGGTTAAGGGGCGTTGCGATGGGCCCTGGGCTTGGGTCTTGGCGGCCTTTTGCCTCGGGCTGGAACGCATTCTTCGCAGCGGCAGTCGCGCCGTCATTCCCCCGGGGCGGGGCAAGGCGGGGGCCCCTGTCCGGGCCATCTGCCGCATCCCCCGGACGGTGGGGGGACGCCCGCGAGCAGCCGGTTCAGCGGCCCTGCAGCGCGAGGGCAACGGCAGCCCGCACGGCTTCGGCTTCGGGCCAGGTGCCCGCACCCTGCAGCACCTGCACGCTGGGGCCCCAGGCGCGCCACAGCGCCGGGTCGCTGGGGCCCAGCACCGACACCAGCGGCGTGCCCACCGCCGCGGCGATGTGGCCTGGTCCGGTATCGTTGGAAATCATGAGCGCTGCGTCCTGCAGCAGCGCGGCGTAGGCACCCAGGCCCATGCCGGGCAGAAGGCGTGCGCTGGCGTAGCGATCACGTGCGATGGCCTCTTCGCCCGGCCCCGGACACACCACGACGCTGCGACCGAAGCCGGGCAGCACCTGTGCCACGAAGTTCGCGAAGCCGGGCCAGGTCTTGTCCTGCTTGGACCAGGTGCCGCCGGCAAAGGGGCAAATGACGATGCAGCCCGCCTCGATGCCGTGCGCGGCCCGCAGCGCCTGCGCCTGCGCGCGGTGCTCTGCGCTCACGCGCAGGCCGATGCGTTTGGGTGGCGGCGCCACGTGGCCCAGCAGCGCGTCGCCCAGTGCCCAGTAGACCTGCAGTTCGTGCACACCCTGTGGCCGCGGCACGGCGCGCGCCAGCAGCAGGCTGCGGCCTTCATAGGCGTAACCCAGCGCGCGCAGCCCGGCGAGGCGGAACTCCAGTGCGCTGGAGAACGAATAGGGCAGGCAAAGCGCATTCAGCCCGCGGCCCGGGCCGGCACCGGCAGCCTGCGACTTCAGCTGGCGCAGCAGAGCCACCCGCTCCTGCCAGCTCTTCGGCAGCGCGTGAACTGGCCAACCGTGGCCCGCGAGCAGATCGCGCGCCCAGCCCTTGCCGACCAGTTGCAGGTCGAAACCCTCGTCGCCCAGGCGTTGCAGCAGCGGCACGCCCAGTGTCACGTCGCCGACCCAGTTGCGCAGGCGGACGATCAGCAGGCGGCGCGGCGTGGGCATGTGCGGCACATAATCGAAATCGATTCTGCCAGCCCTGTCACGATGACCCTCGTCCCCGTCGAACTGCCCGCCGCATCCGCCATCGTGGCCCTGCATGACCGCTTGCTGGCCGCGCCCGGCTGGCCTGCCGAGCAGCCCGCAGCGCCCGGCGACCTGTGGCATTGGGTGCAGACCAATCACCGCAACAACAGTCTGCTGTGGGCCGAGGAAGACCTGGCTCGTCGCACCACGGTGGCGGCAGCCGAGATCGCCGCCAACAAGCGTGCCATCGACGGCTACAACCAGGCCCGCAACGACGCCACTGAACGGGTCGACGAGATCATGCTCGTGAACCTGGGCCTCGTTGACGCGTCATCGGCACGCACGGACGCGCCGGTGTCCCGCGTGCCGGCCGGCGCGCGGCTGAACAGCGAAACTGCCGGTAGCATGATCGACCGCCTGTCGATCATGGCGCTGAAGGTGCATGCGATGCGTGCACAGACCGAGCGCCAAGATGTCGATGAGGCCCACCGTGCGGCCAGCCGCGTCAAGCTCGCACGTCTGCTGCAGCAGCGGCAGGATCTCGCCGACTGCCTTGACGAGCTGCTGCGCGACGCCGCCGCCGGCCGAGCCGTTTTCAAGGTCTACCGCCAGTTCAAGATGTACAACGACCCGCGCTTCAACCCCGAACTCGTCAAAGAGGGGAAGAGCAGCTAGTGCGCCTGCTCATCGTCAAGACCTCGTCGATGGGCGACGTGGTGCACGCGCTGCCGGTCGTCAACGACATCCTGCGCCAGCACCCCGACGCACAGATCGACTGGCTGGTGGAAGCGCCGTTCGCGGCCATCCCGCAGATGCACCCCGGCGTGCGGCGGGTGCTGCCGATGAGCTGGCGCAAGTGGCGCCACCAGCTATTCAGCGCCGCCACGTGGCGCGCGATGGGACAGTTGCGTGGTGAACTGCGCAACGGCAGCTACGACGGCGTACTCGACCTGCAGGGCCTGCTGAAGAGCGCGCTGTGGGCGCGTCAGGCCGGTGCACCGGTTCTCGGCTACGACGCCTCCAGCGCGCGCGAACCGGCAGCGGCTTGGTTTTACCAGCACACGGCGGTGGTTGCGCACGACCTGCAGGCCGTGCAACGCTGCCGCCTGCTGGCCGCGACCCACCTGGGCACGACGGTCAGCGGCCACCCCGACTTCGGCCTGCGCGCGCCTGCGCCGACCTGGACACCGCGTTCGGCCTACGCGGTGCTGATCCCGAACGCCAGCCGGCGCGAAAAGCTCTGGCCAGAGCGGCACTGGGCTGCGGTCGGCCGGCGTCTGCTGGAAAGAGGTTGGCTGCCCGTGGTGCTATGGGGCCGCGACGAGGAGCAGACGCTGGCCGAACGCATTGCTGCCAGCTGCGAGGGCGACGTGCCGCCTTTCCTCCGGGTTGGCGAGATGGCGGCGGTGTTGGCCGGCGCGAACCAGGTCGTTGGCCTGGACACCGGCTTTACTCACCTGGCCGCCGCACTGGGCCGGCCCACGCTGGGCATCTACTGCGACCACGACCCCGGCCTGGCCGGCATCACCGGGCCTGGCCGCGTGGCCAGCATCGGCGGCAAGGGCCAGATCCCAGGCGTCAAGGAGGTGCTGGCGCTGCTCGAAACCCAGTTCGCAGCTTGACCAAGGCCTTGCGCGGATCCTGCTCCGCGGCCCGCCGCAAGAGCCCCCTCGTGGAGTGGCGAACGTCAGTGAGCCTGGGGGCTCACAGTGCGTCGAGGCGCTGCGGCGGGTAGCTGTCCCAGCTGAGGCAGCCCGGGCACTGCCAGAAATAGTGCTGCGTCTCGAAGCCACAGGCAGCGCAGCGGTAGCGCTGCAGGGGTGCCGCACTGCGGGCCACGGCTGCCCGCAGTGCCGCCCAGGTTTCTTCGGCCCAGGCCGCCGGCGGCAGGGCCAGCAGACGCTGGGCACCCGACAGGCTGGGCTGCTGCTGCAGCTGGGCCAACAGGCGCGGCAGGCGGGCCGGGTCGTCGGGGGACTCCAGTGACTCCAGGGCCTGCAGCACTTCCAGCGCGGGCTTTTGCATGAGCGTTGCCGTCAGCGCCGTGTGCGCTGCGCTGATCTGGTGGGCGGCGCGCGCCGCCTGGGCGTAGTCGGCCGCCACGAGCGCAAAGGTCGCCGGGTGGTGCTCGCGCAGGTGGTCCCAGGCCGCCAGTGCGCGCGCGGGGTTGCCCTGGCGCAGCTCACGCTGCCCTGCCAGCAGCCAAGGCCGGGGCGCCTGCGGCGCGGCAGTGCGTGCACGTTGCAGCGCAGATTCGGCCTCGTCGGGGTGGCCGGCCTTGCCAGCCGCCTCGGCGATTTCGCACTCGTAGTGCGCGATGCGCGACGCGAAGGAAGCCCCGCTGCCACCTTCCAGCTGCCGCGCCATGTCGGCCGCGCGCTGCCAGTCGCGCGAGCGTTCGTAGAGCGACAGCAGCGCCAGCCGGGCCTCGCCGTCGAAGGGGGTGCCTTCCAGGACATGCCAGGCGGCTTCGGCGCGGTCGAAGAGGCCGGCCTTCATGTAGTCCTGCGCCAGTGCGCGCTGGGCGCGGTCGCGGTCGCCGGCCCTCAAGTCGCTGCGGCCCAGCAGGTGCTCGTGCACACGCACGGCACGTTCGAACTCGCCACGTCGGCGGAAGAGGTTGCCCAGGGCAAAGTGCAGTTCGGTGGTGTCGGGGTCGTCCTGCACGGCCTGGATGAAGGCGTCGATGGCCTTGTCCTGCTGCTCGTTGAGCAGCAGGTTCAGTCCCTTGAAGTAGGCGCGCGGGGCGTCCTCGCGTTCACGCTTGAGCTGTTTGAGGTCGAAGCGCGACGCCATCCAGCCCAAAGCAAAGGCCACGGGCAAACCGATGAGCAGCCATTGCAGGTCGAAGTCCATCAGCCGTGCCCGTTCATCACAGGCCTTCGCGGGGCGGATGTTCGGGGCCGAATTCGCTGGGCAGCAGGCTGCTGGTGCCGGAAACGGTGTTTGCCGCAGGCGGCGGTGGCGCGTGACGTCGCGCCACCCGGCGCTGCTGCCACCAGCTGGGTACCATGGCCGCGACACCGAAGGCACAGCCTGCCGCGAAGGCCACCAGCACCACGATGACCATGGGCGTGCGCCACTCCACGCCGAAAAACCAGCGCACGGTGGCCGTCTGCTGATTGTTCAGCGCAAACGCGAAGAGTGCGAAGAAGACGAAGGCCCAGAACAGGCCGAGTAGGTAGCGCATGCGGCGCCGATTCTAGGACCCGCACCGCCCCGGGCGGGCCGGGCTACAACGGGTCGACGTCGCCCGGCACCTGAGCATCGACCGCCTCGCGCAGCGCCTTGCCGGGTTTGAAGTGGGGCACCAGCTTCTCGGGGATGACGACCTGCTCGCCGCTGCGCGGGTTGCGTCCCATGCGGGGTGGACGGCGGTTGATGCTGAAGCTGCCGAAGCCGCGGATCTCGATGCGGTGGCCGCGTGCCAGCGCGTCGGACATGGCGTCAAGCATGGTCTTGACCGCGAACTCGGTGTCTCGCTGCGTGAGCTGGGCAAAGCGCTCGGCGAGGCGGGTGACGAGGTCGGATCGTGTCATGGAGCTGCGGCGGTCGTTCGCTGGTCACGACGCCCGCGGGCGGGGTGCCCGCGGGTAACGGAAGGAGCAGCCGGCGCCGCGTACGCGGCAATCGGCCGGGCCCGGATTACTCCGGACGGTTGTCGAGCTTGGCGCGCAGCAGGGCGCCCAGGCTGGTGGTGCCAGCGTTCTCGCGCTCGTTGACCTGGCTCAGACGCTGCATGGCCTGCTGTTCGTCGGCGTTGTCCTTGGCCTTGATCGACAACTGGATCGAGCGCAGCTTGCGGTCGACGTTGACGACCATGACGTTGACGTCGTCGCCTTCCTTCAGCACGTTGCGCGCGTCCTCGACGCGGTCGCGGCTGATTTCAGAGGCGCGCAGGTAGCCAGTGACGTCGTCGTTCAGCTGGATCTCGGCGCCGCGCGGGTCGACGCTCTTGACCTTGCCGTTGACGATCGCACCGCGGTCGTTCAGCGTCGTGAAGCTGGTGAACGGGTCGACGTCCAGCTGCTTGATGCCCAGGCTGATGCGCTCGCGCTCGACGTCCACCGCCAGCACCAGGGCCTCGACTTCCTGGCCCTTCTTGTAGTTGCGCACGGCGGTCTCGCCCGGCTCGTGCCAGGAGAGGTCGCTCAGGTGCACCAGGCCGTCGATGCCGGCCGACAGGCCGATGAAGACGCCGAAGTCGGTGATGCTCTTGACGGGCCCCTTGACGCGGTCGCCGCGCTTGACGGTGGCGCTGAACTCTTCCCAGGGGTTGGCCTTGCACTGCTTCATGCCCAGGCTGATGCGGCGTTTGTCCTCGTCGATCTCCAGCACCATGACTTCGACTTCCTCGCCCAGGGTGACCACCTTGGCGGGAGCGACGTTCTTGTTGGTCCAGTCCATCTCGGAGACGTGCACCAGGCCTTCGATGCCCGGTTCGATTTCCACGAACGCACCATAGTCGGCGATGTTCGTGATCTTGCCGAACAGGCGCGTGCTGTTCGGGTAGCGGCGCGACACGCCGTGCCAGGGGTCGTCGCCCAGCTGCTTCAGGCCCAGGCTGACGCGGTTCTTCTCGGCGTCGAACTTCAGCACCTTGGCGGTGAGTTCCTGGCCGACCGTCACCACTTCGCTCGGGTGACGCACACGGCGCCAGGCCATGTCGGTGATGTGCAGCAGGCCGTCGATGCCGCCCAGGTCCACGAAGGCACCGTATTCGGTGATGTTCTTGACCACGCCGTGGACGATGGCGCCTTCGGACAGGGTTTCCAGCAGCTTGGCGCGTTCTTCGCCCATCGAAGCCTCGACGACGGCGCGGCGCGACAACACGACGTTGTTGCGCTTGCGGTCGAGCTTGATGACCTTGAACTCCATGGTCTTGCCCTCGTAGGGCGTCATGTCCTTCACGGGGCGCGTGTCGAGCAGGCTGCCCGGCAGGAAGGCGCGGATGCCGTTGACCAGCACCGTCAGGCCGCCCTTGACCTTGCCGCTGACCGTGCCGGTGACGAATTCGCCGGACTCCAGCGAGTTCTCGAGTGACATCCACGACGCGAGGCGCTTGGCCTTGTCGCGCGACAGGATGGTGTCGCCGTAGCCGTTTTCGACGGCGTCGATGGCCACCGACACGAAGTCGCCGACCTGAACTTCCAGTTCACCCTGGTCGTTCTTGAATTCTTCGATGGCCACGTAGCTTTCGCTCTTCAGTCCGGCGTTCACCACGACGTGGTTGAACTCGATGCGCACGACTTCGGCGGAGATGACTTCCCCGACGCGCATGTCGTTGGACTTCAGCGACTCTTCGAACAGAGCAGCGAACATGTCTGCGCCACCGGAGGCGGTGACGGTAGTGGTAACGGTCATGGGTTTCCTGGCTTGCCCGGAGGAGTGGATTGCAGAGCCGGGCGTGCTTGCGGCGGATGCCGCGGGTTGGGGTTGGACACTTCGGCACACCTGAGGCCTGGCGGCCATGACGGGAGATGCGCTGAACCTCTTCGGTCCTTCCGACGCAGCCCGGCGCCATGCCGGGTTTGCGTCAGAACGGCCTGCGCTGCTGCCACCAACTCAACACCTGTTGCACCGAGCCTTCGATGCTTGAGGTCGAGTTGTCCAGTAGCAGCGCATCTTCTGCAGGCTTCAAGGGCGCTACGCTCCGGTTCTTGTCCCGGGCGTCACGCGCTTCCAAGTCCACGCGAAGGTCTGCGATGCTAGCCGAAATCCCCTTGGAAATCAATTGCTTATGGCGCCTTTCGGCGCGTGTCGCGGCGCTTGCAGTGAGATAGACCTTGAGCGTGGCCTGCGGGAAGATCACAGTGCCCATGTCGCGTCCGTCGGCTACCAGCCCGGGCGCCCGGCGAAAGGCCAATTGCAGGCTCTGCAGCGCGCTGCGGACGGCCGGGAGGGCCGAGACACGCGAGGCCAGCAGGCCGGCAGCCTCGGCGCGAAGTTCGTCGCTCACCTCGCGCCCGCGCAACCAGGCGCGGCTCCCGTTCGGACCGTGGCCGAAGCGCAGGTCCAGCAGCCCGGCCAGGCGGGCCAGGCCCGTTTCGTCGTCGGGCGATACGCCATCCCACTGCGAGGCCAGCCCGGTGGCACGGTAGAGTGCGCCCGAGTCGAGCAGGTGGTAGCCCAGCGCGTCGGCGACCGCGGCGGCCAGCGTTCCCTTACCCGAGGCCGTGGGGCCGTCGATGGTGATCACCGGCACGTGCTGAGCGTCCGCTGTTGCCACGCCGAAGAGGGCCTCGAAGTAATCGGGAAACGTCTTGCCGACGCACCGCGGATCGAGGATGCGTACCGGGCAGGGTAAGGTGGCGCCAGCCAGCGGGTTGAAGGCGGCCAGCGACAGGCACATGGCCATGCGGTGGTCTTCGTAGGTGTGGATCGCAGCTGGCCGCCAGGCATCCGGGCCGGGTGGTGTGACCTCGATGAAGTCGGCACCTTCGACCACCGTCGCCCCCACCTTGCGCAGTTCGGCTGCCAT
This sequence comes from Betaproteobacteria bacterium, assembly GCA_016704535.1. Taxonomy (GTDB): domain Bacteria; phylum Pseudomonadota; class Gammaproteobacteria; order Burkholderiales; family Burkholderiaceae_C; genus Rubrivivax. The sequence continues at coordinate 54,909 of JADIZZ010000006.1, read as the reverse complement.
CGCCGCAATGCGGTCGGTCTCCTTGACGCGCCAGCTCGCGATGCCGGTCAGGCGGGTTGGCCCGTCGGCATAGAGCGCCATCACGGCCAGCGTCATCGCGGCGTCGGGGATGTGGTTGCAATCCATCGTGATGCCGGCCAGTGGCCAGCGCCCTCGGTGCGCCTCCAGCCAGCCCGGACCCCTCTTGACCTGCGCGCCCATGGCCACGGCGGCGTCGACGAAGCGGATGTCGCCCTGGATGGAGTCGTTGCCGACGCCTTCGATGCGCAGCGGCGCGCCGCCATGTGCGGCGACGGCGCCCAGGGCGATGAAGTAAGACGCCGACGACGCATCGCCCTCGACATGCATTGCGCCTGGCGACCGGTAGGCCGAGCCCTGCGGAATCGTGAAACGCTGCCAGCCGTCACGCTGCACGGCGATGCCGAAGCGTGCCAGCAGGTTCAGCGTGATGTCGATGTAGGGCTTGCTGATCAGCTCGCCGTCTACCTCTATGACGATGTCGCGCTCGGCGCTCACCAGCGGCAGCGCCAGCAGCAGCGCGGTCAGGAACTGGCTCGAGACGTCGCCGCGCACGCGGATGGGCCTGGCGCTGGCAAGTCGCCCGCCGGCTTCGCCCCGCAGGCGCAGCGGGGGGTAGCCGGGCTGCCCCAGGTCGTCGACGTGGCAGCCCAGCGGGCGCAGCGCGTCGACCAGGTCGCCGATGGGGCGCTCGTGCATGCGCGGCACGCCGTGCAGCTTGAAGTTGCCGCCCTGCGTGGCCGCCAGCACCGCCAGCGCCGCGGCCAGAGGGCGCATCGCGGTCCCGGCGTTGCCCAGAAAGAGGTCGGCCTCGTGCACGACCAGTTGGCCGCCCAGCCCGGTGACGTGCAGCACGCGGCCGTGCGCGCTGTCTTCATGATGCAGCCTGCAGCCCAGAGCTGCCAGCGCGTCCAGCATGACGTGCGTGTCGTCGCTGTCCAGCAGGTCGTGCACGGCTGTCGTGCCCGTGGCCAGGCCAGCCAGCAGCAGCACTCGGTTGCTGATGCTCTTGCTGCCCGGCAGGCGCACGGTGCCGGAAGCGCCGTTCAGCGGCGGAAGGTCGAGGAAGGGGATGTCGTACATGCGCTCGGGGTGCAGACTGCCCCGGTCCAGGTCGGGTCAGTTGGGACTCTTGCTTCCGCCGGACGTGCGTGGCGCGCCCATCTGCCAATTGGCACGCCCTTCGGCCGGGCCGCGAATCAGACCTTCCAGCGCGTCGCTGTTGCCTTCGCGCATGACGTGTTCCAGCGCATCCAGCGCCTGGCGGAAGCGCTGGGACTGCTTCAGCACCTCTTCGCGGTTGGCCACCAGGATGTCGCGCCAAATCTCGGGGCTGCTGGCGGCGATGCGCGTGAAGTCTCGGAAGCCGGGGCCAGCCAGCGAGAGGAAATCGCGTCCCGCGGGCTGGTTGACCACCGCGCTGAAGTAGGCGAAGGCCAGCAGGTGGGGCAGGTGGCTGACCGCGGCGAACGCCGCGTCGTGGTTCTCCGGCGTCATCTTCAGCACCTGGGCACCGATGGCGCTCCAGACGTCGGTGGCCTTCTGCACCATCTCAGGTGAGGTCTGCGCCAGGGGGGTCAGGATGACTTGGCGGCCGTTGTACAGCGCGGCGTCGGCGTTGCCGATGCCCGAGACCTCTTTGCCGGCGATGGGGTGCGCCGGCACGAAGGAGGGGATGCGCTCGCGCAGCACGCGCCGCGCGGCGTCGACGACGTCACGCTTGGTGCTGCCGACGTCCATGAACAGCACACCCGGCTCGACCAGGTGGCGGATGGCCTTGAAGGTAGTCTCGGTCGCGGAGACTGGTACGGCCATCAGCACGATGTCCGAGCCCGACACTGCCAGCAGCGCCGATTCGGCTGCCACGTCGATGACACCGAGCTTCTTCGCACGTTCGGTCGTGCTGGGCGACTTGCTGTAGCCGATGACGCGCTTGACGAGCCCGGCGCGCTTGAGTGCCAGCGCGAAGCTGCCGCCCATGAGGCCACATCCGATGAGGCCGAGTTGCTGGAACATGGGACTGCTTGGAGCCCTCGCTTCAATGAATGTCGATCGGGTAAGTGCCCAGGATCTTGAAGAAAGCGCAGACGCCGCGCAGTTCTTTCAACGCGGCGTTGACACGCGGCTCGTCAGGGTGGCCCTCGATGTCGATGTAGAAGTAGTACTCCCACTGTCCAGAACGCGCCGGCCGTGACTCGAACCGGGTCATCGAAACGCCGTGATTCTTCAGCGGCACGAGCATGTCGTGCACGGCGCCCGGGCGGTTGGTCACCGAGACCACGAGGCTGGTGCAGTCGTGCCCTGAGGCCTTGGGTGCCGGGTGGCGCTGCGGGTGCGTGACGATGGCAAAGCGCGTTCGATTGTGCGGGTCGTCCTGGACTGCCGGCGCCACCACGTGCAGGCCGTATTCGCCCGCCGCGCGCTGGCCGGCGATGGCGGCCAGGCGGCCGTCCAGCCCGGCCAAGCGCGCGCCTTCGGCGTTACTGGCCACCGGGCGGCGTTCGACCTCGGGCAGGTGGTGACTGAGCCAGCGGTGGCACTGCGCCAGCGCCTGCGGATGCGCGCAGATGGCTTCAATGCCGTTCAGGCTGTCTTCGCGGCGCAGCAAGTTGTGCCGCACCATCAAGTTGGTTTCGCCGATGATGAAGAGCGGCGTGGTCAGGAAGAGATCGAGCGAACGCGCCACCACGCCTTCGGTGCTGTTCTCGACAGGCACGACGCCGAAGTCGGCCGCGCCCGAGGTGGCGGCATGCATCACTTCGTCGATGCTCGCACAAGGCACACGCACGATGGACGCGCCGAAGAACCCCAGCGCGGCTTCCTCGCTGAAGGTGCCTGCGGGGCCCAGGTAGGCCACGCGCGTCGGCGTCTCCAGTGCGCGGCAGGCCGACATGATCTCGCGCCATATCGGCGCCACGCTCGTGCTTTGCAGCGGTCCGGGGTTGATCGCCTTCAGGCCGTCGATGACCTGGGCTTCACGCTCGGGGCGGAAAACGACCGAGCCTTCGCGCTTCTTGATATCGCCGACCTCGAGCGCCAGGGTGGCGCGGCGGTTCAGGAGCGCCAGCAACTCGCGGTCGACGGCGTCGATGCGCCCGCGGAGTGCCAGCAGCTCAGGGGCGACGGCGGGAGTGTCGGCCATGTTGCGGAGGCGAAATATGGGATGCGCGCTGTGTCTTCAGGGCTTCTTCGCGGGCGCCGCGGCCGGCTTGGCAGCGCTGGCCGCGCCGCTGGCCGGCGCAATGCCCAGCCGTCGCGCCACAGTCTGGTCCAGCGCACGCAACTTGACTTCGACCTGGCCGCGAGTGTCGGCAATCAACTTCTCTCCGATGGCTCGCTGCATCTCGCCGCCCATCGCCTGAAACTTTCGGTTCACAGGCGATTCCAGCATCGCGACGACCTGCTTGAGCTCGTCCTCGGTGAAGCGCTCTTCAAGCAACGGGCCGATGGTGGTGGGTGCCAGTGCCACGGCGCGGTCGCGCACGATGGGGGTGGCTTCTTCGATGTACTTGCGCACGTCGGCCTCGATGTCGCGTGCCACGGCTTCACGGCGCTCGGCCGGCAGGCGTTGCAGGCCTTGGCCTGCGCCTTGCAGAAGCTGCCGTGCGGGTTGTTCGGCCAGTTGGCGCGCCATGGCCTCGATGCCGGGCTGCTGCAGTTGCAGCACGCGCGCGACGAGTTCCTTCTTGGCGGCAGATACTGGTGCCGAAGTCTGGGCCCGTGCCGCATCGGCGGCAGCGAAGGACAGCGCCACGGCAGCGCCGAGCAGGAGGGGCTTCAACATCGATCAGTTTCCTTCTAAGCCGGCATCGCCGGCGGTGTTGTCCTCGCCCTCGGCGGGGGTGTCGTTCTCGACGATGCGCTGCAGCCCCGACAGCGCGGCGCCATTGTCCAGCGCGATGAGGGTCACACCCTGCGTGGCGCGACCCAGTTCTCTGATCTCGCTTACCCGCGTGCGCACCAGCACGCCCTTGTCGGTGATCAGCATGATCTCGTCGTTGGCGCGCACCAGCGTGGCTGCAACCACCTTGCCGTTGCGCTCGCTCTGCTGGATGGCGATCATGCCCTTGGTGCCGCGGCCGTGGCGCGTGTACTCGGTGATCGAGGTGCGCTTGCCGTAGCCGTTCTCGGTGGCGGTAAGCACGCTCTGGGTCTCGTCTTCGGCCACCAGCATCGCAATGACGCGCTGGCCGTCTTCCAGCGCCATGCCGCGCACGCCGCGGGCCGTGCGGCTGAGCGGCCGCACCTCGTCTTCGGCGAAGCGCACTGCCTTGCCGCCGTCGCTGAACAGCATCACGTCGTGCTGGCCGTCGGTAAGCGCCGCGCCGATGAGGTGGTCGCCCTCGTCCAGGTCGACGGCGATGATGCCGGCCTTGCGCGGGTTGCTGAACTCCTCGAGCGAGGTCTTCTTCACCGTGCCCAGTGCCGTGCTCATGAAGACGAAGTGGTCGGCCGGAAAGCTGCGCGTGTCGCCGGTCAGCGGCAGCACGACGGTGACCTTCTCGCCCGGCTGCAGCGGGAACATGTTGACGATGGGCTTGCCGCGACTGCTGCGCGAACCCTGCGGCACTTCCCAGACCTTCAGCCAGTAGACGCGGCCGCGGTCGCTGAAGCACAGGATCCAGTCGTGCGTGTTGGCGATGAAGAGCTGGTCGACCCAGTCGTCTTCCTTGGTCTGCGTGGCCTGCTTGCCGCGGCCGCCGCGCTTCTGGGCGCGGTACTCGGCCAGCGGCTGGCTCTTGATGTAGCCGGTGTGGCTGAGCGTGACCACCATGTCGGTGGGCGTGATCAGGTCTTCGGTGCCCAGTTCCTGCGCGTTGTGGATGACCTCGCTGCGGCGCGCACCGAGCTTGGTCTCGCCAAACTCGCGCTTCACGTCGCCGAGTTCGCCGCTGATGATGGTGGTGACCCGCTCGGGGCGGGCCAGGATGTCCAGCAGGTCGGCGATCTCGGTCATCACCTCGCGGTACTCGCCGATGATCTTGTCCTGCTCCAGCCCGGTGAGCCTTTGCAGCCGCATCTGCAGGATTTCCTGCGCCTGCTCGTCGCTCAGGCGGTACAGGCCGTCGGCCTGCAGGCCGTAGTTCGCGGGCAGGCCCTCGGGGCGATAGGCGCCGCGGCCGCCGGGCGTGCTGTCCTCGGCGCGCGCGAGCATCTCGCGCACCATGCTGCTGTCCCAGCTCTTGGCCATCAGCGCGGCCTTGGCCACCGGCGGTGTCGGGCTGGTCTTGATGGTCTCGATGAACTCATCGATGTTGGCCAACGCCACCGCCAGGCCTTCGAGCACGTGGCCGCGTTCACGCGCCTTGCGCAGCTCGAACACCGTGCGCCGCGTGATGACCTCGCGCCGGTGTTCCAGGAAGACCGCGATCAGGTCCTTAAGGTTGCACAGCTTGGGCTGGCCGTCGATCAGCGCCACCATGTTCATGCCGAACGTGTCCTGCAGCTGCGTCTGCTTGTACAGGTTGTTCAGCACCACTTCGGGCACTTCGTCGCGCTTCAGTTCGATGACCACGCGCATGCCGGACTTGTCGCTCTCGTCCTGGATGTGGCTGATGCCTTCGATCTTCTTCTCGTGCACGAGCTCGGCGATGCGCTCGAGCAGCGTCTTTTTGTTCACCTGGTAGGGAATTTCGTCGACGATGATCGCCTGGCGCTCGCCCTTGCCGATGTCCTCGAAGTGGCACTTGGCGCGCATCACGATGCGGCCGCGCCCGGTGCGGTAGCCCTCGCGCACGCCACTCAGCCCGTAGATGATGCCGGCGGTGGGGAAGTCGGGTGCGGGCACGATCTCCATCAGCTCGTCGATGGACGCGTCGGGGTTCTTCAGCAGGTGCAGGCAGGCGTCGACGACCTCGTTCAGGTTGTGCGGCGGGATGTTCGTCGCCATGCCCACCGCGATGCCGGTGGAGCCGTTGACCAGCAGGTTGGGCAGCCGCGCCGGCAGCACCGTGGGCTCGTTCTCCGAACCGTCGTAGTTGGGCGCGAAGTCGACGGTTTCCTTGTCGATGTCGGCCAGCATCTCGGCAGCAATCTTCGACAACCGGATTTCCGTGTAGCGCATGGCCGCGGCGTTGTCGCCGTCGACGCTGCCGAAGTTGCCCTGGCCGTCGACCAGCATGTGGCGCAGCGAGAAGGGCTGTGCCATACGCACGATGGTTTCGTAGATGGCCGAGTCGCCGTGCGGGTGGTACTTGCCCATCACATCGCCGACGATGCGCGCGCTCTTCTTGTACGGGCGGTTCCAGTGGTTGGACTGCTCGTGCATGGCGAACAGGCACCGCCGGTGCACGGGCTTGAGGCCGTCGCGTGCGTCGGGCAGCGCGCGGCCGACAATCACGCTCATCGCGTAGTCGAGGTACGAACGCCGCATCTCCTCTTCGAGACTGACGGGCAGGGTTTCCTTGGCGAACGAGCTCATGCGTGCGTGTCTTCAGGGCGGCTGGGAAGCCATGTTCGCGTCGAGGCGAAACCGAACATTCTACGGGTCGGGTCTTGTCGCGGCAGCGCAACAACGACGGCGGACGGCTCCAAAGGAGGGCCCAAAATGCCGGGCAACGGATGCCCTATGGCACAATGGTCCGTCGGTGGTAAGTGCCCGCGGCAGTGGGGATTTGCCCGGTACTCACGCGTGTCGCTTTGGACTTTTCGCAGGTTACTGCGGCTTTCCTCGAGAGGAGAATCATGAAGAAATTGAACAAGGTGGCGGTGCTCTTTGCATCTGCCGCACTTGCCGCCCCGATCGGTGTTTTCGCGCAGACGGCTGCGAAATCGATTGATAACTGGCGCGCCACGGACGGCACCGTCTGGAAGAACGGCACCAACGAACTCTGCTGGCGCGATGCTGGCTGGACGCCGGCGACTGCCGACGAGAGGTGCGACGGCGCCATCAAGCCGCCGCCCCCGCCCCCGCCGGCCCCGCGGGTCGCTCCGCCGCCTCCGCCTCCGGTGGCCCCGCCGCCTCCGCCTGCTCCCCGGCCGGCGCCCCCGCCGGCAGCGCCCATCCAGGAGAAGGTAACCTTCGCCGCGGATGCGCTGTTCGACTTCGACAAGGCCGTGCTCAAGCCTGATGCACAAGCCAAGCTGACGGACCTGGTCGAGAAGACCAAGGGCGTCGCGCTCGAGGTGGTGATTGCAGTCGGCCACGCTGACATGATCGGTAGTGACGGCTACAACCAGAAGCTGTCGATCCGTCGCGCTGAAGCCGTCAAGGATTTCCTGACGAGCAAGGGTATCGAGAAGAACCGCGTGTACACAGAAGGCAAGGGCGAGAAGAGCCCGGTCGCCGACAACAAGACGGCTGCTGGCCGCGCGAAGAACCGTCGCGTGGAAGTGGAAGTCGTGGGTACCCGTCCGAAGAAGTGATCGCTGCGGCCTACGGGCCGCCGGCAACCTCGGACCCCGCTGCGGCGGGGTCTTCTTTTTTCCGAAGCCTGTTTCCGCGTGCGCCTGAGCGGCGTCGACGAAGCGGGTTTCCGTCCGCCTCGCTAATATCCGCCTCATGAGCAATGTAGACGCACAGGAACTGGCCAAATTCAGCGAACTCGCCCATCGATGGTGGGACCCGGAAAGCGAGTTTCGGCCGCTGCACCAGATCAACCCGCTGCGCCTGGAATGGATAGACGAGTTGGCCACGCTCAAGGGCAAGCAGGTTCTCGACGTCGGCTGTGGCGGCGGTATCCTGGCGGAGGCGATGGCGCGGCGAGCGATGCACGTAACGGGCATCGACCTCGCTGCGCGACCACTGGGTGTGGCTCGCCTGCATGCGTTGGAGGCCGGTGCGACCAACCTCGACTATCGCGAGATTGCCACCGAGGCGCTGGCGCACGACCAGCCCGCGTCCTTCGATGTCGTCACCTGCATGGAGATGCTCGAGCACGTGCCCGATCCGGCCGCCGTCGTACGGGCCTGCGCGACGCTGGTGAAGCCAGGGGGATGGGTCTTCTTTTCGACGCTGAACCGCAGTCCCAAGTCTTTCCTGTTCGCGATCATCGGCGCGGAGTACGTACTCGGTTTGCTGCCCAAGGGCACGCACGAGTACGCGCGCTTCATCCGTCCCAGTGAACTCGCGCGCTGGTCGCGTGATGCCGGCCTGGAGCTGCAGGGCAGCCGTGGCATGCAGTACAACCCTTTGATCAAGCGCTACTGGCTTTCGGGCGACACCAGCGTCAACTACATGGTGGCTTGCCGCCGTCCGGGCTGAGCCGCGCCATGAAAGCCGGCGTGGCTGCCGTGCTGTTCGACCTGGACGGCACGCTGGTGGACAGCGCCCCTGACCTGGCGGGCACTGCCAACGACATGCTGGCAGCGCGCGGGCGGCCGACTGTGGCCTTCGAGAGGCTGCGGCCGCACGCCGGCTCGGGCGCGCGCGGCATGCTCGGGGTGACCTTTGGCGTAGTGCCCGGCGATTCAGCTTACCCAGCCCTGCGCGACGAGTTCCACGACCACTACGCTGCGCGCATGCTCCAGCAGACACAGGTCTTCAGCGCCGCTGTCGCCGTGTTGCAGGCCCTCGAGATACAGGGCATACCCTGGGGTATCGTCACCAACAAGGCGTTGCGATTTGCCGAGCCTATGGTGCTGGCGCTGGGCCTTCATCGCGGCGCCGCGTTGGTGGCGGGTGACAGCACGCCGCACACCAAGCCGCACCCCGCACCGCTGGTAGAAGCGGCACGGCGGCTGGGCCTGCCTGCGGCCGGGTGTGTGTACGTGGGCGACGATCGGCGCGACATGTACGCCGGCCGAGCTGCCGGCATGGGCGTGCTGGCGGCGGCCTGGGGTTACCTGGGCACCGAGCATGCGCCACAGCACTGGGGCGCCGATCACGTGCTGGAACATCCGGCCGAGCTCTTGCAATGGCTGGAACTGCCCTAAACTCCTAGGCTTGGGTCCGACCTGGCTTCGACGTGGGTACGGAGTCGATTCGGGGCATGCCGAGCACCAGTTCGCTCGTAAATCCACTGGAAACAAAGTAACTGCGAACGATCAAACGTACGCCCTCGCCGCTTAAAACCGGTGAGCCTCGCAACAGCTGGCCTATGGGCTGGGTCTGAGGTCGAAAGACTAAAGACTGCGAGGTCATTCACATAGGCTCGTCCTGCAGCGTGTCATTCGTTGTGGGCCTAAAACCAAATGACTCGGGGCCGAGGTAGCGTGCTGCTGCGCGACCAAGGCACTTAAATCCAAATCAGACAGCTACGCATGTAGAACCGTTCGGTGATGGCTTGCGGACGGGGGTTCGATTCCCCCCGGATCCACCATTCAAGTGAACCCTGGCAGCGCAAGTCGCCAGGGTTCTCTCTTTTCTGCGTCCCGAGTTCTTCCGGGGTCAGCCAACCTCAACGTGGTAGCGCGTCACGCGCTCGACCTCGTTCTTCGAGCCCAGCACCACGCTCACGCGTTCGTGCAGCTTGTGCGGCTGGATGTCGAGGATGCGCTCGCGGGCGTTGGTTGCCAGGCCGCCGGCCTGTTCGACCAGGAAGGCCATCGGGTTGGCCTCGTACATCAGCCGCAGCTTGCCGGGCTTCTCGGGCTCGCGCGCGTCCCAGGGGTAAAGGAACACGCCGCCGCGGGTCAGGATGCGGTGCACGTCGGCCACCATGCTGCCCACCCAGCGCATGTTGAAGTCCTTTCCTCGCGGGCCGTCCCTGCCGGCCAGGCACTCGTCGATGTAGCGCGTCATCGGTGGTGCCCAGTGGCGCATGTTGCTCATGTTGACCGAGAACTCCTTGGTGTCGTCGGGGATGCGCAGGCCCTGCTGGGTGAGGTACCACGAGCCGGTCTCGCGGTCGAGCGTGAACACCGCCACGCCGTTGCCCAGCGTCAGCACCAGCGTGCTCTGCGGGCCGTAGACGCAGTAGCCGGCCGCGGCCTGGTGCTTGCCGGGCTGGTGGAAGTCTTCCTCGGCCACACCGCGGGTGTGGCCCACCTTGCGCAGCACGCTGAAGATGGTGCCGACGCTCACGTTGACGTCGATGTTGCTGCTGCCGTCCAGCGGGTCGAAGAGCAACAGGTACTCGCCTTGCGGGTAACGGTCGGGCACGACGTGGATGCTGTCCATCTCCTCGCTGGCCATCGCCGCGAGGTGGCCGCCCCAGACGTTGGCCTCGATCAGCACCTCGTTGCTGATGACGTCCAGCTTCTTCTGCACCTCGCCCTGCACGTTATCCGTGCCGGCGCTGCCCAGCACGTCGCCCAGGGCACCCTTGTTGACGGCGATGGCGATGCGCTTGCAGGCGCGCGCCACCACCTCGATGAGCAGGCGCAGCTCGGCCGGGATGCGGCCGTGCTCGCGCTGCTGCTCTACCAGGTACTGCGTTAGGCTGACTCGTTTCATGGGGTCTCCAGCGCGCGGGTGACGATCTCGCGCACGTCGTTGCTGAGGTCGGGCTTGGCAGCCACGCGCGCTATGGCCTCGCGTGCGGCGCTGCGGTAGGGCTCGGCCAGCGCGGCCCAGCGGTCCAGCGCGCGTGCCAGGCGGGCGGCCACGTGGGGGTTGATGGCGTCCAGCTCCAGCAGCTTGTCGGCCCACAGCACATAGCCGGCGGCGTCACGGCGATGGAAGGCGGCAGGGTTCTGGGTGCACAGCGTTGTGAGCAGGCTGCGCGCGCGGTTGGGGTTGCGCATCGAGAACTCGGGGTGCTTGAGCAGCGCCTTGGCGCGTGTGAAGACCTTGCCCGGTGTCGCGGCCGGCCCCGTGCCGTGCACCTCCGGCACCGGTTCGTTGGCACGCGCCTGGAGCGCGAACCATTTGTCGATGACCAGTGCATCACCGCCCGCCTGCAGCAGGAAGCGCTCCAGCGCCGGCTCGCCCAGCGGTGACTGCGCGTTCTGCAGCGCCGACAGTGCGCCCAGGCGGTCTGTCATGCTGGCGGCGTCCTTGAAGCGCTGGTAGGCGCGGCCGGGCCACAGTGGATTGCCGCTGCGAACGGCGTGCAGGCACAACATCTGCAGCGCCAGATTGGCCAGCGCGCGCGGACCGGCCTGTGCAGCCACCGGGCTGTAGCCGTCCTTCACCTGGTGCGCCTCGAAGGCCCAGACCCAGTCGTCGTGCAGGCGCTCGGCCTGCAGCGCCTGCCAGCGCTCGCGCATGGCGTGGATGTGCTGCGGGTCGGCGCTGTCGAGCTGTTCGGCGATGTAGCTCTCGCTGGGCGCCACCAGCGCCAGCGCCTTGAAGGCGGGGTCGAGCGCCGGGTCGCGCAGCACGCTGCGCAGTGCTCCCGCCAGGGCATCGTCGAGCACCGGTTCGGTATGGCTGTCCACGGCGTGCAGCAGGCGCACCAGCATCAGGCGCTGGCCGGCTTCCCAGCGGTTGAAGGCGTCGCCGTCGTGGGTCAGCAGGATGACGCGTTCAATGTCCGAGAGCCCGTCGTCCAGCCGCACCGGCGCCGAGAAGCCGCGCAGCAGCGAGGGCACGGGCGGCGCCATCACGCCTTCGAACACGAAGCTCTGCTGCGTGTCTTCCAGTACCAAGAGACGCTCAGGCGCGAGCACGCGGCCGTCGGTGGCCAGCAGCCCCGTCAGCACAGGTATCACGTAGGGCAGCTTGTTCGATTGGCCAGGTGAGGGCTCGCTGTGCTGCGAAAGAGTGAGCGTGTACCGCTGCTTGTCGGCGTCGTACTGGCCCTGCGCCGTGACCCGTGGCGTGCCGGCTTGGGCGTACCAGCGCTTGAAGCCATCGAGCCGCGTCGCCAGTTCGCTGCTGGGGTTGGCATCGGCGATGGCCTGCGCGAAGTCGTCGCAGGTCACGGCCTGGCCGTCGTGGCGCTGGAAGTACAGATCCATGCCGCGGCGGAAGCCTTCGCGGCCCACCAGCGTGTGCATCATGCGCACGACCTCGGCGCCCTTTTCGTAGACGGTGGCGGTGTAGAAGTTGTTGATCTCGAGGTACTGGTCAGGTCGCACAGGATGCGCCATCGGACCGGCGTCTTCCGGGAACTGCATGGCACGCAGGCGCAGCACATCGTCGATGCGCTTCACCGCGCGGGCCGAGGCGCTGCCGGCCATGTCCATGCTGAATTCCTGGTCGCGGAAGACCGTCAGCCCCTCCTTCAGACTGAGCTGGAACCAGTCGCGGCAGGTGATGCGGTTGCCCGTCCAGTTGTGGAAGTATTCGTGGCCGATGACGCTTTCGATGGCCGCGAAGTCATCGTCCGTCGCCGTCGCGGCGTTTGCCAGCAGCAGCTTGGTGTTGAACAGGTTCAGGCCCTTGTTCTCCATTGCACCGCTGTTGTAGTCCTCCACCGCCACGACCATGAAACGGTCGAGGTCGAGCGCCAGGCCGAAGCGGGCCTCGTCCCACACCACGCTGGCCACCAGCGAGTTCATCGCGTGCTCGGTCTTCTCCAGGTCGCCCGGGCGCACGTAGATCTGCAGCAGGTGGTCGCGGCCGGCGCGGCTGCGGATGCGCTGCTCGCGCGCCACCAGCCTGCCGGCCACCAGCGCGAACAGGTAGCTGGGCTTGGGGAAGGGGTCGTGCCACTTGGCGTAGTGGCGGCCGTTGTCGAGCGCGCCTTCCTCGACCAGGTTGCCGTTGCTCAGCAGCACCGGGTACTTGGCCTTGTCGGCGCGCAAGGTCACCGTGTAGACGGCCATCACGTCGGGCCGGTCGAGAAAGTAGGTGATGCGGCGAAAGCCCTCAGCCTCGCACTGCGTGAAGAAGCCGCCGCCACTGGTGTAAAGACCGCTGAGTTCGGTGTTCTTGTCGGGCGCGCAGGTGTTGCGCACTTCCAGCATGAAGCTGTCCGCGGCCGGCGGGTTGTCGATCACGAGTTCGTCACCCTCATGGCGGAAGCTGACGCTGGCGCCTTCGGCGAGCACGCGCAGAAGCGTGAGACCCTCGCCGTGCAGGCGCAGCGGCTGCGGCGCGACTGCCGCATTGCGCTCGATGCGCAGCTTGCTGGCGACGATGGTCTTGGCCGGATCGAGGTCGAAAGCGAGTTCGGCGCTGCGGATGAAAAACGCCGGCGGGGCGTAGGCCTCGCGGCGCACGAGGTTGGTGGTGGCTGCACGCATGGGGCGTGGTCTCCAGGTGAATTCGACGCCAAGGCGTCACAGGCCTTGTTTGAGGCTCGCTTCGATGAAGACGTCGAGGTCACCGTCCAGGATCTTCTGCGTGGCGCTGACCTCGACGTTGGTGCGCAGGTCCTTGATGCGGCTGTTGTCCAGCACGTAGCTGCGGATCTGATGGCCCCAACCGACGTCGGTCTTGGTGTCCTCCAGCTTCTGCTGTTCTTCCTGGCGCTTGCGCATCTCGAAGTCGTAGAGCCTGGAACGCAGCCGCTGCCAGGCGATGTCGCGGTTGCCGTGCTGACTGCGGCCGTCCTGGCACTGCACGACGATGCCGGTGGGGATGTGTGTCAGCCGCACCGCCGAGTCGGTCTTGTTGATGTGCTGGCCGCCGGCGCCGCTGGCACGGAAGGTGTCGGTGCGCACGTCGGCCGGGTTGATGTCGATCTCGATCGAGTCGTCGATCTCGGGGTAGACGAAGAGCGAAGCGAAGCTGGTGTGGCGCCCGCCCGAGCTGTCGAAGGGGCTCTTGCGCACCAGGCGGTGCACGCCGGTCTCGGTGCGCAGGTGGCCGAAGGCGTACTCGCCCTCGACCTTGAAGGTGGCACTCTTGATGCCCGCCACGTCGCCCGGCGTCTCGTCCTCGACCGTGGCTTTCCAGCCCTTGCGTTCGCAGTACTTCAAGTACTGGCGCAGCAGCATGCCGGCCCAGTCGCAGGCCTCGGTGCCACCGGCACCCGCCTGGATGTCGACGAAGCAGTTGAGAGGATCGGCCGGGTTGCTGAACATGCGGCGGAACTCGAGTTCCTCGACCGACTTCTGCAGCGCCTGCGCCTCGGCTTCGATGGCTTGCATGCCGGTCTCGTCGCCCTCGGCCTTGCTCATTTCGAAGAGCTCGGTGTTATCGGCGAGGTTGCCGTGCAGGTGGTCGATGGTCTCGACCACGGTCTCCAGCGTCTTCTTCTCGCGGCCCAGCTCCTGGGCGCGCTTGGGTTCGTTCCAGACCGCGGGGTTCTCCAGCGCGGCGTTGACTTCGTTCAACCGCAGGGCTTTGCGGTCGTAGTCAAAGATACCCCCGAAGCTGCTCGGTGCGGGTGCTCAGGTCGGCGAGCAGCGTGCCGATCGAGTTGATGTGTTCGATGTCCATGGTGACCTGGGTACTTCATTGCAAGCCCGTGATTCTCTCACGCGAGGAAGTCCCGCAGATGCTGCGCCAGGGCCTGCGGCTGGTCGTGGTGCAGCATGTGGCCGCAGGGGCTGAGCAGCACCTTCTTCACCTGCGCCACCACCGCCAGGCGGGCGTGGAACTCGTCCTTCGAGTAGCGGTGGCCCCACCACTTCGCAGTGTCGGTAAGGTCGCCTTCGGTCCACAGCAGCGGCGCCGTGATGGCCTTCCAGGTCTCCAGCACCTCGTCAACGCGGTAGAGCACGGGGTTCACGCGCTTGTGCGCCGGGTCGCCCTGGATGCGCCAGCGCCCGTCGGCGGCCTGCCGGGCCCAGTGCGGCGCCAGCCAGGCCGCCTTGTCGGGCGTGAGCAGCGGGTTGTTCTTCAGCAGCCGTGCCGCGACCTCGTCGAGACTGGCGTAGTCGCGCAGCGACTGCGGCGTCTTCAGGTCGTCCAGCCACTGCACCAGCCGTTTCGGGGCTTGGTGCGGCTTCGTGGCCGGCAGGCCGAAGCCTTCCAGGTTGACGAGCCGGCGGATGCGCTGCGGCCGCAGCCCGGCGTAGCTCATCACGACGTTGCCGCCCATGCTGTGGCCCAGCAGGTCGATGGCCGGGTAGCGAGCGGCGGGTACCAGCGCGTCGAGCAGCGCATCGAGGTCGCCCAGGTAGTCGGGAAACCAGTAGGTGTCGGCGCCGGGCGCTTCGGTGAGGCCGAAGCCGCGCCAGTCGGGCGCGATGACGTGGCGCCCGAAACCCTCGGCCTCGGCCAGCGCGTCAACCAGGAACTGGAAGGATGCGCCGACATCCATCCAGCCGTGCAGCAGCACGAGCGGCGGGCGCCCGGGGGTGACGAGGGAGGTGTCGCCCCAGGTGTGGACGTGGTAGCGCAGGCTGCGCAGCGGCACGAAGGCCGATCGAGCCGCGCGGCGTACGGCGTAGGGGGTTGCGTTCATGGCGCCACTCTAGGCCAGGGCGCGCCGCAGCGCTGTCCTGCGCGGGACGCCGCGCGAGAATGCGCCCATGCAAGCCGCCACCCACACCCTGCGCCCAGCCACCCCCGTCGACTGCGCCGACATCGTCGGCCTCATCCGTGAACTGGCGGTGTTCGAGAAGCTCGAACACCTCGTCGTCGTCACGCCCGAATCGCTGCAGCCCCACCTCTTCGGCCCGCGCCCGGCGGCCGAGGCGGTGGTGGGCGAGGTCGACGGGCAGGTGGTGGCCTTCGCCCTCTTCTTCACCAACTTCAGCACCTTCCTGGGTCAGCCGGGGCTGTATCTGGAAGACCTGTACGTGCAGCCTGCGCACCGCGGCACCGGGCTGGGCAAGGCGCTGCTGCGCCACCTGGGTGCGCTGGCCGTGGCACGCGGCTGCGGTCGCTTCGAGTGGAGCGTGCTGGACTGGAATGCCAGCGCCATCTGCTTCTACGAGGCGATGGGGGCAACGGTGCTGCCCGACTGGCGCATATGCCGCGTCACCGGCGCGGCACTGCAGGCTCTCGCGAAGGGCTGATGCGTCGGGTCGGGCCTGCGCTCAGCCGTTGGTCACCAGTCCGGCCAGGCGCTCCATCGGCAGCGTCAGGCCGGTCTGGTGTTCGCTCACAACGCCGGCCACGGCGCGGGCCTTGCCGTCGATCTGGCAGCGCAGGGGCTCGGCCAGCGGCAGGCCGCTGGCGGTGGTCAGGCAGGTCACGACCGGCATCGTGATGTTGTCGCCGCGCGCCACCACGATGGCCAGCTCTCCCGATACCAGGCGCACGTAGCAGCCGGGCGGGTAGATGCCGAACTCGCGCACCAGCGCGGTAGTGATGGGGTGCGTCGGGTCCTGCATGAACATCTGGCGCCCGGCGAGGTCGGCGGCCAGCGCGTCGCGCGTCGAGCGCGCCGCCAGCTTGGACGTGTAGACGTCGGCACGCCTGGCCAGCGACGCCAGGTCGGCCACGTCGGTGCGGCCGCTGGGGTAGCCGTGGCCGTCTTCCTGTTCGTGGTGTTGCAGCACGGCCTGCAGCCAGTCGGTATCGGTGATGCCGGCCAGCTCCAGCATGCGCACGCTGCGCATCGGGTGAGTCTGCAGTTCGTGGCGCTGCGCCGGCGTGGGCGGCGTCGCTTGGCGCGACAGCTTGCCCTGAAGCTCCAGCATCGAGATGTTCATCGTCAACGCCACCTTGAACTGCAGCGTGCACTGGTCGGTGTCCCAGCCCAGACGCTGGGCGACGAGATGGCTGGTGATGGCGGTCTGCAGCGAGCGCTGCGCGCCGTAGGTGGTGTCGGCGCCAGCGCCGCGGCGCAGTACCTGGAAGATGGCGAGGTCGGGGTCGCGCTGGATCAGCGCTTGCACCGGCACGGCCGCATCGTCCAGCGCGCCGACGAAGTCGGGACCAGGGTCTGCGCTCAGCACCGTCGACAACCTGTTCATGCAACCCGCCCACAGCTGCGGCAACTGCTCGCGCGGCGCCATGCGCACGGTGTCGGTTGCGCTCGGCAACTCGGTGATGTCAACCAGCGCACCGCGCCTGAACAGCGCCTCCAGGTGGACCTGGCTTTCGACCAGCTGGCCGCGCGCCAGCAGCAGCGTGCCATCGGCGTCACGCACGTTGAAGGGCAGGGCGATGCCCGGCTGCACACAGTGCTTGACGGTAGAGAGTTCGGCGTAAGGCATGGTGGGCATCTGCAATGCTCAGGCGGCACCAGGCCGCGATGGCAGTTTTTCGGCCTTGGCGCGGCGAACTTGACCTCGTCCGCCCCGGTGCAACGCGTGCTGTCGCACGCGGTGCGCAGCCGTCACGGCGTAAAGTTCTCCGTATGACTGCCGACACCGCGTCCGCCGCCGATGCCTACACCGAGCTGCATTCGGCCTTCCGTTGGCAGGTGCCGGCGCGCTTCAACATCGCCCAGGTCTGCTGCACACGCTGGGCGCACGGTCCGGGAGCGCGGCGCACGGCGATTGCATGGGAGCACGAGGACGGCCGGCGCGGCAGGTTCAGCTATGCGCAGTTGCAGGCCGAAGCCGACCGCCTCAGCCACGCGTTGCGGCGCCAAGGCGTAAGGTGTGGCGACCGCGTGGCGGTGGTGATGCCGCAGCGCCCCGAGACGGCAGTTGCGCATATGGCCATCAGCCAGATGGGCGCCGTGGCGATGCCGCTTTCGATGCTCTTCGGTCCGGAGGCGCTGGCCTGGCGGCTGCAGGACAGCGGTGCCGTTGCCGCCATTGCCGACGAGACCTCGATCGCCAATCTGCGCGCTGCCCGCGCCGATTGCCCCGTGCTGCGCACCGTGCTGGCCGTGGGGGGTGCGAAAGGGCAGGGTGACGTGGACTGGGACGACGAACTCGGTCGCGGCCCTGCGCTGCCATTCGAGGCCACCGACACCGCCGCCGACGACCCGGCCGTGCTGATCTACACCAGCGGAACCACCGGCCCGCCGAAGGGCGCGCTCATTCCACACCGGGCGCTGATCGGCAATCTCACGGGTTTCGTCTGCAGCCAGAACTGGTTCGGCGCCGGCCCGCCCGGTACCAGCGACGAGGTGCTGTGGAGCCCAGCCGACTGGGCCTGGACCGGCGGCCTGATGGACGCACTGCTGCCCACGCTGTACTTCGGCCGCCCCATCGTCGCTTACCAGGGCAGGTTCACGCCCGAGCGCGCCTTCGAACTGATGCAGCGCCACGGTGTCACCCACAGCTTCCTGTTCCCGACGGCGCTGAAAGCGATGATGAAGGCGGTGCCGGCGCCGCGGCAGCGCTACCGGCTGCGGCTGCGCGCCGTGATGAGCGCTGGCGAGGCCGTTGGCGACGCCGTCTTCCACTGGTGCCGCAGCGCCCTGGGCGTGACGGTCAACGAGATGTTCGGCCAGACCGAGATCAACTACATCGTCGGCAACTGCGGGCGCTTCGTCGACACGCATGGCCGGCGCGGCCGGGCAGCATGGGCCGCGCCTACCCGGGCCACCGCATCGCCGTGGTCGACGACGCCGGCCGCGAGTGCCCGCGCGGCGCGCCGGGCGACGTGGCCGTGCACCGGCGCGACGTGCAGGGTGACCTCGACCCGGTGTTCTTCCTCGGCTACTGGAAGAACGACGCCGCCACCGCTACCAAGTTCACCGGCGACCCCGACGACTCCTGGTGCCGCACCGGCGACAGCGCGGTGATGGACGCCGACGGCTACCTCTGGTACCAGGGCCGCAGCGACGACGTCTTCAAGGTGGCGGGCTATCGCATCGGACCGAGCGAAATCGAGAACTGCCTCGTCAAGCACCCCGCCGTGGCGAATGCCGCCGTGGTGCCCAAGCCCGATGCCGAGCGCGGTTCGGTGGTCAAGGCCTACGTCGTGCTGGCCCCCGGGCGGCACGGCGACGCGGCGCTCGTTGCCGAACTGCAGCAGCACGTGCGCGGGCAACTGGCGCCTTATGAGTACCCGAAGGAGATCGAGTTCATCGACAGCCTTCCGATGACCACCACCGGCAAGGTGCAGCGGCGCGTGCTGCGATTGCAGGAAGAGGCGCGGGCGAACCATTCGGGCTGACGCAGGCTGAATCGACCCGGCCTGCGGCACACTGCGCGGCTCCGTCATCCTCGAGCCGTCGTCATGCACACCGTCACCCTGGGCGCTTCCGACCTTCAGGTCAGCCCTGTCTGCCTTGGCACGATGACCTTCGGCGAACAGGTCGGCGCCGATGCCGCCCACGCCATCCTCGACCACGCACTGGCGCGGGGCATCAACTTCATCGACTCCGCCGAGATGTACTCGGTGCCGGCACGGCGCGAGACCTTCGGCGCCACCGAGACGATCATTGGCCAGTGGTTCGCGAAGCGCCCGGGTATTCGTCGCAAGGTGGTGCTGGCCACCAAGGTGGCCGGGCCTTCGCGCAACATGGACTGGATACGCGGCGGCGCCACCGACCTGCGGCCGGAACACATCGCCCAGGCCTGCGAAGGCAGCCTGAAGCGCCTGCAGACCGACGTCATCGACCTCTACCAGATCCACTGGCCCAACCGCAACGCCGCGATCTTCGGCGGCCTGTATTTCGACCCCGCGAAGGACCAGCCGCAGACCTCCATCCTCGAACAGCTGCAGGCTCTGGGCGACCTGGTGAAGGCCGGCAAGGTGCGGCACATCGGCCTGTCCAACGAGTCACCCTGGGGGTTGATGGAGTTTCTGCGCGTGGCCGAGGCCCACGGCTTGCCGCGCGTGGTCAGCGTGCAGAACCCGTATGCGCTGGTGAACCGCGCGGTCGACAACGCGCTGGACGAGACACTCTTCCGTACCAGTACCGCGCTGCTGGCCTACTCGCCGCTGGGCTTCGGCACGCTGACCGGCAAGTACGACGAACCTGGCTTCGACCCTGCACAACCGGAGCTTGGTCGCATCGCGCGCTTCGAGACCGTGCGCAAGCAGCGCTGGGCCCGCGCCGAGACGCTGGCCGCGGCACGCGAGTACAACGCGCTGGCCCGCGCCCATGGCCTGACGCCGACGCAGATGGCGCTGGCCTTCTGTTACGGCAGCTGGCGTGTGGCCAGCACCATTCTCGGCGTCACCAGCATCGCGCAGCTGGACGAGAACGTGGCGGCCTGGGGCACGCGGCTGTCGCCAGAGCTGCTGACGGCCATCGACGCCATCCGCTGGAAGCACCGCGACCCTGCGCAGTGAAGCCGACGCGTCCGGGGCGCGCGGAGGCGCCGGCAAGGGCGACAATGGACGCAATGCCTTCCTGAACACCGATTTCCATGGCCAACCTCATCGTCCACGGCGGCACGCCGCTCACCGGGCGCATCGTGCCTTCGGCGAACAAGAACGCCGTGCTGCCCATCCTGTGCGCCACGCTGCTGACGCGTGAACCGGTGCGCCTGCTCGGCATTCCCGAGATCACCGACGTGCGCAAGATCCTCGACATCTTCCGCATGCTGGGCAGCGCGGTGAGCGTCGATTACGCGACCGGCGTTCTCGACGTGCACCACGCGGCCACGAACTTCGACCCGCAGCGCCACCACCTGCCCGAGGAAATGCGTTCCAGCGTGATGCTGGTGCCGCCGTTGCTGGCGCGCTTCGGCGCCGCGCGCATCGAGAACGACGTGCAGGGCTGCACCCTGGGCGTGCGCGAGATCGATCCTCACGTCGAGGTGATGGAACGTTTCGGCTGCACGGTGGAACGCAGCCGCGAGCACCTGTTGATCCAGACAGACGGTGGCCTGAAGGCGAACCACCACTGGCTGGACTATGCCAGCGTCACCACGACCGAGAACTTCGTGCTCTGCGCTGCGCTGGCCCACGGCACCAGCACGCTGATGAACGCCGCCAGCGAACCGCACGTGCAGGAGTTCTGCACCTTCATGTCAATGTTGGGCGCGCAGATCGAGGGCATAGGCACGAGCCGGCTCACCGTGCACGGCGTGGCCACGCTGGGCGGCGGTGAGTTCACGTTCGCGGAAGACTTTCACGAGGCCGTCACCTTCATGGCGCTGGGTGCGATCACCGGCGGCTGCGTGACGGTGAAGAACTCGGCGCCCGAGCAGTTCCCGCTCATCGACCGCACCTTCGCCAAGTTCGGCGTGCAGGTGGTGCACGAAGGCGGCTGGAGCCACACGGTCGTCGACGGCCCGCTGCGTGTGAGGGAGCCCTTCACGAAGAACATCCTTCAGAAGGTGGAAGCCGCGCCCTGGCCCTACGTGCCGGTCGACCTGCTGCCCATCTTCGTCGCGCTGGGTGTGCGCGCCGAGGGTAGCGTGATGTTCTGGAACAAGGTCTACGAGGGCGCGATGGGCTGGACCAGCGAGCTCAGCAAGTTCGGCGGCCATGCCTTCCAGAGCGACCCGCACCGCATCATCACCTTCGGCGGCAAGCCGCTGCAGCCGGCCGAGGTGGAAAGCCCGTACATCATCCGCGTGGCCATTGCGCTGCTGATGCTGGCGGCCAGCATTCCGGGCAAGAGCGTGATCCGCAACGCCACGCCAGTGCGACGTGCGCACCCGCACTTTGCCGAGAACATCCGCGCGCTGGGGGCGCAGATCGAGTGGGTCGAAGGGGATTGATGCCGTGAGCACGACCACGGCGCTGCCGGCGGAGCGCTCGCAGACCGGCGGCGAGGAAGTCGCCAATGCCATCACCCACGGCCTGGGCTGCCTGCTTTCGTTGGCCGCGCTGCCGCTGCTCGTGTGGCAGGCGAACCGGCTGGGTGGCGCGGCCGACATCGTGGCCGCCAGCATCTTCGGTGCAACCCTGGTGCTGCTCTACGGCATCTCGGCGCTCTACCACGCGCTGCCGGCCGGGGCCGTGAAGAGTTGGTTCAACCGCATGGACCACGCCGCGATCTATCTGCTCATTGCCGGCAGCTACACACCCTTCACGCTGGGTGTGCTTCAAGGCCCCTGGGGCTGGATGCTGTTCGGCGTGGTGTGGGGCGCGGCGGCGCTGGGCGTGACCATCAAGCTGCTGAACCGGCTGCGCCACCCCTGGCTGTCGACGGGCCTGTACGTCGCCATGGGCTGGGTGGCCGTGGTGGCGGCAGGGCCTCTGGTGGAACGCGTGCCGCTGGCCGGCCTGGCCTGGCTGGTCGCTGGCGGCCTGTGCTACACGCTGGGCGCGGTGGTGTTCATGCTGGACAGCCGCATGCGCTACGCCCACGCCGTGTGGCACCTGTTCGTGCTGGCGGGCAGCGTGTGTCACTTCTTCGCGGCCTTCGGTTACGCGCGTGCTTGAGGGCGGCGACGCGGGATTCGACATGGCGAAGAAGGACAAGCATGTCAGCGAGACGCCGGCCACGCAGATGCTGAAGGCGGCGGGCATCGCCTACACGGAGTATCCCTACGACTATGTCGACCACGGCGGAACGGCAGAGAGTGCAAGGCAACTGGGCGTGCCCGAGCACGAGGTGATCAAGACGCTGGTCATGCAGGACGACAAGGCGCAGCCGCTGATCGTGTTGATGCATGGCGACCGCTCGGTCAGCACCAAGAACCTGGCGCGCGAGATCGGGGCGAAGAGCGTGGAGCCCTGCAAGCCCGAAGTCGCTCAGCGACACAGCGGCTACCTCGTCGGCGGCACCTCGCCTTTCGGCACGAGGAAGGCCATACCGGTGTACGTCGAGGCCAGCGTGCTCGACCTGCCGCGCATCTGCATCAACGGCGGGCGGCGCGGCTACCTGGTGGGCATCGCGCCGCAGGTGCTGGTGGACCTGCTGGGCGCACGCCCGGTGCACTGCGCGCTGGCCGCGTCATAAACTGCGAACACATGAACGCCCTCTGGATTGCCGCCGCCCTGCTGATGGGCTACTTCGTCGGTTCGATTTCCTTTGCCGTGCTCGTCAGCCGCGTCATGGGGTTGGCCGACCCCCGCAGCTACGGCAGCAAGAACCCCGGCGCCACCAACGTGCTGCGCTCGGGCAGCAAGGCCGCGGCGCTGCTCACGCTGGCGCTGGACGCGCTGAAGGGCTACCTGCCCGTGCTGGCGGTGCTGGTCTGGGGCCCGCGCGTCGGCTTGGGCGAGACTACCGCCGCCTTCGTTGGCCTGGCGACCTTCGTCGGCCATGTCTGGCCGGTGTTCTTCCGCTTTCAGGGTGGCAAGGGCGTGGCCACGGCGGCAGGGGTGCTGATGGCGGTGAACCCGCTGCTTGGGCTGGCCACGCTGCTGAGCTTCGGCATCGTCGTCGCGTTCTCGCGCTACGTGTCGCTGGCGTCCATCGTCGCGGCAGTGTTCGCGCCGTTCTACCAGGCACTGATCTGGGGGCTTGAGCCTTCCATCGTCGCGTTGGTCGCGATGAGCCTGCTGCTGGTGTGGCGCCATGAAGCCAACATCCGCAAGCTGCTCGCCGGCACGGAAAGCAAGCTGGGCGCGAAGGCCGCGGCGCTGCCCGCGGGCCCGCTGCAGCACGTCGACAAACCGCGGTCGCACCACGCCCATCACGGCCACGCCCACCCCAAGTCCAAGAAGGGACACCACTGAAATGGTTCAAAGATTCGACGTCGGCGCACGCCTCAGCGAAATGGCCGTGCACAACGGCGTCGCCTACCTGGCCGGCCAGGTGGCTGCCGACGGCAGCCAGGACATCACCGGCCAGACGCAGCAGGTGCTGGCGGCCATCGACGCGCTGCTGGCGCGCGCCGGCACCAGCAAGCGCAACTTGCTGCGCGTAGAGATCTTCCTGAAGGACCTGGCCGACTTCCCGGCCATGAACGCCGTCTGGGAAGCGTGGTTGCCGGCCGGCGATGCGCCGCCGCGGGCCACCGTGCAGGCCACGCTGGCGCGGCCGGAGTGGCGGGTCGAAATGGTGGTCACGGCCGCACTGTGAACGCGTGCAGAGGCCGCTGCGGCGCGTGAAGACCTCACCACGGGCACTGCTGGGCCTGGCCCTGCTGGTGGCGGCGGTCGCCGGCGCGCAGCAGTGGTGGGTGGCGCACCAACGCGCCGACGTGGGCAGTGCCATGGCGGCGCTGGCGGGGCCGGGCGATATCCACATGATCTCGTCCGACGCCTGCAGCATCTGCGTCGTCGCGCGCCGCTGGTTCGGCGCGCATGGCGTGGCCTACAGCGAGTGCAGCATCGAGCACGACGCGGCCTGCCGCGCCGACTTCGAGGCCAGGCGCGCACCGGGCACACCGGTGCTGCTGGTGCGCGGCCTGCCGCAACTCGGCTTCAGCCCCGAGCGGCTGCGTGCGGCGCTGGAGAAAGGCTCGTAGGCTTTGGTCAGGCGCCGAGTTCAGGCGTCGGTCGACAGCGCCTCGCGGCAGTGCCAGGGCATCACCAATCGACCGTCGTCGCCGGGCAAGGCCTCGATGGTGATGCGGGGCGCCTGTGCGATCACGCTGCCGAAGATGGTGGCAAAGGCCACGTCGGCGGCGTCGCGCCCGGTGCCGAAGCGCACGAAGCCCATCGGGATGGCCGTGCCCGAGGGGTCGAAGATGTACCAGCGGTCGCCGAGGTAGACCTCGACGTAGGCGTGGAAGTCGGTCGGCCCGAGCGCCGGGTCGGCGCCGTAGTCGATGCCGGTGGTGAAGCGCGCCGGGATGTTGACGGCGCGGCACAGCGCGATCATCAGGTGCGCGAAGTCGCGGCATACACCCACGGTGTCGAGCAGCGTGTCCAGCGCTGAGGTGTTGGCGTTCGAGGTGTTTGGCGTGAAGGTCGTGCGCTGCAGCACCCAGTCGCGTATGCCCTGCACCCTGGCGTAGCCCGGCGGTTGGTGGCCGAACTCGCGCATCGCCAGCCGCAGCAGCCGGTCCGAGGGGCAGTACCGGCTCGGATAGATGCTGCCCAGCACGCGTGTGGGCAGGCGCGCCACCGGCACCTCGGGGATGCTGGCGGGCTCGGCGACGTGGTGGCGCAGGTCGACCGTGGCGCTGTAGTTCAGGCGTAGCGGCCCGGGCCCGGCGCTGACGCGCAGGAATCGGTTCAGCGTCACAGGGTCGGTGTCGACCTGCATCGGCACGTTCTGGTTCAGCAGCAACTCTTCCTGCAGCACGTGCTGGCGCTCGGTCTGCGCGGCATGGATGTTGAAGATGAAATCGCTGCCCGGACCAAGTACCTGGTAGTCAAGTTGAAGGGTCAGGCTCAGGCGGATCATGGCTGGGGTCGGCGTGCGCCGCAGTGGGGGGTGTTGGAGGGCAGGGGGGCATGAGCGCCCCCGGAGCTTGAGCGTACGTCGCGGTACAGCGCAGATCCGTGCGCTCGCGCACCCTGCGGCGTCGTGCCGGCGCTGCAGGCCCTGACGAAGGGGCTTCCCCGCCTTGACAGGCCGGGCCGCAGGCGGACGATGCAAGTCTTGCGCCCGGCGACTCCGCGGGTGGCGGCGGTCCCTTCGATGCGAGGCCCCATGCAAGACGTCACCTGTCGATTGCGCCGCATTGGCGGTCTGCTGCTCATGGCCTTGCTGCTCTGCGGTGTTTCAGCTCTGGCATGGGCGCAGGACAGTCTGCTCGAGCGCGGTCGCTACCTCGTCACCACGGTGATGGCCTGCGGCAATTGCCATACCCCGAAGGACGCCGAAGGGCGCCCCGTGCCGGGCAAGGAACTCGCGGGCGGCGGCGTTGCGGTCGACATCCCGCCCTTTGCGGTGACTTCGTCGAATATCACGCCGGACGTCGAGACCGGCATCGGCGCCTGGACCGATGCCGAAGTCAAGCGCGCGATCACCCACGGTGAGCGCCCGAACCGAGGCCCGCAGGCGGGCAAGCCACTGGCCGCCATGATGGCTGCCAACTTCTTCAAGGCGCTGCTGCCGCGCGACCTGGATGCCGTCGTCGTCTACTTGCGTTCGGTGCCCGCCGTGCGCAACTCACTGCCTGGACCCGTGTACCGCGCGCCGGTCAGGCGCGAGGCCCTGGCCGAGGCCGACCGCGGCTTCACCGAGCGCGACATGCAGGACCCGGTGCGCCGCGGCGCCTATCTCGCCACCATTGCGCACTGCCTGGAGTGCCACACGCCCATGGACAAGGGAGTGCTGCAGTTCGACACCGCGCTGGGCGCGGGCGGTCGGCCCTTCCTGCCTGCGTTCATCAAGGGCCTGCCCGAGGGCTGGAAGGGCAGCGTCTCGCGCAACATCACGTCACACCCGGAACAGGGCCTGCGCGGCTGGAGCGATGCGCAGATCAAGCGTGCCATTACCCAGGGCATCGGCCCCGACGGGCGCAAGCTGCGGGAGCCGATGGCCTATGCCTGGTACGCGGGCATTCGCGACGAGGACCTGGACGCCGTCGTCGCCTACCTGCGCAGCCTGCCGGCTTTGCCGCGCTGATCGGCGCTCATCCGCACAATGCTCAGAGACCCAGCCGAGCCAGGTCGCCTCGGCCCTGACGCACCAGCACGGGCTCGTCCGCGCTGAGGTCGATCACCGTCGTCGGCGCCATCGGGCAGGCGCCGGCGTCCACCACGGCCTGCAGCACCTTCTCGAAACGCGCGCGGATCTCGCCGGCCTCGTTCAGCGGGTCGGTTTCGCCCGGCGGGATGAAGGTGGTGGCCAGCAGCGGCTCGCCGAACAGCGCCAGCAGTTCCTGCAGCACCTTGTGGTCGGGTACACGCAGGCCGATGGTCCGGCGGCTGGGGTGTGACAGGCGCCGCGGCACTTCCTTGGTGGCTTCGAGGATGAAGGTGTAGGGCCCGGGTGTGCCCAGCTTCAGCAGCCGGTACTGGCGATTGTCGACACGGGCATAGCTGGACAGTTCGCTCAGGTCCTTGCAGAGCAGCGTGAGGAGGTGCTTGTCGTCGACCTGACGGATGCGGCGCAGGTTCTCGGCTGCGGCCTTGTCGTCCAGGCGGCACACCAGCGCGTAGCTGCTGTCGGTGGGCACGGCGGCAATGCCGCCGGACTGCAGGATCTGCGCGGCCTGTTTCAGCAGCCGCGGCTGCGGATTCTGGGGGTGGACTTCGAAGTGCTGGGACATGAACCGGATTGTCGACGCGCCGCGCTCACCGGCGCCGGATGCCTTGGGCGCGGGCGACGCCGCAGACTACGGCCCACGCGCCTCAGGCCGCTACGACCGGAATCTTGCCGATCTTCGCCTGCCATTCCTTTGGTGCCGTCTCGTGCACGCTGGTGCCCTGCGCGTCCACGGCCACCGTCACCGGCATGTCGACGACGTCGAACTCGTAGATGGCTTCCATGCCCAGGTCGGCAAAGCCCACCACCGGCGCGGCCTTGATGGCCTTGGCCACGAGGTAGGCGGCGCCGCCGACGGCCATCAGGTAGGCACTGCCGTGCTTCTTGATCGCGGCCACCGCCGCGGGGCCGCGCTCGGCCTTGCCGATCATCGCGATCAGGCCGGTCTTCGCCAGCATCATCTCGGTGAACTTGTCCATGCGCGTGGCGGTGGTCGGGCCGGCCGGGCCCATCACTTCGTCGCGAACGGGATCCACCGGGCCGACGTAGTAGATGACGCGGTTGGTGAAGTCCACCGGCAGCTTCTCGCCCTTGGCCAGCATCTCCTGGATGCGCTTGTGCGCCGCGTCGCGGCCGGTGAGCATCTTGCCGTTGAGCAGGAGCGTCTGGCCGGGCTTCCAGGTCTGCACCTGGGCCGGCGTGAGCTTGTTAAGGTCGACACGTTGGCTCTTCTGATAGTCGGGCGCCCAGTTCACCTTCGGCCAGGTGTCCAGGCTGGGCGGTGTGAGGTAGGCGGCGCCGGAGCCGTCCATCACCACGTGGGCGTGGCGCGTGGCGGCGCAGTTCGGGATCATGGCCACCGGTTTGCCGGCGGCGTGCGTGGGGTAGGTGGCGATCTTCACGTCGAGCACGGTGGTCAGGCCGCCCAGTCCCTGCGCGCCGATGCCCAAGGCGTTGACCTTCTCGTAGAGCTCGATGCGCAGTTCCTCCAGCTTGTTGCTCGGCCCGCGGGCGAGCAGGTCGAACATGTCGATCGGCTCCATCAGCACTTCCTTGGCCAGCATCATGGCCTTCTCGGCCGTGCCGCCGACGCCGATGCCCAGGATGCCCGGCGGGCACCAGCCGGCGCCCATCGTGGGCACCGTCTTCATCACCCAGTCGACCAGGCTGTCGCTGGGGTTCATCATGATGAACTTGCTCTTGTTCTCGCTGCCGCCGCCCTTGGCCGCCACCGTCACGTCGAGCTTGTTGCCCGGCACCACCGTCATGTGGATCACGGCCGGCGTGTTGTCCTTGGTGTTCTTGCGCTCGAAGATGGGGTCGTCCAGCATGCTGGCGCGCAGCTTGTTGTCGGGGTCGAGATAGGCGCGGCGAACGCCGGCGTTGACGGCGTCTTCGACGCTGCCGGTGAAGCCCTCGAAGCGCACGTCCATGCCGATCTTCAGGAAGACGTTGACGACGCCGGTGTCCTGGCAGATCGGCCGGTGGCCTTCGGCGCACATGCGGCTGTTGGTCAGGATCTGCGCGATGGCGTCCTTGGCGGCCGGCGAGGCTTCGCGTTCGTAGGCGCGGGCGAGGTGGCTGATGAAGTCGGCCGGGTGGTAGTAGCTGATGTACTGCAGCGCGGCGGCGACGGTTTCGACGAGGTCGTTCTGGCGGATGGTGGTCATGGTGTGGGGCCCTCGCGGCAGGGGCCGCGGCAGAGATCGGTGAAAGACGGGCCGGCGATGCCGGCCCTCCGGCCTGCGCGGTACACACACTGCAGCCCCGCGGTGCTGGAACACGGGCGGGGCGCGCCGGCCCAGGCCCCGATCTTAGAGGTGGCTTGACGGTCAAAACCCGATCTGGCTCAAGTGCTTCCTAGAATGCGCGCCTTTCGCTGCACGGTCCGGCGCAGCGTTTTTCCTCCGTTCCCGTGCCCGACCCCTCGATGCAGCTTCTTGCCCTGGCCGTCCTGCTGCCCCTGCTGTTGGGGGGGCCCCTGTGTGCCCTCGTCGGCGCGCGCCCGACGCCGGCGCGCGGCCGGGCCGCGGCCTGGGTGGCTGCGGCCGTCACGGCGGCGGTGCTGGCGCTGCTGCTGAGCCAGGCGCCCGCGGTGTTCGCCGGGCAGACGCTGCTGCAGCACACGCCCTGGATGCCGGCGCTGGGCCTGGACGCCAACTTCCGCCTCGACGGCCTGGCGCTGATGTTCGGGCTGATGATCACCAGCGTCGGGCTGCTGGTGATCCTGTACGCGGCCTACTACCTGGGCCCCGGGGAACGCACCGGCAAGTTCTACGGCCTGCTGATGTTCTTCATGGCGGCCATGCTGGGCATCGTGCTGTCGGACAACCTGCTGCTGCTGGTCGTGTTCTGGGAACTCACCAGCATCTCGTCCTTCCTGCTCGTGGGCTTCTGGCACCACCGCGCCGAGGCCCGCGCCGGTGCGCGCATGGCGCTGGCCATCACCGGCGGCGGTGGGCTGGCGCTGCTGGCCGGCGTGGTGCTGCTGGGGCAGATCGCGGGCACCCATGACCTGTCGGCCATGCTCGGCCGCGGCGCCGAGATCCAGGCCGACCCGCGCTTCACGCCGGCGCTGCTGCTGATCCTGCTGGGCTGCTTCACCAAGAGCGCGCAGTTCCCCTTCCACTTCTGGCTGCCGGAGGCCATGGCCGCGCCGACGCCGGTGTCGGCCTACCTGCATTCGGCCACCATGGTCAAGGCCGGCATCTTCCTGCTGATGCGCCTGTACCCGGTGCTCGGCGGCGGCGCGCTGTTCGAACTGATGGTGGCCGGGATCGGGCTGACCACCATGGTCTTCGCCGCCTACGTGGCGATGTTCAAGCACGACCTGAAGGGCCTGCTGGCCTACAGCACCATCAGCCACCTGGGGCTGATCGTGTTCCTGATCGGCCTGGACTCGCCGCTGTCGGCGGTGGCGGCGGTGTTCCACATCCTCAACCACGCCACCTTCAAGGCCGCGCTGTTCATGACCGCCGGCATCATCGACCACGAGACCGGCACGCGCGACATGCGCAAGCTGGCCGGCCTGATGAAGGCGCTGCCGTGGACGGCGACGCTGGCGATGATCGCCGCCGCCTCTATGGCCGGCGTGCCGCTGGCCAACGGCTTCCTGTCGAAGGAGATGATGTTCGGCGAGGCGCTGCAGGCCCGCGTCGGCGTGCTGGGCAGTGGCGCGGTGGCGGTGCTGGTGACGCTGGCGGCCATCTTCGCGGTGACCTACTCGCTGCGCTTCATCCACGACGTCTTCTTCAACGGCGAGCCCAAGGACCTGCCCAAGCCGCACCCGCACGAGCCGCCGCTGTTCATGAAGGCGCCGGTGGCGCTGCTGGTGGTCATCTGCGTGGTCGTGGGCGTGCTGCCCTCGGTCACCGTGGGCCCGCTGGTGCACGTGGCCGCTGGTGCCATGCTCGGCGGCCCGCCGCCCGACTACCACCTGGCGCTGTGGCACGGCGTCAACGTGCCGCTGATGATGAGCTTCGTGGCGCTGGTCGGTGGCGTGGCGCTGTATTTCGCGCTGCAGCGTGGCTACGACCTGCACCTGCACCACCCGCGCGGGTGGACGGGCCGGCTATTCTTCACGCGTGGGCTGGACGGCCTGTTCAAGCTGGCCCGGCGCGTCACGCTGCGGCTGGAGAGCGGCTCGCTGCAGCGCTACGCGGCGGCGATGGTCGTCAGCGCCGTCGTGCTGGCCGCCTGGCCGCTGCTGGCCGGGCCGGCGCTGGGCGCCGGCACGCGCACGCTGCTGCCGGCCACGCCGTTGGCGCTGGTGCTGTGGGCCTTGTTGGGGGTCACCTGCGCCACGCTGGTGGCGACCCACCACCGGCGCTTCCAGGCCGTGATCCTGGTCGGCGTGGTGGGTCTGGTCACGGCAGTGGCCTTCCTCGGTTTCTCGGCGCCCGACTTGGCGCTGACGCAGCTCACGGTCGAGATCGTCTCCACCGTGCTGCTGCTCATGGGGCTGGCATTGCTGCCGGCCGTCACTCCGCGCGAATCGTCCACCGCCCGCCGCAGCCGCGACGCGCTGCTGGCGCTGGCCGCGGGCGGCGGCATGGCGTGGCTGGCTTGGGCGGTGCTGACGCGCGACCACGACGCCATCTCGTGGTTCTTCCTCGACAAGTCGGTGCCCGAAGGCGGCGGCGCGAACGTCGTCAACGTGATCCTGGTCGACTTCCGCGGCTACGACACCTGGGGCGAGATCACCGTGCTGGCCGTGGCCGGGCTGGGCGTGCTGGCGCTGCTGCAGGGCCTGCACGTGCGGCGGCCGGCGGCCGACGAGGGCGGGCGCCCCTACAGCTTCGCGCAGCCGCCGCTGATGCTGCGCACGGCCGCACGGCTGCTGCTGCCGCTGACGCTGGTGGCGGCCGTCTACTTCTTCTGGCGCGGCCACGGCCTGCCGGGCGGCGGCTTCGTCGCCGGGCTGGTGACGGCCGTGGCGCTGGTCATGCAGTACATGGCGCTGGGCCAGCAGCGCGCCGACGCGCTGCTGGGCACCACCGGTGGGCGGCGCTACACGGTCTTCATCGCGCTGGGGCTGGGCATCGCCACGCTCACCGGGCTGGGCAGCTTCGTCTTCGACCATCCCTTCCTCAGCAGCGCCTCGGGCCATCCGGTGGTGGCGCTGCTGGGTGAACTGCCCCTGGCCACCGCGGCGCTCTTCGACCTGGGCGTCTACCTCACGGTGGTGGCGTCGACGATGCTCACGCTGTCGGCGCTGGGCGCGGCCAGCGAGACCGCGCCGCCGCGCGCCGGGCAGGGGGCGGCGGGATGATGTCCTTCATGCCTTCGTTCATGCCGTCGATGGAATTCCTCGTCGCCAGCGGCATCGGCTTCGTCACCGCGGCCGGCGTCTACCTGCTGCTGCGCGCGCGCAGCTTCCCTGTGGTGCTGGGGCTCACGCTGCTGGGCTACGCCGTCAACGTCTTCATCTTTGCCACCGGCAGGCCTGTGGCTGGGTGCCGCGCCCATCGTCGGCAGCAGCCCGGGGCTGGCCGACCCGCTGCCGCAGGCGCTGGTGCTCACCGCCATCGTCATCGGCTTTGCCACCACGGGTTTTGTCATCGAGCTGGCGCTGCGCGGCCGCCACGAGCAGGGCAGCGACCATGTCGACGGCCCGCAGGCCGATGCCGCCGTGGGTGAAGAAGGGCGGGCGATGACGCTGGCCGACCACCTGCCCATCCTGCCGGTGCTGCTGCCGGCGTTGACCGCCGTGCTGCTGCTCGTCATCGGCGACGCCCCGGCGCGCCTGCACTGGGCGCGCGCCGTGGCGCTGGCCTCGGTGCTGCTGGGGGCGGTGTTCGCCTTCCGCCTGGTGGAGCAGGCGGGCAGCGGCGCCTTGACCGTCTACCGCCTGGGCGACTGGCCGGCGCCCTTCGGCATCGTGCTCGTGATCGACCGGCTTTCGGCGCTGATGCTGGCGCTGAGCGCTGCCGTCGCGCTGCCGGTGCTGTGGCAGGCCTGCGCCGGCTGGGACGCGCGCGGCCGCCACTTCCACGCGCTCTTCCAGTTCCAGCTGATGGGGCTGAACGGCGCCTTCGTCACCGGCGACCTCTTCAACCTCTTCGTCTTCTTCGAGGTGCTGCTCATCGCCAGCTACGTGCTGATGGTGCACGGCCTGGGCCGCGAACGGCTGCGCGCGGGGCTGCACTACGTGGCGCTGAACCTGCTGGCCTCGGCGCTGTTCCTCGTCGGCATCGCGCTGGTCTATGCCACCACCGGCACACTGAACCTGGCCGACCTGGCGCTGCGCGTGCCGCGCGTGCCGGCGCCGGAGGCGGGGCTGCTGCAGGCCGGTGCGCTGCTGCTGCTGGTGGTGTTCGGCTTCAAGGCGGCGCTGGTGCCGCTGGCCATGTGGCTGCCGGCCACCTACGCCGCGGCCAGCGCGCCAGTGGCGGCGCTGTTCGCGATCATGACCAAGGTCGGCGTCTACGCCATCCTGCGCGTGCACGGCGTGGTCTTCGGCGCCGAGGCCGGGGCGTCGGCGCTGCTGGTGCAGCCGCTGCTGCTGCCGCTGGCGCTGGCCACGGGCGTGGTGGGCGTGATCGGCGCGATGGCCGCGGCCACGCTGCCACGGCAGGTGGCCTGGTTGACGGTGGCTTCGGTGGGCTCCATCCTCATCGCGCTGGGGCTGTTCGACGCCGCAGCCTGGTCGGCGGGGCTCTACTACCTGCTGCACTCCACGCTGGTCGTGGCTGCGCTCTTCCTGCTGGCCGGGCTCGTGGCGGCGCAGCGTGGCGAAGCGGGCGATGCCCTGCTGCCCGGCCCTCGCGTGGCCCAGCCGGCACTGCTGGGCGGGCTCTTCGTGCTGGCTGCGGCGTCGGCCACCGGGCTGCCGCCGCTGCCCGGCTTCGTCGGCAAGCTGATGCTGCTGCAGGCGGCCGCGCACCATGGTTGGGCCGTGGCCGTGTGGGCCGTGGTGCTGGGGGCGGGGCTGCTGACGCTGGTGGGCCTGGCGCGCGCCGGCAGCGTTGTCTTCTGGGCCGCGCGCAGCGACGTGCCGGCGGGCGGCGCGGCCGTGGCGTGGACCGCCTGGGCGCCCACCGTGCTGCTGCTGGGTGCGGGCGTGGCGCTGAGCGTGTTCGCCGCGCCGGTGCAGCGCTACACCGCCGCCGCGGTCACGCAGTTGCACGACCGCGCCACGTACGCCCGTGCCGTGCTGCCCGAACTGGGTGGCGAACGTGCCGACAGCGCCCGGCCCTTCCGCGTGCCGCCGCTGGCGCCGTCGCCTTCTGTCATCGCGCCGGCTACACAGCCCGCGCGGCCGGTGTCGCCATGAACCGGGGCTGGTTCGCCCACCCCGCGAAGTCGCTGCTGGTGGCGGTCTGCTGGCTGCTGCTGCGACAGAGCGTCGCGCTGCCCGACCTGCTGACGGCGGCCGTGCTGGGCCTGACGCTGCCGCGCCTGGTACAGCCCTTCCTGGGGCAGGACCCGTCGCCGCGCCGCTGGGGCCGGGCGCTGCGTTTCGCAGGCGTGGTGCTGTGGGACATCGTCGTGTCCAACCTCGTCGTCGCGCGCATCGTGCTGTCGCCGTGGTCGAGGCCGCAACCCGTGTGGGTGGAATTGCCCTACACGCTGCAGCACCCGGGCGCCGTGATGCTGCTGGCCGGCATCGTCACCACCACGCCCGGCACGGTGTCGTGCGTGGTCGAC
The DNA here is from genome assembly GCA_016704535.1 of Betaproteobacteria bacterium. Classification (GTDB taxonomy): domain Bacteria; phylum Pseudomonadota; class Gammaproteobacteria; order Burkholderiales; family Burkholderiaceae_C; genus Rubrivivax. Next base: position 21,271 of record JADIZZ010000006.1, on the reverse strand, counting down.
GAAGCACGCCGGGTGCTCGTCGTGCACGTGCTCGACGGCGCCGACCCGGCGGCGGTGTGCGCGCAGATCCGCCAACGCTACGAAGCCGCCTTGAAGGAGATCTTCGAATGATCCTGTCCTGGGCCCTGGACTTTGCCTTCGCGGCCGTGGCCGTGGCGATGGCGCTGTGCGGCTGGCGGCTGCTGCGCGGCCCCGGCGCCACCGACCGCGTGCTGGCGCTGGACACGCTGTACATCAACACCGTCGTGCTCACCGTGCTGCTGGGCATGCGCGGTGGCACCGAGCTGCTGTTCGAAGGCGCGCTGCTCATCGCCATGCTGGGCTTCGTCGCTACGGTGGCGCTGGCGCGCTACGTCGCGCGCGGCGACGTCATCGAGTGAGGATCCGACCATGCTGAACACCTTGCCCCTGTGGGCCGAGATCACGCTGGCAGCGCTGCTGGTGGTGGGCGGCGTCTTCACGCTGGTGGGCTCCATCGGCCTCGTGCGCTTCGACGATTTCTACATGCGCCTGCACGCCCCGACCAAGGCCGCGACGCTGGGCGCCGGCGGCGTGCTGCTGGCCAGCATGGGCTGGGCCTGGGCCCAGGGGCGGCCGGGCGTGCACGAACTGCTGATCACGCTCTTCCTCTTCGTCACCGCGCCGGTCTCGGCCAACCTGATGGCGCAGGCCGCGCTGCACCTGCGCGTGCCCAGCCGCGCACCGCTGCCGCCCGACCAGCCCTCGGCCTGAAGCCGCGGCGCCCCGGGGTCAGTGGCGGGCCGGGCGCAGTACCAGCACCACCAACGTGACCACCGTCAGCGGGAGCACGAAACTCAGCATGGCCTGGCTGAAGGCGGGCAGGGCGGCGTGCCGCTGCGCCTGCAGCACCAGGTAGCCGGCGTAGGCCACGTAGTAGGCGAGGAAGACGGCACCTTCCCAGCGCGCGATGACGCGCCCGCTGATGAAGACCGGCAGGCAGGCCAGTGCCACGGCCACCATCACCCAGAGGTCGAAGGCCAGCACCGCCGGCGCGATGACCAGGCCGGTGCTGCCCGACACCAGGGCCGACAGCCCCAGGCAGCCCAGGATGTTGAAGACGTTGCTGCCCACGACGTTGCCCACCGCGATGTCGCGTTCGCCCTTGAGCGCCGCGGCCACCGAGGTCGCCACCTCGGGCATCGACGTGCCGGCGGCGACGATGGTCAGGCCGATGACGACGTCGCTGACGCCCAGCGCCTGCGCGAAGGCCACCGCGGCCGAGACCAGCGCGTTGGAGCCCGCCACCAGCGCGGCCAGCCCGACGGCGATGAGCGCCAGCTGCGCCGGCAGTCGCGCGTCCCAGGCGCCGGCGGCGGCGGGCTGCAGCTCTGCCGCGAACTCCGCGGCGTCGGCCTGCGTCTGGCGCCGCGACTGCACGACCAGGAAGCCGACATAGGCCAGCAGCAGCCCGAACAGGAGCCCGCCTTCCAGCGCGCCGATGCGGCCGTCCAGCGCCAGCACGACCAGCAGCAGCGAGACGCCCAGCATGATGGGCACTTCCTGCCGCACCACCTGGCCGTGCACCGCCAGCGGCGTGACGAGCGCGCTCAGGCCCAGGATGAAGAGCACGTTGAAGATGTTGCTGCCCACCACGTTGCCCACGGCGATGTCGGTCTTGCCGTCGAGCACCGCGCCCACCGACACAGCGACCTCGGGCGCGCTGGTGCCGAAGGCGACGATGGTCAGCCCCACCACCAGCGGTGAGATGCCAAAGGACAGCGCCAGCTTCGAGGCCCCGCGCACCAGCAGGTTGGCGCCCACCACCAGCCCGGTCAGGCCGGCCACGAACAACAGCAGGTTCAGCATGCGGGGCGGCGGCGCGTCAGTGGTCGGGCTTGACGCTGTGCGACATCAGCCGGTCGGCATAGGCGATGGCCAGCGCCGAGAACAGGAAGGCGATGTGGATCAGCGTCTGCCACAGCAGCACCTTCTCGGTGTAGTTCTCGGCGTTGATGAAGGTCTTCAGCAGGTGAATGGAACTGATGCCGATGATGGCCGTGGCGAGCTTGACCTTCAGCACGCTGGCGTTGACGTGGCTCAGCCACTCGGGCTGGTCGGGGTGGTCTTCGAGGTTCATGCGCGAGACGAAGGTCTCGTAGCCGCCGACGATCACCATGATGAGCAGGTTGCTGATCATCACCACGTCGATGAGGCCCAGCACGACCAGCATGATCACCGTCTCGTTCAGCTTGGGCACCCAATTGGCATCGGCCTTGTAGCCGATGCTGCTGACGAGCTGGTTCAGCGCGTCCTTGTTGCCGAAGACGGCCTCGATCAGGTGCGTGAGCTCGACCCAGAAGTGGAAGACGTAGACGCACTGCGCGACGATCAGGCCGATGTAAAGCGGCAGCTGCAGCCAGCGCGTGGCGAAGATGAAGCGCGGCAGGATCGGCAGTTGCGGGTCGCCGGGGCGGGAGGGCGTGGACATGGGGTGCTTGGGCCTGGGTGATTCGGGGTAATCCCGTGGTCGGAAATTGTAGAGGCGCCACCATGTCGTGACCGGGATGGGCGCGTAAGGGGTCCGTCAGAGCGGCCCTTTAGCTTCTCACTCGCAAAAGCACCTAAACATCAGCAGGAGACCAGCATGTCGCACGACCAGCCCACCGAACTCAAGACCCACCAGCCGCCCGCGTCTCTGGTGGCCGCGGCCCGGGTCTCGGGCATGGCGGCCTACCGGGCCCTGGTGGATGAGGCTGAGCGCGACTTCGAGGGCTACTGGGCCAGGCTGGCGCGCGAGTTCGTGAGCTGGAAGACGCCGTTCACGAAGGTGCTGGACAGCAGCAAGGCGCCTTTCTTCAAGTGGTTCGAGGACGGCACGCTGAACGTCAGCTACAACTGCCTGGACCGCAACATCGAGCGCGGCCTGGGCGACAAGACGGCGATCATCTTCGAGGCCGACGACGGTGCCGTCACGAAGGTCAGCTACCGCTCGCTGCTCGACAAGGTGAGCCAGTTCGCCAACGTGCTGCGTGCCCGCGGCGTGAAGAAGGGCGACCGCGTCGTCATCTACATGAGCATGAGCGTCGAGGGCGTGGCCGCGATGCAGGCCTGCGCACGCATCGGCGCCGTCCACTCGGTGGTGTTCGGCGGCTTCAGCGCGCAGAGCGTGCGCGACCGCGTGCAGGACGCCGGCGCGGTGATGATCATCACCGCCGACGAGCAGCTGCGCGGCGGCAAGCAGCTGCCGCTGAAGGCCATCGTCGACGAGGCCATCGCCTTGGGCGGCTGCGAGACCATCCAGAACGTCATCGTCTACAAGCGCACCGGCGGCAACATCGCCTGGAACCCGGCGCGCGACCGCTGGCTGCACGAGGAACTGGCGGGCCAGAGCACGACCTGCGAGCCCGAGTGGGTGGGCGCCGAGCACCCGCTCTTCCTGCTCTACACCTCGGGTTCCACCGGCAAGCCCAAGGGTGTGCAGCACAGCACCGGCGGCTACCTGCTGCACGCGGCACTCACCACGGCCTGGACCTTCGACCTCAAGGACGACGACGTCTTCTGGTGCACCGCCGACATCGGCTGGGTCACGGGCCACAGCTACATCGCCTACGGCCCGCTGGCCCTGGGCGGCACCGAGATCGTGTTCGAGGGCGTGCCGACCTACCCGGACGCCGCACGTTTCTGGAAGACGATCGAGAAGCACAAGGTCACCATCTTCTACACCGCGCCCACCGCCATCCGCAGCCTGATCAAGGCCGCCGAGGGCAACGCTGCGGTGCACCCGGCACGCAGCGACCTGTCTTCCCTGCGCATCCTGGGCACGGTGGGCGAGCCCATCAACCCGGCGGCCTGGGAGTGGTACTACATGCACGTGGGCGGCGAGCGCTGCCCCATCGTCGACACCTTCTGGCAGACCGAGACCGGCGGCCACGTCATCACGCCGCTGCCGGGCGCCACACCCATGGTGCCGGGTTCATGCACGCTGCCCTTCCCGGGCATCAGCGCGGCCATCGTCGACGAGACCGGTGCCGACGTGCCCAACGGCAGTGGCGGCATCCTGGTCATCAAGAAGCCCTGGCCCAGCATGATCCGCACGATCTGGGGCGACCCCGATCGTTTCGTCAAGAGCTACTACCCGCCGGAGCTGAAGGGCTACTATCTGGCGGGCGATGGTGCCATCCGCGACAAGGACACGGGCTACTTCACCATCACCGGCCGCATCGACGACGTGCTGAACGTCAGCGGCCACCGCATGGGCACGATGGAGATCGAGAGCGCGCTCGTCAGCTGCACCGAGCTGGTAGCCGAAGCCGCCGTGGTCGGCCGCCCCGATGACACCACCGGCGAGGCCATCTGCGCCTTCGTGGTGCTGAAGCGCTCGCGCCCCACCGGCGACGAAGCCAAGCAGATCGCCACCGAGCTGCGCAACTGGGTGGCCAAGGAGATCGGCCCCATCGCCAAGCCCAAGGACATCCGCTTCGGCGACAACCTGCCGAAGACGCGCAGCGGCAAGATCATGCGCCGGCTGTTGCGGTCGATTGCCAAGGGTGAGGCGATCACCCAGGACACCAGCACCTTGGAAAACCCCGCCATCCTCGAACAGTTGACGCAAGCCAACTGATCGAGGCCGCGCGCCAGCGCGGTGCGGCGCACAGCGACGCGAATGGCGGGGTTTGGGGTTCACTCATATCGCGCAGCGATGTGGGTGAACACCAAAATCCTGCGCGGGCAGCCACGCTCCTTGCGCTACAGTGCCCCCAGGAGACACCGCCATGCCCCTGGTCCTCGTCGGAACACTGTTGCTGATCGCGCACCTGGCCGACTTCGGGCCCTTCGGCAGCTGGCCCTGGTGGGCCATCGCCGCACCCTTCGCCGGCGCCGTGGCGTGGTGGAGCTTCGCCGACAACAGCGGCTGGACGCAGCGCCGCGTGATGGACAAGATGGAGCGCAAGAAGGCCGATCGGCGCGAAAAGGCGATGGACGCACTGGGCCTGACCAGCGGCCGCGAGCGCCATGCGACGCGCTCGAAGAAGGACGCGGCGCGGGGCAGTTCGTCGCCAGGGGCATCGCCCGATGCTTCGGCCGACCCGACGCGGCGAGATCCACGGTCGTGACCCGGAAGTCCCTCGAACGCGGCACCGAACGGCTGGCCATCATCGCGTAAGCGCGTCAGCCGCCAGCACTCGATGGCAACGACGGCCCCCTTCGAAGCGGCGGTGCGCGAACACGACAGCCGGCTCGCGGCGGCGGGCGTGGACCTCTGGGTGGGTTCGGAGCCAACCTTCACCGACCGCACGACGCAGTCGCCGCCTTGGCTGAACCAGGCCCTGGGAGGTGACAAGGCGCAGCGGGCTCAGGCCCTGCTGGTGGGGTTGCACCTGCGCCGGCACTGCAGCTTGGTGGTGCGCAGCGTGGGCCGCCAGTATCCGGGGGAGGACGAGCCCCGCTGGGGTCTCGGTCTGTACCGCCGTCGCGACGGTCTGGTGGTCTGGCAGGGGCCGCCGGACCCGGCGTTGGTTCCACGGACGGCCGCCCCGAGGCCCGATCTGCCCCGCTGGGCGGCCAGCCTCGCGGCCGAACTTGGCGCGAGTGGCTATGGCGCCAGGGTGGTGCCTGTGCCTGCCGTCAGCGTGCCTGCGGCCGACGCGTGCGGCAGCGAGATTGGTGCTGTTGCCGTCGCTGCGCAGCGTGTCGTCGCGACATGGCCCGACGCGACGCAAGGCGGCTCGGCGCTCGCCGGCGACCTGGTGTTCGAACTCGACCTGCCCGAGATCGACGGGTCGGTGGTGCCCCGAATCGTGCTGCCGCGATTCGATAACGTGCCGGTCTTCCTGGCGGTGCTGGCCGGTGTCGAGCGCGCCGCGCTCGCCAGTCAGCTGCCCGTCCTGATCGTCGCCGGCAAGGTGCCGCCCGTTGATGCCACGGTGGAGCTGACGGCCATAGCGCCCGACCCGGCGGTCGTCGAGTTCAGCGCCGCGCCCAGCGTGAACGCCGAGGAGTTCCTGCAGCGCAGCCGCGAGATCTACGCCGCCGCCGCCGCCGAGGGCCTGTCGCCTTACCGGCTCTACTACAACGGTGCGGTGGCCGATTCCGGCGGTGGTGGCCAGATCACGCTGGGCGGCGCTTCGCCGCAGGCCAGTCCCTTCCTGCGACATCCGCTGCTGCTGCCGCGCCTGGTGTGCTTCTGCAACCGCCACCCTGCGCTTTCCTATCTGTTTTCGCACGACCACGTGGGCGGTAGCGGCCAGTCGGCGCGCGCGGACGAGCGCGGCAGCGACGCCCTCGATGAACTGCAACTGGCTCTGGGGCTGCTGGAACGCCAGCCGGTGCCTTCGCCCGAGCAGCTGTGGCAGACCCTGGCGCCCTTTCTATGCGATGCCTCGGGCAACAGCCACCGGTCCGAGATCAACATCGAGAAGCTGTGGAGCCCCTTCCTCGGCGAACGGGGCCGGGCAGGACTCGTGGAATTCCGTGCCCTGCGCATGCAGCACTCGCCCGAACGCGCCACGGCTCTGGCCTGCCTGCTGCGTGCCGTGGTGGGCATGCTGGTGATCACGGCCGAGCCACTGTCCCTCGTCGACTGGGGCCGCGAATTGCATGAACGGCATGCGCTGCCCTTCTACCTGGAGCAGGACCTGCGCGAGGTGTTGCAGGCGCTGAACACTGCAGGGCTGGGCCTGGGCCCGGATATCGAGGCTGTGCTGCTGCGCGACGAATTTCGCCTCGTGGGCCAGGTCGCGCTGCCCGGCAACGTGCTGGAGGTGCGGCGTGCGCTCGAATTCTCGCCGCTGGTGGGCGACGCCGCGAGCCCCGAGCAGGGTGGGGCCTCCCGCCTCGTCGACGCGAGCACGGCGCGAGTGGAATTGCGGCTGCGACCTGGCGGGGCTGGCCCGGCCGAAGGTGCTGGCTGGCAGATCCGGGCCGAAGGCATCGACCTGCCGATGCGCCGCGAGCGCGATGCCGATGGCGAGCTCCAGGTCTTCGGGTTGCGTTACCGCCGCTTCGTGCCCGAGCGCGGCCTTCATCCGCGGCTGCCGGCGCAGGATCCGGTGCGCCTGACCCTGCGTCATCCCGCGCAGGTGGGCGAGTACCGCGTGGCCCTGTACGAATGGCATCCTGCAGGTAGTGCGTACGCAGGCCTTCCCGCTGACCTGGACGAAGCCGGGAAACGTCGCGCCGAACGCCTGACGGTGGAGCACGACGACGGTGCGTCGCCGCCGGCCCAGCGGCCGGGTCGACCGCGGAGCCTCAGCGCCTACAGCCTCGACCTGCGCTGGCTCGCCTGAACGGACCCACGGCCCCGGCCCGGGCGGGGGGGGGCGCGGGGGGCCCCCGGGGGGCGGGCCCCCCCGCCCCCCCCCCCCGCGGGGGCGGGCCCCCCCGCGCCCCCCCCGCCGACCCGGCCCCGCGCCGCGCTCACTTCTTCTTGGTGGGCGCCGACTTGGCCTCGGGCGCCTTCGGCGCGTCGCCGAGGATGGTCTTCAGCGGGCACACGGTCACGGCCGGGCACTTGGCGCAGCTGGCAACGATCGCGATAGGGCACAGTGTCATGATGTTTCCTGTCTAGCCATGAGGTGAGACGAGCATACGCCGTCAACCGTCCGGGCTGGTAGCCGGCCTTTGGCTACGATGCCGGGATGTTCATGGCGGCCACGCCGCACCCAGGAGTCTTCTGCGATGTCCCCGTACCCACTTGCCGCGAGGCAACATGAAACTGCAGAGGTCGCACCGGCGGCGCTGGGCCGTCGCTTGGCCCTGTTGTGCGCTGCCGGGAGCGCTGTGCTGACGCTCTTGCCGGCGTGCTCGAGGGGCGTTGGCGATGCTCCTGCGCCCGGTGCGGCCTCAACGACGCCATCGGTCGATGCGGCGCGCCTGGCTTTCGATGCCACGGCCCGGGGCACCGGCTTCGTCGTCGGCCAGGCGATGGCGGCGCGCGAGGTGCGTGTCTTCTTCGACCCGCAGTGTCCGCACTGCGCCGCGCTGTGGGGGGCCAGCCGGCCGCTGCACGATCGCATCCGCATGGTCTGGATGCCGGTGGCGTTCATCGCGCCTACGTCGGGGCCGCAGGGGGCGTTGCTGCTGGCGTCGGCGGATGCCGCGGGGGCGATGGACCAGCACGAGACCCTGCTCGCCTCGGGCCAGGGCGGGCTCGCGGTGCCCGGCCCGGCGGATGCAGGGCTGCTGGCCAAGATCAAGGCCAACACCGAGATCTGGCGCGAGCTGAAGGCCGAGAGTGTGCCGCATATGGTCTACCGCGTCGGCGCGAACGGGCCTTACGGCGTGCAGTCGGGCGGATTGCCGACGGCGCAGCTGGCGCAGATGCTGCAGCTCTGACGGGCCCAGCAAGCGCGGACGGCAATGAAAAGAGGGCAGGGCGCCGTTGGCGTCCGACCCTCCGAAGGTGATGCGGCCGGCGCGAGCTGCCGCGGCGTGGTGGTCTACTGCGACGCAGCCGAGGCCGGCGCGGCGGCGGCTGCCACCGCCGGGGCCACTCCCGGAGCCATTGCCGGAACCACCGGCGCAGCCGACATCCCAGTGGCCGGTGCCATCATCGCAGCCGGCGCCGCATGCGACGCGGCCTTGGTGCTGGCCGAGATCGGCAGCAGAGGCACGATCAGCAGCGCCACGATGTTGATGATCTTGATCAGCGGGTTGACGGCCGGGCCGGCGGTGTCCTTGTAGGGGTCGCCCACGGTGTCGCCGGTGACGGCCGACTTGTGCGCGTCGCCGCCCTTCTTGTGCAGCACGCCGTTGGCGTCGGTGAAACCCTCTTCGATCAGCTTCTTCGCGTTGTCCCAGGCGCCGCCGCCCGTGCACATGCTGATGGCGACGAAGAGGCCCGTGACGATGGTGCCCATCAGCAGACCGCCCAAAGCGGCCGGACCGAGCAGCATGCCCACAGCGATGGGTGCCACCACCGGCAGCAGGCTGGGAACGATCATCTCCTTGATGGCCGCCGTGGTCAGCATGTCGACCGCGGCGCTGTAGTCGGGCTTGCGCTTGTTGGCCATGATCTGGCCGTCGGCGAACTGCTTGCGCACTTCCACGACCACCGCACCAGCGGCGCGGCCGACGGCTTCCATCGCCATCGCGCCAAACAGGTAGGGGATGAGGCCGCCGATGAACAGGCCGACGATGACCTTGTGGTCGCTGAGATCGAACGCCAGGTTCATGCCGCGCGCCTCCAGCGCGTGCGTGTAGTCGGCAAAAAGCACCAGCGCCGCCAGGCCGGCCGAACCGATGGCATAACCCTTGGTCACCGCCTTGGTGGTGTTGCCCACGGCGTCCAGCGGGTCGGTGATGTCGCGCACGCTGCTGGGCAGTTCGGCCATCTCGGCGATGCCGCCGGCGTTGTCGGTGATGGGGCCGTAGGCGTCCAGCGCGACGACGATGCCGGCCATGCTCAACATCGAGGTGGCGGCCACGGCGATGCCGTAAAGGCCGGCCAGCGCATACGCGGCATAGATGGCGGCGCAGATCAGCAGCACCGGGTAGGCGGTGGACTTCATGCTCACGCCCAGGCCGGCGATGATGTTCGTGCCGTGGCCCGTGGTCGAGGCCTGCGCGATGTGCTTGACCGGGCTGTACTGCGTGCCGGTGTAGAACTCGGTGATCCAGACCAGCGCTGCGGTCAGCGCCAGGCCCACGACGCAGGCGCCCCACAGTGCCATCGCGCTGGCCGTCTTGCCGCCGACCAGGGTGATCGGCTCGGGGAAGACCGCGCGCGTGACGAAGAAGAACGCGATCAGGCTCAGCACGCCGGCCACCGCCAGGCCGCGGTACAGCGCCGGCATCACGTTGACCATGCCCGGGCTGGCCTTGACGAAGGAGCAGCCGATGATCGAAGCGATGATCGACACGCCGCCCAGCACCAGCGGGTAGATCACGCCGGCCATCGGCGCGCTCGTCAACATGATGGCGCCCAGCGCCATGGTGGCGATCAGCGTCACCGCGTAGGTCTCGAACAGGTCGGCGGCCATGCCGGCGCAGTCGCCGACGTTGTCGCCCACGTTGTCGGCGATCACGGCAGGGTTGCGCGGGTCGTCCTCGGGGATGCCGGCCTCGACCTTGCCCACGAGGTCGGCGCCGACGTCGGCGCCCTTGGTGAAGATGCCGCCGCCCAGCCGCGCGAAGATCGAGATCAGCGACGAGCCGAAGGCCAGCCCGAGCATGGGTTTGAGCACCTGCGACAGCGTGGTGTCACCGGTGGGCATTACCGCGCCGGTGGTCCACCAGAAGAAGAGCACGACGCCGATGAGCCCCAGGCCCACCACCAGCATGCCGGTGATGGCGCCGCCCTTGAAGGCCACGTCCAGCGCCGGGCCGATGCCCTTGGTGGCGGCCTGAGCGGTGCGCACGTTGGCGCGCACCGAGATGTTCATGCCGATGAAACCGCAGGCACCGGACAGCACCGCGCCGAGCACGAAGCCGATGGCGGTCTTGCTGTCGAGGAAGACGAGGATCAGCACCGCGAGCACGACGCCGACGATGCCGATGGTCTTGTACTGCCGTGCCAGGTAGGCCGCGGCCCCTTGCTGGATGGCCCCGGAAATTTCCTGCATGCGTGCATTGCCGGCGTCCTGGCTCAGGATCCAGCCGCGCTGCACGAAGCCGTAGACGACTGCGGCCAAGCCGCACGCCAGTGCAATGTACAGCGCCATCATGGTGCTCATGTAAGAGGCTCCTTCCTCGATTGGATCTTCTGCTGGGGTTCGAGCCCGACAAACGACACGTCGGAACTGCCCTCCTCGGGCCGCGGGGGATGCTACACGCTGGCCATGGCTGCCCCGGCCGGGGTTTGCCTGTGGTTCTTGCGCTGCGTCAGGGGACGGAAAGATCGCTGCCTAAAATGCGCCTGCCCTGCCGTCTGGGCGTGTTTCGAGACCATCCATGAGCCTGCACAACGTGACCCCCGGCGCCAAGGCACCTGACGAGTTCAACGTCATCATCGAGATCCCCATGAACGCCGACCCGATCAAGTACGAGGTCGACCACGAGACCGGCGCGCTCTTCGTCGACCGCTTCATGAGCACGTCGATGCACTACCCGTGCAACTACGGCTACGTCCCCGACACGCTGGCCGATGACGGCGACCCGGTGGACGTGCTCGTCATCACCCCGGTGCCGCTGATCCCGGGCGTGGTCGTCACCTGCCGCCCGCTGGGCATGTTGCGCATGGACGACGAGGCCGGCGGCGACAACAAGCTGATCGCCGTGCCCATCGACAAGATCTTGTCGATCTATTCGCAGTGGAAGAAGCCGGAAGACCTGAACCCGATGCGGCTCAAGACCATCCAGCACTTCTTCGAGCACTACAAGGACCTCGAGGTCGGCAAGTGGGTGAAGGTGCTGGGCTGGGAAGGGCCGGATTCCGCGCGCGCCGAGGTGCAGACCGGCATGGACAATTGGGCCAAGACCCACAAGTCCTGATCAGGGTGTCTTGAACGGGTTGCGTTCGCGCAGCTCGTCGACGTAGTTCTCGACGCCCTGGCCCTCGCTGGCGAGGAAGTCCGCCACCGCTGCCGCGAACCGTTCGTCTCGCAGCCAGTGCGCCGAGCCCGTGGCCACGGGAAGCAGACCTCTTGCCATCTTGTGCTCGCCCTGCGCGCCGCCTTCGAAGCGGGTGTAGCCGTTCGAGAGGCACCAGGCCAGCGGCTGGTAATAGCAGGCCTCGAAGTGCAAGCAGGGCACGGGCTCGATACAACCCCAATAGCGGCCCCAGGCGGCTCGCGTGCTGGCATCGACGGCGATCAGCGAGGCTGCGATCGGCTCGCCGTCGCGTCGGGCGACGAACATCACCCAGTGCTGCGGCATGGTGCCGGCCATGCGCGCGAAGAAGTCGCGCGTGAGGTAGGGCGTGCTGTGGTGGGCTTCGTAGGTGAGGGTGTAGCAGCGGTAGAAGAAGTCCCATAGCGGCTCGGCTATGGCCGTGCCTTCGTGGCTGGTAAAGGTGATGCCCTGGTCCTGCACACGGCGGCGTTCCTGCTGGATCTTCTTGCGCTTGTCGCGCTGCAGTCGCGAAAGCAGCTCGGTGAAGTCAGCGACCGGGCGTTCGGTGTCCTGCATCCAGTGAAACTGCACGCCCTGGCGCAGCATCCAGCCAGCAGCAGCGAAGGCGGCCTGGTCGGCGTCGTCGCCGAACAGCACGTGCGCCGACGACAGTTTCGCTTCGCGGGCGTAGCGGCCGATGGCGTCCACCAGCCGCGTGCGCCAGAGCGCGCTGCGCGCAAGCAGCCGCGAACCCGGCACTGGCGTGAAGGGCACCGCGCCCTGCAGCTTGGGGTAGTAGCGCAGACCGTGGCGCCGGTAGGCATCGGCCCAGGCCCAGTCGAAGACGTACTCGCCGTAGGAATGACTTTTCAGGTACAGCGCCGTTCCCGCCACGAGTTCGCCACTCGCTTCCAGCGTGATGAACTGGGGGGCCCATCCCGTCTCGGGCACTGCGCTGTCGGACGCATGCAGCGCGGCCAGGTACTCCAGGTGCATGAAGGGTGTCGGCGCAAGCTGCGCGGCGAGCAGCGTGTTCCAGGCCAGGGTATCCAGCGTGGCGGGGTCGCCGTGGACCCGGATGACATAATCATTTTCGATGCTGCTGTCCTGCGAAATTCGAGGCCTGACGACGTGGAAGTGACTGGGTGAAAGCAGCGCTGGCGCAGATCAATGCCACCGTCGGCGACCTGGCCGGCAACGCCCGCTTGCTGGCCGCCGCCGCCCGCGAAGCCCACGGCCAAGGCGCCCTGCTGGTCATCGCCCCGGAACTGGCGCTGGCCGGCTACCCGCCCGAAGACCTGCTGCTGCGCCCTGCCTTCATGCAGGCCTGCACCGAGACGCTGCACGCCCTGGCTGCCGAACTGGCCGACTGCGAGGGCCTGCACCTGGTGGTGGGGCACCCGCACCAGTTCGGCGTCCGCGGCGATGTTAGGTCGAAGTCGCATGCCGTGCAGCGGCGCTTCAATGCGGCCTCGGTGTTGAGCGGCGGGCGCATCCTGGGCACCTACTGCAAGCGCGAGCTGCCCAACTACCAGGTCTTCGACGAGCGGCGCTACTTCGCCTCGGGCCGCGACGCCGGGCTGCCGCCCTTCGTTTTCGAGGTCGGCGGGCTGCGCGTCGGCGTCCTGATCTGCGAGGATGCCTGGTTCGACGAACCGGCAAAGGCCGCCGTGTCCGCGGGAGCCGAACTGCTGTGCGTGTTGAACGCCTCGCCTTTTCACCTCGACAAGGCCGACGAGCGCGAGGCCCGCATGGCCGAACGCGCGCGCGCCGTCGGCCGGCCGCTGCTGTATGCCCATCTGGTCGGCGGGCAGGACGAGGTGGTCTTCGATGGGGCGTCGTTTGCGCTGGACGCCACCGGCCGTGTCACCGCCCGCGCGCCGGCCTTCGAGCCGGCGTTGCTGATGCTGGACATTGGCGCCGACCACGTGCCGCGCGGCGAAATGGCGGCTGTGCCCGAGGTCGAGGCCCAGGCCTGGGCTGCACTGGTCACGGGCGTGCGCGACTACCTGGGCAAGAACGGCTTCCCGGGCGCAATCATCGGCCTGTCGGGCGGCATCGACTCGGCGCTGGTGCTCGCCGTCGCGGTAGACGCGCTGGGCGCCGACAAGGTGCGCACCGTGATGATGCCTTCGCCCTACACGGCCGATATCTCCTGGATCGACGCGCGCGACATGGCCGCGCGGCTGGGCGTGCGCTACGACGAGATCGCCATCGAGCCGATGTTCGACGCCTTTCGCTCGGCGCTGGCACCGCAGTTCGAGGGTCGCGCCGAGGACACCACCGAAGAGAATCTGCAGGCACGCATCCGCGGCACGCTGCTGATGGCGTTGTCGAACAAGCTCGGCGCCATCGTGCTGACCACCGGCAACAAGAGCGAGATGGCCACCGGCTACTGCACGCTCTACGGCGACATGGCCGGCGGTTTTGCGGTCATCAAGGACGTGGCCAAGACGCTGGTCTACCGGCTGGCCGAATGGAAGAACCGCCAGCCCGTGCGCCGCGCCGACGGCAGCATCGGCCCGGTGATCCCCGAGCGCATCATCACCCGGCCGCCGTCGGCCGAACTGCGCCCCGACCAGACCGACCAGGACAGCCTGCCGCCCTATGACGTGCTCGACGCCATCCTGGCGCGCTACATGGAAGAGGACCAGGGCATCGACGAGATCGTCGCCGCCGGCTTCGACCGCGCCGTGGTCGAGCGCGTGGCGCGGCTGATCCGGGTCAACGAGTACAAGCGGCGCCAGGCGCCGGTGGGCATCCGCATCACCCACAGGGCCTTCGGGCGTGATTGGCGCTATCCCATCACGTCGAAGTTCCGTGCTTAAATCTGCGTCAACCCCTCAGCCGCATCCCCGGAGCACGTCATGAAGCAGATCACCGCCGTCATCAAGCCGTTCAAGCTCGAAGAGGTGCGCGAGGCGCTGGGCGACGTGGGCGTTTCCGGCCTCACCGTCACCGAGGTCAAGGGCTTCGGCCGCCAGAAGGGCCACACCGAGCTCTACCGCGGCGCCGAGTACGTCGTCGACTTCCTGCCCAAGGTGAAGGTCGAGGTGGTGGTCAAGGAAGGCGACGTCGAGCGCTGCATCGAGGCCATCGTGAAGGCCGCCAAGACAGGCAAGATCGGCGACGGCAAGATCTTTGTCACCGCGGTCGACCAGGTGGTGCGCATCCGCACCGGCGAGACCGACGAAGCGGCCATCTGAGCCGTTTGCCGGGACAGCCCGGCGCGCTTCAGATGCGCGAGTAGTCTTCCGCTGCGCTGGCGCCGGCGACCTGTGCCGCCAGGCGCAGCAGCAGTTCCACCGGTTCTGCGCCGACCTGCAGAACGGCGTTCTGCGGCGCCGACAGGAAGCCCTGGTCGACGGTGTGGGCCATGAAGCGCAGCAGGTCGTCGTAGTAGCCGTCGACGTTGAGCAGCCCGATGGGCTGGTCGTGGTAGCCGAGCTGGCGCCAGGTCCAGACCTCGTACAGTTCTTCCAGCGTGCCGATGCCGCCGGGCAACGCGATGAAGACCTGGGCGCGTTCGGCCATCATCTGCTTGCGCACGTGCATCGTCGGCACGACGTGCAGTTCCTGCAGACCGGCGTGGCCGACTTCCAGCGCCTTCAGTGATTCCGGGATCACGCCGACGACGCGCCCGCCGGAGGCCAGCGTGGCGTCGGCCACCTCGCCCATCAGGCCGACCTTGCCGCCGCCGTAGACCAGCTGCCAGCCGCGTTCGCCGATGGCCTGCCCCAGCGCCCGCGCAGCCGCCGTGTAGGCCGGCTTCGAGCCGTGGCGCGCACCGCAGTAGACGCAGATGCTCAGGGGCGGGTGGTAGGCAGGGGGCATGGTCTCAGTTCCGGCGCGCGGGCTTCCAGTGGATCAGGCGTGTGCCGCACACCGCGTCATGCCAGAACTGGCGCTGCGGGTGCAGCCAAGCCAGTGCAGCATAGGCCAGCACGCCCGTCGTCAGCGCGGCGAGGGTGACGCCACTGCCCTTCAGCCCGCTCCACCACAGTGTGACCAGCGCGGGCAGGAACCACAGCCAGGCCAGCAGGTAGCGGCACAGCGCGCGCAGCTTGCCCACCGGCCTGCCGTCGTGGGTGACGAGGCGGATGCGCCAGGTCTGCATCGCCAGCGTCTGCCCGGTACGCGACCACAGGAAGACGAAGTAGCAGCCGAGCACAACGAAGGTGAAAACCTGCAGCCCCGTGGTGCCCACGAGCGCGTGTTCCTGGCGGGTTGCGATGCCGTAAACCAGCCCGGCAATCATCACCACACCGAAGAGCAGCACGCCCTCGTAGACAAGACACGCCAGGCGCCGCCGCAGACCAGGCGCGGCCAAGTCGGCCGCGGGCGGTGCAGGATCAGTCACTGGTTGACGGTGCGGTCGGCTGACGGTGTCGAGCGAACGGCTGCGCCCTGTGGGCCACGCTGCGGCAGCAAGGTCTCCGGATCGACGAAACCGGGCGTGGCCGCGATCTTGGGCAGGCCGGTCTGGTGGTGCAGCGGCGGGGCGGCACGGGTGGTCATGGTCGTTGTCGTGGCGCCTGGTCGGGCCTGCACCACGGTGGGTGCGACGACGCGGGACCTGGCGGCTGGAGGTGCCCCCACGATGTTGCGCTTACCCTCGACGCCATTGGGCTCAGGCGTGCCGCGGGCTGGCGCTGCGGGGCGCGCGGCGGGCTTGGCACTCTGTGCGAGCCTGCCGCGCTCTTCCGGCGACAGTGCCTGGTAGGCGTTCCAGCGTTCCTGGCGCTCCTCGGCCGGCAGGCGTTTGACTTCCTGGAACTGCAGCCGCGCGGTGGCGCGTTGGGCTGGGGTCATGCGCGCCCACTCAGCCATGCGCGCCTGCAGGCGCTGGCGTTCATCTGCCGGCATGGTCGGAAACTTGGCAGCCACCTCGACCCACTTCTCGCGCTGGCTGAGGTCGATGCTGTTCCAGTCGCGTTGCAGGGGGGTCAGCACCTGTCGCTGCGCTGGTGTCAGCGAGGCCCAGTTTGCCCCCGAACTGGCAGCCCAGGCCGCGCTCGCCGTCACCAGCGCCAAGCCTGCGGCCCACAGCGACAGGCCCTGTAGCTTCATTGCGGCGGCGCCGTGCGCAGGTACTCAGCGAAGCCCGGGTCGCTGTAGGCGCTGGGCGGCAGGTTGTCGGACAGCAACTGGGCGTCGATGTCGGCGGCGGCCATGACACGCTCGCGTGCCGACCAATGATCGATGGCCACCAGCCCCAGCACCAGCAGCAGCAGCGGCAACACCGACGCCGCCCGCTGCCACCAGGGTGCCGTCAGGCCCGCCAGCACCGCCGCGCCGGAACCGGCCATGCCGACGACGGTGACGGCGGGCACCTGGCGCGACTCGCGTGCCCGCGCCAGCGCCTGCTCGCGCGCGAACTGCAGGCGCACGCCGACGTCGTGCGGCACGGTCTGCGCCCACACCGTGAGGCTGCCGGCCAGGCGCGCGCCCAAGCGTGCCTCGATGGCATGCCGGTCTGCGACTCGGTCCCGGCTTTTCATAAGGTGATTCCCTTGGTCTTTAGGGCCTTGGCCAGCGCGTGAACAGCGCGTGAGCAGTGGGTCTTGACACTGCCCTGCGAACAACCCATCGCCTCTGCCGTCTCGGCCACGTCAAATTCTTCCCAGTAACGGAGCAGGAAGGCTTCCCGTTGACGCGCGGGAAGCTCGCCGACTTCGGTATCGATGACTTGCAGGATCTGTGCCCGAGAAACAGCGTCGGCGGCACTTTCGGTGCCCAGCGTGTCTTCGAGCACGTGCAGGGTCTCGAGCAGGTCGAAGTCGCCATCTTCGTCCTTGCCGGCGAACTCCGACAGGTTCTGCATCACGGCACCGCGTGTCTTTTCACGGCGGAACCAGTCCATCGTCGCATTCGACAGGATGCGCTGGAAGACCAATGGCAGTTCGGCCGCAGGTCGGTCGGCGTATTTCTCTGCCAGACGGATCATCGCGTCCTGCACGATGTCCAGCGCGGCGTCGTCGTTGCGCACCGCATAGACCGCCCGCTTGAACGCACGTTTCTCGACGCTCTTGAGAAAGTCGGAGAGTTCTTTGTCTGTGGCCAACGCGGTGGAAGCGGCTTCGCCCCGGTTCGGGCGCCGGATTATCACACCGCGCCGCTGCGGCACCGGCGCGTCAGCCTGCGTGCAGGAAGCGCGGTGCATAATGGCGGGCTTCGCACAACGTTCTTTTTGGTCCTAAGCCTGGCCGTCAAACCCCGACGGCGGATTTTCGACCGCGCAGGTACCGAATCAGCCTCACGAGGGCTCGCAGGAGGTGCACCGATGGATTTTCGTCAGAGAAAACCTCAGAGGTTCTTAAATGGAAATGTCTGCCGCGGATGTCAAGCGTGCTGCGACCGTCGATGGTCGCGCCCCTTCTTCATCTTCTCCCTCCCAAGCCCCTGAGCCCAACGGCTCCGAGATCCTCGTTCGCTGCCTGCAGGCCGAAGGGGTCAAGTACCTCTGGGGTTACCCTGGCGGTGCGGTGCTTTACATCTACGACGCCCTGTACAAGCAGGACACCATCCAGCATGTTCTGGTGCGTCACGAGCAGGCTGCGGTGCACGCGGCCGACGGCTATGCGCGCGCCACCGGCGACGTCGGCGTCGCCCTGGTGACCTCGGGCCCGGGTGTCACGAATGCCGTCACTGGCATTGCCACGGCCTACATGGACAGCATCCCGATGGTGATCATCACCGGGCAGGTGCCAACGCCCGCCATCGGGCTGGACGCCTTCCAGGAATGCGACACCGTGGGCATCACGCGCCCCATCGTGAAGCACAACTTCCTCGTCAAGGACGTGCGTGACCTGGCGTTGACGCTGAAGAAGGCCTTCCACATCGCGCGCACCGGCCGCCCCGGGCCGGTGGTCGTCGACATCCCCAAGGACGTCTCGCTGAAGACGACGCCGTTCGCCTACCCCGAATCGGTGGAGATGCGCAGCTACAACCCCGTGCGCAAGGGTCACGGCGGGCAGATCCGCAAGGCCGTGCAGCTGCTGCTTCAGGCGCGGCGCCCCTATATCTACACCGGTGGCGGCGTGATCCTGGGCAACGCATCGGCCGAGCTGCGCCAGCTCGTCGACCTGCTCGGCTTCCCGTGCACGAACACCCTGATGGGCCTGGGCGCCATTGCCGCCAGCGAACCCAAGTTTCTGGGCATGCTGGGCATGCACGGCACCTACGAAGCCAACATGACGATGCAGAACTGCGACGTCCTGCTGGCCGTGGGCGCGCGTTTCGACGACCGCGTGATCGGCAACCCCAAGCACTTCGCGTCGGTGGAGCGCAAGATCATCCACGTCGACATCGACCCCTCGTCGATCAGCAAGCGCGTGAAGGTCGACATCCCCATCGTCGGCGACGTCAAGGAAGTGCTGGTCGAGCTGATCGCACAGATCAAGGACGCGCAGAGCCGGCCCGACGCCAGCGCGATGTCGACCTGGTGGAGCCAGATCAATGAATGGCGCAAGCGCGAGTGCCTGGCCTACAAGGACAGCGGCGACGTCATCAAGCCGCAGATGGTGGTCGAGAAGCTCTGGCAGCTGACCAAGGACCGCGACGCCTACATCACGTCCGACGTCGGCCAGCACCAGATGTGGGCGGCGCAGTACTACCGCTTCGAGGAACCACGGCGCTGGATCAACAGCGGGGGCCTGGGCACGATGGGTGTGGGCCTGCCCTACGCGATGGGCATCAAGCTGGCCAGGCCCGACAGCGACGTCTTCTGCATCACCGGCGAGGGCAGCATCCAGATGTGCATCCAGGAGCTGTCGACCTGCCTGCAATACAAGACGCCGGTGAAGATCGTCTCGCTGAACAACCGCTACCTGGGCATGGTGCGTCAGTGGCAGCAGCTGGACTACCAGGGCCGCTACTCGCACAGCTACATGGACGCGCTGCCCGACTTCGTCAAGCTGGCCGAAGCCTACGGGCACGTCGGCCTGCTGGTGGAGAAGCCCGCCGACGTCGAAGGCGCGCTGAAGGAAGCCATCCGCCTGAAGGACCGCACGGTGTTCCTCGACGTGCGCACCGACCCCACCGAGAACGTCTGGCCCATGGTCAAGGCGGGCAAGGGCATTTCGGAGATGCTGCTGGGTTCCGAGGACCTGTGAGCGGCTGAAGCCGCGGCCCGGCACCGGCGTTACCGCGCCGGGCGTTGGGGTCGTGGACGACGCCGCGCACGCCCCGGTTCGATCACATTTCTTTCATCGAACGGCGTGGCCAAGGGCCGACCGGTTACCGCCGGCGGTCTGAAGAGCGCGCGAAGGACGATTTCCCATGAAACACATCATTGCCGTGCTGCTCGAGAACGAGCCAGGCGCCCTGTCACGCGTGGTGGCGCTGTTTTCCGCCCGCGGCTACAACATCGAGAGCCTGACGGTGGCGCCTACAGAGGATGCCAGCCTGTCTCGCATGACCATCGTGACCACGGGCAGCGACGAAGTCATCGAGCAGATCACCAAGCACCTCAACCGCCTGATCGAGGTCGTCAAGGTGGTCGACCTGACCGAAGGCAGCTACACCGAGCGCGAGCTGATGCTCATCAAGGTGCGCGCAGTGGGCAAGGAGCGCGAGGAGATGAAGCGCATGGCCGAGATATTCCGCGGCCGCATCATCGACGTCACCGAGAAGACCTACACCATCGAGCTGACCGGCGACTCGGGCAAGCTCGACGCCTTCCTGCTGGCCATCGACCGCGCCGCCATCCTCGAGACCGTGCGCACCGGTACCAGCGGCATCGGTCGCGGCGAGCGCATCCTGAGAGTCTGACCCACCCCCGAAGCGCCTTCGGCGCTCCCCCCAGGGGGCGCCGCTGGCGGCCCGGCAAAGCCGGTTCCGCGGCGGCCACTTGATCAACACTTCACCAGTTATTACGGAGAGAACCATGAAGGTCTATTACGACAAGGACGCCGACCTCAGCCTCATCAAGGGCAAGAGCGTCACCATCATCGGCTACGGTTCGCAGGGCCACGCCCACGCGCAGAACCTGAACGACAGCGGGTGCAAGGTCACCGTCGGCCTGCGCAAGGGCGGCGCGAGCTGGGCCAAGGTCGAGAAGGCCGGCCTCAAGGTGGCCGAGGTCGCCGACGCGGTGCGTTCCGCCGACATCGTGATGATCCTGCTGCCCGACGAGCAGATCGGCGCCGTCTACGCCAACGATGTCGAGCCGAACATCCGCAAGGGCGCCAGCCTGGCGTTCGCGCACGGCTTCAACGTGCATTACGGCCAGGTCGTGCCGCGTGACGACCTCGACGTTTGGATGGTCGCGCCCAAGGCCCCCGGTCACACCGTGCGAAACACCTACACCCAGGGTGGAGGCGTGCCGCACCTGATCGCCGTGCACGCCGACAAGAGCGGCAAGGCGCGTGATCTGGCGTTGAGCTACGCCGCGGCCAACGGCGGCGGCAAGGCCGGCATCATCGAGACCAACTTCCGCGAAGAGACCGAGACCGACCTCTTCGGCGAACAGGCCGTGCTGTGCGGTGGCACCGTCGAACTCATCAAGGCCGGCTACGAGACGCTGGTGGAAGCCGGCTATGCGCCCGAGATGGCCTACTTCGAGTGCCTGCACGAGCTCAAGCTGATCGTCGACCTCATCTACGAGGGCGGCATCGCGAACATGAACTACAGCATCAGCAACAACGCCGAGTACGGCGAGTACGTCACCGGCCCGCGCATCGTGACCGACGAGACGAAGAAGGTGATGAAGCAGGTTCTGAAGGACATCCAGACCGGCGAGTACGCCAAGAGCTTCATCCTGGAGAACCGTGCCGGCGCCCCGACGCTGCTGAGCCGTCGTCGCCTGACCAGCGAACAC
>JADIZZ010000005.1 GCA_016704535.1 Betaproteobacteria bacterium | reverse complement strand
GCGCGGCCAGCAGGCGCCGGCGCGGCGTCGACGTCCACCGTGTCGGTTCGTGCCCGGTCAGGCCCAGCAGCGCGGCCTTGTCGCTGCCGTGGCCCTTGCCGGTGGCGCCCAGGCTGCCGTAGAGCTGGCTCAGCACGCGTGCCGTCCACGGCAGCAGGCCATCCTTTCAGACGCAGCGCGAAAGGTCGCGCTGCGCGCATCGTGGTCCCCGGTGTGGCTGCTGCTGGGGCCGATGCCGATCTTGACGAGGTCGAGCAGGAAACGGCCGCGAGCGCTCAATCCGGGTGGCTGGTGCCCTGAAGATTACAGGCTGCATTGGGGCCCGCGCAAGCGTGCGCCTACACTGCCGATGCACCGGCGCGCACCGCGCAGCCGGCGAAGGAGCGCACATCGACACCGCCGACACCGCCCGACCCCGGGCACCTGGTTCGGTCACCCCAAGGGGTTGTTCATCCTCTTCCTGACCGAGATGAGGGGCGCATGGGCTATTACGGCATGCGCTCGCTGCTCGTGCTATACATGGTGAACCACCTGTTCGTGCAGCCCGAGGTCGGCCGCGAGTGCTGGGCTTCGACGCACTGAAGCAGGCGCTGGAGACGGCCTTCGGCGTGATGACACCCGCGGGCGCTGTCGTCGCAGGTCTGCGGCCTGTACACCGGCTTCGTCTACCTCACGCCCTTCTTCGGCATGCATGGCCGACCAGCTGCTGGGGCGCGCAAGGCCGTGGTGGCCGGCGTGCTGATGGCCATCGGCCACTTCCTGATGGCGGCCGCTGTTTCTTGTCGCGCTGATGTTCGTGATCATCGGCAACGGCTGCTTCAAGCCCAACATCTCGACGCAGGTGGGCGGCCTCTCCGCCGCCGACGACCCACGGCGCGACCCGCGCCTATTCGATCTTCCACGTCGGCGTGAACCTGGGCGCCTTCATGGCGCCGCTGATCTGCGGCACGCTGGGTAGGTGGTCGGCTGGCACTACGGCTTCGGCGCGGCCGGCGTGGGCATGCTGCTGGGGCTGGCCGTGTACCTGTTCAACCAGGACAAGCTGCCCGTCGAGCCGCTGCCGACGGCGTCGCGGTCCGAGAAACCGATCGTCGGGCTGGCTCCCTCGTGCTGGGCGTGCCGGTGGGGCATCCTCGCGCTGCTGGCGCTGCTGACGCTGCCGCCGGCGGTGTCGGCAGGGCTGGCCTTGGTGGTGGCGGGTTCCAGCCTCGCCTGGATGCTGCGCCCTGCCGCGCGAGGACCGTTCGCGCGTGATGGCCATCTCGGCGGCCTGCATGGTGACCGCCGCCGCCTTCTGGGCCGTCTACGAGCAACAGGGCAACACGATGCAGCTTTGGCCGACCAGAACACCCACTGGCCGACGGTCCGGCTTCACGATCCCCTCGACGTGGTACCAGGCCTTAACCCCTTCATGATCTGGCTGCTGGTGCCGCTGCTGAACATGGTGTGGGCCTGGCAGGCGCGGCCGAGCAGGAGCCTTCGAGCCTGAACAAGATGGCCATGGGCTGCGTCATCCTGGGGCCCGGCTTCGTGGGCGGTGATCGTGGCGTCGGCCGGCATGGCGCCCGACGCGCGGCTCAGCGTGCTGTGGCTGCTGGGTTCGACGCTGGTCTTCACCATCGGCGAGCTCTACCTCTCGCCCGTGGGCCTGTCCTTCGTCACCAAGGGTTTCCGCGGTGCGGTTCGTGTCGATGATGATGGGCGTGTGGTTCCTGTCCAGCTTCGTCGGCAACTACATGACCGGCTACCTGGGCACCTACTACGAGAAGATGCCGCGCCTGGGATTTTTCGTCATGCTCACCGTCATCGGCGTGGTGGCGGGGCTGCTGCTCCTCGCGGATGAACCGGCGGCTCGACCACATCGTCGGTGCGCATGACCGGCAGGAGGTGCCAGCGTCACGCGATCGATGAGGGCGCAGAGGGGGCGAGGCCGGCCGGCCACTTCAGACCATCGGTGCTGCCCTTGCCAGCAGCCAGGAGGACGGGGTCCCATAGGCGAGCGAGAACGCGGTGCGTAGGAGAGGTCCATGCCGCCACCTCCGCCACCGTCGTCCCGTTCCACAGCGCCGCGGCCAGCACGTCGATGCGCTTGCCTGCACCCGCCCCACCGACGATCTGCGCGCCCAGCCAAGCGACCCGTCCCGCTCGACGACCATCTTGACCCATCGGCTCTGCGCCAGGGTAGTAAGTGCGCACGCTCGACGCTTCGGTGGTCACGCCGATTGCGTCGAGACCCGCGGCCGCAGCTTCTCGTTCGGAGAGCCCAGTCCGGCAGGCCACCTCCACGCGCCTGAATCGGGTGATCACCGTCCCGGCACGCCGCCGAAGGCCGCGTCACCGCCGGCAATGTTGGTGCGACGACGCGGGCCCTGCCGGTATGCGTCGTCAGCGCCACCGATGGCGCGCCCGTCATCCGGTGGTGGACTCGACGCAGTCCCCGCGGCCCAGATGTGCGGCGTGTCTGTACGAAGGTGGTCGTCGACCCGGATGCCCCCGGAGTCGCCCAGCGCCGATGCCTGCCGCTCGCGCCAACCGGCATTGGGGCGGACCCGGAGTCCGATGACCACGAGGTCGGCCTCCACCGGGCCCGCTGCGGTCTCGACGGCCGTGACACGCCCGCTGACCACGGTGAAGCCGGTGACGGCAGTGCCCAGCCGCAGATCGATTCCCGCAGCCGTCATCGCGCCTGCGACGTCCATGGCCATGTCGGCGTCGAGCACGGCACCCATCGGCGCGTCGAGCCGCTCCACCACGGTCACGTGAAGGCCGCGTTCGAGCAGCCCCTCCGCGACCTCCAATCCGATGTAGCCGGCCCCCACCACCACGGCTCGCCGCGCACCGGAGGCAATCAACTGTTCTATCGTGGCCGCGTCATCGAGCGTGCGCAGTTGCAGCACGCCCTTCGCGTCGATGCCTGGCCATTGTGGAGAGATGCCCGACGCGCCGGAGCCGATCAGCAGTTCGTCGTAGTGCTCGGCAAACACCCGACCCGAATTCAGATCGCGCACGGCCACGGTGGAGGCTCTGACGTCGATGGCAGTGACCTCGTGACGGGTCCGCACGTCGATGCCCTTGGCGCGGTGTTGTTCCGGGGTGCGGGCGATGAGGCTGTCTGGCGACTTCACGAATCCGCCGACCAGGTAAGGAAGGCCGCAGGCGGCGTAGGAGGTTCTGGACGAACGCTCGAAGACCACTACTTCCATCTCGGCAACAGTCTTCGTCCGCCGCACCTGCGTCGCTGCGGACATGCCTGCTGCATCGCCGCCGATGATCACCAGTCGTCGTGCCATGGTCTGCTCAGCCGTAGCAGAACACGTCGAGCTTGTTGCCGTCGAGATCTCGGAAGTAGCCGGCATAGAAGCCGTCACCACCCTCGGCGCGCGGGCCGACCGGGCCTTCGTCAGTGCCGCCGAGTTCGAGCGCCTTCTTGTGGATGCGCTCGACCTTGTCGCGCGAATCGACTGCGATGCCGACCATGACGCCATTGCCCACCGTGGCCGGCCGGCCGTCGTAGGGCTTGAAGACGCAGAGCATCGGTTTGTCCATGGCCGCAGCCCACCCGTAGCCGCGGCCGCCGAATTCCATCAAGCGCGTGATGCCGATCTCGGCCAGCAGCGCGTCGTAGAACGCCGCGGCGCGCGGTAGATCGTTGGTGCCGAGAGTGATGGCGCCGATCATCGCATTCCCCTTCACGTCAGGATTGACGCTCCAATTTCAACATGCAGGCGATACCCAGACAAACCAGGTCGGCACCCGTCCGTCGCATCGTCAACCGCACTGACCGATGTCGCCGCAGGCGGTACAGAAGTCGCAGCCGTCCTTGTGGATGACGCTCGCGTTGCCGCACTCCGCGCAGAGCTTGCCGGCGAGCACGCGAGGGCGCACGGGCGTGTTGCCGGCCGATTCGAGCACGCCCATGTCGCGCAGCGGAAAGCCGTCTTCGTCGAGCACGCCCAGCATGGCGTAGCGGTGGATGATCAGGCGCGCCAGGTAGGCCACGGTCGAAGGCCAGGTCTGCTGCCGGCGCTCGCCGCGCGGCAGCCCGGGCACGAAGGCCATGAAGTGGCCCAGCGGCTCGGCATAGTTCAGCAGCTTGCGCAGCTTCATGCCGATCCACGCCGGGTCGATCACGCGCATGTCGAGTGACAGCAGCCGCGCCAGGCCGTCGAGCGCGCGTGGATAGTTGCCCGAGAAACCCACCGCGCAGGGCCGCGTCACGATGCTGCGGTCGGGGCCGGGAAACGTCACTTCCTTGAGCGTCAGCGTGAACTGCTCGCCGGTGCCGGGGTTGTCGATGTCGACCGCCCAGGCCAGCGTGCCCGACGGCCCGGTGAGAGGCTCGGTGACGCTGAACATGGCGTCCATCACCGGCGTGGGGCTGCGGCTGCCGGGTTGCGGCAGGGCGTCGAGCTGTTCGCAGCGCCAGCGGATTACGGCCGCAGTCGCCGCGACCACGCCGGGGAACAGCCGCAGCTCGCCGTGCGGCGGGAAGGGCATCTCGAAGGAACGTTCCTCGGCCACCGTGGCCAGTGCGTCCAGCTTGAGCCGCAGCCAGGCCGCGTCGTTGGCACGCAGGTCCATCGACAGCGTCTTGGCCAGCGCACCCAGGCCGCGTGGCTGCTCGGCGCCGTTGATCCAGACCTCGAAGGGCTGGGCCGACTTGCCGTCGGCGGCCGCGAGTTCGCCCACGAAAAGCGCGAAGTCGCCGAAGGGGTGGTGCACCATGAACGTCCACGCCGTGTTGCCGGCCGACAGTTCGGGCCGACCAGGCCACCGCAGCGACGACAGCACCGGCGCCGGCAGGCGGTCGAGCGCCAGGCGGCGGTTGGCACCGTCGATGCGCAAGCCCTCGTCGGGTGCGGCTTCGACCGGAGGCGTGACGCTCAGCACCGAGCCCAGCACGCTGTTGGGCCGGTAGGTGGCCAGGCCCTTCAGGCCCGAGCGCCAGGCCTCGAGGTAGAGGTTCTGGAAGTCGGCATAGGGGTAGTCCGCCGGCACGTTGACGGTCTTGGAGATCGCGGTGTCGATGAAGGGCGCCACCGCCGCCACCATCGCCTCGTGCGCCTGCGCGCTCATCTCGAGCGCCGTCACGAAAGCTGGCGGCAGGGCCGCGGCCCCACCCTTGAGGTGCCGGTACAGGCGCCAGGCGTGGTCCTCGACCGCATAGGTTTTGTGGCTGCCGTCGGGCATGCGCTTCTTGCGCGTGTAGCTCCAGCTGAAGGCCGGTTCGATGCCGTTGCTGGCGTTGTCGGCGAAGGCCAGGCTGATCGTGCCCGTCGGCGCGATCGACAGCAGGTGCGAGTTGCGCAGCCCCTGGGCGCGGATGCGCTCGCGCAACACCGCAGGCAGGCGCGACACGAAGGTGCCGCCGCTGAGGTAGAGGTCGGCGTTGAAGAGCGGAAAGGCCCCGCGCTCCGCCGCCAACGCCGCCGAGGCCTCGTAGGCGGTGTCGCGCATCAGCTCCGCGATGCGCCGCGCCATGCGGCGTGCCGCGTCGGTGTCGTAGCGCAGGTTCAGCATGATCAGCGCATCGCCCAGGCCCGTGAAGCCCAGGCCGATGCGGCGCTTGCTGCGGGCTTCCTCCTGCTGTTGAGGCAGCGGCCACACCGTCACGTCGAGCACGTTGTCGAGCATGCGCACCGCCACCCGCACCACCTCGGCGAAGGCCGCTTCGTCGAACTGGGCGTCGTCCTCGAAGGGCTGGCGCACGAAGCGTGTCAGGTCGATAGAGCCCAGGCAGCAGCAACCATAGGGCGGCAGTGGCTGCTCGCCGCAGGGGTTGGTGGCAGCTATGGTTTCGCAGTACGCCAGGTTGTTGTCGCGGTTGATGTGGTCGAGGAAGAGCACGCCTGGCTCGGCATGGTCGTAGGTCGACCGCATGATCTGGTCCCACAGATCGCGCGCCGCGCAGGTGCGGTAGACCCAGAGGCCGCCCTCGGCCGCGCTCTCCTGGTAGGCGCCGGCTTCCTTCTGCGCGACTCCGGGCTCGGCACGGTGCCGAAGCTTGACGCTGCCACCGTCCTGCACCGCCGCCATGAAGGCGTCGGTGACGCCGACGGAGAGGTTGAAGTTCTTCAAGTCGCCGCCGTCCTTGGCGCGGATGAACTCCTCGATGTCCGGGTGGTCGCAGCGCAGCACGCCCATCTGCGCGCCGCGCCGTGCGCCGGCCGACTCGACCGTTTCACACGAGCGGTCGAATACACGCATGTAGCTCACCGGCCCCGAGGCGCTGCTCTTCGTGCTGCCCACCCAGGCGCCGCGGGGCCGTATGCGCGAGAAGTCGTAACCCACGCCGCCGCCCCGGCGCATGGTCTCGGCGGCTTCGGTGAGCGCGGTGTAGATGCCTGGATGGCCCTCCTCGACCTGGGCAATCGAATCGCCCACCGGCTGCACGAAGCAGTTGATCAACGTCGCCGAAAGCCCCGTGCCCGCCGCCGACTGGATGCGACCGGCCGGCACGAAGCCGGCGCGCAACGCTTCGGCAAAGCGCGCTTGCCACAGAGCGCGCTGGTTCGGCAACTCGGCCTGTGCCAGGGCCCGCGCGACGCGTGCGTTCACGTCGTCGATCGAGGTCTCCTGGTCCTTGGCGTACTTCTCGAGCAGGACTTCCGTGCTGATGTCCTGCGGCGGCAGTTCGGGGCGAACGGGGGGACCAGGGTGTTCGGCGGAGTGAGCTTGCATGGGTGGCCCATTCGTTGATGGCGTTCAGGCGCTACCAGAAAAGAAAAAAGCCGTTGTGTGACAACGGCTTAGGAAAAAACTTGGTGGAGATGAGGAGGATCGAACTCCTGACCTTCGCATTGCGAACGCGACGCTCTCCCAGCTGAGCTACACCCCCAACACAACGAGGAAGTCTAGCACCGTCACATTGGGGTCGGAAGGTCCCGCTAACCATCATGAGCCGCCTGGTACACCCTGGATGATGGAAGAGACTGTGGGGTGTGCGGGGCATCGTGGGTAGAGGCCGGTCAAAGTTTTGATGGCATCGTGACCGCGATAGCTAACCTGACCCGCTGCCGACCACTCGTACCCAGGATTGCCTGCGGTCGTAACCCATCGCTGGGTTGCGGCTGACAGCCCACATTAAAGAGAGCCGCCGGGCATGCCCGGCAGGCCGTTGGTCGGCGGCACCTACGCGGCCCCGCACGCTTGTGATTGTTGTTCAAGCTGCAGGAGAGCCGAAGATGGATTTGACCCCTTTGCACAAGCGCGTCATTGCGCTGGACGTACACCAGGCCAAGATCACCGCCTGCTCCGTCGTCGAACACGACGACGGACGGGTGGAGGTGACCAAGCAAGACTTCGGGGGCCTTCAAGCGCGACCGACGCGCCTGGCGCAGTGGGCGCTGCAGATCAGGCCCGAGGTGGTGGTGATGGAGAGCACGGGCGTGTACTGGAAGAGCCCGTTTGCGGCACTGGAGGCGGTGGGCATCACCGCGTGGTGGTCAACGCCCGGCACGTCAAGGCCGTACCCGGGCGCAAGACTGACATGGCCGATGCCCAGTGGCTGGCCACGCTGGCCAGGGCCGGGCTGCTGCGCGCGTCGTTCATCCCGCCGCTGCTGATGCGCCAGCTTCGCCTGGTGGCGCGCCAGCGCCAGAAGTTGGTGGGCATGTGCAGCGCCGAGAAGAACCGACTGCTCAAGGTGCTGGTGGACGCGGGCATCCGCATCAACGTGGTGGTAGCCGACATCCATGGCGCCAGCGCGCGGGCCATGGTCAAGGCGCTGATCGCGGACAAGCCTATGCACGAGGTGCTGGACTGCAAGGGCCGGCTGCGGGCCAGTCGAGAAGAGTTGTTGGAGGCCTTGAGCACCGAGCAGTTCAGCGACGTGCACCGCTTCGTGGCCGAAGAGATCCTGCAGCACATCGAGCAGATCGAGCAGCGCATCGCACGGCTGGACGCGCGGCTGCTGCAGGGCCTGAAGGCCTACGAGCCGCAACTGCGATTGCTGCAGACCATCCCTGGCATCGACCTGCAGGGCGCGGCCATGCTGCTGGTGGAGATCGGCGCGGACATGTCCATCTTCGGCAGCACCGAGCGGCTGGCCTCGTGGGTGGGCATCTGCCCGGGCAACAACGAGAGCGCGGGCAAACGCAAGAGCGGGCGCATCCGGCGCGGCAATGCCTGGGTGCGCCGGCTGTTGTGCGAGTTCGCGCAGGCTGCGGCGCGAACGCGATGTGCGCTCAAGGCGAAGTTCGACTCGCTGGCCATCCGCAAGGGCCACAAGAAGTCCGTCGTGGCGCTGGGCCACAAGATGCTGCGCACGATATACGCGATGCTCAGCACGGGGAGTCACTACCAGGACAAGACGGTGGACTACGAAGCCCTGAGCGTGGCCCGAAACGCCCCGCGCTGGCTGAAGATGCTGCGAAAGCACGGCTTCATCGCTGCGCCAGCCACCGCCTGATCACCTGATCTTCGTCACGCTCAAAGCACCGGCTCGCTTCAGGCCAGGACCTGTCTCGTCTGCGCACGGAGTTCTTCCACATTAACATCCGGCGCCCCGCACATCTAAGTTCAGCATGCGCCAACGTTCAGACCCCGCCTGGCTCGAAACCCAGTACAACAACCGCGTCCGTGTGCCCGGCTACGCACAGCACTTCGAGCGCTGGGCAGCAGCCTCACGGCTGGCGCGCACGGCGAGCCCGGCCCATCTCGACATCGCGTACGGCGCCGGCGCCGGAGAGACGCTGGACGTCTTCCCCGCCGCCATGCCGGGTGCGCCGGTGCTTATCTTCATCCATGGTGGCTACTGGCGCTCGCTGGACAAGGCCGACTTTTCGTTCATCGCGCCAGCCTTCAACGCGGCCGGGGCCACGGTGGTGGTGCCCAACTACGCCTTGTGTCCGGCGGTGGGCATCGAACACATCGCGCTGCAGATGACGCAGGCTGTCGCTTGGGTCTGCCGCCATGCTGCCGACCACGGCGCCGACGGGTCGCGGCTGGGCGTGGTGGGGCACTCGGCGGGCGGCCACCTGGCGACGATGCTGTTGTCCTGCCGATGGAAGGACGTGGCCGATGACCTGCAAGCGCAGCCGCTGGCCGGCGCGCTGTCGATTTCGGGCCTGTACGACCTGGAGCCGCTGCGCCACGTGCCGTCGCTGAAAGCCGATCTGCAGCTCACGCCCGCCGCCGTGAAGCGCCTGAGCCCGGCCTTCTTCCCGCGGCCCAAGGGCGGCAAGCTGTTCACGACCGTCGGGCTGGACGAAAGCGACGAATTCCTGCGCCAGAACTCGCTCATCCGCGACGTCTGGGGCCCCACGGCCGTGCCGGGGTGCGAGACGCTGCCCGGCGTCGATCACTTTCCATCGTCGAAGGTCTTGCCAAAGCCGGCGCCCGCCTGCACGAACTGGCGTTGCGCCTCGTCGGCTTGCGATGATGCGAGGAAACCCGCCGCTATCGAATTTATTGATCTGATGTATTGGCCTGCGCCTGACTTGGCGCTAAGGTTCTGGTTCGGTCGTGCCCGGGGAGGCTTCTTCGGGCGCCCGACAGACCATCAGCACACAAGGAGCACTCTATGGGCTTGAAAGGTTCGAAGACCGAGCAAAACCTGAAGGACGCCTTCGCGGGTGAATCGCAGGCCAATCGCCGCTACCTGTATTTCGCGAACAAGGCCGACGTGGAAGGCCAGAACGACGTCGCGATGCTGTTCCGCTCCACCGCCGAAGGTGGAAACGGGCCATGCCCCACGGCCACCTCGAGTTCCCTCGAGAACGGCTCGGGCGACCCGGCCACCGGCTGCCCATCGGCAGCAGCCGCCAGAACCTGATGGCTGCCGTAGCCGGCGAGACGCACGAGTACACCGACATGACCCTGGCATGGCCAAGACGGCGCGCGACGAAGGTTTCGACGAGATCGTCGACTGGTTCGAGACGCTGGCCAAGGCCGAGCGCTCGCACGCCAACCGTTACCAGAAGGCCCTGGACGCGTTGGTGGACTGAAGGCGTGAATCCGTGCCCGCGCACGGATGGCCGCCAAGGCTCGGGCTGGTGTTCGGCGCCGGCCCGATGGATGGTTTGGACAAGGGGCCTCGTGCCCCTTGTTCGTTACTGACCCGCACGACAACACACGGAGCGCACCATGCGCGAAGGCAACCTCGAAGCCCCGACCCGGCACCCGATCGCTTGGAAGAACCCCGACTTCGACGAGGCGAAAGCCTTCGCCGAGATGGAGCGCGTATTCGACATCTGCCACGGCTGCCGCCGCTGCGTGAGCCTGTGCCAGAGTTTTCCCAACCTCTTCGACCTGGTGGACGCCACCGTCGACGGCGAGGTGCACGGCGTCAAGAAGGAAGCCTACTGGCAGGTCGTCGACCAGTGCTACCTGTGCGACCTTTGCTACATGACGAAGTGCCCCCTACACGCCGCCGCACGCGTGGAACCTGGACTTCCCGCACCTGATGCTGCGCGCCAAGGCCATCAAGTTTGCCAAGGGCGAGGTCGGGGCGAAAGAGAAGCTGCTGGCCAGCACCGACATGCACGGCAGCTTTGCCGGCATCCCCATCGTGGTGGACGTGGTCAACGCCATCAACGGCACGAAGTTCGCCCGCCAGCAGATGGACAGCCAGCTCGGCGTTCATCCCGACGCCTGGATGCCGGCCCTCGCGCCGCAGCGCTTCCGCTGGGGCCGTGCGATGAACAACACCGCCTTCGTGGTGGTGAACGGCGAGCGCACGCCGGGCAAGGTGGCGATCTTCTCCACCTGCTATGTCAACTACAACGAACCCGGCATTGGCGCCGACCTCATCAAGTTGCTCGACCACAACGAGATTCCGTACGAGATCGTCGAGAAGGAACAGTGCTGCGGGATGCCCAAGCTGGAACTGGGCGACCTGCCCTCGGTGGAGAAAGCCTGGAAGGCCAACATCCCCGTGCTGGCGAAGTACGCCAAAGAGGGCTGGGCCATCGTCACCGCCGTGCCCAGCTGCACGCTGATGTTCAAGCAGGAGCTGCCGCTGATGTTCCCCGACGATGCCGACACGCAGGCCGTCAAGGACGCGATGTTCGACCCCTTCGAGTACCTCATGGCGCGCCACAAGGACGGGCTGCTGAAGACCGACTTCAAGGCCGCACTCGGCAAGGTGAGCTACCACATCCCCTGCCACGGCCGCGTGCAGAACATCGGCAAGAAGACGGAAGAAATGTTCAAGCTGATCGGCCAGACGGTGGAGGTGAAGCTCAACACGGTGGAGCGCTGCAGCGGCCACGCCGGCACCTACGGCGTGAAGACGCCGACACACAAGATCGCGATGAAGATCGGCAAGACCGTCTTCAAGAACATGGCCAGGACGAGCCTGACTACATCGGCAGCGACTGCCCGATGGCCGGCCACCACATCGAGCAGGGCATGGCCGAGGCGGCACGCCGGCCAAGGCGCTGCAGCACCCCCTTGTCGCTGGTCCGTATCGCCTACGGGCTGGCCTGATCCACAGGAGCAGTAAGCATGACGACCCTGAATTCCCGCATCACGCGCGAGAGCCTGCTGACGCTGGAGGCCTACGCGAAGATCCGCAAGAGCAGCAAGATGGACGCCATCGCGCACCGCCGCCTGCGCAGCGTGCGCCTGGGCGAGAACATGACACTGCAGTTCGAGGACGAAACGTCCATCCGGCGCCAAATCCAGGAGATGCTGCACATCGAGAAGATCTTCGACGAAGACGGCATCCAGGGCGAGATCGACGCCTATGCACCGCTGGAGCCCGACGGCATCAACTGGAGGCGACGATGCTGATCGAGTACCCCGACCCGCACGAGCGCAAGCGTGAACTGGGGCGGCTGATCGGCGTGGAAGACCGCATGTTCGTCGAGGTCGAGGGCCATAAGCGCATCTACGCCATCGCCGACGAGGACCTGACCGCGAAAACGACGAGAAGACCAGTGCCGTGCACTTCGTCCGCTTGGAGTTCGGCCCGGCGCAGCGAGGCGGTGCGTGCCGGTGCGGCGGTGAAGATCGGCTGCGACCACACCAACTACCCGGTGCACGTGGCCGTGTCCGCCGAGACGCTGGCCAGCCTGGCCGGCGACCTGCAGCCTTGATGCCCAGG
The DNA here is from genome assembly GCA_016704535.1 of Betaproteobacteria bacterium. Lineage (GTDB taxonomy): Bacteria > Pseudomonadota > Gammaproteobacteria > Burkholderiales > Burkholderiaceae_C > Rubrivivax. The sequence continues at coordinate 1,184 of JADIZZ010000005.1, read as the reverse complement.
TGAACTTCTCTGCCCATCGCCGCCGGTGCCTGGCGCGCGCCCGAGTGGGCCTGGACGCCGCCGGCCTGGCGGGCTGGATGTCGCAGGCGCTCGACCTGGGCATCACCACCTTGACCATGCCGACATCTACGGCGGCTACACCGTCGAGGCGCTGTTCGGCGAGGCGCTGGCCCTGTCGCCGTCGTTTCGCAGCCGGCTGCAGATCGTCACCAAGTGCGGCATCAAGCTGGTGAACGCGCAGCGGCCGGGCCATGCGATCAAGAGCTACGACAGTTCACGCGCCTGTGCTGGCCAGCGTCGACGCCTCGCTGGCCGCGCTGCGCAACCGACCGTGCGACCTGCTGCTGCTGCACCGGCCCGGACCTGCTGATGGACCCCGAGGAACTCGGCGAGACCTTCCGCCACCTGCTGGCCGCGGGCAAGGTGCTGCACTTCGGCGTAACAACCACACGCCGGGCCAGCTGGCGATGCTGCGCCGGCGCCATCCGCTTCTGACGAACCAGATCGAGTTCAGCCTGCTGCAGATGCGCGCGCTGGCCGATGGCACGCTGGAGCAGTGCGTGGACCTGGGGCTGCGGCCGATGCCTGGTCGCCGCTGGCCGGAGGCCGGCTGCTGACCGGCAGTGACGAGCAGGCATGCCGTGTGCGCTGTGCTGCAGGCGCTGGGCGATGAGCGCGGCGCGTCGGTGGCGACCATGGCGTGTGCGTGGCTGATGCGCCACCCGTCGCGGCCGGTGCCCATCACCGGCTCTGGGCGCATGGCCGCGCTGCGCTGAAGCCGTGGCGGCCACTGGGGTGCTCCTGTCGGCCGAAGACTGGTACCGTGTCTGGCAGGCGAGCATCGGCCACGAAGTCGCCTGAACGCCCAGCCCGCCACGATCACGCCATGAAATACCTCCATGACTTCTGAACCCTGCTAACAGTTAGTAGTGCGTAAGCCGCGATCTGAAGTCATTTTTCGGAACTAACGGTTTCTGGAGAGCAATGCGGACCCGGATGTCCGCTATTCCGATACAAGTCCGCGGTCACTTCAAAATCGATCATCGCCGCCGCTGGCCAGTTGGGCCGGATGGACACAGAACTCGCGTGCTTGGGAACAAATGGACGGGGTCCAGGTGGGGGCGTCGGGTTGATGATGGGCGAACCGGCCGGTCCCGCGAGTAGGGCTGAAGGCTCGCACTCGA
>JADIZZ010000004.1 GCA_016704535.1 Betaproteobacteria bacterium | reverse complement strand
GAACGCGGTGATCGGCCCCTGCGTGGTGGCGGCCATGAAGCCAACCATGCCCAGCGCGATGAGCGGAATCGCGGCCTCGGCGCTCACGCCAGTCAACAGGGCGACATAGCGACCGATGCCGGCGCCGATGGTCAACGAGGGCGCAAACATGCCGACCGGCACGCCCGTCCAGGCGGACAACCAGGTCGCGCAGAACTTCAGCAGGGTGAACACCCCTGGCAGTTCGGACTGCCTTTCAAGCATCGCGCGTGCTGGCGCATAGCCGGCGCCCACGGTGGCACGGCCCGTGACCAGGCCGATGACGGCCACCAGCAGCGCGCAACCCGCACCGAAGCGCAACGGGTAGGCGACACGCCAACGGCTGAATCGGTCAGGCAAGCCGCGCACCGAGACGACGATCAACCGCGAGAACAGGCCACCGGCCAGGCCGGCCGCCAGTGCCACCAGCACACCGGGCCTGAACAGCGCCCACGACAGTTCCTGAACACGCAGGCGCCCGAAGTAGGTGACGTTGCCGAACACGGATACCGCCACCAGGCCGGCCAGCACGATGCTGGCAATGACCAATGCGCTGTGCGAGAGTTTTCGCCGCCGCGACAACTGCTCCAGCGCGAACACGATGCCGCCCAACGGCGTGTTGAAGGCGGCGGCGATGCCAGCTGCTGCGCCCGCCACCATCAGGTCGTGCGCATCGAGGTCGGTCCTGGGCGACAGCCAGCGCCGTGCGTGGACCATCACGCCCGCTGCACCTGCACGGTGGTGCCTTCGCGCCCGATCGACAGGCCAGCGAGAAGTCCACCGGAAGCGAGGCCGACCTTGTGCAGTGACAGGCGCAGCGACACCAGCCACGACTGCTGGTGCCGTTCCAGGTCGTCGTCCAGTGCACGCACGACCTGCGGAATGCCCGACCCCATCCCACCGGGTGCAAAGCGGCGCGTCCATCACAGCAGCAACACGGTCAGCGCAGGCGTCCAGACGAGCATGAGCCACGGCCCCCAGGGGCCGGCTGATCGCAGCTGTTCAAAGCCGTGGCTAGCCGCCTCGGCCAACAGGGTGAAGCCCACCACGACCAGGCCGGTGGCTGCGGCATAGGCCAGCACCACGGTGCGGTCCAGCCACTGCCTGCCAGCGGAAAACTCCTCGCCCAGCCGGCGTCAGACCTCGGGCTCCACGCCGTGCGCGGTGGCTCGCCAGCGAGACAGCAAATCGCGCGCGGCGCGCAAGGCGTCTGTGGTCTGACTTCGATGATTCACTTGGGTTGCCGCCCGCTCACCAGGGGTGCCATGCCGTTACATCTGTGCCAGCGGGATGCCTGCCGCTTTGTCGTCGACGCCCAACTCCCGAATCAGCGCCGACAGATCGTCCTCGAGCCGTTGCAGTGTGACCGCATCAAGCCTCGCCAATGCATCCGGCAGCACACCCGCAAACGGCCCGGGAGCCTTGCGCAAAACGAGGGTGCCGGCAGGCAGCACGCGCAACTGCACGGTGCGGCGATCAGTACCGTTCTTCTCTGCCGCCAGCATCTCTGCGGAGACCAGGGTCTTGACCAAGTTGCTGGCCGTGGTCTGGCGGATGTCCATCGCTTGAGCCAGGGCGTTGACGCCCATGCCCGGGTTGGCGCGCACCACGCTCAGCGCCCAGATCTGCGCACCGCCGACACCCGCCTTCTTCTCGACTTGTTGGAAGTGTGTCTTGACGGCATTGAAGACCAGGCGGAAGCGCCGCAACACGAGTGCCGCCTGCTCGTTGCGTACGTCGGGCGCCGCCAGAACAGCGCTTCGGGGCCTGGGGGAGGGTTGGCGACTACTCGGCATGGTACGCAGTTCTGATCGTTCTCAAGGGTAGGGGCTGACGGAGCAGAGCCGGACCACCAGCAAAAAAATAGGAGCCCTCACGTGGCTCCTCAAGTTCGCTCGACTCCTGACCGCCCCCCCCCACATGAACAAGGGCAGGGCGACACGTCAGTATATTTGCTCGCAATGCACATCGGTGGGACGTCACGTCGGCCGCGCAGGGCAGGCAGCGAGGCGAGCATGCGCTCGAGCAGCATGGCCATCTCGCTGGGACTGTCGAGAAAGAAGCGGGCGGCGGAATGCCGCTCGCTGCGGCCGACGCGGATGGTCAACCAGTGCGGTGGCGCAGACTCGAAAACCGGCTCGTCATTGACGTCGTCGCCAGCGAACACGGCGCAGGCAGCGCCGCAGCGCGCGACCAGCCCGTGCACCGCAGCCGACTTGTCCGGCGCGCTTCGCGGCACCACGTTGACCACCATCTTGCCGCCGAACACGAGCCAGGCATCGTCGGGCGGCGACAGCGCTTCGTCGATGAGCTCCCGCGCCCGTTCGCGCTGTCGCGCCAAGCGATAGTGAAGGGCCAGTGACGCGCCCTTGTCCTCAACCGTCACGCCGGCCCCGGCCAGCGCTGCTTGCCGGGCCAGCAGCCGTTCGCGCACCGGCGTCAGCGCAGCCAGCAGCGCAGCGGCCGCGGCCGGGTCCCGTGGATCTTCAGCACCGTGATTGCCCACGATATAGAGCGGCTCGAAGCCGAGCCGACCGCGCACATCCGCAACGGTGCGGCCGGTGACGATGGCCAACGGCAACTGGGTCGCCAAGGCCTTGAGGCGGGCAGACACTGCCTGCGAGATGCGCGCCTGGTCCGGCTGCGCGACGATGGGGGCCAGCGTGCCGTCGAAGTCGAAGGCCAGCAGCGGGCGCTGGCCGAGCGCGGCGGCCAATGCGGCTTCGCCGTCGTGGTGAAACAGGTGCTGCATGGGCAGGGTCTCGAGCGGGAACCAGGGTCAGCGCAGCTGGTGGCTGCGCACGCGGGCTTCGATGCGGGAACGCAGACGCCATCGCCCGGCGTCGGCCAACATGCGCCCGGCCCAGCGGAAGACGTTGAACTCGCGCACCGTGCTGCGCAGGCTGGCCATGCGCTCGCGTTGCTCGGCGGCGGGCATCGTGGCGGCCTGGTGCAGCGCGTCGGCCGTCTCTTCGACGTGATAAGGATTCACGATCAGCGCCTCCGAAAGTTCGCGCGCAGCGCCCGCGAAACGGCTGAGGATCAGCACCCCTTGCAGGTCGTCGCGCGCGGCGACGAACTCCTTGCACACCAGGTTCATGCCGTCGTGCAGACTGGTCACCATGCAGATGTCCGCTGCGCGGAACAGTTCCATAACCGCGTCGTGTTCGTGGTGATGTGCCAGCAGGTGGACAGGCTGGTAGCCGTCGCGGCCGAAGCGTTTGTTGATGCGCTCGGTGACGCGTTCGACGCGCTCCTGGAAGCCGCGGTATTCGTCCAGCGCGCTGCGCGTGGGGGCTGCGACCTGCACGAAAACGAAGCGCCCGACATACGACGGCCACTTCTCCAGCAAGCGCTCCACCGCATTGAGCCGCTCGAGGATGCCCTTGGTGTAGTCGAAACGGTCCACGCCAACCGCAAGGCAGACATCGGTGGGCAGGCCGAGACGGTCGATCATGCGCTGCCTGCATTGCGCCACCGGGGCCCAGGCTGCCACTTCGGCGGCGTCCGGCCACTCGATGGAGATCGGGTAGCTCTCGACCAGCGTGTCCTTCTCCTGGAACGAGATCGTCGAGTGCTCGTGCTCGATGCGCGCTTCGAGGTAGCGGTCGACCGTCTCGATGAAGTTCTTGCAGTGGTAGCGGGTGTGGAAACCCAGGATCGTGCTGCCCAGCATGCCCTGCAGGATTTCACGCCGCCACGGGCAGATGCCGAAGGACTCGGGGTTCGGCCACGGGATGTGCCAGAAGGTCAGGATGGTGGCCTGTGGCAGCCTTTCGCGGATCATGGCCGGCAGCAGTGCGAAGTGGTAGTCCTGCACCAGCACCACCGGGTCCTCGCTGCGCGCCTCGGCCACTACCGCGTCGGCAAAGCGCTGATTGACGGCGCGGTAAGCCGCCCAGTCGGATTCGCGGAACACCGGCCGCACGTGGGCCACGTGGCAGAGCGGCCACATGCCTTCGTTGGCGAACCCATAGTAGTAGCCCTGCTCCTCCTCGGGCGTGAGCCAGATGCGACGCAGCCAGTAGTCGTCCTGGCCCGGCGGCACCAGCACGCGGTCTGCGGCATCGACCACGTCGCGGTCGGCGCTGCCGCTGCCATGGGCCACCCAGGTGCCTGAACAGGCGCGCATCACGGGCTCTACCGCGGTCACGAGGCCGCTGGCGGGGCGTTTGACCACCACGCCAGCCGCGGTCCGCTCATGGATGTAGGGCTCGCGGTTGGACACCACGATGACCTGGTCGCCGCTGAGCTGCGTGCGAAGCAGCGTGCGCAGCCGCTCTGCGGTCCACTCCGCATCCGGACCTTGGGCGCGGCGGTATTCGTCTTCCATGTCGCGCAGCCTTGCCCGCAGGTCGGCGGCGAAGGGCGCCAGTTCGGGTGGCGTGGCCAGCAGAGGGCTGAGCAGACCTTCACCGCGCATCAGCGCACGGGTGCCGTTGACCCAGCCGCGCCAGCTGAGCTGCGCGACGACCACGGTGATGAAGGCGATCACCAGGCCCAGCACGGCGATCAGGCCGATGAGGTAGTTGCGAGTGTCCTGGCTGCGTCGCTCTATGAAGCTCAGGTCGTGCAGCAGCACCATGCGGGCCACCAGCACGGGCGCCGAGGATGCGGCGGCAGGCGCGTTCACGTCGGAAGCGGCGAGCGCCGCGCGCCGCGCCGCCGCCGGTTCGGTGATCGGCGCAACAGCTGGCGCTGGGGCGGGCGGACCCAGGATGTCCTGCACGCCCACATGTACGGTGCCGCCCGCCAGGCCCAGCCTGGAATCCGCACCACCGCCGCGAAGCAGCGCGTCGGCGCAGGCAAGGCTTTCGGGGAAGCGATCTGTGCTGACCAGCAGCCGGCCCTGCGGGCTGCACAGACCCAGCGCGAAGAGCCGCTCGTCCTGAGCGGCGCGATCGAGCAGCCCGCGCAGTCGCTGCGGCTTTTGCGCGGCCATGGCCTCCGCAACTGAGTCCGACAGCGCGTTGGCCACCAGGAGACCGCGGCTGTTGAGGTCGCGGCTGAACCAGCGCAGCGTCACCTGGTCCATCAAAGGGACGGCCAGATAGGCAGCCGCGACCAGTGTCGCCCCCAGCGGCACCAGGAAACGCAACTGCAGGCGCAGCGTTCTCACGGCCATGGCCACCGCGGTGATGGGGCTGCGTTGATTCCGACCATGGTCTCCGTCGCTCTCTCTGGTATCTTTGGACAAATATATACCCTCTAAGGAGACTCAGGATGAATAAGCCACTGCGGGCCCGCCCGTTTCTGCAGACGGCACATCGCGTTGCTCCCCCGGCTTGCACGAGGCCGTTCCGATGAGCGAGTGGCAGGACGCGGTCCGCACGTTTGTCACGCAATGGCAGGGCCTTGGATTCCTTCTCGGCTCAGCCTTGCGCATCATGGGCATCCTCATCGGCGCCTGGGTGCTCATTGCCCTGGCGCAGCGTGCCATCCGGGGCCTGCGTATCCGCATCGCGAGCCGCCTGGACGACCGCGAGGCCGTGAAGCGGGCCGAGACACTGGGCCGCGTCTTCCGCTACCTGGCGGCCGTCGTGATTTCGGCGCTGGCGGGGATCCTGGTGCTCAGCGAGTTGGGTGTCAGCGTTGCGCCCATCCTCGGCGCGGCAGGCGTCGTGGGGCTGGCCGTGGGATTCGGTGCGCAAAGCCTGGTGAAGGACTACTTCACCGGCCTCTTTCTCTTGCTGGAGAACCAGATCCGCCAGGGCGACGTCGTCAAGCTGGGCGAGCATGCGGGCCTGGTGGAAGAAGTGACCCTGCGCTACGTGCAATTGCGCGACTACGACGGCAACGTGCACTTCGTACCCAACGGCAGCATCACCACCGTGGTGAACATGGCTCGTGGGCACGCACAGGCGGTGGTGGACGTGGGTATCGGTTACGGCACCGACATCGACACGGCCATGGCGCTGATGCACGAAGTTGCAGCGGAACTCCGGCGCGACCCGGCGCACGCCTCGCGCATCCAGGCCGATCTGGAGATGGCCGGCGTCGAACGCTGGGCCGATTCTTCCGTGGTGCTGCGTGCGCGCATGCGCGTGGCGCCGTTGGAGCAGTGGACGGTTCGGCGCGAGTACCTGCGCCGCCTGAAGAGTGCGTTCGACCGGGCCGGTATCGAGATTCCATTCCCGCAGATGACCCTGCATGTGGCGGCACCGTTCACCGCAGTGCCACCGCGTGGGGCCGGGAAGTGAATCAGCCGGCATGGCGGCTGCGATTGCCGCGGTCCGGCATTCGTGTTCAGCGGCGCTGACCGACCAGCAGGCCGAGGAGCATGCCAATGCCCATACCGATGCCCGCCGACCGCCATGGATGATTGTGGACGTAGTCGTCTGCGGCATGGCCGGCAGACCTGGCGCTGTCCACGGTCGTGGCCTGCAGGCTCAGCAGACCGTCCCGGGCCTGGCTCATGCGCAGCTGCAGACGGTCGCGCAGACCGACCGTGCCCTCGCCCAGTTCACCCGCGGTCAGCTTCAGCAACTCTTCCGCGTCGGCAACGACCGTTCGCAGGTCGGCGATCAGCTTTTCCCTTTGAGTGGCGGTCAGTTCGGTCATAGCGGGCTCCTTGGGGTGGGTTGGGAATGGCTTCCCGGGCTCGGGCTCGGGTGCTCAGAACTTGTAGCCGAAGCCGAAGGTCAGCAGGCGTTCTGTCATCTGCAAGCCTGGGGGCACCTTGCTGCTGTTGCGCAGGGCCAGGCCCGTGTTGAATGTCCAGCCTGCAGCGATGGCCGTGGCCAGGCTGGCGTCGAAAGTAGCGCGGTTGCCGATCTCCCGGCTGCCCGGGTACAGCACCAACCGCTGCTTGAAGCTGGTCGATTCGCCCAGCTTGTGCGAAGACTCCTCGCCCAGCAGCCACTCGAGGCCTGCGCGTCGGCTGCCGTCTCTGAAGCGGGTCTCAGCGTGGCCCAGACCCGCGAACAGATCCAGACCCACTGAGTCACTTTGCAACACGTGCCAGCCGCCACCGGCATTGGCATTGACACGCCGTGACACCCCGCCGGGCCGGTTGGTCTCGGCCTCGCCGCCGCCGAAGGCGAAGAAGTGCGTGCCCAGGTTGCGGTCATAGCGGCCGCCCACACGGGCCAAGTCGGCCGACCGGGTGGTGACGTTGCCGGCACTGCTTCGACCGTAGTTGACCAATGCTGAAAGTGCGATCTTGTCGGCGTCGGTGGCGCGGACGGCCTCGGTGCGAAGATTGATCGTCGTGGCGCTGCCATTGCCCGAGGCTGCCGAGCCGCCGACACCGACGTCACCATGCCAAAGGCCGTCGGGTGGCGGCTGTGCAGCTGCTGCCACGAACAGGCTTGCCAGGGCCACCCCGAGGCCGACATGTCGGTTCGCTGCGCAACGCGGGCCTCGCGGCATCGGTGGAGACTCCTCTGCTGGTCTGAATTCAGTGCCACATGCACGGGAACCGATAAGCGCCCGGAGACTGGTGCTGCGCGTTTCGTGTGGCCTCGGGCAGCGCGTATCGCGTTGCGCAACCTCAGTATATTTGTCAAAATATATCAAGACAGGCGATGCCCCTGCTGGGACTGCCACTTTCGACGACCCGGTTTCACCTGCGCTTCCTGGCTACGCCGTCTTCACCCTCTGAAAGGCTCGCAATGACCGTTCTCCGTCGCCCCCTGTCGATCGCCACCTTGACGCTGCTTTTGGCCGCGTGCAGCAGCACCCCCGTTGCGCCGTCAGCGGTTGCCACGTCCCAAGCCACGCCTGCCGTTGAAGGGGCACCGGCCGCACCAGCGCCACGCGCCGCGGCGACGCCGGCGCCGACTCCTTCGTCCAACGTGCAGACCGTCAATCTGCCGCCCTACCTCGACCCACGAAGCAGTCTGTCCACGGCGCGTAGCGTGTACTTCGAGTTCGACGACACGACGCTGAAGCCAGAGTTTGCGAATTTGGTCGAAACGCACGGCAAGTACCTAGCCTCCAACCCCACGCTGAAGGTCAGGGTCGAGGGCAACACCGATGAACGAGGCAGCGCCGAATACAACCTGGCCCTGGGTCAGAAGCGCGCAGAGGCAGTGTTTCGGGCACTCAAGATCTACGGCGTGCGCGACACCCAGGTCGAGCCTGTGAGCTGGGGTGAGGAGAAGCCCCGAGCCGCCGGTCATGACGAATCGGCCTGGGCGCAAAACCGCCGGGCTGACCTGCGGTACCCCATGAAGTGAGCCGTGGCGGCTGTTGAGCGGCGCGTGGCGGCCCACTGAAACCTGACCCGAAAGGAGGCTGCCGATGTACCGCCGACTGATGATCGTGGTTGACGACGACCCGGCGTCCCGTGCTGCGGTCGCCGAAGGTCTCGATCTGGCCAAAGCGCTCGGGGCCGAGGTGCTCTTCTTTCACGTCTTGCCGAGCCCGACGGTGCCCGTGATCGCCAGCGACATGCTCCCACTGGGCACTTTGGACCTGAAGGCGCAGGACCGCCAGTTGCAGGAATGGGGCGGCAGGATCCTGGCAGAAGCGGCGGCCCTGGCGAAGGCCCAGGCTGTACCGTCCCGCGGCGTGATGGGCCATAGCGAAGAAGCGGCGACGTCCATCGCGCGCGCCGTCGAAGAGCAGCACTGCGACCTCATCGTAGTGGGTTCGCACGGGCGCACGGCGCTGCAGCGCCTCATCCATGGCAGCCTGCCGGCCAGCCTGCTGCCGCTGGCGCCGGTGCCGATGCTGGTTTGCAGGGTGCGTGATCGCCCGACGGCTACGGACTGAAGCATGAACTCATCGCGCCAAGGCTGATGTCTATCGCTGCCCTGCGGGCCAGGTCCTGCGCAGAGGGGCCGACTGGGTAGATGGCGACGGGATGGTCCTTCACACCTACGCGCGCTACGGCTGCAGCGATTGCCCGATGAAGGCCCAGTGCACGCCGGCCAGCTTCCGACGGATCCGGCGTTGGGAGCATGAAGACGTCCTCGACGTCATGCAGCAGCGGCTGGACCGCAACCCCAACGCGATGAAGATCCGAAGGCGCACGGTCGAGCACGTCTTCGGGACACTCAAGTACTGGATGGGCTCGACGCACTTCCTGATGAAGACGCTGAAGCATGTGCCGACGGAAGTCAGCCTGCACGTGCTGGCATACAACCTCAAGCGGCTGATGAGCCTGTTGGGTATTGCTGAAACGATGAAGGCGATGAGATTTGCGAGGGCGTGAGCCCTTTTACATGCCTATTCGAGGCTCAACTACCCCGACAACTGAGTGGGGCCGGCATCAGGCCGCGACACGCGTACTGGTCGAACTGAACAGTCCTCGATGGCCACTGCTCCGCACGCCTGCCACCCAGACTTCATCGGGCGTTCTCACACGGTCGCAAGCGGCCCTTCAACTTGCCCGGGTAACTTGGCCCCAAGTCGGCGGAGCGCTGCGCGATTTACGCCACAGCGTCTGCACCACGTTTGCCATCCTTCAGTGTCTTGCACCCGCAGTGGCTCGTGTGAGCCACGGTGAACCCGACGAGGCGTGCGGCTGGCCGAGAGACCCGCCGCACAATGAAAGAAGCCCCGCATCGCGGGGCTTCTGTTGCACCGGCCGCCGGGGCTGGCGGTCAGCTGCGCGGGCTGGCCGAAGCGGGTGCCGCGGCCACCGCAACGGGAGCGCTGCGCTTCGCCAGCAGGCTGTCGGGCGCGGGTTCCACGGCCAGCAGATTGATGCTGGCCAGAATGCTCAGCGTGAGCACGGCCGACAGGCCGAGCGAGGTGATGCGGTGGGCTGTGGCGCGATGGTTCAGGGTGTTCATTTGGGGCTCCTTCGGCGGCGGGTCGGTGATGCGATGGAGTGAACTGTAGGCACCTCATCCAGGCGCGGCCACGCCCTTGCGACGAAGTGCAGGCTGGCGCCGATCAGACGCTCGCCGTGGCGATGAATAGTGGCCTGTCGCGCTCAGCGCGCGCGCCATGCGGCTCGCAGGTTCGCCTCGCGCTCGGGCGCTAGGCCCACCGGTGGACGCAGCGGGCCACCTGGCGCCGGCGGTGTGGCGGTGGCGGCCCAGGCGGCGGTGTCGCGCAGCGTCTGCGCCCAGGGTCGGCACTGCAGGCCGGTATCCAGCGCGCGCGTGATGTCGACGCGGTGCACGCCGCTTTGCGCGAGAGGCAGCCACACCGGCAAGTCGCTCCAAGGCGCCACGCCTTGTTCGAGCAGAAAGGCCTCATCGACCCACAGCAGTTCCGACGTCGGCGCCAGTGTGTCGCGTGCGGTCGCCAGCAGCTCGCCCATCGTCGCGGGGTTCTCCGGGCCGGTGAGGTTGCAGGTGCCGCGGTGGCCGGCCTCGGCCTGGTGCAGCATCCACGCGGCGGCATCGCGTGCGTCGATGAACTGCACCGGCGTAGCCGGATCGCCAGGAGCCAGCACTTCGGTCTCGTCGTCGTCGCCCGAGTCGGCACGCACGAAGCGCTGCACCCACCATGTGAAGCGGCCCGTGGGGTCGAAGGGGCCGACCAGCAAGCCGGGACGCGAGACCAGGCAAGCATCCTCGAAACCTTCGTAGGCCGCGGCCTCGCACAGCGCCTTCAGGCCGCCGTAGGTGCTGCCGTCGACGACCTGCACCTTGGGGTCTGGCAACACCTGCAGCGATGCGTCCTCGGTCGTGACGGCGGCGTCGAAACCGGCGTAGACGCTGATCGTCGAGACCAGTTGGTATTGCCCCACGCGCCCGGCCAGCGCCGCTGCGGCGCTGCGCACCTGCCGCGGCAGGTAGGCGCTGGTGTCGACGACGGCGTCCCAGGCGCCACCGGCCAATGCGCCGTTCAAGGCGGCGTCGAATTCGCCTTCGCGGTCGCGGTCGGCGATGAGGTGTTCCGCTTCGGGAAAGAGGTCTGCCGCGCTGCGGCCACGGTGCAGCAGCGTCAGTTCGTGGCCGGCGGCCAGGGCCTGCTGCGCCAGGTGACGGCCGAGAAAACGGGTGCCACCGAGGATGAGCAGCCGCATCGCAGCCTCAAGCCCCGAACAGACCCTTGTGCTGGTCGCGCAGCAAGTTCTTCTGCACCTTGCCCATCGCGTTGCGCGGCAGTTCGTCGACGACGAAGACCTGTTTGGGCACCTTGAAGTTGGCGATCTGCGTCTTCAGCGCCGCCGCCACCGCCGCGCCGTCGAGCACCGCGCCGGGCTTGCGCACCACCACGGCCACCACGGCTTCGCCGAAGTCCTTGTGCGGCACGCCCACCACGGCCGATTCGGCCACGCCCGGCAGCTCGTTGACGTAGCCTTCGATCTCGGCCGGGTAGACGTTGTAGCCGCCGGTGATGATGAGGTCCTTGCTGCGGCCGACGATGGTGACGTAGCCGTCGGCGTCGATCTTGCCCACGTCGCCGGTCTTGAACCAGCCATCGGCGGTGAACTCCTCCTTCGTCTTCTCGGGCATGCGCCAGTAGCCCTTGAAGACGTTGGGCCCGCGCACCTCGATGCCGCCGATCTCGCCGGCCGGCAGCGCGCGGCCCTGCTCGTCGTGCACACGCACGCCCACGCCGGGCAGCGCCGGCCCCACGGTGCCGCCACGGCGCGCGCCTTCCGGGCGATAGGGGTTGCTGGTGAGCATCACCGTCTCGCTCATGCCGTAGCGTTCCAGGATGCTGTGGCCGGTGCGCTGGTGCCAGCTGTCGAATGTTTCCACCAGCATCGGCGCCGAGCCGCTGACGAAGAGCCGCATGTGGGCGCAGGCCGACCTGTTCAGCGTGGGTTCGCCCAGCAGCCGCACGTAGAGCGTGGGCACGCCCATGAACACGGTGGCCTCGGGCAGCCGCGCGGCCACGGCGCGCGGGTCGAAGCGGGCGAACCAGATCATCTTCGCGCCGGCCAGCAGCGCGCCGTGGCTGGCCACGAAGAGGCCGTGCACGTGGAAGATGGGCAGTGCATGGATGAGTACGTCGCCGCCTTCTTCAGGGCGACGCCAGCCCCACGCGCGGTGCAGCACCTGCGCGTTGCTCAGCAGGTTGCCGTGCGTGAGCATGGCGCCCTTGCTGCGCCCGGTGGTGCCGCTGGTGTAGAGGACGGCGGCCAGGTCGTCGGCGCCACGCTCGGCGGGCGTGTGCGTGTCGCCGTGGAAGGCCGCACGGTCCAGCAGCGTGCCCGTGCGGTCGTCGTTGAGCGTGAAGACGTGTTTCGTGCCGGCGAGGAAGGCGATCTTGCTGACCCAACCGAAGTTCTTGCCGGCGCACACCACCATCGCCGGCTCGGCGTTGCCGATGAAGTACTCGATCTCGCCGGCCTGGTAGGCCGTGTTCAGCGGCAGGAACACGTGCCCGGCGCGCAGCACCGCCAAGTAGAGCATCAGCGCCTCGACGCTCTTCTCGGTCTGCACGGCGATGCGCGAGGCCGGCGGCAGCGCCAGGCTGTCGATGAGGTTGGCCAGCATGGCCGTGCTCCGTTCGATGTCGCGCCAGGTATAGAAGAGCGGCGCGGCCGTGTCGGCAGTCTCGATGGCCGTGGCGTCGAGATCGGCCGGAAAGGCGGCGCGCAGCGCCGAGAAGAGGTTGTGGTCCGTCATGGCAGTTCGGTCTCGCTATCGAGCGGACGCCGCGAACCGGCTCTGCCGGGCCGCTGGCGTCGCCCCCTTTCCAAGGGGGGGAGCGGCGAAGCCGCTTCGGGGGTCAGTCCAACTTCGCTCCGGAGCTCTTGACCACCACGGCCCAGCGCTTCACCTCGCTGCTGGCGAACTTGCCGAAGTCGTCGGTCCAGACGTTGGGCGTCTCGGCGCCCATGCCGTTCCAGGTGGCCTTCAGTTCAGGGCTGCCGACGGCCTTGCGCATCTCTTCGGCCATCGCGGCCACGGCCTCTTTCGGCGTGCCCTTGGGCGCCCAGATGCCGTACCAGGTGGCGACCTTGTAGTCCTTCTCGCCGGCCTCGGGGGCGGTGACGAGATCGGCGAAACCCGGTGCGCGCTTGTCGGCGGCCACCGCAATGGCGCGCAGCCGGCCGCCCTTGATGTGGGCGGCGCTGCTGCCCAGGCCGTCGAACATCATGTCCACCTGGCCGGCGATCAGGTCCTGCAGTGCCGGGCCGGCGCCGCGGTAGGGAATGTGCGTGATGAAGGTCTTGGTCTGCAGCTTGAACAGCTCGCCGGCCAGATGGTGGCTGGTGCCGTTGCCGGCCGAGGCGTAGTTGAGCCTGCCCGGGTTCTTGCGGATGAAGTCCAGCAACTCCTTCAGGTTCGTGGCCTGCACCTTTTGCGGGTTGACGACGATGACCTGCGGCACGCTGGCCACCAGGCCCACGGGCACGAAGTCGGTCTCGATGTTGTAGTCGAGCTTGGGGTACATGCTGGGTGCGATGGTGTGGTGCACTGCGCCCATGAAGAAGTTGGCGCCGTCGGGCGCGGCCCGCGCCGCCAGGCCGGCGCCCAGGGTGCCGCCGGCCCCGCCCTTGTTGTCGATGACGAACTGCTTGCCGGTGTTCTTGCTCATCATCGCGAACAGCGGCCGCGCGAAGGCGTCGGTGCCGCCGCCGGGCGGGAAGGGCACGATCACCGTCACCGGTTTGCTGGGCCAAGTGCTCTGCGCGTGCACCCAGGGCGCGGCCAGCGCGGAGGCGCCGGCAAGGAGAACGGTGCGTCGCGTCGTGCGGGGGTATGGGGTCATCGGTTCGTCTCCGTCTTGTGGGCTGTGGATTCTGCGGGAAGGCGCTCTGCGTCGCTCAACCCGGCGTGGTGATGGCGCGAGAGCGCGCCACTTCTCCCTGGCGGAACTTGGCGTGGCTGGCTTCGACCTTGGCCAGGTCGTAAACGTAGTTGACCATCAGGCCGAAGGACTGGCGCAGGCCCTTTGCAGACATGTTGCCACGCGGGTTCAGGCGTTCCAGGCGCGCACCGTTGTCGAGGTGGAAACGAGCCACCGGGTCGCCCTGCGGCGTGGTCGACAGCAGCGTGAGGTAGGCACCGCACAGCAGCCGCAGCGCGGCGCTGCCGGGCTCGCCCAGCTTGTCGTGCACGGCATGGCCCTGCAGCGCGCCGAGGTCGCCGTCGCACAGCTTGCGCAGCAGCTCGCGTGCGGCTTCGAGCTCGGCCACGCCGCCCTTCTTCATGCCGGGCAGCGTGGTGAAGTCGGGCTCGGCCAGCAGCCAGACCGCGAAGCCGGGTATCGGCGACAGCGTGCAGAAGCTCTTCAGCCGCGGCAGTTCACGCTGCAGCTGCGTGGCCACGGTCTTGATGAGGAAGTTGCCCAGCGACACGCCGCGCAGCCCCGGCTCGCAGTTGCTGATGCTGTAGAAGGCCGCGACGCGAAACCGGTCTGGCGCCAGCGGCGTGCTGGCCTTGTCGATCAGCGGTGCGATGGCGCCCGGCATCTCGGGCAGCAGCGCCACCTCCACGAAGATCAGCGGCTCGTCGGGCAGCTGCGGGTGGAAGAAGGCGAAGCAGCGGCGGTCGGGCTGCAGGCGGCGGCGCAGGTCGTCCCAGCCGTCGATGGTGTGCACGGCCTCGTGGTGGATGATCTTTTCCAGCAGTTGCGCCGGCGCGTTCCAGTCGACACGCCGTTTCTGCAGGAAGCCAGGGTTGAACCAGCTGTTCAGCAGGTGCAGCAGGTCGGCTTCGATGGCGGCCAGCTCGGGCTTGCGCGGCAGCGCGCGCAGCAGCGCGCGGCGCAGGCGCAACACCGCCGCGGTGCCACCCGGCATGCGGTTGAGGCGCCGGAAGAGTTCCTGCCGCGGCGGTTCGGCCAGGCGCGTCAGCGGCACCAGCGTGGCCGCGCCGGGCGCGTCGGCATAGGCCTGCGCCGCCTTCAGCACGGCCTGCGGGTCGGGGCTGAGGTCGGCTGCCAGGAAGTCGAAGAACCCGTCCAGCTGCTCGTCTTCCAGCGTCTCCAGGCGGTCGATGAGGTCGCGCGCCAACGCCATGCCGCCGAGTTCACCCTTCTCGGACAGCAGGCGCCTGCAGTCGAGCGTCATGCGCCGCACCGAGCGGGCGACGCGCTGCCGCGCGGCGGCGTGGCGGATCTCATCGAGCATGGCGTGCTCCGGTGGCGGCTCGGGTGCGGGGAGTGGCTGCGCGCACGCTGCGGCGCAGCTTCTTCAGCGCTGCCAGCTGCGCCATCAGGTGGTCGTGCATCGCACGCTCGGCGCGCTCGGCGTCGTGCTGCACGAATGCGTCCATCAGCACGCGGTGTTCGTTGATCGACGCCGCGATGCGCCCCGGCAGCGCCAGTTGGCGCCCGCGCATCAGGCGCATGAAGCGACGCAGGTCACCGGTGACACGGTCGAGCCAGCGGTTGGTGGCCAGCGCCTGCACGGCACCGTGGAAGGCGTGGTTGGCGCGGTAGTAGCCGTCGATGTCTTCGGCGGCCGCGTGGCGCTCCAGCGCGTCGTGCAGGTGGGCCAGCGTGCGCAGGTCTTCGGCGCCGGCCTTTCGGGCAGCCTCGAAAGCGCAGCGGCCTTCCAGCAGGGCCATCACCGGGAACAGCGCGTCGGCGTCGTCCTCGGTGAGCTCGATGACACGGCAGCCGCGGTGCGGCACCAGTTCCACCAGCCCCTCGGCGGCCAGCACCTTCAGCGCCTCGCGCAGCGGCGTGCGGCTGACCTGCCAGGCCGCTGCCAGCGCCTTTTCGTCGATGTACTCACCGGGCGCAAGTGAGCCGTCGAAGACCAGGCCTCGCAGGCGCGTGGCCACGCCGTCGTGCAGCGAGGTGCCGCGCAGCGGAAGGGCGGGAGATTCGGTCACGCCTCCAAGATAACTCTGTAATTACAGCATCACAAGGCGGGAAAATCCCTGGGTCGTCGGGCCCGCGAGGGCCCGCCCGCCGAACCTCAGAAGCTCGTCCAGTCGTCGTCGGCGCCCGCCGCCACGGGCGCGGGGCGCTTGGCGGGCGCGGCGGGCGCCACGGCTGCCGGTGCGCGCTTGTTCGCCGGCGCACTGGCGGGCACGCTGGCGGGTGTCACGTTTGGTGGCGCAACGGCCGCGGGCCCGGCTGCCGGCAGCCGTTCCGTCTGTAGCTTGCGGATGGCCAGCACGGTGGCCTGCGTCGCGTCGGCGAAGGCGGTACCGTCGTCCAGCAGCCGCAGCGCCTCGTCCTTGCGGCCGGCGTTGACGACCTGCGCCACGCGGCCCGCCTCGCGGTGGAAGACGGCGTGGCGGTTCAGCAGTTCGGTGAACGCCGGGTGCGTGCCCCACTGGCGGCGGCCGTCGCCGTGCAGCCAGCCGCCGAGCGGGCAGCAGTTGTCGTGGGTCAGTTTGTCGGCGTCGAGCTTCTCGCCCCGCATCGCGGCGTTGCGCAGCGTCGTCTTCCATTGCTGGTGGCGCGCGACGGCGTCGTCCAGGCTCACCGTGGACGTCACGGCGGCTTGTGCTTTCGCATCGCGGCGCAGCGCCACGGCGTCGCGCTCGGCCACCGTCACCTCGCCGGCGCGCAGGCGGAACATGCTCATCGTGCTGGTCACGCCCTCCACCTGGCCGTCGAGCGCCTGCGCGGCGGCGGCGAGCTCGTCCACCAGCGCAGCGTTCTTCTGCGTGATGGTGTCGAGGTCGGTCACGGCCTCGTTCACCTGGGCCACGCCCATCTGCTGCTCGCCGGCGGCGGTGCTGATCTGGTCCAGCAGCGTGCTGACGTCCTGCACGGCCTGCAGCGCTTCCTGCATGCGCTGCTGCGCGGCCTGGGTGTGCTGGCTGCCGGCACTGACACGCTCGGTCGATTCCTGGATCAGCTGCCGGATCTCGCGGGCGGCGCCGGTGGTGCGCTGGGCCAGCGTGCGCACCTCGGCCGCAACGACGGCAAAGCCGCGGCCCGCTTCGCCCGCCCGCGCCGCTTCCACGGCCGCGTTCAGCGCCAGGATGTTGGTCTGGAAGGCCACGCCCTCGATGACGTGGATGATCTCGCCGATGCGGCGCGACGACTCGGTGATGCCGCCCATGGCGTCCACCACGCCCAGCACGGCTGCGTGGCTGCGCTCAGCGGTCTGCTTGGCGTCGGCCGCCAGCTTCGTGCCCTGTGCGGCCGAAGCGGCGCTCTGCTTGACGGTGCTGTTGATCTGTTCCATCGACGCGGCCGTCTCTTCCAGGCTGGCAGCCTGCGAGCTGGTGCGTCCGGAGAGGTTGCGGTTGCCGGCGCTGATCTCGGCCGCGGCGCCGCGCACGTTCTCGATCTCCAGCCGCGCCTCGCCGACCACGCTGCGCAGGTTCACGGCCAGCTGAGACAGCGCACGCTGCATCTCGCCGTGCAGGCCTTCGCCATCGACACGCACGTCGTGCGCCAGGTCGCAAGCGGCGAGGTGAACGACGTCGTCGAGCACGCCCCGCCAGGCCGCCAGGCCCATGCGACGGCCGGCGAGCTGGGCGCCGGTGTAGAGCACCGCGCCCATCGGCACCCAAGCCCAGGCCGGCATCTCGCTGGCCAGGGCCCCGGTGGCCAGCACAGTGCCCAGGCCCAGTGCGCCGGCCATGCCGAAGCGGCGCATTTGCTCCCCCAGCCCCTGCACGAGGCGGCCCAGCGGGTCCAGGCGCACCACGCGGCCCCGCCGCAGCCCGATACGACGGCGGCCCCGCGCGGCCTCGTCGTTCATGCGTGCATACAAGGCGGCGGCCGGTGCCACTTCGTCGGGGCTGGCCGGGGTTCGCACCGACAGGTAGCCGACGATGCGCTCGCCGTCCCTCATCGGCGCGGCGTTGGCCCGCACCCAGTAGTGGTCGCCGTTCTTGCGGCGGTTTTTCACCACTGCCGTCCACGGCCGACCCGACTGCAGCGTGGCCCACATGTCGCGGAAGGCTTCCTCGGGCATGTCGGGGTGGCGCACGAGGTTGTGCGGCTGGCCCAGAAGTTCGTCCTTGCTGAAGCCGCTGGCGTCGACGAAAGCCGGGTTGCAATAGGTGATGCGGCCCTGGGTGTCGGTGACCGAGACGATGCTCTGGTCGGCGTTCAGGGCGTATTCCCGCTGGGTGACGGGGAGGTTCTGGCGCATGGGTATTTCTCGCGGCAGCGGCGTGCATCCGGCATATCGGCGCACCGCGGCCGCGGCTTGAGTGGCGCCAAGCCCGTGCGCCGTCGATGACGGCAGGGCATCCCTAGAATCCTTGCCCTTGCCGTTCAGAAGGTCTCCATGTCGTCCGGTGTCATTCGAATCCGCGGTGCGCGCCAGCACAACCTCAAGAACCTCGACCTCGACATCCAGACCGGCGAGCTGACGGTCGTCACCGGGCCCAGCGGCTCGGGCAAGAGCAGCCTGGTCTTCGACACGTTGTATGCCGAGGGCCAGCGGCGCTACGTCGAGACCTTCAGCGCCTACGCGCGCCAGTTCCTCGACCGCATGGACCGCCCGGCGGTCGACCGCGTGGACGGCGTGCCGCCGGCCATCGCCATCGACCAGACCAACCCGGTGCGCACCTCGCGCTCGACGGTCGGCACGATGACCGAGCTGAACGACCACCTGAAGCTGCTGTTCGCGCGCGCCGCGCAGCTGTTCGACCAGCAGACGGCGCTGCCGGTGCGCCATGACACGCCCGAGACCATCTACGCCGACCTGCTGGCGCGCGCCGCCGCGGCGGGTGACCCGCGGCTGATCTTCACCTTCCCGGTCGAACTGCCCGCCGACACCACGGCCGAGCAGCAGGAACAGTGGCTGGCCGCCAGCGGCTTCACGCGGGTCCATGGCGAACGCGTCGATGGCCAGCGCAAGATCCTCGATGTGGTCGCCGACCGCCTGCGCCTGGCCGGCGCCGAGAAGGTACGGGTGCTCGACGCCATCGAGCTGGCGATCAAGCGCGGCAGCGGCCGGCTGACCGTGTTTGCCGGCGACGACGCGCAGCCGTGGAAGTACAGCACCGGCCTGCACTGCCCCGAGAGCGACCGCCGCTACGCCGACCCGCAGCCGGCGATGTTCAGCTTCAACAGCGCCTACGGTGCCTGCGACACCTGCCGCGGCTTTGGGCGCGTCATCGGCGTCGACATGGGGCTGGTCATCCCGGACGTGCGCAAGACGCTGCGCAACGGCGCCATCAAGCCGATGCAGACACCGGCGTGGAAGGACTGCCAGGACGACCTCATCAAGTACGCGGGCGAAGCCGGCATCCCGCGCGACACACCCTGGAGCCAGCTGACGCCGACGCAGCGCGACTGGGTCATCGAGGGCACGCCGAACTGGGCCGGCAACTGGAACAAGCAGTGGTACGGCGTGCGGCGCTTCTTCGAGTACCTGGAGAGCAAGGCCTACAAGATGCACATCCGCGTGCTCTTGTCGAAGTACCGCAGCTACACGCCCTGCACCGCTTGCGGCGGCGCGCGGCTGAAGCTGGAGGCGCTGCTGTGGCGCATCGGTGACCGGCCCGGCGCCGACGCCGTGCTGCCGCCCGCGAAACGTTACCTGCCGGTGGGCGCGACCTGGTCGCGCGACCAGCTCGAAGCGCTGCCCGGCCTGAGCCTGCATGACCTGATGCAGCTGAGCATCGAACGCCTGCGCCGCTTCTTCGACAGCCTGACGCTGCCCAGCACGATGTTGGACGACGCGCTGAAGCTGCTACTCGACGAGGTGCGCACGCGGCTGAAGTACTTGTGCGACGTCGGACTGGGCTACCTCACGCTCGACCGCCAGAGCCGCACGCTGTCGGGCGGCGAAGTGCAGCGCATCAACCTGACCACCGCGCTGGGCACCAGCCTCGTCAACACGATGTTCGTGTTGGACGAGCCCAGCATCGGCCTGCACCCGCGCGACATGAACCGCATCGTTCAGGCCATGCAGCGGCTGCGTGATGCCGGCAATACCCTCGTGGTTGTGGAACACGACCCGGCGGTGATGCTGGCGGCCGATCGGCTCATCGACATGGGCCCAGGCCCGGGTGAACGCGGCGGGCAGATCGTCTTCGACGGCACGCCGGAAGACGCGCGCAACGCCGACACGCTCACCGGCGCCTACCTCGGTGGCCGCAAGCAGGTGCACACGGGCTTTCGCAAGCTCGTCAACGAGGCTACGCCCAAGCTGGTGCTGGAAGGCGCACGGGATCACAACCTGCGCAACGTGACGGTGAGCCTGCCGCTGCAGCGCCTGGTGTGCGTGACGGGCGTCAGCGGTTCCGGCAAGAGCACGTTGATCCAGGACGTGCTCTACCCCGCGCTCGCGCGCCACTTCGGCAAGGCCACTGAGACGCCGGGCGAGTTCGACCGCCTGCTCGGCGCCGACCTGCTGAGCGACGCTGTCTTCGTCGACCAGAGCCCCATCGGCAAGACCGCTCGCAGCAACCCGGCGAGTTACGTCGGCGCCTTCGACGAGCTGCGCAAGATCTTCGCGGACGCGCCGCTGGCGCGCGAGCGCAGCTATACCGCCGGCACCTTCAGCTTCAACGCCGGCGACGGCCGCTGCCCCACCTGCGGGGGCAGCGGTTTCGAGCACGTCGAGATGCAGTTCCTGAGCGACGTCTACCTGCGCTGCCCCGACTGCGACGGGCGGCGTTACCGCGCCGAGATCCTGGACGTCAAGATCGTCCGTGGCCCGATGCAGCTGAGCATCGCCGACGTGCTGGACCTCACCGTGGCTGAGGCCGCGCACTGGTTCCAGAACGACCGCGAGGTGGTGGCGCGGCTGCAGCCCATCGTCGATGTGGGGCTGGACTACGTGCGTCTGGGCCAGCCGGTGCCGACGCTGTCCGGCGGCGAGGCGCAGCGCCTGAAGCTGGCCGGCTTCCTGGCCGACGCCGCGGCTTCGGCCAGCAGCTACGCGTCGTCGCGCATCGCCAGGCGCGGCACCCTCTTCCTCTTCGACGAGCCGACCACCGGCCTGCACTTCGACGACATCGCCAAGCTGATGCGCGCGCTGCGCAAGCTGCAGGACGCGGGGCATTCGCTGCTCGTCATCGAGCACAACCTCGACGTCATCCGCGCCGCCGACTGGATCGTCGACCTGGGCCCGGAAGGCGGCGAGGCCGGTGGCGAAGTGGTGTGCACCGGCACGCCCGACGACGTGATGGCGCACGCCACGTCGCACACCGGCAAGGCACTGCGCGACTATGCGCAGGCCTTGGGCTTCGGCACGCCGCAGGCCGAAGAGGGCCGCGCGCTGCAGAGCGTGCTGCGCGAGGCGCGCAAGGCGCGACAGGCGGCCGACAACAGCATCCGCATCGTCAACGCCAAGGAACACAACCTGAAGAACCTGAGCGTGGACATCCCGCGCGGCAAGTTCAACGTCATCACCGGCGTCAGCGGTTCGGGCAAGAGCACGCTGGCCTTCGACATCCTCTTCAACGAAGGCCAGCGGCGTTATCTCGAGAGCCTGAACGCCTACGCGCGCAGCATCGTGCAGCCGGCGGGGCGGCCGGAAGTGGATGCGGTGTATGGCATCCCGCCCACGGTGGCCATCGAACAGCGCCTGAGCCGCGGCGGCCGCAAGAGCACGGTGGCGACGACCACCGAGGTCTGGCACTTCCTGCGCCTGCTGTGGGTGAAGCTGGGCCTGCAGCATTGCGTGCACGACGGCGCACCGGTGAAGGCGCAGAGTGCCGAGAGCATCGCCGCGCAACTCCTGCGCGACCACCGCGGTGAACACGTCGGCCTGTTGGCGCCGCTGGTGGTGAACCGCAAGGGCGTCTACACCGACCTCGCGAAGTGGGCCAAGGCGCGGGGCCACACGCACCTGCGCATCGACGGCGAGTTCGTGAGCCTGTCGCCCTTCCCGCGGCTGGACCGCTTCAAGGAGCACACGCTGGAACTGCCCGTGGGCGACATCGTGATCACGCCCGAGAACGAGGCCGAGCTGCGCGCCCTGCTGAGCAAGACGCTGGACCTCGGCAAGGGCGTGCTGCACCTGCTGCACCCGCTGGCCGGGCTGGACGACAGCATGGTGGAAGGCGGAACGCAGGGCCGCGGCATCGGCGCGGTGAAGGTCTTCAGCACCAAGCGCGCCTGCCCGGTGTGCGGTACCAGCTACCCCGAACTCGACCCGCGCATGTTCAGCTACAACAGCAAGCACGGCTGGTGCACGGGCTGCGTCGGCACGGGCTTGAAGCTGACGCGCGAGCAGCGCAAGGCCTATGACGATTCGGTGCGCGACGACGACAACAAGGGCCGTGAACAGAGCTTCCCGAGCGAGGAGCCCGAGGTCGAGGGTGTCGCCGACACACCGTGCAGCGACTGCGGCGGCGCACGGCTGAACAAGGCGGCACGCGGCGTGACGTTCGAGGAACGGGCCATCAGCGACATCGCACGCCTGTCCGTGCACGAGACACGACAGTGGATGGGCGCACTGGAACTGGTGGGTCGCGACGCCGACATCGCGCGCGACGTGGTCAGCGAGATCAAGAGCCGCCTCGAATTCCTGGAAGACGTGGGCCTGGGCTACCTGACGCTGGACCGCGCCGCGCCGACGCTTTCCGGCGGCGAGGCGCAGCGCATCCGCCTGGCGGCGCAGCTGGGCAGCAACCTGCAGGGCGTGTGCTACGTGCTCGACGAGCCGACCATCGGGCTGCACCCGCGCGACAACGGCATCCTGCTCGGCGCGCTGGCCAAGCTGGGCGCGGCGGGCAACACGCTGGTGGTGGTGGAGCATGACGAAGACACCATCCGCCGGGCCGAACACCTGATCGACATCGGCCCCGGGGCCGGCAAACGCGGCGGCCGGCTGGTGGCCGAGGGCACGGCGGCCGACCTGGCCGCGCAGCCCGACTCCGTCACCGGCCGCCTGCTGGCTCACCCGCTGCGCCACCCCTTGGTGCCGCGTCGGCCCGTCGACTGGACGGCACCCGCCCTGCTGCTGCGCGGCGCCACGCTGCACAACCTGCAGCAGGTGGACCTGCGCGTGCCGCTGGGCCGCCTGGTGGCGGTGACGGGCGTCAGCGGCAGCGGCAAGAGCACGCTGGCACGCGACGTGCTGCTCGCCAACGTGCAAAGTGCACTGACCGGCAGCAGGAAATGGGCCGGCTGCGAGAGTCTGGAAGGCTTCCAGCACATCGATCGCGTGCTGGAGGTCGACCAGACGCCCATAGGCAAGACCCCGCGTTCCTGCCCCGCCACCTACATCGGCTTCTGGGACAGCATCCGCAAGCTCTTCACCGAAACGCTGGAGGCTCGCGCACGTGGGTATGCCGCGGCGCGCTTCTCCTTCAACACCGGCGACGGACGCTGCCCGGGCTGCGAAGGGCAAGGCATGAAGACCATCGCGATGAGCTTCCTGCCCGACGTGAAGGTGCCCTGCGACACCTGCCACGGCGCCCGCTTCAACCCCGAGACGCTGGCGGTGAGCTGGCGCGGCAAGAGCATCGGCGACGTGCTGCGCATGGAGGTCGACGAGGCGGTGGACTTCTTCGCCAGCATGCCGGCCATCGCGCACCCGCTGCAGCTGCTGAAGGACGTCGGGCTGGGCTACCTGACGCTCGGCCAGCCCTCACCGACGCTGAGCGGCGGTGAGGCGCAGCGCATCAAGCTCGTCACCGAACTGAGCAAGGTGCGCGACGACGTGACGCGGCGTGGCCAGAAGCCGCCGAAGACGCTCTACGTGCTGGACGAGCCGACGGTGGGCCTGCACATGGCCGACGTGGAGAAGCTCATCCGCGTGCTGCACCGGCTGGTCGACGGCGGCCACAGTGTGATCGTCATTGAGCACGATCTCGACGTGATTGCCGAGGCCGACTGGGTGGTCGATCTGGGCCCGGACGGCGGCAGCGCCGGCGGGCGCGTGGTGGTGGCAGGGTCACCCGAGGCGGTCGTGTCGTCGGGATCGCACACGGGGGTGGCACTGGCACCGGTGCTGGCGCGCAGCGGCTGAGTCGCAGGCCCTGGCCAGTCAACCGACCGCGGCGCGGCGCGTCGCGCTCCGGCTGCGCCACCAGCTCGCAACGCGCCAGCCCAGCAGCACGGCGACGATGGCGGCGTAGACCGCCACCTCATCGAAGTTGGCCTTGGCGGCCCGCATCCAGAAGAAGTGCAGCAGGCCCAGCAGCGCCACCGCGTAGACGGTCTTGTGCAGACCCTGCCAGCGCCTGGCGCCCAGCGCCTTGATCGCGCGGTTGAACGAAGTGGCGGCCAACGGCAACATCAGCAGCAGCGCCGCACTGCCGACCAGGATGAAGGGGCGCTTGGTGATGTCCTTGACGATGGCGGCGAGGGCGAAGCCCATGTCCAGCCAGGCATAGGCCAGGAAGTGCAGGCAGCCGTAGAAGAAGGTGAACAAGCCCAGCATGCGGCGCAGGCGCGCCAGCGCATGCCAGCCCGTCAGCTGCCGCAGGGGTGTGACCGCGAGCGTCAGACACAGGAAGCGCAGCGTCCAGTCGCCCAGGGCGCGGATCAGTGCCTCGGCCGGGTTGGCGCCCAGCGTGTTCGCCCAGGCACCCCAGAACAGCCATGCGAACGGGCCCAGCGCGGCCGCGAAGAGCAGGGGCTTGGCGGCAGGGTACTGCAGCAGCCGGTTCACGCCGTTCAGTAGAACTTCTTCAGGTCCATGCCGGCGTAGAGCTGGCCGACCTGCGGCTCGTAGCCGTTGAACACCAGCGTCGGCCGCTTCTTGGCGAACAGGCCGTCCTCGCCGATGCGACGTTCGGTGGCCTGGCTCCAGCGCGGGTGGTCGACCTTGGGGTTCACATTGGAATAGAAGCCATATTCGCTGGGGATGGCGGTCTCCCAGCTGGTCTTGGGCTGCTTCTCGACGAAGCGGATCTTGACGATGCTCTTGCCGCTCTTGAAGCCGTACTTCCAGGGCGCCACCAGGCGCAAGGGTGCGCCGTTCTGGTTGGGCAGCACCTCGCCATAGAGGCCGAAGGCCAGCAGCGTCAGGGGGTGCATGGCCTCGTCCAGGCGCAGCGCCTCGACATAGGGCCATTCGAGGCTGGCGCTGGCCAGGCCCGGCATTTGCGCCTTGTCGGTCAGGGTCACGAACTGCACGAACTTCGCGTTGCCGGTGGGCTCGACACGTCTCATCAACTCGGCCAGCGAATAGCCCACCCAGGGAACAACCATCGACCAGCCCTCGACGCAGCGCAGGCGGTAGATCCGCTCTTCCATCGGGCTGAGCTTCAGCAGCGATTCCAGATCCCAGTTGCCGGGCTTCTTGACTTCGCCTTCGATGGCCACGGTCCACGGCCGGGTCTTCAGCCGGCCGGCGTTGCGCGCCGGATCGCTCTTGTCGGTGCCGAACTCGTAGAAGTTGTTGTAGCCGGTGACATCGGTGTAGGGAGTGACCTTGTCCATCGTGCTGGCGCCGGCCACCGCGCTGCGGCCGCCGGGCAGCGCCGCCAGCTTGCCTGGTCGCGCCGGTTGCGCTTGCGCCGGCAGCGTGGGCAGTGCACCCAGCGCAGCGCCGGCCATGAGGCCCTGCACCAGCCGACGGCGTTGCGCGTAGACGGCCCGCGGCGTGATCTCCGAGGCGATGGGGTGGACGAAGCCGCGGTCTTTGAGCAAGTGCATGGGAGTTCCGGTTGCGTGCAGCGGGTGGTCGGACGGCGGGTCACCGCCTTACACCCGGAAGCCCAGCATGCCTGCGCCGCAGAGACCTGTCCCGCGCGGGGGTGGTGTCAGAAATGCAAACGGGCCGGCGATCAGCCGGCCCGTTTGCTTGGGGCGGTGCAGCGGGGGCTCAGCGCAGGCCTGCCATGTAGTCGGCCACGGCCTTGATCTCGGCGTCGTTCATTTTCGCCGCGATGGCCATCATTTGCGCACTGTTGCCGCGTGCGCCGGAGCGGAACGCCAGCAGCTGCGCTTCGTTGTATTCGACGTGCTGGCCGCCCAGGCGCGGGTACTGCGCCGGGATGCCGGCACCGTTCGGGCTGTGGCAACCGGCGCAGGCGGGCACCGCCTTGGCCACGATGCCGCCGCGGTAGATGCGTTCGCCCAGGCTCACGGTGTCCTTGTTCGTAGCGGTGCCCGGCACTGGCGGCTTGGCGCCGTAGAAGGCCGCGATGTGCTTCATGGCTTCTTCGTTCAGCGCGGCCGACATGCCCGCCATGATGGCGTTCTGGCGCTTGCCGCTCTTGAATTCGATGAGCTGCTTGACCAGGTAGTCCGGGTGCTGCCCCTGCAGGATCGGGTTGGCCGGCGCACCGCGCGAACCGTCCTGCGTGTGGCAGGCTCCGCACGACGCGGCCAGTTGCTGGCCCTTGGCGGGGTCGGCCTTGAACGCGGGCGCGGCCGCGGCGGCTTGCGCCGCGCCACACATCAGGGTCAGGATGGCTGCCGACAGGGCGGGCAGCGCCAGCGACTTCATACGCGAGATCATGCGGGAGGCCTTCAAGGGGGGTACGGCGGGTTCGGCAAAGCGCACGATTTTACAATGTCCCATGACAAGCAGCTTTCAAGGCCCATCGGCCGGGCCTTCGGACACCGCCAAGGCGGCCCTGGCCTGGACTCACACCGCCCGGTTCTTCACCACCGCCAGCAAGCTGGACCAGCTGCCGGCGAGCGAAACGCCCGAGATCGCCTTCGTTGGCCGCAGCAACGCCGGCAAGTCCACCGCGATCAATCGGCTTGCACAGCAGAAGCGGCTGGCCTTTGCATCGCGAACGCCCGGCCGCACGCAGCACATCAACCTCTTCCACGTCGGCCCCAAGGATGCGCCCGACGCGCTCTTCGCCGACCTGCCGGGTTACGGCTACGCCGCGGTCGAGCGTGCCGCCAAGCTGCGCTGGCAGGAGGTGATGGCCGACTATCTGAAGTTGCGCCGCCCGCTGCACGGCGTGGTACTGATGATCGATTCGCGCCTGGGCTTCACCGAACTCGACCAGCGCCTGCTGGCGCTGATGGCGCCGCGCCTGGCCAACGGCGAGGTGCGCCTGCTGGCGCTGCTGACCAAGGCCGACAAGCTCAACCGCAGTGAAGCCCAACTGGCGCTGCTGAAGGCGCAGGAGGTGCTTGCCGAGGTGGCGGGTGACAGCGCCGACATCGGCGTGACGCTCTTTTCGGCGCTGTCGCGCCAGGGTCTGGGCGACGTGGCCGAGACGCTGTACGACTGGGTGCATGCACGGGCCGCGATGCCGGCGTCCGATGGGGACGAAGTCGACCGTGCTCAGCGCTGATCCGCTACTCGCTCCAGCGCAGAAGGTGGGCTCGGCTCTGGCGCGGAACGTCAGCCCCGCGGCGCAGTGCACTCAGGCCGCACTGACCACTTGATCCTGGACGCGTGCAGCCGCGCTGCTGATGATGGAGCGTTCCTTGAGCGTCTTGGCCAGGCGCTCGGCGTGCATCTTCAGCAGCGCGCCGCGGCGTACCGCCCAGGTGGCGTCTGAAGCGCCGTCGCCGAACAGCCACACCTCGCCGCGTTCGCCGGGCCACAACAACCGGCAGCGCACCCAGCGGCCCTGCAGGAACAGGCGCACCCAGTCTCCGGGTTTCAGGCTGTCGAGCCACGCGTCGGTCGGGGTGTCGCTTCGCGACGGTGGCGGACGGTGCTCGAGCAGGTCGGCCGGCACCGTGTCCAGTTCCTCGACGTCCAGCATGCCGTGGAACTCTGAAGGGGAGCCGTGGCCCTTGAGCATCTTGTCTTCCAGCTTCTGTAGCGCCCCGATCTGGCTGGCCGCGGCGGCCAGCCGGCGCGTCAGCCGCTTGTGCAGGAAACTTTCCAGTCGGTCGAGCGCCCAGCGGTACAAGCTGTTGTTCTGCTCGGGCTCTACCGCGAGCTGTTCCACGGTGGCTTGGGCAGTCTTCAGCAACTGTTGACGTTCGGGGTCGGCGGCGTCGGGAGCCATTTCGCACTCGAAGGCCAGTCGATTGATGAAGCGCCACAGCGGGTGTTTGTTTTGGTCGAGCAAGCTGCCGTCGCGCAGCGCCAAGCGCATCGCCGGGCCGTGCAGGCGCGAGATCACCATGCCGACGTCGGCGGGAACACGTTTGTCGGACTGAATGGCTTCGAAGAGCCGGCTGACGAGTTCGACCGACTGGCGGTCGACGTGGTTCGATGTGCCACGCACGATCTCGGTCCAGTGTTCCTCCCCGCCGCCGCCGGCCGAGGCGGCCGGGCGCAGCGCCTGGCCTTCGTAGCGCATCTGCACTGCCGCCGGCGCCGGCATGGTGTCGCGCATGCGTTGCAGGTCGGGGCTGAAGGTGGTGTCGTTGCCTCGCGGGCCACGGCGCGAGCCCGAGGGCAGGATCAGCGTGCGGTGAGCTGCGGGCTCGATGCCCATGGACTCGAGTCGGGACGTCGACGAGGCATACGCCGTGCGCAGCAGCTGGGCCAGTGGTGTGCCCGCATACCGCATGAATGCAAGCTGGTGGCCGCGTGAAAGTGGTAGCGCCTGCGCGGCAGCCCAGACGGCACGGGCGTAGACCTCGGGGCGTAAAGGATTGTGATCGTCCGCAACGTCCATGTCGCCGACCATCGCAGAGAGGTAAGTCTGCAACTCACGCAGCTCGTACTCGGCGGTGCTGTTGATGGCTTCGATGATGTGCGAAAGCTCGACATCCATCGCCACCACCTCCTCGTCCACCAGCGACAGCGTCATGCGCTTGGACCGCGCTTGGCCGCTTTTCGGCGCGCTTTCGGCGAAGTGGGCACTGACCTGCTCTTTCAGCGAGCGAATGAAGTAGTCCCCGAGACGCATGCGTTGGCCCATGAGGGCTTGCATCAGGTCGCCGACGGTAGAGCGCTGAACTGGTGTCATCTGCCCGAGCCCCTTGCGGGCGTATTCGAGCATGCCGTCGATCAGTTGATCGAAGAGCAAGGGCGCGCGCAGCAGTTCATCGTCGACAAACTGCTGCATCGCAGGCGAGACAAGTTGACTGCCCATCAGCCCATTATCTGGCGGGACAGTCGAGCCGAACAATGAAAAAGGCCCGCGGAAACCCCGCAGGCCTTGGTTCTGGCAGACGTTGGCGGGTATCGAAGCAGGCCAGGGGCCTGACTTCCGGTAACCGCCTGGCCCGTGAACTCACATGTCCATGCCGCCCATGCCGCCCATGCCACCCATGCCGCCGGGCATGCCGCCCGCGCCGGACTCTTCCTTCGGCGACTCGGCCACCATGCACTCGGTCGTCAACATCAGGCCGGCCACCGAAGCGGCGTTCTGCAGCGCGGTGCGCGTGACCTTCGTCGGGTCCAGGATGCCCATCTCGATCATGTCGCCGTACTCGCCCGTCTGGGCGTTGTAGCCGTAGTTGCCCTTGCCGGCCAGCACCGCGTTGATGACGACGCTGGCTTCCTCGCCGGCGTTGAACACGATTTCGCGCAGCGGCTGTTCGACAGCGCGCAGCACGATCTTGATGCCGGCTTCCTGGTCGTGGTTGTCACCCTTGATGGTGCCGGCGGCCTGACGGGCGCGCAGCAGGGCCACGCCACCACCGGCGACGATGCCTTCTTCCACCGCAGCGCGCGTGGCGTGCAGGGCGTCTTCGACGCGGGCCTTCTTTTCCTTCATCTCGACTTCGGTGGCGGCACCGACCTTGATGACGGCCACACCGCCGGCCAGCTTGGCCACGCGCTCTTGCAGCTTCTCGCGGTCGTAGTCGCTGGTGGCTTCTTCGATCTGGATGCGGATCTGCTTGACGCGGGCTTCGATGTCGCCAGCGGCGCCGTGGCCGTCGATCAGCGTCGTGTTTTCCTTGCCCACTTCGACGCGCTTGGCCTGGCCCAGATCGGCCAGCGAGACCTTTTCGAGCGTCAGGCCGACTTCTTCGGCGATGACCTTGCCGCCGGTCAGGATGGCGATGTCTTCCAGCATGGCCTTGCGGCGGTCACCGAAGCCCGGGGCCTTGACGGCAACGACCTTCAGGATGCCGCGGATGGTGTTGACCACCAGCGTGGCCAGGGCCTCGCCTTCAACTTCCTCGGCGATGATCAGCAGCGGACGGCCGCTCTTGGCGACTTGTTCCAGCACCGGCAGCAGGTCGCGGATGTTGCTGATCTTCTTGTCGTAGAGCAGCACGAAGGGGTTGTCCAGCGTGGCGCTCTGCTTCTCGGGGTTGTTGATGAAGTAGGGCGACAGGTAGCCGCGGTCGAACTGCATGCCTTCGACGATGTCGAGTTCGTTGTCCAGGCTCTTGCCGTCTTCGACGGTGATGACGCCTTCCTTGCCGACCTTGTCCATCGCCTTGGCGATGATCTGGCCGATGGACTCGTCCGAGTTGGCGCTGATGCTGCCGACCTGGCTGATTTCCTTGCTCGTCGTCGTGGCCTTGGACTGCTTCTTGAGTTCCTCGACCAGGGCCAGCACGGCCTTGTCGATGCCGCGCTTCAGGTCCATCGGGTTCATGCCGGCGGCAACGAACTTCATGCCTTCGCGGATGATCGATTGCGCCAGCACGGTGGCCGTGGTGGTGCCGTCACCGGCGGCGTCGCTGGTCTTGGAAGCGACTTCCTTGACCATCTGCGCGCCCATGTTCTGGAGCTTGTCCTTGAGCTCGATTTCCTTGGCCACCGAGACACCGTCCTTGGTGACGGTGGGCGCGCCGAAGCTGCGCTCGAGCACGACGTTGCGGCCCTTGGGGCCCAGCGTGACCTTGACCGCGTTGGCCAGGATGTTCACGCCTTCGACCATGCGGTGACGTGCGTCAGCGCCAAAGATGACGTCTTTTGCTGCCATGTGTATTTCTCCGATTCAGTTCAGTGGGGGTTCGGTGCGGGAGAAGAAGAATTACTTCTCGACCACCGCGAACAGGTCTTCTTCGCGCATCACCAGCAGTTCGTCGCCGTCGACCTTGACGGTCTGGCCCGAGTACTTGCCGAACAGCACGCGGTCGCCGACCTTGCAGTTCAGGGCAATGAAGTCGCCCTTGTCGTTGCGCTTGCCGGGGCCGACGGCCAGCACTTCACCCTGGTCGGGCTTTTCGGCGGCGTTGTCGGGAATGACGATGCCGGAAGCGGTCTTGGTCTCTTGTTCCAGGCGCTTGACGATCACGCGATCGTGCAACGGACGAAGTTTCATATCATCTCCTTGAGGGTGCGGAAAAGGCACATTGCGGTGCGTTGACGAAGTCAGCGCTCGCTGACATGCGGTGAAGGACGACTACAAATGCAGCCCGTCGATCGTTAGCACTCGACGATGGCGAGTGCTAGCAACAGATTATAGGGGCCGTTCCCAGCAGTTCAAGAGGACGGTGCGCAAGTCCCGCGCGCCGCGGGCGGATTACACCCGCTCGCCCTCGACCGGATGGCCCTGGGAGCGCCAGCGCAGCATGCCACCCGAGAGGTTGGCCACGTGCGCAAATCCGGCCTTCTGCAGCAACTGGCAAGCTTGCGCCGATCGGGTGCCCGAGCGGCACACGGCGACCACCGGCCGGTCGCGGTCGAGTTCGTCCTGACGCGCCGCCAGTTCCGCCATCGGCAGCAGCTTCGCGCCGCGGATGTGTCCCAACGCGTCGTTCCACTCCGCGGCTTCGCGCACGTCGACCACCTGCAGGTGGGAGCCACGCTCGGCCAGTGCGTCCGGGTCGATCTCCCACAGGCCCGAGAAGGTGAAGCTCAGCGGTGCCCATGCCGGCTCTGCCGCCGACGGGGCGCCTTCGGCGGGCTGGCCGCAGCGCAGATTGGCGGGCACGGCCACGTCGATGAGCTTGGGGTGAGGCAGGCCCAGGTGCTGCATGTAGCCGACGAAGTCGCCCAGGCTGGCATCGCCGCCCAGACGCGGGTTGTAGCGCCGCTCCTCGGCCACGCTGCTGGCGGTGATGCCGCGGTAGTCGTGGCCGGGGTAGATCAGGCAGCGGGGCGGCAGCGAGAACAGCTGGGTATGCACCGAGGCGTGCAGCCGTTCGGCGCTGCCCTGCTGGAAGTCGGTGCGGCCGCAGCCGCGGATGAGCAGCGCGTCGCCGGTGAAGGCCATGGTCTGGCCGTCGAGCACGTAGCTCAGGCAGCCGTCGGTGTGGCCTGGCGTGGCCCGCACTTCCAGGTTGCGGCCGCCGAAGGGGATGCGGTCGCCGTGTTGCAGCAGGCGGTCGGCGCCGGCCGCGCCCGCCGCGCCCGAAACGGCGATCTGGCTGCCCAGGCGCTGTTTCAGCAGCCACGCGCCGGTGACGTGGTCGGCGTGCACGTGCGTGTCCAGCGTGGCCACGAGGCGCAGCCCCAGTTCACGCAGCAGCGCCGCGTCGCGCCGCGCCTGTTCGAACACGGGGTCGATCAACACCGCGTCGCCTTCGCTGGCCAGCAGGTAGGTGTAGGTGGACGAGGTGGCGTCGAAGAGCTGGCGGAAGATGAACATCTCGGGAACCTGGAATTGGGGCTGGGTGCCGATGGAGACGTGGCCCCGTCCGTGCCTGGGGCACACGGGCTTGGCTACGATGCCGCGATTGTTGCGGAGGTCTGCGATGCGTGAAGTGCCCCTGCCGGCCGTGCGCTGGCTGTCGCTGGCGGTGGTCTGGGTCCTGATGCTGCCCGCCAGCCCAGCGGCGGCACAGCCCGTGCCGCTGCCGATCTTCGACGCCCACCTGCACTACAGCCATGACGCCTGGGAGCGCCTGCCCCCGGCCGAGGCCGTGGCGCTGCTGCGCCAGGCCGGGCTGAAGCAGGCCATGGTCTCCAGCAGCAGCGACGAGGGCACGCAGAAGCTCTACGACGCCGCGCCCGACCTCGTGCTGCCAGTGCTGCGCCCCTACCGTACGCGGGGCGAGATCGGCAGTTGGATGCACGACGCCAGCATCGTCACGCACCTGGAGTCGCGTCTGAAGCAGTACCGCTATGTCGCGCTCGGCGAGTACCACGTCTATGGCGCCGACGCCGATTTGCCGGTGGTGCGTCGCGTGGTGCAGCTGGCGCGTGAGCACCAGCTCTACCTGCATTCGCATTCCGATGCCGACGCCATCGAGCGACAGTTCCGCCAGGACCCGCAAGCCCGCATCCTTTGGGCCCACGCGGGCTTCGAGTCGCCCGAGAAGGTGCGCGAGATGCTGCGCAAGCACAGGAATCTGTGGTGCGACCTGGCCTTCCGCAACGATCACGCCAGCGGCGGCAAGGTCGACGCCCGTTGGCGTGAGGCTTTCCTCGAGTTTCCCGACCGCTTCCTGGTCGGCACCGACACTTACACGCCCGAACGCTGGTTCTACGTCGTCGAGCACGCGCGCTGGTCGCGTGAGTGGTTGGCCGACCTGCCGCGTGAAGTGGCCGAGCGCATCGCCTGGCGCAACGGCGACGCCCTGTTCACGGCCATGCGCTCGCGGCTGCGGCCATGAGGGCGTTGCTGGCGGCTGCGGTTTGGGCCACCACCGCGGCGGCCCACGGTGCCTGCCCGCCGACCCCGGCCGACGGCACCGTGCTGACCAAAGACGGGGTGCGCCTCGCGTGGCGCGTCGAACAGTTCCCCGTGGTCCAGGGCCGACCGTTTGCGCTCTTGCTGACGGTGTGCCCGATGCAGGCCCTGCTGACGGCGGTCGACGCCACCATGCCCGAACACCGTCACGGCATGAACTATCGGCCCACCCTGCAGCCGCTGGGTGAAGGCCGCTGGCGGGCCGAAGGCCTGCTGTGGCACATGAGTGGCCGCTGGGAACTGCGCTTCGACGTCCACCACCAGGACCGCACCCAGACGTTGCGTCAGGACGTGTTGCTGCCATGAAGCGGCTGTGCGCTGCCGCCCTGGCGTGTGTGCTGGTGGCGCCGGAGCTGTCGGCAGCGGCGCCGGGTTTGCTGCACTTCACGCCGGCCGAGCGCGAGCGCATCGCCAGCCATGGCCCCTGGCCGCCGACGCCGGCGCCGGATCCGTCCAACCGTGTCGACGGCCGGCCCGCAGCGGTTGCCTACGGCCGCCTGCTCTTTTTCGACGCTGCGCTCTCCGCCGACGGCACGCTGTCCTGCGCCAGCTGTCACCGGGCGGAGCTCGCTTTCCAAGACGGTCGACGCGTCGCGCGAGGGCGAGCCGACGGCCTGCGCAACACGCCGGGCCTGCTCGACGCTGCGCAGCGCCGCTGGCTGGGATGGGATGGCGCGCACGATTCGCTGTGGGCAGCCAGTGTGGCGCCGCTGGTGGCTCAGCGCGAGATGGCGGCCAGCCCGGCGCAAGTGGCCGCCACCGTGCGGCGCGAGCCGCGGTTGGCGACGGGCTACCGCGCCGCCTTCGGTGTGGATGCGGGTCCCGACGACGAACGGGTGCTCGTCGACCTGGGCAAGGCGCTTGCGGCCTACCAGGCCACGTTGGTGTCGGAACGCGTGCCCTTCGATGACTTTCGGGACGCCCTGGCGCGGGGCGATCACGACGCCGCGTCACGCTACCCGCTGGCCGCGCAGCGCGGCTTGCGCCTGTTCATCGGCGAAGGGCGCTGCAGCGTCTGCCACGCCGGGCCCAGTTTCACGAATGGGGAGTTCGCCGACGTCGGCGTTCCCCACTTCGTACCCGGTGGGGTCGATGGCGGTCGCCACGATGGCCTGTCGCGCATGCGCCCCAGCCGCTACAACCGGCTCGGCCCGCACAACGACGCCGGCGCTGCCGATCCGCACGCGGTGACGACGCGTCACGTGGCGCCCCAGCACCGCAACTTCGGCGAGTTTCGCGTGCCCGGCCTACGGCAGCTGGTACACACCGCGCCCTACATGCACGACGGCAGCCTGGCTACGCTCGAGGACGTGGTGCGGCACTACAGCGAACTGAACGAGGAGCGGCTGCACTCCGATGGCGAACGCATCCTGCGCGCTTTGCATCTGACGCCCGGGCAGCGCGAAGACCTGGCGGCCTTTCTGCGCAGCCTGAGCACCGGTGGACTCTGAGCGGAGCCAGCCTGCGCGCTGAGTGGCCGTGCGCGTCAGTGCGTTTCGCGCGGCAGATCGTTGTCGCCGAGTGGCGTCTCCGCGGGAACGCGAAAGCGTTCGGTGGCCCAGGCGCCCAGGTCGGCCAGACGACAGCGCTCGCTGCAGAACGGACGCCAGCGGTTGCGCTCGGCATACAGTGCCGGTTGCTTGCAGTTGGGGCAGGGGACGGTGCGCGCAGTCGGCTCGCTCATGGGGCTGACGGTTCAGGCGAGCAGTGTGCTCAGGCGCACAGCGCCAGTTCGAAGGCGGTGTCCGTGCCGCAGTTGCGCAGCCGTCCCTCGGCGTCGGGCCGCATGAAGCGGATCGACACCATCAGTCGGTGGCCGCTGATCTCGGGTACCAGGCCGCTGTCGGCGGCGAAACGCACGCGCATCAGCTGGTAGGACTTGCCTTGGGGCAGGCTCTGCTGGTACTGGCCGCCGGCAGCCACCATGCGTTGTGGTGTACCGCTGTCGCGCAGCAGGCCCAGCAGCACCTGCAGCGCCTCCGCCAGCGGCGTGATCGTGGCCATCCAGCCCTGCAGATCGGTGCGCCGGCGCGCGGGCGCGTGCTGCTGCCAGGCGTAGTAGGCGGGCAGGTCGAATTCGCAGGTGCCGCCCGGGATGTTGATGCGGCTGCGGATGCTCATCAACCAATCGTTGGCCGACAGCGTCTGGCCCGCCTTGCCTTGCATCAGGTTCAGGCCGTTGAAGGCGTGGTCGATGCGGCCGATAACCTCGTCCAGCGCGGCCTCGGAGATGCCCGGATGGCCGCGGTAACCCTGAAGCTGCACGCGGTGGCGGTCCAGCTCCTTGAGCAGGTCGCTCTTGAGGTCGGCGCGCGAAGCGACGTCCATGATCTCGAACAGCGTGGCCAACGCGAAGTGGTGGTCCACCGGCGCGTCGCGCGCGACCAGCTGGCCGAGGCGGTCGAACAGGTGTTCGAGCCGCAACATCGTGCGTATGCCTTCGGTAAACGGGTACTCGTAAAGAACCAAGGCGGGCTCGGGGTGCGGCTGCGGTGCGTGTGGGAGGTTTGCCGCGGAGGATTGTTCCATACGCGTGACAACTTCCAAGCACGCGGTGGCCTCAGCTGGCGCCAATCCACTGTGTCCACAGCGCGCGCATCTCGCTGTCCAGCGTCTCCAGACCGATGCCGTCGTTGAAGATCACGG
Source organism: Betaproteobacteria bacterium (assembly GCA_016704535.1). Taxonomy (GTDB): domain Bacteria; phylum Pseudomonadota; class Gammaproteobacteria; order Burkholderiales; family Burkholderiaceae_C; genus Rubrivivax. Next base: position 471,243 of record JADIZZ010000004.1, on the reverse strand, counting down.
CATCGGCAATAGCGCGGCGCGCGGCGCGTGTGGCCTGCTGGGCGACGACACGGCGGGCGCCGTCGGCGTCCCAGCCAGGGCGCAGCACGACACGCTCGATTTGCGTGGCCTCGCGGCAGTCGACCACCAGCACACGGTCGACGCGTGCTCGCCAAAGGCGAGATTCGGTCAGCAGCGGCACGTCGAAGACCACAGGCCCCACCGCCTGGGCGGCCTGGCTCAGGGCTTCCTGGCCGATCAGCGGGTGAAGAATGGCTTCCAGCTGCGCCTTGGCAGTCGGGTCGCTGAACGCAAGGCGGCGCATGTGTTCGCGATTCAAGGCGCCTTCGGGGGTTAGCGCTTCTGGGCCGAAAGCCGCGGTCAGCTCGGGCATGGCTCGGCCGCCCGGCTGCGTGAGCGCACGTGCTATCGCGTCGGTGTCGATGAGATGGGCGCCGCAGGCCAGCAGCCGCTGCGCCACGGTGCTCTTGCCGCTGCCGATGCCGCCGGTCAGGCCGATCGTCTGCACCCGCGGGCGGGGCGGGTGGCTCAGGCCCAGCCCATCCACCCCAGCACCGTCTCCAGGCCGGCCAGCATCACGACGGCGCCGCCACCGGCCAGGAAGGGCCCGAAAGGCACGAAGCGCCCCTGGCGCAGCGAACCGCCGGCCTTCATCACCAGCCCGACCACCGCGCCCAGCACCGAGGCCATCAGCACGATGGGCAGGATTGCCTGCCAGCCCAGCCAGGCGCCCAGGGCAGCGAGCAGCTTGAAGTCGCCGAAGCCCATGCCTTCCTTGCCTGTCGCGAGCTTGAAGAACCAGTAGACCAGGAACAGCGACAGGTAGCCGGCCACTGCGCCCCACAGCGACTGCAGCAGCGGCAGCCCGGGCAGCCAGCCCAGTGCAGCGGCCAGCAGGCCAGCCCATATCAGCGGCAGCGTCAACGCGTCGGGCAGAACCGTGGTGTCCCAGTCGATCAGTGCCAGCGCCAGCAGCGCGGCGCCGACGCCGCACCACAGCAGCGTGGCTGGCTGCGGGCCCAGCCGCCAGGCCAGCGCGCCGAAGAGCAGCGCGGTGCCGAGCTCGACCAACGGATAGCGCACCGAAATGGCCGTCTTGCAGGCTGAACAGCGGCCGCGCAGCACCAGCCAACTGAGCAGCGGAATGTTCTCGAACCAGCGGATTCGATGACCGCAGGAAGGGCATCGCGAGGCCGGTCGCGCCAAGCTCAGCGGTGTCAGCTCGGTGATCGCCTTTTCCAGCCCCCCCGAGGCCAGCGCCAACCGCTCCGGCGCTGTACTGGCGAAGACGCGTTTGAACGAGTCTGCGTCGGCCAGCTGCGCGGCGACGTCGCTCCACCACTGGCGTTCCAGCATCAGCGGCAGGCGGTGCACCACGACATTGAGGAAACTGCCGATGGCCAAGCCGAGCAGTGCCAATGGCCAGGGCGAAAGCAGCAGGTCCAGCGGCGGGCCCGCGAACATGCCCCCCACGCTAGACAACCGCACCCAGTTTGAAGATGGGCAGGTACATCGAGACGACGATGCCGCCGATCAGCGTGCCGAGGATGACAATGATGAAGGGTTCCATCAGGCTGGACAGACCCTTGACCATCTCGTCGACTTCGTCCTCGTAGAACTCTGCGGCCTTCGCCAGCATGTGGTCGAGCGAACCCGACTCCTCACCGATTGCCGCCATCTGCAGCACCATGGTCGGGAACACGCCGGTGGCCGTCATCGAGGTCGTCAGCGCCGAACCAGTGGAGACGTCCTTCTGGATCTGTTCGGTGGCTTGCGCGTAGACGGCGTTGCCGGAGGCGCCGCCGACCGAATCTAGCGCTTCCACCAACGGCACCCCGGCGGCGAACATGGTCGACAGCGTACGCGTCCAGCGTGCGATCACCGACTTGGTGATGAGGTCCCCGAAAACGGGAATCTTCAGCAGGATGCGGTCCATGGTCATTTGCATCTTCTCGGAGCGTTTCCAGCTCTCGAAGAAGAAGTAGAGGCCGCCGCCGAGCAGGCCGAATATGGCCCACCACCATGCGACGAAGAACTTCGACATTGCGATGACGACCAGCGTCGGCCCAGGCAGTTCGCCACCAAAGGACTTGAAGACATCCTCGAAGGCTGGGATGACGAAGATCATGATCACCGTCAGCACGACGAAGGCGACGACGATGACCGCGATGGGATACATCAACGCCGACTTGATCTTGCTCTTGATAGCCATCGTCTTCTCTTGGTAGATGGCAAGGCGGTCAAGCAGCGCTTCCAGGATGCCGCCCGCTTCCCCGGCTTCGACCAAGTTGCAATACAGCGCGTCGAAGTGCAGCGGGTGCTTGCGGAAGGCCGATGACAGGCTGGTGCCTGTCTCGACGTCGCCGCGGATGTCGTTCAGCAGCTTGGTCATGCGGGGGTTGGTGCTGCCGCGCGCGACGATGTCGAAGGCCTGCAGCAGCGGCACCCCGGCCTTCATCATCGTTGCCAACTGTCGCGTGAAGATGGCGATGTCCTTCTGCTTGATGGACTTGCCGCCGCTGCTGCGGCGCTTCTTGACCTTGTTGACCAGGATGCCCTGACGGCGCAGGCTGGCGCTGACCACCGATTCACCGCCGGCGCGCATTTCGCCACGCACGACTTTGCCGTTGCGGTCCTTCCCCTCCCACTCGAAGATGACTTCCTTGGGCGCTTTTGCGAGTGCTGCTGTGGCCATGGTTCTCGGATCAGGGCTGGACTGAAGGAATTTAGGGCGACGCCTACTCGTTGGTGACCGTGATCACTTCCTCGAGCGTGGTGACACCGCCACGAACCTTGACCAGCCCGGATTGGCGCAAGTCGCGCACACCCTCGGTCTGGGCCTGCTTGGCGATGTCCAGTGCCGTGCCCTCGGACAGGATAATGCGCTGGATAGCTTCTGTTATCGGCATCACTTGGTAGATACCGACCCGGCCTTTGTAACCGTTGTTGCACATCGAGCAACCAACGGCACGGTAGGGCCTCCAGTTGCCGTCCAGGTCTTCGGGTTTGAAGCCGGCCTTCAGCATCGATTCGCGCGGGTAGTCCGCGGGCTTCTTGCAGTTGTCGCACAGCTTGCGCGCCAGGCGCTGGGCAGTGATGAGCAGCACGCTGGAAGCGATATTGAAGGGCGCGACGCCCATGTTCAGCAGTCGCGTCAGCGTCGTGGGCGCGTCGTTCGTGTGCAGGGTGCTCATCACCATGTGGCCGGTCTGCGCGGCTTTGATGGCGATGTCGGCTGTTTCCAGGTCGCGGATTTCGCCGACCATGATGATGTCCGGGTCCTGGCGCAGGAAAGACTTCAGCGCCGCGGCGAAAGTCAGGCCGGCGCGGTCGTTGACGTTGACCTGGTTGATGCCTGGCAGGTTGATTTCCGCCGGGTCTTCAACTGTGGCGATGTTCACGCCCGGCTGGTTCAGGATGTTCAAACAGGTGTAGAGCGACACCGTCTTGCCGCTGCCGGTGGGGCCGGTAACGAGGATCATGCCGTAGGGTCGGCCGATGGCCTGCATGAGCCGGTCTTTCTCGATCCTCTCGTAGCCCAGCGCTTCGATGCCCAGTTTGGCGCTGGATGGGTCGAGGATACGGATCACCACTTTTTCGCCGAACAGCGTGGGCAGCGTACTTACGCGGAAGTCGATCGCCTTGCTGCCGAACTTCAGCTTCATGCGGCCGTCCTGCGGCACCCGCTTTTCGGCAATGTCCATGCGCGAAATGACTTTGATGCGCGACGCCAACTTATCCTTGATGGCTACCGGCGGCTGCGTGATTTCGCGCAGTTCGCCGTCCACGCGGAAGCGCACGCGGTAGGTGTATTCGTAAGGCTCAAAGTGCAGGTCGGACGCGCGCATGTTGATAGCGTCGATCAGCATCTTTTGCAGGAAGCGCACCACCGGCGCGTCCTCGACGTCGGTGGTGACTTCAGCGCTCTCGGGCGTGGCGGCCTCTTCGTCGGTGACGTCGAAGTCGAAGTCGCCGCCGGCCAGCGACTCGAGCTGATCGTTGGCACTGGCGCCCTGGGCGTCGAGCTGCTTAACCAGCTTGTCGTACTCGACGATGACCCACTCTGGCATGAGCTGAGTGGCGAACTTGATGCGCTCGGCGGCTTCCTGGTCGGTCGGGTCGGCTGCGCCGATGAAGAGCCGGTTGCCGCGCTTGCCCAGAACGACGAGTTGGTACTGGCTGGCGATCTTTTGGTCGACGATGTTGCGCGGCAGCTTCTGCACATCGACCGAGTTGAGGTCCATCACCGGCAGCGCCAGCGCGGTGGACAGCGTATGCGCGAGTTCGTCGGGCTTGACGCTCCCGGCCCCGACCAGCGTGGCCACGAAACTCGCCTTGCGTTCGCGGGCGCTCTTCGTGAGATCTTCGGCTGCCTTGGCTGTCAGCTTGCCGGCGTTGACGAGCACTCGAGCGACGCCCGATAGGGAAGACGGTGGCGGATCCACCAGAGTCTCAGCGGCCATCGGCGAGGGGAGTCATCGACTGCATGTCGAGCAGATCATCGCCGAATCACTCCTCGGTGTAAACGCGCCAAACTGCTACTGAAGCGGACAACCCGCGCCAAGCAGCACGAGCGACGCAAGACTTCGGAGACCGCCGTGAAGGCTGGTCGGGGTGAGAGGATTCGAACCTCCGGCCTCTACGTCCCGAACGTAGCGCTCTACCAGGCTAAGCTACACCCCGATTCGGATGATTAGAAACCTGCGACAACACGTCCGCAGACTCCTGTCAAGCAGCGCTCTTCTCTCAGGAAGATCGATGCACCGATCGAATGCATAAGTCTAGCAGAGCGTCGCGCGCCGCCGAGGCAGGCAGCGCCCCCAGCGCCGCCTGGGCCTTCTCGGCCTCGGCGCGCGCGGACTCCCGGGTGGCGTCGAGCGCACCGGTGTGGCGCACGATGGCCAGGATCTCCGGCAGCTTCTGCAGTTCGCCATGCTCGATGGCGTGGCGGATCAGTGAGCGCTCGGGCTCGGATGCGCGCACCATTGCCAACAGCAGTGGCAGCGTGGGCTTGCCCTCGCGCAAGTCGTCACCGACGTTCTTGCCGAGCTCATCACTGTTGCCTTCGTAGTCGAGCAGGTCATCGACGAGCTGAAAGGCGGTGCCCAGCGAGCGCCCAAAGTCGGCGCAGGACTCTTCGAGCGCCGCGTCGGCATTGGCCAGCACGGCGCCCAGGCGGGCGCTGGCCTCAAAAAGCTTGGCTGTCTTGTAGCGGATCACCTGCAGATAGTCGTGCACGGCCAGGTCGGGATCGTGCATGTTCATCAGCTGCAGCACTTCACCTTCTGCAATCACGTTGGTTGCGTCCGCCAGCACGTCCAGGACACGCATCCGGTTCACCGACACCATCATCTGGAAGGCGCGGGAATAGAGGAAGTCGCCGACCAGCACGCTGGCGGCGTTGCCGAACATCGCGTTGGCCGTGGCGCGGCCTCGGCGCAGGGCCGATTCGTCGACGACGTCGTCGTGCAGCAGCGTGGCGGTGTGGATGAACTCGACGATGGCCGCCAGCTCGTAACGCTCGGGACCCTCGAATCCCAGGGCCTCCGAAAACAGCAGCACCAACCTGGGGCGGATGCGCTTCCCGCCGGCCCCGATGATGTAGCCCGAAATCTGATCGATCAACGCTACGCGAGAGCTCAGGCGATCGCGGATCACCGCGTCCACGCGCCGCAGGGCCGTTTCGGCCGGGTCGACAGTGGGATGAAGGGCAGTGGTTTCGAGCACGGAACTGCAATTATAGGAATCAGGGCGACGGACCCGGGCCATAGCGGCTCCGCGTGAAGCTCCATGCTATACTCAAAGGCTCTGCGCGGTTCGATGGGTGTCTGTCTGCTGGGCTTCCCATAGGGCCGTTGTGCCCGGCAGGTGCCGGGAATGGCGAGCGCGGGGGTTTTTCGAAAGGTTTCACATGTACGCGGTCATAAAAACCGGCGGCAAGCAATACAAGGTTGCCGCTGGCGAAAAGATCAAGGTAGAACAGATAGCTGCGGACGTGGGCCAGGAAGTCGTGATCGAGCAGGTGCTGGCCGTGGGTAGCGGTGCGGAACTCAAGGTCGGTGCTCCCTGGGTCGCGGGTGCGAGCGTCACAGCCACCGTGCTGTCGCAAGGCAAGCACGACAAGGTGCGCATCTTCAAGATGCGTCGCCGCAAGCATTACCAGAAGCATGGCGGTCACCGCCAGACTTACACCGAGCTGCAGATCGGCTCGATCAACGGCTAAGGGGCAGCAACCATGGCACAGAAAAAGGGCGGCGGTTCAACCCGCAACGGGCGCGACTCCAAGCCGAAGATGCTGGGTGTGAAGCGCTTTGGTGGCCAGCAGGTCTTGGCCGGGTCGATCATCGTGCGCCAGCGCGGCACCAAGTTCCACCCCGGCGTCGGTGTCGGTATCGGTAAGGACCACACGCTGTTCGCGCTGGTCGACGGCGCGGTGTCCTTCGAAGTCAAGGGCGCACTGAACCGGCAGACGGTGTTCGTCACGCCGGCCTGACCGCGCAGCTCGCTCCTGCAGCGAAGCCCCGGCATGCCGGGGCTTCTTCGTTTCTTGCCCTCGTTACCATAGCCGCACCATGAAATTCGTCGACGAAGCCGTGATCGACGTGTCCGCAGGCCACGGTGGCGCGGGCTGCGTGAGCTTCCGGCGCGAGAAGTTCATTCCCTTCGGCGGCCCCAACGGCGGCGACGGCGGCCGCGGCGGCAGCGTGTGGGCGATTGCCGACCGCAACATCAATACGCTGATCGACTATCGCTACGCGCGGCGTCACGATGCGAAGAACGGTGAAGGTGGTCGCGGCAGCGACCAGTACGGCGCGGCCTCGCCCGACATCGAATTGCGCATGCCGGTGGGCACGATGATCTCCGACTTCGAGACCGGCGAGTTGCTCGTCGAACTGCTCGAGCACGGCCAGCGCGCGCTGCTGGTCAAGGGCGGCGACGGCGGTTTCGGCAACCTGCATTTCAAGACCAGCACCAATCGCTCGCCGCGGCAAAAGACGCCGGGCTGGCCGGGGGAGGCGAAGAAGCTGAGGCTGGAACTGCGTGTTCTCGCCGACGTCGGCCTGCTGGGAATGCCCAATGCCGGCAAGAGCACGCTGATCGCCGCGATCTCGAACGCTCGGCCGAAGATCGCCGACTACCCCTTTACGACGCTGCACCCGAACCTGGGCGTGGTGCGTGTCGGCCCCGAGCGCAGTTTCGTCGTCGCCGACATTCCTGGCCTGATCGAAGGCGCGTCCGAGGGTGCCGGTCTCGGCCACCAGTTCCTGCGCCACCTGCAGCGCACACGGCTTCTGCTGCACATCATCGACGCCGCGCCGTTCGACGAGGGTGTCGACCCGGTGCAGCAGGCCAAGGCCATCGTCGCCGAATTGAAGAAGTACGACCCCAAGTTGCACGCCAAGCCACGCTGGCTGGTGTTCAACAAGCTCGACATGGTGCCCGAGGCCGAACGTGAGCAGCGCGTGAAGGACTACGTTCGCCGCCTGCGCTGGAAAGGCCCGGTGTTCTCGATCTCGGCGCTGGCGCGCGACGGCCTGCAACCGCTGGTTGAGGCCATCCACGCCCACGTTGCGCTGCAGCAGCGGGAGGCGCCGCTGCCCGACGTGCGATTCGCCGACGCCGCCACCACGGTACCCGAACCCGCCACCGGCCATGAATAGCGGCGTGCTCCTCGGGGCGCGCCGCATCGTCGTCAAGGTCGGCTCCAGCCTCGTCACCAACGAAGGGCGCGGCGTCGACGCCGCCGCCATCGGCAACTGGTCGCGGCAGCTCGCCGCGCTGGCGCAGCAGGGGCGCGAGCTGGTGATGGTCTCCAGCGGCGCCATCGCCGAAGGCATGAAGCGCCTGGGCTGGACGCAGCGCCCGAAGGAGCTGCACGAATTGCAGGCCGCTGCGGCGGTGGGGCAGATGGGCCTGGTGCAGATGTACGAGACTCGGCTGTCCGAGCACGGCATGGCCAGCGCCCAGGTGCTGCTGACCCACGCCGACCTGGCCGACCGCGAGCGTTACCTCAATGCCCGCTCCACCCTGCTGACGCTGCTAGACCTGAAGGTGATCCCAGTCATCAACGAGAACGACACGGTCGTCAACGACGAGATCCGATTCGGCGACAACGACACGCTCGGCGCCCTGGTGGCCAACCTGGTCGACGCCGACGCCTACGTCATCCTCACCGACCAGCGCGGCCTGTACTCGGCCGATCCGCGCAAGGACCCGGGGGCGCGTTTCATCGACGAGGCCGTGGCCGGTGACGCCGATCTCGAGGCCATGGCCGGCGGCGCCGGCTCGGCCATCGGTCGCGGCGGCATGCTGACCAAGGTGCTGGCCGCCAAGCGTGCGGCCGGCAGCGGCACCAGCACCGTCATCGCCTGGGGGCGCGAGCCCGACGTGCTGCTGCGCCTGGCCGCCGGCGAACGCATCGGCACCGCGCTGGTGGCGGGTACGCCCAAGCTGGCGGCGCGCAAGCAGTGGATGGTCGACCACCTGCAACTTCGCGGCGCCGTGGTCGTCGACGCCGGGGCCGTGTTGAAGTTGCGTGACGAAGGCAAGAGCCTGCTGCCCATCGGCGTGCACGAGGTGCACGGCGAGTTCGTGCGCGGCGACGTCATCGCCGTACGCACCCCGGGCGGTACCGAAGTGGCGCGCGGGCTGGCGAACTACTCATCGGCCGAAGCTAGGCTGATCGCGCGCAAGGCTTCGAACCAGATCGAGAGCCTGCTTGGCTACGCCAACGAGCCCGAACTCATCCACCGCACGAACCTCGTACTGATGTAGCGCGGCTACTAGCTGGCGCTGGGCTCGGCGTCGGGCGGCAGGCTGCGGGGCGGCATCTCGATGGCCACGTGTGCACGCTCCTGCGCTGCATCCATGCCGCGCATGTCGTGGTCGTGCCGGTGCGCACGCAAACCCGAACGAAGGTAGCGGTTGTGGTGGTTCATTCGCGGCAGGTAGCGCGCCAGTTCGGTGAGCGCCATCTCGTAGACGTTGCGCTTGAACTCGATCACCAGTTCCAGTGGCACCCAGTAGTCGTTCCAGCGCCAGGCGTCAAACTCGGGGTGGTCGGTGGCACGCAGGTTCAGGTCGCTGTCGTGGCCCACCAGGCGCAGCAGGAACCAGATCTGCTTCTGGCCACGGTAATGTCCGCGCGCGTCCTTGCGGATGAAGTGGTCGGGCACCTCGTAGCGCAGCCAGTCGCGGGTGCGCGCAACGATCTGCACGTGCTCGGGCAGCAGCCCGACTTCTTCATGCAGTTCGCGGTACATCGCCTGCTCGGGCGACTCGCCGTGCTTGATGCCGCCCTGCGGGAACTGCCACGAGTGTGTGCGCAGCCTCTTGCCCCAGAACACCTGGTTGCGCGCGTTGAGCAGGATGACGCCGACGTTGGGCCTGAAGCCTTCCCGGTCGAGCATAATCAAACCCCGATCTAGTGATTGATTTCATTATTGCACCGGCGCTGTGCAGCACGCGAACCCTCGCTAACCCGCATGCGTCACGTGGGGCCATACAGGGGCTCGTGCAGGGCGGCGACGGTGCCTGAAACTGGTACCCGAAGCGCCTCATGAAAGCCACAGCCACCTTCATCTCCACGCTCAAGGAAGCACCCGCCGACGCCGAGATCGTCAGCCACCGGCTGATGATGCGCGCGGGCTTCATCAAGCGCCTGGGCGCCGGCATCTACAACTACATGCCGCTGGGACTGCGTGTCATTCGCAAGGTAGAAGGCATCATCCGCGAGGAGATGGAACGCGCCGGCGCGGTGGAGTTGCTGATGCCCGTGGTGCAGCCCGCCGAACTCTGGCAGGAGACCGGGCGCTTCCAGGCCTACGGCCCGGAGCTGATGCGCGTGAAGGACCGCCACGACCGCGACTTCATCATTCAGCCAACCAGCGAAGAAGTCGTCACCGATATCGCACGCCAGGAACTGCGCAGCTACAAGCAACTGCCGCGGAATTTCTATCACATCCAGACCAAGTTCCGCGACGAACGCCGGCCGCGCTTCGGCGTCATGCGCGGGCGCGAGTTCACGATGAAGGACGCCTACTCCTTCGACCGCGACAAGGCTTCGGCACTGAAGAGCTACCAGGGCATGTTCGACGCCTACAAGCGCATCTTCGACCGCTTCGGCCTGCAATATCGCGCCGTCGCGGCCGACACCGGGGCCATTGGCGGCGATGCATCGCACGAGTTCCAGGTCATCGCCGACACCGGTGAAGACGCCATCGTCTACTGCCCCACCAGCGACTACGCCGCCAACATCGAACTGGCCGAAGCGTTGCCGCTGCTGGCTGCGCGCGCCGCACCCGCGCAGGCGATGGCGAAGACGCCGACACCCAGCAAGAGCACCTGCGAAGACGTCGCCGAGCTGCTGGGCCTGCCGCTGGCCAACACCGTGAAGTCGATCGTGCTGGCCACCGATGTGAAGAACGAGGCCGGCGACATCACGAAGGTCACGGTCTGGCTGCTGCTGCTGCGCGGCGACCACAACCTCAACGAGATAAAGGTCGGCAAGCTGCCGGGCCTGAAGGCCGGCTTCCGCTTCGCCACCGTGGCCGAGATCGAGGACCACTTCGGCTGCAAGCCCGGCTACCTGGGCCCGGTGGCGACGACGAAGCCGGTAAAGCTGATCGCCGACCGCACGGTCGCGAACATGGCTGACTTCGTGTGCGGTGCCAACGATGCCGACTTCCACCTCACCGGCGTGAACTGGGGCCGCGACCTGCCCGAGCCCGACTTGGTGGCCGACATCCGCAATGTCGTCGCTGGCGACCCTTCGCCCGACGGCCAGGGTGTGCTGGCCATCCAGCGCGGCATCGAGGTCGGCCACGTGTTCTACCTCGGCACGAAGAAATACAGCGAGCCGATGAAGGCCCATTTTCTCGACGAGAACGGCAAGCCGCAGCCGTTCGAGATGGGTTGCTACGGCATCGGCGTCACGCGCATCCTGGGTGCCGCGGTGGAGCAGAACCACGACGAGCGCGGCATGATCTGGCCGCCTGCGATCGCGCCCTTCGCGGTGGTGCTATGCCCCATCGGCTACGACCGCAGCGCGGAAGTGAAGGCCGCAGCCGATGCGCTGCACGACGAACTGGCGGCCGCGGGCATCGACGTTCTGCTCGATGACCGTGGCGAACGCCCGGGCGCGATGTTCGCCGACTGGGAACTCATAGGCGTGCCGCTGCGCGTGGTGCTGTCCGACCGCGGCCTGAAGGCCGGCACGGTCGAGATGCAGGGCCGTCGCGAATCCGAAGCGACGGCGGTGCCGGTGGCCGACGTGGCTGCGCGCGTCAAGGAGCGTCTGGCCGCATGACGCTGGCGCGCCGCGCGCTGCTGCTGGGCGCGCCCGCGCTGTGGCTGCAGTTGCGCGCGCGGGCCGGGGCGCAGGTCGAGGAACCGCTGGCCGACTCGGTTCGCACGGCGCTGGCGGCTTCGGTGGCCGAGGCTGCCCCGCCCAAGCCCCGCTTCGACACCGTTGACGCGCGTCTGGCCTACCTGCGCTGGCTGGGGGCGGCGAGCGAACGCCTGAAGAAGCGCAAGGCCGAGCACCACACCCGCGTCGAGTTTCTCGAGGCGCTCTGGTACGAGAGCCGACGCGCCGGCTTGGAGACCGAACTGGTGCTCGGCCTGGTTCAGGTGGAAAGCGGCTTCCGCAAGTACGCCATCAGCAGCGCCGGTGCGCGCGGCTACATGCAGGTGATGCCCTTCTGGGCGCGGCTGATCGGCGACGGCGACCCGCGCCGCCTCTTCCACCTGCAGACCAACCTGCGCTTCGGCTGCACCATCCTGCGCCACTACCTGGAGCGCGAACGCGGCGACATGTTCATGGCCCTGGGTCGCTACAACGGCAGCCGCGGCCGCGCGGAATATCCGAATCTGGTGTTCGGCGCGCGTCGGCAGTGGCAGGCCGCGCCGGCGACGTGACGTGGGCGACGCGAAGCCGTCCCGCCGCTCAGGTCTTCGCGAGCAACTGCTGCAGTTCGCCCGACTGGTACATCTCCATCATGATGTCCGAACCGCCAACGAACTCACCGTTGACGTAGAGCTGCGGGATCGTCGGCCACTGGGCGTAGTCCTTGATGCCCTGGCGCACTTCTTCGTCTTCGAGCACGTTGAAGGTCTTGATCTCGTCGGCGCCGGCGGCCTTCAGCACCTGGATGGCGCGACCAGAGAAGCCGCACATCGGGAACTGCGCCGAGCCCTTCATGAAGAGCATCACGTGGTTGTTCTTCACCAGGTCATCGATGCGTTGCTGCACGTCGCTCATGGGGACATGTCCTCCGGAAATTGGATCAACTGCGAGTATGCGACAAAGCCCCGCGGCAGTGCGCCGGCGGGGCTACAGGCGTACCTGTCCTAGAACGTGTAGCGCACGCCCAGCTGCATCACCGGTGCCAGTCGCAGTTCACGCAGCGAGCGTTCCATGCCCTGGTTGCCGAAGAGCGCGCGGCCCAGGCCGGCGGCTGCTTCGGGCCGTTCGGCAACGAGGCCCAGATCGGCCGTGAGCGACAGCCCCGCCAGGCCGGCAGCCCCGCTGAAGCCAAGGCCGATGTAGGGCAGGGCGGCTGGCGATTCCGATCCCGGGCTCCAGAGGGGCGCCACGCTGCGCTGCACGTCCACTCCCAGCCGTTGCCCGGCCAACGCGCTGGCCAGAGGCAGGCCGCCGAGGTGGCCGCTCAGCAGGCCGCCGCTGGCCCTGAAGCGGCCGAAGGCGGGGGACGCGAAGACGTAGTCGCCGACGAGGGCACCCCCGCGCAGGCCGATGGGCGCCGCGCCGCTTTCGGACAGCGGCGCCAGCGCCAGCGCCGCGCCGCCGGACGTCAGCAGGGTGATGCGCGCCTGCCACTGCGGCCACAGCGTTTCGGCGGCCGGAAGGCTGAGGCCTTGCGAAGCGTTTGCTCCGGTCGCTGCACCTGCCAGCGCCAGACCCAGAACCATCTTGCGGACGTTCATCGTGGCCCCCTTTAAAGACTGCCTGGGTTCATCATGCGCCCGCCTGAAGCCGTGCGCACCCCCCGCGTGTGGCAGACCCTGGTAATCGTCGGTTCGGGGTGCCGTGGAGTGGCACTATTTCTCGTTGGAACGGCGCGCGCCGGTGCAGCGCGCCAAGCCTGCCAGATCGTGCCGGGTCTGCGCCACCTCGAAACCGGCGTCGCGAAGCAGCTGTTGCACCGCATCGGCCTGGTCGTGGCCGTGTTCCAGCAGCAACCATGCGCCCGGCAGCAGATGCGCAGGCGCGCCTTGCACGATGCGGCGCAGTGCGGCCAGTCCGTCGCCCTCGGGCGTCAGGGCGCAGCGCGGCTCATGCGCCAAGTCCGCCAGGTGGGGGTCGTCGCCGACCACGTAGGGCGGGTTCGAGACCGCCAGCGCGAAGCGGCGTCCCTGCAGCGGCGCCCACCAGTCGCCCTGCACGAACTCCACCGGCAGGCCCAGCTGTCGCGCGTTGCCGCATGCCACCGCCAGCGCTTCTGCGCTGGTGTCGCTGGCCAGCAGCCGGGCCAGCGGCCGCTCGTGCTGCAGTGCCAGTGCAATGGCGCCGCTGCCCGTGCCGAGGTCGACGACATCAAGCGCGGCGTCCGGCGGCAGGTGCTCGAGCGCCCAATCGACGAGCAGTTCGGTTTCCGGCCGTGGCACCAGCACAGCGGGGGTGACGCGCAAGGCCAGGCCACGGAACTCGCGTTCGCCCAGCACGTAGGCCAGAGGCTCGCCGGCGGCGCGACGCGCCAGCCCGGCCTGTACGCTGGCCGCCTGGGCCGCACTCAGCTCCGAGTCGTCGTGGGCCAGCAGCCAGCTGCGCGGTCGGCCCAGCAGGTGTTCCAGCAGCCATTGCGCGTCCAGCCGCTCCACGCCCAGGGCGCGGGCGGCGTTCAGCGCGTCGGCGATGCGCATGGTGCTCTATGCCCTCAGCGCGGGCCGGCTTCCAGCTGTGCCAGCTGTTCCGCGGCGCGTGCCGCCTGCAGCGCCGCCACCACGTCGCCGAGGTCGCCATCCATGATCTGCCCCAGCTTGTAGAGCGTGAGGTTGATGCGGTGGTCGGTGAGCCGGCCTTGCGGAAAGTTGTAGGTGCGTATGCGATCGCTGCGGTCGCCGCTGCCGATGAGGCCCTTGCGCGTGGCGGCTTCCTTGGCGGCGCGCTCGCTGCGTTCCTTCTCGCGCAGCCGCGCCACCAGCACGGCCATCGCCTTGGCCTTGTTGCGGTGCTGGCTGCGATCGTCCTGGCATTCGGCGACCAGGCCCGTTGGCAGGTGGGTGATGCGGATGGCGCTGTCGGTCTTGTTGACGTGCTGGCCGCCGGCGCCGCTGGCGCGGAAGGTGTCGATGCGCAGCTCGGTCGGGTTGAGCTGGACTTCCTCGGCCTCGTCGGGCTCGGGCATCACGGCCACTGTGCAGGCACTGGTGTGGATGCGGCCCTGGCTCTCGGTGGCCGGCACGCGCTGCACGCGGTGGCCGCCGCTCTCGAAGCGCAGCTGGCCGTAGACGTTTTCGCCTTCGATGCGCAGCACCAGTTCCTTGTAGCCGCCGAGTTCCGAGTCGCTCTGGCTCATGACCTCGGTGCGCCAGCCCTGGCGTTCGCAGAAGCGCAGATACATGCGCGCCAGGTCGCCTGCGAACAATGCCGACTCGTCGCCTCCAGTGCCGGCGCGGATCTCCAGGAAGGCCGGGCGCCCGTCGTCGGGGTCCTTGGGGATCAGCGCGGTCTGCAGCTCGGCGTGCAGCCGCTCGAGGTCGGCGCCGGCGGCAGTGATCTCCTCCTGCGCCATCTCGGCCATCTCGGGGTCGTCCTGCATGCCGCGTGCGGCGGCGAGGTCGGCTTCGCGCTGCTGGTAGCGCCGGTAACGCTCGACGATGCCGGCCACTTCCGCCTGCTCGCGCGACAGGACACGCCAGCGCTTCATGTCGGCCGAAACGGCCGGGTCGGCCAGCGTGGCGTCGAGTTCGGCCAGGCGCAGCGCCAGGCGGTCGAATTGTTCGCGCAGGGTGGAATTCATGAGGGGCGTGGCAAGGCCAGGGCAGCGCCGCGCGCCGGGCGCGGCGAAAACGCGGAGAGAGCGCTAACGCCCGTGTTCGCCGGCAGGCCCGCCGCGTGAGCCCTGGCGCAGGAACAGGCGCGACACCGTGCTGGCCAGTCGCGCGCGTTCTTCGCCTTCGGCCGCGTGCAGTTCGGCCAGGGTGCCGTGCAGCATCTTGTGTGTCAGCCCGCGCGCCAGCGCTTCCAGCACCTGTTCGGGCGATTCGCCTCGTGACAGCGCCTTGCGAGCACGCGCCAGCTCCATGGCGCCCCAGTCGTCGGCCTGACGGTTCAGCGCTTGGATCAGCGGTACCGCGGCGCGCTGGTCGAGCCAGTGCGCGAAGCTCTGCACGCCTGCGTCGATGATGGCCTCGGCCTGCTCCACTGCGGCCTGCCGCTTCTCGCCGGCGGTCTGCACCAGCGTCGACAGGTCGTCGACGGTGTAGAGATACACATCGTCGAGTTCGCCTACTTCGGGTTCGATGTCGCGCGGCACCGCCAGGTCGACCATGAACATCGGGCGGTGGCGGCGTGCCTTCAGCGCCCGCTCGACAGCGCCCAGGCCGATGATGGGCAGCGTGCTGGCGGTGCAGGAGACGACGGCATCGAACTCGTGCAGCCGCGTCGGGATGTCGGACAGCCGCAATGCCTCGCCGCCGAAGCGCGTGGCCAGACGCTCGCCGCGTTCCAGCGTGCGGTTGGCCAGCGCAATGGACTTCGGGTTCTTGGCTTCGAAGTGCGTGGCCACCAGTTCGATCATCTCGCCGGCGCCCACGAACAGCACCTTGACCTGTTTCAGGTCCTCGAAGAGCTGGCCTGCCAGGCGTACCGCGGCGGCGGCCATGCTGATGCTGTGCGCGCCGATCTCGGTGGACGTGCGCACCTCCTTGGCCACCGCGAAAGAGCGCTGAAAGAGCTGGTGCAGCGTGGTGCCCAGCGTGCCCGCTTCGTCGGCCAGGCGCACGGCCTGCTTCATCTGGCCCAGGATCTGCGGCTCGCCCAGCACCATGCTGTCCAGGCCGGCCGCGACGCGGAAGGCGTGGCGCGCCGCCAGCCGGTCTTCCATCACGTAGCTGTGCGTCAGCAGTTGCCCGCCGCTGATGCCGCCCTGCTCGGCCAGCCAGTCGATGGTGGGGCGCACGAGTTCGCTGGCGCGCTCCGCGGGCGCGGCGACGTAGAGTTCGGTGCGGTTGCAGGTGGAAACCAGCGCCGCCTCGGGCACGCTGCGCTGCAGGCGTTCACGCAGGGCATGCAGCGCAGGCGCCATCTGCTCGGGCGAAAACGCCAACCTGCCGCGCAGATCGAGTGGCGCAGTGGTGTGGTTCAGGCCGAGGGCGAAGACGCTCACGTCAGAATTGTATGTTTCGGTGGTCTGCGACCCTAAGCGTGGGCACACCCGAAGGGACTTGACCAATATCAAGCCGGGCCCATGCCTGGCCAACCGGACACACGATGGGACCGCTGGACGGCATTTGGCACCTGGGCAACTTCTTCCTGCCCCCGCTGGCCCTGGCCGCACTGGCCGCGGCTCTGGCCAAGCTGCTGTGGCGGCGTGAACTCGCCGCCGTGGCCTGGAAGCGCCTGGCCTGGCCCGCCGCGCTGGCCGGCGCGACGGTGGTGCTGGTGGGGCTGGTGCTCTTCGGCCGCGACGGCAAGATGGCCACGTACGCCGGCATGGTGTGCGCCTGCGCCCTCACGCTGTGGTGGCGGGGCTTCGGGCCGGGCCGGCGCTGACCGCGGTCGCGCTGCAGCGGCATGCCGCGCAGTGAATGCGGCAGCGCCTCGGTGATGGTGACGTCGATCATCTGCCCCACCAGCCGCGCCGCGTTCGGACCGCCGTCGAAGTTGACGATGCGGTTGCACTCGGTGCGGCCCATCAGCTCGCTGGCCCCATTGCCCGTCTTGTCCGCCTTGCCGCTGTTGCGCGACGGGCCTTCGACCAGGATTCGCTGCGCCGTGCCCACACGGCTGGCGCTGATGCGGCGCACGTTCTCCTCGATGGTGGCCTGCAGGTGGCGCAGGCGCTGCAGCTTCAGTTCCTGTGGCGTGTCGTCCGCCAGCGCCGCGGCGGGTGTGCCCGGCCGCTTGCTGAAGACGAAGCTGAAGCTGCTGTCGTAGCCGATGTCCTCGATGAGCTTCATCATCCTGCCGAAGTCTTCCTCGGTCTCGCCGGGGAAGCCGACGATGAAGTCGCTGGACAGGCTGATGTCGGGCCGCACGGCGCGCAGCTTGCGGATGGTGCTCTTGTATTCCATCGCGGTATAGCCGCGCTTCATCGCCGAAAGGATGCGGTCGCTGCCGTGCTGCACCGGCAGGTGCAGGTGGCTCACCAGCTTGGGCACACGCGCATAGACATCGATCAGCCGCTGCGTGAACTCGTTCGGGTGGCTGGTGGTGTAGCGGATGCGCTCGACGCCGGGGATCTCGGCCACCAGTTCGATGAGCAGCGCGAAGTCGGCGATCTCGTCGCTGTCTCGCGCGTTGTCGCCCGCGGCCCCCCGTGCGCCGTGCATCCGGCCGCGGTAGGCGTTGACGTTCTGCCCCAGCAGCGTCACTTCCTTCACGCCCTGCGCCGCCAGGCCGGCGACCTCGGTCAGGACGTCGTCCAGCGGCCGGTGCACTTCCTCGCCGCGGGTGTAGGGCACGACGCAGTAGCTGCAGTACTTGCTGCAGCCTTCCATGATCGAGACGAAGGCGCTGGCGCCTTCGACGCGCGCCGGCGGCAGGTGGTCGAACTTCTCGATCTCGGGAAAGCTGATGTCGACCTGCGGCCGACGCTCCGCGCTGCGCGCGGCAATCATCTGCGGCAGCCGGTGCAGCGTCTGCGGGCCGAAGACGAGGTCGACGTAGGGCGCGCGCTCGATGATGGCCGCACCTTCCTGACTGGCCACGCAGCCGCCGACACCGATCAGCACGCCCTTCTTCTTCAGGTGCTTGACGCGGCCGAGGTCGCTGAACACCTTCTCCTGCGCCTTCTCGCGCACCGAGCAGGTGTTGAAGAGGATGAGGTCGGCCTGCTCGACGTCGTCGGTCTTCTCGTAGCCCTGGGCGGCGCCCAGCACGTCGGCCATCTTGTCCGAGTCGTACTCGTTCATCTGGCAGCCGAAGGTGCGGATGAACACCTTCTTCATGGCTTGCTCCACGTCTGTGACGACGGGTCGAAGGCCCATGTGGCAGCCTGCTCGGGCGTGGCCGGCCAGGGCTGGCGGGCCAGTTCGGCCGGCGTCAGCACCCAGACGTTCAACACGTGACCGCTGAGATCCAGCGTGTAGTGCACCAGCAGGCGCTGACCTGTGACGGCGCCCGACATCAGCAGCAGGTTGTCGGCACCGCGAATGCGTGCCCCGGGCGCCAGACGTGCCGGCTGGCGGTTCAGCAGCACCTCGGGCGGCTGGGTGACGACGAGTTCACCGCGCAGTGTCTGCGCCGTGAAAGGCCTGGGCATCTGCGCCGCGGCGGGCAGTGTGGCGGCGGCCAGCAGGGCCGCCAGGGTGACACAGCGAAGCATGGTGTGGATCCAGGGGCTGTGGGACAAAACAAAACGGCCCGAAGGGAAGACCTCGGGCCGCGGGTTCTGGTGGCGCTTCAGGGATTTGAACCCCGGACCTGCGGATTATGATTCCGTCGCTCTAACCAGCTGAGCTAAAGCGCCTGAGCCTCACATTATAGCGAGGCTGGCACGTTGGCAAACAGGCGCCATCCCGCTTCCCACGATGTTCAGTTTCTTCAAGAAGAAGCCGCCGGCACCTGCGCCAGCGGAAGCACCCGCCGGCCCAATACGCGAGGCCCCCGCACCGGTCGCTGTGCCCGAGACGGCGGCGACGCCCGCTCCGGCGATGCCGCCCGCTCCTGCGGCGCTGACGGAACCGCGCAGCGGCTGGCTCGGCCGCCTGGCCCAGGGCCTGCGCAAGACCGGCAGCAGCATTGCCACGGTGTTCACCGGCACGCGCATCGACGACGCGCTGTACGAAGAGCTGGAATCGGCGCTGCTGCTGGCCGACACGGGCGTCTCGGCCACGGAGCACCTGCTGGCCGACCTGAAGCGCCGCGTCAAGGACAGCAAGGCCACTGAACCCGCCGCCGTGCGCGCGCTGCTGGTGCAGGCCCTGACCGAACTGCTGCTGCCGCTGGAGCGCACGCTCGACATCGGCGCGCACACGCCCACCGTGATCATGGTCACCGGCGTCAACGGCGCCGGCAAGACCACGAGTATCGGCAAGCTCACGCGCCATCTGGCCGAGGCCGACTGCAAGGTGCTGCTGGCCGCGGCCGACACCTTCCGCGCCGCGGCGCGTGAACAGCTGGCGGTCTGGGCCGACCGCAACCGGGTGGAGATCGTCAGCCAGGCCGGCGGCGACCCCGCCGCCGTGACCTTCGACGCCGTCACCGCCGGCCGCGCGCGGGGCTGCGACGTCGTCATCGCTGACACCGCCGGCCGCCTGCCGACGCAGACGCACCTGATGGACGAGCTGAAGAAGATCCAGCGCACCATCGCCAAGGCGCAGGCTGGCGCGCCGCACGAGGTGCTGCTGGTGGTCGACGGCAACACCGGCCAGAACGCGTTGGCACAGGTGAAGGCCTTCGATGCGGCGCTGGGGCTCACCGGCCTGATCGTTACCAAACTCGACGGCACGGCAAAGGGGGGCGTGCTGGCAGCGATCGCGCGCTGGGGCGCAGAACAGGGGCGCGTGGTGCCGGTCTACTTCATCGGCATCGGCGAGAAGCTCGAGGACCTGCAGCCCTTCAACGCGCAGGAATTCGTGCGCGCCTTGCTCGACTGAAGACCGCCGCGTGGGGTGCGGCCGTGTCGCTCAGCGGCGCGCGTCGGCGACTTCGAGTTCTTCGTAGAAGCCCGAGGGCACGGGCTCCATCGACGGGTCTTCGGCCTCGAGAGCGGCACGGTCGCCCTCGGCCAGGATCTCGCTGATATCGGCCACCGGAATCAGCGGCATCGGCCGCGACGTGGTGGCCCTCGTGGCGGCTGCCGCCGGTGCGGACGCCGCCACGACGCCGACGATGGCGGTCATGGCATGCCGCACTTCGGCTGGCGTGGGCAGGGCGTCTTCGCGCCAGGTCAGCACGTGCACGCCGGCCTTGCGCAGCACGCGGGTCATGCGCTCGTGGCGACGGCGGGCGCGGTCGCTTTCCTGTGCGGCGCGGATGTCGACCACGGCGAGCACCCGCGAGCCGGAGTCGCAGAACAGCAGGTCGGCGCTGAGCGAACCCACACGCTGCAGCCAATCGGTGTAGGAATGGCGAGAGGGAACGCGAATGAATCGGGACAGCGGTACTTGCGCCAGCACCAGGAAGCCCGGCATCGCGCGCCGCAACAGGTCGTAGGCCTGGCGTTCGTTGATCGTCAGCACACGCGCCGCTTCGGGCGGCCAGCCCGCCACGGTGTCCAGCGCTTCGCGCGCGGCGCTGCGCCCGGCACTGCGTCGTTGCCGCAGCCGTATGACCAGCCACGTCAGCAGCAGGACTGTCGCGGGCAGGGCAAAGCTGGCAATCGGCGGAAGAAATTCCATGGCGGACGAGACTATCGGGAGCGAATCCGGAACATCGGCCTTGCGGCCGCCCGGATCAATGGTCGCAGGCACAAGATTCGTATCAAGACGTGTCGGACCGAACGCGCCGCCGGGGTCAGCGCGGCATGCCCGGGAAGCCGCCGCCCATGCGCTTCATCATCTTCATCAGGCCGCCGCCCTTCATCTTTTTCATCATCCCCTGCATCTGGTCGAACTGGTTCAACAGCCGGTTGACCTCCTGCACGTGCACGCCAGCACCAGTGGCGATGCGGCGCTTGCGGCTGGCCTTGATGAGTTCGGGCTTGCGCCGTTCCAGCGGCGTCATCGCGCAGATGATGCCCTCCATGCGCTTCACGTCGCGCTCGGCCTTGTCCATGTCGGCGCCGGCGGCCTTGGCGGAAAGCTGGCTGGGCAGCTTGTCCATCAGGCTCGACAGACCACCCATGTTCTTCATCTGGCTGATCTGGGACAGGAAGTCGTTAAGGTCGAAGCCGCCGCCCGACTTCATCTTGTCGGCGAATTTTTGTGCTGCGGCGACGTCGACACCCTGCTGCACCTGCTCGACCAGCGCCACCACGTCGCCCATGCCCAGCACGCGGCCGGCATGGCGCTCGGCGTCGAAGACCTCCAGCCCGTCGATCTTCTCGGACACCCCGGCGAACTTGATCGGCGCGCCGGTGACCTGTCGCACCGACAGCGCGGCGCCGCCACGTGAGTCGCCGTCGAGCTTGGTCAGCACGACGCCGGTCAATGGCAACGCATCCTTGAAGGCCTTGGCCGTGTTGATCGCGTCCTGGCCCTGCATGGCGTCGACGACGAACAACGTCTCTACGGGTTGCAGCGCCGCGTGCAGTTCGCGGATCTCGGCCATCAGCGCTTCGTCGATGCCCAGCCGGCCGGCGGTGTCGACGAGCAGCACGTCGAAGTAGTGGCGCTTGGCGTAGTCCAGCGCGGCCAGCGCGATGTCGCGCGGTTTCTGCGTCGAGTCGGAAGGGAACCACTCGGCGCCAGCCTGCGCCGTCACCGTCTTCAGCTGCTCGATGGCGGCCGGGCGGTAGACGTCGGCCGAGACAGTGAGCACCTTCTTCTTGCGCTTGGTGATCAGGTGCTTGGCCAACTTGGCCGCTGTGGTGGTCTTGCCCGCGCCCTGCAAGCCGGCCATCAGGATGACCGCTGGCGGCTGCGTGGCGAGGTTGAGGTCGGCCACACCCTCGCCCATGGTGGCGGCGAGTTCCTTGTGCACGATGCCTACCAGCGCCTGCCCCGGGTTCAGCGAGCCGGCCACCTCGGTGCCGAGCGCCTTGTCCTTGACGCGTGTGATGAAGTCGCGCACCACCGGCAACGCCACGTCGGCCTCCAGCAGCGCCATGCGCACCTCGCGCAGCATGTCCTGCACGTTGGCTTCGGTGATGCGCGCCTGTCCGCGCATGGTCTTGACCAGCTTGGACAGTCTGTCGGAGAGGGTCGAGGCCATGGCTTGTTCAGGCTGCCCGGGTAGGCGCGCGCGGTCATTACACTGTCGTGATGATTCTATCGACCGCATCTCCTGCGCTCGCCCCGGGGGGCGGGCTGCTGCTGGTGGCGGTGGCGCTGCTGCTGTACCTGCTGGCCGCGCTGCCTCTGGCGGCCTTGCAGCGCTTCTCTGCCGCCGCGCTGCTGGGCGGCTGGGCGCTGCACGGCCTGCTGCTCGTCATCGACATCGCCGGCATCGGGCTGCGGGCGCCCGGCGCACGCCTGGGCTTCGCGCCGGTGTTGTCGATCACGGTATGGCTGGTGATCGCGGTCTACGCGGTCGAAAGCCGCTTCGCTCCGCTGCTGGCCGTGCGCCGCGGGCTGGCCGTGACTGGCATGCTGGCCGTGGGCGTGATGGCGCTGTTCCCGGGAGAACTGCGACCCATCACTTCGCCTTTGGCGCCTCTGCACTTCGTGCTGGGTGTCAGCGCCTATGGGCTCTTTGGCGCCGCCGTGCTGCACGCGCTGATGCTGGATGCCACCGAGCGCCGCCTGCGCGCCGGCGGCTCGGCCGGACGCCTGCAGGCCACAGGCCCCAGTGCCTTCGGCATGCCGCTACTGCAATTGGAACGCGTGACCTTTCGCTTCGTCGAAGCCGGCTTTGCCGTGCTCACTGCCACGCTGGTGCTTGGGGTGCTGAACACCGTGCATTGGCGCTGGACCGATCACAAGGCGGTGTTTTCGATCCTTGCCTGGGCGGTGTTCGCCGCCTTGTTGGCGGGGCGCCGGCTGCGCGGCTGGCGCGGCAAGCGCGCCACGCGTTGGCTCTACGCCGGCGCGGCGCTGCTGTTGCTGGCGTACGTCGGTTCGCGCTTTGTGCTCGAGGTGCTGCTCGAGCGCACCGCCGCATGACGGCCCCCGGCACGCCATGAAGTTCCTGTTGCTGCTCGCCGTCGTCGGCATCGCGCTCTGGCTGTTCAAGTCACGCCACCGCGTATCCGGACCGAAGAAGCCGCCACCGCAGGCCAAGCCCGGTACGCCTGCTGCCGGAACCACTCCGATGCTGGCCTGCGCGCATTGCGGCGTGCATCTGCCCCAGACCGACGCGGTGTTCGAACCCGCCGGCCGCGCCTACTGCAGCGCCGCACACCTGCAGGCCGGCCCCCGCTAGCGTCGCGCCCAGCACGGTGGACCCGACTGCCGCCAATCGCCGCAGTGGCGACCGTCGCCGCGGCGACCGTCGTGGCGGCGCCAGGCGCCGCCACGACGACCCGCTGTTCGGCGATTTTGGCGCTACCGATTCGGCGGTCGGCGCCGAGTCCTTCTTCGATCCGGGCTGGCTGGCCTCGGGCGAAGCGCCCACCGATAGCCGCTTCTTGCTGCGCCAGGCGCGCCGCATCGAGCGCGCGCAAGACAGCGCGCTGGCGCGGGTCTACCGCACCTATGCCGCGGCACGCGCGGCCATCGGCCTGGGGCTCGTCGCCGTCCAGGGTGCGAGCAGCCTGCTGGGCACCCGCAGCGGCGAATGGTTGACGCTGGTCGCGCTCCTTTACGGCGTGCAGGCCATCACGCTGTGGCTGTTGCCGAGGTTTCGGCCGCTGGCGGCGCCGCAGTCGCAGGTGCGGCGGCGGCGGCAGCAATGGGCGGCGACCATCGGCGTCGATCTCGTGGCCTTCACGCTGCTGCATCTGCTGGAGGTGGGCAGCTCGTTGAACTATGCCGCGCTGCTGGTGCTGCCGGTGCTGATGGCCGGGGTGTTGACGTCGCGCCTGCTGGCGCTGGGCACCGCGGCCGCCGTGGCGCTGATGCTGCTGTTCGCTGCCTGGCGCGCCGGGCTGTACAGCGACACTGCAGCGGCGCTGATGTTGCAGTCGGGGCTGGCCGGGCTGGGCATGTTCATGATCACGCTGCTGTCGGGTGAGTTGGCCGGGCGCTTGGCGCGCGAAGAACTGGCGGCGCGAGGCAGCCTGGAGCTGGCGCGACAGCAGGCGCAGCTGAATCGGCTCGTCATCGAGGAGATGGTCGACGGCGTGCTGGTGGTCGACCACCGTGCACGTGTGCGTGCCGCGAATCCGGCCGCTCGCGCACTGCTCGTCGACCAAGGCCTGAACCCGCCGGCGCCATTCATGCTGAACCAAACGCCGGTTTGGGCCGAACTGTTCGAGGCCGTGGAGCGTGCGCTGTCCGAAGGCGTGTGGCCCGATGCCGGCCGCGATGTCACGCTGCGCTTCGGCGTCGGCCACACGCGCACGCTGCGGCTGCGAGTGCGATTCATGCGCGGCCGCGGGCTCGAGCCCGCGAACGAGGCGCCCGACGACAGGGTGCTGGAGCCTTTCGCTGTGCTGCTGATGGAAGACCTGCGCACGCTGCAGGCGCGCATCCGGCAGGAGAAACTGGCCGCGATGGGGCGCGTGTCGGCCGGCATCGCGCACGAGATCCGCAACCCGCTGGCCGCGATCGCGCAGGCCAACGCGCTGCTTCTGGAAGACCCGCTGGAGCCCGGCCAGCAACGCCTGGCTCAGATGGTGGCCGACAACGTCGAGCGCTTGAAGCGCTTGGTCGACGACGTGATGGAGGTGGCTCCGGGGGCCGAGCTGGCGCAGCGCGCCATCGACGCCGCGGCCGCGGTGGCTGCAGCCACCACCGATTGGGCGCGAACCGCCGGCCTGCAGCTGGGTGCCGACAGCCGATTGCGCACCGAGCTGCCGTCGACACCGCTGGGCGTGATCTTCGACCCCGAGCACCTGCGTCGCGTGCTGGTCAACCTGCTCGACAACGCGCACCGGCACGCCAGCGCTGAGCGTGGCTCGATCCTATTGAGCCTGGTCGCGCGCGGCGACGGCAGGGTGCAGTTGTCGGTGCTGAGCGACGGCGCGCCGATCCCGCCCGAGGTCGAGCGGCGGCTCTTCGAGCCCTTCTTCAGCACACGCAGCCGGGGCTCGGGCCTGGGCCTGTATATTTGTCGCGAGCTGTGCGAACGATATGGTGCCAGCATCGAGTACCGGCCACGGCCCACGACCGAGCGCCTGCGTAACGAGTTTGTCGTCGGCATGAGGCGCGCCACACTGAACGACGCGCCCTTTCCGTTGCCCTTGGAACCGGTGTAACTGCCACAGCACACGCTCGAACCTGCCCTTGAACAGCGCCGCAACTTCCACCACTGGCCTGCGGCTGCTCGTTGTCGACGACGAGCCCGATCTGCGCACGCTCTACGAACTGACGCTGGTGCGCGAGGGTTACGACGTGGAGAGTGCCGGCTCGGTCGAGGAAGGTTGGGCGTTGCTTTGCGAGCGCGGCCCCGGCGGCTACCAACTCGTCATCACCGACATGCGGCTGCCCGACGGCAGCGGCATGGACCTGCTGCAGCGCATCCAGGCCGCGGGGCGGCATGAAAAGGCCATAGTCATCACCGCCTACGGCTCACCGGAAAACGCGGTGGAAGCACTGAAGTCCGGTGCCTACGACTACCTCACCAAACCTGTGGACCTGCGGCAGTTCCGCGCCGTGGTTGCTTCGGCACTGGGGCGCGCGCCGGCACTTGCGGCCGCGCCTGCGTCACCGGGCGCGTCTGAGCCGGCGCGCGGCCCGATGGCAGGCCATCCCGCGCTGGAGCGGCTGATCGGCAGCTCGGGTGCGATACAGCAGGTGCGCTCGCTGATCGAGCGCGTGGCGCGCAGCATGGCGCCGGTGCTCGTCGCCGGTGAATCGGGCACCGGCAAGGAACTGGTGGCGCGTGCGATCCACGAGGTTTCGACACGGGGCGCGCAGCCCTTCGTCGCCGTCAATTGCGGCGCCATTCCCGAGCACTTGCTCGAGGCCGAATTCTTCGGCTACCGCAAGGGTGCCTTCACCGGCGCCAACGAGGACCGCGAAGGATTCTTCCAGGCCGCGCAGGGGGGCACACTGTTCCTCGACGAGATCGGCGACCTGCCCATGGCGATGCAGAGCAAGCTGCTGCGCGTGATCCAGGAACGCGCGGTGCGGCCCGTTGGCGCGGTGGCCGAGACGCCGGTCAACGTTCGCATCGTCAGCGCCACGCACAAGGACCTGGGGGCCGAGGTGCTGGCCAGTCGTTTCCGCCAGGATCTTTACTACCGGCTGAACGTCATCCGCATCCACGTGCCGCCGCTGCGTGAGCGCATGACGGACCTCCCGGCTCTGTGCGCGCATGTGCTGCAGCGCATTGCACGTGATGCCGGTGTGATGCCGGTGCCGACGCTGGACGCCCAAGCGCTGCAGCACCTGGCGCGTTACGGTTTTCCGGGCAACGTGCGCGAGCTCGAGAACCTGCTGCACCGTGCGTTGGCGCTGGCAGGCACGCAGGTGATCGCGCGGGCCGACCTGAGCCTGCCTGAAGACATGGCAGACGATGCCGAGCCTGCCGTCAATGCCTTGGTCGAGGTGGCATCGCCGCCACCTGCCGGCACCTCAGCGCCCGAGCTGCCGGCCGACCTCGAGGCCTACCTCGACGGCATTGAGCGCGAGATCCTCGAACGCGCGCTGGAACGCCACCGCTACAACCGCACTGCCGCTGGCGCCAGCCTGGGGCTGTCGCTGCGCCAGATGCGCTACCGCATGGCGCGCTTGGGCGTGGGCGTCAGCGAAGGCGAGGCGGACTAGCGCCGCTCCAAGCCACATGCCACGCCGCCGAGTCTGGCATGAAGGGTGGTGGGCCGGCGCCCGCGCCTGCCCGTCACCGAACTTCGGTCCTCGGCCTGCTGGCACGGCGGTCACGCTGGTGGTCGTGCACTCGATCAGTCTGCCGCCGGGCGTGTTTCGCGGAGACGCCGTGCGGCGCCTGTTCACGAACACGCTGGACGGTGACGCGCACCCCTGCTACGACGGCCTGCGCGGGCTGCGGGTGTCGGCGCACTTCCTGGTGCGCCGCAGCGGCCGTGTGACCCAGTTCGTGTCCTGCGACCAGCGCGCCTGGCATGCGGGTGTGTCGCATTGGCGCGGCCGTGACAACTGCAACGACTGGTCCGTCGGCATCGAACTCGAAGGTCTGGAAGGCGGGTTGTTCGAGGCCGGCCAGTACCGTGTTCTGGGCAAGTTGTTGCGGGCGTTGTCGCGGCGCTACGGTATCGAAGAGGTCGTCGGCCACGAGCACGTGGCCCCGGGGCGCAAAGCCGACCCGGGTGCGGGCTTCGACTGGACAAGGCTGTCGCGCGCCTGCGTGGCTGCCGGCCCGCACCGGCTGTTGATCGGCGTGCACGAAGGCTGAATTGCCGCGGCCTCTGGGCCGCTTTCCCGCCCTTCGTGGCCGCTGGCGCGATGCCTGCGAGCGCATGTGCGGCGTGCCGCTGCACAACGCGATGCAGGCTGCCTGCGGGGAGCCGAGGGGACGCACTGCAGGGTGTATCGAGCACAACGCGGTCCTAGGGGAAGCCCCAGACGGAACACTAGCCGTAGTGGCTTGTGGGGGGCTGGCACCCCAGATATAGTGCCCGAGGGAGATAATCTCGTGAACTTCGAAGAGCTGTCGGCGAACCGCGTGCAGCCCGCCAGGCATCGCGGGCTCAGCTCGCGGGACGTGCCGCGCCATCTTGCGGGCTGGAGCAAGCGCTCGATGCCGTCGTCATAGCCGGGACGCGAGCATTGACTGCTACCCGGCCCCAGGCCTTGCGCGAGCGCGGGGCGTGCCACTTCCAGACTGAACCAACAAGAGGGGATTGAATGCAAGCTGCTCCGACCACCACCACAGCGCCCGCCGTCGCCACCCGGCCAGTGGGTACCGTGGCCAACGCTGCCGCCGCTTCGGCGTATGCGGGCTACCAGATCATCCGCCGCAATGGCGCTGTGGTGTCGTTCGAGCCTAACAAGATCGCTGTTGCGCTGATGAAGGCTTTCCTGGCCGTGCACGGCACGCAAGGTGCGGCCTCGGCCAGCGTGCGCGAGACCGTCGAGGGCCTCACCGAAGGCGTCGTGCGTGCGCTGCTGCGCTCGCGCCCCGGCGGTGGCACGTTCCACATAGAGGACGTGCAAGACCACGTCGAACTCGCGCTGATGCGCAGCGGCCATCACGAGGTGGCACGTGCCTACGTGCTCTACCGCGAGCGACGGTCACAGGAACGTGCCCGCCAAGCGGCGCCGGTGGCTGCCAATGCGCCCGAGCTCTTCGTGACCGAAGGTGGCCAGCGTGTACCGCTGGACATGGCCGCGCTGCGCGAACTGGTGGAGGCGGCTTGCGCCAACCTGGGCGCCGACGTGAAGGCCGAGCCCATCTTGGCCGAGACGCGTCGCAACCTCTACGACGGCGTGCCGCTCGACGAGGTCTTCAAGGCCGCCATCATGGCCGCGCGCACGCTGATCGAGAAAGAGCCGTCCTACACCCGGGCCACCGCGCGCCTGCTGCTGCACACCATCCGCCGCGAGATCCTTGGAGAAAACGTCACGCAGGCGCAGATGAGCGAGCGCTACGCCGAATACTTTCCGCAGTTCATCAAGAAGGGTGTACGAGCCGAACTGCTGGACGAGAAGCTGCTGCAGTTCGACCTGACCAAGCTGGGCGCTGCGCTCGACGCGTCGCGAGACCTGCAGTTCGACTACCTCGGCCTGCAGACGCTGTACGACCGCTACTTCCTGCACATCGACGAAGCACGCATCGAGATGCCGCAAGCCTTCTTCATGCGCGTGGCCATGGGTTTGGCACTGAACGAAATCGACCGTGAGGCGCGGGCCGTCGAGTTCTACAACGTGCTGTCGAAATTCGACTTCATGAGCAGCACGCCGACACTGTTCAACAGCGGCACGCGGCGCTCGCAGCTCTCGAGCTGCTACCTCACCACAGTGGCCGACGACCTCGACGGCATTTATGAGGCGCTGAAGGAGAACGCGCTGTTGAGCAAGTTCGCCGGCGGCCTGGGCAACGACTGGACCCGTGTGCGGGCGCTGGGTTCCTACATCAAAGGGACCAACGGCAAGAGCCAGGGGGTGGTGCCGTTCCTGAAGGTCGTCAACGACACGGCCGTGGCCGTGAACCAGGGCGGCAAGCGGAAGGGCGCAGTTTGCGCCTACCTGGAGAGCTGGCACCTCGACCTGGAAGAGTTCCTGGAGCTGCGCAAGAACACCGGCGACGACCGTCGCCGCACGCACGACATGAACACGGCGAACTGGATCCCCGATCTCTTCATGCGTCGCGTGATGGAAGGCGGCGAGTGGACCTTGTTCAGCCCCAGCACTTGCCCCGACCTGCACGACAAGTTCGGCAAGGCTTTCGAAGACGCCTACACGGCCTACGAGGCCAAGGTCGACCGCGGCGAGATCAAGCTGTTCAGGCGCATGCCGGCCAAGGATCTGTGGCGCAAGATGCTGTCGATGCTGTTCGAGACAGGTCATCCCTGGATCACGTTCAAGGACGCCTGCAATGTGCGCAGCCCGCAGAACCACGTGGGTGTCGTGCACAGTTCCAACCTGTGCACCGAGATCACGCTGAACACGTCCGACACCGAGATCGCGGTGTGCAACCTGGGCAGCATCAACCTGGCGCAGCACCTGCGGGACGGCCAGATCGACCACGACAAGCTGCAGCAGACCACGCGCACGGCGATGCGCATGCTCGACAACGTCATCGACATCAACTACTACGCGGTGAAGAAGGCGCGCGACAGCAACCTGCGCCACCGCCCGGTGGGCTTGGGCATCATGGGCTTCCAGGATTGCCTGTACGCATTGCGCATTCCGTATGCCAGCCCGGAAGCCGTGGAGTTCGCCGACCGCAGCATGGAAGCCGTGTGCTACCACGCCTATTCGGCCAGCGCCGACCTGGCCGCCGAGCGTGGCCGCTACAGCAGCTACCGCGGCAGCTTGTGGGACCGTGGCATCCTGCCTCAGGACAGCCTGGCATTGCTGCGCGAAGCGCGCGGCGGCCACCTCGAGGTCGACATGAGCAGCACGCTGAACTGGGACGCACTGCGCGCGCGCATCGCCGAGCACGGCATGCGCAACAGCAACTGCGTGGCCATCGCGCCCACGGCCACCATCAGCAACATCATCGGTGTCGACGCGTCGATCGAGCCGAGCTTCGGCAACCTGTCTGTGAAGAGCAACCTCTCGGGTGAGTTCACGGTCATCAACGAGTACCTCGTACGCGACCTGAAGCGGCTGGGCCTGTGGGACGACGTGATGGTGATGGACCTCAAGCACTTCGACGGTTCGCTGCGCCCCATCGACCGCGTGCCCGAAGACCTGAAGCGCCTTTACGCCACGGCCTTCGAGGTTGACGCACTGTGGCTGGTGGAAGCCGGCTCGCGCCGCCAGAAGTGGATCGATCAGGCGCAGTCGCTCAACATCTACATGGCTGGTGCATCTGGCCGCAAGCTCGACGAGACCTACAAGCTGGCTTGGCTGCGCGGCCTGAAGACCACCTACTACTTGCGCACCACCAGCGCCACCTACAGTGAGAAGAGCACGGTGTCGGCAGGCAAGCTGAACGCGGTGTCGATGGACGATGCGTCAGGCATTGCGGCCGTGGCCGCAATGCCTGCAGAACCCGCCAGCGATATCAAGTTCTGTTCCATCGACAACCCCGATTGCGAAGCCTGTCAGTGAGACGGGACATGCGCTTCGCGACAGCACGCCGAAGCCATTGAAGGCCGTGCAACGATGACGCCGAAGAGGCCTTGTCGATGCGCTGCTGCAACAACGAGTCGGTCGCAATGTCAACCAGTGCTTGGTGTTGGCGCACAACACTCCGATAATTCGCATTGAGCAGGAAGTACATACACATGCTGGTTTGGGAAGACGAAGTTCAAAGCACACCGAACCCCGCGCTTCGAGCGCATAGCGCAGCGTTGCCGTTGCCGCCGCTCGAGCCCGCGCTGACCACACCCGCGGCCCAGGTTGCGAGCCCTGTGCCCGTGACGATTGCTGCCACGGCCGCCCGCGTGACTGCCGAGCCGCGTCCCGCCATCGGCAGCGCGGCCATCGTCAAGCCGGCCGCCAGCCAGCGCCGCGTCAATGCGGCCGACAAGCGCATCATCAACGGCGCGTCCGACGTCAACCAGCTGGTGCCGTTCAAGTACAAGTGGGCGTGGGAGAAGTACCTCGCCACCTGCGCCAACCACTGGATGCCGAACGAGGTCAACATGTCGCGCGACATCGCGACGTGGAAAGACCCGAACGGGCTGACCGACGATGAGCGCCGCATCATCAAGCGCAACCTCGGCTTCTTCGTCACCGCCGACTCGCTGGCAGCCAACAACATCGTCCTGGGGACCTACCGCCACATCACGGCCCCCGAGTGCCGGCAGTTCCTGCTGCGTCAGGCCTTCGAAGAGGCCATCCACACCCACGCCTACCAGTACATCGTCGAGAGCCTGGGCCTGGACGAGAGCGAGATCTTCAACGCGTACCACGAGGTCGATTCGATCCGCCAGAAGGACGAGTTCCTGATCCCGTTCATCGACGCGATCATGGACCCGCACTTCCATACCGGCACCCCCGAGTCCGACCAGACGCTGCTGAAGAGCATGATCGTCTTCGCCTGCCTGATGGAAGGCCTGTTCTTCTATGTCGGCTTCACGCAGATCCTGGCACTTGGCCGGCAGAACAAGATGACGGGCGCGGCCGAGCAGTACCAGTACATCCTGCGCGACGAGTCGATGCATTGCAACTTCGGCATCGACGTCATCAACCAGATCAAGCTCGAGAACCCGCACCTGTGGACACCAGCCTTCAAGGCCGAGATCAAGGCCTTGTTCGAGGAAGCCGTCGAGCTGGAATACCGCTACGCCGAAGACACCATGCCGCGCGGCGTGCTGGGCATGAACGCAAACATGTTCAAGGGCTACCTGCGCTATATCGCGAACCGCCGCGCACAGCAGATCGGCCTTGAAGCGCTGTTCCCGAACGAGGAAAACCCCTTCCCCTGGATGAGCGAGATGATCGACCTGAAGAAGGAGCGCAACTTCTTCGAGACCCGTGTCATCGATTACCAGACCGGCGGCGCGCTGGCGTGGGACTGACGTCTTGCACGCACGGCAAACCGCAGCGCACCGAAAGCCACCGCCGACTAGGCTTGGGCTACGGGCGTGAGTGAGAGATCAAGCATTGCGAGCCAAGGCAGGCATTACGACCATCATGAAAGCCGAGCTCGTGTCCCCGTTCACCGCACTGGGGCGACCGCTGGGGGCGAAAGCCCACCAGCAGACCACCGGGCGGTGGATCTCCGAGCTGCACGCGGCAGCCCGGAGCCTTTTGTAACTTGATCAAGGAGATCGTTATGGCAACTGCGACAAAGAAGGCCGCTCCGGCGAAAAAGGCTGCTGTTAAGAAGGCTGCACCTGCGAAGAAGGCAGCCCCGGCCAAGAAGGCTGCGGCGAAGAAGGCAGCCCCGGCCAAGAAGGCGGCGCCGGCGAAGAAGGCTGCGGCGAAGAAGGCGGCTCCGGCCAAGAAGGCTGCGGCGAAGAAGGCGGCCCCGGCCAAGAAGGCGGCGCCGGCGAAGAAGGCGGCTGCGAAGAAGGCGGCGCCAGCAACC
Organism: Betaproteobacteria bacterium; assembly: GCA_016704535.1. Taxonomy (GTDB): domain Bacteria; phylum Pseudomonadota; class Gammaproteobacteria; order Burkholderiales; family Burkholderiaceae_C; genus Rubrivivax. The sequence goes on along the minus strand of JADIZZ010000004.1, from coordinate 438,785 downwards.
AAAGCGGCTCCGGCTAAGAAGGCAGCGGCGAAGAAGCCTGCAGCGAAGAAGCCCGCCGCCAAGAAGGCTGCGAAGAAGGCGGCACCCGCGACACCTGCTGCCCCTGCTGCGCCTGCAAAGACAGCTTTGAATCCGGCCGCTGCATGGCCGTTCCCGACGGGCAATAAGCCCTAACGGATCGATAACTGGTTTCCGCCAACGCGGCGACTTAGTTGTTGAACGCTTAAGACCCGGCTGAGCTGGGTCTTTTTTCTTTCGCGCTTAGAGCGACGTGCCCCTGCGGAGCTTGTCTACGGGTGGCGGGTGTATTGTTGAGGACGCGAAGAAGAGTTCTGTAGGAGCGAACAGTGAGCCAGCTACTTGCGCGACTCAAGCGCGGCCTAGACCGTTCGGTTGATCCGTTGGAACGCGCAGAGCTATCGGCCCAAATCGCTGGCAACTTGGCAAGGCTCGGTCGATTCGACGAGGCTCGCAAAGTTGTTGGTGTCGTGAGAGAGCAGTTTGGTCAAGGTCAGAGCGGTCGAGTCACAGTCTGGCTGATGCTTGCCGAGGGTTTGATCCATCACTTCGAAAATCTTAGTCCCGTTGCGCTTGAAAGAGTACGCGCTGCGCAGGTCTTAGGTTTGGCGATGGGGTATTCAACCATTGTCGCGCTTGCGTCCGCGTGGAAGGCGCACATTGAGTTCGAGCGTTCAGACTTTGAGTCAATGGTCTTGTCAGTAGACCTGGCGCGTAAGAACGTCGGTGCCGATGAGCATGACGCGCAGGCGCGCTTGGCAATAGTCTTGTCGAATGCATTTATGATTGCTGGAGACCGCGACCAGGCTCAATTGTGGTTTATGCATGGTCACCAGCATGCAGTCATAAACGGAGATCAAGCGAGCATCGACGCTCTCGTGTACAACCGAGCGGCGTTTCTCTTGGCACGCTTTCGGACATTGAATTGCATGGCTCCTATATCGATGGAGGAATTGGTCTCTGTCCGCATGGAGGTGGCATCTGCTAAGAATCTGCAGAATCTCATTCGGCTCGCCGCACTTCAGAGTCATGTCCACTTACTAGACGCCCGACTACAAATTCTTGAGTCGAAGTTTGACTCTGCGATATCTGCTCTGCGGGTTGTCCGCGAAGGGACGCCATTTGCACCGCATAACTTCGATCAAAAGTTCATTGAACTGGAAGTTTGCTTCTGTCAGTTGATGCTCGGACAGCAGCATGAAGCTTTGCTGCATTTTCCAAGCTTAAGTGAGAGTGAGTTCGCCGATCTTGATATCGACGAGCGAGTTGTCGCGGCTTGGATGCTGTGGAAGATGGCCGCAATAGACGCTCGGGTTGGATCCGTTGGCGATTATTGGTCCCAGTTTGAAGCTCTGTGGTCGAAGTACCGTGAGATGTGCGACTCATTGGCTCGTCGTTTGTTGCCGTTTCATTGGGCGAACTGCCCACCTTCATTTCGCATCCCGTTAAGTTGACCTTCGCACACTACGAATACCAAGATGCGCCAGGAGTTGCCAACTTTGCTCGCCCTCACCATGGGTTCCTCCAGTGACTGGGAAACCCTGCGGCACGCTGCTGCCATCCTCGACGAATTCGGCGTGCCCTATGAGAAGCACGTGCTCTCTGCGCACCGCATGCCCGACGACATGTTCTCGTTCGCCGAGTCGGCGGCGTCGCGCGGACTCAAGGCCATCATTGCCGGGGCGGGTGGTGCGGCACACCTGCCAGGGATGCTGGCGGCGAAGACTGTCGTGCCAGTGCTCGGCGTACCGGTAGCCAGTAAACATCTGCAGGGCTTGGACTCGCTCTATTCCATCGTCCAGATGCCCAAGGGTGTGCCGGTGGCCACCTTCGCCATCGGGCCGGCGGGCGCGGCCAACGCCGCGCTTTTCGCGGTGGCCATGCTGGCCAACGAGAATGCAGCGCTGCGTCAGCGCCTGCTCGACTTCCGTGAGCGCCAGACCGCGGCGGCACGCGCGATGTCGCAGCAGTTGCAATGAGCACCACGCAGCCGCCTCCGCCTGCCGATGCGACCTCGGTGTCGACGCCAGCCACCGTGTCGCCTGGTGCAGGCTGGCTGGGCGTGCTCGGCGGCGGGCAACTCGGGCGCATGTTCGTGCACGCCGCGCAGGTGCACGGCTTTCGGGTCGCCGTGCTCGAACCCGACCCCTCCAGCCCGGCGGGCGCGGCGGCCGACGTGCACCTTCGCGCCGCCTACACCGATGCGGGCGCGCTCGACGAACTGGGCCGCCGGTGCGTGGCCATCACCACCGAATTCGAGAACGTGCCCGCCGCTTCGTTGCGCGCGCTGGCCGCGCTTACCCGGGTGTCGCCGCCAGCCGACGCGGTCGAGGTCTGCCAGCACCGCGCGGTCGAGAAGGCCACTTTCGCCGCGGCGGGCGTCCCCTGCGCGCCGCACGCCGTCATCACCAACACCGAAGAAGCGGCGGCGGCTGCGCTCGCGCCGCTGTTGCCGGGCATCCTCAAGACGGCCCGCCTGGGTTACGACGGCAAGGGCCAAGCCACCGTGTCCACCGTTGTGGACGTTGCCGCCGCGTGGGCTGCGATGGGCCGCGTGCCCTGCGTGCTGGAACAGCGTCTGCCTTTGCGTCATGAAATCAGCGTCATCGTTGCCCGTGGGCGCGACGGCCAGGTGGTGCACCTGCCGGTGCAGCAGAACCTGCACCGGCAGGGCATCCTGGCCGTGACGCAGGTGCCGGCGCCCGACGTGCCCGCCGCCACCTCGGCGCAGGCCGTGGCGCTGGCGCAGCGCCTGGCACAGGCGCTGCAGTACGTGGGTGTGCTGTGCGTCGAGTTTTTCGTTCTCGAAGACGGTTCGCTGGTGGCCAACGAGATGGCGCCGCGCCCGCACAACTCGGGTCACTACAGCATCGACGCTTGCGATGTCTCGCAGTTCGACCTGCAGGTGCGCACGTTGGCCGGTCTGCCGCTGGCGGCGCCGCGCCAGCACTCGCCCGCAGTGATGCTGAACCTGCTGGGTGATCTGTGGTTTGCCGCTGGGTCCGACACGCCCCGTACGCCTGACTGGCCCGCCGTGCTGGCGCTGCCTGGAGTGCGCCTGCACCTCTACGGCAAGGCCGAGGCCAGGCTCGGCCGCAAGATGGGCCACCTCACGGTGACCGCCGCTGATGCGGCCACCGCCCGCAACACCGCGTTGCAGGCCGCGGCGCGGCTGGGCCTGCCGGCGTTCTGAAGGCGGCCCCGGTGCCTGTGCTGTCGGGCGACAACCCGGCCGATGTGCGCCGCGCGGCGCACCTGCTGACGTCCGGTGAGCTGGTGGCCTTCGCCACCGAGACGGTTTATGGCCTGGGTGCACGCGCCGACGACGATGCCGCGGTGGCGCGAATCTACGCCGCCAAGGGCCGCCCGGCCGGCCACCCACTCATCGTGCACGTGGCAGACGCCGCCGCGGCGCGTCACTTCGCGTCGACGTTGAACGGTCCGGCACAGCGCCTCATTGCCGCCTTCTGGCCCGGGCCGCTGACGGTGATCGTCCCTCGTGCGCTCGGCCGTGGCGCAGCGGCTGCTGGCGGGCAGGACAGCATCGGCCTGCGCATGCCGGCGCACCCAGTAGCGCTGGCACTGCTGCGCGAGGCGGCAGCGCTGGGCGTGCCCGGGGTCGCGGCGCCCAGCGCCAACCGCTTCGGCCGCGTCAGCCCCACCACCGCCGCGCACGTGGTGCAGGAATTCGGCTCCTCGCTCGTGGTGTTGGACGGCGGCGCCTGCGACATCGGCATCGAGTCGGCCATCGTCGACTGCACCCGTGCGCAGCCCGCCCTGCTAAGGCCGGGGCAGCTTGGTCGGCAGCGCATCGAGGCCGCACTGGGCACGGCCCTGGCCGCACCCGACGCCTCGTCGCCGCGCGCCTCGGGCACGCTGGCCTCGCACTACGCGCCGTCGGTGCCGGTTCGGCTCTTCGACGCCTCGTCGCTGCCGCCAGCCGTCGCCGAGGCCGGACGGGTGCTCGGGGTATATTCCCGTCTCCCCCTCGCAGCAGGCGCGGCCTGGTTGCACCGGGCCATGCCTGCCGACCCGGCCATCGTGGCGCACGAACTCTTCGCGGTGCTGCGTGAATTCGACGCCGCCGGCGTGTCGGCCATCTGGGTGGAACGGCCGCCGTCTGGTCCCGAATGGGAGGGCGTGCGCGACCGCCTGCAACGCGCCGCCGCATGACCCCACCGGGCGACCGTGGGCCCCCAGATTTCGGAGCAGAGATGACATTCAGCAGTCTGGCCGCAACACTGCGGTCCGCCCTCGAGGTAGCCAGGAAGGCCCGCCTGCAGGCCGCGCTCGTGGTGGCCGCGAGCCTTGGCCTGGCAGCCTGCGGCGGAGGCACATCGCAATACGACCCCTTCATCCCTGGCCGCCTGCTGGTGTTCGGTGACGAGACCAGCACGCTGACGCCCAACGGCCGCAGCTACAGCGTGAACGGTGTCATCGCCGAAGGCGACATCAACTGCGCGGCCAACCCGATCTGGGTGCAGTCGCTGGCCAGTCTGTACGGCTTCACTTTCGCCGAGTGCAACACCACTTCCGAACCCGTCCCGAAGGCGCGCATGCTCGCCTTTGTTGGCGCCAAGGTGGCCGACGTCACTGCGCAGGTGGAAGCCCAGGTGGCCGCCGGCGGTTTCCGCGACAAGGATCTGGCTACCGTGCTGGTCGGCGCCAACGACATTCTCGAGCTTTACGGCCAGTACCCCTCGCTGAGTGAATCGGCGCTCATCGACGAGGCGGGGGCGCGCGGGCAACGCCTGGCGCGTGCCGTGAACCGCCTCGTCGAGCTGGGGGCCAAGGTCATCGTGTCCGACCTGCCGGACATGGGGCTCACGCCTTACGCCTTGAGCGAGAAGGCGCTCGGCGGCAGCTTCGATCGCGCAGCGCTGCTGACGCGACTGACGACTGCCTTCAACGAACAGCTCGGCGTCACCGTGCTGCTCGACGGCCGCTACATCGGTCTGATGCAGGCGCAGCTGCGCTTCCAGTCCATCGCGCGCTTCCCGCCCAGCTTCGGCCTGACGAACGTCACGACGGCCGTGTGCACGGCGCCGCTGCCCAATTGCACCACCAACACGTTGGTGCCCGAAGCCCAGCCAGCCACCTACTTGTGGGCCGACGAGACCCGCCTGGCCCCGGGCGGGCAGGCGCAGCTGGCGTCGCTGGCCGTCGATCGCGCGCAGCGCAATCCGTTCTAGACGCGCCGGCCCGGGCGCCGTGACCGGCACCGATTCACCGGTCCCGCCAGCGCGACCGGCGACCGGTGGCCCTGTCGCCAATGTCCTCCTCAGCATCAGCGCCATGCACGCAAGAGGCCAGCTCACGAGGGCAGGATGGCGCGGCATAAACTCATCACATGCCCGCTGACGACCGTGTTGCAGCCGTCTGCCGTGACTTCGGCGGGACGCAGCCTGCCGGTGGCATGGGCCTGACGACCACGCTGCTGGCCTTCGACACTTCGACCGAACGCCTGGCGCTGGCGCTGTTTGCGCCGGGGGGTCCCTGGTGCGTCGACGCTGCAGGCGGGGCGCTGTCATCGTCGGCGCTATTGCCGCAGGCGCAGATGCTCTTGGCGCGGGCCGGCCTTCGCCTGGCCGATCTGGGGTTCATCGCCTTCGGTCGCGGCCCGGGTGCTTTCACCGGCCTGCGCACGGCCTGCGCGGTGGCCCAAGGCCTGGCCTATGGTGTCGGCTGCCCAGTGGTGCCCATAGACAGCCTTCTCGTCGTCGCCGAAGACGCACGCATGCAGGCTTCTGCCGATGAGCGCATCCCCTTCGACATCGGCGTGGCCATGGACGCTCGCATGGACGAGGCCTATGCCGCCGTCTACCGCTGGCAGTGCGGCGCCTGGCAGACGCTGCAGCCGCCGGCGCTGCTCACGTTGCCGGCGTTGAACGCGGCCTGGGCTGATGTCGCGTTGCATGCCGTGGCGGGCTCGGCCTGGTCAGCCTTTGGCGAGCGCTTGCCGGTGCCGGGCGGTGTGCCGGTGTTTGCCGAAACGCAGCGTGCCGCGGCGCTGCTGCGTCTGGCGTCGCAGGCCGCGGCGGACGGCGCCGGCATCGACGCCGCGGACGCCTTGCCGCTCTATCTGCGTGACAAGGTGGCTTTCACGACGCAGGAGCGCGAAGCTCTGCGCGCCGCGAATGCGGCCGCCGTGCCCGCATTGCAGAGGACGGCTCCATGAACGCGGTGCTGCAGCCCCGCGTGACGCGCCGCCCGATGACGGTGAGCGATCTCGACGCCATGGTGGCGGTCGAGGCGCGCGTTTACAGCCATCCCTGGAGCCGCGGCAATTTCACCGACTCGCTGGCCGCCGGTTATCTGGCCGACGTGCTGGTCAGTGGCGCCGGTGAGCTCGTCGGCTACTTCATTGCGATGACAGGTGTCGACGAGTTGCACCTGTTGAACATCACCGTCGCGCCCGAATGGCAGGGCCTCGGCCACGGCCAGGCGCTGATGGCGGCTCTGCGGCAGCACGCGCAGCGCTTGGGCTTGGCGACGTTGTGGCTCGAGGTGCGCCAGAGCAACCAGCGTGCAAGGGAGCTGTACTCCAGGCTGGGATTCGAGGAAGTGGGGCTGCGCCGCGGCTACTATCCGGCGGCGGTGCGCCGCGAGGATGCCGTGGTGATGTGCCTGGCCCTGTCCGCAGCGCGCAGCCCGGGGCAAGCCGATGCCGTGGACTGAACGCCAGCTGGCGCTGCTTCAGGCCATGGGGCTGCGCGTCTGGAGCACGCCCAGCGACAACGCACCGACCGCGGCCGTAGCTGCTGCCGGGCCCGCCGCGGACGAAGCGATTGTCCCGAGACGCCCGGCGGCGCCCGCAGATGTGCCGGCCCCAGCAAGCGCCTCTGCACCTTCGTGCGGCGACCTGCCGGCGCTCGACTGGCCCGCCTTGCGCGATGCCGTCGCCGTCTGCCGTAAGTGCGGCCTGTGCGAGAGCCGCACGCAGACCGTCTTCGGCACCGGCCACGAGCAGGCGCACTGGATGGTAGTGGGCGAAGCGCCGGGCGAGAGCGAGGACCGCGAGGGCGAGCCCTTCGTCGGCGCCGCTGGCCAGCTGCTCGACCGCATGCTGGCCGCGCTGCAGCTCTCGCGTGCTGCCGACGGCCCGCCTGAGCGCAGCGTCTACATCGCCAACACGCTGAAGTGCCGCCCGCCGCGCAACCGCAATCCGGGGCCTGACGAAATGGCGCAGTGTGAGCCCTACTTGGTGCGGCAGATCGAACTGCTCAAGCCGCGCCTCATCCTGGCGATGGGTCGGTTCGCCGTGCAAGCACTGCTCCGCACCGACGAGCCGATCGGCCGGCTGCGCGGCCGCCTGCACCGCTACGAAGGCGTACCGCTGGTCGTCACCTACCACCCGGCCTACCTGCTGCGCAGCCCGCTCGACAAAGCCAAGGCCTGGGAAGACCTGTGTCTGGCTGCCGCCACCGTTGAAGGCGGCGGGACGTGAACGACGAAGCCCGCGCTGACGGTGCTGCCTGCGAGGCAACCGTGGCCGGGCTGAAGGCCCAGATCGCGCAGTTCGTACGGGTATGCAACAACCTGTCGACGGCCATCGCCTACTACGAGCGATTCAGCAACGCCTGCCGCTACGCCAACCGAGGCTATGCCGAGATGTTTGGCCAGACCGAGGTCTCGATCATCGGCCTGACCTTGGCACAGATCATCGGCGACGAGGCCGCGGCCGCCATCGAGCCCCAAGTCGAGCAGGTACGGCGACAGCGTCTGGGCGCCCGCCACGAACACCAGCTGTTCGACGCTCAGGGCACGCCGCGTCATATCGAGGTGCACCTGCTGCCGCACATGCCGCAGGAAGGCGACGAGCCCTTGGGCGGCTTCATGCTCATCAGCGACATCTCGCGCCACCGCAACGTCGAGAGCGCGCTGCGAGAAAGCGAGGAACGACTGGCCAAGTTCATGCACGCCAGCGCCGAGGGCATTGTCTTTCACAAGGGCGGCCTCATCACCGACGCCAATCCGCCGTTGCTGGCGTTGCTGGGACGCACGCTGCCTGAACTGCTGGGTCGGCATACGCTGGAGTTCGTCGCACCCGAACAGCGCCACCGCGTGGCCGAGGTGATGGCCTCGGGCGACGAGATCAGCTACGACAGCGCCATCCTGCACCGCGATGGCCACGCGCTGCCGGTGGAGTTCATCGTGCGCACCCTCCACTACCAGGGAGAGCACCTGCGCATGACCATCGTGCGCGACATGCGCGACCGCGCCGAGGCGCAGGCGCGGATCCACCACCTGGCGCACCACGACGCGCTCACCGGCTTGCCCAATCGCCTGGCCTTCGACACCCGTGCGCAGGCCCTGCTCGAGCAGGCGCGCGACCGCGGCGAGCGCCTGGCGCTGCTGTTCATCGACCTCGACCACTTCAAGCGCGTCAACGATTCGCTGGGTCATCCGGTCGGCGACATGCTGTTGCAGACGGTGGCCGAACGCATCGGCGCCGCGCTGCGTTCCCAGGGCCGAGCCGGGATGCTGAGCGACGTCACGCAGCTGCGCGGTGCCGATCTCGTCGCACGTTTCGGTGGCGACGAGTTCGTGCTGCTGCTGGCTGGCGACCCGGCCCCGGCCGCGGTGCAGGCGGTGGCGGCCAAACTGCTGGCCACCATCGGTGCGCCGCTGGAGGTGCAGGGCGCGTCCATCTCGGTGACGCCCTCGATCGGCGTGGCCATCTACCCTGCGCACGGCGAGACGCCGGCGGCGCTGATCAAGCACGCCGACATCGCGATGTACCGCGCCAAGCTGCAGGGCCGTGCCGCCTGGCGCTTCTTCGAGCCGGCAATGGCCGAGGCCGCCTACGCCGAGCTGGCGATGGAAAGCCGCCTGGCGCAGGCCGTGCGGGCACACGAGTTCGTGCTGCACTTCCAGCCCCAGCAGTCGCTGGTCGATGGCCGGCTGCTGGGCATCGAGGCGCTGGTGCGCTGGTTGCACCCCGAGCTGGGCCTGGTGCCCCCCGATCAGTTCATCCCGGTGGCCGAGGCGCACCGGCTCATCCTGCCCATCGGCCAATGGGTACTGCATGAGGCGCTGCGCTGTGCCGTGCGCTGGCACGCCAGCGGCCTGGCGCGCGTGCCGGTGGCGGTGAACCTGTCGACGCTGCAGTTCCAGATGTCGGGTTTCGTCGAGACGGTCGAACGTGCGCTGCAGGACGCCGGAGCCAGCGGCCCGATGCTCGAGCTGGAACTCACCGAGCGCATGCTGATGGAGGACGTGGTCGGCGTGCGCACCGCATTGCAGCGCCTGAAGGCCACTGGCGTCGGCATCGCCATCGACGACTTCGGCACCGGCTACACCAGCCTGGCGCTGCTGAAGCACCTGCCGGTGGACCGCCTGAAGATCGATCGCAGCTTCATTACCGACCTGCCTCGCGATGCCGGCTCGGCGGCCATCGTGCGCGCCATCATCCAGCTCGGCCAGAGTCTGGGTCTGCAAGTGGTGGCCGAGGGCGTGGAGACCGACGCCCAGCGTGAGTGGGTGCGCGAGCAGGGCTGTGACGCCATGCAGGGATTCGTCGAAGGCGAGCCGATGCCGCTGAACGCCTTCGAGGCCTGGCTGGCGCAGCGCACCGGGCGCTGAACTGCGGTGAAGCTCGCGTGGCCGCTCAGCGCGGTGTCTTCCTGGGGCGTGCCCAGCCTGCCAGCGACACCTGCTTCGCGCGCGCCACCGTCAGCTGTCCGGCCGGTGCATCCTTGACAATGGTGCTGCCCCCGCCGATCGTGGCCCCTTCGCCCAGCGTCACCGGTGCCACCAGCACGCAGTTGCTACCCACATGCACGTCGGCGCCGATCACCGTGCGGTGCTTGTTAGCGCCGTCGTAGTTGGCGGTGATGCTGCCGGCGCCGAAGTTCACGCGCTCGCCAACGCTCGCGTCACCCAAGTAGGCCAGGTGGTTGGCCTTTGCGCCCTTGGCCAGCGTGCTGTTCTTGACCTCGACGAAGTTGCCGATGTGCACTTCTTCGCCGAGTTCGGCGCCCGGCCGCAGCCGCGCGAAGGGCCCCACCAGCGCGCTGGCACCGACCGTGGCACCTTCGATGTGGGTGAATGGGTGGACGACGGCGCCGGCGCCGATGCGCGCGTCGCGGATGACGCAGTTCGCGCCGATCTGCACGCCGTCGGCCAGCACCACCTCGCCTTCGAAGACGCAATTGACGTCGATCTCGACATCGCTGCCGCAGGTGAGCCGGCCGCGCACGTCCAGCCGCGCCGGGTCGGCCAGGCGCACGCCGGCCTCCATCAGCGCTTCGGCCTGCGCGCGCTGGTAGCGGCGCTCCAGGTCGGCCAGCTGAACGGGGCTGTTCACGCCCAGCACCTCGGTTTCGCTGCCGGCGCTGGCGGTGACCACCGGCACGCCTTCGGCCACCGCCATCGCGACGATGTCGGTCAGGTAAAACTCGCGCTGCACGTTGTCGTCCTTCAGCGCCATGACCCAGCGTTTCAGCAGCGCCGTGGGGGCGGCCATGATGCCGGTATAGATCTCGCGGATCTCGCGCTGCGCGGGTGTGGCGTCCTTGTGTTCGACGATGGCGCGCACGCCTTGCGCGTCGCGGACGATGCGCCCGTAGCCGGTGGCGTCGGGCAGCGTGATGGTCAGCAGCGCCAGCTTCTCGCCGCCGCAGGCGTGCACCAGCGCCGCGGCGGTGGCGGCCTGGATCAGCGGCACGTCGCCATTGAGGATCAGCGTGGTGGCCAGCGTGTCGTCCAGCAGCGGCACCGCCTGCTGCACCGCGTGGCCGGTGCCCAGCTGTGGCATCTGGCGCGCGAAAAGCGTGCCCGGCGAGGCGGCGCTGGCGGCCGCTTCCACCGCGTCGGCACCATGGCCGGTGATGAGCACGGTGCGTCCTGCCCCCAGCTGCGCGCCGGCAGCCAGAACATGCTGCAATAGGCTGCGCCCGGCCAGCTCGTGCAGCACCTTCGGCAACGCCGACTTCATGCGGGTGCCCTTGCCCGCGGCCATGATCACGACGTTGGATGCCATGCGGATGTCTCGCATCAAAAACCGGATTATTGACGTGCCGCACGCCGGGGCCCGGTTGCTGGCCCGCTCGCTGGCCCTGCTGGCTGCGGTGACGCTGCTGGCCGGCTGCAGCAGCGTGCGTCTGGCTTACAACAACGCCTCGCAGCTGAGCTGGTGGTGGGTGGACGGCTACGTCGACTTCAGCCGGGAACAGGCGCCGCAGGTCAAGCTGGCACTGGACGGATTTGTCGATTGGCATCGCGGCACGCAACTGCCGGCCTACGCGGCACTGCTGGCCCGTGTCCAAGGCCCCATCCTCGAGCCCCTCAACGGCGACCAGACCTGCCGCTGGCAGGCCGAGGTACGCGAGCAGCTCGAACCTGCGCTGCAGCGCGCGCTGGCGCTGGCGGCCGAGCAGCTGCCGGGGCTCGGTGAAACGCAGTTCAAGCACATCGAAGTCAAGCAAGCCAAGAGCCTCGTCGAAGCGCGAGAGGCCTTTATGCAGACTGACCCGGGCGAGCGCCTGACTGCGTCGGTCAAGCGAACAGTTGAACGCGCCGAGCGCCTGTACGGCCGGCTCGACGACGCGCAGCGGCGGCTCGTGCGCGCTGGCGTGCTGGTTTCGCCCTTCGACCCTGCACTGTGGCTGAAGGAGCGCCAGCGCCGCCAGCGCGAACTGCTGGTGACGCTGCGCCGACTGGTCGCCGAGCGTGCCGACGTTGACCAACGCCTGGCCGCACTGCGCATGCTGACCGTGCACACCGAACGGTCACCCGACCCGGTCTACCGGGCCTACCAGATCAAGCTGGCTCAGTACAACTGCGACTTCGCGGCGCGCATCCACAATGCCACCACGCCAGTGCAGCGCCTGAAGGCGCGCGAGACGCTGAAGGGCTGGGAAGACGACTTTCGGGCGTTGATGGCGCCCTGAACCACTGGCGCCTTGAACAGACGGCGTGGCGCCGGTCGCCTCAGGTCGCGGCGTCGATGAAGGCGTGCAGGTCGGGCTGCTGCGCGATGTCCAGCGCCAGCGCCCAGGCCAGTGCGGCCTTGTCGGCGCCCAGCACCGGGTCGGCCTGCCCGGTGAACTTGGCGCGCAGCTGCGCGTTGCTCATCGGCTTCTCGACACTGCCGATGGCGTGTTCTACGAAGACGTGCAGTTCGCGCCCGTCGGTGGTGTGCAGCGTCAGGTCGGCCGCAGCCTCGTCGATGCGGTCGTCGACGATGGCCTCGACCTTGGCGCGCAGCGCCAGCACGTCGGGGCGGTTCACCACCTCGTCGGTGTACTCGTGTTCACCGGCCTGTCCGAAGATCAGGCCCACGGCGCACGAGTGGTAGACGCTGAACTTGCTCTGAAGGCCGTCGGTGGGCGTCTTCTTGCCGGTGAGTTCGAGGACCAGCGAGTGCACCTTCACCGTCAGCTTCGCGACGTCTTCCGCCTTCAGCCCATGCGCGTTGCGCAGCTGCACGCAGCCGTCGATGGCGGGGTGGATGACGATGCCGCAGGCAAAGGGCTTGTAGGTGTTGAGCGCCGCTTCCCAGCGTTCGCCCAGGCCTTCGCTGATCTCGCGCCAGTCGGTCTTGTCGCTGAACACCTGCAGCAGCCCGCGCGGCGCCTCCAACGCACGCTGGCTGGCGGTGTAGCCGTGTTTGGCCATCAGCGCCGACATCAGCCCGACGCGCGCGGCGCCGCCGGGGTGGAAGGGTTTGGTCATGGTGCCGAACTGCTCACGCAGCCCGATGGGCTGCGAGGCCGCGATGCCCAGCGCCATCTGCGTGCGCGCGGCGTCCAGCCCCAGCAGGCGCGAGCAGGCCGCGGCGCTGCCCAGCATGCCGGTGGTGCCCGTGATGTGCCAGCCGCGGTCGTAGTGGTCGGGGTAGATGGCATTGCCGACGCGGCAGCTGACCTCGATGCCGATGACCAGCGCGTCGATCAGCTCGCGGCCCGCGATGTTCAGGTGTTCACCCAGCGCCAGCACGGCCGACGCCACGGGCCCGGCCGGGTGGATGATGGTCTTCAGGTGCGTGTCGTCGAAGTCCCAGGTGTGCGAGCTGATGCCGTTGAGCAGCGCGGCACTGGCGATGTCGACCTTCTCGGGACGGCCCAGCAGGCTGGCCTGCGCCGAGGGCTGCAGTTCCTGCACCGCGGTGAGCGCGGCCTCGACGGTTTCGTGATGCGAAGGGCCGATGGCGCAGCCCACCCAGTTGGCGAAGGTGCGGTGGGCCTCTCGCTCGACAGCGTCGTCCCAGCCGCGGCTCGGGTGGTTGACGGCGAAGTTCGCCAGCAGTGCGGTGACGGCCGGCGCATGGGCGTCGGCCTTGACGGTGTTGTTGCGTGCCATGGGGTCTCGGGACAGTGCATGCGCTCGGGGCGGTGCAACGAGTGTCGCGCAGCCGCCGGGCTACGTAGGTTGGGGGTTCTACATACGGCGGCGGTGCGCCGCCGCCGGGGCTTCAGCCGTCGATGCGCAGGGACAGGTCGACCGCGCTCACATCCTTGGTCAGCTTGCCCACCGAGATGCGGTCGACTCCGGTGCGCGCGATGTCGCGGATGCTGTCGAGGTCGACGCCGCCCGAGACTTCCAGCACCGCGGGCACCGGGCGTGCTGCATTCAGCGCGCAGGCGCCACGCATATCGATCAGCGTGAAGTCGTCGAGCAGCACGTTCTGCGCCCCGGCCGCCAGCGCCTCTTCGAGTTCGGCCAGGGTCTCGACCTCGATCTGCACCGGCACGCCGGCATTCAGCGCGAAGGCGGCCTGCAGCGCCGGCGCGACGCCACCGGCCGCGGCGATGTGGTTTTCCTTGATCAAGATGCCGCCCCACAGCGCCAGGCGCTGGTTCTGGCCGCCGCCAGTGCGCACGGCGTACTTCTGCGCCTGGCGCAACCCGGGCAGCGTCTTGCGCGTGTCCAGCACGGCGCAGCCGCGCGGGTTGGGGCTCAGCCCCGCAATGGCGTCGACGTACCGCCGCGTCACCGTGGCCGTGGCCGACAGCGTCTGCAGGAAGTTCAGCGCCGGGCGCTCGGCGCTCAGCAACGCGCGCGCGTCGGCCTCGATGCGGCAGACCTCGGTGCCGGGCGTCAGCGCCGCGCCCTCGGCGACGTGCCAGGTCAGCACTGCACTCGCGTCCAGCGCCTGCACGCAAGCGTCGAACCAGGGCCGTCCGCAGAGCACGGCGGCCTGCTTGGCGACCACGCGGCCGGTGACGCGCCGACCGGCGGGCACCAGCATCGCCGTCCAGTCGCCACGGCCGATGTCCTCCATCAGCGCGTCGCGCACGTTGCGCGCCAGCGCCTCGTCTAGGGTTTCGTTGTGGTCTGTCACGGTCACATCTTTCGTGTCTACGGTCAGGCGTCGCGATCAAGCTTCCCGCCGCGGAACCGGCTTTGCCGGGCCGCTGGCGGACGGCCCCCTCGGGGGGTAGCGAGCGCCAGCGAGCTTGGGGGCTCCACTTCTTTCATCCCCAGCGCGTGTCAGCGGCCTCAAGCAGGTCATCGACGATCTGCAGCAGTTCCGTCACGTCCACCGGTTTGGTGACGTAGCGCGCCGCGCCCGAGGTCAGCGCAAGCTGTGTCTGTATCGGCGTGGCGTCGGCCGAGACCACCACTACCGGGATGTCGGCCACGCTGTCGTCCTGCTTCAGGTGGCGCAGCAGTTCAAGTCCGTTGATATCGGGCAGCTGCATGTCCAGCAGCACCAGGTCGGGTCGCGAGGCGCGTATGGCGGCCAGGCCGTCCAGGCCCAGCATCGAGACCTCGAGCTGAATCTGCGGCCGCTGCGCGAAGATGCCGCGCATGACCTCGACGTTGGTCTCGTTGTCCTCGACGTAGTGCACCAGGCGGCGGTGGTAGGGCGCCGGCGAGGTGTTCGTGAAGCGCACGGGGGGCGCTTCCGCCACTTCGGCGGCCGGCAGGCGCAGCGTGAAGACCGAACCTTCGCTGGCGCGGCTGCGCGCGTCCAGCGTGCCGCCCATCAGCTCGGCCAGGCGCCGGCTGATCACCAGGCCAATGCCGGTGCCTTCAATGTCGGTGTTCTCGCGGCCCAGGCGGTTGTAGGGCTGGAAGAGCGCGGTCTGCTGTTCGGGTGTCATGCCCAGGCCGCTGTCGGCGACGGTGATCTCGATCATGTCGCCGTCCGGGCCGACCACGCGCCGCGCCGCCACCATCACGCGCCCCTGCGGCACGTTGTACTTGACGGCGTTGCTCAGCAGGTTGGTCAGCACCTGCTTCAGGCGCACCGCGTCGCCCAGCACGGCGCCGGCGTCGGCGGCCACCGCCTGTTCTATGCGGATGCCGCGCTGCGCCGCCGGCGTGGCCAGCATCGCGGCGCAGGCGGCCACCAGGGGCTGCAGTGCCAGCGGGCCCACCGTCAGCTGCACCGCACCACCTTCGATGCGCGCCAGGTCCAGCGTCTCGTTGATCATCTCCAGCAGGTGCCAGCCGGCGCGCTGGATCTGTTGCGCCCACTCGGCCTGGTGCGGCGCCAGCGGCGGTTTCCCGTCCAGGCCCAGCAGCTGCGCGAAGCCGATCATCGCGTTCAGCGGCGTACGCAGTTCGTGGCTCATGCGTGAGAGGAACTCACTCTTTGCACGGTTGGCGGCTTCGGCGCGCTGCAGCGCACGTTCGCTGGTCAGCAGACGCAGGTGCTCGGTGATGTCCTCGACCACGCCCACCATGCGCAGCACGCGGCCGTCGGGCCCGCGCAGCGCACTGACACTCACGCGTACCACCGGCTCGGGCCCGGTGAAGGGGCGCAGGCGCAGCATCTCGATCAGGCTGCCCGACGCGCCCTCCAGCAAGTCGCGACGCATGCGGCGGATGCGTTCGGTCTCCTCCGCAGGCACGAGGTCGACCACCGAGCCGCCGCGCAGATCCTGGGCGGTGGCGCCCAGCATGCGCGCCAGCTGCGGGTTGCAGTCGATGATCTGTCCCTGGGGATCGAGGAACATCACGCCCAGCGGCACGTGGTCGAGGATGCTGCGCAGCCGCGCCTCGCTGTCACGCAGCGCACTCTCGGCGGCGGTGCGCTCCTCGATCTCGCGGCGCAGTTCGGCGGTGGCGTCGGTGACCACCAGCTCGGTGCGGCGGCTGTGGCCGGTGATGGTGAGCAGCAGCGCGCCGAGCATCGCCGCCGACGCCATCCCGACCGTCGACAGCAGCCAGGCCGCCTCGCTCGAACGCCCCGGCACATTGCCCTTGGGTGCGGCAATATGCAGTTCTATCGCGCGCCCGGCCAGACGCAGCTCACGCCGCGTCTGCCATCCCTCCTGGGCTGCCGTACTGACCTCGCAGCCCATCGGGCCGGCCAGGCGGCGACGTGGCGCCTGCGGGTCGGCGTCGAGCAGGCACCAGCGCAGGTAGGGCTGCCCGTCGGCCAGCCCGGCCAGCGCACGTTCGGTCGGTACGGTGACGAAGACTACGCCGCTGAAACGCGCCGCGCGCGCGGCAGCGGTCTCGCCGGGTGCGGCCTCGCCGCGGTACAGCGCCTGGTAGATGACGACGCCAGTCTCGTCGCCCCGCGCTTGGGTGAGCCGGAAGCCCGCGGTCACCGCCGGTTCGCCGCTGGCGCGCGTGGCATTCAAGGCAACGCGGGCGGCCGGGATCGACAGCACGTTGACGCCCAAAGCCGCGCGGTTACCTTCCATCGGTTCGATCAAGCGCAGCGCCAGCACCTCTCCGTCGCCGGCGCGCGACGTGCCTTCTGGCCGGTCGAAGACCCGGTAGTCGGGCATGCCCTGGGCTCGGGCCGCGGCCTCGAAAGCGGGCAGCGCCTCCAATGGCACCCGTTCGCTGTAGCCCATGGCCAGCAGCTGAGACGACTGTTGAGCCAGCCACCACCGGGCCGCGACGTGCAGCGTGTCCGCGTCCGGCGCGCGCAGCCGCATCGCACTGTGCAGGGCCTGCAGCGCATACAACGGCACCGCCAGCCGGGTCTCGGCGGCGCTGACCAGGCGGTCGGCGTCGCGCTCGAAGGCCGCCTGCAGGCGCTGGCGGTCCAGCCGCGACAGCTCCAGCATGCCGGCGGCCACCAGCGCCAGGGCCAGCAGCAGCGGAATGCCCAGCGTGCGCCGCCGCGGCTGCCAGTCGGCGCGCGGGTGGCCGATGAAGGTCAGCACCAGCGGTGCAGCAATCAGCACGCCCAGCGCGTCGCCCACCCACCAAGTGAACCAGTTCGGCAACAGCATCTCGCGCGACAGCACGCCTGCGGCCCACAGCGCCGAGATCGCCACGCTGGGGCTGACGCAGCAGGCCACCAGTGCGCCGAGCAGGCCAAACCGCAGGATGTCGCGCGGTGCGTTCAGTACCAACGGCATCGAAACAAACCGACGCACCAGCGCGGCACCCACGCCGGCCTGCAGCATCGCGCCGACACCGATGACGAGCGGCAGCACCAGGTCGGCCAGCCCGCTGCCGCCGCGCAAGGCGCCGAGCCCGGCGTTCACCGCGAATGCGCCACACAGCACGCCGGGCAGGGCCGCGCGGCCGTACACCAGCACGGCGGCCAACGCGATACCCGCCGCGGGGTACAGCGGCGATGCATACCCCGGCGGCCCGGCCAGCAGCAGCCCGACCGCCCCGATCAGGGCGTAGGCCAGCATGGTCCCCAGTGCCACAAGCACGGGCACCGCGGGGCGAGGGGGTTCGTCGGCGAGCGGGCGCGCGGCGGCGGTCATGCGCAGACTCTAGTCCGTCGCACCTTGGCGCGGTCGGCGCAGACTCACACGTTGAACAGGAAATTCAGTACGTCGCCGTCCTTGACGACGTACTCCTTGCCTTCGGCGCGCATCTTGCCGTGGTCCTTGGCGCCCTGTTCGCCCTTGAAGGCGATGAAGTCGTCGAAGGCAATGGTCTGGGCGCGAATGAAACCGCGCTCGAAATCGGTGTGGATCACGCCGGCGGCCTGCGGTGCGGTGTCGCCGATATGGATGGTCCAGGCGCGCACTTCCTTCACGCCGGCGGTGAAGTAGGTCTGCAAGCCGAGCAGCTTGAAAGCGGCGCGGATGAGGCGGTTCAGCCCCGGCTCGTCCTGCCCCATCTCGTGCAGGAACATGGCCTTGTCCTCGTCGCTCATGTCGGCCAGTTCGGCCTCTGTCTTGGCGCAGATGGCCACCACCGGGGCGTTCTGGCGCTCCCCGTATTCGCGCAGGCGTTCGAGGTAGGGGTTGTTCTCGAAGCCGGTCTCGCTGACGTTGCCCACGAACATCGCCGGTTTGGCCGTGATCAGGCACAGGGGCTTGAGGATGACGAGTTCCTCCTTGCTGAAGGCGATGCCGCGCACCGGATGCGCCTGGTCCAGCGCGGCCTGGCACTTCTCGAGCACCTTCACCAGCGCCGCGGCCTCCTTGTCGTTGCCCGAGCGCGCCGCCTTCACGTAGCGGTGCAGGCTCTTTTCCACCGTCGCCAGGTCGGCCAGGCAGAGTTCGGTCTGGATGACCTCGATGTCGGAGATGGGGTCGACCTTGCCGGCGACGTGGATGACGTTGTCGTCCTCGAAGCAGCGCACCACGTTGACGATCGCGTCGGTCTCGCGGATGTGGCTGAGGAACTGGTTGCCCAGGCCCTCGCCCTTGCTGGCCCCGGCCACCAGCCCGGCGATGTCGACGAACTCGACGATGGCCGGCACCACGCGTTCGGGCTTGACGATCGCGGACAGCGCCGCCAGCCGGTTGTCGGGCAGTTCCACCACGCCGACATTGGGCTCGATGGTGCAGAAGGGGTAGTTCTCGGCCGCGATGCCGGCCTTGGTCAGGGCATTGAAGAGCGTGGACTTGCCGACGTTCGGCAGGCCGACGATGCCGCATTGGAGGCTCATGGAGGTGCGCTTTCGGGGGGTGCGCGTCGGTGACGTGCCAGCCGCGAAGTTTAAGGCGTGGCCCTGTGGCGGCCCTCAGCGGAAGGCGTAGCGCAGGTTCACGGCCTGCCCCACGCGCAGCGTGTGCTCCACGCCCTGCACGATCACCGCATTCATGCCGAAGGTGATGCCGCCGTGCATGCGCGCATCGGTGCGGTAGCCGGCCAGCGTGGCGCTGGGTTCGCTGCCGGTTTCGGCGCTGGCGGGCTCGATGTTGGGGATGCTGCAGCGGGTGCATGGTTTCACCAGGCGCAGCGTCACGGTGCCTTCGTCGGTGGCGATGTCGATTTCGTGCAGGTGGTCCTCGTCGTACGCGGGCAGGCCGTCGAGCACCAGGTTGGGTCGGAAGCGCTGCATCGTCACCGGCGTCGCGCCTCGGGCCGCCAGGCGTTCGTTCAGGTCGGCCAGCGAGGCGCTGTTGGTCACCAGCAGCGGGTAGCCGTCGGCAAAGGTGTTCCGGGCCTGCACGTCGCCCGCCCACTGCGGGTCGGACAGGCGTTGTTCCTCGGGGTCGAAACGCACCAGGTGGAGCTTCGTGCCCAGGAAGTCGCTGAACCATTGCGCGGCCAGCGGCCCCATGTCGTAGGCCCTCACCACGTCGTCCCAGACCCGGACGCGGGTCGGTGCCTCCACGGTGTCCAGCATCAGGTGCAGTGCGAGCATGCCGGGCGCGCGCAGCACCACGTCGCCGTGGCGCAGCGTGGGCTGGATGAGCGCCATGCGCGGCAGTTCACGCTGGGTGAGCATCTCGCCGTGTTCGTCCACCACCATCCAGGCGCGGTCGAATTCGATGCCGGTCTCCACCAGCAGGCCCTGCGTCAGTGCGATGCCGGCGCAGGACTTCACCGGGTGCAGGAACAGCGCGCCGACGCGGCACAGCAGGGGGGAGGGGGCATCGGTCATGGGGTTTCCTGTCGGGTCGGGCGGGCCTGACCCGCGACCGCATTGTGCCGGGGCCCCTCCCTACAATGCCTTTCATGCAAACCCACGACATCCTGGTGCGCGGCACCGGCGCCGCAGGCCTGTGCACGGCGCTTGCCCTTTCGCGGCAGGGGCTGGCCGTGGCGCTGCTGGGCCCGCTGGCCGAGCCCGAGCAGGAGGACGTGCGCGCCTACGCGCTGAACGCGCAATCGGTGGCGCTGCTGCGCACGTTGAAGGTGTGGGATGCGCTGCCGGCCGACGCACGTACCCCGGTGCAGGACATGCACGTCGAGGGCGACGCGCCGGGCGCGGCGATCGACTTTTCGGCCTGGCAGCAGTCGCTGCCCGAGCTGGCCTGGATCGTCGATGCCGCCGAACTCGAACGCGCGCTGCGTGCGGCCGTGAAGTTCGCGCCGCACGTCACGTCGATGGCCGTGCCGGTACCCGCGGCGCTGGAGGTGCTGGCCGAAGGCAAGGCCTCGGCCACACGCGCGGCGCTGGGCGTGCGCATGGAACGCCACCCCTATGGCCAGACGGCCGTTGCGGCGCGGCTGGTCAGCGACCGCGCCCACGCCGGCCTGGCGCGGCAGTGGTTTCGCAGCCCCGACGTGCTGGCCCTGCTGCCGCTGGACCGCCCGACGCCCGGCCATGGGCTGGCGCTTGTGTGGTCGCTGCCCGAAGAGGCCGCGCAGACGCGCATGGCGCTGAACGACGCCGACTTCACGGCGCTGCTCAACGACGTCACCAGCGGCGTCGCCGGGCAGCTCGTGCTGGCCGGCCCGCGGGCGCAATGGCCGCTGGCGCTGGCCTGCGCCGACCGCTTGTGCGGCCCCGGCTGGGTGCTCGTCGGTGACGCGGCGCATGTCGTGCACCCGCTGGCCGGGCAGGGCCTGAACCTGGGCCTGGCCGACGTGGCCGTGCTCGCCGAGGTGCTGGCTGCGCGCGAAGCCTGGCGCGCCCTGGGCGACGAGAAGCTGCTGTCGCGCTACGCGCGCCGGCGGCTGGGCCCGGTACAGGCCATGGCACAGGTCACCGACGGCCTTCTGCATCTTTTTGCCAGTGAAGCGCCCCTGGTGAAGGAACTTCGCAACCGCGGCCTGAGTCTGGCCAACCACCTGCCGCCGCTGAAACGCCTGCTCACTGCACGCGCGCTCGGCGGCTGAACCGCATCCACAGGAATCCTCTGCCCATGAACTTTCGCCCGACCCGCCGCCATCTCGCCGCCATGGTCATGGTCGCGCTGCTGCCTCTTGCCGCCCTGGCGCAGGAGGCTGCCATCCGCAAGGCGCTGGCCGAGCGCCTGCCGCAGCTGCCGAAGATAGACGAGATCACAAGGTCACCGGTGCCCGGCCTGTGGGAAGTGCGCTACGGCGGCAGCGAGATCATCTACACCGACGACAAGGGCGACTTCATCTTCGCCAACGGGTCGCTCATCGACACCAAGACACGCACCGACCTGACGCAGGCGCGCATAGAAAAGCTGCTGGCCATCGACTTCGACAAGCTGCCGCTGAAGGATGCAATGGTCATCAAGCAAGGCAATGGCGCGCGCAAGATGGCGGTGTTCGTCGACCCCAACTGCGGCTACTGCAAACGCTTCGAACGCGACCTCCTGACCGTCAAGGACGTCACCATCTACACCTTCCTGATGCCCATCCTGGGCGCCGACTCGGCGGCCAAGTCACGCGACATCCACTGTGCCGCCGATCCCATGAAGGCCTGGCGCGGCTGGATGATCGACGGTGTCGTGCCGCCGAAGACGGCCGCCGGCGCCAAGTGCGACACCGGCGCCATCGAGCGCAACCTGGCCTTCGGCCAGGCGCAGCGCATCAACGGCACGCCGGCGGTGTTTTTCGCCGACGGCACGCGCCGGCCGGGTGCGATACCGGTCGAGACGGTCGAACGGCTGCTCGCCGCCGCGGCTGGCGCCGGCAAGAAGTAGCCAGCACCGGCGCCGGGCAAAGGCCTGCGGCGGCAGGCGAGTGGCGCCCGGGCCGACAATCGCGAGATGACTGCCGCCGCCATCACCTCCACCGCGGGCGAATTGCCGCTGTCGGCCCGCCGCCTGGGCCACGCCGGGCTGCTGCCCTTCGTCTTCGGCGCTGCGCTCGTCTGGCTGGTGCGCGACGACGCGCACGGCTACGCCACGCTGGCGATGTCGGCCTATGCGGCGGTGATCGTCAGCTTCCTCGGCGGCATCCACTGGGGCCTGGCCTTCCGCCACGCCGAGCCGCCGCTGGCGCTGCTGGCCTGGGGCGTCGTGCCCTCGCTGGTGGCCTGGGTGGCGGTGCTGATGCCGCCCAGCGCCGGCCTGGTGGTGCACGGCGTCATGCTCGCGGCGTGCTACGCGGTCGACCGGCGCATCTACGCCGCCGAGGGCGTGGCGCGCTGGCTCACGCTGCGGTTCCGCCTCAGTGCGGTGGCGGCACTGTGCTGTTTCCTCGCTGCTGCCGGCAGTTGAGACTCCGCACGTGAACGCAAGGCGCGTTCACTTGCTGCTGGTGCTGGGCGCTGGCGTCCTGCTGGTGCACCTGTGGCTGGCCAACGGCGTGCTGCCGCCGCCCCTGGGTGTCGACGCCGCGGGCCGCCCACCCGCGCGTTTCGAGGTGAGCTTCGTGCGCGAACTGGCGCCGGTGGCCGTGCTGCCGTCCACGCCGATGGTGCGCGCCAGGCCGCGCGTGGCAGCGCTGGCGGCCGCGTCGGCGGCGTCGGCCGCGTTGCCCGCCGCCGAGCCACTGCCCGAGACGATGGCCGTCGTGCCACCGCCACCCGATCCTGCGCCGCCGTTGGCCGTGCTGCCCGAGCTGGCGCCACTGGCCGACCTGCAGCCGGCCGCCGGAGCGGCTGCCGCAGCAGGCGAAGCTGCCGCCTCGGCGCCGGCGGCCGTCGAATGGCCGCCGTCGACGCGGCTCAGCTACCGCCTCACCGGCAACGTGCGCGGCCCGGTCGAAGGCCAGGCACGTGTGGAATGGCTGCGCCAGGGCACGCGCTACCAGGTCTTCCTGGAATCCAGCGTCGGCCCGGCCTTCGCGCCGTTGATGACACGTCGCGAGAGCAGCGAAGGCGACATCACGGCCCAGGGTCTGTGGCCGCGGCGTTACGACATGGAGATGGACGTCATCTTCCGCGACCGCCGCCGCAGCACCATCTTCATGGACAGCGACGCGGTGCGCCTGCCCAACGGTGCCGTACTGCCGCGTCCGCCGGGGCTGCAGGACGCCGTGAGCCAGTTCGTGCAGCTGACCTGGCTGTTCACCGTGCAGCCCGCGCGGCTGAGCCCTGGCGAGACGGTGGAGCTGCCGCTGGCGCTGCCCCGGCGTGTCGAGCCCTGGCTCTACGACGTCGTCGGCAGCGAGCCGCTCCACACCACGGCCGGGCTGGTGGATGCCGTGCACGTGAGGCCGCGCCGCACGGCGCGCCCCGGCGACTACACCGCCGAGATGTGGATTGCGCCCAGCCTGCAGTACCTGCCGGTGCGCATCGTCGTGCGACAGGACGCCGAGACCTACATCGACCTGCAGATCGAGCGCCTGCCAGAGCAGGCCGAGCGCGGAAAGTGAAGGGCACCCAAGCTCGCTTCGCTCGTCAACCCGCCCAGGGGGCTCCTGCAGCGGCCCGGTGGAGCCGGTTCCGCGCAAGGCCTTGGTCGGTCGGCTGCCGTGTGGCCTTACTCTTGGGCCAGAAACTTCGCCGCGTAGGCCTCGGCGGCAGCACGGCCGCGCATGTTGGCCACCGCCTGTGCGCCCTGCATCAGCTGGGGCTGCAGCTCGGCCATGTTCCGCGTGCGTTCGATGCGAAGCGCGATCGTCTCAGCGGCCGGGCCCAGTGCGTCGTTCAGCGCGCGCACGGCGTTACGGCGCAGGGTCTCGAAGTCTTCGCTGCGCATCGGAGTCGGCCTGACCGACGCGGAGGCCTCGGCCATCGCCTTGGGCGGCAGCGCCGGCGCTGCCGCGGCTTCGGGCAGGGCCTCGACGAAGCCCAGTGTCAGCAGCTCGGCCAGCAGCGCGTCGGCCTGCTGCGGCACCAGTGCGGCCAGCGCCGAGGCGTCGCGCTTGCCATCCACCAGGATCAGCAGCCCGCGCAGCCGCGGCGCCAGCCGGTGGGCGCGGGTCTCGATCTCTGTCTGCCCTTTGGCGGTCTTGCGGAACAAGGTCGGCATGCGGTGGGCCGGCTTCGGCGTGGCGGGGGCGGTCCCCAACCCTGACAGCTTACAGCCAACGTGAGTGGCCGGCGGGCCGCGCCGTATAGTGCCGGCGACATCCCGAGGAGACGACCGTGAGCGATTCCATGATCCTGACCGAGCTGCGCGGCGATGGCGAACGCCGCGTCGGCCTCGTCACGCTCAACCGCCCGAAGCAGCTGAATGCGCTGAACGACGCGCTGATGGACGAGCTGGGCGCCGCGCTGCAGGCCTTCGACGCCGACGACGGCGTGGGCTGCATCGTCATCACCGGCAGCGAGAAGGCCTTTGCCGCAGGCGCCGACATCGCGGGCATGGCCACCAAGACCTACCTGCAGGCGTACGAGGGCGAGTTCATCACGCGCAACTGGGAGACCGTGCGCCGCGTGCGCAAGCCCGTCATCGCGGCGGTGGCCGGTTTCGCCCTGGGTGGGGGCTGCGAGCTGGCGATGATGTGCGACTTCATCATCGCGGCCGACAGCGCCAAGTTCGGCCAGCCCGAGATCAAGCTCGGCATCATCCCCGGCGCCGGCGGAACGCAGCGCCTGCCGCGAGCGGTGGGCAAGGCCAAGGCCATGGACATGGTGCTCACCGGCCGTTTCATGGACGCCGCCGAGGCCGAGCGCGCCGGGCTCGTCAGCCGCGTCGTGCCGGCCGACCGGCTGCTGGCCGAGGCGGTGGCCGCGGGCGAGCTGATCTGCGCATTGGGTGGCCCCAGCGTGATGATGGCCAAGGACTGCGTCAACCGCGCATTCGAGACGGGGCTGGACGACGGCGTGACCTACGAGCGCCGGCTCTTCTACAGCCTCTTCGGCACGCCCGACCAGGTGGAGGGCATGGACGCCTTCCTGGCCAAGCGCAAGCCGGCCTTCCGGCGCAGCTGACGCCGCGCGGCGGCGCCCCGGCGACTTACGGCGCGACCCAGCGCGCGCCGCGGCTGTCGAAGCGCGCACGGCGGTGGCCGTCGGCGTGCAGTTCCAGCCAGTCGACGGCCTGCACACGCGCCACCATCACCGCGAAGTGGCTGCGGCTCTCGCGCACCGGCGGCGGCCGGTGGCGGTGTTCCATCGCCGTGCCGGGAGGCAGCGGCGAAAGGTAGTCGTGCGCGGCGGGCGTCATCTTCAGGCGTGCCCAGCGCGAAGAGACGGCCAGGCCCGCGGTCTGCAGTTCCAGCTTCACGCGCAGGCGCAGCTGCCAGCCCAGCCGTTCCGACCACAGCACCAGCGTGCCCAGCGGGTGTGCGCTGAGCTGCTTGACCTTGGGGCTGCGCGCATCGGTGTAGATCAGCAGCGTGCGCTGCGTCTCGTCCCACTCGCGCAGCACGACGCTGCGCGCGTCGCCGATGTCGCCGTCGGTGGTGGCCAGCACGCCCACGCGCCAGGGATGGCTCTTGTGGTGCACCGCGGCACCGAGTTCGCGCAGCACCGCCGCCTCGATCGCTTCCAGCGTCTCCAGTCGGTCGGCCGTGGCGTTCATGGCGTGAATGCGGCGCCGGGCTTCAGCCTTCCCGGCGCAGCGCCGGGAACAGGATCACGTCGCGGATGCTCGGGCTGTCGGTGATCAGCATCATCAGCCGGTCGATGCCGATGCCGCAGCCGCCGGCCGGCGGCATGCCGTATTCCAGCGCGCGGATGAAGTCGGCGTCGTAGTACATCGCCTCCTCGTCGCCCGCGTCCTTGTTCGCCACCTGCGATTGGAAACGCGTGGCCTGGTCCTCGGCGTCGTTCAGTTCGCTGAAACCGTTGGCGTACTCGCGCCCGGTGATGAAGAGCTCGAAACGCTCGGTGATGGCCGGATTGCTGTCGGACGCACGCGCCAGCGGCGACACCTCGACGGGGTAGTCGATGATGAAGGTGGGCTGCCAGAGCTTTTCCTCGACCACCGCCTCGAACAGGCCGAACTGCAGCTCGGGCAGCTTCCAGTGCGCCGGCGCTTCCTCGCCCACGGCCTTGAGCCTTGCGCGCAGCAGCTCGGCGTCGTCGGCCTCGGCATGGGTCAGTCCGGCGTGCACCACCAGCGATTCGCGCACGCTCAGGCGCGCAAACGGCAGGTGCAGATCCACCGGCTTGCCGGCATAGCTGATTTCCGCCGTGCCCGCGGCCGAGCGTGCGGCGTGGCGCAGCACGGCTTCGGTGAAGTCCATCAGCTCGTGGTGCGTCCAGTAGGCCGCATAGAACTCCATCATCGTGAATTCCGGGTTGTGCCGGACGCTGATGCCTTCGTTGCGGAAGTTGCGGTTGATTTCGAACACGCGTTCGAAGCCGCCCACCAGCAGGCGCTTGAGGTAGAGCTCGGGCGCGATGCGCAGGAACATCTCCTGGTCGAGCGCGTTGTGGTGGGTGGTGAAGGGCTTGGCATTCGCGCCGCCCGGGATGGGGTGCAGCATCGGTGTTTCCACTTCCAGGAAGCCGTGCTCGACCATGTAGCTGCGGATGGCGCTGACGGCCTTGCTGCGCCCCACGAAACGCGATCGCGCGCCCTCGTCGGTGATCAGGTCGACGTATCGCTGACGGTACTTCTGCTCCTGGTCGGCCATGCCGTGGAACTTGTCGGGCAAGGGGCGCAGGCTCTTGGTGAGCAGGCGCACGTGCGTGGCCTTCACCGACAGTTCACCCGTCCTGGTACGGAAAAGCGTGCCTTCGCAGCCCAGGATGTCGCCCAGGTCCAGCTGCTTGAAGCTGGCCAGCGCCTCGGGGCCGACGGCGTCCTGCGTGACGTAGAGCTGGATGCGGCCGGTGCTGTCCTGCAGCGTCGCGAAGCAGGCCTTGCCCATCACGCGCTTGAGCATCATGCGGCCGGCCACGACGACGCCTACCGCCTGCGGCTCGAGCTCTTCGTTCGGCACCTGGCCGTGTTTGTGGTGCAGGTCGGCCGCATGATGCTTCGGTCTGAAGTCGTTGGGGAAGGCCGCCGTGCCATTCTTCGCTGCCTCTGCGCGCAGGGCCTGCAGCTTTTCGCGCCGTTCGGCGATGAGTTGGTTGTCGTCGGACATGCGGGGCTGCTTTGCTCTGTAGTGTGGGGCGCGGGAAAAGGGTCGAATTTTAGGCGCAGCCGTAAAATCGACCGATGAGTTCCAGCCTGCCCATCACGGGCCGCCCCATCCGCTTCGCGTTGGTGGGCTGCGGTCGTATCTCGGCCAGCCACTTCGAGGCGCTGCGGCAGCACGAGGCGCGCGCGCAGCTGGTGGCGGTCTGCGACAACCGCCCCGAGGCGCTGGTTGCCGCCCAGAACAAGACCGGCGCGGCCGGCTACGCTTCTTTGGACGCGATGCTGGCCACCGACGGCACGGGCACCGACGCCGACATCGTCACGCTGGCCACCCCCAGCGGCCTGCATCCGCGCCAGGCCATGCGCGTGGCTGCCGCCGGCCGCCACGTGCTGAGCGAGAAACCCATGGCCACCAAGTGGGACGAGGGCATGCAGATGGTGCGCACATGCCGCGAGGCCGGCGTCAAGCTCTTCGTCGTCAAGCAGAACCGGCTGAACCCGACGATGCAATTGCTGAAGCAGGCCATCGAGGCGGGGCGCTTCGGGCACATCTTCATGTGCACGGTGAACGTGTTCTGGACGCGCCCGCAGAGCTACTACGACGACGCCCCCTGGCGCGGCCGCTGGGACCTGGACGGCGGCGCCTTCCTCAACCAGGCCAGCCACTACGTCGACATGCTCGACTGGCTGGTGGGCCCGGTGGACAACGTGCACGCCTACACCGCCACACTGGCGCGCGACATCGAGGCCGAAGACACCGGCGTGATGAGCCTGCGCCTTCGCAAGGGCGGGCTGGCCAGCATCAACGTCACGATGCTCACGCACGGCAAGAACTTCGAAGGCAGCATCACCATCCTGGGTGAACGCGGCACGGTGCGCATCGGCGGCGTGGCGGTGAACCAGATCCAGCACTGGGAATTCGACGAGGCGCGGCCCGAGGACGAGGCCGTGAAGTCGGCCAGCTACAGCACCCCGTCGGTGTACGGCCCCGGCCACCCGCTCTACTACGACAACGTCATCGGCACGCTGCGCGGCGAGCAGCACGCTGAAGTGGATGGCTACAGCGGCCTGCGTTCGCTGGAAGTGGTGCTGGCCGCCTACCGCAGCGCGCGCGACGGCGTGCGTGTCGGCTTGCCGCTGGTGTTCTGATGGCCGTGAACATCCACCCCACCGCCATCGTCGACGAAGGTGCGCAACTCGGCGAAGGCACCCGCGTCTGGCACTGGGTGCACGTCAGCGCCGGCGCGCGCATCGGCGCGAACTGCTCGTTGGGGCAGGGGGTGTTCGTCGGCAACGACGTGCACATCGGCAGCAACGTGAAGATCCAGAACAACGTGTCGGTCTACGACGCGGTGACGCTGGAAGACGACGTGTTCTGCGGCCCCAGCATGGTCTTCACCAACGTGATGAACCCGCGCGCGGCGGTGGTGCGCAAGCACGAGTACCGGCGCACGCTGGTCCAGCGAGGCGCCACGTTGGGGGCCAACTGCACCATCGTCTGCGGGGTCACGATCGGCGAGTACGCCTTCGTCGGCGCCGGGGCCGTGGTCAGCCGCGACGTGCTGCCCTACGCGCTGGTGGCGGGTGTGCCGGCACGGCGCATGGGCTGGATGAGCCGCCATGGCGAACGCCTGGACCTGCCCGGCCACTGCCGCGGCGAGGTGCTGCACGCCACCTGCCCGGCCACCGGTGAGCGCTACCGGCTCGCCCACGACATCCTCATGCTCTGCCCCTGAACTGGACACTGCCGTACAAGCGCGGCTCGACGCCATGCAATTCACCGATCTGAAAGCGCAGTACGCGGCGCTGAAGCCCAGCATCGACGCGCGTATCCAGCGTGTGCTCGACCACGGCCAGTACATCATGGGGCCCGAGGTGCAGGAGCTGGAAGCGAAGCTCTCCGCCTTCACCGGCAGCCGACACTGCATCACCGTGGCCAGCGGCACCGAGGCGCTGCTGATCGCGCTCATGGCGCTGGACCTGAAACGCGGCGACGAGGTCATCACAACGCCCTTCACCTTCGCGGCGACCGCCGAGACCATCCTGCTGGCCGGGCTGGAGCCGGTGTTCGTCGACGTCGAGCCCGACACCTGCAACATCGACGCGAAGCTGATCGAGGCCGAGATCACGCCGCGTACGCGGGCCATCATGCCGGTGAGCCTGTACGGCCAGGTGGCCGACATGGACGAGATCAACGCCATCGCCGCGAAACATGGGCTGGCGGTCATCGAGGACGCTGCACAGAGTTTCGGCGCGCTCTACCAGGGCCGCCGTTCGTGTGCACTCAGCACCTTCGGCGCCACCAGCTTCTTCCCGAGCAAGCCGCTGGGCTGCTATGGCGACGGCGGCGCGCTCTTCACCGACGACGACTGCCTGGCGCAGGCAGCGCGCGAGATCCGCGTGCACGGCCAGAGCGCGCGCTACACCCACACCCGGCTGGGCGTGGGCGGGCGCATGGACACGCTGCAATGCGCCGTGGTGCTGGCCAAGCTGGAGCGTTTCGAGTGGGAACTGCGGCGCCGCGCCGAGATCGGTGCGCGCTACCAGCGCCTGCTGGCCGACGTGCCGGGCCTCACGCAGGTGACGGTGCGGCCCGACCGCAACTCGGTCTACGCGCAGCTCACTGTGATGGTTGAACACCGCGCTGCGGGGCAGGCTGCGCTCACCGCCGCCGGCGTGCCCACGGCCGTGCATTACCCCAAGCCGCTGAATCTGCAACCGGCCTACGCGGCGCATTGCTGCC
This sequence comes from Betaproteobacteria bacterium, assembly GCA_016704535.1. Lineage (GTDB taxonomy): Bacteria > Pseudomonadota > Gammaproteobacteria > Burkholderiales > Burkholderiaceae_C > Rubrivivax. Next base: position 409,121 of record JADIZZ010000004.1, on the reverse strand, counting down.
CAGAGTGCTGCGAAGTCTCCCGCGGTCTGGCCGAACGCGTGCTGAGCTTGCCGATGAGCGCCGACCTCACTGCGTCCGACCAGGACACCGTCGTCGCAGCGCTACGCAGCGCCATCGTGCAGGCCGGCGGCTGAAGCCCGCCCGCCTGCGCCATGACGGGCTTCCGCCAGGTCCTTGCCAACGCCGGATGGAACCTGCTGGGCACCGTATTGCCGCTGCTGGCCGCCGCAGCGGCCATGCCTTACCTGGCGCAGCGCCTCGGCACGGAGCGCTTCGGTCTGCTGACGCTGGGCTGGGTGCTGATCGGTTACTTCGGCCTCTTCGACTTCGGCCTCGGGCGGGCACTGACCAAACTGGTGGCCGAACGGGTCGGCCGGCCGACGGCGGCGGACTTGCCGGCGCTGTGCTCCACGGGCACCGCGCTGGCCGGTGCGGCCGGTCTGGTCGGCGGGCTGCTCGTGGCGGCCCTGGCCTGGTGGGCCGGTGCCTGGATCACGCGCGACGACGCCGGGCTGCGCGACGAGGCGGCGCTCGGGTTGCTGGTCATCGCCTTCGGCATCCCGCCCACCGTGGGCACGGCGGCGCTGCGCGGCATCCTCGAAGGTTTCCAGCGCTTCAAGCTGCTCACCGCCATCCGCACGCCGGCCGGGGTGTTGCTGTTCGTGGCGCCCTGCATCAGCGCGTGGTTCACGCCGCGCCTGGACGCTGCTTTGTTGGCCATGGTGCTGACGCGCTGGCTCTTGCTTGCGGCGCACTGGTGGCCCTGCACGGCTTCGCTGCGGCTCTCCGTGGCGCTGGCGCAGCGGCGCTGGCTGCAGCCGCTGCTGCACATGGGCGGCTGGCTGACGGTGAGCAACATCGTCGGGCCGGTGATCGTCTATGTCGACCGTTTCATCATCGGCGGGCTGCTCTCGGCCGCGGCGCTGGCCTACTACGCCGCGCCCTTCGAGCTGGTGTCGCGGCTGCTGGTGCTGCCGGTGGCGCTGTCCGGCGCGCTGTTCCCGGCACTGGCGGCGGCGCAGGGCGCGGGCACCGGTCACGGCCCGGGCCGGGAATTGCGACGCCAGGCGCTGACGCTGACCCTGGCCGGCGTGCTGCCGCTGGCGCTTCTGGGTGCGGTGTTCGCCGGCCCGCTGCTCGACGCCTGGATGGGCGCCGAGTTTGCCGCGCAGGGCGCCCGCGCGATGCAGATCCTGCTGCTGGGTTTTGCCTTCAACGCCGCGGCGCAGATCCCGTTCGCCGCCTTGCATGGCCGGGGCCTGGCGAAACAGACCGCGCTGCTGCACCTGCTGGAACTGCCGCTCTACCTGGGCCTGTTGCTGGCGCTGGTGCGGGCCTACGGCATCGAAGGTGCGGCGGCGGCCTGGGCGGCGCGTGGTGCCCTCGACTGGCTGGCGCTGAGCCTGCTGCTGCGCCGCGCCGAAACTGCGCCGCCGCGGCCTGCGGCCTGAAGCCATGCTGACGACCCCCGACTACGACGCCAAGGCCGGCACCTATTTCGAGAACGTGCGCCGCGACATCGAACCGCTGCTTCCGCCGCGCGCCGCGCGGGTGCTGGAAGTCGGCTGCGGTGCGGGCGCCACACTGCACTGGCTGAAGCAGTCGGGGCGCTGCGAGCGCACGGTGGGTGTCGAGTTGTTCGAGAGCGCCGCGGCCGTCGCACGAGGCCGTGTCGACGAGTTGCTGGTGGGCAACGCCGAGACCCTGCTGCCCGGGCCCTTCGCACCCGCGAGCTTCGACCTCGTGCTCTGCCTGGACGTGCTGGAACACATGATCGACCCGTGGGCCTTCATGGCGCGAGTGCAGATGCTGCTCGAGCCCGGCGGCCTGGTGATTGCCAGCATCCCGAACGTGCGCCACCTGCGCGTGGTGCTGGACCTGCTGCTGCGCGGCCGCTGGCAATACGCCGACGACGGTATCCTCGACCGCACGCACCTGCGCTTCTTCACCCGCGAAAGCGCGCTGGCGCTGATGTCGCCGCCGGGGCTGCAGGTCAGCGCCTGCCTTCGGCGCGACCCACCCCGCTGGTCACCCTCGGGCATCGTCAACGTGCTCACGCTGGGCGGTACGCACGACCTTTTCACGCGCGGCTACCTCATCGCCGCGCGCAAGGGCTGAGCGGTGGTGCAGTCGGTTTCCGCACCGTTCACCGTGGCCCCGCAAGCCGCGCTGCCGGCCTTGCCCGCGGTGCCGCTGGTGAGCGTCATCGTCCCGAGCTTCAACCACGCGCGCTACCTGCGCGAGTGTGTGGACAGCGTGCTGACGCAAGACCACCCGGCCATCGAGCTCATCGTCGTCGATGACGGCTCCACCGACGGCTCGATCGAAGTGCTGAAGTCCTATGGCAACCGCCTCCGCCTGCTACAGCAGCGGGGCGGCCGGCAGGCGAGGGCGCGCAACTTGGCGCTGGCAGTTGCGCGAGGCGAGCTGGTGGCGTTCCTCGATTCCGACGACCGCTGGCGCCCTGGCCGCATCAGCGCGGCGGTGGCCGCCTTTCGCACCCAGCCACAGGCTGCGCTGGTGTGGGCCGACCACGCCTTCATCGACGCCGAAGGCCGGCCCCTGGGCGAACGGCGCTGGGTCTCGCCGGGCGGTGACTTCCGGCGTGTGTTGATTGCCGGCAACCCGATCTGCAACGCCACGGTGACGGTGCGGCGCGCGGTGCTGGATCAGATCGGCGGATTCGACGAACGTGCGCCCCGGGTCTGCGACGGCGCGGCGTGGACGCAGATTGCCGCGCGTGGCCATGTCTTCGTGCACTTGCCGCAGGTGGTGCTGGACTACCGGCTGCACGGCGGCAACGACAGCGCACGCTTCGCACCGATGACGCACGACCGCGACACCGCGCTGCTGGCCGCGGCGCAGGCCTACGTGCGGCACGGCGTCGTCGCCGGGCCGGCCGACCTTGCGTGGTTGCGCGGCGTGCTGCTGCGGCAGTTCGCCTTCCGCGCCGCGGCCTGGGTGCAGCGCAAGTGGGCGCTAGGGCGGCTCAGCGAGTGGCGTGCGCGGGCTTACGAGGCACTGGGCTCCGACGCCGGCCTGCACGCCTTCGCCCGCCTGCAGGCCGTCAAGCGTTGGGTGGGCCGGCGGTGAGCGGGCCCGTGCTCGTCACCGGAGGCAGCGGATTCATCGGCAGCGCCCTGCTGCCCATGCTGCAGCGCGCCGATCCGGTGCGACAAATCTGGCTCGCCAGTCGCCACGCACCGGCGGCGCTGCCGGCCGGTACGCGCCATGTGCCGCTGGATCTGGTGGCGGGCGAAATTGTCTTGCCGCCGGGCATGCACACCGTGCTGCATCTGGCAGGCGAGAAGCGCGACCCGGCACGCATGCCCCCCGTCAACACCGAGGGCGCAGCACGTCTGGTGGACGCCGCGGCCAGCGCCGGTGCGCGGTGCTTCGTGCACCTGAGCAGTGTGGGCGTCTACGGTGCGCCGCGCCATGCCGGCGTGGTGGACGAGCGTTTCCCGCACACACCGCAGGGCACCTACGAAACCAGCAAGGACGCCGGCGAACGCGCCGTGCGTGAACGCTGCGCCGCGCTGGGTCTGCGCTGCGTGGTGCTGCAGCCGAGCAACGTGGTGGGCATCGTCCCTGGGCGCAGCCTGCCGTTGCTGGGCCTGGTGCGCATGGTTGCCCGCGGCTGGTTCCGCTACTTCGGCCGCCGCGAAGCCTGGGTCAACTACGTCGCGGTGGAAGACGTCGCTGCCGCACTGTTGGCCGCGGCGTCGCACGCAGATGCCGACGGCGTGTTCATCGTCAACACGCCTGCACCACTGGCGGCGTTCGTGGGCTGGGCGGCCGACGAACTGGGCCTGCCTCCACCCAAGGCGCGGCTGCCCTACTGGCTGGGTGCCGGCGCCGCCGGAGCCGGAGCGCTGGGGCGCGTGCTGCTGCGACGTGAACTACCGTTCTCGCCCGAGCGCTTCGGCGAGCTGACCAACACGACGCGCTACGACGGCCGTGCCCTGAGTGGCACGCTGGGTTTCGGTTACCCAATGGGCATAGAGGCTGGGTTGCGCGCGATGGTGCGGCAGTACCGGACGGCGGGCCTCGTTTGATGAGATCCAGGTCTGCTTTCGGCCCGGTGCGGACGTTCTGCACTGTCCGCTTTCCGCGTTCGGCGACAAGGGCGGGTCGCGTCAGGCGGTGCCCGGCGGCGTCGCCGACTGTGGCGGTCGGTGCTGCGCACCGACTACCCTCCGCTGCTCGCCTTGAGGGCGTGCCGCATAACTCGCTTCGTTCGCTTCGCTCACTGCGCTCAAACAGGATGCGGCAAGTCAGTTCACGAAGCGCGCTGCGCGCGCCGCCCTCAAGACTGCGCTGCTCGGCGCCACACACGGCGACGCCGCCGGGCACCGCCTGCCGCTCAAGCCACGGAGGAGGCGCTCGCCGAGTGCCCGCTCTGGTTCCTGCAAAGGGCTGTCCGGGCGGGGCGCGGGGTGCGTGTGAAGCGCCGCGGAGCGCAGGGTTCATGGCCCGCGCGCGCAGCGCGCCTCGTGGACACTTCTGGCGCATCCTGTCTGAGCGTAGCGAACGAAGTGAGCGCAGCGAGTTATGCGCCGGGCCATGGACCCGAGCACCACAGGGCAGTCGGCGCGCAGCGCCGACCGCTTCAGTCGCACGCCGCGCCCTGCCCGGACAGCCCTTTGCTGCCACCGGGCTCAACGCGCAAAAGCGGACGCTGAACGTCGGCATAGGGCCGCAACCCGTCGCCCATCACTGACATGCGCATCCTCTACATCGCCGACGCCCAGAGCGTGCACACGCGGCGCTGGGCCGAGGCTTTCCGCGACCTGGGGGCGCAGGTGCATGTGGCGAGCTTTAGGCCGGCGCAGATCGCGGGAGTCGACGTGCACCTACTGCCTACAGGCGGCCTGGGCAAGGCGGGCTACCTGCTGGCGCTGCCCGTGCTGCGGCGCCTGGCCGCACGGCTGCGGCCTGACGTCGTGCATGCACAGTACGTCACCAGCTATGGCTTCCTGGCGGCGATAGCCGGATTGAGGCCGCTGGTCGTCACCGCCTGGGGCAGCGACGTGCTAGTGAGCCCGCGTGAGTCGCGCCTGGCGCGCGCGCTCGTCGGCTACGCGCTGCGCCACGCCGACCGCGTGACCACGGTGGCAGAACACATGAACGCCGCCGTGATGGCGCTCGGCGCGCCGGCCGGGCGCGTTCAGGCCGTGCCTTTCGGGGTCGACACCACGCTGTTCCGCCCACCCTCGGCGCCACGTGCCGAACCGCCGCCGTTGCGCGTGATCTGCACACGCAACTTTGCGCCCGTCTACAGTGTGCACACGCTGGTCGAGGCCACACGTCTGCTGCAAGGACGCGGGCTGGCGTTGGCACTCGACCTCGTCGGCGCCGGGCCGCTGCGTGTCGAACTGCAGGCACAGGTTCATGCTGCCGGACTGGGGCCGGTGACGGTGTTCCACGGCCATGTGAGCCATCCGCAGTTGGTGGAACTGCTGGGCGCGGCGCATGTCTTCGTTAGCCCGGCCGTGTCCGACGGCAACAACGTCTCGCTGAACGAAGCCATGGCCTGCGGCTGCCTCCCGGTGGCGACGGACATCCCGGCCAACGCGCAATGGATAGACCATGGCCGCAACGGCTTGCTCTTCCGCCCCGGCGACGCCGCCGGCCTGGCCGAAGCCATCGCACGGGCGGCCGGCGACAGCGCCTTGCGCGCCGCGGCCGCGACAGAGAACCGCCTTATCGTCGAACAGCGCGCCGACTGGCAGGTGAACGTGCAGCGCATGCGCGGCATTTACGACACCCTGATCGGGACGGTGGAGACGACATGAGCCAAGCCTGGACGATCTTCGGCACCGGCGCGCACGCGCGCAAGGTGGCGCATTGTGCCCTGCGCGCCGGCGACAGCGTGGTGGCTTTCGTCGACGAAAACCCGGCGGCCAGGTCGCCGCTGCCCGGCGTGCCGGTCTCGACGGCCGCGGCCTGGGCGGCTTCGGCCGCCAACGGCGGTGTGCTCTTCGTCGCCATCGGCCGGGCCGAGGTGCGCCGCCGCGTGATGGACGACGCCGCTGGGCTCGGATGGCGCCTGCCGCCGCTGTTGCACCCGATGGCCAGCGTTGCACCCGATGCGGTGCTGGGCGAAGGCACGCTGGTGGCCGCTGGCGCGGTGGTGGAAGGCGGCGCATGCATCGGCCGCGGTGCCATCGTCGACATCGGCGTGCTCGTAGACCACGACGCCGTGGTGGCCGACTTCTGCCACCTGCGCCCGGGCCAGGTCTGTCCGGCCGGCAGCACCTGGGCGGCATGAGGCTCCTGCTCGTCAACCACTACGCCGGCAGCCCGGCGCTGGGCATGGAGTTCCGGCCCTACTACCTGGCCCGCGAATGGGTGCGCGCGGGGCACGCGGTGCAGATCGTCGCCGCCGACCACTCGCACGTGCGTGCCACGCAGCCGCCGGCAGGCGACAGCGTGGTCGATGGCATCGGCTACCGCTTCTATCCCACGCCGGCTTACCAGGGCAACGGGCTGGGCCGGGTGCGCAACATCGCGATGTTCCTGCACCATCTGTTCTACGACACGCCGCGGCTGGTGCGCGAGTTCCGACCCGACGTGGTCATCGCCAGCAGCACCTACCCGATGGACATCTGGGTGGCGCGGCGCATCGCGCGCCGGGCCGGCGCCAAGCTGGTCTACGAGGTGCACGACCTGTGGCCGCTGAGCCCCATCGAGCTCTCGGGCATGTCGCCGCGCCACCCGTTTGCGCTGCTGTGCCAGGCCGCAGAGAACGCGGCCTACCGCGACGCCGATGTCGTGGTCAGCATGCTGCCCAAGGTGCAGGGCCACATGGCCGCGCATGGGCTGGACCTGAAGAAGCTGCACATCGTGCCCAACGGCATCACGCTCGACGAATGGCAGGGCACGCCACCGCCGCTGCGTGACGACGTGTCCGCCGCACTTGCCGCCGCCGCCGCGGCGCACGGCACGGTGGTGGGCTATGCCGGTTCGATGGGTGCGCCTAACGCGCTGGACACGCTGCTCGACGCGTCCGCACTGCTGCGCGAAGAACCCTTCCGCTTCGTGCTGGTGGGCAGCGGGCACGAACAGGCACGGCTCGCGCAACGCGTGGCCGACGAAGGCCTGACGAACGTGACGTTCCTGCCGCCCATTCCGAAGGCGCAGGTGCCCGCCTTCCTGGCGCAGGTGCACATCGCCTACATCGGCTGGCAGCGGGTGCCCATCTACCGCTTCGGCATCGCACCCAACAAACTGATGGACTACATGATGGCCGGCTGCGCGGTGCTGCATTCGGTGGACGCCGGCAACGACCCGGTGGCCGAGGCCGGCTGCGGCCTGACGGTGCCGCCGCAGGACGCCAGCGCGGTGGCCGACGGCCTGCGCCGCCTGGCTGCCGTGCCCGCCGGCGAGCGCCGTGCGATGGGCGAGCGCGGCCGCGCTTTCGTGCTGGCCAACCACACCTACCCGGTGCTGGCGCGGCGTTTCCTGGAGGCCCTGGCGTGAGTGACGAGCGCGGCTCCGGACCGCACGACGAAACCCGCGCCGTCGCCGAGCGCTACGCGCGCCGCACGGCGCCCGACCGCTACAGCCCGCTGCGCCCCGAGGTCTGGCAGGGCCTGCAGGAGCGCCAGCGCGCGATGCTGCGCGGCTTCGTGGCGCGCGGCTGCAGCAGCCTGGCAGGCCTGCACATCACCGAGGTGGGCTGCGGCACCGGCGGCAACCTGCTCGAACTGCTGCGCCTGGGCGCCACGCCCGCCCACCTCACGGGCCTGGAACTGCTGCCCGAGCGCCACGCCGCCGCCTGCCAGGCGCTGCCGGCGGCGGCCACCGTCTGGTTGGGCGACGCCACGCAGGCGCCCATCGTCGCCGAGACCCAGGACGTCGTGCTGCAGTCCACCGTGTTCTCGTCGCTGCTCGACGACGCTTTCCAGCAGCGCCTGGCCGACACGATGTGGTCGTGGCTGAAGCCCGGCGGTGCCGTGCTCTGGTACGACTTCACCGTGAACAACCCGCGCAACGCCGACGTGCGCGGCGTACCGCTGGCGCGGGTGCGCCGGCTCTTCCCGCGGGGCCACGTGACTGCGCAGCGCGTGACGCTGGCACCGCCGCTGGCGCGGGTGGTGTGCGCCTGGCATCCGGGGCTTTATCGCGTCTTCAACGCGCTGCCCTTGCTGCGCACGCACGTGCTGGCCTGGGTCCACAAACGGTGATCCAGGCTCCTTGATACGACCAAAAGTTTGAGCATTGGCAAATAGTCGCGACTTTTTGTCAATATCTGCAACAATGGTCGGATGCAACGGTTCATAGAAGCGCAGGTCGTCGCGGACCTGCGTCGCAAGATGGTGATGTTGACCGGTGCGCGGCAGGTCGGCAAAACGACGCTGGCGCGCGCCTTGATGCCGCGGTTTCCTGAGTCCCAGTACCTGAACTGGGACATCCCGTCAGACCGTGCCGTACTGCAGCGGCAGTCCTGGAACCCGCGCGCCGGCCTGCTGGTGCTGGATGAAGTCCACAAGATGCCGTCCTGGAAAGCCTGGCTGAAGGGCGTGGTGGATGCGCGGTCCGAAGGTCAGGCACTGCTCGTGACTGGCAGTGCCAGGATGGACACTTTCCGACAGTCCGGCGAGTCCTTGGCAGGGCGCTATTTGGCGCTTCGCATGCACCCGGTTTCGGTGCGGGAGTGGTGCGAGCAACACGGGGCTTCGCCTGACGATGCACTTTCTCTCATCCTCCGGCGCGGAGGCTTCCCCGAACCGCTGCTGGCCGAGAACGACGAAGACGCACAGCGCTGGCGTCGCCAATACGCTACCGACCTGATCCGGGAAGACGTGGTCGAGTTCTCGCGCTTGCACGAAGTCAACGCCATGCGCATGTTCTTCGAACTGCTGCGCGAGCGCGTGGGTGCACCACTCTCGCTGGCGTCCATGGCGCGAGACCTGGCCGTGGCGCCCGCCACGCTGCGCCGCTACCTCGACGTGCTGCAGGCTCTGTACATCGTCTTCACCGTCCAGCCTTGGCACCACAACATCGCGCGCGCGCTGCTGCAAACGCCCAAGGTGTACTTTTTTGACTCCGGCCTGGTCAAGGGTGACGACGGTGTGCGCTTCGAAAACGCGGTGGCGGGCATGCTGTTGCGCCACGTGCATTGGCAACAGGACGCCCTGGGCGTTGACGCCGACTTGCACTATGTGCGCACCAAGGATGGCGCCGAGGTGGACTTTTGCCTGAGCGAGCAGCAGGCGTTGACGCATCTGATCGAATGCAAGTTGGCCGATCCGCAACCGCACCGGGCGCTGCTGCGTTTTGCGGCGCAGTTTCCGCAGGCGCGCGCTGTTCAGCTGGTGCGCAGCCTGCGACAGCCAGAAGACTGGCGTGGGGTGCAGGTGCAACGGGCCGGCGAATGGCTGGCAGGTCTGGCTTCTTGAAGGAGCGTCGCTTATCTCTTGCGGCCCATCGATAATTCGCCATGCCTGAAGCCTTCCTGCCCTTCGCCCTGCCCGAGATCGGCGAAGACGAGATTGCCGAGGTCGTCGACACGCTGAAGAGCGGCTGGGTCACCACCGGGCCGAAGTCGCGCCGCTTCGAAGGCGACTTCGCCGTCTTCCTCGGCGACGCCACGCGCGGCGAGCAGTTGCATTGCATCGCCGTCAACAGCGCCACGGCCGGCCTGCACCTGGCGCTGGAGGCGCTGGGCATCGCCCCCGGCGACGAGGTCATCACCACCACCCACACCTTCACGGCCACGGCCGAGGTGGTGCGCTACCTGGGCGCCGACGTGAAGCTGGTCGACATCGACCCTTCAACGATGAACATCGACGTGGCGGCGGTGGAGGCCGCTATCACGCCGCGCACCAAGGCCATCATGCCGGTGCACTACGCCGGTCTGGCGGCCGACATGCCGGCGCTGCTGGCCATCGCGCGCAAGCATGGCCTGAAGGTGGTGGAAGACGCCGCGCATGCCTTGCCCACCACGTGCGGCGGGCAACTGGTTGGCACGCTGGACAGCGACGCCACGGTCTTCAGCTTCTACGCCAACAAGACCATCACCACGGGCGAGGGCGGCATGCTGGTGACGCGTGATGCTGCTCTGGCCCGGCGGGCCAGGGTCATGCGCTTGCACGGCATGAACCGCGATGCCTTCGACCGCTTCACCGCCACCGTGCCCAGCTGGTACTACGAAGTGGTGGCGCCGGGCTTCAAGTACAACCTGACCGACATCGCGGCCGCACTGGGCATCCACCAACTGAAGCGCGCAAACGGCTTCCAGCTGAAGCGCGAGGCACTGGCCGCGGCCTACGACGATGCGTTCGCCGGCCTGCCCGTCATCCTGCCGCCACGCGCTGCCGCGGGCGACCGCCATGCCTGGCACCTCTACGTGCTGCGCCTGGCCGACGGCGCCCACATCGAACGCGACCGTTTCATCGAACACCTGTTCGGCGCAGGCATCGGCTGCAGCGTGCACTACATCCCGCTGCACCTGCACCCCTATTGGCGCGACCGCTACGGCCTGACGCCGGCGATGTTCCCGCACAGCCAGCAAGCCTATGAGCGCATGGTGAGCCTGCCGCTGTACACACGCATGACGGTGGACGATGTGGCCCGAGTAGCAGCGGCGGTGAGTGCGGCGCTACGATGAGCCCGCAACCAGGAGATCGCTGATGACTGCCCTGTCACAACCCAGGATCACTCTCGAGGCTTATCTCGAGTGGGAGAACGCGCAGGCAGCGAGGCATGAGTTCTACCGGGGCGAGGTGTTTGCCATGGTTGGGGCTAGGCGGTCGCATGGCTGCGTGGTAGCCAACCTGATGCGCCAGTTTGGGAATCAGCTGGCCGGTTCACTCTGTCGTGCTTTCAGTGAGAACATGAAGCTGCAGATTGGCGACGACACCATTCTCTATCCTGATGTCTTTGTCACTTTCGACAGGGCTGACCTGGCCACCGACCTGATCTTTCGCGCACCCACGGTCATCGTCGAGGTGCTGTCCCCCAGCACCCAGGCCTACGACCGCAGCCAGAAGTTCGCCCTGTACCGCCGCAGCAGCAGCCTGCAGGAATACATCCTGGTCGACCCCGACACGCGCCGCGTCGAAGGCTTCCGGCGCGATGCCCGAGGGCAGTGGGTGCTGCACGACATGAGCGATGACCAGAACCTCGAGGCCGCGAGCATCGGTGCAAGCGTTTCGCTGGCCGACGTCTTCGATGGCGTGGACCCGCCGTCGGCGCAGGCTTGACCACCACCACTTGTTTCATTGCATATTGATCGTCAATTGATCAATATGCAGCAATTGCTGGCGCACCTGCAGGGCAAGATGTCCAACGCCTCCGCCCTGGCTCAGGCGCTGGGCGGTGCCTTGCACACCACGGCTGCCCGCTACCTGGACGCGCTGGTCGACACCCTGACGGTGTCGCCGGCTGCCGCCGCACCAGGCGAACCTGGGTAAGCGCCTGGCGAAATCTCCCAAGGTCTACGTGCGCGACAGCGGCCTGCTGCACGCCCTGCTGGGCTTGGCCACCGTGCGTTCGGCGCGCGAAAGTTTGGCATCGAGATCAAGTTCTCGGCAGTGTCTGGCCGAAGGTCAGGCGGGCTTACTTGCCCGGCTGCGGGCGTGATCCTCAACGCGCGCCGGTGCTCCGAGCCCTAAACTGCAAGCCATGCCCCTGATCAGCAGCTTCTACGGTGTCCTGATCTACTTGTACTGGCTCGACACCCGGCAGCACCATCTGCCCCACATTCACGCCATGTATGCAGGTGACGAAGCGGTCTTTGGCATCGAGAGTGGCGAGGTTATCGACGGCAACCTGCCGCGAAGGCAAACGCGGCTCGTTCAGGCCTGGATCGAACTCCACCGTGATGAACTGACGGCCGACTGGTCACTCGCGGTCAAGGGCGAACCGGTGTTTCCCATCGACCCATTGAGGTGAGGAGTTGATCCAGATGAACCCACGTGTCGTTGCAGTCACGCCTATCGAGGGCCATCTTTTGCTGCTGCAGTTCAACAACGGCGATCGGCGCCGTATGGATGTGAGTCCGTACCTGGCTTATCCGGTTTTCGAGCGACTTCGCGACCTCGCGTTCTTTGCTCTCGTTCGGGCCGACCATGGCACCGTTCACTGGCCCGGCGGCATCGACCTCGACCCGGACTCTATTTACCTGGAAAGTGTGCCGGTGACGCAATCGGAGCCAGCCTGAGTGCGGGTTGACGCCCTTCGAAGCGTCGCTGGGGATGCTCTCCGCAAGGCGCCTCGAGCAGGGCTGAGTGTGCAGCCTGGCAACGCCATGACCCGGCCGTGCTGAAGCGCACCTTCGACATCATCGGCGCCGTGGTCGCCCTCGCCGTGCTGGCACCGCTGCTGCTGGCCGTCGCCGTGCTCATCAAGCTCGACTCCCCCGGGGCGGTGTTCTTTCGCCAGGTGCGCGTGGGTCGCCACGGCCGGCCGTTCCGCATCTTCAAGTTCCGCACCATGGTCGTGGACCAGCCGCACGACGCGCCCGAGATCACGCTGGCCGGCGACACCCGCATCACACGCACCGGCGCCTGGCTGCGGCGCACGCGCGTGGACGAGCTGCCGCAGCTCATCGACGTGCTGCGCGGCACCATGAGCCTGGTGGGCCCGCGCCCCGAGGTGCCGCGCTACGTGGCGCACTACCCACCGGCGCTGCGCGAGCGTGCGCTGGCCGTGCGCCCGGGCATCACCGACCCCGCTTCGCTGGACTTCATCGACGAAGCCACGCTGCTGGCCCAGGCCGCCGACCCCGAGCGCGAGTACATCGAAGTCATCCTGCCGTCGAAGCTGCAGCGCGCCGCCGACTACGCCGAACACGCCTCGCTGGCCACCGACGTGGCCTTGCTGTGGCGCACGCTGCGTGTGCTGATGCGTTCGGCGGTTGCGCGATGAACACGCCCGAGATCGGCTTCTGGCACCGCGTCGACCGCGTGCTGGCGCGCGTGCGCCCGCACCGCGAACCCTTGACGATGCTGGTGGATGCGGCGGTGGTGGCCGCGTGCTGGAACATCACCTACCTCTTCCGCCTGGGTTTCGAACGCTGGATCAGCGCACGGCCCGACTACGACGGCTGGGTGCTGCTGGGTATCGTGCTGGCCTATGCCGCGGCCAGCCGGCTGCTGAGGGTGCCGCAGAGCATGTGGCGTTTCAGCGGCTTCGGCGAAATCCAGCGCCTGCTGCTGGCCTGCGCGCTGGCCGGCGTGGCCGCGGCGGCGGTGGTGATGGGCCTGGGCCTGAGCAAGGTGCCGCGCGCCGTGCTGGCGCTGCACCCCGTGGTCACGCTGATGGGCCTGGCGGTGGTGCGCATCGTCTACCGCATGACCTACGAACACGCCCGTTCTCGCATTGCCGGGCGCGACGGTGTGGTGCGGCGTGCCATCGTGCTGGGCGCCGGTGAGGCGGCGCGGTTGCTGCTGGCCGGCTTGCAGCAGCAGGGCTGGGTGGTGCTGGGCCTGCTGGACGACGACCGCAGCAAGCTCGGCGCACGCATCAACGGTGTGCCGGTGCTGGGCCCCCTGCAGGCGCTGGCCGAAAAGAACGTGCACGCCGGGGCAACGCACGTGGTGGTGGCCATGCCCGCTGCCACGCCCGCGCAGCGCCGCCGCGCCTTCGACCTGGCCGCCGCCACCGGCCTGCCGGTATTGACGGTGCCCAGCGCGGATGAATTGCGCACCGGCAAGAGCCGCATCGAGCGCCTGCGCGACATCGAGCCCGTTGACCTGCTGGGCCGCGAGCCCGTGGCGCAGGACGAAGCCGGCATCGCGCAGACGCTGCAGGGCAAGTGTGTGCTCGTCACCGGCGCGGGCGGCAGCATCGGCAGCGAACTGTGCCGCCAGGTGGCGTTCTTTCAGCCGGCGAAGCTGGTGCTGTACGAGCTGAGCGAGTACAACCTCTACACCATCGAGCAGGAACTGACCGAGTCCTTCCCTGCGCTGGAACTGGTGCGCCTGATCGGCGACGTGAAAGACCTGGCCCACCTGCGCCACACCTGCGCCACGTGGCAGCCCCAGGTGGTGTTCCACGCCGCGGCCTACAAGCACGTGCCGCTGATGGAAGATCTGAACGCGGCGGCTGCGCTGCGCAACAACACGCTGGGCACGTATCACGCCGCGCTGGCGGCAGCCGAGGTGCGGGCTGAACGCTTCGTGCTCATCAGCACCGACAAGGCCGTGAACCCCACCAACGTGATGGGCGCCACCAAGCGCGCCGCCGAGATGGTGGTCAGCGCCCTGGCGGCGCAGCACCCGGGCACCCGATTCATGGCCGTGCGTTTCGGCAACGTGCTGGGCAGCAGCGGCAGCGTGATCCCCAAGTTCAAGGAGCAGATCGCCAGGGGCGGCCCGCTGACGGTGACGCACCCGGACATCATTCGCTACTTCATGACCATTCCCGAGGCTGCGCGCCTGGTGTTGCAGGCTGCGGCCATCGGCGAGAGCGGGCAGGTGCTGGTGCTGGACATGGGTGAGCCGGTGAAGATCGTCGACCTGGCGCGCGACCTCATCCGCCTGTCTGGACACACATCGGAAGAGATCGCGATCGAATTCACGGGGCTGCGCGCCGGCGAAAAGCTCTACGAGGAACTTCTTGTCGGCGACGAAACCACGGTGCCGACCCGTATCGAAAGGCTGCGCATCGCCCGGCTCACCGGCCAGGCCGAGCACGTCGACGAGCTGCTCGCCTGGGCCAGCCTCTCGGGTCGCCTGGAGGACTCGGAAGTCCGCGCTCACTTGCGCGAAGTGATCCCCGAATATCGCGCAAGGACGTAGCAGATCCCGTGTCCGTTGCCGTCACTTGTGGGGAACGATCTTGCCGTCAGCCGCCTCCTGCAGCTTCTGCGGCTGGTTGACCACCAGACTCTGCCCGGTACGCGCCACCACCTTCAGCACCTGCAAGAACTGCAGGGTACGGGTCACCGTCTCGCGGCTGGTGTTGACCATGATGGCGATCTCTTGGTGCGTCGGCGCCAGCGTGATGGTCGCGGGCCCCCCAGACTGCTGCTGCATCAACAGCAGCAGTTGCGCACAGACGCGCTGAAACGAGCTCGGCAGCGCGAGCACGGCGCGCTGCCGCGCCGATTGCCGCATGCGCTGCGCCAGGCGCAGGGCGACGCGGGCACTCGTTTCGGGGGTCGAGAACATCAGCTCGCGTGCGCGGTCGCGATCGAGCATCGCCACGCGCGATGGCGCCACCGCGATCACGTACTCCGGCGCCGGCTGAAGATCGATCACCGCAAGCTCGCCGAAGAAGTCGCGCTCCTCCACGAAGTCAATGCCCACTTCGCGTCCATCCAGCGTGAAATCGACAGTCTGCAGTCGGCCCTCTATGAGAAAACCGAGCCCGGCGTCGCGGTCACCGCGCTTGATCACGACCTCGCGCCGCTCCACCCTGCGCTCGTTCATCACCTGCGAAAGCTCCCGCAAACGGGCCGCTGGCAGATTCTCGAACAGGCGCAGGCCTTGCAGGATAGGGATCAGAATAGGCATCGGGGCCGGCACTGTGCATCGCGAAAAGCGTCAGCACTTGTGACGCAGGACACACGGCGCACGACATAGTCAGGTGCACCATCGGGATCTTGGTGCTGGTCACACCTCAGGAGTCACACCATGATATCCAGCTTCGCATCGAAGCCCAGCCTGTCCAGGCGTGGCGCAAGACCCGCACGCCTGGGGCCGGTGCTGGCGGCGCTGGCCCTTTTGGGAGCGCTGAGTGTGCAGGGCGCCCTGGCCAGTCCGGGCCAGGTCACGACCGCCGCCGGCGTCGGTCAGGTCAGCCTGCTCATCGGGCAGGTTCGCGTCGTGCGCAAGGACGGGCAGGTCGAGGCATTGAAGCGCGGCATGTCGGTGTACGTCGGCGACCGCGTCGAGACCTCGGCCAGCGGCCACGCCCATCTGCGCTTCATAGACAACGCGGCCGTGTCCGTGCGCCCCGACAGCTCGCTCGAGATCCAGGCCTATCGCTTCGACGCCGAGCAACCTTCGTCGAGCGAGGTGCGCCTGCAGGTCGACCACGGCATCACGCGCTCGATCTCCGGCCGCGCCACCGAAGTCGACAAGAGCCGCTTCCGCATGAATACCCCCGTGGCGGCGATCGGCGTGCGCGGCACTGACTTCATCGTCCAGGCCGACAACGCCCGCATGCGCGCCTCGGTGGCAGAAGGCGCGATCGTCGTCTCTGCACTCGGTGAAGGGTGCAGTGCGGCCGGGCTGGGCTCTTGTGCCGGGGCGCAGTCCCGGCAGTTGTCGGCGGATATGAGCCACCTGATGGTGGAAGTGCAGCGCGGCGAGAAGGTTGCCCGGCTGGTGCCCGTGGCCAGTGCCATGCTCGCCACGGGCTCCAGCGGTGCCGAGGACCGGCTCTCGGCGCTGCGTGCCGCCGAGAATGCCGCCCGCAACGCGGGCATGCTGGCCGCCGAACCGTATGGCCGCAATGATGCTGCCGCGGCCGAGATGCTGGTCATCGCCGCGAACTCGCTGCCCGACCTGAATGCACGCCCCAACGCCGACGCACAACTGGTCTGGGGCCGCTACACCCTCAGCGCCGCCTTCAATGACGACGTCAGCGTACCCTTCGTCATTGCCCGTCTCGACCGACACGAGGCGATAGGCTCCGAGCAGTACACGCTGTTCCGTGCCGACGACCCCACCAACCCCGGGCGCGAATTGCGAGCCGGCGAAGGTCAGGTCGACTTCCGCCTCTCACGCGCTCAGGCCACCTACGAGAACGCCGGCACGGTGGAGGCCGCCTCCGTCGACGGCGGCACGCTGTCGCTGGACTTCTCCCGCCGCACCTTCGCCACCGCGCTGGCGCTGTCCGCACCTTCTGTCGGCAAGACCGAATTGCGGATGGCGGGCAATGTCCGCGGCGACGGCACCTTCTCGGTACGCGACCTCGACAGTCGCCAGTCCGTGGTCGGCGCGGTGTCGCTGGACGGGAAAGAGGCCGGCTACCTGTTCGAGCGCGGCCTCGGCAGCGGACTGTTCCGCGGCAAGACGCTGTGGGGCCGTTGAGCCCGCCTGGTGCAAGCCGCTCCTGACCCGGGCGCACGGCTGTAGCCATGTCCTCCCTACCCGCGTTCTGCCGCGACCATCCCTGGCGCCTGCGTGCGGCCGCGCTGGGGCTGGCAGCGGCGGTGGTGGGCCTCGTGCAGGCCTTTGCACCGCAGTTGCTGCACACGGTGGAGGAGGTCTCGGGCGACGCCGCCTGGCGCCTGGCGGCATCCGACGTGTCTGAAAGGCGCGTCGTCATCATCGATATCGACGAGGCGAGCCTCGACCGCCACGGCGCCTGGCCGTGGCCGCGGCCGACACTGGCCGCGCTCTCGCAGCGCCTGCAGGATGCCGGCGTCGCCGTGCAGGCGATCGACGTCGTGCTCGACGCCACCCGCCCCGGCGACGAGGAACTGCAGGAATCGTGGCGGCGCTCGCCCGCCGTACTGGGCCAGATCTTTTCGCTCGACCCGAACACCACGCCGCAGGTCGGCCACATCGTCGGCCCTGTCGGTCCAGTGGGCGCCGCGCCGGGCAAGGCCGGCAGCCCGGACTCCGAGCGCGGCACCTGCCCGCCGTTCGCCCCCCTGAGCCGGGGCTACATCGGGAATGCCGGCACGCTGGTCTCCACCGCCTCGGTGGCCGGGCACCTGACGCCGAGTGTGCACGCCGACGGTGTCGTGCGCGAGCTGCCCGCGCTCATCTGTCACGACGGCCGCGCCTACCCCAGCCTGGCGTTGGCGACACTCTGGCGCGCCGCGCAACCCGATGGAGCACCCGTGCCGCCGCCCGACTGGACCTGGCGCGCCGGTACCGGCCTGCTCGAGCCGGCCTACTTACTCACCAGCCCCAGCCTGCCCGGCATCAAGGTGCCGGTCGACGGCGCCGGCAATCTGCGGGTGCCGTTCCGCACCGCGCGCATGGCGCTGACCTCCGTCAGCGCGCACAAGGTGCTGGCGGGCCAGGCGCCGCCGGCCATCCTGGCCGGCACCGTGGCCCTGGTCGGCGCCACCGCATTCGGCATCGGCGACGTCGTTGCGACGCCGCTGGCCGCAGTGGCTGCCGGCGTCGAGGTGCACGCCCAGCTGCTGTCGGGCCTGCTCGACCATCGCGTGCCCTACACCCCGCGCCACGCCGCCATCGGCCAGGGGCTGGCCATGCTGCTCATCGCCGGCGGCCTGTGGCTGGTGGCGGTGCGCCAGCGCGGCGCGCCGGCCAAGCGCCTGCCCATCGCGGGCGCGGCCCTGGCGGCGCTGTGCTGCGCTGCCGCCTATTGGGCACTGACCGAGGCCGATCAATGGTGGCCCTGGGCCGGCCCGGCGCTGTATGCGGTGCTGGCTGCCACCGCGTTGGCGACGGCCGAGCATGCACTCGCCCGCGCCCAGCGCGAGCGCCTGTCGGCGCACCTGGGCGCCTACCTGCCGGCGCCAGTGGCCAAGCGCCTGATGGCCAGCGAACCCTCGGGCCAGCTGCAGGTGCAGCGACGGCCAGTCAGCGTGCTGGTGGCCGATATCCGAAACTTCTCGGCCTTTGCCCAGCACCGCCCGCCCGAGGAAACGGCGGCACTGCTGCACGCGTTCTATTGCGTGGCGGTCGATGTCGTCGAGCAGCACGGCGGCGTGGTCGAGCACATCGCCGGCGACTCCGTGCTCGCCGTATGGAATGCCTATGCCGACTGCCCCGGGCACGCGCACCAGACGCTGCTGGCCGCCAAGGCACTGCTGCACGAGACGCGCAGCCTGCTGGCGCGCCGGCCCGACCCCGCGGACGGCCACCTGGTGCAGCCACTGGCCCTGGGCATCGGCATGGAAAGCGGCCTGGCCGTCGTCGGCTCCTTCGGCCCGGCGCGTCGACGTTCCCATGCGGCCCTGGGAGAGCCGGTGAGCGTAGCATCGCGTCTGCAGCAGATGACGCAGGACCTCTCCATGCCCTTGTTGATCGGACCTCAAATGGCGCACCAGCTCCCGCAGCAAAGCACGGAGCCGCTGGGCGAGTTCCTCCTGGAAGGCCTCGACAGCCCCTACACCCTCTACGGTGCAGCTGACTCGGCCGACCTGGTTCCGCCCGAGGACCTGTGGGTTACGAGGCCCACCGACGCCGGCGACCTGGCCGACGACCCTTGGCCGAACCGGCAGTCGATGACGCGGCGCCTGGCCTCTCTGGTTGCGGCCCCGGTGGCCGGGGCCACCCAGCACACCACCCAGACGCCGCGCGACGCGTGACGCCGCATCCGCCGGCGCGGCGCGTCCTGCGGGCCGGCCTGGTCTGGCTCGTGATCTCAGCCGGCACGGCGGTTCGCGCCGAAAGCGAGGCCGACCTCGACCGCCTGAGCACGCTGCCGACGAACTGTGCTGCGTTGGCCGCCACCCCATGGCCGCGCAGTGCGCAGGCCCAGGCCGCGCTGCTGCGCCTGATGGAGGTGGCCGCCGACGCCTGCAACAACGACGCGGCCTTCCTGGCTGCCCTGGGTGGCGCCTGGCTCGAAGTGGGTGACGCCAAGCAGGCGCTGCTGCGACTGGAACGGGCGCTGCTGCTCGATCCCGACCTGCTGCCCGCACAGGCCGACCACGCGCTGGCGCTGGCGGCCCTTGGCGAGCCGGCCGCCCGCGAGGAACTCGTGCGCGCCTGGCAGAGCCGCACCGATGTGCCGCCCGTACTCTGGAAGCGGCTCAACGACCCCGCGCCGCGGCTCGCCCGCGGCACCACGGTCACCGTTCCGGGCCGGGCCGATGCCGACATGCCCGCCCCAGGCTGGGTGCAGCTGCGTGAGGTGCAGCTTCTGACCGGCTACGAGAACAACCTCGTTCAGTCGCCGCGCCTGAGCGAACTGACGATCACGCCGCCCGACGGCCCCGTCACACTGCCTCTGGCGCGGCCGCTGGCGCCGCGTGCCGGTGGCGCGGCGCTGCTGGACATGACGTGGCAGGGCGCCATCAGCCCTTCGAACACGCGCTCCTACCTGGTCGGCATCCAGGCGTCGACCCGCCACGCCCCCGGCGACAGCGACACCGACTGGCATAGCGTGCGCCTGGGGCTCGGTGCCTACCAGACCGCGGGCGATTGGCGTTGGCAGCTGCAGGGGCGGGCGCAGTATGCAGGCGGCGCGCTCAGCGAAGACAGCCGCATGTGGCGCCTGGGCCTGGGCGCAGAGGGCCCGGCAGGCAACTGCAGCCAGCGTTGGTATGTCGAGACCGAGGACCGGCGCTACCGCGAGATCCCCATCAACGACACCCAGGTCGAAGGTGTTTCCGCGAGCCTGCTTTGCGCCGTGCCGGGCCTGCGTGGTTGGACGCTGGGCCTTTCGGTGGCCCGGGGCCAGGACCGGGCACGGCTGGACCAGCGCCCCGGCGGCAACCAGAAAAAGTCCGGTGCCGGCCTGCGCCTGCTGATCGGTCTGGGCCGCAGTGGACGCGACAACAACCCCTGGTTCCTGGATGCCCAGTGGCGCTACAGCCACAGCAAGGACGAAGAGGGCTTCAGTCCGTTGCTGGAAAACAACGTACGTAGAAGTACAAAAAATCAGCAACTCGTCGTGGAATTGACTGGCCCATGGTTCGAATTGGCGGCACATCGTGCCGAGAGCGTGATCCAGGTCCTGGTTTCCAGGGAAAAGAGCAACCTGGCGGTCTTTTCATTCGAAGCTGCGTCGATCTACGGGGGGCTACGCTACAAATGGTAGGCACTGCCCCAAGCGGAGGTTGTCGCATCGCGTGCTAGCATCTTGCGCTGTGTTTAATCACCATCCTTTCGCTCGACCGCCCCATGTGCCCCATGAAAAGACACTGGGCTCATGTGATGCCCATCACATGGAACCCTGTCGGCCAGGCTGACACTCCGCTTCCATCATCAGGACCATTTCGACTTTGAACGTGCAGCAAACCACCCGATTCCACTCAGCGTCTTGCCCGGCCACGGCCGGCAGGGCGCTGAGTCGAGTGCGGGTGTCCCCCAGAACACTCGGCTCCGGTTTCTTTCAGTAAGAAGAAGACCCCCTCTTTCCCAACTACGAGGAATTAACGAATGACCACCATCGGCTTTGACCAGACCCTGATCGCTCGCGTTGCCTCCGGCCTGTACAACCTGCAGCTCGGCAATGCGACCATGGATTGGGCCCTCGAATGGGTGAACGGCGGTAACGGCACTGTTTCCGATCTCGCCAACCAGGTGTACACCCGCGACTTTGGCGCGGTATCGACGGCCGACGTGGCTTCGATCCTGGTGACGAACCTCGGTATCACCGGTGCCGACCTGGTTGCTGCAGCGACCGACACGGCCAAGTCCTACCTCGACGCTGCCGCGCCTGGCGCGCGCGGTGCCGCGGTGGTCGAGCTGATGAATCTGTTCTCCGGCGTGACGATCCCCGGGTACGTCCCGTTCGTCGCCGCCTACAACGCGCAGGTTGCTGCCGCGGTAACGTATGCCCAGATCACCGGCACAGTCGACGTGGCGCTGGACCAGCCCGAGAGCATGGAAGGTAAGGTCTTTACGCTGTTCGGCGATGACGTAGCCGCCGGTGCTGCCAATGTCATGCGCCTTACAGGCGACCAGGACGTTCGCATCGACTTCACCAACCCGGCCAACCAGGTCACGGGCCTGGACAAGGACGGCGACGGCCTCATCGAATTCGACGGCATTGAGCGCAGCATCACCGGCGTCGCGGCCGACTTCGAAATCGTCGACGCGTACGCCCGCAACCCGCTCAACCACGGCGACACGGCCAACAACTTCCTGGGTGACATCGCCTTTGATGGCACCGCCTTCGACGGCGACGGCGTCAGCACCGACGGCAACATCTTCCTCGGTGGTCTGGGTGTCGACAACGCCTTTGGGGGCGTGGGCAACGACTTCATGGCCGGCGGCGGCATTGCCCAGGGTCGCACGGGCTTTGACGCCATGCGCGGCGGCCGCAACGCCGACTTCTTCTTTGCCGAGTTCTCCGGCATCGACGCCACCGACGGTGGCCAGACCCTGTTCGTCGATGGTGGCAACACGGCTGACGATTCGTCCGCCGGCGTCAAGCAGTCGCCGCAAGACGCCGACTGGCTGTTGCTCGAAGCCTCTGACGACGACGAGCCCGTGATCGTCACGCTCGAAGAAACCGACGCCGGTGTCAACGACGACGACGACGTGCTGTCGCGCTCGGGTGAGTCGATGGACATCGACGACGTCGAACACCTCGACGCGTCGGGCAACCTGTATGGCTTCATTGACGACATCGATGTCGAAATCGGCGGCCGTGCCGTCGACACGCGCGACGAAGAAGGCAGCACCAACTACGGCTTCGGTTCGTCGGCTCAGCTGCGCGTTCAGGGCAGCGAAGTCGCCAACATCGTCATTGCCGGCTACGACAACGACTTTGTCTGGGGTGCTGGCGGCGACGACCTGCTGTTCGGCGGCAACCTGCAGTTCCTGTTCGAAACCGTTGAAGATGGCGTGACGAACCCCAACCTGGCCGGCATCAAGCTGAACGGCCGCGATGAGCTGTACGGCGACGCTGGTGATGACAACATCGTGCTCGAACTGGACAAGGGTGTTGTCAGTGGCGGTGACGGCAACGACACCCTCTGGATCACCAACTACACGGTCGGTCGCTTTGCACCCACCGAAGCAGGCTCGGCGGCTGCCATCCTGGATGACGGCAAGATCCGCATCGACCTGGGCTACAGCTCCTACCGCGGTTACCGTGGTGACACACTGGGCGAAGGCACGGATCATTCCGACGAAGCCAACGACACCAGCGACAGCGACCACGTCCCAGGTACCGCCGACCAGACCAACTACACCGGCTACGCGAAGACCACCATCGTCGGCATGGAAAGCGTCATCGCCACCGGCATGGGTGGGATCGACTACCTGGCTGCCGGCACCAATGACCCCGAGCTGAACTTCGCCAATCAGCAGAACCACTACGGCACTGCCATCGACCTCGAGCTTCGTGGCACCGATGGTGGTGAGGTCGTGTTCTTCACCGAAGTCGAGGTGACCGACGGCATCACAGACGATGAACTCGAAGCTCTTTACCAGGACTACCTGATTGCATGGGCGCTCGACAATTTCAATGGGATCCCGTTCTTCGGCGCCGAACAGTTCGGTGATTTCCTCGATGACTATGGCTTCGACCTCCAGGAGTCCTTCAACGTCGACGTCGTCGAAATCACGCTGAGCGCCGGCGCCAACACGCTGTACGCTGGCACCGGTGACGACATCCTCGAAGGCCGCGGTGGCAACGACAAGCTGTCGGGCGGCCCCGGCAACGACGACTTCGTCTTTGCGCTGCAGGACGACTACTACCACGGCGAAGACCACGGCGACAACGTCGACGTGATCCACCGCCAGCAGCAGGACCCGGACGCCGACGCGAACATCACCGACGGTACCTTCGGCCAGGACTTCGGCCTCGACGAATCCAGCACCACGGGCGTGTCCGTCCTGGCCATTCGCATCGAGAAGGCTGCCGGCAACGCGCCGGGCGATGAACTCGACGACGTAGTCGCCTTCGTTGCTGAAATCAAGACCGGCGTCAAGGAGAACGGCACCTTCACGCCGGTCGCGCTGAACACCGACGCCATCAAGGCCGCGACGACGTACCAAGGCCTGACCGATGCGTTGAACGACGCGCTCGACGCCACGCCGTTCGGCGCTGACCTGCAAGCCACGCTCCAGTCCGACGGCATCACGATCTTCATCACCGACGCCAAGGGCCGCGAGTTGGCGGACAACCGGGACGCCAACGGTGATCGACTCGTGGAAGTCGCGGGTGGCGGCGTGACTGTCAGCCAGCGCGCCAATACAGCGACCGACAACTACTTCCAGTACGGCGAGCCGGAAGTCGCTGTGTCGCAAGACCGCCTGATCTACAAGTCGTATGAAGATCGCTCGAAGAACGAAGGCACCGACGACGACTCCTACGTCGGCAGCAGCGTTTCGCTGGGCGAAGACAACTACGCCAACGACCTGGTGATCGACTTCGACACCGACGGCACGCGCCTGGCCGAAGACCAGCAGTACGCCATCGAATTCGTCGACCTGTCGGTGGAAGACATCGTGACCATGACGGTCAACGACGTGAAGTACGAACTGCAGGTTGGTGTTCAGTTGGACGGCTCGCTGATCGGTGGCGAGTCCAACAATGCGTTCGTGGCACGTTTTGCCGCGTACATCAACACCTTCCTGGACGATGACACCGCGGCCGGCCGCCTGGTCGCCAGCGCAACCAATGGCTTCCTGGTCATCAGCCAGGGCGCCTACAACGACGGCGAAGAAGTCGTCTTCATGCGTGAGCCGGTGGTGTCGATCAGCAACCTGTCCGGTGGGCAGCGTCCTGACGTCTCGGTGACGAACATCTCGTCGCACGAAGTGCATCTGCTGGACTTCGATGGACGGGATGGCGAACTGAACCGCGACAACGTGTTGTTCGTCGGTGAAGAGTTCATCAACCGCGCCGTGCTCGAAACAGCGGCGGATGCCGGCGGCACGCTGCTGGGTTCCGACGCCGAAGTGGTGTACGTGGCCAACAACGTCGCGGGTGACAACATCACCAGCAGCGCCGCCCAAGGCCTGGACAGCGCGACGATCAAGTTCAACGCCACGGCCAACCAGGCCGTGCAGAACCTGGACGGCCCGTCCGACACCAATTTCGTTGCTCCCGACAACTTCGCCGTGCATGGCGACGACCTGCTGATCGGCGGTGAAGGCCGCGACAGCATCTGGGGCGGCACCGGTGACGACCGTATCCACGGTTCAGCGGGTGGCACGACGACCAATCCGGAACGTGTAGACGGCGGCAAGGACCTGTACCTGGCCAACGGTCAGATCCGGGTGCTCAACGACTACGAAGCCGAAGAAGTCCGCAAGGCGCCAAGCACGGTCAACTTCTACCGCATCGACCAGAACGAGACCGGCGGATTCCTCGAGACCGGCTTCCAGGACACCCTGCTGTGGCAGCAGCGTGACTTTGGTGTGGTGGGTGCCGGTGGCGCCAAGTTCTACATCGAACTCGCCGACGACGTGAACCGCAAGCAGGGCGGCGAAGGCTGGGTGACCACGACCGAAGGTGCCGCCACGACCGGCTTCACCTACTTCACCAACATGGAGCACATCCGCACCGTGGCGGGCGACGGTACGCTGGCTGGCCAGGGCGACGACACGCTGGACTTTGCTGACCTGTCCTTGAAGACCGGCGGCGTGTTCTACAACCTGTCCAACAACACGGTCCTCGGCCCGAATTTCGTCGGCTCCGACGCCGGCTTCCCCAACAGCCCGACTCTGGGTTCGGCGGGTCCTGGCTCGGTGCTGATCAACTTCGGCGACAACTGGACCGAGTGGCTCGATGACAGCCAGGTCACACCGGCGATGACGGGCGTGGCGCCGATCAATCCCGCCAACCCGAGCGTGGCCGACAACGGCCCCGATGGCGACACCAACGACACCGGCTTCGGTGATAACGACGGCAACGACCAGCTCTTCATCGTGGTCGACGGCGTCGAGAACGTGGTCGGCGGCACCGGAGACGACGGCATCTACGTCGACGAAACCGAGGCGGGCAAGAACAACTCGTTCCGCCTGGGCACCGGCGCCGACATCGTGCTGTACGGCAACGATTTCGACGATGGCGCGCACCTCGCCAGCACGTTGGTCCCGACGGTCACGATCATGGTCAACACCGCTGCGGACACCGACACCATCGAGATGATCCGCGGCCGGGTCGGCACGGTTGCCGCCAAGGACACCCTGGTTGGCGTCGAGGCCGTGTCGTTTGCGATCGACGACGACAACATCGAAAGTGGTGCCGCAGGCGGTGCAGCCGCCAGCAGCCGCGAAGACGACCTGATCGACGTATCACGCATCTCCGGCGCGACGGTGGACTTCACCAACGGCTACATCACCTCTGGCGGCACCGTCGAGGCGGGTGGCGTCGCCCAGTTGATCGTCTACGGCATGTCGGAGTTCGAAGCTGTTCTGGGCAGCGCCGCCAACGATGGCGTGATCATCTCTAACGCGATGTTCAACAGCCGCGAAGATTTCACGGACGGTGACGACGACGAGGACGTGACCTTCGACTCGTTCCTGAACTACGACTTCATCAATGATGCCGACAGTTCCGACGCTGGCACCGCTGGCGACGACAAGGACAACGACGGCCAGGTCTATGACCGCATGAGCGTGGCCGAACTGCGTGCCATCGGCACCACCGGCACCGACATCAATCCGTACGACGCGGACGACATCCCCGAAGGCTACAACCTCACCCAGTACGAGTTCGACCTGGGCGCGGGCAATGCCGACACGGTGGACTACTTCGCTGAAACCGGCCTGATCGCGGCGCTGATCACCCCGGGAGTGACCACGTCCAAGATCCTTGTCAGTCACGATGGTGACGAAGATCTGAGCGACGACAACGACCGCGTCGACCAGTTGACCGGCGTCGAGCGCATCGTGGCGGCCCAGGGTGAATCCATTCTGGACTTCACGAACGCGGGCAGCGCGGTGCAGATCGACTTCCAGTTCCCGCCGACCCGCAATGGCGGCACGCTAGGCACCGGCATCCTTGCCGAGGATGACGTGATCGAGAGCGTGGTGCGCATCGCCGACGGTAACGGCAACGTGATCACCGGCCTGAGCAGCATGATCGAGCGCTACATCGTGGGCGACTACGAGACGGACGGCGGTGCGCAGAATGTGGCCCAGGCCACCTGGAACCGCATCGAAGGCAGCGACTTCGCCGAGCGAGTCACCTACGACGGCAGCGAAAATTTGCTCGACCAGGCCGGTATCGACCACCGCTATTCGAGTGACATCCTCAACCTTCGCGGTGGCGCCAACAACGTCAGCTACAGCCCGCTGGAAACGAGCATCGCCGCACTGGTGAGCGTGACCGCGTTCAACGCGGCCCTGCCGCCGGCCAACGCCGTGGGTACCGACCCGCTGGCCTGGGGCAACATTACCGTTGGCGTTGGTTTCACGAATGGTGAATTCGGCACGCCGCTCGACAACGGCGGCGCTTTCCACACCATCACCAGCTACTCGTCCGACAACCCGGTGTCCAGCGGCTCGCTGAAGCTCGAGGCATCGCAGGACGCCGAAGACAGCGTGACGTTCAACTTCGACACCGACAAGGTCTACGTGCTGGGCCAATCGCCTGGCGTGATCAGCGTGTCGATCGGCAGTTCAGCCACGATGGTCCTGACGGGCTTCGAAGTCCTGCAAGACTGGGGTGGCAGCGACGATGTGTACACGATGGAAGACCTGGACGACGTGCTGGGTGACCTGTTCCTGGTGGACGACCTCTATTCAGATGCGCCGGGAACGGCTGACCGCGACACCTTGAAGATCAACGACGACGAAGCGATCAACTACAACAACGGCGCGGCGACCTTCAGCAATGAAGTCGACACGGTCAAGTTGGAGAGCTTCAACGACGCGTTTGGCTTCGACTTCAGCATCCTGGACATCTCGGAGCTGAACGACAACGACCTGCGCTTCGTGCGGGGCGACGACGACAACCAGGACGACGATGCTTTCCTCAACGCCGCCGACACCGACTACGAAGGCCCGGCTGACCGCGGTGGCCTCAACGCCATCTTCGACCCGATCACGGATGGTGATGCCGACTCGGCACGCGACTTGGACGACGAAGTGGTCCTGGGTGACCTCGACTCGATCGAAGAAGTGACGCTGTTCTCGTCGATCCATCTCACCGATGCGTCGATCAGCAGTTCGGGAAGCGAGTTCGAGCTCAACACCGATACCGGTGAGCTGCTCGACGGCGACGGTGACCTGCTCTTCGCGACCGATACCGAAGGCCTGAACTTCAGCCGCCTGACCGGCACCGCTGGGGTGACGGTCGATGTGGTTGGTGGCCTGGACTTCGTCGAAGTCATTGGCAGCAAGAACGCCGACGACATCGAAGGTGAAGCCGGTGACGACATCATCCGTGGCGGTGGCGGCAACGACACGCTCAGCGGTGGTGTCGAGCCTGAAGAGCTGGCCCAGTTGAGCTTCACGTTCAACGCCGGTGCGATTGCACAGGACGGGACTGTTGCGGCCTACGTGGAAGTGTCGGATGGGACGGGCGCGATCCGGTTCTACCAGGACGGAACGATCGAGGGCGACGCGACCGGAGCCTTTGTCGGTTCGGAAGTCGTCATCCCGACGCCTCCGCTGCTGGGCCTGGACTCCGGTTCGAGCGCCGACCGCGTGGGTCAAACCATTGAAGCCATCTCGGTGGCGACGTGGAACACCTTCCTGCCGAACTTCACGTTGGCCTCGGTGGACTATGACGCCTCGGGCAACGATCTGGTCTTCACCTACGCCAGTGGTGAGGCGCCGGTTGCGGCCGACCTGACGATCGAAGAAGAGGACAACGCAGCAGGCGACAGCACGCTGGAGGCGAACACCGTGGCCACCGACTTGGGCGCGGTCAATTCCAACCTGCTTGCTGCGAACTCGCCGGAAGTCAACAGCGCCGACACGTTCATCTTCGAAGCCACCGGCTCTGCCAACGGCACCGACACGATCAACACGTTCGACAGCAACGACGTGCTCGACTTCTCGCTGTTCTTCTCGACCAGCAACATCGTGGCGCTGAATGCGGTGCTGACCGCAAACCCGGGCGTCAGCAGCGTCGAGAACGATGTGAATCGCCTCGTCGAGATCGTTGGTGGCCAGGATCTGTCGACGGCGTCCGGCCTTGCGGCTGCGCTGGCGTCTGGTGGTGAATACGCCAACATCAACATGGCGAACAGTTCGAAGGCGATCTTCATCACGGCCGACAGCAGCGATGCGGACGAGACCCAGTACGTGTTCATGGCCACCTCCAGCTCGACAGGGACGATCTCGGTCACCCTGGTCGGCATGGTCACGGACTTCGACATCGACACCTGGGCTCTGAACGACTTCGCTGGCTGATCGGGCCGGGCCCCGGTCTACACCGGAGCCCGGGACTCCAGCCTTCGGTGGAGCCCCTTCCAGGGTCGGGCCCCCCTCGCAAGAGGGGGGCCCTTTTTCATGATTGATCGGGTGGCAATGCCCGGCCGAACGCGGCGCCACGGTGCCACGGACCGAGCAGGCACGTGCCGAAGCCCGCAGAACTTCCCGCCATGGAACCAATAACCAACGTGTACCGGCAATTCGAGTACCAGGTACACAGCCAGGCCCACGCCCCAGCCCTGGTCGAAGGCCCATCGGCGTGGACCTACCTCAGCGTCCACGCCTGGATCGATGACCTCGCTGCCCACCTGGCCCGACAAGGCATCAAAGCGGCAGAACCCGTGGGCGTCGTGCTGGGCAATACCGCCATCCACCTGGTGGCCGTGCTGGCGCTGGCCAGGATTGGTGCGATCTGCATGTCGCTGGCGCCGAGCAAACTGCGCCGGCTTGGCCACGATGACTGGAAAGAACTGCAGATCCAGCACCTCCTGGTTCCGGCAGCCGCCGCGGCGATGGTCGGGAAACAGGCGATCTCCATCGGCCCGCGGCACCTGAACTGGCAGGACAAGGCGGTGATGGCAGCCCGGGCGCCGGCCGGCGAGGACGCCCCGTCCGTTTCGCCACTGCAAGACGCAGCCCCGCATGACCCGAGTGGTGATGCGGTCTTCAAGATCGCGCTCTCGTCAGGTGCCACCGGCCGGCAGAAAGCGGTGCCCTGGACCCATCATCAGTTTCTCATGCAGCTTTACCTGCAGCGCGCCGTGCGGCCGTTCGGCCCGGGCATCCGGCTGCTGCCCCTGGTGGGCTTCGAAGCCACCGTAGGGGTCGACGCCTGCCTGCGGCAGTTATGTGCCGGTGGAACCGTGGTCACGGTTCCCCGCGCCAGCATCGACCGGGTGTGCGCCGCCATCGACGCCAACGCGGTGAGCCATGTCCTGAGCACGCCAGGCATCATGGCGCGCTACGTGCGCGAACTGGAACCGAGGCAGCAACGTTTTCCCCAGCTGCAGGGGCTGCGCATCACCGGCGGTGCCGTCAACGAGGCGCTGCGAACCCGAATCTCGCGCACCATCTGCGAGAGCATCACGGTCGACTTCGGCGCCAGCGAAGTCGGCACGGTCGCCGTGGGCACGCCCCAGACCTACCGGGAGTCCGACCGCTGCGCGGGGCGCATCGCGCCATGGATACAGGTCCAGGTGGTCGACGACGCGGATCGCGTGTTGGGTGCCAGCGAAAGCGGACGCCTGCGCTTCCGTCATGACCATCTGCCGCAGCAGTACATCGACGGCAGACCGACCCTGCGCGACGGCTGGTTCTACTCTGGCGACCATGGCCGGGTCGACGCGACCGGCCTGCTCTTCGTGGAGTCCCGCTCCGATGACATCCTCAACATCGGCGGTGTCAAGGTGCTGCCGGCCGACATCGAGTCCGCAGCGCTGAGCCTTGAAGGTGTGGTCGATGCGTGTGCCTACGCCGTTCCCACTGCCACCGGTACACCGGTGCTGATCGTGGCGGTGGAAGCCCGGCCCGGCTTCGACGACGCATCGGCCCTGGCCAGCATGCGCGCGAGCCTGGGCTCCAGGGCGCCCGCCAAGGTGCTGCGTGTCAACGAATTGCCGCGCAACGAGATGGGCAAGATCCTCAGGCGACAACTGATCGAAGCAACGAAGGTGACCCGATGATGCGCAATGCACGAGCGACCCTGGCGCAGACCTTTGCGGTGCTGTTGGCCGCGTTCGCCGCCACCAGCGCCTTCGGCCAGCCATGGCCCAGCAAGCCGCTGCGGCTGGTCGTGCCTTTGGGTGCCGGGGGCAACGCCGATGCCGTGGCCCGCGCGGTTGCGCAGGGGCTTTCCGATCAACTCGGCCAGCCGGTGGTCGTGGAGAACAGGCCCGGTGCTGCCGGCAACATCGGCATGGAACATGTCGCGCGCGCAGCAGCGGACGGCTACACGATCCTGTTCGCGGTGACGGGCATCACCATCAATCCTGCCTTGTATCGGATGTCGTTCGACCCCGCGACCGACCTCGCCCCGGTTGTCCAGCTCAACAAGGTCAACCTGGCTCTGTTTGCGCGCGCGGGTCTTGCGGCGAACAGCCCACGCGAGGTGCTGGCACTGGCCCGCCAACCTGGCGTGCAATTGAGCTGCGCTTCCACCGGCGGGGCGACCCAGCTGGGCTGTGGCCTCTTCGAAGTGGCAGCGGGTGTGCCGGTCACGCAGGTGCTTTACAAGGGGCCCGTCCAGGCGCTGACGGATCTGGCCAGCGGCAACGTCGATCTGGCAGTCGACATCCCGCAAGCCGCGAGGCCGTTCATCGCGTTGGGCAGGGTGAAGGCCATCGGCACCAGCGGACCGCACGCGGAGCGCACGGTCGTGGGCAACCTTCCCCCGCTGTCTGAGCTGCACCCGGCTTTCGTGCTCCCCGGCTGGCACGGGCTCTTTGTCCCGGCGGGCACGCCACCCGTCGTGATCGACCGAATCAATACCGAGGTCAACGAGCTGCTGAAGACCGCCACGTTGCGCGCGAAGTTCGAGTCGGCCGGGTTGGTGGCTGTCGGCGGAAGCGTCGCCGCGTTTGCGCAGCTGGTTCAACAAGACCGGGAACGGTACCGCCGCATCGCAGACATCACGGGCTTGAGCCACAAGGACTGATTCGCGCGGCCGGCGTTCGGGTGATGGCCGTCACAAGGCGTCGAGGGCAAGGCGCCGATACTGCTGGGCATGATCAGATTCATCCGAACCCTCGCCGCGAAGCGAAGTGGCAACGATGCTCGACCGAGTAGGCCTGCACGCGATGACGCGAGGGCCGCTTGGCCAAAGCAGGGTTCGACGGGCGTCGCCGATCACGTCAGGCCGCCCTTGCTCGTTGATGAGGTAGACCTCTTGCGCCGACTCAGGGAGGCGGGTCTCTAGTCGCCTACAATCTTAACCTCGAACAACCATCTCCTCTCACCAGATCAGAAGCAACATGGCCAACAAACAAGTGATCTTTGCCGACCGAATCGTCGGCCTGGCGATTTATAACGGCTTTGTCCGCATTGACCTCGCCGTTGTTGCCGGAACCGGCAAGACCAAGACCGACGAGCCGGCTCTCAAGGTCGATGTCACGCACCAACTCGTCATCCCGCTGGATGGCTTTGTCGCCGGCGTAACCGCTCAACAGAACCTGCTCAAGAGCCTGAGTGAGCGTCGCAAGAAGAAGAGCGATGTGGCTGCAGTGGCAAGTGAAGGCCAGGCCGCGACCAGCTGATCGCATGGCGGTAGCCCGGTGCAGACTGATACGCCAGGGGATGTCGGGCAAAGAGGTTCGGCGGAACGTCGCCTGACCGTTCGGTACGACGCTGCCGAGGACCGATTGCTTGTCCTGCTGACCCGAGCGGATGCTGGCAAGCAGGTCAAAACGGTAATGGGCCTGACACGGCGACTGTGGTTTGGCCTTCGCCGCAACCTGCAGGCCATGCTCGACCAATCCGTGGCGCTGCCACCGTCGATGGACCCGGCGGTGCGCCAAGTGCTGTCGACGGCCCACCATCGCTCGTTGGCGGCTACGGTACCCATTCGAAGTGAAAGGGCCGCCACGTCGCCCGATGATCCACCGGTCGACCTGGTCGTCGGCGTCAAGGCGCGAGGCAGGCACGGGCTGGAACCTGCCACCACTTCCGACATCGGCAGCGGCCGGCGATCAGGCCGCGGGCTCCCACGTCTTGCACTGAAGGCCCGGGGCGTCGACCTGTTGCACACCGGGCCTGCGAGCCAACCAGGGTCTTGTCTTGACACGGGGTTCCTCCGGCGACAAGAGCGATCGCGTCGACCTCATTCAGGGTTTTGTCCGACACGGGCATCGACTATCGTGTTCTGCCTCTGGTCGCATCCCCACCCCCCATGCCGATTGATCACGCGCCCATTGCCTACGAACCGTCGCCGCCGAGTCCGGCAGCACCGGCTGACCGCCGGGTGCCGCGCCTGGTCCACCTGACTGGGCGGCACAACAAGATCGAAGCCTACGCCTTCGGGTTCCGCCAGCCGGTTTTCCAGTACGAGCTGGCGGTGCAGGCGGAAGCCGCAGCCGACCTCGGGGCGTTGGATGCCCTGATGGGCAGTGCGCTGGAGACGTCGATGCCGGCGATGGCCGCAGCGTCCCCATCGGACCTGGTCGAGCGCCTGATGGCCTGGACGACGGTGCTGCTGCAGCGTGCAAGGCACCCGGTGCTGGAGCCAGCCAGGTTGCTGAAACGGCAATCGGGTACGCCGGCGGTCTTCGTGGTGGCGCAACCCTGTCTGCACCCGGCGGCCACGCAAGAGGTGGTGCTGAACCTGATCAGCCTGATCAACAAGGCCAGCCAGCCGCTGCAGGCACCCGACTGCCTGAATTCGACGGTGACGGACAGTCTGTCGCAACTCACGCGCAGCATCGAGAAGCATGGTTTCAACGGGTTCAACACGGGTCACTTCGTCGCGGCGGCGGCCGAGCTGGGTTTGCCATGGCGACGGCTGCGCGGCCAGCTGGTTCAGCTGGGGCATGGCGCCAACGCGCGCTGGCTCGAAAGTTCGTGGACCGACCGAACGCCGGTCATCGCCTCTGGCCTGGCGCGCAACAAGCAGGCCGCTGCGGCGCTGCTGCGCATGAACGGCCTGCCGGTGCCGGACCACCATCTGGCGGAATCCGCCACACAGGCACTTCGGCAGGCGGATGCGCTGGGTTACCCGGTGGTGATCAAGCCCGTCGATCGGGATGGGGGCGAAGGAGTGCGGGCAGGGCTGGCAGACGCCAGCGCGGTGCGTGCCGCGTTCGACGAAGCGGCGCGCCTGTCTAAGCGGGTCCTGGTCGAGAAGCATGTCCCGGGGCGGGACTATCGGCTGCAGGTGGTGGACGGCGAGGTGCAAGGCGTGCTGGAGCGGGTGCCGGGGGGGGTGGTTGGCAACGGCCGCGACTCCGTCCGCATCCTGCTTGAACAGCAGAACCACGAGCGCCGAACGGCCCTGGACGATCGCCGCTACCTGCACGCCATGGACCTCGACGACGAGGCCATGAAACTGCTGGCCGCCCAAGGCCTGACGGGGGAATCGGTCCCCGCTGAGGGGCAGGGGGTCAGGCTGCGCAGCGCGTCGAACGTGGCCAGTGGCGGCGTTCCGGTGGAACTGTCGCTGGACCAGGTGCACGCCGACAACCTGCGCCTGGCCGAGCGCGCCGCGCGCGTGTTGCGGCTGGACGTGGCCGGTGTCGACCTGCTGGCACCCGACATCGGCCGGTCGTGGCTGGAAACCGGCGCCAACATCTGCGAGGTCAATGCGATGCCGCAGATGTTCACCACCATGCACAAGCCGATGTTGCGCAGCCTGTTCAAGGGGGGCAACGGACGCATACCGGTGCTGATCGTGATCGAGGCTGCCCGACCTGACCTGCAGGTGGCCGGGTCGATTCATCAATGGCTGTCGCGCTGCGGTCAGGTCGCTGGCATGGCCCGCGGCGGCGAGATGTGGGTGGGTGCCGACCGCGTGGCCACGGGGCTGGCCAGCAGCCTGGTGGGCGCCCGGATGTTGTTGCTGGACCCGGCGGTGCAGGCCCTGGTCGTGGCCTTTGACGGCGAACAGGCCCCGCAGGCCAGCTGGCCGGTGGATGTTTGCGATGTGTTGGTGCTGCATGGCGCGTTGCCAGACACAGGCGGCCGATCCCAGTGGCAGAACTGGCTCTCGCTGGCACAGTTCCTCAAACCGCGCCAGGTGCTGGTCAACGTGGACAATGCGGATTGCCGGCGCAGCGCTGCGGCCGTCTTCGGCCCTTCGACACCGGTCCAGGGCGTGCACTGGCAGTCGGCGACGGACCTGTCCGAGGTCGCGCATCGGGCCGTGGAGGCGCTGATCGGTGCGACCAGTGTCTGATCCGCCATGAAGCCCAGGGTCCTGATCGTTGCGGCGCCGTTCGGCTTCGGTCCCGCAGCCAAGGCACTGATCCTGGCGCATGGATTGCGGGACCTGGCGGACCTGACCCTGTGCGCCGACCGCGAGGCCTGGGCCTTCATCGACAGGCACAAGCCCGCGACTGTCGAATGCCGTCAAGGGACCTTTGCCCACTGTTTTGCGGACCGAGCATCGCTGCAGGGTTTCGACCAGGTCATCAGCGTCAACCACGTGCCTGCCCTCGTGCATCTGCAGGCCTTGGGCCTGATCGGACGCACGGTGTTCGTCGACAGTCTGCTGGCCTGGCGGGAGCCCACCGTAGGCACCGCCGTGCCGCCCGGTCTTCGGGGCTACCTGGTGCAGGACTACCCGGGCGCCTCGGGCCTGCTCGATCGCACCCTGGCCGCCCAGGTCGCGTTGACCGCGCCCTTGTTGTGGCCGTTGCCGCCACCAGACCCTTTGGCCGCGCGCCGCGGTGTGGTGCTGGATCTGGGGGGCATCACCTCGCCCTTGGTCAGCTGGGCACAAGTCTGCGGATCGGTCTTCGTGCTGGTCAAGGCCGTGATCGATGCTGCCGCCACGCAGGACGTGGCGCTGACCGTGATCGGCAGTGCACACCTGGGCGATCTGGGCCTGGGCGGTGGCCCGGTCACCGTGCTGGGCGACACGAGTCCGGAACGCGCGGCGCAGCTGATCGCGGGCGCATCGACACTGATCACCACGCCGGGCATCGGCGCGGTCTTCGAGGCCCTGTCGCAGGACACGCCGGTGATCCTGTTGCCGCCGATGAACAGCACGCAGTTGCTGCACCACCAGGTGCTGACCGGCGCTGGGCTGCACGGCGTGCTGTCCTCGGCGCAGCAGTCGCGCCTGACGGCGCTGTTTGGTGGGCTCGACTGGCGGCGGCAGACCCAGCAGTGTCTGGCACTGCTGCGCGAGACCGGGCCGCAGCTGGCTTCGCCCTTGGCGCAGCGGCTGTCCGAGGTGCTGGCCGGCCCGCCGGATGCTGCCGGACGTGATGCGCTGCTGCAAGACCAGCGCACGCTGTTTGCGGGTCTCAGCCCGGTGCAGCCACTGGACGTGATCCGTGGCTGGCTTCCTGCCCATGGCGCCCGATGGAGCGCCGCCGCTGAACCCATCCGCGGAGGGGGCGTCTGTACCTGCGCCAGCCGCGCGGCCCGCGCCCGATCCCAAGGTGCTAGCGGCTGCGGTGAAGGCCCTGCCGAAGGTTGAGTTGCACGTGCACCTGGAAGGTTCGATCCCGCCGGAACTGATGCTCAGTCTGGCCCGGCGCAATCGCCTGAAGCTGCCGTTCGACCAGCCGCAGCAGTTCCTTCAGCAACGCCGCTACACGAGCTTCCGTGAGTTTGCCGACCGCTTGCTGCTGGCCGTGCACTGCCTGCGCCAGCCGCAGGACTTCCACGACGCCGTTGCCGTGATGGGGGCCCGACTGGCCCAGCAGAACGTGGTCTATGCCGAGGTCACCTGGACGCCGCAGTTCTACCTGACCCGCGCCGAGTCGCTCGACACCCTCTTTGCGGCAATGAACCTCGCCCGTGCCAGGCTGAAGGCGCGTTGGGGGCTGGAGCTGCGCTGGATCCCGACCTGGTCAGAAGCTATCCCGACGCCGCAGCCCAGGTGGCAAACTGGGCCAGCCAGCCCGGCACGCAGGCTGCGGGCGTGGTCGCATTGGGCCTGGGCGGGCCTGAAGCCGGGCATCCTGCGCAGGCATTCGAGGCCGTGTTCCGCGCGGCGCGTTCACGCGGGCTGCCGGCCAACCCTCACGCCGGTGAAGGCGCCGGGCCGGACAGCATCTGGCAGACCCTGCAGGCGTTGGACCCCATCCGCATCGGTCACGGCGTCCGAGCCATCGAGGACCCGGCGCTGGTCGAGCACCTGGCCCGCCGCGCGATGCCGCTCGAGGTCTGCCTGTCCAGCAACGTGGCGTTGGGGCTGTACCGGTCGTATGCGGAGCACCCGGTCCGGCGGTTCGTGGAGGCGGGCTGCAGGGTGTCGCTCAACACCGACGATCCGGTGTTGTTCGGCACCACGCTCGGCCGCGAGTACCTGCTTGCGATACGCGACTGCGGACTGGACCTGGCCTTCGTCCGCCAGCAGATCCTGGACGCGTTGCAGTCGAGTTACCTCGAGGACGGCGACAAGCGGCGACTGATCGCCGAGTGCCGTCTAGCCGCGCGGTGGGGCGCCCCGTGGCTCGAGGTGCGGCTGCCCCCCCCCCCCCCCCCCCCCCCCCCCCCCCCCCCCCCCCCCCCCCCCCCCCCCCGCCTCGCATGCAGTGCGGTCGTTCCGCGGAAACACCAAGAAAAGAATCTGTCGGATCTTCATATAGGAAGGTATAGAATGTTTCCTATATGAAAACCCAACTGCCAGACGTCGGCACCCCCCAAGCGCCGCCGCCGCTCACGACGGCCGCCCCGGCCATGAGGGTGATGGTGGTGTTGCAAGGCGGACCTGAGCAGCAGCGTCGGCTGATGGAACTTCGAACCCTGTTCACCCAGGCCTGCAATGCCTTGGCGCCCCAGGTTGCGACAACACGCTGCTGGAACCGCGTGGCATTGCATCACATGGCCTACAAGCCGCTGCGCGAGCGCTTTCCGCAGCTGGGTTCGCAGATGGCGTGCAACGTCATCTACTCCGTCTCGCGCGCGGCGAGGCTTGCCTACCAGCACCCCGCAAGCCCTCACAACCTGACACGTGCCGGAAGACAGCCTTTACCCGTCCTTCGCTTCAACGGGCCGGTGCCGGTCTACTTCGATCGCCACACCTTGAGCGTGCGGGCTGGCGAGGTCTCTTTGTTCACCCTGGACGGGCGCATCCGATTCAAGGTGGACCTGTCGCCTGAAACAGAAGCCCGCTTTCGCAGGGAGAAGCTGCGCGAGATCGTACTCGCCCAGCGGCCCGACGGCGCCTGGGGTCTGACATTCGACTTTGCCCTCCCTGCGGAGGCTGACGCTCCCGCCATCGAAACCGATTGGCCGGAATACCTTGTCCTGGCTTCCACCCTAGACCCATGAACAGCAGCACATCTCTCCCGGCGTCCGCGACTCGGCCAGCGCCCGCATCCGATGAGGCAGCCAGAAACGCCCCCGCCGGCGCGGCCAGGCGGCCATCTGCGCCCAAATTGCCGTCGGCCCCTGAGCGTCTGGTCAAGGCCAGCTTCTGGACCTTGCCCCGCTCGCTGTACCTGCAGGCGCTGGGTCTGAGCGTGGTCAGTGGCCTGCTGATGCTCACCCCGTCGTGGTTCATGTTCGAGGTCTACGGCCGCGTCCTGAACAGCCGCAATGAACGAACGCTGGTCATGCTGCTCGTGGCCGTGATCGGCATCTACGTGATGATGGAACTGCTCGACCTGGTGCGGTCGCGGACGCTGCAAAGGGCCGCCGAACGTGGCGATGCGCAGATGCGCGAACCGCTGTTCGATACCATGTTCAAGCTTCGGGCCGAAGGGCGGCCGGTCAACCAGACACAGGCTTTCGCCGATCTGCGCACGCTGCGTGAGTTCATCCCGTCGCCACCCGTGGCCGCGATGCTGGATCTGCCGGCTGCGTCTGTCTTCCTCGTGCTGCTGTTCTTCATTGGGCCACTGCTGGGCTGGATGGCGCTGGTTGGTGTGCTCATCCAGGGCCTCCTGGCCGTGGTGACGGAGAAGCGCACGGTTCCCTTGCTCAACGCGGCAACGCAGGCCTCTGGTGCGGCGCACTCCTACGCCGCCGATGCACTGCGCAACGTCCAGGTGATCGAGGCGATGGGCATGGGCCAGGGGGTCCATCGCCGTTGGGCAGAACGCCAGAAGGGCTTCGTCGCCTGGCAGTCACAGGCTTCCGATGTCGGCGGCCTCACCGCGGTGGCGGCCAAGCTGGTGCAGACGATGCAGGGCTCGCTGCTGCTGGGCGGCGCCGTCTGGCTGGGCCTGATGGGCGAACTGTGGGGTGGCCTCGGCACGGCGATCGTCGCCTCGATTCTGGGTGCGCGTGCACTGCAGCCTTTGGCCCAGATGGTGGGGCAGTGGCGCGCCATCGTGATGGCCCGCGACGCCTGGCATCGGCTCGACGGGTTGATGGGCAACGGACCCACCGAAAGGCCGCCGATGTCCTTACCGGCGCCCAAGGGGCTGCTGACCGTCGAGATGTTGGTTGCTGCTGCCCCCGGCGGCAACGTGCCCATCTTGAAGGGCGTGCAGTTCGGGGTCATGCCAGGCGAACTGCTGGCCGTCGTCGGCCCCTCAGCGGCCGGCAAGACCACGCTGGCCCGCCTGCTGGTCGGCCTGTGGCCGGCCCAGCAAGGCAAGGTGCGGCTGGATGGAGTGGACGTTCACTCGTGGAGTAAGGAGGAACTGGGGCCTCATGTCGGTTATCTGCCGCAGGGCATCGAACTGTTCGACGGCACCGTGGCCGAGAATATCGCCCGCTTCGGTTCGGTTGACATGGAAGCCGTGCGGCAGGCTGCGTCCGACGCCGGCGTGCTCGAAACGATCGAAACGCTGCCACAGGGCTTCGAAACCCGCATCGGCGAAGACGGTGCCGTGCTGTCGGGCGGACAGCGCCAACGCCTGGCATTGGCCCGTGCGGTGTATGGCCGACCGCGCCTGATCGTGTTGGACGAGCCCAATGCCAGCCTCGACGAGGCAGGCGAAAGAGCCCTGCTGAGCATGTTGATGACCTGCAAGACGCGCGGTTCGACAGTTGTGGTCATCACCCACCGCACGACGCTCATGCCCGCCGTCGATAAGCTGATGGTGATGGCCGAAGGCAAGACGATGATGTTCGGCCCGCGCGACGAGGTTCAAGCGGCACTGAAGAAGGCGAACGACGAAATGCGCGCCAAGCTGGCGGCACAGACCGCCCGGCCGCCGGTCAATCGCCCGGCCCTGGGCCAAGCGAACCTCCCGAGGGGTGCGGCATGAGCACGACCACGCTGGGAGCCGGAGGTGATCGAGTCGATACAACCACCGCCCGTCCTGCCACGGCCACCACGGCTGCCGTGGGCGGCCTCTTTCAGCGCAGCGAGTTGGGCCGCGCGTTGTGGACCTTTCGGCGCGAGGCCGCATGGGTGGCCGTGTTCAGCCTGATCGCAAACATGCTGATGCTGACGCCGACGCTGTACATGCTGCAGGTCTTCGACCGCGTCATGGTCAGCGGCAGTTCGCTCACGCTGCTGGCGCTGACCGCGCTGACGGTCTTCCTGCTTCTGGTGATGGGCTTTGCCGAGTGGGTGCGCTCGCGACTGCTCGTGCGTGCCAGCGCGGCCTTCGATGCCAAACTGAGCACGCGTGTCTTCATGGCCAGCTTCGAATCGCGCTTGCGTGCTGCGTCGGGCCGGTTGCCCCAGCAGGCCCTGGGTGACCTGACCAGCCTGCGCCAGTTCCTCACCGGCAATGGCGTGTTCGCGTTTTTCGACCTCCCGTGGATGCTGATCTACATCGCTGTGCTGTTCGTCATGCACCCGTGGCTGGGCTGGGCGGCCATTCTGTTCGCCATCGTCCAGGGCACCGTCGCCGTGTGGGGCCACCGCATCGTGCGACCCTTGCACGAGAAGGCCATGGAGGGTGTCACCGACAGCCAGGCCTTCCTGCATGCCAAGCTGCGCAACGTCGAGGTGGTCGAAGCGATGGGCATGCGCGGCAGTCTGCGGCGGCTGTGGCTGCAGTTGCATCAGCGCCAACTGCAGGGGCAGGGCGCGGCCTTCGAGTACAGCCAGCGTCTGCAGGCGGTGACCAAGTTCTTACAGTACACGCAGCAGTCGTTGACGCTGGCGGTGGGTGCGGTGCTGGCCATCGACGGCCAGATCGGCGTAGGCGCGATGATCGCCTCCAACGCGCTGATCGCCAACGCGCTGCGCCCGATCGGCACGCTGGTGCAGACCTGGCGCCAGTTTCTCGACGCTCGCCAGTCCTACGGCCGGCTGGAGACGCTGCTGCATGAAAACCCCGAGCGGCCCGTCGGCCGTGTGCCCGATGAGATCGCGGGCCAGATCACGCTGCA
Source organism: Betaproteobacteria bacterium (assembly GCA_016704535.1). Lineage (GTDB taxonomy): Bacteria > Pseudomonadota > Gammaproteobacteria > Burkholderiales > Burkholderiaceae_C > Rubrivivax. The sequence continues at coordinate 368,319 of JADIZZ010000004.1, read as the reverse complement.
AGGCCTGGTGGCCACCGCGCCGGGGCGCGAGCAGCCCATCCTGCGCGGCATCGATGCCGAATTCAAGGCCGGCGAGGTGATCGGCATCGTCGGCCCCTCGGGCGCTGGCAAGTCGACGCTGGCGCGCTGCCTGGTGGGCATCTGGCCCGATGTGCAAGGCCAGGCGCTGCTGGATGGCCACCCCATCGGCGACTGGCAACGCGAGGCACTGGGCCCGCACCTGGGCTACCTGCCGCAAGACATCGAGCTGCTGGACGGCAGCATCGCCGAAAACATCGCCCGCTTTGGCGAAGTCGATTCCGAACAGGTCATCGAAGCCGCGCGCCGCACCGGTCTGCACGACATGATCCTGCGCCTGCCCAAGGGCTACGACACGCCGATGGGCGAAGCCGGCAGCCTGCTTTCGGGCGGCCAGCGCCAGCGCGTGGCGCTGGCCCGTGCGCTGTACGGCAACCCGGCGCTGGTGGTGCTGGACGAGCCCAACGCCAGCCTGGACGACGTCGGCGAAGCGGCCCTGCTGCAAGCGCTGCGCGACCTGAAGTCACGCGGCAAGACCGTGTTCATGATCGTGCACCAGCCGCACCTGCTGGCCGCGGCCGATCGCGTGCTGGTGCTCGAGCAGGGCCAGGTGGCGCGCATCGCAACCGTGGCCGTTCGCCAAGCCGCAGCCCCCTCTCTGGACAACGCCAAATGAAAAACAACATCACCGACGTCGAACCCGTTGAACTGCAGACCGACACCCGTTCGCCCGCGCGGCTGGGTTTCTGGGTCCTGGTCGTGGGCTTCGGCCTCTTCATGGCCTGGGCCGCCTGGGCGCCTCTGGACGAAGGTGTGGTCGCGCCGGCCACGGTGTCGGTCGAGATGCGGCGCAAGACCATCCAGCATCTGCAGGGCGGCGTCATCAAGGATGTGGTCGTGCGTGAGGGGCAGCGCGTCAAACGCGGTGAACCGCTGGTGCTGCTGGAAGACGGCACCGTGCGCGCCAGCTTCGAGACGATTCGCCAGAACTATCTGGCCCAGCGTGCGCTGGAAAGCCGCCTGCTGGCCGAGGCCTTGGGCAAGCCGACGGTCGAGTTCCACGCCGACCTGCAAGGCGCCAACGACCCGGTGGCCCAGCAACTGATGGCCGTGCAGCGCCAGCTGATGGCGGCGCGCCAGGCGGCATTGCGCGCCGAGATGGCGGCCGGACAGCAGTCGATGGCAGGCTTCGAGAGTCAGGCTGCGGGGCTGGAGCAGATGCTCGTCAGTCGTCGTCAGCAGGCCGAGATCCAGGGCCGCCAGCTGGGCAGCATGCGTGAACTTGCCGCCGAGGGTTTTGCGCCGCGCAACCAGGCGCTGCAGCTCGAGCAGCAGCAGTCCGAGTTGGTGACGGCCACCACCGACCTGCAGACCAACATCCGCCGTGCCCGCAGTGCTGCCGCCGAAGTGCAGCTGCGGCTGGGGCAGCGCCAGCAGGAGTACCTGCGCGAGGTGAGTGGCCAGCTTGCCGAAGTGCGCAAGGAAGTGCAGGCCAACCAGGAACGGCTGGCCGCGGTGTCGTCCGAGCTCAGCCGCATGGTGGTTGCGTCACCGGTCGATGGTCAGGTCGTCGGTCTGGTGCTGGCGCAGGCCGGCGGTGGCGTCGTGACGCCAGGCCAGAAGCTGATGGACATCGTGCCCGAAGGCGAGACCCTCCTGCTCGACGCCAAGGTGCCGCCCCAGGTGATCGACCGTATCCAGGCAGGCGAGAACGCCGAAGTGCGCTTCAGTTCCTTCGCCGACTCGCCGACGCTGGTGGTTCACGGGCGGCTGGTGTCGCTGGCCGGCGATGCGCTGACCGAGCAGGTGGGTTCCACCGTTCAGACCTTCTACCTGGCCCGGGTCGAGCTCACCCCCGAAGGCATGAAAGCGCTGGGCGGCCGCACTCTTCAGCCAGGCATGCCGGCCGAGGTGCTCATCAAGACCGGCGAGCGCTCGCTGCTGACCTACATGCTGCATCCGCTGACCAAACGCATCGCTGCGGCGATGACCGAGGAGTGAGCATGCGCCCGTTCGGCCTGCCACTCACGGCCCCTCGCTCGGCCACCACCCTGGGGCGGCGGTTCGCTGCGGGGCTGGCCCTCGGCCTGGTCTCGTCTTCGCTCTTCGCGCAAGGTCTCGGCTCCCCGCTGACGCTGCCGCAGGCCTACGACGCGGCGGTGCGCCACGACGCCCAGTACCAGATCGCGACCAAGGAACTGGAGGCGGTGCGCCAGGGTGTGCCGCTGGCGCGCGCGGCGCTGCTGCCGCAGGTGTCGTTCAATGCCTCGACGGCCAAGGTGGTGGGCACACGCGAGTTCGGCAATTCGCTCAACCAGAGCGTCAACGTGCCACTGGACTACGAGTCGCCCCAGGCCAGCCTGAACCTGCGCACGCCGCTGTTCAACTACGAGGCGTTGAGCCGCCTGCGCCAGGCCAGCTCGGTGGCCGAAGGCGCCGAGGCCCTGCTGGCGGCGCGGCACATCGATCTCGTCAACCGCCTCACGGCGGCCTACCTCGAGGTGCTGATCCAGCACGAGGTGCTGGCGCTGGCTGCCGAGGACCTGCGCTCACTGAAGGCGCAGGGCGAGCGTGCAAGGCGGCGTTTCACGCTGGGCGAAGGCACGGTGCAGGAGGCCACGGCGGCCGAATCGGCGGCCGAGCTGGCGCGCAGCCGCCTCGTGCGCATCGAGGACGACGTCGTGATCGCGCGCCGGGCGCTGCAGCGCATCACCGGCCTGGACGTCACGACGCTGCGTGCCGTGCCGGCCGACTTTGCCGGGCTGTCGCTTCCGCTGCCCACCCTGCAGGCGTGGATCGACCAGGCGATGCAGAACAGCCCGCTGCTGCGCTTCAGGCGCCTGAGCGTCGACGCCGCGCGCTTCGGCATCGAGCGCCAGCGTGCAGGACACTACCCGCGCCTGGATCTCGTCGCCGGCATGAGCCGCTCGCGAAGCGAGTCGGTGGCCACGCTCAACCAGACGACGCAGCAGCGGTCGATCGGCCTGCAGCTGGCGGTGCCGATCTACAGCGGCGGATCGGTGCAGGCCGGCATCGCGCAGTCGATGGCCGAACGCGACCGCGTCGAGCAGGAGTTGCGCGCAGAGCAGGAGAATCTGGTGCTCGAGGTCGAGCGCCTTTACCGGCTGGCCGTGCAGGGCGCCGAGCGATTGAGCGCGTACATGCAGGCGCTCGACGCCGCGGGCGTGGCGGTGCAGGCGGCCGCACGCGCCCAGGCCACCGGGCTGGGCACCGACGCCGAGTACCGGCAGGCGCTGGCGCGGCAGGCGCTGGCCCGCCGGGAGCTCATCCAGGCCCGCTACGAATTCCTGAACCAGCGCTCACAGCTGCTCGTGCTCAGTGGCTGGCAGCCAGGCCTGGTGCTGGAAGAAACGGCGCGCGCCCTTTCGGTCGACGCCAGGATGAAGGAACTGCAGCCATGAGTGCATACGCGGGAATCGCCCACAACGGAAAGGGCGGCAGTCTCCGGCGCCGTCTGGTCATCTTCGCCGGGGTGCTGCCCCTGCTGGCCGTGGCGCTTTCGGGTTGCGGCGGCGGCAATGACTCCGAGCCCGCGGTGACGACGATCGCTGCCAGCAACACCCGCTTCAGCCGCACGGCCACCCTGAACATCAACGGCCGCAACCTGCGCGCCGGCATCGTCGTCGACGTGGAAGGCGGCTGCGAGAATCTGACACTGGTGCCCAACGGCACCGACGACCTTCAGCAGTACGCCTGTGATGTGCTGGCGGTGGGCGAGTTCAAGGCGCATGTCCGCGACGCCGGGGGCCGCTTTCTCGGGCGCCTGACTTTCCAGGTGCCGCAGCCGGAAGTCAGCGTGACCACTTCCAAAGGCAATTTCGTGCTCGAGCTCGACCCCGTGGCGGCACCCGCCACCGTGCGGAACTTCCTGGGCTACGTGAATGCCGGTTTCTACCGGAACGTGCTCTTTCATCGCGTGATTGCCGACACCCTGGTGCAGGCGGGTGGCTATACGGCCGGCCCGGTGGTCAAGGCAGCGGCGGCACCGGCCATCAAGCTCGAATCCGACAACGGGTTGAAGAACGTCCGCGGCACCATCGGTGCGGCCCGCACGAGCGCGCCCGATTCCGCGCAGGCGCAGTGGTACGTCAACGTCGGCGACAACCCTGGGTTCGACTATGTCGATGCCGATCAACCCGGCTATGCCGTGTTCGGCAAGGTGACCAGCGGGCTGGAGACGATCGATGCCATCGGTGCCGTCGTGACGCGCGCGGATTCAGCGAGCGGGCTGACCGACCTGCCGGTGACGGATGTCCTCGTTCTGACGGCCACGCAGACGCGATGAATCCGGCAGCCAGCCCGTCGCTGCGGTCACGGTAGGGCTGCCCGAGGGCCTCGGTCAGCGGTTGCCCTCGGCTTGACGGCACCAGTCGAGACGTTCCTTGAGCGAACCCCAGCTGCCGCTTGTCACGGTCATCACGGCGTGCTTCAACCACGCCGAGTATGTTGCCGAGAGCCTGCAAAGCGTTATCGCGCAGGACTACGAAGCCATCGAGTACGTCGTCATCGACGATGGATCCGCCGATGCATCGGCCCAGGTCATTGCGTCGCTTGAGCATGCCTGCAACCATCGCTTCAAGCGTTTCGTTTTCGAGCAGCAGCGCCATGCCGGAAGCATCGCAACGCTGAATCGGGCCCTGTCACTGGCTCGGGGTGCGTATGTGTTCTTTCTGGCGTCGGACGACGTCGCGCAACCCCATGCGATCTCCCGCTTGGTGAGCGTCTTGGAGAGCGATCCGGACACCAGCCTGGTGGCGCCAGACAACTCGTTCATCGATGCCGCCGGCCGCCCTTGCTTCTGGACGAAGGACCGGCAAACCACCTATGACCAGAAGAGTGCGGCCTACTTGACCTTTGCCGACTACCTGCGCAAGACCACCGCACCCAACGATTTCGACGGCGCTTGGTTTGGCAGTTATGAGGCGCTGATCCTGGGCAATCACGTTCCCAATGGCACCTTGGTTCGTCGGTCCGCCATCGAGAAGGCCGGTGGCTTTTCGCCAACGGCACCGCTGGAGGACTACTACATGCTGTTCCAGCTCGCCAAGTTCTCGCGTCTGCGCTTCTGGCCGGAACCGTTGCTTCGCTACCGCTGGCATGACCGCAACACGGTCAAGAGCACTGCGCACATGCTGAGGATGACGATGCAGACCGTCGCCCTGGAGAAGGACTACTGCCGATCGCATGGCCACCTGTGCGCCTGGTACGCACGTCAAGCCCGCCGGCAATTGCAGTTGATGCGTCTTTCGCCCACAAACGACGTGCCGATGGATTCGGATGCCGTTCGTATCCTGGCATTCGGATTGCCGTGCCTCGCAGGTCAATGGTTGCGTCGAAAGATCTTGGGGCGGTCATCTCGTGCCGGCGGCCGCAGCGAACTGGCCGGAGCCCAGGCGCCTCGAAGTCAACGGGACTCTTGAATCGGCGCATGGCAGGCGCCGGCTGGCGTCAAGCTGGATGCAACGGCTGAACCACCAAGCGAACGCCAAGGGCGGTGCATACACGGTTGACCGTGTCGAAGCGCGGCGCACTGCCGGGCCGCAAGGCCTTGTACAGCGCTTCCCTCGTGATGCCTGCCGCCTTGGCGATGTCGGTCATGCCACGGGCGCGGGCGATGTCACCCAGCGCGGCCGAAAGCAGACCTGCGTCGTTGGCCTGCAGGATGTCAGTCAGGTAAGCAGCAATGGCCTCGTCGCTGTCGAGGTAGGGGGCAGCATCAAATGCCGGCAGCTCGTCAACCTTGATTCGTGTGCTCATCTTCGTTTCCACTCTCAATCCAGCAGGCCGGCCACAACGCCTCGGACCGAAGCGTCTGACAAACAGTCGAGCCAGGGGGTGAACTCAGGGAGTGCCTTGACGCTGAACTCGAGGTCAATGTAATCGATCGATTACACATCGTCAAGCCTCGGAGTTGCTCTAGAATCTTTGAACGTTTTTCATGCTCAATGCGGTGTTGTGCCGAAGGGCGGCACGGGAAGTGACCCGGCCTACAACACGTGGAAGGCTCAGCGGGCTGCCAGGCCAAGCGTCGAGGTCTATCCAGCTGTGTCATCCGTCCTCTGAAAGTCCGCAGCGCATGCTTGCTGCCAAGCCTGACACTGCGCACGACCACTTTCGGATTCCCTGTCTGCATGACGACCATCCGTGTTACCCACGAGCGCAACACGAGCAGGTGCTCGGCATGCCGATGGGCTCAACGATGTCGCTGTCGGAAGCCGTCCCGTTGATCGAGGTCATTCGCGCATGCGCCTAGGCTTGGTGCGTACCTCGCTGCTGAGCGGCGTGGCGGTCGCGACGCGGCTGGCTGCCGGTTTGGCGCTGAACAAGGTGCTGGCGGTCTACGTCGGGCCGGCTGGGTTCGGCGTGATCGGGCAGTTCCAGAGCCTCGTCGCCATGCTGGGCGCGCTGGCCGGTGGTGCATTCGGCAACGGCGTCACCAAGCTGACGGCCGAATACGGCGCCGATCCTGCGCGCCAACTGGCCGTGTGGCGCACCGCTGTGACCTTCGGCTTGATGGGCGCCACCGCGGCGGCCGTGGTGCTGCTGCTGTTCGGCGGGCCGCTGGCCGGTTGGCTGCTTAACGATCCATCGCTGGCCGGCGTGATGGCCTGGCTGGCGCTGGCGCTGGTGGGCATCGCGCTCAACGGCCTGGTGCTGGCGGCGCTGGCGGGGCTGAAAGCGGTTGGCGCCTTTGTCGCGGCCACCATCGCGGGCAGCTTGCTCAGCGTGGTGGTGGCGGTGACGCTGGTGGTGCAGGCCGGCCTGTACGGGGCGCTGGTGGCCGTGGCGGTGGGCCAGGCGGTGGCCAGCGTGGCCAGCGTCGTGTTCTTCCGGCGCGCATGGAAAGGCCGCTGGCGCACGCTGCTGGGCCCCATCGATCGCCCTGCCGCGCGGGCGCTGGGCGGCTTTGCGTTGATGGCGGTGGCTTCGGCCATCGTGTTGCCCCTGGGGCACATGGCCATCCGCGAAGGGTTGGCGCGTCTGGGCGGCGCCGAGCTGGCCGGGCTGTGGCAAGCAATGTTCAAGCTCAGCGAGACCCACCTGCTGCTGCTGACGACGACGCTGTCGCTGCACTTCCTGCCCCACTTTGCCGAGATAGGCGACGGCACGGCGTTGCGCGCAGCCGTCGCCAAGGGTTACCGCTTCGTGCTGCCGCTGGTGTGCGCCACCGCGCTGGCCATCTGGCTGCTGCGCGAGCCTCTGGTGAGATTGCTGTTCACGCGCGAATTCCTGCCGCTCACCGACGCGCTGGCGTGGCAGCTGGTGGGCGACGTGCTGAAGATCGGCAGCTGGGTGCCGGCATTCACGATGCTCAGCCACGCCCGCACGGGGCTGTACATCGCCAGCGAGGTGGTGTTTGCGGTGGTGCAGATCGCTGCCTGCCTGGTCTTTGCGGCGCGCTTCGGCCTGACGGGCGCAGCCATCGGCTATGCCCTCACCTATGCGCTGTACTGGCTGTTCGTGCACTACCAGCTCGGCCGGTTGACGACGCGGCTGCGGCCGCCGCCGATGTTGACGGGGCTGGGCTGAACCATGCCGTACGTCATGCTGTTCGGTTGCGCCATCGTTGCTGCGATGCTGGCCAGCGCGACACCCGTATTGCGCCGGCCGTTAGGCGCCGCGATGGCCACCACGCTGGTGGTGTTTGCCGGGATGCGTGGCAACAGTGTGGACTACGCCGGCTACCAGGAGATGTTCGAGTGGATGGTCTTGCTCGATCTCGACTACCCCGAGCGGCTGTTCTTCGGCAAGGACGTGCTGTTCGGTGTGTTGATGGACACGCTGCAGCGAGCAGGCGGAAACATGCAGTCGGTGTTCCTGGCAGCGGCCTTGCTCAGCGTAGGCCTGAAGCAACTGGCCTTCGCACGGGCCTTCGAGGGCAACACCGCCGTGCCCTGGCTGGTGACGCTGTCCGTGAGTTTCTTCCTCCACGACTTCACCCAGATACGCACCGCCATCGCACTGGCGCTGTGCTTCCTGGCGCTGCAGCACCTGGTCGCGGGCCGCGTGAAGCCGTGGCTCGGGTGGACGCTGGCGGCCGCCGGCTTCCACCTCTCGGCCATCTTGTTCTTACCCGTGGCCGGGGTGCTGCTCTTCACGCCCCGGCGCCGCGGTGTGGCGTGGGCTTTGATGACGGGCGGCCTGGTGCTCGCCTTGTTCGGCATGCTCCAAGTGGTCGACTTCATCGACCCGCGGCTGGAAAACCACGGCGATGTCACCGGCCTGAACTGGACAGCGCTGGCGGTGGCCACCTTCAAGCTGGCCCTGCTGACGGCCATTGCGCTGGCCATGCGCAATGGCACCCAGCGCTTCGAGGCGGCGGCCCGGTTGGTCTGGCCGTGCGTGATGTTCGTCGCCACGGGTGTGGTGCTGCTGTTCGTGCTGCGCAACATGGGTTCGGCGTTGGCATTTCGGCTTTACGAGTTCTTCGATGCCTTCTCGGTCTTCGTGATTGCGGTTGGGTTGATGCAGCGGCGAGGGGTGCCGGTGCTTCTGGCGCTGGGCTATTGCGCGTTCGGCGTCCTGCTGCAGTGGTTGCCCGGGCTGTTCACGCCGTACGAGCTTGCGCCGCTGGCCAGCTTGTTTGGCTGAAGGACCGCTGTTGAGTACGAGCCTGTCGATCGTCATCGTCAACTGGAATTCGGGCGAGTTGCTGCGCGAATGCTTGGCGTCGATCGCGCCGGGTTCGGTGGCGCTGGGGGATGCGACGCGGTTGCTGAGCGTGGTGATCGTGGACAACGGGTCGAACGATGGCTCGCAGCGGGCCGAGGTGCCGCCGGGCGTACCGATCCAGTGGGTCCAGAACGCCGAGAACCTCGGCTTCGCGGCGGCCTGCAACCAGGGCGCGGCGGCCTGCCGGTCCGACCTGATCCTGTTTCTCAACCCCGACACGCGGCTGTTTGCCGACTCGCTGCGGGTGGCCGTGGATGCGTTCGCGCGGCCTGGGCATGAACGCGTGGGCATCGTTGGCCTTGCGCTGCAAGACGACACCGGCCAGGTCGTGCCCAGCTGCGCCCGCTTCCCGCGTGCCCATCACTTTCTGACGCATGCCGTGGGCATCGACCGGGTGTGGCCGCAAACCGGCCACGCCATGACCGAGTGGGACCATCTCAGCACACGCCCGGTGGACCAGGTCATAGGCGCGTTCTTCATGATCCGACGCAGCCTGTTCGAGCAACTGGGCGGCTTCGACGAGCGCTTCTTCGTCTACTTCGAAGAGGTGGACCTGGCCCGCCGCGCGGCGCAGTCGGGCTGGGTCAGCCTGCACGTGGCCGAAGCGCGGGCTTATCACAAGGGTGGCGGCACCTCGCAGGCGGTGCGCGCCAAGCGCTTGTTCTATTCGCTGCGCAGCCGGCTGAAGTACTCGGCCAAACACCACGGTGTGGCCGAAAGGGCGTTGCTTGGCGCGGTCACTTGGGGCCTGGAGCCGCTGGCCCGCACGGCGTTGCTTCTGGTGCGCGGGCGCCGCTCGGAGCTGACTGAACTGTTCCAGGCCTACCGATGGCTGTGGAACGACACGACTGCGGCGCCGTGATCTCGGGCAGGCCGCCTCAGGTCGCTTCGCCGGCGGCGCGCCGCGCGATCTCTCGGTAGGTTTCGATCACCAGATGTTCGTCGAAGTGGGCCTCGACGTGCCTGCGCCCCGCCGCGCCCATGCTCGCCCAAACGGCTGGCCCGGCGTCGACGAAGCGCTGCATGGCGCCAGCGAGGGCGGCGCCGTCGCGGGGGGCGCACAGCAGCCCGCTGCGTCCGTCGACCACCGCGTCCCGGCAGCCCGGCACATCGGTGGCGATGCAGGGCCGAGCCATGGCCGCCGCTTCCAGCAGCACGCGCGGCACACCTTCCCGATAGGATGGCAGCACAACGCAGTGCGCGCGCGCCAGGTGGGGCCGCACGTCGTCGCAGGTGCCCAGCAGTTCGATCAGACCCTCGGCCTCCCACGAGCGGACCTCGTCGGGAGGGATCGCCGTCGGATTGTCGGCACCGACGCGCCCCAGGATGCGGAAGATCAGGTCCGGTCGACCCTGACGCATCTGCCGCGCCGCCTGCACGAATTCGCGCACCCCCTTGTCGCTGAGCACTCGGCCGATGAACAGGAATACCGGCGCGCCCCCTTGGGGCAATGGCACCGGCGAAAAGCGCTCGAGGTCGACACCCGAGCCCGGCACGCGCAGGGTCCGCCCCGCATCCACGAGGCCCGCGGCGAGGAATTCGCTGCGGTCGTCCTCGTTCTGGAAGACGACGGTGCGGGCGCGGCTGAAGGCGAGCCAGTACAGACCCGTGACGAATCGGGTCAGCAGGCCGCGCTGGATGAATGCCCGCCCCAGGCCAGAGACGTTGGGCACGTGAACCAAGGGCAGGCCGCGCGCCGCGAGACCGGCGTAGATGTTGGCCTTGGGTGTGTAGGTGAAAGCCAGGTCGACGCGCTTGCGGACCAACGCCCGGCGCAGATCGGTCACTGCGCGCAGCTCGCGCCACGGGTTCGTGCCGGCGGCCGCCAGCGGCCACTCGGTCCACTCGAAGCCGTCGGTCTGCAACTGCTGTGCATAGGCGTCGGTCGGGCTGATGGCAAGGATGTCGTGACCGTCGTCGCGCAGGGCCTGCATCAGGCGGCGTCGAAAGTTGAACAGGTACCAGGCGGAGTTCGCGACGACGGCGATCTTCATTGCGCCCGGATCTCCTGCCGCCATGCCTGCCACATCAGCACGTTCCATAGCGCGCCGGCCCCGTGGCCATCGCCGGCCAGCAAGGCGGCCCAGGCATGGCGGATCGGTCCCGGGACCAGGAAACCGTCTTCCTTCAGACACTTCTCGTCGAGCAGCGCCTCGGCCCAATCGCGCAACGGCCCCCGCAGCCACGCCTGCAGCGGCACCGCAAAACCCTGCTTCGGCCGCTCTATCAGGTGCGGCGGCACGTGCCGGTACAGCACCTGGCGCAGCAGCCACTTGGTCTGACCGTCGCGCAGCTTGAAGTGCAGGGGCAGCTGCCACGCAAACTCGACCACGCGGTGGTCCAGCAGCGGAACGCGTGTCTCGAGTGACACCGCCATCGCCGCGCGGTCCACCTTGACGAGGATGTCGTCGGGCAGGTAGGTGCGCTGATCCAGCAGGCACATGCGATCGATGGCCTCGGGTCCGTCGTGCAACGGTTCGTCGAAGGCGGTATGGGGTTCGTGGCCACCGACGACCAGCTTTGCGGGCTCGAGCCACTGCGAGGCCAGCGCCCGATGCATCTCCGCGAGCGTCGGCATCGGCAGCACGCAGTGCGCCAGCTTGTGCAGTTTCGGCCCGACCTCGGCGTGCCGCTGCCGCGACGGCCTCAGGGCCTGCAAGCGATCGGCCAGCCTGCTCCAGGTGTCGGCCTCGACACCCAGAAGGGCTCGCGAGGCGACACGCCGCAGCGGCAGCGGAACGCGGCCGATGCGATGCCACAGACGATCGGCGATCAGGTAGCGGTTGTAGCCCGCGAAGAGCTCGTCGCCGCCGTCGCCCGACAAGGCGACGGTGACCCCCCGGCGGGCCATCGCGGTGACGAGTGCGGTCGGGATCTGCGACGAGTCGGCGAACGGTTCGTCGTACATGCGCGGCAAGCGCGGCACGACGGCCAGCGCATCGGCGGCCGAGACGCGCAGCTCGGTGTGCTCGGTGCCCAGATGGGCGGCCACGGCGCGTGCATGCTCGGCCTCGTCGAACCCGGGATGATCGAAGCCGATGGCAAAGGTGCGTACCCGCTCGCTCGCGCCGCGCACCATCATCGCGACGACGGTCGAGGAGTCGACGCCGCCCGACAGGAACGCCCCGAGCGGGACGTCGGCGAGCAGCTGGCTGCGCACCGCCTGCAGCAGCAGGGCCTCCAACCGGTCCGTCGCCTCCGTGTCGCTCCACGCGGAGGCTTCGGCCCGCCTGGCCAGCCCGAGCCGTGCCGCTTCGTCGATGCGCCACCAGCGACCGTGCTCGTCTGCACGGCCGGCCGCAATCCGCACCCAGGCGCCGGGCTCGACCTTGCGCACGCCGCGGTAGATCGACCACGGTGCAGGCACCGCGGAGTGCCGCAGGTACAGCGTCAGCGCGTCGCGGTCGATTTCACCGCGCCACCCGGGGTGCGCGCGCAGCGCCTTCAACTCGGAACCGAAGACCACTTCGCCACCGGGCAACCGGCCCCAATACAGGGGCTTTTCGCCCATGCGGTCGCGGACCAGCGTCAGGCTGTGCGTCTGGCGATCCCAGACCGCGACCGCGAACATCCCCACCAGGCGCGGCAAGGCCTCGACGACACCCCAGCGGCTGAACGCGGCGAGCAATGTCTCGGTGTCGGAATGCCCCCGCCAAGGCAGATGGCCGAGCACGGAGCGCAGTTCCAGATGGTTGTAGATCTCGCCGTTGTAGGCGACGACGTAGCGCCCGCAGTGCGACACCATCGGCTGTGCGCCCTGGGGCGACAGGTCGACGATGGCGAGTCGGCGGTGACCGAGGGCGATGCGCTGGGCAGCGTCGACCCACTGGCCGTCATGGTCTGGGCCACGGTGGGCTATCGCGTCGGCCATGCGCCGGACCTGGTCGCGCATGCCATCCGCGGCTTGTGGCGACGCGCCTATGAAGCCGGTGATTCCGCACATGGGAGGGGTGTGATGGTCGGTGGTAGCGGTCCGTGACTGGAGCGCGCTTCAGCTACCAGCGCCCAGCTCATGCAGCCATGCCGCCAGCGTTGGGGCTGCCACCTGAAGGCTGTACCGCGACTCGACGAGTTCGCGCCCTTGCGCCCCCAGCCGGCGCCGCAGGGCTGCGTCGTCCGCCAGGCACGTCAAGGCTTGCAACCACTCCGCGTCGGTGGTGGCCAGAAAGCCGTTCCGGCCGGGTTGCACGATCTTCGTGTTGACCCCAACCGGGGACGCCACCACCGGGACACCGCAAGCCAGGTATTGAACGAGCTTGTAGCCGCACTTGCCGCGCTCCCATGGTGAATCGGGCAGCGGCATCACACCCACGTCGAGCTCGGCGATGGACTGTGCTTCCCCGGCTTCGGTCCATGGCACGTGCTCTGTGGGCACCCCGGGCAGGTCGAGGGTGGCACCGATCAGCCGCAACACGACACGACGGTTCTTCGCCAGTGCGGCCAGAGGAGCGGCGAGTTGCCTCATGTAGGCGATGGTTGCGGGCGACCCGATCCAGCCGATGCGAAGCGGATCATCGGGCTCACGTGGGCGTTCGGTGACGGCATAGCGGCGGAGGTCCACCACTGTCGGCAGCAACTCGACGCGCGGCGCTCCGGCCTGCCGCGCGCGCTGCGCCAGGTAGTCGTTGCCGGCCACCACCAGAGCCGCGGCGCGCATCAGCCGGTCGATCTTGCCACCGAAGAGCGCGCGCGCCACGCGTGAGCGGTGCAGGTCGTAACTGTGAAACACGGCATCGTCGTAGTCCAGCACCACGGGGCGCCGGCCCCAGGCCAAGCGCTCCAGCCAGGCAGGGGCCCAGGGCCAGAGCTCCTTCTCGACCCACACGACATCGGCCGTGGAGCGCCGCGCGAGCAAGGCAGCGGCACGCCGTACGTACGCTCGCACGATGAAACGGAATGTCGACCGCCCGGCGTACTTCCGGCGCAGATACTCGTCGTCCAGCAGGGGACTGACCTCGATGTCCAGCCCGAGGCGCCGCAGCTCGGGCAGGAATTGCAGCCATCTGATGCGCGACGAAGCGCCCAGGGGGGCGTAGCGCGGATAGGACATGACGCTCATCGTCATCGCGATGCCCGCCACAACGCCGGCAGGTCGCGATAGACCAGCGCGAAACCGCGCCATGTGAAGCGCAGGTCCTGCCAGGACCGCCGCAGCAGCGCCTGGATCGTGCGTGCCAACGGCTCGCAGAGCAGCGTCATGACCGCATGGATCCAGGCTTGCCAAGCAGGCAGATGCTTGAATCCGTAAAGCATGCGGCTGCGCGTGGCGTAGAAGAGGCGCTCGGCCTTCACTTGCCGGGACACGCCGCCACCCAGGTGGAAGGACCTCGGCGCGGCGACGAAGCGGGTGAGCAGCCCCATGCGGCGAGCCCGCAGCGACAGGTCCAGATCCTCGAGGTAGACGAAGAAGCGTTCGTCGAACCCTCCCAGAGCCTCGAAGGTGGCCGCACGGATCAGGTAGAAGGCACCGATCACGTGGTCCACGGTGCGGTCCGAACGATGGTCCCACTCGACCATCCGGCTGTCGGCCAGCCGCGGCCATATGGAGTTCAGCCCGACGGCACTGCCGAGCAGGGAGGCAAAACCCGGAAAACGATGGCATGTCTGGGCCACGTGGCCGGTTTCGTCTTCCAGGGCCACGCCGCAGATGCCCACGGGCAGGTCTTCGCGGCGCAACTCTGCCAGGCAACGTTCAACCGACCCGGGTCGCAGTTCGCAGTCCGGATTGAGCAGGAGCAGGAACTCCCCGCTCGCGCGTGCGGCGGCTTGATTGCACGCCGCACCGAAGCCCACGTTGTGCGTGTTGCGCAGCACCGTCTCGGCATGCGAGGCCGTGGCACGCGTGATCGAGTCATCGCGCGAAGCGTTGTCGACGATGACCAGCTCGTACTGGCCAGCCATTCGGGGCGCGAGCGCCTCGTGGACGCTGTCCCTACAACGTTCAAGGAGGGGTCCGCCGTTCCAGTTGACGATCAGGACCGACAGCACCAGCTGCGGGTGCCCCGCTGCAGCGATACGGCGGCCAGAACCATTGCCCACGACTTGTCCGTCAGCGGTCATGCAGCAGGGCCAGGAAGCGGGCCGCCACCGCGTGCCATGCAAAGGGTTCCACGGCAGAGGCGGCGCGATCGAGCTTGGCGGCCAGTTGCTCGGGTTCGGTCTGCATGATCTGCTCGACGGCCGACGCTATCGACCGGGGCGCGTTGACCGGAACGATCCATGCATTGGAGTCGTCGGCGGGGAGGTAGCCTGTCGTCACGACCGGGACACCGCTGGCCATGGCCTCGATGACGGGGTAGTGACAGGCGCCGAGTTGCACTGTCCCCGGCGCCAGCATGACATCCAGGGAACGGTAGTACGCCGCCAGCTCGACGTCGTTGGCCGGTATCACGACTTCTGCCCTTGGGTGTGACCAGTTCTCAGGGAGGTTGCCATACGCGACCTTCAGGCGAACGTTTGGCCAGCGGCTGGCGAGCTGCTCGAACGCTGCCAACGCATGGGCCGTGCCCTTGGTGGGCTCGTGCCGCCCGATGACGCCGATTGTCCAGGCTGCCCCGCCGGAGCCCGGCAACGTTTCGCGACGCGTGAAGATCTTGTCGTCCAGACCGGGCGGTACCCAATGTTCGGACCGTATGCCTCGGTAGCGCAGATAAATCGGCGCATTGACGATTTGCCTCAATGGCAGGCGGTAGCTCGTGGCCGACAAGATGCCCAGCACTCTCGCTCTCCATCCGTGCTCGGCGTGATAGTAGCCCGGCTCGTAGGCCTGGACGTAGTAGACGCGACCCGCGCGGCCTCTGCGAGGCCGCGCTGCCAGGGCGACCGGCCACGCCGTCAACGACTGGTTGGCGAGCACGACGTCGTACTCGGGTGCGACACGGCGCAGCGCGTTCCACATGCCAAGATAGATCGATGGTGCGTTGCCGCTGAGTTCAAACCGTTCGGTGGCGGTGCTGGGGGCGCGTTCGCGGCCGTGCAGATCGAAACGGCGGATGCCTCCGCAGGTGGGAAAGTAGGGTGGGTCGCTGCGGTGATCGACCAGGAAATCGACCGTTGCGCCAAGTGCGGTCCAGTGGTTGGCCAGTTCGGACAGCACGCGGTATCCACCCGCCCGCCCAAAGCCGCCGATCGGAATCAGGATCCGCATGAGATGTGGCCGCGCCGGCCTTCAGTTGGCCTCAAGCGCATTCATGGATCGCATCGACCACGCGGTCGGCATCCTCCACTGTCATCGTCGGCCCCATCGGCAGGCTGAGTACCTGTTGGTGCAAAGCCTCTGTGATCGGCAGCGCGCCTACCGGCAGGTTCAGATGGGCATAGGCCGGCTGCAGGTGCGGCGGCACGGGGTAGTGGATCATGGTCGCGATGCCTCGCGCTGCCAGCGCCGACGCGAGAGCATCCCGGCGCGGGTGGCGGATCACGAACAGGTGCCATGCGCTTTCGCAGCGGGCGGCCACCTCGAGCAGCTGGACTGGCGCCCCGGACAAGCCGTCCAGGTATCGGCGAGCAATGATCGCGCGTTGCCCGTTCTCGGCGTCCAGGTGGGGCAGCTTCACGCGCAGGAGCGCCGCCTGCAGTTCGTCGAGACGCGAGTTGTATCCGACGACCTCGTTGTGGTACTTGCGGCGCGAGCCATAGTTTCGCAGCAGCCGTATCCGGTCGGCCAGGCCAGCGTCATTCGTGGTGATGGCGCCAGCGTCGCCCAGTGCACCGAGATTCTTGCCAGGGTAAAAGCTCCAGGCAACGATGTCGCCGTGGGCGCCGAGTCGACGGCCCCGGTACGTGGCGCCGTGCGCCTGGGCAGCGTCTTCCAGCACCTTCAGGCCGTGCGCTGCGGCAAACGCCAGAATGGGTTCCAGGTCGGCTGGCTGACCGTACAGGTGCACGGGCAGGACGGCGCGCGTGCGAGGCGTGAGCGCAGCGGCAAGCCGTTCGGGGTCGAGGTTGGCCGTGTTGCCCGAGGGCTCGACCGGGACCGGCGTCGCACCGACATGACTCACGGCAAGCCAGGTTGCGATGTAGGTGTTGCCAGGCACCAAGACTTCATCACCGGGGCCGATTTCAAGCGCCCGCAATGCCAGAACGAGCGCATCCAGGCCGTTGGCAACACCCACACACTCGCGCGCACCGCAGTAGGCAGCGTACTCCTCTTCGAAGTGCCGGACTTCGTCGCCAAGGATGTACCAGCCCGAAGCCAGTACCCGCTCGAAGGCCGAGCGCAGCGAGCCAGCATGCACCTGCTGTATGGCCTGGAGATCAAGAAACGGAAGTTTGTTCATACTCGGACGCGATGCTGCGCGGTCGCTTCCAGTCCATGAAGGTCATGAAGCGGCCTTGGCACGCAAGAAGTCCTCGTAGTCCCGGATGTAGTCATCTGCGTCGTAGTGGTGGGACGCGAACACCAGCAACTCGGCGTCGCTGGAATACTGGTACTGAACACCCCAAATCATCGGGGGCAAGTACAGGCCCGTGTCCAGCGAGTCCAGGCGAACCTCGACACGCCGCTTTCCGTCGTCTGCGACCACCGTGCAGCTGCCACGCACGCAGACCAGGAACTGATGGCATTGCCTGTGCGCATGTTCACCCCTGGTCTCGCGACTCGGCACGCCGAAAACGATGAAGTAGCGAAGCGGAGTGAAGGGGATCTGCCGCTGGAACTCGCCCACCGTGAGGCTGCCGCGCAAGTCCGGTACCACGTGCATGCGGTGCAAGGTGACACCATCGACCTCGGTCTTCTCGACCGGATCGGTGCCTCGCCCTGGCATCAGCGGCGTCAAGTGACTGCGGCTGTGAACCGTGTTCACATAGCCAACGATCGTGGCGGGGTTGCCCTCGACGATGGCGCCATGAGGCACCGAGCGCTTCACTATGGCGCCAGCCCGCACGACGGCGCCCGTGGCGAGCACGACGTCGGGATAGATCACGGCATTCGCACCGATCCGAACGCGCGCGCAAGCGCGGCCAACGCGACAAGTGGAGCCTTCCTCCGGCTCGATGAAGACGACGTTGGGCCCGACATGAACTTCGTCGCCGAGTTCACAGCCCGAAGGCACTACGGCCCCCGATTCGATCCGGCAGTCAGTTCCAAGGAGGGCCTGCGGTGAAAGATTGGCCAGCGGATGCACTGCTGCTGGCGGACGAGGCGGCAAGGTCATGTGGTGCGAGCAGGCAGCTGAGACACCAGCGTCCCATGGGATGCAGATGTCTTGAAAGAGGATATCGATTATCCGACATTGCCCGGTTCTGTCCGGTCCGAACCCGTGAACTCACATCGGCAGGCGCAGCCTAGGGGCGCAGGGCCGCACCGCGTAGAATCTGCAGCCGTTGTGGGTGCGCACGCCGCCCAACGCGACTGCCGGGCTGCTCTGGCCAAATGGCGCTTCACCGATCGATACGCTGCCGAGCGATGACCCTACACTTTCCTCCGCGATGGGGCTGGCCCCTCCCGACCCGCCCGCTGGCGGCCTTTCTGGTTTTCTTGATGTTGGCCAGCGCCGCCAGGGCGCAGGTAACGACGCCGGACCGCGCGCTTGCCGAACCGGCATTGCAGGCCGAACAGGACCCCGGTGGCCCGGTGCGCTTGCGCCAGCCTGGCGCGATGCCCTCGCAGGATCAACCCAATTTGCGCGGTACGTCGCGCGCCGCTGACCGACGGACGGAGTCCAGACAAGACTATTACCTGCCGAGCGAGTTCGAGCGTTTCGTTCAGCGGCTCGCGGGCCCGTCCGCACCTGCTACACCTGGCGCACCCGTCGCACCCAGCGTGCGCCGCTTTGGCGCCGAACTGATGACCGGCGGCTTCGACCCTCGCACTGGCGAACAGAGTCGGGACACCGCCGACTTCGGTGGGACCATCGGGGCCGAACTGAGTCCCGTGGCACCGGGCGACTATGTCGTGGCACCGGGTGATGAAATCCTGCTGACGCTCTGGGGCTCGGTCGATGCGGACCTGCGTCTGACCGTGGACCGCGGCGGCCGCATCAACGTGCCGCGCGTGGGCGCCGTCCAGGTGGCTGGCGTGCGCAACGCCGATCTGCCGGCGGTGGTGGAACGCCGCGTCGCGCGGGTGTTCAAGAACTTCCAGCTGAGCGTGTCGCTGGGCCAGTTGCGCGGCGTGCGCGTCTTCGTCACCGGCTTTGTTACCAAGCCCGGCACCTATACGGTGAGCGCGCTGTCTACCGTGGTCGGCGCGCTGATGCGTGCGGGCGGGCCGTCTTCTGCAGGCAGCTTTCGGCAGATAGAGCTCAAGCGTGGCGGTACGCTGGTGGCGCGGTTCGACCTCTACGATCTGCTGCTGAAGGGCGACCGCTCGGCCGACCGTATCGTCCAGTCGGGCGATGTGGTGCACGTGGGCGCTGCGGGCGCGCAGGTGGGGCTCATCGGCAGCGTCAACCTGGCAGCGGTGTTCGAGATCAAGCCCGGCGAGACGGTGTCCGATCTGCTGGCGATGGCCGGCGGCTTCACGCCCGTGGCGGACCGCAGCCGGCTGTCGGTGGAGCGGCTGGGCGACCGCAGCGACGTGCGCATCCGCGAGTTGCTGTTGCCCGCCGGCTATTCCGCCACGCTGGCCAACGGTGACGTGATGCGTGCCTTCAGCGCGGTGGACGCGAACCAGCCCGTGGCGCGCCAGAACAAGCGTGTGATGATCGAGGGCGAGGTGCTGCGCCCGGGCGAATACGTGTTGCCGCCTGCCAGTTCGATCGCTGACGCCTTGCGAGCCGCGGGCGGCCTGACGGCCGCAGCCTATATCTATGGCACCGAGTTCACGCGCGAGAGCGTGCGCCAGACACAGCAGGTCAATTACGAGCGAGCGCTGCGCGACCTGGAGACCGAGTTCACCCGCGCCGCCGCCACCCAGCGCACCAGCAACACCGACGAGGCCGCCGCGCAGTCCGCACGCAGCAGCAGCACCGAGCGGTTGATCACCAACTTGCGAGCTATCCGCCCCAACGGGCGCGTGGTGCTGCAACTCGCGCCAAACGCGCAAGCACTGCCCGACCTTGCGCTGGAAGACGGCGATCGCCTCCGCATCCCGCCACGCGCAACGACCATCGGTGTCTTCGGCAGCGTGTTCAACGGCGGCAGTTACCTGTATACCGACGGCCGCAACGTCGATGATTACCTGCGCTTGGCCGGTGGCCCCACCCGTGGCGCCGACGCCGGCAGCGCCTTCGTGATCCGCGCCAACGGTAGCGTGATCAGCGGGCGCCAGACCAGCAGCTGGTTCAACGACAGCCTCCTGGCCGGATTGACAGCCGAGCCCGGCGACACGATTTTCGTGCCCGAGGAAATGAACAAGACCACCTTCCTGCAGAACGCGAAGGACTGGACGCAGATCCTGTCCCAGTTCGCGCTTGGGGTGGCGGCGATTCAAGTGTTGAAGTGAGGTGGGTCGGGTGATGAATACGGGCAACCGCGACGTAAGCACCACCGGGCCGGGCAGCGCGCCCGTCGTCGTCGCCGACGACGATGGCCTTGGCTTGCTCGACATCGCGGTCGTGATGGCCGAGAACCTGAAGCTGCTGATCATCGGACCGCTGGTTGCAGGCGTCGTGGTGCTGGGCATCACGTACCTGATCCCGCCCACCTTCACGGCACGGACGACCTTCGTTCCGCCAATTCAGCAACAAAGCATCGCCGCTGCTTCTGCTCTGGCCTCGCTTGGCCCGCTTGCCGGGTTGGTTGGCGGCGCCGGAGGCATCAAGAGCCCGGCTGACCAGTATGTGGCACTGATGCAGAGCTCAACGGTCCAGGACCGGCTCATTGACCAGTACAAGTTGATGCAGGTTTACGATGCCAAATACCGGTTTCAAGCGCGTGATGACCTGCGGGCCAACGTACGCATCGTGCTCGGAAAGAAGGACGGCCTCATCTCCGTCGAGGTGGACGATGAAGACCCGAAACGCGCCGCTGATCTGGCAAACAGCCATATCGACGAACTCCGTCGCATGACCACCGTGCTTGCCGTCACCGAGGCGCAGCAACGCCGTTTGTTCTTCGAGCAGCAACTGGCGCGCAGCAAGGAGAGGCTGACCAAGGCACAGGAGACGCTTCAGGCCAGCGGCTTTTCTCAAGGCGCGTTGCAGGCCGAGCCGAAGGCGGCGGCGGACAGCTATGCGCGACTCAAGGCCCAGGTGACAGCAGCCGAGGTGCGACTGCAGACCATGCGCAGCTACCTGAACGAGAATGCGGCAGAGTTTCAGAATCAGCTGGCCGCGCTGGGTGCACTTCGTGGACAGTTGAACCGTGCCGAGCAGGTGGTCGATCCGCAGGCAGGCCCGGACTACATCGGCAAGTACCGGGAGTTCAAGTACGAAGAGGCGCTGTTTGAGCTCTTTGCCCGCCAGTATGAAATGGCGCGACTGGACGAGAGCCGCGAAGGAGGCTTGATTCAAGTCGTGGATGTGGCGCAAGTGCCTGAATGGAAAAGCAAGCCGAAGCGTGCAGTGTTCGCACTCGGTGCAACAGTCGTTGCGTTCGTTCTGTTGGTGCTGTTCGTCTTGAGCCGCCATGCCTGGCGGCAGTCTTTCATGCAACCGGACGGGGGCGACAAAATCGCTCGCATCCGCGCGGCGTTGAGAGCCAAGCGCAGTAACGAAGGCTTCAACACTTAAGTTCCCATACGCCGATGGGACAGGGTGTGCCTCGCGGACGTCTTATGTATAACGATATCCAATCGAAGAACATCGGCGAACATACTCGAATTTGGCAATACACCGTAGTCTTGCCAGGAGCTCGAATCGGACGTGAATGCAATATCAATGCCCACTGCTTCGTCGAGAACGACGTAAAAATGGGTGATAGGGTTACGGTGAAGTGTGGAGTATATCTGTGGGATGGTATCGAAGTCCAAGATGATGTGTTCATTGGCCCAAACACCACCTTCGTCAACGATCAGTATCCTCGCTCCAAGCGCCACGGGAAAACTGTTCCCAGAACTGTTCTAGGCAAAGGAAGTTCCATCGGCGCCAATTCAACCATCTTGGCAGGAAGGACGATTGGTCGTTATGCCATGGTTGGAGCCAACACGCTGGTCTCCAAGGACATTCCTCCTCACGCGCTCGTATACGGCAATCCAGCGACAGTCAAGGGCTATATATGCAAGTGCGGTGTCAAGCTATCGAAGGCGCTAATATGCGGCGCATGCAATAGAAACTACTTTCTGAGCCCTCGGGGCGTTCTGCAAGATCGAGCCGACATGCAGCTCGTGCAAGGAAAGCATGTCACGCTCCGGTTGGTTGAGCTCGAGGATGCGCAGTTCATCGTTACGCTGCGCAACTATGCAAAGTCTCAGAAATTCCTGTCGGCTACCAGTTCCAATATCGAGGCGCAAGAGCGGTGGATGCGCGATTATAAGGTCCGAGAGCAGGAGGGGACCGAATTCTACTATGTCATTCAATTACAAGATGGCAGTCCAGTTGGTCTGATCCGTCTATATGATCTGAAACTGGATATATTTTCTGGCGGCAGCTGGATAATGGCCCCTGGGCATCCGCATCAGATCGCGGTTGAAACCGTTATATTGCTTTACGACCTTTGTTTTGATCAACTGGGTTACGAGAAGATACTTTTGCAGGTGGTAAAGGAGAACCAGAGCGTAATCAGATTTCACAAGCGCTTTGGTGCCCTGGTGGAGCGTGAAGATGAAAGGTGTGTATATCTGATAAACACATCCTCGACAATGAAGGGTCCAAGAGAGAAGTTCAGGAAGTTGCTAGGTTTGGCAGAACCCGAATAGTCGTGATCTGGCGAAGATGGATCTTGCAGGGTCGAGGATGTCACGAGCCGAGGTGAACAGGTGTCTTCGGTTCGGACGAGCCTTTCGTCAGCCGTTCGGCCAGCGCTCGCCCGTAGGCGCGCAGAGGCGCCTCAATGGTCCGATGCAGGATTGCTGCAAACAGCACCACTCCCACCGCGGCAATCACGACCTGGAACAGCGGTGATATTTGAGGGAAGATCCGAAGAACGACTTTCAGTGTCCATTCATGAAACAGGTAGACGCCATAGGTCAACGAGCCTGCAAGGACGAGCCAGCGTGCCCAGGCACCCTTGAGCTGGCCGGCATGGCCAAGGGTTCCAGCGAGAATCAACGCATAGCCCAGTCCACTGAGAAGATTGAAGATGCCGAATGGCCGAGCGGTCAATCCCGACTCGGCGACCTGGGGATAGGCCAAGTAGAGCGCGAGCAACAAAGCGCTGCCCGAAACATGGGCAGTCGATCGCCACGCCCGAGACCGCTCTATATTTGATCGAAAATGGTGAATCAGTATTCCGAACCAGAAGGGCAGAAGGAGTGCTGGTAATTGTGCCTGCCAGATGACCCAGACCTCGCTTTTGGAATCGAAGCCGGGCAAGTAGATGAATAGAAACCCAAGTGCTGCCGCGGCTCCGAACTGTTTGACAAGTTTGCGGGAGCGACCATCCGGCATGTCTTCGCAGCCGGCAGTCCGATAGGCGTACAAAGCGAGCGCAACGACGGCGTAGAACATCGCTTCGACGGGTAGCGTCCAGTAGATCTGACTGAAAAATCCCACGTTGGCGAGGTCGAAAACCGGCAGTGCCTGCAAGAAGAGCAGGTGCTTGAGAACCGCAATGCCCAGCCCCTCCCTATCCCCCCACTCTTTCAGCACTGCCACCGATATCGATATCAGATACAGAGGGTAGAGGCGGAATGCCCGGCGAATGACGAAGGCCTTGACTGACTGCCGAGCCTCTCCCAGGAGATAGGGAGCGAAGAGAAATCCAGTGATGACGAAGAAGAGGTCAACGCCGTTATGGAAGAAGTGCAGCCGCCCGCCTGTTAGCGTGTCGTCGAGCAGATAGCTGTAGTGGTGTGCCATCACCATCAGGGCAGCCAAACAGCGAAAGCCTTCTAAGATGGGATTCACGCAAGACTCCGCGGCAATGCAGCCAAGCTGACCTGTCCGCACCAGCGACGGCGTTTGCGGGTCGACGAGTCTGCCAAGGCAAGCCAGCAGTGAACCCATCGTGCCGGTCAGCGCATGGACAAGACTTGTGATGCTGACTCGAGCCCACAAGATCAGGTCGGGCGAGACACGAGACTGCCTACGGGCGGCTAGACAGTCGAAGGCCAGGCTCCGCTTCTGGATGTTATAGCCCGCAGGCCCAGTGGCGAGAAACTACAATCCGCGCCGTGCTCGTATTCGTCCTCGCCTTTGCCGTGTCACTGGGGATCACCTTGATGGTGATTCACTCGGCCAAGAGCCATGGCCGCTTCTCGCTCGACCACGATCTGTCGGGCCCGCAGAAGTTCCATGCCCACGCGGTGCCGCGCGTTGGCGGACTCAGCATCGTCGCCGGCCTGTTGTGCGCCATCCCGGCGCTGTGGGCAGTGCACCCGGCGGCCGGCAAAATGGCCGTCGCGCTGCTTCTGTGCGGCGTACCGGCCTTCGGCGCCGGCCTGCTGGAGGACTTCACCAAGAAGGTCAGTCCGCGATACCGGCTGCTGGCCACGGCGCTGTCGGCGGGGCTGGCCGTCTGGTTCCTTGACGCCGCCATCACCCGCACCGACATTCCCGGCATGGACTGGGTGGTGGGATACGGCGCGGGTTCGGCGCTGCTGACAGCCTTCGCAGTAGCCGGCATTGCCAACTCGGTCAACATCATCGACGGTTTCAACGGCCTGGCGTCGATGTGCGTGGTCATCATGCTCGCAGCGCTGGCCTACGTGGCCTTTCAGGTCGGCGACCCTGTGGTCGGCACGCTGGCGGTGGCGGGCATCGGCGCGGTGCTGGGCTTCTTCGTCTGGAATTTCCCGGCCGGCCTCATCTTCCTGGGCGACGGCGGGGCCTACTTCCTGGGCTTCTTCGTGGCTGAGCTGTCGATCCTGCTGCTCGTTCGCAACCCGGGAGTGTCGCCGCTGTTTCCCCTGCTGGTGTGCATCTACCCGGTGTTCGAGACGCTGTTCTCCATCTACCGGAGGCGCTTCTTGCGTTCTGTGCCGCCCAGCATGCCGGATGGCATCCACCTGCACTCGCTGATCTATCGGCGCGTGATGCGATGGGCGGTGGGCGACAAGGGAGCCAAGTCACTGACGCGGCGCAACTCTATGACCTCGCCCTACTTGTGGTTGCTATGCATGCTGTCGGTGGTGCCGGCCACCTTGTTTTGGGACAACAGCTTTCTCATGGCCGTCTTCCTGGCGTTGTTCGGTTTCACTTACATCGGTTTGTACTGGCGCATTGTCCGCTTCAAGTCGCCGCGGTGGATGGTTCGGGCCGTGACGCGACCGGCGCCGCTGCGAGACAGGGGCAGCTTGCGTATGTGAACCGGCTCAGGGTGGGCAGTGCATCGTGTCCCGGACCTACAACGCCTTCGTCGCGATCCGAAAGTCCGGGTCCTCCTCAAACGGCGCCACGTGGTAGCCCAGGCTGGTCATCAACTTGAGCATCGGCGCGTTGTTGGTGAGGATCAGGCCCATGATCTCGGCCAGGCCCATGCGCCGCGCGGCGTCTGCGATCGACAGCATCAGCCGCGAGCCCAGGCCGCGGCCTGAATAGTCGTCGGCCACCAGCAGCGCAAACTCGCAACTCGTGGCGTCGGGGTTGGTGACGATGCGGCTGACGCCGACGATGCGCTCGTGTTCGCTGACGCTGCCGTCTTCGGCGGTGACGTTCTCCTTCACCACCGCCACCAGCGCCATCTCTCGGTCGTAGTCGATGAGCGTGAAGCGCGCCAGCAGGCGCGTCGGCAGCTCGGGCAGCGAACTGGCAAACCGGAAGTAGCGGCTCTCGGGCGACAGGCTGCGCACCAGGACCTGCAGCATCTCGGCATCGTCGGGGTGTATGGCGCGGACGGTGTAGGCGCCACCACCCTTCAGCGGCCATTCGCGGTCCAGCTCCGTGGGGTAGGGCAGGATGGCCAGGTGGTTGTAGCTTCCCGGGGTCGAGCCGGCATCGTCGATGACGACGCGCGCGTCGACGGCCACGGCGCCGTGTTCGTCGACGATGATGGGGTTGATGTCCATCTGGCGCAGCTGGGGCAGCGCGCAGACCATTTCGCTCACGCGCAGCAGCACCGCTTCCAGTGCGCCGTGGTCGATGGCCTGGGTGCCGCGCCAGGCCTCCAGCATCTCGGCCACGCGGGCGCGGTGGATGAGGTGGCGGGCCAGGAACTGGTTCAGTGGCGGCAGTTCCATCGAACGGTCGGCAATCAGCTCGACCATCGTGCCGCCGGCGCCGAAGGTGATGACGGGGCCGAAGGCCTCGTCGGTGGTCATGCCCACGAACACTTCGCGCCCACGCGGGCCCTCGCGCGGGCCGGCCATGGGCTGCACGGTGATGCCGTTGATGCGGGCACTGGGCCGCGCCTTGGCCACCGCCTGCAGCATGACGTTGTAGCGGTCACGCACCTGGGTGGCGTTGTGCACGTCGAGCACCACGCCCTGCACGTCGCTCTTGTGGCTGATGTCGGGCGAGTCGATCTTCAGCGCCACCGGGTAACCCAGCTGGCTGGCGATCAGCATCGCCTCGTTGGCGCTGCGCGCCAGCATCGTGCGCGTGACGGGGATGTGGAAGGCCGCCAGCAGCGCCTTGCTCTCCATCTCGGTCAGCACCTTGCGGCGTTCGGCCAGCACGCCTTCGATGAGCAGGCGTGCGCCTTCGGTGTCGGGCACCGCGCCACCGCCCAGCGGCGGCGGCGTCTGCTGCAGCAACTGCTGGTTGCGGTAGAAACTGGCGATGCTGTTGAAGGCGTCCACCGCCCCTTCGGGCGTGCGGAACACCGGCATGCGCTTGGCCACCATGATCTCGCGCGCCTTGCGCACGCGGGCCTCGCCCATCCAGCAGGCCAGCACCGGCTTGGCCATGGGCGAAAAGGCCTCTGCCACCGCGGTGGCGACGCCGTCGGTGTCGACGCCCACCTTGGGCGCATGGATGACCAGCACGCCGTCGATGCCGCGGTCGGCCACGGCGGCCCCCATGCCGGCCACGTAGGCAGCGGCGTCGGCGTTCTCGCCCAGGTCGTCGACCTTGGCGATGTTCAGCCCCAGCCCGGACGCCCAGTCGGCGGCCAGCACGGCCGGGCCGCCGCCGTTGGTGACGATGCCCAGGTTCACGCCCACCGGCCGGAAGCGCGAGGCCAGGCACTGCGCCGCGCTGAAAAGCTGCGTGAACTGGCGCACCCGCACCACGCCGGCGCGGCGCAGCGCGGCGTCGAAGACGTCGTCGGCGCCGACGATGGCTGCCGAGTGCGTCAACGCCACCTTGCTGCCGGCGGCCTGGCGGCCGGACTTCATCACCACCACCGGCTTGGAATAGGCCGCGGCACGCAGCGCGCTCATGAAGCGGCGCGCGTTGCGTATGCCTTCCATGTAGACCAGGATGCTCTGCGTGGCGCTGTCGGCGGTCAGGAAGTCCAGCACCTGCGGCAGTTCGACCGCGGTGTTGGGCCCGAGCGAGATGACGGTAGAGAAGCCCACGCCCTGGTGCTGCGCCCAGTCGAGCATGGCGGTGGTGAGCGCACCCGACTGCGACACCAGCGCCAGCGGCCCGGCACTGGCCAGCGGGCCCATCGTGCTGGCATTGAGCTTGATGGCCGGACGCTGGATGCCCAAGCTGTTCGGCCCTAGCAGGTTCACCCCATGCTGGCGTGCGATGTGGTGCAGCTGGGTGCACTTCGGTGCGTCCAGGCCGCTGGTCAGCACCAGCGCGGCGCGGCAGCGGAGGCGGCCGGCCGCTTCCAGTGCCGCCGCGCATTGTTCGGCCGGCAGTGCAATGAGCGCGAGGTCGGCACGCGACTGCGCCAGTTCGCCCAGCGTGCCGTGGGTGTTGATGTCCAGCCAGGTGACGGGGCCGGCGTAGCCACCTTCGGCAAGGGCTGCACGCAACGCGGCGGCCTCGCGCGTGAGCGCTGCGCCGTCGGGGTCGCCTGCAAAGGCGATGATCGACCGGGGGTCGAACAGCGGGGTCAGGAAATGGCGGTCCACGTTGGGGTCTCGCTGCGCAAGAAACATGCAGCATAGGCCCGGTCATGCTTCCACGATGTGACGCGGCGCAAGCCGCATGGCACCATCGCACGCCATGAGCGTGAAATTGACCACTCTCGACCTGCTGGACGACGCTTCGCAGCGAACCGTCGAGCATCCTGAAGCGCCGCCTGCGCGTTGCCGGCGCTGCTGCTGACCCAGTCCACGGAAGCGCCTTGTCCCTTACCGAGTTCATGGCCGTGCAGGCCGACCAGTTGATGGCCGCTGCGGTGCAGCCGCAGGAACTGCTGGCGCTGGTCTCGGCCGCGGTGGCCGGGCTGCTGGTCATCGTCAGTGCCTTCGTGCGCACCATGATCCCGCTGCGCTGGCTGGCCGTGGGCAGCAACGTCGGCTTCATCGTCTACGGCCTGGTGCACCCCAGCCTGCTGATGGTGGCACTGCACGCGGTGCTGCTGCCGGTGAACCTGTGGCGCGTGCGCCAGATGGTGCAGCTGACGCGGCGTGTCTCCAGCAGCACCGCCGACCCGAAGCAGATGGAGATCTGGCTGCGTCCCTACATGCGCAGCCGCGATTACCGCGCCGGCCAGCGCATCTTCAAGCGCGGTGCGGTGGCCGATCGCCTGTATTTCCTGGCAGCGGGCCAGATCGAACTGCCCGAGGTGGGCCGCCGCCTCGACGCCGGACAGATGTTCGGCGAGATCGCCTTCTTCGCGCCCGACCGCCTGCGCAGCAGCAGCGCCCGCTGCGTCACGCCCTGCACGGTGCTCTCGATCGACGAGGCCACCTTCAAGCAGTTGGTCTACCAGAACCCTGACTTCGGCCTGGAAGTGGTGCGCCTGATCGCCGGCCGGTTGAGCCAGGATGTGATTCGCCTGCGGGCGCACAGCCCCGCGGCCACTGCGGTGGACCCGGCTGCCGACGGCGTATCGACCTGATTACACTGCGGCCGGTGGCGGACATCGCCGCGGTCGCAACTCCGTACAGGACCCGAATGAAACAAGCCCTCCTGCTCACCGCCCTGATGCTGTCCACGGCCGCCTTCGCGGCCGACCCGAAGACCGTCAAGATGACGCTGGTCGACCATTCGAACGCGCTGCTTATCGAGGGCGATGTCGCCAAGGCCGTGATGGCGGAGAACCTGCCGGCCGCGGTTTTCAAGATCTATCCGGGCAGCCGCTTTGCCTTCGTCAGCCAGGTCGAAGGCGGCATCAAGGGCGGCACGTGCATCGTCAGCGCCCGCGTCATGCTGGTGCCGCTGACCGCGGCTGCAAAGGCGGTGCTCTTCCGCCCGCAGAAGATGGCCACGGCCTACGACGCGTTGCCCGGCAGCAGCACCGAAGCCTGCAAGGCCATGGCGCGCGAGAAGCTCAAGGAAGCCACCAGCGCCGTGGCCTCGGGCATCGTCAAGATCTGACGCCTGGCTGCCGCGGCGCCCGCGCGCCGAACACTTCGCGCCACTGTGCCGGCGTCAGCCCGCGCAGCGTCTCGATGTTGCGTTCGTAGATCGACTCGGCCTCGGGAAAGGCCTCCACCGCGCGGTCGAGGCTGGCTTCGCGAAGCAAGTGCAGCGTGGGGTGAGGCGCGCGGTTGCTGAAATTGCCGGGGTCGTCGGGCTCGGTGCCGTCGAACTGGAACTGCGGGTGGAAGGCAGCGATCTGCAGCGTGCCGTCGAGCCCCAGGTCTTCGATCGCGCCCTCGGCAACGTCGAGGAAGTCGTTGAAGTCGAGGAAGTCGAGCAGCGCCTGCGGGCAGACGAGCATCGTCGTGTCGACATCTTCGGGGTCGGCGGCGTCGAGCTCCTTCAGTTCGGCCACCAGATCTTCCAGCAGCTCACGCGGCTGCGTGGCGGGGCTCTCCACCCAGCGGATCTGGCCCTTGCCGTGCACGGCCTTGGCGAAGGGGCAGAGGTTGAGGCCGATGACCGCCGCTTCGAGCCAGGCCTGGGTGTCTTCGATAGGGTTCATGGGCAACGGCTTCAGTGCAGCTTGTCGCGGCCGCTGCGCTTGCCGTTGAAGGCGTCGGGGCGGTAGACGTTGCCTTCACGGTCGACCTTGGGTGCGGCGTGCCGTGCGCGCTCGATGGCTTCGGCCGCTTCGCGTTGTGCCTGGCGGGCCTGCCCTGGGCTGCGCAGTCGGTGCAACATCGTGCGCCACAGGGCCAGCGCCCTCGTCCGCCAGCGCTGAAGCCGTGCGGGGCCTGCGGCCATGCCGGCCCAGACCAGACCGCAGGCCACCAGCCCCAGCACGGCCCATGTCTTGTTGTCCATGATCGCCAATCTACGCCGTATGCACGGCGCACGCTGTGCAAACTGCGCGCGCTGTGGCGTGGCAGCATCCGTGTCCATGCAAACCCGGATCGGCCGACGGTGCTGGGCCCAGCTGCCTTGGGTGCTGGCTGGGCTGCTGTTGGCGGGGGTTGCCGCCGCATCGACAGCCACGCTCGAGCTGGTGATCGACCTCGGCACCGAGATCACTGCCGGCCGCTTCGACCCCACCCGCGATGCCGTGGGCGTGCGGGGCGGCGGCCCGCCCTTGTCGTGGCAGCGCAGCGTGCCGGCACGGCCCGATGCGGCGTCGGGTGCCGGTGCCGCGGTCTGGCGCGTCCGGCTGCATTTCGAAGGCGTGCCGGAAGGTGGGCGCACCCTGGCCTACAAGTTCAAGATCGAACGGCCGGGCCGCCTCGACGACGGCTGGGAGCCCGGACGCAACCGCAGCCTGGCACTGGTGCCGGGCGCGCAGACGCTCGCACGGGCCTATGGCAGTGAAGCCGACGCGCCGCCGCCGCAGCGCACCGGGCACATAGAGCGCATAGCGCCGCAGCCCTCGGCTTTCGTCAGCCCGCGCGAGGTGCAGGTGTGGCTGCCGCCAGGCTACGCCACCGCGCTGGCGCGGCGCTACCCCGTGCTCTACCTGCACGACGGGCAGAACGTCTTCGATGCCCTGGCCGTGGGCGCGGAGTGGCAGGTCGATGAAACGGCCCAACGGCTGGTGCAAGCCGGGGCGGTGGCGCCTTTCATCGTCGTGGCCGTGGCCAGTAACGACGACCGATTCCGTGACCAGACCCCGCTGCCGGGCACCGCCGGGCCACGCGCCACAGAGGGTGGCGGTGCCGCCGCGTACGGCCGCTATCTGGTGCAGGAGCTCAAGCCGCTGATCGACGCGCGCTACCGCACGCAGCCGGGTCGCGACAGCACGGCCGTGGGCGGCTCGTCTCTGGGCGGGCTGGTGTCGATGTGGCTGCTGCTGCAGCACGGCGATGCTTTCGGTGCAGGCTTGGTGGTGTCGCCGGCCGTGTGGTGGGCCGACAACGCCATCGTCGCCCAGGTGGCCGCTGCGCCCGCCACCACGCCGGTGCCCCGGCTCTGGCTCGACGTGGGCCTGGACGAGGGCCATGGCACGCTCGACGGCGCACGCCGCCTGCGCGCCGCCTTGCAGGCGCGGGGCTGGGCGCCGGCCTACCTGGAACAACCCGGCGCAGGCCACGACGAAGCGGCGTGGGCGGCGCGGGTCGAATCCATGCTGCGTTTCCTCTACGGCCCGCCGTCGCGCTGACCGGGCCGCCGTGGGCGGGTGCCGTCCCCGCCGCCGACGCCGAGGCCGATACCGCCGCACGGGCCGGTTTGCGTCGTCGACATCGCGCAGCGGCCGCAGAATGTCGGCCGTGAGCGCCGCCGCACCTCCACCTCAGCCTGAAGCCGCTTCGCCTGCAGCGCCCCGCATCACCGGCATCTCGTCGATGGCTACGCGGGCCCTGCTGGCCGAACTGGCCGCCGGCTACACGCGGCAGACTGGCGTCGAGGTCGCGATCGAGGCCGTGGGCGGCGTCGACGCGGCACGGCGCGTGGCCGCCGGCGAGGCGTTCGACCTCGTCATCCTCGCCGCCGAGGCCATCGAGCGCCTGCTGGCCGGTGGACATCTGGCGGTGGGCAGCCGGGTCGACCTCGTGTGTTCGCCCGTGGCCGTGGCAGTCCCCGCCGGCGCCGCGCGGCCCGACATCGGCAGCGAGGCCGCGCTGCGCGAGGCGGTGCTGGCCGCGCCGTCGCTGGCGCTCAGCACCGGGCCCAGCGGCGACTTCCTGGCGCGGCTCTTCGAACGTTGGGGCATTGCCGGCCAGATCGGTCCCCGCCTGGTACATGTGCCGCCCGGGGTGCCCGTGGGCTCGCTGGTGGCCGGTGGGCAGGCCGCGCTCGGCTTCCAGCAGCTCAGCGAACTGCTGCCCCTGCCAGGTGTGGACGTGCTGGGCACGTTGCCGCCCGAGGTGGCCTGCATCACCACCTTTGCGGCGGCGCTGCCGGCGCGACCCGCCGTGCCCCCGAACCAGGCGCAGGCCGTGCGCGCGCTGCTGGCCTTCATGAATTCCGCCGCGGCGGTCGAGGTCAAGCGCCGCCACGGCATGACGCCGGCCTGAACCCCGCTTCACGTCCCCATTCGAACCACGCGAAAGCCCCGCATGATCATCGACTGCCACGGCCACTACACCACCGCGCCCAAGGCCCTGGAAACCTGGCGTAACGCGCAGATCGCCGGCATCAAGGACCCGTCGACCATGCCCAAGGCGTCGGACCTGAAGATCAGCGACGACGAGTTGCGCGAGAGCATCCAGACCAACCAGCTCAAGCTGATGCAGCAACGCGGCAGCGACCTCACGATCTTCAGTCCGCGCGCCAGTTTCATGGCCCACCACATCGGTGACTTCCAGGTCAGCGCGACCTGGAGCGCCATCTGCAACGAGCTCTGCTACCGCGTGGCCCGGCTCTTCCCGGAAAGTTTCGTGCCCGCAGCGATGCTGCCGCAGAGCCCGGGTGTGGACCCTGCCACCTGCATTCCCGAAATGGTGAAGTGCGTGGAGCAGTACGGCAACGTCGCCATCAACCTGAACCCCGACCCATCCGGCGGCCACTGGACCAGCCCGCCGCTGACCGACCGCCACTGGTACCCCATCTACGAGAAGATGGTGGAGTTCGACGTGCCGGCGATGATCCACGTCAGCAGCAGCTGCAACGCCTGCTTCCACGCCACGGGCGCCCACTACATCAACGCCGACACCACGGCCTTCATGCAGTGCCTGCAGGGTGACCTGTTCAAGGACTTCCCCACGTTGCGTTTCGTCATCCCGCACGGCGGCGGCGCGGTGCCCTACCACTGGGGGCGTTACCGCGGCCTGGCGCAGGAACTGAAGAAGCCACTGCTCAGCGAGCACCTGATGAAGAACATCTTCTTCGACACCTGCGTCTACCACCAGCCCGGCATCGACTTGCTGACCAAGGTGATCCCGGTCGGGAACATCCTCTTCGCCAGCGAGATGATCGGGGCGGTGCGTGGCATCGACCCCGAGACCGGGCACTACTTCGACGACACCAAGCGCTACATCGAGGCGGCGGCGATCGACCCCGTG
This sequence comes from Betaproteobacteria bacterium, assembly GCA_016704535.1. Taxonomy (GTDB): domain Bacteria; phylum Pseudomonadota; class Gammaproteobacteria; order Burkholderiales; family Burkholderiaceae_C; genus Rubrivivax. The sequence goes on along the minus strand of JADIZZ010000004.1, from coordinate 335,267 downwards.
CAGCGCCATGCCATCTACGAAGGCAACGCGCGCCGCGTCTACCCGCGGCTGGACCAGCAACTCAAGGCCCGCGGCCTGTAAACAAGAGGAGCCAGGCAATGTACGAACTGGGCGTGGTCTACCGCAACATCGTCCGTGCCGAGCGCACGGCCGTCGATCAACTGGCGCGTCTTGGCGCTTCCACCGTGCACGAGGCGCAGGGCCGCGTGGGGCTGCTCAAGCCCTACATGCGGCCCGTCTACCCCGGCGCACGCATCGCGGGCACAGCCGTCACCGTGCTGCTGCACCCCGGCGACAACTGGATGCTGCACGTGGTGGCCGAGCAGATCATGCCCGGTGACATCGTCGTGGCCGCCGTCACGGCCGACTGCACCGACGGCTACTTCGGCGACCTGCTGGCCACGAGCTTCCGCGCCCGAGGTGCCCTGGGCCTGGTCATCGACGGTGGCTGCCGCGACGTGAAGGACCTCACCGAGATGGGCTTCCCTGTGTGGAGCCGCGCCATCAGCAGCAAGGGCACCATCAAGGCCACGCTGGGCTCGGTGAACATCCCCGTCGTCTGCGCCGGCATGAGCGTGAACCCGGGCGATGCCGTCGTTGCCGACGATGATGGCGTGGTGGTGGTGCCGGCAGCGCGTGTGCGCGAGGTGGCCGACGCCGCCGCGGGGCGTGAAGCCAACGAAGGCGAAAAGCGCGCCAAGCTCGCCGCCGGTGTGCTGGGGCTGGACATGTACAAGATGCGCGAACCGTTGGCGAAGGCCGGGTTGCGCTATGTCGATTAGCCGAACGTGAGCGAAGCCGCGTCGACCGTTCCAGGCCGGAGATCAGAGGCTGCTGTCGGCCCTTTGCGGGTGTTGGTCGCTGTCCGCTTTCCGCGTTCGACGACACGGGCGGGTCGCGTCAGGCGGTGCCCGGCAGCGTCGCCGACTGTGGCGGCCTTCGCTTCGCTCAGGCTGCCCTGCGCTGCTCGCCTTGAGGGCGTGCCGCATAACTCGCTGCGCTCACTTCGTTCGCTACGCTCAGACAGGATGCGGCAAGTCAGTTCACGAAGCGCGCTGCGCGCGCCGCCCTCAAGACTGCGCTGCTCGGCGCCACACACGGCGACGCCGCCGGGCACCGCCTGCCGCTCAAGCTACGGAGGAGGCGCTCGCCGAGTGCCCGCTCTGGCTCCTGCAAAGGGCCGCAAGCCGACGGATATCGAATCCGTCGAAGCGTTCGAATCGCGCACGAGGCGCAAGGAAACACGTGACATGCAAATCGCACTGATCGGCTACGGCGAGGTCGGTCGCATCCTGGCCGAAGACCTGCGCACCCAGGGTGTGGCGGTCAGCGCCTACGACCTGAAGCTCGACACCGACCACGGCCAGCCGCTGCGCGAACACGCGGCGCGCCACGGCGTCACGCTGGGTGCGGCGCACGCGCAGGCGGTGCACGGCGTCGACCTGGTGATCTCGGCCGTCACCGCCAGCCAGACCTTGCCGGTGGCGCAGGCCTGCGCGCCGGCACTCAGGCCGGGCGCGTTTTTCCTCGACTTCAACTCGGCCTCGCCGGGGGCCAAGATCCGGGCCGCGGGCGTCGTCGAAGCGGCCGGCGGTTGTTATGTCGAAGGCGCGGTGATGACCACGCTGCCGCCCTACCGCATCCGCGTGCCGCTGCTGCTGGGCGGCCCGCATGCCGCGGCGCTGAAGCCCAGGCTGGACACGCTGGGCTTTGCGGCCGAGGTCGCCAGTGAGCGGCTCGGCGTGGCCAGCGCCACCAAGATGTGCCGCAGCATCGTCATCAAGGGCCTGGAGGCCATGGTCATCGAGGCCTACACCACCGCCCGCCACTACGGCGTGGAAGATGCGGTGATCGCGTCTTTCCAGGAGACCTATCCAGGCATTGACTGGGAGCCTTTGGGCGCCTACCTTTTCCAGCGTGTCATCGAACACGGCCGCCGGCGCAGCGAGGAAGTGTGCGAGGTGGCGCAGACCGTGCGCGAAGCCGGGCTCGACCCCTTCAGTGCCAATGGCACCGCAGAGCGCCAAGCCTGGGTGGCCGACCTGGGTGACGCCGGCGTCTTCGGCCAGCGTGGCACGCCGGGCTTTGCGCGCGGCGCCGACTGGCGCACGGAAGCCGACCGCATCCTCGCGCGCGTGAAATCGAAGGCACCCGACGCATGAGCCCACGCCGCATCGGCCCCTTCGAAATCAGCCCCATCGGCCTGGGCTGCATGAACCTCAGCCACGCCTACGGCACGCCGCCACCGGTCGCGGAAGGCGAGGCGCTGTTGCTCGACGCGCTGGACCAGGGCGTCACGCTCTTCGACACTGCCGCGCTCTACGGCTTCGGCGCCAACGAGACGCTGGTGGGCCGCGTGCTGAAGGCGCACCGCCACCGCATCGTGCTCGCCAGCAAGGGCGGCATGACGGGCCAGCCGGTGGGCCCGGGCGGCGCGCTGCAGCGGGTGATCGACGGCCGCCCCGAGGCCATCCGCCGCGACTGCGATGACAGCCTGCGCCGGCTGGGCACGGACCACATCGATCTGTATTACCTTCACCGCTGGGACAAGCAGGTCCCCATCGAGGACAGCGTGGGCGCGATGGCGCGGCTGGTGGAGGCGGGCAAGGTGAGGACCATCGGCCTCAGCGAAGTGTCGGCCGCCACGCTGCGCCGCGCGCACGCCGTGCACCCCATCGCCGCGCTGCAGACCGAGTACTCGCCGTGGACACGCAACCCCGAGATCGCCGTGCTGCAGGCCTGCCGCGAGATCGGCGCCGCCTTCGTCGCCTTCAGCCCGGTGGCGCGCGCCTTCCTCACCGGCACGCTGGACGATGTGTCGGATCTGGGCCCGAAGGACATCCGTCGCAGCATGCCGCGCTTCGAGCCCGCCAACCACGCCGAGAACCTGTCGCTGCTGCCAGCCTGGAAGGCGCTGGCGGCCGAGGCCGGCTGCACGCCGGCGCAGTTGTCGCTGGCCTGGCTGCTGGCGCGTGGCGAGCACGTGATTCCCATCCCGGGCACGACGAGCCGCGTGCATCTGAAGGAGAACCTGGGCGCCGCCACGGTCTCGCCGTCGGCAGACCTGGTGGCGCGCATCGACGCGCTGTTCGATCCCGCGCGCATCGCCGGCAACCGCTATGGCGCGCAGAGCCAGGTCGAGGTCGACACCGAGCAGTTCGGCGGCTGACCACCGGCCCGCGGGCCGGGCCCTTCCGGCAGGGCCGCGCGGCTACTGCTCGGCGAAGGCTCGCTCGATGACGAAGTCGCCCGGCTTGGTGGTGTTGCCTTCCTTGAACTGGCGCTCTTCCAGCAGGTGCTTCAGGTCGCGCAGCATCGCGGGACTGCCGCAGATCATCACGCGGTCTTCGGCCGGGTTCAGCGGCGGTACGCCGAGGTCGGTGAAGAGCTTGCCGCTGTGCATGAGTTCGGTCATGCGGCCCATGTTCTTGTAGCTCTCGCGCGTGACGGTGGGGTAGTAACGCAGCTTGCTCGTCACCAGTTCGCCCAGGAATTCGTGGTTCGGCAGGTGTTCCACGAGCATGTCGTGGTAGGCCAGCTCGTCCTTGATGCGCACACCGTGCACCAGGATGACCTGTTCGAACTTCTCGTAGGTCTGGGGGTCGCGCACGATGCTCATGAAGGGCGCCAGCCCGGTGCCCGTGCCCAGCAGGTAAAGGCGCTTGCCGGGCAGCAGGTAGTCGATGAGCAGCGTGCCGGTGGGCTTCTTGCCGACGATGATGGTGTCGCCCACCTGCAGGTGCTGCAGCCGGCTGGTCAGCGGGCCGTCGGGCACCTTGATGCTCAGGAATTCCAGGTGGTCTTCGTAGTTCGCGCTGACGATGCTGTAGGCGCGCAGCAGCGGCTTGCCGTTGACACGCAGGCCGATCATCGTGAAGTGCCCGTTCGAGAAACGCAGCGCCGGGTCGCGCGTGGTCGTGAAGCTGAAGAGGCGGTCGGTCCAGTGGTGAACGCTCAGCACGCGTTCTTCGAGAAAGGCACTCATGTCGGGGCAGGCCAGGGCAGAGAAAGCCGCGAGTGTAAAGACGTGGCTCAGGGTTTTCGCTGACGCAGCGTAAGACCGCGACGGCGTCGCGGCTCGGCGTCCCGCAGGGACCGCGCTGGCGGTGCCGGCCTTGCCGCAGAATCTGCGGCCAGTTGCCGCTCGAACCCGAGGCCCGCACCGTGAACACTCCCGAACAAAACCTGGTTGCGTGGGTCGGCCGCAGCGAGACCGTGCTCGACACCATCGGTCCCACACCGGTGGTGGCGCTGACGGCCACGCTCGATCACCCGGCAGCGCCCGTTCCTGCCGGCACGCCGCTGCTGCCGCTGTGGCACTGGCTCTACTTCCTGCCCATGCACCGGCAGAGCGAGATCGGCCCCGACGGCCACGCGAAGCGCGGCGGTTTCCTGCCGCCGGTGCCGCTGCCGCGCCGCATGTGGGCGGGCAGTCAGTTCGAGTTCCATGCCCCGGTGCGGGTCGGTGATGCGGTGGCGCGCAAGAGCACCATTGCCGACGTGACGCAGAAGTCGGGCCGCACGGGCAAGCTGGTGTTCGTGAAGGTGAAGCACGAGCTGTTCTGCAACGGCGCCGAGAGCCCGGCGCTGACCGAGTTCCATGACATCGTCTATCGCGAAGCCAAGCAGCCCGGCGACGTCGAGCCGCCGCCCGTGGCAGCGCCCACGGGTGCGGCGTGGCAGCGCGAGATCGTGCCCGATGACGTGCTGCTCTTCCGCTACAGCGCGCTCACCTTCAACGGCCACCGCATCCACTACGACCGCAGGTACGTCACCGAGGTCGAGGGCTATCCGGGCCTCATCGTGCACGGTCCGCTGATCGCCACGTTGCTGATGGACCTGCTGCGCCGCCAATCGCCCGAGGCCGATGTCGCCAGCTTTCGCTTTAAGGCGGTGCGGCCGACCTTCGACCTGCATCCGTTCCGCGTGAACGGCCAACGTCAGGGGAACACGGTCAAGCTGTGGGCGCAGGACCACGATGGGTGGTTGACGATGGACGCCGTGGCGACCCTGAGGGCATGAGATGAGATGGCCTTCTGCTCTCGGCCCTTTGCGGGTGTTGGTCGCTGTCCGCTTTCCGCGTTCGACGACACGGGCGGGTCGCGTCAGGCGGTGCCCGGCGGCGTCGCCGACTGTGGCGGCCTTCGCTTCGCTCAGGCTGCCCTGCGCTGCTCGCCTTGAGGGCGTGCCGCATAACTCGCTGCGCTCACTTCGTTCGCTACGCTCAGACAGGATGCGGCAAGTCAGTTCACGAAGCGCTGCGCGCGCCGCCCTCAAGACTGCGCTGCTCGGCGCCACACACGGCGACGCCGCCGGGCACCGCCTGCCGCTCAAGCAACCGAAGAGGCGCTCGCCGAACGCCACCGCTGTCTACCGCAAAGGGCTGTCCGGGCGGGGCGCGGGGTGCGTGTGAAGCGCCGCGGAGCGCAGGGTTCATGGCCCGCGCGCGCAGCGCGCCTCGTGGACACTTCTGGCGCATCCTGTTTGAGCGTAGCGAACGAAGTGAGCGAAGCGAGTTATGCGCCGGGCCATGGACCCGAGCACCACAGGGCAGCCGACGCGAAGCGGCGGCCGCTTCAGTCGCACGCCGCGCCCCGCCCGGACAGCCCTTTGCTGCCACCGGGCTCAACGCGCGACAGCAGACGCTCAACGTCAGCGCTGGGCCGCAAGCTGTCGCGGACTTTCCTCGCCCGCGCGACTCGAGAGTCGCAGTACCGGACTGGAACCACTGACATGCAGCCGCTGAAGGGCCTTACGGTCGTCACCCTCGAGCACGCCATCGCAGCGCCGTTTGCCACGCGACAGCTCGCCGACCTGGGTGCCCGTGTCATCAAGATCGAACGCCCCGGCGTGGGCGACTTCGCGCGCGGCTACGACCAGCGGGTGCGCGGCCTGGCCTCGCACTTCGTCTGGACCAACCGCAGCAAGGAAAGCCTGACGCTCGATGTCAAGCACCCGCAAGCCGCGGCGCTGCTGCTGCGGCTAATTACCGAGAAGGCCGACGTGGTGGTGCAGAACCTGGCCCCTGGCGCGGCCGCGCGGCTGGGCGTTTCGCACGAGGCGCTGAAGACCGCGCGCCCCGACCTCATCGTTTGCGATATCTCGGGTTACGGCGACGATCCAAAGGCGCCAGGCCCCTACCGCGACAAGAAGGCCTACGACCTGCTGATCCAGAGCGAGAGCGGCTTCGTCAGCATCACGGGCACGCCCGGTGAGCCCAGCAAGGCGGGCCTGTCGATCGCCGACATCGCCGCCGGGATGTACGCCTACAGCAACATCCTGGCGGCGCTGCTGCAGCGGAAGATCGACGGCCAGGGCCGGCGCATCGACATCAGCATGCTCGAGGCGATGGGCGAGTGGATGGGCTACCCTCTCTACTACGCCTTCGAAGGCGCGCAGCCGCCGCCACGCGCCGGCGCGGCTCACGCCACCATCTACCCGTATGGCCCCTTCCCCTGCGGCGACGGCAAGACGGTGATGCTGGGCCTGCAGAACGAACGTGAATGGCAGCAGTTCTGCGCCAAGGTGCTACTGCAGCCGGCGCTGGCCACGGACGAGCGCTTTGCCGGCAACGCCAAACGCGTGGCCGCGCGTGACGCGCTGCGGCAGTTGATCGTCGAGGCCTTCGCACCGCTGACCGCGGTGCAGGTGACACGGCGCCTCGAAGAGGCACAGATCGCCAACGCCGAGCTGCGCGACATGGCAGGTTTGTGGTCGCACGAACAGCTGGCCGCACGCCGCCGCTGGCGCGAAGTGGACACGCCCGCAGGCCCGGTGCCGACACTGCTGCCTCCGGGCAGCTGGGGCCCTGACAGTGATGGCGAACCGCGCCTGGACGCCGTGCCCGCGCTGGGCCAGCACACCGACGCCATCCTTGATGAACTTGGCGTCGACGCCGCTGGCATCGCTGCCCTGCGGGCCGCCGGGGCTGTCTGAGCATGGCCCGCCTGCCCCGCAGCTACCTTTTCGTGCCGGGCGACCGGCCCGAGCGTTTTGCCAAGGCCCTGGCCAGCGGTGCCGATGCCGTGATCGTCGATCTCGAAGACGCCGTGGCGCCTGGCGCCAAGGGCGCGGCACGCACGGCCGTGGCGCAATGGCTAGCCGGTCAACCCGAGCGCGACCGGGTGGTGGTGCGCATCAACGACGAGCACCCCCTGGTACGCCGCCGACGTGGCCCTGCTCGCTGCCACGCGTGCCTTCACGGTAATGTTGCCCAAGGCCGAACGTGTGCTCTCGCTGACCGACCTGCGCGACGCGTGTCCGGGCGTCACGCTGCTGCCGCTGGTGGAATCTGCGCGCGGCATGCTGGCCGCGCAGGCGCTGGCCGAGGCGCCTGGCGTGCAACGCCTGGTGTTCGGCACCATCGACTACACGCTCGATCTCGACCTCGGTGACGACCCGGCAGCGCTGGACCCGGGCCACGCCCACCTTGCGCTGGTCTCGCGCGCGGCCGGTATCGCCGCGCCGGTGGCGGGAGTCACCGCCGCCATCGGCGACGAGGAGCAGTTGCTGGCCGACGTGGTGCGCGCGCGCAGGCACGGCTTCGGCGCCAAACTGTGCATCCACCCGTTGCAGGTGGCCACCGTGCACGACGCGCTGGCGCCCAGCGCCGCCGAACTGGCCTGGGCCGTGCGCGTGCTGCAGGCGGCGGCCGCAGCGCAGGCGGCCGGGCAGGGCGCCGTGCAGCTGGACGGCCGCATGATCGACAGACCCGTCATAGAACGCGCGCGCCGCACCGTCGAGCGCGCCGGCTGAAGGCCACACGAATTCCAACCCAGAAACCACACCCATGGCATCCACGATCATCGACAGCGCCATCTTCCAGGGCATCTTCGGCACCGACGCGATGCGCCACGTGTGGAGCGACGAAAACCGCACCGCGAAATACATCGACGTCGAGCGTGCGCTGGCCAAGGTACAGGCGCGACTGGGCCTGATCCCGCAGGAGGCGGCCGATGAGATCGTGAGCCACTGCGAGCTGTCGCAGATCGACATGGTGCGGCTGCGCCAGCAGACCGAACGCATCGGCTACCCCATCCTGGGCGTGGTGACGCAGATCAACCAGCTCTGCCGCGACAAGCTGGGCGAGTACGTGCACTGGGGCGCCACCACGCAGGACATCACCGACACCGCCACCGTGCTGCAGATCCGCGAGGCGCTGGTGATCGTCGATGACGAGCTCGCGGCCATCGCCGACGCGCTGGCCAAGCTGGCGAAGGAACACCGCCTGACGCCGGTGATCGGCCGCAGCAACCTGCAGCAGGCCATACCCGTGACCTTCGGCTACAAGATGGCGGGCATCCTCTCTGCCGTGCTGCGCCACCGCGAGCGCATCGCGCAGCTGCGTGAACGGGTGCTGGTGGGCGAGTTCGCCGGTGCGGCCGGCACGCTGGCCTCACTCGAAACCGGCGCGATGGACACCCAGGCCGGCCTGTGCGCCGAGCTGGGCCTGAAGCAACCGGTGATCGCCTGGCACACCATCCGCGACAACATCGCCGAGGTGGGCGCGGTGCTGGGCCTGATCGGCGGCACGCTGGGCAAGCTGAGCATGGACGTGAAGTTGATGATGCAGACCGAGGTGGCCGAGGTCTTCGAGCCCTACCATCACGGCCGCGGCAGCAGCAGCACCATGCCGCAGAAGCGCAACCCGATCAGCAGCGCCTACATCCACGGCGCCATCAGCGTGCTGCGCCAGCATGCGGCGGCGCTGATGGACGCGATGGTGGCCGACCACGAGCGCAGCACGGGCCCGTGGCAGATCGAGTGGATCGTGCTGCCGGAAGCGTTCTGCCTGCTCGCGGGCGCGCTCAAGCAGAGCCGCGCCATCGTCGAAGGAATGCAGGTCGACCCCGTGGCCATGCGCCGCAACATCGACATGACGCAGGGCCTGGTGATGAGCGAGGCGGTGATGATGGGCCTGGGCAAGTTCATCGGCCGCGAGTACGCGCACGACCTGGTCTACGACCTGTGCCGCGAGGCGCTGGCGAAGAACACGCCGCTGATCGAGCTGCTGGTGGCCCACCCCGAGATCCACAAGCACGTGGATCGCGCCGCGCTGCAAGCCATGCTCGACCCGGCCAACTACCTGGGGCAGAGCGGGGTGATGGTCGACCGCGTGCTGGCGCAGATGGCGGGCTGAACAGGGGCCCGGTTTCAGGGCCAGCCGTACTCGACCGTCGCCGCCTGGCTGACCGGGTGCGGGCCGCGACGCCGCACGGTGAGCCCGCGTCCGTCGTAGAAGGCTTGTGCCCGCAGGTTGTCGGCGTCGGTGCGCAGCCAGCCGCCGGGCATGGCCTGCATCGCAGTGGCCAGCAGCCGCGTGCCGTGTCCCCGGCCCTGGCATGACGGCAGCACGAACAGTTGCCGCAGCCAGCGCTGCTGAAGATCGCAGATCACGAAAGCCACGATGTCGTCGTCTTGGCGCACGACGGCCAAGTGGCCGGCTTGCAGATCGCCCGCCAGCCGCTGCAGCAAAGCGGCTTCCGAAACCGGGGACTCGCCACCGTTGGCCGGCTGCAGCGCGGCATGCCAGACGCGCGCGATCTGCTGCTGTTCCGAAGGCGACAGGGACTTGATCGGACGCAGGTGAGGGCCTTTTGGGGTTTCATGGCCGCCGCACGGGTCGGGCGGCGTCGCTGGGCAGTGTGCCGCAACGTGGCATCCTCGGTGCTCCACCCGCAGCGCGGGCACCCTCCCCGGACCATGACCCCCACCGAGCCTGTCGTCGCCTTCCTGCCCAACGGCCTGCGCGTCGTCACCATCGCCATGCCCTGGCGCCAGACCGTCTCCTTGAGCGTCTTCATCCGCACCGGCAGCCAGCACGAGCCACGGCGTCTGAACGGCATCAGCCACGTCGTCGAGCACATGGCCTTCAAGGGCACGGCCACGCGCGACTGCCAGCGCATCAACCTCGACGCCGAACGCCTGGGCGCCGAGGTCAACGCCCACACCGACAAGGACCACACCGCCTTCCACATCGAGGGCCTGGCGCAGGACCTGGGCGTCTTCGTCGAGATGTTGGCCGACATCGTGCTGAACAGCACCTTCCCGGCCGACGAACTGGAGCGCGAGCGCCAGGTGATCCTGCACGAGTTCACCGAGTTCGAGGAAGACCCGGCGGGCATGGCCTTCCAGCTCTTCGACCGCGCCTGCTACGGCCAGCACCCGGCAGGACAGCCCGTCATCGGCAACCGCGCCAACCTGAAGCGTTTCACGCGCGACGACCTGCTGGCCTACGTGGCCAGCCAGTACACCGCCGGCAACGTGGTCGTCGCGGCCGCCGGCCACTTCGACGTGTCGCAATTCCTGCGCGCCGTCGAGGCCCACTTCGGCGGCATGCCGCGCGGCAGCGACAACGCGGTGACCGCACCCACCTGGCTGGGCGGCCTGAAGCTGCGCCGCATGGCCGGCAGCTCGCAGTGCCATGCCGTTCTGGGCTTCCGGACGCCGGCGCTGGACGACGACGCGCACCTGCCCTACGTGCTGGCCGCGGCGCTGTTCGGGGAGGGCATGAGCTCGCCGCTGCTCGACGAGATCCGCGAACGCCGCGGCCTGGCCTACTACACAGCATGCTCGGCCGACGTGCTGCCGCTGACCGGACAGTTCGTGATCGAGGCCGCCACCGCACCCGAGCAGGCCGAGGAGTTCTTCGTCGAGGTGGCGCGGCTGCTGCGCGAGCACGCCGACGCCACCGACGCCGTGGGGCTGGAGCGCGCGCGCAAGCAGCTCACGGTGCGGGCGCTGCGGGCACTGGAGCAACCCAGCCGCCGGCTGGAAGCGGCGGTGCAGGACGTCTACACCTTCGGCCACCCGCGCGACACGCACGAAGGGTTGGCCCGGCTGCAGGCCGTGACGGCGGCCGAGGTGCGCGGTGTCTTCGCGACCATGCTGGCCAGCCCGGCCGCGGTGGCGCTGGCCGGCAGCGTGCCGGCCCGCGCGCGCTCGCGCGCCGCGGCGCTCTTCGCCACGGGGGAGGGTGATGAAGCTGCTGCAGTGCTGGGATGACGGCGTCACCAGCGACGTCCGGCTGGTCGAACTGCTGCGCCGCCAGGGTGCGAAGGCCAGCTTCAACCTGAACTCGGGCCTGCACCCGACGCTGCGTGGCCATCGGCGCCACACTGCAGCTGCTGACTGTCCGCCAGATGCGCCAACTGAGCCCTGGGGTGCGCTTCCTAGGCGGCGGCCCATAAACTCGCTGCCGGGAGAACAGAATGACCCGATCCGGCTTGGTGGGTGGGCTCGCAGGCAGTGGTGCGTCGAAGTCAGCGTCTTGCACAGCGGGCCTGCCACCACGCGGCCCTGCCGGGGTCGCTGCGGCGTCCGCCGAGGATGGTGCGCCCTGGGCCGACCAAGCCGGTCTGCGCGCGGTCGTCGACGCTGTCTCCGAGGCCATCGCTGTCATCGACGAGCATGGGGTCATCAGGCTGGTCAACCGCGCCTGGCTAGAGTTCTCGATCGCCAACGGCACCGAGCCTGGGCAGCCAGCTCAGCGTACCGGTATCGGCACCAATTACCTGGAGGTCTGCGCCCGGGCCGCGGCACTCGGGTCTGAAGGTGCCCAGGCGGTGCTGGAGGGCCTCGATGCCGTGCTGAATTCGAGGTCGCCCAGTTTCAGCCACAGCTATGCCTGCGACACCCCAGATCAACGGCGCTGGTTCAGCTTGCGAGTCACGCCCCTGAATTCCCGCTGTCGCGGCGCTGTCATGGCGCACATCGACGTCACCGACGTCAAGCGGGCTGAAGAGGAGGCGCGGGCGGTGCAGGCCCGGTTGGAGGCCTTGACCGCCGCGGCGCCAGGGGTGATCTATGAGTTTCAACGCACAGCGGTCGGGAACTGGTGCTTCCTGTACGTCAGCGAAGGCATCAACGAACTGTTCGAGGTCACGGCCGAGGCGGTGCTTGCCGACCATGCCGCTTTGTCGGAGTGCATCGTCGCAGAGGACCGAGCCTCCTATCGGGGGGCGGTGGAGCACTCGGCGCGCGAGCTGACGCCATGGACCCACGAGCACCGGATACGCACCGGCAGTGGCAAGCTCAAGTGGGTGCGCGGCCAGGCTGTGCCGAAGCGCCGGGCCGACGGCTCGGTTCTGTGGCACGGCATTCTTGTCGACATCACTCGGCTCAAGCACACCGAGCAGGCGCTGTTGGAGAGCGAACAGCGGTGGATGTTTGCGCTCGAGGGTGCTGGCGATGGCGTGTGGGACTGGAACCTGCAGACCGGCCAGACGCACTTCTCGAGACGCTGGAAGTCGATGCTCGGCTACGACGATGCCGATATTGGCAACGAGTCCACCGAGTGGTCCAGCCGCGTGCATCCAGACGACATGCAGCCTGTGATGGATGCCCTGCAGGCGCATCTGGAGGGCAGGACGGCGTCGGTGGTGGTGGAGTTCCGCATTCGGCGCAAGTCTGGCGACTGGTGCTGGACGCAGGGCCGCGGCATGCTGGTCAGCCGTGATGCCGCGGGGCAGCCGCTGCGGCTGGTGGGCACCAACACCGACATCACCGAACGCAAGGCGATGGAGGAGAGGCTTCACCAGCTGGCGTTCCACGACACGCTCACCCAGTTGCCCAACCGCCGACTGCTGCTCGACCACCTGGCCCTCGCCATCGCCTCCTGCAGACGCACCGGCCGACGAGCTGCCCTGATGTTCCTCGACCTGGACAACTTCAAGGCGCTGAACGACAAGGCCGGGCATGCCGTGGGCGACCTGCTTCTGGTCGAAGTCGCCCGGCGGCTGAAGTGCTGTGTACGTGAGACCGATACCGTGGCGCGTTTTGGCGGCGACGAGTTCGTCGTGTTGATCGGCGAGCTGGATGGGAGCATGCCCGACGCTGCCGACCAGGCTGGTGCCATCGCTCGCAAGATGGCGCTCGCGCTGGCGGTGCCTTACCTGCTTGCCGCCCCGTGCGCGGTCGACACCGACGTCAGGATCGAGCACCGCTGCACGGTGAGCATCGGTGTTGCGCTCCTGGGCACGGGCGCCGGGACGGTCGACAGCGCGCTCGGCGTTGCCGACCGGGCGATGTACCAAGCCAAGCAGTCGGGCCGGAACTCGATCTGCCTGGTGGAAGCCGTCACCGACGCCGAGGGCTGCTGACATCGACGCATGGTTGACCCAGGTGCAGACTTTCGACTGATCCTGCCCGTCCAGGTGAGCCGTGAAGTCGCCAGCAGTGGACGACAACCGGTGGCCGTTGGTGTGAGTTCGTCCTGCAGTGAAGTCGACGTTGCTGTGCGCCGATGGGTGCCCGGGCTTCAAGCTCACCACACCAACAAAGCCCGCCAGCCCCGTCTCTGCGGGCCGGCCAGAATGCTGGCCATGGAATTCCGCCAGCTGCGCTACTTCGTGCGTGTCGTCGAACTCGGCAGCATGGGCCGCGCCGCGGCCGACCTGGGTGTCGTGACCTCGGCGCTCAGCCAGCAGATCAGCCGGCTGGAAGGTGAACTGTCGACCCGCCTGCTGCAGCGCACCGCCACCGGCGTGCTGCCCACCGAAGCGGGTCTGGCCTTCCTGCACCAGGCGCAACTGGTGCTGCGCCACGCCGAGGGTGCCGTCAAGGCGGCGCAGCAGGCGCGGCTGTCGGGGCAGGTCAGCGTGGGCCTGGCGCCGACCACGGCTTCGGTGCTGGGCCTGCCGCTGATGCAGGCCATGCGCGAACGTTATCCCGACGTGCGGCTGCACCTGGTGGAGGCACTGTCGGGCCACCTCGCCAACATGCTCAACGCCCGCCAGCTCGACCTGGCCGTCGTTTTCAAGGCCGACGCGGCGCGGCGCTGGAGCGTGCTGCCGCTGCTGCACGAAAAGCTGTTCGTGATCGCCGCGCCCACGCTGCCCGGGCTGCCCGCCGGTGCGCCTTCGCGCCCGGTGCGACTGTCGGCACTGACGCAGCTGCCGCTGATCCTGAACTCGGGCCCGCATGGCCTGCGCAGCACGCTCGACACGGCCTTTGCCGCGGCCCGCATGCAGCCGCGGGTGGTGATGGAGATCGACTCGCTGGCGCTGCTGATGGACGCCGTGCGCGCCGGCCTGGGCGCCACGCTGCAGCCCGGCGCGGCCATCGCGCGGCTGGACGGCAGCCCGCTCGTTGTGCGCCAACTGGCCGACGCCGCGGCCAGCCGCACCAACCTGCTGGCCAGCCTGAGTGACGACGAACTGTCACCGGCCGGCCTGGCGGCGCGCGTGGTGCTGGCCGACGTGGCCCGTGGACTGGTGGCGGCGGGCCGCTGGCCCGGCGCGCGTCTTCACGGATCGTGAAGGGCCCTTCTCGCCGCGGCTCTCGCGTGGGGCCGCAGGCGGCATAGAGTCCGCGGCGCGCCGTGCTGCCACGGTCTGCCCCATAAGGAGATTGCCATGACGCCTGCCCTTCCCCGTCGCCGTGCCCTGCTTGCCGCGGCTGCGCCTGACTCACTGTGACGCGGAGTCGTTGATGCTGGACGTGCTCGTCATCGGCGGCGGCAATGCCGCCCTGTGTGCTGCGCTGACGGCGCGCGAGGCCGGGGCCTCGGTGCTGCTGCTCGAATCGGCGCCACGCGAATGGCGCGGTGGCAACAGCATCCACACGCGCAACATCCGCTGCAGCCACGACGCGCCGCAGGACGTGCTGACGGAGGCCTATCCCGAGGAAGAGTTCTGGCAGGACCTGTTGAAGGTGACCGGCGGCAAGACCCGCGAGCCGTTGACGCGCCTGGTCATCCGCCAATCGGCCACCTGTCGTGGCTGGATGCGCCAGCACGGCGTGCACTTCCAGCCGTCGCTGTCGGGCACGCTGCACCTGAGCCGCACGAACGCGTTTTTCATGGGTGGCGGCAAGGCGCTGGTGAATGCCTACTACCGCAGCGCCGATCAACTGGGCGTGCAGGTGCGCTACGACACACCGGTGGCGCGCCTGGAACTGGACGGCGACCGTTTCGTCGCCGCCCACACGGCCCAGGGCGAGCGCATAGCTGCCAAAGTGTGCGTTGTGGCCAGCGGCGGTTTCGAGAGCAACCGCGAATGGCTCCGCGAGGCCTGGGGCCAGAACGCGCGCGGTGAATGGCCGGCCGACCAGTTCGCCGTCCGCGGCACGCGCTTCAACATGGGTGTGCTGCTGAAGGACCTGCTGGCGCAAGGCGCCGACAGCATCGGCGACGCCACGCAGGCGCACATGGTGGCCATCGATGCGCGGGCGCCGCTCTACGACGGCGGCATCTGCACGCGGGTGGACTGTGTCAGCCTGGGCATCATGGTCAACCGTAACGGCCAGCGCTTCTACGACGAGGGCGAGGACTTCTGGCCCAAGCGCTACGCCATCTGGGGCCGACTGGTGGCACAGCAGCCGGGGCAAGTGGGGCATTGCGTCATCGACGCCAAGGCCGTGGGGCGCTTCATGCCGCCGGTGTTCAAGGGCGTCCAGGCCGACACGCTGCCCGAACTGGCGGCACTGCTGGGTCTCACGGGCGACAGTGCCGCCAACTTCCTGAAGACCGTGGCCGACTACAACGCCGCATGCCGCGTCGGCACCTTCGACCACGCCGTGCTCGACGACTGCCACACCGAAGGCATGACGCCGGCCAAGACGCACTGGGCGCGGCCCATCGACACGGCCCCCTTCTACGGCTACACGCTCAAGCCCGGCGTCACCTTCACCTACCTCGGGCTGTGGATCGACGAACACGCCGCCGTGCACTTCGGCGGCCAGCCCAGCGCCAACCTCTTCGCCGCCGGCGAGGTGATGGCGGGCAACGTGCTCGGCCAGGGTTACACCGCCGGCGTGGGCATGACCATAGGCACGGTGTTCGGCCGCATTGCCGGGGCCAGTGCCGCACGGGCCGTGAAGGCCGCCGCAGTGGCGGCCACGGCAAGCGCAGGAGTTGAACTTGCAGGCGCTTGAGACCCTGGTGCGCGACGCCCAGACGCTGGCCGCTGGCGGCCCGCTGCCGCTCACGGCCGACGAGGCCGAGGTGGCGCGCCAGATGCAGATCTGCAACGCCTGCCGTTACTGCGAAGGTTTCTGCGCCGTATTCCCGGCGATGACGCGCCGGCTGGAATTCGGCAAGGCCGACGTGCACTACCTGGCCAACCTGTGCCACAGCTGCGGCGCCTGCCTACACGCCTGCCAGTACGCACCGCCGCACGAATTTGCCGTCAGCGTGCCCACGGCCATGGCCACGGTGCGTGCGCAGACTTATGCCGACTACGCCTGGCCGCCCGGCTTCGGGCGTCTCTACCAGCGCAACGGCCTCACGCTGTCGCTGGCGCTGGCCGGCGGGCTGTCGCTCTTCCTGGCGCTGGCAGTGGCGTTGAACGGCTCACTGGCCGCGCCGCCCGCCGGTGGCAGCTTCTACAGCATCTTCCCGCACGGGCTGATGGTGAATCTGTTTGCGCCAGTCTTCCTGTTCGTGCTGCTGGCCCTGGGCATCGGCGTCACGCGCTTCTGGCGCAGCGGCGCGCCCGGTCCGGCGACGACGCCGGCGGTCGCCGAAGCGGCGAAGAACGCGCTAACGCTGAAGTACCTGGACGGCGGCCATGGCCAGGGCTGCAACGAGACCGACGACCGCTGGACGAAGGAGCGCCGCGCGGTGCACCACGCGGCCTTCTACGGCTTCATGCTGTGCTTTGCGTCGACCAGCGTGGCCACGGTCTACCACTACGTCTTCGGTTGGGTTGCGCCCTACGGCTGGACGAGCCTGCCCAAGCTGCTGGGCGGCACGGGCGGCGTGCTGCTGGTGCTGGGCGCGGTGGGCCTGCTGCGCCTGCGCCTGAAGCGCCACCCGCAACATGTCGTTGCGGCGCAGAAGCCGATGGACCTGGGCTTCGTTGTGCTGCTGGGGCTCACCGGGGCCAGCGGCCTGGCGCTGGCCTTGGCCGCCGGCACGGCCGCGATGCCGCTGCTGCTGTGCCTGCACCTCGGCGCGGTGATGGCATTCTTCGCCACCATGCCCTACGGCAAGTTCGCGCACGGCGTCTACCGCAGCGCCGCGCTCTTGAAGTGGTCCATCGAACGCCGCCTGCCCACGCGCCTGCGCCTGGGCTCCGAATGAAGGAGAACCGCACCATGACGACCGGACGTCTAGACATCCCCTCGATGCGGCCGCACTGCACGCCCGCCGAGTGGCAGGCCCGCATCGACCTCGCCGCCTGCTACCGGCTGGTGGACATCTACGGCATGAGCGACATGATGGCCAACCACATCAGCGCGCACGTGCCCGGCGAGCCCGGTGCCTTCCTCATCAACCCCTACGGGATGATGTACGAGGAGATCACCGCCAGCTGCCTGATCAAGGTGAACCTGGCTGGCGAAATTCTGGCCTCGCCGGACTTCGGCGAACTGGGCTACGGCGTCAACCGTGCGGGGTACGTCATCCACAGCGCCATCCACGAAGCTCGGCCCGAAATCGCCTGCGTCATCCACACCCACAGCTGGGCGTCGATGGCGGTGAGTGCGCTCGAGTGCGGCCTGCTGCCGATCACGCAGACGGCGATGCGTTTCCTGAAGATCGCGTACCACGACTACCAGGGCGTGGTGCTGAACGACGAAGAGAAAGTCTCGCTCATCGCGGACCTGGGCCAGGGCGACGCGCTGATGCTGCGCAACCACGGCGCGCTGGTGGTCGGCCGCAGCATCGGCGAGGCCTTCAACTGGATGCACCGCGTCGAGCTGTCCTGCCACTCGCAACTGGCGGCCATGGCCTGCAACACACCGCTGGTGCAGCCGCCGCAGGCCGTGCTGGAAGCCACCTGGAACAACTACCAGCGCGGCACGCGCCGGCCCTACGGCCTGATGGAATGGCCGGCGCTGCTGCGCAAGCTCGACCGCCTGGACCCAAGTTACCGCAGCTGAAGCATCCCCAGGGAAAGGCGGCGTTCGACCGCCCCATCCAACACCACAGACGGAGACACCCATGAACAAGCTCATCTTCGGCGCAGCGGCGCTGATCGCCGGCGCCACGCTGGCCGGCAGCGCGCTGGCGCAGGCCTGGCCGGCGAAGCCCGTGAAGGTGGTGGTGGCCTTCTCGGCCGGCGGCACCACCGACATCCTGGCGCGCAAGGTCGGCCAGGAACTCGCCGACAAGCTCAAGCAGCCCTTCGTCATCGAGAACAAGCCCGGCGCCGGCGGCAACACCGGCACCGAGATGGTGGTGCGCTCGCCGGCCGACGGCTACACGCTCATCGTCAACAGCGTCGGCCCGATCGCGGTCAACCCCACGCTCTACCCCAAGCTGGCCTACAACCCGCTGACCGAGCTGGTGCCCATCGTGCAAATCGCCGACGTGCCGAACGTGCTGGTCGTGCACCCCAGCGTGCCGGCCAGGACCTTCGACGAGTTCGTCACCTACGCCAAGGCCAACCCGGGCAAGCTGAACTGCAGCTCCACCGGCATCGGCACCAGCAGCCACCTGAGCTGCTTCATCCTGGCCAAGCGCGCCGGCTTCGAGGCCGTGCACGTGCCGTACAAGGGCGCCGATGCGCTGCGCGACCTGCTGGCCGGGCGCGTGCAATTCATGTTCGCGACCATCCCCTCGGTGAAACAGCACATCGACAGTGGCGCGCTGCGCGCGGTGGCCGTCAGCAGCGTCAAGCGTTCACGTTCGATGCCCGACGTGCCGACGGTGGCCGAACGCGGCTACCCCGGCTTCGAAGCCGGCTCGTGGTTCGGCTTCTTCGCACCCAAGGGCACGCCGGCCGAAGTGGTGGCGACGCTGAACAAGGCCGTCAACGAGATCATCGCGGTGCCGGCGATGGAAGCCGCGCTGATCAAGGAAGGCGCCGACCCCGTGGGCGGCACGCCGGCGCAGTTCGCAGCGTTCACGCAGCGCGAATTCGAGAAGTGGCGCGTGGTCGTGCGCGAGTCGGGTGCCACCGCCGATTAAGATCGTGCCGCCTGCCGTGCCGCCGCCCCGGATGAACGACGGCCCGCACCGCGTGCTGGTCTCGCGCGCCACGCGCGAAAGCCATCGCGAGCTGCTCGACGCCGCCGCAGCCGGGCATGCGGTGCAGTGGCTGCTCCTCGACGAGCAGGATGCCGGCGCGCCGCAGCCGGTGCATGCGGCCTTCATCTCGCGCGACATCACCGGGCTGTCGACCAAGCATCAGCCGCTGGAGGCGCTGTCGGCCTGCTATGCGGTTCTTCGCGCTTCGCCCGATCTCGCCTGGGTGCAGGCGCACAGTGCTGGCGCCGATCGGCCGATCTATCCCGAGCTGCGTGCACGCGGCGTGGCGGTGACCACAGCCTCGGGCGCCAACGCCGGCGTGGTGGCGGCCACGGCGTTGGCCGGGCTGCTGGCGCTGTCGCGGCGATTTCCGCAGCTCATCGCGGCGCAGCACGAACGCCGCTGGGCGCCGCTGGTGGGCGCGGGCCCGCTGCCGCCCGACCTCTTCGGCCAGACCCTCGTTCTGGTGGGGTGGGGGCCGATTGCACAGGCGCTGCAGCCCCACCTGGCGCTGCTGGGCATGAAGGTGATCGTGGTGCGCCGCAGCGCCGCGCCTGCCGCGCCCGGCGTGGAGACGGTCAGCCACGACCAGTTGCACACCGTGCTGCCGCGCGCCGACTGGCTGCTGCTGGCCTGCCCGCTGACGGCAGAGACGCGTGGCCTCGTCGACGCCGCCGCGCTGGCGCTTCTGCCGGCCGGCGCCCACCTCATCAACGTCGCGCGCGGCGAGGTGGTGGTGGAAGCGGCGCTGACGGCCGCGCTGCAGTCGGGCCACTTGGCCGGCGCCTACCTCGACGTCTTCGAGCACGAACCGCTGGATGCAGCGTCACCGCTGTGGGGTCACCCCGGCGTCATCGTCACGCCGCACAGCGCCGGGCAGTCTGCTGGCCACGCAGCGCGCGTGGCAGCCATCTTCGCCGACAACCTGGGCCGCTGGCTGCGCTGCGAGGCGCTGGCGCACGCGGTGGCTTGAACGCCACTGGACCTACGATGGCGGCATAACGCGCCCCACCTTTACAGGATATCCACTGATGCAACGTCGCCCCTTCCTCCTTTCGGCCTTCGGTGGCACGCTGGCCCTGCCAGCGTGGGCGCAGTCCGCGCGCAACATTCGCCTCATCGTGCCCTTCACGCCTGGCGGCAGCACCGACATCCTGGCCCGCGCACTCGCCCCGAAGCTGGCGGTCGCCATGGGCCAGAACGTGATCGTCGAGAACAAGCCGGGTGCCGGCGGCTCGCTGGGTGCCGGAGAAGCGGCCAAGGCCGAGCCCGACGGCAACACCCTGCTGATGGGCCACATCGGCACGCTGGCCGTCAACCCCGCCATCTACCCGAAGCTGGCCTACGACCCGCTGAAGAGCTTCGTGCCCGTGGCCTGGGTGGCGCGTGTGCCCAACGTGCTGGTGGTGCCCGCGGCGTCGCCGGCGAAGACCTTCAAGCAGTTCATCGATCTGGCCCGCGCCCAGCCCGGGCGCCTGAGCTTCTCGTCCGGCGGCAACGGCAGCGCAGCGCACATCACTTTCGAATACCTGAAGCTGCGCGCGAAGATCTTCGCGCTGCACATCCCCTACCGCGGCACCGCGCCTTCGGTCACCGACCTCATCGCCGGCCAGGTCGATGCCACCTTCACCGGTGCGCCGGCCGTGCTGCCGCATGTGCGCAGCGGCCGGCTGCGGGCACTGGCCGTCAGCAGCCCGCAGCGCATCGCCGCGCTGCCCGACGTGCCTACCGTCGCCGAGAGCGGCTACCCCGGCTTCGAGGCCGACCAGTGGTACGGCGTCGTCGCCCCTTCCGGTACGCCGGCGGCGGTCGTGGCACGGCTGAATGCCGAGATCAACAAGGCGCTGGCGCTGCCCGAGGTGGCGCAGCAACTCGCGGTGGAGGGCGCCGTGCCGACGCCCACCACGCCGCAGGCCTTCGGCCAGCTGATCGCGAGCGAGATCCCGCGCTGGGCCGAGGTCGTGAAGGCCGGCAACGTGCGCGCGGACTGAAACCCCCAGAATCGGGCGATGAAAGCCCCCAAACGCCTGCAGGCGCTGATCGACGAAGGCCTGATCGACGCCGTGCTGCGCCAGCTGATGAGCGGCAAGGAGGCGTCCGTCTTCGTGGTGCGCCGCGGTGACGAGGTGCTGTGCGCCAAGGTCTACAAGGAAGCCAACAACCGCAGCTTCCGCCAGGCCGTGGACTACACCGAGAACCGCAAGGTCAAGAACAGCCGCCAGGCGCGTGCGATGGCCAAGGGCACCAGGTTCGGCCGTGAATCGCAGGAAGCGGCCTGGCAGAACGCGGAAGTGGATGCGCTCTACCGCCTGGCCGCCGCGGGCGTGCGGGTGCCCAAGCCGCACAACTTCCACGAAGGTGTGCTGCTGATGGAGCTCGTCACCAACGCCGACGGCGAAGCCGCGCCGCGCCTGAACGACGTCGACTTCACGGCCGAGGAGGCCACCGCGCACCACGCCACGTTGCTGGTGGAAGTGCTGCGCATGCTGTGCGCCGGTGTCGTGCACGGGGACCTGTCGGAGTTCAACATCCTGCTCGGTACCCACGATGGCCAGCCCTGGCCGGTGATCATCGACCTGCCCCAGGCCGTGGACGCCGCCGGCAACAACCACGCCCAGCGCATGCTGTTGCGCGACGTGAACAACCTGCGCGACTACTTCGGCCGCTACGCGCCGCCGTTGCTGGCCACGCAGTACGGCCCCGAGATCTGGGCGCTGTACGAGAAGGGCCTGCTGCGCACCGACAGCGTGCTGACCGGCCGTCATGCCGGCCCCGCAGGCCCGGTGGATCTGGGCAGCGTGGTGCGCGAGATCGACGACGCGCGCGCCGAGGAAGCCGCGCGCCGGCTGCGGATGCAGAATCCGGCCCCTTGAAACGGCGCCGGGCGCCCCAAAGATCATCCGTTGTATGCGGCTGCCCGGCCGCTCCTTCCTTTGCATTCACACGCCACCAGAACGACCATGGACAAGCAAACCCTGTCATTCCAGGCCGAGGTCAAGCAGATCCTGCACCTCGTCACCCACAGCCTGTACAGCAACAAGGAAATCTTCCTGCGTGAGCTGGTCAGCAACGCCAGCGACGCCTGCGACAAGCTGCGTTTCGAGGCGCTGGACAAGGCGGCGCTGTACGAGGACGCGCCCAACCTCGAAATCCGCGTCTGGTATGACGAAGCAGCCAAGACCATCACCATCCGCGACAACGGCATCGGCATGAGCGCCGAAGAAGCCGTGGCCCACCTGGGCACCATCGCCAAGAGCGGCACGCGCGAGTTCATGGCCAAGCTCGAGGGCGACCAGAAGAAGGACGCCAACCTCATCGGCCAGTTCGGCGTCGGCTTCTACAGCGGTTTCATCGTCGCCGATCGCATCACGGTCGAGACCCGCCGCGCCGGCGCCGCGCCGGCCGAGGCCGTGCGCTGGAGCAGTGAGGGCGCAGGCGACTTCGAGGTCGAGACCATCGAACGCGCCCAGCGCGGCACCGACGTCATCCTGCACCTGCGCGAAGGCGAGGAAGAGTTCCTCTCGGCCTGGAAGCTCAAGAGCATCATCAGCAAGTACAGCGACCACATCAGCCTGCCTGTGCTGATGCCCAAGCAGACCTGGGACGACGAGAAGAAGGAACAGGTCACCACCGACGAGTGGGAGCCGGTGAACAAGGCCGCGGCGCTGTGGACGCGCAGCAAGAGCGACATCACCGACGCGCAGTACCAGGAGTTCTACAAGCAGATCAGCTACGACCAGGATGCGCCGCTGGCCTATACGCACAACCGCGTCGAGGGCCGCACCGAGTACACGCAGCTGCTCTACGTGCCGGCCAGGGCGCCCTTCGATCTGTGGAACCGCGACAAGCGCGGCGGCGTGAAGCTGTACGTGAAGCGCGTCTTCATCATGGACGACGCCGAGGCGCTGATGCCCGTCTACCTGCGCTTCGTGAAGGGCGTGATCGACAGCGCCGACCTGCCGCTGAACGTCAGCCGCGAGCTGCTGCAGGAAAGCCGCGACGTGAAGGCCATCCGCGAGGGCTGCACCAAGCGCGTGCTGTCGATGCTGGAAGACGTGGCCGAGAACCAGAAGGACAAGTACGCCGCCTTCTGGACGCAGTTCGGCGCCGTGCTCAAGGAAGGCATCGGCGAGGACCATGCGAACCAGGAGCGCCTGGCCAAGCTGCTGCGCTTCGCGTCGACCACGGCAGACGAAGGCGTGGGCTTCGAGGATTACGTCAAGCGCATGAAAGAAGGCCAGGAGGCCATCTACTACATCACCGCCGACACGCTGGCCGCGGCCAAGAACAGCCCGCAGCTCGAGATCTTCCGCAAGAAGGGCCTGGAGGTGCTGCTGCTGACCGACCGCGTCGACGAGTGGATGCTCAGCCACCTGTACGAATTCGACGGCAAGCCACTGCAGAGCGTGGCCAAGGGCGGTGTCGACCTCGGCAAGCTGCAGGACGACGACGAGAAGAAGGCGGCCGAGGCCACGGCCGAGGCGCTGAAGCCGCTGATCGAGCGCCTGAAGGCGACGCTGAAGGACCGCGCCAAGGACGTGCGCGTGACGACGCGCCTGGTCGATTCACCGGCCTGCATCGTGGTGGACGAGGGCGACATGAGCGGCCATCTGGCCCGCATGCTGAAGCAGGCCGGCCAGAGCGCCCCCCGGAGCCAGCCCACTCTGGAGATCAACGCCGAGCATGCGTTGGTGAAGCGCCTGGACTCGGCCGAAGGCAGCGAACGGTTCGATGACCTCGCGCACATCCTCTTCGACCAGGCTTTGCTGGCCGAGGGCGGGCAGCTGGACGACCCGGCCGCCTACGTCAGGCGCGTGAACGCGCTGCTGACGGCCTGACCGGCTCGGGCGACGTGCCCGACGGGGCGGCTTCAGGCAAAGCCGTCACCGTCGAAGTTCACGTCCTCGCCGTCGTCGTTGGCCCAGCGCTGGCGTGGCGCGGTGACGCCGGCCACGGCGGCGGTCGCGGCCATCGCCTCCAGCTGTTCGCGCAACTGCGCCGTCTGCTGGTTCCAGTAGGCGGCGGTGCCGAAGAAGGGGAAGTTCAGCGGGAAGGTGGGGTCGCCCCAGCGCGCCGCCAGCCAGGCGCTGTGGCGCACCATGCGCAGCGTGCGCAGCGGCTCGATCAAGGCCCGTTCGCGGTCGTCGAAGGCGCTGAACTGTTCGTAGCCTTCCAGCAGGGTGTCGAGCTGCTGCGCCATGGTGCGGTAGTCGCCCGAGACCAGCATCCACAGGTCCTGCACGGCCGGGCCCTGCATGGCGTCGTCGAGGTCGACCATGTGCGGCGCGCCGTCGCGCCAGAGCACGTTGCCCAGGTGGCAGTCGCCGTGCAGGCGCAGTGTGATCAGCGGTGCGCTTGCCGAGAAGTGGGTCTCGAAGGCGGTGTTTACCGCGTCCAGCGCGCGCGCGCAGGCCGGTTCCCAGGCCGTGCGTTCGGTGTCGGGCACGAAGCCGCCGTCCAGCAGCAACTGCATCGCGCGCTGGCCGTCGGCGCGTGGGTCGAGGTGATGACGGTGCTGGAAGGGCCGCTGGCGGCCGACTTCGTGCAGCCGACCGATGAAGCGGCCGAGCTGGCGCAGCGCCGCCGGGTCCTCCAGCTCAGGCTCGCGGCCGGCGCAGCGCGCAGCCACGGTGTAGCGGTGGCCGAAGCCGCAGGCCAGCGTCGGCGGCGTGCCGAGCAGCTGCACGCCGGGTGCAGCGGTGCCCAGCACCAGCGGCGGAACCACCGGCACCTCGGCCGCAGCCAGTTCCAGCGCGAAGGCATGTTCCTCGAGGATCTGCGCGTCGCTCCAGCGCCCGGGGCGGTAGAACTTGGCCACCACCGCGGCGTGGCCTTGACAGGGCTCTTCGAGGAAGACCTGGAAGACGCGGTTCTCGTAGGAATTCAGCTGAAGCACGCGACCGTCGCCTCGCAGGCCCACGGCGTCGAGCGCATCCAGAACCTGCTGAGGGTCCAGGTCGGCGTAGTCCACTCAATGCTTCAGCGGAAACGGCCGGCTGCTGCCCGGCGCATTGCCCGCGTCTTCGCCCAGGTCCAGCGGCGGCAGCAGCGAGCTGTAGCGCGAGTCGGCAAAGGTGCTGTCCTGCCAGAGGTTGGTGCGTTCCTGGCGGCGCGACCTCACCGTGCTGGTCAGGCGCTCGCGCGAATGGGCCATTGGCAGCGGCACCGAGGCCATGCGCGCCGTCAGCGCGGGCAGCGGCAGCAGGTTCTGCAGTACCGCTGCCGACGGCAGCTTGTCCGGGCCACAGCGCAGGTAGCGCACACGGCAGGCGTCCAGCACGGACTGCTTGATCTGCTGAGCCCGCGACGGCGTGCTCCGCTCGGCCTCGAGGTCGACGGCCGCGAGCACACGGCCGCTGGTGCTGCATATCGCGAAGGTGACATGGGCACTGCCCAGCAGCCGGTACCAGTAACGCACCTGGTCGCCGTGCGTCGGCTGGCAGAAGCGCACCAACGGCAGCTTGGACAGCACGATGTGGTGGGGCAGGGCGTCGCGCAATTGACGGTAGAGGCGCTTTTCCTCGGTGCTGAACACCGGCCGGGCCGTCAGCGCCCAATCGTTGGGCAACTCGGGTGTGGACGTCTTGCGGCGCCAACGCAGGACCAGCAGGACCACACCGAGCAGCAGCGCGATCGCAAGCCCCGCGAGGGACCAGATGTCAAGAATCGGCATGGGTGGCGCGGCGGACGGATGTGCTGGCGTGACGCGTGGGGTGTAGGCCGGAGTGCTGCAGTCTGCATGCGCGCGCGTGGCGCCGCGGCGGGCGAACTGCAAGGGCATGGTAACGCTCCGCGCCGTGGGCCGAGTGCCCGCGACTTCCCCCTGATTCAGGACTCTGGGGGCAAGCCCGGCCTCAGTGCATCGAGCTCCAAGGCATGTCGCTTGAAGCGGAAGTCCACGGCGGCCGCCTGGTTGGCAAGCAGCTCTTCGATCTGCGTGCCCAACGTGAGTGCCGGCAGCGGCAGCTCGGCCGTCGCGTCGCTGCCTTCGAAGTCGATCACGGCGCCAGCGTGCTGAACGATGGCCATCATCTGTGTGTTGTCGCGCGCCACATGGATGTAGAGCGTGTGTACGCCGCGATTGCGCGCGTGCATGACGGCGTGCGCGAACAAGCGCGTACCCAGCCCACGTCCACGTGCACGCGGCAGCACCGAGACACCAAATTCGGCAACGCCGTGTTCACGGTCCAGCGCCAAGTGGGCCAGCGTGAGCAATTCGAGCCTGCGGTCGAAGGTGCCAAAGACGCGGTCGCGATCGAAGTCGATCTGTTCGGCGTAGTGCGCGATGCGTTCGTCGCTGATCGCGTGGCCGAAACGCGTGGCGCGGTCCTCGTCGTTCAGGGCCAGCAGGTGAGCCTGCACTTTGGCGCGGTGGCCGGCGTGCAGGGTTCGGATGGGAACCCAGTGCCGAGTACGTGTGGCCACGTCCTTGCCTGGAGGCTCGGCCGGTCGGGCCTGGGGCGTGACGGCGAGGGATGATTTGGCAGACATCGGTCCATCCTAGGTGAAAACCCTAGGTGCGACGCTCAGTTCTGCGGGGCGCTGTCTTGCGTTCGTTTGTCAGCCCATAGCCCCAAGACCTGTCGGCTCCGGATATACTCGCAGGCTTTCCCGAATTCGGCCGGGAAAGAAACCGTGCAGCCGCGGCTTGTGCTGACCGCCCATCGGGCGCGCGCATGCCGTCCTCCCCCGCCCTGCGAGGCCGCCCGAACGAGCGGTGCCAAGGGAGTCGAAGGGTTGCGGTGTCGAAGGACGCCGAAGTGCTGTGCGGCCATCTGTTTGCCGATGTCCCGCGGGCTGCAAATGCAGCGCGCATTTCGAAAGACTCTCATGAAGACCTTCAGCGCCAAGCCGGCCGAAGTGACGCACGAGTGGTTTGTGATTGACGCCACCGACAAGGTGCTCGGACGTGTTGCCAGCGAAGCAGCACGCCGTTTGCGCGGCAAGCACAAGGCCATTTACACGCCTCACGTCGATACCGGTGATTTCATCATCGTCGTCAATGCCGACAAGCTCCGTGTCACCGGCGCCAAAGCCACCGACAAGATCTACTACCGGCATTCCGGCTATCCCGGCGGCATCACCGCCACGCCCTTCAAGGACATGCAGGCCAAGCACCCCGGCCGCGCGCTCGAGAAGGCCGTCAAGGGCATGCTGCCCAAGGGCCCGCTGGGTTACGCGATGGTCAAGAAGCTGAAGGTTTATGCCGGTGACACTCACCCGCACACCGCCCAGCAGCCCAAACCGCTCGAGATTTGAGGACGCAGCAATGATCGGACTTTGGAATTACGGCACCGGCCGTCGCAAGTCGAGCGTGGCTCGCGTCTTCATCAAGAAGGGCACCGGCCAGATTCTCATCAACGGCAAGACCATCGATGAGTATTTCGGTCGGCAGACCTCGATCATGATCGTGCGCCAGCCCCTGCTGCTCACGGGCAACAACGAGGCCTTCGACATCAAGATCAACGTGCACGGTGGCGGTGAATCCGGCCAGGCCGGCGCGGTGCGTCATGGCATCACCCGCGCGCTGATCGACTACGACACCGCGCTGAAGCCCGATCTCAGCCGCGCTGGCTTCGTGACGCGCGACGCGCGCGAAGTCGAACGCAAGAAGGTCGGCCTGCACGGCGCCCGTCGCCGCAAGCAGTTCAGCAAGCGCTGATGCTCCTGGGGCTGGCACCGTCCCTTGCGGACGGGCCTCCCCCGGCAGCCCTTGAGCGTGGTTCGGTGCCGTCAGCCGCCGCCGATAACGAGAATGGCCGCGTGCACGTGAAGGTGAAGGCCAGCCATGTGATCATCCGGGCTAAAGTGGAGGGGCTCGTGTATGCGCCAGCCCCGATATTTTTCGCGTCGAACGACGCTTGAGACCCGCCGTTAGGAGACACCAATGAATGCCATGGCCGAAGCCCTTGCCCCTGCTGTCGTCGAGATGCCTGCGCCCCTGATCTTCACCGACAGCGCGGCTGCCAAGGTGGCCGACCTGGTGGCCGAAGAGGGCAACCCTGAACTGAAGCTGCGTGTCTTCGTGCAAGGCGGGGGCTGTTCCGGTTTCCAGTACGGCTTCACCTTCGATGAAGTGGTCAATGACGACGACACGCAGATGACCAAGAACGGCGTCACTCTGCTGATCGACGCCATGAGCCTGCAGTACCTGGGTGGCGCCGAGATCGACTACAAGGAAGATCTGCAGGGTGCCCAGTTCGTCATCAAGAATCCGAACGCCACGACCACCTGCGGCTGCGGTTCGTCTTTTTCGGCCTGACGTCCAGGCTCCGCGGCATTCCTGCTTTGCAGGCTGCCCACCCTAGCGCCCTCCTGGGACTCAAGCCGCCGGGAAAAGCGCCCCCAGAACGCGAGGACCGAGCGCACCCGTGACGGCCGGCAGATTGCCTGGCTGCCGCTCAACGTGCGCATGGGCCAGCCACGCGAACGCCAGAGCCTCCATCTGATCGGGTGGCACGCCCAGTGCCGAGCTGGTCTGCACCCTTACGCTGGGCAGCAATGCGGCCAGTCGGCCAAGCAAGTGCGCGTTGAAGGCACCACCACCGGCCACGAAAAGGTCGGCCGTGGCCGGAGCGTGCTGCAGCAGTGCTTCGGCTACGGTGCAGGCAGTCAGTTCGGCCAGCGTGGCCATCACGTCACGGGGCGTGGCGCCATCCGAGCCCCGCTTTGCGTCCACCCAGGCGATGTCGAAGAGATCGCGGCCGGTGCTCTTGGGCGGCGGAAGAGCAAAGTAGGGTTCCGTCAGCCAGCGCTCCAGCAAAGCCGTATCTACTGTTCCGCTGGCGGCCCATTCACCGCCGGCATCGTAGGCTTGGCCTCGATGGCGCTGGCACCAGGCGTCCATCAGCACGTTCGCTGGGCCGGTATCGAAGCCCCGCACCGGACCGCCGGCCGGCAGCAGCGTGAGATTGGCGATGCCGCCTAGATTCAGTACCGCGCGGTGCAGGCCCGGGGCACCGAAGCAGGCGGCATGGAAAGCCGGCACCAGCGGTGCACCTTGGCCACCGGCAGCGACGTCGCGGCTGCGGAAGTCGCACACGACGTCGATGCTGCACAGCTCGGCCAAGAGCGCGCCGTTCATCAGCTGCAGCGTGTAGCCCGTACCGTCGAAGGCGCCCGGGCGATGTCGGACGGTCTGCCCGTGCGCGCCAATGGCGCGCACGTCACCTCCGCGCAGCCCGGCACCGGTCAGCAGTACTTGCACCAGCTCGGCATACACAGTTGCCAAGGCGTTGGCCGCCAGTGCGGCGCGGTGCAGTTCGTCGGGTCCGCTGCGGTTGAGCGCCAGCAATTCCGCGCGCAGGTCTTCTGGAAAGGCACGGTGCGCATGACGGTGCGACCGAGGCGCCGGCCTGCCCGGCAACTGTTCGGCGAGCACGGCGTCGACGCCGTCGAGCGAAGTGCCCGACATGAGGCCGATGTACCAGGCCATGGGGCGGCCCGCCGGGGGGTGCGCGCGCCTACTCGATCGTCACGCGGCTGCCGGCCAGCGTTTCCGCCACGTCGAGCTTGACGCGCACGGCCGCCACGGTCTCGGTGAAGCGGGGGCGCGAACTGGCGTCCAGCTTCGTCGGCTCTGAGGTCTTGGCCACGCGCAGCGGGTCCTGGTGCTGGCCGGCGACGCGGAACTCGAAGTGCAGGTGCGGCCCGGTGGCCCAACCGGTGGCGCCTACCGCGCCCAGGCGCTGGCCTTGTTCGATACGCTGGCCCTTGCGCACGTCGATACGGCTCAAGTGGGCGTAGAGCGTGTTGCGGTCGTTGGCATGGCGGATCTCGACGACGTTGCCGTAGCCGTTCTGCTGGCCGGCGAATGCGACCGTGCCATCGCCGACCGCCCGCACCGGCGTGCCGGCAGGTGCACCGTAGTCGACACCCTTGTGGGCGCGCATCGTCTGCAGAATGGGGTGCATGCGCATCGCGAAACCCGAAGTCACGCGCGAGAATTCCAGCGGGCTGGCCAGGAAGGCGCGGCGCTTGCTGCTGCCGTCGATGTCGTAGTAGGCGCCGCGGCCGTCGGGCGGGCTGAACCACACCGCGTGATGCGAGCGCCCGCCGTTGACGAATTCCGCGGCCAGCACACGTCCGGCGCCTTCGTTCCAGGCGACCGGCTCGCCGTCGGCCATCAGTGATTCGTAAACCACGCTGAAGGTGTCGCCCTTGCGCAGTTCACGATGGAAGTCGATGTCGGTGGCGAAGATGTCGGCCAACTGCACGGCCACGGCGTCGGGCAGACCCGACTCGTCGGTGGCGGCAAACAGCGAGCTGCGGATGCTGCCACTGGCCAGGCGCGACTGCGCGGTGAAAGGCGCAGCTTCCAGGCGGGCGAGCCAGCGGCCGTCGACCCGCTCCATCGTCAACCGCGTGAAGTGGGTGCGCGCCAACTCGGCACGTTCGGCTGGAAAACGAGCCACCAACTGCTGGAGCCGGCCGTAGCTGTCGGTCTGTGCGCGCACCATCTTGCCGCCGCGGCCGGTCAGCAGCAGGCGCGCCGTGGCGTCACTGCGGATGAAGCTTGCCGCCTGTGCGTCGCTGATGCCCAGGCGGTTGAACAGGCTCTCGGTGGTGTCGGTGCCGCGGGTGATGTCGCTGCGCGTCAGGCTGAGATCCTGCGCAGCCAGCGCCAGCAGTTGGGCATCGATGCCTTCGGGCACCACGGCTTCGGAGACCATGCGCTTGGGCAGCGCCGCGGCGTCGGGGGCCAGAGGTGCCACGGCGATGGCGGTGACGCCAAAACCCGTCAGCAGAACTACGGCGCCGGCCACGAGGCTGTGGCGGTGACGCTGGGCTAAGCTGAGGAGGCCTTGCAGGGTGCGGGACGTGGAGGCGTTCAATGTGCGGCGCGTCACTGCGAGAGGCCAGCAGCCCGCATGCAATGCGCGGACCGGGCTGAGTTGATCGATTGGCCTGCTGCACCGGTGTGACCGGGGTGGCAGGCAGGCCCGTCCACTAGAATGAATATGACTTGAGCCAAAGGCGCCGCCGCGACACTCATCCCGGGAGGGTCGCCGGAGTATATCCAAGGCTCCACCCGTGTGCCACCGCACAGACGCACCGAGCAACCGTTCATGTCCTTCCCTGATGCGCCGTCTGCGCCCCTGCCTTTTCCCACCCTGGTGCTGAGCGACCGCGTGCGGGAGGCGCTGGCGGTATCGCTGCGCGGATGCCACGAACTGCTGCCCGAGACCGACTGGGTGAAGAAGCTGGTGCGCGCTGAGGCCACTGGCCAGCCGCTGCGCATCAAGCTCGGCCTGGACCCGACCGCGCCCGACATCCACATCGGTCACACCGTGGTGCTCAATAAGATGCGCGAGTTGCAGGACCTGGGACACACGGTGATATTTCTCATCGGTGACTTCACGTCGATGATCGGCGACCCTTCGGGCCGCAACGCCACGCGCCCCCCGCTCACGCGCGACCAGATCGAGGCCAACGCGCAGACCTACTACCGCCAGGCCAGCCTGGTGCTCGACCCGGGGAAGACCGAGATCCGTTACAACAGCGAATGGAGCGACCCGCTGGGCGCCCGCGGCATGATCCAGCTTGCCGCGAAGTACACGCTGGCGCGGATGCTCGAGCGCGACGATTTCACAAAGCGCTTCAAGGCCGGCAGCCCGATCAGCGTGCACGAGTTGCTCTACCCGCTGATGCAGGGCTACGACTCGGTTGCGCTGAAGAGCGATCTCGAGCTCGGTGGCACTGACCAGAAGTTCAACCTGCTCGTCGGCCGCGCGCTGCAGTCCGAGTACGGACAGGAGCCGCAGTGCATCCTGACCATGCCTTTGCTCGAAGGCCTGGACGGCGTCGAGAAGATGTCGAAGAGCAAGGGCAACTACATCGGCATCACCGAAGACGCCAACACGATGTTCGCCAAGGTGCTGAGCATCAGCGACGTGCAGATGTGGAAGTGGTACACGCTGCTGAGCTTCCGCCCCGAGGCGGAGATCGCGGCGCTGAAGCGCGAAGTCCAGGGCGGCCGCAACCCGAAGGACGCCAAAGTGGCGCTGGCGCGCGAGATCACCGCGCGCTTCCATGGCGCCGCAGCGGCCGCGGCGGCCGAGGACGACTTCCAGCGCCGCGCCGCCGGTGGTGTGCCCGACGAAATCCCCGAAGTGGCGCTCGCTGGCGCGCCGCTGGCCATCGGCAGCCTGCTCAAGCAGGCCGGCCTGGTGCCTTCGACGAGCGAGGCGCTGCGCTTGGTCGAGCAGGGTGGCGTGCGCATCGACGGCACGGCTGTCAGCGACAAGGGCCTGAAGGTGGCGGCGGGCTGCTTCGTCGTGCAGGTCGGCAAACGCAAGTTCGCGCGCATCACCTTGTCGTGATCCTGTGCTGACGGCGCCGGGGTGACGCGTTGGAAGTTCGCACCTACCTCAAGATCTCGATCGCAGTGGCCCTGGCCACCATCGCGCTGAAGACCGGCGCCTGGTGGGTGAGCGCCAGCGTCAGCCTGCTGTCGGACGCGCTGGAATCGCTGGTCAACCTGGCCGGCGCGATGTTCGCGCTGGCCATGGTGACCATCGCCGCCCGCCCGCCCGACGACGACCATCCCTACGGCCATCACAAGGCCGAGTACTTCAGCAGCGGCTTCGAGGGCGTGCTGATCTTTGCCGCTGCGCTGGCTATCGTCATCGCCGCCGTGCACCGCTTGATCAGCCCGCAACCGCTAGAGGCCGTCGGCCTGGGCCTGGTGCTTTCGGTGGTGAGTTCGGTGATGAACGGGGTGCTGGCCTGGACCATGCTGCGCAAGGCGCGCGCCGCGCGTTCGATGGCGCTGGAGGCCGACGCGCGCCATCTCTTCACCGATGTCTGGACTTCGGCCGGTGTCGTGGTTGGCCTGCTCGCCGTGATGGCCACCGGCTGGCAGTGGCTCGATCCGGTGATTGCCATCGCGGTGGCGCTGAACATCCTGCGTGAAGGGGCGTCGCTGGTCTGGCGCTCTGCCGGGGGCTTGATGGACGAAGCCTTGGAGCCCGATGCGCGCGCCGAGATCGACAAGGTGCTGCAGGGTTTCGAACACCACGCGATCCGCTTCGATCACCTGGTGACGCGCCGCGCCGGGCAGCGCCGCTTCGTCGACCTGCATATGCACATGCCGGCAGCCTGGACGCTGGGCCGTGCCGCGGCGGTTCGGGCCAGCGTCGAGCAGGCGCTGATGGCTGCCGTGCCCGGGTTGCGTGCCACCATTCAATTGTTGCCGCTGGACGTCGAGGCGCACGTCGGCGGCGAGCGGGATCCGCTGTGATCGCCCTCGTGCAACGTGTGCGCGAGGCCCGTGTCGACGTCGCGGGCCGCACGGTGGGGGCCATCGGCCCCGGCCTGCTGGTGTTGGTGTGCGCCGAGCCGACCGACACGCCGCTGCAGGCAGGCAGGCTGGTCGACAAGCTGCTGAAGCTGCGCATCTTCGGCGACGACGCCGGCAAGATGAACCGCAGCCTGCAGGACGTGGCCGGTGGGCTGCTGCTGGTCTCGCAGTTCACGTTGGCGGCCGACGTCTCGGGCGGCAACCGGCCCAGCTTCACCGGGGCTGCGGGGCCCGCACTCGGTCAGGAGCTGTTCGAAGAGGTGCTGCGGCTGGCGCGCGAGCGCCATCCCGTCGTGCAGGCTGGCGAGTTCGGCGCCGATATGCAGGTGCACCTCGTCAACGACGGGCCGGTGACGATCCCGATCACGTTGCGCTGAGCGCGCCGCGACCAGGAAAAAGCCGCCCCGGGGGGCGGCTTGCTCGGCAGGGTGTCAGCCGGGGTCAATCGGCATACTGGCCGGCAGCCTTGATGGCCGGGCCCCACTTGGCGATCTCGGCCTCGACGAACTTCTTGTGGTCGACCGGGTTGAGGCGGTTGTCGGTGACGACCACGGCGCCCAGCGCTTCCTGGCGCTTGATGAACTCGGGGTCCTTCAGCGCGGTGCGCAGCGCCGCGTTCAGCTGGTCGACGACGGCCTTGGGCGTGCCCTTGGGCGCGTACAGGCCGTGCCAGATCGACACGTTGAAACCCTTCAGGCCCTGCGAGTCCAGCGTCGGCAGGCTGGCCAGCGCGGGTGTGCTCAGCGGCTTCATCGTCGTGACGGCATAGGCTTTCACCTTGCCCGCGGCGATCTGGCCCGAGGTGTTGGTGGTCTGGTCGCACATGATGTCGACCTGGCCGCCCAGGATGTCGGTCATGGCCGGCGCCGTGCCCTTGTAGGGCACCGTGGTCATGTCGATCTTCAGGCTCTGCTGGAAGAGCAGGCCGCACAGGTGCGAGGCCGCGCCCAGGCCGGCGTTGGCCAGGTTGATCTTGCCCTTGTTGGCCTCGAGCCACTTCACGAGCTCGGCATAGTTGTTGGCCGGCAGCGAGGGGCGGCCGATCAGCGTCATCGGCACGTCGTTGACCATGCCGACGTACTCGAAGTCGTCGAGCACCTTGTAGGGCAGGTTGCGGTACAGCGCCGGCGCGGTGGCCATGCCGATGTGGTGCAGCAGCAGGGTATAGCCGTCGGGGTTGGCCTTGGCCACCTTGGCGGCACCCAGGGTGCCGCCGGCACCGCCGACGTTCTCGATCAGCACGGTCTGGTTGTTCAGGCCCTTGCGCAGCACTTCGCCCAGGTCGCGAGCCACCTTGTCGGTGGGGCCGCCGGCGGCAAAGGGCACGACGATGGTGATCGCCTTCTCGGGGTAGGCCGCTAGGCTGCAGGTGGCTGCGCTGGCGAGAGCTACGGCGGTGAGGATCTGGTGCGTGGTCTTCATCTGGGTTGTCTCCGGGGGTCTGCACGGACTGCTGCCGCGAGCCGGATGCTAGACGCTGGTGTGACGAGGCCGCGCGCGGAAACTACTTATCGCCAGCGCCGGCAGGGGTGTTCTCGGTGCGACCCGGGCGCGCGGCGCCGGCCTGCCCGGCTTCAGGTGTAGCGGCGCGTGTCGTCGATCACCTTGCCGTCGTTGGGCAGGCTGCCCGCGGCGACGAGCTGCACCTCGCAGCGCAGCTTGGTGATGTCGCGCACGCTGCCGGTCACCGCGGCCTGCAGGCCTTCCGGCACAGCGGCGCACTCGGCGTGCAGCGTCATGCGGTCGTTGGCCATCTCGCCTTCCACCACCAGGCGGGCGCGACCGAGTTCGGGGTGGCGCTTCAAGACCTCGGCCACTTGGCTGGGGTGCACGAACATGCCCCTGACCTTGGCGGTTTGGTCGGCGCGCCCCATCCAGCCCTTGATGCGGGTGTTGGTGCGGCCCGTGGGGCAGGGGCCTACGAGCACCGCGCTGAGGTCGCCCGTGCCGAAACGCACCATCGGGTAGTCGGCATTGAGCACGGTGACGACGAGCTCGCCCACCTCGCCGTCGGGCAGCGGGTCGCCGGTGCCCGGGCGCACGATTTCGACGACCACGCCTTCGTCGACCACCAGGCCCTCGCGTGCCGCGGTCTCGTAGGCGATGACGCCGGCTTCTGCCGTGGCGTAGGCCTGGTAGCCGGCCACGCCGCGTTCCAGCAGCCAGTCGCGCAGGCTGGGCGGGAAGGCCTCGCCGCTGACGAGCGCCTTGCGCAGCGTGGGCAGCGCCACGCCGATCTCGGCGGCCTTTTCGAGCAGGATGCGCAGGAAGCTGGGCGTGCCGACGTAGGCGTCGGGCCGCAGGTGTTCCATCGCCTGCAGCTGCAGTTCGGTGTTGCCCACGCCGCCGGGGAAGACGGTGCAGCCCAGCGCGTGCGCGCCGGCTTCCATGATCCAGGCGCCGGGCGTGAGGTGGTAGCTGAAGCTGTTGTGCACCAGGTCGCCGGCACGCAGGCCGGCGGCGAAGAGGGCGCGGGCACTGCGCCAATAGTCGGCGCCCGGGCCTTCGGGTTCGTAGATGGGGCCGGGCGACTGGTAGACACGCCGTGCCGGGCGCAGTGCAGGCTGGTGGCGCCAACCCAGCGCCGAGAAGCCGCCGAAGACATCACCGGCGCGGCTGGCCTGCTGGCGCGCCAGCAGTTCGGGCTTGCGTGTGACGGGCAGCGTGGCCAGTGCAGCGCGCGTGGTCACGGCGTCGGGCGCCACGTCGGCCAGCAACGCGGCGCCTGCGGGCACGGCACGCGCGGCGCGCAGCTGCGCCGGCAGCGCCAGCGCCAGCGCGGCGTTGCGCTCGGCTGCGGGGCGGGTCTCCAGCGTGTCGAAGAACTCGGTGTTCGCGGTGTCACTCATGGCGTCACTCTTCCCGCTCCCAGCGGTCCAGGCGTTTCTTGATCTCGTCGATCAGCTTGCGCTGGTCGGGCGTGGACGCGAGCACGCGTGTGTCCCACTCGGGCGTCAGCGCCAGCTTGCGTGCGATGCGCGCGGTGAGCTGCGTGGCCTCGGGCTTCAGCTCGAGCACCCGCTTGCCGCGCAGCTCGAAGCCGTTGCCGCGTGCGCTCAGCTTCAGGTCGCGCAGGGCGCGCCCGAGCTGCTCCATCGCCGCTTCGGGCCTGAAAGGGGGAGGCGCGAAGCCGCCGAGGTCGTCGCTCATGGCGTGCCCTCAGGACAACCAACGCTTGCGGCGCTTGTAGCTCTTCACGTCGCGGAAGCTCTTGCGGTCGCCGCCGCCCATGCCGAGGTAGAACTCCTTCACGTCCTCGTTCTCGCGCAGGTCCTTGGCGGCACCCTCCATCACGATGCGGCCGCTTTCCAGGATGTAGCCGTGGTCGGAATAGCGCAGCGCCATGTTGGTGTTCTGCTCGGCCAGCAGGAAGGTCACGCCCTCGCGCTGGTTGAGGTCCTTCACGATCTCGAAGACCTCTTCGACGATCTGCGGCGCCAGGCCCATGCTGGGCTCGTCGAGCAGCACCATCTTCGGGTTGGCCATCAACGCGCGGCCGATGGCGCACATCTGCTGCTCGCCTCCGCTGGTGTAGGCGGCCTGGCTGGTGCGGCGCGTCTTCAGCCGTGGGAAGTAGTTGTAGACCTTCTCCAGCGTGGCCGCCACGGCTGCCTTGCCGTCCTTGCGCGTGTAGGCGCCCGCCATCAGGTTGTCTTCGATGCTTAGGTGGGCGAAGCAGTGCCGTCCCTCCATCACTTGGATCACGCCGCGGTTGACCATTTCCGACGTGCTGAGCTTCTCGATGCGCTCGCCGCGCAGCTCGATGCTGCCCTTGGTGACCTCACCGCGTTCCCCGGCCAGCAAGTTGCTCACCGCGCGCAGCGTGGTCGTCTTGCCGGCGCCGTTGCCACCGAGGATGGCCACGACCCCGCCTTCCGGCACCTGCAGGCTCACGCCCTTGAGTACCAGGATGACGTGGTTGTAGATGACCTCGATGCCGTTGACGTTGAGGAGGATATTGCTCATAGGGATCCTTCGTCTCGTTCAAGCCCCGCACGCGGCGCTTGAAAGAGGGCCCCGCCAGGGGCCCATCCCCACGCGCCGGAGGTTGGGGTGCTCCGGCCCCCTCCCTCTCGGAGGAAGGGAGTGAAGTGGGAGCGGTACATACGGACGACGAAATCCTCAGCCGCCCCGCGGCTCAGGACTGGCAGTCCTGGGGCGTGCGGCGCTCCAGTTTCTTCTCGGCCAGGTACTTTTCGGCCGAAGCCTTGACCAGCGGCTTGATGATCGCCTGGTCCGACTCGTACCAGCCGGAAGTGAAGTTCCACTTCGTGCCGTCCCAGGTGTGCACGCGCGCCCAACTGGAGCCCATGTGATCGGCACACGAAGTGGACACCGGCCGCATGACGCCCGAGAACCCGAGCGCGTCGAGTGCCTTCTGGTCCAGCGCCAGGTTTTCGTAGCCCCAGCGCGCCTGCTCACCGCTCATCACCTTGCCCTTGCCGAAGCGCTCCTGGGCGCGCCTGACGCCTTCGACGGCCATCATGGAAGAAATCAGCCCGCGCATGTACAGCACCTGGCCGACCTCGTCCCTGGGTCCCGTGCCCTGACCCTTGTCGTGCACCATGGCCAACACGTCCTTGACGACCTTGGAATTGGGTTCGGCGCCGTGCTGCATCGCCAGCGCTTGGTAGCCCTTGGCACCCATGCCCACGTCCTTGACGTCGGGCTCGGCGCCCGACCACCACACGCCGTACATCTTCTCGCGCGGGTAGCCGGTGGCCTGCGCTTCCTTCAGCGAGGTGGAGTTCATCACACCCCAACCCCACAGGAAGACGTAGTCTGGGCGCGACTGCCGGATCTGCAGCCAGGTCGCCTTCTGTTCGACGCCGGGGTGCGCGACCGGCAGCAACTGGAGTTCGAAGCCGTCGAGCTTGGCGCGCTCCTGCAGCAGGGCGATCGGCTCCTTGCCATACGGGCTGTCGTGGTAGACGAGTGCGATCTTCTTGCCCTTCAGGGCGCCCTGTGTCTTCGTGACGTGCTGCACGAGGATGTCGGCTGCGGTCCAGTAGGTGCCGATGAGCGGGAAGTTCCACTTGAAGGCCATGCCGTCGGCGGAATCGGCACGCCCGTAGCCCGCCGTGATGAGCGGGATCTTGTCGCCGGGCGCCTTCTCGGTCAGCGCGAATGTGATGCCGGTGGACAGCGGCTGGAAGACGGTGGCACCGCCATTCTTGTTCTTCAGGCGTTCGTAGCATTCGACGCCGCGATCGGTGGCGTAGCCGGTCTCGCATTCCTCGAAGATGATCTTCACGCCATTGATGCCGCCCTTGGCATTGACGAGCTTGAAATAGTCGACATAGCCATTGGCGAACGGCACGCCGTTCGGCGCATACGCGCCGGTGCGGAACACCAGGGCCGGGAAGAACTGCTCCTTGGCCTGGGCGTAGGCGGCCGGTGCGGTCAAGAGGGCGGCCGCCGTGAGGGTGGCTGCCAGGGCGAGGGTCTTGAGTTTCATGTCTGCCTCCAGAGGTGGAACGGTCGAATGTGCACTCGTCAGTGCGTCTTGCCTGGGCGTCCTCGTCAGGGCGCAACTCTGTTCATCAACACTTCAATGCGGGAACGGCCACAGCCGCAGCTTTTCTTTGGCGGTGGACCACAGCCGAGCCAGCCCGTGCGGCTCGACGATGAGAAAGAAGACGATCAGGGCGCCAAAGATCATGAGCTCGGTATGGCTGACGAGCGCCGTGTCGATCTCCACGCCCACCAGGCGGCCCAGCCAAGGCAGCACCTGGTTCAGGAAGATCGGCAGGATGACGATGAAGGCGGCGCCGAAGAAGCTGCCCATGATCGAGCCCAGGCCGCCGATGATGATCATGAACAGCAACTGGAACGAGCGGTCGATCGAGAACGCCGCCGGCTCCCAGGCGCCGAGGTGCACGAAACCCCACAGCGCGCCGGCCACGCCGACGATGAAGCTGCTGACGGCAAAGGCCGTGAGCTTGGCGTAGACGGGGCGGATGCCGATGACGGCGGCGGCCACGTCCATGTCGCGGATGGCCATCCATTCGCGGCCGATGGAACTGCGCACCAGGTTCTTGGCGGCAACCGCGAAGACGATCAGGATCGCCAGGCACAGCAGGTACTTTTCCGAGGGCGAGTCGATGGAAATGCCAAAGACGTTCAGGTTCGACACCGACACCGAGCCCGACGACGCGTAGTTGGTGAACCACTTCACGCGCAGGAAGGCCCAGTCCCAGAAGAACTGCGCCGCCAGCGTGGCCACCGCCAGGTACAGGCCCTTGATGCGCAGTGACGGGATGCCAAACAGCACCCCCGCCAGGGTGGCACAGACACCCCCCATCAACAGCGACAACAGCAGCGGCATGCCTTCGATGCGGACCGAGAAGTTGTAGGCCGCATAAGCGCCCACGGCCATGAAGGCGCCCGTGCCCAGCGAGATCTGACCGCAGTAGCCGACCAGGATGTTCAGGCCCAGCGCTGCCAGCGACAGGATCAGGAAGGGGATGAGGATGGCGCGGAACAGGTATTCGTCGGCCAGCAGCGGCACGCCGATGACGGCGAAGGCCAGCAGCAGCCCGATGACGATGCGGTCCTGCGTGATCGGGAAGACCTGCTGGTCGGCCCGGTAAGAGGTCTTGAACTGGCCGTTTTCTCTGTACAACATGGTTCAGACTCGGTCGATGATCTTCTCGCCGAACAGCCCCTGGGGCCGCACCAGCAGCACGAAGAGAACGAGCACGTAGCCGAACCAGATCTCGATGCCGCCCCCCAGGTAAGGGCCGATGAAGACCTCGGAGAGCTTCTCGCCCACACCGATGATCAGTCCGCCGACGATGGCGCCGGGCACGCTGGTCAGACCGCCCAGGATCACCACCGGCAGCGCCTTCAGCGCCACCAGGCTGAGCGAGAACTGCACCCCGAGCTTGCTGCCCCAGATGACGCCGGCCACCAGCGCGACGAAGCCGGCCACGCTCCACACGATGACCCATATGCGGTTGAGCGGGATGCCGATGCTTTGCGCGGCCTGGTGGTCGTCGGCCACCGCACGCAGCGCTCGACCCGTGGCCGTCTTCTGGAAGAACAGGCTGAGCAACGCCACCAGCGCGGCGGCAATGGCCGCAGCGTAGAGGTCTTCCTTGTTCACCAGGATGCCGCCCTGGAAGGTGCTCTCGAACAGGAACATCGGGTCCTTGGGCAGGCCGACGTCGATCTTGTAGATATCGCTGCCGAAAAGCGTCTGGCCCGAGCCGTCCATGAAGTAGGCGATGCCCAAGGTGGCCATCAGCAGCGTGATGCCCTCCTGGTTGACCATCTTGCTCAGCACCAGGCGCTCGATCATCCAGGCGGCCACGACCATCATCATCATCGCCACGGCGAAGGCCAGCACGTTGGCCAGCAGCTTGTTCTCGAAGCCGAACCACAGCGGGAACCACTCCGAGAAGCGCGCCATCGCCAGCGCCGCCGACAGCACCATGGCGCCCTGCGCGAAGTTGAAGACGCCACTGGCCTTGTAGATAAGCACGAAGCCCAGCGCCACCAGCGAATACAGCATGCCCGTCATGAGGCCGCCGAGCAGGGTTTCGAGGAAGGGTCCCATGGACTGCCCCTTTCAGTGGCCGGTGCCGAGGTAGGCGCTGATGACGTCGGGGTTGGCGCGCACCTCGTCGGGCGTGCCGTCGCCGATTTTCTTGCCGTAGTCCAGCACCACCACGCGGTCGCTGATGTCCATGACCACGCTCATGTCGTGCTCGATCAGCACGACGGTGGTGCCGTATTCGTCGTTGACGTCGAGGATGAAGCGGCACATGTCCTGCTTCTCTTCCACGTTCATGCCGGCCATCGGCTCGTCGAGCAGCAGCACCTGCGGCTCCATCGCCAGCGCGCGGCCGAGGTCCACCCGCTTCTGCAGCCCGTACGGCAGGCGGCCCACGGGCGTCTTGCGGTAGGCCTGGATCTCGAGGAAGTCGATGATCTTCTCGACGAACTCGCGGTGCTCGCTCTCTTCGCGTTCGCCCGCGCCCCAGCGGATGGCCTGCTGGAAGAGATTGGTCTTCATGCGCAGGTTGCGCCCGCTCATGATGTTGTCGATGACGCTCATGCCCTTGAACAGCGCCAGACTCTGGAAGGTGCGCGCCATGCCCATCTCGGCGACCTGACGGCTGTTCATGCCCTTGAAGGTCTGGCCGCGGAAGGTGATGCTGCCTTCCTGCGGCGTGTACACGCCGTTGATGCAGTTCAGCATGCTGCTCTTGCCTGCGCCGTTGGGGCCGATGATGGCGCGCACTTCGTGCTCGCGCACGTCGAAGCT
Source organism: Betaproteobacteria bacterium (assembly GCA_016704535.1). GTDB lineage: Bacteria > Pseudomonadota > Gammaproteobacteria > Burkholderiales > Burkholderiaceae_C > Rubrivivax. The sequence continues at coordinate 293,780 of JADIZZ010000004.1, read as the reverse complement.
GATGTCGGTCAGCGCCTTCACGCCGCCGAAGCGCAGGCTGATGTTGCTGACCTCGAGGATGGCCCCGCCGATCTTGCGTTCGCTCATCGAGCCCCCCCGACGCTGCGCGTCGTCCCCTCGAGGGGGAGTGAAGGCCTTCGGGACGGCCGTGCTTCGTTCATGCCGCCGCCTTCACGCTCGGAAACGTCTTCGCGTCGACGATGGGCAGCGTGGCGCTGACGCTGCCACTGCGGCCGTCCTCGAACTTCACCGCGGTCTCGATGAACTGCTCGGTCTTGCCGCCGTACAGCGCGTCCACCAGCACTTGGTACTTCTCGCCGATGTAGCCGCGGCGCACCTTGCGCGTGCGCGTGAGTTCGCCGTCGTCGGCGTCGAGTTCCTTGTGCAGCACGAGGAAGCGGCTGATCTGGCTGCCGGCCAGCATGGCGTCGGCGGCGAGGTCGGCGTTGACCTTTTCGACGCAGTCCTTCACCAGCGCCAGCACGTCCTTCTTGGCCGCCAGGTCGGTGTAGCCGGCATAGGGCAGGTTGCGGCGCTCGGCCCAGTTGCCGACGGCCTCGAAGTCGATGTTGACGAAGGCGCAGACTTGCTCGCGCTTGTCGCCGAAGGCCACGGCCTCCTTGATGAACGGGAAGAACTTGAGCTTGTTCTCGACGTACTTGGGCGCAAACATCGCGCCATCGGCAGGCCCACCCATCAGGCGGCCGACGTCCTTGGCGCGGTCGATGATCTTCAAATGGCCGGTGGCGTCGAGGAAACCGGCGTCGCCGGTGTGGTACCAGCCGTCGGCGGTCAGCACCTCGGCGGTGGCCGCCGGGTTCTTGTAGTACTCCTTGAGCAGCCCCGGGCTCTTGACGAGGATCTCGCCGTTGGCCGCGACCTGGATCTCTACCCCGTCGATGGGCACGCCCACGGTGTCGGCCTTGACCTCGTTGTCGGGCTGCAGGCAGACGAACACCGCGGTTTCAGTGCTGCCGTAGAGCTGCTTGAGGTTGATGCCGATGGAGCGGTAGAAGATGAAGAGGTCGGGCCCGATGGCCTCGCCCGCGGTGTAGGCCACGCGCACGCGCGAAAAGCCCAGCGTGTTGCGCAGTGGGCCATAGACGCAGGCATTGCCCAGTGCGTAGGCGATGCGGTCACCCAGGCCCACCGCCTTGCCGTCCATCAGCGCAGGCCCGACGCGCCGCGCCACGTCCATGAAGTGGTGGAAGAGCTTGCGCTTGAGACTGCCCGCGTCTTCCATGCGGATCATCACGCTGGTCAGCAGGCCCTCGAAGATGCGCGGCGGCGCGAAGTAGTAGGTGGGGCCGATCTCCTTCAGGTCGATCGTCACCGTGGCCGCGCTCTCGGGGCAGTTCACCACGTAGCCGCAGGCCAGCCACTGGGCGTAGCTGAAGATGTTCTGGCCGATCCAGGCCAGCGGCATGTAGGCCAGGACTTCCTCCTTCTCGGTCAGCTTGTCGAAGCGCTGGCCGGCGCTGGCGCGGTCCAGCAGCGTGGCGTGCGTGTGCACCACGCCCTTCGGGTTGCCGGTCGTGCCGCTGGTGAAGAACATCGCCGCCACGTCGTCGGGCTGGCAGCGGGCCACCTCGTCGTCGAACAGGCGCGCGTTGGCGGCGTCGTGCGCCTGGCCGGTAGCCACCAGCGCGTCGATCGAGTCGAGCCCGTCTTCGGCGTAGTTGCGCAGGCCGCGCGGATCGTCGAACCAGATGCGCTTGAGCGTCGGGCACTGCGCGCGCAGTTCGAGCATCTTGTCGACCTGCTCCTGGTCTTCGACGATGGCGTAGCCGACCTCGGCGTTGTTGATCGGGAACACGTACTCGGTGACCGCGGCGTCCTGGTACAGCGGCACGGGCACCGCGCCCAGCGCCTGCGCGGCCAGCATGGTGGCGTACAGGCGCGGCCGGTTTTCGCCCACCACCACCAGGTGGTCGCCACGGCCCACGCCCGCATGCGCCAGCCCGCAGGCCAGGCGCCGCACCAGCAGCGCCAGCTCGGCCCAGGTGGTGGTCTGCCAGATGCCGTAGACCTTCTCGCGCAGCGCCGGGGCATCCGGGCGCTGCAACGCGTGGTCCAGCATCAGGCGGGGAAACGTTTTCGGCACGGACCTGTCTCCTTGTGCTTTGCTGCGCATTCTGGGTGCGACTTTGACGCCAGGTTGTCATTGCGACGACAATCTTCGGGTTCGCCCTGACAGGCCTTTCCCGCCCCCTGGCCGCGCAGCCCACCATGTCGCACACCGGCTTTCCATCGACGTCGCGAGCCCGTGCGGTGCTGCCTTCGCGCTCACGGGCGGCGCTGCCTGACGACCTGCAACACATTCCCTGGCTGGCGGCGCTGGACGCCGAAGAGCGGGCGCGAGCGCTGGCCGACCTGCGCGTGGTGCAGGTCGATGCCGGAGAACTGATCTGCCGGGTGGGCCGGCCCGTCACCTACTGGTTCGGTCTTGTCGACGGCCTGCTGAAGATGAGCAACGACAGTGCGTCTCCGACCGGAACCGGCATCCCCATCACTTTCACGGGCCTGTCGTCCGGCGGCTGGTTCGGCGAAGGCACGGTGCTGAAGAACGAGGTCTACCGCTACAACATCCAGGCGCTGCGCAAGAGCGTGGTGGCGGGCATCCCGGCCGAGACCTTCCACTGGCTGCTGGGGCGCAGCATCGGTTTCAACCGCTTCGTGATGAACCAGCTCAACGAGCGCCTGGGCCAGTTCATCGCGGCACGCGAGATCGACCGCCTGAGCCAGCCTGACGCGCGTGTGGCACGCAGCCTGGCGGCGCTTTTCCACCCCGTGCTCTACCCCGGCGTTGGCGAGGTGCTCCGCATCACACAGCAGGAGATGGGCTACCTGGTGGGTCTGTCGCGCCAGCGCGTGAACGAGGCGCTGGCCGCGCTGCAGGCTGCAGGCGTGATCAGCGTCGAGTACGGCGGGGTGCGTGTGCTCGACCTGGAGCGCCTGCGGTCCTACCGGCCGGCGTGAGCCAGGAGCACGTTGTCAAGTACCGGCGCGCTTCGCTTCGGGCGAGTACATGTCGAGCAACTGCACACGCGTGGCGCGCAGTCGCTCGGACACCACGCCCAGCAACTGCAGCATGAAGGCCATCCCGAATTCCGGATCGACCTTGAAGCTGGCCAGCAGCTGTTCGCCCTCGAAGGCCAGCGCGGTGACAGGTGTCAGCGCGCGCGCCTGGAAGTGCTTGCCGGCATGCGGCAGCAGGGCCGACCAGTCGAATTCGTCACCGGCGTAGAGCGTCTGCACGCGCAGCACGTGGTCGGGAGCCTCGATCTCGAGCGCCACCATGCCTTCGACGAGCAGGTAGAAGACCGAGTAGTCGTCGCCCTCGTGGAAGATGACCTGGCCTTCGGCGAATTGCACCTGGCGCGCCATCGCCGCCAGCCGCTGAACATGCGCGGGCTCGAAGTCCGCGACGAAGGGGTGCTGCTGGAGCACCTGCAACAGACTTTGCGTCATGACGTGTGTCCTCGAAGTGGCGGGGCCGCTGATCGGGGAGGTGCAAACTGCCCTGCGTCTTCCCGGCGCCGCCGCATTCTGCGCCGCCTGCCGGCGCCGCGCACTTGACCTCCCTCAAGGCGCAGGGCTGACGCGCGCGGCGTGCTCTGGCCGGGCTGGGGCAAACATGCAGGCGGGCCTGGGCCGCACTTGATCTTCCGCAACCCGGAGCGTCGGCCCGGCTTCTATCCTGCGCCCAGACCAACAAGGCCAGTCTTGCCGTTGGGCAAGTTCGGTAGAGCAACATGGCGTCGAGGAGCAAGACAGGCGTGACACCCGGCCCTAGACCGGCGCGGCGCCTCGTGGGGCGCACGCGCATCCGGTTCGCTGGGAGGGCAGCCACTTGAACCCCTATGTCGTGTTCCTGCTGTACCTCACGGCCATCCTCGGCTTCGTGGGTCTGACGCTGCTGCTCAACAAGCTCGTGGGGCCGAAGCCGGTGGCCAGTGCCACCAAGATGGAGCCCTTCGAATGCGGCGCCACACCGGTGAGCACGCTGAACGTCAAGGCCGTGCCCATCAAGTACTACGCGGTGGCCATCGTCTTCATCCTGTTCGACCTGGAGACGATCTTCCTCTTCATCTGGGCGCTGGGCGCGCAGCCCCTCACGGGTCCGCTGCTGCTGACCTTCTTCTTCTTCATGTTCCTGCTGGTGCTGATCGTGCTGTATGTCTACAAGGCTCGGCTGATCGAGATGGTGACGGAATAGGGCTCGCATGTACCAACGCACCATTCCCATCGTCCCCGCCGACCACACCAAGGACGGCGCCTTCGAGATGATCACCACGCGCAAGGACGAGCTCATCGGCTGGGCGCGCAAGTTCTCGATCTTTCCCTACCCCTTCGTCACGGCGTGCTGCGCGATGGAGTTCATGGCCGTCAGCGCCACGCCCTACGACACCGACCGTTTCGGCGCCGCGTTGCCCCGCTTCTCGCCACGTCAAGCCGACCTGCTGATGGTGGTGGGCACGGTGACACACAAGCAGGCGCCCATTCTTCTGCGCGTCTGGGAGCAGATGTGTGAACCCAAGTGGGCGATGGCCTTCGGCGTCTGCGCCACCAGCGGCGGCTTCTACCAGAACTATGCCGCGGTGCCGGGCATCGATCGCCTGGTGCCGGTGGACGTCTACATCCCCGGCTGCCCGCCGCGCCCCGAGATGGTGATCGACGGCATCATGCAGCTGCAGGACAAGATCGCGCGCTCGCAGCATCTCATCCTGAACGACAGGTTCTGAGCATGAGCGTGCCTGTCTTCGACCGTCTCGCCGCAGAACTGGTGCCTGCCGCGGGCCCGGCCGTGGTTTCGCGTGGCGTGCTGGTGTTCCAGCTCGCGCCGGGCGAACTGCTGCCCACCGTGCAGCGGCTGAAGACGGAGTTCGGCTTCGACCTCTTCCTCGACGTCACTGCCGTCGACTGGCTGGGCCGCGAGGCGGGCGCGCCCCGTTTCGAGGTCGTGCATCACTTCTACAGCACCACGCACAAGCTGCGCGTGCGCCTGAAGATGCGCGTGCCGGAAGGCGAGCCCGTGGTGGCCAGCCTGATCGGCTTCTACGGTGCGGCCGCCTTCATGGAACGCGAGTGCCACGACATGTACGGCATCCACTTCCAGGGCAATCACGACCTGCGCCCCATCCTGCTCTACGAAGGCTTCAAGGGCCATCCGTTGCGCAAGGACTACCCCAAGCAGCAGGAGCAGCCGCTCGTGCCCTACCGCAACTGAAAGCCGGCTGCCGTGGACGCCCCCTTCCGCCCCCCGGGTGAGTTCATCGCGAACCCCGTGCGCTCGATCTTCGAGGGCGCGCAGCGCGACGACACGGTCATCGTCAACATCGGCCCCAGCCATCCGGCCACGCACGGCACGGTGCAGATCATTGCCGAGCTCGATGGCGAGCGCGTGCTGCGCACCGACCTGCACTGCGGCTACCTGCACCGCGGCTTCGAGAAGGAGTGCGAGGACCACACCTGGCACAACCTGATTCCCTACGTCGATCGGCTGAACTACGTCTCGGCGCTGAACAACGACTTCGCCTACTGCGACGCCGTCGAGACGCTGATGGGCGTGCGGATCACGCGGCGCTGCACCGTGCTGCGCACGCTGCTGTCGGAGTATTCGCGCCTGGTGGACCACCTCACCTGCATCGCGGCCGGGCTGATGGAGCTGGGCGCGATGACCGCCTTCCTCTACCTGGTGATGATCCGCGACCACATGTACGAGCACCTGGCCGCGCTGACCGGCGCCCGGGTGACCTACAGCTACGGCCGCATCGGCGGCCTGGCGCGCGACCTGCCGGAAGGCTGGCTGCAGCGGCTGGAAGCCATCTTCGTCGAATACGAAGACTTCATCGCCCGTGTGCACACCCTGGTCGACCGCAACCGCATCTTCATCGACCGCATGCGCGACGTGGGCGTCATCAGCACCGCCGACGCGCTGAGTTACGGCTACACCGGCGTCATCCTGCGCAGCACCGGCATGGCCTGCGACCTGCGCAAGGACACGCCGTATCTGGCCTACGCCGAACTCGACTTCGACGTGCCGGTGGGCATCAAGGGCGACAACTACGACCGTTACTACGTGCGCATGCGCGAGATGGACGAGTCCGTCTACATGATGCGCCAGCTGTCCGAGAAGCTGGGCGAGCCGGATTGCCAGGGCCCGCTGAACGTCGACGATCGGCGCTGCAGCTTCCCCGACAAGGCGCTCGTCTACAGCGAGATCGAATCGCTGATCAACCACTTCAAGCTGGTGATGGACGGCACCCAGGTGCCGGCCGGCGACGTCTACGTCGCGCACGAGGCGCCCAACGGCGAGCTGGGTTTCTACCTCGTCAGCACCGGAGCCGGCGTGCCCTGGAAGGTGCACTGCCGCGCGCCCAGCTTCGTGCACATGGGCGGCGCGCACCTCATGCTGAATGGTGGCCAGCTGGCCGACATCGTGCCCACCTTCGGGTCGATCAACATGATCGGCGGGGAATGCGACCGGTAGGCGACCGATGAAGCACCTGATCCCCGAATTCGACACGATGCGCCGGCGCTACCCGGCCGAGGCCACCTCGTCGATGGTGCTGCCCTGCCTGCACCGCATCCAGGACGATCGCGGCTTCGTCGCCGACAGCGATATCGCCGAACTCACCGCCTACCTCGGCGTGCCGCGCATCCAGATCGAGGAGGTGCTGGCGCACTACACGCAGTTCCGCCGCGCTCCCATCGGCCGCTGGCACCTGCAGGCCTGCCGCAACATCGCCTGTTCGATGCGCGGGGCCGAGGGCGCCATCGATCATCTCAGCCGCAAGCTCGGCATCCAGCCTGGGCAGACCACGGCCGATGGCCGCTTCACGCTCAGCACCGTCGAGTGCCTGGGTTCCTGCGGCACGGCGCCGGTGGTGATGGTCAACGAGGCCTACCGCGAGAACATGAGCGCTGCCAAGATCGACGCCTTGATTGCGGAGCTCTCGAAATGACAGGCCGCAAGCTGATCATGAACTTCGAGGTCACGGCGACCTCGCACCTGCTGACCGACTACCGTGCGCGCGGCGGCTACGAGACCCTGGCCCGCGTGCTGCACGAGATGCGGCCCGAGCAGGTGACCAAGGAAGTGGCCAACTCGGGCATCCTCGGGCACGGCGGCGCGGCCTTCCCGGCGGGCCGCAAATGGGGCGTGATCAAGCTCAACGACGGCCAGCCGCACTACCTGTGCGCCAACGCCGACGAGGGCGAGCCCGGCACCTTCAAGGACCGCTGGATCCTGGAGCACGCGCCGCACCTGCTGATCGAGAGCATGCTCATCAGCGCCTTCGCGCTGCAGGTGCGCCACGCCTTCGTCTACATCCGCGGCGAGTTCGACCTGCCCTACCGCCGGCTGGCCGCCGCAGTGGAAGAAGCCTACGCCGCCGGCTTGCTGGGCGAAAGCGTGCTCGGCACGGGCATGGCGCTCGACCTGGTGGTTTACCGTGGCGCCGGCAGCTATGTCTGCGGCGAAGCCTCGGCGCTGATCACGTCCATCGAAGGCCGCAAGGGCTACCCGCGCAACCGGCCGCCGCGGCTGACCGTCAAGGGCCTGTACCAGAAGCCCACCGTCATCAATAACGTCGAGACGCTGAGCAACGTCACCGGCATCGTCGCGCACGGCGCGGAGGTCTTCAAGCAAGTGGGCACGGCCAAGAGCCCCGGCACGCAACTGGTGTCGATCTCGGGCCACGTGCAGCGGCCCGGTGTCTACGAAGTCGAGTACGGCTATCCGCTGGCGAGGTTCATTGCCGAGGACTGCGGCGGTGGCCTGAACGGCGTGCCGGTGAAGTGCATCGTGCCCGGCGGCATCTCGACCAAGGTGCTGACCTGGGCCGAATTGCAGAACGTCACCTACGACCACGCCTCGTTGACGGCCGCAGGTTCCGGCGTGGGCTCGGGCGGCATGATCGTCATCGGCGAAGGCACCTGCATGGTCCGCCTGCTGCAGGTGCTGCTGCGCTTCTACCACCACGAGAGCTGCGGCCAGTGCACGCCCTGTCGCGAAGGCATGGGCTGGATGCACCGCATCATCGACCGCATCGTGGCCGGCCAGGGCCGCATGGACGACATCGAACAACTGGCGCGCATCAGCAAGGCCAACGACGGCACCACGATCTGCGGCATGGGCGACGCAGCCGGTTACGCCACCCTGGGCATCCTGGCCAAGTACCGCGGTGAGTTCGAGCACTACATCCAGCACAAGCAGTCGCTGATGGACGGTCGGCTGGAAGTGGCCGGGGCCACCTTCGCAGAGGCGGCAGCCCATGCCTGAGTTCTTCATCAACGGCCAGGCCGTGCAGGCCGGCGACGACCAGACGGTGATGCAGGCCGCGAGGGCCAACGGCTTCTTCATCCCCTACTTCTGCTGGCACCCCAACCTGTCCGTGCCGGGCAACTGCCGCATCTGCATGGTCGAGGTGACGAGCGAAGGCGCGGCCGAAGGCAGCGGCTGGCTCGACATCGCCTGCAACATGCCCATCACCAAAGGCATGCGCGTGCTGACCGATTCCGAGCGCGTGCGCGCACGGCGCAAGGAGACGCTGCAGTTCATCACCCTGAACCACCCGGTGGACTGCGGCATCTGCGACAAGGCCGGCGAGTGCACGCTGCAGGACTACCACTACGACTACAACGGCGCACCGTCGATCAGCATCGACGCCAAGGTGCACGCCACCAAGCACTACAAGCTGTCCGAGCGCATCGTGCTCGACAACGAACGCTGCATCCTGTGCACCCGCTGCGTGCGCTTCACGGCCGAGGTGTCCAAGACGCACGCGCTGGGCGTGCAGAACCGTGGTGACCATTCGCTGATCCGCCCGGTGGAAGACGGCGCATTCGAGACCGACGCCTATTCCGACAACGTCATCGACCTCTGCCCCGTGGGCGCGCTGCTGTCGCGCCGCACGCTGCACCAGAGCCGCGTGTGGTATCTCAAGCCCACGCCCTCGGTGTGCCCGGGTTGCGAGCGCGGCTGCAACATCGACGTGTGGCACCGCAAGAGCGAATGGAAGCTCCATGCGCTGGACCCCAAGCGCAATGCGCGTGTCGATCGCGTGACGCCGCGCGAGAACGCGCAGGTCAACGGGCCCTGGATCTGCAACAAGGCGCGCGACCTGGCCGACGTGTTCGGCCGCGCCCGCGCCGATGCGCCCATGCTGAAGGGTCAGCCCGTCGCTTTGACCGCGGCCATCGCCAGTGCGCGCGCGATGATCAGCGCGGCACACCGCCCCGTGGCGCTGGTGTCGAGCTGGGCCTCGAACGAGGAACTCGAGTCCTTCCAGGCCCACCTGGGCACGCGTTTCAGCCGCTTCGTCAAGGCCGACCAGTTTGCCGAGCCGGGCGAGTGCGTCGGGGACACGCTGCTCATCAGGCCCGACAAGAACCCCAACACCCGTGCCGCGTGCACGCTGGGCCCGCTGTTGCCGCAAGACCCGAAAGCCGCCTTCGCGCCCGACACCGACCTCGTGCTGGTCTGGGGTGAAGGCTTCAGCTTCGCGAACCTGCCGCCCCGGGCGAAGGTCATCTACCTGAACGCCTGGCTGCAGCCCGAGAACGGCCACGCCGACGTGTTCTTCCCCTTGAGCACCATGCTCGAGCGCAGCGGCCACTACACGAACTTCGAGGGTGTCGTCAGCGGCTTCGAGCCCTGCTTTGCCAAACCCGCCGGTGCTGCCGACGCGGCAGACCTGTTCCCGATGCTGGGGGCCGCACCATGACGCAGGACCTCGTCGTCTCTGTCGTGTTCATCGTCTATGCCATCGGCATGCTGATGACTTTCGGCACGCTGCTGACCTGGGTCGAGCGCAAGCAGTCGGCGGTGATGCAAGACCGCATCGGCGCCAACCGCGCCTACATCCGCCTGCCGTGGACGCAGATCAAGCTGGTGTGGTTCGGCCTGTTCCACGGCATTGCCGACGGCATCAAGCTGCTGACCAAGGAAGACTTCAAGCCGCGCACCTACGACTGGTATGCCTACGCGGTGGCGCCGTGGGTGGTGTTCACGCCGGTGCTTCTGGTCTTCGGCGTGGTGCCTTTCGGCGGCCTGCTCGACCCTGGCCGCCTGTTCCCGGGCCTGGCCGAGTGGTTCGGCGGCCGCACCTACCCGATGCAGATCGCGCGGCTGGACGCCGGCCTGCTCATCGTCTTCGCCTTCAGCAGCCTCAGCATCATCGGCGCCATGCTGGCGGGCTGGGCCTCGGCCAACAAGTTCTCGCTGCTGGGTGGCCTGCGCGCTGGTTCGCAGATGATCAGCTACGAGCTGGTGATGGGCCTCACCGTGCTGGGCCTCATCCTCATCTTCGGCACGGTGGACCTGGGCGCCATGGTCCGCCAGCAGTCGGGCGTGGTGCTCGGCGTGCTGCCGGCCTGGGGCGTGGTGCTGCAGCCTTTCGCGGCCGTGCTCTTCCTCACCGCGGCCATCGCCGAGAACAAGCGCATTCCCTTCGACCTGCCCGAAGCGGAGAGCGAGCTCATCGCCGGTTTCTACACCGAGTACAGCGCGATGAAGATGGGCCTGTTCATGTTCGCCGAGTTCATCGAGATCGCGATCGTCAGCGCGCTCTTCGTCACGCTCTTCCTCGGTGGCTACAACCTACCCTTCATGAACGACAGGGGCTTCAGCTTCCCTGGCGGCTTCGTCATCGAGATGAGCCACGGCGCGGTGGTGGTCACGCAGCTCGTCACCTTCCTGGTCAAGGTGATGCTGATGTGCAGCTTCCAGATCCTCATCCGCTGGACGCTGCCTCGCTTCCGCTACGACCAGGTGCTCAAGTTCGCCTGGAAGTTCCTGCTGCCGCTGGCACTGGCCAACCTGACCCTCACCGCCATCCTGGTGTGGTCGCACAAAGGGGGCCTGCAGCTGTGACGCCTTACAAGCGCAAGACCTACTGGAACGAGCCCACGATGACGGGCTACGAGGCCGCCTACCTGCCCGAGATCCTGCGTGGCATGGCGCTCACCAGCACCATCTTCCTGCGCAACATGACGAAGTGGGTCACCGGCAAGAAGGGGGCACTGACCACCTACTACCCCGAGGAGACACGCTGGGACTTTGCGCCGCGCAACCGTGGCAAGCATGTGCTCACGCAGCGCCCCGACGGCAAGCCGCAGTGCATCGCCTGCAACCTGTGCGCCACGGTGTGCCCGGCCAAGGTCATCGAGATCGAGGCCGGTTTCGACGAGACCGACGCTGCGCACCCGAAGTTCCCGGTGCGCTTCGAGATCGACTATTCGCGCTGCGTCTTCTGCGGCCTGTGCGTGGAAGCCTGCCCCGAGGACGCCATCCGCATGGCCAAGGAAGTGCCCGGTCTGCCCTCCGACGACCGCCACCAGATGTGGCTGACGCTGGACGAAATGCTGAGCTGGCAGCCGCAGAGCGACGTCGCCAAACCCTACCCGCCCGGGCCGGTGAAGCCACCAGGGGGCAGCACATGATCGAGAACCTGCTGCAGCACCTGGACGGCTTCCTGATCGTCGTGTTCAGCCTGTCCGCGGCCGTCAGCGCCTCGCTGATGATCTTCCTGCGCCAGCCCATGCGCGTGGCGGTGGCGCTGATCTCCACCATGATCTTCCTGGGCGGCGTCTACGGCCTGCTGGGCGTGCACTTCATCGCGGCCTTCCAGGTGCTGATCTACGTCGGCGCGGTGATGGTCTTCATGGTCTACGTGATCATGCTGCTGGAGGTGCGTGAAGCCCTGGGCGCGGTGTATTCGAAGCTGCTGTGGCCGGGCCTGGTGGGTTTTGCGCTGCTGGTGGGAGCGATGGGCATCAGCCTCTGGCGCGGTCTGCCTTCGGCTCCGCCCACCTCGGCTGGGGGCTCGTTCGGAATCAGCCAGTTCGCGGCGAGCTTCCTGAACGAGTACTGGCTGCACTTCGAGCTGACCTCGGTGCTGCTGGTGGCCGCGGTGGTGGCCGCGCTGGCCGTCATCCGCGTCAGCCGCCGTTCGGCCGGGAAGGCGCCCCATGGATAGGACCCAACTGCTGCTCGGGCTGGCCGTGCTGCTCTTCAGCCTGGGGCTGCTGGGCGTCATCGTGCGCCGCAACATGCTGGTGATGCTGATGTGCATGGAGCTCATGCTCAATGGCGTCAACCTCAGTCTCGTGACCTTCGCGCAGCAGGCCGGCACCACCGTGGGCGCCGTGCTGGTGTTCCTGGTGTTCGTGGTGGCCACGGCCGAGATCGCGCTGGCCATTCCCATCGTGCTGCTGCTGGTACGCGACAAGCGCACCCTGCACCTCGACGCCTACGACGACCTGAAGGGCTGAAGCGACCATGCTCACCGCCATCGTGCTGCTGCCACTGCTGGGCTTCCTGCTCAACGGGGTGCTGGCCACGCGCCTGGGAGGCAACGTCGTCGGCAAGCCCTTCGTCATCGCCGTGGGCTGCGGCCTGCCGCTGCTGAGCTTCGCCCTCGTCGTCAAGACGCTGCTGGCGCTGCAGGCGGCCGGCTACGCGCCCATCATCGAAGTCGCCTACCGCTGGGCGCTCATCGGCGACCACGTCTTCGAGATCGCCTTCTACTTCGACCGCCTCACCGCCGTGATGGCGCTGGTGGTCACCGGTGTGGGCAGCGTCATCCACATCTATTCGGTGGGCTACATGGCCCACGACAAGAGCTTCGGGCGCTTCTTCGCCTACCTGAACCTCTTCCTCTTCTTCATGCTGCTGCTGGTGCTGGGGCGCTCGCTGCTGGTGCTGTTCGTGGGCTGGGAAGGCGTGGGCCTGGCCAGCTACCTGCTCATCGGTTTCTGGTTCGACGACCTGGCCAATTCGCGCGCCGGCAAGAAGGCCTTCGTCGTCAACCGCATCGGCGACGCAGGTTTCCTGCTCGGCATGTTCCTGCTCTTCCAGGCGCTGGGCACGCTGGACATGGACCGCATCAACGTCGCCTACGCTTTCACCGGCAGCGCGGCGCCGGCGGTGGCGGCCAACCTGGTGGGGCTGATGCTCTTCATCGGCGCCACCGGCAAGTCGGCTCAGATTCCGCTGCACGTGTGGTTGCCCGACGCGATGGCCGGCCCGACGCCGGTATCGGCGCTGATCCATGCCGCCACGATGGTCACGGCGGGCGTCTACCTGGTGGCGCGCATGTCGGGCATCTACCTGCACGCCCCCGACGCCTCGGCGGTGATTGCCGTGGTCGGTGTGGCCACCGCCTTCTTCGCCGCGACCATCGCCCTGGTGCAGACCGACATCAAGAAGGTGCTGGCCTATTCCACCGTCTCGCAGCTGGGCTTCATGTTCCTGGCGCTGGGCGTGGGCGCCTACGGCGTGGCCATCTTCCACGTCGTCACGCACGCCTTCTTCAAGGCCTGCCTCTTCCTCGGTGCCGGCAGCGTGATCCACGCCCTGGGCGGCGAGCAGGACGTGCGCAAGATGGGCGGCCTGGCCCAGCGCATCCCCATCACCTTCATCACCTTCGCCATCGCCACGGTCGCCATCGCCGGCCTGCCGCCGCTGGCGGGCTTCTTCAGCAAGGACGAGATCCTCTGGTTCGCCTTCGCCAGCACCCGCGGCGGGCACGTGCTGCTGTGGGCGGTGGCTTCGCTGACGGCGCTGATGACCGCCTTCTACATGTTCCGCCTGCTCTGGCTCACCTTCCTGGGCACGTCGCGCATGAGCCCCGAGGTCGAACACCACGTGCACGAAAGCCCGTGGTCGATGACCGGCGTGCTGCTGCTGCTGGCCAGCCTGTCGGCCGTGGGCGGCTTCTTCGGCGTGCCGCACTTCCTGGAGCCGATGCTGCCCCTGCCGCGGGTGGACCCACACCTGCACCACTTCGAGATGCCCCTGGTGGTGGGGTCGGTGGTGCTGGCGCTGATCGGCCTGGCCGGCGCGGCCTTCCTGTATGGCGGCCCGCCCGGGCGCGCGAAAGCGCTGCGCGAACGTTTCGCCGGCATGCACCGCTGGCTGTCGGGCAAGTACTTCGTCGACGAACTGTACGAGCGCGTGATCGGCCGGCCGCTGGTGTGGCTGTCCGAGGTGGTCTTCCTGCGCCTGGGCGACCGCAAGCTGCTCGACGGCACGCTGGACGGCCTGGCCGCTCTGGGCCAGCGCAGCGCCGCGCTGCTGGGCCGGGTGCAGACGGGGCAACTGCAGTGGTATGCAGGGCTGGTGCTCATAGGCACCGTGGGCGCGCTGCTGTGGAGCTGGCGCCATGTTTGAAGCCGCGCTGCTGAACGGCGTGCTCTTCCTGCCAGTGCTGGGCATCGGCCTGCTGCTCATCCTGCCCGCGGGGCATGACGAAGTGGTGCGCCGCGTCACGCTGGGCACGATGACGCTGCAGTTCCTGATCACTGCCATGCTCTACGTCCGCTTCGACCCGAACGTGGCCGGGCTGCAGTTCGAGACCCGCCTGCCATGGATCGCCAGCTGGGGCGTGTACTACCAGATCGGGCTGGACGGCTACAACATCCTGCTCGTCATGCTCACGGCCTTCCTGGGGCCGTTGGTGACGGCGGGCGCCTTCAGCGCGATCCAGAAGGACGTCAAGCTGTTCTACGCCATGGTCTTCGCGATCCAGTTCGCGATGATGGGCACCTTCCTCGCGCAGGACCTGTTCCTGTTCTACGTGTTCTGGGAAGCGATGCTGATCCCGATGTTCCTGCTCATCGGCATCTGGGGCGGGCAGCGGCGCATCTACGCGACCATCAAGTTCTTCCTCTACACCGCCTTCGGCAGCATCCTGATGCTGGCCGCGCTGATCTACCTGGTGTGGACGCTGCAGACCACCACCGGCATCACGTCCTTCGCCTTTGCCGACCTGGTCAAGACGCAGCTGCCCGCGTCCACGCAGGCCTGGCTCTTCGCCGCCTTTGCGCTGAGCTTCGCGATCAAGGTGCCGATGTTCCCGCTGCACACCTGGCTGCCCGACGCGCACGTCGAGGCGCCCACCGCGGGCTCGGTCATCCTGGCCGGCGTGCTGCTGAAGATGGGCACCTACGGCTTCATGAAGCTGGGTTTCCCCCTCTTCCCCGACGCCACGCTGGCCCACACGCCGTTGCTGATGACGCTGGCCGTGGTCAGCATCGTCTACGGTGCCTGCCTGGCGCTGGTGCAGGACGACATCAAGAAGATCATCGCCTACAGCTCCATCAGCCACCTGGGCTACGTGATGCTGGGCCTGTTGAGCCTGGAGATCACGGGCATCCAGGGCGCCGTCATCCAGATGGTGAGCCACGGCCTGGTGGCCGCCGGGCTCTTCCTGATGGTGGGCATGATCTACGAACGCTGCCACACGCGCGACCTGGTGGCCTACGGGGGCCTGGCCAAGCTGCTGCCCGTGTATTCGGTGTTCTTCATGGTGCTGACGCTGGCTTCGGTGGGCCTGCCCACCACCAGCGGCTTCACCGGTGAGTTCCTGGTGCTGCTGGGCGCCTTCAAGGCGGCCTGGCCCCTCTTCGTCGCCGGCAAGGGCGCGCTGCCGCTGGTGCTGGCGGTGGTGGCGGTCTCGGGCGTGGTGCTGGGGGCGCTGTACATGCTGCGCTTTGCGCTGCACTTCCTTTACGGGCCCGCCAAGGCGCCGCTGGAACATGGCCATGTGCTGGCCGACCTGAACGGCCGCGAGAAGGCCATCCTGGGTGCCATCGTCGTCGCGGTGTTCGCGCTGGGCCTGTTCCCGGGCGAGGCGCTGCGCAAGACCGAAGGGGCGGCCAAGGCCTACCAGCAACTGGTCAGCACGCCCCGCACGCCGGGCCTGCCTGGAGTCGCACGATGAACGCGCCGGGCTTCTTCCTCGCCATGCTGCCCGAGCACCTGGTGCTGCTGGGCATGGTGCTGCTGCTCGTCCTGGACGTGCTGGGCCGTGGCCGCAACGCCGCGCTGCCGCTGGCGCTGGCCTGCACCGGCGCGGCCGCGCTGGTGGCCCTGGTGCTGGCCGTGCAGGGCTACAGCGCCGCGCCCTTCGCGGGCCACTTCTCGGTCAACCCTGCCACGCTGCTGGCCAAGGCCCTGGTGCTGGCCCTGGCGCTGCCCGTTCTGCTGATGTCGCGCGGCGACTTCGGCCCGGCCACCGCCGCGCACGAGACCGGCCCCGGCAGCGAGTTCGCGCTGCTGCTGCTGTCGTCGCTGTATGGCGCCTGCCTGATGCAGTCGGCCGACAGCTTCCTCACGCTGTTCCTCGGCCTGGAGATCCTGTCCATACCCGTCTACACGCTGGTACTGCTGGCCTACCGGCGGCCGCAGAGTGCCGAGGCGGCGCTGAAGTACCTGGTGCTGGGCGGCACCGCGTCGGCCACCTTCCTGATGGGCGTGTCGTTGATCTACGGTGCCACCGGTTCGATGGCCATCGCCGCCTTCACGCAGGCCCTGGGCTCTGGCAGCACGATGGCCCAGGCGGCCGCCGTGCTGGTGGTGGTGTCCTTCTTCATGAAGGCCGCAGTCGTGCCCTTCCATGCCTGGGCGCCCGACGCCTACGAGGCCGCCAGCGTGCCGGTCACGGGCTTCATGGCCGTCATCGTCAAGGCCGCGGCGCTGCTGGCCGTGGTGCGGCTGTTCGGCAGCGCCAAGCTGAGCACGCCGATGTTCGAGCTGGTGGCCGTGCTGCCGCTGCTGTCCATCGTATGGGGCAACCTGGCGGCGATGAGGCAACCCAGCCTGCGGCGCATGCTGGCCTACAGTTCCATCGCCCATGCCGGCTACCTGTTCTACGCCTTGCTCGGTGCACCCGAAGGGCGGCTGCAGGCCGTCACCTTCTACCTGCTGGCCTATGGAGTGCTGAACCTGCTGGCCTTCGCCGCGCTGCCACCGGCCGACGACGACGGACAGCGCGACCGGCTCGAGCACCTGAAGGGCCTGTTCCACCGCTCGCCTTTCGCGGCGCTGATGATCGGCATCGCCATGCTCTCGTTGGCCGGCATCCCGCCTTTCCCAGGTTTCGTCGGCAAGTTCTTGATCTTCAAGAACGTCATCGCTGCTGGCCACCCCGGCTGGGCCGTGCTCGGCCTGGTGGGCAGTTACCTGGGCATCTACTTCTACCTGCGGGTGATCCAGTTCATGTTCATGTCGCCCGACACCCGCGCGCTGCCCACAGGCGACACGGCCACGGCTCGGCGCTGGGCCGGCGTGGCCAGCGGCGCCTGCCTGGCGGCCACGCTCGCCGTGGCCGTGTTCCCGGGCTGGGTGCTGTCGCGGCTTTAGGTCTGGGCGCGCGCCGCGGCGTGTTCAAAGGTCGTTGCTGACGCCCGAGGCCACGTGCCCCGCCGGCACGTGCAGCGAGGCGTTCTCGATGTGGCCGGTCTGGTCGTCGAAGAAGAAGTCGGGCTCGAACTCGCGCAGGAAGCTGCCCTTGGGCAGGCCGCCGAGGAACATGGCCTCGTCGACGTCGATCTGCCAGGCCATCAGCGTGCGTATGGCGCGTTCATGGGCCGGAGCGCTGCGTGCCGTCACCAGCGCCGTACGCAGCCGCATGCCGGCCACCGGCTCGCGCTGCAGGCGGTGCAGGGCTTCAAGCAGCGGCTTGAAGGGCCCTGGGGCCAATGGCGTGCCGGCGCGGTCACGTTCGTGGCTCTGGAAGGCGTCCAGGCCCTGCGCCTGGTAGACGCGTTCGGCCTCGTCGGAGAAGAGCACGGCATCGCCGTCGAAGGCGATGCGCACCTCGTCGGGGTGGGCGGCGCTGGCGCGCGCGCTGTCGGGGTAGACGCGCGCCGCCGGCACGCCTGCAGCCAGCGCCTGGCGCACGTCGGCCTCGTTGGTGCTGAGAAAGAGGTTGGCCGCCAGCGGCCGCAGGTAGCGCCACGGCGACTCACCGCGCGTGAACACGCCACGCTCGATGGGCAGCCCGAAATGCTGAGCCGAGCGAAACACGCGCATGCCCGAGACGGGGTCATTGCGCGACAGGATCACCACCTCGACGCGCTGGCGCTGCGCGGTGTCGCCGTTGAAGGCCAGCAGCTTGTTGACGAGCGAGAAGGCCACGCCCGGTCGCGCCGGCTGTTCCACGCGCTGCAACTGCAGCTGCATGTAGGCGCGGTCGTCGCCAGCCTCGAAGACGCGGTTCTCCTCTTCGAAGTCGAACAGGGCGCGCGAGGAAATGGCCACGACGAGGCGGCCGTCCAGGGTGCTGGGCATGGTGCTGCACATGCTACGCCGCGTGCGCCCGGGCCAGCCAGCAGGCCCGCCCGGAATGCGCGCCCATCGCGCTTCGGCTGGTCGCACCGGGGTTGGGGGACGCACTGGCCCGCGGCACAATCAAGGACGTTGTCTGCTGGTCGCCCGGAGCCCCGATGAAGTCGCCGATCCACCGTCTGCTGTTTGCTGCCCTGACTGCAGCCGTGCTGCCAGCCCAGGCCGGCCCGGCCCACCAGCACGGCGTGGCGCGGCTCGACGTGGCTGTGGAACCCAATCGCGTGACGCTCTACCTCGACACCCCGCTGGACAACCTGCTGGGCTTCGAACGCGCCCCGCGCAGCGACGCCGAACGCCAGCAGGCCGACGCCGCCGTGGCGCGGCTGAAGGACGCCGAGAAGATCTTCCGCATCGACGGCGCCGCCGGCTGCAAGCTGGCGAAAGTGACGCTCACGTCCGCGGCCCTGGGCCTGCCGACGCCGGCCGCAGCCGCACCTGCACCGAAGGACGAGCATGCCGACCTGGAGGGCCGTTTCGAGTTCAGCTGCACGTCGGGCGCGCGCGCCGGCTTCGTCGAGGTGGGTCTGTTCGAGGCCTTTGCGCAGATGAAGCGCATCGACCTGCAACTCGTCTCGCCCAAGGGCCAGATGAAGGCCACGCTGGTGCGTCCGACCTCGCGCGTGGCGCTCGTGCGATGAAGCCCGGCACGCGGCCCCGCTGCCGGCGCGCCGGGCTGCCCGTCGGGTCCTGACGTGCTCAGCCTCCAAGGCGTGCGCTACGCCTGGCCGGGCACCTTGGCCGACTGCCTGGACATCGCCGAACTGCGCGTGGGCGCCGGGCGCTCGCTTTTCCTGTACGGCCCCAGCGGCTGCGGCAAGAGCACGCTGCTGGGCCTGATGGCCGGTGTGCTGGTGGCGCGCGAGGGCCAGGTCGAACTGCTGGGGCAGGACTGGGCGGCTCTGCCCTCTGGCCGGCGCGACGCGCGGCGTGTCGACCATGTCGGCGTCGTCTTCCAGCAGTTCAACCTGCTGCCTTACCTGACGGTGCTCGACAACGTGCTGCTGCCCACGCGTTTCTCGGCGCTGCGTGCGTCGCGTTGCGCCGGCACGCCCCTGCAGGCCGCGCAGGCGCTGCTGGAACGCGTGGCGCTGCCGGCGCCGATGTGGGCTCGCCGAGCCGATGCACTCAGCGTCGGGCAGCAGCAGCGCGTGGCGGCGGCGCGGGCACTCATCGGGGCGCCCGAACTCGTCATCGCCGACGAGCCCACGTCGGCGCTGGACGCCGCGCTGCGCGACGACTTCATGTCGCTGCTGATGCACGCCTGCCACGCCGCCGGCAGTACGCTGGTCTTCGTCAGCCACGACGAACGCCTGGCCGACCGCTTCGACGACCGGCTGTCCTTGCCCTTCCTGAATCGGGCGGCGGCGTGAGGGCGCGTGTGTCTGCATTCGGCCCTTTGCCGACGTTCAGCGTCCGCTTTTGCGCGTTGAGCCCGGCGACAGCAAAGGGCTGTCCGGGCGGGGCGCGGCGTGCGACTGAAGCGGTCGGCGCTGCGCGCCGACTGCCCTGTGGTGCTCGGGTCCATGGCCCGGCGCATAACTCGCTGCGCTCACTTCGTTCGCTACGCTCAGACAGGATGCGCCAGAAGTGTCCACGAGGCGCGCTGCGCGCGCGGGCCATGAACCCTGCGCTCCGCGGCGCTTCACACGCACGCCGCGCCCCGCCCGGACAGCCCTTTGCAGGAACCAGGCGGGCACTCGGCGAGCGCCTCCTTCGGTGCTTGAGCGGCAGGCGGTGCCCGGCGGCGTCGCCGTGTGTGGCGCCGAGCAGCGCAGTCTTGAGGGCGGCGCGCGCGCGCTTCGTGAACTGACTTGCCGCATCCTGTCTGAGCGTAGCGAACGAAGTGAGCGCAGCGAGTTATGCGGCACGCCCTCAAGGCGAGCAGCGCAGGGCAGCCTGAGCGAAGCGAAGGCCGCCACAGTCGGCGACGTCGTCGGGCACCGCCTGCCGCGACCGGCACAAGTCGTCGAGCGCAGAGAGCAGACACCCACCAACGTCAGCACCGGGCCGAAAGCCGCCTCCGCACGTGAGCGCCGCAAAGCGTGCGGCAAGGTGGAGGCACCGACATGACCCCCCTGCTGCACATCGCCTCGCGCAGCGCCTGGAATCGGCGCGGCACGCTGGCGCTGGTGATGATGTCCATTGCGCTGGCCACCGCGCTGCTTCTGGGGCTGGAGCGGCTGCGCACCGACATCCGCAGCAGCTTCTCTTCGGCGGTCAGCGGCACCGACCTCGTGGTTGGTGCACGCACGGGGCCGGTGCAGCTGATGCTGTATGCCGTATTCCGCGTCGGTGGTGCCACCAACAACATCAAGATGGATAGCGTGCGCGCCGTGGCTGCGCACCGTGCGGTGGCTTGGGTGGTGCCCATCTCGCTGGGCGATTCCCACCGCGGCCACCCGGTGCTGGGCACCACGGCCGAGTACTTCGAGCGCTTCCTCTACGGCGACCGCCAGCCGCTGACGCTGGCGCAGGGCCGCGCGTTCGCCGGCACGCTGGACGGGCTGTACGAAGCCGTGCTGGGCGCCGAGGTGGCCGACGCGCTGGGCTACACGCTGGGCCAGCGCATCACGCTCGCGCACGGCCTGGGCGGCGTGAAGGCCGGCGCCCCGGGTGAACTGGGCGCCGAACACGCCGACAAGCCCTTCACCGTGGTCGGCATCCTGGCGCGCACCGGTACGCCGGTGGACCGCACGGTGCACGTCAGCCTGCAGGCCATCGAGGCCATCCACCTCGACTGGGCCGGCGGTGCGCCCCTGCCTGCGTCTGCCGGCGTGACCATCCCGCCCGAGTTCGCGCGCAAGTTCGACCTCGAACCCAAGCAGGTCACGGCCGCGCTGGTGGGCCTGAAGAGCCGCGCCGCGGTGTTCAACGTGCAGCGTTTCGTCGGCGACTACGAAGCCGAACCCTTGCTGGCCGTGCTGCCCGGCGTGGCCCTCGACGAACTGTGGGCCGCGGTGGGCCTGGGCGAGAAGGCGCTGCTGGCGATTTCCGGGCTCGTGGCGCTGGTCAGCCTGGCCTCGCTGGTGGCGGTGGTGCTGGCGGGGCTGAACGAGCGCCGGCGTGAACTGGCGGTGTTGCGCGCCGTGGGCGCCGGGCCGCGCCACGTGCTGGCGCTGCTGGCCACCGAAGGCGCGCTGGTCACGCTGTGCGGCGCGCTGCTGGGTGCGGCCGCGGCCGCGGCTGCGGTGCTGGGCGCCGGGCCCTGGGTGCAGCAGCGCTTCGGCATCACGCTGGCCGCCGGAGCACCCACGCCCGAGCAGTGGGGCCTCTTCGGTGCCGTGGTGCTGGCGGGTATGCTTGCCAGCCTCGTGCCGGGTTGGCGCGCCTACCGGCTGTCGCTGGCCGACGGCTTGTCGCCGCGCACCTGAAGTTCCTACGTTTCCGTTCTGCTGTCAGCCCACTCCATGCCCAAGCCCTTCAGCTTCGCCGCCCTGTTCACAGTCACGCTGCTGGCTTGCGCCACTGCCGCGGTGGCGCAGACCGATGGCGTGCCGCTGATGACGCCATCGATTACCGCCTCTGCCCCCGGCGCCAAGGCCGCGCCAGCTGCGGGCGGTTTCCGCACCATCACCTGGGAAGCCCTGGTGCCGGCCGACTGGGACCCGTTCAAGGAATTCAAGGGCATCGACCTCGCTTCGCTGCAAGATGGCGACCCCAAGGCTACGCAGATGCTCAAGCGGATGCGCGAGGTCTGGGACAAGGCGCCCGTCAACCCGGCGTTGGTGGGCCAGCAGGTGCGCATCCCCGGCTTCGTGGTGCCGCTGGAAGACACCAAGGACGGCATCAAGGAGTTCCTGCTCGTGCCCTATTTCGGCGCATGTGTGCACAGCCCGCCGCCACCGTCGAACCAGATCATCCATGTGCTGCCGAAGTCGCCTGCCAAGGGTTTCCGTTCGATGGACGCGGTGTGGATCACCGGCACACTGAGCAACCTGCAGACCGATTCCTACATGGGCGCGTCGAGCTGGCGGCTCGATGCCGTGGGCGTGGTGCCCTACGAAGCCCCCAAGGCGCGCTGAGCCGCACGGCTTGCGGCCCAGTTCGCCGGTCGCTCCTGCTTCATCGGCCACCCTCCTGATGCGCCCCCAGGCCGACCTCGCACGCACCACCTTCGCGGTCCTCTTCATCGGCGTGCTGCTGGCCGCCGTGCTGTGGATCCTGGCGCCTTTCGTGGGCCCGGCAATCTGGGCCGCGATGGTGGTGGTGGCCACCTGGCAGGTGATGCTGCGGGTGCAGGCGCTGTTGTGGGGCCGCCGCGCCCTGGCGGTGCTGGTGATGACGCTGCTGCTGCTGCTGCTGCTGGTCGTGCCGCTGACCTTGGCCATCTTCACCATCGTCGCCAACGCCGACCAGCTGGCGGAATGGGCGCGGCTGGCCACCACCTTCCATCTGCCCGAAACGCCGCCGGCATGGATCGTGAACCTGCCACTCGTGGGTGGCGCCATCGCCGGCGCCTGGGAACAGGCCACCTCGCTGGGCTTGCGCGACCTGGTGGCCAGGGTCACGCCCTACGCTGGCAACCTGACGCGCTGGTTCGTGGGCCAGGTGGGCAACGTCGGTTTCCTGCTGCTGCAGTTCCTGGTCACGGTGGTCATCGCAGCGGTGATGTACAGCACCGGTGAAGAGGCCGCCGCGCTGGTGCGCCGTTTTGCCGCGCGGCTGGGGGGTGAACGTGGTGCGGCCGTGGTGGCGCTCGCCGGCGGCGCCATCCGTGGCGTCGCGCTGGGCGTGGGGGTCACGGCACTGGTGCAGGCGGTGCTGTCGGGCGCCGGTCTGGCGCTGGCCGGCGTGCCCTTCGCCGGGCTGCTGACGGCCGTGACCTTCATGCTCTGCATCGCGCAGATGGGCCCCGTGCTGGTGCTGGTGCCGGCCGTGGTGTGGGCTTTCTGGAGCGGCCAGACCGGCGAAGGCATTGCGCTGGCGGTGTGGACCTTGATCGTCGCCAACCTCGACAACGTGCTGCGCCCCGCTCTCATCCGCATGGGTGCGGACCTGCCGCTGCTGTTGATCTTCGCCGGCGTCATCGGCGGCCTGCTGACCTTCGGTCTGGTGGGCATCTTCGTCGGCCCGGTGGTGCTGGCCGTGGCGTGGACGCTGCTGCTGGCGTGGATCGACGACGGCGAGCAGGCGCCGCCACAGTACCGCGATTGAACGGAAGTCGACACCAACGCGCGACAGGTCAAGCGCGGTGATCAGGGCAAGGGTTCGGGCAGAACCTGGGCACCGACGCCACGGTAGCCGATGAACCCGCAGGCCCTGTCGAGCATGGGCTCACCGCTGACCCTGAACTGCTCGCGCGTGCCGTCGGTACGCTGGCGGTGGAGAACGAAGTCCAGGAAGGGCCGGCGCGCTGCGATGTTGTCCTTCAACACCTGGCACTCCTCAGCGTCCCAGAAGCCGCTGCTGCCACCGTCCGTTGCGTCGGCCGATGCGGGGTCCACCATGCCCAGTATTTCCGGGACGGGGCCCGACACTTTCGTGAACTCGCCCACCTCGTTCAGTTCCCAGTACCAGTCGGCTGCCAGTGCCGTCAGGTTGCGGAAACGGGCTTCGCTTTCCCGCAGTTCCGCGGTCCGCTGCAGCACGGTTCTTTCCAGGTCCTTGTTGTGTGCATCCAGCATCTTGTAGAGCAGGCGCACTTCGAGCATGTGCCGAATGCGGATCTTGACTTCCACGATGTCGAAGGGCTTGTTGATGAAGTCCCTGGCACCCGCCTCCAAGGCCCGCAGCTTGTATCCGGGTTGGGCGGTGAGCACGATCACCGGCAAGCAGAGTTCATCGGTGTCCGCCCTCAGGCCCTCCATGACGCCGAACCCATCCAGCCCGGGCATCAGCAGGTCGAGCAGGATCAGGTCGTAGCGGTTTTCGCGGTGCATCGAGCGAACCTGTTGCGGGTCGAGCGTCGAGCTCACGTTGACGTAGCCGGCGTCTTTCAGCAGGCGTTCCAGCATCTGCACATGGGCCGACTGGTCGTCGACGATCAGGATTCGGGCATTCAGGAGGTCGGCGTCGGTCAGCATGGGGCACTCTCCAGGGCCGTGGCGCGGCGGCCGACGGCGTGGGTTCGTTGAAAGGCCAGGTCCAGCGCGTCCACGAAGGCATCGCTCTGCAGGGGCTGTGTGAGAAATCCGAAGTAACCCGCCGCCAGCCCGGCCTCGACATCGCTTGGCATCGCGTCGGCACCCAGTGCGATGACCGGGATGGGGGCAGTGATCGGGTCTCGGGCCAGCAACTTCAGCGCTTGCAGGCCACCGGGGTCCGGCGGGCGGACGCCGATCAGGATCACGTCGGGCCGTGCCGACCGTGCCATCTTGATGCCGGCCTGGATGTCGCCTGCGCGCAGGAGGCAGGCGCTGGGCCACCGGGCAACCAGATCCTCGAGACGCCGCACCCGACCTGGGTCCTCGTCGACATACAGCACGGTGTGCTCCGGCGCGAGCCTGTCGTCCACGGGCGGTGCCGCCGCATCCAGCTCGAACCAGAAGCAACTGCCGACGCCCGGCGTGCTGTCGACACCGATGCAGCCGCCCATCATTTCGACCAGCCGCTTGCAGATCACCAGGCCGATGCCCGTGCCGGGCTCGGTACCGGACTCCTTGCCGAGTCGGTTGAAGGGCTGGAAGAGTTGTGCGATCTGCGCTGCCGACAGGCCTGGGCCCGTGTCCTCGACGCTCACGCGCACGCGCTGCTCGGGGGTCACCGTGCAATGCACCGTCACCTGCCCGGCGTGGCGGTTGTACTTGATGGCGTTGGTCAGCAGGTTGATGAGCACCTGCTTGGTCCGGACAGGGTCGGCTTGCACGAAGCAAGGCGGATCGGGGCGAGAAAAGGTGATCCGGATGCCGCTGCCCTGAGCCTGCGGCTCCATCAGGGTCTGGCAGTCGTCCAGCACCTCCTGCAGCGGCATGGCAAGCGACGACAGCGCAGTCTTGCCGGACTCGATCGATGTCAGCTCGAGGATCTCGTTGATCAGGCCCAGCAGGTACCAGCCGGCGCGCAGGATCTGCTCGACGCAGTCCTGCTGCGCCGGCGTGGGCGGGGGCAGGCCGGCCTCGATGAGTTGCGTGAAGCCGAGCATCGCGCTCAGCGGCGAACGCAGCTCATGGCTCATGCTCAGCAGGAAATCCGACTTCGCCCGGTTGGCCTTCTCGGCCTCGGCGTTGGCGGCGATGAGCGCCTGCTCGACCTGCTTGCGCTCGGTGATGTCGTAGAACAGCACCGCCACCTGGCGCGCCTGCGGGGCGCCCAGGCGGAACGCGTAGACGTCGAACCAGCGTTGCAGCCCCTCGAGGTGCCGCTGGAAGCGTACCGGCACACCCGTCAGCGCCACGCTGCCGTAGCTCTCGAGCCACTGCGGCTCGAGGTGGGGGACCAGGCTGAGCACGGTCCGGCCTTCGACATCGCCCATACCGCTCTGCTGCGAGAACGCCGCGTTGACCTGCAGGTAACGCGCATCGATCGCAACGCCCTGGTCGTCGAACATCATCTCGATCACGGCATAACCCGCGTCGATGGAGTTGAACAGTGCCCGGTAGCGTTCCTCCGAGGTGCGCAGGATCTCTTGCGCGCGCCGGCGCTCGGTCAGCAGCGCGAAGCGTTCGATGGCGTTTTCGACCGCGCGCGTCAGGCTGTCGGGGCTGGTCCAGCGCTTGCCGATGTAGTCCTGCGCGCCTGCGCCGAGCAGGTGCACGCCCTCTTCGACCGCTGCGCCGGTGACCACGACCACCGGGCAGGGCGGCATGCCGCTCTCTCTGCACAGGGCCGCCAGCACCTCATGGGCGTTCATGTCGGGCAGGTCGTAGTCGAGCAGCACACAGTCCACCGGCGGGGCCTGCGGGTCGAGCACCTTGCGCACGCCCTCGGCGCCCAGTCGGGCCTCGCTGAAGGCGTAGCGGCGGCTGCCGCCGCGCAACAGCATCTGGCGCAGGTCGGCGCAGTCCTCCGGGTTGTCCTCGATCAGCAGAATGTGCCAGTGCGGTCTTGGCATTGGTCTTCCGTAGGTTCAGGCGGGCAGCACGGCGCTGCCCAGCCAGTAGGCGAAGATCGACCCCAGCATCTGCAGATGCTGGGCGTGGTCCACGGGTTTGACGTGATAGGCATTGGCGCCCTGCGCGTAGCAGAACTGCAGGTCACGCGGGTTGGCCGAGGCGCTCAGCACCACCAGCGGCAGCGCCCTCAGGTTGTCGTCGCTGCGGATCTGGCGCAGGGCTTCGCGCCCATCGTCGCCGTGAGTGTTGAGATCGAGCAGCACCAGCAACGCGCGACCGCGCGGGCCAGCACGCAGCAGGCGAAGGCATTCGCCCCCGGAGCTGGCGCGCACGATCGGATGCGGCAGCGCGGCGCGCCGGGCAGCGTCCAGCACGGTCTGGAAGTCCTCGTCGGAGTCTTCCACCACCAGGACGGGCCGCGCAGGCATCACCGGTGCTCCGCCGGTAGGCCCGGCAAGGTGAAGTAGAAGGTGCTGCCCACGCCCAGGCGCGCATCGAGCCAGACCTGCCCGCCGTGGCGCTGCACCAGTTTCTGCACGATGGTCAGGCCGGCGCCGACGCCGCCGCCGTAGTCGTCGCGCCCATGCATGCGCTTGAACATGCGGAACACCTGTTCGTAATGGCGCGGCTCGATGCCGATGCCGTCGTCCTTGACGTAGAAGATGGCCTGCCCGGCGCTTTCGGCGGGGGCGTTGGGGCGGGCTGCCGATTCGTCCGCGGCCAGGTAACCCACTTCGATGTGCGCCTCGTCCTTCAGCGTGTACTTGATGGCATTGGCCAGCAGGTTGCTGTAGATCTCGCGCAGGCGCACCGGGTCGCACAGCACCTGGGGCAGCGGGCGCGGCACCTCGATGCGGCAGCGGCTTTCCGGCCGCCGCGCGCCGATCATCTCCAGCGCCTCTTCCAGCACCGCGTTGAGGTCGGCATCCTCCAGTTCCAGCTCCATCCGGCCCACGCGCGAGAAGTGCAGCAGCGAGTCGAGCAGGCTGTCCATGCGCACGGTCAGGCGCATCAGGTTGTCGACGCGGCGGCGGTTGTCGTCGTCCAGGGCCGCAGCGCTGTCCAGCAACTGGTGCGCGTAGCGGTGGATGCCGCGCAGCGGTTCCTTCAAGTCGTGCGAAGCGACATAGGCGAAGGCGTCGAGCTCCTCGTTGCTGCGCGCCAGGTCGGCATTCAGGTCGGCCAGCCGCTCGGCGCGGGTGATCACCAGTTCCAGCACCAGCAGGCGCAGGCGCAGCGCGGCGTCGATCTCGACTTCGGACCAGGGCAGCGAGCGCCCGCGCACCGACTCGACGAACAGCTCGAACGAGGTGCGCGGGCTCAGGCGCAGGCCGTGCGGGCCAGGGGCCGACGGCACATCCTGCGGATTGCCCGCCCATTTCACCGTCTGCATCGTCTGCGGCCGGAACCAGACCAGCAGCCCGCGCCGCTGGCGCGACAGCGTCGCTGCGAGCACGCCACTGGCGATGTCCTCCAGCCCGACGGCAGCCGGGCACTGGAGCGCCCACGCATCGCTGACGAAGACCGGCCGCATCGCCGACTGGAACTCCGGCCGCCCGCACAGCCAGGCGGCCAGTTCGTCGAGCTGTGCCAATTCCGGCACGCGCCCCACACACCACCATCGGTCCAGGTGATACACCGCGGCGCCGCCGGCGTCGATGGCGTCCAGCAGCGAGGGCTGGTGCGCCGTGAGGGCCAGCAGATCGCCATCGCGCGCCGAGCGTGCCACCAGCTGTTGGTGGACCTGCTCCAGCTTCAGGCGGTAGGCCAGCTGTTCGGTGTGTTCGGCCGACTTCAGCTGCAGCGAAGCCACCTGCGCCAGCAACTCGCAGGCCGCGCGCACTTGATACGGAAACTGCGTCGGGGTGTCGTGGTGGCAGGCGATCAGGCCCCAGAGTTCGCCGTCGCGCAGGATCGGCATCGTCAGCGACGCGGCCACGCCCATGTTCGCCAGGTACTCGGAGTACATCACCGACGCACCGCGCAGCGCGCAGTGGGTCATGTCCAGCGCCCGGCCGGTGTCGGGGTTGGCCAGCGGCAGCAGCTCGACCAGCGGGCCGGCTGCGTGGGGCAAGGGGCGGATCCAGATGCGCTTGAAGATCTCGCGCGCCGGCAGCGGGATGTCGGCCGCCGGGTAGTGCAGGCCGAGCCAGGGCGCCAGCCCTTCGCGCCCGCTTTCGGCGACGACCTCGCCGTGCAGGTCGGCATGGAAGCGGTAGACCATCACGCGATCGAGCCCGGTGATGCTGCGCACCTCCTCGGTCACCTGCTGGCAGAAGGCACGCACGGTGCCGGCGGTCTGCAGGCGGCTGACGGCCGATTTCACCCGCTCGAAGTAGTCGCCTTCGCCGGGCTTGCCGGCGCGGCCGGTCGCTTCGAACTCCAGCACCGCCACACCCTGACTGGTGTGCACGCAGACGTCGAGGGCCACCGCCCCGGGGCGCGCCGGCAAGGTGAAGGCATAGGACGCGCCGCGATCGAGGTCATCGTGCGCCAGCATCTCGTTCAGGCGCGTGGCACCCGCGGCGCCCACCACGCGGTCCACGGGCTGGCCCAGCAACTGCGCCGCCTGCTG
The DNA here is from genome assembly GCA_016704535.1 of Betaproteobacteria bacterium. Lineage (GTDB taxonomy): Bacteria > Pseudomonadota > Gammaproteobacteria > Burkholderiales > Burkholderiaceae_C > Rubrivivax. The sequence continues at coordinate 265,075 of JADIZZ010000004.1, read as the reverse complement.
GCCCAGGTGCAGCAGCGTGTTCTCGCTGGCCTGCAGGATGCTCAGGTCGGCCAGGCGCAGCACCAGCAGGGCGCCGTGGTCCTGGATGCAGCCCGGTGTCTGCACCGGCTCGCTGTCGCAGGTGTCCAGTGTGGTGCCGTGGCGCTTGGTGCTGTAGGGGCCGTCGCCCCATGGCGGTGGCGGGGCAGACGCCGCTGGCGGGTTCATATCGACGTCTGCCGCGATCGTGCGGTTGCAGGCGCCGCCGTGCTCCTGAGCGAGCCGGGCTCGCGCGGCAGTCGCCGAGGGACGGACTGCTCCAGCAGGCGCGATGACGTTGCGAGCATCGACTCAGCGGTGTGTGACCTGACGTGCATCTGGCAGCCTAGCCGCCGACCGTCGGTCCTTCTGTTCGCTGCCGCACATAGCGCAACGTTCGAAGTTGCGTTGCCTCTCGCCAAACCCTGGGACTGTTCGCGTGGGTTACAGGCTCGCGGGCTGCCCATTCAACCCCTCGCCCTACACCCACCCCGCCGCGCGCACCTCCGCCTCGGCCTGCGTCGCGTCGTGAAACTGCAGCGCGCGCCAACCCAGTCTGCGTGCAGCTTCGACGTTGGGCAGGTGATCGTCCATGAACACGAGTTCCTGCGCCGGGTGCCCGAAGCGCCTGGCCGCAACCTCGTAGATCGCTGGCTCGGGCTTGTTGTGGCCCACGCGGCATGAAAACACGCCGTCGTCGAACCAGCCCATGAAGCTGTGCCGCGCCAGCAGGGTTTCGGCCACCGGCGCTGGCATGTTCGACAGGAAGTAAAAGGGCTGCCCGGCATCACGCAGGCGCTGCAGCCAGGCCACGCTGGCGGGCAGTGGCTGCAGCGCGTCGGGCACGGCGTCGATGACACGCCGGGCCTCGGCCACCGTGAGCCCGGTGCGCGCCGCGATGCGCTGTGCCAGCTCGGCAGGCGCCACCACGCCGCGGTCGTAGTCGCCCCAGTCACCGCCGTAGGACTGGAAGACCTGCCCGACCCAGTGCGCGGCGCTGACCGCGTCGCGGGCGCGCTGCGGCAGCAGCTGGCGCAGCAGTTCCTCGGGCTCCCAGCGGAAGACGACGCGGCCGAAGTCGAAGACCAGCCTGGATGCCGGGTGCGTGGTGCCGCCTCTCACGAATGCAGGCGCTGCAGCAGCGCGGCGGTGGACGCGTCCAGCCCCGCCGTATCGCCGCTCTTCAGCCGCGGCAGCAGCGCGCCGGCCAGCGCCTTGCCCAGTTCCACGCCCCACTGGTCGAAGCTGTTGATGCCCCATACCGCGCCACTGGTGAACACGCGGTGTTCGTACATGGCGATCAGCGCGCCCAGCGAACGGGGTGTCAGCGCGTCCAGCACGAAGGTGGTGCTGGGGCGATTGCCGGGGAAGCTGCGGTGCTGCGCCAGCACGGCGGGGTCGATGTCCGGCGCGGCGGTGGGCGCGGCTTCGGTGGCGGCCTCGGCCGCGGTCTTGCCCAGCATCAGCGCCTGGCTCTGCGCCAGGCAGTTGGCCAGCAGCTTGCGGTGCTGCTCGGCCTGTGTGTGCGACGGCGTCTTCACCGCGATGAACTCGACCGGGATCACGTCGGTGCCCTGGTGCAGCATCTGGAAGTAGGCGTGCTGGCCGTTGGTGCCGGGCTCGCCCCAGACCACCGGGCTGGTGCCGAAGGGCAGCGCGTGACCGGCCTCGTCGACACGCTTGCCGTTGCTTTCCATCTCCAGCTGCTGCAGGTAGGCCGGCAGCCGCGCCAGGCCCTGGTGGTAGGGCGCCACGCTGCGGCTCGTGAAGCCGTGGAAGTTGCGGTACCAGACGTCCAGCAACCCCAGCAGCAGCGGCAGGTTGCGCTCGGCGGCCGTCTCGGCGAAGTGGCGGTCCATCGCATGGGCGCCGGCCAGCAGTTCGCGGAAACGCTCGGCGCCCACGGCGATGGCAATCGGCAGCCCGATGGCGCTCCACAGCGAGTAGCGGCCGCCCACCCAGTCCCAGAAGCCGAAGGTGGTGTGGATGCCGAAAGCCGCCGCGGCCTCGACGTTGGTCGTGGTGGCGATGAAGTGGCGCTCGATGTGCTGCCCGCCCTGGCTCAGGAACCAGTCGCGCGCGGCGTGCGCGTTGGCCATCGTCTCCTGCGTCGTGAAGGTCTTGCTGGCGATGATGAACAGCGTCTTGTTGGCCTGCAGCCGGTCCAGCAGCGGCATCAGGTCGTGGCCGTCGATGTTGCTCACGAAATGCAGGCGCTGGCCGGCCTGGGTGTAGGCGTCCAGGGCTTTCACCACCATCTGCGGGCCGAGGTCGCTGCCGCCGATGCCGATGTTGACGACGTCGGTGATGGTCCAGTCCTTGCGCACGTTCTCGGCGTGGTCGAGCATGGCCTCGAGCACGTCGTGCACCTCGGTGCCGAAGGGGGCGGTGCCGGGCGGCGCGCGCAGCGCGGTGTGCAGCACGGCGCGGCCTTCGGTGCTGTTGACGGCGTCGCCGCGGAACATCGCGTCACGCCGGGCCTCGACGCCGCGTTCACGCGCCAGGTCGAGCAGGAAACGCAGCGTGGCGGTGTCGAGCAGGTTCTTGCTGAGGTCGGCGTAAACCTCCGGTGCCTCGAAGGTCAGTGCGGCCAACCGTCCCGCGTCGCGGGCGAAGGCCTCGCGCAGGTCGAGGCTGCGACCGTGGGCTTCGAAGTGGCCTTGCAGTGCGGCCCAGGCGGCGGTGTCGGTGCAGGCGGTCATCGGCGGGCCTCCTCGATCAATCGGTCCAGCTTCGCGGCGTCGGTCGCGAAGGCGCGGATGCCTTCGGCCAACTTCTCGGTGGCCATGGCGTCCTCGTTCAGCGCCCAACGGAAACTGCGCTCGTCGTGGTGCACGGCGGGCAGGTCGAGCTTGCGTGCCGCGTCGGCGTCCAGCACGCGGGGCACGGGCGCGTCGCTGGCCTGCAGCGCAGCCAGCAGTTCGGGGCTGATGGTCAGCAGGTCGCAGCCGGCCAGCGACACGATCTGCCCGGTGTTGCGGAAGCTGGCGCCCATCACCTGTGTCGTGATGCCGTGACGCTTGTAGTGGTCGAAGATGGCGGTCACGCTCTGCACGCCCGGGTCGTTCACGCCGCTGCGCGCAGCGTCGTCCCAGGCCGCGCCGGCCTGCCGCTTGTGCCAGTCGTGGATGCGGCCGACGAAGGGGCTGATCAGCCGCACGCCGGCGTCGCCGCAAGCCACTGCCTGGCAGAAGGCGAAGAGCAGGGTCAGGTTGCAGCGGATGCCTTCACGTTCCAGCTGTTCCGCAGCGCCTATGCCTTCCCAGGTGGCGGCGATCTTGATCAGCACGCGTTCACGTGCGTAGCCCGCGGCTTCGTACAGGCCGATCAGGCGCTGCGCCCGCGCCACCGTCGCCGCGGTGTCGAAGGACAGCCGCGCGTCGACCTCGGTGCTGACGCGGCCGGGCACGATTTTCAGGATCTCGCCGCCGAAACGCACCAGCACGGCGTCGACGATGGTCTCCAGCGGCGCGTGGCGCAGCTGCGCGACCGTCTCCGACAGCAGCGGCGCGTACTCGGGCTGCAGCACGGCCTTCAGGATCAGGCTGGGGTTGGTGGTGGCGTCCTGCGGCGCGAAGGCGGCCAGCTGGTGGAAGTTGCCGGTGTCGGCGACAACGGTGGTGTGCTGCTTGAGCTGCTCGAGCTGGTTCATGGCGCGGGGTGGGGGGTGCGAACACGGCGGGCTGCTGTCCAGCGTGCATTAGACCCGAGCCGCCTGCATGCGCCGGCCACCTTCGCAGCGGCAGGCGCTGCGCCCCCGCCGGGTTCGGCACGGACTCAGCTGCCCGGCGCGGCGTTTCGGAAGCGGTCGTGGCAGGACTTGCACGCCTTTTCAACCTGCTCGACGGCCGGGCGCCCGGAATCGGCCCCGCCGCGCTCGGCAGCAGTCAGCAGGGCCGCCACGGCGGCCAGGTAGTCGTCCTGCGCCTGCTTGAACTCGGCCGGCTTGTCCCACACGGCTGGCTTGGCACGGGTGGGCGGGTAATTGCCGTCGGCGGTGAAGTAGGGCCAGGGCAGGGTAGACAGGCGCTGCAGTTCCAGCGCGCCGGCCTTGAAGGCGGCGGCATCCCAGGGCTTGCGGTCACGGGCCATCAGGCCCAGCGGCTCCAGCGCGCCGGTGAACTGCTTGAACACGGCCTTGCGCTTGGTCAGCAACTGCTGCGGGTGGGTGTCCTTGGCGCTTTCGCTGCAGCCGGTGGTGAGCAGGGTGGTGGCGAGCAATGCGCAGGCGGTGGCAGTCAGGGTCTTGTACATCGGGATCCAGGGGAAGGCAGGGCGCGCGCTTCGGCGCTGTGGCAGGGGGCGCTTCAGAGAATCAGCAGCGCGCGGAAGTCGTTGACGTTGGTGAAGGTCGGCCCGGGTGTCACCAGGTCGCCCAGCGGCCGGAAGAAGTTGTAGGCGTCGTTGCGGTCGAGGTATTCGGCGGCCTTCATGCCCATGGCCTGCGCTCGCGCCAGCGTGCTGGGCGTGACGATGGCGCCGGCGTTGTCCTCGATGCCGTCGATGCCGTCGGTGTCGGCGGCCAGCACGTGCACGCCGGGCTCGCCCTGCAGCGCGATGGCGCAGCCGAGCAGGAATTCGGTGGCGCGGCCGCCACGGCCGGGCGGCAGCCCGGCTCCGGGTCCGGACGCGCCTTTCGACTTCACGGTGACCGTGGTCTCGCCGCCCGAGAGAATCACGCAGGGCCGCGCGAAGGGTGCGTCGCGCCGCGCCACCGCGCGCGCCAGCGCCGCGTGGACCTTGCCCACCTCGCGGCTCTCGCCTTCCATCTCGTCGCTGAGGATGTGCGCCGAGAGGCCCGCAGCGCGCGCCACGGCCGCTGCGGCCTCCAGGCTCTGCTGCGGTGTGGCGATCATGTGCACTTCATGGCCCGAGAAGATCGCGTCGCCGGGCTTCGGTGTCTCGAAGGCCCCGCTTTCCAGCCCGGCGCGCGCCGCCGGTGGCAGCTCGATGCCATAGCGCCGGCAGATGGCCACGGCGTCGGCGCAGGTCGTGCCGTCGGCCACCGTGGGGCCGCTGGCGATGACTTCGGGTGCGTCGCCCGGCACGTCGCTGATCAGCAGCGTCACCACGCGTGCCGGCGCGCACATCGCGGCCAGCCGCCCGCCCTTGATGGCGCTGAGGTGCTTGCGCACGCAGTTCATCTCGTCGATGGCCGCGCCGCTCTTCAGCAGCGCCTGGTTGATGGCCTGCTTGTCTTCCAGCGTCAGCCCCGGCGCGGGCAGCGAGAGCAGCGCCGAGCCGCCGCCGCTGACCAGACACAGCACCAGGTCGTGCGCCGTCAGGCCGCGCGCGAGTTCGGCAATGCGCTGCGCAGCGCGACGGCCGGCTTCGTCGGGCACTGGGTGCCGCGCTTCCACCACCTCGATGCGGCCCGGCCGTGCCTTGTAGGCCGGCGGGACATGCTCATACCGTGTGACGACCAGGCCCGACAGCGGGGCGTCGGCGGGCCACAGCGCGTCCACTGCGGCGGCCATGGCCCCCCCGGCCTTGCCGGCGCCCAACACCAGCGTGCGGCCACGTTGCGGGCCCGAGATGGCGGGCGGCGTTGGCAGGTGCGCGGCGGTGTTGTGGGCCGGTAGCGCACGCTGTACGGCGGCGTCGTAAAGGCTGCGCAGGAAGGCGCGCGGGTCGGCGAGGTTCGTCATCGGGCGTGGCCTTTCAACGCGGGGCCGGGTGCGTGGGATCGACCCAGGCCACGGTCTGCGGCTTCTCCACCGGTTCGATGTCCAGGTTCACGGCCACCGCCTCGCCGTCGCTGCGGCACAGCACGCACTCCAGCGTCTCGGTGGCACTGGCGTTGATCTCCTGGTGCGGCACCCAGGGCGGCACGTAGATGAAGTCACCGGGGCCGGCCTCGGCGGTGAATTCGAGCTTCTCGCCCCAGCGCATGCGGGCGCGGCCCTTGATCACGTAGATCACGCTTTCCAGCGCACCGTGGTGGTGGGCGCCGGTCTTGGCGTCGGGGTGGATGTGCACGGTGCCGGCCCACAGCTTCTGCGCTCCGACGCGCGCGAAGTTGATGGCCGCCTTGCGGTCCATGCCCGGCGTCTGCGCGGTGTTGGCGTCGAGCTGGTTGCCGGGCACGACGCGCACGCCGTCGTGCTGCCAGCGCGGGGCCGGGGTGGGATGTTGGGGGCTGCTCATGGCGCGGTCGCCCTGCCGGGCGCGTGGTGGCTTGCGGCGCCGATTGTGCGTGCCAGCGGCCGTGGTCGCAGCCTGGCCCTGTTGCCGTCTGATCTCCCGGCCGTTCGGGCCGACGCTTCAGACCGGGCGTGACCGCCCTGCGCCAAACACCGCCGCCGCCGTGGCGCACAGCGCCCAGCACAGCCAGGCCGTCCACAGCGTGTGGCTGGGGTAATGCGCTCCGCGCACGAGCTGCGCGCCGCCGAAGACCAGCCCGGCCCCCAGCACGCCCAGCAGCCAGACGCGGGCGCGCCGCGGGTTCAGGTCGCGCCACTGGAAGTACAGGCCCAGGAAGGCAAAAGCCGCCACGGCGTGACCCGAGGGGAAACAGTGCCCGGCGCCCCCGTCATTGAGGCCTGACACCCAGTGCGAGACGTAATGCGCCACGCCGCCGAACTCGGCCAGGTCCCAGGGGCAGCTGGTCAGCGACAGACGCTTGAGCGCCGGCACCGCCACCACGCCCGCCAGCATCACGGCGATCCAGCGCCAGCGTGTGGCGCGGCCCGGCTGCGCCGCCGTCTCGGCGCCGGCGCGCAGCGCCGCGGCCACCAGCAGCGCCAGCAGCACCCAGGCCGCGATGCGGCCGCCGTCGTGCAGCAGCGTGCTCGTCCAGAAGCTGTCGCGCCAGGCGAAACCGTGGGCGTTGCCGAAGAGCCGCGCGGCCGCCAGGTCGGCGCCGCTGGCGTCCCAGGCCAACAGTGCCAGCAGCGTGGCCAGGGTGCTGGGGCCGTCACGGCGTAGCGCCTGCATCAGGCGCCACGGCGCGGGGGGCGTCGCGACGGCGTGCTCGATGCCGATCACCAGCGGCCCGACTGCTCGGGTCTTCGACTTCAATGCATTGCCTCGCTGCTGCGGCAGCCTTGCGCCAAGTCGAAGGGCGGCTCGTAGAGGGCTGTCTTCACGTCCAGCAAGCCCAGCAACGTGTGGAAGAGGTGGTCGTGCGCGAAAGGCTGGGCCGTGCGCCGGCCCAGGCAGGCAGTGTCCAGGCGCAGCGCCGCGGTCGTGCCGGGGCTGAACCATAGCGTCATCGGCACGCGCTTCTGCAGGTCGGGCGCGATGGCATAGGGCAGGCCGTGCAGGAAGAGGTTGCTCTCGCCCAGCGACTCGCCGTGGTCGGACACGTAGAGCACGGCGCTGTCGACGCTGGCCGACGCCGCCTGCAACTTGGCCACCAGGCTGACGAGCACGTGGTCGGTGTAGAGCAGCGCGTTGTCGTAGGCGTTGACGATCTCCTCGCGGCTGCACTTCTGCAGGTCGTCGAAGTTGCAGGTGGGCTGGAAGCGCGCGAAGGCAGGCGGGTAGCGACGGAAGTAGGACGGGCCGTGATTGCCCAGCGTGTGCAGCACCAGCAACTGCGTGGGCGCAGGCGCCTCCGGCGCACGGTGGGCCGGGCCGGCGGGGCGGGCCAACGCGGCCAGGCGCTCGTCAAGGCCGGCGAGCAGGCCCTCGTCCAGGCAGCGCCCGTCCTGGCACAGGCCGGGCAGCTTCAGCGAGCTCACCTCGTCCTGCGGCAGGCCTTCGCAGACCCCCTTGCAGCCCGACTGGTTGTCACGCCAGTGCACGGCCACGCCGGCGCGTGCGGCCACGTGCAGCAGCGACTCGCGACCGCGCACGCTGCTTTCGTCGTAGTCGCGCCGGCCCACCGGCGCGAACATGCAGGGCAGCGAGACCTCGGTGTTGGTGCCGCAGGCAGTGACGTCGGTGAAGTTCAGCAGCGTGCCGGCGCCGGGCTGGCCGTTGCGGGCGCTCAGCGCGGCGAGTTCGGGCGTGGTCTGGCGTGCATAGCCGTTCAGGCCCCAGTTCGCAGCGCGTGCCGTCTCGCCCACCACCAGCACCACCACCAGCGGCTTGCTGCGGGCGCGGAAGTCGGGGCCGGGGGCGGCATCCAGGCCGATGGGCTCGCGTGGCTTGGCGGCGCCCTTGGCCTGGGCGGCGGCCACGGCGCCGATGGACCACATGTAGTTGGCCGGCGTGGCCAGGTAGCGCATCTCCTTGTGGTTGCGCATCATCGACGCGAAGGGCTGGAAGACGAGCATCAGCGTGCCCACCAGCACGGCCAGCGCAGCCCCCATGGTGGCCAGGCGCAGCCCGACGGCGCGCGTCCAGCGCCGCGGCCGCACGCGCACGCGCCACAGCAGCATCAGCGGCAGCACGGCATAGAGCAGCAGGTGCGGCAGCAGCGTCCACGAGAAGAGTTCGCGCGCCTCGGCCACGTCGGTGCGCAGCACGTTGCGCATCATCGAGGGGTCGAGGTAGACCCCGTAGGACTGCATGAAATGCGTGGCGAGGGCCGTGCCCACCAGCAGCACGGCCAGCACGGGCTTGACGCTGTAGCGTGTGCACACCAGCGACAGCAGCAGGTAGTGCAGCGCGGTCAGCATCACCAGCAGCGCCAGCGCAAAGGTCCAGGTGGCGGGCTCGGTCAGCAGCCGGTCCTTGAGCGCGGCCCCGAAGAACAGCCGGTTGGCGGCCAGCGCCCAGAACAGGCTGGCGGCCCACATCAGCTGTTCCACGCTGGCCCCGAAACCGCTGGTGCGGCTTTCGGGCTCGTCCGCGCCGTGGACTGCCGCGCGCGGACGCCAGAGGAATAGGGATTGCATCGAAGGATATTCAGCACGCCCGCCCTGAAGGTGACCTGAAGAAGCCTCGCGCCAGGTGGTGCTACCGTGGCAGCCCGCGCCGCTGGCGTGAGCCACCGACATGCGACTGCTGCTGATCGAAGACGACGAACTGCTGGGCGAGGGCCTGCGCGACTACCTGCGCGCCGAAGGCCACGTCGTCGACTGGGCGCGCTGCCTGGGCGCCACCGAGGCCTACCGCGGCGAGCCCTTCGATGCCTGGCTCGTCGACTGGCAGCTGCCCGACGGTTCCGGCCTGGACTGGCTGCGCGGCCAGCGCCGCCGCGGCGACACGACGCCGGCCTTGATGCTGACCGCGCGCGACCAGTTGCAGGACCGTCTGCTCGGACTGGACGGCGGCGCCGACGACTACCTGGTGAAGCCCTTCGCGCCGGAAGAGCTGTCGGCCCGATTGCGTGCCGTGTGCCGCCGCAGCGCCGGTGCCGCCGGCGCTCGCGTGACTTTCGGCGACGTGACGGTCGACCTGGAGGCGCGCTGTGCCTGGCGCGAAGGCGAACGTGCGGAGCTGACCGCGCGTGAGTGGGCCGTGCTGGAGGCGCTGGCGCTGCGCGCCGGCCGCATCGTCGGCAAGGCCGAACTGGAAAGCCTGGTGCTGGGCTTCGACAGCGTGCTGGCCAGCAACGCGGTGGAGGTGCATGTCTCCAGCCTGCGCCGCAAGCTCGGGCGAGAACTGGTGCAGACCGTGCGGGGCATGGGCTACCGCATCGGCGGGGACGCAGAGTGACAGGCCGCGTCGGCACGGCTGGCGGGCCCGCGGGCTTGCGGCCCCCAACGCAATCCATCCGCCGCCGCCTGCTGCGCGCGCTGCTGCTGTGGGCTCTGCTGTGGAGCACGGCGCTGGCGCTGGCGGTGTGGCTGGCGGTGCGCGAGGAAGTCGACGAACTGCTCGACGACAGCCTGAAAAGCGTCGCCGAAGACCTCATCGGCCCGCTGCTGCGCACGCCATTGACGCCGGGGCCGATGGTCGGCATCGGCGCAACGCCGGCGCTGCAGCGCTTCGTCTGGCAGCAGGTGGCCCATGTCGAAGGCGCGCAGCTGCTGCGGCACTCGGCCGGTGCGCCGCTGCAGCCCTTGCGCCCCACGCCCACGGCGGGCTTCATGGACGTGCCCGGTTGGCGCGTCTACGGCTTGGCGTTGGGCATCGACACCCAGATGCTCTACGTCGCACAGAGCCGTGGTGAACGCGGCGAGGCACTGGCCGAGGTCGGGCTGGCGGTGCTGCTGGCGGGGCTGCCGATGGGACTTCTGGGCCTGCTGTGGCTGGGCACGCGGGTGCGACAGGAGCTGACGCCGCTGCAGGCGCTGTCGAAGCGGCTGGCCGAGCACGACCCGCTGCAGCCCGGCGCCACTCTGGGAGAGGCGGCCGAGGAGGAGCTGCAGCCCGTGCACCAGGCCATCGATGCGCTGGCCGCACGGCTGGCGCGCCGCGTGGGGCAGGAGCGCGCCTTCACGGCGCATGCCGCGCACGCGCTGCGCACGCCGCTGGCCGGCATCGACGCCCAGCTGGCGGTGGCCGTGCGCGAGGCGCCCGAGGCGCTGCAGCCGCGCCTGCAGCGTGTGCGCGCGGCGGCCGGCCGGCTGCAGCGTGTGGTGGCGGGGCTGCTGGCGCTGTTCCGCAGCGGCGTGGAGGTGCAGCGTGTGCCGCTGGACTTGTCCACGCTGGCGGCCCGCCTGCCCGTCGAAGGCGTCGTGGTACAGGCAAGGGCCACCGCGGCCCTGGACGCCGACGCCGACCTGCTGACCGCGGCGCTGCTGAACCTGCTGGACAATGCCATCCGCCACGGTGCTGCGACCGTGACGCTGAGCACGCCTGCCGCACAGGTGCTGCGCGTGCAGGACGACGGCCGCGGCCTGCCACCGCCGCAGCGGCAGGCGCTGCAGCAAGGGCTGGACGCCGAGGACTACGCCGGTCGCATGGGCCTGGGCCTGATGCTGGCCGACCTGGTGGCGCGCGCCCACGGTGGGCGGCTGCAGCTGCCCGAGGTGGCCGCCGGCTTCGCCGCCGAACTGCACCTGGGGCCGGTTCCGGCCGCGAGCGCCTCACGAGGACAGGGACGATGACGACACCCGACGCGCCCGATACGGGCACCGACTCCGCCTTCAAGAGCCGCGGCGGCGTGGGCCGCGTCTTCAACGCCGTGCGCTATTCCGCCGCCGGGCTGCGCGCCGCGGTGCGTCACGAGGCCGCCTTCCGCCAGGAACTGCTGCTGGGCGTGCCGCTGCTGGTGGCCGCCCCTTTCCTGGCGCCGGGCCGGTGGCAGCTGCTGGTGATGGTGGCCAGCGTGGTGCTGGTGCTGATCGTCGAGCTGCTGAATTCGGCCGTCGAGGCGCTGGCCGACGCGCTGACCGTCGAACGGCACCCGCTGCTGGGCCGCGCCAAGGACCTGGGCAGCGCCGCGGTGATGCTGGCACTGCTGGGGGTGCCCTTCACCTGGGCGCTGGTGCTCTGGCCTCGGTGAGCGGGCTCAGTCGCGGCCCTTGCCGCGTTGACTGTCCTGGCGCGGACGACCTTCGCCGCGCGCGCCCTTGCCGGGCTCGTCGCGTGCGTTGCGGTGGCACTCCACGCAGTTGTCGAAGTTGGTGATGCCCTCCTCGGTGTGCTCGTCGCGCATCTTCGCCGGCGTGTGCTCGTGGCAGCCGTAGCAGGTGTAGGTCTTGAAGTCGGTGCGGCCGGCCGAGGGCACGTGGCAGGTGGCGCAGGCGGTGTCGTGGTCCTTGTCGAGTTCGAAGAACTTCGTGTGCTCGAAAGTCGCCGGCTTCCAGGCCTGGGTGCCGTGGCAGGCCTGGCAGTCGCCGGCCACCTGGCGGTGCAGGCTGTCTTCGGGCGCGCGGTGGCAGCCTTCGCAGGCCAGCTGCGCGCTGGGCTTGATGAGCTCGTGCGAAAAGCGCCGCCGCAGCTCGGCTGGCTGCACGGCGCCGCGGTGGTCGGTGTGGCAGGCCATGCAGTCGTCGCGCAGCAGTTCCTGGTGGAAGGACACCTTCAGGCGTGCGCTGGCCGGCAACGCCACGCCCAGCGTGTTGCGCAGCCCGATCTGCGCCGGCTCGTGGCAGCCCACGCAGCGCGCCGTGGCCGCGCCGCGCAGCGGGGCGTGGCAGGCGAAGCAGTCGGCCGCCACGGGCTCGTGGCCGGCCAGCAGCGGGCCGGCGCCGATCATCAGATGCGGGTAGACGAAGATCAGCACCACCAGCGCGACGACGTCCAGCGCGATGACCCACAAGCCCCAGCGGGGCTTCTTCATGGCCATCCCCAGCGGGGTTTCTTCATCGCCATCCCCAGCGAGGCTTCGTCATCGCCAGCCCCAGAACAGCAGGCTGCTGACGATGTGGGCCAGCGCCAGCACGCCGAAGGCCAGCGTGATGGGGAAGTGCACCACACGCCACTTGCGCACGGCGTCGAAGCTCAGTGCGTCGAGGTAGGCGACGTCCCCCGTGCCGGGTGCCACGCCGCGTGCCTGCAGCGTGGCGCGCGCGGCGTCCAGCCGGCGGCGTGCGCGGTCGAGCAGGAACTTGCCGGTCAGGCCGCTGACGATGTTGATGGCCATCGCCACCGTGGCCAGCCAGGGCAGGATGGCGTTGAAGTGCACGCCGGCGTGCACCAGGATGAGCAGCGAACCCAGCCAGGCCAGGCCTTCGTGCCAGCGCAGCAGCGTGGCGGGTTGCCCGTGTCGGATGAGCTTGCGCTTGCGCAGCGAGTAGCCGAACGAGGCCACGATGAGCAGCGTGCCCGGTATGCCCAGCCAGCGCCCCAGCCACACCATGCCCAGAAGGTGCAGCAAGCCGTCGGCGGCCAGCGTGGCGGCGGCCAGTACGCACAGCGCGGCGGCGAAGGGCAGCACGTCGCGGCGGAAGATGGCGGTGCTCATGGAAGGCTCGTGGTACCCAAGGTCGCTCAGGCGTCCAGGGTCAGGGCGCCGGCGGGGCGGCCGACGCACAGCAGGCAGTGGCCTGCGGCGGGTGTGTGATCCGGGGCGCCGGCGTACCGCACGTCGCCTTCGAGCACACGCGTTTCGCAGGCACCGCAGGCGCCCGAACGGCAGCCGCTGTCGACCACCACGCCGTGGCGTTCGGCAAAGTCCAGCAGCGTGGCGTCGCTGCCGTCCCAGGCGATGTGACGCCCGCTGCGGCGGAAGGCCACTGTCGTGGCCGTGGCCGCCGGGGACGTCGCCGCGCCGGCGGTGAGCCCCTTCACGCTGGCCGGGCCGAAGGCCTCGAAGTGGACGTCCTGCGGCGGCACGCCCCAGGCGTGCAGGGCGGGCACCAGCGTGTCCATCATCGCCGGCGGGCCGCAGACGTAGAACTGGTGGCGGCCGTGCGGCAGCGTGCGTCGCAGCAGCTCGATGTCCACGCGGCCCGCGTGCTGGTAGTCGCGGCCGGCTTCGTCGGTGCTGGCGGGTTGGGTGTACACGGCATGCAGGCGCAGGGCCGGGTGCGCGGCGGCCTGGGCGCGCAGCCAGCCAGCGTAGGCCTGTTCGTGGCCGCAGCGCACGCCGTGGAACAGGTGCACCGGGCGATGGGGCTGGTGGGTCTGCAGCCAGCCCAGCATGCTGAGCATGGGCGTGATGCCGATGCCCCCACCCACCAGCACCACGGGCAGGTCCGACGCCATGTCGAGGTGGAAATGGCCGGCCGGCGCGCGCACGCGCAGCACGTCGCCCGCTTGCACGTGGTCGTGGAAGTGGTTCGACGACGCGCCCGCCGGCACGCCGGGCAGGCCGGCAGGTGCCGGCACACGCTTGACGGTGATGCGGTAGTGCGCTGGGTCGGGCGCCGCCGACAGCGAATAGCAGCGGGTGAGGCTGCGCTGCGTGCCTTCGGGCGTGTCGGGCACACGCACGGCGGGCAGCTGGAACGTCAGGAACTGGCCGGGCTTGAAGGGCGGCAGCGGCAAGCCATCGACGGGCTCGAGCACGAAGCTGCACTGCGTGCTGGCGGCGTCGGCGAACTCACGCCGCGCGACGCGGAAGTCGCGCCAGCCGGCCCAGGCCGCGTCGGCAGCCGCGGCGGACTCCGCGGGCGGGCCGGCCGGCACGGCCGCTGCCGGGCTCGACCGTGCCCGCCGCCACAGCGCCAGGCCCAGGGCCGTGGCCAGCTGCAGCAGCAGCACGGCGCCGATCCAGCCCAGGAGCAGGGGCAGGGTCATCGTCCGCATGGCGGTGAGATCGTCGGACCGGTGCGCCGCCGACACTCAGCTCATGTGGCGCATGTCCGACGTGCTGCTGCTGCGTGCTTCACCGGGGTGGCCGCCCAGCGTCATCGGCAGCCACACGAAGGTCAGCAGCACCAGGGGCAGCAGGGTGGCGGCGATGACACGGAAAAACTGGCCGATGAAAGAGATGGGCCGGCGGGGGGCAGTGGTCATGGCGGGTCCGGGATCGGGTTGATGTGCAGGCATCGTGCGCCTGCCGCCTTAAGCGTTTCTGATCCGTCCCTGCCGTGCTGCAGCGCGCCCGGCGCGGCGCCCAGTCTGTTCAGCCCGCAGGGCGGAAGTGCTGGCGCAGCGCCAGCGCGGCTTCGGGCACGGCACGGCTGATGGCGTCCAGCGCGGCCAGGTCGTCGTCGGCCGGGGGGGCCGGGGTGTCCACGCCGTCGATGCCACCGCCCAGCGCCAGCAGCGGCGCCACCGGGGCACCGAGCGCCGGGTGGCCCCAAGCGGCGTCCCAGGCGCTGGGTTGCAGGTCGACGGCCTGCAGGAAGCCGGCGCACCAGTCGCGCGCGTCGACGAACTCGTCGGGGCCCTTCTCGGCGACGCTGAACACCGGCTCCCACTCGGCCGGCGCGGTGTCGAGCTGGTGCTGCAGGTGGCGCAGATGGCGCAGCAGCTGCACCACGGTGGCCTTGCGCTGGCGCTTGCTGGCGAAGGGCTCGGCGGCTTCGTTGCCGCCCGGGCCGTCGCCGCCCCAGACCCAGGGCAGCCAGTCGGCGGAAGGCAGCGTGGCCAGCAGTTCGGGCGGGCCGACCAGCAGCGCAGTGAGGAAACCGTCGACACCGTCGATCGACATCACGCCGTCGGCGGGCAGGGCTTGCAGCAGCTGGTCGAGGCCGTCGAGTTCGGCCGGGCCGAGCGGCGTGACGGGGGAGGCGGGGTCGTAGCGGGGGTAGTCCACGGTGCGGCGGTGGTGCAGGGCAGGGGTGCGCAGTGTCGCCGACGGCACGGGCCGCCGGCCGGCGGTGTTTCGGCCGTGGTTTCAGGGGCCGGTCAGGCGCACGACGGTCTCGCCCACGGTCACCTCGTCGCCGGCGCGCAGCTTGCGGCCACGGCGCGTCTCGGTTTCGCCGTTGACGCGGGCGGCACCTTCGGCGATGAGCATCTTGGCGGCGCCGCCGCTGGGCGTCAGTCCGGTGGCCTTGAGCAAGGCGTCGAGCGTGATGTGCTCGCCGCGCAGGGCGAAGTTCTGCGGTGGGTTCATGGCGGTATTGGACCGCAGTTCATGCCGCCGGCGGCTGCGGTGTGGGTGGTGTCCAATGCGGCTTTCCGTCTTCCGCACTGCAACCGATGGCCCGCCTGCCCTACGCCGACCTGAAGCACCCCGAAGCCGCGCCACTGGTGCAGCGCATCGTTGCCGAGCGCGGCCACGTGATGCACCTCTACCAGATGCTGATGCACAGCCCGCCGCTCGCCGAGGGCTGGCTGACCTACCTGACTGCGGTGCGGCAGAAGTTGTCGATAGGCGGCGCGTTGCGTGAGCTGATGATCATGCGCGTGGCCCTGCTCAACGGCGCGCCCTACGAAGCCTTCCAGCACGCTCCGATCGCACTGAAGGAGGGCGTGAGCCAGGCCCAGCTGGATGCGCTGCAACACTGGGCCGACAGCCCGCTCTTCGACGACACCCAGCGCGCCGTGCTGGCGCTGACCGACGCGATGACGCGCGACATCCACTTCGCGCCCGGGATCATGGCCGCTGTGCGTGACGCCCTGGGTGAACGCGGCGCCGTGGAAGCGGCGGCCACCATCGCCGCCTACAACATGGTGTCGCGCTTCCTGGAAGCATTGCAGATCCATGCCGACGACGCACGCTGAGGGGCCCGCGATGAACGCAACGACTTCCGCCGGGCTGCAGGGCCGCCGCATTGCCGTCACTGGCGGCCTGGGTCGCCTGGGTCAGGCAGTGGGCGCGCTGCTGCTGACGCGCGGCGCCCGCGTGGTGCTGCTCGACCGCCATGCCGCCGACGGCGGCACCGCCGCACCGGCCGGCGCAGTGGTGCTGGGCGGCGTCGACCTGGCCGACGAGGCCTCGGCCGCCGCGGGCCTGCAGCGCGCGGCGGCCGCGCTGGGCGGGCTGGACGGCCTGGTGAACGTCGCCGGCGGCTTCACCTGGGAAACGATCGAAGGCGGCCAGGCCGCCACCTGGGACCGCCTCTACGCGATGAACCTGCGCAGCGCCGTTCTGGCCTGCCAGGCCGCGCTGCCGCTGCTGCTGGCGCAGCCGCGCCCGGCCATCGTCAACGTAGGCGCCGCGGCCGCACTGAAGGCCGGGCTGGGCATGGGCGCCTATGCCGCGTCGAAGGCGGGCGTGGCGCGCCTGACCGAAGCGCTGGCCGAAGAGTTCAAGGCCCGCGGCCTGCGCGTCAACGCCGTGCTGCCCAGCGTGCTGGACACGCCGGCCAACCGCACCGAGATGCCCGACGCCGACCCCACGCGCTGGGTGGGCACCGACGAGCTGGCCCGCGTCATCGCCTTCCTGCTGTCGGACGAGGCCTCGGCCGTCACCGGCGCCAGCCTGCCGGTGATGGGGCGCGTGTAGCGCCGGTGGCGACGGCTGTGGCGGCATTTGGGGCCAGGAGGCCTGCAAACGCAGGCCGCACGGGTCGGGCGCCAGAATCACCGCTGTAACGCGGGCCTTCGCCTGCGGCAGGAGCGCACGATGGGCTGGTTCTCGAAGAAGGACGAAGGCTTTTTCCTCTCCACCGTGGTGCCGAACGGCGAAGGCGCGAAGGTGGCGCGTTACCTCGGGCTGGTGAATGGCGAGGCCATCATCGGTGCCAACATCTTCCGCGACATGTTTTCCTCGGTGCGCGACGTGGTGGGTGGCCGGGCCGGCGGCTACGAACGTGCTCTCTCGGGTGCACGCGATGCGGCGCTGGAAGACCTGATTGCCGCCGCCAGGGAGATGGGCGCCGATGGCGTGGTCGGCATCGACTTCGACTACGAGGTGCTGGGCGAGACCAACGGCATGATGATGGTGGCCGTCAGCGGCACGGCGGTGAAGATGGGCTGAATGCCGCAGCGCGCCGCCGTCAATCGGGCGGCGTGCCGTTGTCGAGGTAGCGCCCGACAATCAGGCTCATGCCCTTCATCTGCGGCGCGAAGCCCAGCTTTTCGTAGAAGCCCACCGCGTCGTCGGTGCCCAGGTAGATGTGTTGGCCGGGCACGGCGTTCATCAGCAGTTGCATCGCCTGGCGCGCAATGCCCTGGCGGCGGTAGGCGCTGTGCGTCCAGACGTCGACGACATAGGCGTTGCCTACGCCGTCGGACAGCATGCGCGCGTTGGCGATGCAGCGTGCGCCGTCGAAGCCCATCGCGACGTGCGTGCTGTTCTCGAAGGACAGCCGCAGTTGAGCCGTGGTGCGGCCGTTGTGGAAGTCGTCGGCAATGAGGTCGCGCCGCAGCGCTTCCCAGTCGACGCCGTCCAGCGTGGTGCATAGAGTGACCATCTCGCAGGTTCCCGTCCAGTTCAGGCGCCGTGCTTGGCGGCCTGGGTTCTGCGGCCGGGCCTCAGCCGCAGGCCGCGCCGCCGCTGCGCCGCCATGTCGGGCCGGCCGGCTTGCCAGTGGTGGGCGCAGTGCGCAGCACTTCGCCGTCGGCCGTGGCGGCCCAGGCCATGCCCGCAGTGCCGAGCATGCGCAGCGTGGTGCCGTCGATGCGCCCGCTGGTGCTGCGGCGTTCTTTGCCTTCATCGAGCGTGGCCTGCAGCACCTGGTAGCGCTGCTCGATGCGCAGTGCTGTGCCGCCTGCCCCGCACCACAGCCCGTTCACTCTCGCCGGCACCGTCCACAGGTGCAGGCGGCTGGTCTTCTCCAGCCCGATGGTCTTCTGCGGCACGGGCAGGGTCAGCGTGCGGTCGGGCGCCCAGTCGCCCAGGTCCCAGTCGTGAGAGACGATGCGCGTACCCGGGGCCAGCGCCAGCAGGCGCGGGCGCAGCGCCAGGTTCACCTCGGGCAGCAGGTACATCGTGACCACGGTGGCCGGGGCCAGGTCGGTGGCGAAGAGGTCCTGCACCTCGAAGCGCGTGCGCGCCTCGACGCCGGCGCGGCGCGCGTGGTTGCGGCTCTGCGCGACCAGTTCGGGCACGATCTCCACGCCCAGGCCGCTGGCGCCGAACCGCTTCGCCGCGGTGATGACGATGCGGCCATCGCCCGAGCCGAGGTCGATGACGTGATCCTTCGGCCCCACGCCCGCCAGTTCCAGCATCGCCACCGTGACGTGGTCGGGTGTGGTGATGAAGGGCACGTCCTCCACCACCGGCGTGGGCGTGAGCTGGGCGGCGATGCACGGCGACAGCGCCGCGGCGCACAACAGGCTAGCCAGGCGGCGGTGCATGCTCTTCACTCCCATGCGGGCGATGCTATCCGGGCGGCAGCGGAGGCCGCCAGCATCACAAACGTTGCACATGAGGCGCAGCGGTTCCTCGCGCAGCCCGCTGCGGCGGCTTGCGGCCCTTTGGGGATGTTGGTCGCTGTCCACTTTCCGCGTTCGACGAAACGGGCGGGTCGCGGCAGGCGGTGCCCGGCGGCGTCGCCGACTGTGGCGGCCTTCGCTTCGCTCAGGCTGCCCTGCGCTGCTCGCCTTGAGGGCGTGCCGCATAACTCGCTGCGCTCACTTCGTTCGCTACGCTCAGACAGGATGCGGCAAGTCAGTTCACGAAGCGCGCTGCGCGCGCCGCCCTCAAGACTGCGCTGCTCGGCGCCACACACGGCGACGCCGCCGGGCACCGCCTGCCGCTCAAGCACCGAAGGAGGCGCTCGCCGAGTGCCCGCCCGGACAGCCCTTTGCCGCCACCAAACGCAACGCGCGAAAGCGGACGGTGAAGTGCAGCCCTGAGCCGCAAGCCGGCGCCCGTCGATGTCAGCCCGCAGGCGCTTCCGCCACCGCGTGATTCGCCAGCAGTTCCAGCGCCTTCACGAGTGCCGAGTGGTCCAGCTGATCCCAGCCCTGTGCGGCGCAGGCCTGCATCAGCTGCGCGGCGCCGGCCGTTTGCGGTAGCGCTACGCCCAAGCTCTTTGCGCCCTGCAGCGCCAGGTTCAGGTCCTTCTGGTGCAGCCCGATGCGGAAGCCCGGGTTGAAGGTGCGTTTGATCATGCGTTCGCCATGCACTTCGAGGATGCGGCTGCTGGCGAAGCCACCCATCAGCGCCTGCCGCACCTTGGCCGGGTCGGCACCGGCCTTGCTGGCGAAGACCAGCGCTTCGCTGACGGCCGCGATGTTCAGTGCCACGATGATCTGGTTGGCCACCTTGGTCGTCTGGCCGTCGCCGTTGCCGCCGACGTGCGTGATGTTCTTGCCCATCAGCTGCAGCAGCGGCAGCACGCGGGCAAAGGCGGCTTCGCTGGCACCGACCATGATGGTCAGGCTGGCGGCCTTCGCGCCCACTTCGCCACCACTGACCGGCGCATCGACGTAGTCGCAGCCCAGTGCATTGATCTTCGCCGCGAAGGCCTTGGTGGCGATGGGCGAGATACTGCTCATGTCGACCACCGTCTTGCCGGCGGTCAGGCCACCGGCAACCCCGCTGTCGCCGAACAGCACGGTCTCGACGTCGGGCGTGTCGGGCACCATCAGGAAGATCACGTCGGCGGCTTTGGCCACATCGCCCGCGGTCTTGCAGGCCACGGCGCCCGCGTCCAGCAGCGCGGCCGGCAGCTTGCTGCGCGTGGTGACGAAGAGATCGTGGCCGGCGGCGCGCAGGTGGCCGGCCATGGGCGTCCCCATGATGCCGGTGCCGATGAATCCGAGTTTCATGTGGGTGTCTCCGTGAAGTTTCAGGCGGTGGCGCGCAAGGTGCGGCGCGCCTGTTCGAGCCAGCCCATGCCGGCTTCGGTGCTGGCGGCGGGTTTGTACTCGCAGCCTATCCAGCCCTTGTAGCCGATGCGGTCGAGGTGCGCGAACAGGAAGGGGTAGTGGATCTCGCCCGTGCCGGGCTCGTTGCGGCCCGGGTTGTCGGCGATCTGGATGTGCGCGATGCGCGCGATGTGCTTGGCCATCGTCGCCGCCAGCTCGCCTTCGTAGCGCTGCGCGTGGTAGATGTCGTACTGCAGAAAGAGGTTGTCGGAACCGACCTCTTCGATGACCGAGATGGCCTTGTCGGTCTTGTTCAGCCAGAAGCCCGGGATGTCGTAGTTGTTGATCGGCTCGATCAGGAGCTTGATGCCCGCCTTCTTCAATGCCGCGGCGGCGTAGCGCAGGTTCTCGACGAGAGTCTGGCGCAGCAGCGCGTCGTCCACGCCGGCCGGGGCCTTGCCCGCCAGGCAGTTGATCTGCGGCACGCCCAAGGCCGTGCCCACTTCGATGGCCTGGGCCACGCCGGCGCGGAATTCGGCCACGCGGTCGGGCAGGCAGCCTATGCCTCGCTCGCCGGCGTCCCAGTTGCCTGCGGGCAGGTTGTGCAGCACCAGCTTCAGGCGGTTGCTCTCCAGGCGCGCCTTGATGTCGGCGGTGGCGTAGGGATAGGGAAAGAGAAACTCCACACAGGAGAAGCCCGTCCGCGCCGCACGTTCGAAGCGGTCGAGGAAGGGCACCTCGTTGAAGAGCATGGTCAGGTTGGCGGCAAAGCGGGGCATGACGGGTCTCCGTAAAAGTGGTGCAGCGCCTGGCCGCTTGGCAGCGGGCCGGCGCTGTTCTGGGTTCGCACGGTGGCGTTTGGGCGGCGGCTCCGTGCCGCCTGGCCTTGGGTCAGCTTACTCGAGCAGGCCGGCTGTCACGAGGCCTTCGCGGCCTTCGGGGTGACGGCAGTCAATGTCCTCGAACTCGTTGACCTTGTCGATCTCGGTGCCCATCGCGATGTTCGTCACCTTCTCGAGAATGACTTCCACCACCACCGGCACGCGCAGTTCCTGCGCCATGGCCTTGGCCTGGGCCAGCGCGCCCTCGATCTTGTCGGGGTCGGTCACGCGCAGCGCCTTGCAGCCCATGCCTTCCACCACCTTGGCGTGGTCCATGCCGTAGCCCTTCAGCGCCGGGTCGTCGACGTTCATGTTGTCGAAGGCCAACTGCACGCAGAAGTCCATGTCGAAGCCGCGCTGGCTCTGACGGATCAGGCCCAGGTAGCTGTTGTTCACCAGCACCACCACCAGCGGCAGCTTGAACTGCGCGCCCACCGCCAGTTCCTCGATCAGGAACTGGAAGTCGTAATCGCCGCACAGGCCCACCACGGTCTTGGTGGTGTCGCTGGCCACCACACCCAGCGCGGCGGGCAGCGTCCAGCCCAGCGGGCCGGCCTGACCGCAATTGATCCACTGGCGCGGCTCGAAGACGTGCAGGAACTGCGCACCGGCGATCTGCGACAGGCCGATGGTGGTCACGTAGACGGTGTCGCGGCCGAAGGCCTTGTTCATCTCTTCGTAGACACGCTGCGGCTTGATCGGGATCTGCTCGAAGTGCGTCTTGCGGTGCATCAGGCGCTTGCGCTCCTGGCAGCGGTGGACCCAGTCGCTGCGGTCCTTCAGCTTGCCCGCGGCCTTGCGCTCGGCGGCCACCTGCACGAAAAGTTCGAGCGCGATCTTGGCGTCGGAGACGATGCCGAAGTCGGGCGTGAAGACGCGGCCGATCTGCGTCGGTTCGATGTCGACGTGCACGAACTTGCGGTCCTTCGTGTAGGTCTCGACGCTGCCGGTGTGGCGGTTGGCGAAGCGGTTGCCGATGCCCAGCACGAAGTCGCTGGCCAGCATCGTGGCGTTGCCGTAGCGGTGGCTGGTCTGCAGGCCGCACATGCCGGCCATCAGCGGGTGGTCGTCGGGAATCGTGCCCCAGCCCATCAGCGTGGGGATGACGGGCACGCCGGTCAGCTCGGCCAGTTCGACCAGCAGGTCGGACGCGTCGGCGTTGATGATGCCGCCACCGGCCACGATGAGCGGCTTCTCGGCCGCCTGCAGCATGTCCAGCGCCTTCTCGATCTGCTTGCGCGTCGCGGCGGGCTTGTAGACGGGCAGCGGCTCGTAGGTGTCGATGTCGAATTCGATCTCCGCCATCTGCACGTCGAAGGGCAGGTCGATCAGCACCGGGCCGGGGCGGCCGCTGCGCATTTCGTGGAAGGCCTGCTGGAAGACCCGCGGCACCAGGCCGGGTTCACGCACGGTGACCGACATCTTGGTCACGGGCTTGGCGATCGACTCGATGTCGACGGCCTGAAAGTCTTCCTTGTAGAGGCGAGCCCGCGGCGCCTGGCCGGTGATGCACAGGATGGGGATGCTGTCGGCGCTGGCCGAGTACATGCCGGTGATCATGTCGGTGCCGGCGGGGCCGCTGGTGCCGATGCAGACGCCGATGTTGCCGGCCTTGGCGCGGGTGTAGCCCTCGGCCATGTGGCTGGCGGCCTCGACGTGGCGGGCCAGGATGTGGGCGATGCTCTGGCGCTCGCGCAGCGCGGCGTACAGCGGGTTGATGGCGGCGCCGGGCACCCCGAAGGCCTGCGTGATGCCTTCCTTCTCCATCACCAGCACGGCGGCCATGGCGGCCTTCATCTTTGCCATCGTTGTGTCTCCTGTTGCGGTGAAGGGATGTTCGGGCAGTGGCGCGCCCGGGAGAAGTGCAGCGGGTGGATATGAGCTATTCCATGGTGGAATAGTGAACTGACTGGAGCGAGCCCGCCACATGGACACCGTCACCGGCATCCGCCTCTTCATCCGCGTCGTCGAGACGGGCAGCTTCAGCAAGGCCAGCGCCGACATGGGCATCACCCAGCCCACGGCCACCAAGCACGTGGCGGCGCTCGAGAAGCGCCTGGGCGCGCGGTTGCTCCACCGCAGTACCCGGGGCGTCACGCCCACCGAGGTGGGCGCGGCCTACTACGACAAGTGCAAGAGCATCGCGCGCCAGTTGGAAGACGCCGACAACCTGGCCGCTCTGATGCAGAGCCGCGTGACGGGCACGCTGCGCATCAGCACCAGCGTGGCCTTCGGCCGGCGCGTGCTGGTGCCGCTGGTGCTGCGCTTCATGCAGCAGCACCCGGAACTGCAGATCGATCTCAGCTTCGAGGACCGCTATGTCAACCTGGTGGAGCAGGGCATCGACTTGGCGCTGCGGATGGGTCGGCTGGCCGACAGCTCACTGGGTTCCCGTTATCTCGGCGTGAACCATTGGGTGCTGGTGGGCGCCCCGGCCTACCTGCGCGAGCACGGCACGCCGCTGCAGCCGGCCGATCTGGCGCAGCACAGCGCGCTGATCTACAGCACCGTGCAGGGCGACGACGTCTGGCACTTCACCGGCCCCGACGGCGGCGCGCTGGCCGTGGGCGTGCATGGGCCGCTGCGCAGCAACAACCTGTCGGCGCTGCTGGCGGCCGCTCGCGCCGGCCTGGGCCTGGCCGTGCTGCCGCGCTACGTGGCGCATGACAGCATCCGCAGCGGCACGGTGTTGCCGCTGCTGCCGGGCTGGGCGCTGCCGTCGCAGGAGATGCACGCCGTCTACCCGTCGCCGCGCCTGGTGCCGACGAAGGTGACGGGCTTCGTCGACTGGTTGCAGGGGCAGTTCGGCGACGACTGGTGGGCGCGGTGAGGGGGGTTGGCCCCGTCGTCTGGGCTTACTTCCCTGCCGGCACCTTGCCCTCCACGCCCTTGACGTAGAAGTTCACGCCACCCAGGAATTTGTCGTCGGCCACGGCATCCTTGGCCAGCACTTCCTTGCCGTCGCTGCCGACGATGGGGCCCTTCCAGATGGCGAAGCTGCCGTCCTTCAACCCGGCCTTGACCTTGGCCACGGCGTCCTGCGTCTCGGCCGGCACGGCGGCGTTGATGCTGACGATGTCGATCGCGCCTTCCTTCACGCCCCACCACACGCTGCCGGTGGCCCAGGTGCCTGCCAGCGCGTCCTTCGTGGCCTTCACGTAGTAGGGGCCCCAGTTGATGATGGCGCTGGCCAGGTGGGCCTCGGGCGCGTAGGCCGTCATGTCGCTGTCCCAGCCGAAGGCCAGCTTCTTGTTCTTGGCCGCGGTCTGCAGCACGGCCGAGCTGTCGGTGTTCTGGAACAGCACGTCGGCGCCCTGGTTGATCAGGCTCTGGGCGGCCTCGGTTTCCTTGGGCGGGTTGAACCACTCGTTGACCCACACCACCTTGGTCTTCACCTTCGGGTTCACGCTCTGCGCACCGAGCGTGAAGCTGTTGATGTTGCGGATGACCTCGGGGATGGGGATGCTGCCCACCACGCCCAGCACGCCGGCCTTGCTCATCTTGCCGGCGATGATGCCGGCCATGTAGGCGCCCTCGTAGGTGCGGCTGTCGTAGGTGCGCATGTTGGGCGCGGTCTTGTAGCCGGTGGCGTGCTCGAACTTCACCTGCGTGTTGTCGGCGGCCACCTTGAGCATCGGTTCCATGTAGCCGAAGGTGGTGCCGAAGATCAGCTGGTTGCCCTGGCCGGCGAGGTCGCGGAACACACGCTCGGCGTCGGCGCTTTCGGGCACCTTCTCGACGAAGCTGGTGACCACCTTGTCGCCGAACTCCTTCTCGATGGCCTTGCGGCCGTTGTCGTGCGCAAACGTCCAGCCGCCGTCGCCGACGGGGCCGATGTAGGCGAAGGCGATCTTCAGCGGCGCCGGCTTGGGCGCAGGCGCTGAAGCGGCGGGGGCCGCGGCGGTCGGCGGCGGCGCTTCTTTCTTGCCGCAGCCGACGAGCGCCGCGGTGGCGGCCAGCGTGGACCAGCCGGCCAGTTGCAGCAGTCGGCGTTTGGTGTTCGTGCTCATGGGTTCTCTCTCTCCTGGTTGAAGGGTTGGAAGGTGCAGTGCGGGCGGGTCACGAGCCCGGGAAGAACGGTTTGCCCAAGGATGCCGGCATGTTCGCGCGTATCCATGCCGCGTTGCGCGAGATCAGCACCAGCACCACGATGGTGGCCACGTAGGGCAGCATGCTGAGGAACTGGCTGGGGACCTCGACGCCCTGGCCCTGCAGGTGGAATTGCAGCATGGTCACGCCGCCGAAGAGGTAGGCGCCCAGCAGCAGCCGGCCCGGGCGCCAGGTGGCGAAGGTGGTGAGCGCCAGCGCGATCCAGCCCTTGCCGGCGACCATGCCTTCCACCCACAGCGGCGTGTAGACGGTGGAGACGTAGGCGCCGGCCAGGCCACACAGCGCGCCTCCGGCCACCACCGCCGCCAGGCGGATCCGCCGTACCGGGTAGCCCAGGGCATGCGCTGATTCGGGTGATTCCCCCACCGCGCGCAGCACCAGCCCGGCGCGGCTGCGGTAGAGGAACCAGGCCAGGGCGAAAACCAGCGCCACTGCCGCGTAGACCATCGGGTGCTGGCGGAAGAAGGCCGGGCCGACGAAGGGCAGGTCGGCGAGGAAGGGGATGTGGAATTCGGGCCGCTGGCCGATCTTGGCCTGCACGAAATTCACGCCGACGAAGGCCGAGAAGCCGCCGCCGAAGAGGCTGAGCGCGAGGCCCGTGGCGACCTGGTTGGTGTTGAGCCAGATCACCATCCATCCGAACAGCGCCGCCATCACGCCGCCTGCGGCGGCGCCTGCCGCCAAGCCCAGCGCCGCGCTGCCGGTGGTGACGGCGGTGGCAAAACCGGCAATCGCTGCGACCAGCATCATGCCCTCGGCACCCAGGTTGACGATGCCGGCGCGTTCGTTGATCAGCAGGCCCAAGCCGGCCAGCGCCAGGATGGTGCCGGCGTTGAAGGTGGCGGCCAGGAGGAGGGCGATGGCGTCCATGGCGCTCAGGTGGCACGAGCAGGGCGCATCCACCGCACCCGGTAAGCAATCAAAGTATCGCAAGCCAGCAGCGTGAAGAGAAGCAGGCCCTGGAACACCCCCGTCAGCGACTTCGGCAGCCCCAGCCGCGACTGCGCCAGTTCACCGCCGATGTAGAACATGCTCATCAGCACGCCCGCGAAGACGATGCCCACCGGGTGCAGCCGCCCCACGTAGGCAACGATGATGGCGGCGAAACCGTAGCCGGCGGGCACGTAGGGCGTCAGCTGGCCCAGCGGCCCGGCGGCTTCCAGGCCACCGGCCAGGCCGGCCATGCCGCCGCTGAGCAGCAGTGCCGTCCACAACGCGCTGCGCGACGAGAAGCCGGCATACCGCGCCGCCGCCGGCGCCAGCCCGCCCACCTGCAGCGCAAAACCGCGGTAGGTGCGGAAGAGGAAGACCCACAGCAGCGCCACTGCCACCAGCGCCATCGGCAGGCCGATGTGGGCGCGCAGGTTCGGCACCAGGCGCGGGATTTTCGTTTCGGGCAGGAAGGTGATGGTCTGCGGGAAGTTGTAGCCCGCCGGGTCCTTCCAGGGCCCGTAGACCAGCCAGCCCAGCAGCTGCTCGGCGACGTAGACCAGCATCAGGCTGACCAGGATCTCGTTGGCATTGAAGCGGTCGCGCAGCAGCGCCACGATGGCCGCCCACAGCATGCCGCCAAGCACGCCGGCCAGCAGTATCGGCACGACGATGCCGCGGCCCAGCCAGGCGGTGTCGGGCCCGGCCTGCATCGCCACCCAGCCCGCGCACAGCGCGCCGACGACGAACTGCCCCTCTGCGCCGATGTTCCACACGTTGCTGCGGAAGCACACCGCCAGGCCCAGCGCGATGAGGATCAGCGGCGTCGCCTTCACGCTCAGCTCCGACAGTGCGTACAGGCTCTTCACGGGCTCGACGAAGAACATCTGAAGGCCGCGCAGCGGGTCCTTGCCCAGCAGCACGAAGAGGCCGACGCCGATGAGCACCGTGATGGCCAGCGCCAGCAGCGGGCTGGCCAGCGACATCAGCTTGCTGGGTTGCGGCCGCGCTTCGAGCTTGAACATGGTCATGCCGTGCTCACGCGATTGGCGCCATGTCGGGCTGCGCTTCCCACAGACCGCTCATCCAGGCGCCTATCCGTTCCACGGTGGCGTCGGCCACTGGCACACTGGGCGACAGCCGGCCCTGGGCGATGACGTGCAGCCGGTCGGCGATCTCGAAGAGCTCGTCGAGCTCCTCGCTCACCACCAGCAGCGCGCAGCCGGCGTCGCGCAGCGCCAGCAGTTCGCCGCGGATCTGCGCGGCCGCGCCCACGTCCACGCCCCAGGTGGGCTGGCTGACGATGAGCAGCTTCGGGTTGGCCGCTGATCTCGCGACCGACGATGAACTTCTGCAGGTTGCCGCCCGACAGGCTCTTCGCCGCCGCGCCCGCGCCGCCGGCACGCACATGGAAACGTGCGATCAGTTCTTCGGCCAGGCGCTGCACCCGGCCGGTGGCGATCCAGCCCAGCTTCGACACCGCCTCGGTGCGCGTGAGCAATGTGTTCTGCGCCAGGCTCAGCGTGGGCACGGCGCCGCGGCCCAGGCGCTCCTCGGGCACGAAGTGCAGTCCCTGCTTGCGGCGTTTGCGCGGGCTGGCCTGCGCGATGTCCTGCCCGCCCAGCGCGATGCTGCCCGGCGTGGCACGCGGGTCTTCGCCAGACAACGCCGCCATCAGTTCCTGCTGGCCGTTGCCCGAGACGCCGGCGATGCCCACCACCTCGCCGGCACGCACCTCGAAGCCGATGTCGTTCAGCGCCATGCCGAACTCGTCGGGCTTGGGCAGGCTCAGGCTGCGCACCAGCAGAACCTGCCTGCCGGCGGTGGCGGCGCGGGCCTTCAGCGCCGTCGGCTCGGCACCGATCATCAGCCGCGACAGGCTGGCGTTGCTTTCCTCGCGCGGGTCCACCTGGCCGGTGACCTTGCCGCCGCGCAGCACCGTGCATTGCGTGCACAGCGCGCGTATCTCGTCGAGCTTGTGGCTGATGTAGAGGATGCTGCAGCCCTCGTCGGCCAGCGCGCGCAGCGTGGCGAAGAGCTTGTCCACGGCCTGCGGTGTCAGCACCGATGTGGGTTCGTCCAGGATCAGCAGCTGCGGCTTCGTCAGCAGCGCGCGCACGATCTCCACGCGCTGGCGTTCGCCCACGCTCAGCGTGTGCACCGGGCGCTGCGGGTCGACGTCGAGGCCGTAGCTGGCCGCCACCTCGTTGATGCGCGCCGCCACCTCGGGCAGCGTCAGCGCCTTGTCCAGTCCCAGCCAGACGTTCTCGGCCGCCGTCAGCGTGTCGAACAGGCTGAAGTGCTGGTAGACCATGCTGATGCCCAGGGCGCGTGCCTGCGCCGGGCTCTTCACCGCCACCGGCTCGCCGTTCCACAACATCTGGCCTTCGTCGGGCTGCACGGCACCGTAGATGATCTTCATCAGG
This sequence comes from Betaproteobacteria bacterium, assembly GCA_016704535.1. Lineage (GTDB taxonomy): Bacteria > Pseudomonadota > Gammaproteobacteria > Burkholderiales > Burkholderiaceae_C > Rubrivivax. The sequence goes on along the minus strand of JADIZZ010000004.1, from coordinate 236,889 downwards.
GTGCTCTTGCCGGCGCCGTTCTCGCCCAGCACGGCATGGATCTCGCCGGGAAGCACCCGCAGGCTCACGCCGTCGTTGGCGCGAACCGCGGGGTACTGCTTGCTGATGCCGCGGAGTTCCAGTCGGGCCATGGAGGGAGATTGTCGGCAAATCTCCGCGGCGGCCGATCGGGGTCGACTAGAAGGTGTGGCGCACGCCCGCCGCCAGTGTCGTGCCGCTGGACTTGCCGGTGTACTTGTCGCTCATGTACAGGGCGTAGAGTTCGGTGCGCTTGCTCAGCTTGTGGTTGTAGCCCAGCGTCACCATTTCGCTCTCGGGTTTGCCGGCCACGCCTGCCGTGGTGCTCTTGCTGCTGCCGTAGGCCGCCAGGATGGCGCCGCTGCCCATCGGCACCGAGGCGCTGAGGTTCAAGTTCTTGGTCTCGACCTTGCGGGTGGCCTTGGTGTCGATGCTGCCGTACTGCACGAAGAACTTGGCGAACTTCAGGTCGTAGCTGGCGCCGAACTGCAGCGCGTCCTGGCTGCTGAAGCCCGGGAAAGCCGAGATGCCACGGCCCAGCGTGCCTTGCGCTTCCACCTTCTGCCAGGCCAGCGTGAGGCCCAGCGGGCCGGCGAAGTACAGCAGGTTGGCGCCGATGTTCGGGCCCCTGGCCGTGGCCGCGCCCTCGCCGGCGGCCACCATCAGGTTGGCCGTAAGCCCGCCCAGGCGCGGCGTGGTGTAGCCGATGGCGTTGTTCCAGCCCGAATCACCCACCAGCGGCGCGTTGTTCGACTGAGTGCCACCGTGCGGGAAGTTGTAGTACTGGCGGATCGTCGGCGAATAGCCGAAGGAATCGCCATAGGCGTTGAAAAGCAGCGAGCTCACGAACATCGGTGGGCCCATGCGGCCCAGGCGCAGCATGCCGAAGCCGCCGGACAGGCTGACGTTGGCATTGCGCGCCCAGAAGGCGTCGACACCCGGCACGCGGCCGGCGCCGCCGGAGTCGGCGAGCAGGAAACTTTCGAGCGTGAAGCCGGCCTTCAGGCCGCTGCCCAGGTCTTCGGTGCCCTTGAAGCCGAAGTAGCTGGTGCTCATGTTGCCGCTGTCCAGGCGCTTGACCTTGGCGCTGCCGGCGGTCTGGAACTGGCCGACCGAGAGGTCGATCAGGCCATAGAGCTGAACGGACGACTGGGCCTGGGCGCCGGCGGCGGCCATCAGGCCGGTAGCTGCCACGGCGGTGGCGCGCAATGAAAGACGGGCGATCACGGGTCGGTACATGGAACTCCTCCTCTTCGGTTGACAACAGGTCGACCGCGGGGTTAGCAAGATCCGATCCGGGTCTGTCACGGGCCTCTCGTCGAGCCTGCTGCCAGCCGCCCCGCAACGTAGGTGGCAGCCAGGTTGCGTTCGTCGCCCAGCGTCATCCATGCGAAGACCCGCGCGTGCAGGTCCTGCGCCGGCAGGCCGGGCACTGCGCCGCGCGCCACGGCGTCGCGGTGCCCGGCCACCGGGCCGTGCGACCAGTCCCAGACCGCCAGGTCGGCCAGCGTGCCCGTGCCCAGGTGGCCGATCTCGTGCGCCAGGCCAAGCGCCTCGGCCGCGCCGCGCGTGGCGGCATGCAGAGCCGTCCAGGCGTTGAGCCGCGTGCCGCGCAGCGCCTGCACCTTGTAGGCCTCGGCCAGCGTGCGCAGCATGGACAGGCTGGTGCCGCCGCCCACGTCGCTGGCGATGCTGACACGGTGCCCGGCGTCGCGCGCCGCCTGCCAGTCGAACAGGCCACTGCCCAGGAAGAGGTTGCTGCTCGGGCTGTGCGCGATGTGTGCACCGGTCTCGCGCAGCAGTGCCCTGTCGTGGGCGTCGAGCCAGATGCCATGCGCCAGGACGGCGCGCTCGTGCAGCAGGCCGGCGCGGTGGTAGACGTCGAGGTAGCTGCGCGCCTCGGGGAAGAGGGCGGCCACCCATTTCACCTCGTCGAGGTTCTCGGCCACGTGTGTCTGCATGTAGAGCCCGGCGTGCCGGCGACCGAGCTCACCCGCCATGGCCAGCTGCTCCGGCGTGCTGGTGACGGCGAAGCGGATCGTCGCCGCGTAGGTATTGCGCCCCTGGCCGTGCCACCGCGCGATCAGCGCTTCGCAGTCCCTCTCGGCGCCGGCCACGTCGTCGCGCAGGCCGTCGGGGGCGTGGCGGTCCATCAGTACCTTGCCGGTGACCAGGCGCATGCCGTGCTGCTGTGCGGCGGCGAAGAGCGCATCGGTGGCCGCGCTGTGCACGGTGGAGAAGACGACGGCCGCCGTGGTGCCGTGCGCCAGCAGCGCGTCGAGGAAGCGCGCGGCGCCGTCTGCAGCCACGTCGGGATCGACGAAACGCTGCTCGGCAGGAAAGGTATAGGTCTCCAGCCAGTCCAGCAGCCCGGCGCCCCAGCTGGCGATGACGTCGAGCTGCGGGCAGTGCACGTGGGTGTCGATGAAGCCCGGCAGCAGCAGGCGGCCGCGGTGGTCGTGGCGTTGCCAGTCTGGGCCAGGGGCCAGGGTGGCTGCCGGCCCGGCGCCGACGATGCGGCCGCCGTCGACGAGCAGCCAGTGGTCTGGGCGGAAGCGCACGCCGTCCATCGTCGGGCTGCCCCAGGACGGGGTGGCGGTGAAGTCCAGCAGGTCGGCGCGCAGGGCGAGTTTCATGGCCAGTCGATCATCTCGCAGCTTTCGGGCCCGCTGCCCGGCGCGGCAATTGCTCGGGCATGGCGGGCGCGCCCGCGCTGACTGGCCCTTCAGGCCACGATGCCCCCGAACACGCAGACGATGAACACCCGCCCAATCCGCTTCCTGCAGCTGCGGCCGGTCAACGCCTGCATCCAGTTCCTGCCCACGCTCGACGGCAAGGCGCTGTTCACGGTGGAAGACGTGGCCGCCGCCGATGGCACGCTGCATCCGGTGCAGCGGGCCATGGTCGACTGCCGCGAACTCATGCGGGTGCCAGCGCCGCCAGCACCGCCGCCGACGGTGCGCACCAGCCGACGATGCCGCCTTGCGCGACGATCGTTTCCAGCGTCGCCCGCTTGAAGGCGGGAAAGTAGCTCTCGGTCGCGTCTTGGACGATCAGGCAGGTGTAGCCGCGGTCGTTCGCTTCACGCATGCTGGTCTGCACGCACACTTCGGTCGTCACGCCAGTGAACAACAGGTGCGTGATGCCGGCGGCCTGCAGCCTGGCGTGCAGGCCCTCGGGCGCGCAGGTGCCCCAGAACATGCCCTTGCCGGGTTTGTCGATGACCCACTCCCCGGGCGCTGGCGCCAGCGCCGGGATGATGTCGGCGCCCGGCTCGCCGGCCACCAGCAGGCGGCCCATCGGTCCCGGGTCGCCGATGCGGAGCAGCGGTTCACCACGCCCGCGCTTGGCGGGCGGGCAGTCCGACAGGTCGGGCCGGTGGCATTCCCGCGTGTGCAGCACCGGCCAGCCGCGCGCGCGCCAGGCCGCCAGCAGCGACACGATGGGCGCGATGGCGGTGTGCAGCAGCGTCACGTCGTTGCCCAGGCTGGCGCCGAAGCCGCCGGGTTCGATGAAGTCGCGCTGCATGTCGATGACCACGAGCGCGGTGCGGCCCTCTGGCGCCAACGGGTAGGCGAACGGTCGGGCGGGCACGGCGATCATGCGGCGGCCTCGGTGGCATGCGTGGCGGCGGCCCGCGGGGGCGCGGATGCCGGGTCGGGATCGTGGCCGTGCCCGCCACCATGGCCGCCCATGTAGGCACCCAGCGTGCGCCGGTCGGCGCCCGCCGCAGCGCATTCGAAGACGATGCGGCCTTCGCTCATCACGACGATGCGGTCGCTGAGGTGCAGCAGTTCGTCGAGGTCCTCGCTGACCAGCAGCACCGCGGTGCCACGGTTGCGCGCTGCCACCAGCCGGGTGTGGATCTCGGCCACGGCCGCGAAGTCCAGCCCGAAGACCGGGTTGCTGACGAGCAGCAGGTCGGCGTCCTCGGCCAGTTCACGCGCCAACACCGCACGCTGCACGTTGCCGCCCGAGAGTGTGCGTATGGCCGCACCTTCGCCCTGCGTCTTCACGCCGTATTCGGTGATCAGCGCCCGCGCCTTGTCGCGCAGCACGCCGAAACGCAGCCAGCCCCGGCGAGCTGCGGGCTCGGCGTCGAAGACCCGCAGGCCCATGTTGTGGCCGACGCTCAACTCGCCCACGCAGGCATTCCGTAGCGGCTCCTCGGGCAGACTGCGCACCTTCAGGCGCCGGTTCTGTTCGCGCGTGGCGCGGAAGCTCTCGCCGCTGACACGCACGTTGCCGCCGTCGACGGCACGCTGGCCCACCAGCGCCTCCATCAGCTCACGCTGGCCGTTGCCCGAGACGCCGGCCACGCCGACGATCTCGCCGCCGCGCACTTCCAGGCTCAGGCCCTGCACCGCCAGTTCGCCGCGGTCGCCGGCCACTTCCAACCCGTGCACCTGCAGTCGCGCCGGGCCGGTGCCGGCATGGCCTTCGCGCACCAGCGCTGCGGCCTTGGCGCTGCGGCCTTCGCCCACCATGGCCGCGGCCAGGGCGTCGGCCGACACCTCGGCCACCGCATGGCTGGCCACCAGCGCGCCGCGGCGCAGCACGCTCACGTCGTCGGCGTGCTCGGCCACCTCGCGGAACTTGTGCGTGATCATCACCACCGTGCAGTCGCCAGCGTGGGCGCGGTCCTTCAACAGGCCAAGCACCTCGTCGGCTTCCTGCGGCGTCAGCACGCTGGTGGGTTCGTCCAGGATCAGCAGCCGCGGCCGGAGGTAGAGCTGCTTGAGGATCTCGAGCTTCTGCTTCTCGCCGGCCGACAGGTCCTGCGGCGTGGCGTCGAGGTCGAGCTTGAAGGGTGTGGTCTCGAGGAAGGCCGACAGTTCGGCACGCACCTTCTTCCAGTCGATGACCGCGGGGAGTCTTCCGCGCGCGAGCAGCAGGTTCTCGGCCACCGTCATGCCGGGCACCACGGTGAAGTGCTGGTAGACCATGCCGATGCCCAGGTCGCGCGCGACGGTGGGCGAGCTGATGGCCTGTTCGCGGCCGTCCACCAGGACGGCGCCGTCGTCGGGCCGGTAGTAGCCGACCACGCACTTCACCAGCGTGCTCTTGCCGGCGCCGTTTTCGCCCAGCAGCGCATGCACGGTGCCCGGGCGCACCTTCAGCGACACGGCGTTCAGCGCGGTGAAGGCGCCGAAGCGCTTGGTGAGGTCGTAGGTGTCGAGGGCCAGCGCGTGCATGTTCAAAGTCCCTGCAGCGTCTCGATGATCGCCCGTGTGCTCGATACGGCGCCGAACACGCCGCCCTGCATCGTCACCATCTTCAGCGCGGCTTCGTGGTTGTCGCGGTCGGTGGCGCCGGTGGCGTCTTCGACGATCAGGCACTCGAAGCCGCGGTCGTTGGCCTCGCGCATCGTCGTGTGCACGCAGACGTCGGTGGTGATGCCGGTGAGCACCAGGTTGCGGATGCCGCGGGTGTGCAGGATGAGTTCGAGGTCGGTGGCAAAGAAGCTGCCCTTGCCGGGCTTGTCGATGACCACCTCGCCGGGCCGCGGCGCCAGCTCGGGGATGATTTCCCAGCCGGGTTCGCCGCGCACGAGGATGCGGCCGCAAGGCCCGGCATCCCCGATGCCCGCGCCGATGCGCTGTGAGCGCCAGCGCTTGTTGGCCGGCAGGTCCGACAGGTCGGGCCGGTGGCCTTCGCGCGTGTGGATGATGGGGAAGCCACCGGCACGGAATGCGGCCAGCAGCGCGCGTATCGGCTCGATGGGCGCGCGGGTCAGCGCCAGGTCGTAGCCCATGCTGTCGACGTAGCCGCCCGCGCCGCAGAAGTCCGTCTGCATGTCGATGACGACGAGCGCGGTGTTGGCCGCGCGCAGGTCGCCGTCGTAGGGCCAGAGGTAGGGGTTCGCGATGACGAAGCTCACTTCGCCATCCCCAGTTCCAGCGGCGCGCCCTTGATGCTGCGCTTGGGCGAGCAGGTCCACACCAGGATGGCCAGCGTGAGCAGGTAGGGCACGGCGTTGAAGAGGTGGTAGTAGCCGCTGACGCCCACGCTCTGCAGCGCCGGGCCCAGGGCACCCGCGCCGCCGAAGAGCAGCGCCGCCCACAGGCAGCGCAGCGGCTGCCAGCGCGCAAAGATGACCAGCGCCACCGCAATCAGGCCCTGGCCGCTGGACAGGCCTTCGTTCCAGCTGCCCGGGTAGTAGAGGCTGAGCGACGCGCCGCCAAGCCCGGCGATGAAGCCGCCCGCGGTGGTGGCCGCGATGCGGATGCCGTTCACGCTGTTGCCCAGCGCGCGCGCGGCGTCGGCCGAATCACCCACCATGCGCACCAGCAGGCCCCAGCGCGTGTTCATGAAGGCCCACCCCATGCCCAGGGCGAGCAGCACGCCGATGGGGAAGAGTGCATTGACCTTCAGTGCCGCCTGCACCTGGCCGGAGTCGCTCCACCAGCCCAGGTCGATGGACGGGATCTGCGGCGCCTGCGGCTGGATCAGGGGCTTGCCCAGGTAGAAGGCCAGGCCCGCGCCCAGCATCATCAGCGCGATGCCCATCGCGATGTCGTTCACGCGCGGCAGCGAGCACACCAGCCCGTGCAGCAGCGCCAGCAGCGCGCCGCTGGCGCCGGCCAGCAGCACACCCAGCCAGGGTGAACCGCTGAGGTAGGCGCCACCAAAGCCGGCCATGGCGCTGAACACCAGCACACCTTCCAGGCCCAGGTTGATGCGGCCGCTCTTCTCGGTGAGGCACTCGCCCAGGCTGACGAAAAGAAAGGGCGTGCCGACGCGGATGGCGCCGCCGAGCACGGCAAGCAGTACGTCGAAGAAGGCTTCCATGCGTGCTTGTCCTAGGCGCTGCGCGTGTTGCGGCGAGTGCCGGCTTGCGGCCCTTTGCCGACGTTCAGCGTCCGCTTTTGCGCGTTGAGCCCGGTGGCAGCAAAGGGCTGTCCGGGCGGGGCGCGGCGTGCGACTGAAGCGGTCGGCGCTGCGCGCCGACTGCCCTGTGGTGCTCGGGTCCATGGCCCGGCGCATAACTCGCTGCGCTCACTTCGTTCGCTACGCTCAGACAGGATGCGCCAGAAGTGTCCACGAGGCGCGCTGCGCGCGCGGGCCATGAACCCTGCGCTCCTCAGCGCTTCACACGCACGCCGCGCCCCGCCCGGACAGCCCTTTGCAGGAACCAAAGCGGGCACTCGGCGAGCGCCTCCTCCGTGGCTTGAGCGGCAGGCGGTGCCCGGCGGCGTCGCCGTGTGTGGCGCCGAGCAGCGCAGTCTTGAGGGCGGCGCGCGCAGCGCGCTTCGTGAACTGACTTGCCGCATCCTGTCTGAGCGTAGCGAACGAAGTGAGCGCAGCGAGTTATGCGGCACGCCCTCAAGGCGAGCAGCGCAGGGCAGCCTGAGCGAAGCGAAGGCCGCCACAGTCGGCGACGCCGCCGGGCACCGCCTGACGCGACCCGCCCTTGTCGCCGAACGCGGAAAGCGGACAGCGACCAACGTCCCCAAAGGGCCGCAAGCCGCCATCGCACCCAAGCTGCAAGTGAAGGTGCGCCGCGTCACTTCAGGCCCCCTTCACCGCCGGCTGCGGCGCGCGCTGTGGCAGCAGGCTGAAGGGCAGCAGCCGTCCGCGCCAAGCTTCCGTCGCCAGGATCAGCACGAAGGCAAAGCCGAGCAGCACCTGCACCGACGCATCGGGCAAGCCCATGCGCCGCTGAAGGAGGCTGCCCGCGGCGCCGAAGCCGCCGAAGAGGATGGCCACCGGGATGATGGCCAGCGGCTGGTGGCGCGCCACGAAGCTGACCAGGATGCCGGCGTAGCCCAAGCCCGCGATCAGCGATGCATTGGCCGACATGTGCACCGCCGCCACCTCGATGCCGCCGGCCAGCCCGGCCGCGGCACCGCCCAAAGCGCAGGCCGTGATGATGAGCCGGTGTGCCGGCAGTCCCACCAGCCGCGCCGCGCGGGCGTTGCCACCCACCACGCGCGTGGCGAAGCCGTGCGTCGATCGCGACAGCCAGACGGCCGCGACGACGCAGGCCGCGACGCCGAAGGCCAGGCCCCAGTGGACGTCGTAGCCGAACATCGTGCCGATCTGCAGGCCTTCGGGCAGCGGCAGCGTGCTGGGCTTGTTCAGGCTCGCCGGGTCGCGCATCGGGCCTTCGACCAGGTGCTTGAAGAAGGCGATGGCGACGTAGCTCAGCAGCAGGCTGCTGATGGTCTCGTTGACGCCGCGGTACTGGCGCAGCACGCCGGCCAGCACGATCCACAACGCACCGGCAGCGGCCGATGCGGCCAGCAGCAGCGTGATGCCGAAACGGCCCTCGGGTACGCCCACCAGCACCGGCAGCGCCGCGCAGGCCAGTCCGCCGAGCACCAGCGCACCTTCGCCACCGATGACGGTGAGCCCGGCGCGCTGCGGCAAGGCCACGCACAGCGCGGTCAGCATCAGCGGCGCGGCGCGCTGCAGCGTGTTCTGCCAGGAAAAGGCATCGCCGAAGGCGCCCAGGAAGAGCAGCGACCAGGCCTGCACCGGGTCGTGGCCGCCGAACCAGACCCAGGCGCCGAAGAGCAGCAGCGCGCCGCTGAGCGCCAGCACAGGCAGCGCAAAGGCCTCCGCGACGTCGTGCCAGGCTTGCCTTGCCACTGTGGGCCCGATCAGATCTTGCCCACGACGCCTTCGACGAGGTAGTTCATGCCTTCCAGCACCGGGTCGGTCTGCTTGAGGACTGTGCCCTTGGGAATCACCACTTTGCCGGTGTTGTCCTTGAGTTCACCGCCGAAGATGTCGAAGCTGCCGGCCACCATCTTGGCCTTCACGGCGTCAGCGGCCTTGCGCGCGGCCTCGCTCACCATCGGGCCGTACGCGCTGGTCTTGACGAAGCCGTCCTTCAGCCCGCCGCGCACGAAGTTCGGGTGCGGCTTGCCGGTGCGTGCGGCGTCGATGATCAGCTTGTAGGCGGTGAGCCAGTTCCACTCGGCGCCCGTGAGGTAGGCGTTGGGCGCCAGCTTGGCCTGGCTGGCGTGGTAGCCGCAAACCATCTTGCCGCGCTTGGCGGCGGTCTCCACCACCACCTTGGGGCCGTCGACGTGCATCGTGAACACGTCGCAGCCCTGGTCGGCCAGGCCATTGGTGGCCTCGGCTTCCTTCACGGCCATGCTCCAGTCGCCGGTGAAGATGACGCTGGTGGTGATCTTCGGGTCGACCGAGCGTGCGCCCAACGTGTAGGCGTTGATGTTGCGCAGCACCTGCGGGATGGGCTTGGCGGCCACGAACGCGAGCTTCTTGCTCTTGCTCATGTGGCCGGCGACGACGCCGTTGAGGTACTGCGCCTCGTCGATGTAGCCGAAGAAGCTGCCGGTGTTGTCGGGGTGCTTGCCCTTGGTCCACATGCCGCCGCAGTGGCTGAAGCGCACCTTGGGGTTCTTGCCGGCGATGGCCAGCATGTGCGGGTCGAAGTAGCCGAAGCTGGTGGGGAAGAGCAGTGTCGCGCCGTCCTGCGAGATCATGCCCTGCATGGTCTTCTGCACGGCCTGCGTCTCGGGCACGTTCTCTTCCTCGACGACCTTCACGCCGGCCATCTTCTTCACCTCGGCCACCGACTCGGCGTGCGCCTGGTTGTAGCCGAAGTCGTCCTTCGGACCGACGTAGATCATGCCCACGCTGATGGCCGCCTGCGCGCGCGCCCAGGGTGTCATGGCGACCAGCGAGGCGGCCGAGAGTTGCGCCAGGGCGCGGCGGCGGGAGGCGTCGGGGGTCAAGTCTCGGCTCATGGCGGCTCCTTGCAGGCGGTGGACGGGATGACGGGCTGCCCAGCCGCGCCGCTTTAGGGCGTGAACTGGTATACCAGACGGTATCCAGCAAGAGCCGTGCCGACACAGAACCCCGAGCTCGCTGGCGCTCGCTACCCCCCCGAGGGGGCCGTCCGCCTGCGGCCCGGCAGAGCCGGATCCGCGGCGGGAAGCTTGGTCGGGCAGCCGCCGCTAGCGGGCTTGGGAGCGCAACCTCGCTTCGTGCAGCGCGCTCAACGTGATCTTGCGCACCTCGGCCTTGCTCTGCTCGATGTGGCTCTTCAGCAGCAGCTGTGCCTGGTCGGGCTTGCGCTGGATGATGCTGCGCAGGATCTTGGCGTGTTCGGCGTAGGTGGCGTCGACGCGGTCGGGCCGCGTGAAGTCGAGGCGGCGGATGATGCGGATGCGCTCGGTGACGTCCCAGTGGACACGAGCCATCTCGTCGTTGCCCACGGCGCGCACCAGCGTGGCGTGGAAAGCTTCGTCCAGCGCACCGACCTCGCGCCCGTCGGCCAGCCGTTCGGCCGCCGGCACCAGCCACACGGCCTTCAGCGCATCGAGCTCGGCCGCAGGCTCGGCGCGTGTGCACAGGCGTTGCACGCTGGCGGCCTCCAGGATCACGCGCAGGTCGTAGAGCTCTTCGAGCTTGTCGAAATCGATGGGGCGCACGAACCAGCCGCTCTTGCTCTCGACGTCGAGCAGGCCCTCGTTGCGCAGGCGCAGCAGCGCCTCGCGCACCGGCGTGCGGCTGACGCCCAGCTGCACGCCGAGCTCGGCTTCGCTGAAGCGGTCGCCGGGCACGAGGCGGAAGTCGTGCATGCGCGCCTTGATCTCCGCATACACCTGTTCGGCCAGGTTGGCGCGGGAACTGTCCTTGCCCTCATGGGGCGGACCCACCGATCTCATGCAGACCCTTTCATGCCCAACGTGGCTTCATGCCGCAGTGTGCACCGGCCGGGTGGCGAAGTGGCAGGCCACGGCGTGCGCGCCACCGGTCAAGGCGGGCGCCTCGCGGTGGCAGCGGTCCTGCACCACCGGGCAGCGGCTGGCGAAGCGGCAGGCATGCGGCGGCGGATCGATGGGGCTCGTGATCTCGCCGCTGAGCCTGATGCGCGGGCCCTGGCCCGGAATGGCCGACACCAGAGCCTGGGTGTAGGGGTGACGCGGCAGGCGGAAAACGTCCTCCGACGGCCCCTCTTCGACGACTTTGCCCAGGTACATCACGGCCACGCGGTCGGTCAGCAGGCGCACCACGTTCAGGTCGTGCGAAACGAAGAGGCAGCTCAAGCCCAGCTCGCGCCGCAGCCGGTCGAGCAGCTGCAGCACCACGGCCTGTACCGAGACGTCGAGCGCGGCCGTGGGCTCGTCCAGGATCAGCAGCCGTGGCCGCACCGCCAGTGCGCGCGCGATGCCCACGCGGGCCTTCTGCCCGCCCGAGAGCTGGTGCGGGAAGCGCGACAGCAGTTCCGGCGGCAGGCCCACCTGCGTGGCCACTTCGTCGACGCGTGCAGCCGCCTCGGCGCCGCGCATTTCGCTCAGCAGGGCCAGCGGCTCGGCAATGGTCTCGCGCGCCGTGTAGCGCGGGTTCAGGCTGTCGGTGGGGTCCTGGAAGACCATCTGGATAGCGGCGCGCTGCGGCAGGCGCGCGAAACGCGCGGCTGGGCTGGCGGCGAGGTCCTGGCCTCCGAAGACGATGCGGCCCTCGCTGGCGTCGAGCAGGCGGGCCAGCACGCGCACCAGTGTCGACTTGCCGCAGCCCGATTCGCCCACCAGGCCCAGGCTCTGCCCGGCGGCCATGCTGAAGTTCACGTCGTCCACCGCGTGCAGCAGGGCACCGCGGCGGCCCGCCACTGCGAAGCGCTTGCTCAGGCGTTCGACCTCCAGCAGCGGTTCAGACATGGGCCACCTCGGCCAGGTGCAAGGGGTGCCAGCAGGCCACTGCATGTTCAGTTGCGGCGTCCAGCGCCGGCCGCTCGCTGCGGCAACGCTCGTCGGCGCGCTCACAGCGTTCGGCAAAGCGGCAGGCCGGCAGGTCGCCGCGCTTCAGGTCGGGCAGATTGCCCGGCACGGGCTGCAGGCTGTGGATGCTGCTGTGTTCGCCCGGGGTCGACGACATCAAGCGTGCGGTGTAGGGGTGGCGTGGGCTGTCGAACAAGGCGCGTGTCGGCGCACTTTCCACCGCGTGGCCGGCGTGCATGACGACGATGCGGTCGCAGTAGTCGGCCGCCAGCGCCAGGTCGTGCGTGATGAACAGCGTGGCCATCTGGCGTTCACGCGCCAGGCCGGTGATGAGGTCCATCACGGCGGCTTGCGTGGTGACGTCCAGCCCCGTGGTGGGCTCGTCGGCGATCAGCAGGCCGGGCCGGCAGGCCAGGGCCAGCGCGATCATCACGCGCTGGCACATGCCGCCCGACAGTTCGAAGGGGTAGGCGTGCACACGCCGTTCGGGGTCGGCGATGGCCACCTCGCGAAGCGCCTGCACCGCGCTCTGCTTCAGGCTGGTGCCCAGGTCGGGCCCGCGCGCGGCGGCGTGGCGGCGCAGCACGTCCTCGATCTGCCGACCCACCGGGCGTATCGGGTTGAGCGCCGTGCGCGGGCTCTGGAAGATCATCGAGATGTCGCGTCCGCGCAGGTCGGCCAGCGTGCGTTCATCGGCCGTGAGCAGGTCGAGCCCGCCGAATATGGCGCTGCCGCTGGTGACCTTCGCGGCGCGGTCGCTGATGCCGAGCATGGCGTAACTCAGCACCGACTTGCCCGAGCCGCTTTCGCCGACCAGACCGACGATCTCGCCTCTCCGCACGCTGAGGTCGATGCCCTGCAGCGCCTGCACGGTGCCGCTGCGGGTGCGGAACTCCAGGCTGAAGTCGCGCACCTGCAGCAGCGGCGGTTGGCTGTGGCTGCTCATGTCCTGCGACGCGGGTCGAAGATGTCGCGCAGCGCGTCACCCAAGAGGTTGAAGGTGAACACGGCCAGCATCAGCATCGCGCCGGGGAAGAAGCTCACCCACCACTCGCCGCTGACGATGAACTGCGCACCTTCGGCCACGAGGATGCCCCACTCGGGTTCGGGCGGGCGCACGCCCAGGCCGATGAAGCTCAGGCCGGCGGCGTTCAGGATGGCCCAGCCCATGTTCAGGCTAACCATCATGAGCCGCCTGGTACACCCTGGATGATGGAAGAGACTGTGGGGTGTGCGGGGCATCGTGGGTAGAGGCCGGTCAAAGTTTTGATGGCATCGTGACCGCGATAGCTAACCTGACCCGCTGCCGACCACTCGTACCCAGGATTGCCTGCGGTCGTAACCCATCGCTGGGTTGCGGCTGACAGCCCACATTAAAGAGAGCCGCCGGGCATGCCCGGCAGGCCGTTGGTCGGCGGCACCTACGCGGCCCCGCACGCTTGTGATTGTTGTTCAAGCTGCAGGAGAGCCGAAGATGGATTTGACCCCTTTGCACAAGCGCGTCATTGCGCTGGACGTACACCAGGCCAAGATCACCGCCTGCTCCGTCGTCGAACACGACGACGGACGGGTGGAGGTGACCAAGCAAGACTTCGGGGCCTTCAAGCGCGACCGACGCGCCCTGGCGCAGTGGGCGCTGCAGATCAGGCCCGAGGTGGTGGTGATGGAGAGCACGGGCGTGTACTGGAAGAGCCCGTTTGCGGCACTGGAGGCGGTGGGCATCACCGCGTGGGTGGTCAACGCCCGGCACGTCAAGGCCGTACCCGGGCGCAAGACTGACATGGCCGATGCCCAGTGGCTGGCCACGCTGGCCAGGGCCGGGCTGCTGCGCGCGTCGTTCATCCCGCCGCTGCTGATGCGCCAGCTTCGCCTGGTGGCGCGCCAGCGCCAGAAGTTGGTGGGCATGTGCAGCGCCGAGAAGAACCGACTGCTCAAGGTGCTGGTGGACGCGGGCATCCGCATCAACGTGGTGGTAGCCGACATCCATGGCGCCAGCGCGCGGGCCATGGTCAAGGCGCTGATCGCGGACAAGCCCATGCACGAGGTGCTGGACTGCAAGGGCCGGCTGCGGGCCAGTCGAGAAGAGTTGTTCGAGGCCTTGAGCACCGAGCAGTTCAGCGACGTGCACCGCTTCGTGGCCGAAGAGATCCTGCAGCACATCGAGCAGATCGAGCAGCGCATCGCACGGCTGGACGCGCGGCTGCTGCAGGGCCTGAAGGCCTACGAGCCGCAACTGCGATTGCTGCAGACCATCCCTGGCATCGACCTGCAGGGCGCGGCCATGCTGCTGGTGGAGATCGGCGCGGACATGTCCATCTTCGGCAGCACCGAGCGGCTGGCCTCGTGGGTGGGCATCTGCCCGGGCAACAACGAGAGCGCGGGCAAACGCAAGAGCGGGCGCATCCGGCGCGGCAATGCCTGGGTGCGCCGGCTGTTGTGCGAGTTCGCGCAGGCTGCGGCGCGAACGCGATGTGCGCTCAAGGCGAAGTTCGACTCGCTGGCCATCCGCAAGGGCCACAAGAAGTCCGTCGTGGCTCTGGGCCACAAGATGCTGCGCACGATATACGCGATGCTCAGCACGGGGAGTCACTACCAGGACAAGACGGTGGACTACGAAGCCCTGAGCGTGGCCCGAAACGCCCCGCGCTGGCTGAAGATGCTGCGAAAGCACGGCTTCATCGCTGCGCCAGCCACCGCCTGATCACCTGATCTTCGTCACGCTCAAAGCACCGGCTCGCTTCAGGCCAGGACCTGTCTCGTCTGCGCACGGAGTTCTTCCACATTAACCTGCACCATGGCCGGCGGCAGTGCGTTGGGGAACAGGTGCCGGGCCAGGATGCGCCAGTCGCTGTTGCCCGACAGGCGCGCCGCCTCGACCCAGCCCGCGCCGCGCCGCACGTTGGCCTCGGCCCGCGCCACACGCATGTAGAACGGCAGGTTGATGACGGCGGTGGCCAGGATGATGTTGCCCACCGTGTTGCCTAAAGCCGCCACGATGCCCATGGCCAGCACGAAGAGCGGAAAGGCCATGATGGTGTCGGAGGCGCGCGAGACGATACGGTCCCACCAGCCGCCGAAGAAGCCGGCCGCCAGCCCCAGCGGCATGCCGATGATGAAGGAGATGAAGACGGCGCTGAAGGCGATGCCGAGGTCGAGCCGCGTGGCCACCACCACCCGCGAGAAGATGTCGCGCCCCAGCGCGTCGGTGCCGAACCAGTGCGTGCCGCCCGGCGGCTGCAGTGCGGCGTCGGCCTTGGTGGCCAGTGGATCGAAGGGCGCCAGCCAGGGGCCGAACAAGGCCATCACCAGCAGCATGATGAACATGCCCGTGGCCAGCAGCGTGACGGGGTTTTCCGACAGCACGTGGCGCAGGTGGCCCGAGGTGGTCATGGGTGCTGCTGATGCCGTGGTCGCCGGGACGGGGGTGGGCGTGGCAGCGCTGGACATGGCTTCAGGAATCGATGGTCACGCGCGGGTCGATCAGCACGTACAGCAGGTCGATCAGCAGGTTCAGCAGCACGAACAGGATGCCCATGGTCAGCACGAAGCCCTGGACGGGTGCGTAGTCGCTGGCGGTCAGCGCGTCGATGGCGTAGCTGCCCACGCCGGGCCAGCCGAAGACCTTCTCGATCACCACCGAAGAGCCGATCATGAAACCGAAGACCATGCCCAGCGTCGTCACCACCGGCAGCAGCGCATTGCGCAGCGCATAGCGCACCAGCACCGTGGTCTGCGACAGGCCGCTGGCGCGCGCCGTGCGCACGAAGTCGGCCGACAACACGGCGATCATCGAAGCCCGCGTCATGCGTGCGATGGGCGCCAGCACGAAGATCGTCATGGTCAGCACCGGCAGCACCAGCTGCGCCGCGCAAGCTCGCCACAGGGCGCCGTCGCCGGCGAGCGCGGCGTCGATGAGGTAGAGGCCCGTCACCGTGGTCGGCGGCGAGAACACCGGGTCGAGCCGGCCCAGCGGCGAAGGCGCCCACCCGAGCAGGAAGTAGAAGACGTAGGACAGCAGCAGCCCGGTGAAGAAGGTGGGCAGCGAGACGCCGGCGGTGGTGATGAGGCGCGAGACCTGGTCGATCCACGAGCCTGGCCGCGTGGCCGCCATCACGCCCATGGGCAGGGCGATGGCGCACGCCAGCAGCAGCGACAGCAGCACCACTTCCAGCGACGCCGGCAGACGCAGCAACAGTTCCTTCAGCACCGGCTGCCCGGTGGTGAGCGACTGCCCCAGGTCGCCGCGCGCCAGGTTGCCGACGTAGACGAAGAATTGCTGCAGCAGCGGCTTGTCCAGGCCCAGTTCACGACGCACCTGTTCCACCGCCTCCTGCGTGGCGGCGCCACCTGCGAAGTAGGCCGCCGGGTCGCCGGGAATGGCGCGCGTGAGCAGGAAGGTGATGACCACCACGCCCAGCAGGTTGGGCAGGGCGGCGAGCATGCGACGGGCGGCGACGCTCCACATGGCCGGTGGTGGTCAGTCGAGCATCAGGGACACATGTGCCGCCACCACGCGCCAGCCCTGCGGCAGGCGCACCCAGGTCTGGCTCTGGCGGCCGGTCTTGTTGCCGCCCTCGCGCCTGAACTCGGTCATGGCGGTGGCGAAGTCGCGCCCGAAGGTGGTGATGACGGTGTGCTGCAGCGTGCGTGCCAGGCCTTGCGCGGGGCGTGCGTTGCGGAAGGCGCGGATGGCCTCGATGCCGCGCAGGTTCTCGCCCACGCCATAGCGCACGGTGTGTTCGCTCGGCCAGAACAGTTCGTCGAGCACGTCGACGCGGTTGTTCACCAGCGCGTCTTCGTAGCGCGCAAACACGGCCGTCACTTCGTCGTGCACGTCCGGCAGGTTGATGTCCATCAGCTGAAGTCCTTCGCTATCGGGTCCGACGCCACGCCGGCGGCCTGCAGCGCATGCGCCACGCGCAGGCAGAGGTCTTCGCGCCAGGGCGCGGCGATCACCTGCACACCGATGGGCAGATGCGGCGCCGCGGGGTCCAGGCCCCACAGCGGCACGGTGGCCACCGGCAGCCCGATGCACGACACCGGCTGCGTCAGCAGGCCCATGCTGGCGCGGGCCGGCAGACGCTGGCCGTGGATCTCGATCCATTCCGTGCCGATGACCGGCGCGGTGCAGGGCGTGGCCGGCGCCAGCAGCACGTCGAAGCGGCTGAACGACTGCGCCACCTGGCGCGCGAACCAGTGCCGCACCCGCTGCGCGTGCTGCACCCAAGCTGCAGGCAGCAGCGCGCCGGCCAGGAAGCGGTCGCGTGTGTGGGGGTCGAAGTCGTCGGCGCGGCGCTGCAGGTCGTGCAGGTGCAGCGCGGCGCCCTCGGCGTTGGTGATGAGGAAGGCGGCGGTGCGTGCGCGGTCGACCTCGGGCCACAGCACTTCCTGAGTGGCGCCCAGGGCCGCGGCACAACGGTCGACCGCGGCCAGCGCGGGCGGCAGGGCCATGCTGCGGAACCAGCCGCCCAGCACGCCGATGCGCAGGCCATCGGCGCCTTGGGGCAGTCCGGTCAGCGTAGGCTCGAAGGGCCGGGCAACCTGCGCCGGGTCGTCGGCGTCGGGGCCCTGCATGGCGTCGTAGGCGGCGGCCAGTTCGGTGGCGCCGCGCGCGAAGGGCCCCAGGTGGTCCAGGCTGGCCACGAAGGGGTAGGTGCCGGTGCGCGGCAGGCGACCGAAGGTGGGCTTGAGGCCGAACACGCCGCACAGCGACGACGGCACGCGGATCGAGCCGTTGGTGTCCGAGCCCAGCGTCAGCGGCACCTGCCCGGCGGCCACGGCCGCGGCGCTGCCGCCCGACGAACCACCACTGATGCGCGTGGTGTCGTGCGGGTTGCGCGTGGCGCCGTAGTGCGTGTTCTCGGTGGTGAAGCCGTAGGCGTACTCGTCCATGTTCAGCGCGCCCACGCACACCGCGCCGGCGGCCTCCAGGCGGCGCACCAGCACGGCGTCACGCGCCGCGGGCGCGGCCTCGCATTCGATCTTCGAGCCGGCCAGCGTGGCCAGGCCGTGCAGGTCGAACAGGTTCTTCACGGCGAAAGGCACGCCGCGCAGCGGCAGCGCGGCGTCGCTGGCATCCACGGCCGCAGCGCGCGCCAGCGCACGTTCGGCCAGCACGGCGGTGAAGGCGTTGATGCGTGCTTCGCTGGCCTCGATGCGCGCCAGCGCGGCGCGCACCCGGTCGACGGCGCTCCCGGTGCCGCTCATGTCGCCTCACCCGGTGCGGGGGCCACCACCGGCACGAAGCTGTTGCCCGACTCGTCGGCCGGCGTCAGCGCAAAGTCCATCACGCGCGGTGCCATGCCTGCCACCAAGTGCATGTAGCGCACCACCCCAGGCCGCTGCGCCGCGGTGATCGTCAGGCCGAGCATCGCGCTCTGCGCATCGACATAGGCTTCCATGTCCACGGGTGCGCCCATGCTCATGCCTTGGAGATCTGGCGGTAGTCGGGCTGCAGATGAAACCAGTAGGTGTAGCCCATCACGTCCTTGCCCATGGCCACGTCCTGGCTGGGCTGGAACAGCGGCACCCGCGGCACCTCGTCGTAGGCGATCTGGATCATCTCGCGCACCGCCGCGTCGTAGACCGGCTTGCTGTCGGCGAAACGGGCCGCGTTGATGATGCCGTCGAGCTTGGCGTTCTGGTAGCTCATGGTGTTGAAGACGGCGTTCTGGCCGTGGTAGCACCAATAGAAGAAGTACTCGGGGAAGTCCAGCCAGCCGCCGAAGCGGTTGACGATCATCGGTATGTCCTTCTTCAGCAGCGCCGCGCGCCAGGTGGCGCCGGGGATCTTGTTGATCTGCACGCGGATGCCGATCTGCGCCAGCGACTCCTGGATCAGGATGGCCGCCGGTTCGCCAATGGTGGCGCCGCCCAGGTCGATACTCAGCGTGGTGTCGATGCCGCCGCTCACGCCGGCCCGTGCCATCAGTGCGCGGGCACGCGGGATGTCGGTGTCGTAGGGCGTGGGCTGCGGCCAGGCCGTGGACTTGACCGGGCCGCTGCCGCCATACATCTTGGCGCCGCGGCCGTAGAGGGCGTTCTCGTGGATGCGGTCGTAGGGAATCGCGTAGGCCACGGCCTGCCGCACCAGGGGGTTGTCGAAGGGCGGCTTGGTGACGTTCATGCCCAGGTAGAGCAAGGCGTTCTCGATTGGCATCGTCGCCACCTTCACGTTGCCGCCTTCCTTGGACATCTCGGCGAAGTCCTTGGGGGGCATGTCGAAGGTCATGTCGATGTCGCCCTTGACGAGCAGCGCGCGCCGGTTGCCGGCGTTGGGCACCTCGCGCTGCACGATGCGGCGCAGTTTGGGCAGGAGCCCCGACTTCCAGTCGTCGTTGCGCAAGTAGATGATTTCCTGTCCCGAGCGCCAAGCCTCGACCTTGTAGGCTCCGCCGCCGGCGACGTTGTTGCGCGTCCAGGCCAGGCCCCAGGGGTCTTGCGCGGTGGCGTTCTTCTTCACAAGTTCGCTGTTGAAGACGCAGGGCACCGGCACGGCGATGTTGTTCATCGTCAGCTTGTCCTTGCGCAGGAACTTCACGCGGAAGGTGTGGTCGTCGACCACCTCGAACTGTTCGGGTTTCTCCAGCGAGCCCGCGCCCATCTGGAAGGTGGCGAAGCCGCCCACGCTGACGGCGCGGTCGAAGCTCCACTTCACGTCCTTGGCGGTCACCGCCGTGCCGTCGTGGAACTTCGCGTTCTTGCGCAGCTTGAAGGTGACCGACCCGCCATCAGGGGCGATCTGCCAGCTCTCGGCGAGTTCGGGCTCGAGCTTGTTGCGGTCGTACATGACGCGGCCGTCGGGCAGCTTCTTCTTGCCGTAGGTCATCAGGCGGTCGTAACACAGCCAGCTCACGCCGTAGCTGGGCCGGTTGGCGCCGATGGTCTGGATGTCCAGCGAGTTGGGGCCGAACTCGTTGGCCACCACCAGCACGTCCTTGGGGCGTACCTGGGCTTGCGCTGCGTGCGGCAGTGCGGCCAGAGATGCGGCGCCGGCGCCGGCGGCGATGAAGTCACGACGTTCCATGAAGGTCTCCTGAAGGGACGGTGCGAGGTCGAAGGAAGCGGTCAGGGCTCGGGTGTCGCGGTCGATAGCGAAGCAAGGTAGGCGCGCCACCCGCCGAAGGCCGTGATGTCGGTGGCGCCGGCCAGCGCATGGGCCTCGCACAGGAAGCCGTGCACGTGGCGGCCGTCGGCCAGCTGCAGGCTGCCCAGGCCCAGTGGCGGCGGGATCAGCGCCAGGAAGCCGCCCACCGCGGTCAGCGGCAGGTCCCACACTTCCACGGTGATGGCCGCGCCGCCGTCGGCCACGCGCTGCAGCCCGGGCTTGGGGGGCGTGGTGCCGGGCAGGGCGTACAGCCGGTAGTGCGGCGCGGTGGTGGTGGCCTCACGCAGCGTTGCCCCGCGTTCGGTGAGCTGGCCGTTCAGCGGCAGGCCCGACAGGTGCGCGCCCACCACGGCCAGCGGCAGCGTCGCCTGCACGGCCGGTGTGCGGCCCGTGGGCCGGGCGGTCTCGCCCAGCCACGCGCGGGCGGCGTGCAGCAGCGCCACGTCGTGGCCGCCACGGCCGATGAAGGTCACGCCGAAGGGCAGGCCGGCGGGCGTGCGACCGGCGGGCGCGGCCAGAGCGCACCAGCCCAGCAGGTTGACGAAGTTGGTGTAGGTGCCCAGGCGGGAGTTGACGCCCACCGGGTCGGCGTCGACGTCGTCGAAGGTGGGGTGCGTGGGCGCGGTGGGCACGAGCAGTGCGTCGACGCTGTCCCACAGCGGCGCCAGGGCGCGGCGCAAGGCCTGCAGCCGGTAGGCGCCGTCGAAGGCGTCGGTGGCGCCGAACGCCAGGGCGCGGCCGATGACGCTGCGCACGGTCGGGTCCAGCGCCTCGGGCTGGTGGTCGAAGATCGCGCGGCAGGCGGCGTGGCGTTCGGCGACCCACGGGCCTTCGTAGAGCAGCGCGGCCACGGCGTGCAGCGGCGTGAAGTCGATCTCGACGGGTTCGTGGCCCAGCGACCGCGCGTGCGCGAGTGCCTGCCGCCATGCCGAGTCGTAGCCGATGGCCGCGTCGAGCAGCGCCTGCCTGGGCACACCCAGGCGCAGCCGCTCGGGCAGGCGCGCGGGGCCGGGGGCAAAGGCGCTGTAGTCGTCGGCAGGGTCGTCGCCTTCGATCACGGCCAGCACCAGTGCGGCGTCGTCCACGGTGTGCGCCAGGACACTCACGCAGTCCAGCGTGCGGCAGGCCGGCAGCACGCCGCCGGTGCTGACGCGCCCGGGCGTGGGCTTGAGCCCGACCAGGCCGTTGAAGCCGGCCGGCACGCGGCCCGAGCCGGCGGTGTCGGTGCCTAAAGCGAAGGCGACGAAGCCGCGCGCCACGGCCACGGCCGAGCCCGAACTGCTGCCACCGCTGATGCGCGTGGCGTCGGCCACGCAGGACGGTCGCCCGTAAGGCGAGCGCGTGCCCACCAGCCCGGTGGCGAACTGGTCGAGGTTGGTCTTGCCGAGCCACATCGCGCCGGCGTCGATCAGACGCCGGACCGCCGTGGCGTGCTGCGTGGCCGTGTGCTCGAAGGCTGGGCAGGCCGCGGTGGTCGGTGCACCGGCAATGTCGATGTTGTCCTTCACCGCGAAGGGCACGCCCAGCAGCGGCCAGCGGCGGCGCCGCTCGCCGGCGTCGGCCACCTCCGCCAGGCGCCTTTCCAGCGTGGCGCACTGCGCGGCCCAGTCCGCGTCGGGACAGCGATGGATCCACACGCCCGGCGTGCGGTCCTGCATCAGGCTGGTGCGCAGGGTGCCCAGGCTTGTGCGCAGCGCGGCGGGGTCGTCGGCGATGCCCTGCCAACCCGCGACGGTGGTCGGCGGTGGAAGAGAGGAGTCGCGGGGCGGGCTGGGCACGGTGGGCGCGTGTACTGACTGGTATACAAGATGCTCAGCAGGGAACGTGCCAAGGGGCGTGCCGGCCGCACGGCAGGCTGCGGGCTGGGGCTGCGGGCCGGGGCTGCGGGACAATCCGCCGCATGGCAGACTAGGACACCGCCGCTCGTGCCGCCGAGTTGCGCGCGCTGCTGCACCACTACGCCCACCGCAATTGCGTGCTCGACGCGCCAGAGATCCCCGACGCCGAGTACGACCGCCTGTTCACCGAGCTGCAGGCGCTGGAAGCCGCGCATCCCGAACTTCTGACGGCCGACTCGCCCACGCAGCGGGTCGGCGGCCATGTGCTCGACGGCTTCGAGCCGGTGCGCCACGCGGTGCCGATGCTGAGCATCCGCACCGAGACCGACACCACGGCGGCCGGCGCGCAGGCCTTCGACGAACGCGTGCGCCGCGAAATGGCGCTGCCGCCCGAGGCGCCACCCGTCGAATACAACGCCGAGCACGG
Source organism: Betaproteobacteria bacterium (assembly GCA_016704535.1). Lineage (GTDB taxonomy): Bacteria > Pseudomonadota > Gammaproteobacteria > Burkholderiales > Burkholderiaceae_C > Rubrivivax. The sequence continues at coordinate 214,800 of JADIZZ010000004.1, read as the reverse complement.
GCACGGTTTGCGCGCGGAAGTGGCCGTGGTCGATGGCGAGCTGCGCGCGGCGGTGGCTTTCTACGGCCAGCACGTCTTGGTCGGCGCGCGAGATGCCGTACTTCCTGGCGACGTTCTCTGCCGTCACCCCCATGTGGACATCGTCGAAGGGGTCGCTCAAGGCGCCGACTGGGCTGGCGCTATAGCTTGTCATTGGTACACCCGAGACAGTGATGTCACCGCCGCAGTTCATGCGGCCGCTGGCGGTTCTGGTTCGCCCTGAAGCTGCCGGCCGTGGGCGTCGACAATTGAGGCTGTCCAGACGGTCGAGCGCCTCGACCGTCGAACCCTGCGCAGCGTCAGCGGCTCAGTCCTTCAGCCCCAGCTTGCCCATCTGCCAAAGCAGGAAACTCTGCATGTCGGCCGCCAGTGCCTGGCGCTGCGTGTGCGTGCTGCCCATGCCGTGCCCGGCCTGGGCGTCCAGGCGCAGCAGGGTGGGGCGCGCGTCTGGCAGGCCGGCCTGCGCGGCCTGCAGGCGGGCCGCGGTCTTGCCGCTCTGCCAGACGTCGACACGCGGGTCGTTCATGCCGTGCACCAGCATCACGCCGGGGTAGGCTGTGCCGTCCTTGATCGCGTGGTAGGTGCTCATCGCCAGCAGCGCCTTGAACTCGGCCGGGTCCTTGACGGTGCCGAACTCGCTGATGTTGGTGACGCCGTTGGCGCTTTCCTCCGCACGAACGGCGTCCAACAGGCCAACTTCGAAGATGGCTGCCGCGAAGAGTTCGGGCGCTTCGGTCACCGCGCGGCCGACGAAGATGCCCCCGGCACTGCCGCCCGTGATGCCCATGGTCTTGGGCGACCCGTAACCCTTGGCGATGAGGTACTTCGCGCCGGCGATGCCGTCCTTCCAGGTGTTGGGCTTGGTGGTCTTGAAGCCGGCACGGTGCCACTCGTCGCCGTGCACGCCGCTGCCGCGCGGGTTGATGAAGGCGGCCACGCCACCGCGTTCGATCCAGGCCATGGTCTGGGTGCTGAAGTAGGCCGAGGTCGAGAAGCCGTAACTCGCATAACCGTCCAGCAGCACGGGGTTGCGACCGTCCAGCGCCAGGCCCCTCTTGTGCAGGATGGTCATCGGCACCTTGACGCCGTCGTGGCTGTCCACGTTGACGTCGGTCACCACCACGTCCGGCAGGTTGGCGGGAACGCGGCGCGCCCCGAAGGCGACGTCGGTGCTGAGGCCATTGTCCAGCCGCAGCCAGCGTGTCGGTTCCGTCCAGCTGCTGAAGACGTAGAGCAGGGCCTCGCTGTCCTGCGCCGGCGCGCTGGTCAGCCAGGCGGTGCCAGCGGTCGGTGCCGGCAGATTGCGGCCCACGGTGTCGCCGCGTGCGTAGCGGCGCAGCAGCACCGAGGTGCCCTGGCGCAGCTGCGCGATCAGCGCCGTGGGCGTGAGGTCGAAGCCCTGCAATGCGCCGTCCTTCGGCTCGGCGGCCACCACCGGCGCCTGCGCCAAGGCCACCGGCTTGTTCAGGTCGATGCGCACCACCTTGCGCCGCGGTGCGCCGGCCTGCGTCATGACGTAGAGATGGTCGCCCTGCAGCGCGATGTCCACCACCTTGTCGGCCTCGGTGGCCAGACGCTGCCAGCGGGCGTCCGGCTTGCCCAGGTCGGCCAGACGCGCGGCGAAGAGCTTGCCCTCGGGCACCGTGGTGTCGGTCGTTCGCGCCACCACCCAGCGGCTGCCGGGCACGGTGTAGAGCTGTCCGACGTCCAGCCGCACCAGGCCGAGCTGCGGCGTGACGGTGGGGCCGAACACCGGCTGTGCCGTCTTCGCGCCCAGGCGCTGCCATAGCACGCGCGTGTCCATGTAGGTTTCGACGACGGGCTGACCCGGCTTCATCTCCACCGTCTGCGTGTAGGTGTACGAGCGGCTGTCGGGCAGCCAGTGGATGCCGACGTCGAAAACCCGCGGCACCGGCGCACCCACCTGCTTGCCACTGGCGATGTCCATCACGTAAAGCGACGCGTCTTCCGAACCACCGGCCGACATCCCGTAGGCCAGGTGCTTGCCGTCCCACGACGGCTTGAAGTAGTTGATGGCGTGCGGCACGCCGGTGCGCGCGGTCTCCGCTTCGGGGTCGACGAGCAGACGCTCGGCGCCGCTCAGCCCCTGGCGCATCACCAGCTTGAACTGTTTCTCGCCGACCTTGCGCTTCAGGTAGTAGTAGCGCTCGCCGGGCAGGCGCATCAGGCTGCCCACGGCGTCGCCCTGCGCGTCGGCCAGTTCGGCCAGGCGCTGCGCGATGGCGTCGCGGCCGTCGATGCGGTCGAGCACGCTGCGCGCCGCGGCACCCTGGCCCTTCATCCAGGTCTGCGCGGGCGCGCTCTGGCTGTCTTCGAGCCAGCGGTAGGGGTCGGGCACGGTGGTGCCGTGGTAGGTGGTGGGCACGTCCTTGACCTCGGCCACCGGCGGCGCGGCGAAGGTGGTGGTGGCTGCCATCAGCAGGGCAGGGGGCAGCAGCAGTGACATCAGGCGCATGCGGGGCTCCGTTCAGGGTTCAGGCCGTGGGCAGCGTGTACTCGCGGAACTGGTCGCGCAGCTTGTTCTTCTGCATCTTGCCGGTGGCGCCCAGCGGGATGGCGTCGACGAAGACCACGTCGTCGGGTGTCCACCACTTGGCGATCTTGCCCTCGAAGAAGGCCAGCAGATCTTCCTTGGTGACTTCGGCGCCGGGTTTCTTCATCACCACCAGCAGCGGGCGCTCGTCCCACTTCGGGTGCTTGGCGGCGATGCAGGCGGCCATGGCGACGGCAGGATGGGCCATCGCGATGTTCTCGAGATCGATGCTGCCTATCCACTCGCCGCCGCTCTTGATCACGTCCTTGCTGCGGTCGGTGATGATCATGTAGCCCTCGGGGCTGATCTTGGCGACGTCGCCGGTGGGGAACCAGCCGTGGCCGTCGGCATCGGGCACCAGGGGGTTGCCACCCTCGTCCTTGAAATAGCGGCTGAGGATCCAGGGCCCGCGCACCAGCAGGTCGCCCGACGCCTGCCCGTCCCAGGGCAGTTCCTTGCCGTCCTCGCCGACGATCTTCATGTCGACGCCGTAGACCGCACGGCCTTGCGTGGCCATCACGGCCAGGCGCTGCTCGGCCGTCTGCGTCACGTGCTGCACCTTGAAGGCGGCGGCAGTGCCGATGGGGCTCATCTCGGTCATGCCCCAGGCGTGGATGACACGCACGCCGTAGTCGTCGAGGAACTTGCGGATCATCGCCGGCGGGCAGGCGCTGCCGCCGATGGCGCTGCGCCGCATGGTGCTGAACTTCAGCCCGTTGGCGTCGACGTAGGCCAGCAGGCCCTGCCACACCGTGGGCACGCCGGCCGAGACGGTGACGCCTTCGCTCTCGAACAGTTCGTAGAGCGACTTGCCGTCCAGCCCCGGCCCCGGCAGCACGAGCTTGGCGCCGGTCATCGGCGCCAGGTAGACGATGCCCCAGCTGTTGACGTGGAACATCGGCACCACGGGCAGCACGCAGTCGGTGGCGCCGACGCCCAGGCAGTCGGGCAGCGCGGCGGCCAGCGTGTGCAGCACCGTGCTGCGGTGGCTGTAGAGCACGCCCTTGGGGTTGCCCGTGGTGCCGCTGGTGTAGCAAAGGGAACTGGCGGTGTTCTCTTCGAACTCGGGCCAGGCGTAGCGTCCGTCCTGCGCGGCCAGCAGGTCTTCGTAGCAGAGCAGGCCGGGCAGCTTGGCGGCATCGGCCGGCAGGTGGGCGCGGTCGCACATCGCCACCCAGTGCTTCACCGTCTTCGTGCGCCCGGCCACGGCCTGGATCAGCGGCCAGAAGGTGAGGTCGAAGAACATCGCCTGGTCTTCGGCGTGGTCGGCGATGTAGACGATCTGGTCGGGGTGCAGGCGCGGGTTGACCGTGTGCAGCACGGCGCCCGAGCCGCTGACGCCGTAGTACAGCTCCATGTGGCGGTAGCCGTTCCAGGCCAGTGTGGCGACACGGTCACCGAGGCACACGCCCAGGTTCGCGAGGGCCTGCGCCACCTGGCGCGCACGCTGCGCGATCTGCTTGTAGGTGGTGCGGTGAATGTCGCCTTCGACGCGGCGCGACACCACTTCGCGGTCGCCGTGGTGGCGCTCGGCGTGCACGATGAGCGAGGAAATCAGCAGCGGCTGCTGCATCATCTGGCCGTACATGGGGGTCTCCTGTGTTCTTGATCTGGCCTGCTTTCAGGCTGGCGGATTCTGCGGCAATCGTGGCCGGCAGGTGCAGCCCGCGGGCCGCTGCCGCATCAGCCGCCGCGCGCGCACCGGAAGCCGATGTAGACCACCGTGGTGTCGGGCGGTTTGCGCTGCGCGTGGTCTTCGCGCATCTGCGCCGCGCCGTACCACCACGAACCGCCGCGTGTGCGGCGTTCGGCCTCGGGTCCGGCGCCGGGCGGGCCGTCCACCCACTCCCAGGCGTTGCCACCCATCTCGAAGAGGCCGTTCACGCCTGCCGGCGTGCTGCCGGCCAGCGCGTGGCCATGGCCGCGCACCAGTCGCGCGCCCTGGCGCTGCGTGCGCTTGCGGGCGGCGGGGCCGCAGTCGTCCAGGCACTGCGCACCGGCGGCGCTGTCGCCCGTGGGCAGCGCGTAGCGTCGGCCGGCCACGAACGGCGCGGGTGGGTTGCTGCGCTGCTCGAGGTAGGCCGCGCGTGCCCATTCCGCATCATCGGGCAGGCGCCCGCCGGCCCAGCGACAGAAGGCCTGCGCCTCGCCGAAGGTGATGTGCACCGCGGGCTCGTCGTCGGCTGCCGGGCGGCCGAAGGGGCGGGCCCAGGTCCAGCCGGGTCTGTCGGTCCAGCCGAGTTCGTAGACCTGGCCGCCGCCGCGTTGCTCGGCCCGTGTGAGCGTGCCCGTGGCCTGCACGAAGCGGCGGAACTGGCCGACGGTGGTTTCGGTGCGTGCGATCTCGAAGCTGCCCGCGCCGCTGCCGATGCGCAACCAGGTGATGCCAGGGTCAGCGGATGCAGGGGCGGGCCGCTGGGCGGGTGTCTGGGCGGGGGCAGGCAGCACCACCGCGCAAAGCAGTGCGGCCACGGCGCGGGCGGGCCAGGGGACGGAGGGAACAGGTGGCATGGGTGTGTCGGCAGGTGGTGGCGGAAGGGTGTGACGAAGCGAGGCCACCGAGCAAGGCGGCGAACGGTCGCGGCAGCGCCGTCAGCCCCTCAAGCGGGCGGCCAGCGCGTTGTGACGCGCCACCAGGGCCGGAAGTTCCAGCATCGTCAGCGCGCCATCGCGCACGCGCACGCGGCCTTGCACCACGTTCAGTTGCAGCGATGGCGCATGGCACAGCAGCAGCGCCGCCACCGGGTCGTGCAACGCGCCGGCGGTGGCCACGCCGTCGAGGCTGAAGGCCACGAGGTCGGCCGCCATGCCGGGCGCCAGCGCGCCGATGTCATCGCGGCCCAGCACGCGCGCCCCACCCAGCGTGGCGATCTCCAGCATCTCGCGGGCCGGCATCGCCATCGCCCCGGCGCCCACGCGCTGCAGCAGCAGCCCCAGCCGCGCCTCGGCCAGCAGGTGGCCACTGTCGTTGCTGGCCGAACCGTCGACAGCCAGTGCCACCGGCACGCCGGCGTCGCGCATCGCACGGATGGGCGCGATGCCCGAGCCCAGCCGCATGTTGCTGCCCGGGCAATGCGCCACACCGGTGCCGGTGGCTGCGAACAGCGCGACGCCGGCGGCGTCGAGCTTGACGCAGTGCGCGTGCCACACGTCAGGCCCCAGCCAGCCCAACTGTTCGGCGTACTCGGCCGGCGTGCAGCCGAAAGTCTCGCGTGTGTAGCGGATGTCGTCGTCGTTCTCGGCCAGGTGCGTGTGCAGGTGGCATCCGTGTTCACGCGCCAGCAGCGCGGCGTCGCGCATCAGGCCGGTGCTGACCGAGAAGGGCGAGCACGGCGCGACGACGATGCGCTGCATGGCGTGGCGCTCGGGGTCATGGAAGGCCTCGATGAGGCGCTGCGTGTCCTTCAGGATCGCGGTCTCGTCCTCCACCAGGCGGTCGGGCGGCAGGCCGCCCTGGCTCTGGCCCACGCTCATGCTGCCGCGCGCGGCGTGGAAACGCAGGCCCATCTCGGTGGCGGCATGCAGCGTGTCGTCGAGCCGGCAGGCGCCGGGGTAGAGGTAGAGGTGGTCGCTGCTCGTGGTGCAGCCCGACAGCAGCAGCTCGGCCATCGCCAGCTGCGTGCTCACCTGCAGCATCTCGGGCGTGAGCCTCGCCCACACCGGGTACAGCACCTGCAGCCAGCCGAAGAGGTCGACGTCCTGCGCCGCGGGCAGCGCGCGCGTCAGCGTCTGGAACATGTGGTGGTGGGTGTTCACCAGCCCCGGCAGCACGACCTGGCCGCGGGCGTCGATCACCTCGTCGGCCATGGCCGGCAGCGCCTCGCCGGCACCCACCGCTTCGATGACACCGTCGCGCGCAAACACGCCGCCGCCGGCGATCTCGCGCCGCTCTTCGTCCATCGTGACGAGTAGCGCCGCGTTGCGGACCAGCAGCGTGCTCACGTGAGCCCCTCGGCCAACGGGTACGTTGGCCGATCCCCGAGGGGATGCGGGCCGGCTTGGGGCGGCCCGGCGCTCGGCCCTTCAATGCGCCTCCGCCGCCTTCGCCGCGCTGATCGCCGCCGCCTCGTCGGCCTTGCCGCCGTTGAAGTACAGGTTCAGCAGCACGGCCGACAGCGCGGTGAGCAGGATGCCGCTTTCCAGCAGCGGGTGCAGCGCGTGCGGCATCTGCTGGCTCCAGCGCGGCGCCACCAGCGGGATCATGCCGGCGCCGATGGCGATGGCCACGATGTAGAGGTTGTTGCGGTTGCTCTTGAAGTCGACGTTGGCGAGGATGCGGATGCCGGTGGCCGCCACCATGCCGAACATCACCAGCCCCGCGCCGCCCAGCACGAACTGCGGCACCGATTCCACCAGCGCCGCCATCTTGGGCAGCAGCCCCAGCACCACCATGATCAGGCCGGCCGCCACGCAGACCCAGCGGCTCTTCACGCCCGTCACGCCCACCAGGCCCACGTTCTGCGAGAAGCTGGTGTAGGGGAATGTGTTGAAGATGCCGCCGATGACGGTGCCCAGGCCGTCGGTGCGCAGGCCGGCGGAAAGTTCGCTCTGGCTGATCTTCTTGCCGGTGAGGTCAGACAGCGCCAGGAACATGCCGGTGCTCTCGATCATCACGACGACCATCACCAGCGTCATCGTCAGCACCATCACCGGGTCGAAGGTGGGCATGCCGAAGGCGAAGGGCGTGACGACGTCGAACCAGTGCGCCTTGGCCACCTTGTCGAAGCCCATCTTGCCCATGGCCACGGCCACTATGCAGCCGGCGACGATGCCCAGCAGCACCGAGATGTTGGCCAGGAAGCCGCGTGCGTAGCGGCTGATGAGCAGGATGACCAGCAGCACGAAGCCGGCTATCGCCATGTTGTCGAGCGCGCCGTAGTTCGGGTTGTCGAGCATCGGCACCGGGCCGGGCAGCTTGGCCAAAGGGGCCGAGGCGGCTGCGGCCGCGGCGCGCGCGCCGTCGACCATCGTGGCCAGCTTGGGCACGTCGACGCTCTGCGCCATCGGCGCCGGCCCGCCCATCGCCCAGCCTATGCCCACGCGCATCAGGCTGATGCCGATGATGGCGATGATGGTGCCCGTGACCACCGGCGGGAAGAAGCGCAGCAGCCGGCTCATCAGCGGCGCGATGAAGATGCTGAGCACGCCCGCGCCGATGATGGCGCCGAAGATCGCGCGCGCCGCGTCGGGCCCGCCCTGGCCGGCCATCGCCACCAGCGGGCCGACGGCGGCGAAGGTCACGCCCATCATCACCGGCAGCCGGATGCCGAAATGGCGGCCGAAGCCCAGGCTCTGGATCAGCGTGACGATGCCGCAGCAGAAGAGGTCCGCGCTGATGAGCAGGGCCACCTGCTCCGGGGTGAGCTTGAGTGCGCGCCCCACGATGAGGGGCACGGCCACCGCGCCGGCGTACATCACCAGCACGTGCTGCAGGCCCAGGGCGGCCAGGCGCGGGGTGGGCAGCCGCTCGTCGACGGGGTGGACGGCGGTGTCGGCCGTGCTGGTGTTCATGGGGTGCTCCTCCTCGTGCGGGGTGGATCTACTTCGCCGCCGTGCCTTCGAACCAGCGCTTGATCAGCGCCCGTTCGTCATCGGTGATCTGCGTGGCGTTGTTCATCGGCATGAGCTTCAGCACCACGGCCTGCTGGTAGACAGCTTGTGCGTGCTGCTGCAGCAGTTCGGGCGTATGCAGCGCGACGTTCTTCTGTTGCACCTGCGCGTTGTGGCAAAGCACGCAGCGCTGCGCCACCACGGCCTGGACCTGCGCCAGCGTGACGGGCGGCGCCCCCGCGGCCACGGGCTTCGGCGGCGCCGGCGCCAGCCACACGGCCAGGCCCAGCAGCAGTACGGTGCCGCCCACGGCGAATTCCCAGGGCACCCGCTTGTCTTGCACCAGCGCCTTGTGGCGCACCACGAAGCTGTGGCGGATGAGCGCACCGGCCAGCATCAGCAGCACCAGCACGGCCCAGTTGTGCGGGCCCTGGTAGAGCCAGCCGTAGTGGTTGCTCAGCATGGCCACCAGCACCGGCAGCGTGAAGTAGGTGTTGTGCACGCTGCGCTGCTTGGCGCGCTGGCCGTGGATGGCGTCGACGGGCCGGCCGGCCTTCATCTGCGCGATGACCTTGCGCTGCCCCGGGATGATCCAGAAGAAGACGTTGGCGCTCATCGCCGTGGCCAGCATCGCGCCCACCATCAGGAAGGCGGCGCGACCGGCGAACAGCTGGCAGGCGGCCCAGGAGGCCGCGATGACGTAGACGAGCACCAGGCCGCCGACGATGGCGTCGCCACCGACTTCGCCCTTGCGTTCACCCACCCAGCGGCAGATGAGGTCGTAGAACACCCAGAACAGCACCAGGAAGCCCAGCGCCGCGGCGACGGCCACGCTCGGCGACCAGTCGTGCACGTTGCGGTCGACGAGGAAGGTGCCGGCGTTGAAGAGGTACATCACCGTGAAGAGCGCGAAGCCACTCAGCCAGGTGGAGTAACTCTCCCAGTAGAACCAGTGCAGGTGCTCGGGCAGCGTCTTCGGCGCCACCAGGTACTTCTGCGGGTTGTAGAAGCCGCCGCCGTGCACGGCCCACAGTTCGCCGCCCACGCCCTGTTCCTTCAGCTTCGGGTCGACGGGGGGTGTCAGGCTGTTGTCGAGGAAGACGAAGTAGAAGGACGAGCCGATCCACGCGATGGCCACGATGACGTGGGTCCAGCGCAGCAGCAGGTTGGCCCAGTCGAGCAGGTAGGTGTCCATTTCAGCGTTCCCAGCGCATGGTGTGGCTGTCGAGATGCGTGTCATGTCCTGCACTGCAGAAGCGCAGCGTGCGGCGCCGGTGCGCGCTCAGGTCGGCTTGCGGCCCAGTGCTGACGTTGAGCGTCTGCTGTCGCGCCTTGAGCCCGGTGGCAGCAAAGGGCTGTCCGGGCGGGGCGCGGCGTGCGACTGAAGCGGCCGCCGCTTCGCGTCGGCTGCCCTGTGGTGCTCGGGTCCATGGCCCGGCGCATAACTCGCTTCGCTCACTTCGTTCGCTACGCTCAGACAGGATGCGCCAGAAGTGTCCACGAGGCGCGCTGCGCGCGCGGGCCATGAACCCTGCGCTCCTCGGCGCTTCACACGCACGCCGCGCCCCGCCCGGACAGCCCTTTGCAGGAACCAGAGCGGGCACTCGGCGAGCGCCTCCTCCGTGGCTTGAGCGGCAGGCGGTGCCCGGCGGCGTCGCCGTGTGTGGCGCCGAGCAGCGCAGTCTTGAGGGCGGCGCGCGCAGCGCGCTTCGTGAACGACTTGCCGCATCCTGTCTGAGCGTAGCGAACGAAGTGAGCGCAGCGAGTTATGCGGCACGCCCTCAAGGCGAGCAGCGCAGGGCAGCCTGAGCGAAGCGAAGGCCGCCACAGTCGGCGACGCCGCCGGGCACCGCCTGACGCGACCCGCCCTTGTCGCCGAACGCGGAAAGCGGACAGCGACCAACGTCCCCAAAGGGCCGCAAGCAGCCGCTGCCCTAACGTCTCCGGGCTCTGCGCTCATGACCCGCGGTAGGTGCTGTAGGCCCAGGGGCTGACGAGCAGCGGCACGTGGTAGTGGCCGGCAGCGTCCGCGATGCCGAAGTCGATGTGCACCACGTCGATGAACGGCGGCTCGGGCAAGGCCACGCCGCGTGCACGGAAGTAGGGCGCGACCTCGAAGCTCAGGCGGTAGCGGCCGGTGGCCATGGTCGTGGCGTCGAGAAGCGGGCCGTCGGCGCGGCCGTCGTGGTTGAGCACCAGCGACTTCAGCGTGACGGGACCGGCGGCATCGAGGCGCTGCAGCGTCGCGGCCATGCCGGCGGCGGGGCAGCCATGGGCGGTGTCGAGAACGTGGGTGCTGAGGTGGCCCATGGTTTGCTGTGCAGTGGTGGCGGGGGAGTTCGGGCACGGCGCCCGCCGGGCTATTCTCCGACCCCACGCAAGAACGCTGCCACCCCCGATGCAAGCTTCGTCCTACCCCCGAGACCTGCGCGGCTACGGCCGCGACGTGCCGCACGCCCGCTGGCCCGGCGGCGCCCGCATCGCCGTGCAGTTCGTGCTGAACTACGAGGAAGGCGGCGAGAACAACCCGCTGCACGGCGACCCGACGAGCGAGACCTTCCTGTCCGAACTCGTCACGGCGCAGGCCTACGAGAACCGGCACATGACGATGGAGTCGATGTACGAGTACGGCTCACGCGCCGGCGTCTGGCGCGTGCTGCGCGAGTTCGACCAGCGTGGCCTGCCGCTGACCGTGTTCGCGGTGGCGGCGGCGCTGGAGCGCTACCCCGAACTCGTCCAGACCTTCCTGGCGCGCGGCGACGAGATCGCCAACCACGGCCTGCGCTGGATACACCACCAACACATGCCCGAGGCCACCGAACGCAGGCACATGGGCGTGGCCACGCACCTGCTGCAGCAGCTGACCGGCGGCTTGTGGCCGCAGGGCTGGTACACGGGCCGCGACAGCCCTAACACGCGCCGCCTGGTGGCCGAGCAGGGTGGTTACGACTACGACAGCGACTACTACGGCGACGACCTGCCCTTCTGGCTGCAGGTGGCGCGCAGCGACGGCAGCCTGGCGCCACACCTGGTGGTGCCCTATTCGCTGGACACGAACGACATGCGCTTCGTGCAGGCGCAGGGCTTCAATACCGGCGACCACTTCTACACCTACCTGCGCGACGCCTTCGACGCGCTCTATGTCGAAGGCGACCCGGCGGGCCTGGACCGGCCGAAGATGATGAGCATCGGCATGCACTGCCGGCTGCTGGGCAAGCCCGGGCGCATCGCCTCGCTGCAGCGTTTCCTCGACCACGTACAGGCGCATGCCGACGTGTGGGTCTGCCGCCGCATCGACATCGCGCGCCACTGGCGTGCCACCCACCCCTTCGACCCCGCCACGGCCTTCGTCTGGCGATGAATGTGAGCCCCCAAGCTCGCTCGCGCTCGCTACCCCCAGGGACCTGTAAGGGACCCCTTCGTGGTCCTGGGGCCGTCCGCCTACGGCCCGGCAAAGCCGGTTCCGTGGCGGGAAGCTGGATCGAATGCAGAAAGATTCCGTCATGCTGAAACTCGAAGAGATCAACGCCGCCAGTGCCGCGCAGTTCGTGGCGTTGCTGGACGGCACCTACGAACACTCGCCCTGGGTGGCCGAGGGCGCGGCCGCGAAGCGCCCCTTCGCCACGCTGGCGGCGCTGAAACACGCGCTGGCCGCCAGCGTGCGCGAGGCCGGGCGTGAACGGCAGTTGGCGCTGATCCGCGCCCACCCCGAACTGGCGGGCAAGGCCGCGGTGGCCAAGCAGCTCACGGCCGAGAGCACGAACGAGCAGGGCAGGGCCGGCCTGGCCGACTGCACGCCGGCGGAGTTCGCGCGCATCCAGCAGCTGAACGCCGACTACAACGCGAAGTTCGGCTGGCCCTTCATCATGGCCGTGCGGGGGCCGCGCGGGCTGGGGCTGAGCCGCGCCGAGATCATCGCCACCTTCGAGCGCCGCCTGGCCGGCCACCCCGACTTCGAGTCCGCCGAGGCGCTGCGCCACATCCACCGCATCGCCGAGATCCGCTTGAACGACAAGTTCGGCGTCACGCCCGCACGCGGCCAGCAGGTGTGGGACTGGGCAGAGGCTCTGGCCGTGCACAGCGACCCCGGTTTCAAGGAGCTGGGGCAGCTGACGGTGACCTACCTCACCGACGCCCACCGCGCCGTTGCCGCGGAACTGAAGGCCTGGATGCACGAAGTCGGCTTCGACGAGGTGCGCATCGACGCGGTGGGCAACGTCGTGGGTGTCTACCACGGCAGCGTGGCGGGAGCCCGGCGCCTGCTCACCGGCAGCCACTACGACACCGTGCGCAACGGCGGCAAGTACGACGGCCGGCTGGGCGTGTTGGTGCCGATGGCCGTGGTGCAGGAACTGCATGCGGCCGATCGCCGCCTGCCCTTCGGCCTGGAGGTCGTGGCCTTCGCCGAAGAGGAAGGCCAGCGCTACAAGGCCACCTTCCTGGGCAGCGGCGCGCTCACCGGCGACTTCGACCCCGCCTGGCTGGACCAGACCGACGCCGACGGCGTGAGCATGCGCGCTGCGATGCAGGCCGCCGGCCTGCCGGCCACGCTGAAGGCCATCAAGGCCGAACGTCGCGACCCGGCGCGCTGCCTCGGTTTCGTCGAGGTGCACATCGAGCAGGGCCCGGTGCTCAACGAGATCGACCTGCCGCTGGGCGTGGTGACCTCGATCAACGGCAGCCTGCGTTATCTGGGCCGCGTCACCGGCCAGGCCAGCCACGCCGGCACCACGCCCATGGACCGCCGCCGCGACGCGGCCTGCGCGGTCGCGGAATTGATGCTCTTCGTCGAGAAGCGCGCCGCGGCCGTGCCCGACGTGGTGGGCACTGTGGGCATGCTGCAGGTGCCGGGAGGTTCGATCAACGTCGTGCCCGGCGCCTGCGACTTCAGCCTCGATCTGCGCGCCACCACCGATGCCGCGCGCGACGCGCTGGGCATCGACGTGCGCGCCGAACTGCAGCGCCTCTGCAGCGAGCGCGGCCTGACGTACACGCTCGAACAGACCCTGGCCGCCAGCGCCGCGCCCAGCGCGCCGGCCTGGCAGGCGCGCTGGGAAGCGGCGGTGGCGGCACTCGGCCTGCCCGTCTTTCGCCTGCCCAGCGGCGCCGGCCACGACGCGATGAAGCTGCACGAGCTGATGCCGCAGGCCATGCTCTTCGTGCGCGGCGGCAATTCGGGCATCAGCCACAACCCGCTGGAAACCATCACCGTCGACGACGCCGAGCTGTGCGTCGCGGCCTTCATGCAACTGCTCGAAGGGCTGGCCAAGGAATGAACAGTTACGAACGGCTCGACGCCTGGATCGACGCCCACTTCGACGAGGAAGTGCGCTTCCTCCAGGTCCTGGTGCAGGTGCCCACCGACACGCCGCCCGGCAACAACGCGCCGCATGCCGAACGCACGGCGCAGCTGCTGGCGGCAATGGGTCTGCCCGCCGAACAGCACGTGGTGCCCGCCGCCGAGGTGCAGGCCGCAGGCCTGCAGTCCATCACCAACATCATCGTGCGCCAACGCTTCGGCGTCGGCGGGCCCACGGTGGCGCTGAACGCCCATGGCGATGTCGTGCCGCCCGGCGAGGGCTGGACGCACGGGCCCTACAGCGGCGAGGTGGCGGACGGCAAGCTCTACGGCCGCGCATCGGCGGTGAGCAAGAGCGACTTCGCGAGCTACACCTTTGCGCTGCGCGCGCTGGAGGCCCTGGGCCGGCCCTTGAACGGCGAGGCTCAGGCGGCCGTGCCGCTGCGCGGCACGTTGGAACTGCACTTCACCTACGACGAGGAGTTCGGCGGCGAACTCGGCCCCGGCTGGCTGCTGAAGCACGGCCTGACGAAACCCGACCTGCTGATCGCCGCGGGCTTCAGCTACCAGGTGGTGACTGCGCACAACGGCTGCCTGCAGATGGAAGTGACGCTGCACGGCCTGGCCTCGCACGCGGCCTACCCCGAGACCGGCGTCGACGCGCTGCAGGCCGCGAACCGGCTGCTGACGGCGCTGTACGCGTACAACGAGCTGCTGCGCACACGCCGCTCGGCGGTGGCCGGCATCAGCCACCCCTACCTGAACGTCGGTCGCATCGAAGGCGGCAGCAACACCAACGTCGTACCGGGCAAGGTGGTGCTGAAACTCGACCGCCGCATGATCCCCGAGGAAGACCCGGCGGCGGTGGAAGCCGAGGTGCGTGCGCTCATCGAAGCCACCGTGGCGCAGAGCGCGGGCGTGCGGCTGGAGATCAGGCGGCTGCTGCTGGCCGGCCCGCTGTTGCCGCTGCCGGGCAACGCGCCGCTGGTGGCCGCCATCCAGAAACACGGCCAGGCCGTGTTCGGAGAGTCCATTCCGGTGTCCGGCACGCCGCTGTACACCGACGTGCGCCTCTACGGTGCGCAGGGCGTTCCGGCGGTGATCTATGGCGCCGGGCCGCGCACCGTGCTGGAGAGCAATGCCAAGCGCGCCGACGAGCACCTGGTGCTGGAAGACCTGCGCGGCGCCACCAAGGTCGTGGCGCGCACGCTTTTCGACCTGCTGCAAGGCTGAGCATGCTGCATGCTGGTGCATGTGCCGGCGCGTTGTCGCGCACGGAACTTGCACATTCGCTGCCCAACCCGCCACCCGACACCCACGGAGCCCATCGATGACCTTCACCCAAGCCCTGCCCCGACGCCGCACCCTGCTGGCCGCCCTGACCACGGTCGCCGTGCTGCTGGCCACCCCGCTGGCGGCGCTAGCGCAGACGCCGCTGAAGTTCCAGCTCGACTGGCGCTTCGAGGGCCCGGCCGCGCTCTTCCTGGCCAGCCAGGCCAAGGGCTACTACAAGGCCGCGGGGCTGGACGTGACCATCGACGCCGGCAACGGCAGCGGCGGCACCGTCACCCGCGTGGCCAGCGGCACCTACGACATGGGTTTCGCCGACATGGCCGCGCTGATGGAGTTCCACGCCAACAACCCCGACGCGCCGAACAAGCCGGTGGCCGTGATGATGGTCTACAACAACACGCCGGCCGCGGTGCTGGCGCTCAAGAAGAGCGGCATCAAGACGCCGGCCGACCTCAACGGCAAGAAGCTCGGCGCACCTGGCTTCGACGCCGGCCGCAAGGCCTTCCCCATCTTCGCCAAGGCCAACAACATCAGCGGCGTGCAGTGGACGAGCATGGACCCGCCGCTGCGCGAGACCATGCTGGTGCGCGGCGACATCGACGCCATCACCGGTTTTTCGTTCACCAGCCTGCTGAACCTGGAAGCGCGCGGCGTGAAGGCCGAAGACATCGTCGTGCTGCCCTACCCGGCGCACGGCGTGAAGCTCTACGGCAACGTGGTCATCGCCAGCCCCAAGCTGCTGAAGGAGAACCCGGCGGCGGTGAAGGCCTTCCTCGGCGCCTTTGCCAAGGGGGCCAAGGAAGTGATGGCCAACCCCGACCCGGCCATCGACTACGTCAAAGCGCGCGACGGCATCATCAACGTCGACCTGGAAAAGCGCCGCCTGCGCCTGGCCATCGACGCGGTGGTGGCCAGCCCCGACGCGCGTGCCGAAGGCTTCGGCGTCGTGGTGCCGGGCCGGTTGGCGCTGATGGCCAGCCAGGTGAGCGACGCCTTCGGCACCAAGACGCGCGTCGACCCGGCGGCGGTGTGGAGCGACGCCTTCCTGCCGACCAAGGCCGAACTGAACATCCTGCCGCCGGCGCGCAAGTAGGCGGTGCGACGCGATGTTTGAGTGCAGGCCGCCGGGGGCCTTGCCGGCCGCGGGCGGCCGGGGCTCAGCGCCAGGCGTAGTTGAACTGCCACATCACGGCGGCGTCGCCCAGCAGGTTGAGCTGGGTCGACATGCGGCGGTCGATCTGCCAGCCGGCCGAGACCAGGAAGCCGGGCGAGTAGCCACCCAAGTTCAACGGCACCTTCGTCTGGTACTTGCCCTTGTAGCCGTACATCAGCCCGCCCGTCCATTCGGCGAACAGCGGCGCCACGCCCAGCAGGCCTTCGTACTTGCGGCCGATGTATGCATAGCTGCTGGGCTGGCCGAAGGAGTTCTTGAAGAACGACGCGCCGACAAACCAGCCGTCGGAGCGAGCGCGCTCGATGGCAATCGCCCACACCGGCCGATGCTCGGGGTTGTAGCGCCAGTGGTGGGTGTAGGGCGAGACCGCCAGGCGCCAATGGTTGGGTTCGTCGGTGTCGGTCGGTTCATATGCGGCCTTGGCACCGCCCGCCAGGGCCGCCAGCAGCGCCAGCAAGCCCGGCAGGACAATGCGGGC
This sequence comes from Betaproteobacteria bacterium, assembly GCA_016704535.1. Lineage (GTDB taxonomy): Bacteria > Pseudomonadota > Gammaproteobacteria > Burkholderiales > Burkholderiaceae_C > Rubrivivax. The sequence goes on along the minus strand of JADIZZ010000004.1, from coordinate 198,413 downwards.
CCGTCGTCGTGGAAGAGATGTGCGCATGCCCCGGATTGTGCTGAACCCGCTGCACCGCTGCTGCCGGCCCGGCTTGCGTGCCCTGGGCGTGTGTCTGGCGCTCGGCCTGGGCGGCTGCGCCTGGCTCGATGTGCAGCAGCGCCAGGCCGCACTGCGCCCGACCCCGGGCCGGCCGGCGGGTTTCGAGCCGGGCACGGCCGCCGAACAGGCGCGCTTCCGGCCGGGCGACGAACGCTGGACGGTGCAGGTGCCGGCCGCGCAGGTCGATGGCTCGCCGGCGGCCACGCCGCGCACCGAGGCGCTGGCGCTGTGGTGGCTGCCGCATGCCGACCCGGCGGCGCCAACGCTGCTCTACCTGCATGGCACCTTCCGCAACCTCTACCAGAACCTGCCGAAGATCGATGCGCTGCGTGCGCTCGGCTTTGCCGTGCTGGCCGTGGACTACCGCGGCTGGGGCGACAGCGCGGCCATCGTGCCCTCGGAAGCCAGCATCACCGCCGACGCGGCCGTGGCCTGGGCCGAGTTGCAGCGGCGCCAGCCGCTGCCGCAGCGCCGCGTGATCTTCGGCCACTCGATGGGTGGCGCGGTGGCCGTGGCCCTGGCCAGCGGCTTGCACGGCGGGAGCGACTACGGCGCACTGGTGCTCGAGTCGACCTTCACGCGCCTGCCCGATGTGGCTGCGGCCGCCGGTTTCTGGGGCCGCGTGGCCGGCGGCCTGACGACGCTGGAATTCGATTCGCTCTCGCGCATCGGCCGTATCGACGCGCCGCTGCTGATGCTGCACGGCAGCGCCGACACCACGGTGCCCGTCGAACTGGGTCGGCGCCTTCGCGACGCCGCGCCGCCCGGCGTGCGCTGGGTGGAAGTGCCCGGCGGCTCGCACAGCCGGCTGCACAGCGACGCCCCTGAAACCTACCGCCGCGCCTTCACCGACCTTCTGCCATCGATGCCCCCACCATGACCGCCTTCGTCGACTTCCAGCATGTCTGGCTCGCCTACAACGACGAGCTGGAACGCGCCGGCCACTACGCCGTCGAGGACATCTCGCTGCAGGTGCAGCAGGGCGAGTTCATCGCCATCGTCGGGCCCTCGGGCTGCGGCAAGAGCACCTTCATGAAGCTCACCACCGGGCTGAAGATGCCGAGCAAGGGCAAGATCACCATCGGCGGCGAGGCCGTGACCGGGCCGCTGAAGATCAGCGGCATGGCCTTCCAGGCGCCCAGCCTGCTGCCCTGGCGCACGACGGTCGACAACGTGCTGCTGCCGCTGGAGATCGTCGAGCCCTACCGCTCGAGCTTCAAGAGCAAGCGCAAGGAATACGAATCCCGCGCCCGCGCGCTGCTCAAGAGCGTGGGCCTGGCCGGCTACGAGGACAAGTTCCCCTGGCAGCTGAGCGGCGGCATGCAGCAGCGCGCCAGCATCTGCCGCGCGCTGGTGCACGAGCCCAAGATGCTGCTGCTGGACGAGCCCTTCGGCGCGCTGGACGCGTTCACGCGGGAAGAGCTGTGGTGCATCCTGCGCGACCTGCACGCGGCGCAGAAGTTCAACGTCATCCTCGTCACGCACGACCTGCGCGAGAGTGTCTTCCTCGCCGACACCGTGTACTGCATGAGTCGCAGCCCGGGCCGCTTCGTCGTGCAGCGCCATATCGACCTGCCACGCCCGCGCGACCTGGAAGTGACCTACACGCCGCATTTCACCGACATCGTGCACGAGCTGCGCGGCCACATCGGCGCCATGCGCAAGACCGGCGTGGCGGTGCCGCAATGAAGATCACCAAGTCGATGGAACGCTGGTCGCCGCTGGTGCTGCTGGTGGCCGTGCTGATCCTGTGGCAGGTGGTCGTGATGGCCTTCGCCATCCCCGAGTTCATCTTCCCCAGCCCGTCGCAGATCGCCGGCCAGTTCATCGAATTCAGCGGCCCGTTGCTGGAAGCCGCGTGGAAGACCTTCTGGGTCACGATGCTGGGTTTTGCCATCGCCATCGTGGTGGGCGTGCTGCTGGGTTTCCTGATCGGCAGCAGCCGGCTGGCCTACACCGCCATCTACCCGCTGATGGTGGCGTTCAACGCCGTGCCCAAGGCCGCGGTGGTGCCCATCCTGGTGGTGTGGTTCGGCATCGGCATCGGGCCGGGCATCCTCACCGCCTTCCTGATCAGCTTCTTCCCCATCACCGTCAACATCGCCACTGGGCTGGCCACGCTGGAGCCCGAACTGGAGGACGTGCTGCGCGTGCTGGGCGCCAAGCGCTGGGACGTGCTGGTGAAGGTGGGCCTGCCGCGCTCGATGCCCTACTTCTACGGCTCGCTCAAGATCGCCATCACGCTGGCCTTCGTTGGCACCGTGCTGGCCGAGATGACGGCGGGTGACTCGGGCATCGGTTACCTCATCAGTTCGGCCGGCAGCCAGCAGCGCGTGCCGCTGGCCTTCGCGGGCCTGGTGACCATAGGTGCGATGGCGATGGCGATGTACGAACTCTTCAGCTGGGTCGAGAAGCGCACCACCGGCTGGGCGCACCGCGGCACGCAGGGGCATTGAGGCCGGCGACGCAGGGCGCGCAGGACGCAATGGCCGCGCCGAGCCCGTGGACAATCGCCGACATGGGGCCAGCAACAGCGCAGGCAGTGAAGGACGAGGCCGCCGCCGGCAGCGGCTGGCGTGCCGAATTGACGCTCGACTACCGCCGCCGCGGCGCGCGCACCGTCGCGCACGACGCGCACAGCGGCCCGCTGCGGGTGTTGCAGCCGCTGTACCCTGAAGGTGAGGGCATCTGTCACCACGTGCTGGTGCACCCGCCCGGCGGCCTGGTGGGCGGTGACCAGCTGCACGTTCACGCCCGGCTGCAGGCCGGCAGCCATGTGCTGTTGACGACGCCCGGCGCCACGCGCTTCTACCGCAGCGAAGGCGCGGCGGCGCTGCAGCGTACGCGGCTGCAGCTGGACGACGGCGCGCGCCTGGAGTGGCTGCCGATGGAGACCATCGCCTACAGCGGCTGCCAGGCTCGCAACCACCTCAGCGCCGAGCTGGCACCGGGAGCCGAGTGGATGGGCTGGGACACGCTGGTGCTGGGCCTGGTGGCGGCCGGCCAGCCCTTCATTGCCGGCAGTTACGGCCAGCATATCGAGGTGCCCGGCGTCTGGCTCGAACGTGGCCGTGTCGATGCGGCCGACCACGTGCTGCTGCGCAGCCCGCTCGGCTGGGCCAGTCACACGGTGGCGGCCACGCTCTGGTTCGCTGCCGGCGCTGCGCTGCCGCCGGCGCGACGCCAGGCGTTGCTGGACGCGGCGCGCGCGGCGATCGACGGCCACGAACTCGCCGCCACCGCCGGTGTCACGGCGCCGCAGCCGGCGGTGCTGGTGCTGCGCCTGCTGGCGCCCCGCGTGGAAGCCGCGATGCGGCTGCTGGCCCGGGTGCGCGCCGCGTGGCGGCAAGAGGCCTGGGGCCTGGCGGCCGAGCCGCCGCGCATCTGGCGCACCTGAACCTTCCGGGCCCGACGCCGACGCCGGCTATCCTCACCGCCGTGTACGCACCCTTCTTCGGGCTCAGCCAAGAGCCCTTCTCCATAGCGCCCGACCCGCACTTCCTGTTCATGAGTGAACAGCACCGCGAGGCGCTGGCGCACCTGCTCTACGGGCTCGGCGGAGGAGGCGGTTTCGTGCTGTTGACGGGCGAGATCGGCGCCGGCAAGACGACCGTCTTCCGCTGCTTCCTCGAACAGGTGCCCGCGAACTGCCGCGTGGCCTACATCTTCAACCCCAAGCTCAGCGTCGCCGAACTTCTGCAGACGGTATGCGCCGAGTTCCGCATTCCGCTCCCGGCGCAGAGCGACAGCGTCAAGGCCCACGTCGACGCGCTGAACATCTTCCTGCTTGCCGGCCATGCCGCAGGTCGCCAGGCGGTGCTGGTGATCGACGAGGCGCAGGCGCTCAGCCCCGACGTGCTGGAACAGCTGCGCCTGTTGACCAACCTGGAGACGGCCGAACGCAAGCTTCTGCAGATCGTGCTCATCGGCCAGCCCGAATTGCGCGATATGGTGGCGCGGCCCGAACTCGAGCAACTGGCGCAGCGCATCACGGCGCGCTACCACCTGGGCGCTTTGAGCTTCGGCGAGACGCAGCAGTACATACAGCACCGGCTGGCGGTGGCGGGCCCTTCGGCGCCGCTGCCCTTCAGCGCCGCGGCGCTGGCGCGCATCCATGCCTTGGCCGGTGGTGTGCCGCGTCGCATCAACCTGTTGGCCGACCGTGCATTGCTGGGCGCTTACGCGCAAGGCCAGCCGCGTGCCGAGAAGCGCACGGTCGAGCAGGCGGCGCGCGAAGTCTTCGGCCGCACGCCTGCGGCGCTGCCCGCCGGCCTGCGCGCAGCGCTGGTGCCCGGTCTGCTGGTGCTGGTGGCGCTGCTCGGTGCCGGGCTGCTGTGGGCGCTGCTGAGGCCGTCGGTGCAGCAGACAGACGGCGGCGCGGTGGTGGCGCCCGGGGGCGTGGTGATGCCGTCGGCCGGCGCTCCGTCCGGCGTGCCGTCGGCCCGGCCTGCGTCCGGCGTGCCGGCGGCCAGCCCTTCGTCTGCCATCGCAGCGGCCACGTCTTCGTCGGGCGCGCCGGCGGCCGCGGACGTCGCTGCCGCTACCGCTTCGCCTGCAGTGCTGCCTGCGCCGCCACGTGCCGCCCCCCCGGTCGACCCGGCCGCGCTGATGGTCGCCTCTCACGCCGACATCGCCACTGCTTGGCGTGAATTGGCCTTGCGCTGGAACGTCGCCATCGGTGAAGGCGACGCCTGCACCGCCGCCCTGCAGGCGCGGCTGGCCTGCTTCCGCAGTGCGGGCGGCGGCCTGGGGCTGGTGCGGCAGTTGGAGCGGCCCGTCGTGTTGATGCTGCGCAGCGCCGATGGCCGGATCAAGCACGCGCTGCTTGTTGCGCTGGACGATCGACAGGCCACGCTGCAAGTGGGCGCCGAACGCTTCGAACTGCCGCTGCCCGCGCTGGCTGGCCTGTGGCGAGGCGAGTTCGCCACCTTCTGGCGCCTGCCGCCGGGCTGGCGCGAAGGTGAAGTGGGCGCAAGCGACCCTGCGGCACGCGCCTGGCTGGAGAGCGGTCTCACTGCGGCTGGCTTCGGCCCCGGGCAACCGCTGGCCGAGCGTGTCTGGGCCTTCCAGTTGGCCCAGGGCCTGCCGCCCGACGGCCGCGCCGGCCCGTTGACCGTGATGCGATTGAACCGTCTCGCCGGCATCGACGAGCCCCGACTTGCCGGGGATCGGTGAACCAACATGTCCTACATCCTCGACGCACTGCGCCGCTCGCAAGCCGAGCGTGAACGTGGCCAGGTGCCCGGGCTCGACGCCCGGCCCGCCGCCGTGGCCGCCGTGCCCACCGGTCCCCCTGGGCAGGGCTGGCGCCGTGCCGCCGGCTGGGTGGTCGTGCTGCTGGTTCCGGCGCTCGCGCTGCTGTGGTGGTGGCGTGCGACGTCGCCTACAGCGCCCGTGGACGTGGCCGTGCGCGCGCCTGCGCCTGCGCCTGCGCCCATCCCCATGCCCGAGTCCCGTCAAGAGCCCGCGGCTGCGCCTGCGCCTGCTCCAGCGCCTTCGCCGATGCCCACGGTGGTTTCGGCGCCGCCGGCACCACTGTCAGCGCCGGTTGCACCCTCGGCAGTGGCAGTGCCGGCGGTTCGTCCGGCCGCCTCGGTGGCGCAAGCCACCACCACGCCGACGCCCACGCCGCTGGCCGCGCTGACGCCTGCGCAGCGGCGTGAGTTGCCGCCGTTGGCGATGGGCGGCTCGATATGGTCCGACAACGCGCTCAGCCGCTTCGTCATCGTCAACGGCCAGGTCGTGCGTGAAGGGGAGGCGGCGGCGCCCGGTGTCGTTGTCGAGCGTATCGAACCCCGGGTCGTGCTGCTGCGCTGGCGTGAAATGCGGCTGGAAGTGCCACTTTGAACGGCTCCGCCCCCGCGGCTCGAGGGCACTGGCGGTGCTGGCGAGGGCCGCACTTCGCGCCATACTCGGCGCTGTCGTAACGACTTGATGCAGTGGCATGGGGCAGCGGACTGAAGTCAGCGCGGGTGGGATCGGCAGGCGGGGCTGGGCCCTGGGGCTGCTGCTGTGCCTGGCTGGCGTGGCGCACGCGGCGTCGTGGGTCGCCGGCCCCAGCGGTGCGCCGATGGCCCTGGCCGATGCCGTGGCGCGCGCCGCCGACGGCGACACCGTCGAGCTGTTGCCGGGCGAATACCGCGGCGCGCTGCTGCTGGACCAACGGCGTCTGACCCTGCGCGCCGAGGGCAAGGTGGTGGTGCAGGGCGGCGGCAAGCCGGGTGAGCAAAAGGCGCTGTGGACGGTGCGCGGCGGCGATGTGCTCATCGAGGGCCTGGAATTCCGCGGTGCCCGCGCCAGCGACGGCGGCGGTGCCGGCGTGCGCCACGAAGGCGGCCGGCTGACGTTGCGCAAGACGCAGTTCTTCGACAACGAACACGGCGTGCTGGCCACCAACGACGACAAGGCCGAACTGCTGATCGAGAACTGCGTCTTCGGCCAGGCGCCCAAGGTGGTGGGTGGGCTGCACCACCTGCTGAACGTGGGCCGTATCGGCAAGCTCGTCATCACCGGCAGCCGCTTCCAGCAGGGTTTCGAGGGCCATCTCATCCGCAGCCGGGCGCGCGAGGCGCTCATCACCTACAACTTCATCCACGACAGCGTGCGTGGTGGGGCGTCGTACGAGATCGAACTCGCCGCCGGCGGCCTGGCCACGGTGCTGGGCAACGTCATCGGCCAGGGCGCGGACAACCAGAACCCGGTGCTGCTGGTCTACGGCACCGAGGGTCGCGTGTGGGACAGGAACGAACTGCGCGTGGCGCACAACACCTTCATCCACTACGGCCTGCTGCCGGCGTGGTTCATGCGTGTACTGGACGACCGCGTGGGCCCCGACACGAAGGTCTTTGCGGTGAACAACTTGCTCGTCGGCCCGGGCCTGTTTTCGCCGGGCACCTCGGGTGAATTCGCCGGCAACCGCTATGCCACGCGTGGCATGCTGCAAGACATCTGGACCTACGGCTTCGAACTGCCGCCGGGCTCGACCTGGCGCGGTGCCGGGGTCGACCCGTCGCAAGTCGGCGGTCAGGACCTGCGGCCCACGGCCGAGTTCGAGTGGCCGGTGGGCACCCGCAAGCTGCCGGCTGGCATTGGGGCCTGGACGCCGGGCGCGTTCCAACGCTGAGCGCGGCCCCTGCTGCGGGATAGCATGGGCCATTGCCCAGCCCAGAGAGTCGACATGAAGGACTGGTCCCCCGAGAGCATCGCCGCACAGGCCCTGGGCTGGGTCGACGAGACCACGCGCGCGATCACGCCGCCCATCCACGTCAGCAGCACCTTCCTGCGTGACGCCGACAACCAGTACCGCACCGGCCGCGTCTATGCGCGCGACCAGAACCCGGCCTTCGACCAGGCCGAGGCGGTCATCAACGCGCTGGAGGGCGGCCACCAGACGCTGCTCTTCGCCAGCGGCATGGCCGCGGCCACGGCGGTGTTCCAGGCGCTCGGCCCGGGCGATCACGTGCTGGTGCCCAAGGTGATGTACTGGAGCCTGCGCAACTGGCTGCTCACGTTCGCCGTGCCCTGGGGACTGGACGTCGAGCTCATCGACATGACCAGCCCGGCGGCGGTACAGGCCGCGCTGCGCCCAGGCAAGACGAAGCTGGTTTGGGTAGAAACGCCCGCCAACCCTTTGTGGACAGTGACCGACATCGCAGCCACTGCGCAGCTGGCGCATGCTGCCGGCGCGTTGCTGGCGGTCGATTCGACCGTGCCTACGCCTGTGCTGACGCAGCCGCTGGCGCTGGGCGCCGACATCGTGATGCACGCTGCCACCAAGTACCTCAACGGCCACAGCGACCTCATCGCTGGCGTACTGAGCACCGCCACCGACAACGCCCACTGGCAGCGCGTGCGCAAGGTGCGCGCACAGATCGGCGGCACGCTGGGCTCTTTCGAAGCGTGGCTGTTGCTGCGTGGCATGCGCACGCTGCACCTGCGCGTACGCGCGGCTTGTGCGTCGGCGCAGCACTTTGCCGAGCACTTCGATGACCATCCGTTGGTGGCCGAGGTGCTCTACCCCGGCTTGCCGCAATGCCACGGGCACGAGATCGCGAAGCGCCAGATGCAAGGGGGCTTTGGCGGCATGTTGTCGATCCGCGTGAAAGGGAATTCACAAGGTGGCGAAGCGGCCGCGATCGCCGTCGCCGCGCACACGAAGTTGTGGAAGCGCGCCACCTCGCTGGGCGGCACCGAGAGCCTGATCGAGCACCGCGCCAGTGTCGAAGGCGCAGGCACGCCGGCGCCGCCTGACCTGCTGCGCCTGTCGGTCGGCATCGAGCATGTCGACGATCTCATCGCCGACATGGAAATGGCGCTGGTCACCGCGCACCGCTGAGGCGCCGGCGGTCGTGCGGCCGGCACGGCGCCTGCATGCAGCGCGTTGACCGGGGTCTGAAACTCCGGCATCATCGTTCATGTAACAAAATTACATCGCCGGCCCACACCCGGCCTCGCGCCATGTCCTTCGACCTCGTGCTCTTCGGCGGTACCGGCGACCTCACCTGGCGCAAGCTGATGCCCGCGCTGTTCCAGGCCTGGCGCCATGGCAAGCTGCCGGCGGGCGGGCGCATCCTGGCGGTGGCGCGCGACGAGCGCAGCGACGCCGAGTACCGCGCCTACATCCGCGAGAAGTTCGCCGGCGTCGACGAGTCCAAGCAGCCCAGCGACGAGGCCTTCGCGCGCTTCGCCGAACTGCTGCACTACCGACGAATGGACCTGGCGCAGCCCGAGCACTACGCCGGCCTGAAACAGTGGCTCGACGATCGCGGCGCCGACACCGTGGTGCTCTTCCTGGCCACCAGCCCGCACCTCTTCGTGCCGGTGTGCCAGCAGCTCGGCGCGGCCGGCATCAACAGCGCCAACGTGCGCCTGGTGCTGGAAAAGCCGCTGGGCCACGACCTGGCCAGCGCTCAGGAAATCAACCGCGCGGTGCGCGCCAGTTTCCGCGAGGAGCAGGCGCTGCGCATCGACCACTACCTGGGCAAGCCCGCAGTGCAGAACCTGATGGCGCTGCGTTTCGGTAACGCGCTGTTCGAGCCGCTGTGGCGGCGCGAGAGCATTGCCAACATCCAGATCACCATCGCCGAGAGCATCGGCGTGGGCACGCGCGGCGACTTCTACAACACCACCGGCGCGCTGCGCGACATGGTGCAGAACCACGCGTTGCAGCTGCTGACGATGATCGCCATGGAGCCACCGTCCACCAGCGACGCCGACGCCATCCGCGACGAGAAACTCAAGGTGCTGCGCTCGTTGAAGCCTTTCACGCCCGAGAGCGTGGCGCGCGACGTGGTGCGTGGACAGTACCGCGCCGGCACGGTGGACGGCAAGCCGGTGGTGGGCTACCTGGACGAGGTGAAGGTGCCCGCCGGCAGCCCCTGCGAGACCTTCGTCGCGCTGCGCACCGAGGTGCAGAACTGGCGCTGGGCCGGCGTGCCCTTCTACCTGCGCACCGGCAAGCGGCTGGCGGCGCGCGACGCCCACATCGTGGTGACTTTCCGCGAGGTGCCGCATCCCATCTTCCCGGGCACGCGCAGCGCCAACAAGCTGGTCATCAAGTTGCAGCCCGAAGACGGGCTCGAACTGCACCTGCTGGCCGCCAAGGGTGGCGGCGCGGCGCCCAACGGGCAGGAGATGCTGTCGCCGGTGTCGCTGGATCTCGACTTCGACAAGGCGTTCCTGAGCGAACGCGTGGGCGGCTACGAGCGCCTGCTGCTCGACGCCATCGCCGGCCGCCTGAACCTCTTCGTGCGCAGCGACGAGCAGGAACAGGCTTGGCGCTGGGTCGAGCCCATCCTGGACGCCTGGGGCGCCGACCCCACCGGTCCGCGCCCCTACGCCGCCGGTGGCTGGGGCCCCGCGGCGGCCAGCGCGCTGGTGGCGCGTGACGGCTGCGCCTGGGCCGAGGAGCAATGACAGCCCCGCCCGCAAGCCGGCAGCGCTGACCATGCTCGACCGCATCCGCGCCTCCATCCCCGCCCTGCCGCCGGCCGAGCAGCGCGTGGCCAAGCTGCTGATGGCCGACCCGCGCAGTTTCGCCACGCTGCCCGTGGTCGAACTGGCCGCCCGCTCGCATGTCAGCAAACCGACGGTGGTGCGTTTCTGCCGCAGCATCGGCTACGACGGGCTGGCCGACTTCAAGCTCAAGCTGGCCGGCAGCGTCAACGAAGGTGTGCCCTTCGTGCACCGTGCGGTGGACGACGACGACAAGGCCGGCGACATCGTCGTCAAGGTCATCGACAACGCGGTGGCCGCGATGCTGCGCTACCGCAACGCGGCGGCCGGCCAGAGCATCGAACGGGCCATTGCCGCACTGGCCGGAGCCGGCCGCGGTGGCCACCGCATCGAGTTCTATGGTGTCGGCAATTCCGGCATCGTGGCGCAGGACGCGCAGCACAAGTTCTTCCGCCTGGGCGTCACCTCGGCCGCGGTCAGCGACGGCCACATGCAGGTGATGAGCGCCACCATGCTGCAGCCCGGCGACTGCGCCGTGATCATCAGCAACTCGGGGCGCAGCCGCGACCTGCTCGACGTGGCCGAGATCGCGCGGCGCAAGGGCGCCACCATCATCGCCATCACGGCCAGCGGCTCGCCGCTGGCGCGCGAGGCGCAGCACGGCATGCAGCACATCCTGCTGTCGGCCGACCACCCGGAAGATGCCGATCGCTACAGTCCCATGGTGTCGCGGCTGCTGCACCTGCTGATCGTCGACATCCTGACCACCGGCGTGGCGTTGCGCCTGGGCTCGGCGCAGCTGCGGCCGCTGCTGCAGGAGATCAAGAAGAACCTGCGCCTGAAGCGATACGCCTCCCCGGACCGCGGCCCTGGAGGACTCGATCAGGAAGGCGACAGCGAGAGCAATTCCTCGACACCGTAGAGCGCGGCCAGCTGAGTCAACTGGGCCGGCGCGCCGGTGACCATGAAGCCACGTCCGGCCGCCTGTGCGGTGCGGCGCGCCTGCATCAGCAGCGCGATGGTCGAAGTGTCGTAGGCCTGCAGCGCCGAGGCATCGACGCGGAACAAGCCTTCGCCCTGCGCCAGCGCCGCCGGCAGCGTGGCGGCCAGTTCTGCCGCGTGCTCCAGTGTTGCGTCGGCCGGCAGTTGCATCGTCGCGTTCACTTCGCCGCGGCCTTGTTGCGTTCGACCAGCGTGTTGATCAGGCCGTCGATGCCGCCCTTGGTGATCTCGCCGGCGAACTGCGAACGGTAGTTCTGCACCAGCCAGATGCCACCCACGTTGACGTCGATGATCTTCCAGTCGTCGCTGTTCTTGTCGAGCCGGTAGTCGAGCTTGATCGGCTCGCCGCTGCCGCGCACCTCGGTCTGCACCACGACCTGGCTGCTGCCCTGCACGGGCAGCATCTTGGTCACCTCGACAGTCTGGTCCTTCAGTTGGGTCAGCGCGCCTGCGTACAGGCGCAGCAGCAGCGTCTTGAACTCGACCTGCAGCTTGCTGCGCTGCTCGGGCGTGGCGGTGCGCCATTGCGGACCGACGGCCGAGCGCGTGGCGACCTCGAAGTTCACGCTGGGCATGACCTTGGTGTCGACCAGGGCCGAGATGCGTCCCAGGTCGCCGGCCTGGATGGCCTTGTCGGCCTTCACGGCGTTGATCACGTCCACCGAGATCTGGCGCACCAATGCGTCGGGCGTGGTGCTTGCCCACGCGGGAGCGGCCAGCACGGCGAGGGCCAGCGCGGAAGCGCTCAGGGCGCGGGGAGTCAGCAGTCGATCGAGCACAGGGATCCTTTCATGTCAGCCCCGGGTTCGGGGCCACCGAGACATAACGCGCCAGCAGTGCCGGCGGTTCACCTGGGGGCTGGCGCCGCGGGTTTCGGTGCCGGCGTGCCGGGTGCGGGCGCGCTTTCGGGTTCGTCCTCGAAGGGGTCCAGCGGCGGCGCGCCGTCGTAGAGCGCATCGCGGCGGCGCGACAGGTAGCCGTCGCGGACGAAACTGTACTTGTCGAGCGCCACCGAGTCGATCAAGCGGCCCGCTGAGAGCAGGTTGGTGCGTGTGTTGATGAGTTGCAGCGCGGTGATGGCGTAGCGCTCGGTATCGGGCCCCGGGATGGTCGATGGCGAGGCCTGGCGATCGACAACGAAGCCGGCGGTATCGCGCACGGTCGAAGGGCCCAGGAAGGGCAGCACGAAGTAGGGGCCCTGCGGCAGGCCCCACGTGCCCAGGGTCTGGCCGAAGTCTTCCGAGCGCCGCGTGAGGCCGGCTTCGGTGGCCGGGTCGAGCAGGCCGCCGAGGCCGAACATCGTATTGGTCAGCACGCGCATGCCCATCTCCAGCCCGTCCTGCAGCTTGCCCTGCAGCAGATGGTTGGCGGCGGACCAGAGGTCGGCGAAGTTCCCGAACACGTTGTCTACGCCCGTGCGCACCAAGCGAGGCACCACGTCGCGGTAGGTCTCGGCCACGGGCTTGAGCACCGCGGCGTCGACGGCATCGTTGAAGGCGAAGACCTTGCGGTTCCAGTTCTCCCATGGGTCGGCCGGAGAGGGCGCGCTGGCGCCTGCAGGCACCGTGGCGCAGCCGCCGAGCGCGAACAGCGCCACCAGCATCAGCGCCGCGAGGCTGCGGCTGGCAGTGCCCATGGGTTTCACTTCAGGCCTCCCGAGGCTGCCGCCCCCGGTGCCGCCGTGGCGCCGGGCGCTTCGGCCTTGCTGCTGAGGAACTGGCCGATGAGGTTTTCCAGCACCACCGCAGACTGTGTCTGCGGCACGGTGTCGCCGGGCGACAGGCTGGCGTCGTCGCCGCCGGGTTCCAGGCCGATGTACTGGTCGCCCAGCAGGCCGGCGGTGAGGATCTTCGCGGCCGAGTCTTTCGGGAACTGATAGCTGCGCGCCACTTCCATCGTCACCACGCCCTGGAAGGTCTTGCCGTCGAGGTCGATGTCGGTGACCCGGCCCACGGTGACCCCGGCGGTGCGCACCGGCGCGCGCACTTTCAGGCCGCCGATGTTGTCGAAGTTGGCCTTCAGCGTGTAGGTGTCGCCGCCGCCCACGCTGCCCAGGTTGGCCGCCTTCAGCGCCAGGAACACCAGCCCCAACATGCCCAGCATCACGAAGAAGCCGACCAGGATTTCAATGCTCTTCTTGCCCATCAGTTCGAACTCCAGGTTTCCGGCACGCGTTCAGGGCGTGGAGAACATGAGTGCGGTGAGGATGAAGTCCATGCCCAGCACCCACAACGAGGAGATCACCACCGTGCGCGTGGTGGCATAGGCCACGCCTTCGGGCGTGGCTTCGGTCTCGAAGCCCTGGTACAGCGCGACGACCGTGCAGATGACACCGAAGACGCAGGCCTTGACCAAGCCGTTGCCGACGTCGCGCCAGATGTCGACCTTGGTCTGCATGATCGACCAGAAGTTGCCCGCGTCGACACCGATCAACAGCACCGCCACGACGTAGGCACCGAGGATGCCGATGGCCGAGAAGAGGATGGCGAGGATGGGCATGGAGACGATGCCGCCGATGAAGCGCGGCGCCAGCACGCGCGCCTTGGGGTCGACAGCCATCAGTTCCATCGCGTCGATCTGCTCGCCCGCCTTCATGAGGCCGATTTCCGCCGTCAGCGAGGTGCCGGCACGGCCCGCGAAGAGCAGCCCGGCGACCACCGGCCCCAGTTCGCGCACGAGCGCCAGGTTGACGATCAGGCCCAGGCTCTCGGCCGCGCCATAGGTCACCAGCGCGTAGTACATCTGCAGGGCCAGTACGAAGCCCACTGCCAAGCCCGAGGCCAGGATGATGATGAGCGAACGGTTGCCGATGGCGTAGATCTGCGCCACGACGAGGTCGAAGCGCCGCAGCGAAGCCGGCACCGCGCGCAGCACGTCGAGGAAGAAGAAGGCCGCATGGCCCCAGCCGCGGAAGTGCTCCAGCGCCTGCGCTCCCAGGCGTTGCACGAAGGCCAGATTCACGGTGCCACCCCGAAATCGGCCGCGATCTCGGGTGCCGGGTAGTGGAACTTCACCGGCCCGTCGGGTTCGCCGCGCACGAACTGTCGCGTCTCGGGGTCCCTGCTGTCCATCAGTTCCTTGGGCGTGCCCTGCGCCACGATGCGGCCACCGGTGGCCATCAGCACGACATGGTCGCTGATGGCCATGCACTCGGGCACGTCGTGGCTGATCACCAGCGAGGTCGAGCCGGTCACGTCATTGAGCGTGCGGATGAGCTTGGCAGCCACGCCCATGCTGATGAGGTCGAGTCCGGCAAACGGCTCGTCGTACATGATGAGTTCGGGGTCGAGCGCGATGGCGCGCGCCAGCGCGACGCGGCGCGCCATGCCGCCCGAGACCTCGGAGATGCGCAAGGCGGCGGCGCCACGCAGACCCACCGCGTTGAGCTTCATCAGCACGATATCGCGGATCATGGCCTCGGGCAGCGAGGTGTGCTCACGCAACGGAAAGGCCACGTTGTCGAAGACGTTCAGGTCTGTGAACAGCGCGCCGAACTGGAACAGCATGCCCAGGCGCCGGCGCAGGCGGTAGAGCTGGGCGCGGTCGCGGTTGTTGATGACTTCGCCGTCGAAGACGACGCGGCCCTTGTCGGGCCGGTGCACGCCGCCGATCAGGCGCAACAGCGTGGTCTTGCCGCAGCCCGATCCGCCCAGCAGCGCCGTGACCTTGCCGCGCGGGAACTTCAGCGAGACGTCGTTGAGGATGACGCGGGTGCTGTCGTAGCCGAAGCTGACGTGGTCGATCTCGATGAAGGTGTCGGAGGCCAAGCGCTGGTGGGGCGAGGGCACGCGTGCCCTCTGCCGCCTTGCTGAAGAGGGGCGGATTCTCGCACGGGGGCCAAAAATCCGAGGGTTAGCCCGCGGTTAAGAAACGTGTCCTGCGTGGGCTGCCCAACCTGGCCCCTCAACGTGGCAGGTCGCTGCGCCCCATCAGGTAGGTGTCGACCTCACGCGCGGCCTGACGGCCTTCGCGGATGGCCCACACCACCAGGCTCTGGCCGCGGCGCATGTCGCCGGCGGCGAAGACCTTGTCGACGTTGGTCTTGTAACCGGTGAGGTCCTCGGTGCCGGCGCGCGCGTTGCCGCGGTTGTCCTTGTCGACGCCGAAGGCGTCCAAGACGCTGCCCACCGGCGCCACGAATCCCATCGCCAGCAGCACCAGGTCGGCCTTGTACTCCTGCTCGGTGCCGGGCACCTCGACCAGCTTGCCGCCTTGCATCTGCACGCGCACGGTCTTCAGTGCCGTCACCTTGCCCTTGTGGCCGATGAGTTCCTTGGTGGCGATGGCAAATTCGCGCTCGCAGCCTTCCTCGTGGCTGGAACTGGTGCGCAGCTTGGTCGGCCAGTAGGGCCAGGTCAGCGGCTTGTCTTCCTGTTCCGGCGGCTGCGGCAGCAGTTCGAACTGGGTCACGCTGGCCGCGCCGTGGCGGTTGCTGGTGCCCACGCAGTCGCTGCCGGTATCGCCGCCGCCGATGACGATGACGTGCTTGCCGGTGGCCATGATCTGGCCCTTGAGCTTGTCGCCGGCCACCACCTTGTTCTGCTGCGGCAGGAACTCCATCGCGAAGTGCACGCCGTCGAGTTCACGCCCGGGCACGGGCAGGTCGCGGCTGGTCTCGCTGCCGCCGGTCAGCAGCACGGCGTCGAACTCGGCCTTCAGCTGCTCGGCACTGACGGCTTCCTTGGCGTCGTTCGTGACCTTGCTGTCGGCGGGCCAGGCCCCCACCAGCACGCCGGTGCGGAAGACCACGCCCTCGGCCTGCATCTGCGCCACGCGGCGGTCGATGTGCGTCTTCTCCATCTTGAAGTCGGGGATGCCGTAGCGCAGCAGGCCGCCGATGCGGCTGTTCTTCTCGAACACCGTCACCTCGTGGCCGGCACGCGCCAGCTGCTGGGCGGCGGCCAGCCCGGCCGGGCCGCTGCCGACCACGGCGACCTTTCTGCCGGTCTTCACCGCTGGCACCAGCGGCGTGACCCAGCCTTCGGCCCAGGCGCGGTCGATGATGGCGTGCTCGATGCTCTTGATGCCCACCGCGTCGTCGTTGACGTTCAGCGTGCACGCGGCTTCGCACGGCGCCGGGCAGACGCGACCGGTGAACTCGGGGAAGTTGTTCGTCGAGTGCAGCACTTCGATGGCGTTGCGCCAGTCGCCGTGGAAGACCAGGTCGTTGAAGTCGGGGATGATGTTGTTGACCGGGCAGCCGCTGTTGCAGAAGGGCGTGCCGCAGTCCATGCAGCGCGCACCCTGCACCTTGGCCTGCTCTTCATTGAGCGTGATGACGAATTCCTTCCACGTCTTCAGGCGCGCTTGTGGCGGCTCGTGGCCTTCTTCGAGCCGTTCGTACTCCAGGAAGCCGGTGACTTTGCCCATGGTGTTTCTCGTTCCTGCTTGGCGGTTTTACTTGGCCGGCACGGCTGCGACAGCGCTGGCAGCGGCCGCGGCGCGGCTGGTCAGCACACGCTTGTACTCGTGCGGGAAGACCTTGACGAAGCGGCCGCGCGCCTCGTTCCAGTTGTCGAGCAGTTCGCGCGCGCGCAGGCTGCCCGTCCAGCGGTGGTGGTCCTCGATCAGTTTCTTCAGCAGCGTTTCGTCGGCCTGCTGCATGTGCATGCCCACGGAAGCGCCGGTCTGCTGGCTGGCGGGCAGCAGCTTCTCCAGCGCCACCATGCTGGTGTTGCAGCGGCGGTTGAACTGCTCGTCCTCATCAAAGACGTAGGCCACGCCGCCAGACATGCCCGCCGCGAAGTTGCGGCCGGTCTTGCCGAGCACGACGACGGTGCCACCCGTCATGTATTCACAGCCGTGGTCGCCGGTGCCTTCGACGACCGCCGAGGCACCGCTCAGCCGCACGGCGAAGCGTTCGCCGGCCACGCCACGGAAGAAGGCCTCGCCACTGGTGGCGCCGTAGAGCGCCGTGTTGCCGATGATGATGTTCTTCGTGGCGTCGCCGCGGAACTCGATGCTGGGCCGAACGACCACGCGGCCGCCGCTGAGGCCCTTGCCGGTGTAGTCGTTCGCGTCGCCGATCAGGTAGAGCGTGATGCCATTGGCCAGGAAGGCGCCGAAGCTCTGGCCACCCACGCCTTCCATCTGCATGAAGATCGTGTGGTCGGGCAGGCCCTCGGGGCGGTGGCGCACCAGTTCACCGGACAGCATGGCGCCCACGCTGCGGTTGAGGTTGCGCACGTCTTCCATGAAGTGCACCTTCTCGCCGCGCTGGATGGCGGGCTGGCAGCGTTCGATGAGCTTGATGTCCAGCGCCTTGGCCAGGCCATGGTCCTGCTCTTCGGTCTGGTAACGAGGCACATCGGCCGCGATCTGCGGCTGGTGGAAGACGCGCGCGAAGTCCAGGCCCTTGGCCTTCCAGTGTTCGACGCCCTTCTTCGTGTCCAGCAGATCGGCGCGGCCGATCAGTTCGTCGAACTTGCGGATGCCCAGCTGCGCCATGATCTGGCGCGCTTCTTCCGCGATGAAGAAGAAGAAATTGACGACGTGCTCGGGCTTGCCGGCGAACTTCTTGCGCAGCACCGGGTCTTGCGTGGCCACGCCCACCGGGCAGGTGTTGAGGTGGCACTTGCGCATCATGATGCAGCCCTCGACCACCAGCGGCGCGGTGGCGAAACCGAACTCGTCGGCACCCAGGAGAGCGCCGATGACGACGTCCCTTCCGGTCTTCATCTGGCCGTCGGCCTGCACGCGGATGCGTGACCGCAAGCGGTTGAGCACCAGCGTCTGTTGCGTCTCGGCGAGACCCAGCTCCCAGGGCGTGCCGCAGTGCTTGATGCTGCTCCACGGCGAGGCGCCGGTGCCACCGTCGTGGCCTGCGATGACCACGTGGTCGGCCTTGCACTTGGCCACGCCCGCGGCCACCGTGCCCACGCCCACTTCGCTGACCAGCTTGACGCTGATCGAAGCCCGCGGGTTGGCGTTCTTCAGGTCGTGGATGAGCTGCGCCAGGTCTTCGATGGAGTAGATGTCGTGGTGCGGCGGCGGGCTGATGAGGCCGACGCCGGGCACGCTGTAGCGCAGGAAGCCAATGTAGTCGGAGACTTTCCCGCCGGGCAGCTGGCCACCTTCGCCGGGCTTGGCGCCCTGTGCCATCTTGATCTGGATCTGGTCGGCGCTGACCAGGTATTCGGTGGTGACGCCGAAGCGGCCGGAAGCCACCTGCTTGATCCTGCTGCGCAGGCTGTCGCCGTCTTGGAGCGTGTAGTCGCTCTCGATGACCTTGGCACCGATGATGTCGGACACCTTGGTGCCCGCCGTGACCTTGATGCCCTTCAGTTCGCTCCGGTAACGGGCCGGGTCTTCGCCGCCTTCACCGGTGTTGCTCTTGCCGCCGATGCGATTCATCGCAATGGCCAGCGTGCTGTGCGCCTCGGTCGAAATGCTGCCCAGCGACATCGCGCCGGTGGCGAAGCGCTTGACGATCTCGGCTGCCGGTTCCACCTCGTCCAGCGGGATGGCCCTGCCCGGGTCGACCTTGAACTCGAACAGGCCGCGCAGCGTCATGTGGCGCTTGCTCTGGTCGTTGATCAGCTGCGCGTATTCCTTGTAGGTGTCGAACTTGTTGGCGCGCGTACTGTGCTGCAGTTTGGCGATGGCGTCGGGCGTCCACATGTGCTCTTCGCCGCGGGCGCGCCAGGCGTATTCGCCGCCGGCGTCGAGCATGCGGGCCAGCACCGGGTCGTTGCCGAAGGCGGAGTGGTGCATGCGCAGCGCCTCTTCGGCGACCTCGAACACGCCGATGCCGCCCACCTGCGTGGCAGTGCCACGGAAATACTTCTCTGTGAAGCCTTTCTCCAGCCCGATGGCCTCGAAGAGCTGGGCACCGCAGTAGGACATGTAGGTGCTGACACCCATCTTCGACATGATCTTCGACAGACCCTTGCCGATGGCCTTGATGTAGTTGTAGACGGCCTTGTCGGCGTCGATGTTGCCGGGCAGCGAGCCCTGCAGTTCCACCAGCGTCTCCAGCGCCAGGTAGGGGTGCACGGCCTCGGCGCCGTAGCCGGCGAGCACGGCGAAGTGGTGCACTTCGCGCGCGCTGCCCGTTTCGACCACCAGGCCGGCGGTGGTGCGGCGGCCTTCGCGCACGAGGTGGTGGTGGATGGCCGACAAAGCCAGCAGCGCGGGGATCGCGATCTTGTCGCGGCCCATTCGGCGGTCGGTGATGATGAGGATGTTGTGGCCGCCCTTGAGCGCGTCCACGGCTTCCGCGCACAGGCTGGCCAGTTTGGCTTCGACGCCTTCACGGCCCCAGCTCACCGGATAGGTGATGTCGAGTTCGTAGCTCTGGAACTTGTCACCGGTGTGCTGCGCGATGCTGCGCAGCCGCGCCATGTCGGCGAAGTCGAGGATGGGCTGCGTCACTTCCAGCCGCATCGGCGGGTTCACCGCGTTGATGTCCAGCAGGTTGGGCTTGGGGCCGATGAAGCAGTTCAGGCTCATCACGATCGCCTCCCGTATGGGGTCGATCGGCGGGTTCGTCACCTGCGCGAAGAGCTGCTTGAAATAGTTGTACAGCGGCTTGTTCTTGTCGCTCAGCACCGCCAGCGGGCTGTCGTTGCCCATGCTGCCGATGGCCTCTTCGCCGTTGGCGGCCATCGGCGCCATCAGGAACTTCAGGTCTTCCTGGGTGTAGCCGAAGGCCTGCTGGCGGTCGAGCAGGCTCTCGGTGGCCGGTGCCTGTTCCGCGCCGGCGGGGATGCTGTCCAGCCGCACGCGCACGTTCTCGATCCACTGGCGGTAGGGGCGGGCGTTGGCGAACTGGTTCTTCAGTTCCTCGTCGTCGACGATGCGGCCCTGTTCCAGGTCGATGAGGAACATCTTGCCCGGCTGCAGGCGCCACTTCTTCAGGATGCGGTTCTGCGGCACCGGCAGCACGCCGGACTCACTGGCCATCACCACCAGGTCGTCGTCGGTGACGATGTAGCGCGCGGGGCGCAGGCCGTTGCGGTCGAGCGTGGCGCCGATCTGCTTGCCGTCGGTGAAGACCATCGCGGCCGGGCCGTCCCACGGTTCCAGCATCGCCGCGTGATATTCGTAGAAGGCGCGTCGGCGCTCGTCCATCAGCTCGTGGTTCTCCCACGCCTCCGGGATCATCATCATCGCCGCGTGCGCCAGCGGGTAGCCGCTCATCGTCAGCAGTTCGAGCGCGTTGTCGAAGGTGGCGGTGTCGCTCTGGCCCTCGAAGCTGATGGGGTAGAGCTTCTTCAGGTCGTCGCCCAGCACGGGGCTCTTCATCACGCCTTCGCGGGCGCGCATCCAGTTGAAGTTGCCCTTGACGGTGTTGATCTCGCCGTTGTGCGCCACCATGCGGTAGGGGTGGGCCAGCGGCCACTCGGGGAAGGTGTTGGTGCTGAAGCGCTGGTGCACGAGTGCCAGCGCCGAGACCACGCGCGGGTCGGCCAGGTCCCTGAAGTACACGCCCACCTGGTCGGCCAGCAGCAGGCCCTTGTAGATGACGGTGCGGCAGCTCATGCTGGGCACGTAGTACTCGCGGCTGTGCGTGAGCTTGAGGGCCTGGATGGCCGCGCTGGCGGTCTTGCGGATGACGTAGAGCTTGCGCTCCAGCGCGTCGGGCACGATGACGTCGGCGCCGCGGCCGATGAAGATCTGGCGGATGACGGGTTCCTTGGCGCGCACGGCAGGCGACATGGGCATGTCGCGGTCGACCGGCACGTCGCGCCAGCCCAGCAACACCTGGCCCTCGGCCTTCACGGCGCGTTCCAGTTCCTGCTCGCAGGCCAGTCGCGAGGCCTGTTCCTTGGGCAGGAAGATCATGCCGACACCGTATTCGCCGGGCGGCGGCAGGGTCACGCCCACGCGACCATCGGGAGCCTTGCCGGACATCGCCATCTCGGCCCGGTAGAAGTCGTCAGGGATCTGGATCAGGATGCCCGCGCCGTCGCCCATCAGCTTGTCGGCGCCCACCGCGCCGCGGTGGTCGAGGTTCTCGAGGATCTTCAGGCCCTGCTGCACGATGGCATGCGCCCTCGCGCCCTTGATGTGTGCCACGAAACCGACGCCGCAGGCGTCGTGTTCACCCGTCGGGTCGTACAGGCCGTGCTGGGCCAGGGAGGCGATCTCTGCGTCAGAGGCGGGCTGGGGTGCGTGCGTCGACATGGCGCGCTCCTATCGGGGAAGGGCGGAAAAGGACCGCGAGGGTACTGCAGCGCAGCATTCGGGGCAAGGCGAAATAAATGGGGTCAGGATCTATATTTATACTGATTCGTTGTCAGTCAAAATAAATAGGGACATATCAATCGGGTGCGTCCGGGCGCTGCGAGCCGGAAACATGCAGGCCGCGTGCCAGCCCGCAGTGTTCAGGCGGGCTTCCGGGGTCTGCCGCGGGGGCGCGGTTGTGCCGGCCGGCCGGTGGCTTGCGCGGCTGTAGCCAGAAACGAGGCCGTTCCCAGCGCCCAGCCGCCGAGCGCGGCCCGACGCAGGTGATGCGCCTGGTCGGGGTCGACGCCTCGAGCGAGCAGCGCGCGATAGGCCGCTTCGCGCTCAAAGGGAGTGTTGCCCAGCGCCCAGACCTCGGGTGGGTCGACCAGCCAGGTCTCCCGCGGCGCGCCCGTCCGGCTGCCGGCGCTGGTGGCCCCGGACTCGTTGCTCGCCCCATCCACCAGCCGCAGCGCGGCCAGCCGCAACTCGCCGGCTTCGATGACGGCGCAGTGGTAGCGGCCGGCCCAAAGACTGCCGCGGTGGTCATGTCTACGGTTGTAGGCGCTCACATAGCGGCGACCCACGGCTTGCATGAGGCGGCCGAGCGCGCCGGCCTCCAGGGGCGTGACGAACAATTGCGCTTCGTCGCGCAGGAGGGCATACGCGTGCACGCGCACCGCCTCAGCACCCGCGGCCTCGCGCAGTGCATCGACGAAGGCGAGGCGGTCTGCGGCATCGGTGAACACACCCGGGCCGGCCAGGGCGCCGTGGCCGCGCAGCACCAGGTAGTGCATCTGGCCCGGCCATTCCAGCCGCGGAAGGCGAGCCACGGGGACTGCCGGCTCAGTCGAACAGCCGCCGCCCCGTGAGGCGGTGGTGTTCGCGCAGCGCATAACGATCGGTCATGCCAGCGATGTAGTCGGCCACCGCTCGCGGCAGGTGCACGGCCTCCGCGAAGTCGGACGGCATCTCTTCGGGCCGGCCCGCGTAGGCATCGAACAGTTCGGCGACCACGGTTTTGGCAAGCATCGTCGACTGCACCACCTGCGGATGGCGATAGAGCTCGCCGAAGAGGAAGCGCTTCAGCTCCGCGTTGCGCGCACGCAGCTCGGGGCTGAGTGTCATCAGTGCTGGGGCCACACGCGCGGCGTCGGCATCGGCCGGCGCCGCGTCGGCCAGGGCCGCAGCACTGCTGGCGATGAGGTCGCCCAGTTGCGCCGACAGCAGTCGCCGCAACGTCTCGAAGAGCAGCCGCCGGCCGGGCTGCTCGGCCAGCGCCGGATGCTCGGTGAGCACTTCGTCGCGCCAGCGTGCGAAGAGCGGCACTTCCCCGATCTGCGCCATCGTGATGAGGCCCGAGCGCACGCCGTCGTCGATGTCGTGCGCGTTGTAGGCGATCTCGTCGACCAGGTTCACCAGTTGCGCTTCCAGGCTGGGCCGTGTGCCATCGATGAAACGCCGGCCCGGGCCGGTGGGCTCGGTGCGCACCAGGTGCTCTGCGTTGTGGCGCGAGCAGTGCTTGAGGATGCCTTCGCGCGTCTCGAAGCACAGGTTCAGGCCGTCGAAGGCGGGGTAGCGGATCTCCAGCGCATCGACGACACGCAGGCTCTGCAGGTTGTGTTCGAAGCCGCCGTGTGCTCGCATGCAGTCGTGCAGCGTGTCCTGCCCGGCGTGGCCAAACGGGGTGTGGCCCAAGTCATGGGCCAGCGCGATGGCCTCCACCAGGTCTTCGTTCAGCCGCAGCGCGCGCGCCGCCGAACGGCCCAGCTGCGCCACCTCCAGCGAATGCGTCAGCCTCGTGCGGAAGAGGTCGCCCTCGTGGTTCAGAAAGACCTGCGTCTTGTAGACCAGACGCCGGAAAGCGGTGCTGTGCACGATGCGGTCGCGGTCGCGCTGGTGCTCGTTGCGCGGCGGCGAGGACGCCTCGCCGATGCGCCGCCCGCGGGAGCGCCGCGGGTCGCTGGCCCAGGGCGCCAGGTCGTCCGGGTTCACGCGGCGGCGCCTGAGCCCACGCCCTGGCCCGCGCATGGAGGCGCGCTGTGACGCTGGATGACGTGCAGCACGGTCTCGTCGGGCGCGCTGCGCAGCGCGGCGCGGCCGGGCGTTTCGATCACGACGAAGCGGATGGCGCCGGCCTCGGCCTTCTTGTCGACGCGCATCAGCTCGAGCCAGCGTTCGGCGGGCATGACCGGCGGCTGCACCGGGAGCCCGGCGCGCTTCACCAGCCGGGTCAGGCGGTCCACGAAAGTCGCTGGCACCAGCCCCAGTTCGGCCGACAGCGCCGTGGCCAGCACCATGCCGCAGCCCACGGCCTCGCCGTGCAGCCAGGCGCCGTAGCCCTGGCCGGCTTCGATGGCGTGGCCGAAGGTGTGGCCGAAGTTGAGGATGGCGCGCAGGCCGCTTTCGCGTTCGTCCTCGCCCACCACTGCGGCCTTGATCTCGCATGAGCGCTTCACGGCATGGGCCAGCGCGGCGCGGTCGCGCGCCAGCAGCGCGTCCAGGCTCCTCTCGAGCCAGTCGAAGAAGGCCATGTCGGCAATCGGCCCGTACTTGATCACCTCGGCCAGCCCGGCGGCCAGCTCGCGCGCGGGCAGGGTGGCCAGCGTGTCGAGGTCGCAGACCACGCGCGCCGGCTGGTAGAAGGCGCCGATCATGTTCTTGCCCAACGGATGATTGATGGCGGTCTTGCCGCCTACCGACGAGTCCACCTGCGCTAGCAGGGTCGTTGGCACCTGCACGAAGGGCACGCCGCGCATGTAGGTGGCCGCGGCAAAGCCGGCCATGTCGCCCACCACGCCGCCGCCCAGTGCGTACAGCACGGTCTTGCGGTCGCAGCCGTGGGCCAGCAGGTGGTCGAAGACGAGGTTCAGCGAGCCCCAGGTCTTGTAGGCCTCACCGTCGGGCAGCAGCACGCGGCTGACCTGGCGGTGATGCGGTGCGATGGCGGCGGCCAGCGCGTCGCCATAGAGCGCGTCCACCGTCGGATTGCTGACGATGACGGCCTGTGCCGACGTGGGCAGGTCCTGCCAGGTGCTCGCCCGACCGAAAAGGCCGCTGTCGATCCGGATTTCGTAGCGCGTGTCGGGCGTGGTGACCGTCACGGAGCCGGCGAGGGCAGCATTCATGGCTGGAAGTTTAAGCCGCCATCCTCAGGCGCCGGAGCGCGCGGCAGGGTCTGTTTCAGGACGTGCCGTGGTCGATGGTCGATGGCACCTGAGACGGATCGACGAGGCCCGCCAGCTCGAGCTGCATCAGCACCATGCCAGTGAGCGATTGCACTGACGGACGCGCGCCCTCGACGACGAAGTGGGCGGTGCGGCGGTAGAGAGGGTCGCGTTCGCGGTAGAGCTCGCGCAGCCGGGCCTGCGGGTCGGCCACCTGCAGCAGCGGGCGATGGGTGTCGTGGCGCAGGCGGCGGAAGAGTTCTTCGGGCGAACTGCGCAGGTAGACGACATGGGTGCGCGAGTGCAGAGCGTCGCGGTTCGACGGGCGCAGAACAGCGCCACCGCCGGTGGCCAGTATCTGGCCCGGCCGCTGAGTCAGTTCGTCTATGACGTCCTGCTCGACGTCGCGGAAATCGGCTTCGCCATGGACCGCGAAGTAATCGCGGATCGGCATACCGATCCTGTGTTCGATCTCCGAGTCGCTGTCGACGAAGTGCAGGTCGAGCTGCCGGGCCAGATGGCGCCCGACCGTGGATTTGCCACAGCCGGGCATGCCCACCAGCGAGATTTGTTCAAGTGGAGAGCTCACCTCGTAATTATCAACCACGGCCTTGCAGCGGACGCCAACGTGCGCCTTCGGCGCCGCGGCGGGCACGGCCGCTTGCGTTTTGCGGAACTTTTTTACGTTCCCGGCGGTGGCCTGGAGCTCAAGTCAGCCAGGGCCAGACCGAAAGCTTATAAACACAGCCGAAGGCGGAGTTGGAAGATGCACACCAGGAACGCCTGTCGCCACGCGGCCAGTCGGGGATTCACTCTCATCGAAGTGATGATCACCGTCGCCATCGTGGCCATCCTCGGTGCGGTGGCTTATCCCAGCTACCGCGACTACATCGTGCGCGGCCAGCTCGTGGACGCCACCACCGCGTTGGCAACCTACCGCGCCGACATGGAGAGGCACTACCAGGACAACCGCAGCTTCGCCACGGTCGGTACCTTCACCACGCCCTGCGCCGCCGGCACCGACGCCAGCCGGACGGTCGGCAACTTCCTCATCACCTGTTCGGCCGTGGCAGCCGAGAGCTACACGCTGCGCGCGACGGGGTCCGGCCCGGTCAATGGCTTCACGTACACCATCACACACCAGGACGTGCGCGCAACCACAGCCGTACCGTCGGGTTCGGGTTATGTCACCTGCACCACGCGCTGGATGCTGAAGAAGGGTCAGTCATGCAGTTGAGACCCCGCATTGCCGGCGGTCGACCGCGACTCTGGGTTTACGCTGATCGCGGCTTCACGCTGGTTGAACTGATCGTCACCATCGCTCTGCTGAGTATCCTGGTGGCGCTGGCTTCGCCTTCGTTCAGCCAATGGATACGCAGTGCCCAGGTGCGCACCGTCGCCGAAACCCTGCAGAACGGCGTGCGCACGGCCCAGGCCGAGGCGCTGCGCCGCAACCGCCAGGTCGTGTTCCTCCTCACCAACGACGAACCTGGACTCTCCGCTGTAGCCACCGAAAGCGGGCGCAACTGGGTGATCCGCTGGATTCCTCTGCCGGGAGACACGGTGGTCGCGACCGCACCCGACAACCAACCCTTCGTACAGGGCGGCGCCGTGACCGACTTCGCCGGTGGCGTCAACATCACCGGCCCGGCGGCCATCTGCTTCAACGCCCTCGGCCGTCGCGTTGCGGCCACGGCCGCCACTACAGGCGTAACCGGGGCAGTATGCACGGTGGACCCGGGCGAGCCGCTGGCCGCCTTCGAGATCGAACGCGCGGGCGCGGCCCGACCCCTGCGCGTCACCGTAGCCCTGGGTGGCCAGGTGCGCCTGTGCGACCCTGCTCGCACCGTCGGCACGACCACGCCCGACGGGTGCCCGGCATGAGTAGGCCCGCTGCTGTCATCACACCCGGCGCGCAACGCCGTGCAGCGGGTGTGCGCAAAGCTTTACGCCGTGGCCGCCAGCGCGGCGTCACCCTCATCGAGGTGATGGTCGCCGTGCTGGTGTTTTCCTTCGGCATGTTGGGCCTGGTGGGCCTTCAGGCGCGAGCCACGCAGTACTCGCTCAGCGCTGAGGATGCCAACCGCGCTGCGCTTCTGGCCAACGAGATCGTCACCACCATGTGGACCAGCGGCAGTGTCACGCTGGCCAGCGAAGCGCTGGATGCCTGGAGCGCGCGCGTGGAGGACGCGGCCAACGGCGGCCTGCCCAATGGCACAGGCGAGGTGGTCGTGTCGGGTGGGGTGGCCACCGTCACCATCACCTGGCGCCCGCCTGGCGCGACCGACACTGTGAACCACCGCTACCGAACCCAGGTGGTGCTGCCATGAACACACCCGGCTTGCGCCAAGCCCGGTTCCGGCACCGCACGATGGGTTTTTCCATCGTCGAGCTGTTGGTGGCCGTGGCTGTGGGGCTGGTCCTCGTCCTGGCCGTCACCGGCGTGCTGCTGCGCAACGAAGGCCGCAGCCGCAACACCCTGGCGGTCAATGATGTCAACCAGTCCGGCGCTTTCGTCGCCTACCTCCTTGACAGTGCGGTACGAAGCGCCGGCTCGGGCTTTGCCAATCGTTGGGCCGAGACCTATGGCTGCCGGCTGAACGCCAGCCGTGGCGGCAGCGCCATCCTGCCGCGCACTGCCGCCTGGCCCGCGCCTTTCGCCGGTTTTCCGCAGGCCGTGCGTGTTGCGCCCGTCATCATCGGCAAGGGGCAGTCGGCAGGGGGCTCGGACATCATCGCCGTGATGCGCGGCAATGCCGGCGTGGGCGAGGCCGCACTCGAAGTCCTGGCGCTGGGGCCCCCTTTGGGCCTGCGCAACACCATCGGGCTCGAGAACAACACGCTTCTGCTGCTTGCGGACGGCGACACCGATTGCCTCTTGCTGCAGACCACCGGGCTCACGGCACCGGTGTCGCCGGAAACCCGGTGGCTGAACACAGGCGTCGACACCGTTGGGCTGACGGGCGGTACGGGTGCCTACCACACCGTCACGGGCACCAATCGCAGCTTGGCCGACTTCGGCAATCCCACGCCTTCCACCGTCGTCGTGAACCTCGGCAACGCCGGTGCCAGCGGTGGCACGCCCACCACGGCGCCGCAATTCACCCTGTACGCCGTGGGTGCCAACCGCACCCTGTTTGCGCGCGACATGCTCGACATCGACGGCGGTGCGACGCAAGCCCTGGCCGACGGCGTGGTGGAAATGCGCGCGCTGTACGGCCTGGATACCGACAACAACGGGACCCTGGACCAATGGGCCGACCCTGGCGTGGCGCCCTTCGACACCGCCTCGCTGCTGAGTGGCAACGCGGCGGCGGTGCAGAACCTGAACAGCATCATCGCCGTGCGCATCGGCCTCGTGCTGCGCACCTCGCAACGTGAACGCGAGGTGGTGGCGCCGGAGACATTGACGCTGTTCGCCGACCTGGCCACGGCCCTGCGGCAGACCCGCACCCTCACCACCGACGAGCGCAACTACAGGCACCGCACCACCGAGGTGACGGTGCCGCTGCGCAACGTGTTGCTGTCGCGCACGCCATGAACGTGCTCTTGCCCGTGCCCCAACGCATCCCGTCTTCGGACCGCCGCCAAGCCGCTGCGCGCGGCGCTGGCCGTGCGCAGCGCGGTGTCGTCATGATCGTCACCCTGCTGGCACTGGCGGTGATGTTGATCGGTGCCGTGGCTCTGGTGCGTTCTTTCAATGCCTCGCTGTTCACTGCCGGCAACCTGGCCTTCAAACGCGACCTGGTGAACCAGGCCGAGCGCGCCTCGGCGGTGGTGCTGACGCAGTTCGAGACCGGCGGCGCGCTCGACACGCTGGCCGAGCGGGCCGCCAGCAGCACCGCCATCAATTACAGCGCGCAGATGCTGGCCACCAATGCGCAGGGCATCCCCAACGCGCTGCTGAATGCCACCGCGTTCGCCGCCGTGGGTCTGCCCGCCAACGACATCACCGTCGCTGGCCAGGGTGTGACGCTGCGTTACGTGATCGACCGGCTCTGCAACAACGTGGGCAGCGAAGTGACGTTGACCAGCGCCAATTGCACCGTAGGCCCGACCCCCGACGCTCGTGGCGGCAGCGCTTCCGACTTGAACGTAGCCACCCTGCAACCGCAGGTCCTGTATCGCCTGAGCGTGCGCGTCGACGGCCCACGCAATACCCAGGCCTTCTTCCAGACCACGTTTGCCCTGTGAGGCCCGACATGACCCCCACCCCCCGAATCCAGACCGTGCGCGGCGCGCTGGCGCGCCTGCTCCGCAGTGCGCGCACCGGCATCCTGCTGGCCAGTTACTTCACTGCCATGGTCAGTGCACAGGCCAACACGGCCCTGGCCGACCAGCCGTTGTTCACGAACACGGCGGTGCCGGGGAATCTGGTCCTGGCGCTGAGCGTCGAGTTCCCGACGGTGGTGAGCATGGCGCATGTGGGTGCCTTCGCGCCCGCCACCAACCACCTCGGCTACTTCGACCCCTCGAAGTGCTACCGCTATTACAGCGGTACCGAGAGCGGCACCGACCTGAGTCACTTCTACCCTGTCAGCACGGCCACCGATCGCAAGTGCACCGCCACTGGCTTCACCGATGCCTGGAGCGGCAACTTCCTGAACTGGCTGACGATGCAGGCCATCGACCCCTTCCGTTCGGCGCTGACGGGCGGCCTGCGCGTGGTGGACACACCCACGACCACGATCCTGGAGCGCGCTTGGGCCACTTCGGAAGCGAACAACGGGGGTGAGGCCAACTTCCCCGTGGTTGGCAGTGGGTCACGCACGTCACCCAGCGCCACGGACATCGTTGACCACACGCCGCTGCCGTCCACCTGGAATGCCTTCAAGGCCAGTGTGCGCACCCGTGGAAACCTGGTCTGGTTCTCGAACGGAACACTGTCGACCGGCACAGGGGGCACACCCACGGCCTACGTTCAGGGTGCAACGCTCGATCTCACGACGGTCTACGCCTTCTATGCCCGAGTGAAGGTCTGCGACGCCGGCACCGGCTACAGCCGCGAGACCAACTGTCGCCAGTATTCCCAGGGCTGGAAGCCCGAGGGCTTGCTGCAGCAATACGCCGAGAAGATCCGCTTCAGCGCCTTCGGCTACCTGAACGACCCGACCGATAACAATCGCGACGGTGGGGTGCTGCGAGCGCAGCAGAAGTTCGTCGGCCCCAAGATCATCAATCCGGGTTCGGCCGCCACCACGAACAGCCGCACCGAGTGGAATTCAGTCACTGGTGTGCTGGAGTTGAACCCCGATGCCACTGATGCGGCCAACACGGCCAGTGTCTTCGGCGTGACTGTGAACAACAGCGGCGTCATCAACTACTTGAACAAATTCGGGCAGGAGAAGAAGACCTTCAAGCGACGCGACCCAGTGAGTGAGCTCTATTACGGCGCGCTGCGTTACCTGAAGAACCAGGGCAACGTGTCCGCGTGGTCGAACGTCGTCGGCGACAGCCAGAAGGATCGGCTGATCGACGGCTTCCCCGTGATCACGACATGGGACGACCCCATCCAGTACTCTTGCCAGCGCAACTTCGTGCTGGGCATCGGCGACACCAACACCAACTGGGACTTCAACCTGCCCGGCAGCACGGCAGGCTCGAACGAGCCCAGCCGACCCAGCGAGGTCTCTGGCGACACCACCGTCAACGCCAAGACCCTGACCGACATGGTGGGCAGCCTGCAGAGCATGGGTGCCTCGCTGGGAACCACCGGCATCAGCAACGGCAGCTACCTGATGGCCGGTCTCGCTTATGACGCCAACATCCGCGACATTCGCCCCGACGACGCGACCAAGCCGCAGACCATCGGCAAGCAGACCGTGCAGACCTACTGGCTGGACGTGCTGGAGTTCGGCAACTACGCCAACAACAACCAGTTCTACCTGGCCTCCAAGTACGGCGGCTTCAAGGTGCCCGACGGATATACCGCCGGCAGCGCATTGACCGACAGCTGGTGGCGCACCACCACCGACACGACGCCCAACGGCCAGCCGCGTCCAGACAATTACTACACCGCCGCCCGCCCCGACCAGATGGTGGACGGTCTGACCAAGGCCTTCGCCAGCATCGCAGCCGCGCTGCGTGCCTACACTACGTCGTTCTCCACGGCGCTGCCGCAGGTCAGTGTGGCCGGCAACGCCAGCTTCGCGGCGCAGTTCGACAGCGACAACTGGACCGGCGAGGTGGCGGCCAGCGAACTGTCTTTCGATGCGACCACGGGCGCGCCTTCGCAGTCTGCGCGCTGGAGCTTCGCTGCCAAGCTGGCCACCCAGCTGTCGGGTACCGGTTGGGACACCAACCGTCGCGTCATCAGCCGCAACACCAGCACCGGGCAGGGTGTGCCTTTTCGCGCGGCGGCCGACCTGGATCAGCTCGCCAAGCTCGACAGCAGCTACCGCACCGGCGACGACAGCGCTGCCTTCCTGAACTACCTGCGCGGTGACCGCCAGCACGAACAGAACAGCACGACGACGGGCAGCTACAAGGCCTACCGCACGCGCGCTGGCCTGCTGGCCGACGTGGTGAGTTCCAAGGCGCGGCCGGTGGGGCCGCCCAGCCTGCCGCTGTCGAACTCATCTAACCCCGGCTACGGTAGCTTCAAGACCACCTGGGCTGCGCGGCCCACCATCGTCTACCTGGGATCCAACGGCGGCATGCTGCATGCCATCAACGGCGCGCTGACAGGGACCGACGCGGGCAAGGAGATGTTTGCCTTCGTACCCAGTGCACTCTTCGACGGCCCCAGCAGCACGCCTGCGACCAACGGCCTGGTGGCCTTGGGCAACCCCACTTTCGAGCACCGGTACTACGTCAACGCCACGCCGGGTGTGTTCGATATCGATTTCGGCCGCGTCAGCGGCGGCAACGGCACGGCCGACTGGCGCACCGTGCTCATCGGTGGCTTGGGCAAGGGGGGGCGCAGCTACTACGCGCTGGACGTGACCGACCCAGCCGGCATGATCACCGGCACAGACATCGCTGCGCAGGAAGCCAACGCCGCCGGCAAGGTGTTGTGGGAGTTCAGCCACGTCGACCTCGGCTACACCTACGGCGAACCGGCTGTGGTGAAGTCCAAGCGTCACGGTGGCAAGTGGGTGGTATTGCTGCCTTCAGGCTACAACAACAGCAGCGGGCAGGGTTTCATCTTCGTGCTGAACCCGAAGACGGGAGAGCTGATCGAGAAGGTCCGCGTCGATACCGACACTGCCAGTGGCGATGGCCTGGCGCACTTGAATGCCTTCGTGCTGGACCGTACCGACGGCGTAGCCGACGCCATCTACGCCGGCGACCTGGCCGGCAACGTGTGGCGCGCCGAGCTGAACACGGTGTTGACGACTGTGGACGGTGACAAGGTGGACAGCAGCTACGAGGCCGTAGCCATCGCCAAGCTCACCAACTCGTCCAGCCAGGAGCAGCCCGTCACCACGCGCCCGCTGATCGAGGTGGACCCGCGAACTGGGCGCCGATTCGTGCTGGTGGGTACGGGCTTGATGCTGGACAACACGCACATCGGCTCCACCGTACAGCAGAGCTTCTATGCCATCGTCGACGGCCGCAACACGCGATTCGGTAACGCCAGCGACCTGCCCAGCGGCATCACTTTCCCCATTCGCCGTGGCAACCTGGCCGACAACACGAACCTGCTTGACGACATCGCCTACAACACCACCACGCAGATCGGGTGGTACATCGAGATGGGGACCGGTGCGGGCAGCCTCGGATGGCGTGTCATCAGCGACCCCTCCAGTGCCTTCGGCATCGTTACCTTCGCGTCCACGCTGCCCAGCGGCGATGTCTGCAAACCCACCGGCAGCAGCCGCATCTACGCGGTGAGTCTGGGCACAGGCAAGTCGGTGCTGACTTCAGGCGTCGACTACATCAACTACTCCACCGCTCTGACAGGCGTGGTGACCGACCTGCGTTTCTTCACCGTCAACGGCGTGCCGCGTCTGATCGCCGGCAGCGACAGTGGGGAACTGAAGGCGCCGCCAGGTACATTCGGCAACGCCGGCACCATCCGGCGGCTCAACTGGCGGGAGTTGCCGGTGGCCAACTGAGGCAGGAAGCGGCAGGGGACGCGCGCCTCGGGCAGGAAGGCGAAGAACGGGATCACACTGTTCCAAGCCCTGCGCCAGGCCGCCATGACGGTGGGATAGCGCTGCCCCAGACCCCGCGCCCGAAGTCGTTCAGCGCCTCAGCCTTGCCCATGCGCAGGTACTTCCGGACGGTGTTGAATGACTCGGGCAGGGCACGTTGAACACCTGGGTCAGATTTCGGTCGGGAGCGTCGGGAGACCGGCAAGGAGCAGAGGGTGCAAATCCCTTGCAGTGAAGGCACAGCGAACCACGCCAGCCCCGATTCATGCGCGCGTTGTGGAAGGGGCCAAGGGCGGAGACCAAGGGCAACGCGGACCAGCCACACACGCGACGGACTCAGAGCCGCGGTAGCGTGTCCCCGGGGTTGGAACGCGCACCACAGGCCGCAAGGCAGAGGAAGAGGCAAGCGTTCACCGCGCTGCTGCGCCACGTCACCATCGATGCGCTTCGAGATGCGTTCCTGGCGCTCGGGCGCCGTGCCGCACCTGGCGTGGACGGCGTGACGTGGCAGGACTACGCGTCGGGGCTGGAGGGCCTACCTCCGAGACCTGCACAGCCGGGTCCATCGCGGCACGTACCGGGCGCTGCCTGTCAGGCGACGGTTCATCCCGGAGCCGGACGGGCGGCAGCGCCCGCTGGGCATTGCGGCGCTGGCCGAGGTGAAGATGCAGTTGCGGCTCAGGCGCCACGACAGCATCGCCGATCAAGGGCGATGACTGCGCGCGGTGGTCACGGGCTGCTTCGCGTACCACGCGGTGCCGAGCAACGACCAATGCTCACGCTCTAGGGGCATATCGGCATCACGTCCTCGATCGCTGGCGGCGCTCGCTCCAGCGAAGCAGCCCGAAGGACAGGATGACCTGGGCACGCATGAACCGCCTAGCTGTGCGGGGGGTGCCGGGCAACCGGCATCCCAACCGCAATCACCAAGAGTGCGGGCTCAGGGAGCCGGGCAAGGGGAGGGCGCGGTGGCCCGGGACAAGGCCACACCGACGGTCGTGATCAGGCCACTGGGCGAACGGAAATTCACGAACACAATCCCCGAAGTCACCGCAGTGTCCGTGAAGTTGTAGCCGATCGAGGCGAACGTAGCTTCGGTCGTGCTCGGTACCGGGCTGCCGCCGTTGACCGTGACGGTGAGGCCAGTGGTCGGCGTGGTGGCGGTGATAGTGGTACCCGCAGCCATCGGGTTCAGCCGCGGGAACTGGTCGTAGTCGTTCAGTGCGTCGAACGGGCTGGACACCGTGGTCTTGAGTCTGCCCGGGTTGGCGTCGGCGACGATGAAGTTGAGCGAGCCAGCGAGGCCGCCGTAATAGGTGTCGCCCGCGACCCTGATGAACTCGCTCGTGTTGCCGATGGAGGGACCAGTCTGCAACTTGATCTTCTGGCATGTGCCGCTGAGGCCTGTCGTGTTGACCCACAGCGGGCGGGCGGCGGAGGTGGAAATCACGGTCTCGGCCGCGCGGCGCACGTAGACCTGACCCGCACCGCTCCAGAGCCGGTCGCACCTTGCCGACCAGCTGGGGATGCTGGCGTCCATCTGCAGCAGCGAGTTGGAAGACGTGGCACAGGCGAGGTTGCCGTTGACACCCAGCAAAATGAATTCGTCGACGCTGGCGTCGTAGATGCCGTCGAAATTGCGGTCCTTGAAGACGCCACCCAGGTCCTGGAAGGGTTCGCCATCCGGCAAGCCTGGCGAGCCCGGGGGGTCGTAGGCGTTGTTGCCGTTCAGGTCGAGGAAGGACTCCTCGCCCAGCGTGTAGGCCGTCACGGTCACGCGGCCGTCCACGGGCCGGGGCTCGGACGATACGAAGTTGGCGACCGTGCGAGCGATGCCGTTGACCAGTTGCGTCTGCTTGATCGCCTCGATCTGGCCGCCTTCGGTGACGAAGTTGATCGAGGTGCCCGTGGGTACAGGGTTACCGCTTCGGTCGGCCGCAATGATCTGGTAGGTGTTGGTGGTGCCATCGATGTTGTAGCCCTCGATGTTCTTCGTTCCCTGAGAGAGAGAGAAGTTAAGCTGCGAAGGCAGGCCGACAGCGACGCTGAGATTGCTCGACACGGTGGCGATGGACGTGTTGGCCGCTAGCCGAGCATTCACGCGGACCGGGGTGGGCAGCGTGCCCGAATTCACGCGCACGCTGACGCGACCCTGAGCGTTGGAGGTCAGAGTGAACGGGTCCGTTGAGGCCGGGCTGACCGCCTCGACGCCGCGCCCTTCCATCGTCACGCCGCCCGCGCCGGTCTGCAGTCGCAGTTCGACGGAACGGCCGGGCAACTGATTGCCCGCTGAGTCACGCACCTCGAAGGTGACGACCGAGGTCTCGGCGAAGCCCGAACCCTTGAGGAAGATCTGCTCGGGTGCGGCGGACACGAAGGCAATGCTGGACTCTGCCGGCGACTGGATCGCCAGCGACAGCGCGGACACCGCACCCGTCGCCGTGACCACGGCCTGGATCTGGTCGGCGGTCTGTACCGCGCCGCATCCGTTATCCCTGTATTGCAGGGAAACCGAGGCACTCGTGGCGGTGAACGTCGAAGGCGACAGCGTGGCCTTGCCTTGCGTGACGCAGGCCGACACGACGGAGATGTTCACCGGCGAGGTGACGCTGGCACCGGTGATCGGCAGCGTCAGCGTGGTCTGGCCGTAGGCCGAAAGCGGATTGGCTGCAGCTGAGAGCGTGCCGAGCGTGACCGGCGTCGCCTGAACCTGGAAACCCACGCTGCGCGACAAGGTCACCCCGGCGTAACTGACGCTGGCCGAGATGTCGTCGGCACCGGCCGATGCGGAATTGGCCGGCGACAGCAGCACGACGGCCTTACCGAGGTTCGCCGCATCGGACTGGGTCAGGGCGGTGACGACGTTGGTCACCGCCAGTCCGCGTGCCACCGAGAAGGTGACCACTTGTCCCGGCACGCCGTTGCCTTGCGCGTCGCGCAGGGTGGCCGACACGCTGGCCGGCGTCGCCGCGCTGATGGAGTTGGTGCTGAGCGCAAGATCGAGTGTCGGTGTGCCGGTCGGGCCGGTGGCGCTGAACTGCACGACGCGCTGTGCCGTCGCAGCCACGCCCTGCACGCTGATCGCCGCAGAAAGCGTGTCGGCGCCGTTGGACGACGCTGTGCGGGGCGACACGATGGTTTCGGCTTCGCCGCTGGCGTCGGTGACGGCGGAACCCGGCGTGAAACTGGCGAGATTCGAGCCGCTCGAGAACGTCACCACAGTTCCCGGGAGCAGCGCGCCCGTCAAGCCTCGTACTGCGACGCGGAACTTCGTCGGCGTCGTCGACGTGATCGTGGAGTTGGGCGGGACGACCACCGTGACCGATGGCGACTCTGCCGTCAGCTGCAGACTGGCCAGCGCCTGAACGTCGCGTCCTGCGACCGTGGTCGACGCAGTGACGATCTCGGCCCCTGAAGTGGAACCCGACAGCGCCTGCACTGTTACCGTCGCGTCGCCGTTGCCATTGGTCAAGGCGGTGTTCACGTTCAGTCGCACGAGCCCGTTGGCGGCTGCAAAGCCCACCAGCTGATTGGGCACAGGCGTACCGGTGGCGCTGAGCACACGCGCCGAGAGCGTAACCGGCCCCGTGGAGAAGCGCAGCGGTGTGGATGAGGGCGAGATGGAAATCGTGGGGCTGTCGGCGCGCACATTGAAGCCGGCACGTCCTTGTACTTGGGTCGTGCCCACGGTTGTGGCCGCAACTACTTCGTCAGCGCCTTGCACGCCCGACGCTGCAGAGCTGAGCGTTGCGGTGGCCACACCCAGTGCATCGGTCAAAGCGGTGCCGACACTGAGCGTGGCCAGATTGCCGCGACCCGTCGAAAGCGTGACTACGGCATTCGCCACCGCACTGCCCGAAGCGTCGCGCACGGTGGCCGTGACGGTGGCAGGTGACGCGCTGGTCACATCGGATGACGAGAGCGTGACTTGCACGGTCCCCGAGCCTCCCGGCGGCGTGGTGCCACCGGTACCCGTGCCGCTGCCGCTGCCGAACGTGGGTGTGCCTGCGCTGCCGCCGCCGCCGCCGCACGCTGCCAGCGCCAAGAGCGTCACTATCGAGAAAAGTCGTCGAATCATCGTCATGGTCGTTCCCTGGGGCAGCCCCGTGTCTGTCAGTCGCGCGGCAGTGGAAGCCAGATCAGCGTGCCGCAGACCGGTCAGTCACGATCTTGGGTGTGATGAACACCAGCAGTTCGGTCTTGCGGGTGCTCTTCACGCGGTTCTGGAACAGGTAGCCGAGGTAGGGAATGTCACCCAGCAGCGGCACCTTGTTCACCTCGGTCAGTTCGTCCTGGGTGAAGATGCCGCCGATGACCACGGTGCCACCGTTCTCCACCAGCACCTGCGTCTTCACCTGCTTGGTGTTGATGGCGGGGCCAGCGGCGGTCAGCGCGCCGCGGCTGTCCTTGTTGACTTCCAGGTCGAGGATCACGTTGCCTTCGGGCGTGATCTGCGGCGTCACTTCCAGGCGCAGGCTGGCCTTCTTGAATTGCACCGACGTGGCGCCGCTGGACGTGGCCTGCTGGTACGGAATCTCTTCGCCCTGCTCGATGCGTGCCTTGGTCTGGTCGGCCGTGATGACGCGCGGGCTGGAAACGATGTTGCCCTTGCCCTCGGCTTCCAGCGCCGACAGTTCCAGATTGAGGAAGCGATTGGCCGTGGCGCCGAACAGAGACAGCGCGAAGGTGGCCGCATTCGTGCCACCGAAGGCCGTGGCGTTGGCCGGGAAGTTGATGAACTGGTTGTCGGCGTAGGTCGACGAACTGCCCTGGCCGGTGGTGGTGCCGATGGCCGCGTAGTTGCCGCCCACGGCGATGCGGTTGTCGCCGCCAATGCCGTAGCCCGGCGTGCCGCCGCGCACGCCGCGCAGGTCGGAACCGCCCAGCTTCACGCCCAGTGCACGGCCGAAGGTGTCCTCGGCCTCGACGATGCGGGCCTCGATCAACACCTGGCGAACCGGGATGTCGATCTTCGCGATCAGGCTCTGGATTTCCTCGAGCTTGGTCGGGATGTCGTTGACGAAGAGCTGGTTGGTGCGTGTCTCGAAAATGACGCTGCCGCGCGGCGACAGGATGCGCGTGGCCTGGCTGCCGGACGTGCCACCAGCCGTGCTCTGGCCAGTCAGACCCTTGGCCACTTCCTCGGCCTTTGTGTAGTTCAACTGGAAGGACTGTGTGCGCAGCGGCTCCAGTTCGGCCACCTTCTTCTTGGCCTCGAGATCGACCTGTTCCTTCGCCGCGAGTTCGTCCTTGGGTGCGATCCACAGCACATTGCCGTTCTTGCGCACACCCAAGCCCTTGCTCTGCAGGATGATGTCCAGCGCCTGGTCCCAAGGCACGTCCTTCAGGCGCAGGGTCACGGTGCCGGTGACGGTGTCGCTGGTGACCACGTTGAAGTTGGTGAAGTCGGCAATCACCTGCAGCAGCGCACGCACCTCGATGTTCTGGAAGTTCAGGCTCAGCTTCTCGCCCTGGAAGCCCGGGCCTTGGGTCAGCTTGTTCGGATCGACCTTCACCGGGCGCACTTCCAGTACGAACTGGTTGTCGCTCTGGTAGGCGCTGTGTTCCCAGGCCCCGGTGGGCTCGACCACCATGCGCACCTTGTCGCCGGTCTGGAAGGTGGAAATGGTCTTCACTGGCGTACCGAAGTCGGTGACGTCCAGGCGGCGGCGCAGCGTGTCGGGCAGGCTGGAGCGGAGGAACTCGACGACGAGGGTCTGCCCCTGCTGGCGGATGTCCACGCCCACCTGCGTGCTAGGCAGGTTGACGATGATGCGGCCCGAGCCGTCCTGGCCACGGCGGAAGTCGACGTCGCGCAGCGCCAGCGGCGCGGCGTTCTGCGGCGGTGCGAACTGCACGGCTTGCTCGTTGCCCGGGGTGCCGGCAGCGGCGACGGCCGACCCAGCGGTATCCAGGATCAGCAGCAACACTTTCCCCTGGACTTGCGCGCGGTAGCCCGAGGCCTGCTTCAGGTTCAGCACCAGGCGTGAACGGTCGCCGGCCTGCGCCACGCTCACCGAACGCAGGTTGCCCTGGTTGATGTCGACCGTGTTGCGGCCGAGCGCATTGCCCACGCCCGGAAGGTCGATGGCGATACGCGGCGGTGCCTGCACCGAGAAGCCGTTGGGCACGGCACTCAGCGGTTCGCTCATCTCGATACGCACGACCTCGGTGCCGGCCTGCTGGCTGCTGGTGATCGACTGGATCGTGTTCTGCGCCCAGCTGGCAAGCGGCATGAGCAGGGCGCCGGCGGCGGTGAAGGCAGCAACGGCGGCTCGCCAATGCGACATGGTGCGTATCTCCTGAAAGGTCTTCATCGCGCCCTCTCCTGCAGTTGCAGCGTGGCGGGGCGCTCGATCATCTCGCCGCCGGCATCCATGACGAGTTCGCGCAGGACGACCTCGGTCTCGGCTATCTTCAAGATCAGGCCGTAGTTCTGGCCCAGGTGGTCACCCACCTTCACCTGGTAGAGCAGGTTGTCGACACGCAACAGCGCAAAGGGCTTGCCCTCGCGATTCACGCTGCCCACCATGCTCATGCTGTCCAGCGGGTAGGCCTCCAGCGGTTCCTTGCGTCGGTTCAGCTCGGCCGCCAATATGGAATTCGGCTGCCGCGCCTCTTGCTTGAGCGCCACCGTCAGTTTTTGTGTGCTGAAGGGTTCTACTGCTTGTGCTGCCGTGTAGGGCTGCGGGTCGAAACGCTTGGGCGGCTGCAGCGGCGGCACGTTGGGCTTGGCTTCGCGACGCTGCTGCTCCATCCAGCCGCGCAACTCGTCGTGGTCTGCGCTGCAACCGGCCAGCAGGGCCAGGCCCATGAACGCCATGCCGATGCGTTGGGTGGCGCGCATCACTTGGCGGCTCCCGGCGCCTTCGCGGGCGGCTTCTTCTGGGCTGCAATCTCGCTGGCGTCGAGGTAGCGGTAGGTGCGCGCCGTGGCGTCCATCGCGAGCATGCCCGAGGCGTCGCGCGGCCCCACCGGCGTGAGGTTGAGGTTGTGCAGCGTCACGATGCGCGAGAGGTTGGCCACGTCGGCCGCGAACAAACCCACGTCGTGGTATCGGCCGGTGACGCGAATGGCGATAGGCAACTCGGCGTAGTAATCCTTGACCTGGATCTGGCCGGGGCGGAACAGCTCGAACTGCAGGCCGCGGCCGAGCCCGGCCTGGTTGATGTCCGAAAGCAGCGCGTCCATCTCGGCCTTGCCTGGCAGCTGCTTCTCGAGCTGCGTCACGTATTCCTGCACCTGCAACTTCTGCTTGCGGTATTCGCTGAGGTTGACGGCTTGGCCCAAGCGGTCCTTGTAAGTCGTCTTGAGCTGCGGCTCCTTCAGGCGCAGTGCCTCCAGCTCGTCGGTGGCCGTGGACAACAGCGCAAACCAGCCCGCGACCACGACGGCGGCACAGGCGCCTGCCCAGGTGGCGACTTTCGGCAGCGGCGGCCACTGCCCTGGCTCTTTGGGGTTGAGGCTGCGGAATTGCGAAGCCGCGTTCTCGACGAAGCCGGTGACGGCAAAACTCTGTGTGGATGGCTTGGCCATGGTGCCTTCAGCTCACTTTCACCGGCGCGGCGGCCGTCGCGGGTGCAGCCCCCGAAGCCGGCACGCCGGGCGCCGCAGCCTGCTGCCGCTTGATCGTCACGCGCATGGAGAAATCGAAGAGCCGACGCTGGTCGCGCGCGCCTGCGGCGGCGGCAGAAGCCTTGATCTCCACGAGATCGGGTCGCTCGAGCCAGGTCGAGTTGTACAGCGTGTTGCGCAGAAACTCAGAGACGCGCTCGTTGGTCTGCGCCACGCCGGTGATCGAGACCACCTGCCCGTTCTGGCGGACGCTCGTAAGGAAGACCCCCTCCGGAGTCTGCTGTACGAGTTCATTCAGCAGGTAGACCGGCACGTTGCGATCGGTCTGCAGGTCTTCTACCGCCTTCTTGCGGGCGTTCAAGGCGTCGATCTCGGCGCGCAGCGTGGCGATGTCCTTGATCTGCGTGTCCAGGCGTGTGATCTCGGCCTGCAGGAAGGCATTGCGCGAATCCTGTGCGGAGGACATCTGCCCCAGCGCCGAGTACCACGCGCCGACGATGAGCACCCCGGCCAGCGCGCTGGCCACGAGGCTGACGAAATAGGCCCGTTTGCGCTGGCGCCGCTTTTCCTCGCGGTGCGGCAGCAGGTTGATCAGGATCACTGGAGGAACCTCCGCATCGCCAGGCCGCAGGCCGTCAGGTAGGACGGCGCCTCGCGGCGCACGCGGCTCTCGCGCACCGCAGAGCCGAGCTGCATCTGGTCGAATGGGTTCACGACGCTCGAGGCGAAGCCGGTGAGGTCGGTGACGCGGTCCTTCAGGCCGGGCAGCGTCGCCGTGCCACCGGCCAGCATCACGTAGTGCACCTTGTGGTGAGGCGTGCTGGTGAAGAAGTACTGCAGCGCGCGGCCGATTTCCTGGGACAGGCTGTCCACGAAGGGCGCGAGGATCACGCTCTCGTAGTCTTCAGGCAAGTCGCCGCTCAGCTTCTTGACCTCGGCTTCCTCGAAGGAAAAACCGTATTGGCGCGAAATGAGCTGCGTGAGCTGCGATCCGCCGAAGGCCTGGTCGCGGTCGTAGAGCATCTCGTCGTCTCGCAGCACCTTTAGGCTGGTGGTGTCGGCGCCGATCTCGAAGAGCGCCACCAAGGCGTCCCGGCCCTCGTTGGGCAGCGTGGCGACGACGCGGCTCATTGCCATGCGCGAGGCATGCGATTCGATGTCCAGGATGGCCGGCTTCAGGCCCGCGGCCTCGGCCAGGCCCTGCCGGTCTTGCACGCGGTCCCGGCGCGACGCGGCGATGAGGACTTCGACGTCACCGGCCGAAGTGGGGCTGGGGCCGACGACGCAGAAGTCGAGGCTCACTTCATCGAGCGAGAAGGGGATGTACTGGTTGGCCTCGGACTCGACCTGGACTTCCAGCTCTTCTTCGCGCAGACCAGCGGGCAGCATGATCTTCTTGGTAATGACCGCCGACTGCGGCATCGCCATGACCACTTGCTTGGTCTTGGTGCCACTCTTGCTGACCACTCGCTTGACGGCGGCAGCCACTTCGTCGAACTTTTCGATCTGGCCGTCGGTAATCCAGCCCTTCTCGAACGGCTCGGAAGCAAACCGCTCGAGCACGTATTCGCCGGCGGCTGTCTGGCCGAGTTCAACCAGCTTCACGCTGGATGGACTGATGTCCAAGCCGATCATGGGCGGGAACTTGCGCCCCAGCAATGCGTCAAGAAAACCCAAGTTTCACACTCCCCAGCCCTGCGGCCATCAGTCGTCAAGAACCCGAAATGAGCCCCAGGCTTGTTAAGAAGTTACTTCAATGCTAGCAGTAAAGCCTTTGTATAACAAAGAAAAAGCCGCCCATAGACTGCCCGTATCGTTGCCAATCCCTCACGCTCGTCGACCAGTTGAAACAAGCCGCAAGACCCACCGACGTCGCCAAGGGCCCGATGTGCTGGGGCCCGAGACTCAGGACCCCAACGGGTGTCCTCGATGGACTCTGAAGTCGGCTTCAGGGCTCCGAGTTCGGCTTCCTATAATCTTTCGGCCCGAATGACGGGTTCTTTATGCCCCCGCCCGAGTCCAGTCCAGACCCCGTAGACCGCTCCGAACGCCCCCAGCGGCGCGCGGGGCCGCTGCATCCGGCGCTGCGAGTGCTGGTCTGGGTGGCGGGGCTGGCCGTCTCGGGGCTGTTGGGGCTGCTGCTGGTGGTAGGCGTGGCTCTGGCCGTGGCCTATCCCAACCTGCCCGAAATCGACAGCTTGGCCGACTACCGTCCCAAGCTGCCCCTGCGCGTTTTCTCAGCAGACGGCGTGCAATTGGCAGAATTTGGCGAGGAAAGACGCAATTTCATGCCCATCGCGGAAATGCCGCAGGTCATGAAGGACGCGGTGCTTGCTGCCGAGGACGCGCGCTTCTACCAGCATGGTGGTGTCGACTACAAGGGTATCGCGCGCGCCGCGCTGGAAAACCTGCGCGATGCGCGCAGCCAGGGTGCCAGCACGATCACGATGCAAGTAGCACGCAATTTTTACCTTTCGACTGAAAAGACCTTCACGCGAAAGATCTACGAGATCCTTCTGGCACTGAAGATCGAGCGGCTGTTGCGCAAGGACCAGATCCTCGAGCTCTACATGAACCAGATCTTCCTCGGGCAGCGCGCCAGCGGTTTTGCCGCGGCTGCCGAAATCTACTTCGGCAAGAAGCTCAAGGAAGTGACCGTGGCCGAAGCCGCGATGTTGGCCGGTCTGCCCAAGGCGCCATCAGCCTACAACCCGGTGTCCAACCCGAAACGGGCCACACAGCGCCAGCGTTACATCATCAACCGCATGTTCGAGACCGGTTTCATTACCGAGGCACAGCATGAGGAGGCGCTAGCCCAGAAGTTGCTTTACCGCACCCAGAACGAAGGCGCCACCCATGCAGAGTACGTGGCCGAAACTGCGCGACAGCTGGTGTTCGCGCAGTATGGCGACGACTCTTACAGCCGAGGCCTGAACGTCTACCTGACGGTGAACGCAGCTGACCAATTGGTCGCTTACCGCGCGCTTCGAAAGGGCCTGATGGACTTCGAATTGCGTCAGGTTTACCGTGGCCCCGAGGCCTATGTGGACCTGCCCGCCGATCCCGCGCTGACAGACGCCCGCGTGGCCGAAGCGCTGTCCGACTTTCCCGACAACGACGATCTTCGCGCCGCAGTGGTACTGGAAGCCGATCCGCGCCAGGTCGTGGCCATGCTGCAGTCGGGCGACACCGTCACTGTCACTGGCGAGGGTTTGCGGCCGGTCACTTCAGGGCTTTCGCCCAAGGCCGGGC
Source organism: Betaproteobacteria bacterium (assembly GCA_016704535.1). Taxonomy (GTDB): domain Bacteria; phylum Pseudomonadota; class Gammaproteobacteria; order Burkholderiales; family Burkholderiaceae_C; genus Rubrivivax. The sequence continues at coordinate 155,116 of JADIZZ010000004.1, read as the reverse complement.
CGAAGACGCAGATCCGGCGTGGTGCCGTGGTGCGCGCCTACCGCTCCCCGGGCTTCGCCAAGGGCGCGTGGGCACTGACCCAGCTGCCCGAGGTGGAAGGCGCCTTCGTGGCGATGGACCCTGGCACTGGCGCCCTGCGGGCCATGGTGGGGGGCTTCGATTTCAAGCGTGGCAAGTTCAATCACGTCACGCAAGCGTGGCGCCAGCCCGGTTCCAGTTTCAAACCCTTCATTTATTCGGCGGCGCTGGAAAAGGGCTTCACACCGGCTACGGTCGTGAACGACGCACCGCTGTTCTTCGACGCTGGCGCCACCGGCAGCCAGCCCTGGGAGCCGAAGAACTACGACGGCAAGTTCGAGGGACCCATGCCGCTGCATACGGCGCTGGCCAAGTCGAAGAACATGGTCTCGATCCGCGTGCTGCAGGGCACGGGGGTGGAGTTCGCTCAGGAGTGGATACAGCAGTTCGGCTTCGATGGGAGCAAACATCCCGCCTACCTGACGATGGCGCTGGGGGCCGGCTCGGTGACACCGATGCAGATGGCCAGCGCCTACAGCGTGTTCGCCAACGGGGGCTATGCCACGTCGCCGCAGCTCATCCAGCGCATCGTCGACCAGAAGGGCAAGATCGTGATGGAGGCCCGCCTCCCGGGGCTCGACGAGAGCCGGCGCACGCTGTCAGCGCGCAACGCCTTCGTGATGGGCACGCTGCTGCAGGAAGTGGCGCGCTCGGGCACCGCTGCGCGCGCACAGGCCACGTTGAAGCGGCCCGACCTTTACGGCAAGACCGGCACCACCAATGACTCGATGGACGCCTGGTTCGCCGGTTACCACCCAACGCTGACCGCCGTGGTCTGGATCGGCTACGACACGCCGCGCAAGCTGGGTGACCGCGAGACCGGCGGCGGCCTGGCGCTGCCGGTCTGGATCGAGTTCATGCAGCACGCGCTGCGGGCTGTGCCGGTCCGGCAGCCCGAGGCGCCCGAAGGTGTCGTGCAGCAAGGCCCCTATTGGGTCTTCGACGAGTACGCACATGGCGGCGGCATCACCAGCGTGGGCCTCTCCGACAAGATTCCCGAGCCGCCGACCACCGAGGAACGCGGCAGCATCCTCGACCTCTTCCGACGCTAGTCAGAACTGCAGCGGCTTGCCGCCTTGCTGGCTGGCGTGCCGCGAGAGCGCGGCGATGAACTCGCTGCCGTCGCGGGTATCGCACCACTGCCCGCCGACCCACCGGTAATGAAAGCCGCCGTTGCGCGCCGCCATCCACACTTCGTGCAGCGGCGGCTGCGTATTGATGATGATCTTGCTGCCGTCGGGGAAGGCAAGTTCCAGCAATCCGCCGGTGCGATGGGTGTCGATGTCGATGACGTCATCCTGCAGCCAGCGGTCGGCGGTGGCTTCGATGCGTGCCAGGAGCGCCGCGGTTTCGCTCTGGTATTCGGTGTTGCTGAGCGCCGAAGGCGTGGGGGCCGAGCTCATAGAATCCTTCGCATGCAAAAGCGGTGTCGGATGAGTTTAGCGGCGCGCGTGCTCACCCCCTTGCTGGCGTGGGCGTGCGTGACGGTCGCGGCGCCCATGCTGGCGGGCTGCGGGCAGAAGGGTCCCTTGAGCCTGCCGTCGACTGCCGGCGCCGCTTCTGCACCCGCGCGATGACGCTGCCGGGCGCCCCCTACCTCGCCCGCGACGCCGGCGAGTTGCGGCTCGAAGGTCACTCGCTTGCCGAACTGGCTGCGCGTTTCGGGACGCCGCTGTACGTGTACTCGCGTTCGGCCATGCGCGACGCCTTTCAGGCCTACGAACGTGCGCTGCAGGGTCGCCGTCACCTGGTCTGTTATGCGATGAAGGCCAACTCTAGCCTGGCCGTGCTGCAGACTTTCGTGCAGGCCGGGGCCGGCTTCGACATCGTCTCGGGCGGTGAACTGGCGCGTGTGTTGGCCGCCGGCGGCGACGCCAGCCGCGTCGTCTTTTCTGGCGTCGGCAAGACCCGCGCCGAAATGCGCCAGGCGCTGCAGGCCGGCGTGCGCTGCTTCAACGTCGAGAGTGCATCCGAACTCGACACGCTGAACGCCGAAGCACTGGCCCTGGGCTGCCGTGCGCCCGTGAGCCTGCGCGTGAATCCCGACGTCGACGCCGGCACGCACCCCTACATCTCCACCGGGCTGAAGGGCAACAAGTTCGGCATCGCCCACGACCAAGCCGTGGCCGCTTACCGTCATGCCGCGGCGTTGCCCGGCCTGCACGTGCAGGGCATCGACTGCCACATCGGTTCGCAGATCACGCAACTGGCCCCTTACCTCGACGCGCTCGACCGCCTGCTCGACCTCGTCGAAGAGGTCGAAGCCGCGGGCATTCCCATCCACCATGTCGACGTCGGCGGTGGCCTGGGCATCACCTATACCGACGAGATGCCGCCGGCCGCGTCCGAGATGGTGCGGGCGCTGCTGCAGAAACTGGACACGCGTGGCCACGGGCACCGCGAACTGCTGTTCGAGCCCGGGCGGTCGCTGGTCGGCAACGCCGGCGTGCTGGTGACCGAGGTGCTGGTGCTCAAGCCCGGGCAGGTGGACGATGGCGGCAAGAACTTCTGCATCGTCGATGCAGCGATGAACGACCTCATGCGCCCGGCGCTCTACGAGGCCTGGATGCGCATCGAACCCTGCGTGCAGCGCGCCGGTGTTGTGCCGCACACCTGGGACGTCGTCGGCCCGGTCTGCGAGTCGGGCGACTGGCTGGGCCGCGACCGCCGCCTGGCCGTCGAATGCGGCGACAAGCTTGCGGTGCTGTCGGCCGGCGCCTACGGCATGGCGATGGCCAGCAACTACAACACGCGGCCACGGGCTGCCGAGGTGATGGTCGACGGGTCGCGTGTGCACCTCATCCGCGAACGCGAGGACGTGCGGTCGCTGTTCGCGGGCGAGCGGCTGCTGTAGCACCAGACCTCCGGGCCGCCTGCTGGACTGGAATGCGGGCCCGGGAATGAGATCGGGCCCCAGCGGGGCCCGACAAGCGACGAACGTAATGACGGGGTTAGAAGCGGTGGCGGACGCCCAAGGCCAAGCTGGTGGAATCATCGCCGGCCTTGGCTGTCACACCGCCCAGGTAACCCGCGGCGCCCGGTGCGGCCTGGCCCAGCCCGCTGTTGACGAAGCGCGTGGCCACGGCATTGATGTCGGTTCGCTTGGACAGCGCGTACGAATAGGCCGCGCCATAGGACACGGTGTCGGCGTTGGCGGCACGCTTGTCATCCATCTTGGTGTAGGCGACATAGAAGGTATTCGGGCCGGTCACGAGCTTGTAGCCGACGTGCATCAGCGTGCCGTCCTGCTTGAAGCCGTTCACGTAGGCGCCCTGCACGACGGCCGCCGTGGCCGCACCCACGCTGGGTGTGACCTGCGCCGCGATGCCTGAGACGCCGGTCGGGTTGCTGTCCTTGATCTGGCCGTACATCGCCGACACCGAACCCGGGCCCAGGGCCACGGTCGCGCCGACCAGGGTGCTGGTCAAGGACTTGGCACCCTTCTCGTTTTCGCGGGTGTTGTAGCCCACGCCGAACGAGAACGCCGGTGTCTTGTACATCGCATTGGCACCTAGGAACTTGCCGGTGCTTGTCGAGCCCTCGCCAGCAGCGGCCATCAGTGCGGCCGAGAAGCCACCGAGCTGGATGCGGTAGGCCAGTGAATTGCTGAGGCGGATATCGACCGACGCCGGGATGGACGCCACCTGGCCAGCGGCAAGACTCGACTGCGTCTGCAGCGTATCGAAGGTGGCGTTGATCTCGTAGGCTGGCGTGTACTGCCGGCCAGCGAGGATGGCACCGACGGGCGTCACCAGTCCGACGAAGATCTGGCGGTCCCAGAAGGCACCTGCCAGGTTGACGCCAATGGTATTGCCGATACCACCCGAGACGGCGTTGACCACCGGCTGCAGCGCATTGGGCAGGCCCAGCAGGGCCGCCTGCGAGACACGGTCGGGCAACTGGGTGCCCGACTGCGGCCGGCTGCCGCTCGTGCCGTTGTCGGCCTCGATGCGGGCTTCGGCCGTGAACAGCGCGCGCCAGCCGCCACCCAGGTCTTCGGTGCCGCGGAAGCCCAGACGCGTGCCGTCCATGATGCCGCTGGAGAGCATCTTGACCGAGCCGCCCTTGTAGCCCGAAACCTGCGACACACCGACATCGAGGATGCCGTAGGCAGTGACGCTGGTCTGCGCGCTGCAGGCAAGGGCGGCTGTGGCGAGGGCCGTGAAAACAAAGGTCTTCTTCATGATGGGTGCCTGTCTCCGATACGCCTGTGGGGCTATACCGATATTTTGGTGCTGCCGCGCGCGCGAGTGGTGCGCTTGTTGCGCTGGGAACACACGCGCTATCCCTGGGGCGCCAGACTGCCCGCACCCCTCGCGCATCCCTCGCGCACCGCTTCAGTGCAGGTCGACCGATCCGTACCACGACGCCGCACGTGAGCGTGTGTTGTCGCTGTCGGTCATCACCGCGATCGACTTCAAGTCGCCCGGCTCCTCGCCGAAGGCCAGGCGGAAGTCCGCGGTCAGGTTGCGCCGATGCTCGCGCCAGCGGCGAAGCTCGCCAGGGCCGGAGTCGACCACGATCTTGCGGATGCGGTCGCTGCGCGGGTTGACGATGACGCTGCCGACGGGGGCCTGGGCGTCCCAGACGTACATGAGGGTGGCGTAAGGCGGCTTCTCACCGGTCAACGCTTCGGCCAGCTCGAACAGCGCGCGGGTGCGCATCGGCAGCCGTGCCGTGTCGCCACCGAAGGCGAACATCACGCGGGCCGGCGCGTCTTCGCGAGAGGCGTCAGCGACGCTGCCACCGACCACCAGGTCCTGCACCCACCAGGAGAAGCTCACGTCGCCCAGCGCATCGGGCGCCCTCTGCACGTGTTGGCGGTACATGCTGGCCGAGGCCTCGGACACGGCGGCCAGCGCAGCGCGGCCGTCCTTCCGGGTCCAGCTGTAACGGGTGGCTTCCTTGCCGGGCAGGGGCACGGCATGCCAGCCCAGGCCATCGGCCGGGACGGGCGCTGCGGGAATCGTATGGTCTTCGTTGGCCGGGGGCAGGCTGGCACAGCTGGCCAGCACCACGAGAAACGGCAGCCAGACTGGGAATCGAGTGGTCATAGGCGGTGACTCGGCAGGTGACTCAGCACGTGAGGCACAGGTGCGAATGGGCAGTACCCAAAAAATTGGCCGCCCGGAGGCGGCCAATCAGGAGACTGCTGTGCGCCCGTTGCCGGGCGCAATCGGATCAGAACGTGTGCGTGATGCCGAACTCGTAGCCGGTCGACTTCTCGCCGCGGAACATACCAGCCGGGCCAGCCGAGCCGGCCGTGTAGTTGCCGCCGGCGGTCTTGTTGCCGCCGTTGTCGATGCTGCCGTAGCTGGTGTACAGCGAGGTGCGCTTCGACAGGTTGTAGACGTAACCCACGCCGAACATCGTGGCGTCGAAGTTGGCGCTGCTGCTGTCGGCCTTGGTGTACTGGGCCTTCAGCGTGCCCTTGCCCAGCGGCATGGTCATTGCCACGGTGATCAGGTCGATGTCGTTGCTGGTGGCGCCAGAGGTGTACTCGCTGTTCTCGTAGCCGGCGAGCAGCGTCGCGAAGCCCATGTTGAACGAGCCGGTGACGCTCATGGTCTCGATTTCACCGGCGCCACGCTCCGACTTGCCGTAAGCGCCGCCGACGTTGAACGGGCCAGCGGCGTAGCCGAGGCGACCACCAACGTACTTGTCGCCCGTGCCTTCGCCGGCGCCGACGTTGATGCTGCCGTACAGGCCGCCCATGGCAGGCAGGAAGTACATGATCTGGTTGTTCGTGCGCACAGCCGTGGCGATGCTGCCCTGGCCCAGGAAGCCGGCGCGCAGGTTGGCCGTGGTGGCTACGCCGACGTAGCCGAAGATTTCAGCGGCACCCCAGTTCGAGTAGGTGGGCACGAAGTCGCGACCCAGGCGCAGTTCACCGAAACCGCCGATCAGGCTGACGGTGGCGCGACGGGCGAAGTTGAAGCCGGTACCGCCGGTGTCGGTGTCGACCTGGCCTTCGAGCCAGAAGCCGGCACGCATACCGCCGCCGAGGTCTTCGATGCCACGGAAGCCGAGGCGGCTGGTGTTACCACCGCCGCTGATCAGCGACTTGATGGTGCCGGCGTTGCCGTTCTTCGTGTTGCGGGCAGCCGCATCGACGATACCGAACAGGGTCACCGACGACTGAGCCGAAGCCACGCCGGCAAACGCTGTCAGCGCGGCCAGGGCGAGCAGGGATTTTTTCATTGCAGCTATCTCCTAAGTTGAACGAGAGGTCCCGATCAGGGTGCTCACCCGGCAAGGGGCGGATCAGGCCAACCTCCTACGCGGAAGTTAAAGGCTATTGCACCAGACCCCCGGAGCCCTTGCCAACGTTTAGGCGCGAAAACACCTCAGCCCGTTGTTCAGCAACAACGCTGACCGCCCTGTCACACGCCAGCCGCTCCGCTATGCTGACTTCCTATGGAAACCACCGACCGCCTGTTGTCCAGCCTCGATCACGCCCTGCGCACCCTGTCCGGCGCGGTGCACGCCTCCCGACCGTTGCCGCCCGCCGTCGCCGACGTCGACAGCCTCGACGACGAGGCCCGCCGCCTGTCGGGCGCGCTGATGCGGGTGAACCATGTCGGCGAGGTCTGTGCCCAGGCCCTCTACCAGGCCCAGGCGCTGACGGCCCGCACGCAGGAATTGCGCCAGCAGATGGACCGCGCCGCCCGCGAAGAAACCGACCACCTCGCCTGGACGCAGCAGCGGCTGGCCGAACTGGGCGATCGGACGAGCCTGCTGAACCCGCTGTGGTACGCCGGTGCCTTCGGCATCGGCCTGCTCGCCGGTCGGTTGGGCGACAGCACCAGCCTGGGCTTCGTCGTCGAGACCGAGCGTCAGGTCGAACAGCACCTGGCCAGCCATCTGGACCGCCTGCCGCTGGAGGACGAACGCTCACGCGGCATCGTGAAGCGCATGAAAGAAGACGAGGCGCGCCATGCCGACGATGCGCTGGCCGCCGGCGCCGCGGCGCTGCCGGCACCTGTGCGCTGGCTGATGCGCGGCGCGGCGCGCGTGATGACCACCACCGCGCACCGCATCTGACGCGGCACGTCGGCGGTCCGGCTTTCAGGCGTCCAGCACCTCGAAGCTGGTCGTGATCTCGGCGGTCTTGCCCAGCATGATGCTGGCCGAGCAGTAACGTTCGTGCGACAGCGCCACGGCGCGGTCGACGGCGGCTGCCGGCACGCCCTGGCCGCTGACGACGAAGTGCATGTGGATCTTCGTGAACACCTTGGGGTCGGCTGGCGCGCGTTCCGAGGTCACCTTGACCTGGCAGCCGCGCACGTCGTGGCGGCCGCGCTTGAGGATCAGCACCACGTCATAGGCCGTGCAGCCGCCGGTGCCCGCGAGCACGGTTTCCATCGGCCGCGGCGCCAGGTTGCGGCCGCCGCCGTCGGGTGCACCGTCCATGGTCAGGAAATGGCCGCTACCGGTTTCGGCAACGAAGCCCATGCCGGTGCCCGGCATCCAGTTGATGGTGCATTCCATGTGCTCTTTGCCCCTTGTTGGCGCAGCGGCGAGAGCCGTGCCCGATGTTTGGAGTGTTGCCACTAGCCGCTGCCGCAACAAGCATATTGCACCGCAGCAATCCGGTGCTATATTGAGTCCATCGGTGGTTGACCAGCAGACCACCGGCCGATTGTCTCCTCCACCTCCAACAATGGTGGATTCGGCCCGGGGCCCCAAGCCCCGGGCCCTTTTTCTTGTGCGCCGCCCCATCAGGGCGAACTCGGGTAGCGGCTTAACATCCGCGGTCCCTCAGGACCGAGCCCCACGATGCCCGCTGGCAAGAACCCCTCCAAGAGTCCGGTCGTGGCGCCTGCCGCCGCCGCTGTCACGCCCAAGGGCCAGCGCATCGCCGCAGCCTACCTGAAGCGCGTGCTCACGGCCCGCGTCTACGACGTGGCGCGCGAAACCGCACTGGAGCCGGCGCGCAGCCTGTCGCGCCGCCTCGGCAACCAGGTGCTGCTCAAGCGCGAGGACCAGCAGCCGGTGTTCAGCTTCAAGCTGCGCGGCGCCTACAACAAGATGGTCAACCTGGCGCCCGAGGCGCTGGCGCGCGGCGTCATCTGCGCGTCGGCCGGCAACCACGCGCAGGGCGTGGCGCTGGCGGCGAAGCGGCTGGGCTGCCGCGCCGTGGTGGTGATGCCGGTGACGACGCCGCGCCTGAAGGTCGACGCCGTGCAGGCGCTGGGCGGCGAAGTGGTGCTGCAGGGCGACAGCTATTCCGACGCCTACACGCATGCCGTCGAACTGCAGCAGCAGGCCGGGCTGACTTTCGTGCATCCCTTCGACGACCCCGACGTCATCGCCGGCCAGGGCACGGTGGCGATGGAGATCCTGCGTCAGCACCAGGGCCCGCTGGACGCCGTGTTCGTGGCCATCGGCGGCGGCGGCCTGGTCTCAGGCGTGGCGGCCTACATCAAGGCCGTGCGGCCCGAGGTGCGCGTGATCGGCGTGCAGACGGTCGACTCCGACGCCATGCTGCAGTCGGTGCGCAAGGGCCGGCGCGTGACGCTCAAGGACGTGGGCCTGTTCTCCGACGGCACCGCGGTCAAGCTGGTGGGCGAAGAGACCTTCCGCATCGCACGCGAGCTGGTCGACGACTACGTGGTCGTCGACACCGACGCCGTCTGCGCTGCCATCAAGGATGTCTTCCAGGACACGCGCAGCGTGCTCGAACCGGCCGGCGCTTTGGGCGTGGCCGCCATCAAGCAGTACGTGGCCACGCACAAGCTCAAAGGGCAGACGCTGGTGGCCATCACGTGCGGCGCGAACATGAACTTCGACCGCCTGCGCTTCGTGGCCGAGCGCGCCGAGTTCGGCGAGCAGCGCGAGGCGCTGTTCGCGGTGACCATCCCCGAGGAGCGCGGCAGCTTCAAGCGCTTCTGCGAGCTGATCGGCCCACGCTCGGTGACCGAGTTCAACTACCGCATCGGCGACGCGCAGGCCGCGCATGTCTTCGTCGGCCTGGCCATCCAGCGCCGCGACGAGGCCGAGCGCATCGAGCGCCAGTTCGTCAAGCAGGGCTTCGCCACCGTCAACCTCACCGACGACGAGCTGGCCAAGGAACACGTGCGGCACATGGTGGGCGGGCGCAGCGAACTGGCGCGCGACGAGCGCCTGTTCCGATTCCAGTTCCCCGAGCGGCCGGGCGCGCTGATGCGTTTCCTGGCGGCCATGCACCCGGGCTGGAACATCAGCCTCTTCCACTATCGCAACCAGGGCGCGGACTACGGGCGCATCCTCGTCGGCATCCAGGTGCCTCCCGGCGACGAGGCGGCCTTCGATCACTTCCTGCGCACGCTGGCCTACCCCTGCACCGAAGAGACGCGCAACCCGCTGGTCACGCTGTTCCTGAAGTAGCTTTCGGCGTCAATCCGGCCGGTGGTGGTCGCTACACTCGGCGGCCATGGCCTCACCGAACCGTTCGCTGGTCAGCCCGACCACCAATCCGCAGCTCGAACAGGCCTTGCGCGAGAAGCTTCAACGCCGCAACGAGGTCGGCGGGAGTCTGGGGGAGCTGGAGCCGCTGGCCATCCGCATCGGCCTGATGCAGAACACTTTGCGGCCGACATTCACCGACCCCCAGTTGCTGATCTTTGCCGCTGACCATGGCATCGCCGTGGACGGTATCCGCGAGGCCCATGGCCGCACCACCGACGAGACCGTGCGCATGTTGTTGCGCCGGCAACTGCCATTGGCCGTGTTCGCGCACACGCAACAGCTCGAACTGATGGTGGTCGACTGCGGCATGGCCGAGAGCCTGCCCATCCACGACCACCTGCTGGTGCGCAAGATCGCCCATGCCACGCGCAACGCCCGTGTGGCCGCGGCGATGAGTCTGGAGCAGGCCCATGCCGGCATGCGTGCCGGCATGGAAATCGGCGACAAACTGCGCGGCAACTGCACGCTGATGGCCGGTGTGGGTGTGGGTGCACACGAAAGTGCGGCGATGGTGTTGTCGCGCATGACCCACACGCCCGTGCGCGACCTCATCGTCAGCGGCCCGCACATGAACCAGGACGAACTCGCGCACCTGATGAAGGTGTTGCAGGCAGCCCAAACCCGGCACCGCGACGCAGTCGACCCGATCGAGGTACTGGCTGCCTTCGGCGGATTCGAGGTCGCGGTGATGGTGGGCGTGATGCTGATGGCCGCCAGCAAGCGCCATCTGTTGATGGTCGACGGCATTCCGGCCTGCGCGGCGCTGATGCTGGCCGCGCGCATCGCGCCGCCGGTCACCGACTACTGCATGTTCTGCCGCAGCCACAGCCATTTGGGCCTGGACCAGGCGTTGAACCTGTTCCGCGCCTCGGCGCTGCTGGAACTGGGCATGGAAAGCACCGACGGCACCGGTGCCACATTGGCCTGGCCGATGGTGCGCAGCGCCGCGGCGCTGCTGACGGACATGGCCGAGGGCGAGGGCGAGGGCGAAGAGCCCACGGGCATGGAAGCGGCTGCGCAGCCCGAGCCTTCGGCCCAGCCCTCCGCCTTCGGCGACGGGCGGTACTGAGCCAAAGGCCTCAGCGCGTCTGCAAGCCCGGCTGCGGTGGGGATTCGGGTTCCGGCTCAGCCGGTTCCGCCTGCATCGCCGGGCGCATGGGGCCGCCGCTGGGTGGCGGCCGCAGCGGCCGCAGAGGGCGCAGCGCAGGCGTGGGGCCATTGCCCACCGTGGGCAGCACACCGGTAGCCGCAGGCGCTGGCGGTGCAAGATTCAGCGCCACCATGGCCGCGCCGTCGCGCGGGCCCAGGGTGACGCCACGTGCCGCCACCGACTGCAGCACGGTCGTGCCGTCGACGACCGCGCCGACACGAAAGGCCTTCGCAGGCTTGCCGTCGACGGCGATGAGCGCCAGACCCTCCCTTGCAGCGCCGGGCGATCTCGGGCTGACGACGCCGACCAACTGGAAGCGCGCATCGGCCACGGGCTCTTCCATAGCGGCCACGGCGGGCGGCGGCGGATCGGCGCCGAGCAGGCGGGTGAGCTCGCCGCGCAGCGCCACGGTCGGGGCGGCCGTCTGCGCGTGGGGCGGCGCCGCGGTAGGCGTCACGAACACCTTCAATGCCCAGACGAGGGCGCTACCCGCGGCCAGCGCCCACACCCCCAGCGTCCACCAGCGTGCTGACATCGGACGATTATGATTGAAGCGATGCGGCCGGTCCGGCCTGCACCCGGACTTCTGCGCCCTACGCGGCGACCGCCATGAGCCTCCTGCCCTTCCTTGCCCGTCGATCAGTGCCGTCCCGTGCCCAAGGTGCCGGCCGCGGCTTCACTTCGCCACGCCGGCGCAGTGGCGCTGGCTTCACGCTCATCGAATTGCTCGTGGTGCTCGTGATCATTGGCGTGCTCGGTGCGCTCATCGTGCCCAACCTCTTCTCCAGCCTCGACGACGCGCGTGCCACTGCCGCGCGCACTGACATCAAGACGCTGGTCGAATCGCTGAAGCGCTACAAGATCGACAACCAGCGCTACCCCACGGCCGAGCAGGGCCTGGACTCGCTGGTGCGCAAACCCGCAGCCGGCCCCACGCCGCCGAACTGGAAGCCCTACCTCGACAAGCTGCCCGCCGACCCCTGGGGCCGGCAGTACCAGTTCCTGAACCCCGGCGTCAATGGCGAGATCGACGTCTTCAGCTTCGGTGCCGACGGCCAGCCGGGTGGTGAAGGCATCAATGCCGACCTCGGCTCCTGGCAGTAAGACGGCCGCGGACGCGCCCCCGCGCGGTCCGAGGCAGCGCGCCGCCGACCGCGGCTTCACGCTGCTGGAACTGCTCATCGTCGTCGCCATCATCGCGGTATCGGCCGGCCTGATCGCGTTGAGCCTGCGCGATGGCGACGAAGCGAAGCTGGAGGAAGAAGGCGAACGCCTGAGCGCTCTGCTGGAGATGGCGCGTGCCGAGTCGCGTGTCGCTGGTGTCAGCGTGCACTGGGTGCCGCGCCAGGACGACGGTGCCGATCCCGACACCGCGGTGCAGTTCCGATTCATCGGCCTGTCTGCGTTGCAGCCCTTGCCTACACGCTGGTTGGATGCGGCCACACGTGCGCAGGTGGTGGGCGCGGCCACCGTGCTGCTGGGCCCGGAGGCCATCCTGCCACCGCAGCGTATCGTGCTGCGGCTGTCCGACAAGCGGCTTGAGCTGGCCAGCGACGGACTGGCCCCCTTCGCCGTGGCGCGGCCGCTGCCGGCGCCCTGAAGCTGGCGATGCGGCAAAGCGGTTTCACGCTCATCGAGGTGCTGGTGGCGCTGGCGATCGTGGCCATCTCGCTGGGAGCCGGTCTGCGCGCGGCCGGCGTGCTGACCGACAACGCGCAGCGCCTCAGCGATGTCGTCGCGGCCCAGTGGTGCGCCGAGAACCAGCTCACCGGGCTGCGCATCAGTCGCACCTACCCGGGCGTCGGCGACGCCGACTTCGGCTGTGAGCAGCTCGGTCGCAGCTATCCCGGCAAGCTGGTGACGCGGCCCACGCCCAATCCCAGCTTCCGCCGCGTCGACGCCGTGGTCAGCGACGCCGAGGGCCGACCGTTGCTCACCCTGTCGACGGTGTTGGCTCGGCCATGAGCGCGCCGGATCGATCCCACGCATGCCTGCCAGAACGCAGGGCGCGACGGCGGGTTCAATGAGCTTGCACTCGACATCGGCGCACCGCGGCGCTGCGGCCCGGCGCTCGGCCAGGGGCTTCACGCTGGTCGAGGTGCTGGTGGCGCTGCTGATGATGGCGCTGCTGGCCGGCCTGTCGTGGCAGGCGCTGGACGGCGTATTGCGCTCGCGCGACGACAGCCGCGCGTCCATCGACCGCACTGTGCGCTTGTCCACCGTGCTCACGCAATGGGAACAAGACCTGCAGGCCCTGCACGAGACCTTGGCCGTGCCGGCGCTGTCCTTCGATGGCCAGACACTGCGCCTCACGCGGCGCGGCGAGAGCGGCGTGATGCTGGTGGCCTGGGCCGTGCGCGGCGGCCAGTGGCAGCGCTGGACCACGGTGCCCTACGTGCGCATCGGCGACTTGCAGGAAGCCTGGCTGCGCAGCCAGCAACTGCAGGGCAACGAGCCCGGCACGGTGGTGCTGACCGAAAGTGCGAGCCAGTGGCAGATCTACTTCGCGCGGGGCGGCCAATGGAGCAATGCGCAGTCGACTGGAGACCTGGCGCTGCCCATCGTGGCCGCGCCCCCGGCTTCTGCGGCGTCACCGGCCAGCGGCGCCAGCGCGCCCAGCGCCCCGCCTCCACCGGCCACCGCGCGCGAGGCATTGCCCGAGGCGGTGCGGCTGCTCATCACGCTGGACGGGCAGACGCTGACGCGCGACATCGCGCTGGGGCCGGGCGGATGACGCGGCGGGCCTCCAGGCAGCGCCAGCGCGGTGCCGCGCTGCTGCTGGCGATGGTCATCGTCTCGCTCATCGTCACCACGGCAGCGGGCATGGTGTGGCTGCAGACCCGCGCCGTGCAGGTGGAAGCCGCCGAGCGTGCGCGGGCGCAGGCGGCATGGATGCTCAGCGGCGCGCTCGACTGGGCGCGCCTCATCCTGAAGGAAGACGAGCGCGGTGCCCGCCAACGCGGCAAGGCCTTCGACTCGCTCGACGAGCCTTGGGCCACGCCGCTGGCCGAAGCGCGGCTGTCCACCTTCCTGGCCGCTGACCAGGACAACAACGCCGACGGCGGCCCCGAGGCCTTCATCAGCGGCAGCATCGTCGACGCGCAGTCGCGCTTCAACCTGCGCGGGTTGCTCGACGCCGCGGGCAAGCCGCAGCCGCTGCAGGTGGCGGCACTGCAGCGGCTGGCCAACCTGGCCGGTGCCCCGGGCGACACGGCTGCGCGCATTGCAGACGCGCTTTCGCGCGCTCAGGCACCTTCGGGCGACGAAGGCGCCAACAGCGCTCCCATCCCGCCGGCGCGTCTGGCCGACCTGACCTGGCTGGGCATCGAGCCTGCCACCCTGGCGCGACTGGCGCCCTGGGTCGACCTGCTGCCGGTGGCCACGGCGGTAAACGCCAACACCGCGCCTCGCGAAGTGCTGGTGGCGGCCATCGACGGTCTGGACCTGGGCAGTGCCGAACGCCTGGTGCAGGCGCGGCAGCGTCGGCCCTTCGAGACCTTGGCCGAACTGCAGGCGCAACTGCCGAATTCGGTGCAGGCCGAGGGCAGCCGCGTCGGCGTTGCTTCCGGCTGGTTCGAGGTGGCGGGCCGGTTGCGGCTCGAAGAGCGTGTGCTCGAGGAACGCTCGTTGCTGCAGCGCGAAGGCAGCACCGTCAGCGTGCGCCGCCGCGAGCGCCTGAGCTTCCTGGCGGCTGGCGCCTGAGCAGCGTGCGCCGAGGCCACAATACGCCGGCTCGCAACGCCGCCACGCACGCACACCCCACCTGAGCCCGTCACATCTGCCGATGTCCGTCCTTGCCCTCTTGCTGCCCCCGCGCGAGCGCCTGGCTGCCCGCGTTGGCGGCGCCGATGCTGCCGCCACGACGCCCAGGCTGCCCACCACGTGGTCCTTCGTGCTCAGCACCGACGGCCGCAGCGTGGCGCAGCAGGGCAACGCAGCGCCCGCGTTGCTGCCCCGCGCCGACCACGTGCTCCTGGTGCTGGCCGAGACCGACGTCAGCTGGCACCGCGTCGATATCCCCAGGGCCCCCGCCGGCCGCATGCGCGCCGCGTTGCTGGGCGTGATGGAAGAGGCGCTGCTCGAGGAAGACGAGGCGCTGCACCTCGCTTTGGGTGAAGGCAGCGTGCCCGGGCAGCCAGGCTGGGTCGCGGTGACGCACCGCCCCCGCCTGGCCGCCGCGCTGGCCGCGCTGGAAGCGGCCGGTCTGAGCATCGAGCGCGTCGTGGCGCCCGTGGCGCCGGCGGCCGAGGGGCAGCCTTCGCGTGGCCACTTCTTCACCATTGAACCCGGCACCGAAGCCACGCCCTGGCTCGCGCTGGCTCGCCCGGACGGCGTGGCCGTGCTGCGGCTGAACGGCGCGCTGGCGCGTGCCCTGCAGCCGGATGCCCCGGCGACGCGCTGGAGCGCTACCCCAGCCGCAGCCGTCGCCGCCGAGCGCTGGCTGGGCGCGCCGGTGGCGTTGCTTACCGAAGCCCATCGGGCGCTGGAAGCGGCCGCCGCCGGCACCAACCTGCGCCAGTTCGACCTCGCGGCCCGCCGCCGCGGCACCCGCGCGCTGGCTGAGGGAGCCAAGCACTTCTTCAGCGCCGAGTGGCGGCCGGTGCGGTACGGCGTGCTGGCGTTGTTGCTGCTGAACCTGCTGGGCCTGAACGCTTATGCGTGGCAGCAGCGCCAGGCGCTCGTGGCCAAGCGCGTGGCGATGGATCAGCTGCTCAAGGCAGCCCACCCCGGCGTGCGCGTGGTGTTGGATGCACCGCTGCAGATGCAGCGCGAAAACGAGCGCCTGCGCGCTGCCGCCGGCCGTCCGGGTGACGCCGATCTGGAGGCGCTGTGGGGCGCTGCCGCCGCGGCCTGGCCCGATGGCCAAGGCCCGGTGCAGTCGCTGCGTTTCGAGGGCGGCCGACTGACACTCACCGTGCCCGGCTTCGGTGAGCCTCAGCTCACGCAGTTCCGCGAAAGGCTCAGGGGCAGCGGCTTCCAGGCCGAGCTCGCCGAGGGCCGGCTGGTCTTCAGCCGCACCGCGGCTGCGCCAGGGGGGCGTACGTGAACACCCCCGGCTTGTCGGCCGCGCTGGCCCCGCTGCGAGCCCGGTGGCGCGCACTGTCGGCGCGCGACCGCCGACTGACACGGGTTGCGTTGGTGGTGGCGGTGGTTGGCATGCTGTGGCTGGCGGCCGTGCAGCCGGCGCTGCATACGCTGCGCAGCGCGCCGGCCGCGCTGGACGTGGCCGAGGCGCAGCTGCAGACCATGCAGCGTCTGGCCACCGAAGCAAGTGAGCTGCGCGCCACACCGCCCGTCAACCCCGAGCAGGCGTCCGCGGCCTTGCAGGCGGCCACGGCGCGGCTGGGGGACCAGGGCCGCCTGTCGCTGCAGGGAGACCGGGCCGTGCTCACGCTCAACGGCGTGGGTACCAGTGCGCTGCGCGACTGGCTGGCCGAAGCACGATCCGGTGCGCGCGCGCGGCCCGTCGAGGCCAGCCTGATGCGCGGCACGCAGGGTTTCAGCGGCACGTTGGTGTTGGCCATCGGGGGCGCGCCTTGAAGCGCTACGCGGCGCTGGGTGCAGCCCTGGGTGCACTGGCGGCGTTGGTGGCCTTCGCGCCTGCGGCGTGGCTGGCCGGTGCGGTGTCGCAGGCCAGCGGCGAGCGCCTGTTGCTCGCCGAATCGCGCGGTACCGTCTGGCAGGGCAGCGCGTTGGTTGTCCTGACCGGTGGCCCCGGCAGCCGGGATGCCAGCGCACTTCCGGGGCGTCTTCACTGGCGTCTGGGCTTGGACGGCACGGCACTGGCGCTGCGCGCACGTCAGGCCTGCTGCCTGAACGGCGAACTGCTGCTGCGCGTGGTGCCGGGCTTGGGCCGGCTGCGCCTGGAACTGCCCGCGAACACGGCGGGCGCCGCGGGCTTGGCGGTGGGCCAGTGGCCGGCGTCGTGGCTGGCCGGCCTGGGCACGCCCTGGAACACGCTGAAACCCGCCGGCACGCTGCAGCTCAACAGCCCCGGCCTGTGGCTGGAACAGGTGCAGGGCCGCTGGCGCTTCAACGGCCGTGCCGAACTGTTGCTGGGCAGCATGGCCTCTCGCCTGTCGACGCTGGAAACCCTGGGCAGCTACCGCCTGCTGCTCGTCGGCAACGCGGCTGGTGGCGATGCCGCCACGCTGCAGCTCAGCACCACCAGCGGCGCGCTGCAGCTGTCGGGCAGCGGCCAGTTCCTGGGCAGCGGCGCGGCCTCGCACCTGCGTTTCCGCGGCCAGGCCGGCGCCGAGCCCGGTTCGGAAGCGGTGTTGAACAACCTGCTGAACATCATCGGGCGACGCCAGGGCGCCGTCTCCGTCATTTCCATAGGATGAGCATGAACCCAAGGCACCTTTCGGGCTGTCTCGTTGCCCTGGCGTTGACGCTTTTCGCGTGGGCGCCGAGCCAGGCGCAGAACTTCGCGCCGAAGTCGCGTGCGCCCGTCACGGTGAACTTCGTGAACGCCGACATCGAAGGCGTCACGCGGGCCTTCGCGGCGATGATCGAGCGCGCCATCATCGTCGACCCGCGGGTGAAGGGCAGCATCACGGTCTACAGCGAGCAGCCACAGAGCGTGCGCGAGGCGTGGCAAAGCTATCAGTCGGCGTTGCGCGGCCTGGGCTTCGCGGTGGTGGAAAGCGGCGGCCTGCTGAAGGTGGTGCCCGAGGCCGATGCCAAGCTGCAGACCGGCACCGTCTCCATCGGCGAAGTGGGCGTGCGCGGCGACCAGATCATCACGCAGATCTTCACGCTGCGTTACGAGAACCCGAACAACCTGGTGCCCGTGCTGCGGCCGCTGATCAGCGCCAACAACACCATCAATGCCAACCCGGCCAGCAACTCGCTGGTCATCACCGACTACGCCGACAACCTGCAGCGCCTCGGCAAGATCATCGCTGCGCTCGACAACCCCGCAGGCACCGGCGTCGACATCGTGCCGCTGCAGCATGCGGTGGCCGCCGATCTGGCACCCCTGGTGCAGCGCCTAAGCGACGCCGGCGGCGGCGCGCCCGTGCCGGGCGTGGTCGTGGGCGGTGCCGGCGGCACCACGGTGGTGGCCGATTCGCGTTCGAACTCGCTGCTCATCCGCGCCGCGAACCCGGCGCGCCTGGCGCTGGTGCGCGCCACGATCGCCCAGCTCGACCGCCCCAGCACGCTGCTGGGGGCCGGCGGCGGCATGTGGGTGGTACACCTGAAGAACGCCGACGCCGTGCGCCTGGCAACGGTGGTGCGCGCGGCCTTCGGCGCCTTCGGTAGCAGCCCGGGCGGCAGCGCCGGCATCGCATCGACGCCGACGCCGCAGGCCGCGACGCCAAACGTGCAGGCCAATGCGCCGTTGGGCAGCGGCGGTGGCGGACTTGCCACCGCAGCGCAGCCCAGCACCGGCGGCTTCATCCAGGCCGACCCGGCGACCAACTCGCTCATCATCACGGCGCCCGAGCCGCTTTACCGGCAGGTGCGTGCGCTCATCGACCAGCTCGACACGCGCCGCGCACAGGTCTACATCGAAAGCATGATCGTCGAGGTGGCGGCCGGCGACGCCGCCGACTTCGGCTTCCAGTGGCAGGGCCTGCTCGGCCAGAGCGGCGACAAGACCGGGCTGGTGGCCGGCACCAACTTCACGCCGGCCGGCGGCCAGGGCAACATCATCGGCATCAACACCGGCGCGGTGCAGGGCCAGATCAACGTCGGCGAAGGCCTGAACCTGGGCATCCTGCGCGCCTACAACGGCATCACGACGCTGGCCGCGATTGCCCGCGCGCTGCAGAGCCAGGCCGAGACCAACATCGTCAGCACGCCGAACCTGATCACGCTGGACAACGAAGAGGCCAAGATCGTCGTCGGCGAGAACGTGCCCTTCATCACCGGGCAGTTCACGGGCGCCGGCGGCACCGGCGGCGCCACCACCAACCCCTTCCAGACCATCGAGCGCAAGGACGTCGGCATCACGCTGCGCATCCGGCCGCAGATCGGCGAGGGCGGCGCGGTGCGCATGACCATCTTCCAGGAGCAGAGCAGCGTCAAGCAGGACACCGCGGCCGGCACCACCAATGCCGGGCCGTCGACCACCAAGCGTTCGATCGAGAACACCGTGGTCGTCGACGACGGCGCCATCCTCGTGCTGGGCGGGTTGATCGAGGACCGCTTCATCACCAACAAGAGCAAGGTGCCGCTGCTGGGTGATATCCCGTGGCTGGGCGCGCTCTTCCGCAGCGAGAGCCGGGAGCGCAAGCGCACCAACCTGATGGTCTTCCTGCGGCCCATCGTGATGCGCGATGCCGGCGCGGCGAACCGCTTTTCGGCCGACCGCTACGACCAGATCCGCGGCCAGCAGCAGACCACGCAGCCCACGCCCAGCCTGGCGATGCCGATCAACGAGTCGCCTGTGCTGCCGCCGCGGCCGGCGGCCAGCGAGCCGTTGGCACCGCTTCCACCGGCGGTGCCGTCGGCCGAGCAGCTGCCAGTACCGGCACCTGCGCCGCAGCGCTGAGGGCACAGGCGCCATGGCCGTGCGACACCCGCTGCCCTACGCCTTCGCCAAGGCCCACACGCTGCTGCTTGAAGACGACGGCGAGCAGCTGCTGCTGTGGGCCGCCGAGACCACGCCGCCTTCGGCCCTGGCCGAGGTGACGCGGCTGTTCGACGTCGCTGCCTTCGAGCGCGAAGGCAGCAGCACGCTGGTGCAGCGCATCGCCGCAGCCTATGCCGGCGGCGAGAGCAGCGCCGCGGCGGTGATCGGCGAGGTGGAGAGCGGTGTCGATCTGTCGCGCATGATGCAGGACCTGCCGGCGGTGGAAGACCTGCTCGAAGCCGCCGACGACGCGCCCATCATCCGCATGCTGAACGCGCTGCTTACGCAGGCCGCGAAGGACGGCGCCTCGGACATCCACATCGAGCCCTACGAGCGCAGTTCCAGCGTGCGCTTCCGCGTCGACGGTACGCTGCGCGAGGTGGTGCAGCCGAACAAGGCGCTGCACGCGGCATTGATCAGCCGCTTGAAGATCATGGCCGAGCTCGACATCGCCGAGAAGCGCCTGCCGCAGGACGGTCGCATCTCCTTGCGCATCGGCGGCCGCGCCATCGACGTGCGCGTGAGCACGTTGCCCTCGTCGCACGGCGAGCGTGCGGTGTTGCGCCTGCTGGACAAGACCGAGAGCCGCTTTACGCTCGAAGGTCTTGGCATGGATGGCGAGGTACTGTCGTCTTTCGCGCGACTGATTCAGCAGCCGCACGGCATCGTGCTCGTCACCGGACCCACGGGCTCGGGTAAGACGACGACGCTGTATGCATCCCTGGGCCGCGTCGATACCGCCACGACCAACGTGTTGACGGTGGAAGACCCGGTGGAATACGAGCTGGCAGGCATCGGCCAGACGCAGGTGAATCCGAAGATCGACCTGACCTTCGCCAAGGCGCTGCGCGCCATCCTGCGCCAGGACCCCGACGTCATCATGATCGGCGAGATCCGAGACTACGAAACCGCGAGCATCGCCATCCAGGCCAGCCTGACCGGCCACCTGGTGCTGGCCACGGTGCATACCAACGACGCGCCGAGCAGCGTGACGCGGCTGATCGACATGGGTGTCGAACCCTTCCTGCTGAGCAGCAGCTTGCTGGGCGTGCTGGCGCAGCGCCTGGTGCGCAAGCTGTGCCCGCACTGCAAGCGTCGGGGCGACGACGGCGAAGATGGACAAGCGAGGTGGCACCCCGTGGGCTGCGAGAAGTGCAGCATGACGGGCTACAAGGGTCGGACCGGTGTCTACGAGCTGATGCGCGTCGACGAACACGTGCAGGCCCTGGTGCACGGCCGCGCGCCGGAGCAAGAACTGGTGGCCGCGGCACGCGCCGCCGGCCTGAAGAGCATGCGCGAGGACGGCGATCGGCTGGTGCGCGATGGCACCACTTCCCTGGAAGAAGTCATCCGTGTCACCCGAGATTGACATCGACGTCCGCCGCAGGTCGCGCCACGCGCGGCGGAGTCGCTGACATGCCCGCCTACCGCTTCGAGGCGCTGGACGCCACCGGGAAGTCGCAGAGCGGCCTGCTGGAGGCCGACAACGCCAAGGCCGCGCGCCAGCAGTTGCGCGGGCGCGACCTGGTGCCGATGGCCGTGACGCCGGTGACGATGGCGGCCAACGACAACAGCACCGGCGCGCGCTTCACGCGGCGGGTGTTCTCGGCCACCGGGTTGGCGGTGTGGACACGCCAGCTCGCCGGCCTGGTGGGATCGGGCCTGCCGCTGGAACGGGCGCTGACGGCGCTGGCCGACGAGACCGAGCACCCGCGCCAGCGCGAACTGGTGGCGCACCTGAAGAGCGAGGTCAACGCCGGCAGCGCCTTTGCGCGTGCACTGGCCACGGCGCCACGCGAGTTCGACGATGTCTACCGGGCCGTGGTCGCCGCGGGCGAGCAGAGCGGCGCCCTGGGTGGCGTGCTGGAACGCCTGGCCGACGACCTCGAACAGCGCCAGGCCCTGCGCACCAAGGTCGTGGGGGCCATGCTCTACCCGGCCATCGTCTCGCTGGTGGCGATGGCCATTGTCATCGTGCTCGTCACCTTCGTCGTGCCGCAGATCGCCAACGTGTTCAGCAGCTCCAAGCGCGCGCTGCCGGTGCTGACGGTGGCCATGCTGGGCATCAGTGCCTTCGTGCGCCACTGGGGCTGGGCGGTGGCGCTGGTGGCCGCCGGCGGCGTGACGGCGCTGGTGCTGGCGCGCCGCAACGAAGCCTTTCGGGAACGTACCGATGCGATGGTGCTGCGCCTGCCGCTGCTGGGCCGCCTGGCCCGCGGCTACAACGCGGCACGTTTCGGCGGTACGCTGGCGATGCTGGCGGGTGCCGGCGTGCCCATCCTGAAGGCACTGCAGGCGGCGGCCGAGACGCTGGGCAACCGCGCCATGCGTGCCGACGCGCTGGACGCGCTGGTGCAGGTGCGCGAAGGCGCGCCGTTGGCCAGCGCGCTGGCCGGCAAGAAGCGCTTTCCGGGGCTGCTGGCGATGTTCGCGCGTTTGGGCGAGCAGACGGGGCAGTTGCCCGAGATGCTGCTGCGCGCGTCGGTGCAGTTGTCGGCAGAGGTGCAGCGCCGCGCCATGTCGGCGGCCACCATCCTGGAGCCGCTGCTCATCGTCGCGATGGGCGGCGTGGTGGTGCTGATCATGCTGGCGGTGCTGATGCCGATCATCCAGCTCAACACCTGGGTAAGGTAGGCCCCCCAGCTCGCTATCGCTCGCTGCCTTCCGGCTTGCAGGCCGGAAGGCGTTCGCCCGCCACTCGCAAGCGCGCAGGCGCTCGCTCGGTGCGGGCTCACCCCGCCCGAGGGGGAGGCCTTTCTCGGGGCCGGGGGACCCGGACCCTCGAAAGTGGCTTGAGGGTGATCAGCCGCTGCGCCGCGATCAGGAGGGCGCTTTGTCGGCTGTTTCGGCAGCGTCTTCCGGCGCCTTGGTGTGCTTGATGAACACCTGTGCGGCGATGATGCCAAGCTCGTAGAGGATGCACATCGGTATCGCCAGCGCCAGCTGCGAGATCACGTCGGGCGGCGTGACGACGGCGGCGACGATGAAGGACGCGACGATGAAGTAGCCGCGCCAGGCGCGCAGCTGGGCGATGGTGACGATGCCCATGCGCGCCAGCACGATCACGGCAATCGGCACTTCGAAGGCGATACCGAAGACGAGAAAGAGCGTCAGCACGAAGCCGAAGTACTGCTCGATGTCCGGCGCCGCGGTGATGGTGGCCGGGGCGAAGGCCTGGATGAATTTGCTCATCCCCGGGATCACCAGGAAGTAGCAGAAGGCCACGCCCAGGATGAACAGGACGGTGCTGGAGATCACCAGCGGCATCACCAGCTTCTTCTCGTGCGAGTACAGGCCCGGTGCCACGAAGGCCCACAACTGGTAGAGCACCACCGGCAGCGCAATCATGAAGGCCGCCATCAGCGTGATCTTCAGCGGCACCAGGATAGGCGAGATGACGTTGGTGGCGATCAACGTTGCGCCCTTGGGCAGGTGCGCCACCATCGGTGCAGCCAGCAGGTCATACAGGCCCGCAGGGCCGGGCCACACACACAGTACGCCGAAGACCACCGCGATGGCGATCGTGGCCCGGATGATCCGGTCTCGCAGTTCGACCAGGTGCGAGACGAAAGGCGCTTCAGTACCAGCGAGTTCGTCGGGCTTCTCGTTGCCGCTCATCGTCAGGTCGGTCGTCCGCTCGTCACGCCGGGCGGCCTGAAGCGGGCCACCCGCGCCGCGCCCGAGAGGGCCTTGGTGCGGATGCCGGCTCGCTGCTTGTACCACTGCGGCGTGGCGCCGCGCTTAAGGCGCCAGTTCTTCTTCGGGTGCTCATAGCTCGGCGGCGGGAGCATCGGGTCT
Source organism: Betaproteobacteria bacterium (assembly GCA_016704535.1). GTDB lineage: Bacteria > Pseudomonadota > Gammaproteobacteria > Burkholderiales > Burkholderiaceae_C > Rubrivivax. The sequence goes on along the minus strand of JADIZZ010000004.1, from coordinate 132,059 downwards.
TCGCTGTCGCGGCTGGTGTGACCGATGGCGTTGCTGCCGGTCGTCGACGTGGCGCTGGCCCAGTCGCTCTCGAAGGCTGCGCTGGCGGAGTTGACCTCGGAACGCACGGTGTCCTCGACGTTGCGCGCCGCGTCTTCGAACTGCGTCTTCATCTTCTTGAGCTCTTCAAGCTCGATGGACCGGTTCACTTCGGCCTTCACGTCCGAGACGTAGCGCTGCGCCTTGCCGAACAGCGCCCCTACGGTGCGCGCCACGCGTGGCAGCTTCTCGGGGCCGATGACCACCAAAGCCACTGCGCCGATGAGCGCGATCTTGTCGAAGCCGAAGTCCATCATGGCGTCAACGCACGCGTATCTGTGTGCGGTGCGCGGCTCAAGACTTGGTCTTGGCTTCCACGTCGACGGTATTGGCGTCGCTGCGCTGGGCCGTCGTCACCTGCGGCGGCGGTGCTGCCGCAGCGGCATCGGCGTCGTCGTTGGCGCCCTTCATGCCTTCCTTGAAACCCTTGACGGCGCCGCCGAGGTCACTGCCAATGTTGCGAAGTTTCTTGGTGCCGAAAATGACCACGACGACCAGCAACACGATCAGCCAATGCCAAATGCTGAACGAACCCATGATCTCTTCTCCTGGAGAGCGAAGCCCTCGATTCTACGAGTTAAGGATGAACCGGCCGTGGCGGCCGGGGCATGTGCAGCGCCGGCCCTAGCCTTTGAGCCAGGGCCGCGGGCCGCCCATCACGTGCATGTGCAGGTGGTAGACCTCCTGGCCACCGTCACGGCCGGTGTTGACCACGGTGCGGAAACCGTTCGTCACGCCCAACTCCTTCATCAGGCGCGGCGCCAGGCCCAGCATGCGACCCAGCAGCGCATCGTCTTCCGGCCCCACGTCGACCAGGGTCGCGATGTGCGCCTTGGGGATGACCAACACATGCACGGGCGCCCACGGGTGGATGTCGTGGAAGGCGAGAAGTTCATCGTCTTCGTAGGCCTTCTTCGCCGGGATCTGCCCGGCGACGATCTTGCAGAAGAGGCAGTTCGGGTCGGCATTCATCGGCGGGCGCTCACTGGGGCATCGGGCGGTTGCCGTTGAGGTTCAGCCAGCCGCGGATGACGCGGTACAGGAACCACAGCGAGACGCCCATCCAGGCGATCCAGCCCGGGGCCACGAACAGCAGCCACAGCGGCGCTGTCAGCAGGTAGAGCACGCCGGCGATGACGACGGTGCGGATGCGCCAGCGGAAGTGCGACTCCTGCCAGGTGCCCATCGCGTCGCTGCGCTTGACGAGGTCGATGACGAAGGCCACGAGCAGCAGCGCCACGCTGGCCTGCGCCCCAGGCAGGACGGCGGCCACCGCGACGATGGTGTGCAGCAGGTAGCTGATGTGGCCGACGGTCTTCAGGCCGTTGTCGCGGTCGACCGAATCGATGATCTGGCTCATGGGGTACCCCCTTCCCGTTCGCGCAGCTTGCGCAAGGCAAATTCTTCCAGGCCCGACAAACCCTCACGGCGCTCGAGTTCCGCCAGCACGTCGGCCGGCTTCAGATCGAATGCCGCCAGGGCTACCAGGGTGTGGAACCACAGGTCGGCCACCTCGCCGACGAGCTTGGGGCCACCACCATCCTTGGCGGCCATCACTACTTCCGTGGCTTCCTCACCCACCTTCTTCAAGATGGCGTCGGTGCCCTTGGAAAACAAGCGCGCGACGTAGCTTTTGTCGGGGTCCTGGCCGCGACGCGACTCGATGACCTCAGCCAGCCGCGCCAGGGTGTCGTTGCCGCTGTTCACTGGGCAACCTTCATTTGTAAATGGACTCAGGGTCTTTGAGCACGGGTTCCACCGCGGCCCAATGCTTGCCGTCGAAGCGGCGGTAAAAGCAGCTGTGTCGCCCGGTGTGGCAGGCAATGGAAGGGTCGTGGCCGTGCTGGGTGACGCTGAGCAGCACGACGTCGGCGTCGCAGTCCAGCCGAATCTCGTGCACCTGCTGGAAGTGGCCGGACTCCTCGCCCTTATGCCAGAGGCGACCGCGTGAACGGCTCCAGTAGACGGCCTGGCCGCGCGCGGCGGTGGCTGCCAACGCCTCGCGGTTCATCCACGCCACCATCAGCACGTCCCGCGTGCCCTGCTCCTGGGCGATGACGGGCACCAGGCCGTCCCTGTCCCACTTGATGTCGTCCAGCCAGTCCATGACCGCAGTCTAGCCCGGCGCCGTGCATCGGCGCCGGGCCTTCGGCAGGCGCAAGGCCCCTATCCGGGCCCTCGAGTGCGGCCTTGTATCTTCAAGCCTCGGACCAGCTCAGTGGGTGGGCCCGCGATGGCCACGCTCGGCAGCGAACCAGGCCAGGACCGGCACCGTGCCCGGCAACACAGGCTGCACCTGCACGGGCAAGGTCTGCCAGGCCATGGCCTGGCCCTCGCGCATCTCGAAGTCGCCGTGCCAGGCGTAAACCTTGCAGAAGTGCAGGCGAACGAGCGCGTGGGGGTAGTCCATCAGCTCCACCTGCCAGGGCAGGGCGGGGCCGATGGTGATGCCCAGTTCCTCGTGAAGTTCGCGCCGCAGCGCCTGCTCGACGGTTTCGCCCGGCTCGAGCTTGCCGCCCGGGAATTCCCAGTGGCCGGCGTAGACCTTGCCCGGCGGGCGGCTGGTAAGCAGGAAACGGCCCTGGCCGTCGATCAGGACGCCCACCGCGACGTCCACCGGAGAACGCGGTTCGCGGGTCTCGACGTCGACAGCCCAGCGCGCGGGCGACGGCGCGTCAGCTGCCATGCCGACCCGCGTAGTCACGAGCGAACTGCTGCGCCACGCGCCCCGAGCGCGAGCCGCGTTCCAGTGCCCACACCAGCGATTCCTGCCGTGCCGCGGCTATCGCGGCGTCGTCGACACCAAAGGCGCGCAGCCACTGCGCCGTGATCGCCAGGTATTCGTCCTGGGTGAAGGGGTAGAAGCTCACCCACAGGCCGAAACGCTCGCTGAGCGAGATCTTCTCTTCCACGACCTCGCCCGGGTGCACCTCGCCGTCCTCGGTGTGCTGGTAGCTGAGGTTTTCCTTCATGTATTCGGGCAGCAGGTGGCGGCGGTTGCTGGTGGCGTAGATCAGCAGGTTGTCGCTGGCCGCGGCCACGCTGCCGTCGAGCACGCTCTTCAGCGCCTTGTAGCCGGGCTCACCCTCGTCGAAGCTGAGGTCGTCGCAGAAGACGATGAATTTCTCGGGGCGCTCGGCCACCAGGTCGATGAGGTCGGGCAGGTCGACGAGGTCGGCCTTGTCGACCTCGATCAGCCGCAGGCCCCGGGGCGCGAACTCGTTCAGCAGCGCCTTCACGAGGCTGCTCTTGCCGGTGCCGCGCGCGCCAGTCAGCAGCGCGTTGTTGGCGCCGTGGCCGGCGACGAACTGCAGCGTGTTGCGCAGCAGGCGCGCCTTCTGCGGCTCCACTTCCTTCAGGTCGGCCAGGCGGATGCGCGAGACGTGCTTGACCGGCTCGAGCACGCCGACGCTGCCGCGGCGGCGGTAACGGAAGGCCACGGAGGCGGCCCAGTCGGGTGCAGTGGCCGGGTGCGGCAGCACCGCCTCCAGGCGGCCGAGCAGGGCGTGCGCGCGGTCGACGAGCGAAGTCAGGGCAAACAAGTCCATGTCCGAAGTGTAAGTAGGCGCTCTGCCCCGCTGCGTCCGGCGCTTCTTGCGCTCACGATTCCCGGGGGCGGGGCACTTCGACGACCTGCCCTGCGGCGATCGCGAACACGCGGTCGGCGGGGGTCCGCCGAACGACGTGGCCACCCGTGAAGTCGCCAAAGGCTGGCAGTACGCCGAGCCCGTCTGCGAAGTGAAAGCAGGGCAGGCGCAGATGGTCGCGGCCACGTCCGCACAGCCGCACCGCGGGGTGCAGGTGGCCCGCGATGGCGTAGCGGCCGGGTGCAGGCGGGGCCGGGTGGTGCTGCAGTTCCAACGTATCCAGGGCCATGGGTTCGTCGACGGCCTGAACGCCCCAGGTCGGCGGCGGATCGCCGGCGTGCCGGTCGTGATTGCCGCGAACCAGCACCAGGCTCAGCTGCGCGTGCTGCTGGCGCCAGCGCGTCACCGGCGCCGCAGCGGCCTCCGCCTGGGCGTGGCGCGAGTGCAGCAAGTCGCCGAGGAAGATCACCTGTTCGGCCCCCGTGACGGCGAGGGCAGCACTCAGCCGATCCAGCGTGTCGTCGGTCGGCCCCTCGGGCACCGGCACGCCCAGGCGGCGGAAGCTGTGGGCCTTGCCCAGGTGCGCGTCGGCCACCAGCAGCGCCCGCGCGGCTGGCAAGAAGGCACAGCGCTGGGGCAGCAGTTGCAGCAGGGTGCCGGCAAGCTCGATCTGAACCATGGCCTGCGTGGCCTGCTGCAACCGACGCGCCCCTTGCGCGTCAGCGCACCAGGTGGGCCAGTGCCAGTTCGAGGTGTTCGGTGGGCAGGCGCTTGAAGCCGCTGCGCGCGTAGCGGTGCAGGCGCCCGATGACCAGCGACACCAGCGCCGAGGCCAGTGCCTGCGCCTCGACGGTGGGCGTCGGCGAGCCTGCCGCGTCGGCCGCGCTGCGCAGGCTGACGCGCAGCTGGGATTCCACGCGGTCGAAGAACTGGCTCATGCGTGCCACCAGGCGCTCGTGTTCGAAGACCAGCGCGTCGCCCACCATCACGCGGGTCATGCCCGGGTTCTTCTCGCCGAACTGCAGCAGCACGGTAACCATCTTCTGCGCCTGCGCGGCGCCCGTGCTCTCGCGTTCGGTGATCTGGTTGACGAGCGTGAACACGCTGCTCTCGATGAAGTCGATGAGCCCTTCGAACATCTGCGCCTTGCTGGCGAAGTGGCGGTAGAGCGCCGCCTCGCTGACCTCCAGGCGGGCGGCCAGTGCGGCCGTGGTGATGCGTTCGGTGCCGGGCTGCTCGAGCATGCCGGCCAGGGTCTGCAGGATCTGCACCCGGCGTTCGCCCGGCCGTGGACGCTTGCGCCCCGCAGGCACCGCCGGGGTCTCGGGGCCTTCCGTGTCGGCCGGGGGCGATGCAGCGTCAGCGGACACGTCGGACATTCAGGCGTCGGGGCGAGTAGCAGGGGGCTCGTCGAACAATTCTTGCACAGCGCCTGCGGGGCGCCGCTTGCAGGTAAACACTGACATACAACGGCTACAGAAGCTCGCGCAACGCTCGCACGCGGCGCCCGACGTAGGCCGGCCGCCGGTGCAGCCGCGTCGCGCGAGTCGCCATCCAGCGCTGCATCCAGACCGTTTCCATGCCCACACGCCGTGCCGCCTTCTGGTGCACCAGCGTGTCCTCGACCAGCACGCAGCGTGCCGGCGGCACGCCCAGGCGCACGGCCACCGTGCGCAGCATGCGGGCGTCGGGCTTGGGGCGCAGGTGGCCGAACATGCGCATGTCCTCGATAGACAGGATGTGGTCGAAGAGGTGGGCGATGCCCAGCGCCCCCAGTACGCGGGCCGCGTAGGCGGCGGGGGCATTGGTCAGGATGACCTTGTGCCCGGGCAGGCGTCGCAGTGCAGCGATGTCGGCACGATGGCCGCGCACCCGGGCTTCCAGGCCGGGGAGCACGTGGGTATGGTGCAGGAAGTGCGCGGCGTCCACGCCCTGATGCTTCACCAGGCCCAGCAACGTGGCGCCGTAGCGGTGCCAGTGGCGGTTGCGTAGCGCCTCGGCCTCGGGTCGCGACAGCCCCAGGTGCTGCTGGATGTAGTCGCCCATTGCGTCGCGGATGCCCGGCATCGACGCGTGGGTGGCGTCGTGCAGTGTGTCGTCCAGGTCGAAGAGCCAGACCCGGGCCGCCTTGTCGCGTGGGGTGCTCAATGCGACCGGATCATCGTGCCGTAGGCCTGGTCGGTCAGGATTTCCAGCAGCATGGCGTGCGGCACGCGGCCGTCGATGATGTGCACGGCGTTGACGCCGCTCTTGGCGGCGTCCAGCGCACCGGCGATCTTCGGCAGCATGCCGCCGCTGATGGTGCCGTCGGCAAACAGCTCGTCGATCTCGCGCGCCGTCAAGTCGACCAGCAGTTCGCCGTTCTTGTCGAGCACGCCGCGTATGTTGGTCAGCATCATCAGCTTCTCGGCCTTCAACACGGTGGCCAGCTTCGACGCCACGAGGTCGGCGTTGATGTTGTAGCTCTCGTTCTTCTCGCCGAAGCCGATGGGGCTGATGACGGGAATGAACTGGTCGTCCTGCAGCGCCTTCACTACGCTGGGGTCGATGGCGGTGATCTCGCCCACCGAGCCGATGTCGTGTTCCTTGCTCGGATCGTCCTTGTCGGGCATGCGCATCTGGCGCGCGCGGATGAGGCCGCCGTCGCGCCCGGTCAGGCCCACGGCCTTGCCGCCGGCGGCGTTGATCAGGCCCACGATGTCCTGCTGCACCTCACCGGCCAGCACCCATTCGACGACCTCCATCGTCTCCTCGTCGGTGACGCGCATGCCCTGGATGAAGGTGCCCTTCTTGCCGATCTTGGCCAGCGCATCGTCGATCTGCGGCCCGCCGCCGTGGACCACGATCGGGTTCATGCCCACCAGCTTGAGCAGCACCACGTCCTCGGCGAAGTCCTGCTGCAGGGCCGGGTCGGTCATGGCGTTGCCGCCGTACTTGATGACGATGGTCCTGCCGTGGAACTTGCGGATGTAGGGCAGCGCCTGGGCCAGGATTTCGGCCTGGTCTCGCGGCGTGATGTGGGAGAGGTCGGGGTCGGCAGTCATGGGGCGGTCTCGCGCGGCGGTGGTCAGTGCGGCATTGTAGGAAGGGCGGCCGTCCCGGCCCGAGCCGGGAACTCCCGGGCTGCGGCACACTCTGACCCGAGTAAAGGCAACGCCGCGTCTGCGGCAGAAGAGGAAGCCGGAATGACATTGACAACCACACGCCGCCGCTGGTCTGCCACCGCGCTGCTGGTGCTGGCCGGGCTGGCCAGCGCTGTGCAGGCCCAGATTCCCACGACCGCGGGCGAGGTCACCAAGCTCGACAAGCCCGGCAACCGCATCACCCTCAAGCATGGCGAGATCAAGAACCTCGACATGCCGCCGATGACGATGACCTTCCGGGTGCGTGAACCGAAGCTGCTCGACGGCGTGGGCGTTGGCGACCGTGTGCGTTTCGTGGTCGAACGCGTCGACGGCCAGTACACGGTGATGTCCCTGAGCAAGGCGCCCTGAGGGCGACGCACCCGATGAGTGCCATCGACAACCGCACCGTCAACCACCAGGTGCGCCTGGCCAGCCGCCCGATCGGAGTGCCCACCGCCGGCAACTGGCAGTTCACCGAGGAGCCGGTGGCCGAGCCCGCAGCGGGCGGCGTGCTCGTGAAGGTGCTGGCGATCTCGCTCGACCCGGCCATGCGGGGCTGGATGAACGAAGGCAAGAGCTACATTCCGCCGGTGGCCATCGGCGCAGTGATGCGCGCCGGCGGTGTCGGCATCGTCGTGGCGTCGAAGCATCCGGCTTTTGCCGTCGGTGACCACGTCGCCGGCGGCACCGACGTGCAGGAGTACGTGTGCCTCACGGCCGATCAGACTTCCCGCAGTGGCTTGACGAAGATCGATCTGCGCCTGGGCACGCTGTCGCAGTGGCTCAACGTGTTGGGCATGCCCGGCATGACGGGCTATTTCGGTCTCATGGACGTGGGCCAACCGAAGCCGGGCGAAACCCTGGTGGTCTCGGGCGCTGCCGGCGCCGTGGGCCAGACGGTGGGTCAGCTCGCCAAGATCAAGGGCTGCCGCGTCGTCGGCATCGCAGGCGGGCCGGCGAAGTGCGAGTGGGTGGTGAAGGAGCTTGGTTTCGACGCCTGCATCGACTACAAGCAGCCCGCGCCCGCCGGCGTGATGAAGTGGGACGCCGTGCGCGAGGGCCTGAAGCAGCACTGCCCGGACGGCGTCGACATCTACTTCGACAACGTCGGCGGCGACATCCTCGACACCGTGCTCACGCGCATCCGGCGCAAGGCGCGCATCGTGATCTGCGGCGCCATCAGCCAGTACAACGCCACCGGCGCGGTGCAGGGGCCGAAGAACTACCTCAGCCTGCTGGTGAACCGCGCACGCATGGAGGGCATCGTCGTTTTCGACTACGCCGCACGCTACCCGCAGGCCATTGCCGAGATGGCGGGCTACCTGAAGGACGGGCGCATGAAGAGTCGGGAAGACGTGGTGGCGGGAGGCGTGCGAGCCTACCCCGACACCTTGAACCGCCTCTTCAGCGGCGAGAACTTCGGCAAGCTGGTGCTGCAGATCGCCCATCCTTGACCTGAGGCGCGCGGCGCGGGCGCGCTCGGCACGGCCTGCAGCGGGTCAGAAATGGATGCCGCGCATGAGCTGCTGCATAGCCACCGCCTCGGCGCTGAGCTGCGGCTTGGCCGACTTGTCGCCCTTGGCCGCTGAAGAGTCCGGGAACATGCGGAAGGTGGTGTTCATGCCGATCTGCGCCACGCGCGGCACCAGCGCGTGCAGCACCTGGCCGAAGATGCCCAGCCGGGTCGCGATGCGCACCGGCTTGGCGATGCAGGCCTGGGCGATCATGTCGGCGGCCTCTTCGGGGCTCAACGTCGGCACGTTCTTGTAGATGTTGGTCGGCGCGATCATCGGCGTGCGCACCAGCGGCATGTTGATGGTGGTGAAGCTCACGCCCTGGTCGGCGAATTCGGAACTCGCACAGCGGGTCCAGGCGTCGAGCGCGGCCTTGCTCGCGACATAGGCGGAAAAGCGCGGCGCGTTCGTCAGCACGCCGATGCTGCTGATGTTCACCACGTGCCCCTTGTGCTTGGCCGCCATGCCGGGCAGCAGCCCCATGGTCACGCGCAGGCAGCCGAAGTAGTTCAGCTGCATGGTGCGCTCGAAATCGTGGAAGCGGTCGTAGCTGCTCTCGATGGCGCGGCGGATGCTGCGGCCGGCGTTGTTGATGAGGAAGTCCACGCCGCCGTGATCGGCGATCACCTGCTGCACGAAGCGGTCGCAGTCGGCCATGTCGGCGATGTCGGCTGCATGGGCGATGAACGTGTAGCCCTTGGCCTTGGCCTCCTTGCAGGCCTCGTCGAGCTTGTCCTGATCGCGGCCGCAGATGATCGTGATGGCGCCGGCCTCGGCGAACTTGTGCGCCGCGGCCAGGCCGATGCCCGAGCTGCCTCCGGTCACCAGCACCACCTTGCCGCCCACCGTGCCCTTCAGGCTGCGGTCGATGAAGAGGTCGGGGTCGAGGTGGCGCTCCCAGTAGTCCCAAAGCACCCAGGCGTAGTCGTTCAGGTTCGGGCATTCGATGCCGCTGCCCTTCAGCACCGCATCGAGTTCCCGGCGGTCGTAGCGCGTCGGGAAATTGATGAAGGTGAACATGTCGTCGGGCAGGCCCAGGTCCTTCATCACCGCGTTGCGGATGCGGCGCACCGGGGCCAGGGCCATCATGCCCTTCTTCACGCTGCGCGGGATGAAGCCCAGCAGCGCGGCGTTGACGAAGAGGTTCATCTTCGGTGCGTGCGCGGCCTTGCTGAAGATGTCGAGCACGTCCCCGACACGGTAGCCCTTGGGGTCGACCAGGTGGTAGCACTTGCCCTTCGTGTCGGCCTTGGCGTGGCTGATGTGGTCGATGCACGCAACGACGAAGTCGACCGGCACGATGTTGATGCGCCCGCCCTCGATGCCCACGCTGGGCATCCACGGCGGCAGGATCTGGCGCAGCCGCTGGATGAGCTTGAAGAAGTAGTAGGGGCCGTCGATCTTGTCCATCTCGCCGGTCTGGCTGTCGCCGACGACGAGCGCCGGGCGGTACACCGTCCACGGCTGCTTGCATTCCTTGCGCACGATCTTCTCGCTCTCGTGCTTGGTCATGAAGTAGGGGTGGTCCAGTCCCTCGGCCTCTTCGAACATGTCTTCGCGGAACACGCCTTCGTAGAGGCCCGCGGCGGCGATGCTGCTGACGTGGTGCACGTGCCCCGCGTCGACCGCCTTCGCGAACTCGACCATGTTGCGCGTGCCCTCGATGTTCACCTGCACCTGGCTGTCGGCGTCGGCGCTCAGGTCGTAGACGGCGGCGAGGTGGTAGACGGCGTCGACCTGGCCCTTCAGCGCCTTCAGCGTCTCGGCGGCCACGCCCAGCCTCTTCGCCGTGAGGTCGCCCGTCACGGGCACCGCGCGTGCTTTCGCTGCACCGGCCAGGCCCCAGAAGTCGTACAGCGCATCGAGCTTGCCTTCGCTGCCCGGGCGCACCAGGAATTGCACCTTCGTGCCCTTGCGCGCCAGCAGCGCCTTCACGAGACGTTTGCCGATGAAGCCGGTGGCTCCGGTGACGAAATACTGCATGCGTTGCTCCTGTCGTGCGGGTGGGGCGGTGGGGGCAAAGCATAGAGCCGTCTCACTAGAACTTTAGGCTGCGGCCTCCAGGGGGGAACCCTATATTTCCCGGCATGGTGCGGGCCCGGGTCGGGTCGGTTACCAGCCTGCAACTCGCGTCCGGCATTTCCTGCTACGCGCCCCCCGAGAACAAGGAGCCTTCCATGGTCAAGAAGATCAAGTCCACCGCCAGCCGCGTGCCCCAAGCCGACAAGAGCAGCCAGCTCGCCGGTGCCGTGAAGGATTCGGCACAGCAGATCTGGCTGGCTGGCATGGGTGCCTTCAGCAAGGCCCAGGAGGAGGGCACCAAGGTCTTCGAGGCCCTGGTCAAGGAGGGCATGAGCCTGCAGAAGAAGACGCAGGGCATCGCAGAAGAAAAGATCAGCGAAGTCACCGGCAAGATGAGCGCGATGGCCGACACCGTGACCAGCAAGGCCGGCCAGAACTGGGACAAGCTCGAGACCATCTTCGAGGCCCGTACCGCCAAGGCGCTGAACAAGCTGGGCGTGCCCACTGCCAAGGACGTCGACGCCCTGGTGCAGCGCGTCGATGCGTTGGCCGCGGCCGTGGCCAAGCTGTCCAAGGGTGTCGCACCCAAGGCCCCCGCCAAGGTGGCACGCAAGGCCGCCGCGCCCGCGCGCAAGGCTGCCGTCAAGCGCGCCCGCAAGACTGCCGCTGCGGCCTGATCGGCCGACCGCCGAGTCGTGAGGGGCGCTACGGCGCCCTTTCGGCCATCTGCACATGACAGCATCCCGAACCCCAGCCCAGCGCGGGCGACCCGCCGCTGCCACGGGCCGGCGGCCTCGGGTCGGCTTGGCCTTGGCCGGCGGCGGGCCGCTGGGTGCGGTCTACGAGGTGGGCGCGCTTTGCGCGTTGGCCGAAGCGCTGCCGGGGCTGGACCTGACCGAACTCGATGGCTACGTCGGTGTCTCGGCCGGCGGTTTCATTGCTGCGGGACTGGCCAACGGCATGACGCCACGCCAGCTTTGTACGTCCTTCGTCGAAAACGATGGGCCGCAAAGCGACCTCATCCGCCCCAATCTCTTCTTCCGCCCGGCGTTGGGGGAGTACGCGCGGCGCCTGGTCGCCTTGCCCGGCCTGCTGCTGCAGGCCGGCTACGGCCTGGCCGCAGGGCGGCCACTGCTGGCGGCCACCGAGCGACTGGGCCGCGCGTTGCCCACCGGGTTGTTCAGCAACGCCGCGTTGCAGGCCCAGCTGGCGCGCGTGTTCTCGACCCCCGGTCGCAGCAACGACTTCCGCAGGCTCAAGCGCCGCTTGGTGCTGGTGGCCACCGACCTGGACAGCGGCAGCGCCGCGCCCTTCGGCATGCCGGGCTGGGACCACGTGCCGATTTCGCAGGCCGTCGCGGCCAGCGCCGCGCTACCAGGCCTGTTCCCGCCCGAGTGCATCAACGGCCACTGGTACGTCGATGGCGCGCTGAAGAAGACGCTGCATGCCAGCGTGCTGCTCGAACTGGGCCTGGATCTGATGATCTGCCTGAATCCGCTGGTGCCTTTCGACGCCAGCGCCGGACGCTCCACACACCGTCTGCTGGGCGGCGCCACCGAGCGCATTCCGCACCTGGTGGACGGTGGCCTGCCGGTGGTGCTGAGCCAGACCTTCCGCTCGCTCATCCACTCGCGCCTCGAGGTGGGGCTCAAGGCCTATGAGGCCAGCCACCCCGGCACCGACATCGTGCTCTTCGAGCCCGACCACCGCGACCCCGAGATGTTCCTGGCCAACACCTTCGGGTACTCGCAGCGCCGCGTGCTGGCCGAACACGCCTATCAGCACACCCGCGCCGACCTGCGTTCCCGCCGCAGCGTACTGCGGGCTACGCTGGCGCGCCACGGCCTGGTGCTCGACGAGGCAGCGCTCGACGACCACCATCGCAAGCTGCTGCGCCGGGGCCGCCGCACCTCGCACCTGGCCGGTTCGCGCGCAGGGCGCACGCTGCAGCGGCTGGACGAAGTGCTGAACGACTTGCAGCGAGCGCTGGACGCCCGCTGAGGGCACGCCGTGCCGCCGGCAAACGCGGTGGGCCAGTGTGTCGACAACGCACGTCCCGCAATCGGGTGGGTGGCGCAAGATGCGTCCCTCAAGTCCGCACACCGACGGTCGATACCCAGAAGACCCTTCACCCGCAGCACCATGCCCACGCCACTGCCTGCCCTGCCCGTCGTTGCGCCAGATGTCGCGCCAGACAGCGGCGACCGCTTGCGCGGCCGGCTGATGGCGCAGGCGCTGGGCAAGCTGCTCGACCGCGTGCGCGGTGCGCGCGACGTATTGCCGCACCTGGCGGCGCTGGAGCGTGGGTTGACGGCAGGTGGTACCGCAGTCATCGACCGCGTGCCACGTCCAGCGCTGGCGAAGTTGTGCTCCCAGCTCAGCAGTCTGCCGCTGCCCGAGGACGACCCGGCACTTCAAGATTTGTTGTCGCGCCTGATGGACGCGCTGGAGGGCCGCAAGCCGGCGGCGTCGAGGCCCGGTCTGCAACCCTTGATGCCCGACCGCGACGACCGGCCCTTCGACATGGAACGCACCGTGGTGATCCAGGAGGTCAGCCACAGCGACTTCATGGCGGTGGCGCGCGGCGAATCGACGGCTCAGCACCGGGACCCTTGACGCCGGGGCCGGCGGCGGCCTGTCAGCCCAGGTAACGCTGCTCCAGGTGCGTCTTGAAGTGCGCCGGGTTCAGGGGCTCGCCACTGGCGCGCAGCGCCAGCTCGTCGGTGGTCCAGCGGCTGGCCGCTGTCCAGATGTGATCGTGCAGCCAGCCGAACACCGGCGCCAGGTCGCCGGCGGCGATGCGCGTGTCCAGGTCGGGCATGGCGCGGCGCATGGCGGCGAACCACTGGGCCGCGTACATCGCACCCAGCGAATAGCACGGGAAGTAACCGAACAGCGCCGCTGACCAGTGCACGTCCTGCATCGGCCCGTCCTTGAAATTGCCGCGCGTGTCGACGCCCAGCAGCTCCATCATCTTCGTGTCCCACAAAGCGGGCACGTCGTCGAGTTCGATCTCGCCTTCGATGAGCGGCCGCTCGATCTCGTAGCGCAGGATCACGTGCGCCGGGTAGGTCACCTCATCGGCGTCGACGCGGATGAAGCCGCGTTTGACGCGCGTGATCAGCCGGTGCAGGTTCTCGGGCGTGTACGCCGGCTGGTCGCCGAAGGCCTGCGTCACCAGCGGCGCCAGTCTCGCAACGAAGCCCGGATGTCCGCCCAGCTGCATCTCGAAGCTCAGGCTCTGGCTCTCGTGCAGCGCCATGCTGCGGGCCTGGGCCACCGGCTGTCCCAGCAGTTCACGAGGTAGGTTCTGCTCGTAACGACCATGGCCGGTCTCGTGGACGGTGCCCATCAAGCTGGTGAGGAAGTCATCGTCCTGGAAACGGGTGGTGATGCGCACGTCTTCCGGCACGCCGCCGCAGAAGGGGTGGGTGCTGACATCCAGCCGCCCGGCCTGGAAGTCGAAACCCAGCAGGCCGATGACCTGCTCGCATAACGCACGTTGACGGTTCTGCGGGAAGGGCCCAACGGGGGTGATGAGGGTTTCCTTCGCCTGCCTTTCGATGACGCGGTCGATCAGGCCGGGCAGCCATTGCCGCACCTCGCCGAAGATGCCGTCCAGCCGGGCGCTGGTCATGCCGGGCTCGAAGCGGTCCATCAGCGCGTCGTAGGGGCTCAGCCCGGTCTGTGCCGAGAGCAGAGCGGCCTCCTCGCGGGCCAGCGCCAACACCTCCTGAAGGTTGCCGACGTAGCCCGTCCAGTCGTTGGCGGGGCGCTGCTGGCGCCAGGCGTGCTCGCAGCGCGACGTGGCGATCGACTGGCGCTGCACCAGCGACTCGGGCAGCACGTTGCTCTGCCGCCACTGGCGCTGCATTTCGCGCAGATTGGCGCGCTGCAGATCGTCGAGCGGCTCCTGCTCGGCACGCGCAAGCTGGGCCGTAAGCGCGGGCTCGGTGCGCATGCGGTGCAGAAGCCCTGCCATCTCGGCCATGGCGGCGGCGCGAGCCTCGTTGCCCTTGGGTGGCATGTTGGCCGCATGGTCCCACCCGGCGATGGACTGCAGGTGCTGCAGGTGGTGAAGACGCGTCCAGGTCGACGTGAGGGACTCGTAGGCCGGGGTGGCGGTGCTCATGGCAGTGGTGAGATGGGTGCGGAAAGCCGGCATTCTGCGGCGCTAGTGCGACAGCGTCATCGGTCCAGGGAAGATCCACATCAGCGCCGCCGTCATGATCACGTAGCGCAGAAACTTGCCGATGGCCATGTACATCACGCAAAGCCAGAAGGGCAGCTTCAGCCAGCCGGCCATCGCACACAGCGGGTCGCCCACGATGGGCAACCACGACAGCAGGCAGGCTTTGGGTCCGAAGCCCTCCAGCCAGGAGAGCGCACGCAACTGCAGCCGCTTGTGCTGTATGCGTTCGTAGAGGGTTTCGGCGCCATAGCCCATCCACCAGCTGATGGCGCCGCCCAGCGTGTTGCCCAGCGTAGCCACCAACACGGCGGGCCAGAACATCGCCGGGTTGAGCTTCACCAAGCCGATGACGGCAAATTCGCTGCCCGCCGGCAGCAGCGTGGCCGAGATCGTGGAGACGACGAAGACCGTCGCAAGGCCGTATTGCGGCAGTGCGAGAAGGTCGAGCAGTTGCTGCAGCCAAGCTTCCATGGGTGCGATGGATTATGGGCATCGCGCGAGGCCGCGGCCTCGCGTGGGGCTGTACCGTCGGCGCGCGGCCCGGCGTGGAGCCCGACGCTGGCTATACTCGCGCCTCATTTTTCAGCAGCCTGCCCCGCCACTCCACCATGCGCATTGGCGCCATCGAACTGCCGAATTCTCTGTTCGTGGCCCCCATGGCGGGTGTCACCGACCGGCCTTTCCGCATGCTCTGCCGCAGCCTCGGCGCGGGCTACGCAGTGAGCGAGATGGTGACCAGCCAGCGTGCGCTGTGGGCCAGCCTGAAGACCTCACGTCGTGCCGACCACGAAGGCGAGCCGGCGCCCATCGCGGTGCAGATTGCCGGCGTCGACCCGGCAGAGATGGCCGACGCCGCGCGCTACAACGTCGACCGCGGTGCGCAGGTCATCGACATCAACATGGGCTGCCCGGCCAAGAAGGTTTGCAGCAAGTGGGCTGGTTCGGCGCTGATGCAGGACGAACCGCTGGCGCTCGCCATCGTCGAGGCCGTTGTCGCCGCCTGCGCACCGCTGAACGTGCCGGTGACGCTGAAGATGCGCACGGGGTGGTGCGCCGCCGAACGCAACGCCGTGCGGCTGGCGCGCGCGGCCGAGGGCGCGGGCGTCGCGATGTTGACGGTGCACGGCCGCACGCGCGAGCAGGGCTACACCGGCCAGGCCGAATACGACACCGTGGCTGCTGTGAAGGCGGCGCTTCGCATCCCGGTCGTGGCCAACGGCGACATCGACAGCCCCGAGAAGGCGCGTGATGTGCTGCGCGCCACGGGCGCCGACGCGCTGATGATCGGCCGCGCTGCGATGGGCCGGCCGTGGATCTTCCGCGAGATGGCGCACTTCCTGGTCACCGGCAAGCACCTGCCGCCGCCAGCCACGCACGACGTGCGGCGCTGGCTGACGGCGCACTTGCACGATCACTACAGCCTGTATGGCGAACACATCGGCGTGCGCAGCGCACGCAAGCACATCGGCTGGGCCGTGCGCGCATTGCCGGGCGGCGCGGCCTTCCGCGACGAGATGAACCTCATCGACGACACGGCGCGGCAATTGCGCGCCGTCGACCGCTACTTCGAGGCCCTGGCCGACCGCCATGAACGCCTGCCGCTGCAAGCAGCGGGTGCGGGCTCGGCGGCCAACGACGACCGCAGGGCCCTCGCCGCATGAGCAAACGCGATATCGACGACTGCATCCGCAAGAGCGTGGAGCAGTACCTGAAGGATCTGCGCGGCGCCGAACCCGACGACCTGCACGAGATGTTCCTCGGCGCGGCTGAGAAGCCGCTGCTCGAGGTGGTGCTGCGCCATGCCGAAGGCAACCAGAGCAAGGCCGCCGAATGGCTGGGCATCAACCGCAACACCCTGCGGCGAAAGCTGCTCGACCACAAACTCTTGAAGTGAACGCAGCCCCGTTGGCGGGGCCGCAGAGGAAATCCACCGTGGCCACGTCACCCGTCTCCCCGTCCCTCACCGCGCTGATCTCCGTCTCCGACAAGACCGGCATCGTCGACTTCGCGAAGGCCCTGGCCACGGCGGGCGTGCGCCTGCTGTCCACCGGCGGTACCGCGCGCCTGCTGGCCGACGCCGGGCTGCGGGTCACCGAGGTGTCTGAAGTGACCGGGTCTCCCGAGATGCTGGACGGCCGCGTGAAGACACTGCACCCGCGCATCCACGGCGGCCTGCTGGCGCGGCGCGACCTGCCCGAGCACATGGCTGCACTGGCCGCCCACGGCATCGGCACCATCGACCTGCTGGTCGTCAACCTCTACCCCTTTGCGCAGGCCACGGCGCGTGCCGACTGCACCCTCGAAGACGCCATCGAGAACATCGACATCGGCGGCCCGGCCATGCTGCGCGCGGCGGCCAAGAACTGGGCCGACGTGGCGGTGGTCATCGACCCGGCCGACTACGCCCGCGTGCTGGGCGAACTGCGCGCCGGCAGCGTGCAGCGCGAAACCAGGTTCATGCTGGCGCGCAAGGTCTTCGCGCACACCGCGGCCTACGACGGCATGATCAGCAACTATCTCGGCGCGCTGCCCGCCGGCGCCGAAGACGACGTGGCCGCCGTGCCCGCGCGCGAGCCATTCCCTGCCACCTACACGGTGCAGTTCAGCAAGACACAGGACATGCGCTACGGCGAGAACCCGCACCAGGCCGCCGCCTTCTACCGCGACGCGAAGGTGGCCCCTGGCCTGCTGGCCGGCTGGAAGCAGCTGCAAGGCAAGGAGCTCTCTTACAACAACATCGCCGACGCCGACGCGGCGTGGGAGTGCGTGAAGAGCTTCGACGCGCCCGCCTGTGTCATCGTCAAGCACGCCAACCCCTGCGGCGTGGCGGTGGCCTCGTCGCTGGTCGAGGCCTACGGCAAGGCCTGGAAGACCGACCCGACCTCGGCTTTCGGCGGCATCCTGGCCTTCAACCGGCCGCTGGACGAAGCCACGGCGCGCCAGATCGCCGACAACAAGCAGTTCGTCGAAGTGCTCATTGCCCCGGCCATCGGCGTCGAGGCGCGCGCCTTGTTCGCCGCGAAGCAGAACGTGCGCCTGCTGGAAGTGCCACTGGGCACGGCTGCCAATGCGCTGGACTTCAAGCGCGTGGGCGGCGGGATGCTGCTTCAGACCCCCGACACCAAGAACGTCGTGCCCGGCGAACTGCGGGTCGTGACGAAGCTCGCGCCCACTGCGGCGCAGATGGACGACCTGCTCTTCGCCTGGAAGGTGGCCAAGTTCGTGAAGAGCAACGCCATCGTCTTCTGCGGCGGCTGCGCCACGCTGGGTGTGGGCGCGGGCCAGATGAGCCGGCTCGACAGTGCGCGCATCGCACGTGTGAAGGCCAATGCGGCTGGGCTGAGCCTGGCCGGCTCGGCGGTGGCCAGCGACGCCTTCTTCCCCTTCCGCGACGGGCTGGATGTCGTCATCGACGAAGGCGCCAGCTGCGTCATCCAGCCCGGTGGCAGCATGCGCGACGACGAGGTCATCGCTGCCGCCGACGAGCGCGGCATCGCGATGGTCTTCACCGGTACACGGCACTTCCGTCACTGAGCGCCCGGTGCGGGCCGCCGCCGGCCCTCGGCTAGCATGCCGTTCATGACGCGTGCCGATCTCATGGGCGGAGTGCTCGCCTTCATCGCGCGCCTGATCACCGGCGCGCAGGGCCACTGGAAGGGCTGCGCGCCCAAGGCCGAGCAGCGCATCTACTTCGCCAACCACCAGAGCCATCTCGACTGGGTGCTGATCTGGGCTGCGCTGCCACACGACCTGCGCTCTGTCACGCGGCCCATTGCCGCCAAGGACTACTGGACTTCGTCGCCGTTCAAGGAATGGCTGACGACCGAGGTCTTCCACGCCGTCTACGTGAACCGTGCCCGCACGGATGAACAGGATCCGTTGGAACCGCTGGTGCAGGCACTGTCCAATGGCGACTCGCTGGTGATCTTCCCGGAAGGCACGCGAAGCAACAGGGGCGAACCCCAGGCCTTCAAGAGTGGCCTTTACCACCTGGCCGAGCAGTTCCCCGGCGTGCAGCTGATTCCGGCCTGGATCGACAACGTGCAGCGCGTGATGCCCAAGGGCGAGGTAGTGCCGGTGCCGGTGCTGTGCACCGTCACTTTCGGCGTACCCATGCATCTGCTGCCGGGCGAGGACAAGCGCGCCTTCCTCGTGCGGACGCGCGACGCGGTACTCGCCATGCGGCCGGGAGCGACATGAGCGCGGTGCCCTTGGCAATCGGGCCCCTGCCATGAAGGCCCTGCGCGAGCTCACCGTCGACCAGCAAGTCGGCCTGCTCTTCGTGATCCTCTTCGGCCTGTTGATGCTGGGCACGATGGCGGTTCTGCTGCTGCTGCGGGGCGAAGGCGAGGCCAGCGACCGGCGGCTGCGCCTGCTGCGCGACGTGCGGGCCGCCTGGGTGGGCGCGCTGGTGTTCTGGCTGGCGTGGATCTCGGCGCCGGTGGGGGCCACGCTGCTCTTCGGCCTGTTTTCGTTCTTTGCGCTGCGCGAGTTCATCACGCTGATGCACACGCGCCGGGCCGACCACCGAAGCCTGCTGTTGGCCTTCTTCGCCGTGCTGCCCTTGCAGTACGTCATCGCCGGTGGCCGGCACTTCGACCTCTTCACGGTGTTCATCCCCGTCTATGTCTTCCTGGCCATTCCAGTGGCCAGCGCGCTGGCCGGCGACCCCGAGCGTTTCCTGGAGCGCAACGCCAAGATCCAGTGGGGCATCATGGTCTGCGTCTACGGGTTGAGCCATGGCCCGGCGCTGCTGCTGCTGAACTTCCCGCGCTACGAAGGGCGGGGCGCCTTCCTGCTGTTCTTCCTGGTCGTGGTGGCAGTGACGGCGCAGCTGGCGCAGGGCGGCATCAGCCGCTGGCTGCGGCGCCGCCCGGTGGCGCGCCGCATCGATCGCGACTTCTCCTACCGCGCCTGGCTGGCGGGGGCGCTGGCGGCGGGCGTGGTCGGTGCGCTGCTGTACTGGATCACGCCCTTCAAGGTCGGCCAGGCGCTGGCCATGGCCTTCGTCGCCGGCGCCGCTGGCACGCTGGGGGACTTGGTGATGAAGGCGCTGAAGAAGGACGCGGGCGTGCGCCACTGGGGCAACGAGGCCAGCGTCACCGGCGCCGTCGGGCTGCTCGACCGCGTGGCACCGCTGTGTTTCGCGGCGCCGGTGTTCTTCCACTCCGTACGCTGGTACTTCAAGCTGTAGCAATGACGACCCCCAGCTCACTTCGTGCGCGTCCCCCCAGGGGGTGCTCATCGCCCTTGGGGCGGCCCGGCAGGCGATGCGCTTGAGAATCCTCGGCATCGATCCCGGCCTGCAGCGCACCGGCTTCGGCGTCATCGAGGCCGACGGGCCACGCCTGGCCTACGTGGCCAGCGGCACCATCAGCACGCTCGAGGTGCCGCGCGGCGACCTGCCCGGGCGCCTGAAGATCATCTTCGAGGGCGTGCGAGAGGTGGTGCAGACCTATGCACCGGACTGTGCCTGCGCCGAGATCGTGTTCGTCAACGTCAACCCGCAAAGCACGCTGCTGTTGGGCCAGGCGCGCGGCGCGGCGCTGGCGGCCCTGGTCACCGGTGGCCTGACGGTGACGGAGTACACCGCGCTGCAGATGAAGAAGGCCGTCGTCGGCCATGGCCTGGCCAACAAGTCGCAGGTGCAGGAGATGGTCCGCCGGCTGCTCAAGCTGCCCGCGCTGCCGGGCAAGGACGCCGCGGACGCGCTGGGTCTGGCCATTTCGCACGCCCACGCCGGCGCCTCGTTCGCCGCACTGGCGCTGGCTGCGCCCCTGCAGCGGCGGCAGCACGCGCAGTACCGCAAGGGCAGGACCTACTGATCCCCCAACACCCCCGCAGGAGAACCGCATGAGCAGCCCCGTCAAGACGCAGTGGATAGACATCGTCCCCGGCTTCGCCGGCCTGCTGGCCCTGCCACCGGCAGGCCACGGCCCCGGGCTGGTGCTGTGGCAGGAGATTTTCGGCGTCAACGACCACATCCAGGCCGTGGCCGAGCAGTACGCGCTCGACGGCTTCGTGGTGCTGGCGCCCGACGTCTTCTGGCGCCAGGCGCCGCGGGTCCAGCTGGGCTACGAAGGTGCCGACCGCGAGCAGGCGCTGGCGCTGATGCAGGGCTATGGCGCCGGCGATGCACTGGACGACATCGCCGCCACCGTCGCCACGCTGCGCGCGCGGGCCGAGGTCGGTAGCCGCAAGGTCGGCAGCTTCGGCTACTGCATGGGCGGGCGGCTGGCCTTCCTCGCGGCCGCCACCACCGACATCGACGCCGCGGTGGCCTTCTACGGCGGCGGCATCCACGCGCAGCTCGAGCGGGCGCCGGCCGTGCGCTGCCCGATGCAGTTTCACTACGCCGAGCACGACGACCACATCCCGCTCGATGCCGTGGCGCGCGTGCAGGCCGCGATGCCGCGGGCCGAGGTTCACGTCTACCCGGGCGCGATGCACGGCTTCAACTGCTGGGCGCGGGCGTCGTACCACGCGCCGAGCGCGGCGCTGGCGCACGGCCGCAGCCTGGCCTTCCTGGGGCAAGCGCTTTTCTAGGCGAAGCAGGTGGCGCGGCAGGCCGCCGGCCGCTGCCGGCCTGCACAAGCCCGCCGCTGGTGCGCCGATGCATGGCACGTCGCTTGCGTGGCGGCTCCTGCCTGGGTGACGCCAAGACCCCGAAACGCGGTGCCTTCCCGGGTTTGTTCTGCGGCCGGTTTATGGCAGTCTTTGCTTGAATCGAACCGCACCCGCGACAGTCCACCCGTTTGCGAAGGAGCCCGACCCGATGAGCGCTGAAACCGGCCTGGTCCCCGTTTCCCGAGTCTCCGGCGGCGCGTTGCCCGTGGCACGCATGCGCTCGCTTTACCGCCTGGGCGATGTCGAGCAGCGGCTGGACAAGCTGCCTGCGCGTGAGCACGAGAACCTGCGCGCCACCTACGAACGCATGATCGAGAAGGGACCCGAGCGCTTCCAGGTCAAGCCTGGGGGGCTGCCGGCGATGGAGCACCTCTACGACGAGATGCCCAACTTCAACGAGGTGCTCGACGACGTCAAGCGCCAGCTCGCGCTGTGCACCGACAGCCGCGACGCACTCGAGATCACCCCCATGCTGCTGCTGGGCCCCCCGGGCATCGGCAAGACGCACTTCGCGCGCGAGATTGCGCACCTGCTGGGCACCGGCCTGGGCTTCATCAGCATGAGCAGCCTCACTGCGGGCTGGGTGCTGTCGGGCGCCTCCAGCCAGTGGAAGGGCGCGCGCCCGGGCAAGGTCTTCGAAACGCTCGTCGACGGCAACTACGCCAACCCGGTGATGGTGGTCGACGAGATCGACAAGGCGCGTGCCGAACACGCCTACGACCCGCTGGGTGCTCTTTACAGCCTGCTGGAACACGACACCGCCGGCACCTTCACCGACGAGTTCGCCGAGGTCGCCATCGACGCCAGCCAGGTGATCTGGGTGGCCACGGCCAACGACGAGCGCTGCATCCCCGAGCCCATCCTGAATCGCATGAACGTGTTCGAGGTGCAGGCGCCCGACTTCGACGCCGCGCGCGCCATCGCGCTGCGCCTGTACCGGCAGCTGCGCGCCGCACACGACTGGGGCCAGCGTTTCGACGAGGAGCCGTCCGACGCCGTGCTCGAACGCCTGGCCGGCACCGCGCCGCGCGAGATGCGCCGCGCCTGGATGACGGCCTTCGGCAACGCCCGCCTGGCGGGCCGTTCGACGGTCGATCTCGGGGACCTGCCTGGTGCCGGGGCGAAGCGACAGGCGATCGGTTTCGTGCAGTAGGCGCCGAAGCGGCAGCGCAGCGACGGTCGTGGCGGCTCGGACGGGAGCCGCCAGAATCGGCATCCATGATTGGGACTTTGCCGCTGGCGGGAATGGGTGTGGCGCTGATGCTGGTGGCGGCGCCCGCCTTGGCCGCCGCGGAGGCTGCGGTGACGGCCGCTTCTGCCGTCGTGGCAGCTTCGCCCGGTACCGGTGCGCGTCCCCGCATCGGCCTGGTGCTGGGCGGTGGCGGCGCCCGCGGCGCCGCCCACATCGGCGTGCTGGAAGTGCTGGAAAGCCTGCGTGTGCCGGTGGACTGCGTGGCTGGCACCAGCATGGGGGCACTGGTGGCCGGTGCCTGGGCGGCAGGCCTGTCGCCGGCCGAGATGCGCAAGGAACTGGCGCAGGCGGACTGGCGCGACATGTTCCTCGACAACCCCGCCTACGACGAGCTGAACTTCCGCAGCAAGCGGCTGCAGCAGCGCTTCCTTCCCGGCAGCGAAACGGGCATCACGCCGGACGGCGCCGTCACGCCGCCGGGCGTGGTGGCGGGGCAGAAGATCAAGCTCTTCTTCAACCACCTGGTGCGTGCCGACAGCGGCGAGCGCGAACTGCAGCAGTTGCCACTGCCGGTGAGCATCGTCGCCACCGACATCGGCACCGGCGAACGCGTGGTACTGCGCGACGGCAGCCTGACGCAGGCCATGCGCGCCAGCATGTCGGTGCCCGGGCTGATGGCGCCGCTGGACTACCGCGGCCGCCGGCTCGTCGACGGCGGGCTGGTCGACAACCTGCCCATCCGCGAGGTGCGTGAGCGCTGCGGTGCCGACATCGTCATCGCCGTCAACGTCGGTTCGCCGCCGCTGCCGCCCGAGCAGGTGACGGGCCTGCTGAGCATCACCGCGCAGATGGTGGTGCTGCTGACCGAGCAGAACGTCACCGCCAGCCTGGCCACGCTGCGTGCGGACGACATCTACCTCAAGCCCGAACTGGGCGACCTGACGGCGAGCGACTTCGAGCGCCACGCCGAAGCCGCCGACCGCGGCCGCGCCGCCGCGCAGGCGCTGGTCGACCGGCTGGCACCGTTGGGCGTGAACGAACCGCAGTACGCCGCATGGCAGCGCCGCGTGGCGGTGCGCGAGCGCGACCTGCCGCGCATCGACGAGGTGGAGATCGCCGGCCTGTCGCGCGTCAACCCCGAGGTGCTGCTCCGCTACGTCGAACAACAGGCCGGCGCGCCGCTGGACACCGCCACGCTCAACCGCGACCTGCTGCGCGCCTACGGCGACGGCCACTACGAGCAGGTGGATTACACCGTGCTCACGCGCCAGGACAAGAAGGTGCTGCGCCTGCTGCCGGTGGAGAAGAGCTGGGGCCCCGACTACTTGCGCATGGCGCTGCGCCTGGAAAGCAACCTCAGCCAGGGCAGCAGCTACCAGCTGCGCCTGGGCTACCAGAAGACCTGGCTCAACCGGCTGGGCGGCGAATTGCTGCTGGTAGGCCAGATCGGCAGCCGCACCGGTGCCGGCGCCGAGTGGTACCAGCCGCTGGACAGCGCGCAGCGAGGCTTCGTCTCGGCAGCGCTCGACTATGGACGCGAGCGCAACGACTACTGGTTCGTCGACCAGCGCATCGCCGAGTACAGCAGCACCCGCACCCGCCTCGACCTGGCCGCCGGGGTGAACTTCAGGCTGCTGGGCCAGCTGCGCCTGGGTTGGCGCGAGACACAGGTGACCAACAGCCTGGAGACCGGCGTGGATATCGTCCAGGCTTTGGCCGGCGCAGCGCCCGAGCGCGCCAGCGGCGGCTGGCTGTTGGCGCTCGACCTGGAGCAGGCCGACCGGTTGTACTTCCCCAGCCTAGGCTGGTCGCTGCAGGCGAGCTACTACGACTCGCCGCGCCGCGACTATTCCCGCGTGGCGCTGGAAGCGCGTGGCGCCGTGCCCTGGGAGCGTTGGGTACTGTCGAGCCGCCTGAGCTGGACTGGCAGCCCGCGCGGCCGGCTGCCGCTGACCGACGCCGCGAGGCTGGGTGGCCTGCTCAACCTGACGGGCTTCGCCAGCGGCCAGCTCATCGGCGACGATGTGGCCTATGGGCACGTGCGCGCCGAACGCGTGATCGGCCGCGCGCCGGTGGGCTTGCGTGGCGAACTGCGCCTGGGGCTGGCCCTGGAGGCCGGCAAGGTGGGCATTCCCTACACCGTACAGCGCAGCGATGGCTGGCTGAATTCGGTGGCCGTCTACCTGGCCGGCGAAACGCCGGTGGGCCCCGTGTTCCTGGGCATTGGCCGCGGCAGCGGGGGCTCGGTCAACGCCTATCTGGTCGTCGGCGTGCCTTGAAGGCCCTTCAGCCCGCCGCGGGCCGGGGCGCGCGCAGCCACTCTTCGGCGATGCGCACCCAGGCCGTGGCGCCCAGCGGGATCAGTTCGTCGTTGAAGTCGTAGCTGGGGTTGTGCAGCATGCACGGCCCCAGGCCGTGGCCGCCTTCGCGGTGCGTGCCGTCGCCGTTGCCGATGACGAAGTAGCAGCCGGGCTTGGCCTGCAGGAAGAAGCTGAAGTCCTCGGCCCCCATCGTGGGTTCGAAGGCCTGCACGTTCTCCGTTCCGACCACCTGGGCCAGCACGCCGCGCACGAACTCGGTCTCGGCCGGGTGGTTCACCGTCGGCGGGTAGTTGCGTTTGAACTCGAATTCGCAGGTCGCGCCGAAGGCCGCAGCGGTGTGCTCTGCCACCTCGCGCATGCGGCGTTCGATGAGCTCCAGCACCTCCAGCGAGAACGTGCGCACGGTGCCGCGTATCTCTGCCGAGTCGGGCACCACGTTGATGGCTTCGCCGGTGTGGATCATGGTGGCCGAGATCACGCCCGGGTCGATGGGCCGGCGGTTGCGCGTGATGATGGTCTGCCAGGCCATCACCATCTGGCAGGCCACGGGCACGGGGTCGACGCCCAGGTAGGGCAGGGCGGCGTGAGAACCCTTGCCGTGGATGACGGCGCGGAACTCGTTGCTCGACGCCATCATCGCGCCCGGGTTGACGCCGAATGCGCCGACCTTCATGCCGGGCCAGTTGTGGGCGCCGAAGATGGCCTCCATCGGGAAGCGCTCGAAGAGGCCGTCCCTGATCATCTCGCGCGCGCCGCCGCCACCTTCCTCGGCGGGCTGGAAGATCAGGTAGACCGTACCGTCGAAGTTGCGGTGCTGGCTCAGGTGCTTGGCTGCGGCCAGCAGCATGGCGGTATGGCCGTCGTGGCCGCAGGCGTGCATCTTGCCGGGGTGCTGACTGGCGTGGGCGAAGCTGTTGTGCTCGGTCATCGGCAGCGCGTCGATGTCGGCGCGCAGGCCCACGGCGCGGGTGCTGCTGCCGTTCTTCACGATGCCCACCACGCCGGTCTTGCCCAGCCCGCGGTGCACGGGAATGCCCCATTCGGTGAGTGCCTTGGCGATGACATCCGCCGTGCGCACTTCCTGGAAGCAGAGTTCGGGGTGCGCGTGGATGTCGCGCCGGATGGCCGTAACCGCGGCCACGTCGGCCAGGATGGGTTCGATGAGGTTCATGGCAGCTCAGGCCTCGGTCGACGAAGACCTGCATCTTAGCCAGCCCAGGATGCCGGCTCCGGCCTACGGGCATGCGTCATGCACTCAGTGCCCGTTAGGCTCGCAAGCCACCTCCGCGGCTATTCTCGGGAGATTCACGAAGGACCTGGACATGGCCAACGAACTTGAAGGTGGCTGCCTCTGCGGCAATGTGAGATTTCGGACGAGCCAAGCGCCCATACGTACGCTTGCATGCCACTGCACTTTCTGCCAGCGGATGACAGGAACTTCCTATTTCGCAGAGTCCACCTTCCCGAAGGACGAGGTCACCTTCAACAGCGGTCGGATGAACTGCTACGAGCACATCTCAGAGGGCAGCAAGAAGAAGGTCTTCGTCCATTTCTGCATCAACTGCGGGACCACCGTTACGCTCACCTTTGAACGCTGGCCGGACATGCGAGCCATTTCCCGAGGTTGCTTCGATGATCCTAACGCGGTGGAGGTCACAAGCCACATCTGGACCCAATCTGCCCAGTCCGGAACTGCGCTGCCCGAGGGCGTTGAGTGCTTCGCCGGAGCGCGCATGTCTCTTGCGGGGCAAGCTGAACCATCAACAAGGCACGTGTCGCCCGTGATGGCACGTCAAAACCGCGATGCCTAGCCTCTCGCTCAAGCGGAGCACCCACGCAGGCCACCAGGCTCGGGCTGGCTGTACGCGGTACATTTTTGCCGTCCGGGCGCTGGCGTCCCACCGCTTCCGTCCGGTTACCTCGAACGTCAGGCCGCACGAAACACGCTCTCCGGTACTTCACCGCAACTTCGACCCATCCAATGAATGCCCGCCCCAAGCCGAGCGCCGTGATCTTCGCCAAAGACATTGAGGCACTGGCCCGGTTCTACCGGGAGACTGCGGAGATGACTGAAGTCCACAGAGACAAGGGCCACATCGTCTTGAACGAGGAAGGATTTCAGATCGTCATACATGGAATACCGAAGCAGATCGCGGCAGAGATTGAAATCACAACGCCACCCGAACTCCGAGAGGAAACCCCGATCAAGATCTGCCTGCCAGTCTCAAGCATTGAGCATGCACGAACCAAAGCCGCGGAACTCGGCGGGCGAATTGGGCCAAAGAAGAAGGAATGGGTTGCGCGAGGCTTCAGGGCATGCGACGGCTACGACCCTGAAGGCAATGTCTTTCAAGTCCGCGAGAGTGCGGCCTAACACCTCGGTTACCTCGAACGATAGGCCGCACAAAGCAGGCTCTCGTGCCAGGATCGCGGGTCGCAGTTGCGCTGCAGCGTACGATCGTGCTCTCCTCGCGATAGGGTCCGGATCATGCCTGCCTCAGCGAAGCGTCCCGCACCGGTCACAGCCAAACGTGTAGCAAAGAAGGCCGTCGAGCCGGTCTCGAAGCCCTTCATGCGCTTCCACCACTCGCACGAGTTGCGAGTGAAGACGCTCGAAGTTCTCGTGACCGTCGAAGACGCTGAGAAGCCCACGGCCTACTCCGGCGCGCTGACTGAACTGGTCCTTGAGCTGACCGATCACGGCATGGACCAGTACTTTCTGCAGTCGCTCAAGGCGACGAAGGCGAACTTCGTTGTGCAGCAGTCGGCCGCGCTTGGGCTGGCTGGCGTGCAGAAAGTGATGGGAACCGTCATCCGCAACATCCTTGGTCGCATGGACGATCGGCAGTTGCTCGTGGTTTGCGGCTCCATTCGTAAGTTCATGGCGTGAGGCCTGCAGTCAGCGATTGGGGCCGATTCCCTACCCGCTCATTGCCGCCAAGCCGCCGGCGGGCCGCTCTTGTGCGATAGTGTTTTATGCCCGCCACTGCCACTGCCACCGCCGAAGCCACCAGCGGCCCGAAGTCCATCCACACCGTGCAAGGCGCCTGCCCGCACGACTGTCCCGATACCTGCGCCCTGCGCATCACGGTCGAAGACGGTCGCGTCACGCGAGTCGCTGGCGACCCAGAGCACCCGCCGACACACGGCGCGTTGTGCACCAAGGTCAGTCGTTATGCCGAGCGCAGTTACCACCCTGAACGGGTGCTGACGCCGCTGAAGCGCGTGGGCAAGAAGGGCGAAGGCCGCTTCGAACCCGTGGGCTGGGACGAGGCGCTGGACACCATCGCCACGCGCCTGAAGGCCATCGCGGCGCGCGACCCAGAGGCCATCCTGCCCTACAGCTACGCCGGCACGATGGGGCTTGTGCAGGGCGACGGCATGGCCGCTCGCTTCTTTCACAAGTTGGGCGCCAGCTTGCTGGACCGCACCATCTGCTCCAGCGCCGGCGGCGAGGCCCTGGCCGCCACCTACGGCGGCAAGGTGGGCATGCACGTCGAGTTCTTTGCCGAGAGCCGGCTCATCCTGATCTGGGGCAGCAACCCCATCACCAGCAGCGTGCACTTCTGGAACTTCGCGCAGCAGGCCAAGCGTGCCGGCGCGAAGCTGGTCTGCATCGACCCGCGCCGCACCGAGACGGCCGAGAAGTGCCACCAACACATCGCGCTGCGTCCGGGGACGGACGGCGCGCTGGCGCTGGGCGTCATGCACGGGTTGATCGTGGGCGGGCATGTCGACGACGACTACGTGGCGCGCCACGTCGAAGGCTGGCCCGGCCTGCGCGAACGCGCGCTGCAGTGGCCGCCGGAACGCGCTGCCGCGGTGTGCGGCATCACGGCCGACGAGGTGCGGGCACTGGCCCGCGACTACGGCACGACGAAACCCGCGGCCATCCGCCTGAACTACGGCATGCAACGCGTGCACGGCGGCGGCAATGCCGTGCGCCTGGTGGCGCTGCTGCCCTGCATCACGGGTGCCTGGC
The DNA here is from genome assembly GCA_016704535.1 of Betaproteobacteria bacterium. Classification (GTDB taxonomy): domain Bacteria; phylum Pseudomonadota; class Gammaproteobacteria; order Burkholderiales; family Burkholderiaceae_C; genus Rubrivivax. The sequence continues at coordinate 103,419 of JADIZZ010000004.1, read as the reverse complement.
GCCACCGCGCCGGCGGGCTGCTGCTCAGCAGTTCGGGCTGGTTCAAGGGCGCGCGCCACGACGCGTCGCTGCAGCGACCCGACTTGCTGGCGGGGCGCACGCCGCGCACGCTCAACATGAGCACCATCGGCGACGCGCTGAACCATCCCGGCTCGCCGGCCTTCGGACCACGCGTCGAAGCCGTTGTCGTCTACAACAGCAACCCGGTGGCGGTGGCGCCGCACAGTGGCGAGGTGGTGCGTGGCTTCGCGCGGGAGGACCTGTTCACCGTGGTGCTGGAGCATTTCCTCACCGACACCGCCGACCACGCCGATGTCGTGCTGCCCGCCACCACTCAGCTGGAGCACTGGGACGCGCACACCGCCTACGGCCACACCTATGCGCTGCTGAACCGGCCGGCCATCGAGCCGTTGGGTGGGGCGCGCAGCAATGCCGCGATCTTCCGTGCGCTGGCTGTCCGCATGGGCTACACCGAGCCGTGCTTTGCCCAGAGCGACGAAGCAATGGCGATGAGCGCGTTCAAGGCAGAGCACGTGGACCTGGATGAACTGGCCGCGCGCGGCTGGTCTAAGTTGCGCATCGCCGACGCGCCCTTCGCCGACGGCGGCTTCCCGACACCGGGCGGCAAGGCTTGGGCCGATGCGCCTGGCCTGGGCCTGCCCGAGCATGTGGCCAACTACGAGTGCGCGGAGGCCGCGCCCGAACTTGCCGCGCGCTACCCGCTGGCGATGATCTCGCCGCCGGCGCGCCACTTTCTCAACAGCAGCTTCGTCAACGTGGCCAGCCTGCGCGCGGCCGAGCGCGAGCCGCTGCTGGAGATGCACCCGGCAGACGCCATCGCACGCGGCATCGCCGATGGCGCCGAGGTGCGCGTCTTCAACGACCGTGGCGAGTACCACTGCAAGGCCGCGGTGTCGCAGCGCGCACGGCCGGGTGTCGTCAACGGCCTGGGCATCTGGTGGCGCAAGCTGGGTCTGAACGGTACCAACGTCAACGAACTGACGCACCAGCGGCTGACCGACATCGGCCGCGCGCCCACCTTTTACGACTGCCTGGTCGAGGTGGCCGGGGTGGGCGAGCCGTTCCGAGTCCACGCGGATTGAAGCTGGGGCGCTGGCGGATCGTCATGGGGGCGAGCCTGGGCCTGCTCGGAGCCGCCGGACTGGCGGTGGCGGCCATCTGCCTGGGCACCGGCTGCAGCAGCCTGGCCTACTACGCGCAGGCGGCCGGTGGCCACGTCGACCTGATGCAGCGCGCGCGCCCGGTGGGCGAGGTGCTGGCCGACCCCGTCACGCCCAAGCCGCTGCGCCAGCGCCTGCAGCTCAGCCAGCGCCTGCGTGATTTCGCGGTGGACGAGCTGAAGCTACCCGACAACCCCAGCTACCGTCGCTACGCCGACCTGCAGCGCCCGGCCGTGGTGTGGAACGTGGTGGCGGCGCCCGAGCTCTCGCTGACGCTGAAGACCTGGTGTTTCCCCGTGATGGGCTGCGTGGGCTACCGCGGCTACTTCGACCGCGCCGAAGCCGAAGCGCTGGCGGCGCAGCTGCGTGCCGAGGGCCTGGAGGTGCGTGTCTACGGCGTGCCCGCCTACAGCACCCTGGGCTGGAGCAACTGGATCGGCGGCGACCCGCTGCTCAACACCTTCATCGCCTGGCCCGAGGGCGAGCTGGCGCGCCTGGTGTTCCATGAGCTGGCCCACCAGGTGGCCTACGCGGACGACGACACGACCTTCAACGAGAGCTTCGGCACTGCGGTGGAACGTCTTGGCGGGCGACGCTGGGTGGCGCGGCACGGCACGCCAGAGCTGCAGGCGCAAGTGCTGCTGGCCGAAACGCGGCGCGCCGAATTCCAGGCGCTGGCCCAGCGTTACCGCGACGCGCTGCAGGCGGTCTATGCCAGTGCGGTCGACGATGTCACCAAGCGTGCCCGCAAGGCCGAGCTGCTGGCCGCGATGCGTGCCGAATACGCGGCGCTGAAGTCCGGGCCCTGGGCTGGCTACGCAGGCTATGACCCCTGGTTCGCGCAGGCCAACAACGCCTACTTCGGCGTGCTGGCCGCCTACACCGAGCTGGTGCCGCAGTTCGAGCGCCTGTTCGAACGCCAGGGCGGCGACTTCGCTCGCTTCTATGCCGAGGTGAAGGCCCTGGCCGCAATGCCGAAGGCCGAGCGACGTGCACGCCTGGCCACGCCCTGAGGCAATATGCTGGCTTGATTCCCGACTCCACCCGCAGCGGCCACGACACGCGCCGTGCACCGAAGGACCGACGACATGGCCGACATCCGCATCCACCGCGAACACCAGCTCGGCTTGGCGCAGGCGCGCAAGATCGCCTGGAAGTGGGCCGAGGAAGTGGAGAACAAGTTCGACATGGAATGCAGCGTGCTCGAAGGCGAGACCAGCGATACGGTGGAGTTCACGCGCACGGGCGTGAACGGCCGGCTCATCGTCGCGGCCGACCACTTCGACCTCGAGGCCAAGCTCGGTTTCCTGCTCGGAGCTTTCAGCAAGACCATCGAACGCGAGATCACGAAAAACCTCGACGCGTTGCTCAGCGAGTCTGCCGAGACGCGGGTCAAACCTGCGGCCAAGAAGGCGGCGCGCAAGCCGGCCAAGTAGGCGCCTGGGGCGGGGCCGCTCAGGGCTTGCCGCCCAGCAGCGGTGTGTCCTGCGCGCGCAGGAAGGCCGCGCCCTGCTCGATGACGTAGTAGCGGAAGGCCTCGGCCGCCGGACTGAGCACCTTCGACCCGAGGTGCACGACGTTCCAGGTGCGCATCACCGGCGCGCCTGCGATGTCCAGCACCTTCAGCAGCCCGGTCTTGACCTCCAGCCCCACGGTGTGCAGCGACAGGAAGCTCAGGCCCAGGCCGGCGATGACCGCCTGCTTGATGGTCTCGTTGCTGCTCATCTCCATGGCGATATGCGGTGCGAAGCGGTGCTCGGCGAAGAAGTTCTCCATGGCGGTGCGCGTGCCCGAGCCGTGCTCGCGCGCGATGAAACCGTAGGGCGCCAGCGCCGTCACCGGGGCCTGCGGCGTGGCCAGCAACGGGTGGCCGGGCGGCGCCACGAAGACCAGCGGGTGTGGAGCGAAGGCCTCGGCGCGGGTGGCGATCTCGCGCGGCGGCCGGCCCATGATGGTGAGGTCGGCCTCGCCGGCCTGCATCAGCGCCACCAGCTGTTCGCGGTTGCCCACCACGCGCAGCCGCACGTCGATGCCGGGGTGGTCTTCGTGGAAACGCGCCAGCAGGTGCGGCACGAAGTACTTCGCGGTGCTGACCATGCCGATGGTCAGCAGCCCGCGTTCGACACGCTTCAGCCGCGCCATCGCGTCGTCGGCCTCCTTCAGCGCGGCAAGCAGGCGCTTGGCGTGCACCAGAAAGTACTCGCCCGCGGTAGACAGCGACACCGTGCGGCCATGGCGGTCGAAGAGCGGCAGGCCAACCTGCGACTCCAGCTCCTTGATCTGCATGCTCACTGCCGGCGGCGTGAGGTGCAGCGTTTCGGCGGCGCGGGCCATGCTGCCCAGCTCGGCGACGTCCGCGAAAACCCGAAGCTGGCGGAAGGTGACGTTCATAGGTGAGCTTTTGCTGATGTATTCGCAAAGTAAGTCTGACTGTCTCTTAATTCAGTCGAAGCCTATATTTCTTTCCACCCCGCCGTCAACCGCACCCGCGAACAAGGAGCTCACGTGAACACACCCGTCGACGAAGGCGTCATCAAGGACCAGAAAAAGCGCTACAGCGCTGGCGTGCTCAAGTACCGCCAGATGGGCTACTGGGACGGCGACTATGTGCCCAAGGACACCGATGTCCTCTGCCTGTTCCGCATCACGCCGCAAGAGGGTGTGGACCCGATCGAGGCCGCCGCCGCCGTGGCTGGCGAGAGCAGCACCGCCACCTGGACCGTGGTGTGGACCGACCGCCTGACGGCCTGCGACAGCTACCGCGCCAAGGCCTACAAGGTGGAGCCGGTGCCGGGCACGCCGGGCCAGTTCATGGCCTGGGTGGCCTACGACCTGATCCTGTTCGAAGAGGGTTCCATCGCCAACATGACGGCCAGCCTGATCGGCAACGTCTTCAGCTTCAAGCCGCTGAAGGCCGCGCGCCTGGAAGACATCCGCATCCCGGTGGCCTACGTCAAGACCTTCAAGGGCCCGCCCACCGGCCTGGTGGTCGAGCGTGAGCGCCTGGACAAGTTCGGCCGCCCGCTGCTGGGCGCCACCACCAAGCCCAAGCTCGGCCTGTCGGGCCGCAACTACGGCCGCGTGGTCTACGAGGGCCTGAAGGGCGGCCTGGACTTCATGAAGGACGACGAGAACATCAACTCGCAACCCTTCATGCACTGGCGCGACCGTTTCCTCTACGTCATGGACGCGGTGAACAAGGCCAGTGCCGCCACCGGCGAGGTCAAGGGCAGCTACCTGAACATCACCGCGGCGACGATGGAGGAGATGTACCGCCGCGCGGAATTCGCGAAAGAGCTCGGCAGCGTGATCGTGATGGTCGACCTGGTGATCGGCTGGACGGCCATCCAGAGCATGGCCGAATGGTGCCGCGCCAACGACATGCTGATGCACATGCACCGCGCCGGCCACGGCACCTACACCCGCCAGAAGAACCACGGCGTGAGCTTCCGCGTCATCGCCAAGTGGCTGCGCCTGGCCGGCTGCGACCACCTGCACACCGGCACCGCGGTGGGCAAGCTCGAAGGCGACCCGCTCACCGTGCAGGGCTACTACAACGTCTGCCGCGACAGCGTGACCAAGGTCGATTACTCGCGCGGCATGTACTTCGAGCAGGACTGGGCCGACATGAAGAAGGTCATGCCGGTGGCCTCGGGCGGCATCCATGCCGGCCAGATGCACCAGCTGATCGACCTGTTCGGCGACGACGTGGTGCTGCAGTTCGGCGGCGGCACCATCGGCCATCCGGCCGGCATCCAGGCCGGTGCGGTGGCCAACCGCGTGGCGCTGGAGTGCATGGTCAAGGCGCGCAACGAAGGCAAGGACATCCTCAACGAGGGCCCGGACATCCTGCGCAAGGCGGCCCAGTTCTGCACGCCGCTGAAACAGGCGCTGGACACCTGGGGCGAGATCAGCTTCAACTACGCCAGCACCGACACCAGCGACTTCGCCCAGACACCGTCCGTCGCCTGAGCACTCCGCCGAGCCCAGCCAAGAGGAACCCAAATCATGATGACCAACCCCACCGGCCGCATCACGCAAGGCCAGTTCAGCTTCCTGCCCGACCTCACCGATGAAGAAATCGGCCTGCAGGTCGAATACGGGCTTCGCAAGGGCTACGCCTGGAGCGTGGAGTACACCGACGATCCGCACCCGCGCAACACCTACTGGGAGATGTACGGCATGCCCATGTTCGACCTGAAGGACGCCGCCGGCGTGCTGATGGAGATGAACGCCTGCCGCAAGACCTTCCCCAACCACTACATCCGGCTGATGGCCTTCGACAGCACCCGCAACGTCGAGACCATCGCGATGAGCTTCATCGTCAACCGGCCGAAGACCGAACCCGGTTACGGCCTGGTGCGGCAGGAAGTCAATGGCCGCAGCCTGCGCTACACCGTGCACAGCTACGCCACCGACAAGCCCGAGTCGGAACGCTACAGCGGCTGACGCCAGCCCACGCGCAGCGCGCCATGGCCACGCCCATGTACAACATCCCGGGCTCGCCGATGACGGCACCGGCGCCGGCGGCGTCCGCTGCGCCGGTGTCGACGGCGCGCACGGTCAACGCCGTTCTCGCCGAAAGCCAGGTGCAGGACGTGATCGACGAGCTGGAACGTGACCTCATCGGCCTGGCGCCGGTGAAGCAGCGCATCCGCGACATCGCAGCGCTGCTGGTCATCGACAAGCTGCGCGCCAACCTGGGGCTGCAGCCGGCGGCGGGTGCCGACAAGCCCAGCCTGCACATGTGTTTCACCGGCAACCCCGGCACCGGCAAGACCACGGTGGCGCTGCGCATGGCGCAGATCCTTCACCGCCTGGGTTACGTGCGCAAGGGCCACGTGGTCAGCGTGACGCGCGACGACCTCGTGGGCCAGTACATCGGCCACACCGCGCCCAAGACCAAGGAAGTGCTGAAGAAGGCGATGGGCGGCGTGCTTTTCATCGACGAGGCCTACTACCTCTACCGCCCCGAGAACGAGCGCGACTACGGGCAGGAGTCGATCGAGATCCTGCTGCAGGTGATGGAGAACCAGCGCGACGACCTGGTGGTGATCCTGGCCGGCTACAAGGACCGCATGGACACCTTCTTCCAGAGCAATCCCGGCATGAGCAGCCGCATAGCGCACCACATCGACTTTCCTGACTACGCGCAAGGCGAACTGCTGCAGATCGGCGAGAAGATGCTGGCTGCCATGAACTACCGTTTCGGCGACGGCACATGCGAGGTGCTGGCCGACTACCTGGCGCGGCGCAAGCAGCAGCCGCACTTCGCCAATGCGCGCAGCGTGCGCAACGCGTTAGACCGCGCGCGCCTGCGCCAGGCGAGCCGCCTGTACGCCGACGGCGACCGTGAACTCACCGCCGAAGACCTGACGACGCTGCTGCCCGAAGACCTGCTGGCCAGCCGCGTCTTCAACCCGCCGCCCACCCCCTGAAACCCCACCGACGCAGCCATACCGCGCCACTTAGCAACCGCCATCGAGACGGCCATGCCCCTGTCCAAGCGCCAGACCCTCACGCAGTACCTCATCGACCAGCGTCGCCGCTTCCCCGGTGCCAGCGGCGAGCTCAACGCGCTGATCCTCGACGTCTCCATCGCCTGCAAGGCCATTGCGCGCGCCGTGGCCTTCGGTGAACTCGGCGAGGTCATGGGCGATGGTGCGGCCAAGCTCGGCGGCGAAGTCAACGTGCAGGGCGAGGTGCAGAAGAAGCTCGACGTCGTCAGCAACGAGATGTTCATCGCCACGGCCGAATGGTCGGGCCACCTCGCGGGCATGGCCAGCGAGGAGATGGACGCGCCCTACCAGATCCCCAAGGCCTACCCGCGCGGCAAGTACCTGCTGGTGTTCGACCCGCTGGACGGCAGCAGCAACATCGATGTCAACGTCAGCGTGGGCAGCATCTTCTCGATACTGCGCGCGCCGCAGGACGTCATCGACAGCGGCCGCGACGTCGTCGAGGCCGACTTCATGCAGCCGGGCACCAGGCAGGTGGCTGCGGGTTATGCGCTCTATGGCCCGGTGACGATGCTCGTGCTGACGGTGGGCAACGGCGTCGTGGGTTTCACGCTCGACCCCAACCTGGGCGAATTCAAGGTCACGCACCCGCACATCACCGTGCCGGCCGACACCCACGAATTTGCCATTAACAGCAGCAACAGCCGCTTCTGGGAAGCGCCCGTCAAGCGCTACGTCGACGAATGCCTGGCCGGCAAGACAGGCCCGCGCGGCAAGGACTTCAACACGCGCTGGATCGCAAGCATGGTGGCCGAGGCCCACCGCATCCTGATGCGCGGCGGCGTCTTCCTGTATCCGCGTGACACGAAAGATCCGAAGAAGCCGGGCCGATTGCGCCTGCTCTACGAGGCCAACCCCATCGGTTTCATCATGGAACAGGCTGGCGGGCGTGCCAGTACCGGACGCGTGCCCATGCTGGAGGTCCAGCCCACCGAACTGCACCAGCGCATCGGCTTGGTCTTCGGCAGCCGGAACGAGGTCGAACGCATCGAGCGTTACCACCGCGAGACCGTCACGCCCGACAGCGCCAGCCCGCTGTTCACCGAACGCAGCCTGTTCAGGGATTGAAGGCTGCCGCCACCGAATCCCACTTCCTCCGAAAGCATCCACCATGTCCCACCGCCACCCGATCATCGCGATCACCGGCTCTTCGGGCGCCGGCACCACCTCGGTGACGCGCACCTTCGAGAACATCTTCCGCCGCGAGGGCGTGAAGGCCGCCGTCATCGAAGGCGACAGCTTCCACCGCTTCGACCGCAAGGATATGAAGGTCAAGGCGGCGGCGGCCGAGAAGGCCGGCAACAAGCACTTCAGCCACTTCGGCCCCGAGAACAACCTCTTTCCCGAGTTGGAGGCGCTGTTCGCCAACTACGCCGAGACCGGTACCGGCAAGCGCCGCAAGTACCTGCACGACCATGAAGAGGCCGCGCCCTACAAGCAGGACCCCGGCACCTTCACGCCCTGGGAGGACGTGCCCGCCGGCACCGACTTGCTGTTCTACGAGGGCCTGCACGGCGCCGTGGTCACGCCCGAGGTCAACATCGCGCGCCACCCCGACCTGCTGATCGGCGTGGTGCCGGTCATCAACCTGGAGTGGATCCAGAAGCTCTACCGCGACAAGAGCAAACGCGGCTACAGCACCGAGGCCGTCACCGACACCATCCTGCGTCGCATGCCCGACTACGTGCACTACATCTGCCCGCAGTTCGAGCACACGCACGTCAACTTCCAGCGTGTGCCCATGGTCGACACCAGCAACCCCTTCATCGCGCGCGAGATTCCGGCGGCCGACGAGAGCATGGTCGTCATCCGGTTCGCCAAGCCCAAGGGCATCGACTTCCCCTACCTGCTGCAGATGATCGACGGCAGCTTCATGAGCCGCGCCAACACCGTGGTGGTGCCCGGCGGCAAGATGGAACTCGCGATGCAGCTGATCTTCACGCCCTTCATCTGGCGCATGATGGAGAGGCGCACGCGCGCCTTGGGCGCGCTGTGATGTTCCACGCCATGGGAGGCCTCTGATGGCATCGAACAGCACCACGCAAATCCTGCGCGGCAGTGCCGGGGCTACCGACGTGCGCGCCAATGCGCTGCGCGCGCTGGCGATGGACGGCGTGCAGGCCGCCAACAGCGGCCATCCCGGCGCACCCATGGGCATGGCCGAGATGGCCACCGCGCTGTGGGCGGCCGGTGTGCTGCGCCACAACCCGGCCAACCCGCACTGGGCCGACCGCGACCGCTTCGTGCTGAGCAACGGGCATGCGTCGATGCTGCTGTACGCGCTGCTGAACCTCAGCGGCTACGCGCTGCCGATGGACGAGCTCAAGCGCTTCCGTCAACTGCACAGCAAGACCCCGGGTCACCCCGAGGTCGACGTCACACCCGGCGTGGAAACCACGACCGGCCCGCTGGGCCAGGGCCTGAGCAACGCGGTCGGCATGGCGCTGGCTGAACAGCTGCTGGCGCGCGAGTTCAACCGCCCCGGCTACCAGATCGTCGACCACCGCAGCTATGTCTTCCTGGGCGACGGCTGCCTGATGGAAGGCATCAGCCACGAGGTCTGTTCACTCGCCGGCGTGTGGGGCCTGAACAAGCTCATTGCGCTTTACGACGACAACGGCATCAGCATCGACGGCCCGGTCGACGGCTGGTTCCGCGACGACACGCCGGCACGTTTTGCGGCCTACGGCTGGAACGTCATCGGCCCCATCGACGGCCACGACGTGCGCGCCGTCGGCACGGCGCTGGAACAGGCGGGCGCCAGCACGGACAAGCCCACGCTCATCGTCTGCCGCACCACCATCGGCCAGGGTTCACCATCGCGCGCCGGCACGGCCAAGGCGCACGGCGAACCGCTGGGCGCAGAAGAGATCGCCAAGACGCGGGCCGCCATCGGCTGGCCGCACGCGCCCTTCGAGATCCCGGCCGAAGTGCGAGCGATGTGGGATGCCACAGAGATGGGCAAGGCGCGCGAAGCCGGCTGGAAGGCGCGCTTTGCCGCCTACCGCGCCGAACACCCGGTGCTGGCCGCCGAATTCGAGCGCCGCATGGCCGGTGATCTGCCGGCGAACTTCGAGACGCTGGTGCAGCAGGCCATCGTCGGCTTCGGCGACAAGCCCGAGGCCGTGGCCTCGCGCAAGAGCTCGCAGAAGGTGCTGGCCGCGCTGGCACCGCAGGTGCCCGAGATGCTGGGCGGCAGCGCCGACCTGACGGGCAGCAACCTCACGGACTTCCCCGGCTGCCTGACCGAAGGCGCCGAGCGCCACATCAGCTACGGCGTGCGCGAATTCGGCATGGCCGCCATCATGAACGGCGTGGCGCTGCACGGCGGGCTCATCCCCTACGGCGGCACCTTCCTGACCTTCAGCGACTACAGCCGCAACGCCATCCGCATGGCGGCGCTGATGAAGCGGCGCGTCATCCACGTCTTCACGCACGACAGCATCGGTCTGGGCGAGGACGGCCCGACGCACCAGAGCGTCGAGCACGTGCCTTCGCTGCGCTTGATGCCCAACCTGGACGTCTGGCGTCCGGCCGACACCATCGAGACCGCGGTGGCCTGGGCCAGCGCGCTGCGCCGAAAGGATGGGCCCGCGGCGCTGGCGCTGTCGCGCCAGGTGCTGCCGGTGGCCACGACCCCGGCGCTGACCGGCGCCATTGCACGTGGGGGTTATGTGCTGAGTGAAGCTGCCGGCGGCGCGCCGCGCGCCGTGCTCATCGGCACCGGTTCAGAACTGCAGCTCGCGCTGAAGGCGCAGGCCCTGCTGGCCGAGGCCGGCGTGCCCGTGCGCGTGGTGTCCATGCCTTGCACCAACGTCTTCGACCGCCAGGACATGGCTTACCAGGACAGCGTGCTGCCACGTGGTCTGCCCGCGGTGGCGGTGGAAGCGGCGCAGCCCGACTTCTGGCGCAAGTACGTGGGCCGTGAAGGTGGCGTGGTGGGCATCGCAAGCTACGGTGAATCGGCACCCGCTGGTGCGCTCTACAAGCACTTCGGCATCACCGCCGAGGCCGTGGTGGCTGCAACGCAGCGCTGCCTGGCGGCCTGACCCCGGTGCCATGCTCCGTGCGCTGATCTGGGACGTCGACGGCACGGTGGCCGAGACCGAGCGCGACGGCCACCGCATCGCCTTCAACCAGGCGTTCGAGGCACTGGGCCTGCCCTGGCGCTGGGACGTGGCGCATTACGGCGATCTGCTGAACGTCACCGGCGGCCGTGAACGCCTGCTGCACGACATGGCCTCGCGCGCCGACGCGCCGGCCGGCGCACCCGAGCGCGAGGCGCTGGCGCGTGAACTGCACCGCATCAAGAACGTGGCCTATGCCGACCTGGTGCTGCAGGGCGGCATCACGCCGCGGCCCGGCGTGCGGCGCGTGGTCGACGAGTGCCGCGCCACTGGCGTGGCGCTGGCCGTGGCCACCACCACCAGCCGCAGCAATGTCGAAGCGCTGTTCGGCAGCATCTGGGGCCCCGATTGGGAGCGCATCTTCACGACGGTCGTCTGCGCCGAGGACGCGCCGGTGAAGAAGCCGCATCCGCAGGCCTACCTGCTGGCGCTGCAACGCCTGGGCGTGGCCGCGAACGAGGCGCTGGCGCTGGAGGACTCGCCCGGCGGCCTGGCGGCGGCACGCGCGGCCGGGTTGGCCTGCGGCGTAACGAAGAGCGTCTACTTCACCGACGCCCGCTTTGACGGCGCGGCCTGGGTGCGCGAGGACCTCGATGCGCCGCCACCGATGACCCTGGCGCGACTGCAGGACACGTTGGCTGGCAGCATTGCGGCTTCCTCAGCCTCGTCACAGGTCACCACATGAAGTCCGTCCGTGTCCGGTCCCCCCTCGTTGCCGCCACCACGGCCCTGTTCGCGCTGGCCGCGGCAGCCACCATGCTGGCGCCGCCGGCGCAGGCGCAGGCGCAGGCACAGTCGGCCCCGACCGCTGCCGCCTGCCCGGCGCTGCTGCAGCACAGCTTCCCGCGGCTGCAGGACGACAAGCCGCAGCACCTGTGCCAGTACAGCGGCAAGGTGCTGCTGGTGGTGAACACTGCCAGCAAGTGCGGCTTCACGCCGCAGTACGAAGGCCTGGAGGCGCTGCACGCGAAGTACGGGCCGCAGGGCCTGGTGGTTCTGGGCTTTCCCAGCGGCGACTTCGGCGGCCAGGAACTGAACGACAGCAAGGCCATCGCCGACTTCTGCTTCAACACCTACGGCGTGAAGTTCCCGATGTTCGGCAAGTCGCAGGTCGTCGGCAAGTCGGCCAACCCGCTGTACGTGCAGCTCGTGAAGGCCACCGGCAAGGCGCCGGGCTGGAACTTCCACAAGTACCTGATCGGCCGCGACGGCAAGGCGCTGGGCAGCTACGACAGCAACGTCACGCCCACCAGCGCCACGCTGGTGGCCCAGATCGAGAAGGCGCTGGCCACGAAGTGACGCGCCGCTGTTCGCACATCGGCGCTCATCACTTCGGTGGCAGCTTTTTCAGCAGCACGATGTGCTCGCGCGACACCTCGCGCGTTGCCGCACTGAGCTAGCAGGCGCCCGGCGCGCTTCGCATCGGCCACGGCACCTCGAACCCGGGGCTGCGGCGTCAAGCGGTGAATCTGGGGGGGCGTCGCCATCGGGCTCCGCCTAACATCCGCAGCTTTGCCGACCCGCAGGAAGTCTCCGTTCGATGTCAACGCGCAGCGCCCACGCACGGTCGCCGAGTCTGGCCTTCGCGTGGCGCGAGTTCCAGGCCGGCGTTGCCGGCACGCTGATCAGCCTGGCCCCCGCCTTGACGATGGGCCTGCTGGCGTTCGCGGCGCTCGGCCCGCAGGCGGCAGCGATGGGCATCCCGGCCGCGCTGGTGTCCAGCGCCGTCGGCGGTGCCGTGTTCGCGTTGCTCGCGCGCGGGCCCATGGCCGCCGGCGGCCCGGCCGCGGCGCCCGTGCTGGTGCTGGGCGCCCTGGTGGCGCAGGTCGCCGCCGACCCGGCGTTCGCGGTCGGAGACCCCGCCGCCGTGTCGATGCTGCTGGCGCTGGTGACGGTGGCGGTCGTCAGCATGGGCGTGTTCCAGATCGCGCTGGGTCTGTCGGGGCTGGTGCGTTTCGCCAAGTTCGTGCCGCAACCGGTGCTGGCCGGCTTCATGAACGGCGTCGCGCTGCTGGCCCTGCTGGCCTTGCTGCCACTGCTCTTCGGCTGGCCCATCGGCGTGCTGCAAGCCGGTGGCTGGTCTGCCGTGCGGGAGATCCAGCCCGCCACGGTGGCGGTGGGCCTGTTCACGGTGACCGTCATCCTGGGCCTGCCCCGCCTGAACCCCAGGCTGCCGGCCACCCTGATCGGCCTGCTGGCCGGGTCCGGGGTCTACGCCCTGCTGCATGCCGTGGTTCCGCAGGCGGCGCTCGGGCCGCTCACCGGAACGCTGCCGATGGCCTGGCCACAGCTCGACTCGCTGTCGCCGTTCCTCAAGGGCGTGGACGAACCGCTGCTGCTTCGGCATGGGGGCGCCGCGCTCACGGCGGGTCTGGTGATGGCGCTGATCGGTACGCTGGAACTCGTGCTCAACAGCCTGGCCATGGACCAGGCCTGCCACACGCGCACCGATCCACGGCGCGAGGTACTGGCACTGGGAGCGGCCAACGTGGCATCCGGTCTGGTGGGCGGGTTGCCACTGCTCCTGCTGCGACCGCGCGCACTGCACATGCTGCAGGTCGGTGGCCGGTCGCGGGCCGCCCTGTTGGTCTGCTGCGGCCTGTTCGCCGTGCTGGGCCTGGCCGCCGCGCCGCTGCTCTCGCTGCTGCCGCAGGTGGTGCTGGGCGGGGTGATGGTCACCGTTGCCTTCTTGATGGCCGACCGCTGGTCGCTGCAGCTGCTCGCCCAGTGGTGGCGCGGCCCGCGCACCGCGGAACTTCAGTTCGAACTCGCGGTGGTGGCCATCGTCTGCGCCACCACCGTCGTGTTGGGTTTCCCGGCCGCGGTGGCCGCTGGTGCGTTGCTGTCGGTGCTGCTCTTTGTCCGGAACATGAACCGCTCGCTGGTGCGCAGCCGCTACAGCGCCGACGCGCAGCCCTCGCGCCGCATCTATGCCTCGGCCGACGAAGCCCGGCTGCGCCCGCTGCGCAAGCGCATCACGGTGCTGGAGCTCGAAGGTGCGCTCTTCTTCGGCAGTGCCGACCGCATCGCGGCCCTGGCCGACGACCTCGACGCTGGCTGCCACACGCTGGTGCTGGACTTTCGCCGCGTGAGCCTCATCGACGCCTCGGGCGCGGTGCTGCTGACGCAGGTGAGCCGACGCCTGCACGAGCGTGGCATCGGGCTGCTGCTGGCCGGCGTCAGCGTGGACAATCGCCACGGCCGCATGCTGCAGCCCTTTGTCGGCGACCGCTATGTCGCGGAGCATGGCGTCGCAGACACCGACCAGGCCGTGGAGGTGGCCGAATTGCGCCTGCTGGCGCAGTCCGGCTTCGAACTGTTGCGCGAGACCGTGCCGCTCGAGCAGACGGGCCTGATGGCTGGGCTGGACGCGGCCCAGCGCGCGCGTCTGGCCGCCTGTCTGCAGCCCCGGCGGTTGGCGGCAGGCGAACATCTGTTCCGCCAGGGCGACCCCGGCGACCAGCTCTATGTGATCACGGCAGGTTCGATCAATGTCTTCAGCGAGCCGGCACCCTGCAGCACGGCGCTGCGGCAGCGCTTCGTGAGCCTGTCGCCGGGCATGATGCTGGGCGAAACGGCCATGCTCGACGGCGGAGGCCGCAGCGGCAATGCCGTGGCCGAAGGCGAGACCGAAGTCCATGCGCTCCACCACGACACGCTGCAGCAGCTGCGGGCCGAGGACCCGCTGCTCTACGCACAGATCCATCGCAACATCGCGCTCCACCTGGCGCAACGCCTGCGCGCGGCCGCGTGGGCCTGGCGCGCGAGCACGGGTTGAGCCAGCTCAGCGCGCGTTCGCTTGCCAGGCGCCCGCAGCGCCGCGCAGGCGCTGCGACAGGTGCAGGGCCACGTTGCGGTACAGCCTGACGGCCACCTCGGGGTGGCTGCGGCTCAGCGCGTCCAGGGCGTCCAGCGACAGCGCGTGCGCCTCGGTGGGCGTATCGGCCACCGCGCTGGCCGTTCGGCCGCCGCCGTCGAGCATGGCCGTCTCGCCGATCATCATGCCCGGCGAGATGCTGAGGTAACGCTGCGTGCGGCCGGCCCGGTCGGGCCTGCTGAGGATGCTCACCGAGCCTCGGCTCAGCACGTAGAGCCGGTCACCGGGCTCACCTTCGTTGAACAGGACTTCGCCGGCCTCCAGGTGACGGGGCAGCAAGCAAGCGATCACGACGGCCACTTGCGCGGCGTCCAGTCCGGCCATCAAGGAGGCCTCGGCCAGAGGCACCTCGGCCATCGCGCGCACGTCGCCCTCACCTTCCCCCTGCCCGAGCAGGTGAAGCTCGGCCGCTTCGATGGCGCGGTCGGCATCGGGCCAGTGCGGCAGGGCCGGGGCGAAGCTGCGCAGTGCCTGTGCCGGCGCCGACCCTTCGGCCAGCCCGGCCAGCTCGACCCGGATGCCGCGCCGGGCCGCCCGCGCCACCGCGGTTTGCAGGGCCACGGCGCCGGACTCGTCGATGGCGCCCGCGCGGCGCAGGTCGAGTACCAGCCAGCGGCAGCCAGTGTCCAATGCGTCGACCTCATCGAGCAGCCGGTCGCCGCTGCCAAAGAAGAGTGCACCGTCGAGCTCGAAGACGACGATGCCTTCACGCAGAGGGCGCAACCGCGCCTCGACGAGCGCCGGGTAGATGCGCCGGGAGGGCCGCGCCGACGCCCGGTAGCGGTCGTGCACCAGCGATCGGTTCATGCGCCAGGCGAAGGTCAGCAACGACAGCAGCACGCCCAGGCCGATGCCCGCGGGCATGCCCTTCCACAGCGTCGTGCCCATGACCAGCACCACCACGCCCAGGCTCAGCACGAGGTCGCGGGAATGGTCGCCGGCCCACCAACGTGCCAGCAGACGGCCCGTCCAGCGATCAGCCAGACCGAGCGCCACCACCAGCATGACGCCGGCCAGCACCGGCAGGGGCAGCACGGCCAGCAAGGGGCCACCCGCCAGGTACAGCAGGCCCAGCACCGACGCACCGACGAGTGCGGCCATCCGGCCTTTGCCCCCCGCCTGCAGCGTGGCCAGGGCCCGCGCGCGCATGGCGGCCAGTGGCACGCCGCCCAGCAGGCCGCAGGCCATGTTGGCGCAGCCCAGGGCGATCAACTCGCGACGGGGATCGTGCCGGTCGTCGAGCAGCTGGTCCATCGCGCGCAGGTTCAGCAAGGACTCCAGCGCCGCCAGGGCGGCCAGCGCCAGCGCGGTGGCGAACACCGGCCAGGCATGCGATTGCAGAAGTTCGAGACCGATCGGCGAAAGCAGGGGCGCGAGGGCCGGCGGCCAGGGCCAGGCCGAGGGCAGTTGGCCGATGACGGCGCCCGCGGATTCAGCGCCGCCCATCGCCGAGCACAGCGCGTGCACGGCCGTGCCGGCCACCAGACCCAGCAGCGCCGCGGGCAGGCGCGGCCAGCGTCGCGCCAGCAGCCAGATGCCACCGGCCGTGCCCAACCCCAGCGCCAGCGCCCATGGCTGGGTCAGACGCAGTGCCTCCGGGCTGGGCCGAGACCCCAGCGGCAGGTCGAGCAGCAGCGGCAACTGCGACAGCACGATCAGCAGCGCAGCGCTGTTCATGAAGCCCGCCAGCACCGGCTGCGGCACGACCCGTGCCAGCCGCGCCATGCCCAGCAGCGCAAAGCCGACCTGCAGCGTGCCACTGAGCAGCAGCGCGGCGCCGCACAGCGCGACGATGCCCTGCACGCCGGCGGCCGTGGTCGGCGCCAGGCGCGGGTCGGCCACCAGCTGCGCGACGAGGGCGGCCAGCGTCAGGGCCGTGGCCGAGCTCGGCCCCGATACCGGCAGCCGGGTACCGCTGAGCGAGGCATGCAGCAGGCCGCCGATACCGACGGTCACGAAGGCTGCCAGGATGCCTGTCGGCAGTGCCGCCGCGCCCATCGGCGCAAAGGCCAGCAGGCCGAGGGTGAGCACGACAGGCAGCACGGCCAGCGCGCCCCCGCAGCCGGCCAGCGTTTCGCGCAGCCAGGCTGTACCCGGCCCCATGGGACTTCGCGTCAGCGGCGCACCTTGCCGTCGCCGGTCAGCATGGACAGCTCGACGAAGCTCGAGCCGCGGTGGTTGCGCGGGCCGAAGCTGACGGTGTAGCCGCCGGCGTCATAACGCTGCAGGGATTCCAGGCCGGCCACCAGCGCGTCGCGCGTGGGGTTGCCGCCGGCGCGCCGCAGGCCTTCGGCGAAGACCTTGGCGCAGACGTAGCCCTCCATGCTGGAGTAGTTCGCCGTGGCGTCGCTGCCGGCGAGTTTCACCGCGTCGAGATACTCCCGCGCGATGGCTGTTGCCGTCGTGTAGGGGAAGGGCATGACCTGGCTGACGACGACGCCCAGCCCGTCCTTGCCCAGTTCGTCGGCCAGCGCCTGCGTGCCGACGAAGCTGACGTTGTAGAAGGTGCCGCCGTAGCCGGCCTTGCGCGCCTCGCGGATGAAGGCCGCGCAGCTCTTGTAGGCGCTGATCTGCACCACCGCGTCGGGGCGTGTGGGCACGATGGCCTTCACCGCGGCAGCCACGTCGACGGTGTTGCGCTCCACCAGACCCACCGCCGTAGGCTGCAGGTTCTGCAGCTTCAGCGCGCGGTTCACGCCGTCCAGCCCGGCCTGGCCGTAGCTGTCGTTCTGGCGGAACACCGCGATGCGCTTCAGGCCCAGGTTGGTGAGCTGCCTGACGATGAGTGCGGTCTCGTCGTAGTAGGACGCGCGGACGTGGAAGACGCTGCGGCTGAAAGGCTCGCGCAGCGCCTCGGCGCCCGTGAACGGGCCGAAGAAGGGAATCTCGGCCGCGTTCACCAGCGGCAGCGCGGCCAGGCAGGTGGGCGTGCCGACGTAGCCGAAGAGCGAGAAGATGCCCCCGTCGGCGATGAAGGCGCGCGTGTTGGCAGCGCAGCGTTCGGGCTCGTAGCCGTCGTCCAGTGCCTTGATCTCGATACTGCGACCGTTCACGCCACCTTCGGCATTCAGGCGTTCGAAGTAGATGCGTGCGCCGCGGTTCATCTGGATGCCCAGCTGTGCTGCCGGCCCGGTGAGCGCACAGCTCTGGCCCAGCACGATGCGGCGCACGCCCTGCGCCAGCGCGGGCAGCGCCAACGTGGCCGCAGCGGCGCCGGCCAGGTACTTGAGTGTCTGTCGTCGAGTGGAGATGCCGGGCATGGTCAGACTGCGGTCTACTTCAGCGACTCGATGAGGTCGACGTAGTCCTGCATCGCATCGTCGGTGCTCTTGCCCTTCACGGCGGCCCAGGCGTCGTACTTGGCGCGTCCCACCAGGTCGGTGAAGCCGGGGCGCTTGCCCTCGACGTCGCCTTCGGTGGCCTGCTTGTACAGCGAATAGATCTTCAGCAGCGTCTGGTTGTCCGGCTTTTCCGGCAACTGCTTGCTGGCGGCGACGGCGGCTTCGAAGGCGGCTTTGAGTTTGGCCATGGTCGGTGCTTCCCTTGGGTGAAAATCCTTGGTTGACGGGGTGCATGTTACCCAGCATCGTCTCCCGGCCCTCACAGAACGTATCCGTCAGGAGTTCCCTCATGTCCGTTGCCGCCGAACGCATGTCGCGGGTCGATACCGCGTGGCTGCGCATGGACAACGAAGTCAACCTGATGATGATCGTCGGCGTCTGGCTTCTGACACCGGCCATCACGTTGGCCGCGCTGCGCGAGCGCGTGGCCGACAAGCTGCTGCAGTACGACCGCTTCCGCCAGAAGGCCGTGCAGGATGCCACCGGCGCGCAGTGGGTGACCGACGAGGCCTTCCAGCTGGAACACCACGTCGTACCCATGAAGCTGGCGCGCGAAAAGGGCCAGAGTGAGCGTGCCGCGCTGCAGGCGCTGTGCGGTGAACTGGCCACCACGCCGCTGGACCACACGCGGCCGCTGTGGCAGTTCCACTTCATCGAGCACTACGAAGGCGGCAGCGCGGTGGTGGTGCGCATCCACCACTGCATCGGCGACGGCATTGCACTCACTTCGGTGGTGATGTCCATCACCGACGGCGGCAACCAGCCGCCCAGGCGCCGCCGCCGCGCGCCCGTGGAAGACCCTCAGGACCCTCACGAAGGCGACTGGCTGGCCGATGCCGTGCTCAAGCCACTGACCGAGCTCACCGTCAAGGGCATCGGCATGTACGGAAGCGGCATCGCGAAGGCACTGGAACTTCTGTCGCACCCGGGCGAGCCGGCGCAGGGCAGCGCCGAGGTGGTGCGCACCGGCGCGCAGGTGCTGAAGGACGTGGCCGCCTTCGCGCTGATGCCCGACGACTCGCCCACGCGGCTGAAGGGCAAGCCCATCGGCCGCAAGGTCGTGGCCTGGTGCGAACCCATCCCGCTGGACGTGGTGAAGGTGGTGGGCAAGGCACTGAACTGTTCGGTCAACGACGTACTGCTGGCCTGCGCGGCCGGTGCCATCGGCGGCTACCTCGCCGAGCGTGGCGACGACCCCACCGGCAAGCAGATCCGCGCCATGGTGCCGGTGAACCTGCGTCCGCTGGAAGACGCCTGGAAGCTGGGCAACCGCTTCGGCCTGGCGCCGCTGGTGCTGCCCATCGGCATCGACAACCCGGTGCAGCGCGTCTACGCCGTGCACGCGCGCATGGCCGAACTGAAGGGCAGCTACCAGCCGCTGCTGGCCTTTGCGATCCTGGCGATGACCGGCCTGTTCATCAAGCCGGTGCAGGACGCCGTGCTGGGCCTGTTCGCGAAGAAGACCACCGCGGTGATGACCAACGTGCCCGGCCCGGCCACGCCGCTGAAGCTGTGCGGCAGCACGATGCGCCAGAGCATGTTCTGGGTGCCGGCCTCGGGCGAGGTGGGCGTGGGCCTGAGCATCCTGAGCTACGGGGGCGGTGTGCAGTTCGGCCTGATCACCGACGCGAAGCTCTGCCCAGACCCCGACGACGTCATCCAGCGTTTTGCACCCGAATTCGAGAAGCTGTTGCTGGTGTCCTTGATGTTGCCCTGGGGTGGCCCCGACGCCGAATAGCACCGCCGCAATCCCCACCATCGAACACGAAGGACCGCACCCCATGGCCATCACCGTCGACATCGACCTCGGCTACGAATTCGCCGTCAAGGCGCCGATCAAGGAGGTCTTCGACCTCGTGTCCGACGTGCCGAAGTCGGCCAGCCACTTCCCCAAGGTCGACAAGCTCACCGACCTGGGCCAGGGTGTTTACCGCTGGGAGATGCAGAAGGTGGGCACGCAGCAGGTGAACATCCAGACCGTCTACGCCAGCAAGTACGTGGCCGACCGCAAGAAGGGCACGGTGGTCTGGACGCCGGTGAAGGGCGAGGGCAACGCGCTGGTCAGCGGAAGCTGGAAGCTGGCCGAGACGAAGAAGGGCACGGCCGTCGAGTTCAAGGTCTTCGGCACCGTCGACGTGGCCTTGCCGGGCCTGATGAAGATGGTGGTGGTGCCCATCGTCGCCGGCGAGTTCGAGAAGCTGGTCGAGAAGTACATCGACAACCTCATCAAGAAATTCGGCGGCGAAGTCGAGTGACCGCCCACCCGCCACACTGACACCGAGACCCCATGGACCTTTCCCGCTTCCCCCGCCGCCGCTACACGCCTTTCCACACGCCCATCGAGCCGCTGCCGCGTTTCAGCGCCGCACTCGCCGCCAGCTGCCCCGGCGGCCGCGGGCCCGAGATCTGGGTCAAGCGCGACGACATGCTGGGCCTCTTCCCCGGCGGCAACAAGACACGCAAGCTCGAATTCCTCGTGGCCGACGCGCTGGCGCAGGGGGCCGACACGCTGATCACCTGCGGCGCGCCGCAGAGCAACCACTGCCGCATCACGCTGGCCGCGGCGGTGAAGGAGGGGCTGAAGTGCCGCTTCGTCATCGAGGAACGCGTGCCCGGGAGCTTCCACGAAGACGCCAGCGGCAACCACTTCATGTTCCGCCTGATGGGCGTGGAAGCGCTTACCGTGGTGCCCGCCGGCACACCGATGGCGCCAGCGATGCAGGCCGTGGCCGATGAGCTGGCCGCCATGGGGCGCAAGGGCTACATCATCGCCGGCGGCGGCAGCAACGCTCTGGGTGGCCTGGGCTACGTGGCCTGCGCGCAGGAGATGCAACAGCAGATGTTCGAGCAGGGCCTGCAATTCGACAGCGTGGTCGTGGGCTCGGGGAGCTCGGGCACGCACGGCGGGCTGCTGGCGGGCTTCCTGGGCAATCACATACGGATTCCGATCATCGGCATCGGCGTCAGCCGCGACCCGGCCGACCAGGACCCCCTGGTGCACAAGGAAGCGCAGGCCGTGTGCGACCTGCTGGACCTCGGCCTGACGGTGCCTCGCGAGAAGGTCGTCAGCGTGGGCGGCTACTGGCAACCCAAGTACTCGGTGCCCAACGCGCGCATGGTGGAAGCGGTGCAGATGGCCGCGCGCACCGAGGGCCTGCTGCTCGACCCCGTCTACACCGGCAAGGTGATGGCCGGCCTCATCGGTCTGGCGCGCGAAGGCTGCCTGCGTGCCGGCGAGCGCGTGCTGTTCCTGCATACCGGCGGCCTGCCTTCGCTGCACGCGTACGAGAGCGTGGTGCTGGGCACCACGGCCGTTGCCGCCCCCTGACCCGGAGAACCCGATGCCCCTGCACCTCCGCACCTTCACCCGCCGCAGCCTTGCGACCGCTGCTGCGGTCGCTCTCGTCGCCAGCACGCTGCCGCTGAACGCCGCGACGCCGAAGGACACCGTGGTCGTGGCGCTGGCCTTCGACGACATCATCAGCCTCGACCCGGCCGAAGCCTTCGAGATCAGCGCCGGCGAACTGATGGGCAACGGCTACGACCGCCTGCTGCGCTACGACGTCAACGACCCCAGCAAGCTGCTGCCCGACCTGGCCACGAAGTGGAGCGTCAGCGCCGACGGCAAGACCTACAGCTTCGAACTGCGCCCGGGCGTGAAGTTCGCCAGCGGCAACCCGCTCACCGCCGAAGACGTGGTCTTCAGCCTGCAGCGCGCCGTGCTGCTCGACAAGACGCCGGCCTTCATCCTCACCCAGTTCGGCCTGAGCAAGGCCAACGTGGCCGAACGCGTGAAGCAGACCGGCCCGCTGACGCTGACGATAGAGACCGACAAGGCCTACGCGCCGACGCTGGTCTACAACTGCCTCACGGCCAACGTGGCGGCGGTGGTCGACAAGAAGCTGGTGCTGTCGAAAGAGGCGCAGAAGGACGGCGCCGGCGACCTGGGGGCGGCCTGGCTGAAGACCAACTTCGCCGGCAGCGGGCCGATGAAGATCCGCGAGTGGCGCGCCAACGAGATCGTGGCACTGGAGCGCAACGACAGCTACTGGGGCCCCAAGGCCAAGCTGGGCCGTGTCATCTACCGCCACATCAAGGAAAGCGCCACCCAGCGCCTGCTGCTGGAGAAGGGCGACGCCGACATCGCGCGCAACCTGACGCCGCAGGACCTGGACGCGCTGGCAGCCAACAAGGACATCAAGTCGACCGGCACGCCCAAGGGCACGGTCTACTACTTCAGCCTGAACCAGAAGAACCCCATCCTGGCCAAGCCCGAGGTGCGCGAGGCCTTCAAGTGGCTGGTGGACTACGACGCCATCGGGGCCACGCTCATCAAGAACATCGGCGTCGTGCACCAGAACTTCCTGCCCCTCGGCCTGCTGGGCGCGGCCAAGGACAAGCCCTACAAGCTGGACGTGGCCAAGGCCAAGGCGCTGCTGGCCAAGGCGGGGCACCCGAACGGTTTCAAGGTGACGATCGACATGCGCACGGTGCAGCCGGTGCAGGGCATCACCGAGGCCATGCAGCAGACGATGAAGCGCGCCGGCATCGAACTCGAGATCCTGCCGGGCGACGGCAAGCAGACGCTGACCAAGTACCGCGCCCGCACGCACGACATCTACATCGGCCAGTGGGGCGCCGACTACTGGGACCCGCACACCAACGCCGACACCTTCGCGCGCAACCCCGACAACGGCGACGACGCCAGGAGCAAGCCACTGGCCTGGCGCAATGCCTGGGCCATCCCCGAACTGACGAAACTCGCCGACGCCGCGGCGCTGGAGCGCGACGGCGCCAAGCGCGCCAAAATGTACGAGGACATCCAGTCCGAGTTCCGCAAGACCAGCCCCTTCGTCATGCTCTACCAGCAGACCGAAGTGGCGGCCTACCGCAGCAACGTCAGCGGCCTGAAGATCGGGCCGACCTCGGACTCGACCTACATGTTCGCGGTGGCCAAGCGCTGATGCCAGGGCGCTGGCCGAGGGCGCGCCCGTGAGCGGACGAGCCCTGCGCTTGGCGGCCGCCGGCGGCCGCTTCGCGGTGGTCATTGTGCTCACCTACCTGGGGCTGCTGGCCGTCACCTTCTTCATCGGCCGAGTAATCCCCGTCGACCCGGTGCTGGCCATCGTCGGCGACCGCGCGCCCGAACACGTGGTGCAGCGCGTGCGCGAGGAACTCGGCCTGAACCAGCCGCTGCCCACGCAGTTCGTGCGTTATGTGGGCAAGGCACTGCAGGGCGACTTCGGCAACTCGGTGCTGACGTCCAACCCGGTGTGGGACGACGTGAAGAAGACCTTCCCGGCAACGCTGGAGCTGGCCACCTGCGGCATCCTCATCGGCGCCGGCTTCGGCGTGCCGCTCGGCGTGTGGGCGGCAGTGCGGCGCGGCGGTGCAGCCGACCATGCCGTGCGCATCATGGGGCTGGTGGGCTACTCGGTGCCGATCTTCTGGCTCGGGCTGATGGCGCTGGTGCTGTTCTACGCCAAGCTCGGCTGGGTGGGCGGGCCCGGGCGCATCGACGTGGCCTACGAATACAGCGTCGAGCGTATCAGCGGGTTGCTGCTGCTGGATGCGGCCATAGCCGGTGAGTGGGAGGCTTTCCGCAACGCGCTCAGCCACCTGGTGCTTCCGGCCAGCCTGTTGGGCTACTTTTCGCTGGCCTACATCAGCCGCATGACACGCAGCTTCATGCTCAACGAACTGGCGCAGGAGTACATCGTCGCGGCGCGCGCCAAGGGCCTGAGCGAAACCCGCATCATCTGGCGTCACGCGTTGCGCAACGCGATGGTGCCTTTGGTCACCGTCATCGCGCTGTCCTACGCGGGGCTACTCGAAGGCAGCGTGCTGACCGAAACGGTGTTCGCGTGGCCTGGGCTAGGCCTGTACATCACGAATTCGCTGCAGAACGCCGACATGAACGCGGTGCTGGGCGGGACCATCGTCGTGGGCACGGTGTTCATTGCGTTGAACCTGCTGAGCGATCTGCTCTACCGGCTGCTGGATCCGCGCACGAGGGACACGCGGTGAGCAGACTGTTGGCTTGCGGCGTGGAGCGGACCCCCAGGCTCCCTGCGGTCGCCACCCCCCGAGGGGGCTCTGGCGACGCACCGGCGCTTCGCATGAACCAAGAGCCATGCCAGGTCCGGCCGAACCCATGAGGTGAACTCTCGATGAGCGGTTGCCCTTTCCAAGGTGGCGATGGCGCCACGCCCAGCCCGACAAGTACCAGTGCCGAGATAGGAGCGGTCACGCCCGAGTTCCACGGCGCGCAACTCGACTGCAGCACCACGATGAGCTACGGCGACTACCTGCAGCTCGACAAGGTGCTGAACGCTCAGCTGCCGCTCAGCCCCTGCCACGACGAGATGCTGTTCATCGTGCAGCACCAGACCAGCGAGCTGTGGATGAAGCTGCTGCTGCACGAACTGCACGCGGCCATGGCCCAGGTGGCGGCCGACGAGACTCAGGCCGCGTTCAAGTCGCTGGCGCGGGTCTCGAAGATCATGGAGCAGCTGGTGCACGCCTGGGACGTGCTGGCGACGATGACGCCGCCCGAGTACAGCGCGGTGCGGCCCTACCTCGCCAGCAGCAGCGGCTTCCAGAGCTGGCAGTACCGCTGCATCGAGTTCAGCCTGGGCAACAAGAACGCGCTCATGCGCCAGCCGCACGCCCACCGCCCCGAACTGCTGGCGCATGTGGAAGCCGCCTGGCGCGCGCCTTCGCTCTATGACGAGGCGCTGCGCCTGCTGGCCCGCCGCGGCCTGGCCGTGCCCGCGAGCCACACCGAACGCGACTGGACGCAACCCTATACCGAGGACGCCGGGGTCGAGGCCGCGTGGCTGCAGGTCTACCGCGCGCCGCAAGCGCACTGGGATCTCTACCAACTCGGCGAGAAGCTCACCGACCTGGAAGACGCCTTCCGCCTCTGGCGCTTCCGTCACGTGACGACGGTGGAACGTGTCATCGGCTTCAAGCGCGGCACCGGTGGCACCGGGGGCGTGAGCTACCTGCGCCAGATGCTGGACGTGGTGCTCTTTCCCGAGATCTGGCACCTGCGCACGGCGCTGTAGCCGCTGCACCGCAGGCGCGCCGTGCGCGCCGGCAGCCCACTGGTGCGGGTTGCACCGCGCTTGTGCAATGGGTGCACCTGCCCTTCGCACGCGGCGGCCACGGCCTGCCGGTGGGCCTGCAGGGCGTGGGCCGCGCGGGCGACGACCACCGCCTGCTCGCCGCCGCCCAGTGGTGCATGGAGCGGCTGGCGCGCTGACCGCGCGCCGCCGCGTCAGGTCAGAGCAGCGCGTTCAACGCCTTCTCGAAGCTGGCCACCGTGCGGTCGATGTTCTTCAGCTTGTCCAGCCCGAACAGGCCGAGGCGGAAGCTGCGGTAGTCGGCCGGTTCGTCGCAGGCCAGCGGCACGCCGGCGGCAACCTGCAGGCCCTGGGCGGCGAAGGCCTTGGTGTTCTGCCAGTCGGCATGGTCGGTGTAGCTCACGATCACGCAGGGCGCCTGGAAGCCCGGCGCGGCCACGCTGGGGATGCCCTTGCCTTCCAGCAGCGCGCGCACCCTGCGGCCCAGTTCGGTCTGCGCAGCCTTGGCCTGCGCAAAGCCCAGCTCACGCGTCTCGTTCATCGCGTCACGCAGATGCACCAGGCCGTCGGTGGGGTAGGTGGCGTGGTAGGCCATGGCGCCCTGCTCGTGGGCTTCCATCATCTGCATCCACTTCTTCAGGTCGAGCGAGAAGCTGCTGCTGCTGGTGCCCGCGATGGCCGCCTTGGCGCGCTCGGACAGCATCACCAGGCCGGCGCAGGGCGTGCTGCTCCAGCCCTTCTGCGGTGCACTGATCAGCACGTCGACGCCCGTGGCGCGCATGTCCACCCACATCGCGCCCGAGGCCACGCAGTCCAGCACGAAGAGGCCGTCGTGCGCATGCACCGCGTCGGCGATGGCCACCAGGTGCGCGTCGGGCAGCATCATGCCGGCCGAGGTCTCGACGTGCGGTGCGAACACCACCGCGGGCTTGGTGCGGCGGATGGTGTCGACGATCTCGTCCAGCGGCGCCGGCGCAAAGGGCGATTTCGGCGCCGATGCCACCCGGCGCGCCTTCAGCACGGTGGACGACGAGGCCACGCCCGACATCTCGAAGATCTGCGTCCAGCGGTAGCTGAACCAGCCGTTGCGCACGATCAGCACGTCCTTGCCGCCGGCGAACTGGCGCGCCACGGCTTCCATGCCGAAGCTGCCGCTGCCCGGCACGACGATGGCGCTGGCCGCGCCGTAGACCTCCTTGAGCGTGGCCGAGATGTCCTGCATCGCCACCGAGAAGCGGCGCGACATGTGGTTCAGCGCGCGGTCGGTGTAGACGACGGAATACTCGAGCAGGCCGTCGGGGTCGACGTGGGGCAGCAAGCCGGGCATGGAAGCCTCCGGTGGGGAATCGTTCGGAAAGCGGCAGCTTAGCAGCCCACCGCGTCTCCGGCCGGGCGCAGGCCTACCCGGCAGCGCGCTGAAGACCTCGGCCACGAGGGTGACGCCTAGAATTGCCGGCCTTGGCCGCAGCACTCTGCGCGGTTCGGTCAGCAGGAGCAACGCCCCATGGACACCCGCACCTCCCCCATCCGCCTGCGCATCACTCATCTGCGCGAGGTGCTGGCGCAGCGCGGCGTGCACGCCCTGCTGGTGCCCAGCGCCGACCCCCACCTCAGCGAATACCTGCCCGAGCACTGGCAAGGCCGGCAATGGCTGAGCGGCTTCACCGGCAGCATGGCCACGCTGGTGGTTACCGCCGACCGCGCCGCGCTCTTTGCCGACAGCCGCTACTGGGTGCAGGCCGAGGCCGAACTGGCGGGCACCGGCATCGAACTGGTCAAGATCCCCACCGGCAACAGCGCCGCGCATGTCGACTGGCTGGCGCGCGAAGTGCCGCGTGGCGCCACCGTTGCGGTGGACGGCCAGGTACTGGGCCTGGCGGCGGCGAAGGCGTTGACGACGGCGCTGGCCGCCGCCGGCGTGCTACTGCGCACGGACATCGACCTGCTCGACGCCATCTGGCCCGACCGCCCCGCGCCGCCCGCGATGCCGGTCTACGCACACGCCGCGCCGCACGCACCGGTGCCGCGCGCGGCCAAGCTGGCGCAGGTGCGCCAGGTGATGGGCGCGCGTGGCACCACACACCATTTCATCAGCACGGTCGATGACGTAGCCTGGCTCACCAACCTGCGCGGCAGCGATGTCAGCTACAACCCGGTTTTTCTGGCCCACCTGCTGCTGGACATGACGGGTGGCACGCTCTTTGTCGGTGCCGGCAAGGTGAACGACGCGCTGCGCGCGCAGCTGGCCGCCGACGGCGTGCAGCTCGCAGCCTACGACGATGCTGCGGCTGCGCTGGCCGCACTGGACGAAAGCGCCACGCTGCTGGTCGACCCGCGCCGCGTCACCCTGGGCTTCCGCGAGCGTGTGCGCTGCGCGGTGGTCGAGGCCATCAACCCCAGCACGCTGCTGAAGAGCCGCAAGAGCGCCGAGGAAGCGGCCTTCGTGCGCGAAGCGATGGCCGAGGACGGCGCCGCGATGTGCGCGTTCTACGCCTGGTTCGAGGCCGCGATGGCGCGCGGCGAACGCATCACCGAGTTGACGGTCGACGAGAAGCTCAGCGCCGAACGCGCCCAGCGCGCAGGCTTCGTCGGCCTGAGTTTCAACACCATCGCCGGCTTCAACGCCAACGGCGCGATGCCGCATTACCGCGCCACCGACGAGTCGCATGCCGTCATCTCCGGCGACGGCCTGCTGCTCATCGACAGCGGCGGCCAGTACCTCGGCGGCACCACCGACATCACGCGCGTGTGGCCCATCGGCACCGTGAGCGCCGCGATGAAACGCGACTACACGCTGGTGCTCAAGGGAACGATGAACCTGTCGCGCGCCCGCTTCCCGCGCGGCACGGCCAGCCCCATGCTCGACAGCCTGGCACGCGCGCCCCTTTGGGCCGAGGGCATCGAGTTCGGCCACGGCACCGGCCACGGCGTGGGCTACTTCCTCAACGTGCACGAAGGGCCGCAGAGCATCAGCAAGGCCATCCCCAACGAACACATGGCGATGGAGCCGGGCATGATCACCAGCATCGAGCCCGGCGTCTACCGCTCCGGCCAGTGGGGCGTGCGCATCGAGAACCTGGTGCTCAACGTGCCGGCGAACACGCCGGAGGGCAACACCTTCGACGAGTTCCTCGAATTCGAGACGCTCACACTGTGTCCCATCGACACCCGCTGCATCGACATGGCGTTGATGCGCGTCGATGAGCGCGGCTGGCTCAATGCCTACCACGCCACCGTGCGTGAACGCCTGGCTCCGCGCGTGGCCGACGCGGCGCTGGCCTGGCTGATCGAGCGCACCCAGCCGATCTGAAGCCGCGCGCCATGACGGCCTGCCGCCCATGACCGCCTGGCGCCTGTGACTGCACTCGGCATCGACCTCGGCGGCACCAAGATCGAGGCCGCGCTGCTGGCCGACGGCGGCCATACGCTGTGGAAGCAGCGTGCCGCCACGCCCCCTGGTGACTACGGCGCCACGCTGCGCAAGGTGGCCGAACTGGTGGCCGCCGCAAGGGCCGTGGCCGGCGGGCGAGTCACCATCGGCATCGGAACTCCGGGCACGGCGGCGACCGACGGTCGCATGAAGAACTGCAACTCCACCTGCCTGAACGGCCGCCCGCTGCAAGCCGACCTGCAAGCCGCGCTGGGCCAACCGGTGGCGCTGCTGAACGACGCGAACTGCCTCGCGCTGTCGGAAGCCACCGACGGCGCGGGCGCCGGGGCCGGCGTCGTCTTTGCCGCCATCCTGGGCACCGGCACTGGCGCCGGTATCGCCGTACGGGGGCACGTACTCACCGGCCCCAATGGCCTGGCCGGCGAGTGGGGCCACAACCCGCTGCCTTGGGCCAAGAGCGGTACCGACCCCGCCTGGGCGTGCTACTGCGGCCAGCGCGGCTGCATCGAGACCCTGATCAGCGGACCCGGCCTGGCGCGCGACCATGCACGGCGCCACGGCGGCACGCTCGATGCCGCGGCCATCGCGGCGGGCGCCGCGCAGGGCGACGAGGCCTGCAGCGACACGCTGGCCCGTCATGCCAGCCGGCTGGCACGCGCGCTGGCCGGCGTCATCAACCTGCTCGACCCCGAGGTCATCGTGCTTGGCGGCGGGCTGTCGAACATGCCGCATCTCTACACCGACGTGCCCGCACTGTGGGGCCGCTGGGTTTTTGCCGCCGGCGCGCAGGGCCCTGCGGCTGCGCCGGTGCGCACGCGGTTGCTGCCGGCCTTGCATGGCGACGCCTCGGGCGTGCGCGGCGCGGCGTGGGTGGGGCGGTCTGCCGGCGCCTGAGGGGCTGCGCGGCGCGCCGTGCAGCGCTGCCCCGGTGGCTCAGCCCCTGCCGTGCTTCGCGATCAGCGCCTTCGCGCTGTCCAGCAGCGCCTTGCCCTTGAAGCCGCGTTTGTCCATGTCGGTCACCCACTCGTCATCGACCTGGGCACTGAGCCTGATGAACTCCTGCGCCTCGGCCGCGCTGAAGGTGTGGATGCTGTTGCCGCGATCCACCGCGGCCTTGCGCCCGGTGGCGTCGTTGGCCTGCTGCACCTTGCCCAGCCCTGCGCTGGTGGCCAGACCCGAGTGGGCGTCGATGACCTTCTTCAAGTCGGGTGCCAGGCCGGCGTACTTCGCCTTGTTCATCGCCAGCACGAAGGTGTTGGTGTAGAGCGCCGGGCTGTCGGCCGGGAACTCGCTGTGGAACCTGGCAAGTTCATGCACCTTCACCGACGGCACCACTTCCCACGGAAGGGCGCAGGCCTCGATGGTGCCCTTGCTCAGCGCGTCGGGGATGCCCGGCAGCGGCATGCCCACGGGGATGGCGCCCAGCGAGGCCAGCATCTTGGTGGCCTGCCGCGTCGGCCCGCGCACTTTCATGCCGCGCAGGTCGGCGGCGCTGTTGATCGGCTTTTTCACGCTGTGGAACGTGCCCGGGCCGTGCACGTGCAGGGCCAGCAACTGGACTTCCTTGAACTCGTCGCTTGCCTGCGTCTGCATGTATTCCCACAGCGCCTTCGATGTCGCCTCGGCGTGGTTCATCATGAAGGGCAGCTCGAAGGCCTCGCTGCGAGGAAAGCGGCCTGCCGTGTAGCCTGGCGCCGTCCAGACGATGTCGACAACGCCGTCACGCGCCTGGTCGTACAGCTGCACCGGCGTGCCGCCCAGTTGCATCGCAGGGTAGGCCTCGAACTTGATGCGGCCACCGCTGTCCTTCTCGACACTCTCCATCCACGGCTTGTGCATGGTCAGCCAGACGCTGCTCATCGGCGCCATGAAGGTGTGGAACTTGAGCGTCACGTTCTGCTGCGCCAGTCCGGCAAGCGCAGGTGCGCCGAGGGCGGCGCCGGCGACGCCTTGCAGAAGCTTTCGGCGGTTGAGCATCGGGGGTCTCCGTGGGTGGGTGTTGCGAGAGCGACCGCGCCCGGCCTCGGAATCCCGGGGTGCGGCATGCGGCCTTGGCGCCGATGGCGCTTTTACCGCAGCCAGCGGCTGCGAGAGAAGAAGCCGTGGCCGCCGGGGTGACTGCCGTGCAGGCGTTCCTGGCCGAGTAGCGGCGCTGCTTCAGGCCCGCGTCGCGGCACGCTTGCGCGGAGCGCGCGGCGCCGCGTCGGCTTTCACGGCCGTCTTCGCAGTCGCCTTCGCAGTCGCTTTCACGGCTACTGCCGGCTTCTTGCTGGCGGCGGTCTTCCTGGCCGGCGCCGGTGCCTGGGCAGCAGCCTTCTTCAGCGCCGCCGCCTTCGCCCGCGCCGACTTGGCCCTGGCCGCCAGCGCCAGCGTGCGCACACGCTCGATGTCGGCATCGGTGATGACGCCGTTGACGCCCGAGATCGCGGCCAGCTTCATGCCGTGCTTGAGGCCCATCTGGTAGATCTCGCGAACCTTCTCCCACTCGATGGCACGGCCGATGGTGTAGTTCTCGAAGCGCCCTTCCAGTGCCAGCACGATGGTCTCGGCCAAGCAGGCGTAGACCACGCCCTTGGGCAGGCCGATGTTCTTCATCTTCAGCTCGCCGGGCAGCTGGATCTCGCCCGACTCGATGACCAGCACGTCGGGTCGCCGCGCCACTTCTTCCGGCGGCAGGTCGAGCGGCCGCGCGACGTCGGTGATGACGCAGCCGGGCTTGACCTTCATGATGTCCAGCACCTTCTTGCCTGCGCCCGAGGTCGCGGTGACGACCATGTCCATCTCGGCGATGTGTGTGTCGGCGCGCGCCGACAGCACCAGCTTCGCATCGGGCGTCTCGTGCAGGATGGACTGCTGCAGCGCCAGCAGCTTCGCGGTTTCGGGAGACACCAGCGTCACTTCTTCCGCGGCGCGCACCAGCAGCCGTGCGCAGGCCGAGCCGATGGCGCCGGTGGCGCCCACCACCATGGCCTTGAAGGGCACCCGCGCCTTGCCCTGCGGCGGGGGCAGCAGGTGCATGCGCAGCACCGCGTCGTGCGCGGCCCACAGCGCGGCGGACGCGCTGTAGCTGTTGCCCGTGGTGATGGGCAGCGGCGCCCGCTTGGCCACCGTGACGCCGGCATCACCCACGACCTTGGTGAAGGCGCCCAGGCCCATGATCTGCGCGCCGAGCTTCTGCGCCATCTCGGCCGCGGCCAGCAGGCGGCGGTAAGTGAACTCGGGCGGACGCCGCATGATCTCGCGTGGCGTGCCGCCGACCGAGATCAGCCAGCCCTCGGCCATGACGCCGGTGGGTGAACGGATGCCCTCGACTTTCGAGTAGACGAAGGGCGGCGCGTAGGCCATCAGCTTTTCCAGCGAGTCCATGAACAGCGGCGGCGAAACCTGCGACAGCATTTCCACCGGCTTGAGCACCTTGAAGTACTCCTGTGACAGCGGGTGGATGACAAACGCAAAGCGGTTGATGCGCTGGAACCCGCCGGGGTAGAGCAGGCGCGGCTGCATCTGCAGGCCGGCGATGATTTCGAGGTAGTCGTCCTCGAGCATGGCCTCGACGGCCTTGCCCGTGGCGGCCAGGATCATCGCGTCCAGCATCTCGGGGCCCAGCACGTGGCCTTCGATCACGGGCGAGCCGTCGACCACCAGATGCACGCCCTTGTCCTTGAGTTGCGCCAGACGGTCGTCGTTCAGCGCCGAGGTGATCACCGTCTTGCCCGCGAGCTCTTCGAGCCCGAAGCCGTCGAGCTCGTGCGCCGGCGCCACGATCACCGTGGCCTTGACCATCGCCTTCTTCAGCACGAACTCGGCCCACTGCTTGAGCAGCGGCGCCGGCAGCACGCGCGGCGGCGCCCAGCCCGACAGCGCGTGCGCGCCGCTGCTGTAGAGCTGCAATGCGGCCAGCGATGTCAGCAGCTTGGGCACACCCAGCTGCAGCAGCGGGTCGGCAAACAGCAGATTGGCGCTGTACTCGGCCATCGTCTGCGCCAGCTTGTGCTGCGCCATGCCCGAGAAGAACAGTACGCGGGCGTTGTCGAAACAGCGGCCAAGCTCACTTTGCGAGTGGCGCACGGCCCATTCGAGCAGGATGTCGCCCAGACGCTCGCCGGTGGTCACCGGCACCCGAGACACGGCGCGGCGCAGGCGCAGCGCGTCGCGCTCGATGAAGCGGGGCGCGCCCAGACTGTGGCTGTCCTTCTGCACGCCCAGACCGATGGCGTCGGCCCTCGTCTCCCAGGTCTTCAGCAGCTTCAGCGCCTTGGCCGTGCTGCCGTCGGTGCCCAGGCGGCGCAGTTTGAGCTTTTCGCCCAGGAATTGGGTGGTGAACTCGAAATCCTGGCTGCTTGCACCCAGGCTGATGCTGATCACGGTCTTCATGGGTTTTCTGCGCCAAAGTTGCCGGATGAATGATGAAGGAGGTATCTCGTGGCGAACTTGATCGGCGACATGGCCCGTGCGGTCGGCCTGCCCAGGCTGAAGCGCGCGGCGGGCGTGGTGACACGGCGGCTGCCGATACCGCAGCCGCTGCTGATGGTGGGGCCTGGCGCCAGCCTTCGTCTTGCCCAGGCGGTGGCGAACTTCGGCCACCGGAAGGTCTTCGTCGTCACCGACGCCGTGATCGTGAAACTTGGGCTGCTGCAGCCGGTGCTGGACGCCTTGTCGGCTGCCGATGCAGGTTTCGTCGTCTTCGACACGGTGACGCCCGACGCGCCGATACCGGTCATCGAATCCGGCATCGCGCGCTACGAGGCCAAGGGCTGCGACGCGCTGCTCGCCTTCGGCGGTGGCAGCGTGATGGACGCCGCCAAGGTCATCGGCCTGGCTGCGGCCAACCGCAAGCACCCGCGTGAACTGGTCGGCTACTTCAAGGGCCTGCGGGCGCCGCCGCCCATCTACGCCGTCCCCACCACTGCGGGGACGGGCTCGGAAGTGACGGTAGCCGCCGTGATCTCCGACCCCGAGACGCACCAGAAGCTGGTCGTCGCCGACACGCGCCTGGTGCCGCGCATCGCGGCACTCGACCCGGCGCTGATGACGGGCCTGCCCGCGCCCATCACCGCCGCCACCGGCATGGACGCGCTGACGCACGCGGTGGAGGCCTACCTGGGCGAATGGGGTACACCCTACACCGACCGCATGGCGCTGGCCGCCGTGGCCATGATCTACCGCCAGTTGCCACAAGCCTGCACCAATGGCCGCGACCTGGAGGCGCGTGAACAGATGGCGCTGGCCTCCACCTATGCCGGGCTCGCTTTCACGCGCGCCAACGTGGGCAACGTGCATGCCATTGCGCACCAGCTCGGTGGGCGCTATGGCACGCCGCACGGCCTGGCCAACGCCATCGTGCTGCCCGCCGTGCTGCACTGGTGCGCCCCGGCCGTGCAGGGCAAGCTGGCGACGTTGGCCGTGCGTGCCGGCGTGGGCAAGGCTGGCGAGGAAGAGGCCGAACTGGCGCGGCGCTTCGTCGCCTCGGTGGAAGACATGAACCGCGCTATCGGCATCCCCGCCCAGCTGGCCGCACTGCGCGCCGACGACATCCCCGCCCTGGCCGCAGCCGCCTGCGCCGAGGCCGACGCCAACTACCCGGTGCCGATGGTGATGTCGGCGACGGCCTGCGAGTCGCTGCTGCTGGGGCTGCTTCCCGAGTCACCGAAGGCCGCGCGTGCGCCAAGGCGCAAGCCAGCACCTGAATCCGTGCCCGTCAAAGCCAGGAAGGTCGCCAGAGACGTGAAGGCGGCGCCCACCAGAAAAGCCACCGCGAAGCGCCGCTGAGACCGCTCATCCCACGTACTGCACCAGCCACAGGCTGAGCGCCGGAAAGGCCAGCAGCAGCAGTGTGCGCAGCACGTCGGCCACCAGGAAGGGCATCACGCCGCGGTAGCTCTCGGCGATGGGCACGTCGCGCGCCATGCGGTTGACGACGTAGACGTTCAGCCCCACCGGCGGCGCCAGCAGGCCGAAGCCCACCGTCATCAGCACCAGGATGCCGAACCACAGCGCCACACTCTCGGCGGGCAGGCCGAAGTCCAGCCCCATCACCACGGGGAAGAAGATCGGGATGGTGAGCAGGATCATGCTCAACTCGTCCATCACGGCGCCCAGCACGACGTAGAAGAGCAAGATGGCCGAAACCACCGCGAGCGGCGGCAGTCCCCAACCCTGCACCAGCCCGGCCAGTTGGCTGGGCAGCTGGGTCAGCGCCAGCGCCGCGTTCATCAGGTCGGCGCCCAGGAAGATGAGGAAGATCATCGCCGAGCTCTCGGCGGTGGCCAGGAAGCTTTCCTTGAAGCCGGGCCAGGTGATCTCGCGCTTCAGCAAGGCCGCCAGGAACGTTGCCGCCGCACCGACGGCCGCACCCTCGGTGGGCGTGAACAGGCCGGCGTAGATGCCGCCGAAGACGATCAGGAAGACGCTGCCGATGGGCAGGATGCCACCCAGAGCCTGCCAGGTCAGCAAGGCGACCCCGGCATTTGGGGCCCGTTGCGCGGGCCCCGTGGCCGCTGCGTCGCCACCCGCCGGCGCCTGGCCTGGCACCACGCGCACATAGACCGCGATCGCTGCCACGTAACCCAGCACGGCCAGCAGCCCCGGGAGCATCGCCGCGGCGAAGAGCTTTGCGATGTTTTGCTGAGTGAGGATGGCGTAGACGACCAGCGGTACCGACGGCGGGATGAGGATGCCCAGCGTGCCGCCGGCGGCCAGCGTGCCGGTGGCCAGCCGCCCCGAGTAGCCGTGCTTGCGCAGTTCGGGCAGCGCCACCTGCGTGATGGTCGCCGCGGTGGCCACGCTGCTGCCGCAGATGGCGCCGAAGGCGGCGCAGGCCATGACCGCGGCCATCGCCAACCCGCCCTGGAAACGCGACATCACGGCCGCTGCGAACTGGAACAGCGCGCGCGACAGGCCACCCTGCGTGGCAAAGTTGCCCATCAGGAGGAAGAGCGGAATGACGCTGAGGTCATAGCTGGCGAAGCGCGCGTAGGCCTGCGCATTCAGGAATCCGGCCAGCGGCAGCCAACCGGCCTGCAGGACATAGCCCAAGACGCCGGCGACGAACATCGACACTGCGATGGGCGTGCGCAGCGCCATCAACGCCAGCATGACGGCGAAGATCAGCAGCGCCAGCGTGATCGGCGTCATGCCGCGGCCGGCCGCGGCAGGCCAAAGCCGCGCACGGCCTGCGTCAGCGCAATCACCGCGGTCAGCGCCAGCGGCGGCACGATCACCGCGTAGACCGCCCATTCCGGAAATCCCAGCAGCATCGTGCCGGCCTGCGAGCGCCACGCGTTCAAACCACCGAGCGCGCTGCGCCAGGCCACCACGCCCATCACCGCGGCCAGCAACAGCGCGCCGAAGCGGTCGAGCCCGTCTTGCGTGGCACGCGACGCCTTCAAGGTGAAGAAGTC
Source organism: Betaproteobacteria bacterium (assembly GCA_016704535.1). Taxonomy (GTDB): domain Bacteria; phylum Pseudomonadota; class Gammaproteobacteria; order Burkholderiales; family Burkholderiaceae_C; genus Rubrivivax. The sequence goes on along the minus strand of JADIZZ010000004.1, from coordinate 67,495 downwards.
GACCATGACATGGCCGCGCTGCAACTGGCACCAGGGCATGAAGAGCGCGATGGCCGCGCCCGTTGCCGCGCCCGTGAGTTCGAAGTCACCCACCACAGTCCAGCCCGTCGTGTTGCGGCCGATGAGGCTGGCGCAGGTCATCAGCGTGATGGTGGTGAGCAGCACGCCGGCGAGCACCGCGCAAGCGCGGGCGAGGAGGGCGAGGCGGTCAAGCAGGACCATTCAGCCCTGCTGCCATAGGCGGGAAACGGCGAACACGCTCACATCAGCACGATGTCGTACTGCTCCGGGTTCATCGTCGGCTCTACGCTCAAGCTGATCGGGCGGCCGATGAATTCGCTCAGCCCCGCCAGGTGCACGCTTTCTTCGTCGAGCAGCATTTCCACCACCGCCGCGCTCGCGATGACGCGGAATTCCTTGGGTGCGAACTGGCGCGCCTCACGCAGGATTTCGCGCAGGATGTCGTAGCAGACGCTGCGCGCCGTCTTCACCTGGCCGCGGCCCTGGCAGGTGGGGCAGGGTTCGCACAGCATGTGCGCCAGGCTTTCGCGCGTGCGTTTGCGCGTCATCTCCACCAGGCCTAACTGGGTAAAGCCACTGACCGTGGTACGGGTGCGGTCGCGCGCCAGCTGCTTGCGCAGTTCGGCCAGCACCGCTTCCTGGTGCTCGGGCCGCGTCATGTCGATGAAGTCGGCAATGATGATGCCGCCCAGGTTCCTCAGCCGCAGCTGGCGTGCAATGGCGCCGGCCGCCTCCAGGTTGGTCTTGAAGATGGTGTCGTCGAAGTTCCGCGCCCCGACGAAGCCACCGGTGTTCACGTCCACGGTCGTGAGTGCCTCGGTCTGGTCGATGATGAGGTAGCCGCCGCTCTTGAGATCGACACGCCGGCCGAGGGCGCGCGCGATCTCTTCCTCGATGCCGAAGAGGTCGAAGATGGGCCGTTCGCCCTTGTAGTGCTCGAGCTTGGCCACGGCGCCCGGCATGTAGGTCTCGCCGAAGACCCTCAGCGCGTCGCACTGCAATTTGCTGTCTATGCGGATGGTGCCGGTAGCGTCGTTGGTCAGGTCGCGCAATACGCGTTCGCCCAGGCTCAAGTCCTGGTGCAGCAGGTTGCCGGGCGGGCGCTGCTGCGCACGTTCGCGGATCAGCGACCAGGCGCGGCGCAGGTAGGCGATGTCCTCGGCCAGTTCGGCGTCGGTGGCCTCCTCGGCGTTCGTGCGCAAGATGAAGCCGCCGCCGTTGTCTGTGCCATCCTGCCCGGTCAGCGCCTGCATGCGCAGGCGCAGCTGCTCGCGCAGCTCCTGTGAGCCTATCTTCTGGCTGATGCCGATGTGCTTGTCGTGCGGCAAGAAGACCAGCATGCGCCCGGCGATGCTCACCTGCGTCGACAGCCGGGCGCCCTTGGTGCCGATGGCGTCCTTGATGACCTGCACCGTGAGTGTCTGTCCCTCGAAGACCTGGCGCTCGATGGGCACCAGCGGCGCGTCGGGGCGGGCGTCGGCCCTCGGCGAGTGGGCCGACGAGACGCGTCCCGATGGGCCGCTCGGGTGAAGGTCGGCCACGTGCAGGAAGGCCGCACGCTCCAGGCCGATGTCGATGAAGGCGCTCTGCATGCCCGGCAGCACGCGCACCACCTTGCCGAGGTAGACATTACCCACCAACCCGCGTTCCAGCGTCCGTTCGATATGCAGCTCCTGCACGGCGCCGTTTTCCACCACAGCCACGCGCGTTTCCTGCGGTGCCCAATTGATGAGGATGTCCTGCGTGGCCATGTCAGTACCGCCCGGCCGTTCCGAACGTACTGAGCGCCCCCTCGGGGGGCAGCGAGCAAAGCGAGCGTGGGGGTTTCATTTCACAGCTCCAGCCGCACGCGGGCGCGCGACAGCAGGGTGGTGGTCTCGTACAGCGGCAGGCCCATGATGCCGGTGTAGCTGCCCTCGATGTGGTCTATCCATGCCGCGATGCGGCCCTGGATGGCGTAGGCGCCGGCCTTGCCCTGCGGTTCGCCGCTGTCGACGTAGCGCTGGATGGTGGTTTCGGACAGTTCGGCGAAGTGCACGCGCGAGATGCTGGTGTCCAGCAAGCGCTGCGCGCCGATGCCGACGACCACGCAGGTCATCACGCGGTGCGTACGCCCCGACAACGCGCGCAGCATCTCTGCGGCGTGCTCGGGGCCCTGCGGCTTGCCCAGGATGCGACGACCCACCGACACCGTGGTGTCGGCGCAGAGTATGGGTGCCTCGGTCAGCCTGCGCCGCTGCAGCCGCGCGCGCGCGGCGTTCAGCTTCAGCAGCGTGACGCGACGCACGTAGTCCAGCGGCAGCTCGCCGCGGTGTTCTTCCTCGAGTCCCTCGGTGTCCTCGCCGCGGTCGGGCAGCAGCGGGCGGTGGGCCACGCCCAGCTGGTCCAGCAGCTGGGTGCGGCGCGGGCTCTGTGAGGCCAGGTAGACGAAGGCGTGCGGCGGCATGGCGTGCATTGTGTGGCGTGCGCAGGGGCTGGCGCATCGGCACAGACGCGGGCTTGCCGCTGGGTGCACTCACTCGCGGTGGTAGGGGTGCCCGGTGGCCAGCGTCCAGGCGCGGTACAGCGCCTCGGCCAGCAACACGCGGGCGAAGGCATGGGGAAGTGTCAGGTCGGACAGGCGCAGCGTCTCGTCTGCAGTGGCCTTGAGCGCCGGATCCAAGCCATCGGGCCCACCGATCAGCAGGGCCACGTCGCGACCTTCGCCACGCCAGGCCAGGACGCGATCGGCCAGCTGCGCCGTGCTGCGGCGCGTACCGTGTTCGTCCAGCACCACACGGCGTGCACCCTTCGCAGCCGAGGCCAGCGTGGCCTCGAAGCGCGCAGCCTCGGCGGACATGCACTGCGCGGCGGTCTTGCCTCCGCTGCGCGGTTCGGCCTTCAATGCCTTCAGCTCCAGCCGCATCTCGGGTGGGAAGCGCTTGGCGAAATCGTCCCAGGCCTCGTGGCCCCAAGCCGGCTGGCGCTGGCCCACCGCCACCACCATCAGCTTCACGGGGTCAGGTCCTGCGGGCGGCCTTCTTGGCGGGTGCCGCCTTCCGCGCGGGGGCAGGCTTCCTGGTCGGCGTCCTGCCGGCGACCACCTTCTTCGCTGGCGGCTTGACGACGATGGTCTTGGTGGCGGCCTTCTGCGCCGGCGCCTTGGCCGGGGCCATGCGTGCCCCGGCGGCGCCCGCAGGCGCCGCCTTGCGCGGTGCCGACTTGGCCGCCACGCGCTGGTAGGCCGCGGTGCGGTTGCTCGCCTTCTTCTCGGCCTCGTCCTTCGCGTTCGTGCGCTTCACGGCGCGGGCCGCGGCACGCGAGCCAGGCGCGCGCGGGGCCGATGTCTCGGCTGGCGACGCACCGGCCGGGGCGGCGGACTTGGGCTTCTTGCGCGCCGCCGGCTCGGGCTCGCTGGCCTTGACGAGCCTGGTGTTGACCTCGCCCATCTTCATCTTCACCGCCTTGCCGCCCCAGATTTCCTCGAGGCGGTAGTACTCACGGATGGCGGGCTGCATGATGTGCACCACCGCCGCGCCGCAGTCGACGATGATCCATTCGCCGTTGTCCTCGCCCTCGGTGCTGAGGATGGGAAAGCCGCGGCCCCGCACGCTGTCGCGCACACTGGCGGCCAGGGCCTTGGTCTGGCGGTTGCTGGTGCCGCTGGCGACGATCACGCGCTCGAACATGGAGCTCAGGTGCTCGGTGTTGAAGACCGCGATGTGCTGGGCCTTGACGTCTTCCAGGCCATCGACGATGGCGCGTTGCAGCTTGCGGATGTCCAGATTCAGCTCCCGTGAGGTGTTGACTCGCCTGCGGCGAGGGCCCGGTACAGGCCATGAGTTTCAATATAGCGCGCCACCTGCGGCGGCACCAGTTGCGAAATGTCGGCGCCCGCCGCGACCCTTTGTCGGATATCGGTGGCGCTGATGTCCAGCATCGGCAGTGGCACGGCCTTGTGCGGATGCGCCAGCACGTCGGCGTGCGGCTGCGCCGTGGTGCCCGGGCGGTTGGCCACGGCCAGCGTCACCAGGCCCAGCAGCACCGGCCAGTCGCGCCAGGTGTGCAGGCCGGTGTACTGGTCCTGGCCGATGATCAAGAACCATTCGGTGCCGGGTTCGGCGGCGTGGAGTTCGCGCACGGTGTCCAGCGTGTAGCTCGGGCCAGGACGTTGAATCTCGATGCGGTCGAGCACGAAACGCGGCTCGCCGGCGATGACCAGGCGCACCATGGCCTCGCGGTGTTCGGCCGCCGTGGCGCGGTGGTCCTTCTGCCACGAATGGCCCGTGGGCACCCAGCGCACCTCGTCCAGCGCCAGCGCGTGGAGTGCCGCGTGGGCCAACGCCACGTGGGCGTTGTGCACGGGGTCGAAGGTGCCTCCGAAGAGGCCCACGCGCCTAGCCACGAAGCGTCATTCGTTGAGCCAGTCGCGCGGGCGCAGGAAGTCGCTGTAGAGGCGCGCCTCCTCGCTGCCGGCCTCGGGCTTCCAGTCGTAGCGCCACTTCACGATGGGCGGCATGCTCATCAGGATGCTCTCGGTGCGGCCGCCGCCGTGCAGCCCGAAGTGCGTGCCGCGGTCCCACACCAGGTTGAACTCGACGTAACGCCCGCGCCGGTAGGCCTGGAAGTCACGCTGGCGCTCGCCGTAAGGCGTCTCGCGGCGGCGTTGCGCGATCGGCAGGTACGCGGGTATGAAGGCGTCGCCCACGGCACGCATCATCGCGAAGCCGTCTTCGAAGCTGCCTTCGTTGAAGTCATCGAAGAAGACACCGCCGATGCCACGCGGCTCGTTTCGATGTTTGAGGAAGAAGTACTCGTCGCACCAGACCTTGAAGCGAGGGTACTTGTCGTCGCCGAAGGGCGCGAGGGCTTGCGCGTTGACGCGGTGGAAGTGGCGCGCGTCGTCCTCGAAGCCGTAGTAGGGTGTGAGGTCCATGCCACCGCCGAACCAGGTCACGGCCGGCTTGCCTTCCGGAAAGGCCGCCAGCAGACGCACGTTCATGTGCACGGTGGGCACGTAGGGGTTGCGTGGGTGCATGACGAGCGACACGCCGAGCGCCTCGAAGGGAGCGCCGGCGAGTTCGCTGCGGTGCTGCGTCGCCGAAGGCGGCAGGCTGGCGCCCTTCACGTGGCTGAAGTTGCAGCCACCGCGTTCGAGCAGGCCGCCCTCTTCCACCAGCTGCGACAGGCCGTCGCCTTCGAGCTTGCCGCCGGCCGGGCGCTGCCAGCCGTCGCTGAGGAAGGCCTTGCCGTCCTCGGCCTGCAGGGTCCTGACGATATGGCCCTGCAGCTCCAGCAGGTAGCTGCGCACGGCGGCGGTGTCGATCATTTGCGGTTCTCGTTCAAGGTGGGCAGGGGTTGCACGGGTGCGACCAGCGCCGGCCGGCTGCCGCGGCGGCTGCCGCGGCGTCTCTTGCCGGCATGGACTGCGGCGTCGTTACGGTCAATGCCGAATGGCGTGGTGGCCGATGTCGTTGCGCCACTGTGCGCCATCGAACTGGATGCCGCGCACTGCGGCCAGCGCCCGCTGCTGCGCGAGCCGCACCGAGTCGCCCAGCGCGGTGACGCAGAGTACACGCCCACCGTTGACCACCAAGCGGCCATCGTGCTGCGCCGTGCCGGCGTGGAAGACCTGCAGTTCGGCGCCTTCCGCACCCGGCGCGGTCAGACCGGTGATGACATCCCCCTTGCGCGGAGCCTGGGGGTAGCCGTGGGCAGCCATCACCACGCCCAAGGCGGTGCGGCGGTCCCAGCTCAGTTCGGCCTGGTCGAGCGTGCCGTCGGTGGCATGCATCAGCACTTCGAAGAGATCGCTCTTCAGGCGCATCAGGATGACCTGCGCCTCGGGGTCGCCGAGGCGGCAGTTGAATTCCACGGTGCGCGGCTGGCCCTGGGCGTCGATCATCAGCCCGGCGTAGAGAAAACCGGTGTAGGGCACGCCGTCCTTGGCCATGCCAGCGATGGTGGGGTGGATGATTTCCTGCATCACCTTGGCGTGCACGTTGGGCGTGACCACCGGCGCGGGTGAGTACGCGCCCATGCCGCCGGTGTTGGGGCCGGTGTCGCCCTCGCCGATGCGTTTGTGGTCCTGGCTGGTGGCCAGCGTCAGCACGTGCTTGCCGTCGCACAGCACGATGAAGCTGGCCTCTTCGCCGGCCATGAACTCCTCGATGACGACGCGCGCGCCCTCGGCGCCGTACTGCACGCCCAGTGCATTGCCGCCCAACATGTCGTCGATCGCGGCGTGCGCCTCTTCGGTCGTCATGGCCACCACCACGCCCTTGCCGGCGGCCAGGCCGTCGGCCTTGATGACGATGGGCGCGCCGTGCCTGTCGACGTGGGCGTGCGCCGCGGCGGCTTCGGTAAAGGTGGCGTACAGCGCCGTGGGTATGCCGTGGCGTTGCATGAAGGCCTTGGCGTAGGCCTTGCTGCTTTCCAGCATCGCCGCGGCCTTGGTCGGGCCGAAGATGCGCAGGCCGCGCGCGCGGAAGAGGTCGACGACGCCGGCGGCCAGCGGCGCCTCGGGGCCGACGACGGTGAGCGCAATCTTCTCGGCCATCACGAAGTCGGCCAGCTCCTCGGGCGTGGCAAGCGGCACGTTGTGCAGCGCCGGGTCGAGCGCGGTGCCGCCGTTGCCGGGGGCCACGTAGACCCGCTGCACCCGTTCACCCTGCGCCAGCTTCCAAGCCAACGCGTGCTCGCGGCCGCCGCCGCCGATGACGAGCACCTTCACAGCTGGCTCCGCCCGATCGCACCGCGATCAAGGCCATGCGTGGAACCGGCTTCGCCGGGCCGCTGCATGAGCCCCCTCGGGGGGCAGCGAACGAAGTGAGCGTGGGGGCTCATAGAACGGCGTTGTGGAAGACGTCCTGCACGTCGTCCAGGTCTTCGATGGCATCCAGCAGCTTCTGCATGCGCGCAGCGTCCTCACCTTCCAGCGTGATGTCGTTCTCGGCGCGCCAGGTCACTTCGGCCACCTCGGGCGTCAGGCCCGCAGCCTCCAGTGCCGCCTTCACGGCCTCGAACCCGGTGGGCGCGGTCAGCACCTCGACGGCGCCGTCGTCGTCGCTGACCACGTCATCGGCGCCGGCCTCCAGCGCCACTTCCATCACCTTGTCCTCGCTCGTGCCGGGCGCGAAGATCAGCTGCCCGCAGTGCTTGAACTGGAAGGCCACGCTGCCTTCGGTGCCCATGTTGCCGCCGTACTTGCTGAAGGCGTGGCGCACCTCGGCCACGGTGCGCACGCGGTTGTCGGTCATGCAGTCGACGATGATGGCCGCGCCGCCGATGCCGTAGCCCTCGTAGCGGATCTCCTCGTAGCTCACGCCTTCGAGGTTGCCGGTGGCCTTGTCGATGTTGCGCTTGACGGTGTCGACAGGCAGGTTCACCGCCTTGGCCTTCTCGATGGCAAGGCGCAGGCGCGGATTGGCCGAGGCGTCGCCGCCGCCCAGGCGCGCCGCGACCATGATCTCGCGGATGACCCGTGTCCAGGCCTTGCCGCGCTTTTCATCCTGCCGGCCCTTGCGGTGCTGGATGTTGGCCCACTTGGAATGACCGGCCATGAGATGGAGGCTGCTGAAGTGAAAGAGCGCGGATTTTAGTCGCGCCGGCCTCCGGCGGCGTCCACCAACCGTGGGTGGCTCGCCACGGCGCCCGGACGCCCGTAAGCTGTCGCACCCCTCGACGGAGACCGCGGATGGACTTCGACAGCTTTCTGGACCAGGCCTGGACCGACCACGCCGAGCAGGCCGCGGCCGTGGCCGAACGCCTGGCCGAGCCCGGCCTGACCCTGCTGCAGCAAGAAGACCAGATCGTGCCGCTGGCCTTCCTGGCCCAGCACGTGCACGGCCAGCACCTGGGTCGCTGGGCCGAGGGCCTGGCCTTCCAGCAGCGGCTGGCGGCGCTGCCGCTGGTGGCCGCGGGCAGTGCCACGGCGCAGTCGCTGCAGCGTTTTGGCGCCGTGCTGAAACTGGCCGGCGGGCTGGCCGACGAACGCGCAGGCCAGTCCGCCAGCGACGCCACCCGCATCACCGCGATGACGGCCGCGGCCGTGAACGCGCACGACACCGCGCGCTCCCGCGCCCTGCTGGACGAAGCCACGGCCGCGGTCGCGGCCCATGCCCTGCCCGATGACGACCCCGCCGTTCGCGCGCTGGCCATCGCGGCCAACAACCTGGCCGGTACGCTGGAAGACCTGCCCGTGCGCAGCGACGCCGAACGGGCGCTGATGATCCTGGCCGCCGACACCGGCCGCGTGTTCTGGGCCCGCGCCGGCACCTGGCTGGAGATCGAGCGCGCCGAGTACCGCCTGGCCAAGACCTGGCTGAAGGCCGGCGACGCAGCGCAGGCGCACCACCATGCCTTGCAGTGCCTGGACATCGTGCAAGCCCACGACAACGTGCCACTGGAACGCTTCTTCGGCCTGGAAGTGCTGGCGCTGGCACAGCGCGCTGCGGGTGACAACGACGCCTGCGCGACAACTCTGGCACAGATGCGCTTGACTTTCGAAGGGCTCGACGAAGGCGACAAGGGTTGGTGCCGGCCCACGCTGGCAGCATTCGAGTCATGAACAAGCCTGCACACGCCCAGGAACGCCGTCTCCTCCTGCAACTGCTGCCCGCGCTGCCTCTGGCGGTCATGGCCCGGGCCGGCCACGCGGCCGAGCCCGGTATCGGCGGCAACGAGATCCTCGTCGGCCAGAGCATCACGCTGCAGGGCGGCAAGAACGTCTACGGCAGCGAGGCCCTGGCCGGCGTCAAGGCCTATGTCGACGCGATCAACCGGAGCGGGGGCGTCAATGGGCGGCGCATCGTGCTGCGTACGCTGGACGACGAGAACAGCAGCGCCAAGGCCGAGGCCAACGCGCGTGCGCTGGTTCAGCAAGGCGTGTTCGTGCTCTTCGGCTCGATCGAAGGCGGCCCCAGCACCGCGGTGATGAAGGCGGCGACGGAACTCGGCGTGCCGTTCATCGGCCCGATGGCCGGCTCGCCGGGGCTGCGCCTGCCGCATCAGCCCCTGGTCTACCCCGTGCGCGCTGAACACCGCGAGGAGTTCCGTGCCCTCATCACCCAGGGCAAGCGCATCGGCCTGCAGCGCGTGGCGCTCTTCCACGCCGATTCCGACGTCGGCCGCGAGCACCTGGCCAACGTGCAGAAGCTGGCCGCAGCAAGCGGCATGGCCTTCGGCGGCGGCGTGCCCTTCAACGGCGACATCACCGACGCGCAACTCGCCGCCGCCGCGGCGGCGCTGGCGCAGCAGAAGGTCGACCTCGTCATCAACCACGGCTCGCCGACGCTCTACGGGCGGCTGATCCGCACTGCACGCGCGGCGGGCTCGCGCATCACCTTCTGGGGCGTCAACTCGGGCTCGACACCCCTGGCTGCCGAGCTGGGGCCGCTGGCCAAGGGCATGGTCTTCGCGCAGATCGTGCCCAACCCGAACTCGGGCAAGACGGCGCTGGTGCGCGAGTACCAGGAACGCATGGCGCGCGCCGCACCCGGCCAGGCCCTCTCCTACGGCAGCCTGGAGGGCTACATGACCGCCAAGGCGCTGGCTGCCGCGCTGCGCGCCGCCGGCGCGAGCCCCACCCGCGCCAGCCTGATGGCGGCGCTGGAACGCTTCGAGACCGACCTCGGCGGGCTCACGCTGCGCTGGCGCAAGGGTGAACACACGGGCTGCACCTTCGTCGACCTGGCCCTGGTGGGGCGCGACGGGCGTTTCGTGCAGTAGCGACATCGGCGGCGCAGGGGTTCGGCTTGCACGGGGCAGCGGCTAGACTTGCCGCGGCACGTCAGCCTAAGGAGCCTTGCCGCCATGCCCGACCCCATCCTCGTCGCCCAGCATGGCGACATACAGTGCCACCTGCTGCCCGCGCTGGCCAACCGCCACGGCCTGATCACCGGCGCCACCGGCACCGGCAAGACCATCACGCTGCAGACCCTGGCCGAGAACTTCAGCAAGCTCGGCGTGCCCGTTTTCATGGCAGACGTGAAGGGCGACCTCACCGGCGTCACCCAGCCCGGCACGCTGAGCCCGAAGATCGCCGCCATCCTGAAAGAACGCGGCCTGCCCACGCCCGAACCCGTGACCTGCCCGGCCACGCTGTGGGACGTCTTCGGCACCGCCGGTCACCCGGTGCGAGCCACGGTGTCGGACATGGGCCCGCTGCTGCTGACACGCATGCTGGCGCTGAACGAAACCCAGGCCGGCGTGCTGAGCCTGGTGTTCAAGATCTGCGACGACAACGGCCTGCTGCTGCTGGACATGAAGGACTTGCGCGCCGCACTGCAGTACGTCGGCGAAAACGCCAAGCAGTTCACCACCGAGTACGGGAACATCAGCGCGGCCAGCGTCGGCGCCATCCAGCGCGGGCTGATGCAGATCGAGGAGCAAGGCGGCGACAAGTTTTTCGGCGAGCCCATGCTCGACATTTCGGACTTCATGCAGACGGTGGACGGCAAGGGGGTCATCAACATCCTGGCCGCCGACCAGCTGATGAACGCGCCCAGGCTCTACGCCACCTTCCTGCTGTGGATGCTGTCGGAACTGTTCGAGCTGCTGCCTGAGGTGGGCGACCTCGAGAAACCCAAGCTCGTCTTCTTCTTCGACGAGGCCCACCTGCTGTTCAAGGACGCACCGACCGCACTGGTGGAACGCATCGAACTCGTGGTGCGCCTGGTGCGCAGCAAGGGCGTGGGTGTGTACTTCGTGACGCAGAACCCGCTGGACGTGCCCGACACCGTGCTGGCGCAACTGGGCAACCGCGTGCAGCACGCGCTGCGCGCCTTCACGCCGCGTGACCAGAAGGCCGTGAAGGCCGCCGCCGAGACCATGCGCGCCAACCCGAAGATCGGCGACATGGCCACCGCGATCACCGAGCTCGCGGTGGGCGAGGCGCTGGTCAGCTTCCTCGATGCCAAGGGCCGGCCCAGCGTCACCGAGCGCGTCTACGTGCTGCCACCGGGCAGCCAGATCGGACCCATCACGCCAGCACAACGGCAGGCGCTGCTGGCCGGTTCGCTGGTCGCAGGCACCTACGAGAAGGTGGTCGACCGCGAGTCGGCGCACGAGATGATCAAGGGCCGTGCAGCCGGCGGGGCCGACGCGGCGGCCGGCAACGGCGGCGCGCCGACGGCCCCTCGCCTGCCGGGCACCGCAGCCCCGGCGCCGGCGGCCGACGAAGGCGGCGGCCTGATGGGTGGCCTGAAGGATGCGCTCTTCGGCAGCACCGGCCCGCGCGGCGGCCGCCACGAGGGCCTGGCGCAAAAGGCAGCTTCTTCAGCCGTGCGCAGCATCGGCTCGGCCGTCGGGCGCGAGATCATCCGCGGCGTGCTGGGCTCGCTGCTCGGCGGCAAGCGGCGTTGAGCGGCCCGGCCCCGTGCTGCGCTGGATCTTGATCGCCGCCGGCGTCGTCGTCGTGCTGACGCTGCTGGTGGCTGGCGCTGGCCAGTCCGGCCTGCTCGCCGGCACGGCCCCCACCGACCTGGGCGTGCGCGACGGCCGGCTGAAGGCGCCGTCATCCTCGCCCAACAGCGTCAGCAGCCAGGCCGACCTGTGGCCCGACCATCCGCAGCACGAGCGCGCGCGCATCGCACCGCTGCCGCTGCTGGGCGGCGGGCCCGACGCCGGCCCGGCGACGATGACGCGGCTGCGCCTGCTCGTCGAAAGCACGCCCGGTGCGCGGGTCGTGCTGGCCCGGCCCGACTACCTTCAGACCACCTTCACCACGCCGCTGATGAAGTTCACCGACGACGCCGAGTTCTGGTTCGACCCTGTCGCCGGCGTGGTGCAGGTGCGCTCGGCATCGCGCCTGGGTGAAAGCGACCTGGGCGCCAACCGCGCGCGCATCGAAGCGCTGCGGGCGCGGCTGGCAGCGCCCTGACAGCACGCTGTTCCGGCGCCGGCCAACGGCATTCCACGCCGCGGCGGCATCGTTTCGCGAACGTAGGCGCCGCCTGGTCGCAGCAAGCAGCTGGGCGCCGACACGGGCGCCCACAATGCGGCGCCATGGCCTCCCCCCAGCCCACCATCGCCGCGTCGTCTGCGGCAGGCCCCATCGGCGCCGCGGCCACCGCGCGCCGGCGCCTGCGCGAGGAAGGGCCGCGCACCGTGCTCGTGCTGGCCGTCGTCTCGCTGAGCATCGCATCGCTGCTGACCGCCCTGGACGGTCGCGGCTTCTGGCCCAAGCTGGTGTATGCGCTGTGCATCGGCATCGCCTGCACCGTGCTCGTCGACGGCACCCGTGTCGCGACGGCGGCGCTGAGCGACGCCCTGCGGCGCCGACGTGGCCTGCCCACCGAGAACAACCCTGCCGTCATAGGCTGGCGCGGCGTGCTGCCTGGCGCACTGCTGGCCGTGCTGCTGGGCCCGCCGGCCGGCATGTGGCTGGCCGACCAGCTCACCGGCTACCGCTCGCCCAGCCTGCTGGACTTCGGCACGTCGGCACGCATCACGCTGGCCATCACGGTCATCGCCACCGTGGTCACCGTGGTGGTGGTGAGCACGCTGGAGCGCCTGTCGGCCGCCCGCGCCGAGGCCGAGGCCGCGCAGCGCCAGGCCGCCGAGAACCAGTTGCGCCTGCTGCAAAGCCAGCTCGAGCCGCACATGCTGTTCAACACCCTGGCCAACCTGCGTGTGCTCATCGGCCTGGACTCGCAGCGCGCCCAGGCCATGCTCGACCACCTGATCAACTTCCTGCGCGCCACGCTGAACGCTTCGCGCCTGGCCACGCATCCGCTGGCCGCCGAGTTCAGGCACCTCGACGATTACCTGGCGCTGATGGCCATCCGCATGGGCCCGCGACTGGCCGTGCAGCTGCAATTGCCCGACGCGCAGGCCACGCTGCCCGTGCCACCCCTGCTGCTGCAGCCCCTGGTGGAAAACGCCATCAAGCACGGTCTGGAACCGCGGGTGGACGGTGGACGCATCGAGATCGCGGCCCGGCGCGAAGGCGGCCTGCTTCGGCTGACGGTGCTCGATACCGGCGTCGGCCTGAGGGCGTCTGCCGCCACCGCCAGCACGGGCTTCGGCCTGGAGCAGGTGCGCGCGCGGCTGGCCACGCTTTACGGTACGCGCGCCACGTTGACCCTGGAGCCGGCCGACCTGACCGAAGGGGGCACGCTGGCCACCCTGACGCTGCCGCTGGACTGAAGGCGATGACGACGCGCCCCGACACCACCCTCGAAGCCCTTGGTCTGATCGCCGAGGACGAGCCGCTGCTGGCCGAGCACCTGCGCACGGAGCTGGCCCGGCTGTGGCCCGAGCTGCAGGTGCAGGCCGTCGTCGGCGATGGCCTGCAGGCCGCGGCCCAGACGCTGGCGCTGCGGCCCGAGGTCTGCTTCTTCGACATCCGCATGCCCGGCGCCACCGGCCTGGAAGCCGCACAGGCACTCGCCGAAGACTGGCCTGCCGACGGCGCGCCCTTCCCGCTGCTCGTCTTCGTCACCGCCTACGACGACTACGCGCTGCAGGCCTTCGACGCCCAGGCCGTCGACTACCTGGTCAAGCCCGTGGACACGGCGCGGCTGTCTGCCTGCGTGGGGCGACTGCAGGCGCGGCTGGCCGAGCGCCGGCGCCAGCCATCCGGCGGCAGCGAGGACATGCTGAACGGCGCCGTGGCTCAGTTGCGGGCGCTGCTGGGCGCGACCCCCGCCGCCGCCACGCTGCCGCGACTGGACGTCATTCCGGCCCAGGTGGGCGCCGTCGTGCACATGGTGCCGATCGCCGAGGTGCTGTACTTCGAGGCCGCCGACAAGTACGTGCGCGTGATCACGGCCGAACGTGAACACCTCGTCCGCGCGTCGCTGCGCGAACTGCTGCCGCAGCTGGACCCGGCGACCTTCTGGCAGGTGCACCGCGGCACCGTCGTGCAGGTGCGGGCGATCACCACCGCCAAGCGCGAGGAGTCGGGCAAGGTCACGCTGACGCTGCGCGGGCGGCCGGAAAGGCTCGTCGCCAGCCGCCTGTACGCGCACCTCTTCAAGGGCATGTAGCGCCGCAGCGTCGGCGCTTCAGCCCGGCAGCGTCACGCCGCGCAGCGCCTGGGCCACCTCGCCGGCCTGCCACACCGCCACGCGGTGCTGGCTGGCAAAGGCACGTGCAGGGTCGGTGGGCTCGCCCAGGGCGATGCACAGCGCATCGGGGGCATCGGCGGCGTCGCGGGCAGTCTGCAAGGCGCGCAGGGTTTCCAGCCCCAGCCGCGCCGACTTCCAGCGCCGAGCGCTTACCACCATGCGCTGGCCCTGACGCTCGAGCACGAAGTCCACGACATCGCCGCTGCCCGCCTGCACCGTGAAGCCGTCGCGCGTGAAAGCTTCTTCCAGCACGCGGCTGAAGGCCGGCCAGGACATCGCGGCCACGGCGAGCTTCGTGGCTTCGACACGGGCGGGGCTGAGCTGGTGCCACTGGCGCCATGCCGCCACGGCGGCAATGACGGCGAAGGGGAAGCCCGAGAACAAGGTCGCGCCGCGGTAGGCCGCCGGCAGCAGCGCCGCCGCGACGGCGCCCAGAGCGATCGCGATGCCCAGGCTCACCCACCACGGCGAACGCAGCAGCACCGCGAACAGCGAGTTCGGTGCCATCTTCAACTTCAAACGGTGCCTCCGCGCGCAGATATCGACCGAGGCCGAGTCTACGTTCGGAGCTGATGCCCCCAGCTCCGGGCCCAGCGCCGCCGGCGCCTGGGCTTCAGCGACCGGCCTGGGACGTGGTGGGGTCGATCACCGCAGCTACGGGCGTGATGCGGTCGGCCGGGAAGCCCGACTTCTGCGCGTGTTCGCGGATCACCGCCTCGCTGGTGGCGATGAGGAGGGAGGTACGTATGGTGGTTTCCTTGGCAGGGGTTGAAGTCCGAATGGCGGAAGTGGCGGGGCGGGGCAGGGGATGCCTGGCCTCAGGGTTGGTAGAAGTAGGGGTCGAGCACCTTCACCTCGGTGATGCGCCCCACCGGCAGGCCGTTGCGGTCGGCCACGGTTCGGATGGACTCGGGCGTGGGCGCGTCGTAGATGCAGAAGGTCTGCGTGCGCTCGGGGTTCACGTAGCTGTGCACCCAGGTCACGCCGTGCTCGGCGTTGTTGGCGACGACACCGGCGATGGCCTTCTGGCCGTCGGCGTTCATCGGGATGGACAGGCCGGCGGGGAAGCTGCGTTCGATCAGGTAGCGGGGCATCAGGGTCTCCGGTTCGGTGGGGCGGCAGCCACATCGCTGCCGTGAACCGGACTCTGCCCAGCACCCCGCGCCGCCGCGACGGCAGCCCTACCCAATTTGCGCCGACCGGCTACCCAGATTGCGCCGTTCTCGTCTGTACGCATCGGCCGAAGCACGCTCTGGTCACTTGTGAGACCGCAAGCCAGGTCAGGAGTCTGGCGAGCGGCGGAGCGATCGCGTGAAGCAGAGACCGGCGAGACCGGGTGTCTGCTGTCGGGCGGCAGGTCGAGGGGCTCTTCACGACCCAGACCCGCCCGTCGGATTTCCCCAAAGCCGCCCGACGCTCAGCCTCGGCCTTTCGCGTTTCGCATCTACGAAGCAGCTGTTCGTGACCTCCAGCAGCCGGCTATAACCGGCCCCTGGTGAACCGCTCAGAATTTCGCGTGTTGGTCCGGCTTGGATGACTGGTTTACGGCGGCCAACTTGAACTCCGCTTTGGCCCGTCCCGGCCAGAAGGGGCCACCCGCCGCCGATCAGACCGGTCGTTCGTTCTCAGCCCGCCTGGCCTCCCTGCCACCCACCTCGTCACTGGCATGCGGCGTATCATCGCTCGATGAACAAGCCGTACTTTGTGCGTGCCGAATGGGATGGCGAGGCAGCGGTCTGGGTAGCCACCTCTGACGATGTGCCGGGTCTGATCACGGAAGCAGAAACCATCGAAGCCCTGGATGCCAAGCTCAAGAGCATGGTGCCGGAGTTGTTGGAGGCCAACGGCTGCATGCCGGCCGATGGCCAGGTGACTGTCGAGTTGCTGGCCCGCCGGTTCAGCGTCGCCCTTCCTGCCGCAGCCTGATCCCGATGGGCCAGAGCTTCACGCCGGAATTGATCCGGCTGCTGAAGGAGGCTGGATGCATGTTCGTCCGCCACGGCAAGGGCGATCACGACATTTGGCACTCCCCGCGGAGCGGAACGAGCTTCCCGGTTGACCACAAGATCTTGTCCCGGCACACCGCCAACGGCGTGCTGAAGCAAGCAGGATTGCCGAAGCAGTTCTAGCGTCGTGCCCTGGCCGACTGCTTCAGAGGAGCGGGGCGGGAGGCTGTTATGGGTCGGCCACTGCAGAACGCGGACGTCGGCTGTCCGGTCGCTCAACTCGGGGGTCAGCTGTCCGGCGGTGAGATCGCTCACCCTGCTGTCGCTGGCCGACTCTGAGCCGACATCGGAGATCACCATCCGGCGACCCGAAAGCCGACGAACGGATGCGCAACTTGATCGCAGCGCGACGAAACGTCGCCATCGAGCGGATTCTCCGTGTGGGCAAAGCCGTGCATTCAGCCGTTCCGTCGATAGGCCAGCCATTGCCGGGGCGGAATGCGCCGCCATCACTTGTGTCTACTCAGCTCCAGCCATACAGGGTGGCTGCGGCGGCGCCGCCCGACGCTACAGATCGTCGACAGACTGCGCCCCAGTGCCATCTGCGTCACCACTTTGCTGAGCGCGCCCAACTGGTCGACCATGCCGTGGAAGTGCTCAGCTTCGAGCGCGAGCAGCAAGCTGGGGGTGTGGGCTCTTACGGTGGTGGTGCGCCGTCCCTTGTTGACCATCTCGACTTCACCGAAGTAGTCGCCATCCTGCAGGTCAGCCAGCCGAATGGTCT
Source organism: Betaproteobacteria bacterium (assembly GCA_016704535.1). Taxonomy (GTDB): domain Bacteria; phylum Pseudomonadota; class Gammaproteobacteria; order Burkholderiales; family Burkholderiaceae_C; genus Rubrivivax. The sequence continues at coordinate 50,693 of JADIZZ010000004.1, read as the reverse complement.
GCTGCCCGGCATCCAGGGTCGAAATGGACACCGTGCCGCGCACGACGATGTAGAACCTGTCGCCGGCGTCGCCTTGTGCGTAGATGCATTGCCCCGGTTCGTAGAAGCGAGAGACGAAGCGGCCGGCCAGGGACTGCAGCACATCGAGATCGACGTCGCGGAAGAGCGGTATGGCAAGCAGGCGCTCGCCGCTCACCTCGGCGTGGTGTCCGTCGCCGCTGACCGTGAACCCGGCCTGCATCTGCCACAGCTGCTGGTACAGACCGCCGCGCGCCAGCAGTTCCTCGTGGCGTCCCTGCGCCACCACCTGACCCTGGTCCATGACGACGATGTGGTCGACAAAGGCCGCGGACGCCAGCCGATGGGTCACGAGCATCACGGTGCGCGAGCGCGCCAGCTGCCGGATCGTGGTGTTGATGGCCGACTCGGTTTCCGGGTCGAGCGACGAGGTCACCTCGTCCAGCAGCAGGATCTCAGGTTGCGGCAGGATGGCACGCGCCAGCGACAGGCGCTGGCGCTGGCCCTCGGAAAAGAACTTGCCGCCTTCGCCGACGGGCGACTCGTAGCCTTTGGGCAAGGAGATGATGAAGTCGTGAATGCCGGCCAGCCGGGCGGCGGTGGCGATCTCCTCGTCGCCGGCTTCGGGCCTGGCAAAGGCGATATTGCGCCGCACCGTCGTGTTGACGAGCAAGGGCTGCTGCAACACGGTGCCGATTCGCGACCCGAGCGAGGCAGGGTCGATGTGGCGGATGTCGTGGCCGTCGATGACCACGCGCCCGGCGCTCGGCTCGTAGAAGCCCAGCAGCAGCTTGAACAAGGTGCTCTTGCCGGCACCGCTGCGCCCGACGAAGGCCACCGACTGCCCGGCAGGAAGGTCCAGGTTCACATCGCGGATGTAGGGGCTGTCGGGCGTGTAGCTGAAGTGGAGCTGCTCGAAGCGGATGCCCTGGATCGGCCGCGACAGCGGCATCGACGCCTGCGCCCCGCGCTCGGGCAGCAGAGCGCTCTTCACCGCCTCGATCCGGTCCAGGCTGAGCGTGGCGCGGCCCAGGTCCTGCACATAGGCCGCCAGGTTGCCGATGGCGCGCATCAGGACCGGCAGGAACAGGATGAAAGCCGAAAAGGTGCCCAGGCTCAGCCACCCGGCGAAGCTCAGGCCCGCGCCGGCGCCGATGACCAGCAGCGTGACACCGGCCTGCATGTTGTCCATCGACAGCTTGAAGGTCTGCAACATGTATTGCGGAAGCTTCAGCGTGCGGCGCACGTCGGCCATCCGGACCAGCGTGTTGGGCCGGCCCGTGCGCCCCGCAACGTCTTGCTCGAAGCGCCGCGAGGTCTCCTCGCCGCGGCCGAACGCGCGCACCAGTGCCTGGGTCGAAACCTGGTCCTGCACCAGACCGTTGACCCGCTCGACGACTTTGCGGATCCGGTCGATTCCCTCCAGGGTCGGGCCGAGCTTTCGTTGTGGTCGCCGCGCGACCAGCGGCAGCAACAGCAACACCAGCAGCGCCAGCGGCCAGCTCAGCACAAACAGGGTGACCATGATGACGATCAGTTGCAGCAGCGACTGCAGACCCCGCTCGAACAGGTCACGCGCCATTGCCGAGAATGTGAGCAGATCGGTGTCGAACAGCGGCGCGAAGTGCGCGGGCTCGACGCGGTCGAAATAGGCCAGCGGCAGCCGCTGCAGACAGCGGAAGATGCCTGTGCTGAGGTCCCAGTACAACTCCCTGGAGATATGCGCGCGCACGACCGCCAGCACGAAGCGGCTGGCTGCCGCGGCAGCGAAGAGCCCGACCAGCAGCGCCAGCGCCAGCAGCAGCTTGTGCGGGTCGTGCGGCAGCAGCGCCTCGTCGATCAGGTAGCGGATGGTCAGCGGGAAACAGGCCTCGAACAGCACCAGCACGACCACGCCAGCGGCGATCAGCGCGTGCAGTTTCCAGTACGGTCGCAGATAGACCCAAAGCGCCTGGTGCAGCAGGTGGCGGATTGCGGCGAACTGGCTCACGTCGGGGTACCGGTGCGCCGAGCGGTGTTGTCAGACCTTGGCGCGCTGCAGCGCCAGCGCCACCTGTTGCAGCGCAAGGCTGACCGGGTGCTGCGGATGGCGCAGGACGAAGGGCACTTCCTCGTCGAAGCCCATGAATTCCGCCGACTGCGGAATGACGGCCAGCACCTCGCTGTCGAAGGTCTTCTGCGCCCGCGCTCTGACGGACTGGAACAAGGCAGCCGACGGCACCTGGTTGACGACCAGCAGCACACGCGGCACCTCCAGTTGGCGCGCCACCTGTACCGTGACGCCCGTGCCTTCGAAATCCTGCGTGTCGGGCCGCAACACGACGATCAGCGTGCGCACCGCGCGCATCGTCAGCAGTGCCTCCTCGTTCAGACCGGGGTGAGTGTCGATGAGCAAGGTGTCCAGGCCGAGGGTCTCTCCCAGTTCGTGGAAGCTGCGAGTCAGCCGCTGCGCTTCGTAGCCCTGGCTCAACACCTGCGCCATCGTGCCCGGGTTCAGACTCGCCGCAATCAGGAACAGCCGGCCCGCCACGGACTCGCCCAGATAGTCCGTGACGTCCACGGCCAGCTGATCGATCGTGCAGTTGCCCAGCAGATAGTCGTTGAGCGTATGTCCCTGCGTCTTGCCCGCGCGGCCCAGCAGCAGGTGCAACCCGGGCGACTGGATATCGGCGTCGATGACGCCGACGCGCTGCCCGGACACCGCCAGCAGCGCGGCGACACTCGCCGTAATGCTCGACTTGCCATTGCCGCCGCGAAACGAGTGCACGGCGATGAGCTCGGTGCTGCCACGCTGGACGACCGCGGCATCCAGATTCTCGAAACGCGTCGTGCCCGTGCTCCTGGCGACCGCGCTGTCTCTGCTGGTCTCCTCCAGTTCCAGCCGCAGCGCCTCGACCTGCTGCAGCAGCCTCTCTTCGGCGGCCTTGCGCTCGGTGATGTCGTGCAGGGCCGACAGGATGGCCGGCTCGTCGTTGAACTCGAGCAGGCGCAGTGAGATGTCGACCCAGACCAGCGAGCCATCCATGCGCCGGAAGCGCAGCTCGTAGTGATCGAGGGCACGCTCGGCTTCAAGCTCGCGGATCATGGGCTGCCGGTCGGCGGCATCGAAATACAGATCGACGGTCTTCCTGCCGACGAGGTCCTGCGCGTTGGTGCCGAACAGCGTGCCCAGCATCACGTTCGCATAGACGATCTCGCCATCGGCCTGGCGGGCGATCATCACCGGTGCGGGTGTCGCTTCCAGGATCATGCGCAGCTCGCGGGCGCTGCGCTCCATCAAAGCGCTGGCACGCTCGTGCAACTCCTCTTCCACCGTGTCGGCATGCTCGGTGGTCATCTCCAGCATCGTCGCCAGGTCGTTGCGTTCCGACTCCAGCGACTCGGAGACATGATCCGCGTGCGCGGCCGAGGTCTCGAGCATCAGTTCGAGGTCGCGCTTCTCCTGCTCGAGCTCGAGCACGCGACGGCGCAGCGCCTCGCCCGCTGCACGAAGCTCCTCCCGCGACGCCTCGCGCCCTGGCGCGGGCGCGTCGCCGGAGTTCACACGATGTCCAGCTGCAGCGCCGGCAGCAGGCGTTGCAGGTTCTTCAACGACTTCTCCTGCCACGGGTAGCGCGTGCTGCCTTGCACCAACACCTGGCTGGCAGCGTGCTTGCGCACCTGGAGCACGAACTTCGACAGCGTGTTGATGCCCGAGCTGTTGAGAAACTGCAGCTCGCGCAGGTCCAGCGTCAGCATGGCGGGCCTGGCGTCGGCAGCCTGCGTCAGCAGATCCAGCACCGGCTTGTACTCGTCGCCATGCAGGCGGAACGATCCGCTGCAGCGCACGATTGCGGCGGCCTCGTCGTACTGCACCTGGTAGTCCTGATGCGTGATGTCCATGGCGATCCGTGTTCTCGTTTCGGTTTGAATGCGGCCGGGTGCGGCGCAGGCGCGCCGTGCCGGTCTACAGCGGCATGCGCACCATCGTCGTCACGGCGACCTCGTCGCCGGGCTGGGTGGGAGTGGAAAAGTTCCAGGCGATCTTTACGCCGTAGTCGCTCAACATGGTCAGGAAGCCCATGCCGGACGCGCTGCCACCGTCGTCGTCGGCGGCATTGCGTTCGAGCTGCTCGGTGTAGAGCGCGTCGATATCTTCCGTCAGCAGCCGCTGGATGAATTTCTGGAACGGCGCGATGCGGGTCGAAGCGATGCCGTTGCTGGTGTACAGCGTGATGGCACCGGGCTCGAGGAACATCTCGATGCTCACCAGGTGCCGCTTCGAGGCATGGCTGTATTTCATGCAGTTCTCGAGCAGCTCGTTGGCGATATAGCCCACCGCGTCCTTGATCTGGCTCTGGCGCTCGGCCGACGCAAGGTCCTCGCCGGGGAAGAAGGTGCTCAGGTAGTCGGCCAGGAAGTCTGCCGACAGGCCGTTGTTGCGCCAGCGTTGCTGCAGCGGAATCGACGACGGGTGGAAGCCGATCTTCAGGTACTCGCCGTCGCCGGCCAGCAGCTCGACGAAATCACCGAATGTCTGTGCCATGGTCCGTTCGCCTTTCAGGTCTGCTTCGCCACCACGAGCGTGATGTCGTCATACACGTTCTGCGCGCCGATGAAGCGCTTCAGGTCGCTCACCACGGCCTGCTTGATGGCCTCGGCCGGCTGGGCCCAGTGCGCCTGCAGCACGGCGGCCAGACGTTCCAATCCGTACTGCTCTCCGGTCATGTCTGCTGCTTCGGTCACGCCGTCGGTGTAGAGAACCACACCGTCGCCGGGTTGCAGGCGCAGCGTAGCCTGGGCGACGAACTCGGCAATCTCGCTTTCCAGGCCAATCGGGAAGCCGAGGTCGATGGTGTCGACCCATTCCACCGTGCCGTCGCGCCGCAGCACGATCACCTGCTCGTGCTGGCCGCTGACCTTGACCTCGCCGTCGGCATAGTCGAGCAGGCACAGCGTCAGGTTCTTGTCGCTGCCCATGCGTTGCACGTTGCCGTAAAGCGCCGTGTTGAGCACCGACAGGAAGCGCACGGGATCGACCTCGCCACTGCTGAGCAGGGCGCGCACAATGGCCTGGGTCATCAGCATCACCACGCCGCTTTCCAGGCCGTGGCCGGTGACGTCGCCGATGCCGATCTTGACCCGCCCTTCGTGCTGCAGCACGTCGTAGTAGTCGCCACCGACCTCGAGCGCGGCCTGCATGTGGCAGGCGATGTCCAATCCCCTGACCTGCTGCAGTTCTTGCAGGGTCGGCAACAGCATCATCTGCAGGCGCCGGGTCACGTCCAACTCGCCTTCCATGCGCAGGTTATCGCTGCGCAGCTTCTCGTTCAAGGCCGTGACCTGCGCATGGGCGCGGTCCAGCTCCGCCTCGCGGCTCTTCAGCTCGGTGATGTCGGTGTAGGTGGCGACCACGCCGCCCGCCGCGGTGAGGCGCTCGCTCACCCGGATCCAGCTGCCGTCCGACCTGTGCTGCACGTGCGGTCCGGTGGGATTGCGGTGGCGCGCGATGCGCTCGGCCAACCAGGTCTGGCCGTCGCCCGCGCCGTCGAGGACGACCCGGCCGACGGCAGCGCCGACGATTCGCTCGAAGGTCATGCCGGGCGTGACGGTGTCCGGGCCATAGGCGAACATCTCGCGGTAGTGCGAATTGCAGACCACCAGCCGATCTTCGGCGTCGTACAGCGAGAAGCCTTCGGTGATGGCCTCGATGGATTCGGCCAACGTCCGCTCGACCGCATGCTTGTCGATGATGTTCCTGCGGAAGACATCGATCGCCAGCGCCATCTGGCCGATTTCGTCGCGTCGCGTACCCTGGTCCACGGGCACATCGATCTCGCCAGCTGACAGACGCTGCATGACGTCGGTGATCGAGCGAATCGGCCGCACGATCGAGCGGCCGATGACGACGGCCACCACGACGCTGATCAGCAGCCCGAGCAGGGTCACCCAGACGACCACCTGCTGGTTGCGCTGCGCATCCGAGGAGAGTTGGCTTTGCAGCGTATTGGACTTGGCGGCCAACGCCTGCGACATCTTGCGCAGGTCGGCGTCGACGGCCTCGAAGCTGTCGTCGGTCTGGCCGATCATCATCGTGGCCATGGGCGCGTCGGTACGCGCCACGTCGATGGTGTCGCGCGCCTGCTTCTTGCAGTTCTGCCACTTCACCAGCAGTTCCTGCAGTGCCGGCCTTTCGTCGTCGGACAGGTCAGGCCGCCGAGTGAGTGCTGCGATGCGCTCGGACGATGCGTCGAGTTCAGCGTTGATTTCGCCTTCCAGCGGCATGAGCACCTTGTCGCTGACGCCATTGCTCGCCCACGACACCAGGCGGAAGATCTTCATGTGCGTGGCGACCACCGCGTTGCCGACATCGGCAAAGGCCTGCTGCTTGGGCACCAGCTCACCCGACAGCACGCGCAGTCCGGCGGCGGAGCGTGTCGACGTGAGGTAGGCGTGGGCCCCCAGGGCCAGCAGGAAGATGAGCAACAGGGCCGAGGCCAGCGAGGCCTTGAGCTGGATCGGCAGGTCGTCGAAGCGGCCGCGACCGGACCATCGGTCGGCCGGGTTCATGTTGGAGGCTTGCCGAGAGGCTTCACCCGCGCGCCCGGCTTCGGCTCAGCGCCTATCGATAGACGCCCACCCCAACCCAGTAGTCACCCATCTTCTCGACATAGCTCGCCTTGTCCTCGATCTTGTTGTTGATCGGATTCGGCCACTTGTAGTCGTACCAGCCACCGCCCTTGGTCTGCGCGATGTCACGCATGTCGCGGACGAGAAATTTGCCGTCCTGGTCCTTCAGCGCGATGAGGTTCTTGCCGATCAGCGCGGGCCGCGCGCCGTGAGCCACGTTCAGACCCGAGAAGTCGTAGATGAAAGGGTAGAGATCCCGATCGTGAAATTCGGGGACCGACTTGTCAGAGACGGCCTTGAACGTGGCCTCGGCGCCTTTGGCCTTGAACATGGCCTGCACGCGCTTGACCATCGCCACCGCTTCTTCCTTGGTCCCGAACTCGGCGGCACCTGCCGGCCACGCCACGACCGATAGCGACAAGAGCAGCGTCGACAGGATGAATCGCATGGAGCGTCCTCTTTGAGCAAGCAGGGCCATATCGGCAGCAGAGCCTTCGGAGGATCGTAGTGGAGGTCCGCCCGGCCGCTTCGAGGTGAATACCCGCCCCTTGTCAATCTGGACCATGGCGACCTCTGGGCGGCGCTCAAGTTGCCAGACTGAGGTGCCGGATCGATTGTTTTGTCAGATGCCGGGAAGCTGCCCTTGGCCACCGGCAGCAGTGGCCGAGTGTGTGAGACCACGACCGGCCGTTTCGTAGAAGCGAAACAAGAAGCGCGATGGCTCGCCGTCCGGCTGCTTCGTAGCAACCCGGCTGGCGGGTTTGGTTCGGCCAGCGACAGCAGGGTAAGCGATCTCACCGCCGGAAAGCTGACCCCCAAGTTGAGCGACCGGAGAGCCGAAGTCCGCGGTCGGCAGTGACCGAAAGCCTGCCGCAGGCGTGCCAGTTCGGCCTCGCGCTCGATCAGTGTCGGCACACCCCGGCGCAGCGCGCGTTCAGCATGCCGGCGCGCCGGGCGAACGGGCCGCGGTCAATCGGCCGCCGGCCCGGCCAGCAGCGACACCGAACCGTCCGAGCCCTGCCCCAGCAGCCCGGTGGCGGTGTAGATGCCGAGCTTGGCGCGGGTGTCCTGGATGTCCAGGTTGCGCATCGTCAGCTGGCCGATGCGGTCGGCCGGCGTGAAGGCGCCTTCCACCTTTTCCATGCTCAGCCGCTCGGGCGCATAGGTCAGGTTGGGGCTCTCGGTGTTCATGATCGAGTAGTCGTTGCCGCGGCGCAGCTCCAGCGTCACTTCGCCGGTGATGGCGCGTGCCACCCAGCGCTGCGCGGTCTCGCGCAGCATCAGGCACTGCGGGTCGAACCAGCGGCCCTGGTAGAGCAGCTTGCCCAGCACACGCCCATTGGCGCGGTACTGGCCAATGGTGTCCTCGTTGTGGATGCCGGTGACCAGGCGTTCGTAGGCGATGTGCAGCAGCGCCATGCCCGGGGCTTCGTAGATGCCGCGGCTCTTGGCCTCGATGATGCGGTTCTCGATCTGGTCGCACATGCCCAGGCCGTGGCGGCCGCCGATGGCGTTGGCTTCCATGAACAGGTCCACTGCACTCGGGAACGTGCGGCCGTTCAGTGCGACGGGCACGCCTTCCTCGAAACGCACACTCACCGTCTCGCGCTTCACGTCCACGTCGTCACGCCAGAAGGCCACGCCCATGATGGGCTTGACGATGTGCATGCCGCTGTTCAGGTACTCCAGGTCCTTGGCCTCGTGCGTGGCACCCAGCATGTTGCTGTCGGTGCTGTAGGCCTTCTCGACGCTCATCTTGTAGTCGAAGCCATTGACGATGAGGTATTCGCTCATCTCCTTGCGGCCGCCGAGTTCGTCGATGAACGTCTGGTCGAGCCAGGGCTTGTAGATCTTCAACGACGGGTTGGCGAGCAGCCCGTAGCGGTAGAACCGCTCGATGTCGTTGCCCTTGTAGGTGCTGCCGTCGCCCCAGATGTTGACGCCGTCTTCGCGCATGGCCACCACCAGCGCGGTGCCGGTGACGGCGCGGCCCAGCGGCGTGGTGTTGAAGTAGGTGGCGCCGCCGGTGCTGATGTGGAAGGCACTGCACTGGATGGCGGCGATGCCTTCGGCGACGAGCTGCGCGCGGCAGTCGACCAGGCGCGCGAGGTCGGCACCGTAGGCCAGCGCCTTGCGCGGGATCTCGTCGTAGTCGCTCTCGTCGGGCTGGCCCAGATTGGCGGTGTAGGCGCAGGGAATGGCGCCCTTGGCGCGCATCCAGTGCACGGCGGCGCTGGTGTCCAGGCCGCCACTGAAGGCAATGCCGACACGTTGGCCGGCGGGCAGGTGCTGAAGGATGTGGGTCACGGGCGGGTTCTCCTGAACCCGTGATTGTCTCCAAGTCTGCGGGCATGAGGCGGCAGACCGACTGAGACATGCCAACGGGCCGCAGGTTCGATGAGCGCGGGCCCATCGCCGCGCTGGGTATCCATGAAGCGGTCCGTCCCGGACATCGGCCGCCGGCCAGGAACTGCCTTCGGCGGCGGGCCGCGCTTCGGCACCTTTCCTGCCCACTTTGTGCCAAGCCGCAGGCGGTCAACAGAGCATCAAATGAAGCTATATTTGATGCCTATCCTTGAAGGCCAGGACATGCGCACGACGATCAACATCGATGACGAGTTGCTTGCGAAGGCCACCAAGTTGGCCGGCACCATGGATCGGACAGCCATGGTGAGCGAGGCGTTGAAGGCCCTCATAGAACGCGAAAGCGCCAGGCGTCTTGCCCGGTTAGGCGGTACCCAGCCGACATTGAAGGCCGCGCCGCGCAGGCGACAGGAGCGTTCAGCTTGATCTTGGTCGACACCTCGGTGTGGGTCGATCACCTTCGCCGTGGCAATTCAAAGCTTGTCGACATGCTGGAACGTTCTATCGTCATCATGCATCCGTTTGTGATTGGTGAAATTGCCTGCGGAGGTCTGCACGACCGCGCCTCGATTCTCGAGTTGCTCCAGGATCTGCCAGCCGCTGCGGTGGCAGACGGCGACGAGGTTCTGCACTTCATCGCGCGCCACGTCTTGCACGGCAGAGGCATCGGGTATGTCGATGTTCATCTGCTGGCATCGGTGGCGTTGACCGTGGGAGCGAAGATCTGGACTCGCGACAAGAGATTGCGCTTGGTCGCGGAGATGCTGGGCTGCGCATATCAAGAAGCGGCTCATTGAGGCCACGGTCGCAGCCATTGGCAAAGAGTTGCGCAGGTCTATGCCCTGGACGTCTGGGCGGCGCAGCAGTATCCGGGTGTCGGCTTCGCGGCGGCAATTCCCTTGCCTGGAAGTCGGCTGGGGGCCGATGGCGGCGCTGGCGCGCGTGGGCCCGCCGAACTGCGTTGTGGAGCCGCTGACATGAACGAGCTCGGCACCTGGCTGCGGACCGATCGACCGCAATCGCGCCGACAGGCTGCGTTTGGCCGCCTGTACGCTGGCTGGCTGAGCTTCGCGACCAACCGGCTGGCGATGGTGGGCTTGGCGCTGGTGGTGGCGCTGGTGCTCATCGCGGCGCTGGCGCCGTGGATCGCACCCTTCCCGCCGAGCATCGGCGAGCTGTCCGCGCGGCTGCAGCCGCCTTCGGCTGCGCACTGGTTCGGCACCGACGACCAGGGCCGCGACATCTTGAGCCGCCTGATCCACGGCAGCCGCATCACGCTGTACGTCGTGGTGCTGGTCGCGGTGCTGGCCGCGCCCATCGGCCTTTTGGTTGGCACCGCCGCAGGCTACGCCGGCGGTTGGATCGACGCGGTGCTGATGCGCATCACCGACATCTTTCTCGCCTTTCCGCGCCTCATCCTCGCGCTGGCCTTCGTGGCGGCACTCGGGCCGGGCATCGAGAACGCGGTGATCGCCATTGCCATCACGTCGTGGCCGCCGTATGCGCGCATCGCGCGCGCAGAGACGCTGACCATCCGCCAGGCGGACTACATCAGCGCCGTCAAGCTGCTGGGCGCCAGCCCGGTGCGCATCGTGCTGCGCCACGTGATGCCGTTGTGTGTGCCCAGTGTCATCGTGCGCGTGACGCTGGATATGGCCGGCATCATCCTCACCGCCGCGGGCCTGGGTTTCCTGGGTCTGGGCGCGCAGCCGCCCATGCCCGAGTGGGGCGCGATGATCGCCGCCGGCCGTGCCTACGTGCTCGACCAGTGGTGGGTGGCTGCGGCACCGGGCGCGGCGATCTTCGTCGTGAGTCTGGCCTTCAACCTGCTGGGCGACGGGCTGCGTGATGCGCTCGACCCCAAGGCGTCGAAATGAGCGAGCCTCTGCTCACCGTCGACGACCTGCGCGTGGCCTATCCGGCGCGCGAAGGCGGCATGACGGAAGTGGTGCGCGGCGTCAGCTTCACGCTGGGCCGCGAACGGCTGGGCATCGTCGGCGAGTCGGGCAGCGGCAAGAGCCAGACCGGCCGTGCCATCCTGGGCTTGACTGCGCCCGGCAGCGTGGTGACGGCCAGGACGCTGCGCCTGGGTGGCGAAGGCGGCGGCATCGACCTGTTGACCTGCCCACCGAAGCAGCGCCGCGCGCTGCGTGGCGGCCGCATCGCGATGGTGCTGCAGGACCCGAAGTTCTCGCTCGACCCGGTGATGCGCATCGGCGCGCAGATCGAGGAGACGCTGCGCGCCCATGTGCCCATCTCACGGCGCGAACGGCGTGCCCGCATGCTGCAGGCGCTGGCCGATACGGGCATCGAAGACCCGGCACGGGTGGCCGCGCTCTACCCGCACGAAGTGTCGGGCGGCATGGGCCAGCGCGCGATGATCGCGATGATGCTGGTGGCCGGGCCCGAACTGCTGATCGCCGATGAGCCGACTTCGGCGCTCGACGTCACGGTGCAGCTGCAGGTGCTGGGCGTGCTCGACAAGCTGGTGCGCGAAGGGCGTGGTGGCAAGGGCATGGGGCTGATCTTCGTCTCGCACGACCTGCGGCTGGTGTCGTCCTTTTGTGACCGCGTGCTGGTGATGTACGCCGGGCGCGTGGTGGAAGAGATCGCCGCCACCGAGCTGCATCGGGCCCAGCATCCTTACACCCGAGGCTTGCTGAACTGCCTGCCGCAGCTGGGTGCACCACAGCACCCGCTGCCCGTGCTCGATCGCCGCCCGGAGTGGGCCGAGGTGCCGAAGTGATCGGCCTGTCCGCACAGGGTCTGCGGGTCGTCTTCGACGGCTTCGTCGCCGTCGACGACGTGAGTTTCGAAGTCGCCCCCGGCGCGAGCTTCGGCATCGTGGGTGAATCCGGCAGCGGCAAGAGCACCGTGCTGCGCGCGCTGTGCGGCTTGGCGTCGACCACGGGCCAGGTGCGGTTGACCGGGCGCGAAGGCCTGCCGGCGCCCGGCAGCAAGGCCTTCCGCCGCCAGGTGCAGATGGTGTTCCAGGATCCTTATGGCTCGCTGCATCCGCGGCAGACGGTCGACCGCATCCTCGCCGAGCCGCTGGCCATCCATGGCATCGCCGACGCGGAAGCGCGCATCGAGCGTGCGCTCGACGAAGTGGGCCTGGGCGCGGGTTTCCGCTTCCGCTACCCGCACCAGCTTTCGGGCGGGCAGCGCCAGCGCATCGCGGTGGCGCGGGCGCTGATCCTCGAGCCGCAGGTGCTGCTGCTCGACGAGCCCACCTCGGCGCTCGATGCCTCGGTGCAGGCCGAGGTGCTGAACCTGCTGGAAGCGCTGCGCCAGCGCCGGGGCCTGAGCTTCGTGATGGTCAGCCACGACCTGGCGGTGGTCACGCACCTGTGCCAGCGCCTGATGGTGATGCGCGGCGGCCGCGCCGTGGAAATGCTCGCGGCCGCCGATCTGGCCGCGCACCGCGTGCAGGCCGACTACACGAAGGCGCTGATGCAGGCTGCCGCCGGCTTCGTGAGGGCCGCTGCATGAGCACAGCCGATGAAGCGCTGCCGCTGCTGCACTGGACCGAAGGCGATGCGCCCTGCAGCGCGCGTTGGCGCTCCGAGCGCGGCGCGCCACCACCCAAGCGTGTGGTGCTTGCCGACGACACGATGCCTGCCGACGTCGCCTACCGCCTGGCCTGCGAAGGCACCGGGCTGCTCTGGCGCGGCGACTTCCACAACGCGCGCCAGTTGCTGCTGGCGCTGGCGCGGCGCATCGACCGCAAGGCGGTGCGCCGCGGACCGGCACTTGCGCCCGCCACGCCCTTCACGCCGGTCGCACCCGGCACAGCCTTCCATCTGCACCGCCAGGCGCAGTCGCAGCGTGCGCGTGTGCTGGCGATGCTGCTGATGCCGTTGGATGCCGACTACCGCATCCCCCTGCGTCGCGCGCCCGACCACCGCGCAGCGTGCACCGAGGCCTGGGGCACCGCGGACCTCGACGGCGGGCCCAGCGTGGTGGCGCTGCGTGAACTGCTGGGTGTCGTCAGCGCTCACGAGTGGCGCAAGAAGGGCGTGCCCGTGCCGGCGCTGGGCCCGGCGCCGGACAACCGCATCCATCCGCACCACGGCGTGTTCTCGCCGGTGCGCGGCGAGTACATCGAACTCGTGGCGAAGGCACCCTTGCCGATGGCCGCCCACGCGCTGACCGCCTTCGACATCGGCACCGGCACCGGCGTGCTGGCGGCCGTGCTGGCGACGCGCGGTGTGGCCAAGGTGCTGGCCACCGAACTGGAGCCGCGCGCGCTGGCCTGCGCGCAGGAGAACCTTTCGCGGCTGGGCCTGAGCGACCGGGTCGAGCTGCTGCAGGCCGACCTCTTCCCGCCCGGCCGCGCGCCGCTCGTCGTGTGCAACCCGCCGTGGCTGCCGGCGCGGCCTGGCGCGCCCATCGAACGTGCGGTCTACGACGAGGACAGCCGCATGCTCAAGGGTTTCCTGGCCGGGCTCGCGGCGCACCTGGCGCCGGGTGGCGAAGGCTGGCTGATTCTGTCCAATCTGGCCGAACACCTGGGCCTGCGCACACGCGCCGAGTTGCTGGGCTGGATCGCGACGGCAGGCCTGCAGGTGCTCGGGCGCATCGACACGCGGCCCACGCATGGCAAGGCCGCCGATGCCACCGACGCGCTGCATGTCGCGCGCGCCGCCGAGGTCACCTCGCTGTGGCGGCTGGGCGTGCTGCCGACCTGAGCGGCCGCAGCCAGCCTCAGATCAACGCCGCGATCGCCTGCCCCATCTGCGTGGTGTCGGCGCTGCCGCCCAGGTCACGCGTGCGCGGGCCGGTCGCCAGCACCTGCTCGATGGCCTCGACGATGGCGTCGTGCGCCGCCCGTTCGCCCAGGAAGTCCAGCATCAGCGCACCGCTCCAGATCATGGCCACCGGGTTGGCGATGTTCTGGCCGTAGATGTCGGGCGCCGAGCCGTGCACCGGCTCGAAGAGCGAAGGGAACTTGCGCTCGGGGTTGAGGTTGGCCGAAGGCGCCAGGCCGATGGTGCCGGTGCACGCCGGGCCCAGATCGGACAGGATGTCGCCGAACAGGTTGCTCGCCACCACGACGTCGAAACGCTGCGGCTGCAGCACGAAGCGCGCGCTGAGGATGTCGATGTGCTGCTTGTCGACCGTCACCTGCGGGAAATGCGCGTGCATCGCATCGGCGCGACCGTCCCACCAGGGCATGCTGATCGCGATGCCGTTGCTCTTGGTGGCCACCGTCAGGTGCTTGCGCGCGCGGCTGTTGGCCAGCTCGAAGGCGTACTTCAGCACGCGGTCGGTGCCGTAACGGCTGAAGACGTTTTCCTGGATCACCACCTCGCGCTCGGTGCCCTCGAACATGATGCCGCCGAGCTTGGTGTATTCACCCTCGGTGTTCTCGCGCACGATGAAGAAGTCGATGTCGCCGGGTTTGCGACCGGCCAGGGGGCAGGGCACGCCTTCGAACAGGCGCACCGGGCGCAGGTTGATGTACTGGTCGAACTCGCGGCGGAACTTCAGCAGGCTGCCCCACAGCGAGACGTTGTCGGGCACCGTGGCCGGCCAGCCCACGGCGCCGAAGTAGAGCGCGTCCATGCCCTGCAGCTGCGCCTTCCAGTCGGTCGGCATCATGTCGCCGTGGGCCGCGTAGTAGTCGCAGCTGGCCCAGGGGATGTCGTGGAAATCCAGCGCGATGCCGAAACGTTTCGCCGCGGCGTGCAGCACACGAAGGCCCTCGGGCATCACTTCCTTGCCGATGCCGTCGCCGGCGATGGCGGCGATCTTGTAGGTCTTGCCCATGGGATGTCTCTGCGCAGTGGAGGTGTCTGGGCGCCAGCATAACGGGGCCCGCGCCTTGTCTGGCCGGGCATGCGATAGTCCGCCCCGCCATGGAATTCAAGCCCGACCCTTTCCGCCCGGTCTCGCGTGCGCGGCGCCTGCTCATCGGCGTGCTGGCCGTGGCGACTGCGGCCTTCGTCGTCTATTCGATGACCCGCAAATCGGGCGTGGTGCGCAATGCCGTGCTGCACCCGGCCGACGTGCCCGCCTGCACGCCGGGGCAGACCGAAGGCTGCGTGGGCAGCATGACGGCCGTCATCGCGCAGCCGGCGTCGCCCGCGGCCTCGCGCTAGAGAGGCACGTCAGTTGATGGTCCAAACGTGACCACGATCTGCGACGTGTTTAAGCTCGACCTGGAGCACTTCCCGAACTGTCGTCAACCGACCTGTCAAGCCTGACGGGGCCTGGCACCCCACCGCCAGTGGGGAAGGCCCTGCTCCGTATGATCCGCGCCTTGACTGCCACAGCCTCACGAGGGCTTTGCACCCACCATGCCTCATTCAGAAACCTACCTCGAAACCCGCCACCACGAACTGCGCAAGACGCGCATGAGCTTGGTCGATGGCAACCTGACCGGCAACCTGCGCAGCGTGCAGGCCGGTGTCAGCGCCCGTGCTTACCGTGACGGCTACTGGGGCTTTGCGTCGGCCCCGGCCGACGGCAACGGCGTGCACGCCCTGGTGCAGCGCCTGGCGGCAGAGAACGCCAAGGCGATGGCCGTTTTCGGCCAGCGCCCCACGCTGGCCTTGCCCGGCGCGCATTACCAGGGCGAGCAGCGCCTGCACGGCCGCACCCCCATGACACCGGCGCAATGTACCGACCGCATGGCCGAGCTGCATGCCCACTGCATGTCGCGCTACACGGGCTTGAAGTCCACCCGCGTGATGGTCACCGATGAACACCACACCAAGGCGCTGCACACCGACAGCGGCGGGCGGTCGGTGGCCCTGATCCAGCGCGCCGCGGTCTACGTCATCCTTGTGGCCGACGACGACCAGGGTACGCCGATCGAACTGATGGAAGTGCTGTCAGGCATCGGCAGCTTGGCCGACATCGACTGGTCGGTGGCGGCCCTGGAAGCCCGGCTTGACGTGCTGCACGGCCACCTGCAGGCCAAGCGCCATGCCGTGCCGGCGCGCGGCGGTGAATGGACCGTGGTGCTGTCGGCCGACCTGGCCGGCATGCTGGCGCACGAAGCCATGGGCCACCCCTGCGAAGCCGACGCCGTGTTGTCGGGCGCCGTCACCGCCGACCTGCGCGACCAGCGCGTGGCCAGTGACCTGATCAGCATGGTCGACCTGGCGCACCACTGGAACGGGCAAGAGCTGATGTGCCCGGTGTACGCCGACGATGAAGGCACACCGGCTGAAGACGTGCTGATGATCGACAAAGGCATGCTGCGCCAGTTCATGCACAGCCGCGAAACGGCGGCCCGCCTGGGCCTGCCGCCCAGCGGCAATGCGCGCGCCTACGGGCCCGACGACGAGCCACTGGTGCGCATGCGCAACACCGCCATCCTGCCCGGCAGCAGCACGCTGGACCAGCTGATTGCCGGCGTGGACGACGGCTACCTGCTGCTGGACACCAGCAACGGCCAGGCCGACGCCACCACCGAGTTCATGTTCGGCGTCAACCTGGCGTACGAGATTCGTGGCGGCAAGCTGGGGTCGGCGGTGCGCGACACCACCTTGTCGGGCAGCGCGCTGAAGGTCCTGCAAAGCGTGGACGGCGTGGGCAGCGACATGAAATGGAACTGCAACGGCTACTGCGGCAAGAAGCAGCCGATGGTGGTGTCGGTCGGCGGACCGTCGCTGCGCGCGCGCGCCCACCTGGGGGGCGAATGACCATGACGAGCTTGAGCTTTGCCACCGACAAGGCGGCTGAACAGGTGCTGGCCGCGCTGCGCCAGCGCGGCTTTGACCACGCCCAGGTCACCGTCAGCGACACTCGCCGCTGCGAACTGAACCTGGCCCACAACGAAGCCAGCCTGCTGCGCAGCAACGAATCACGCAAGCTCAGCGCCACCGGCATCGTCGGTGCCCGCCGCGCGTCGGCCGAAGGCAGCGACCTCAGCGCCGACGGCGTGGCCTTGCTGATCGATGAACTGTGGGCCAGCGCTGGCTCGGCCCCGCCCGACGACGCCAACGCCGTGTCTGCCGGCCAGCAACTGCGCGTGGCCAAGGGCCCGCGTGAAGCCGACCCCACGGCGCTGGCCGCGGCCTTGCGCACGCTGCTGGACTGGCGGCAGTCGAACACGCCGACGATGATGATCGAAGAGGCCTTGGCGGCCCACGTGCGCCACCGCTCGCACACCGTCACCACTGGCGGCAGCACCATCGACTGCGACCTCGGATGGTGCCAGCTCAGCGTGTTCGGCCTGGCGCGCGACGGCGGCGAGACCAGCTCGTTCAATTACGCCGGCGGCACGGCCGACGCCTTGACCGACGTGCCGGCGCGCTTTGGCGTTGAACGCATGATGCGCGAACTGACGCAGCAGGTGCACACCGAAGCGCTGGGCGATCGTTTTGTCGGCGACGTGGTGCTGGCGCCCGGCGCCGTGGGTGACCTGCTGAGCTGGCTGATGGGCCAGTTGCGTGACGGCCCGCTGATCGACGGCAGCTCGGTCTACCGCCAGCAGGTGGGCGAACAGATTGCCTCGCCGCTCTTGACACTGAAGAGTCGTTATGACGCACCGGGCTGCGCACCGTTCTCGTCTGACGCCTTTGTCACCCCGGCGGTCACTTTGCTGGACGCCGGGCGGCTGACGCAGCTGACGCCCAGCCTGTACGGCAGCCGCAAGACAGGCGTGCCGCACAAGCCGGTGGCCGCCGAAGGGTGGGAACTGCTGCCCGGCACCACCGCGCTGGCCGACATCATCGCCGCCGTGCCGCGCGGCGCGCTGATTGACCGCCTGTCGATGGGCAGCCCGGCGCCCAATGGCGACTTCTCCGGCGTCATCAAGAACAGCTTCCGGCTGGACGGAGGCCGCGTCGGCGCGGCGCTGGCCGAAACCATGATCAGCGGCAACGTCGCGCAGATGCTGAAGGACGTGGTGGCCGTCAGCCGCGAACGCATCGACAGCGGCAGCGACGCTCTGCCCTGGCTGCGCATCAGCGGCCTTCACTTCAGCTAACCCCACATCGGGTTTCCTATGCCCCCCAGGTGCTCCGTGACAAGATCTTCGTGCGCGCCGTGAAGGACGGCTTGTGGCCCGGTGTGTGAGTTCGCGGCAGTGCCAGGAAGCTGACCGCCGACTCGGCAGCCTCGCTGGCGAAGTTCGGGTTATGGCGACCTCAGCGTAGACCCGGAGTCGGCCATTTGGAGTTGGTCGTGCCCGGCAGCTTCCAGGCAAGCCAATATGAATGCCGCGATCCTGCAGCCGCCGATCATCGAGAAGACCCTTGTGCGTCTGGGTCTGCAGGCCCAGGCTCCCTCGTGGACGCCTGCGGCGCCGCTACCTCAGGTCGCGCGCCAGGCGCGCGCCGGAGAACTGCCATCGCGCCTGCGGCGGGAAAAAGTTGCGGTAGGTCGCGCGCAGGTGCGAGCGCGGCGTTGCACACGAGCCGCCGCGCAGCACCATCTGCTGACTCATGAACTTGCCGTTGTACTCGCCGATCGCCCCGGCTGCCGGGCAGTAGCCGGGGTAGGGCAGGTAAGCAGTTTGCGTCCACTCCCACACGTCGCCGAACATCTGGGTGGGCTGGCCGGGACGCGGCGTAGCCAGGGCAACGGCGGGATGGAACAGCCTGGACTCCAGTAGATTGCCTTCCACGGCCACCTGCCGCGCGACATGTTCCCATTCGAACTCGGTCGGCAGCCGCGCGCCCAGCCAGCGCGCGATCGCATCGGCCTCGTAGTGGCTCAGGTGCACCGCGGGTGCCTCAGGCGATATATCGACGACACCGCGCAGCGTGAAGGTCTGCCAGTGCCGGCCCGTGCTGCCGCCGCTTTGTGGCCCGCCCGGCTGCGACTGCCAGTAAAGCGGTGCCTCCCAGCCGTGCTGCTGCACGGCGTCCCAGCCGGCCGACAGCCAGAGTTCCGCTCGGTGGTAGCCACCGTCCTCGATGAACGCGATCACCTCGCCGCAGCTGACCGGGCGCAGCGCCAACTCGAAGGGCTCGAGGTACACGCGGTGCTGCGGGCGTTCGTTGTCGAACGCGAAGCTGCCGGCCGAGGTGCCGGCGTCGACAAGGCCGCCCGGGCAGGCGAGCCAGCCCGATGATGACCGGTTGACCGGTGCCGGCGGCCAGCCCTGGCGATACGCGGGCAGCAGCGGATTGCGCGAGAACAGGTGCTTGAGGTCGGTCAGCAACAGCTCCTGGTGCTGCTGTTCATGGTTCAGGCCCAGTTCGATCACCTCGGCGAACGCGGCCCGGTCCCCTTCGCCGCCCGGAGTTGCCTGAAGCAAGGTGCGCAGCCGCGCCTCGACGTTCTCGCGGTAGGCGAGCACCTCGGCCAGGCCGGGCCGTGACATCAGCCCGCGCTCGGCGCGCAGGTGTTTGTCGCCGACGCCGTTGTAGTAGCTGTTGAACAGCATCCGGAACGCCGGGTGGAAGGGCTGGAAGCCGGGCTCGAAGCGTTCGAGCGCGAACACCTCGAAGAACCAGGTGGTGTGCGCGAGATGCCAGCGCACCGGACTCGCGTCCGGCATCGACTGCAGCGCGCAGTCTTCCGCGGAAAGCCCGTCGATCAGCGCAAGCGACTGCGCACGTACCGCGTCGAAGCGTGCGCGCAATGTTGCAAGCGACCGTTCGGCGGCTTCGTTGACGTTGGCCGCGGCTGCGCGGGCGAGCGGTGCTAGGTTCGGCATGGGGACTCCCTGGGCTGATGTCGATCGAATGACGGCGGGCACACCCGATGCATCAGGCCGCCCGGGTCACCGGCAGCGGATAGCGCGCGGCCGATCGAGACATCTGGCGGATCGGCGCATACCAGTCTTCGTCGACAGCGGCGAAGCCTTGCACGTCGGCCCGCGTGAGCGCCTCCCGGGCCTGGGCATCGGTACCCAGCGCCAGCAGTGCATCGCGCAGCCTCTGCCGCAGCGCGGGCGCGAGCTGGGTCGAAGCGACCCAGGGCGGCATCGGGCTCGGACCGAGCGTGGCGACCACGCGCAGCCGCGTCGCCAACTGGGGCCGGGCACGCACTTCGGTTTCGAGCACGGTGGTGTCGATCGGGGCGGCGTCGACCTCACCCGACTCGATCAGCTCGAGGGATCGCTGATGGGCGCCGGACTCGATCACCTCACGGAAGAACCCCGCCGGCAGGCCCTGCTCGGCCAGCGTGTGGCGCAGCACCTGGTAACCCGAATGCGAGTTCGGCTCGTTGATCGCCACCGAGGCGCCGCGCAGATCGGCCAGCGCTTGAGCCCGATGGTCACGCCGCACCACGACGTCGGTGAAATAGACCGGCTGCGCGCCGTATCGCGCCTGGCGCATCACCGGGGCCGCAAGCAAGTCGATGCGCGGGTCGCAGCGCTCGGCTTCGCGCACATACGGCAGGCCGCAAAGCCAGGCCACATGCACCTCACCGTCGTAGAGCATCTGCTCGCGTTGCGGCCAAGGCGGGTCGACAACGAATTCGACCGGCACGCCGATCGCGCGCCCCAGCGCCTGCGCCACCGCGTACGCAAACGGCTCTGCGTTGTCGGCCATGCATGAGACGACCCGGAGCGGGTGGGGCAGCGGCAGCGGCGAGGTCAAGATAGGCAGGGCGGCAAGGTGGTGGATGTGGTGGCGAGGTCGGACTGGGCGCGCAGCGGCGCTGGCACAGGTTTCCGAGCATTGATGCTAAACGTGCGCTGTCGCGCCTGGCTTTCGCGGGCGCTGGCGAAGGGCCAGTCTGGGGCAAGCCGGATGATCTGGACGTGGCAGCTCAAGCGCCTGTCGATCTCGACGCGGGGCCTCAGCTGCACCTCAATGCGTACGGCCCCGGTCACCTGTGCGTCGTATCGCCGCTTTGCGGCTGTGAATCGCCGGAGTTGCAGTTCGGCTTGGGGTCGATCTGTGCCCTTGACTGTCGCGTTCCCGGCGCGTGGCGCCGGCGGTTGATCGCGAACATCAGCTTCGCCTTCGACCGACCTCACCGTGTCGGCCACTACCGGTCGGTCGCCTCGCGCGCCCAGTCGTGGCATCGGCGAGCAGCTGAACGACAGGCTTCCGGCGATGAGTCTGGGCCTGTCTTCGGCTTGACCCGGCCACAAGCCGAAGTTCGTCTGACTTCCAGATAGCCGCCAGTCGGCTGCCAGGCTAGATTCTGGGGTTGACTTGGATGCTGTGCATGCGCTGCATGCGGCGCGCGGTTCAGTGTGCGTGCGGCGAGCGATGCTGTGGCGCCCAGGTGCACGGTGCCGGATTTGCCGCTCTCTCGAACACATCAACATGGACCACATGCCCGCCATCACCCACGAAGTCGCATTCCTACTGCTGATCTTCGCTCTGATGGTGGTGCCGCGGATCGTGCAGCGCTTCCGCATCCCGGCGCCGCTGAGCAGCTTCGGACTCGGCATGGCCGCCACGATCCTGATCGGTCAATTCAGCCAGGAAGGCACACTGGCTCTGCTGGCCACGCTTGGCATCGCATCGCTCTTTCTGTTTGCGGGCCTCGAAGTCGAGCTGGCCGACTTCAAGCGCGGTAAGTGGACCCTGCTGAGGCACCTGGCCTTCCGCTCGATCGTGCTGGCCGCACTGACCTTCCTGGCCATGCACTATCTGGCCTTCAGCTGGCAGGTATCGGTGCTGCTCGGACTGGCGGTCCTGACACCATCGGCCGGCTTCATTCTCGACACCCTGCCGACGCTCGACATCAGCGAGGAGGAGCGGTACTGGGTCCGCATGAAGGCCATCAGCGGTGAGCTGTTCGCGCTGATCGTGCTCTTCGTCGTGCTGCAGTCGGAGTCGCTCGAAAGCCTGGGTTGGTCGTCCGCCGCCTTGGTTGCCATGATCGTTGGCCTGCCATTGTTTTTCATCGGACTGGGGCGCTTGGTCATCCCTCACGCCCGCGGCTCTGAGTTCTCGCTGCTGGTCATGGTGGGTGTCATTTCGGCTTTCATGACCTACAAGCTCGGCGTCTACTACCTTGTGGGCGCCTTCCTGGCAGGCTTCATTGCCAAGCTGCTGCGCAAGCGCCTGCCGTCCTTGGCGTCGGAAGAGAACCTGCATGCCATCCGCATGTTCGCGTCGTTCTTCGTGCCGTTCTACTTCTTCTACAAGGGCATGGGTGTTCCGTCCGGCGCGCTCACGATGGAGGCGCTCAAGGTGGGGGCAGCTCTGACGCTGGTGGGGCTGCCGATGCGCGTGGGCCTGGTGTGGATCCAGCGCCGCATCATCAAGGGAGAAAGCGCGCTGGCCAGCCTGCGGGTTGCCGCGGCGCTGACGCCGACGTTGATCTTCACGCTCGTCCTGGCCAGCATCCTTCGCGAGCGCTTCCAGATTTCGGACGCGCTTTACGGCGGTCTGCTGATCTATGCGGGCATGTCCACCCTGCTTCCTTCCATGGTGATGGCCAGGCCGGTCGACTTCGACATGCTCCCTGAGCCCAGCCGACTGCCTGAAGACGCAGCTGAGGCCAAGCCCTGAACGACGGACGCAGGAGGAAGGCACGGTGCCAATGACCGCGTTCTCGATCAGGCTGCCGCGGAGGCCGTCTTGAACCCTGGGCAACCGGGCGGTTCACCCAGGGGCGCGTGGCTGGCGCTGCTCCATGCTGTGAGCCGAGGTGGGATTCAGCCGCGGGCCTGGAAGCGCTTGCGGGTCGGTCCCCGAACTTCGTGACCGTGTCGTTCAGGGTCACTGCGATGGTCGCAAAGAGCGCGTACAGGTTGTGATAGGCAGAGTGTCTGCGATGTGGCCCACTGCATGGCCCACGTGCGGCGTCAGGACCAAGATGTTGAAAAGCGGAATCAGTACGCGGTCTGTGTCTCATGGCCGGACCTCCGGAATTACGTGGCGCGGGTCTGGCGGGCACCTGCGTGGCCGGATTCGCCCGCGCTGCCTTGGCAGACCTGTGGCCTTGACAAACTACATATGTATCTATATACGTGATATGTTGACTGCAAATCGAAGACTGAGTTTCTGAACGTGCGGTCGGCCAGATGCGGGTCGCGCGATGTATTCCGGCTCATCTTCACCAACTGCAAAGAATTGGAGCACGCATGTTCAAGAGAATCCTGATCGTCGTCGGCGCTGGGCCGACTTCCCGCACCGCGGTGAGCGAAGGTGTCGCTCTGGCGCAGGTGCATGACGCCGAGGCGCTGTTCTTTTCCGTGTTGCCGCGCTACATCGTCCCGGTGGCGGACATGCCCATGATCGGTATGCCATCGCCGGAGGAGTATCAGCGTGACGTGACACGAAACGCAGAACGCTTCCTGGCGGCAGCCACCGTGGTGGCCGACAAGGCCGGTGTGCGCAGCAAGTACGCCGTCGGCGCGGGCTTCGACGACGCAGAATGCATCGTGGAGGCGGCACGCAAGCGCCGGTGCGATGTGATCGTGGTCGCCTCGGCCGGTCGCAATGCGGTGATGCGTTTGCTCAGCGGCAGCGTCATCCCTGGCCTGATCACCCTGTCGACGTTACCGGTGCTCGTCGTCCGCCAAGCACCGGCGGGTGCCAAGGTCAAACGCCTTGCCGCGGTGCCTTCCCAGCCCAAGCCGCCACGTCGCAAGGCGGTGGCGGCCGTCCGAGAACGTCAGCGCAGGGCCGCCTGAGGCGACTCGATGTGGAGCGGAAAGAGGGCGCGGGCGCACCAATCGGTGGTCATGAGCTGCGGCATGCGCCAACAACTTGGCACACTCAACAGAACATGGAGAAACCATGCAGAAGAGTTTGATCACGTTTGCGTTGGTCGGCGGGCTGGCCTCTGCCGCCCAAGCGCAGCGAGCGCCAGCGGCGTCGAGCGGCGTGCAGACGAGCACCGACCCGGCCCGAACTGCTGCCATTGAGCAGAAGGCGCGCGAGATGCGGGCGCGTGCCGGCAGCCAGCCCATGGTCTTCTTCCGCGGCAAGACTGATGCCGGCTTGGCCATCCTGTCTGGCGGGAACACCGTCGGTGATCGCGTGACCATGCATGCGGAGCGAGGCAACTACAGCCTGTGGGTCGCAACGGTTGCCAAGCCCTCGGGCGCTTACCTGGCGGACGCCAAGCTGCGCATCGTCAATCTCGGCGACAAGTCGGTTGCCCTGGAGCGCACGATGGAGGGCCCCTGGCTGATGGCCGCGCTGCCGGCCGGCAAGTACGAAGTCTCAGCCACGTTCAGGGCCGATGGCGCCAGCAAGGACCAAACGTTGTCCAACCGCGTGACCGTGGCCATGAAGGGCCAACGCCAGGTCGTGTTGCGATTCGACTCGGCCGCCAAGGTCAGCCCTGACATGGACAGCCCGTTCAAGGGCAATCCATTCGGCGTTCCTCCGGTCAAGAAGTAGGACCCGTTCGCCGGACCAAGGGGCCGAATCGTCTAGCCCTGGACCGGGATGGAGAGCGTTACGACACCGCAGGTACGGACCCAGCCAGCGGCCCCGGAGCACGTTGAACGCGCGTGGCCTCGTGTGGCCGGCGGGGCCCATGGTCAGGCCGCGCGCAAACAAGGTCATCGCGGCGGCCTCGATGACGCCCATAAGCCAGGGTCAGCATGACCTCGACCTGGCAGTTGCCCACGCTCTTGAGCAGGCCGGGTGCCACGCAGCCGAGGAGGTGGCCGAGCAATGGCCCGCCGCCGGCCTTGTGCACCAGCCGTTCCTGCACCTGGATCACGGTGGGTGTCTGGCCGCTGGCCAGCGCACCCAGCAGCAGCAAAACGCTGACCACGCTCACGCTGTCATGGAACAGCGCGACGACGGCCTGCAGCGACCCCTGCTGCAGGGCGCACGACAGCCGCGGTTCGGCGAAGTGTGACTGGCCGGCGGCCCACTGGACATCGTGGACGATTTTGGGAATAATGTATTGGTGCAAATCTAAAGGAGAGTTCGATGAGCGAAATGACAATGGCCCAGCGCGACAAATTGCTGGCTGACATGCGCACGGTGGTGGCCGATGCCGAGGATTTGCTGCGTCTGAGTGCGGGCGAGGCGTCCGAAGGCACGCGTGCCTTGCGCGAGCGGTTGCAGACCAACCTGACCCAGGCGCGCCACAAGCTCGCCGATCTGCAGGATGCGGCGACCGAGAAGATCAAGGTCGCCGGGCATGCCGCCGACGATTTCGTGCACGAGAACCCATGGCGCTCGATCGCCATTGGCACAGGTGCCGGTCTGCTCGTGGGCATGCTGATCGGGCGCCGCTGACCGCGGGTGTCTGGCCGTGACTGAAGAGCGTGCCGCGGGCGGCCTGTTCGAATCCGTGAGGCGGCTGGGCGGCACGCTGCTCCAGACCGCCGAGTTGCGGTTCGAGTTGCTCGGCACCGAGATCGAGCGGGAGAAGTTGCGCATCGGGCGCGGGCTCATGCTTGGAGCGATGGGCATGGTGCTGGGTGCGGTTGCCTTGCTCGTGCTGAGCGCTGCGCTGGTGCTGGCCGTCGATCCCGCGCAGCGTTTGACCGTCATGGTGGCGCTGGGCGTGGCGTACGCGGTGCTGGCCATCTGGCTGCTTCGCGTTGCGCAAGGTGCATGGCGCGCGCCGACCGATGGGGCCTTCGCATTGAGCCGTGCTGAACTGCGGCGCGACAGGGACGCGCTGCGCCCGCCCTCCCCATGAAACCACCGCGCCCGGGACGCGACACCGAACTTGCGCTGCGGCAGCAACTGCTGGTGCTGCGCAGCGCGGAACTGCGCGCCGCGCTTGGCGCCGAACTCGAAACTTGGCAGACCAGGCTTTCTTGGATCGAGCGCCTGCAACAGGGGGTCGTCTGGCTGCGCGCCCATCCGGAGTGGCCGGCTGGGGTGCTCGTCGCCGCGCTTGTGTTGCGCCCAAGGCGCGCACTTCGGTGGGGGCTGCGCCTGTGGAGCGGTTGGCGGCTTTGGCGGCAGCTGTCGCCGTTGATCGGCGCCACGGGGCAGTTGCCCAAACGAATCTGATCATGCGAGGCAACGCGCAGCCGCTCCTTCGGCCTGGTGCCGCGCGAAAGCCGACGGCCCGAAATGAATGTGCGGCTCGACGCCCCGCTGCTGAATCGGGCGTCGTTCCTGCTGCGCCGGTGACGCGCAGGCGGCGTGGTGTGCGGGCATTCCCAGCCTCGCCCCGTTGCGGCGGTATTGCGCAGGGGCCTGTCAGCGCGTGGCCCCGGCCTGCGCGCGAGCTTCTGATCGGACCTCGTGCCGGTTCGGTGCCGCCGCGATGACCGGCCCGCCGCGCATGCAACTGCACCGCGAAGGCGGGCCCGGGGTGTTGCGGCTGCAGGGCATCTGGCGCATGGCCGATCTGCCAGAGATCGCGTCCGAGCTCGCCCAGTTGCCGTTGGCCGCTGGTGAGGCGCTGACTATCGACGCACACGGGCTCGAGCGCATCGACACCGCGGCCGCGTTGTTGCTGCTGCGGCGCGTGGGTGACGCGGCGCATTGGGTCGGACTCGAAGGCGTGGCCGCCCGCATTGTCGAGCGCGTGCGCGGGCAGATGCAAGGGCTGGTGCCTCCACTCGAGGCGCGGCGCGAACCGTTTCTGGCACGCACCGGCCGCGTGACTGTCGCGCTGGGCGTCTTGCTGCGCGGGCACCTGGCCTTCTTCGGCCGCACGGCCGCTGCTTTTGGCGCGCTGCTGCGGCGCCCGGGACAGCTGCGGCGGCGAGAGCTGGTGGTCCAACTCGAGCGCGCCGGTCTGGACGCGATTCCGGTCGTGGCACTGGTGTCGATGCTGATCGGCGTCGTCATGGCCTACCTGCTGGGCCTGCAGGCCGGCAAGTACGGCGCGAACATCTTCGTTGTCGATGGCGTGGCGGTGGGCGCCACCCGCGAATTCGCGCCCATCATCGTGGCCGTGATCGTGGCCGGCCGCTCGGGCGCGTCGTTTGCAGCGCAACTCGGCGCGATGAGGCTCACCGAAGAGGTGGACGCGATCCGCACGCTGGGCCTGGACGTGCACCAGGTGCTGGTGGTGCCGCGCGTGCTGGCGCTGGTGCTGACTCTGCCGCTGCTGGTCTTCGTGGGCGACCTGTCGAGTCTGGTCGGCGCGATGCTCGTCACCGACTGGATGCTCGGGATTCCGCCCGCGGCCTTCCTCGATCGGCTGCACGAAGCGCTGGATCTGCGCCACGTGCTCGTTGGCTTGGTCAAGGCGCCGGTCTTCGCGGCGGTCATCGCGCTGATCGGCACGCGCATGGGGCTTTCTGTGGCGCGCGACGCGCGCGCCGTCGGCCTGGCGACCACCTCCACCGTGGTGCAGGGCATCGTCGCCGTGATCGTGCTGGACGCCGCCTTCGCCGTGGTGCTGCAGGCGCTCGGGTGGTGAGCGACATGACGGGCGTTGACGCCGTGGTGGCACTCGAGGGCGTGATCACGCGCTTCGGCCGGCAACTGGTGCACGACGGCGTCAGCTTCTCGCTGCAGCGCGGCAGCCTGGTGGCGCTGATCGGCGGCAGCGGCAGTGGCAAATCTGTACTGCTGCGCGAAATCGTGGGTCTGCAGCGCCCGAGCGCCGGTCGCGTTACGCTGCTGGACACCGACCTATGGCGTGCCGGGCCCGTTGAAGCCTCGGCGGTGCGCCGCCGCTTCGGCATGATGTTCCAGGACGGTGCCCTGTTTTCTTCGCTGACCGTGGCACAGAACGTCGCCGTGCCGCTGCGCGAGCACACGCGGCTGCCGTCCGATGCCATCGGTGCCCTGGTGGCCTTGCGCCTTGCGCAAGCCGGGCTGGCCGCCGGCGATGGTGCGCGCCTGCCCAGTGAACTCTCGGGCGGCATGCGCAAACGGGCTGCGCTGGCGCGCGCCTTGGCGCTCGAGCCTGAGTTGTTGTTTCTCGACGAGCCTACCTCGGGCCTGGACCCCATCACCGCGCGGGCCTTCGACCGCCTGGTGCGTTCTTTGGTCGACGAGCTCGGCATCACGGCGCTCGTGGTGACGCATGACCTGGATACGCTGACCGGCGTGGTCGACCGCGTGATCGTGCTTGCCCAGGGCCGTGTGCTGGCAGACGGCACACTGGAGGCCGTGATGGCCGTCGATGACCCCTGGGTGCGGGAATACTTCGCCACCCGCAGGCCGCTGAACCAAAGGTCCCACCATGGAAGCTGAAGCCCGCTACACCTATGTCGGCGCTGCACTGCTGGTCCTGCTTGCCGCGCTGATTGGCGCCGTCGTCTGGCTCAAGGACTTCGGCCAGGCCGATGCCTTTGTGCGTTACGCCATCCACTTCGAACGCCAGTCGCTCGAGGGCCTGGACGTGGGGGCGCCGGTGCAGCTGCGCGGCATCAAGGTCGGGCGCGTCGACGATTACGCGCTCACGGGTGGCGACGCCGAGGGCGTGCGTGTCGTGGTGCGGCTTGACCGGCGCACGCAGATCCACCCCGACACGGCAGCGGTCGTCTCGCGCAACATCGTCACCGGCATCGCGTCCATCGCCTTGGTGACGGCGCCGCCCGGCCGGGTGAGTGTGCCGAAGGGGCTGAAGGATGAACTGCCCTTGATCGCCGAAGGCCAGTCGGACCTCGACGAGATCGCTGGTCGCGTCGCCCAGATGGGCGATCAGGCCTCGGTGACCTTGGCCCATCTGAACCAGTTGCTTGCGGCCGACAATCGCCGCATCGCCGTGGATGCCCTTCGCAGCGTGCGCGACCTCAGCGCCGGTTTGCAGCAACGGCTGGAGACGCTGGACAAGACGCTCGCGCGCGTAGGTGCGGCGGCGGGTTCGATGGGCGACGCCGCCGGCCGGCTGGGTGGCGCCGCCGACCGCATCGGCGGCGCGGCCGAAGGCACGGCCAGGCAGTTCAGCCAGGTCGGCGAACGGCTGGCGCTGGCCACGGACCACGCCAGCACGCGCCTGGACCGCACGCTGGGACAGGCCGATGCGGTGCTGGCAGAGGCACGCACCGCCTTGGACCGCGTGAGCGGCGCCACCGAGCGCGTCGAGCAGCGATTCGGGCGCACTGCGCAGCGTGTCGAGACTGCGCTGCTGCAGGTCGAAGACCAGGCGGGTGCTGCGGTGCTGGAGCTTCGCATGAGCCTCGAGGCCGCCAACCGCGTGCTGGACCGGCTGCGAGACCCGCGTGCAGCCCTGCTCGGCCCGGGCGCGGCGCAGCTGGGCCCGGGTGAGGCCCGGCCATGAAGCGCGCCACGGGGGTGAACGCGGCCCGCGGGATGCGGGTGGTCATGGCCGCTGCAGGGGTCATGGCGCTGACTGCCTGCATCTCGCTGGGCATCGGCAACGAGCCGGTGGCGCAGCAACAGTTGCGGCTTGTCGATGCAGGCGCTGACACCGTGTCGCCACGCGCGGAACCCCTGCTTGCCGCACTGCTGGTGCAGGCCCAACCCGGCGACGCACTGGCGGACACCCTGGCCATCGCCTACGCCCCAGGTCCGGAGCGCTTCGCCTTCTACCAGCATGCCTTCTGGACAGAACGGCCGGTGCGCAGACTGCCACGGCTGCTGCAGGAGCGGCTGCAGGCCCGCGGCGTGGCCGCGGCCGTGGGTCAGTTCGGCGACCCGCTGGCCAGCGACTGGTTGCTCGCCGTGCGCCTGGAGAACTTGCACCACGACATCACCACCGCGCCCGGGCAGGCCCAGCTGGTATTGGTCGCCGAGCTGTTCGATCGCCGCGGTCGCCAACGCGTGGCGCAGCAACGATGGACGGTCTCGGCTCCGGTGGCGAGCCCCGACGCACCGGCTGCTGCCGCGGCGATGTCCGTCGCGGTGACGCGCGCGTTCGACCAGCTCGTGCCCTGGCTTGAAGGCGCATTGACGGCGCACGCCGCGCGCTGATCGCCTGAGCCGCTACTGCCAACGCCGCAGACCTCGGTGCGGCCCGTCGGGAATGGCGCGGTCAGTGGCCCTTCACATCGCTGCGCCACGGTGCCGACAGCATGTGGCGCAGCCCCGCCGGCGGGCTCGGCGCAGCGACGCCGGCCGGCCGCAGCGCGCCCACGCTGTCCAGGCGTTCGTTGATGGCAAGGAACTCGCTGGTCAGCAACTGGCGCAGGGCTTCGACGCGCGACGCCTCGGCCTTGTCGGCCAATTCATGGGCTCGCTTCACCTCCATGAGCAGATGGCGCGTCTCCATCAGCGTGCGGATCTGCTGGTGCAGATAGGCCACGAAGAAGAGTGCCAACGGCACGGCTGCAAGGGCCAGCATGAGCAGCCCCAAGGGCAAATGAACCTCGGTCACGACGAGGTTGATGGGCGAGGTTGCGAGCAGCGTGGGCCAGTTCAGCGCCGCCAGCGCAGCGACCAGGCCCATGCTGATCCAGGCCAGCAAGTTGATGGCATTTTTCATGGTGTCGTCCTTTCAGGCGTGGCCAGGGAGCGGGCTCGGCGTCAGGATGCCGGGGGGCGCGTGCAGCGCCAACTGTGGAAACGGAATTTCGATGCCGTGATGATCGAACGCTGCCTTGAGCCGCCGCAAGTACTCCCGTCGGACGTCCCACTGGGCCAATGGTGCGACGCGGAAGCGACCCCGCAGAACGATTGCCGATTCGTCCCAGCGCTCGACTCCCGCCAGTTCGAACTTGTCGAGAATGCGCTCGCGGTAGGCAGCGTCCTCGCGCAGCAGCTGGGCGACCTGCAGCATCACGGCCATGACGCGGTCGAGATCCTCTCGGTAGGCCACGCCCACGTCGACCACGGCCTGCGCGTGGCCACGGCTGAGGTTGACCACAGCACCGATCTGACCGTTGGGCACGAAGTGCACATGGCCGTCGTAGTCGCGCAGCCGCACATAACGCAGCGTCACCTCTTCGACCAGGCCGCTGTGCTCGCCCAGCTTGACCACGTCGCCCTGCCGGATCTGATTTTCCAGCAGCAGGAAGAAGCCGGTGAAATAGTCCTTCACCAGACTTTGCGCGCCGAAGCCGACCGCCAGGCCGACGACCCCCGCCGCGCCGAGGATGGGCGCCACGGAGATACCAATCTCTGACAGCACGAGAACACCCGCCACCAGGGACATGACCACGGCGACCAGGTAGCGGAACACGCGCCCCAGTGTTGCGGCGCGCTTGACGCTTTCGGCGTCGTCCATGCGCTGCGCGATGCGCTCGCGAAAACGGCGGATCAGCCCCTGCAGCACGCTCGTGGCGATCCAGGCGATGGCAACGATCGCGACGATGCGCAAGGCCGTCACCGCCCAGGTCCCTGCGCCGTTCAGCGCCCAGGCCCAATCGGCGGTCATCGAAACTGGCGCACAGGGCGCCCCGAGGTGCTGCCGGCCCGCGGCCTGATACCGTGGTTGTCTGTCATATACATAGCTACAAATATACAGCGCGGAGCGCAGACGCGCAAGACTGCCAGAACCAAACCGCCCGTCCTAAGTGGAGCGCTTGCCGTCGTCGCGCGGGAACCAGCGTTCGATCAATGCCGCAGCGCGGTCGCGGGCCCCCAGCCCGAATGCCAGCGCCAGGGCCACCACGATGCCCGTGAGCAAGATCAGGAAGGTCTGTTGGATCAGGCCGCCACCGATGTCGAGATGGTCGATGGCCAGCAGCACCACAAAGACCATCACGCCGTACTGCATGACCCGGCCCAGCACCTCGGCTTCGCTGATCTCTGCGCCGCGGCAATAGCTTTGAACGGCATTGCCCGCGAAGCGCGCAAAGTAGCTGCCAAAGACCACCACCAGCAAAGCCACCAGCAGCCGCGGGACGAAGAGCAGGAGCTTGCCCAGCAGGTCGGTCGCCTGGGTCAGGTCCAGACTGTTGAAGGCCACGATCAGCGACGCCAGGATGACCAGCGCGTAGCCGAGCCAGCCGAAGAGGTCCACGGTATCGCGCTCGGTGCCGCCCTGCTGCAGGAAGCCGTCGATGCCGGCGCGTTCGGTGAGCACATGGAAGTTGAGCGCGCGCAAGGCCTTCACGACGCTAAGCCGAAAGGCCTTGGCGATCAGCCAGCCGACAAGCAGCACCGCGGCCGCCACGGCCAGCTTGGGCATGAAGACGCCGAGCTGGTGCAGCAGTGCGCGCACGGGCTCGAGCATGAGGTCGAAGTTTTGCATGAGGGTCTCCTGGGTCGTTCGGTCGGGGCCGCAAGCTCGGCCAGGCCAGCCAGCGCTGCGCCCAGCCCAGGGGACTGCAGCGTGAGTTCGCGATGCAGGTCTTGGAGCGCGCCGTGCAGTTCAAACACATCGAGCAGCGAGGCGGCCGTGGTGGCGCTCCTTGCTCCGGGCTGCAGTCCGGGCGTCGGCGCGATCTCTGCATAGGCTGCAATGAAGACTTTGCGCACCCGCTGTGCCCATGCGCGCGCCGCGCTGGCCTGGCGCGTCCGGTCGGCAAGCCCTGGCGAGGCCAGTTCCACAGCCGCATGGCTGACCCGGCCGAAGGATCGCAGCAGGTTGGCCACGTCGCACAACGCACTGCGCTTGGTGTGCCTTTCGTCGAAGCTTTGGCGAGAGTCGCCCGCCATGCCGACGATGACGAAGTCGTCGCGGCAGACCAGCACGTTTTCCAGGCGCAGGTAGCCATGCAGCCATGTCTTCAGGCCCGCGGGGGCGGCGTGGCCGGCACCTTCGATGCGTGCCAGCAGGCGTGGCAGCGCCTCGACGATGCGCGCAGACAGCGCCTGTTCCCCGGCGCCCAGGCGGGAGCGCTGTTGCGCCAGCAGCGCCACCGTGGCAGAGCAGGCGGCCTGCGCGTCGCCGACCCAGTGCTGAAGGTCGCCGGTGCTGATCGGCTCGGGGTCGAAGTCCGCAGACCCGGTCTTGCGCGCCAGCGCGCGGTGCAGTTCCGCGACCCTGCGCGCCAGCGCCTGCACCCGTTCGACCGGAACCTGGGCCACTGTCGCGGCTGACCTTTCGAGCCCGGCCTCGGCGGCGGCTTCCAGCACGCTGACGCATTGGTCCAGCGTTGACGTCCTGGCATTGCCCTGGTGCGTGACGCTGCGCTGCAGCAGCGCCAGCGTTTGCACCGTGCCATCGGCGGCCACGAACTCCAAGCTGCCGGCCGACGGCAAGCTGTGCGTGTACTGGAGTACCTCGGTCAGGTGGCGTCCCATCGCGAGTTCCGGATTCAGTCCCGAGGACACGCGCCGGTACCACTTCAGCTGCAGGTGGTCGCCCAGCCTGCTGACAGAGTGAATGTCCAGATGCAGGCGGTGCAGCGGCGCGGGGCTGTGCAGAGCGTCGCTCACCAACTCGCTGAAGCGAGTACCCGGGATGCAACGGAAGCTGCCGCCTTCGGTCTTGATGACGCGCTGCTCACCGATGGCGATCACCAGCGCCCGACAGAAGGCTTCGTCGGCCATCGCGTCGGCCAGCACACCTGTCCGTGCCTGTTCGCGCAACCGGCCGACAGCTGCGGCCGACAGCGTGCGCGCCCGCTCCTCGTTTTCGTCTTCGAAAGCCAGGCTCAAGGGCAGGAAGTAGCGCGACGGCGCAGCCCCGGCCTGCGATTCCGCCAAGGCCAGCAGCCATTGCTGCGCGCCGCGCTGCAGCAGGCCCGACTCCACCACCGCCACACGGCCGACCCCGCCCGCCTCGGCAGCCTGCCACCGTTGCCGCTTCATGAACGCGGGCAACAGTTCGCATTCCAGCTGCTTGCGGGTCTTCTCGGCCAGAGAAATCCGCCAGGGCACAACACGTTGCCGGAAGAAGCTGTTCCAGCCGTCGAAGAGCACGGCCACCGGCAGGTCGTCCAGGGGCAGGCGATGGGCGTGCCACCCGGGCGGTGGCGCGTCGGCCGAGAGCTTGAACCAGAAAGAGCCGTAGCCGGGCAGGGTCAACAGATAGGGCAGGTCACCCACCGGCGGGAAGCTGGTGCGGCCGGTCATCTCCACCGGAACCCGGGCCTTCCATGCCGCCAGCTCCAACTCCACCGGCTGGGCCATGCGGCTCAAGTTGGCCACGCAAAGCAGCACGTCGTCGTCGTATTCGCGCACATAGGCCAGCACCTTGCGGTTGCCCGGGTGCAGCATCGTGAAGTGGCCGCGGCCGAAGGCCTGCGAGCTGCCGCACGGCCAGCAGGCGGCGTGTCCAGGCCAGCAGTGACGACTTCTCGCGCGCCTGCGCCTCGACGTTGACGGCCTCGTAACCGTAGATCGGGTCCTGGATGGGCGGCAGGTACAGGCGCTGGGGGTCGGCACGTGAGAAGCCGCCGTTGCGGTCGCTGGACCACTGCATGGGCGTGCGTACACCGTCGCGGTCGCCGAGGAAGATGTTGTCGCCCATGCCGATCTCGTCGCCGTAGTACAGCACCGGTGTGCCGGGCATCGACAGCAGCAGGCTGTTCATCAGCTTGATGCGTTCGAGGTCGTTCTCGAGCAGCGGCGCCAGGCGCCGGCGGATACCCAGGTTGATGCGCGCCCGTGCGTCCGACGCATACATGCTGTACATGTAGTCGCGCTCCTTGCTGGTCACCATCTCCAGCGTCAGCTCGTCGTGGTTGCGCAGGAACACGGCCCACTGGCATTTGGGCGGGATGTCGGGTGTCTGGGCCAGGATCTCCACCACCGGATGGCGGTCTTCCTGGGCGATGGCCATGTACATGCACGGCATCAACGGGAAGTGGTAGGCCATCTGGCATTCGTCGCCGTCGCCGTCGCCGAAGTACTCTCGCACGTCCTCGGGCCACATGTTGGCCTCGGCCAGCAGCAGGCGGCCCCGGGTATTTCTGCTCGACGCGCGCGCGGATAGCCTTGATGACACCGTGCGTCTCGCGCAGGTTTTCGTTGCTGGTGCCGTCGCGTTCGATCAAGTAGGGAATGGCATCGAGCCGAAAGCCGTCGACGCCCATCTCTAGCCAGAACTCCATCGTCTTCAGCACCGCCTCGAGCACCGCCGGGTTGTCAAAGTTGAGGTCGGGCTGGTGGCTGAAAAAGCGGTGCCAGAAGTACTGGCCAGCCACTTCATCGAAGGTCCAGTTGGACTTCTCGGTGTCGGTGAAGATGATGCGCGTGCCGCTGTACTTCGTGGGGTCGTCGGTCCAGACGTAGAAGTCGCGCACAGGCGAGCCCCCGGGCGCCAGCCGTGCCGCCTGGAACCAGGGGTGCTGGTCCGAGGTGTGGTTGACCACCAGTTCGGTGATCACGCGCAGGCCGCGGCTGTGAGCTTCCGAGACAAAGGCGCGGAAATCGTCCAGCGTGCCGTAGGAAGGGTGCACGTTCTCGTAGTCGGCGACGTCGTAGCCGTCGTCGCGCAGCGGTGACGGGTAGAACGGCAGCAGCCAGACGGTGTTCACACCCAGCGACTGCACGTGATCCAGACGCTCGGTCAGTCCGCGGAAGTAACCGATGCCGTCGCCGTTGGAGTCTGCATAGGCCTTGATGTGAAGCTCGTAGATGACGGCATCCATGTACCAAAGCGGGTCTGGCGCAAGCGCCGCCTCGTGGCTCTGCGCCAGGGACGTCTGCGGGCGCGCGGCGTTCAATGGTCTGTCCTTGGCCAGCGAGGCCAGGCGGCTGGCCTTGCGGGATTCCGGGTCGGGCCGGGAAACAGCTTGATTTACATAGCGACAAATATATACTCAACGGAAGTCTGGCGCCAGTGGCCTCTGCCACAGCGCCTGATCGAGCCGCGGTGACAAACAGAGGCTGACGGGCGACTCAACAAGGGGCAAGCATGCGCATGACGACAATCCGATGCAACGATCCGACGCCCGCGCGCCGTTCATGATGGCGCTGCGAACGCTGCGCCTGCAAATGCGCTTCCTGCTGCCGCTGGCGGTGACCTTGGTCGTCGCAGCCACGCTGGCCGTGCCGGTGATGGACCAGGTCACGCTGCGCTGGTTCAGCCGCGACCTCAACAGCCGCGGCGCGCTGGTGGCCAATTCCTTGTCCGACTCGATCACGGACGCCCTTGTGTCCGCCCACACCGCCCGGTTGCGGCCGCTGTTCGACCGCGCCGCGCAGGACGAACGCCTGTTCGCGCTGGGGCTTTGCGGCCCGGACGGACGGCTGCTGCAGTCGACGGACCGGTTCCCGCAAAGCCTGACCTGTGCCCAATCCGTGCACCTGGCGCATGAAGCTGAGCCCCGGCTCGCGCTGTCGGGCGGTGCGGTCCACGTGGGCGTGCAGGACATCATGGGCGTTGCGCCGCCACCTCCGGCGCCTGCACCGGCCGAGATCGAGCCTGGCCCCATCCGCAGGGCGATGGAAGCCGCCAGCAGCGCGGCGCCAGCGGCGCAAGCCGTGGAACCCGGGCCGAGGGTGGTACTGGCACGATTGGTCCTCTTGCATGACCTGAGCTTCATCGAGCGCCGCAGCCAGGACACGCGGCGCTACCTGATCGGCCTCATCGCCGCGCTGGGCGGAGTCATCGCCCTCATCACCGTGGTGGTCGCGCAGCTGAGCTGGCGCGGTTGGGTCAACGGTGTGCGCGCCCTGTTGCGCGGCGAAGGCCTCGTCAGCCCGATGCAGTTGTCGGCGCCAGAACTGGCGCCCTTTGCCGCGGACCTTCGTTCCCGCATGCGCGACCTGGAAGACGAGTACCGCCGGTCGGCGGGCCCGGATGCGGAGTGGACCGCCGAACGGTTGCGCACACTGTTGCGCACCCAGCTGAGTGGCGACCAGGTCATCGTTGTCTCCAACCGCGAGCCCTACATCCACGAGCGAACGGCCGATGGCGTGGTGGTCAGGCGCCCGGCCAGCGGCCTGGTGACGGCGGTGGAACCCGTGATGCGCGCCTGCTCCGGCACCTGGGTGGCCCACGGCAGCGGCAGCGCCGACCGCGAGGTGGTGGACAGTGCCGACCGCGTGCGCGTGCCGCCCGGCCAGGACGACTACTGGCTGCGCCGTATCTGGTTGACGGAGGAAGAAGAGCAGGGCTACTACTACGGCTTTGCCAACGAAGGCATGTGGCCGCTGTGCCATGTCGCCCACGTCCGACCGGTGTTCCGCGAATCCGACTGGGAAGCCTACCGCGCAGTCAACCAGCGCTTTGCCGACGCGGTGGTGGCCGAAGCGCGCAGCGCCGACCCGGTGGTGCTGGTGCAGGACTACCACTTTGCGCTGCTGCCCGCGATGATCCGCGAGAAGCTGCCGCAGGCCACCATCCTGACCTTCTGGCACATCCCCTGGCCCAACCCCGAGTCCTTCGGCATCTGCCCATGGCGGCGCGAGATCCTGCAGGGCATGCTGGGCAGCACCATCCTCGGTTTCCACACCCGCTTCCACTGCAAGAACTTCATCGAGACGGTGGACCGTTACCTCGAGGCGCGCATCGAGCACGAGCACTCCACCATCGCCTTCCAGGAGAAGGAGACGCTCGTGGAGAGCTACCCGATCTCCATCGAGTGGCCGAGCGAGAGCGAGGTCGCAACGTGGTCGCCAGTGGCCGAGTGTCGGCGGCGCGTGATCGATCGCCTGGGTCTTCCCGCCGATGCTTTGCTGGCGGTTGGTGTGGATCGCTTCGACTACACCAAGGGCATTCTCGAGCGACTCAATGCGGTGGAGCGGTTGCTGGAGAAGTGGCCTTCGTGGATCGGTCGCTTTGTATTCGTGCAGGTGGCCGCACCGACACGCAGTGCGCTGGACGAGTACCGCAGTTTCCAGGAACGCGTCGAGCGCGTCACCGCGCGCATCAACGCGCGCTTCGGTCGACCGGGCTACCAGCCGGTGCACTTGCTGGCACAGCACCACGAACACGATGCGGTGACCGAGCTGTTCCGGGCGGCGGACATTTGCGTGGTGACCAGTCTGCACGACGGCATGAACCTGGTGTGCAAGGAGTTCGTCGCGGCCCGCGACGACCTGCAGGGGGTGCTGGTGCTGAGCCGATTCGCTGGCGCAGCACGCGAGATGCCCGAGGCCTTGATCGTCAACCCGTACCACGTAGAGGAGACGGCCGATGCCCTGAACCGTGCCGCCACCATGCCGGCCGCCGAGCAGCGCGAACGCATGGCCAGCTTGCGCAGCACCGTTCGCGAATTCAATGTCTTCCGTTGGGCCGGCCGCATGCTCGCCGATGCAGGCCGCTGGCGCCTGCGCGCCCGCATCGAGGCCCGTGTGCGCAGTCACCAAACGCGATGACCCGCTCCTGCGAGAAAGTTTGACGATGCAGCACCTGTTCAGCCCGGAAGGTGAGAGCGCTCTGGCTCGCACGCTGCAGCATCGCCCCTTGCTGGCCTTCGACTTCGATGGCACGCTCACGCCCATCGTGGCACGCCCCAACGATGCGCACCTGTCCAAAGGCGTGTCGGCACGACTGGCCATGCTGGCGGCGCATCTGCCCGTGGCCATCGTGACGGGCCGCAGCATCGACGACGTTCGCGGGCGACTGGGCTTCGAGCCTCGATTCATTGTCGGCAATCACGGTGCGGAGGAAGAGGGGCGGGTTGCCGCGGCTGGCGAGCAATCCGAAGCACTGTCCCGCTTGCGGTTGCGCCTTCGTGAACGGCTGCCGGCGTTGTCGGCCGCCGGTGTCACGGTCGAGGACAAGGGCCACTCGATGGCCTTGCACTACCGGTTGTCGCGAACGCGCGAGCGGGCACTTCAGCTCATCACCGAACTGCTGGCGGATCACGACGACGCATTGCGGGTCTTCGGGGGCAAGCTGGTGGTCAATGTCGTTCCCAGCGTGGCACCCGACAAGGCAGACGCTGTGCGTGCGCTGGTGCATCGAAGCGGCGTGGTCTGCGCCATCTTTGCAGGCGATGACGTGAACGACGAGCCTGTCTTCGCAACGGCGCCTGCCGGCTGGCTCACGATACGCGTCGGGCGCGACGACCCACGGTCCAAGGCACAGTGGTTCCTCGACAGCCCGGGCGAGATGGCCCTGTTGCTCGAACGCATGGTGTCGCTGCTGGCTCTGCGATGAGGAAGTGGCTGTCGAACTCGGGAATGGCCCTCGGAAGGGGCCCTGTCGGCGCACCCGCGACTGCGGCCCATGGCCTGGGCGGGCGGGGGCCACGCTGATCGCACTGTTCTCGATTGGTGTCGTGTCTGGAGCCGAATTCGCCTTTGCGTCGCTGGCGCTGTTGCCGGTCATCTGGAGCGCGTGGGTGACCGGACGGGCTGGCGGGTGGGTGATGGCGCTGTTGGCGTCGGCCACGTGGATCGCTGGCGATCTGGCTTCGGATCGGGAGTTCTCGAACGCCTGGGTGCCGTAGCTCAACGGTCTGGTTCACGCGGTCATGTATTTGCTGGTGGCCACGCTGGCCGCAGAACTGCAAGGCCTCCTTCGGCGTGAACACGACCGCGCCACCCGGGATGAGTTGACGGGCTTGCTGAACCGGCGGCATTTCCTTGATGCTGGCCAGTTGGAGGTTGCACGCGCGGTCCGACATTAGCGTCCGTTGACCGTGCTGTTTATGGACCTCGATCACTTCAAGCAACTGAACGACAGTCAGGGCCACCACACTGGTGACGAGGCCCTGAAAGTGGTCGCGCAGGCCTTGCTGCGCTCGGTCCGGTCCACGGATCTGGTGGCTCGCCTGGGCGGTGATGAATTTGCAGCGATGCTCGTCGAAATCGATCAAGAAGGCAGCAGCCAGGCAGTGCACCGACTGGCTGCGACGGCCAATGCCGCGTTGAGCGCCTACCCGAGCCTTTCAGTCAGTGTCGGTGCAGCGCGCTTCGCCTATCCCACTCCGCCATTGGCGGACATGTTGCAGGCTGCGGACTTGTTGATGTACCGGGCCAAGCAGGCCGGCAGCGGTTCGTTGGTCGTCGAGGACTTCCCGGCGTCAGGGTTCGATGTCGCCTGAAGTTCGCCAGTTCACATCTGGCTCAGCGGAATGTTGGCGCCACGCTCGTCTGCGCCGAGCACCTTGATCAGGACGGACAGATCCTGTTCGAGGCGTTCAAGTGTGGCGGGATCGAGGGTGGCCAGCGCTTCCGGCAGCACACCCGTGAATGGACCCGGCGCGCGTCGCAGGACGCGGGCACCGGCGGGGCGCAGGTGCAACATCACGGCACGGCCGTCGCGCTCGTCCTTGCGGGCCTCGATCATGTCTTGTTCCGCCAGGACCTTGACGAGATTGCTGGCGGTAGGTTGTCGCACGTCCAGCGCGCGCGCGAGGTCATTGACGCCGATGCCTGGCCTGTCGCGCACGACGCTCAGCGCCCAGACCTGCGCACCGCCCAGACCTGCCCGCTTCTCCATCTGCTGAAAATGCGTCTTGACGGTGTTGAAGACGAGGCGGAATTGTCGAAGCACGCGGACGGCGCTTTCCGCCCCGGACTGGGCGTTTGTCGCTGGCGAGTTCGAGCCTGATTTCGGTGCGGTTTTGCGGGTAGCCATTCAAGTCACCATAGAACGCCGTCCAGGCAGCGCTCAAAGAAAAGGGGGCTCCGACACGCGAAGCCCCAAAAGGGCTCCTGACGCCCGTCTGAGCTTGAGGACACAAGCCAGGTCGCTAGTGTATTTGTATCGATATAAGGAGGCAACAGCCGTGCAGAGCGCAGCGTCCGAAAACGTTGGCTCAGTTGCCTTGCCTGTCTCCTGTGCGCGAATTGCCATCGCCGTCCGATCCAAGGATGGGAGCCGTCCGTTCCAGGGCCTGGACCAAGTCGGCCAGTCCCGACTCCAGACTGCGAAGCGAGTCTCTATCGAGGCGCGCGAGTGCCTCCGGAAGTCGATCGCCAAAGTCGAAGTGCGCCGGGAGTCCCTGCAGAACGGCCAGGCCGGCGACGCTGGGCCGGATGCCCACTGCGCGACGGTCACCATCGTCACGTTGCACCTCGACGAGATGCAGCCCTGCCAAAGCCTTGACCACCTGGCTTGCAGTCGGCTGCCGCACGCCCAATACTTTGGCAAGGCCATTGACGCCGATGCCGGGCGCGTGAGCGATGGCGCTCAGCGCCAACAACTTTCGATCGGTGACCGGATGAAGTGCCCGAACAGGTCTGGCTGGCGACCTGACCGCGTTGGCGATGACTCTGAATTGCAGCAGCACGCGCTTTGGCGAGACCACCTGGGCATCCTTCTGGCTGCCACTGAGTGCGACGAACACACCCGGCATCTGCAGTCGTTCGAGCGCGGGCATGGCCAACTGCGCTTCTCAGCTCGGGTGGGCAAGCATCACGCCGTTTCAGTGGCCGTGGGCCGCGCGCGCGGCAGCGGCCGCTGCGGCGGCCCGGTGGCGATGATGGCGCCGCCGCGGGGTACGCCGCTTCGGGGGATGTTCAGGCTCGCGGCAGATCAGCACCGGTGTCGCGGCCGCCGTGATGAGCCCAGGAATCAGACTGCCGGTCAGCAGCCGCATCACCGCGTTGCTGCCGCGATGCGCAACGACAATCAGTTCGCAAGCTTGGTCGACCGCCATCCGTGCGATGTCCTTGGCTGACGTACCTGCCGGCAGGCTCATGCCTCGCGCCGTCAGGCCTGCCCTTGTGGCAGAGGCGCTGGCTGAAGCAAGAAGGCGCCGCGATTGCATCCGCATCTCGGCAGCCAGTCGGTCGTTCGAGCCTCCGACAAACCCCGCCGCATCCACCACGGGCAAGACGTCAGGCGGCGTGATGTGAACGAAGAGCAAATCGGCGGCCAGCTCGCGCGCCAGATCCAGTCCCTGCGTACGGGCCACTCCGTTCAAATCGCTGTCCTCGAGAATGACCAGGACGCGACTCGTTGCGGTGCCATGGGCAACTTCTGCCGAGGGTCGCGTCGTGCACACCATGACGGGTACGGGCGACGCTGTGACAAGACCCGGAATGACGCTGCCGTTCAGCAGACGGACCACCGCGTTGCCACCGTCGCATGCGACCACGATCACGTCACAGTGGCTCGTGCTTGCAGCGCCCAGGATGCCGTTTGCAGGATCGTCCGCCGTCGCAATCACAGAACGGGACAGCACACCGAGATCTTCTGCCACCTGTTGGGCCTGCCGATGCAGGCGCTCAGTGCGAACTCGCTTGTCGTCAAGCGAGTCCCAGTGTGTCGCCATCTCGCGATCGGGCAAGTCCGCAGCGGGCTGGCTCGTATGCGTCAACCCCGTATAGAACACGACCTCAGAAAGGCAGGCCCGTGCCATTGCCACGCCGCGCTGGATCACGGCGTCAGGCTGCGAATCTGGCTCCAACACAATCAGGCTGCGCTTGAACATGAGTTCACGTCCTTTGATGGGGGGCTTGAAGTGGCGTTGGGTCAGCTGTAAAGCGTATAGATAGCAATGTAGGTGATCAAGTCCAGGCGAGCTGTCCTGCTGGGGCGTCGGCGGACGAAAACTTTGCCTGATCTGCGGATGTGGTCACCGCAGCGTGCGGCGGCGCGCGGCAGCCAGCAAGGCATCGAGCAGTGGCTCAGGTGGAAGGCGGTCGGTGCGATGCCAATGGAACTCGGGATGCCACTGCACACCCAGGATGAATTCATCTTCGCGCGAACGAATCGCCTCGACCAGGCCGTCCTCGGCACACCGCGCTTCGACGTCCAGCCCTGCACCCACGCGGTCCACTGATTGATGGTGGATGCTGTTGACGGTGGCGGACAGTGCGCCCGCATAGATGGCCGCTAGGCCGCTGTCGGACACGATGCTCAGGCCATGAGACCAGTTGTCGTATTGAGCCGCATCCACGTGTCGGCTGGCGTGCGGCAGCTGCGTCGGGATGTCCTGGATCAAGGTGCCGCCGAAGGCGACGTTGATCAGTTGTGCGCCGCGGCAGATGCCCAACACCGGCTTGCCCGCCTTTCGGAATCCGTCGATCAGCTCGATTTCGTAGCGGTCGCGAATCGGGTCACCGCTCCAGTCCTCCCGCAAGGGTTTCTGGCCGTAGCTTGCGGGACTGACATCGGCACCGCCTTGCAGCACCAGCGCGTCGAGAATGTCGACGTATTGGTCGACCGACACACGGCGCCGAGAGACCTCGGCATCGAAGCCGAGCGTCGGCACCATCACGGCCAGCGCGCGATGCGACATGATCCAGTGCGCCAGAGACTGCTCCAGGTACAACAGGGTCTTGCCATGAAAGCCAAGTTCGACCGGGGGCGTGTGCATCAGCCGTGTCGAGATGCCCAGACGCAAAGGTGCGGTGTTCAAGGCAAGCTGCCTTCCCAGCGGCGCACCTGATCGCGGACCACGCTCGACAGCGGTGCAGCCTCGCCGTAGGATGCGTGGGTTGCGCGTATCCAGGTGGCGTCGTTGCCTGCCTGGAGTACCTCATCGCGCAAGAGCGTCAAGGCACCTTCGGCGTGCAGCGCCATTGCATGTGACTCCAGCTGGTCGAGCGACGCCAGCAGATCGTCGCGCAGTGACCGCTGCTCGCCGGTGCCCGGATCGACGAAGGTGGCATCCAGGCCAAAGCGGCAGGCCTGGAAGCGATTGAAGGTGTAGGGCAGGTAGTCATCTTCGTGCAGCGCGAAGGGCCGCTCGACCCAGAGACGGCGCGCGAGGCACTGGATATAGGCCGCCAAAGCGGCCGCCTTCTCGATCGTCAAGGGCGTGTCGAGCACACGGACCTCGACAGTGCCGAATTCGGGCTTCGGCCGGATGTCCCAGTAGAAGTCCTTCATGCCCTGAACAACGCCCGTCCGGGTCATCTTGCCAAAGTAGACGGCGAACTCGTCCCAGCTCAGAAGGAAGGGCGCCCGGCCCGAAAGCGGGAAGGCGAGTACCGAGTTCAGCCGCGCCGAGTCAAAGCTCGTGTCCACGCCTCGCACGAAGGGCGATGAGGCCGACAGCGCGATCAGGTGCGGCACGTAGCGGCTCAGGCCATGCAGCAGGACGAGTGCTGGTCGGGGCCCGGGCATCCGACATGAACGTGCTGTCCGAACACCGTGAACTGCTTGGCCAGGTAGCCATACAACTTGGCCAGTTCGTTGAAGCGCGGCGTGTCGTAGATCTTGCGGTGGCTCCAATCCTGGAAGGGATGCGTACCGCCGCCGCTCAGGGCCACCCCTTGCTGGCGGGAACTCTCAAGCAGCGCTGCGCGGACTTCTTGTAACTGGGACAGTGTCTGCGCGTGGTCGGCGCACACGCCCGTGGCCAGCTCGATCATGCTGTGGGTCATCTCGGGCTTCACGTCGCCCGGAGTCTTGCGGCCTTCCATCTGTCGCAGAAGGTCAGCCGCAGCGGGAGCGAGGTCGAATGTCTTGGTGTCCACGATCTGCAGTTCAAGCTCGACGCCCAAAGTGAGGGCGTGCGAAGTGGAAAAGCGGGGTAGCGTCATCCTTGTTCTCCTTGTGCGCTGTTGTTGTCGGTGGCGGGCGAATGCAGCGCCGTGAAGCCAGTTCGACCGCTCGGTCGCCGTACCTGCAGTATACATAGGCACAAATGTATATGTCAATTCCCGAACAACAGATCGATGCGCGCAGCTGCGTGCAAGCGACCGGGGAGGTTCTGGCGTCGTCAGTCGCTCACGGGCGTGTGCGGCGTTCGCAGACTTGCTGACGCGGCTGCACAGGCCAACGATCAACCTGGACTCCGCGGCTTCGGGTGACTGCCACTTGTCAAACAACATTGATACGAAGATAGAGAAGTGGCGGAAACGACGGCAGGCCACTGCTGTTGGCCGTGTCGATGCTCTTCGAGGACGCGCACAACCCGCGCACCGAGTTCCCCGAGGAGTCGATCGACGAGCTCGCTGAAGACATCCGACAGCGCGGCGTCCTGCAGCCGCTCGTCGTGCACCCGGCCGACAACGACGGTCGGCACCAGGTCCACTTTGGCGCCAAGCGATTGCGC
Organism: Betaproteobacteria bacterium; assembly: GCA_016704535.1. GTDB lineage: Bacteria > Pseudomonadota > Gammaproteobacteria > Burkholderiales > Burkholderiaceae_C > Rubrivivax. The sequence continues at coordinate 6,289 of JADIZZ010000004.1, read as the reverse complement.
GCGGCGATCCGCGCCGGGTTGGATGAGGTCCCGGTCGTTGTCAGAGACCTGCCCGCCGATCGATATGCCCAGGTCGCCGAGAACCAGAAGCGCCACGGACTGACGCCGCTCGAACTGGCAAGGTTTATCCGCGCGCAGGCCGTTGCGGGCGACTCGAACGCGACGATCGCACGGCAGCTCGGCATGAACCTGACCGCTGTGGCGCACCACCTGTCGCTGCTGGACCTTCCGCCGGTGCTTGACGATGCGCTGAAGTCCGGCCGATGCACGTCGCCCCGCACGCTGCACGAACTCAGCAAGCTGCACGCCGACAGGCCCAACCAAGTTCATGCCTTGCTAGCCAGCGAGGCAGAAATCACGCGAGCATCGGTGTCCGCTATCCGTTCCGCGGCCGACAAGGCCGTGCTAAACGAGCCCGCCGTGTCGCCACCCGACAAGCTGATCGCCCAAGCCAATGCGGCCTGCGATCGGCTGGAGCGCGCGCTGAGTCGCATCAAGCCGACCGATGCGAGCCCGAGTGCGGCCCCCGACTTGGTCGCTCTGCGGAGCCGGCTTGAAGGCATCGCCACACGTTGGCCGCAGGGGTCTGACCGTCAGACCCCTTCGCAGGCCGAACGCTGAACCCGTGGAGAGTGGAGTGAAGAGGGTGAGAAAAGATGGATGGCAGGATAGGCAGCCCGCCAGTGAATGGATGCCATGCGGCATCCGGCGCGAGGATCGACGTGGCGGGCCCGTCGCGTGATCGCGTGACGATCGACCTGCGCGGCATCGGCGATGCCGTGCGCGCCGCCGCGGCTTGCCGCGGGATGGGCGTTGCCCAGCTCGTGCGCCGGGCTCTCGTGATGAGTCTCGACCTGCGTGCGACGGCGATGGTGGCGCCGGTGAACCGGGGGTCTGACCGTCAGACCCCGGACCAGGTCCCGGCCCGAGAGATCGCCAAGCTCACGCTGCGCCTTTCCCAGGCCCACGCCGACGCACTGATGCTGAACGCGGGCGCGCTCGGCTTGTCATACGGCGACTACGTGGGGCGGCTCGTGGCCGGCAGCCGTCTGCCGCAATCCGTTGCCGAGCGCCAGGCCGACCGCGCGGCCCTGCTGGCATCCAACGACCGCATGGCCGCGTTGTCGACCGACCTCGTCGCACTCGTCACCCTGCTGCACCAGGCGAAGGTTGAGGCAGGCCAGGCCGTACCGGGATCGCCTCGAAACCGCGGACGCCGAGATCCGTCGCCACCTCGATCGGGCCTCGGCGCTGATCGACCGCCTGTGAAGGAGAGCTACCAGGTCCAGCACCATCGACGGCCTGCTCGTGCAATGGGGCGACCTTCCTGTTCTACCCGTCGAACCGCATGACGGCGTCGCGCACACCGGTACTGACCGATGCCGCCGTTCGGCAGCGCGCCCCAGTTTCTGCGCCAGCGCATCCGCGCGACGGTCGAACGCCGTGCGCCGCAGGTGATGATCAAGGTCACCGGCGGCGGGCGTGGTATGGGTGCCATCACGGCCCACTTGCGCTACATCGCCAAGGCGGGGCGCCTCCCGATCGAGGACGACCGCGGTGCCGTGCGCGAGGGCAGGGAGGCCTTGCGCGATCGCCGATCAATGGCGGTTCGGCGGCACACGCATCCCGGAGGTCAGCGAGCGCCGTGAGGCCTTCAACATCATGCTGTCCATGCCGGCTGGCACCGATGCCCGTGTGCTGCGGCAGGCCGCGCGGGAGTTTGCGAAGGCCGAGCTGGCGAACCACCGCTACGTGATGGTGCTGCACACGCACCAGGCCAATCCGCATGTGCACATCAGCGTGCGCGCGGAGGGGCGTGACGGGTCGCGCCTGAATCCGCGCAAGGAAGACCTGCGCCGGTGGCGTGAGACCTTTGCTGAGCGGCTACGCGCTTGGGGCATCGAGGCCGAGGCGTCGTCGCAGGCGGTTCGGGGTTCGCGGCACCGCGATGAAAGGGTGTGGTCGCGAAAGAAGCTGCCGGGCAGGGGCATGGCGGCGGGCGACAAGCAGAAACCACGGGCGCACATGTCGCCGAGCCACCGACGCGCCGGTGAGGCCTGGGCTCGGATCGCACAGGCGCTGGCGGCTTCTCCGGAACCTCGGACCGCGACCTCAGCAGCGCGATCGTGCGCTGCGTTTGCGAGATGCCGGTGGTGCGCGCCGTCATGGCTCGGTCGGCTGCGCAGAGGGAGCTTCCCGGCATGACGCGTTCACCGGCCCCCAGGGTGACGCCGACCCGGACGGGACCGGAAATGGAGCGGTAGGCTTGTCAGACGAGCGGGTGTCCTCGCCGCCGGACGGGCTCGGGGGCTGGCCGCTCAAGAGCCGCCAGCCCTGCCGCTCAGCGTCAGCGCCCAGCGCGCCGCGTCAAGGGTGCGCTGGCGCCGGGCTGCGCCCGCCCTTGACCCGGCCCGCCGTGCGGAGGCAGAAGATCTCGTCGCCGCTGCATACGCGCAGAGACACTCCAGACGCTTGATTTCGCGTACGCACTGATCGGGGCGGCGCGGTCTTGCCTCGTACGGACAGCTGCCTTACCTTCAGAGCAAGTAGACGACCGTGGCCAACCAAGACACCCCCGATACCACCCGCGACGCCCAGCTCGAAGTCCGCGTGTCCGCGGCGCAGAAGAGCCTGCTCCAGCACGCGGCGGCGCTGTCCGGCCGCACGTTGAGCGAGTTCGTCGTCACCAGCGCGCAGGACGCAGCACGCCGGGTGATCGCCGAGCACGAGTCGATCCGGCTGTCGCGTGAAGAGCAGCTGGCCTTCGTGCAGGCCTTGCCGTAACCGCCGGAGCCAAACGCACGCCTGAAGCGCGCGGCCAAGACCTATCTTCATCGCGGTGACCAGCGCACCGGCGCTTAGCCGGTTCCGCGGTCAATGATGGTCTGCGGCGCGCGTCGCGCTCCACTGTTCGAGGTCGGTCCAACGCCAGGCGATCGCGCGCGGTCCCAAGTGCACGGGACGCGGGAAGGCTCCGTTGGCGACCAGCCGGTAGATGGTCGAGCTAATGTCATCGGCAGTCGGCCCGATCCAGCTGTAGACGCGGGCGCTCGCAAGTTCCGCGCGGGATCGACCGCAGTTCTTGCATCTGGGCCCATATTCGCTACGCTTTCGTATGCAAAACAGATCACATTGACCATAAATTCGCATATGCTTCGGCATGGCTGCCCTGGATACCTTCATCGACAACCGCCTTGCGGCAGGCCGGGGCTGGTTCAGTCGCGACGAAGCGGTCGCGTCCGGCATCGCCCTGAGTACCCTGTCACCGGCCCTGACGCGTGCCGTGGCCAAGGGCAAGCTGGCCAGTCCAAGACACGGCTTCTACCTCATCGTGAGGCCCGAACACAGGGCGGCAGGTGCCGCCGACCCGGCCGAGTGGATCGACCCACTGATGAAGCATCAGGGCCTGGGCTATCGCGTGTCGCTGCTGCGTGCGGCGGCCCACCACGGCTCGTCGCATCAGGCGGCCATGATCTTCCAGGTGGTGGCGCCGCGCCAACTGCGCGATCTGACGCTGGGCGCGCATCGCCTGCAGTTCATCTACCAAGAGCCGGCGGCCTTTGCCGCGTGCAACGAAGCTTCGCTAGTCGGGACTATCAAGACGCCCGCCGGCTTCGCCGTCGTGGCCGGCGTCGAGCTGACCTTTGCTCGACTTGCGTGCGCTACAGCATCGGGCCGGTGGCCTCGGCGGCGTGGCACAGATCGCCAAAGACCTTGGCGCGCACGCTGATGCGCGCCGGCTGGCAAGGGCTGCAGCCCACTACGAGGGCGCTGCGGTGCGCCGCCTGGGCTACCTGCTGGAACAAGCGGGGCACACCAAGCAAGCGAAGGCGTTGCGCGTTTACGCGGAAACCGCCAGGCACTTCGCGCCCCTTGACCCGGCGTCAAGCCGATCGTGGCCGCACTGGCGGAGGTTCCGGAGCGCGATTCCACCGGGCAGCTGCTCATCAATGAAGTCGTCGAGGTGGACGCTTGATCCCAGGCTTCATCCAGGCCTGGCGGGAGCACGCCCGTGGCCGAACCCCGCAGGTTGAGCAGGACCTGATCATCTGCCGCGCTTTGCGACTTGTTCAATGCGCCAGCGCTTGCAGGCAAGATCGCCTTCCGCGGCGGCACGGCCATCAGCGCCGTCATCAAGGAGGAGTTGCTCAAGGAGTTTCGGCTGCACACCATCGTACGGCTGCCGCAAGGCGTGTTCGCGCCCTATACCGACATCCCGGCCAACCTGCTGTTCTTCGAGCGTGGCGGCCCGACCGACACCATCTGGCACTACGAGTTGCCGCTGCCCGAAGGCCGCAAGAAATACCTAGCAAGACGGCGCCGCTGCAGTTCGAGGGAATTCGCTGCGGCACAGGCCTGGTGGAACGACCGCCAGGCCGGCCCGCAGGCCTGGGCGATGGACTTCGCGGCCAGGCGCGAATCCGCTGTCGAAGCCGCGACGCCTTCATTGGCAGAAGGCCGAGGCCGAACGCAATGCGGCGTTGGCCTCGGCAAGCCACTGCGCGAGCTGGGCAAGCCATCACCGCCGCGGCCAACGGCGCGGAAGTCAGCGTTGCGGAGGACGGCGCGCGCTGAAGGCAGAGCAGCTTGCGCACGAGCACAGCGCGGAGTCCGCGCAGGCCGAGGGCGATGCGCTGTACTGGCCGATCCACAACCTGGACATCAAGAACCCCAACGCCAGGGGGGTTGGAGCACGCCGATCCGAAGGACTTGATCGCCTCGATGCGCGGCCACGAGGCCGAGGTGATGCGCCTGCTGAGTGAAATCGAGGCCTCAGGAACGAGTGCAGGCATGAGCGAAATCGTCCCTGCGGGTGGCGACGGCTACGCTGGAATTCACGGCGATATCGTTGCGCTGCTGGAGGCCGCGCGCCGCGCGTACGCGCGCAGCGTCAACGCCCTGACCGCCAGCTACGGGAGATAGGTCGACGCATCGTTGGAGTTCGAGCAAGGCGGGCAGGAGCGAGCGGCCATGGCAAGCCTTGCTCAAGCGCCTGTCGGCAGACTTGAGCGCACAGTTTGGCTGGGCTTTGGCGTGGACTCGCTGAGTCCGTGCGCATGTTTTACCTGACCTACCCGCCCCAGCCGATTTCCGAATCAGCGATTCGGAAATCCGGGCCTGGAGGTGGGGGGACAAATCCGAGGCACTGATTCGGAATTTGAACCGAGCCCAGGATGCGGGCATTTCCGCTGTCCTGGACGCACTTCATCCACCTGATACGCGGTACCGGCAGCGAGCAAGAACGAGCGTTCTACGAGGCCGAAGCCCTGCGCGGCGGCTGGAGCGTGCGGCAACTCGACCGCCAAACTCCAGCCAGTTCTACACCGTGCCCTGCTCTCCAAGAACAAACGCGCCATCCTTGAAAGGGCGACGTGCCGCAGAACAGTGATGCGGTCGGCCTGACGAAGCCATCAAGACTTCGTCCATGGAGTTTCTGAACCTCAAGGACAGAGTATTCCGAATCGCAACTGGAAGAGGCGCTGATCCACCGGCTGGAAGGCTTTCTGCTGGAGTTGGGCGGCGACTACGCTTTGTCGGCCTGCCGGCGCCGGCTGCGCATCGGCGGCTTTGGTTCCGCGTCGATCTGCTGTTCTTTCCGCCGCCTGCGCTGCGTCATCATCGACCTGAAGCTCACCGAGCTGGACCACGCCGACGTGGGGCAGATGCGCGTAACTACAACTACGCGCGTGAGCATTCTGGACGCTGCCGGGCGAGAACCCGCCGGTGGGCCTGATCCTGTGCGCACGCACAATGCCGTATGTCCCGCTATGCGCTGGAAGGTCTGCCCAACAAGGTGATGGCGGCCGACTATCCAACCGTGCTGCGGACGCGAAGCTGCTGGGCAGAGTTGGACCAGACGCGGCAGGGAACTGGAGGGGTGGTGGCGTGTCGAAGGGCGAGGCGATGTCGAGGCGCGGGACGATAGGACGCACCAGTCAAAGTCGGAGGTTGGGCGAGTGGCCCAACGCCCTATCTGCCCCTAACCGAAATTGGCTCGATTGGTTCGCCGTGTCGACACGGTTGGACCCCGGTACCACCTACATCGAACTGGTCGTTCGCAGCTTCAACAAACCTTCACCGCCGAACGGTGAAGAGGCGGTGAAGTTCGCGGCGAAGTCTATCTCGTCCGCAAGAACGACCTCGGTGATCAACAACATGGCGTGGGAAGGGCAGTGGCGCGGCGGGTGCGAGCGACGCCGGGTGCATCGGCGACCACCGGATGTGACCTGTGCGCGTTGAGACCGATCGACCCGGCCTTCTGGCGCACTACTTCAAGACGCCGGAAGGC
>JADIZZ010000003.1 GCA_016704535.1 Betaproteobacteria bacterium | reverse complement strand
TGCAGGCGCGCATCATGCCGGTGGGCACGTACATTGCGTGCAGCCGGGCGATGGACCCGGAGCGCTGCGACAGCCTGATCCCCAGCCGCGCCGCGGTGTGCGACACGAACTTCGTGCTCGACTATTTCCGTCCCACGCCGGATCACCGCCTGCTCTACGGCGGGCGCGTGAGCTACAGCACGCGTACGCCAGGCAAGCTGGCCGAGAGCATGCGAGCCCGCATGCAACGCAGCTTTCCGCAGTTGGGCGACTTGGAGGTCGAGTACGCCTGGGGCGGCTTCGTCGATATCAGCATGAACCGCGCGCCCGACTTCGGCCGCCTGCCTGCGGCCACGCCCGGCGCAGTGCCCAACGTGTACTACCTGCAGGGCTTCTCGGGCCACGGCCTGGCGCTCACCGGCCTGGCGGGGCGCCTGGTGGCCGAGGCCATGGCGGGTGATGCTTCGCGCTTCGACGTCTTCGCGCGTCTGCGCCACCGCGCCTTCCCGGGCGGCACGCTGCTGCGTACGCCGGCGCTGGTGCTCGGCATGGCCTGGTACCGGCTGCGGGATATGCTCGCCTGAAGAACACGTCATGAACCGCCCACCCGTCGTCCTCGTCACCAGCTGCAACCACCGCTTCGGCGAGCACCCCTTCCACATCGCCGGGCGCAAGTACGTCGATGCGGTGCGCCTGGCCGGTGCGCTGCCGCTGATCGCTCCGCCCTTCGAGGTGGCCGAACTCGACTCGCTGCTCGATGTGGCCGACGGCGTGCTGCTGACCGGGTCCCCCAGCAACGTGCACCCCTCGCACTTCGGCGAGGACGTGCTGAATCCGGCGCTGCCGCTGGACCCCGAGCGCGACGCGTGGACGCTGCCGCTGATCCGCCGCGCCCTGGCGCGCGGCGTGCCGCTGCTGGCCATCTGCCGCGGCACGCAGGAGACCAACGTCGCACTCGGCGGCACGCTGCACCAGGCGGTGCAGGACGTGCCCGGCCTGAACGACCACCGCAGCCGCGAAGGTGCGCCGGCGGCCGAACAGTACGGGCCTGCGCATCCGATCGCCGTGGTGCCGGGCGGGCTGCTGGCCGGCATCGTGGGCAGCGCCGCCGTCACCGTGAATTCGGTGCACGGCCAGGGCATCAAGGCGCTGGCGCCGGGGCTGCGTGTCGAGGCGCGCGCACCCGACGGCCTCGTCGAGGCCTTCTCGCAGCCTGCCGCGCCCGGCTTCAACCTCTGCCTGCAGTGGCACCCCGAATGGCAGGCCGCCGGCAACCCGGTGTCGATGCAGATCCTGCGGGCTTTCGGCGAAGCCGTGCGCGGCTACCGCGACCGCGTGCGCGGCCCCTTGCCAGCCGACGCCGTCACGTCGTGAACCGACACGCCGTCGCGCACCCGCAGCCGAACCCGCGCGCCGATCCGCCAAAGTCCCCAGGTGCCCCATGAATACCAGAGACCATTTCACCTTCGCCGAGCTCGAGCAGTGGCTCGACAACAACCACGTCACCGAGATCGAGTGCCTGGTGCCCGACCTCACCGGCGTGGCGCGCGGCAAGATCCTGCCGCGCCAGAAGTTCACCGAAGACCGCGGCATGCGCCTGCCCGAGGCCGTGGTGGCCATGGGCGTGACGGGCGAATTCCCCGAGGAGGGGCCCTACTACGACGTCATCACGCCCACCGACCGCGACATGCACCTGCGGCCCGACCCGACCACGGTGCGCATCGTGCCCTGGGCGACCGACCCCACGGCGCAGGTCATCCACGACTGCTACGACCGCAACGGCCATCTCGTGCCCTTCGCGCCGCGCAGCGTGCTGCGCCACGTGTGCGACCTCTACGACGCGCGCGGCTGGTCGCCGGTGGTGGCCCCCGAGCTCGAGTTCTACCTGGTGGCGCGCAACACCGACCCCGACGTGCCGCTGAAGCCGCCCATCGGCCGCAGCGGCCGCAGCGAGACCGGGCGCCAGGCCTACAGCATCGACGCGGTCAACGAGTTCGACCCGCTGTTCGAGGACGTCTACGCCTACTGCGAAAAGATGGAGCTCAACGTCGACACGCTCATTCACGAGGTGGGCGCGGGGCAGATGGAGATCAACTTCTTCCACGCCCATCCGCTGGGCCTGGCCGACGAGGTCTTCCTGTTCAAGCGCACGGTGCGCGAGGCGGCGCTGCGCCACGACATGTTCGCCACCTTCATGGCCAAGCCCATCGCCGGCGAGCCCGGCAGCGCGATGCACATCCACCAGAGCATCGTCAGCAAGGCCACCGGCATGAACATCTTCAGCAACCCCGACTTCACGGCCAGCAAGGAGTTCTACTGGTACATCGGCGGGCTGCAGAAGTACATCCCGGCGGCGATGGCGCTGTTCGCGCCCTACGTCAACAGCTACCGCCGGCTGGTTCGCGGCGTGGCCGCACCCATCAACATCCAATGGGGCACCGACAACCGCACCGTGGGTATCCGCAGCCCACTGGCCGGCGCGGCCGCGCGGCGGGTGGAGAACCGCGTCATCGGCGCCGACGCCAACCCCTACGTGGCGCTGGCCGCCACGCTGGCCTGCGGCTACCTGGGCATGATGAACCAGATCGAGCCCAGCGCCGAGTGCAAGGGCGACGCCTACCTCGGCGACTTCCAGTTGCCGCGCAGCCTGGGCGAGGCCCTGACGATGCTGCGCAACGAGACCGACCTTGCCGAGGTGCTGGGCAAGGAGTTCATCACCGTCTACACCGAGGTCAAGGAGATCGAGTACGCCGAGTTCATGAAGGTGATCTCGCCCTGGGAACGCGAGCATCTCTTGCTCCACGTGTGAAAGCAGCCCCGCCATGACCCGCCCACGACACAAGAGTGGCAGGCCGCCGACGCGGCGCACTTCCTTCACCCCTTCACCGACTTCCAGAGCCTGGCGAAGAAGGGGTCGCGCATCATCTCGCGCGCCGACAACATCTACCTCTGGGACAGCGACGGCCACAAGATCCTCGACGCGATGAGCGGGCTGTGGTGCGTCAACGTCGGCTACGGCCAGCAGGCGCTGGTGGACGCTGCAGCGCGGCAGATGCAGACGCTGCCCTTCTACAACGCCTTCTTCCAGACTGCCACGCCGCCGGCCATCGAGCTGGCCGAGGTGCTCAGCGAGGTGACGCCGCCGCAGTTCAATCACGTCTTTTTCAGCGGCAGCGGCAGCGAGGGCAACGACACCATCGTGCGCATGGTGCGCCGCTACTGGGACGTGCTGGGCCAGCCCGAACGGCACGTGCTCATCAGCCGCCAGAACGCCTACCACGGCAGCACCATGGCCGGCGCCTCGCTGGGCGGCATGAGCGGCATGCACGCGCAGGGCGGGCTGCCCATTCCCGGCATCAGCCACATCGAGCAGCCTTACTGGTGGGACCACGGCCGGCCGCAGGGCATGACCCGCGACGAGTTCGGGCTGGTGGCTGCGCGCTGGCTGGAAGAACGCATCCTGTCGATCGGCGCGCACAAGGTGGCCGCCTTCATCGGCGAGCCGGTGCAGGGCGCCGGCGGCGTGATCATCCCGCCCTCGACCTACTGGCCCGAGGTGCAGCGCATCTGCAACAAGTACGGCGTGCTGCTCGTCAGCGACGAGGTCATCTGCGGCTTCGGCCGCACCGGCCGGTGGTTCGGCTGCGAGACGATGGGTTTCCAGCCCGACCTGATCACGTTCGCCAAGGGTGTCACCAGCGGCTACGTGCCCCTGGGCGGCGTGATGGTCGGCGAACGCGTGGCCGAGGTGCTGATCGAGCAGGGCGGCGAGTTCAACCACGGCTACACCTACAGCGGCCACCCGGTGGCCTGCGCGGTGGCGCTGGCCAACATCGGGCTCATCCGTTCACTGAAACTCGTCGAGCACGTGCACGACGACGTCGGCCCGTATCTTGCTGAAGCGTTTGCGCAGCTGGCCGGGCACCCTCTGGTGGGTGACGCCGAGACCTGCGGCCTGATGGGAGCGCTGCTGCTCGTGAAGGACAAGGCCGAGAACCCCAAGGACAGCACGGCCTTCGATGGGTCGGTGGGCATCGGCATGGTCTGCCGCGGCCACTGCTTCCGCGAGGGCGTGATCATGCGCGCCGTCGGTGACCGCATGATCATCGCCCCTCCCCTGGTCATCACGCGCGCGCAGATCGACGAGATGGTGGCGCTGATCCGCCGCTGCCTCGACCTCACGCTGGCCGATGCGCAGCGCGAGGGCTGGCTGCTTTGAATCAGGCCAGGCCCGCGCCACCCGTTGCTAGACTTCACCCCGTCTGTCCGAACCGCCCCTAAGAAGCCCTGGAGGTTGTCCGAATGAATTCCAAGTCGATCCTGTCCACCCTGGCCCTGGCCCTCGTCACCACGCTTGCCGTGGCGCAGGAAGAGGAGAAGGTGCTCAACATCTACAACTGGTCGGACTACATCGCCGAAGACACGCTGCGCAACTTCGAGAAGGAAACGGGCATCAAGGTCCGTTACGACAACTTCGACAACAACGAGATCGTCCACGCCAAGCTGGTGGCCGGCAAGACGGGCTACGACATCGTGATGCCCAGCTCGAACTGGGCCAAGCTGCAGATGGACGGCGGCCTGCTGCGCAAGCTGGACAAGGCACAGCTGCCCAACCTGAAGAACCTCGACCCCGCCGTGCAAGCCCAGCTGGCGCGCATGGACCCGGGCAACGAGTACATGGTGAACTGGCTCTGGGGCTTCACCACGGTGGGCATCAACGTCGACAAGGTCAAGGCCGCGCTGGGCAGCACGCCGATGCCCGACAACGTCTGGGACCTGGTCTTCAAGCCCGAGTACATCAGCAAGCTCAAGAGCTGCGGCGTGAGCTTCCTCGACAGCGCCAGCGAAGTCGTGCCCGCCGCCTTGCACTACCTCGGGAAGCCCTCGTTCAGCAAGAACCCCAGCGACTACGGCGCCGCGGCGCAGCTGCTGAAATCCGTTCGCCCCCACGTCACGCTCTTCAGCAGCTCGGGCTACATCAACGACATGGCCGGCGGCAGCATCTGCGTCGCTTTGGGCTGGAGCGGCGACATCAACATTGCACGCCAGCGCGCCATCGACAACAAGAGCGGCCAGAACATCCAGGCGCTGATCCCGAAGACGGGCGGCCTGCTGTTCTTCGACGTCATGGTGATTCCCGCCGATGCACCACGGCCGGGCAACGCGCACAAGTTCATCAACTACGTCATGCGCCCCGAGGTGCATGCGGGCCTGACGAACAAGGTCTTCTACGCCAACCCGAACGCCGCGTCCAAGGCCTTCGTCAAGCCTGAGGTGGCCAGCAACCCTACCGTGTTCCTGGCACCGGCCGACCTGGGCAAGATGATCCCGCCCGACTCGCTGAACAACGACCTGCGCCGCCTGATGACGCGCACCTACACGTCCTTCAAGACGGGCCTCTGAACGCCGCACACGGACCCCGCCTCATGGCCAACCCGACCAGCGCCCCGCCCGCCGCGGCAGCGCCACAGGCGTTCCTGCAGATCCAGAACGTCGTCAAGGACTTCAACGGCTTCAAGGCCGTGAACAACGTCAGCCTGGACATCGCCAAGGGCGAGATCTTCGCGCTGCTGGGCAGTTCGGGCTGCGGCAAGAGCACGCTGCTGCGCATGCTGGCGGGCTTCGAAACGCCGAGCTCGGGCCGCATCGTGCTGAACGGGCAGGACCTGGCCGAACTGCCACCCTACCAGCGGCCGATGAACATGATGTTCCAGAGCTACGCGCTCTTCCCCCACCTCAGCGTGTGGGAAAACATCGCCTTCGGCCTGAAGCGCGAAGGCTTGCCGCGCGACAAGATCGCCGAACGCGTGGAAGCCAAGCTCAAGCTGGTGCAGCTGACGAAGTACGCGCAGCGCAAGCCGCACCAGCTCTCGGGCGGCCAGCAGCAGCGCGTGGCGCTGGCCCGCAGCCTGGCCAAGCAGCCGCAACTGCTGCTGCTGGACGAACCGCTGGGCGCGCTGGACAAGAAGCTGCGCGAAGAGACGCAGATCGAGCTCGTCAACATCATCGAGTCCGTGGGCGTGACCTGCGTGATGGTCACCCACGACCAGGAAGAGGCCATGACCATGGCCAGCCGCATTGCCATCATGAGCGAGGGCCGCTTCCTGCAGGTGGGCGCACCGGGCGACATCTACGAGACGCCGGCCACGCGTTTCGTCGCCGACTTCATCGGCAACGTGAACCTGATGGACGGCCGCGTCACGGAAGACGAGGCCGACCACGTGATCATCGACTGCGTCGACTGCCAGCACTACGTGGGCCACGGCATCACCGGCAACGAAGGCATGCCTGTGACGGTGGCGCTGCGGCCCGAGAAGATCCATCTCGCCCGGCGCCAACCGGCAGACGGCTTCAACTCTGTCAGCGGCACGGTCAAGGAGATGTCCTATTTCGGCAGCTTCACCGTCTACCACCTCGAACTGAAGAGCGGCGCCAGGCTCAAGGTCAGCGTGGCCAACACGCAGCGCCACCGCGACGACGACTTCACCTGGGGCGACGAGGTCTGGGCGCACTGGTCGCGCTCGGCCCAGGTCGTGCTGACGAGCTGAATGCAGGGCAGCGCCATGCAACGCCTGCAGCAGGTCTTCAGCGGCCGCGGTCTGGTGATCGCGATTCCCTTCGCCTTCCTGCTGGCATTTTTCCTGCTGCCCTTCCTGATCGTCGGCAAGATCAGCGTCTCGGAGATGGAGACGGTCAGCTTCAAGGACCTGTTCACCTATTCCGATGGCGTGCTGTCGCTGTCGCTGAAGTTCAGCAACTACATCTTCATCACCCAGGACTCGCTGTACTTCAAGACCTACCTCGCGAGCCTGCAGTACGCCGCTGCCACCACGGTGCTGTGCCTGGTCATCGGCTACCCCTTCGCCTACTTCATGGCGCGCGCCAAGGCCACGCTGCAGCCGGCGCTGCTGATGCTGGTGATGCTGCCCTTCTGGACGAGCTTCCTGCTGCGTGTCTACGCCTGGCGCGGCCTGCTCACCGAAGGCGGCTGGGTGGCCGACCTCATCGTCGACCTGGGCCTGGACCAGTTGCTGCTGGCGATGGGCCTGATCTCGGCGCCGGGCAAGCTGATGCACACGCCCTTCTCGCTGGTGCTGGGCATGACCTACACCTACCTGCCCTTCATGATCCTGCCGCTGTTCGGCAACCTGGCGAAGATGGACCTGCGGCTGCTGGAGGCTGCGGCCGACCTGGGCGCGAGCCCGTGGACGGCGTTCTGGAAGATCACCGTGCCGCTGTCCAAGGCCGGCATCATCGCCGGCAGCATGCTGGTGTTCATTCCTTGCGTCGGCGAGTTCGTGATCCCCGAACTGCTGGGCGGCCCCGAGACGCTGATGATCGGCCGCGTGCTGTGGGACGAGTTCTTCAGCAACAACGACTGGCCCATGGCCGGCAGCGTGGCCGTCGTGATGGTGCTGCTGATCATCGTGCCGCTGGCCCTGTTCAACAAGTACCAGGCCGAAGCGCAGGAACGTCCATGAAGCCCCCAGGCTCACTTCGTTCGCCACCCCCCGGGGGGGCTTGCCTCCTTGGGGCGGCCCTGCGTAGGCACGCATGAAGCTCAAGGCCGCCCACTTCTACCGCTGGTTCGGTCACGGCTGGCTGGGCGCGGGCTACCTGTTCCTCTACGTGCCCATCGTGGCACTGGTGATCTACTCGTTCAACGACTCGCCCATCCCCAACGTCTGGCGCGGCTTCACGCTCAAGTGGTACGTGGCGCTGGCCAGCGACACCGAGATGCTGGCCGGCCTGTGGCTGAGCCTGAAGATCGCCTTCCTCACCGCCTGCGGCTCGGTGGTGCTGGGCACGCTGGCGGCCTTTGCGCTCGTCAAGTACAAGCGCTTCTGGGGGCGCACGATGTTCAGCGGCATGGTCAACGCGCCGCTGGTGATGCCCGAGGTGGTGGTGGGCCTGTCGCTGCTGCTGATGCTGGTGAGCGTGCAGCGCGCATCATGGGCTTCCCCGAGCGCGGCATGATGACCATCTGGTTCGGCCACCTGCTGCTGGGCATGGCCTACGCCACGGTGGTCGTGCAGTCGCGCCTGCTGGACATGAACCCGCAGCTCGAGGAAGCCGCGATGGACCTCGGCGCGCGCCCGCACCAGGTGTTCTGGCTGGTCACGCTGCCGCTCATCGCGCAGAGCCTGGTTTCGGCCTGGCTGCTGACCTTCACGCTCTCGCTCGACGACGTGGTGCTGTCGGCCTTTCTCTCGGGCCCGGGCAGCACGACGATGCCACTGGTGATCTTCTCGCGTGCGCGTCTGGGTCTGAACCCGAGCGTGAACGCCGTGGCCACGCTCATCATCATCATGGTCTCGATCGGCGTCGTCGTCGCCAGCTACCTCATTGCCCGAGCCGAACGCCAGCGCCAGCGCGACATGGCTGCCGCGGCCAAGGCCTGAGACCCTCGTCAGCCCGAACAACCACCGCACCCCGATTCCCCAGGAACGAAGGAGAACCCATGAAGAGCTTCGCCCCAACTGCATGCGCCCTGGCGCTGGCCGCTGCCTTCCCCGCCGTCGCCCAGAGCAACGAGGACCTTCTGAAGGAACTGCGTGCGCTGCGCGACCGGGTGCAGCAGCTCGAACAGAAACTGCAGGCCGCGCCCGCGGCACCGGCACCCGGCCAATGGGGCATGACGCCCGAACAGGCGCGCGAACTGAACCGCATCGCGGTGAAGACCGAGTCTCTGCAGGACAACTTCGCCGACCAGGGCTTCAAGGGCCTGAAGATCACCGGCCAGATGGACCCGACCTACATCTGGAACAAGCGCCAGAACAATGCCAGCTTCGTCTTCCTGAACAACGGCGATGCACGCTACACCTACGACAACAGCTACTTCGGCATGCTGGTGATCGACTTCGAGAAGGAAACCGAGAGCGGCACGAAGTGGAAGCTGACGCTGGCACCCGAGCGCGGCACTGGCGCGCTGGTCAACAGCGGCTCCATCGTGCACGAGGCCTCGGTGTCGATCCCGCTGGGTGACCTGCAGACGCGGCTGTGGCTGGGCCAGATCCCCGACTGGACAGGCTACGAGATCACGCTGCCGGCCGGCAACAAGCTCATTACGCACAACCTGCTGTTCGATTTCATGGCGCCCACCGCCTACACCGGCGCGGTGATGGACATGAAGAGCGGCAAGTGGTGGACGCGAGTCGGCCTGGCCAACTTCAACACCGCGCGCGAGACCCCGGGCAACAAGGAACCGGTACTGATCTACCGCGTCGACTACTCGAAGGGCGAGTTCGACGGCTTCGGCTTCAGCGGCCTGCACGGCAAGGCCTATAACGACGCCGCGACATCGGGCACCTACCTCACCGACCCGCT
This sequence comes from Betaproteobacteria bacterium, assembly GCA_016704535.1. Lineage (GTDB taxonomy): Bacteria > Pseudomonadota > Gammaproteobacteria > Burkholderiales > Burkholderiaceae_C > Rubrivivax. The sequence continues at coordinate 565,228 of JADIZZ010000003.1, read as the reverse complement.
CGATCCAAGCACCGAGACGGGCTTCGACAGCGCCGGCAGGAACACGGCCATCCACCTGATCGAGTTCGACGCCTATTACATCCGCGGCGACTGGTCGCTGTTCGGCCAGGTCAGCTACGGCCAGCAGAAGGCTGCCGCGATCTTCAACAGCGACGGCCAGCTGCGCGACGCGCGCTGGTGGGGCCTTTCGGCGACCGCGGCCTACAAGTTCACACCGCGGCTGGAAGGCGTGGTGCGCGCCGACTACATCGAGAACAAGAGGAACGGCGGCGGCTTGCTCGGCTACAGCTTCGACGACGGCATCAACGGCATCGGCCGCGGCGTGCTGGCCGACGGCAGCTACGCCAAGGGCGAGGCCGTGGGCACCAACCGCACCGCACTCAGCTTCGGGCTGAACTACCGCGTCAACGAGAACGCGACCTTCAAGGCCGAGTACCGACTCGACAGCGCCAGCCAGCCCGTGTTCGTCAACGACACCGGCACCAGCTACAGCAAGACCAACCACCTGCTGGGCGCATCGATGGTCGTGAGCTTCTGATCGCACACTGCGCCGGGCGGCGCCCGGCATCGGCCAACCGCAGGCGGGCCGGCCCTCCCCTGAGCACCGGCTGGCACGCCCGCGCCCGCGAGGTGCGCATCGACGGCCGCTGCGTCATCGACGGCCAGCGCCGCGCGGCGGCCAGTGGCGAGACCTTCGACACCGTCTCACCCATCGACGGCCGGGTGCTCGGCGCCGTGGCGCGCGGCGGCGCTGCCGACGTCGATAGCGCCGTCGCCGGCGCACGCACGGCCTTCGACGACGGCCGCTGGGCTCACCAGCCGCCAGCCGTACGCAAGCGGGTGCTGCAGTCCTTCGCCGAGAAGATCCTCGCCGCACGCGACGAACTGGCACTGCTGGAGACGCTGGACATGGGCAAGCCCATCCGCTATGCGCTGAGTGTCGACGTGCCCAGCACGGCCCGCTGCATCGCCTGGTATGCCGAGGCGGTGGACAAGGTCTACGACGAGATCGCGCCCACCGGGCGCCACGCGCTGGCGCTGATCACGCGTGAACCGGTGGGCGTGGTGGGCGCCATCGTGCCCTGGAACTACCCGATGATCATGGCCGCCTGGAAGCTGGGACCGGCGCTGGCGGCAGGCAACTCGGTGGTGCTCAAGCCCAGCGAGAAGAGCCCGCTGACGGCGCTGCGCCTGGCCGAACTGGCGCTGGACGCCGGCCTGCCGCCGGGCGTGTTCAACGTCGTGCCGGGCTTCGGCCACGAGGCCGGCGAGGCGCTGGCGCTGCACATGGACGTCGACGCCCTGGGCTTCACCGGCAGCACGCGCACCGGCCGCCGCATGCTGGAGTATTCGGGCCGCAGCAACCTCAAGCGCATCTACAACGAACTCGGCGGCAAGAGCGCCTTCGTCGTCTTCCCCGACTTCGCCGACCTGCCCCGAGCCGCGGCCACTGCCGCCGGCAGCATGTTCTTCAACCAGGGCGAGAGCTGCAACGCGCCCTCGCGGGTGCTGGTGCACGAGAGCATCGCCGACGACTTCGTCGCTGCCGTCGCGGCGCAGGCGCCGCAGTACGCGCCCGCCGACCCGCTGGACGCCGCCACGGAGATGGGCGCACTCGTCGACACGGCGCAGATGGCCACGGTGCTGGGCTACATCCAGGCCGGCATGGATGAAGGTGCGCGCTGCGTCACCGGCGGCCGGCAGGCCCTGGCCGAAACCGGGGGCTGCTACGTCGAGCCGACCGTCTTCGACTGCGTCGGCAACGACATGACGATCGCGCGCGAGGAGATCTTCGGCCCTGTGCTCTCGGTGATCCGCTTCCGCGACGAAGCTGAAGCCGTGCTGCTGGCCAACACCAGTGCCTACGGCCTGCAGGCCAGCGTCTGGACGGACAGCCTCAACCGCGCCCACCGCGTGGCGCGCGCGCTGCGCGCCGGCACGGTGCACGTGAACCAGTACGACGAAGACGACATCACCGTGCCTTTCGGCGGTGTCAAGCAAAGCGGCAACGGCCGCGACAAGAGCCTGCACGCCTTCGACAAGTACACCGAGCTGAAGACGACCTGGCTGCGCATCGAGTCGGCATGAACGTCTTGCGCGAGAACCTGCACGCCCAGGGCGTGCACACGCTGCTGGTGCAGTTCACCGACATGCACGGCGTGGCCAAGGGCAAGCTCGTGCCGCTGACCCACCTGGACGGCGTGCTGACGCTGGGCGCAGGCTTCGCAGGGCCGTCGATCTGGGGCACCGGGCTACCGCGCACCGGGCCGCGCGCCGAGTACTACGCGCGCGGCGACACCGCCACCGTGCAGCCGTTGCCGTGGATGCCCGGCGTGGCGCGCATCGTCGGCGACGGTTTCGTCGACGGCCAGCCTTTCGAAGCCTGCCCGCGCCAGGTGCTCAGACGCGCACTGGCGCGGCTGGCCGGACGTGGCTGGCAGTTGCGCACCGGCATCGAGCCCGAGTTCTTTCTCTTGCGGCGGGGTGAAGGAGGACACTGGCGGCCCGCCGACGACCACGATCGCCTCGACAAACCGTCCTACGACCTGAAGTCGCTGCCGCGGCAGATGGACTTCCTGCACGCGTTGCATGACACCCTTGTGGGCTGCGGTCTGGACGTGCTGCAGATCGACCACGAAGACGCCCACGGCCAGTACGAGCTGAACTTCGCCTACGGCGAGGCGTTGCTGAGCTGCGATCGCCTGATGCTCTTCAAGCTGGCCGCACATGCGCTGGCCGAAGCGCGCGACATGGTGTTCTCCATGATGCCCAAGCCCTTCGCCAACCAGCCGGGCAGCGGGCTGCACTTCCATGTCTCGCTGTGGCAGGGTGAACGCAGCCTGTTCGCGGCCGACGACGACGGCAGCGACCTGTCGCTGCTCGGCCGCCAGTTCGTCGCCGGCGTACTGGCGCACGCGCCGGCGCTGTGCGCGCTGGCCGCGCCCACCGTCAACAGCTACAAGCGGCTGACGGTGGGTGAATCGCTCAGCGGCACCACCTGGGCGCCGGCCACCATCGCGCATGGCCCGAACAACCGCACGGCCGCCGTGCGCACCCTGCCCGGCCGCTTCGAATGGCGCGTGCCCGACGCCAGCGCCAACCCCTACCTGGCCACGGCCGCGCTCGTCGCCGCGGGCCTGGACGGCATCACCCGCGGCCTCGACCCTGGCCCCGCCATCACCGCCGACCTCTTCACCTGGACGCCGGCCCAGGTGCGCGCCCACGGCCTGGGCCTGCTGCCGCAGTCGCTGGCCGAAGCGCTGGACGCGCTGGAAGGCGACGAGGTGGTGTGCGACGCCCTGGGCGAGACGCTGACGCAGGAGTTCCTTCGCCTGAAGCGCGTCGAGTGGATCGAATTCGCACGCCACGTCAGCCCCTGGGAACTCGAGCGTTACGCCGCAGCCTTCTAGATGCCGCAGCCACCCACCTGGGCCTACCTGAGCCTGGCCGCCAGCATGGCGCTGGTAGGCAGTTATGTCGGCCTGAGCAAGCTGTTGGTGGCCGCCTTCCCGGTGCTGCTGCTGGCCTGGCTGCGCTTCGGCATTGCGGCAGTGGCGATGGCGCATTGGGTGCAGCGACGGCCGGGCGACGCGCCGCTGTCGCCGCACGATCGCCGGCTGCTGTTCTGGGAGAGCTTCCTGGGCAACTTCCTCTTCAGCATCTGCATGCTCTACGGCGTGATGCTCACGTCGGCGCTGGCCGCCGGCGTGACGATGGCGGCGATCCCCGCCGCCGTCGCGGTGCTGTCGCGCCTGTTCCTCGGTGAACGCATCCGGCCGCGCGTGGTGGCAGCGATTGCCTGCGCGGCGGCGGGCATCGCCCTGCTGGCGCTGGCGCGGGATGACGCGTCGGCAGGCGCAAGCGCCTCGCCGCTGGGCTACGCGTTGCTGCTGGCCGCGGTGGTGTGCGAGGCCAGCTACGTGGTCATCGGCAAGCGACTCACCGGCAACGTCTCGCCGCGCCGCATCAGCGCGCTCATCAACCTGTGGGGCCTGGCGCTGGTGACGCCCTTCGGGCTGTGGCAGGCCTGGTCCTTCGACTTCAGCGGCATCAGCCCCGGGCTCTGGGCGCTGCTGGGCTTCTACGCCATCGCTGCCAGCATGGTGACGGTGTGGCTGTGGATGCAGGGCCTGCGCCATGTGCCCTCGTCACGCGCCGGCGTCTTCACGGTGCTGCTGCCGGTGAGTGCGGCGGTGGTGGGCATCGTGGTCCTGGGCGAAAGTTTCGGCGGCGCGCACGTGGCCGCCTTCGTGCTGGCGGTGGCGGGGCTGCTCTTGGCCACCTGGCCGGAGCGTGCGGCGGGTGGCTGAGCCTTCGCGGCACCCGGACGAGGGCTAGAATTTTGCGCACGGGAGAGGAGTGACTCCCGCGTCCGTACCCGCCGCGACAGAGGGCTGCCATGGAATTGGTGCACACGGTGTACGTCAGCCACGCACGCACCGGCCTCGACGCGCAAGCGCTTCGCGACATCCTGGCGGCGTCGGTGCGCCACAACGACGCGGCCGGCATCACTGGCTTCCTGCTGCACGGTCACGGCCTCTTCATGCAGGTGCTGGAAGGCGATGCAAAGGCGGTGGAGGCCACCATGCAGCGCATCATCGCGGACACACGCCATTCGCAGTTGCGGGTTCTGGAGAGCGGGCCGATCGCGCGTCGCGAGTTCAGCGACTGGGCCATGGGTTTCAAGGATCTGAGCGCCGATGACCTGGCCAGCGAACTCTTCCGGCCCTTCGCCGGCCGCGCGTTGACGCTGCAGCAGTTGAACCTGCGCCCGCGCTACGCGCTGAAGCTGCTGCGCAGCATCGCCGAGCGGCCCCAGTAGACGCCCAGCGCCTCGTGACGCGCTGCGTCCCAAAGCGCCATCAGTTTCCCCTCGCGGCGGTCTTGCCGTAGTCGCGGAAGCGCGCGATGACCTCCACCATCTGCTCACGCGACAGCAGCGCCGGCTCACCCACGGCCAGCGCCTTGAGGTAGACCTCGCACAGCGATTCGATCTCCTGCACCACCTTCATCGCCTTGGCCATCGTGGCCCCCGCGGCCACCAGGCCGTGGTTGGCCATCAGGCAGGCGTCGCGGTGCTGCATCGCGCCGGCCACGGCCTGCGAGAGCGCTTCGGTGCCGAACAGGTGGTAGGGCACGCAGGGCACGCTGTCGCCGCCGGCCACCGCCACCATGTAGTGGAAGGCGGGCAGCTCGTAGCGCAGGCAGGCCAGCGCCGCCGCGTGTGTGGAGTGGGTGTGCAGCACGGCGTGCAGGTCCGGGCGCGCGCGGTAGACGGCCAGATGGAAGTGCCACTCCGACGACGGCTGCCAGGCGCCCTGCGCGCGGCCGTCCACGCCCACCCACACCAGGTCGGCCGGCTGCAGCTCGTCGGCACCCATGCCGGTGGGCGTGATCAGCATGCCGTCGCTGCCATCCCGTGCCCAGCGGTGGCTGGCGTTGCCGGTGCTGCCGCGGTTCATGCCCAGCGCGTCGAGCCGGCGCACGGCCGCCACGACCGCATCGCCGGCCTGCGCTTCGCTCATCGCGCCGCCGGTCGTCGCACCGTTCATCGTCGCCCTTCCATCAGTTGGTGCAGCGCAGCGGCTTCGGCTGCCACGACGCCGTGTTCGGTGATCAGCCCCGTGATCAGCCGCGCCGGCGTCACGTCGAAGGCCGGGTTGGCGGCCGTCGAGCCGTCGGGCGTGAGCTGCACCTCCACCACCTCGCCCGCCGACGTGCGGCCGCTGACATGCGTCAGTTCGCGGCCGCTGCGTTCCTCGATGGGGATGCCGTGCACACCGTCGGCCAGCGCCAGGTCGAGCGTCGAGGTCGGCATCGCCACGAGGAAGGGCACGCCGTTGTCGTGTGCCGCCAGCGCCTTCAGGTAGGTGCCGATCTTGTTGCAGGCGTCGCCGTTGGCGGCCACGCGGTCGCAGCCAACGATGCACAGGTCGACCCGGCCGTGCTGCATGAGGTGGCCACCGGCGTTGTCGGCGATGACGGTATGCGGCACGCCGGCCTGGCCGAGTTCCCAGGCCGTGAGGCTGGCGCCCTGGTTGCGCGGGCGCGTTTCGTCGACCCACACGTGCACGGCGATGCCCGCGGCATGCGCCTGGTAGATCGGTGAGGTGGCGGTGCCCCAGTCCACCGTGGCCAACCAGCCGGCGTTGCAGTGCGTCAGCAGGTTCACGGGCCCCGGCTTGCGCGCTGCAATGGCCTGCAGCAGCAGCAGGCCGTGCCGGCCGATGGCTTCGTTGACACGCACGTCCTCCTCGGCGATGGCTTCGGCGCCGGCCCAGGCCGCATCGGCGCGCGCGCTTTCGGGCAAGACAAGCACGTGTGCCAGCAAGCGGTCGACGGCCCAGGCCAGGTTCACCGCCGTCGGCCGCGAGCCCTTCAGGAAGCCGGCCGTGTTGCGCAGCGCCACGTCCGAGGCATCCTTTCGCGCCTGCATCGCCAGGCCGTAGGCCGCCACGGCGCCGATCAACGGCGCACCGCGCACCCACATCTCGCGGATGGCGACGAAGACGTCGCGTGCCGAACGCAGCGGCCGCATCTGCAGTTCGAACGGCAGCCGCCGTTGGTCGATGACCTCGATGCCCCGCCCATCGGGCAGCGGGCGCAGCGGACGCAGGGAAACGCCGTTCACCTTCATCGGCCGCGCCTCAGGCCCGCGCTGCCGGTGGCAGCACGCGTCCGGCGATGACCCGCAACTTTTCCATCATCGCCGGGTCGCGCGCCTCCGGCGCCGTGATCAGCGCGTGGTCCAGCGCATGGCGGCAGCCGCAGTGCGCGGCCTGTGGGTCGCCCGTCACCGAGGCGGCCAGCCCGGCCACCAGCGTGCGAGCGATCTGGGCGTTGCTCAGCAGCACCTTGATTACCGCGTCCACCGTCACCGCATCGTGCGCCGGGTGCCAGCAGTCGAAGTCGGTGACCATGCCCACGCTGGCGTAGCAAAGCTCGGCCTCGCGGGCCAGCTTGGCCTCGGGCATGTTGGTCATGCCGATGACGCTGCAGTTCCAGCTGCGGTAGAGCTGCGACTCGGCCAGCGTGCTGAACTGCGGCCCCTCGATGCACAGATAGGTGCCGCCGCGCACGTGCGGCACGCCCTGCCCTTGCAGCGCTGCCGCGACATGCGTGCCCAGGCGTGAACAGACCGGGTGCGCCATCGAGACATGGGCCACCAGGCCGGTGCCGAAGAAGGTGGCCGGGCGCGCCACGGTGCGGTCGATGAACTGGTCGACGATGACGAAGCTGCCCGGCGGCAGGTCGGCGCGCAGCCCGCCCACGGCGGAGAGCGACAGCACGTCGGTGGCGCCCAGGCTCTTGAGTGCGGCGATGTTGGCGCGGTAGTTCACCTCCGAAGGCGGGATGCGGTGGCCGCGGCCGTGCCGCGGCAGGAAGGCCAGCTCGGCGCCGTGCAGGCGGCCGCGGAAGATCTGGTCCGAAGGTGCGCCCCAGGGCGTGTCGACGGTCTCCCAGCGGGTGTCGGTCAGGCCGGGCAGGTCGTAGAGGCCGCTGCCCCCGATGATGGCCAACAGGGGCGTCGTCACGGCTTGACTTCCTTCTTCGACGGGAACACACGTTGCGGCGCCATCGCGGCCACCGACGCTTCGATGAGCTGGCGCAGTACGTCGAGGTCGACGTCGGCCAGGCGCTTCAGGGTGAGGCAGCTCTTGCCGGTCTTGTGCTTGCCCAGGCGCTGCAGCAGGCTGGCGTGGCTCTCGAAGCCCGGCATGATGTAGACGCTGAGGTCGGTCTTGCGCGGCGAGAAGGCCACCACCGGCCAGTCGCCGCTGTTACCGCTGGCGTAGACATAGTGGTAGCTGCCGAAGCCGACAATGGCGCCGCCCCACATCTGCCCGCGCTCGCCGGTGGCGGCTTCCATCAGACGCACCAGCGTCTCGCAGTCGGCGCGGCGTGCGGGGTCCGCCACCGTGGCCATGAACTGCGCCACCGGCACGTCGGTGGGCACGGTCTTGGGTGTCGACTTGGCCAGGGTGGATCTCCTCGGCGCGCGGGTTCAGGCGAAGGCGGCGATGGTGTCTGCTGAAGGCCGAGCCCGCAAGCCCTGCCTCGCCAGCGCCGAAACTTCGGCCGGCGCCATGGCCTTGAGCTTGTGGTCCGACCACACCTGGCGCCAGCGGCGCGCACCCGGCAGGCCGTTGTGCAGGCCCAGCATGTGGCGAGCGGCGTACGCCCACGGCAGGCCCTGCGCCACCAGGCCGTCCATGTAGCTCACCATCGCGGCCTCGGCCGCGGCGCGGTCGTGCAGCGCGACACTGTCGTCGCCGAAGAAGCGTTGATCCCAGGCCGCCAGTGCCCAGGGCTCGTGGTACGCATGCCGGCCGACCATCACACCGTCGACGTGCTGCAGGTGCTCTCCGATCTGCGCGTCGGTGGTGATGCCGCCGTTGATCACGATGGTGAGCGCCGGGAAGTCGGCCTTCAGGCGGTAGACCTGCTCGTGACGCAGCGGTGGCACTTCGCGGTTTTCCTTCGGACTCAGCCCCTGCAGCCAGGCATTGCGTGCGTGCACGATGAAGACCTCGCAGCCGCCGCGTTGGTGCAGGGTGCCGACGAAGTCGCGCAAGAAACCGTAGTCTTCGCCGCGGTCGATGCCGATGCGGTGTTTCACCGTCACCGGCAGGCTGCAAGCGTCGCGCATGGCCTTCACGCCGTCGGCCACCAGTTCGGGTTCGGCCATCAGGCACGCGCCGAAGGCGCCACGCTGCACACGCTCGCTCGGGCAACCGCAGTTCAGGTTGACTTCGTCGTAGCCCCACTGCTCGGCCAGCTTCGCGCAGCGCGCCAGATCGTCGGGTTCGCTGCCGCCCAATTGCAGCGCGACCGGGTGCTCTTCGTCGTTGAAGTCGAGGTGGCGCGGCACGTCGCCATGCAGCAGCGCGCCGGTGGTCACCATCTCGGTGTAAAGCCGTGTGTGGCGCGTGAGCAGGCGGTGGAAGAAGCGGCAGTGGCGGTCTGTCCAGTCCATCATCGGTGCGACGGATAAACGCCACCTGTTCAGTTCTTGATTCAAATGGACTTCAATCTATCAGGCAGCCTCCTGCGGCGCAGGCACTGCTGCGAAGTAGATCATGTCCGACATGCTGTGCGCCGGCACCTGGCGGCTGGCCCATGCCAGCCACCGCCTCCAGGTAAACCCAGCCGCGTGCCATCGGCAAGCTGGTGATGTCCAGCGCCCAGACCTGGTTGGCACGCCCGACGGCCAGGCTTTGCAGCAGGCACGGGAACACTGGATGCGCCGGGTGCCGCTTGCTCGAGGTGGGCTTGCGGCACAGCGCATGGGTGCCCAGGCGGGCCGGTGGCCAGCCCCGCACTTGCCGCGCGGCAAGTGAGAGCTTGATCGATAGACACCTCCCCGGCCTGAGCTGAACAGCGTTCCAGCACAATCCCGACATGGCTTCACGGTGGGCTTCTTTTGCGATCTGGATCACCGTCGCCGGCAGCACGGGGTTCTGGGGCCTGAAGCTGTTCGAGGGCCCGCGAGAGTTGCCGCCCGTGGCAGCCAGCCCGTCGTCGGCCGCGAGTCTGAAAGGAGACTTGACGCGCCTGCTGGGTGCCGACCCAGCGCCGCAGACGGTTGAAGTCACTCCGGCGCCGGCAAGGGATTCGCGCTTGCGACTCATAGGCGTCATCTCGACGAACATGACGATGGACGGCCACGCGGTGGCGCTGATTCAGGTCGACGACCAGCCAGCGCGTGCCTACCGGCTGGGTGAGGCCGTGGAGTCGGACGCCGTGCTCCTGGAGATCCACCACCGCGGTGCATCCGTCGGCCCGCGAGGCGGTCCTGCGGCTTTCACCTTGGCGCTCGCGGAACCGCCTACCGCGGGTGCTGCCAGCCCACCAGCGCATCAAGCGGGCAGGTCTTTGTCGCCCCTCGCGCGCCCCGTCCAGCGCCTGGCCGCGCCTCAGCCCATGGCAAACGACGGCACTGAGCCAGACGTCGCTCCGAACGTGCTGCTGAACAACCCGTCCGACATGGCGCCGGCGAATGCGGCAGGCACTGCTCAAGTGCCTTGACCCTCTTTCACGAGTTTCGGGTTTCCCCGCAGTTTCGGAACAATCCCGCGCACCGACCGGATTGAACGGCTGTCGGCGCGCTTTACACCGGCGCCGCATGCAGGTGTGGTGCGGTTCGGGGGAACTTTCGCAACCTGTTGATGTGTTTCAGATTTTCACCACCCCTCACATCACTTGGCTCGAAACGTGCATTAGGAGCCGGCCAACAACTGGCGCGGCGCACTTGGGCACTGGGGCCCCCGCACCTGTCGTCAATTGCCAATTGGTCTTCACAACGCACCCAGCGAGGAAAACACATGAGCCGTCGTTACAAAGTCTCAGCGTCACTTGTCTTCTTGCTAGGTGCTTCGGTGGCCATGGCGCAGCAAGATGCGCCACTTCCCGTGCCGGACATCCTCAAGGACCTGGGTCTGACCGAACGGCAGATCAACAGCAAGCCGATCCAGCGCTTTCTCTACAACTACCGTCTGCGTGCAAACCCGGACGGTTCGTTTCCCGAAGCGCCGGGCGTCCGGGTGCTGCCGCAGATTGCCGCGGCAACGGCGGCGGCAACACCGTTCCCCTACGTGCTGAATTCGCGCTGGACGCAGATCGGGCCGCAGCCCATCACTGGCGGGCAGATCGGCAATGCGCTGACCACCCGGCCCATGAGCGGCCGGGTCTCGGCACTGGCCGTGCACCCGACCAACAACAACCGGTGGCTGGTCGGCACGGCCAGCGGCGGCGTATGGGAAACCAAGGATGGTGGCGTCAACTTCGTCGCCCTGACGGACGCTGCACCCACGATGGCAGTCGGCGCCGTCGCGTATGCGCCGAGCAACCCGAACATCATCTACGTGGGCACCGGCGAGGCCACGTTCTCGGCGGTGTCGTTCGGCGGCGAGGGTGTGCTCAAGTCGACCGACGGCGGTGTGAACTGGAAGCAGCTGGCGGTGGGCACGTTCATCAAGGGCACAGCCTTCGCGGAGCTCCGGGTCGACCCGTCGAACCCGAACATCCTGGTTGCTGCAACCTCGCTGGGCATCTTCGGCCGGCCGACCACGCGGCCCCCCGGCTTTGGCGCGCGTGGGCTGTGGCGGTCGACAGACGGCGGTGTCAACTGGGTGAGAACACTCACCTCCGACGGCATCTCCATTGCCCCCCACCCAGCCAACTTCGCGCAGCAGTTGGCCGGCCTGGGCTTCGGCACCGACGTCACCACCGCGTTGCAGCGCTCGGCGGACGGCGGACAGACCTGGGCCACCGTGCCTGGTCCGTGGACCAGCCTGTCGGGGTCCACCGACCGCACCGAAGTCGTGCTGGCGCCGTCGAACCCGAACCGTGCCTATGTGGCTGTCAGCAATTCGGCGACCGCCGGCATGTTCGGCCTGTGGACCACGGCCAATGTCTGGGATCCCGTGCCCACCTGGACGCAGATCAGCCTGGCCCTCACGGACAACGGCACCGGCACGCTGGGCCCCTGTGCGTTCGACAAGGCGTTCAACCAGGCGTCCCAGCAGTGCTGGTACAACATGACGCTGACCGTGAAGCCCACCGACGAGAACATGCTGTTCTTCGGCGGCATTCCGGTTTGGCGCTACGAGAGGTTGTCCAACGTCTGGACCGAGGTCAGCCAGACGGCGTTGCCGGCAGACCGCAACAACGGCATCCACGTCGACCAGCACGCCTCGGCCTGGGCCGGTTCGCGCCTGATCATCGGCAACGACGGTGGCGTGTGGAGCACCACCACCGACGGTACTGGCCCCTGGGCGGTGCACAACAACACGCTGGCCACGGCACAGTACTACGAGGGATCGGTCTCGCCCGACACCACGGTGATGCTGGGTGGCTCGCAGGACAATGGCAGCCACAAGCGCACCGGAAGCAATGCCTGGCCGCTGGTCTTTGGTGGCGACGGTGCCGGCAACATTGCCAGCACCAACAACAACATCGGGGTGTCATCGCAGAACCAGGGCGTGGCCCGGTCCACCAACGGCGGCACAACCTTCGTTGGGGTGAAAGGCAATTACGGCGGCGTGCCACCTTTCATCGGCAAGATGCGCGAATGCCCGTCGTCGCCCGGCACGGTCGTGCTTAACGGCAGCCGGGTGAACCGCACGACTGACTTCTTTGGCGGACCAGCCGGCTCGCTCTGGAGCAACGGCGGCTTCATCTTTACGCCGGCCACCCCAGGCAGTGCCATCGCCTTCGGCAACAACTGCAACACCATTGGTGCCGCACACGAAAACGGCGAGATTCGCATCAGCACCACGGGCGGGTTGTTTCCGGCCGATTTCGTCGAAAGAGACGTGGGCAACCAGGTGCCCAACCGGCCCATTTCATCGATCGCCTTCGACCCGAACAACAACAACGGGGTGTGTGTCGGCATCACGGGCTTCACAGGGGGGGCGCCGGCCAACCTGTACTGCACCGCCAACTTCACCGCCGCCGTCCCGGCCTGGACCAACCGCAGCGTGCCGGTCGACGTTTCCATCAACGCCGTCGTCTTCGACCCGGTCACGTCCAACCGGATGTACGCCGGCAGCGACTTCGGTGTCTGGGTGTCACCCGACGCCGGTGCCACCTGGGCGCATTGGGGCCCAGGGGTGGGCATGCCCAACGTGCCGGTCTTCGACCTGGTCGCGCGCGGCGGCAAGCTGGTGGCCTTCACCCACGGCCGGGGTGCCTTCATGCTGTCGAACTTCGACATCAACAACGACGCCGCCGTCAACTGCAGCGACGTGAGCATCGTCAAGGCGGCGATGGGCAAGAAGATCGGCGACGTCGGCTTCAACGTGCAGGCAGACCTGAACAGCGACAACGTGATCAATATTCGCGACCTGAGCATGATCACGCGCCAATTGCCCGCCGGCACGTCCTGCCCCTGACCATTCGAACTGGAGTAAAGCAAATGATCCGAAAATTCATCGCAGCCTCGGCGCTGCTGCTCGGCGGCCTCGTGGGCGCGCATGCGTCGCCCGTGCTGAGCTTCATCCCTCGTCGAACAACGTCACGGTGGGACAGACGGTGACCGTTGACATCAGGATCGAAAGCGTCACCGACCTCTATAGCTGGCAGCTGGATACGTTCTTTGCACCGGCCGAGCTGTTGAACGCCACTGGCGTGACCGAGGGAAACTTCCTTGGCGCGGGACGACCTTCGGCGCCGGCACGATCGACAACACGCTGGGCTCCATCACCACGATGTTTTCCAGCCTGTCCGGGCTGTTGGGCGTGGATGGGGATGGCATTCTGGCAACGATCTCGTTCAAGGCCATGGCTGTCGGGGTCGCCAACCTGTCGTTTGGCGACGCGCTGTTGGGTAACTCAAGCCTTGACGACATCTTCTTCGACAACCGGTTCGCAGGCAGGGCGTCGATCACCATTGACCGCGCTCCTGGCGGTGGTGGCAGCGTACCCGAGCCCGCCACGCTGGCGCTTGTCGCACTCGCCCTGACGGCCGCAGGTGCCAGCCGGCGCCGTGCGGCGACGCCGGCGATCGAGCGCTGAGACGCCCTGGGTTCGAGGCCCGGGCGCCCCAGGCGACTAATGCACATGAGCGCACACGTGCGGCCAGGACCCCGGGTCGGGGTCGCGCCTTTTGGCGTGAGGCGCGCGAGGCTGCTTTGGGCCGGCGTGATCATCGCTTCAGGGTGCTGGGCGTGCGGCGGCACCGGGGTCGTGGCCATGCCCAATGAGCCGGCCACCATCGACGGTGCATGGCATGCCTACTCTGACGGCATGGGCAGCACGCTGAGCCTGAGCCTGGCCAGCGAGGCGGGCGCCGTCACCGGCAGCGGCACCTACACCCGCGGCACGCTTTCAACCGGCACGCTGCGGGCAGCGGGACAGTTCCGCGCCCCCACCTTGACCCTGGAGCTCACCTACGACCATGGCGAGAGGGTCGTACTGACCGCCACGCTGACCGGCCCCGAACGCATGACGGGTCAACTGACCGACAAGTCCGGGTCAGTGGTGAAGCTCGAGTTGGCACGGCCCTGACGCCGCGCGTCGCTCGACGGCACCCTCAGGTGTTCTGCCGCTGCCAGCGCCGCAGCACCAGCCACTGCACCCACACCATCGCCCCGGTCAGCACGAACATCGCCACCGAGATGGCGGCCGCGTAGCCGAAGCGCAGATACTCGAAGCCGTTCTGGTAAACGTACAGCGGCAGGAACAGCGTGGCGAAGTTGGGCCCGCCCTTGGTGATCACCAGCGCCGGCACGAAGCTGAACTGCAGGCTCCAGGCCACGTCGCGCGCAGCCAGGAACACGAGCGTGGGCAGCAGCATGGGCAAGGTCACCTTGCGGAACACCCACCAGGGCGAGACGCCTTCCATCTCGCACAGTTCGTAGAGCTCGGCAGGCAGTTCGCGCCTGGCGGCAAGCAGCACCACGTAGACCTCGCCGATCTGGAACAGGCCCAGCAGCACGATGGACAGGCGTGCGCCGGTGGGGCTGAGCAGCCACTCGTCCGACGGCAGGCCCAGCGCGCGCAAGCCCAGGCCGAGCGGCCCGAACACGGGGTTCAGGATCCACAACCACAGCAGCGCATAGGCCACGTCGGGCACCACCGACGGCATGTAGGTCACCGCGCGCGCGGTGCGCACGCCGCGCCGGTCGTGCACCAGCAGCAGCGCCAGCGCCAGCGCCAGCACCAGGCGCAGCGGGCCGCCGATGGCGGCGATCAGCGTGCTGTTGGACAGGGCGGTCCAGAACAGGGGGTCGGCCCGCAGCGTGTGGAAGTTCTCCAGGCCCGTGAACACCGGCGCACTCAGGGCGTCGTACTCGGTGAAGGCCACGAGCAACGTGACCAGCGCCGGGCCCAGCACCATCAGCACCGAGGCCGCGATGAGCGGGCTGGCCAGCCACCAGGCGCCGCGCTGGCTGAAAGACAGCATCAGGTGGCCCCTCGGACGCCGGGCGCGGTGGACGCTGCTGCGCCGCCCCAGGCCGGCGCGTGCAGCAGAGACAGCCCGGTCTGCGCATCGAAGAGGTGCACCGCGTCGGGTGCGAACCACAGCCGCAGCACCTGGCCGCGGCGCGCGCCCAACTCGGGCTCGACGCGCGCGGTCAAGGTCTGGGTGGCACCGGCCGCGCCAGCGCTGTTCACCTGCAGTTCAACAAAGACCTGGTCGCCTGCGTACTCCGCCACCTCGACCGAGGCCTCGATCAGGTCGCCAGCGCACTGGCCCTGCGCCCAGCGCGAGCCCTGCACGCAGACGTGCTCGGGCCGCACGCCCAGCACCAGCGGCCGGCCCGCCGCACCCAGCTGCGCCGCCAGTTCGGCCG
Organism: Betaproteobacteria bacterium; assembly: GCA_016704535.1. GTDB lineage: Bacteria > Pseudomonadota > Gammaproteobacteria > Burkholderiales > Burkholderiaceae_C > Rubrivivax. The sequence goes on along the minus strand of JADIZZ010000003.1, from coordinate 549,930 downwards.
ACACCGGCAGGCGCGTGTCGAGCCATTGCACGTGGCCGGGCGGCGCGGCCTGCACGTGCAGGGTGTTCATGGGCGGGCTGCCGACGAAGCGCGCCACGAACAGCGTGCGCGGCCGGCGGTAGATGGTCTCCGGTGTGCCGATGTCCTCGAGCCGTCCTTCGCTCAGCACGCCCACGCGGTCGCCCAGGCTCAGCGCCTCGATCTGGTCGTGCGTGACGTAGACCATGGTGGTCTGCAGGCGCTGGTGCAGGCGCAGGATCTCGGCCCGCGTCTGCACACGCAGTTGGGCGTCCAGGTTCGACAGCGGCTCGTCCAGCAGGAAAAGCTTGGGCTCGCGCAGCATGGCGCGGCCCAGCGCCACGCGCTGTCGCTCGCCGCCCGAGAGCTGGCGCGGGTAGCGGTCCAGCATGGCGGCCAGCCCCAGCACGGCGGCCACCTCGCGCACGCGCTGCGCGAGGTGCGCGGGCGCGACCTTGCGTGCCTGCATGCCGAAGGACAGGTTCTCCGCAACAGTCATGTGTGGGAAGAGCGCGTAGCTCTGGAACACCATCGCGATGTCTCGTTCCGACGGCGGCAGCTTGCCGACGCTGCGGCCAGCCACCAGCACGTCGCCGCTGTCGCTTTCGGTCAGGCCGGCGATCATGCGCAGTGCCGTCGACTTGCCGCTGCCTGAGGGGCCGACCAGGATCAGCAGCTCACCTTCGGCCGCCGTGAGGCTCAGCGCATCGACGACGGGCTTGCCACCGTAGTGCTTGCTCAGTCCCCTGAGTTCCAGACCCGGAATCGCGTTCATGGCCGGGCGGAGCGCCCCATCAGGTTGCCGGTGGCCATCGTCACGTCCTGCTGCAGGGGTGACCTGGGCGTGCCGGGGTGGAAGTACCAGTCCTCCACCAGCGGTTCGGCGCGCGTCTCGATCTCGTTCCACTGCGCGATGTTGGGCGTGCGGCGGATCTGCGCGATGGAGTCCAGGAACACCTGGGCCGAGCGCGGGCGCTGCCTGGCGTCCAGGAAGTCGGGGCCGTTCGCCACGCTCTTTCGGGCCGGCACGGTGCGGCCCGAACGCGCCACGATGCCGGCGCCGACGTCGCCCAGGGCGAACTCGACGAAGCGGAACGCGGCCTCCTTGTTGGCCGAGGCCTTGGCCATGCAGTAGGCGTCGGCGTGCAGCACGGTGGCGGCCGTCTTGTGGCGCGGCAGCGGGGCCACGTCCCAGTCGAGGTTGGGCACGCCGCGCAGCGTGGCGGTGTAGCGGCGGCTGTGCAGCACCATGCCCAGGCCGCCGCGGGCGAAGCGTGACTCGTGGTCTTCGCTCTTGTTCTCGACCAGCGGCGGCACCACCTTGGACGTGCTCCACGAGCGTACGAAGGCCAGCGCCTCCAGCGCGGCCGGCGTGTCCAGCGTGAAGCGCTTGGGCGCAGCCAGGTCATCGACCAGCTCGCCGCCGGCCTGCCAGACGAAGGGCACCAGGCGTATCAGCGTGGGCTCGAAGCCCAGGCCGTAGACGTCGGTCTTGCCGTCGCCATTGGTGTCGCGCGTCAGCGCCTTGGCCGCACGCAGGAAGGCGGGCCAGTCCCAGTTGGCCGTGGGCAGCGGCAGGCCGGCCTGCTTGAACAGCGCCACGTTGTAGTAGGTCACCAGGCTGGACACGTTCTGCGGCGTGCACATCAGCTGGCCACCGAAGCGGAAGGCCTCGGTGGCCTGTTCGTAGAAGTCACTTTCGCGGAACTTGCCGCGCGCGGTGAGCGCCGGGCCCAACGGTTCCAGCACGCCTTTGGCGGCAAACTGGCCGAAGCGCCGGAAGTTGATGAGAAACAGATCCGGCGGCTTGCCGCCCGAGAAACCCGTGGCCAGCTTGGCCATGTGGTCGCGCTGCTTGCCTACGGGAATGAACTCGACGTCGACCCCCGGCGTGGCCGCCTTGAAGGCGGCGATCAGTTCCTTGTACGCATTCAACTCGGCAGGGTCGCCGAAGGCCTGCAGCCGCAGCGGCTCGGCGGCCTGGGCCGCGCCAGCGCACAGCACCAGGGCTGCCGCGGTCAGCGCACGGGTGCGCCCAGTCATCGTCCCAACCATCCCGATCCCCTTTCAAGACTCGACAAGAAGCGTTGCGCCACCATGAAAGCCACCAGCACCGGCAGGGTGACCACCAGTGCGCCGGCCAGGAAGACCGGCCAGTTGGTGGGGCCCAGCAGTTCCAGCGCGTGCAGCATGGGTGGTGCGGTGAGGTGGTTCTCGGTGCGCAGGTAGAGAAGCGGGTCGATGAAGTTGCCCCAGAAGGTGACCACGGCCAGCAGTGCGATGGCGGCCGTGGTGGGCTTGACCAGCGGCATCACCACGCGCCACCAGATGCGCAGCAGGCCGGCGCCTTCGAGTCGCGCCGCTTCGATCATCTCCACCGGAATGCGCCGCATCGCCACGAAGTACAGCAGCACGAACAGCGGATTGGCGCCCATCAACGCCGGCGCGATCAGCGGCACATAGGTGCCGACCAGCCCCAGCGCATTGAACAGCGCAAATCGCGGGATCCAGATCGCGGTCAGCGGCACCATCGCCAGGATGAGCAGCAGCCCCGCCAACAGCGTGCGCGCGCGGCCCTGCAGCAGCACAAGGGCCAGGCCGCCCCAGGACGCGGTGAGCAGCGTCAGTGGCACGGCGATGACGCACACCAGTGCCGAATTCAGCAGCGATCGGCCCAGAGGTACCAGGCTGAAGGCGTCGCGAAACGACTGCAGGCTGGGCTGTGCGGGCAGCAGTTCGAAGCCCACGGGCGGCGGCAGGCCCGGCGTGCGCAGCGGCGCTGCCAGCATTAGCACCAGCGGCAGCGCAAACAGCAAGGTGGCCAGGACGACAGCAGCGGCCCAGGCCCAGCGGCGGGCAGCGAAGGGCCGTCGCGGGGCGGTGGCGAGGCCGGCGGAGGTAGTGGTGGTCATGACCAGACCAGGCGGTCAGAACGCAGAGCGCATGCCCTGCCCCATCACCCGTTCCTGATTGATAAGGTCTTTGAGGCCGCCTGTGGCCGCCTGAAGTCCCACCTCCGCGAAAGTGGCGGACGGCCCAGCGAGCACTGCGCCTGCCACGTGGTCGCCGAGGACGCACTGGAGGCCCAATCGAAGCTCATCCACGCCGGACTTCGCCATTCCGATGATCTGCACACCATTTGCACACGAGCCGTCGCACGTCATAGCAAGGTGGCAGCGGTCCATCATCGGTGCGGCGGACAGGCGCCAGTGGCCTAGCGATTGATTTGACTGCACGAATTTGCTCTTTGTCGGTTCTGACGGCGTCGTGGGCAATGTCATCGCCCCGTGGGTTGAGCCCGGCGGATTGTCATCGACTTGCGCTCGGTCAGAGCGCCAACGGGGCACGCGCCGTCGCGCCGGCACAATCGGCCTTGGCAGGCTGACGAAGCCTCTCGGGACACGCTGGCCGCGAGCCTTTCCGGAGCACACTGAACACGATGGCGATCCAATGGTTTCCCGGCCACATGCACACCACGCGCAAGGCGATGGAGGCGCGGCTGAAGTCGGGCATCGACGTCGTGATCGAGATGCTCGACGCGCGCCTGCCCGGCGCCAGCGCCAACCCGCTGCTGGCCAGCCTGACAGCCGGCAAGCCCGCATTGAAGCTGCTGAACAAACAGGACCTGGCCGACCCTGCGCGCACGGCGCTCTGGCTGGCGTACTACAACGCCCTGCCCGCCACGCAAGCCATCGGCCTGGACGCCAGCGAAGCCGCGCCCGCCGCGCGTCTGATCCAGGCCTGCCGTGCGCTGGCACCGCTGCGTGGCGGCATGGTCAAGCCGCTGAGGGTGCTGATCTGCGGCATCCCCAACGTCGGCAAGAGCACGCTCATCAACACGCTGGTCAAGCGCAAGGCCGCCAAGACCGGAGACGAGGCCGGCATCACGAAGACCGAGCAGGTCATCGCGCTGGCCAGCGACGTGACGCTCTACGACACGCCCGGCATGCTGTGGCCGCGCATCACGGTGCCCGAGAGCGGCTACGCGCTCGCCGCCAGCGGCGCCATCGGCCGCAACGCCTACGACGAACACGAGGTCGCGCTGGCGCTGCTGGAACGTCTGCAGCGTGCCTGCGCCGAGGCCGTCACCGCACGCTACAGGCTCGATGACTCGGCAGCGGTGGCGGCGATGCATGCGGACGTGCTGCTGGAGCGCATTGCGCACCAGCGCGGTTACGTGCAGGCGGGCGGCGGCCTCTTTCTGCAGAAGGCAGCCGAAGCGGTATTGAACGACTTCCGCTCGGGCGCGCTGGGCCGCATCACGCTGGAGACCCCCGAGGAACATCGGCAGTGGACAGCCGCCGGCGATGTGCAGGAAGCACAGCGGCTGGCGAAGAAGAGCCGACGCACGGCGCCCACGCACGATCGCTCGTCGATCTGACGCCCACCCCAGCACAGATTCCGGCGGCCGTTTGCGCATCCTCCTCGTTTCCGACCTGCACTACACGCTGCCTCAACTTGACTGGGTGGTGCGCGCCGCGTCGTCGGTCGACCTGGTGGTGCTGGCGGGTGACCTGCTCGATATCAGCTCGCCGGTGCCGCTGGACGCGCAGGCCGTGGTCATCCTGCGCTACCTGGCGCTGATGCGCGCGCAGACGCAGGTGGCTGTGGGCTCGGGCAACCACGACCTCACCGGCCCCGACCCGCAAGGTGAACAGGCCGCGCTGTGGCTGGGTGGCGCGCGCGCTTCGGGCGTGGCCACTGACGGCGACGCGCTGCTGCTGGGCGACACGCTGATCACCATTTGCCCCTGGTGGGACGGCCCTGTCGGTCGCGCGGCTGTGGCGTCACAACTGGCCGCGGACGCCGCGCGCCGACCGGCACGCTGGGTCTGGATCTACCACTGGCCGCCGCTCGGCTCACCCACGTGCTGGACCGGCCGACGCGACTATGGCGACGCCGATCTCGGCGGCTGGATCGCGCAGCACAAACCCGATGTCGTGCTGACGGGCCATGTGCACGAACCGCCCTTCAAGCCGGCCGGCGCATGGGCCGACCGCATCGGCAGCACCTGGGTCTTCAACGCCGGACGGCAGATAGGCCCGGTGCCGGCCTGCATCGACATCGACCTGGGTACCGGTGACGTGCGCTGGTCTTCGATGATGGGCAGCGAAGCCCTGCGCCTGGACGACCCGCAGGCACCGCCGCGCTCGGTGTTCTAGTAGTCGGGGTCGGGGTCGCGCGCCGAACCCGGCCGGGCCACCGGCCCCTGGCGCTGCGCCAGTTCGCTGAGCACGTCGGCCACCATGGCCAGCCCCGGTGCGTCGCCGTACTGGTGCTTCAGGTCGGCCAGATAGGTGGTGACGAAGTTCAGCCGTTCGGCCAGGCCGATGGCCAGCAGGCGGGTGATGGCGGGGTCACTGGCCAACAGCCCGTCGCCGTCGGCCGCGTGTCGCAGCGTGCAAGCCTCGGTGGCGACGACGGTGGCGCCATAGGGCGCGTCGAGCAGCAGCGAGATCTCGCCGATCACCGCCCCGGGCCGGTTGATGGTGTTGACGACCACCGTGCCTTTGCGCACCTGCAGCGCGCCCGACACGAGCACCCACAGCCCGGCTGCCGGCGCACCCTCGGCAATCAAGACTTCGCCAGAGGCGAGATGCCGTTGCGGCAGGTGGGTCGACAGGCTGAGCATGTCTTTCATGGCCAGGATGCTATGCCAGACGCCGGGCTCGGGCAGTGCGGCGACCGCGCGGCCTGCGCGGGCCCCTTACGCAGGCCTTAGCATGCCGGCGGCTTCCACGACAACCCACAGGAGACGACATGAACCCGCGCACCCCCAAGACCCCCACCGCCCGCCTCTGCGGCCGCCTCGTCGCCGCCGTCGCGGCGCTGAGCCTCGCCGTGCTGGCCGGCTGCAGCACCACAGCGCCCACCGCCGCCAAGCCGGCACCCGTGGTGTCGACCGAGATCAAGTCGCTGCTGTGGGTCGGCAACAGCTTTTTCTACTACAACAACTCGATGCACGGCCAAGTCGGCCGCCTGCTGATCGACAGCGGCGCCAAGGGCATGCGGGCGAGCTCGGCCACCATCAGCGGCTCGGGCATCAACTGGCACGACGTCGAGGCCCATCTCAAGCCAGGCGGCGGCATGGCCAGCTACTCCTTCGTCGGCGACAACGAGGTGCGCTTCAACACCTTCGACAAGCCCTTCGACGGCGTGATGATGATGGACTGCAGCCAGTGCCCCGTGCACCCGCAGCTGCAGCCCATCTTCTACGAGTACGCCGCCAAGCACAGCGCCACGGCGCGCAAGTACGGCGCGGCACCGATCTTCTTCATGTCCTGGGCCTACCAGGACAAGCCCGAGATGACGCAGCAGCTGGCCGCCGAGTACGTCAAGGCCGGCAAGCAGAACAACGCGCTCGTGGTGCCGGCCGGGCTGGCCTTCGCGGCGTCGATCGCCAAGCGGCCTGACCTGAACCTCTACGTTGCAGACAAGCGCCACCCCAGCCTGGCCGGCACCTACCTGGCCGCCTGCACGGTGCTGGCCTCGGTCTACAAGACCAACCCGGTGGGCCTGAAGTACACCGCCGGGCTGTCGGCCGACGTCGCCGCGCACCTGCAGGCCGTAGCGTGGGAAACGGCACAGGCCTTCCACGCCAGGGAAGGGCGCGGCAGCCTGTGACCGCGCGCGGATTCGTCGGCACCTGGCTCTGCGCGGCCCTGGCGGCCGGCGTTGCCAGCGCGGCGGACGGGCCGGCGGCCGCGCCGGCGCCGCTGGCCACAGTTGCCACGGTCGACCTGCCGCGTTACATGGGCACCTGGTACGAGGTGGCGAAGTTCCCGAACCGCTTCCAGGGCCAGTGCGCGGGCCCGGCTTCGGCCGAGTACAGCCTGCAGCCGGGCGGCACGGTACGCGTGGTGAACCGCTGCCCGCTGGCCGACGGCAAGGTCGACCAGGTGGTCGGCGAGGGGCGGCGCATCGGGCCCGAGGGCTCGCCGAAGCTCGAGGTTCGTTTTGCGCCGGCCTGGCTGTCGTGGCTGCCCTTCGTCTGGGGCAACTACTGGGTGGTCGACCTCGACGCGGCCTACCAGCTGGCCGTGGTCAGCGAGCCGAAGCGTGAGTTCCTGTGGGTGCTCTCACGCCAGCCGACCGTGGCGCCCGCGGTGTGGGATGCGTTGATGGCGCGGCTGCGCCTGCAGGGCTTCGACCTCTCACGCCTGCAGCGCGCCGACGCCAAGCCCTAGCCACGCTTGCACCTCAGGCGACGACGACACGCGGCGTGCCGGCTGCAGCAGTGATCTGGCCGATGACGGCCGCGGCCTCGAAGCCATGGCGGCGGAACACCGCCATCACCTCGTCGACCGCACCCGGTGCGCAGGACACGAGCAGGCCGCCGCTGGTCTGCGGGTCGGTCAGCAGCGCCTGGTCTTCGGCGGCGAAGCCGGCCGGCACGACCACGCCGTCACCGTAACCGGCCCAGTTTCGACCCGAGGCACCGGTGGCGAACCCGCGGCCCACCAGCTCGCGCACGCCCGGCAGCAGCGGCACGGCGGGCCAGTCGAGGTGCACGTCGCACTTCGCGCCGCGCGCCATTTCCAGCGCGTGGCCGGCCAGGCCGAAGCCGGTGACGTCCGTCAGTGCGTGCACGCCCGGCAGCGCGGCCAGGTCGGGGCCGGCGGTGTTGAGCTTCGTGGTGCAGGCGATCATCTGCGCGTAACCGGCGTCGCCGAGTTCGCCCTTCTTCAGCGCCGCGCTCATCACGCCCACGCCGATGGGCTTGCCCAGCACCAGCACGTCGCCCGGCTTCGCATCGGCGTTGCGTTTGACGTGTTTCGGGTGCACCAGGCCCAGCGCCACCAGGCCGTAGATGGCCTCGACGCTGTCGATGGTGTGGCCACCGGCGATGGGGATGCCCGCGGTGCGGCAGATCGACGCGCCGCCTTCGAGGATGCGGCCGATGGTCGCCGTCGACAGCACGTTGATCGGCATGCCGACGAGTGCCAGCGCCATGATCGGCCGCCCGCCCATCGCGTAGACGTCGCTGATGGCGTTGGTGGCCGCGATGCGTCCGAAGTCGAAGGGGTCGTCGACGATGGGCATGAAGAAGTCGGTGGTGGCGATCAGCGCCTGCTCGTCGTTGAGCTGGTAGACCGCGGCGTCATCGGCGGTCTCGATGCCGACCAGCAGTTCCTTGGGGATGGGCATCGCGGCGGTGCCCTTCAAGATTTCGCTCAACACACCGGGAGCAATCTTGCAGCCGCAACCGCCGCCATGGGACAGCGAGGTCAGCCGAGGTTCGGCGGGTTCTTCGGGGGCATTCATCGGCGGGCTCCTGGAGAGGCTGAATCGGGGGGCGCGGTAGCCAGGCCGCCGGCCGCGTGGCCCAGCAGGCGAGCCACCAGGCCGTGCAGTGCGGCGCTTTCGGCCTGCGGGGCGAAGAGCGGCGCGCGCAGGGCCTGTTGCGCCAGCAGGGCCGGCAGCATAGCCGCATCGTCGCGGGCGCGCGTCAACAGGGCCGCCAGGCCCGCGGCATCGCCGGGCTCGAAGACGCCGGCATGCCCGGCACCCAGCAGCCCCAGGTTGCCGTCGACGCGCGAGGCCAGCACCGGCGTGCCGCTGCGCAGCGCCTCGGTCACGACATGTGCGCCGCCTTCCATGCGGCTGGGGTGCACCAGCAAGTGCGCACGCTGGATGTGCCCGCGCACGGCGGCGTGTGGCAGACCACCCAGCCAGCTGTAGTTCGGCTGGGCCGCAGCCAGCGCGGCGGCCTCGGCACCGAGCGCGGGGTCGAGCGCGCTGCCGATGTGGTCGAGCAGGATGTCGCCCCGCCGCACCAGCAGGCGCGCGGCGGCGAAGTAGGTCTGCGGGTCCTTTTCTTCGCGCAGGTGGCCGACCATCAGCGCGCGCAGGTGGCGGTGCGTGCGCGGCAGGGTGCGGCGGGCGCTGCACGACTGCAGCAGCACCTGGCATTTGGCCCGGTACTCTGCGGGCAGCTGCCGGGCGCCGAAGTCGTTCAGCACGATCAAGGCATCGGCCAGCGCCAACGAACGCTGCGCGCGGGGGTCGGTGTGGATGTCGCGGTAGAGGTCGGTGCCGGTCAGCGCCAGCAGCACCGGGTGCGCGGGGTGCGCGGCACGCCAGGCGGCCACCGAATCCGCCGAGCGACGGGCGTGCAGCGCGATCAGCAGGTCGGCGTCGCCGCCGACGTCGGGATCGGCGTCCGCCGCGTCCCAGCGGCCGGCCAGGCGGACACGGTAAGCTGGGCTCAGGAAGCGCGCCCAGCGGCGCGCGGTCTGCCAGTTGCCGTTGTTCGCCTCCGCGAACGCCGGCGTGACGATGACGATGGACTCACGATGCATGACGCAAGCCTAGCGCCTGATGACCCGGCCGCGTTGACTGGCCGTGCCGAGCGCCCCGATGCCCTCGCCGTGGGTGCATCCGCCCGCCTGGCGCGCCAAGGCGATGCCGCGGCGCTGGCTCAGGCGCTGCAGGACAGCCGTCGCGACACGCTGGCCACCTTTGCCGCCTATGAAGCCGCACTGCCGGGACTGGCGGTGCCGCAGCGGGAAGAGCTCAACCCGCCGCTGTGGGAACTGGGACACATCGGCTGGTTCCAGAGCTGGTGGCTGGGGCGTTTTCCCTCGCGCACGCAGGGCGTGGACGCCGACCCCGACGCACCGCGTCTGGCCGCGTCGCGCGTCGACGCAGATCGCCTCTACAACTCCAGCCAGGTGCCGCATCACACCCGATGGCAGCTGCCGCTGCCCGGCGCTGCAGCCACCCGCGCCGAGGTGCAGCGGCAACTCGATGAAACGCTGGGTCTGCTGGCCCAGCTGCCGCCCGCAAGCACCGACGCGCGCAGCCTGTACTTCTTCCGCCTGGCGCTGCTTCACGAGGACATGCACCACGAAGCCGCGCTCTACATGGCGCAGGCCCTGGGCATCGCCATAGACGATGCCCGCTGGCAGCCCGCCGCCCTGCCCCCGCCGCCGCCCGAGTTGCAGCTGGCCGCGGGCCACTGGCGACTGGGCAGCGCGGCCGACGCCGGCTTCGCCTTCGACAACGAGCTGTGTGCCCACGGCATCGACCTGCCGCCCGTCGCCCTCGACGCGCAGGCCGTACGCTGGGCCGAGTTCCTGCCCTTCGTCGAGGCCGACGGCTATGCCGACGAGCACTGGTGGACACCCGCCGGCCGCGCCTGGCTGGCCGCCAGCGGCGCCCGCACACCGCGCTACCTGCAGCGCGAGGGAGACACTTGGCGTCAGAACCGCCAGGGCCGCTGGCAACCGCTGCGGTCGGACGAAGCCGCCTGCCACCTGACGCAACACGAGGCGCTGGCCTGGTGCCGCTGGGCCGGCCGCCGCCTGCCCACAGAGGCCGAGTGGGAACGCGCCGCCCTCACCGCCGGCCCGGTCTTCCGCTGGGGCGATGTCTGGGAATGGACGGCCAGCCCCTTCGCGCCCTACCCCGGCTTCCGCGCCCACCCCTACCGCGACTACTCGGCGCCGTGGTTCGATGGCCGGCCGGTGCTGCGCGGCGCGTCCTTCATGACCCAGCCGCGGATGCGCCACCCGCGTTACCGCAATTACTTTCCGCCGGGGCGCAACGACGTGCCGGCCGGGTTTCGCAGCTGCGCGGCGTAAGCGCTCAGCCCGTTGCCAGAAACACCGCGAACCAGCCCTGCGCATCGGTCCAGCGCCGTACACCGGCAAAACCGGCCTGGCGCAGCAATACCTCGAAGTCATCGGGCTGCCACTTGGCCGAGTTCTCGGTGTGGATGCGGTCGCCCGCGCGGAAGCTGCGCTCGCCGCCGGGCCACTTCACCGTCAGCGTGCGGCGCGCTTCCAGGTGCATCTCGATGCGCGATGCGGTCACGTCGAAGAAGGCCACGTGGCGCCAGTCGCGCACGTGGAAGTTGGTGCCCAGCAGGCGGTTGACGTGGCTCAGCAGGTTGAGGTTGAAGGCCGCGGTGACACCCAACTCGTCGTCGTACGCCGCCTCCAGCACCGCCACCGGCTTGACCAGGTCGACGCCGATCAGCAGTGCGCCACCAGCCGCTGTGGTGCGCGCCTCGCGCAGCAGGCGAAGCGCCTCGTCGTGCGCGAAGTTGCCGATCGACGAGCCCGGGTAGAACACCAGCGACGGGCCATCGATCAAGGCTGCCGGCAGTTCCAGTCGCGTCGAAAAGTCCAACCCGACGCCGACCAGCGACATCGCCGGGTGTTCACGCTGCAAGGTGGTCAGCGCCTGGCGAAGGTAGTCCACCGAGATGTCCACCGCCACGTAGCGCCGCGGCGCCAGCGCGCCGAAGAGCCGCGCCGCCTTGGCACAGCTGCCCGCGCCCAGGTCCACCATCGTCGGCGCGGGGCCGGTGGCCGACAACACCGCGTCGGCGATGGCCGCGCCGTTCTGCGACAGAATGGCGGCCTCGGTGCGCGTGGGGTAGTACTCGGGCAGCTCGGTGATGGCATCGAACAGCCGCGAGCCCAGCGCGTCGTAGAAGAACTTGGGCGAGACGTGGGCGCGGGTGGCGCGCAATCCCTCGGCTGCCTCGTGCGCCAGCACGGCATCGTCGACGCGGTGGATCTGCAGGAACTCTGGGGACTTCATCGTGTCGTGTTGCCGGCCGGTTGCGGCGGGCCCGTGGCTTTGCGGCGCACTCTAGCAGTGCGGCGTGGTCACGGTCGTGCCGGGCACCTGGCGCGCCAAGGCCCCCAAACCCGTTCCAAACTCCCCGGAGTCCTCGATGATCAAGCTTGTTTCCTCGGCCACCCGCCGTGCCATTCTGGGTAGCGCCGTGCTCGCGATTTGCGGCCTGGCGCAGGCCCAGCAGGTCTTCCGCGTCACCACCATTCCCGAAGAGGCCGCGACCGAGCAGACCCGCAAGTTCGGCCCCATCGCTGCCTACCTCGAGAAGAAGCTGGGCATGAAGGTGGAGTTCACACCGGTCAGCGACTACCCGGCGGCGGTGGAGGTGATGGTCAACAAGAAGGTCGACCTGGTGTGGTTCGGCGGCTTCACCTTCGTGCAGGCCAGCATCCGCTCGGGCGGCAAGATCATTCCGCTGGCGCAGCGCGAGGAGGACACCAAGTTCCAGTCGGTGTTCATCGCCAAGACCGGCTCGGGCATCAAGACCCTGGCCGACATGAAGGGCAAGCAGGTCAGTTTCGGCTCGCAGAGCAGCACCTCGGGCCACCTGATGCCGCGCAGCAACCTGCTCAACGCCGGCATCAACCCGGAGAAGGACTTCCGCCGCATCGCCTACAGCGGCGCGCACGACGCCACCATTGCCAGCGTCGTCAGCGGCAAGGTCGACGCCGCGGCGCTCGACATCACGGTGTGGAAGAAGTTCGTCGCCGAGAACAAGGTCGACACCAAGGCCGTCGACGTCTTCTTCACGACACCGCCGTTCTTCAACTACAACTGGTCGGTGCACGCGGACATGCCTGCCGACCTGCGCGAGAAGGTGAAGAAGGCGCTGCTCGACATCGACCCCGCCACGCCCGAAGGCAAGGAGATCCTGCAGCTCAACCGCGCCACGCGCTACATCCCGACCTCGGTCGAGAACTACAAGGGCATCGAGGCCGCCGGCCGCAGCGCCGGGCTGATCTGAGCCTGCGGCTGCAGCGCGCGTGAAGCTCGAACTCGACGGCGTCGCCGCGCGCCACCCGGCGGCACGGCCGGGTGCTGCGCCCGCGCTGCAGCCGCTGCGGCTGCAGGTGGCCGCCGGCGAACACGTGGCGGTGATCGGCCCATCCGGCGCCGGCAAGACCACGCTGCTGCAGGTGCTGGCCTGCGCGCTGCCGCCCAGCGCCGGCACCGTGCAGGTCGATGGTCAGAACCCGTGGGGCTTGACGCGGCGCGCGCTGCAGCGCCTGCGCGGTCGCCTTTTCCTGGCGCCGCAGGTGCCACCGCTGCCGCCGCGTCAGCGTGTCGTCACCGCCGTGCTGGCCGGGCGGCTGCCGGCGATGGGGCTGCTGGCCAGCCTGCGTTCGCTGTTCTATCCCAGCGACATCCCGGCGGCGCATGCGGCGCTGGAGTCCTTCGACCTCGCCGACAAGCTGTTCGAGCGTGTCGACCGCCTCTCGGGCGGCGAACGCCAGCGTGTGGGGCTGGCGCGCGCGCTGCTGGCGCCAGCCGGGCTGTGGCTGGTGGACGAGCCGCTCTCGGCGCTGGACCCCACACGCTCGCGCCAGGCCGTGCAGACGCTGGTGCAGCAGGCGCGCTCGCGCGGCGTCACGCTGGTGGCCACGCTGCACCAGGTGGACGTGGCGCTGGCGAACTTCCCGCGCATCGTGGCGCTGCGCGATGGTCGGCTGGCCTTCGATCTGCCGGCGGCCGAAGTCACGCGCGACAAGCTGGAGCGTCTGTACGCACAGCACGAACACGAACTGCTGGGCGCCCCGCCGCCGGCTGACGACAACCCGCCAGCGGCGCCAGCGCCGGTGGCGATGCACTGCCGCTGAAGGCTGCCGGTCGTGGAACTCGCACCCCGCGCCACCTTACCGGCGCCAGACCGCGACCCGGCCTGGCTGTCGCGTGTGTTCTGGCTCGGCGCCGGCCTCGTGCTGCTCTGGCCGCTGATGGTGGCCACCGAGTTCAGGCCCTGGACGCTGTTCGAACCCGCGAACCTCAAGGTCACCGGCCAGTTCCTCGCCACCTTCCTGCCGCCCGCGCACGCGCCCGAGTTCCTGGCCATGGTGGCGCGCGCGTCCTGGCGCACGGTGGCCATCGCCACCGCCGGCATGACGCTGGCGCTGCTGATCGCGCTGCCGCTGACGCTGCTGTCGACACGCGTGCTGTCGGTGTCGGCGCTGTCGGGCCGCATGGCGACTGGCCCCTTCTGGCTGCGCCAGGCGGTGCGCGGACTGCTCATCTTGCTGCGCAGCGTGCCCGAACTGGTGTGGGCGCTGGTCTTCGTGCGTGTCGTCGGCCTGGGCCCGACGGCGGGCGTGCTGGCCATTGCACTCACCTACGGCGGCATGCTGGGCAAGGTCTACGGCGAGATCCTGGAAAGCGGCGAGAGCCACGCCACGCAGACGCTGCTGCGCAACGGCAGTTCGCGCCTGCAGGCCTTCTTCTACGGCCTGCTGCCGCAGAACGCGGCCGAGCTGACGAGCTACACCGTCTACCGCTGGGAATGCGCCATCCGCAGCAGCGTGGTGCTGGGTTTCGTCGGCGCCGGCGGGCTGGGCCAGGAGATGGACAACTCGATGAAGATGTTCCACGGGGGCGAGGTCTTCACGATGCTGGCCGTCTTCGTTGCGCTGGTGGCGCTGGCCGACCGCGTGAGCGCGGGTCTGCGCAAGTCCCTGGGCTGAAGGCTTGACCGTGGACCCGCGCCCCGCCGCCAACCTGCCCTACAAGCTGCCGCCGCCGCTGTTCAACGCGCGCTGCAAGGCCTGCTGGTTCACAGCCGCGCTCGGGGCGCTGGTGGTGGCCAGCTTCTGGAGCCTGGACCTGCAGTGGGGCCAGTTCCTGTCGCTGGACGCGGCGCGCAGCATGGGCCGCTTCGGCGCCGAATTCTTCCCGCCCGACACCTCGCCGGCCTTCCTGCAGAAGGTGGCAGTGGGCACCTGGGAAACGCTGGCGATGTCGGCGTTGGGCACGCTGCTGGCCGCCGCCGGCGGGCTGCTGCTGGCGCTGCCGGCCAGTCGCCTGCACAGCGACGACAGCGCGCCCGGCCGCGGCGCTACGCGGCTGCTGCTGAACGCACTGCGTGCCATCCCTGAACTGGTGTGGGCCGGGCTGCTGCTCATCGCCGCCGGGCTGGGGCCTTTTGCCGGCACGCTGGCGCTGGCGCTGCACACCACCGGCGTGCTCGGCCGCCTTTTCGCCGAGGCGCTGGAGAACGCGCCTGCCGGGCCCGCCGACGCGCTGCGCGCGCAGGGCGTGGGCAAGGCGCGTGTCTTCCTCTACGCCACCCTGCCGCAGGTGCTGCCGCAACTGCTGAGCTACACGCTCTACCGCTGGGAGAACAACATCCGCGCCGCCGCCGTGCTGGGCGTGGTGGGCGCAGGCGGGCTGGGGCAGTTGCTGTCCTTCCACATGGGGCTGTTCCACATGGGCAAGACGGCCACCATCCTGGGCGCGATGCTGGTGCTGGTGGCGGCGGTGGATGCGCTCAGCTACGGCGCACGGCGCTGGATGACCCGCTGACCGCTGCGCCGGCACGGTCAGAATGCCGGGCAGTCCCCCCGTCCGCCGTCCGACCATGACCCCTACCCGTATCTTCGCTGCCCTGCTCTGGGCCGCCATGCTCGTCATCGCCGTGCGCCAGGGCCTGTCGCTGGCCGGCATGCCGCTGCCCGGTGGCTTCGCGCCCGACCTCAAGGGCTGGGTGACGCTGGCACTGCCGGCCTTCTTCGCCGGCACGCTGCCGCTGTGGATGCGCGGTCACCCGCTGGACATGAAGCAGATCCGCGACAGTGTCGACGGCCACTTCACGCCCGGCACCTACAACCGCTTCATGGCCACCGTGCGTCCGCTGCAACTGCTGGCGATGGTGGGCACGGTCACCGGCCTGACCTGCCTGCTCGTCAGCCGCAGCGCCGACACGCCGCCGGCGGTCTATGCCACGGGCTTCTTCTTCCTCTCGGCCGGCGTCGGCTTCATCGCTTGCCTGCTGTTGCTGCGCGCACGCGGCCACCGCCTCGAATGAAACTGGCACCGCCATGGGCGGCCTTCCACGGTGCCAACGCCTCGCGACTGGTGGGCGCGGCGGCGCGCAGCCCGCTCACCGCCGATCGCAACGGCTTGGGCTTGTCGGCCGGGCTCGTGTACGGGTTCTGACGATGCAGGACAGCCGACCGCTCGATCGCGTTGTGGCCGCTGGCGCTGCTCGCCGGGCTGTTGCCCTTGGTGGCGGCGCTGAGCGCCATGGCGCTGTCGATGCAGCAAGGCATGGTTCCGGCCTGCAACCCGCTCATCGATGGTTGCGTGTCGGTGAGCCGTGCAGCGCGCCATGGGCTGCCGAACCTGGTCTTTCAGGTGCTGATGGTGCCTGCCGCCACGCTGCAGGCGCTGGTGTGGCTGCTGGCTGCGCACTGGCTGCAGCCGGCCCATGGCCGCGCCGAACGCGGCGTGCGTCTGCTCGTGCCGTTGGGCGTGATGGCCGGCGTGGCGCTGGTGCTTTACGCCACGTTCCTGGGCACCGAAGGGCAGGTCTACCGCTGGCTGCGCCAGTACGGCACGGTGGTGTACTTCGGCTTCACCTGCCTGTGCCTGTTGCTGCTGGGCCGCGCGGTGTTGGCGCGTTCGGCGGTTGCGACGTGGCCGCTGCCGCGTTGGCAGGGGAGGTCCGTGGTCGCGATGGCGGTGGCCCTGCCGTTGCTGGGCATTGGCAACGCGATCGTTGCCGCGTTGTTCGACGATGCGCTCAAGGCGCGGGTCGAGAACGTCACCGAATGGTGGGGTTCGCTGATCTTCGTGCTGGGCTTCCTTCTCATTGCGGCGATGTGGCACCGCGCGGGCGTGGCGCTGGAGTTCACGCGCGCCACAGACGGCTGAACGGCGCCACGCCGGCCAGAGGCCGTGCTTCAGGCGGCGTCGATACCGCCGGGGTCGATGGCCGGGCCGGGATCGGGCCAGCCCAGCAGTTCGGCCAGACGGCGCACGATCCAGCGCGCCTCGGTCCCGTTCACCACCCCACCCTCGGCCTGAAGCCCGCGCTCGATGCGTTCCAGCACGTCGTCCTCGGTGATGCCCAGATCCCACTTCTTCATCGTCGCCTGCTCGGTGAGCATCTGCGCCAGGTCCTCGCAGAGTTCGTAGCGGCTGGCGATCTCGTCGCGCCCCGCCGTCGGCTTGACGCGTCCCGGCGGCACGAACAGCGCCACGAAGGACGGCGGCACGACGATCTGGCTGTCTTCGGACATGGCCGATTGTGGCCGCCGGCCGCCGCGGCACCCCGCAAGGCGGCAACAAGTCGCAGCCGCGCAGCGGCACGCTCCTTGCGGCGCCGCAAGAATCGCCGGTCAGCCTGACGTAAGCCCCATGCCTACCCTCAACGCCCTGCCCTGCGTGCTCGACATCGAAGCCTCGGGCTTCGGCCGCAGCAGCTACCCCATCGAGGTGGGTTACGTGCTTCCCGACGGCCGCGCGGCGTGCATGCTGGTGCGGCCGGCGGCCGAGTGGACCCACTGGGACGCTGGCGCCGAGCAGGTGCACGGCATCACGCGCAGCCTGCTGGCTACCCACGGCCGCGACGCCCGCGAGGTGGCGCTGGCGTTGAACCGCGACCTCGAGGGCCGCACCGTCTATTGCGACGGTTGGGCGCACGACTACGCCTGGCTGGCGGCGCTGTTCGAGGAGGCGGGCTTCAGCCCGAGCTTCAAGCTCGAGTCGGTGGGGGCACTGCTCGACGAGGACCACCTGGCCCAACTCGACCAAGCCCGCCGCGACGCTGTGGCCGAACTGGGGCTGACGCGGCACCGGGCCAGCAACGACGCCCGCGCGCTGCAACGCGCGCTGGCCCTGGTGGCGGCGCATTGACGAGGCGCCGCGCAGCCCGCCGCGGGTGCCGCCTGCCGCGTGTTCCCTGCTGACCCGGCATCGTCCGGCGTCGGCAAGGCGGGCTCCGGCCATGACAGCCCACGGCGTAGCGCCAAAGGGCCTCCGGCGTCATCGCGCTTCACCCGCAGCGCAGCGGCGTCACGGGTCTCAGTTGCGTGACTCGGACCGCGCTTCTGCGCGCCACTTCACGCAGTCAGGATGACCGGCAAGCCCCGAGCGCAGGCACTCGCGCTCCATGCAGACGAAGTAACGCAACGGGTTACGGCCGCCGCACTTGGCCTCGGGGCCGGCGGCTACGGCAGGCTGGGCCGGTTGCACCGCTGCCGCCGCGGGCGGCCCATTGGCTGCAGGTGGCGAGCGTGACGGCTCAGGCTGGGCCGTGCGCGAGGGCTCGGGCAATCGGGTCGCGGCCGGCGCAGGCGCGGCGTACGGCTGGGACGTCGTCATTGGCGGCGACTGCCGCACGGTGGCTGGCGGCTTGGGGTCCGGCGCCTTCACGACCACCGGTGGTGTAGCCAGCGGTGCGGCCGGCGGGGGCGCCACGGACTGGGTGACCGGTGACCCTGGCCCGTCGGGCACGACGACGGTGGTGGCTGCGGATTCATGCCGTGCGCTCGCCGGGGCCGCATTGACGGTGGGGCTCGGCACTGCGTTGGGCGCCTCGAGCGCCGCGGCCGAAGCCGCTACCGGTGTAGCGTCGGCCACCACCACGGTCGGTGAACGCGGCCACAGCGCAAACGCCACTGCCGCCAAGGCCACGACCGCCGCACCGGCGGCCAGCGGCAGCCACTTCGGGCGGCTGCCCGCTGACGCCGCGGCGTCCTTTGGCATCGTCGACATGGCGGCCGCGCGCGGCGGCGGTCTCGACACCGGCGGCAGCACGCGAGTGCGGTCGTCATTGATCTCCGGCGCGCTCGAGGCAGCCAGTGACGCTGGAACGGGCGGTGGCGCGGGTATGGTCCGAGGCGCGATGGCGACCGTCGCCTGTGCGGGATCGAGCACCACGCTGCGGTCCCACTGGGACGGGGGCGGCTGGGTTTCGACCCGCCGTCGCGGCGGGTTGGCGTGGCCGTCGAGCACCTCTCGCAGCGCTGCCACGCTCTGCGGGCGGTCGGCCGGCCGCGGTGCCAGCATCCAGTCGATGGTGCGCAGGAAGGTCTCGCTGCAGCCCGGGCAGGCCTCGGGGGTCAGCGCCGAGACCTCGTCGTGCACGGCACGTGCCGTGGCCGGCGGCGGCGGACGGTTCAGCAGCAGGTAGTGCAGCGTGGCGCCCAGCGCGTAGAAGTCGGTCCACGGGCCCTGCTTCACCGCGCCGGCCTCGCCGTATTGCTCGATGGGGGCGTAGGCCGGCTTCAGGATTGCGGTGAGCGTCTGGCTCTTGTCGCTGATGACACGGCGCGCGGCGCCGAAGTCGAGCAGCACGGGGTGGCCGTCGGGTTCGATCTGGATGTTGTCAGGCGCGATGTCGCGGTGGTAGACACCCTCGGAGTGCAGATTCTCGATGGCGCCCAGCAACGGCGTGAGCAGCGCGCGCAGCCAGGCCTCGTCGGGGGGCTGCAGCATCTCGGCGCGGGTCTCCTTGACGGTGCGACCGCGCATCACGGGCATGGCCATGTAGGCGGTGCCGTTGGTTTCCCAGAAGCGGTGCACCTTCAGCAGCGACGGGTGATTGAAGCGGGCCAGAAGCCGCGCCTCGTTGACGAAGGAACGCAGGCCCAGCGCGAAGGTGTCGGCGTCGGACTGCGAACGCACCGACACGTGCAAGGTCGCGGTGCGCTCGGCGAGCGAGGCCGGCATGTACTCCTTCACCGCCACCTCGCGCTCGAGTGCGTGATCGAAGGCCAGGTACACAATGCCGAAACCGCCGACCCCCAACACGCTCAGCACCTCGAACTCCCCCAGGCGGGTGCCCGGGGGCAAGGCGCTGGGGTTGGCGCTCGGCAGGCGTAGGGTCTCGTCGGACATGCAGCAACGAGCTTATCAGGGATACCACCCCCTCTCACCCCGGCGGCATCGGCCCGCCGTGACGGCCTGCCGCTTACCTGCCCGCGCCGGCTCGCGGCGCGCGTGAGCAGCGCTGCTGTCTCGCTGTGGGCCTACCCGGCCTACATCCGGCTGTGGTTTGCACGCCTGGCGGGCGTATCGGCGAGCCAGATGATGATGGTCGCCGTCGGCTGGCAGATGTACGACCTGACCGGTTCGGCCTGGGACCTGGGGCTGGTGGGCCTGCTGCAGTTCGCGCCCGCGCTGCTGCTGACGCTGCCTTCGGGCCACCTGATCGACCGCCACCACCGCGGCCGCATCCTGGCGTTGTGCCTGGGCCTGCAGGCGCTTTGCGCGCTGCTGCTGTGCGTGGGCAGCGCTGGCGGCCACGCCACGCGCGGGCTGCTGCTGGGCATCAGCGTGGTGCTGGGTGGCGTGCGCGCCTTCCAGCTGCCCACGCAGCAGGCGCTGACGCCGCTGCTGGTGCCCAAGGACGTGCTGCCGCGTGCGCTGGCCTTCAGCTCCACCGGCATGCAGGGCGCCATCATCGGCGCGCCAGCACTGGGCGGCTTCATTTACGCTCTCGGCGCGCCTGCCACCTATGGCACCTGCGCGGCGCTGTTCACGCTGGCCTGCGGCCTGGCCCTGGCGCTGCGCTACGTGCACGTGCCGCCGCCCAACGAACCCGCCACGCTGGACACGCTGCTGGCCGGCGTGCGCTACGTCTGGCACAGCAAGGTGGTGCTGGGTGCCATCTCGCTGGACCTCTTTGCGGTGCTCTTCGGCGGCGCCACCGCGCTGCTGCCGATCTTCGCGAAGGACATCCTGCACGTCGGCCCCTGGGGCCTGGGGCTGCTGCGCAGCGCGCCGGCCGTGGGCGCGCTGCTGACGTCGCTGGTGCTCACGCGCTGGCCGGTGCGGCGGCGCACCGGGCACGTGCTGCTGGGCGCGGTGGCGGTGTTCGGCGCCGCGACGCTGGTGTTCGGGCTGTCGACGAGCCTCGTGCTGTCGATGGCCGCGCTGGCCGTCACCGGTGCGGCCGACATGGTCAGCGTCGTCATCCGCCAGACGCTGGTGCAGCTGGAGACACCCGATGCCATGCGCGGCCGCGTGAGCGCGGTGAATTCGGTCTTCATCGGCGCGTCGAACCAGCTCGGCGAGTTCGAGTCGGGCGCCACCGCGGCACTGATGGGGCCGGTGGGCTCGGTGGTGCTGGGCGGCGTGTGCACGCTGGCCGTGGCGGGGCTCTGGTTGCGCGTCTTTCCCACGCTGGCGCAGCGTGACGCGTTGGTGCAGGCCGGCACGGCGGAACCCGGGGGTCGGGCACGGGCCTGACAGCGCACGCACGGCCCGCAGGCGGGCGGCACGGCGCGGAGGTTGAAGGGACGGCCGGGGCCGGCACGCCGGACGCCACCCCGAGGGGTGTGCGCCGGGGCACGGGGCCCTCAGCCACGGGAGGTCTCACGTTTGCTCTCGGTGCGTGCCCTGCCAGCGCGGGTTCGCGCCTTCCACTGCTGCACCTGCACCTTGCGTTCCAGCGCGGTGAGCGTGTCGCGCCGCGCCTCGCGCTGCAGCTTTTGGTAGTTGCGCAGGCGGTCGGGCGTGACGCCCTCGCGCACCGCGCAGCCGGGTTCGGCCTCGTGCTGGCAGTCGCGGAAGCGGCAAAGCGGGGCGAGTCGCATGATGTCGTCGAAGGCCGCGTCGAGTGCGCCGGCGTCACCGTCGAGCCGCAGCGTGCGCAAGCCAGGCGTGTCGATGATGCAGGCGCCCATCGGCGTCGTGTGCAGCGAGCGTGCAGTGGTGGTGTGGCGGCCGCGGCTGTCGCCAGCGCGATTCGGGCCGGTGGACTGCACGGCGCTGCCTGTCGTCGCACCGGTCAACGCATTCGTCAGCGTGCTCTTGCCGGCACCGCTGGAGCCCAGCAGCACCAGCGTCTGCCCGGGTTGCAGCCAGGGTTCGAGCTGCTCGCGCGGTTCGTTGCCCAGCGCATTGACGGCCACCGCCATCACGTCGGCCGGCAGCACGGCCTGCACCTGCTGCAGGTGCGCGGCCGCGTCGGCCGCCAGGTCGCGCTTGGTCAGCACCACCACGGCGGCCACGCCGGCCATGCGCACCAGGGCCAGGTAACGCTCCAGACGGCGCAGGTTGAAGTCGTGGTCCAGGCCCATCACCAGCAGCGCCGTGTCGACGTTGCTGACGATGACCACGCGCTCGACCTTGTCGCGGCCGTCGTGCAGCCGGCGCGCCAGCTGGTTCAGCGGTGGCAGGCGCGTGTGCACCCACCATTCACCGAAGGTGTTGCGTTCGGCCAGCACCCAGTCGCCGCAGGCGATGGCGTCGCCTGCGGCGGCGAGCTGCGTGCGCAGCGCCGGGTAGAGGCGCGCGGTGCATTCGGCCTGGCCGTCGTGCAGCACGAGGCCTTCACGCTGCACCTCGACCACGCGCAGCGGTGCCAGTGCGTCGATGACGACCGCGGTGGGCGCCACCTGGGCCAGTGATTGCAGCAGCGAAGGTGCGAAGCCGATGCCACGCAGCCGTTGCAGCAGGGAGTTGTCGATCATGGTTGAAACGTTCCGTGCAGGACCAGCCATCGCGCTGCCCGAAGCCGCAAGGGCGCAGGCGCGCGAAACAGCCACGGGCGGAGGAGCCCGGGGCGACGTCAGGCGATGGGTTTCTGTCGGCCGCGACGCACGGTCACGGCATCACGGGTTCACGCTGGGGTGCGGTGGTGAGGGCTACCGCTTGAAGCTTCAACGCCGCGGCGGAGTGCCGCAGGCGGATGCCAGTTTCAGCGCGCGCAGGCCGACAGGAGGGCAAGGTCTAGGGTCTTCATTGGCGGCCTCCTGTGGTGGGTTGAAACGAGCGCGCAATGTGCGCCTGCGCGGCACGTCCGTCAAGCCTGTTCATGGGGGTGTGGCCGACCGACGACAGCGCACCGATATCCTGCCGGCCATGCACGCGGTGAACCTGATCTACGTCGACGACAGCCTCGTCATCGCCGACAAGCCCGAGGGCCTGCTCTCGGTGCCCGGCCGCGGCGAGGCCGGGCGCGACAACCTCACCACGCGCGTGCAGGCGATGTTCGTCGACGCGCTGGTGGTGCACCGGCTCGACATGTCGACCTCGGGCCTGCTGCTCTTCGCGCGTGGCATCGAGATGCAGCGGCGGCTGAATGCGGCCTTCGAACAGCGCGCGGTCAGCAAGCAGTACATCGCGGTGGCCGAAGGCGTCATCGAAGACGACGAAGGCCAGATCCACGCCCCGCTGGCCGCCGACTGGCCGAACCGGCCGCGGCAGGTTGTCGATGCCGTCAACGGGCGCCCCTCGCTCACGCACTGGCGCGTGCTGGCGCGCGGCGCGGGCTGCACGCGCGTGGCGCTGACGCCCGTCACCGGGCGTTCGCACCAGCTGCGCGTGCACCTGCAGTACCTGGGCCATCCGATACGTGGTGACGAGCTTTATGCGCCGCATCCCATCCGCGCTGCACGGCTGCTGCTGCACGCGGCCGAGATCGGTTTTGCCCACCCGATCGACGGTCGGGCCATGCACTTCCGAAGCGAGCCGCCGTTTTGAACGCCGGCTACAGTGCGCCGGCGTCCGATCGCCCTTTTCACCTCAGCCCCCGAACTCGCATGACAACCCACCTCAGCATCGTCACCGGCGGCTCGCGCGGCCTCGGCCTCGCCCTCGTCGAGCAACTGCTGGCCCGCGGACACCGCGTTCTGGCCATCGCCCGGCGCATTACCGAACTGCCCGTTCCTGCTGGTGCCGCGCTGGAGAGTTGGACCGTCGACCTGGCCGACCCCTTGCCTGTGGCCGAGCGGCTGGCGGGGTGGCTGGCTGCGCAGGACCCGGCGGCACTGGCATCGGTGACCCTGGTGCACAACGCCGGCGTGGTGTCACCGCCGGCGCCGCTGTCGGCCAGCCACCCGGCCGCGCTGTCGAACGCGCTGCGGGTGGGCCTGGAAGCGCCGCTGGTGCTGAGTGCGAGCTTCCTGCACGCCACCGAGGCCTGGGCGGTGCCGCGCAAGCTACTCTTCATCTCGTCGGGGCTGGGCCGGCGCGCCATGGCCGGCAGCGGCAGCTACTGCGCCGCCAAGGCCGGCATGGACCATCTGGCCCGCGCGCTGGCGCTGGAAGAAGCCGCGAAGCCCGCCGGTGCGCGGGTCGTGTCGCTGGCGCCCGGCGTCATCGACACCGACATGCAGGTTCAACTGCGTGCGGCCGACCCGACACTGTTCCCCGAGCGTGTGCGTTTCCAGAGCCTGAAGGACAACGGCCAGCTCGACAGCCCGGCGCAAGCCGCGGCCAAGGTGCTGAAGGTGATGGACCGCGACGACTTCGGCAGCCTGCCCGTCACCGATGTGCGGGAGCTGGCTTGAGCGTCGCGCTGTCCACCCGCGCGGCCTCACTGATCGGCGAACTCGGCCTGCAAGCGCATCCTGAAGGCGGCTGGTACGCCGAGGTCTTCCGCTCCAGCCAGGCCGTGCAGACCGGTGACGGTCGGCCCGCGCGCGTGGCGCTGACGACGATCGACTTCCTGCTCGCCGAGGGCCAGTTTTCGGCTTGGCACCGCGTGTCGTCCGACGAGGTCTGGCACCTGCTCGAAGGCGAGGGTCTGCGGTTGTGGCTGGCACCGCCGGACCTGTCGGCCTTCAGTGCCGTCGAGTTGGGCCCCGTGGCTGCCGGCCGGCGCCCTCGCCATGTCGTGCCCGGCAGCTGGTGGCAGGCCGCCGAACCGCTGGGCGACTACGCCTACGTGGGCGCCACCGTCGGCCCGGGCTTCGACTTCTCCGACTTCAGCTTCGGGCGCGACGACGCCGCGCTGTGCGCGGCGCTGCAGGGGTCTCATGCGGCGCTGCGACGCTTGCTGTAGGCGGCGTTCAGCGGTCGCCCAGCGAGACGCCGATGCCGCGCGCCGCCAGCAGCATCTCGTGGTCCAGCGGCACGTTGCGGGTGCGGCCGGCCACCTGGTCGAGCGACACACTGACGCAGTGGTCACCCTGCAGCGCCACCATGCGGCCGTACTGCCCGGCCTTCACCAGTTGCGCCGCGTGGTAGCCGAAGCGCGTCGCCAGCACGCGGTCGAAGGCCGTTGGGTGGCCGCCACGCTGGGTGTGGCCCAGCAGCGTGGTGCGCACTTCGGCCTGCAGGCGGGGCTGCAGTTCGTGCTGCAGCCAGTGGCCCACGCCGCCCAGGCGCAGCGGGTCGGGGCTGTGCGCCAGCGTCTCGCGGATGGTCATGCCCTGCCCCACCGCGTGGGCGCCTTCGGCGATGCAGATGAGCGTGGCAAGGCCGCGCGACTCGCGGTCCTGGCACAGCCGGGCCACGGTCTCGATGCTGAACGGCACCTCGGGCAGGAGGATGACGTTGGCGCCGCCGGCCATGCCGCCTTCCAGCGCGATCCAGCCCGCGTAGCGGCCCATGGTCTCGGCGATCATCACGCGGCCGTGGCTGCGTGCGGTGGTGGCCAGCCGGTCCAGCGCCTCGGCCACCACGGCCACGGCGCTGTCGAAGCCGAAGGTGCGGTCGGTCAGCGCCAGGTCGTTGTCGATGGTCTTGGGCACGCCCACCACGGGCAGGCCCATTTCCTCGAAGCGGTGGGCGATGGTCATGGTGCCGTCGCCGCCGATGGCCACCAGCGCGTCCAGGCCCAGGTCCTTGGCGAAGGTGATGGCCTCGGCCGAGCGGTCGCTGCCGTCGGGGTACTTGAAGGGGTTGCAGGTGTTGTGCGTGCCCAGGATGGTGCCGCCTTCGGCCAGGATGCCCGCCACGTCCTGCGGGCCCAGCGGCCGCGCCTTGCGTTCGACGAGGCCGAAGAAACCACGCTCGATGCCGGTGACACGCGCACCGCACTCGTTGTGCAAGGCCAGCGTGACGGCGCGGATGACGGCGTTCAGGCCCGGGCAGTCGCCGCCGCCGGTGAGGATGCCGACGTGTTTCGGGGTGCTCATGCCAGCCAGGCTCCGAGGTCGGACTTCAGCTGCTGCAGGTCGGCCTGTCTCGTGTACATCATGTGTCCTGCGTCGTAGTAGCGGTGGGTGACACGCGCCAGCACGTCGGCCGGCGCGTTCAGCTGCGCCAGCGACCAGTCGCTGGCGCTGTAGGGTGTGCCCAGATCGTAACGGCCGCTCGCGGCCAGCACCTTCAGGTGCGGATTGCGACGCAAGGCACGTGCCAGGTCGGGGCTGGTGCTGCAGAAGCCCATTTCGTTGTCGGTGCCGCGCTGCCACTTCCAGGCCTTGTGGGCCTCGCTGTTCAGCACCTCGTAGCGGTGCTCGAAGTCGATGCCGAGCGTGCCGCGGTAGTAGGCCAGCGCGGCCATCGTGTAGGGGCCGGCGATGGCCTCGATGCCGGGGTCGAACTCCATCTCGATGGCCCGGCTGGCCGCCGCCGGCGCGGCCGCTCGCGCGTCCAGCCGCCCCAGCACCTGGCCGCGGGCACGCAGCGCCTCGGTGAAGTAGGTGTGGTCGCCGATGCGCAGGTTCTGCTCCTCGACCAGCACGCGCGGCAGACCGGTGAGCTCTGCCACGCGCTTGGCGATGGCGCTGCGGCGTTTCTCGCTCAGGCGCGCGCCGGCGTGCAAGGCCGCCACGTAGTCGTCGTGCACGAAGGCCTCGGCCGCGGCCCGCGCGGCCTCGGGTGACGCTGCGGGCGGCCCCGAGAGCAGGCCGTGGAACTGCGCCACGTTGGCGAAGGCCGGCAGGAAGAGGCCGTAGGGCAGGTCGTTGGCCGGGGCGAAGACAAGGCTCTGCAGGTCCATCGCACACGACACCAGGATCACGCCGCTGAGCACCGCGCCCTGGCTCTGCATCTTGTCGGCCAGACCGGCGCCGCGCGTCGTGCCATAACTCTCGCCGGCCAGGTAGAGCGGCGAGCCCCAGCGCTGGTGACGCGTCATCCAGGCGCGCATCACCTCGGCCAGTGCCTCGATGTCGCCGTCGACCGAAAGCAGCTTCTTGCGTGCGTCCTCGCTGGACGTCACCGACCAGCCGGTGTGCGGCGGGTCGATGAAGACGAGGTCGAAATGCTCGAACCAGCTGTGCGGGTTGTCCTCCAGCCTGTAGGGCGGCAGCGGCATGGTGCCGTCGTCGGGCACCACCACGCGCTTGGGGCCCAGGGCGCCGAACTGCAGCCAGATCGAGGCCGAGCCCGGGCCGCCGTTGAAGGCGAAACACAAGGGTCTCGTGGCCGCGTCCGCGCCCTGCAGCAGGTAGGCGGTGGTCATCACCGCGGCTTCGGGCTCGGCGGCACCACCGGCCAGGCCGCCGGGCATCACCGGCATGAAGGCGGCGTGCACGCGGTAGTCGAGTACACGACCGCCCAGCGTCACTGAGGCGATGCTTTCGGCGGCGGGGCGGGCCAGCAGCTTGTCGACCTGGTCCTTGAGGCGCTTGGCAGCATCCTTGTCCGGCGTCGAGGGGCTGGGCGTGGCGGGGGCGGCGTCGGCCATGGCGGGAGGGCCGTCGCGGCGACGGCTGAGGTGGACGAAGCCGCGACCTTAGCGCAGCACGGTGGGCTCAGGCCAGGGCGTCCCCCGCCAGCAGCGCGGCGTAGCGCGATAGGTCGACGTTGCCCCCGCTGACGATGACCCCCACGCGCCGGCCACGCACCGGCACCACGCCCTGCAGCGCGGCCGCGGCGCCCAGGCCGCCGGTGGGTTCGACCACCATCTTCATGCGCTCGGCGAAGAAGCGCATCGCCTGCACCAGCTGGGCGTCGCTGACGGTGACGATGCGGTCGACCAGCCGCTGGATGACCGGGAAGGTGAGCTGGCCGCTGTGCTGCGTCTGCGCCCCGTCGGCGATGGTCTTGGGCGTCTCGATGTGCACGATGTGCCCGGCGGCCAGGCTCTGTTGCGTGTCGTTGCCGGCCTCGGGCTCGACGCCGATGACCTCGATGCCGGGGCTGAGGTGGTGCGCTGCGACGGCGCAGCCG
The DNA here is from genome assembly GCA_016704535.1 of Betaproteobacteria bacterium. GTDB lineage: Bacteria > Pseudomonadota > Gammaproteobacteria > Burkholderiales > Burkholderiaceae_C > Rubrivivax. The sequence continues at coordinate 522,534 of JADIZZ010000003.1, read as the reverse complement.
CTGATCAGGCCGCCACCGCCCACGCACACCAGCAGCAGGTCCAGCGGCCCGGTCTCTTCGATCAGTTCGGCCGCGGCCGTGCCCTGCCCGGCCATGACGTGCGCGTGGTCGTAGGGCGGGATCAGCGTCATGCCGCGCTCGGCGGCCAGGCGCGCGCCGATGGCCTCACGTTCCTCGGTGTAGCGGTCGTAGAGCACGACTTCACTGCCGGGTTGGCCCTGCTGATAACCGCGCGTGGCGGCCAGCTTGGCGGCGGGCGAGTCCTGTGGCATCACCAGCACCGAGGGCATGCCCAGCAGCCGTGCCGACAGCGCGATGGCCTGCGCATGGTTGCCCGAGCTGAAGGCGATGACGCCGCTGCGGCGCTGTGCCGGCGTGAACTGCGCCAGCGCGTTGTAGGCGCCACGGAACTTGAAGGCGCCCATGCGCTGGAAGTTCTCGCACTTGAAGAAGAGTTGCGCGCCGGTGATCTCGTCGGCCGTGCGTGAGGTCATCACCGGCGTGCGGTGAGCCACGCCGGCCAGGCGCGCGGCGGCGGCGGTGATGTCGTCGGGGGTGATGGCCAGCGTCGTCATGGGGCGGGGTTCTCCTCGGGGCCCTGGAAACCGCCGCGGCGGTAGGTCAGCACCAGGGTGTCGCGCCAGGCCGGCAGGCCGGCGTCGACGGGCTGGATGGGTGTGGTTTCGTGGATCACGCGGGCGTCGTCGAGCAGCAGCGCACTGAAGGGTTCACGCAGCGTGAAGCGCACGCCCTGCGGCCCGCGAGCGTCGAAGACACGCGTCTCGCCGCCCTTGACGTTGTGACGGGCGACGAGCACCACCGCCACCAAGTCGACACCGTCACGGTGCGCGCCCTCCGGCGTGGGGCGGCCGATGCCGTCGGTGGTGTCGATACGGAAGGGGTGGGCCTCGACGAACCATTCGGCAGGCCCGTGCAGCAATTCGGCCACGCTGGCCAAGCCCTGCAACAGCCGCACCCAGGCGGGGTCAGCCACCAGCGCGGCCGGAAGGCGCTCGAACCAGCGCTGGATGCCGCCGTGGAGCGCGTTGTATTCCAGGGGCTGCCAGTGCGCGCGGTGGGGTACGGCGACGACGCCCTCGGAGGTGACCCGAAAGCAGCCGTGGCGCCTGCGGCGGTAGCGGCCACCGTCTCGCAGGTGGGGATCGAGCGGCAGTTCGCTCCACAGCGGCTGCCAGGTCATCCATCTGGCGATGTCGAGATCGCAGAGCTGGCACAGGCTCGGGGCGTCGAGTACCGCCCACCCCGCACCAGCCAGTTGGGCCGGCAGTTCGGCAAGGGACGTCAGCGGCGGGGAAGGATGCATGTCGGTGCGGGTGGGTGGTGGCTGCAGGACGGTCGAAGGCACCAGGAGGAGCGGGGGAAGCATGCAGAAAGTTGGGGGAAGCTCCCCAATCCACTGTCAGCAAACTGCGGGTCGACGGCGTTATGGTGAAGGTACACCATGCAATCCACCCAGATGAACACCCTGCGCCCGGCCGCTGCCGGTTGTCTCGTCGAGATCATCGAACTGAAATGGCTCTTGCGGGGCTACGGTATCGACGTTCACGTCGAGCGCCTGCAAAGCGACACCGAGTATGCCCGGCGCACGCTGGACCAGGCGGCTGCGACGCCCAACGCGGCGCTGCGCGACGCGGCAGCAAGGCTGCGCCGCTTTCTGGAACTGTAGCGCTGGCGCACACCGCCACAGCGGTCATACCGGGGCCGCTGTTCCACGGAGCGGGCACGGCGTAGGATGTCTTGCATCGGGGCTCTGCGTGGAGGTTTGCCATGTCGCTCGCGTCAATTGCCCAAGCTTGGTCCGCGACCGCCCGGCCTTCTTGCGAAAGCCCAGTCGGTACTGCGGCTCGGGCGGCTCGGCGTCTGCTCGCTGCGGCCGTGATCACCACGCTGCTCGGTGCTTGTGCCACCCGGCCTGACGCGGGGCCTGGCGCCGCATCGCTGCTGCACGACGGCCTGTTCGCGGCGCCCGCCGAGCCGGTGGACGTCGGCAAGGTGTTCGCGATCAGCCCACCGATGAGGGAGTTCGCCGATGCCGCACGCGCTGCTGCTCGCGGCACGACGGACTTGCGCCACGCCCTGCTTCAGGCCCTGACCGCACGCGACCAGCTTCAGCTGGACTACGACGACGGCCGCACGCGCAACGCCGCCGAGGCCTTCGACAGGCGCGCCGGCAATTGCCTTTCCCTGGTGTTGATGACGTCGGCCTTTGCCAAGTACCTGGACCTTCCGCTGCGCTACCAAAGCGTGCAGGTGCGCCCGCTGTACAGCCGCGCGCCCGATCTCACGCTGGCCAGCGGACACATCAACGTCGTGCTCTCGAGCCGGCCACGCAGCCTGCCGCGTGATCTGGTGCGGGTCGACGAATGGACGGTCGACTTCGTGCCGCCCGACGAGTTGCGCGGCGTGCGTGTGCAGCCCTTGGCCGAACGCACCGTGGTGGCGATGTACATGAACAACCGTGCCGCCGAAACGCTGGCGGCCGGCCAGCCCGACCAGGCCTACGCCTGGGCCCGCGAGGCGGTGCGCCAGGACCCGGACTACCTGCCCGGCGTCAACACGTTGGCAGTGATCTATCTGCGTGCCGGCCACTTGGCCGAGGCCGAGGCCGCGCTGCGCCACGTGCTGGCGCGCGCCCCCGAAGACGAGGCCGCGCTGGCCAACCTGGCCGGCGCGCTGCACCGCGCGGGCCGCGTGATCGAGGCTGCGGCCGTGGCGACGCAGTTGAAGCGCATCCAGCCGCACCCGCCCTTCCACTTCCTCGACCTGGGCCGCCAAGCCCTGGAAGCGGGCCAGACCGCCCAGGCCCGCGAGCTGATCGCGCGGGAACTTCTCCGCCAGCCTTATCAGCACGAGGCCCATTACTGGGCCGCGGTGGTGGACGCCACGCTCGGCGACTCTGATGCCGCCGCGAAGCACTTGCAGCTGGCCCGTGACTACAGCGGCAACCCGGAGCAGCAGGGCCGTTACAAGGCCAAGCTGGCGGCCTTGCGGGCCGCGGGCACGAACTGAGGCCGGCGGGTGGCCGGGCTGCGTCGGCCGGTCGCAGTGACGTGGCACAGTCCGGGCTCCCGTCCTTCCCACAGTCATGAAAAAGTCCGGCAAACCCAACCCATTGCTCGAGATCGGCATCACCGTGCTGCTGCCGGCCTTCATCCTGATGAAGCTCAGCGGCCCCGAGCGCCTGGGCACGCTGGGCGCGCTTCTGCTGGCGCTGGCCTTCCCCGTGTGTTGGGGTGTGTGGGACGGCATACAGCGCCGCAAGCTGAACTGGCTGAGCGTGCTGGGTGTGGTGAGCACGCTGCTCACCGGCGGCATCGGTCTGCTGGCGCTTGACGCGCAGTGGCTGGCAGTGAAGGAAGCCGCGGTGCCGGGGCTCATCGGCCTGGCCGTGCTGGCATCCACTTGGACGAAGTCGCCGCTGATCCGCGTGCTGGTCTTCAACGCCCAGCTCTTCGACGTCGACAAGGTGCACAAGGCGCTAGAGGCGCGCCGCAACACCGTGCCCTTCGAATTGCGGCTGCGCACCGGCACCTTCCTGCTGGCCGGCACCTTCTTCTTCTCGTCGGTGGCCAACTACGTGCTGGCACGCTACGTCGTCAGCGCCCCGGCTGGCACCGAGGCCTTCAACGAACAACTCGGCCGGCTGACGCTGCTGAGCTACCCCGTCATCGCCATCCCGTCGATGCTGATGATGTTCGGTCTGATGTTCTGGTTGGCACGCGGCGCGAAGACGCTGACCGGGCTGGACGTCGGAGAGATGCTCCAAACAGGCTGAGGCAGGTGCTGCACGGGTCCTCGCTCAGACGATGATCGGCTCGGGCTCCAGCCGGATGCCGAAGCGCCCGTAGACGCTCTCCTGGATCGCTCGCGCCAGCGTCACGACCTCGGCGCCGCTGGCGCCGCCGCGGTTCACCAGCACCAGCGCCTGCTTTTCGTAAACGCCGGCACGACCTACGGTCTTGCCCTTCCAGCCGCAGGCGTCGATGAGCCAGCCGGCGGCCAGCTTCACCGTGCCGTCGGGCATCGGGTAATGCACGATCTCGGGGTCGCGGCCGATGATGTCGCGGCACTGCTCCTCGGTCACCACCGGGTTCTTGAAGAAGCTGCCCGCGTTGCCGATGACCGCCGGGTCGGGCAGCTTGGCGCGGCGGATGGCACAGATCCAGTCGAACACGGTGCGCGCGTCGGGTGCCGGGTTGCCGGTCTCGGCCATCCTGCGTTCGAGGTCCAGGTAGCCCAGCACCGGCTGCCAGGGCCTGGGCAGGCGGAAACGCACGCGCGTGATGACGCTCTTGCCCGCCAGCCCACCGAAGCCCGACTGCTTGAAGACGCTGTCGCGGTAGCCGAAGTTGCAGGCGCCGGCGTCCAGCGTGACGCTGCGGCCGGTGACCAGGTCCACCGCATCCAGCGAATCGAAGCGGTCCTTCAGCTCGACACCGTAGGCGCCGATGTTCTGCACCGGCGCGGCGCCGGTGCTGCCCGGAATCAGCGCCAGGTTCTCCAGCCCGGGCCAGCCCTGGTCGAGCGTCCAGGCAACGAGCGCGTGCCAGGGTTCACCGGCGCCAGCCTCGACGATCCAGGCATCGGCGTCTTCGCGCACCAGGCGGCGGCCGAGGATCTCGACCTTCAGCACCACGCTGTCGAGGTCGCGCGTCAGCACCACGTTGCTGCCACCGCCGAGAACGAACTTGGGCGCGACCCCGTATTCAGGGTGGTCGACGACTCGCCGCACGTCGGCTTCCGATTTCAGCCGGATCAGGGTGCGCGCCACGGCCGGCAGGCCGAAGCTGTTGTGTTCGCGCAGGCTGGCACGCGTCGTCACGTCCAGGGGCGCAGCGGTGCTCGACATGAGACGATTCTGGTGCATATTCCCACCGTCCCCTCTTGCACTGCATCCTGCCCATGCCCAGCTTCGACGCCGTCATCGAACCCGACCTGGTGGAACTCAAGAACGCCGTCGAGCAGGCGAACAAGGAGATCGGCACACGCTTCGACTTCAAGGGTTCCAGCGCCAAGGTCGACCTGGCCTCGCCTACACCCAAGACGCGTGAACTCACGCTGTGGGCCGACAGCGACTTCCAGCTCGAGCAGGTCAAGGACGTGCTGATCGGCCGGCTGTCCAAGCGCGGCGTCGACGTGCGACTGCTCGACTTCACAGCCACGCCGCAGAAGATGAGCCACGACAAGCTCAAGCTGGCCGTGCCGGTGAAGAGCGGCGTCGACGCCGAGACCGCCAAGAAGATGCAGACGGCGCTGAAGTCCAGCAAGCTGAAGGTGCAGGCCGCCTTCCAGGGCGACGCTGTGCGTGTTACTGGCGCCAAACGCGACGTGCTGCAGGAGGCCATCGCGCTGCTGCGCAAGGAACTCAACGAATGGCCGCTGACCTTCAACAACTTCCGCGAATAGCGCGCGCGGCCACCGCCGCGCTGCTGCTGGCGCTGGCTGCCTCTGCCGTGCAGGCTCAGCTCGTCGTGCTCTCGGGCCGCATGGGCGAACGCGCGCTGCTGGTCGTCGACGGCCAGCCTTACACGATGAGCGTCGGCCAGACTGTGGCCGGTGTGAAGCTGCTGCGCTGGAACGGGGAGGTCGCCGAGGTCGAGCGTGGCGGGCGGGTCCATCCCATGCGCGTGGGTGAAACGCCCGTGCTGCTGGGGATGGCACCGCCGCGTGCGGCGGCACGCGAGATCGTGCTCACGGCGGGCTCGGGCGGCCACTTCACCGCCGGCGGCAGCATCAATGGCAAGCAGGTGCGTTTCATGGTCGACACCGGCGCAACGCTGGTCAGCCTGGGCAAGGACGACGCCGACCGCCTGGGCGTCGATCTCAGCAGCGCCCGACGCGCCACCACGCAGACCGCCAACGGCCCGGTGCCGGTGTGGTTGGTGACGCTGACCAGCGTGCGTGTGGGCGAGGTCGAACTCGCCAACGTCGGCGCCGCCGTAGTGCCGCAGCCCATGCCCATGGTGCTGCTGGGCAACAGCTTCCTGTCGCGCCTGCAGATGAAACGCGAGAACGACACCATGAGGCTGGAGCTGCGCTGACGCGCGGCGGCTCGTCCCCGCCGGGGCAGGCCATTTCCGAACGGTCGTGCTAAAACTGCCGACTGCACGCCCGCAGCCGTGGCGCGTCGTACCGAGGACAGCCCCGCCATGGACCTGAACTTCACCCCCGAAGAACTCGCTTTCCGGCAAGGGATCCGCGACTGGGTGGCCGCAAACCTGCCGCTCGACATCGCGCACAAGGTGCGCCATGCGCTCCGGCTGACCCGGAACGATCACCAGCGCTGGGCCAGGATCCTGGGCCAGAAGGGCTGGCTGGCCTGGGGCTGGCCCAAAGCCTTCGGCGGCCCGGGCTGGAACGCCATCCAGAAGCACCTGTTCGAGGAAGAGCTGGCGCTGGCCTGCGCGCCGCGGGTCATTCCCTTCGGCCCGGTGATGGTCGCGCCGGTGATCATGGCCTTCGGCAATGCCGAGCAACAGCGGCGCTTCCTGCCCGGCATCGCCAGCGGCGAGGTCTGGTGGAGCCAGGGCTACAGCGAGCCGGGATCGGGGTCCGACCTGGCCTCGCTGAAGTGCAAGGCCGAACGCCGAGGGGACAGCTACGTCGTCAACGGCCAGAAAACCTGGACCACGCTGGGCCAGTACGGCGAGTGGATCTTCTGCCTGGTGCGCACCAGCAGCGAAGGCAAGCCGCAGGCCGGCATCAGCTTCCTGCTCATCGACATGAAGAGCCCCGGCATCACCGTGCGGCCCATCGTGCTGATGGACGGCGAGCCCGAGGTCAACGAGGTCTGGTTCGACAACGTCGTGGTACCGGCCGAGAACCTGATCGGCGAGGAGAACAAGGGCTGGACGTACGCCAAGCACCTGCTGGCGCACGAGCGCACCAACATCGCCGACGTCAACCGAGCCAAGCGTGAACTGGAGCGGCTGAAACGTGTGGCCAAGGCCGAGGGCGTGTGGAACGACACCCGCTTCCGCGACCAGATCGCGCTGCTGGAAGTCGACGTCGTGGCGTTGGAGATGCTGGTCCTGCGCGTTCTTTCCGCCGAGAAGAGCGGCAAGCAGACGCTGGACATCGCCGGCCTGCTGAAGATCCGCGGCAGCGAGATCCAGCAGCGCTACACCGAGCTGATGATGCTCGCCGCCGGGCCGCTTTCCCGGGCCTTCATCTACGAGGCCATGGACGCCGGCTGGCAGGGCGACCAGCTGGTGCCGGGCGACATCCTGCCGCTGGCCGGCACCTACTTCAACTACCGCAAGACGACGATCTACGGCGGGTCGAACGAAGTGCAACGCAACATCGTGGCCCAAACCGTGCTGGGGAGCTGAACATGGACTTCGACTTCACCGACGACCAGGAATCCCTGCGCGATGCCGTGCGGCGCTGGGTCGACAAGGGCTTCAGCTTCGAGCGGCGCCACGCGCTGGCCAAGGCCGGTGGCGCCACACGTGCCGTGTATGTCGAACTGGCCGAACTGGGCTTGGCTGGCCTGGTAGTGCCGGAAGGGCACGGCGGCCTGGGCCAGGGTCCGATCGACGCGATGGTGGTGTGCGAGGAACTCGGGCGCGGCCTCGTCAACGCGCCCTTCACCGAGGCAGCACTGATGAGCCCGACGCTGCTGTCGGCCGCACCCGGCGCGCTGCAGGCCGAGTGGCTGCCACGCATCGCTGCCGGCGAGGCGCTGGTGGTGCCGGCGCTGCAGGAGCGAGGCTCACGCTACCGCCTGACGCACGTCGCAACGAAGGCGAGACAGGTCGGCGCCGATTGGCAGATCGACGGCCAGAAGCTCGTCGTGCCCGCCGCCGATGAGGCCGATGCGTTCATCGTGCCGGCGCGCATGGGCGGCCCCGAGGGCGACGCGGCCGGCATCGGCCTCTTCCTGGTGGCTGCCGGCGCCGCCCGGGTGGTGACCTACGCCACGCAGGACGGCGCACGCGCCGGCGACGTGAGCTTCACCGCCGCCGCGGCGCAGCTGATCACCACCGACGGCCTGCCGCTGCTGGAAGCCGCGGTCGACGCCGGTCTGGCCGCGCAGTGCGCCGAGGCCGTGGGCCTGATGGACCGCCTGGTGGCGATCACCGTCGACTACATGAACACGCGCAAGCAGTTCGGCGCCACGCTGGCCAGCTTCCAGGCGCTGCGCCACCGCATGGCCGACGTCAAGATGCAGCTCGAGCTCGGCCGCTCGATGAGCTACTACGCCAGCCTCAAGCTCGGCGAACCGCCGGCGCAGCGCCGGCGTGCCATCGCCCAGGCGCGGGTGCAGTTGGGCCAGAGCATGCGCTACGTCGGCCAGCAGTGCATCCAGCTGCACGGCGGCATCGGCTGCACCGATGAGGTCGCCGCCAGCCACTACTTCAAGCGCCTGACGATGCTCGAGATGAGCCTCGGCGACACGCTGCACCACCTGGGCGAGGTCTCGGCGCGCATGCAGGACACCGCAGGCGTCTTTGCCTGAGCCCGTGGCGCTGCTTTCGCCCGGCGCACTTACCGACGTCGCCGGCATCGCCGTCGGTCACGCCGCGGCGGCGGGCCGGCCCACCGGGTGCACCGTGGTGCTGTGCCCGCAGGGCGCCGTGGCCGGCGTGGCGCAGCGCGGCGGCGCGCCGGGCACGCGCGAGACAGACCTGCTGCGCCCCGAGAACAGCGTGCAGCAGGTGCACGCCGTGCTGCTGACCGGCGGCAGCGCCTTCGGGCTGGACGCCGCGGGCGGCGTGATGCGCTGGCTGGAGGAACGCGGCCATGGCTTCGAGGTGGGGCCGGCGCGGGTTCCGATCGTCCCCACCGCCGTACTCTTCGATCTGTGGCTGGGCGATGCGCGCATCCGCCCCGATGCGGCCACCGGCTACGCGGCCTGCGAGGCCGCCACCGTCGAAGCCCCGGGGCAGGGCAATGCCGGTGCGGGGCTGGGCGCCACGGTGGGCAAGCTCTTCGGCATCCAGCGCGCGATGAAGGGTGGCATCGGCACGGCCTCTCTGCGCCTGGGCCGGTTCACCGTCGCCGCGCTGGTGGCGGTAAACGCCCTGGGCGACGTCATCGACGAAGACGGCCGGGTCGTGGCCGGCGCGCGCGGCGACGACGGCGGGGCACCGACCGGCAGCACGGCGGCGCTGCTCGCCGGCGCCGGACCGGCCGTGATGATGGCCGGCCTGGCCACGACGCTGGGCGTGGTGGCCACCGACGCGCTGCTGAGCAAGGCGCAGGCCACGCAGCTGGCGGGGCTGGCCCACCACGGCCTCTCGCGCGCCATCAGCCCGGTGACTTCGCACGATGGCGACACGCTGTTCGCGCTGGCCACCGGCGCGGCCGGCGCGCCCGGCGACCTCAACGCGCTGGGTACGCTCGCCGCCGAGGTGGTGGCACGGGCCATCCGCAACGCCGTACGGGCGGCCAGCTCGCTGCCGGCGCTGGGCGCCACGCCGATGATCCCGGCGGCATGCGACCTGCCGGCAAGCCACTGAGCGCCCGCCGCATGCGCATCGCCCAGATCCTCTTCAGCCAGGGCTTCGGCAACCGGCGTGTCTGCGCCGGCCTGCTGCAGTTGGGGCTGGTTCGCGTCGGCGGGCGCGTCGTCGAAGACCCGCACGAGGAGTTCGAGACAGCGGGGCTGGTCTTCGAGGTCGAGGGTCGACCGTGGGCCTACCACGCCCAGGCGCTGTTGATGCTGCACAAGCCCGCCGGCTACGAGTGCAGCCAGAAGCCGCGCCACCACCCCAGCATCCTGAGCCTGCTGCCGCCGCCGCTGCGTACACGGGGTGTGCAGCCGGTGGGCCGGCTCGACGAAGACACGACGGGCTTACTGCTGCTCACCGACGACGGTGCGCTGATCCACCGGCTGACCAGCCCCAAGCACCACGTCCCCAAGGTCTACGAGGTGGGCTGCAAGCACCCTGTGGACGACAGCCAGCTGGCACGCCTGCGCGCCGGCGTGGTGCTCGACGACGACCCGGCGCCGGTGCGCGCCGCCGCGGCCGAGCGTACCGGCGAGTGCGCGCTGTCGCTGACGCTCACCGAAGGCAAGTACCACCAGGTCAAGCGCATGCTGGCGGCGGTGGGCAATCGGGTCGAGACCTTGCACCGGAGCCGATTTGGCGGGCTGCTATTGCCGACCGGCCTGGCGCCTGGACAGTGGTGCTGGCTGGACGACGGAAGCCGCGCCGCGGTCAGTGCGACAGGGGCTATTGCCGCGCCAGCCATACCCGGTTGAGCTGACGCTGGCGCAGCGTGCCGCTTCGGCCGCCAACAAGCCCTCGGCCGGCCAGCGCAGGCGGATGCCGGCGTGCGCGCGGTCGATCTCGCCCGCCACCGCCAGCAGTCTCATGCCTGCTGCTGCGGCGGCTTGATCGCCTCGAACTCCCAGATCAGGTGGCCGCAGGCGCCACGCCAGATGCGGTGCGCCAGCCGCACGCGTTGCCACCAGTTTGCCGGCGGCGGGATGAAGGCGCGCGCCGGGTCGGGCCGGGTGCGCTGCACACGCCGCACGACGAAGTCGCCGTGGAAACCGTACATGGCCGCCATGCGCTGCGGCCGGGTGAAGTAGGTGTGGGTGTCCGCCGTCATGATGTTGACGTGCGTCGGGTCCATGAAGGCCGCAGCACCGGGGTAGACCGGCGTTACGGCGTAGAAGAGGCCGCCCGGCTTCAGTACACGCCAGACCTCGTTCATCAGCTCGATGAACGGGAAGCGTGTGCCCTTGCCGTCCGCGGTGCCCAGCACGCGCGGCACGTGTTCGAGGAAGTCGTAGGCCGAGGCGGAGTCGAAGTGATCGCTCTCGAAGGGGATGGCTTGCGTGGCCAGGTTGGCGCACCGGATGGGGCCTGTGCCGTTCCCGCCTGAGAGGTCGACGCCGCAGATCTCGTCACGGCCGTAGGGGTTGCGTGGCACGGCGCCGCAGCCGAGGTCGAGATGGCGCGTCGTCATGGGAACACCCTCGTGTAGCGCGATGTGGGTTTCATGGTGCGCACGGCGCCGCGGCTCATGATGGACGAGGCCGGAAGAGCCCCATCACGCTTGCCGCGGCGCCCAGCAGCCGGGTGTTGGGGTCGCGACGGCCGGCGGCCAGGCGGCGCCGGATGAGCTGTTGCGCCACGTCAGGCATGCGCGCGCGCAGCAATGCACGCGCCAGGCGCCGGGCGTCACGGCTGCGGAAGAAGTCGTCGGGCAACTGAACCAGGCACTGCTCCATCTCGGCTTGGCCCAGCACGCGTGGCAGGTTGTACGGGCCGTGGAAGCCAAAGGTGGGGCCGGCCGGCGTCTCGTTCTCGAAGGCGAAGCGCCGCGCCAGCGCCGGCGGGGCGAAGCGCACGCCGTGTTCACACTCGAGCAGCTCGCGGTAGTCGCGACACAGCATCAGGTCCTCAGGGTGTTCCTGCGTGATGCGGGCGTCGAGACCCGCCCGCAGCAGGCGCTGAGAGCGCAGCGAAAAGCCGCCATTGCCCACGCTGCGCCCGGCGGGCTGGTCGGCCCACACGGCGCCGAGGTAGTCGAACTGCAGGAACTCGACGGTCCAGGCTGCGGGGGCGATGACGAAGCCGTCCCACTGCGTCACCAGCACGTGGGAGGTTTGGATGTGGCCAGGCAGCTGGCGCAGCACGAAGTGCGAGTAGTCGGCTCCCGAACGGATGGGGCCGATGTCCACGACCTCGATGCCCGGGAGCGGCGCTTGCGGCTGCCAGCCGTGCGTGAAGAGTTGCACGCGGGCGAAGTGAATACCGGCCATGGAACGCTGCAGCGCGCGGGCCGCGAGCGCGGGTGCACGGGTGTCGACCGCGCACAGACTCACTTGGGCAAGGGGTAGCCGGCTCATGCGGACGATTGTGCCAGCGGCCCCTTGGCGGCAAGCCCTGGCCCGGCCTGCCGCATCGCTACACTGCGCGCCGATGGAGACCCGCCGCATCGGCATCAGCCTGGGCAACATCGGCGCCCTGCACGACGGCCTCGGCGAGTTTGCGCTGCAGATCGGCACGCGCGTCGCGGCGCAGGCGCCGGCCTGGCGTGCGCAGCATGGCATCGCCATCGACTTCCACCTGCGCGAGAAGCTGGCCGGCCTTTTCGGCCCCGACGTGGGCTACCTGCCCGTCAGCCGCTGGCAACGCCTCCACCACGTGCAGCCGCAGCCCTTTGCGCTGTGGCACAGCCTGCACCAGCTGAACAAGAACCTGCCGCCGAACATGGAGCCCGGCGGCCCGCGCGTGGTGACGGTGCACGACCTGAACTATGTCTACGGCCGCAACGCGTTTTCGACCTGGCGGCACGGCCGGCGCACACGGGCGCTGATGCGCCGCACCGACGTGGTGGTGGCCATCAGTCGCCACACCGCGGCCGACGTGCAGCGTGAACTGCGGTGGACGGGCCCGCTGGACGTCATCTACAACGGCGCGCGCAGCTTCGTGAACGCGCCGCGCGAGCCGCTGCCAGGTTGGGTGGACGAGGACGCGCGGCCCTTCCTCTTCCACCTCAGCCGCATGTCGCCGTCGAAGAACCCGCAGGCCATCATCGAACTGGCGCGGGCCTGGCCCGAGATGCCCTTCGTGCTGTGCGGCCCGCCCAGCGACGACGCCAAGGCGTTGCGCGCCGCCGTGAAGCTGCCCAACCTGCAGTTCCATCTCGGCATCAGCGATGCGCAGAAGGCCTGGGCCTACGCCCGCTGCACGGGCTTCCTGTTCCCTTCGCTGACCGAAGGTTTCGGCCTGCCACCCATCGAGGCCATGCACTTCGGCAAGCCGGTCTTCCTGGCGCGCCGCACCTGCCTGCCCGAGATCGGGGGCGATGCGGCCGACTACTTCGACGACTTTGAACCCGAAACGATGAAGCGCGTGGTGCAGGCCGGCCTGGCGCGCCATGCCGAGCCTGGCCGCGCGGCGGCCATCCAGGCCCACGCGGCGCAGTTCGACTGGGACCGCGCCGCCGACGCCTATCTCGCGCTCTATCGCCGCCTGCTGAAGCTGCCGCCGGGATAATTCGCGGCCATGCGTATTCAACGCGGTTTCCACCGCCATTCCCCCCTTGCTGCAGCCGGCACCGGCGGCTGCGCGGTGACGATAGGCAACTTCGACGGCGTGCATCGCGGCCACCAGGCGATGCTGGCGCTGCTGACGAACGAAGCCCGTCATCGCGGTGTGCCTTCGTGCGTGATGACCTTCGAGCCCCACCCGCGCGACCACTTCGCGCGCAAGCTGGGCAAGCCCGAGATCGCGCCGGCACGCATCGGCACGCTGCGCGACAAGCTCTGCGAACTGCAGCGCTGCGGCATCGACGAGGTGGTGGTGGTGCCCTTCAACGACCGCTTCGCCGGCATGGCGCCGCAGGCCTTCATCACCGACGTGCTGCGGCACGGCCTGCGGGCGAAATACGTGCTCGTCGGCGATGACTTCAACTTCGGCGCCAGGCGCGCTGGCAACTACGCGATGCTCGACGCTGCCGGCCCGGCGGCGGGCTTCGACGTCGCGCGCATGCTCAGCTACGAGGTGCACGGTCACCGCGTGTCCAGTTCGGCCGTGCGCGACGCACTGGCCCACGGCGACATGGCGCAGGCCGAAGCGCTGCTGGGCCGGCCCTACAGCATCAGCGGCCACGTGCTGCACGGCCGCAAGCTCGGCCGCGACCTGGGCTTCCGCACGCTGAACTTGCGTTTCACGCATGCGCGTCCCGCCGCGCAGGGCATCTTCGCGGTGCGTGTGCATGGCCTGGGCAACCGCGCTCTGCCTGGCGTCGCGAGCCTGGGTGTTCGCCCCAGCGTCGAAGACGCCGGCCGCGTGCTGCTGGAAGTGCACTGCCTGCAGTGGCCCGAGGAACTGGGCGCCGACGGCGGCTACGGCCGCCTGGTGCGCGTCGAACTCCTGCACAAGATCCACGACGAAGTGAAGTACCCCTCGCTGCAGGCGCTGCAGCAAGGCATCGCGCGCGACACGGCGCAAGCCGTGGCCTGGCACGCCCGGGCGGCCGCTTAGAATCAGCGCCATGTCGACGCCCCTGTCTCTGCGCTTCCGCTGGCACGCCCCCACGCACCGGCAGGGCACGCGCGACCGAATTAGTCGGCCCCAGCGCTGAAAGCCCTGGCGGCCACCGCCCGCGCGCCCTGCGCCGCCGCCCTGGCGGCCCCCAGCCTGCACAGCCCGCCGCCCCCTGCGGCCCGAGGATCTGCCATGAACGCCCCTGCCCCCGACTACCGCAAGACGCTGAACCTGCCCGACACCCCCTTCCCGATGCGCGGCGACCTGCCCAAGCGCGAGCCCGCCTGGGTCAAGGAATGGAACGACACCGGCAAGGACGGCGGCCTTTACCAACGCCTGCGCCTCGCCCGCCACGGCGCACCGCTCTTCGTGCTGCACGACGGCCCGCCCTACGCCAACGGCAAGCTGCACATCGGCCACGCCGTCAACAAGGTGCTCAAGGACATGGTGGTGAAGAGCCGCCAGCTCGCCGGCTTCGATGCCCGCTACGTGCCGGGCTGGGACTGCCACGGCCTGCCGATCGAGAACGCCATCGAGAAGACCCACGGCCGCGGCCTGCCACGTGACAAGGTGCAGGCGCTGAGCCGCGCCTACGCCACCGAGCAGATCGGCCAGCAGATGGTCGACTTCCAGCGCCTGGGCGTGCTGGGCGACTGGGCGCAGCCCTACCGCACCATGGACCCGGGCAACGAGGCCGGCGAGATCCGCGTGCTCAAGCGCCTGATGGAGCGCGGCTACGTCTACCGCGGCAGCAAGCCGGTGTACTGGTGCTTCGACTGCGGCTCGTCGCTCGCCGAATTCGAGATCGAGTACGCCGACAAGAAGAGCCCGACGGTGGACGTCGCCTTCCTCGCCGCCGAGCCGGAAAAGCTCGCCGCCGCCTTCGGCCTGCAGGCCCTGGCCAAGGACGCCTTCGCCGTCATCTGGACGACGACGCCGTGGACGTTGCCTGCCAATCAGGCGCTGAACCTGAACGCCGCGCTGGTCTACGCGCTGGTCGACACCGACCGCGGCCTGCTGCTGCTGGCCGAGGCACTTGTCGAGAAGTGCCTGGCGCGTTACGGCCTGACGGGCCAGGTGCTCGCCACAACGGTGGGGGAGAAGCTCGCCGGGCTGAACTTCCGCCATCCGCTGGCGCACGTCGACGCGGGTTACGACCGCCTGTCGCCGGTGTATCTCGCCGATTACGCCACCGCCGACGACGGCACCGGCATCGTGCATTCCTCGCCGGCCTATGGCCTGGAAGACTTCAACAGTTGCCTGGCCCACGGCATGAAGGTCGACGACATCCTGAACCCGGTGCAGGGTTCGGGCGCCTACGAAGCCGCGCTGCCGCTCTTCGGCGGCCAGCACATCTGGAAGGCCAACCCGGTGATCGTGCAGGCGCTGAAGGACGCCGGCCGGCTGCTCGCCACCAGCGAGCAACTGCACAGCTACCCGCACTGCTGGCGCCACAAGACGCCGGTGGTCTACCGCGCCGCCGCGCAGTGGTTCGTGCGCATGGACGAGGGCGAAGGTGTCTGCACCGTCGCCAAGGCGCCCGGTACGCTGCGCGAGACCGCGCTGGAAGCCATCGCCGCAACCCACTTCTACCCCGAGAACGGCCGCGCCCGGCTGCGCGACATGATCGCCAACCGCCCCGACTGGTGCATCAGCCGCCAGCGCAGTTGGGGGGTGCCACTGCCCTTCTTCCTGCACAAGGTGACGGGTGAACTGCACCCCGACACGCTGGCGTTGATGGACCGCGCTGCCGACCTGGTGGCGCAGGGCGGCGTCGAGGCCTGGAGCCAGCTCGACCCCGCCGAGTGGCTGGACGCCGAAGCCGAGCACTACGCCAAGAGCCACGACATCCTCGACGTCTGGTTCGACAGCGGCAGCACCTTCAACCACGTGCTGCGCGGCAGCCATCACGGCACGCCCGACAACCCCGGCCACCACACCAGCGGCCCCGAGGCCGACCTCTACCTCGAAGGCCACGACCAGCACCGCGGCTGGTTCCATTCGTCGCTGCTCATCGGCTGCGCGCTCGAAGGCCGCGCGCCCTACCGCGGCCTGCTCACCCACGGCTTCGCCACCGACGGCGCGGGCCGAAAGATGAGCAAGAGCCTGGGCAACGTGGTCGAGCCGCAGAGCGTCAGCAACAAGCTGGGCGCCGAGATCGTGCGCCTGTGGTGCGCGTCGACCGACTATTCGGGCGACCTGAACATCGACGACAACATCCTGGCGCGGGTGATCGACGCCTACCGCCGTATCCGCAACACGCTGCGTTTCCTGCTCGCCAACACCTCCGACTTCGATGCGAAGACCGACGCGGTGCCGGTGGCGCAGATGCTGGAGATCGACCGCTGGGTGCTGGCGCGCACGGCGCAGTTGCAGGCCGAGATCCTGGCCCATTTCGAGGTCAACGAGTTCCACCCCGTGGTCGGCAAGCTGCAGGTCTACTGCAGCGAAGACCTGGGCGCCTTCTACCTCGACGTGCTGAAGGACCGGCTCTACACCACGGCCGCCGGCTCGCACGCCCGGCGCAGCGCGCAGACCGCGCTGTGGCACATCACGCATGCCATGCTGCGCTGGATGGCGCCCTTCCTCAGTTTCACCGCCGAAGAAGCGTGGAAGTTCTTCGACGGCGGCCACGGCGCCACCGACAGCATCTTCACCCAGACCTACTGGTCGCTGGGCACACCCGACGCCGCGCTGCTGGCCAAGTGGGCGCGCGTGCGTGAACTGCGCGACGCGGTGAACAAGGAGATCGAGACGCTGCGCGCCGCCGGCAGCCTGGGTTCTTCGCTGCAGGCCGAGGTGTCGCTCACCGTCACCGCCGAAGACCACGCGCTGCTGGGCACCCTGGGCGACGACCTGAAGTTCGTCTTCATCACCTCCTCGGTGGCGCTGGTCGGCGCCCCCGACGGCCAGCCGCTGGCGGTGCAGGTGGCGGCCAGCGCGCACCAGAAGTGCGAACGCTGCTGGCACTGGCGCGAAGACGTCGGCCATGACACGGCGCATCCGACGCTGTGCGGCCGCTGCACCAGCAACCTCTACGGCGCGGGCGAAACCCGCGCCGTGGCCTGAAGCCATGGCCTCGCGTTCGAACGGACCGGGCCTCTGGCTCTGGCTGGGCCTGGCGGGCATCGTCATCCTGGCCGACCAGGTGACGAAGACGCTGATCATCGGCGCCTTCCAGCTCGGTGACGTGCGCCCCGTCACCGAGTTCTTCAACCTCGTGCGCGCCCACAACAAGGGCGCGGCCTTCTCCTTCCTGGCCGACGCCGCGGGCTGGCAGCGCTGGTTCTTCACGGGCTTGGGGCTGGTGGTCTCGGGTTTCATCGTCTGGATGATCCGCAGCCACCCGACGCAGAAGCTGTTCTGCTTCGCGGTGACGATGATCATGGGTGGCGCTCTGGGCAACGTGGTCGACCGCCTGCTGCACGGCTACGTCGTCGACTTCCTGCAGTTCCGCTTCGACATCCTGGAGCCGGTGTTCCACGGCGGCTACTTCCCGGCCTTCAACATCGCCGACAGCGCCATCACGCTGGGCGCCTGCTGCCTGATCCTGGACGAGATCCTGCGCGTGCGCCGCGGGAAGTGAAGCCCCCAAGCTCGCTGGCGCTCGCTACCCCCCGAGGGGGCCGTCCGCCAACGGCCCGGCAGAGCCGGTTCCGTGGCGGGAAGCTTGGTAACGCGGCCATACTAGTGGCGTGATGCTGCTCGAAACCCTGAGCGCCGCGCGCGACATCGGACGCCTCCAAGAAATTGCCAGCGTGGCCATGCGCCACGGCCTGGGCGATGCCGTGCGCCGCCTGGGCATGGCCGATGCGCTGGCCAAGGCCGGCCATGTGCTGCACCGTGAACACGCCGACGAACTGGCGCGGCTGCCTCCGCCGGTGCAGGTGCGCCGTGCGCTGGAGGAACTGGGCCCGACCTTCGTCAAGCTGGGCCAGATCCTGGCCGGCCGCGCCGACCTCTTCGGCCCCGAGTGGATCGCCGAGTTCGGCCGCCTGCACAGCCAGGTGCCCAGCGTGCCGCTCGACGAGTTGCGTGCGCAGCTGCGCGAAGACCTGGGTGCCGAGCCCGAGACGGTGTTCGCACGCTTCGACCCCGAGCCGCTGGCGGCCGCGTCCATCGCGCAAGTGCACAGCGCGGCGCTGGCCGACGGCACCGAGGTGGTGGTGAAGATCCGCCGCCCCGGCATCACCGAGACGGTGGAAGCCGACCTGCGCCTGATGGACCGACTGGCCGCCGTCGCCGAGACCGACTGGCCGGCGCTGCGCCCTTACCGCCCGCGCCAGCTGGTGCGCGAGTTTGGTCGCAGCCTGCGGCTGGAAATGGACCTGGCGCACGAGTGCCGCAACGCCGAGCGCATCGCCGCCAACATGGCGGCCTTGCCCGAGGTGGTGATCCCGCGGGTGCATTGGGCCTACACCGGCGTGCGTGTCAATGTGCAGGAACGCATTGCAGGCGTGCCCGGCGAAGACCTGGAACGCGTGCGGCGCGAAGGCCTGGACCTGAAGCTGCTCGCAAAGCGCGGCGCCCATGCGGTGATGAAGCAGATCGTGCAGGACGGCTTCTTCCACGCCGACCCGCACCCGGGCAACATCTTCTACCTGCCGGGCAACCGCATCGCCTTCATCGACTTCGGCATGGTCGGGCGGCTGTCGCCGCGGCGCCGCGAGGAACTGCTGCGCCTGCTGCTGGGCCTGGTGGAGCGGCGACCGGCGGACGTGGCCGACGTGCTCATCGACTGGACGGGCCACGGCCACGGTGTGCAGGTGGCGACGCTGGAAGACGCGATCGAGGCCTTCGTCGACCAACACCACGGCACGCCGCTGGCGCAGCTGAACCTGGCGCAGATGCTGGTGGAGGTGACCAACGTGCTGCGCGAGCACAAGCTGGCGCTGCCGGCCGACCTGGCGCTGCTGATCAAGGCCTTCATCTCGCTGGAAGGCATGGGCCGCGGCCTGGACCCCGACTTCCACATGGCCGCCGAGGCGCTGCCGCTGCTGCGCCACGTGCTGCGGCAGCGCTACACGCCCAAGGCGCTGGGCCTGCGCGGCTGGCAGGCGCTGACCGGTACGCTGGGCACGCTGGGCCAGTTGCCCGCCGACGTGGCGCAGCTGCTGCGCCGCGCACGCCAGGGCCGCGTGCAGGTCAACATCGACATCGCCCACCTGAAACGCACGGGTGACCAGATCGACCGTGCCGCCAGCCGGGTGTCGATCGCGCTCGTCATCGCAGCGCTGATCATCGGATCGTCCATCGTGATGACGGTCGGCGGCGGACCCCAGCTGTTCGGGCTGCCGGCCTTCGGGCTGCTGGGCTACGTGGGGGCGGCGGCCGGCGGCGTGTGGCTGCTGCGCGCCATCCGACGCAGTGCGCAGCACCGCGACGACGCCGACGACGACTGAACTTCAGGGCAAGTCCTTCAGGGCGAGTCCCGGTGGACGGCGGGCCGATCGCCCCCTAATCTGGCGGGTCTTTGTCCGATACCCTGCCCCGCATGAACCCACCCGAAGGCCCCGCCGCCGCCCCGCCCACGGAAACGGTGACCGAACGAGGGTCGACACCGGCCGCCGTCCTGAACACGGTGCGCTGGTCCGACCCGGCACGTTGGCTGCAAGCGGGCTGGCGCGACTTCAGACGCGCGCCGGGCATCGGCCTGTTCTACGGTACCTGCTTCACGGTGATGGGCTGGGCGCTGCTGATCGTCTTCCAGAGCTCGCCGGCCTACGTGCTGGCGCTGTCGGGCGGCTTCCTGCTGGTGGGGCCCTTCATGTGCCTGGGCATGTACCGCGTCAGCCAGCGGCTGGAAAACGGTGAACGGCCGGGCTTTGCCGACTCGGTGCTGGCCTGGCAGGCGCGCACCGGGCAGCTGGCCGTCTTCGGCGTCGTGCTGCTGGTGCTGGAGATGCTGTGGGCGCGCGCCACGCTGGTGGTGTTCGCCGTCACCTTCGACGGCCTGCCCGACTTCCACGGTTCGCTGCTGGCGCTGGTGTCGGGCGAGAACCTCGTTTTCCTGGTCGTCTGGCTGGCCTTGGGCGCGCTCTTCGCGACGCTGATCTACAGCGTGAGCGTGGTGTCCATGCCCATGATCCTGCACCGCCGCACCGACGCCATCACCGCCGGCCTGACGAGCATGCGCCTGGTGCTGACGCAGACGCCGGTGATGATTTTCTGGGGTGCCAGCATCGCCGTGCTCGTGTTCGCGGCGATGCTGCCGGGCTTCGTCGGCCTGCTGATCGTGGGGCCGGTGCTGGGCCACGCCTCGTGGCATGCCTACCGGGCGGCAGTCCGGGACTGACGGTTTCCGGCGCGCGGCCTACCAGGCGCGGACGCGCCCGGTGTCCAGGTGAACAAAGCCATCGCGCGGGTAGTAGCCCACGCCGCCGGCCTTGAGGGCACGCGCGGCGTCGCGCAGCTCGGCCAGCGGCACACCGGGCAGGCGCACGTCGATGGCGCGTCCGTCCATGTGCAGGCTGTGCTGGGCGACGCCGCCGCCACGCGTGGCCTTCAGATGCTGGTTGGTGGCCGGGGCGCGGTAACCCGATATCACCTCGTAGGTCGACAGGCTCGCCGCACGGCCTCCCAGCGTGAGCTGGACGCGGTGCAGCAGGTCGAAAAGCTGGGGGTCCATCACGCCGACTTCGCCGCTGTAATGGTCACGCAGGAAGTGGTTCAGCGTCTGCAGCGCCGGGCTCAGGTAGACGTCGGCCTGGGCATAGACCAGCGGCGACAGGTTCTCGCGCGTGTGCAGGTGTCGCAGGGCCAGCGCGCGATCGGCGGGCAGCGCGGCGGTAGTCGAGCCTTGCGCCGCACCCGCGAAGCCGGTCCAGCCGGGCACGGCCAGGGCTGCAGCACGGGCGCAGCTGCGCAGCACGTGGCGGCGGTGAACAGGGGGCGGCTTGGTCATGGCAAGGTGGGGCTGGGCAGCGGCGGCAGCCGGCGCTGGCGCAAGGCGCGGTCCAGCACGGCATCATAGCCATACACATCGTCGAAGAAACGCACCTGGCCCTGAACGACGATGGCCGTGCCGTAGGCGATGAGCACCGGCAGCGGCTCGTCCAGCGCCAGCGTCGACAGGCTGCCGGCGGCCATGGCGGCGCGGATGCGCGCTTCGGGCCAGTTGGACTGCCGGGCCAGCACGAAGCGCGCCAGTGCCACCGGGTCTTCGACGCGGATGCAGCCGTGGCTGAAGTCGCGCCGGTCGCGCTCGAACAGGCTCACCGACGGCGTGTGGTGCAGGTAGATGGCGTCGTTGTTCGGGAACACGAACTTGATGTCGCCCAAGGCGTTCTTCGGCCCGGGTCGCTGCCGTATGCGGGCATTGCCAGCCAGCACCGCGTCCAGCAGCTCGGGGCGCAGCGAAGTCACCACCTGACCGCCTGCGGTGACGAACTCGTAGCCGAGGGACGCGAACACCGCCGGGCTGCGGCGCAGTTGCGGCACCAGCTCCTTGCGCGCGATCGAGGGCGGCACGTTCCAGTAGGGGCTGAACTCGATGCGGCGCATGGGCTCGCTGAACAGCGGGGTGCGGGAGGCGTGGGCGCGGCCCACGATGACCTTCATCGCCTGCTGCACCCGCACCTGGCCGTCCTGCACTTCGTAAGCGCGCAGCACGAACTCGGGGACGTTGATGACGATCATGCGCGGGCCCTGCAGCAGCGGCGTCCAGCGCAGCCGTTCCAGCGTCAACTCGATCTGGCGCACGCGCTGCGCCGGGCTCACCTGCAACGCCTGCCAGGTGGCGCGGCCGACCACGCCGTCGTCGACCAGACCGTGGCGGCGCTGGAAGGTCTTCACCGCGTCGACCAGCGCGCCTTCGTAAACCGGCGAGGCGCCTGGGGGTGAGGACGCGGCCGACGGCAACGGCAGCGCCGCGTCCGCGGCCATCGGCGGCAGGTCGCCCAGCAGGCGCAGACGCCGCGCCAGTGCGTCGAGGCCGCGCCAGGTCTGCCCCGGTTCGAGGGCCATCGGCGCGCCGCGCTTCACCGCAGGCGGCAGCGGCGGCAGGGCCTGCTCCCAGGCCGTGTCGCCCGCCAGTCCTCGGTAGCGCACCAGCACCCGGCGCAGGCCCTCGTAGACCGGCAAGCGGGGCACGGCTGCCGCCACCGCGCCGTCGAGTCGCCCGCTGGCCAAGGCATCGCTCAGGGCGCCCGCGGCGTCGAAACGCGAGGGCTCGGGCATCGGGAAACGATGGTGCACCTGATGCGGGTCGACCCGCCCGGCGTTCAGGTGCTGCAGATAGCGTTGCAGGGCGGCGTCGAGTGCCACGGCCAGCCTGGCGGACTGCGCCGCCGACGGCGGCGGGCCCTGCGTGGCCGTGGCCAGCGCCGCCTGCAGCGCCTCGACACCGTAGTCGGCGGGCGCCAGGCCGTGGCTGGCGGCGTCGGCCAGCAGGGCCACGGCCTGGTGGGCCAGGGGAGCCGGCCGCGCGCCGTCGAACCAGCCGCCCTGCCCCCAGGCCAGCAGCGGCGCGGCCAGCAGCGCGCAAAGCGCCGACAGACGTCGCACCGGAATCCGGGCCTTCAGCGCCGATCACCCATCGCGTGTGCGATGGTGCCCAGGTCGACGTACTCGAGTTCGCTGCCGGCCGGCACGCCGCGCGCCAGCCGCGTGACCTTGATACCCCGCGCCTTCAGCGCCGTGGCCAGCGCGTGCGCCGTGACCTCGCCTTCGGCGGTGAAGCCGGTGGCCAGGATCACTTCCTCGACCCCGCCCTCGACCGCGCGCTCGAGCAGCCGCGCGGCGCCGATGTCGTCGGCACCCAGCCCGTCGAGCGGGCTGATGCGGCCCATGAGCACGAAGTACAGGCCCTTGTAGCTGCCGCTGCGTTCCAGCGCCGCCTGGTCGGCCGGGGTTTCCACCACGCACAGCAGCCGCGCGTCACGCCGCGGATCCAGGCAGGTGCTGCACACCTCGGCCTCGGTGAAAGTGTGGCAGCGCTGGCAGTGGCGCATGCGTTGCACGGCGTCGTTCAGCGCCGTGGCCAGGCGTCGCGCGCCGTCGCGGTCGTGCTGCAGCAGGTGGAAGGCCAAACGCTGCGCCGACTTCACGCCCACGCCGGGCAGGCGGCGCAGCGCGTCGATGAGGCCGTCGAGGGCAGGTTCGGTCAATGCAGTGACGCGTTCAGAAGGGGAACTTCATACCGAACCTCAGAACGGGAATTTCATTCCCGGGGGCAGCGGCATGCCGGCGGTGAGCTTGCCCATCTTCTCGGTGCTGACTTCCTCGGCGCGGCGCACCGCGGCGTTGAAGGCGGCGGCCACCAGGTCTTCGAGCATGTCCTTGTCTTCGGCCAGCAGGCTGGGGTCGATGGTGACGCGCTTGACGTCGTGCTTGCACGTCATCGTCACCTTCACGAGCCCGGCGCCCGACTGGCCTTCGACCTCGATCAGCGCCAGTTCCTCCTGCGCCTTCTTTATGTTGTCCTGCATCGCCTGGGCCTGCTTCATCAAGCCGGCGAGTTGGCCCTTCATCATGGTGTGTTCCTTCGGTTGCTAGAGCGGTTTGATCGAGCCCGGCACGATGCGCGCCGTCTTGAACTGGGCCAGCAGTTCGCTTACCCGCGGATCGCCGTGGATGGCGGCTTCGGCGGCGGCCTGGCGGCGCTGGCGTTCGGCAGCGTCGCGGCAGGCGGGGGTGTCTTCGGGCACGCCGGGCTGCAGTTCCAGTTGCACGGCATGGCCCAGCGTACCGGCCAGCACCGCGGCAAGCTTGTCGCGCAGCGCGGGCGTGCGCAGGGTCTCGCGTTCGACGCGCAGTTGCCAGACGGGCGGCACGGCGGCGGTGTCGATGCCTACGAGACCGCCCTGCAGCGCCAGCTCGCGGGTCAGCGCGCCCAGCGTGCCGTCGTCGCTCAAGGGCTTGACCAGCGCATACCAGCGGTCGCCCAGCGCCGGGTCGGTGGGCGCCGCCGGCTGAATGGCATCCAAGACAGGTTCGGCGGGTTCGTTCGCTGCCGGCGTCACCCGGGCCACCTCGACGGCCCAGGGGGGCGCCGTGGGCGACGACACGAAGGGCGCAGCCGCAGCGGGCGCCGGCCCGCGTGGCGCGGGGGCACGCGTCGCCGGCAGCGGCACGGCCGGCAGCGTGATCGCCGGCGGCGGCGGTGCACGAAGGGGTGCGGCGCGCGCGGGCTCGCGCGGTGCCACCACCCGCGGTCGGCTTTCGCCGCCCGGCACCGGGAAGGCCAGGAAACGCAGCAGCACCATGGTCAGCGCGCCGTACTCGTCGCTCATAAGACCGAGTTCCTCGCGGCCGTGCAGCACCATGCTGTAGAGAAGCTGGGTCTCGTCGGCGGGCAGCGCGTCGGCCAGCGCGCGGGCGTCTTCGGTGTCGGGGTCCTGCGCGTCCAGTGCGCCGGGCACGGCCTGCTGCACCGCCATCTGCTGCAGCACCGTGGCCATCTCCTCCAGCGTGCCCGCGGCCGACAGGCCCAGACTGCGCAGGCCGTCCACCGCGGCAAGCACGGCAGCGCCGTCGCGCGCAGCCAGCGCCTGCACCAGCGCCCGGGCGTGGCCGCGGTCGACGCTGCCGAGCATCGTGCGCACCACGTCTTCCTGCAGCCGGCCGCCGCCGTAGGCAATGGCCTGGTCGGTGAGCGACAGGCCGTCGCGCATCGAGCCCCGCGCTGCGCGACCCAGCAGGCGCAGCGCGCCGGCGTCGGCCTCGACGCCTTCGGCTTCGAGCACCCGCTGCAGGTGCTCACGCACCGTCTGCGGCGCCATCGGGCGCAGGTTGAACTGCAGGCAACGCGAAAGCACCGTGGGCAGCACCTTTTCGGGGTCGGTCGTGGCCAGCACGAACTTCAGGTACTCGGGCGGCTCTTCCAGCGTCTTCAGCAGTGCGTTGAAGGCGTCCTTGCTGAGTTGGTGCGCCTCGTCGATCATGAAGACCTTGAAGCGGCCGATGCCGGGCTTGTAGGCGGCGCGCTCGATGAGGTCCTTGATCTCGTCCTTTCCGCCATTGCTGGCAGCGTCCATCTCGATGTAGTCGAGGTAGCGGTCGGCGTCGATCTCGGTGCAGGCCTGGCACACGCCGCAGGGTTCGGCGGTGATGCCGCCGGTGCCGTCGGGCCCGGTGCAGTTCAGGCTCTTGGCCAGGATGCGGCTGACCGTGGTCTTGCCGATGCCGCGGGTGCCGGTGAACAGGTAGGCGTGGTGCAGTCGGCCCTGCGTCAGCGCGTTGCTCAGCGCCTGCACGACATGCTCCTGCCCCACCATCTGCGCGAAGCTGCGCGGGCGGTACTTGCGGGCGAGGACGACATAGCTCATGGCTGCGGATTCTAGGCGGCGGCCCCCGGGGATAATCCTTCCATGAGCCATCCCGCCCCATCCCCTCCGACCGTGCCGATGACCTACGAGCAGGCGGGTGTCCAGTACGACCTCATCGACCCGCTGAAGGTGGCCGCGCAGCGAGCCGCCGCGGCCACGGCAACGCACCTGGCGGGCCACGGTTTCACGGAAGTCGCGGCCTCGCGCGGCGAGTCGGCCTACGTCGTCGATGTCGGCCCGTTCTTCATCGCCAGCATCGTCGAGTGCCTGGGCACCAAGACCATGGTGGCCGACGAGATGCAGCGCCTGACCGGCCGCAGCTATTTCGCCGGCATCGCGCAGGACACTATCGCGATGGCCGTCAATGACCTCATCACCGTCGGTGCCACGCCGCTGGTGGTGCAGGCCTACTGGGCTGCCGGTGGCAGCGAATGGTTCGGCGACGCCCAGCGTTCGCTGGCGCTGGTCGAGGGCTGGAAGGCCGCCTGCGACATCTGCAAGGTGGCTTGGGGCGGCGGCGAGACGCCAGCGCTGGCCGGCATCGTCGAAAACGGGCGCATCGACCTGGCCGCCTCGTGCACCGGTCTCGTCAACCCGAAGCAGCGGCTGAGCCTGGGCGAAGCGCTGGCCCCTGGCGACGTCATCGTGCTGCTGGCCAGCAGCGGCATCCACGCCAACGGCCTGAGCCTGGCGCGCAAGCTGGCCGAACGCCTGCCGCAGGGCTACCTGACGGAGATCGAGCCCGGCCTGGGTTATGGCGAGGCGCTGCTGGCCCCGACCATGCTCTATTCGCCTGTGACCGAAGCGCTGTGGGCCGCCGGCATCGGCGTGCACTACGCCGCCAACATCACCGGGCACGGCTGGCGCAAGCTGCTGCGCCACCCCAAGGCTCTGAGCTACCGCGTGCACACCGTGCCGCCGGTGCCGCCGGTGCTGCGTTTCATCGCCGAACAGGCCGGTCACGACGCCGCCGAGGCCTATGGCACGCTGAACATGGGCGCCGGCTTCGCGCTCTTCGTCGCCGCCGAGAATGCCGCGCGCACGGTGGAGGTGGCTCGCGCCTGTGGCATTGCCGCCTGGAACGCCGGTCGCGTCGAGGCCGGGCCGAAGGCGCTGCACATCGAACCGCTGGGCGTGCACTTCAGCGGCGAATCACTGCAGTTGCGCTGAGCACCAGGCGGGCGATCGGGCTCGCTTAGAATGCAAAGTGCCGGGCCTCCCCGCATGGAAGCGCGCCCAACCGGGTCAGGTGGGGAACCAAGCAGCCCTTAGCGTTGCAACCAGTGCCGGGGGTAAGGCTCGGCACCCTCGCCGAGAAAATCTCAATGACGACAAGCTCTTAGGCTTGTTTGAGACGGCAAGAACTCCGACTGTGTCACTTCAGTCTGTCGAGTACTGCCGGACCCCGGGCGTTGAGCTTGCGTCACTTGACCGATAGAGCCGATTGGCTGATCTAGCGGCGGACATGCCTCCGCCTGCGGTCGGGTCGACCTGCCGCTCACCGGGCTGACCGTAGCGCGCAGTGGCGCGAAGCTTGCGTAGACTTCCCGGCCCTCCCGCCGCTCTGGCGCCGCCTCCGACGGCGCGGCTGCGGGGCAGCGCTGCCGAATCCCCCGATGCCTCCAGCACTGTCAGACGAATCCCCCGCTGTCCAGACCCTTCGTGGCTGGCGAAGCGCCTTCTCGTCCGTGGTCGCAGCCCTCTCCAGCACCGCCGCGCATGCGCCCGAAAACGCCGCCTACGGCCTGATGGCGATGGCGCCACTGGGTGCGGCCTTCGGTCCACTGGCGATGGGTCTGGCGCTGCTGGGCGCGGCATTGGCCAGCGCCACGGCGTCGCTGCTCGGCGGCGGGCGGCTGGCCCTCGACGCAGGCGCGGCGCTCGCGCTGCTGACGGCTGGGCTGGTGGCGGCGCTGTTGCCGCATCTTCCCAGCGGCGCTGGCTCAGCGGCCGGCCTCGGCGTGCTGCTGCTGGTAACCCTGGGCATCGTCGCCGCAGGTCTGCTGCAAATGCTGCTCGGGCTGCTGCGGGTTGGCGGCCTGGTCAAGTTCACGCCTTACCCGGTGCGGGTGGGCTTGTCCACCGGCGTGGGCCTCTTGCTCGTGACCGGTGCTTGGCCAGCGTTCACGGGACACACCTTCGGCGCGAACGGTGCGGGCCAAATGCCGCTGCCCGCAGGCACGCTGGTCGGTGCCACGGCGCTGGCGGTCGCTGCGCTGGCCGCCTGGAAACACTGGAAGCTGCCGCCGATCATCGCCGGGCTCGCCGCTGCGACGCTGCTGCACCATACCCTGGCTGCGGCCGGCTGGGGCGCGGGCCTCGGACCGCGCGTGGACGTGCCCGCCCTGCCTGCCGACTGGTTCGGCGGCGTGGACGCGTGGCGCGCCGCGCAGGCCGCGCTCGCGCAGCCCGCGGTCTGGGTGCTGTTGGGAGCCTATGCGCTGACGACCGCCGTGATCGCCAGCCTGGACACACTGCTGGCCGCGTCGATCGTCGACGGCCGCCTTGGCACCCGCCGCAATGCTGACCGCGAACTCGTGGTGCAAGGCTGCGCGAACCTCGTCTCGGCCGCCGTCGGCGGCCTGCCCGCGTCGCCGTCGATCCCGGCCTCGGTGGGCCTGGTGATGCAACGGCCCGAGCAGCGCCACATCGTGCTGTTCTACGCCGCCGCGCTGCTGGCAGTGCTGCTGGCCGCACCCGTGCTGCTGGGCCTGCTACCCGCGAGCGCGGTGGGCGGCGTGCTGGTGTTCCTGGGCCTGTCGATGGTGTCGGCCACGCTGTGGAAGACGCCGCTGGAGGTCTGGCGCAGCCGTTTCGGTCGCCAGCCGGTGGCAGCGGCTCAACACCTGCGCTGGCACCTGCTCGCGGCGAACTGGGCTGTCACCGTGGCGGTGACGGTGGCGGCGCTGGCGCTGGGGCTGGGGCCGGCGGTGCTGATCGGTGCGTCGTGCGCGGTTCTGATGTTCGTGCGCGCGAACCTGCGCGACGTGGTACGCACCGCCTGGCGCGGCAACCTTCGGCATTCGCGCAAGACGCGCGCGCCGGCCTTGGCGGCCGCGCTGCGGGCGCAGGGCGGTGCCATCGTCGTGCTCGAACTGCAGGGGGCCCTGTTCTTTGGCACCGCCGATGCGTTGCGCGAGCGCCTCGCGGTCCTGAGTGCCGACGCCGACACGGTGATCCTGGATCTGCACCAGGTCGGCGAGATCGACGTCACCGCCGCGCGCATCCTGTGCGAGACCGCGGCCGAGTGGAAGGCGGCCGGCCGGCGGCTCGTGTTCGCCGAGTGGGGCGCGCACGACCCGCGGCGCGGGCTGATGGAGTCGTTCGCGCACGATTCCGGCAGCGCTGAACTGTGTTTCGACGACAGCGCCGACCGCGCGCTGGAACTGGCCGAGGACGCACTCTTGCACCGCCTCCACGTGGAGCGCGACGACGGCGTGCTCGGCCTGGCCGAGACCATGGTGGCGCGTGGCCTGGATGCCGAGGAACTCGCGTTGCTGCGGTCGGCGATGACGCCCTGCTTCTTCGCCCGCGGCGATCTGCTCTTCCGCGCCGGCGACCCCGGCGATGCCTGGTACCTGTCCCTGCGGGGCGAGATCGGCCTGCGCCTGCCCGGCACGCGGCGCCGACTCGCGTCGTTTGCACCGGGGGTCATCGTCGGCGAACTGTCCGTCCTGGCGCAGGAGAGGCGTTCGGCCGATGCCGTGGCCGAAAGCGACGTGACCGCGCTGGCGATGTCGGCCGAGGCGTTCGATCGGCTGCTGCAGTCTCACCCGCAGCTCGCCGCGAAGCTGATGCGCAACATCGCACTGCACCTGGGCGATCGCGTGCGCAACCTGACGGGTGACCTGGCGGTCTGGGTGTCGCGCGCATCCGCGCTGGGCTGATGCACCCTCGCCGCCCCTCGTCAGGCTTGGCCTTTCGCGAAAGCCAGCGCCGCCTGGTCGCGCAGCGCGCGCAGCAGTCCCAGTTCGCCCTCGCCCAGCACGATGCTGCCGGCCACCGCCTTGTCGGCGTAGATCAGGCCGATGGGCTGGCCCTTGAGCATCAGCGGCAGCAGCAGGAAGGTCGGTGCGTTAACCTGCTGCCGATACCAGGCGGGCAAGCGCGCCGCCACGGTGCGGGCGTCGCTGACCATCAGGTCGGCGCCCTTGGCGCACAGGAACGCGAACAGGTCGGCTGCCGCGCGCATGTCGGGCTGGATGCTGAAGGCCGCCCGCACCTCCACGGCGCCCTGCCCCAGGCCGACACGGCCGATGAGGCGAGCGTGCCCGGGTTCGCGCAGGCACAGCACGACGCGGCGGAAGTCCATCGCCTCGTACATCGTGTTCAGCACCTTGGGCAGCACCTCGCTCAGACGCATCGAGTTGCCGGCCACCGCCATGCGCACCTCATCCAGCGCCTGCAGCATCGCGCCGTGGGCCGGACTGGCGGCGGCCGGCAGCATCAGCGTGGCCATGTCGATGGGGTCGACCACGCTGCCGGCGCCGGTGAGGCCGGCGTCCATCACCTGCGTGGCTTCCAGCAGGCGCCGCGCCGGCGCGCCGGCGGCGACGTGCACGCCCATGGCCTGCGCCAATTCCTTGACGTGGCCGCGCGTGGTGTAGGAGGCCGAGACGATGTCGCGAACCTGCAGGCCCAGCGCCGGCGCGTAGAGCTCCGCCACCCGCTGCACCGCGGCGGCCTGCACCTCGCCGTCGCTGCTGAGCATGGCATCCGCCACGGCGTTGGCGCTGCGCGCCAGCCAGCGCAGACGTTCGGGGCCGCGCTCGACGGCGCGTGTCGGTGTTTCGCCGTCGGGCTGCCGCAAGGCGCGCTGCAGGCTGTCGGGCAGGCCCCAGGCCTTGGCCACGCCGCAGCCCAATTCGTCCAGGCTCAGGCCCAGCACACGCTTGGCGGCCGCCTCGCGCAGCGGCACCGCGCTCGGCGAGGTGTGGTCGGCGCCCAGCGCCTGACGGATCTGAACCGCTTCCTCGGGCAGATAGCACTCGGTGAGCAGGCGGCCCAGGTTCTGGAACATCGCACCCAGGAAGGCTTCCTCCCCTTCGCGCGCGATGCCCGTCAGCCCATCTGCCAGCGTGCCTGCCATCAGCGCTCGCAAGAACTCTTCCTTCAGGACCGCGGCATGGGCCTTGTCGTGCATGTGCTCCAGCAGCACCACCGAAAGGGCCATGTTGCGGATGCCGGCAAAACCCACCAGCGCCACCGCCCGCGATACCGTGCCTATGCCTTCGCCGGCCACCGAGGTGAAGTGCGCCGTGTTCACCATGCGCAGCAGCTTGTTGGTGAGCGCCACGTCCTTGAGGATCTCGTCGGAGAGCTTCTTCAGGCTCTCGGTCTCGGACGCGGCCACGCGCTGGATGCGCACGATGCTCGATGACAACGCCGGGAAGTCGGTCTTGTGGCGCATGCGCCGCAGCAGGAACTCGAGCGTGGCGTGGCTGCTGCCTGCGTCGGGGTCGGCGGCGACGCCGGGGTTCAGCCAGGCCAGCAGCGCAGTGTGCATCGAGCGCGCACTGTCGTAGCGCGAGGCGATGTCGCGTGTCAGCGCGCGCTGCACCACGCCGCGCAAGGTGGCGTCAACCTTGGCGCCGGCCGGCAGCACCATGTCCTCGCGCTGCACGCGTTCGACGGCACGGTAGGGGTCGGTCTCGCGCATCAGCGGCGCGCCGGCCAGCAGTTCGCCCAGCAGCACGCCAGCGGCGAAGACGTCCATCGCAGGCACCGGCGCTTCGCCGCGTGCCGCCTCGGGCGAGATGTAGCCGGGCGTGCCCATGATGCGGCCGTCGCCCACGTCGGCCGGGGCTGCGCCACGCCTGCGGTCGGGCGGGGCCACGCGCGCGGCGATGCCGAAGTCCATCACGCGGGCGCGGCCGTCGCGCCCGAGCAGGATGTTCGATGGCTTCAGGTCGCGGTGCACGATGCCCATCTCGTGCGCGGCGGCGAGCGCGTCCAGCACGCCCAGCATCAGTTCCACGGCCTCGCGCGCCGGCATGGCCGGCTTGCCGCGCCGCGCCTGCGACAGTGTCGGCCCTTCGACATACTCGAAGACGAGGTAGGGCTGGCCGTCGTGTTCGTCGGCCTCGAACACCGGAACGATGTTCGGGTGGCTCAGCCGGCTGACAGCGCGTGCCTCGTGCAGCCACTCGCTGACCGCGGTGGCGTCGGCATTGGGGTCCAACAGCTTCAGCGCCACCTCGCGGTCCAGCCGCGGGTCGTGGGCCAGCCAGACGCGCGCCTGCGCGCCTCGGCCCAGCTCGCGCTGCAGCTCGAAGCGCGCCAGGCGCTCGCAACCCTTCACGGCCGCGCCGGCGGTCTGGTTCATGCGCGAAAGCGCGACGTGGCGGCCGCTGGCTCGGGCTCCAGCGGCATGGGCGCCGTGAGCGGTGAAGCCGCCAGGCCCAGCGGCGTGCTCGCCTTGGCCTGCAGCGCCTCCTGCAGCTCACGGGGACCGAAGTCCAGCATGCGGCCGTAGCGGGCCACGACGCGGGCCAGCGCGACGGCCACGCGCGGCGCGGGCAGCGCCAGCGCGTCGATGGCCTCGTTGGCGCAGCTGGCCGCGGCACGCAGCAGGTCGTCGTCGCCGTCGCTGCTGCGCGGTGCGGTGGCCAGCGGCTGGCGGCGCACCATCGCCAATACGCTGTCATCCAGCCCCCAATGGCGCGCCACGGCCGAGCCGATGGCTTCGATGTCGACGCCCAGTACCGCGAACGACGCGCCCTCCTCCGTCATGCCCGGCTCTTCCGGCTCTTCGGGCCGCGGCGAAGGCGCGGGCAGCATCAGACGGCGGATCTGCGCCGCCTCGTCGGCAAAGTGGTAGTGCACCACCAGCCGCCCCAGGTTCTGCAGCAGCGTGATGAGGTAGACGACCTCGGTGTCGTAACCCGCCGGGCGCAGCGCGACGGCGACTCGGCCGGCGCGCTTGCAGCGGTCGACCAGGCGATCGAGGTCAGCTGCGCCAGTCTCGTTCAGCGGGCCGGGCCAGGGGCGCAGCGCCAGCGCAGCCCGGCGCACGCCTTCCAGGCCCATCATCGCGATGGCGCGCCGCACCGTGAGCACCGGGCCGCTGCCCGAGATCTGCGCGCCGCGCACCTGTGCCGAGTTCACCAGGCGCAGCAGTTCGAACGACAGCGCCAGATCGTCGAGAACGATCTCGGCCAGCTCGGCAGTACGCCCACCTTCCATCATCGCGAGCCGGGCGGCGCGGTCGGCGCCCCCCGGCGACGCCGGCAGCACGCCGGCCGTGCGCAGGCGGTCGACGAGCAGCACCAAAGGGCCGCCACCGGCGCCGCTTTCGCTCTGCAGCCAGCCTTCCAGAGCACGGAGCAGCGTGCGCGCGCCGCGGTAGCGCTGGCGCTCCTGGCGGTCGGTGGCCCGGTTGGCGATGGCACGCAGCGGCTCCGGCACCGGCTGCGCGGTGCTCCAGGGCAGGCGCACGATCTCGCGCCCGGCAGGCGGCAGACGGGCGATGACGCGGCCGATGTCGGATTCTTCCAGCGCCGGCTGGCCGGTGAGCAGCAGGTGCAGCAGCACGCCGCTGGCCAGAACATCGCGCTCGGCGGCGGCACGCTGCGCCCGCAAGCTACCGGACACGTCGGCAGCGGCCTGCGCCCTCTCGACCGCCACCGCCACACCGGCCAGGCGCAGCTGGCCGTTGTCGCTGGCCAGCACCAGGTAGGGCTGCAGGTCGCAGTGGGCCAGGCCTGCCTCGTGGGCATAGGCCAGGCCCTGCAACAGCTGCGTCGCCCACTCGGCGGCCTCCAGCGCCGGCACGCCGCGCGAGGGCAGTCGTTCGCTGAGCGTGGCGCTGTCGCGCGGGTCGTAGGCGACGTAGGGCCAGCCGTCCTGCACGCCGGTCTCGACGACGGCGGCCAGGTAGGGGTGGTCCAGGCGCGAGGCCCGGCGCACGGCCTGCTGCCAGCGTTCCATCGCCGCGGCGTCCGCCGGCTGCACGCGCGGCAGCACCAACATCAGTTCCTGGCCGGTGCGCG
This sequence comes from Betaproteobacteria bacterium, assembly GCA_016704535.1. Lineage (GTDB taxonomy): Bacteria > Pseudomonadota > Gammaproteobacteria > Burkholderiales > Burkholderiaceae_C > Rubrivivax. The sequence continues at coordinate 489,300 of JADIZZ010000003.1, read as the reverse complement.
GGTCGGCCACGCGCCAGGCCATCGTGCGCTCGCTCTTGCCCAGCAGGCGCAGCAGCTGCATGCGGCCGAACCAGCGCACGGCAGGCGTTCGCGCAGCGGCGGAGGCGTCTTGTTGGGGGCTGGACATGACAAGGGGATTTCACTGCCAGGTGACCCCGGACTAAGCGAGGAACAAGGGGTGCATCGGCCCCCAACTTCGCCCCCGATCAGACCTCGATGAGAAGGCCCTGCCCCGTGATCAGCGCCCCGCGCACGCTGTCGCCACCCGTGAGCGCCTGCACCGCAGCCACGTATCGCCGCACCTGATCGCGGTAGCCTGGCAGCGTGGCCTCGCCCTCCCGCAGCTTGTAGTCCAGCACCCACCATGTGGTACCGCCGTCGGCATCGGCCAGGGCCACCAGACGGTCGATACGCAGGACCTCGCCGCCTTCGGCTACAGGAACCTCGTTGCCGGCCCAGCGCAGTGCCGATGCGTCGAAGAAGCGCGCACAAGATGCGCTGGTCAAGACGCGGTCGGCGATGCGGGCCAGCTGGTCTGCCGCATCGGGTGCCAGTCCCTGCTCGACAGCGGCGGCGTGGCTGGCGGCGGTGAGGTCGAAGCACCCGCCCGAGGGTGCTGGTGACCGCCCCGCCCATTCCAGCACACGGTGCAGGGCCTGGCCCAGGCGCGCCGCGGCGGCGTCGTCTGGCACTTCGGTAGACATTGCCGTCGGCTGCCAGCACAGCGCAGGCAGCGTGGGCACCTGCACCATAGAGGCGCATGTCACGGCGCCGGTGGCCGTTGACGGGGCCCAGGCCTGGGCATGGGCTTCGGCGCGCGCCCACCAGGGGCGGCCTGGGCTTCGGCCGCGGGGTTCGGTGCGGCTGAAGATCAGCCATTCGCGCGCCCGCGTCATGGCCACGTACAGGCCATTGATCTCCTCACGCTGGCGCGCGGCGTCTTCCGCCGCCCAGAGATCCTGCAGCGAAGTCGGCACGTCGTTTTCACTGCGCAGGAAGGCCACGCGCCGCGGCGCCGGCAACTCCACCGGCCAGTCGACGAGCAGCGTCGCGCGCTCGGGCTGGCGGCGTTCGGGGTCGGTGTCGACCAGCACCACGGCGCGCGCCTCCAGGCCCTTGGCGCCATGCACCGTCAGCAGCTGCACGGCGGCCGCCGGCGTCGCGGCCGAGGCGCGCAGGCGGCCGGCGCGAAGTTCACGCACGAAGCCGTAGATGCTGGTGTAGCGCCCGCCCTGGTGCTGCAGTGCCGCGGCCAGCAGCGCGTCTACCGCCTGCTGCGCGCCGATACGCCGGGCGGCCGGCACGGCGGCGACCAGGCGCCCCACAAAGTCTCCTTCGTGAACGATGCGGTCGAGCATGTCGTGCGGCGGCAACTGCACCGCTGCGGCAGCCCAGCATGTGGCCAGCGCCTGGGCCCGCACCAGCGCGGCCGACGGCAGTGCGTCGGCGACCAACAGCGCCGGCAGCCACGGCAGGCGCTGGGCCGCCGCGGCCTGAGACAGCCACAGCAAATCGTCGTCGTCGGCGCCGAAGAGCGGACTCTTGAGCGCGCGCGCCAGCGCGAGGTCGTGGCCGTTTGAAGCCAGCACGTCGAGCATCGCGGCCAGGTCCAGTGCCTCGGGCGATTCGTGCAGTGCCAGTGGCTCGGCCACCATGTGCGGCAGGCCGCGCTGCGCCAGTGCATCGGCCACGTGCGCGAGTGTGGCGCGGGTACGCGCCAGAACCATCACCTCGGCCGGCTGGAGACCATGGCTGGCGATGAGTTCGGCCACGGCGTCGGCGGCCTGGGTGGCTTCGGCGGTGCGGCGGTGCAGCTCGGCTTCCTCGCGAGGCTCGGTCAGCGAATCGCGCCAGACGATCGACGCGTCGGTCGCCACCACACGCGACGGGCAGGGCACGCCGGGCAGACGCCGCACGGCGCCGGGCGCGGAGGCGCCGGTGGTGTGGATGCGAAAGGGACCCCAACCGTCTTGCGCCGCAGCGTCCCCGAAAACTGCGTTCATCGCTGCCAGCACCTCGGGCGCGTTGCGCCGCGTGTGGTCGCACTCGAGAACCTGGCCATCCAGGCCCTGCACGATGAAACCGCGCGCCGCCGAGAAGACCCGCGGCTCGGCGCCGCGGAAGCGGTAGATGCTCTGCTTGGGGTCGCCGACGATGAACACCGACAGCGGCCGCTGCCCGCTGGCACCGCCGCCGGCACCGGCGTAGGACGACAGCCAGCCCCGCAGCGCCTGCCATTGCAACGGGCTCGTGTCCTGGAACTCGTCGACGAGCAGGTGGCGCAGGCGCTGGTCCAGCCTCTCCTGCACCCAGCCGGCCAGTTCACTGTCGCCGAGCATGACCTCGGCGGCGCGTTCCAGGTCGGCCATATCCACCAGGCCGCGGCGGCGCTTGAGTTCAGCGTACTCGTTCAGCAGCACACGCGACAGGCGCAGCAGAGTCTCGTGGTCATCGTGCGCCCGCTGTTGAACGCGCATGGCCCGCACCGCCTTCAGGGCGTCCAGCGCGGCTTGCTGCGCTGGCGTGTCGCCGAGTTGCTTGCGGGGGTTGCCCTTGTCGGTGAACAGGGCGGCCCAGGCGACGTCGAAAGCGGTGGCAGCGTCCTGAGCGTCGAGCGCCGCGCGCAGACCGGCGGCGGCTTGCACCGCCTTGGCCTTGCCCGTCGACCCGAGCTGGTGTGCCAGCATGGCGATATCGGCGGCCAGCGGTTCCTCACGCAGCAGTTCGGCGGGGTCGGCCAGGCTCGCGCATTGCGGCCATAGCGCGGCTGCCGGTGGCACCGCACCTGCTGCATTGCCGGCCGCATCGGCGCGGGCCAGCTCGGGGCCCCGTCGCCAGCCGGCTTCCAGCCACTGCAGCACCGTGCTGCGGCGGTGGCGGCCGACCAGCGCCAGGTAGTCGGCACGCAGCGCCGCATCGGCCTGCACGGTGCGGTGGAAGCGCCGCAGCAGCACGTCGCGCAGCGCCGTGATGTCCTCCAGCGGCTCGTACTGCGCAGGCAGGCCCAGCTGCTGCATCAGCGCCAGCGGCGCATGGGCCAGCAGCTGCGTGAACCAGCCATGAAACGTGCGCACTTCCACGGCACGCCCGCCCTGCAGCATGCGCTCATGCAGGGCGCCGAAGTCCGGGGCCAGCGCCTCGGCCTGCACGGCGTTGAGGCCGCGTGCGCGCAAGGCCAGCACACGCGTGGCGTGGTCGCAGGCGGTGTGGGCGTGACCGGCCAGCCATTCGTCGAGCCGGGCGCGCATCTCGCCCGCGGCCTTGCGCGTGAAGGTGATGGCCAGGATCTGCTGCGGCTCGGCACCGGCCAGCAGGGCGCGCAGCACGCGCGAGACCAGCATCCAGGTCTTGCCGGCGCCGGCGCAGGCCTCGATCACCACACTGCGTTGCGGGTCGCAGGCCGCGGCGTAGAAGGCTTCGGCCGTAGCCATGCGACCGTTGATGCGGTAAGCCGGGCCGGCCGGGGGCACGCCGTCAATCGGTTGCGGGATCACGGGGCACCCCAATGGTCACGCCGACACAGCCCTCGGGCCTCGCAGGTTTCGCAGACCCTGCCCTCACCCAGCGCCGGCATCGGGGCGCCGGCCTGCAAACGCTGCCATTCGCTGCCCAGATGCTGTAGCAGTGTCTCGGCGCTGGCGTGCACATCGGGGTGAACGATTTCGCTGGGTGCATCGGCGTCGTCGAGCGCCAGGTAGGCTGCGGCAAGCTTCTCGCCGCCACCCAGCAGCGCAGCGTAGAAGGCCAGCTGCGTCTCCTCCAACGGCTGCTTCACCTTGGCCACCAGCGCCTGGGCACTGCCAGTCTTGTAGTCCAGCAGCTGCCGGCGGCCCTCCGGTCCGTGGTCGAGCCGATCGATGCGACCCCGCAACTGCAGTCCGGGCAGCAGCGCGTTGGCCAGGCGGTGATCGGTCTCTCCGCTTTGCCAATGCCAGCCCTGCCCTTCACGTGGGGCCAGCCAGCGCAGATAGGAAGGCACGAAGTGTTCGAAGCTGGCGCGGAAGGGCAGCAGTTCGCCGGCATCCAGCGCCATCTCCAACGTGACGGCGTCGGCAGCGGCCTGCAGCCGTGTCGCGTCGTCGACGCCGTCACCGGACGCAGCGGCGCGTTCGGCATGGAAGCGATGCAACACGGCGTGCAGCCAATTGCCGTAGTCGCGTTTGGCCAGCGCGGCATCGAGCTCGTCGGGCTCGTCCAGGCGCAGCACGGCGCGGGCGTAAAAGCGGTAGGGGCACTGGCGCAACGACTCCAGCTGCGTCGCGCTGAGCTCTGTGGGCAAAGCCGTGGCGGCCGAGGGCAGTGGCCGTGCCGACACAGCGCAGGCGCGTTCGCAGGTCGGCGCCCGCCAGAGCCGCAGCCCACAGGCCGGCGCGCCGGCGCGGGCGCGCACCTGCAGCAGCCATTCGACGTCGGGGCTGTCGGCCCGCGGCTCGTCGGCATCGCGCTGCCGGCGCAGAAGCGTGACCGGGCCAGCCCGCAGCAAGTGTGCCAGCGCCAGGCGCTGTCGGTGGCGGCGCGTCGCGCTGTCCTCGAGCCCGAGCTCGGCGGCCAGTGGTGCCGTGATCAGCGTCGGCGGGCTGGCCACGGCGCCCAGGTGCAGGTCGTCGGCGCCTGGCACCACCAGTTGCGCAAAGGGGCGACCGAAAGCGCGCGCCAGCGGTGTCAGCACCACCGGCGCGGCGGCGGCGGGCAGAGGCAGGTAGGGCGCGATTTCCAGTGTGGTCTCGACCCAAGAGATGAACGCCGGCAGGTCGGCCTGCACCTGCGCCGCCGCTGCGCGCCAGGGCGCTTCCCCCTGCCAGCCCATCACCGCCAGCAACTGACGGCCGTCGGCCTCGGCGGCCAGTCGTTCGAAGCTGCCATCGCGCGCCAGCTGGCCCTGCAGCAGATCGTGCCAGGCCGTCAGGCTGCGCGGGCCCGCCTTCGTCAGCGGCTGAAGCTGGATCTGCGCCTCGTCCCAGAGCCGCTCGGCGGCCACGGTGTCGTGACGCCCACGGCGGCGGCGCCACAGCGCTTCCAGCGCGTCGAGCGTCCGCGGCGGCATGGGTGGCCAGGTCTTCAACCATTCCAGCCATGCGTCGGGGCCGGCCTCGGGCAAAGCCGCGCGCAGCAGCGCCACCACCGATGCCGCGGCACGCGTGGTCGACAGGCGCCAGCCGGTCTCGTCGACCAGTGGCACCGCCGCCCGATCCAGCAGCGCACGCACCCGGCGAACGCACTCGCGGTCCAGCGCGACCAGCGCCACCGGCGTACGGCCAGCGTTCAGCGCACTCACGACAGCGGCGGCGGCGGCCTGCGCCTCGGCCTCGAAGTCGGCGCACAGCAGGCGTTCGATGTCGACGCCGACGGCCACCGGGCCCCAGGGGTCGTCGGCAGGCCGGTCTGCCTGCAGGCGCAGGGACGGCGTGCCAGCATGGTCGAGAAGCGCCTCGGCAACGGCGTCGGGGCCGCCGATCTGCAGCGCGATCCAGGCCGACGGGCGCAAATCGAAGAGGCGGTCGGTGGCCGGAGGGGCGCTGGCCGCGGCCCATTCCAGGGCGACGTGCAGCAGTGCGGCCTCGGTAGCGGCCGGCCCGGCTGCAGACGGCAGCGCGGCTCGTGCCTGCGCCCACAGCGCTTTGCGCAGCGCAGGGGGTCGCGCGCAGACCGTCTCGCGCAACGTCTGCGCGGCGTCGGCCACCATGGCGGCCGCGCGCGAGAAGGCCACTGCGTCGCGTTGTGCCCAGGCGGCGCCCCAACTTTGGCGACGCAGCAGTGCGACCGCAGCCATGCGGTCGTGCACGGCGTCGCCCTGGCAGGCGCCCGGCTCGGCAACTGGAGGCGGCCCGAGTGACGCGGTCAGCGTCAGCGGCGTTTCCACCCGCGGTTGCCAGCCGCCGCATGCGGCCAGCGCTGCTCGCGCCGGTGCCAAGAGCGCAGCGAATGGAAGCAGCAGCACGGCGTCTCGGGCTGCCAGTTCACGGGTCTGAAGCCAAGCCAGCGACTGCTGCGCAACAGCGGGCCAGAGGGTTTCCACTCGCCATCCCTGCGGCAGTTCGAATGTGTCTATCGCCGCCATGGATCAGTGTGCTGCCTGCCTGCCCTGACCGGGCATGACCGTTATGTCAAAATCATTCTGCCTTGTTGCATGCTTGGCGTCGCCATTCATCCAGGCCCTGGAGATCTTCCCCATGAGCAGCGAATTGATCAAACACGTCACTGACGATTCCTTTGGCGCCGATGTCCTCCAGGCCGACAAGCCCGTGCTCGTCGACTATTGGGCTGAGTGGTGTGGCCCCTGCAAGATGATCGCCCCCATCCTGGACGAGGTGTCCAAGGATTACGACGGGCGGTTGCAGGTCGCCAAGATGAACGTCGACGAGAACCGCGAAGTGCCTGGAAAGTACGGTATCCGCGGCATCCCGACGCTGATGCTGTTCAAGGGCGGCCAGCTCGCGGCCACCAAGGTGGGTGCGCTGTCCAAGGCGCAGCTCACCGCCTTCATCGACGGTCATCTATAATCTTCTGTACCGGCTGGAGCTTTACGCTCTGGTCGGCTGACCCGCCACCACGCGCGCCCCCGCCGGCCTCGACGCCAGCGACTCGAAGGCCAGCAGCGTGATTCCGGCGAATTTCATCCGCGTCTTGTCGCCCGTGCCGCCCTGAGGGCACGCAGGCTGCACCGCATCTGCCCTGCGAGGGTGTGTTCCCATGCACTTGTCCGAATTGAAGGCCCTGCACGTCTCCGCGCTCATCACCATGGGCGAAGAGTTGGAGATCGAGAACGTCGCCCGTCTGCGCAAGCAGGAGCTGATGTTCGCCATCATGAAGAAGCGCGCCAAGGCCGGGGAGCAGGTCTTTGGCGATGGCGTGCTCGAGGTGCTGCCCGACGGCTTCGGCTTCCTGCGCAGCATCGAGGCCAGCTACATGGCCAGCACCGACGACATCTACCTGTCGCCGAGCCAGATCCGCCGCTTCAACCTGCACACCGGCGACAACGTCGAAGGCGAAGTGCGGGTGCCCAAGGACGGTGAACGCTACTTCGCGCTGGTCAAGGTCGACCGCGTGAACGGCCTCACGCCGGAGGAGAGCAAGCACAAGATCATGTTCGAGAACCTGACGGCGCTGTTTCCGAAGGAGCAGTTCAAGCTCGAACGCGACATCAAGAGCGACGAGAACGTCACCAGCCGCATCATCGACCTCATCGCGCCCATCGGCAAAGGCCAGCGCGCGCTGCTCGTGGCGCAGCCCAAGACGGGCAAGACGGTCATGATGCAGCACATCGCGCACGCGCTCGTCGCGAACCACCCCGAGATCCACCTCATCGTGCTGCTGGTCGACGAGCGGCCCGAGGAAGTGACCGAGATGCTGCGCACGGTGCGCGGCGAGGTCATCAGTTCCACCTTCGATGAGCCCGCCGCCCGCCACGTGCAGGTGGCCGAGATGGTGATCGAACGTGCCAAGCGACTGGTCGAGTTGAAGAAGGACGTGGTCATCCTGCTGGATTCGATCACCCGCCTGGCCCGCGCCTACAACAACGTGCTGCCGTCTTCCGGCAAGGTGCTGAGCGGCGGCGTCGACGCCAACGCGCTGCAGCGCCCGAAGCGTTTCTTCGGCGCCGCGCGCAACACCGAGGAAGGCGGCACGCTGACCATCATCGGCACCGCGCTCGTGGACACCGGCTCGAAGATGGACGAAGTGATCTACGAGGAATTCAAGGGCACCGGCAATTGCGAGATCCACCTCGACCGCCGCATGGCCGAGAAGCGCGTCTACCCGTCCATCCTGATCAACAAGAGCGGCACGCGGCGCGAGGAACTGCTGCTGAAGCCGGAGATCCTGCAGAAGAGCTGGATCCTGCGCAAGCTGCTCTACCCGATGGACGAGATCGAGGCGATGGAGTTCATCCTCGAGAAGATGAAGGCGAGCAAGAACAACCTCGACTTCTTCGACATGATGCGCCGCGGCGGCTGACCTATAATCTTTCGTTTTTCGCCCCCCGGAAAGTACGCTGCGCCGAGCCGATCAGGCAGATGCAGCGCGGCTGCCACCAAACACAGAGGCTTCCCATGAAAGACGGCATTCACCCCAACTACCGCGAGGTCTGCTTCCAGGACCTGTCCAACGGCTTCAAGTTCGTCACGCGTTCGTGCGCGCCGACCAAGGAAATGATCAAGCTCGAAGACGGCCGTGAACTGCCGCTGATCAAGCTGGAGACCACCAGTGAGACGCACCCGTTTTACACGGGTACCCAGAAGAGCATCGACAACCTGGGCGGCCGCGTTGAGAAGTTCCGCAACAAGTTTGCGCGCGTCGGCATGAAGAAGTCGTCCGCTGCTGCCGCACCGGAAGGCAGTGCCGACTGAGTTTTGGCTTGCGCTCTGCGCATGACGAAGGCGGCCTCGGCCGCCTTTTTTGTTGCCGGCACCCGCTAGCATCGCTGCGACCGTGAACAGCCCCAAACCCGCCCTCGTCACCGTTCGCGGCGCACGCCGCCTGCCGCGCCTGCCGCTGCTGCTGCTGTGCGCTGCCTACCTGCTGCCCGGGCTGGTGGGGCGCGACCCCTGGCGCAACGCCGACATCACTGCCTTCGGCCAGATGGTCGCCATCGCCGAGGGCCGCACGCCGTGGTGGGCCCCGGTGCTCGGAGGCGTGCCCGCCGACACGGCGCTGCTGCCGCACTGGCTGGGTGCGGCCTTTATCGCGCTGGGGCAGAGTTGGGTCGACCCTGCGCTGGCCGCGCGCCTGCCGTTTGCCCTGCTGCTGGCGTTGACGCTGGCACTCACCTGGTACACCACCTTCCACCTCGCGCTCACCGACGCGGCGCAGCCGGTGCCCTTCGCCTTCGGCGGCGAGGCGCAGCCCATCGACTATGCACGTGCTGTCGCCGACGGCGCCGTCCTCGCCTTGATGGCCACGCTGGGCCTGCTGCAGTTGGGACACGAAACGACGCCCGAGCTCGGGCAGCTGTGCGCGATGGCGCTCTACACCTACGCGCTCGCAGCAGCGCCCCACCGGGTGTGGCTTTCACGCGTTGCGGTGCTGGCCGCCCTGCCCCTGCTGGCCGGTAGCGGCGCACCCAGCATGGCGCTGGCCGCCGGGCTGGGCGGGCTGGCGGTGTGCGCCCTGTCGCGTTACGCCCAGGTGCGCGCCTTCACCTTGTGGATCGCCGTGGCGATGTCGGCCGCTGCAGTGCTGGCGATGGCGCTGGGGGCCTGGCGCTGGCGCAGCCACGGCTTCGCGCCCGCCGACGTGCCGGTGCTGGCGCGCCAATGGTTGTGGTTCCTGTGGCCGGTCTGGCCGCTGGCGCTGTGGACGTTGTGGCGCTGGCGGCGGCAGCTGTCGCACCGCCACCTCTCGGTGCCGCTGATCGCCGTGATCGTCGCGCTGGGCGCCAACATCGCGATGACGGGCTCGGACCGCGCGCTGCTGCTCGGTCTGCCCGGCATGGCTGTGCTGGCGGCCTTTGCGCTGCCGACACTCAAGCGCAGCGCCGCGGCCGCCATCGACTGGTTCTCGATGTGCTTCTTCACGGTCTGCGCCCTCACCATCTGGGTCATCTACGCGGCCATGCAGACCGGGGTGCCAGCCAAGCCGGCGGCCAACGTCGCCAAGCTGGCGCCAGGCTTCGTTGGCCAGTTCTCGGCGCTGGCGTTGGTACTGGCGCTGGTCGGCACGCTGGCTTGGGCCTGGCTGGTGCGCTGGCGGACCGGACGCCACCGCGAAGCGCTTTGGAAGAGCCTGGTGCTGCCGGCCAGCGGCGTGGCCCTGTGCTGGCTGCTGCTGATGACGCTGTGGTTGCCGCTGCTGGACTACGCCCGCAGCCCGAGGCCTTGGGTGCAGCGCGTGGCGACCATGGTGCCGCCCGATGCCTGCATCGCGGGTGCGTCGCTTGCCCCTGCCGCGGTGGCTGCGCTGGAGCACTTCGGGCGATGGCGTGTCGATGCCAGCAGCGCGGCTCCCGACGGCGCCTGCGACTGGCAGCTGCGAGTCACCAAGAAGCGTCCGTTGCCGCCTCCACCGGCGGGCTGGAAGCTGGTCGGTGAAGCACTGCGGCCAACCGACCGCGACGAGGTGACGCAGGTGTTCAGGCGCATCGCGCCCTGAACACCGACAACGTGCGGCGGGCCGCGGCCTTTCAGCCGGCGGCTGCCGCGGCGGCCATGGCCTCGGCGCACCGTCGGCCCAAGGCCGCATCGCGCGCTTCGACCATTACGCGCAGCACGGGCTCGGTGCCCGAGGCGCGGATCAGCACGCGCCCGTTGTCGCCAAGTTCGCACTCGGCGCCGCGACGAGCGTCGCTCAGCGCGGCGTTCTGCTGCCAATCGCTGCCGACTCGCAGGCGCACGTTGATCATCGTCTGCGGATACAGGCTCACGCCCTCGAGCAAGGCTGACAGCGTGGTGCCGGCGCTGCGCACGGCCTGCAGGATCTGCAGCGCGCTGACGATGCCGTCGCCCGTGGTGTGGCGGTCCAGCGCCAGCAGGTGGCCCGAGCTCTCGCCGCCAAGCTGCCAGCCGCGTGCGGTGAGCTCCTCCAGCACGTAACGGTCGCCGACCTTGGCGCGTACGAGGCTCACTCCGTGCCGGGTCAGCGCCTGCTCGATGGCGATGTTGGTCATCAGCGTGCCCACCACGCCCGGCACCGGCCGCTGCTGCGCGCGTCGGTCCATGGCCAGCACGTAGAGCAGTTCGTCGCCGTTGTAGAGACGACCCTCGGCGTCGACGAGCTGCAGGCGGTCGGCGTCTCCATCGAGCGCGATCCCGTAGTCGGCGCGATGCTCGGCCACGGCCTTCACCAGCGCCTGCGGGGCGGTGGCACCGACGCCGGCATTGATGTTCAGGCCGTCCGGCGTGCAGCCTATGGTCTGGACTGCAGCGCCGAGTTCGTGGAAGACGTCCGGTGCGACGTGGTAGGCGGCGCCGTGAGCGGCGTCGACGACGATCTTCATGCCTCGCAGCGACAGGCTGTGCGGCACCGTACTCTTGCAGAACTCGATGTAGCGGCCGCGCGCATCCTCCAGACGGCGAGCCTTGCCCAACTTCGCCGACTCCACCCAGCGCGCCGGGCGCTCGAGTTCAGCCTCGACCTGGGATTCCCACTCGTCGGGCAGCTTCTCACCCCCTGCCGAGAAGAACTTGACCCCGTTGTCGGCGTAGCCGTTGTGCGAAGCGCTGATGACCACACCCAGGTCCAGCCGCAGCGCGCGCGTGAGGTAGGCCACGCCCGGCGTGGGCAACGGGCCGCTGAGCAGCACGTCGACGCCGGCCGACGCAAAGCCGGCCTCCAGCGAAGACTCGAGCATGTAGCCCGAAATGCGCGTGTCCTTGCCGATGAGCACTGTCGGCCGTGCCGTGCCTTGCCGCAATACCTGGCCGACCGCGTGACCCAGGCGCAGCATGAAGTCGGGCGTGATGGGGGGCGTGCCGACCGTGCCACGGATGCCATCGGTGCCGAAGTAGGTTCTGCTCATTGGGGTCTTCTCCTTGCCCTCATTTTCCGGCCTGCGCGCGAGCCGCCTGCGGCACCGGGCGGCCTCTGGCGCAGAAATGTCGTGACTCAGTCGCCGCAAGCCGCCTGCCAGACCTTCAGCGCATCCACCGTGGCGGCCACGTCGTGCACGCGCACGACCAAGGCGCCGTGGTGCACGGCGGCCAGCGCAGCGGCCACGCTGGCTGCAACGCGGTCGGTTGCCGCACGCCCGGTCAGCAGGCCCAAGGTGCCCTTGCGCGACCAGCCCACCATCAGGGGGTGGCTCAGGCGCGCCACGAGCTCTCGCTGGCGGCGCAGCAGCGCCAAGTTGTGCTCGGGCCGCTTCGCGAAGCCGATGCCCGGGTCGAGCACGATGCGCTCTGGCGCCACGCCAGCCGCCACCACTTCGGCCGCGCGCTGGACGAGGAAGTCGCCCACCTCGGCCACCACGTCACCATAGTCGGCCTGCGCCTGCATCGTCGCCGGCTCGCCGCGCATGTGCATCAGGCAGACACCCACGCCACGATGCTCGACAACGCAGGCCAGCGCGTCGGGGCGCCGCAGCGCGCGCACGTCGTTGACGATGTCGACGCCCAGCGCCAGAGCAGCGCGCATCACCATCGGCTCGCTGGTGTCGACGGACACGGGAACACCCAAGTGCAGAGCAGCTTCGATGACCGGCAGCACACGCGCCACTTCCTCGGCCGGCTCGGGCGCAGTTGCACCGGGGCGTGTCGATTCACCGCCGATGTCGAGCATGTCGGCGCCTTCCTCCACCAGGCGCTCGCAATGGGCCAGTGCCGAAGCGGTAGTCGAATGTCGCCCGCCATCCGAGAAGGAATCGGGCGTGACGTTGACGATGCCCATCACGCGGGGACGGCTCAGGTCGATGTGGAACCGGGTGGTCTGCCAGTGCATACGGTGCAGTGTGTGCGGTGGGCCTTGGTATGAAGCGCCAATGAAAAGCGGGGCCGCAGCCCCGCTTGGATACTGCCTAGCCTCGACGCCCGTCAGGCGGCGGCCGGTGCGCCGTCGGTGCCCACCGGGGTTGACGGGCCGCTCGGCGGCTTGGTCGACGATGGCGACCAGTCCTTGGGCATGCGTGGCGGCTTGCCGGCCATGATGTCGTCGATCTGATCGGCGTCGATGGTCTCCCATTCGAGCAGCGCCTGCGCCATCGCGTGCATCTTGTCCTTGTTCTCCTCGATGAGCTTGCGGGCGATGCCGTACTGCTCGTCGATGATGCGGCGGATGACACCGTCGACCTTGCGCATCGTGTCTTCCGACATGCTGGTCGTCTTGGTGACGCTGCGACCGAGGAAGACCTCACCCTCGTTCTCGGCGTAGACCATCGGGCCCAGCTCGTCGGTCATGCCGTATCGTGTGACCATGTCGCGGGCAATCGAGGTGGCACGCTCGAAGTCGTTGCTCGCACCGGTGGTCATCTGGTTCATGAACACCTCTTCGGCAATGCGGCCGCCGAAGAGCACGCTGATGGTGCTGAGCATGCGCTCCTTGTCCATGCTGTAGCGGTCGCCCTCGGGCAGCTGCATCGTCACGCCAAGGGCACGGCCGCGGGGGATCACCGTCACCTTGTGCACCGGATCGGTCTTGGGCATCAGGCGCGCGACGAGCGCGTGGCCGGCCTCGTGGTAGGCGGTGTTCTTGCGCTCTTCCTCGGGCATCACCATGGACTTCCGCTCGGGGCCCATCATGATCTTGTCCTTGGCCTTCTCGAAGTCCATCATCTCGACGACGCGGCCGCTGCGGCGCGCCGCGAACAGCGCCGCCTCGTTGACCAGGTTGGCGAGATCAGCACCGCTAAAGCCGGGCGTGCCGCGCGCCAGGATATCGGCGCGGATGTCCTGCCCCACCGGCACCTTGCGCATGTGCACGTTCAGGATCTGCTCGCGGCCACGCACGTCGGGCAGCGTGACGTAGACCTGGCGGTCGAAGCGGCCCGGGCGCAGCAGCGCGGGGTCGAGGATGTCGGGCCGGTTGGTGGCCGCCATCACTATCACGCCGAGGTTGGTCTCGAAGCCGTCCATCTCGACGAGCATCTGATTCAGCGTCTGCTCGCGCTCGTCGTTGCCGCCGCCCAGGCCGGCGCCGCGATGGCGACCCACCGCATCGATTTCGTCGATGAAGATGATGCAGGGCGCGCTCTTCTTGGCCTGCTCGAACATGTCCCGCACGCGGGCCGCACCCACGCCGACGAACATCTCCACGAAGTCGGAACCGCTGATGCTGAAGAACGGCACCTTGGCCTCGCCGGCGATGGCCTTGGCCAGCAGCGTCTTGCCGGTGCCCGGAGGGCCGACCAGGAGCACGCCGCGCGGGATTCGACCGCCCAGCTTCTGGAACTTCTGCGGGTCCTTCAGGAAGTCGACGAGTTCCTTGACCTCTTCCTTGGCTTCGTCGCAACCCGCAACATCGGCGAAGGTGGTCGTGTTGTTGGCCTCGTCGAGCATGCGCGCCTTGCTCTTGCCGAAGCTGAAGGCGCCGCCCTTGCCACCGCCCTGCATCTGGCGCATGAAATAGATCCAGACGCCGATCAGCAGCAGCATCGGGCCCCAGCTGACGAGGATGCTCATCAGCAGGCTGGGCTCTTCACGAGGGCGCACGTCGAACTTCACGTCGTTGGCGATGAGGTCCCCCACGAGGCCGCGGTCGAGGTAAGTGGCAGTGCTGCGCAGGCGCTTGTCGTCGTTGGTGACGGCAATGATCTCGGTGCCGCCGCCCGGACTTTCCTGCAACGTCACGGCCTTGATGCGCTTGCTCCGCACTTCCTCGAGGAAGTCGGAGTAGCCGACCTGGTTACCCTGCGCGACGCCGCGGTCGAACTGCTTGAATACGGTGAAGAGCACGAGGGCAATCACCAGCCAGACGGCTACTTTCGAAAACCACTGATTGTTCACCGCGGCTCCTTTTCCAGTTCAGCGGCACGGCGAGCCGAGATGGACGCGCCGGATTCCACGGTATTTGGGGACGATTCTAGGGCAGTCAAGGGTATGGGGCAGCCAGCGGCTCGCGGTTGAGAAAGGGCGGAAGTGACGCTGTTTCGCGGTTTGTGACCACTGAAACCAGCTATCGCAAAGAGATTAGCGGCCTTTCAGTCCCACGCCGACGAGAAAGGTCTCTGCCGACTTGTCGCGCGAGGCCTTGGGTTTCATTGGCTTGACGACGCGAAAGGTGTTCTTGAAGAGCTTGACGAGTTGTTCGTAGCCGCTGCCGTGGAAAGCCTTGCACACCAGCACGCCCTCGGGGCGCAGGTGTCCGACCGCGAACTCGACCGCGAGTTCAATCAGGTGCGACATGCGCGCCGCGTCGGTGTCGGCGATGCCCGACAGGTTGGGTGCCATGTCCGACACCACCACGTCGACCGGACGCCCGGCCAGCAGCGCGTGCAGTTGCTGCGCCACCGCCTCCTCGCGGAAGTCGCCGTGGATGAAGCTCACGCCCTCGATGGGCGCCATCTGCAGGATGTCGAGTGCGATCAGCGTGCCGTTGAGCGCGCCCGACGCGGCGCCCGCGGGGGCGAAGCGGCGGCGCAGGTACTGGCTCCAGGCGCCGGGTGCCGATCCCAGGTCAACGACCACCTGACCGGGTCGGATGAGCTTGAGCGACTCGTCGATTTCCTTCAGCTTGTAGGCGGCGCGGGCGCGGTAGCCCTCGGTCTTCGCCAGCTTGACGTAGGTGTCGTTGACGTGGTCGTTGAGCCACGCCTTGTTGATCTTCTTACTCTTGCTGTCGATCTTCATTCGCGTCCGATAATACGCAGATGACCGCCATACAACTCACGCCCGCCGAACGCAAGGCACACCGCTCCGACGCCCATCACCTGGACCCGGTCGTCATGATCGGTGGCGACGGGCTCACGCCAGCCGTCCAGAAGGAGGTCGACGCTGCGCTGAACGCGCACGGGCTGATCAAGGTGCGTGTGTTCTCCGACGACCGCGCCGCACGCGAGGCGATGTTCGCCACGCTGTCGGACGCGCTGTCCGCCGCGCCCATCCAGCACATCGGCAAGCTGCTGGTGCTGTGGCGCCCGATCCCGCCCAAGGAAGACACGCCGCGCGACGACCGCATGCCCGGGCCACGCACGGTGAAGATCGTCAGCTTCTCCAAGAGCGGCAACCACCGCGCTACGGTGAAGAAGGTCAAGGTCTTCGGCAACGAACGCGTCACCGCCGGCGGGCAGATCAAGCGCGTGAAAAAGCGCGTGATCAGCACCAAGAAGAAGGCGCAGAACGCCTGACGCCACGGGGCCCGTCGTCTTCAGACTGCGCCGCCCGCGGCGGGCGACGTCAGCGCACGCCAGGCCAGGGCCAGCACCAGCAGCGTCTTCAGCACGAAGAAGCCCGCGCTCATGGCATGCAGCTGGCCGAAGCTCAAGGCCCCCTGCCCCAGCCGCGCCGCCGGCATCAGCGGCTGCACGCCGAAGTAGCCGGCCACGGTGCAGAACACTGCCGCCAGCGCCAGCACCATGCCGACGCTGAACTGCGGGCCGGTGCCGGCCTGGGCAGCGCGGCGTGCAGTCATGCGCTCGAGCACCAGCAGAAGCAGGCCCAGCGCCAGGCTGGTGTACGCCTCCTGCGCCAGCATGCGGCCGACGAGGCGGCCGGCCTCGGCGCCGGACAACTGCGAGAACACCGCAGGCGTGGCCAGCAACGCCACGCACAGCAGCCAGCCGGCCCACAACCCGGGCAGCAGCCGGCGCAGGCGTTCCAGCGCGGCCCTCATCAGAGGTAGTGCACGTCCACGATCTCCCAGTGGCGCACGCCACCGGGGGCCACGACCTCGGCCACGTCGCCGGCCTCCTTGCCGATGAGGGCACGCGCGATGGGGCTGCTGATCGAGATCAGGCCCTGCTTGAGGTCGGCCTCGTCGTCACCGACGATCTGGTAGCGGGCCTGGGTGCCGCTGGACTGGTCTTCGAGGTCGACCGTGGCGCCGAAGACGACCTTGCCGCCGGCGTCCAGCGCCGACGGGTCGATGACCTGCGCCGCGGCCAGCTTGGATTCGAGTTCCTTGATGCGGCCCTCGATGAAACCCTGCTTGTCCTTGGCGGCCTCGTACTCGGCGTTCTCCGACAGGTCGCCCTGGGCACGCGCCTCGGAGATGGCCTGGATCACGGCGTGCCGTTCCACCGACTTGAGCCGGTGCAGTTCGCTCTTCAGCAATTCGGCGCCGCGACGCGTGAGGGGAATGGTGGCCATGGGGCAACGTCTGCTGTGAGCAACTGGTGGCAAAAGTGAATCCGCCGCAGGGGCCCGATGACGGGCGGCCTGCGGCGGAGAACGAGAGGAGAGTTTAGCGTCAAGCGCGCGCCGCGGCGAGACCCCGTCGCGGGTCTCGCTGCACTGCCGTCACGTCAGCTCGGCGTGCAGTTCCTGCAGCGAGCTGACGCTCAGCGTTTCCTGGTGCTTCAGCGCCTCGGTGGCAGCCTCGGCGCCGGCCATGGTCGTGTAGTAGGTGATGCGGTTGGCCAGCGACGCGGTGCGGATGTAGCGTGAATCGGCAATCGCCGTGCGTGTCTCGTCCACTGTCGTGTAGACGAGCTGGATCTCGCCTGCCTTGACCATGTCGGCGATGTGCGGCCGGCCGTCCTTGACCTTGTTGACCACGCGCACCGGTATGCCGGCCGCGGCGATGGCCGCCGCCGTGCCCTTGGTGGCCACCACCTGGAAGCCCAGCGCGACGAGGTCGCCCGCCACCACGACGGCGCGCGCCTTGTCGCTGTCCTTGACCGTGATCACCACCGTGCCCTTGGTCGGCAGGCGCGAACCCGCCCCCAGTTGGCTCTTCAGCATGGCCTCGCCGAAGCTGCGGCCCACGCCCATCACCTCGCCCGTCGAGCGCATCTCGGGCCCGAGGATGGGATCCACGCCCGGGAACTTGTTGAAGGGGAAGACGGCTTCCTTGATGCTGAAGTAGGGCGGAATGACTTCGCGCGGCGCCTGGCCGTCGGCGCTGGTTTGCGAGGCCAGCGACTGCCCCGCCATGCAGCGCGCCGCGATCTTCGCCAGCGACTGGCCGGTGGCCTTGCTCACGTACGGCACGGTGCGCGAGGCGCGCGGGTTGACTTCCAGCACGTAGACCACGGCGGCATCGCCCTCGCCCTGGATGGCGAACTGCGTGTTCATCAGTCCCACCACCTTCAGCGCGCGCGCCATCACCGCGGCTTGGCGACGCATCTCGTCCTGCAAGGCCTTGCTCAGCGTGTAGGGCGGCAGCGAACACGCCGAGTCGCCGCTGTGGATGCCGGCGGCTTCCACGTGTTCCATGATGCCGCCGATCATCACCGCGCCGGTGGCGTCGGCGATGCAGTCGACGTCGACCTCGATGGCGTCGTCGAGGAAACGGTCCAGCAGCACTGGCGACTTCTCGCTCACCTGCACCGCCTCGCGCATGTAGCGGTTCAGGTCCTTGTCGCCGTGCACGATCTCCATCGCGCGGCCGCCCAGCACGTAGCTCGGGCGGACGACCAGCGGGTAGCCGATCTCCGCGGCCAGCGCCAACGCCTGCTCCTCGGTGCGCGCCGTGCGGTTGGGCGGCTGCCGCAAGCCAAGTTCGTGCAGCAGCTTCTGGAAACGCTCGCGGTCCTCGGCAATGTCGATGCTGTCGGGGCTGGTGCCGATGATGGGCACACCGGCGCGTTCCAGGTCGAGCGCCAGCTTCAGCGGCGTCTGGCCGCCGTACTGCACGATGACACCCAGCGGCTGTTCCTTGGCGACGATCTCCAGCACGTCTTCCAGCGTCACCGGCTCGAAGTAGAGGCGGTCGCTGGTGTCGTAGTCGGTGGAGACAGTCTCCGGGTTGCAGTTGACCATGATGGTCTCGTAGCCGTCCTCGCGCATGGCGAGTGCGGCGTGCACGCAGCAGTAGTCGAACTCGATGCCCTGGCCGATGCGGTTGGGCCCGCCACCCAGCACCATGATCTTCCTGCGCGTGGTCGGCTCGGCCTCGCATTCCTCGTCGTAGGTGGAATACATGTACGCCGTCTGCGTCGCGAACTCGGCGGCGCAGGTGTCGACCCGCTTGTAGACCGGGCGCACGCCGAAGGCATGGCGGCGTTCACGCACCGCGTGCTGGTGGGTGCCCATCAGCTTGGCCAGCCGGCGGTCGGAGAAGCCCTTCTGCTTCAGGAAACGCAGCTCGACGACGCTCAGGCCCGCCAGCTCACGCGCCTTCAGTTGCTGCTCGATCTGGATGAGTTCCTCGATCTGCGCCAGGAACCAGGGGTCGACCGCGGTCTCCTCGAAGATCTCGTCCAGCGTCATGCCGATGCGGAAGGCGTCTGCAAGGTAGAGGATGCGCTCGGGGCCGGCGTTGCCGATCTCGTCGACGATCTCGTCGCGGTCCGTGCTGCGTTCGCTCAGGCCGTCGATGCCGGTCTCCAGCCCCCGCAGCGCCTTCTGGAAGCTTTCCTGGAAGGTGCGGCCGATGGCCATCACCTCGCCGACGCTCTTCATCTGCGTCGTCAGGTGCGGGTCGGCGGCGGGGAACTTCTCGAAGGCGAAACGCGGGATCTTCGTCACCACGTAATCGATGCTGGGCTCGAAGCTGGCGGGAGTTGCGCCGCCGGTGATGTCGTTGCGCAGTTCGTCGAGCGTGTAACCCACCGCCAGCTTGGCCGCCACCTTGGCGATCGGAAAGCCCGTCGCCTTTGACGCCAGCGCCGACGAGCGCGAGACGCGCGGGTTCATCTCGATGACGATGAGCCGGCCGTTCTGCGGGTTCACCGAGAACTGCACGTTGCTGCCGCCGGTGTCGACGCCGATCTCGCGCAGGATGGCGATGCTGGCGTTGCGCATCACCTGGTACTCCTTGTCGGTGAGCGTCTGCGCCGGCGCCACGGTGATGCTGTCACCGGTGTGGATGCCCATCGGGTCGAGATTCTCGATGCTGCAGACGATGATGCAGTTGTCGGCGCGGTCGCGCACGACTTCCATCTCGAACTCTTTCCAGCCGATCAGGCTCTCTTCGATCAGCAGTTCCTTGGTCGGCGACAGGTCCAGCCCGCGCTTGCAGATCTCTTCGAACTCTTCCGGGTTGTAGGCGATGCCGCCGCCGGTGCCGCCCATCGTGAAGCTCGGGCGGATGACCATAGGGAAGCCCGTGCCGCCGATGAGCTCGACGATGTGCTTCTGCACCGCCAGCGCCTCGTCCATGCTGTGCGCGATGCCGCTCTTGGCCGAGTCCAGACCGATGGACGTCATCGCGTCCTTGAACTTCATGCGGTCTTCGGCCTTCTCGATGGCGTGCTCGTTGGCGCCGATCATCTCGACGCCGTACTTCGCCAGCACGCCGTTGCGGTGCAGATCGAGCGCGCAATTCAGCGCCGTCTGGCCACCCATCGTGGGCAGCAGCGCCATCGCGTCGTCGGGCGCGGCGGCGCGCTCCTTGGCGATGATGCGCTCCAGCACCTGCCAGGTGATGGGCTCGATGTAGGTTGCATCGGCCATGCCAGGGTCGGTCATGATCGTCGCCGGATTGCTGTTGACGAGCACGACGCGGTAGCCCTCTTCGCGCAGCGCCTTGCACGCTTGGGCGCCGGAGTAGTCGAACTCGCAGGCCTGGCCGATGACGATCGGGCCGGCGCCGATGATGAGGATGGTCTTGAGATCTTGGCGCTTCGGCATGTCAGGCCTCCCGCCGGGCCGTCCCAAGGAAGGCCTGCGCCCCCTCTCCATCAGGGCAACGAAGCGATCGAACAGGTAGGCGATGTCGTGCGGGCCCGGGCTGGCTTCAGGGTGGCCCTGGAAGCAGAAGGCCGGCTTGTCGGTGCGTTCCAGGCCCTGCAGCGTGCCGTCGAACAGGCTCACGTGCGTGGGCCGGAGGTTCTCGGGCAGGGTCTTCTCGTCGACCGCGAAGCCGTGGTTCTGGCTCGTGATGCTGACGCGGCCGCTGTCGAGGTCCTTCACCGGGTGGTTGGCGCCGTGGTGGCCGAACTTCATCTTGAAGGTCCTGGCCCCCGAGGCCAGCGCCAGGATCTGGTGGCCCAGGCAGATGCCGAAGGTGGGCAGCCCAGCCTCGATGAGCTCACGCGCGGCGGCGATGGCGTAGTCGCAGGGCTCGGGGTCGCCGGGGCCGTTGCTGAGGAAGACGCCGTCGGGCTTCATCGTCAGCACGGCGGCCGCGGGTGTCTTCGCAGGCACCACCGTCACGCGGCAACCGCGGCTGGCCAGCATGCGCAGGATGTTGAACTTGACGCCGAAGTCGTAGGCGACGACGTGGAACTTCGGATCCTTCAATTCGCCGTAGCCGCTGCCCAGCGTCCACTCGGTCTGCGTCCATTCGTAGCGCTCGGTGGCCGAGACCACCTGCGCCAGGTCCAGCCCCGCCATCGAAGGTGCCGCCTGCGCCGCGGCGACGGCATCGGCCACGTCGGCGGGCGTCACGTGGTGGCCGACGGTGTAGCTGGTGATGCTGCCGTTCTGCGCGCCGCGGCTGCGCAGCACGCGCGTCAGCCGCCGGGTGTCGATGCCGGCGATGGCCACCGTGCCTTCGCGGGCCAGGTACTCCGGCAGGCTCATCGTCGCGCGGAAGTTCGAGACGCGCAGCGACACGTCCTTGACGATGAGGCCGGCCGCGTGGACCTTGCTGGCCTCGACGTCCTCTGCGTTGACGCCGACGTTGCCGATGTGCGGATAGGTCAGCGTGACGATCTGGCGGCAGTAGCTCGGGTCGGTCAGGATCTCCTGGTAACCGGTGAGCGCGGTGTTGAACACCACTTCGCCGACCGTGCGGCCGGTGGCGCCGACGCTGTGGCCGACGAAGGTGGTGCCGTCTGCCAGGGCAAGCAGCGCGGGGGGCAGCGGGGGGACCAGTGACGGCAGCAAATGCAAAGCTCCGGGGTTCGCGCGCACCCAGCGCCCCCTACCTTCCCCGGGGTGGCCCGGGGCGACAGGAAGGGTCCGAGGGGAAACCGACTGCGGAGTTTCGCTAGGGCTGCGTTGTTAGCGGGTAAACCGCCGGAGTATAGCCGGCTGCAACCCCAGTCTCGGGCAAACCCTGAGCCGCGTGCGGCCCAAGGGGCGCCGTCGCTGGGTTCAGGACGCGCTCAGCGCGGCGATGCCGGCGCGGGCGATCTGCGCGTCCTCGCTCGACTTCACGCCGCTGACCCCCACGGCGCCAATGACCTGGCCGTCGACGACGATGGGCACGCCGCCTTCCAGCATGCCGTGCAGCACCGGCGCGCTCAGGAAGGACATGCGGCCGCCGTTGATCATGTCCTCGTAGACCTTGCTCTCGCGCCGCCCCAGCGCAGCGGTGCGGGCCTTGGCGGGGGCGATCTCGGCGGAGATGGGTGGCGCACCGTCCAGGCGCTGCAGCCACAGCAGGTGGCCGCCGTCATCGACGATGGCCAAGGTGACGGCCCAGCCGTTCTGGGTTGCCTCGGCTTCGGCGGCGGCCGCGATGGCCCGGTTGTCTTCGTTCGTGAGGGTGGGTTTGGTCTTCATGGCCACAACGATAACGCCAGTCGCCGGTGAACAATCTGGCTGCCCGTGTAGGGCCATGGGGCCGGCGCTGCTGGCATCCTAGAATGCGGCTCGCGCCAATAGCGGCGTCCTGTCATCTTCCGGAGGTTTCATGAATCAAAGCGTGCAGAACTATCCTGGCCTCGCCGGTAGCGGCGCGCTGGCCGCGCAACGCAACCGCGTGCTGCGCAATACCTACTGGCTGTTGGCGCTGTCGATGGTGCCCACCGTGCTGGGCGCCTGGATCGGCGTGCAGACCGGCCTCATGCGTGGCATGGGCCCGGGCATGAGCGCCATCGTCTTCCTGGTCGGCGCCTTCGGCCTGATGTTCGCGGTCGAGAAGTTCAAGAACTCGGCTGCCGGCGTGCCGCTGCTGCTGGGCTTCACCTTCTTCATGGGCCTGATGCTGTCGCGCCTGTTGGGCTCGGTCCTGGGCCTGGCCAACGGCGGCAGCCTGATCATGCTGGCCTTCGGCGGCACCGGCGCCATTTTCCTGGGCATGGCCACGCTGAG
The DNA here is from genome assembly GCA_016704535.1 of Betaproteobacteria bacterium. Classification (GTDB taxonomy): domain Bacteria; phylum Pseudomonadota; class Gammaproteobacteria; order Burkholderiales; family Burkholderiaceae_C; genus Rubrivivax. The sequence continues at coordinate 466,852 of JADIZZ010000003.1, read as the reverse complement.
CACCGTGATCAAGCGTGACCTGTCGAGCATGGGCAAGTTCCTGTTCATCGGCATGATCATGTTGCTGGTGGCGATGATTGCCAACATCTTCATCCAGAGCAGCGCGCTGATGATCACGCTGTCGGTGCTGGCCATCGGCATCTTCTCGGCCTTCATCCTTCATGACCTGAAGCAGGTGCAGGATGGCGTGCAGACCAACTACATCAGTGCCACGCTGGGCGTCTACCTGAGCCTGTACAACGTGTTCAGCAACTTGCTGGCGTTGCTGGGCATCTTCGGTGGAGAGAGGGACTAACCCCCGTAGCGCCTGACGGCGCTCCCCCTTGGAAAGGGGGCAACGCGAGCAGCCCGGCAAAGCCGGTTCTGCCGCGTCCACTTGATGAGTCGCGAGGGCCCTTCGGGGCCCTTGTTTATTCCTGGCGGTCGAAGACCACCATGCTCTCGACGTGCGCCGTATGCGGGAACATGTTCACGACGCCGGCCAGGCTGCAGCGGTAGCCCCCCTGGTGCACCAGCAGCCCGGCGTCGCGGGCCAGCGTCGCCGGGTTGCAGCTGACGTAGACAATGCGGCGCGGCAGCGGGAAGTCGCCTTCGGCATGCAGGTCGGCCACGGCCTTGGCCAGCGCGAAGGCGCCCTCGCGCGGCGGGTCCACAAGCCAGCGCTCGGCGGCCCCCGCGGCCCGCAGGTCGGCCGGTGTGATCTCGAACAGATTGCGCGCCTCGAAGGCGGTCTTCGCGGCCAGGGCGTTGAGCTTGGCGTTCTCGCGCGCCCTGGCTACCAGCACCTCACTGCCCTCGATGCCCAGCACCTGCCGCGCCCGCGTGGCCAGTGGCAGCGTGAAGTTGCCCAGGCCGCAGAACCAGTCGATCACCCGCTCATCGGGCTGCGGGTCCAGCAGGCGCAACGCGCGGTCGACCAGCACGCGGTTGATGTGCGGGTTGACCTGCGTGAAGTCGGTGGGCCTGAAGGGCATGGTGATGCCGAATTCGGGCAACCTGTAGGCCAGCACCGGACCGCCTTCGTCCAGCAGGTGCACGGTTTCCGGGCCCTTGGGCTGCAGCCACCACTGCACCGCATGCATGGCGGCAAAGTCACGCAGGCGCTGCGCGTCGGCTGCGCTCAAGGGCGCCAGGTTGCGCAGCACCAGCGCGGTGACATCGTCGCCAGCCGCCAGTTCGATCTGCGGCATCTGCTCGCGCAGGTCCATGGCGCCGATCAGCGCGCGCAGCGGCATCAGCATCGCGCTGACGCGCGCTGGCAGCACCGGGCAGACCTGCATGTCGGCCACGTAGCGCGACTTGCGCTCGTGGAAACCGACGAGGACGGTGCCCTTCTTCGCCACCCAGCGCACCGACAGGCGTGCCCGGTCACGGTAACCCCAGGACGGCCCCTCGATGGGTCGCAGCAGGCGTTCGGGCTTGACCTTGGCCAGATGCCAGAGGTTGTCCTCCAGCACCCGCTGCTTTACCGCCACCTGCGCGGCGGGGTGAAGGTGCTGCATCTTGCAGCCGCCGCAGGCGCCTGCGTGCAGGCCGAAGTGCGGACAACCCGGGCGCACACGCTGCGAACTCTCGCGTGCCAGGGCCGAAATCTGGCCCTGCTCCCAGTTGTTCTTCTTGCGCGAGACATTGACACGCACCAGTTCGCCGGGCAAGGCACCCTCGATGAAGACCACCTTGCCGGGTGTGGTGCTGCCGTCGGGCGCTTCGGTGTTGGCGCGGCGGGCCACGCCTTGCGCTTCGAGGTCCAGCGACTCGACCTCGAGCCAGTCCGATCCAGTGCTCATCCGGCAGGATCATCCCGCGGACGCCACAGCCGGTGCAGCCTTGAATTCACCCCTCAGCGCGGTGGAAGCAGGCGCGCCGGGTCCACCGGCTTGCCCTGGCGGCGGATCTCGAAGTGCAACTGCACCCGTTCAGCATCGCTGGAGCCCATCTCGGCAATCTTCTGACCCCGCCGCACGACCTGGTCTTCCTTCACCAGCAACGACTGGTTGTGCGCGTAAGCCGTCAGGTAATTGGTGTCGTGCTTGACGATGACGAGGTTGCCGTAGCCACGCAGCCCGGCCCCAGCGTAGACCACGCGTCCGTCGGCCGCGGCAACCACCGGGTCGCCGGCCTTGCCGGTGATCGCCAGGCCCTTGCTCTTGACCTCGTCGAAGGGAGTCACGACCGGGCCGGCTGCAGGCCACAGCCAGTTCGGCTCAGCCTCGCCGTCACGCAGGGGTGGGGCGGCGGACGCCGGTGTTGTGGTGACGGCCGGCGCCGAGGCGGGCGCCGAAGCACCGGCGGAAGGCAAGGCCGACGCATCGAGCGGACGGCTCTCAACACGCCCCGCAGGCGCTACCGGTTGCGCGTTGGCCACCTGGGCTGCGGGCGCCGGCGGCAATACGCGCAGCACTTGCCCGACCTCGATCGCATTGGGGTTCTCCAGCGCGTTCCATCGTGCGATGTCGCGCCAGTTCTGGCCATTCTCGAGCCCCAGGCGGATCAATGTGTCACCCGGCCTCACCGTGTAGTAGCCGGGCTTGCCCGCGTTTTCAGCCCCCGGCAGCGGCTTGGGTGCGATCTCGGCCGCCGCCACCGGCCCCGAAGACGAGGTCGAGCCGGGCAACGAAGCCGCTGGTGCCGCCGGCCGCGTGCCGGCGCCAGGGCGGCGGTCTTCCACCGGCGCGCGGTGCGTTGGTGAAGCGCAGGCGGCCAGCAGCGATACCAAAAACGCAAAGGCAGCGGCACGTGCCAAGCGCGGAGGCAACAGATCGGTTTTCATCGAAGGCTTCATTCAGCGCCGGATTTTAGTGGGACGAAGTGCACGGCATCGCGCCACTGCCGTACCAGCCCCTCGGGCTGCCGGTCCACCACCAGCAACACCTGGCCGCCACGCGCCGCGTCCTGCATCGGCGCCACCAGCCTGCCGCCGACGGCCAGTTGATCCAGCCAGGCAGGCGGCAAGTCTTCGCCGCCGGCCGCCGCGACGATGCTGTCAAAAGGTGCACGTGGCGCATGTCCCAGCCGGCCGTCGCCGTAGACGAGGCGCAGGTCGCCATGGCGGTGGCCCACGAGGTTCTCGCGCGCCTTGTCGTGCAGGCCCTTCAGACGTTCGATCGAGACCACGCTGCGCCCCAGCAGCAACAGCAGTGCGGCCTGGTAGCCGCAGCCGGTGCCGATTTCGAGCACACGCCCCAGGTGCCCGTGCTGCCGAGCCGTGGCGCCTTCGCACAGCAGGCAGAGCATGCGGGCCACCACCGAGGGCTTGCTGATCGTCTGCGACAGGCCGATCGGCAGGCTGGTGTCTTCGTAGGCCTGGATGGCCAGCGCGCTGTCGACGAAGCGGTGGCGTTCCACCGTCGCGAAGGCGTTCAGCACCGCATCGTCGTGCACGCCGTCGGCGCGCAGGCGCTGCACCATGCGTTGGCGCACGGCCGCCGAATCAAGGCCCAGCCCGCTGGGCGCGGCGCGGCCCGATGCCTGCTGGGCCGCCGTCTGCGCGGCGTGCTGCAGCGGGGCCTGCGGGCGTAGCGTCTCGGCAAGGGCCGACCGCGCACGACCCGTGTGGCCCCCTCGGCCGTTCACACGGTCCAGTGGCACCGGGAAGCGCGACTGAACCGGCCGGCGCGTCATGCCAGGCGGCAGGCCAGGCGCGTAGCCCAGGTACCCCGTGCGGCGTGGTCGGTCAGGTCGACCTGCAGCGGCGTGATCGAGACACAGCCCTGGGCCACGGCGTGGAAGTCAGTGCCCTCGCCAGCCTCGCGGGCGTCGCCGGCCGGTCCGATCCAATAGATGGGCTCGCCGCGCGGGCTGGTCTGTAGGATGACGGGTTCACTCGCGTGTCGACGTCCCAGCCTGGTGATCAGCCGCGGCAGCGTCATCGCGTCAGCGCGGTTCGGAATGTTGACGTTCAGCAGCCAGGGCTCGCCGCCCAAAGGCGCCTGCGCCAGCACCTGCTCGACCACGGCGCGCGCCGTGGCGGCAGCAGCCTCGAGTTCGCCCCAGCCCTTCTCGGCCTGAGAAAAGGCGATCGCCGGCACGCCGAAGAGAAACCCCTCCATCGCGGCGGCCACGGTGCCCGAATAGAGCGTGTCGTCGCCCATGTTGGCGCCGTTGTTGATGCCCGAGAGCACCAGGTCGGGCTTGTAGCCCAGCACGCCGGTCAGTGCGACGTGCACGCTGTCGGACGGCGTGCCGTTGACGACGTGGAAGCCCTGAACGTGCTCGCCGCGCGCAGTGAAGATGTTCAGAGGCCGGCCCAACGTCAGCGCATTGGACGTGCCGCTGGCGTTCTGCTCGGGGGCGAAGACCGCGATCTCGCCCAAGCCCTGGCAGGCGTGCACCAGGGCTGCCAGGCCGGGAGCGAGGTAACCGTCGTCGTTGGCGATGAGAATGCGCATCGCCGCATTGTAGGGAGCGGCATGAAGGCGGCTGGCGCCACAGGGTCGCGGCCATCACCGAGCTGACAGCGGGCTGCCTCTGGTGCGGATCACGTCTCAGCCAGGCCGGCCCGTCGCGTAGACCGCCGCCTGCACGCGCGAGCCCAGGTTGAGCTTGCGCAGGATGTGCTGGACGTGGATCTTCACCGTCGTTTCGGCGATGTCCAGCGCGCGCGCAATTTCCTTGTTGCTGGCGCCTTTGGCAATGTGGCTAAGGATCTCGCGCTCGCGCGGCGACAGGCTGTGAATCGGATCGACATCGACCGTGGGCGCCGGCACCGCCGCGTCGCCGCCCAGGGCCTGGAAGGCGTTGACGAGCTTGCCCGTCATCTCTGGGCTGACCACCGATTCGCCGCCCGCCGTGCGCAGCAGCGCGGCGGTCAGGCCATCACTGTCCACGGTCTTCAGCAGGTAGCCGCGGGCACCGCCCCGCAGCGCCGCGGCGAGGTCGCGCTCGTCCTCGCTCACGGTCAGCATCAGCACGCGCGCCTGCGGCGCGGCAGCCTTCAGCCCCGCCAGCGCGTCGACGCCGCGCACGCCAGGCAGATGGTTGTCGAGCAGCACGATGTCGGGCTGAAGCTCCGCGGCGCGGCGCAGCGCCTCGCCGGCGTCGGCGGCCTCGCCGATGACGGCAAAACGGGCGTCGGCCGCCAGCAAGGCGATCAGGCCGCGGCGGAACAGCGTGTGGTCGTCGACCACCAGCACGCGGATGGGCAAGCCGGCCGTCGTCATGCCGCGAGCCACTGGCGCTCGGGCAGCGTCAGCACGACACAGGTACCCGATCCAGGCACCGAACTCACCTCGACGCCGGCGCCGATGCTGCTCGCCCGCTCACGCATGATGCGCAGGCCGACGTGGGTCTCGTCGCCGGCGTCGGGCTCGTTGGCAAAGCCCTGACCGTCGTCGCGCACCTCGACGCGCCACACCGGCGCCTGCTGCACGTCCACCCACACGGCATGGGCCTGCGCGTGCTTGCGCACGTTGGACAGCGCCTCCTGCACCACGTGCAACACCTGCACCTGCACGTCGGCCGGCAAGGGAAGGCCGTGGCCCTCGACCGTCAGCGTGGTCTTCAACCCCGTCTGGTGCTCGAACTTTTGCAGCGTGGTGCGCAGCGCGGGCATGATGTCCTCGGTGTTGGTGCGGGTGCGGAAATGCACCAGCAGTTCGCGCACGTCCGAAAGGCTTTCGTGCACGCCGGCGTCCAGTTCGCCCAGGGTGCGCTCGATCTGCAGCGCGTCCTGCCGCTTCAACGCGCCGCGCAGCAGGCCGACCTGGATCTTCAGGAAGGCAAGGCTTTGGGCGATGGAGTCGTGCAGCTCACGCGCCAGCAAGCCACGCTCCTCGGCCACCGCGGTCTCGCGCTCCAGCGCGCCGGCGCGCAGGCCCTCGATGGCGCCGGCCAGGTGGCTGGCCAGGGTCTCGAGCAAGGCGCGGTCGTCGTCGCCCAGCGCCGCCTGGCCGCGGTAGAAGAGGTTGAGCTCACCCACTACGCGCTCCTGCAGCTGCACCGGCACGCTGACCACCGTCTCGAAGCCGGCGCGCGCGCAATGTCCCAGCGTGCCGCCACCGTCGGGGCGGATCGGAATCACCCGTGTGCTGGCCTGACCCTGCGCCTGGCCACAGAGGCAGTCGCCGGTGAACACGCACTGCTCCTCGTCCACCAGCGCCTGCGGCAGACAGTCGGACGCCAGCAGCAGGTAGCGCTGGTTCGACTCGTCCGACCAGCGCACGGCCGACGCGTCGGCCCGCGCGACCTGCCGCAGCTGGCGTGCAAAGCCCTGCGACAGCTCGTCCAGCGTGCCCGCGCGCGCGACGAACGCCGCCGCCTCGTACAGCGCCGCCAGACGCGCGTGCTGCTGCTCGAGACCCAAGGTCTTCTCCTGCACCTTGGCCTCGAGGTTCTGGTACAGGCCCTGCAGCGTGGCCGCCATCTGGTTGAAGCCCTGCGACAGCGCGCCGAACTCGTCGTCCGAGCCCACCTCCACACGCGCGGTCAGGTCGCCCTCGCCCACCCGCGCCAGGCCCGACTGCAGGCGGGCCAGCGGGTTGAAAACGAACAGGTAGGCCGCGTACAGCAGGGTCACGGCGCTGCCGATGGCCAGCGCCATCATCACGAACTGAAAGCTGTTGAGCAGCGTCGTCCAGCGCGCCAGTTGCGACTCGATGGCGCTGACGAAGGTGTCGACGCGGGCGACGAAAGCCTCGGCCTGCAGCGCCACGGTGTCGGCTGCGGGCGGCGTGGCGACTGTCCAGGCCTGGCGCAGCGTGGCCCAGGCCTGCTGCACCTCGAGGAAGGCGACCTGCGACGCCCCGTCTCGCGGCACGAAAAGCGGTCGCGCCGGGTCGCCGCTGCGCAGCAGGCCCAGCGTCTGCTCGAACTGCGCCAGCTGCGTCTGCAGCCGCGCCGCATGGGGCCCTGGCAGCGTCTGCGCCAGCCGCCAGGTCTGCATGCGCATGCGGCCGGCCTCGTTGACCGCAGCGGCACCGCCTTCCAGCTGCCAGGTGACCCAGAAGGTGAGCCCGATGGAGGCCATGGCCATGACCATCAGCACCGCGCCAATGGCGCCCAGCTTGGTGGCGAGCGTACGGGTCCTGCGCATGGCAAGACTGTATGCCACGACCTTGCAGTGCAGGGCGACTTGACAAAGGGCAAGGCCCGCGCATGAAACAGGTGCGGCGGCCCTTGATCTCCGCCTGCAGGCGCGCAAGATAGAAGCCGTCGGGAGGATGCTCATGGACCCCATCCGCCATGCTGCCGTTGCCGGTAGTTTCTACCCCGTCGATGCCCTGGCCCTGCGCCAGGCCGTGGCGGGCCACTTGGGCCATGCGCCGGCGGCGCGCGCCGATGCAACGCAGGCCCCCAAGATGCTGGTCGTGCCGCACGCGGGCTATCTGTACTCGGGCGACGTGGCGGCGCGCGCCTACGCCTTGCTTGCCCCGCTGCGCTGGCGCATCCGCCGCGTCGTGCTGCTGGGCCCGGCGCACCGCGTGGCCCTGCGCGGCCTGGCGGCGCCGCGAGCGCTGGCCTTCGAGACCCCGCTGGGCCGGGTACCTGTCGACCAGGCGGGGCTGGCAAGCATCGCCGATCTGCCGCAGATGCTGTACAGCGATGCCGCCCACGCTGAAGAGCATGCGCTGGAAGTGCAGCTGCCCTTCCTGCAGACCGTACTGGGCGACGGCTTCACGCTGCTTCCGCTGGTGGTGGGCGAGGCTCCACCGCAGGCCGTCGAAGAGGTTCTGGACAGGCTGTGGGGCGGCGACGAGACGCTGATCGTGATCAGCTCCGATCTTTCGCACTTCCTGCCCTATGGCGAAGCGCGGCTGCGCGACCAGCACACGGTACAGCGCATCCTCGGCTGCGCCGGCAACCTGCGGGGCGATGAAGCCTGTGGCGCCGTGCCGCTCAACGGTGCGCTGCGCGCGGCGCGGCGTCATGCCCTGCAGCCGCGCCTGCTCGACTTGCGCAATTCGGCCGACACCGCCGGCGGGGACCCCGGCCGCGTCGTCGGCTACAGCGCCGTCGCCTTCACCGCCCCACTGCCAGACACCGGGCACGGGCCCGACACCGCAGCAGCCGGCGACGCGACGCCCCCCGACCCCGCGCTGGGACGCGCCCTGCTGGCCACCGCCCGCGCCGAAATCGCCGGCGCCCTGGGTCTGCCGCCGCCAACCGTGACCCCGCATGCGCGCCTGCTCGAACCCGGCGCCAGCTTCGTCACCTTGCACGACGCGCTGGGCGACCTGCGCGGCTGTGTGGGCCAGCTCGAAGCGCAGGGGCCGCTGGGCGAAGACGTGCGACACAACGCGCTGGCCGCCGCCTTCCGCGACCATCGCTTCGCGCCACTGACGGCCGCGGAATGGGCGGGCCTGCAGATCGAGGTTTCGGTGCTGGGCCCGCTGCAGCCGCTGCGCGCGGCGGACGATCTGGACCAGGCCGCCCGGCTGCTGCAGCCGGGCATCGACGGCGTGGTGCTGACCTGGCAAGGCCGGCGAGGCACCTTTTTGCCGCAGGTCTGGGCGGGGCTGCCCAACCCGCGCGATTTCCTCCAGGCCCTGCTGCGCAAGGCCGGGCTGCCGGTCGACTTCTGGGCCCCCGACATCCAACTGTGGCGCTACGGCGTCACGGTGTACGCGGAGCCTCGCCATGAACACCACCATTGAAGCCATCGCCGCCGGTCCGGCCAGCACGCCCTACCCCGCCCGTTGGTGGCATGCGCTACCCGACGGTCGGCTGCAGTGCGACCTCTGCCCGCGCGACTGCAAGCTGCACGAAGGCCAGCGCGGCCTGTGTTTCGTGCGTGAACGCCAGGGCGACGCCATCGTGCTCAGCACCTATGGCCGCAGTTCGGGCTTTGCCATCGACCCCATCGAGAAGAAGCCGCTGAACCACTTCCACCCCGGCTCGGCGGTGCTGTCCTTCGGCACCGCGGGTTGCAACCTGGCCTGCAAGTTCTGCCAGAACTGGGATATCTCGAAGAGCCGCGAGATGGACCGCCTGCAGGACGCCGCCTCGCCGCAACGCATCGCCGAGGCGGCACTGCACAGCGGCGCGGCCAGCGTGGCGTTCACCTACAACGACCCGGTGATCTTCGCCGAGTACGCGATGGACACCGCCGACGCCTGCCACGCGCTGGGCGTTGAGACCGTGGCCGTCACCGCGGGCTACATCCACCCCGCGCCGCGCGCCGCCTTCTTCGCGAAGATGGACGCCGCCAACGTCGACCTGAAGGCCTTCACCGACAAGTTCTACGTCGAGCAGACGGCCTCGCACCTGGCGCCGGTTCTCGACACGCTGCAGACCATCGTGCACGAGACGAAGTGCTGGCTGGAGATCACCACGCTGCTGATCCCCGGCCTGAACGACAGCACGCCCGAACTGGAGGCCATGAGCCGCTGGATCTTCGAGCACCTTGGCCCCGACGTGCCGCTGCATTTCACCGCCTTCCACCCTGACTACAAGCTGGGCGAGCTGCCACCGACGCCCGCAGCCACGCTGCAGCGCGCACGGCGTATTGCGCGCGCGGCCGGGCTGCGCCACGTCTACCTGGGCAACGTGCACGACACCGAAGGCGGCAGCACCTTGTGCCCGGGCTGCCAGACGCCGCTGATCGAACGCGACTGGCACGCCGTGCTTCACTACGCACTGGATGAACATGGCGCCTGCGGGCATTGCGGCACGGCCGTCGCCGGCCGCTTCGACCGCGCATTTGCCGGGCGGCTGGGCCGGCGGCGCGTGCCGATGCGCGTGGCCGTGGCCTGATCAGCGTGGCGGCGGGACGCCGCGACGCTGCGCCATCTCCTGGCCCATCGAACGCAGGGCCGGCGCCGGGAGCAGCGGCCGCGCAGCCGGGTAGGCCCTACCCTCCTCGGCTTCGATGTGCCCGGCGTAGAGCGCGGCATAGGCCTGCCAGCGCGGCAGCACGCCCGCAGCCTGGGCGAGGGGCCAGCGCCCTGCCTCGATCTCGGCCAGGTCGGCGCGCACGGCCTGCCATTGCACCGTCATCGCCTCGTGATCGCGCTGCAGGCGGTGCACCACGGCGGCGATGCCGGCATCGCCCTGGGCGAGCAGCAGCGGGAAAACGTGGCGTTCCTCGTCCTCGTGGTGGGCCGGGCCGGCCTGGTCGAAGTAGCGCATCACGTCACGTGCGGCCTGGCGGGCCTGCTCGTCAGCGCCGTGGGCGACCAGGTGCTCGGCCAGGCGCAACAGCAGCGCCAGCATGCGCTGCACGCGTTCGTGGCAGGCCAGCAGCATCTCGAAGGGTTCGTCGAAGCCGGCGGCGGGGCTGCTGTGGAAACTGAGTGGGCTGGACGTCATGGTCGACTTCATTCGCAGGACGCCGCAGCAGGCCCGATGGAGCCAGGCAGGACGGGTTCAACAAGTTCCGACATCAAATCATCTCCAGGCAATTCAACTTCGCAGCCGTGAAACCCTGTGGCGATGGAGGGGGCGTCGTCGACCAGCAGCCGGAAGTGGCTGCGGTGCTGCGGAATGGCATCAGTCTGGAAGCGGCGCAGCCGCTCCAGCAGTTCTTCGGGCATGGGGATCGTCCGTCGGGCGCGGCGCGTCTACTGCACCAGCGGCGAAGCCGAAGCCTCGAGGACGACGCCGCGCAGTTCGGCCTGGCCGGCCAGCAACTGCAGGTACTGGCGCAGCGCGGTGGCAAAGGCTTGCTGGCGCAGCGCCTGCGCCACGGCCGAGCGCACGGTTTCGAAGACGGGCTGGGCGCCGGGCTCACGCGCCAGCACCTCCACCACGTGCAGGCCGAAACGCGTGGCCACCAGGCGCGGCAGCACGCCGACTTCAGCGTGACCCAGGATCTCCTTGGCCAGCTCGGGCGCGCAGTCTTCGGCGCGCAGCCAGCCGAGTTCACCCCCATCGGCGCCGCTGGGGCAGTTCGAGGTCGTGCGCGCGGCTTCTGCGAAGCGTGTGCCCTCCGCGTCGCAGCGCAGGTCGAGCAGGCAGGCCTCGGCGCGCTGGCGCAGCGCGTTGACGTCGACGCCCGGCGTCACCGCGAACAGCACGTGGCGCACCTGGGCCCGTTCACCGTGCGCATAACGCGGCAGGTTGGCGGCATGGTGGCGGCGGCAGGCCTCGTCGGTGGGCTCGGGCAGTTGCAGGGCGCGGTCGAGCAGCGTCTCGATGGCCGCGCTGGCGTCGTCGGTGATGGCGCCCAGCAGCGGCGCCGGGTCGTCGTCGCTCAGCAGCCCGGCCGCGATGGCGGCTTGGCGCAGCAGTTCGGTGCAGGCGCGCTGGCGCAGGGTTTCGTCGTCGATCGGCTCTTCTGGGTAGGCCAGAGGCACCCCGTTGACGGTGGGCATGACGTACGGTGCGTTCACGGAGGGTGTGTTCATGGCGAAGTCCTTCACGCAGACTTGTGCGGCTGGTTCTGGCCGGCGGGCACGTTCAGGCGCCGCGCACGCACCACCTGGTAGGGGCGGAAGAAGTAGGCCACCGTACCGAAGCCACTCCACACGTGCACCAGGCGGCTGAAGGGGAAGAGCAGGAAGATCGTCATGCCCAGCAGCATGTGGGCCTGGAAGTGCCATTCGACGCCGGCCACCAGCGCCGGATTGGGCTGGAAGGTGGCGATGCCCTGCAGGTACTCGGCCAGGCGCAGCATGGTCTGCGGGTCGGCCACGTGGTGGAACGACGCCGGCAGCGTGGCCAGGCCGATGAGCAGCTGCACCCACAGGATGACGAGGATGGCCAGGTCGGTGCGGTGGCTGGTCAGGCGGATGCGCGGGTCGAAGATGCGCCGGTGCAGCAGCAGGCTCAGGCCGACGAAGCAGATGCCACCCGCCACGCCACCGGCGATCACCGCCAGCAGTTGCTTCTGCGGCGCGGTGACGAAGATCTCGTAGACCGCATGCGGCGTCAGCTGGCCGAAGAGGTGGCCGAAGAACAGGAACAGGATGCCGGCGTGGAAGAGGTTGCTGCCCCAGCGCAGCTGGCCGGAACGAAGCAGCTGCGAGCTGTCGCTCTTCCACGTGTACTGGTCGCGGTCGAAACGCGCCAGGCTGCCCATGAAGAACACCGCCAGGCAGAGGTAGGGGTAGACGGTGAACAGGAAGGTGTGGACGGCGTTCATGCGGACGCTCCTGCGGAAGGGGTGGAAGCCGCGCCGGCGCCGGCACGCCTGACGATCTGGATGGGCTGAGGCTGGCCCGGGCTGGCTTGGCCCTGGGTCGAACAGCCGCCGAAGGCCAGCGGCTCTTCCCAGCTCTCGTCGATCTCGGGTTCGGGCGGCACGGGCACGGCCTGGGCCTTTTCGCCGGCCAGGTCGAGCAGCGCGGCCAGCACCGAGGCGTAGGGACTCTGACGCTTCAGCAGCGCGCTGAAGATGACCTGCAGGATGTGCGCAAACTCACCCAGGAAGGCGCGTGCCTGCTCGGGCGGCTGCGTGCTGGCGAACTGCAGCACCACGCTCAGGTGGTCGGGCAGTTCCTCGGGTGCCAGGAAGAGGCCGGCCTGCTCGTAGGTCTTGATGAGATCGACCATCGCCGGGCCGCGGTCGCGGCTGTCGCCATGCACGTGTTCGAAGAGATGCAGCGCGGTGCCACGCCCGCGGTCGAAGAGTTCGACGTAGTCCGCTTCGACGTCGAGCGGCCGGCGCGTGCGCAGGCGGTCGATCAGCGCGTCGAGCTCGGCCAGGCGACCGAAGGTCAGCGCACGCTCGTCGAGCAGCGCCGAACGCAACTCGGGCAGGTGGTCGCGAAGATCTGCGTTAGGGTAGCCGAGCAGGTGCGCCAACACACGCAGGGTGAGTGAAAGGCTCTTCATCTCAGACCCCCGCCTTGATCGGAATCGTCCGCTTCTTCTCGCTGCCGAAGAGGCTCGTTTCGGTGACACCTTCGCTGCAGCCGTTGCCGAAGCTGAAGCCGCAGCCGCCGCGCACGTTGAAGGCGTTCTCGGCGTACTCGCGGTGCGTGGTGGGAATCACGAAGCGGTCCTCGTAGTTGGCGATGGCCATCACGCGGTACATCTCTTCCACTTCGTTGACGCTCATGCGCACCTGGTCGATGGCGGCGGTGTTGGCCAGCCCGTCGACGTGCTTGCTGCGCTGGTAGGCGCGCATCGCCAGCATGCGTTCCAGCGCGCGCACCACCGGGAAGGTGTCGCCGGCGGTCAGCAGGTTGGCCAGGTACTTGACCGGGATGCGCAGCTGGTTGACGTCGGGGATCTCGCCGTTGGTGCCCACCTGCCCGGCATTGGCCGCCGCCGTGATGGGGCTCAGCGGCGGCACGTACCAGACCATCGGCAGCGTGCGGTACTCCGGGTGCAGCGGCAGCGCCACCTTCCATTCCACCGCCATCTTGTAGACGGGGCTGTTCTTCGCCGCTTCGAGCCAGTTGTCGGGGATGCCGTCCTTGCGCGCCTGCGCGATCACCGCCGGGTCGTGCGGGTCGAGGAAGATGTCGAGCTGGGCCTGGTAGAGGTCCTTGTCCTTCTCGACACTCGCCGCCTCTTGAATACGATCGGCGTCGTACAGCAGCACGCCGAGATACCGGATGCGGCCGACGCAGGTTTCACTGCATACCGTGGGCTGGCCCGCTTCGATGCGCGGGTAGCAGAAGATGCACTTCTCGGCCTTGCCGCTCTTCCAGTTGTAGTAGATCTTCTTGTAGGGGCAGCCGCTGACGCACATGCGCCAGCCTCGGCACTTGTCCTGGTCGATGAGCACGATGCCATCTTCCTCGCGCTTGTAGATCGAGCCCGAAGGACAGGACGCCACGCAAGCCGGGTTCAGGCAGTGCTCGCACAGCCTGGGCAGATACATCATGAAGGTGTTCTCGAACTGGCCGTAGATATCCTTCTGGATGTCGTCGAAGTTCTTGTCCTTCGAGCGCTTGGCAAATTCACCACCCAGGATCTCTTCCCAGTTCGGGCCCCACTCGATCTTCTCCATGCGCTTGCCGGTGATCAGCGAACGCGGCCGTGCGGTGGGCTGGTGCTGCATCTCCGGCGCCGACTGCAGGTGGTCGTAGTCGAAGGTGAAGGGCTCGTAGTAGTCGTCGATCTGCGGCAGGTTGGGGTTGGCGAAGATGCGCATCAGCAGCTTCCACTTGCCACCCTGGCGCGGCTCGATCGAGCCATTCGCCTTGCGCACCCAGCCGCCGTTCCACTTGTCCTGGTTCTCCCACTCCTTGGGGTAGCCGATGCCGGGTTTGGTTTCGACGTTGTTGAACCAGGCGTACTCGACGCCGGGGCGGCTGGTCCAGACGTTCTTGCAGGTGACGCTGCAGGTGTGGCAGCCGATGCACTTGTCCAGGTTCAGGACCATGCCGACTTGTGCGCGGATCTTCATGCGCCTTCTCCTTGGGCTTGCACGAGCGCGGCGCGTTCATCGCCGAGCGGGGTGTCGAGCCAGTCGACCTTGTCCATCTTGCGCACGACCACGAACTCGTCGCGGTTGGTGCCGATGGTTCCGTAGTAGTTGAAGCCGTAGCTGAACTGCGCGTAGCCGCCGATCATGTGCGTCGGCTTGAGCACGATGCGCGTCACGCTGTTGTGGATGCCGCCGCGCACGCCGGTGATCGCCGATCCGGGCGTGTTGATGATCTTTTCCTGCGCGTGGTACATCATCAGCATGCCGGGGTTGACCCGCTGGCTCACCACCGCGCGCGCCGCGATGGCGCCGTTGATGTTGAAGACCTCGACCCAGTCGTTGTCCTCGATGCCGGCCTTCTTCGCGTCGTCCTCGCTCAACCACACCACCGGGCCGCCGCGGTTCAGCGTCAGCATGAGCAGGTTGTCGCTGTAGGTGCTGTGGATGCCCCACTTCTGGTGCGGCGTGATGAAGTTCAGCAGGATCTCGGCGTTGCCGTTGGGCTTGATGTTGTGGATGCCGGCGGTCGTCTTCAGGTCCACCGGCGGGCGGTAGCTGCCGAAGCCCTCACCGAAGGCGATCATCCAGGGGTGGTCCAGATAGAACTGCTGCCGCCCGGTGAGCGTGCGCCACGGGATGTATTCGTGCACGTTCGTGTAGCCGGCGTTGTAGCTGACGGTCTCGCTCTCGATGCCGCTCCAGGTCGGTGAACTGATGATCTTCCGCGGCTGCGCCTGCACGTCGCGGTAGCGGATCTTCTCGTCCTCGCGGTACAGCGCCAGGTGGGTGTGATCACGCCCGGTCTGCTTGCCAAGCGCCTGCCAGGCCTTCACGGCGACATGGCCGTTGGTCTCGGGCGCCAGCTGCAGGATGACCTCGCAGGCATCGATGTCGGTCACGATCTTCGGCATGCCCTGCGACACGCCCTCGCCCAGCGTGAGGCCGTTGAGCTGACCGAGCTGCGTGACCTCGGTCTCGGTCTTCCAGCCGATGCCCTTGCCACCGTTGCCCAGCTTGTTCATCAAGGGGCCGAGTGCCGTGAAGCGCTTGAAGGTGTTGGGGTAGTCGCGCTCCACCACCGTGATCTGCGGCGCCGTCTTGCCCGGGATCAGTTCGCACTGGCCTTTGCGCCATTCCTTTACGTCGAAGGGCTGCGCCAGTTCACCGGCGGTGTCGTGCAGGATGGGGGTTAGGACCACCTCCTTCTCGACGCCGAGGTGGCCGACGCAGACTTCGCTGAAGGCCTTCGCGAAGCCCTTGTAGATCTCCCAGTCGCTCTTGCTCTGCCACACCGGGTCCACGGCCGCACTCAGCGGGTGGATGAAGGGGTGCATGTCGCTGGTGTTGAGGTCGTTCTTCTCGTACCAGCTGGCGGTGGGCAGCACGATGTCGCTGTACAGGCAGGTGGTGCTCATGCGGAAGTCGAGCGTCACCACCAGATCGAGC
This sequence comes from Betaproteobacteria bacterium, assembly GCA_016704535.1. Taxonomy (GTDB): domain Bacteria; phylum Pseudomonadota; class Gammaproteobacteria; order Burkholderiales; family Burkholderiaceae_C; genus Rubrivivax. Next base: position 451,149 of record JADIZZ010000003.1, on the reverse strand, counting down.
TTGCCGACCGGGGCGTGCTCGTGCCACTTCACTTCGCTGGGCTTGGCGTCGTCCTTGCCGAGGTCCTTGCCCTGGATGCCGTTCTCGGTGCCGAGCAGGTGCTTGCAGAAGTACTCGTGGCCCTTGCCCGACGAGCCCAGCAGGTTGCTGCGCCACACGAACAGGTTGCGTGGCCAGTTCTGCGGCGCATCGGGGTCCTCGCAGCTCATCTGCACGGTGCCGTCCTTCAGCGCCTTGACGACGTAGTCCTTGGCGTCCATGCCGGCCGCGGTGGCGTCCTTCACCACCTGCAGCGGGTTGGTCTTGAGCTGCGGCGCGCTGGGCAGCCAGCCCATGCGTTCGGCGCGCACGTTGTAGTCGATCATCGTGCCGCCGTAGACGCTCTTGTCGGCCAGCGGCGAGACGATCTCTTCCATGCCCAGCTTCTCGTAGCGCCACTGGTCGCTGTGGGCGTAGAAGAAGCTGGTGCTGTTCATCTGCCGCGGCGGGCGGATCCAGTCCAACCCGAAGGCCAGCGGCACCCAGCCGGTCTGCGGGCGCAGCTTCTCCTGGCCCACGTAGTGCGCCCAGCCGCCGCCGCTCTGGCCGATGCAGCCGCACATCATCAGGAGGTTGATGACGCCGCGGTAGTTCATGTCGGCGTGGTACCAGTGGTTCATCGCCGCGCCGATGATGATCATCGACTTGCCCTGCGTCTTGTGCGCGTTCTCGGCGAACTGGCGCGCCACGGTGACGATCTGGTCGCGCGGCATGCCGGTGATGCTCTCGGCCCACGCCGGCGTGTAGGCGGCGTTGTCGTCGTAGCTCTTCGCGCCGCTGCCCAGCCCGCGGTCGATGCCGTACTGCGCGGCCTGCAGGTCGAAGACCGTGGCGACGAGCGCCTCGCGGTGCTCGCCGTCCTTGCCCAGGCGCAGGCGCACCGCCGGCACCTTGACGAAGTTGACCTCTCCGTTCTGCGCGTTCGACTTGAAGTGCGGCGTGGCGATGCCGCCGAAGTAAGGCAGGCCGACACCCACGACCTCGTGCGCCTGCGAGCCCTCTTCCAGCACCGACAGCTTCAGCTTGACCTGCTGCCCGTGGCGCGCTTCCTTGTCTTCCAGGTTCCACTTGCCGGCGTCGACCCTGCCGACCTCCGACTCCTGGCCCCAGCGGAAGCCGATGCTGCCGTTGGGCAGCACGGCGCGGCCGTCGGTATCGAAGGCCACCGTCTTCCACTCCGGGTTGTTCTGCTGGCCGAGCTTGCCGTTGAAGTCACTGGCGCGCAGGTAGCGGTCGGGCACCAGGGTGATCGTGCCGTCGGGCAGCTGGTGCTCCTTGAGCATCACCAGCAAAGGCAGGTCGGTGTAGCGGCGCGCGTAGTTGTCGAAGTAGGGGCTGCGCTGCTTGAAGTAGAACTCGTTCAGCGCCACGTGGCCCATGGCCATCGCCAGTGCGGCGTCGGTGCCCTGCTTCGGGTGCAGCCAGAGGTCGGCGAGCTTAGCGACCTCAGAATAGTCGGGCGTCACCGCCACCGTCGTCGCGCCCTTGTAGCGCACCTCGGTGAAGAAGTGCGCGTCGGGCGTGCGCGTCTGCGGCACGTTGCTGCCCCAGGCGATGATGTAGGTGCTGTTGTACCAATCGGCCGATTCCGGCACGTCGGTCTGCTCGCCCCAGATCTGCGGGCTGGCCGGCGGCAGGTCGCAGTACCAGTCGTAGAAGCTCATGCAAACGCCGCCGATCAGGCTCAGGTAGCGGCTACCCGCGGCGTAGCTCACCATGCTCATCGCCGGGATGGGCGAGAAGCCGATCACGCGGTCGGGCCCGTGCCTTTTGATCGTGTAGACGTTGGCCGCCGCGATGAGCTGGTTCACCTCGTCCCAGGTGCTGCGAACGAAGCCGCCCATGCCGCGGATCTTCTGGTAGTCGCGCCGCGCCTCGTCGTTCTCGACGATGGTGGCCCAGGCGTCGACCGGCGTCTTCGCCGTCTTCATCGCCACGCGCCAACGCTCGAGCAGGCGGCCGCGCACCATGGGGTACTTCACGCGGTTGGCGCTGTACAGGTACCAGGAATAGCTGGCTCCACGGGCGCAGCCGCGCGGCTCGTGGTTGGGCATGTCCCAGCGGGTGCGCGGGTAGTCGGTCTGCTGCGTTTCCCAGGTGACGATGCCGCCCTTGACGTAGATCTTCCAGCTGCACGAGCCGGTGCAGTTCACGCCGTGCGTGCTGCGCACGATCTTGTCGTGGGCCCAGCGGTTGCGGTAGGCGTCTTCCCAGGTGCGGTCTTCGCCGGTGGTCACACCGTGATCGCCGGAGAAGGTTTCCTTGGGCAGGCTGAAGTGGGTCAGGCGGTCGAGAAAGTGGCTCATGCGTGTTCCTTGGTGCAGTCTTGTCCAGCAGGGCTCAGCAGGGCATCTGGGCGTTCTTGCGGCTGTAATGCCACCAGGTCATCGCGATGCAGGTGGCATAGAAGAAGATGAAGGCGTAGAGCGCGCCGTCGGGGCTGCCCGTCATCGCGATCGAGGTGCCGTAGCTCTTGGGGATGAAGAAGCCGCCGTAGGCGCCGATGGCGCTGCTGAAGCCCAGCACCGCCGCGGCTTCCTTGTTGGCGTCCTTCACCGCTTGTTCCTTCGCGGCGGTACCCTGCCCTTCGGCGGCACGCTGACGCTCGGTGAGGAAGATCACCGGGATCATGCGGAAGGTGCTGCCGTTGCCGATGCCCGAGGCAGCGAACAGGCACATGAAACTGATCAGGAAGCCGGTGAAGTTGCCCCCCTGCCCGCCGTGCGGCAGGAACTGCAGCACCGCGAACACGCCGCCGGCCATGACGATGAAGTTCCAGAAGGTGACGCGCGCGCCGCCCAGCTTGTCGCTCAGCCAGCCACCCAGCGGCCGCACCAGCGCACCCACCAGCGGCCCGAGCCAGGCGTACTGCAGCGCATTGATGCCCGGAAACTGGCTCTTGATGAGCAGCGGGAAGCCGGCGCTGTAGCCGATGAAGCTGCCGAAGGTGCCCAGGTACAGCCAGCACATCAGCCAGTTGTGCTTGCGCTTGAAGATCACGGCCTGGTCGGCGAAGCTGGCCTTGGCCTCGGCCAGGTCGTTCATGCCGAACCACGCAGCGACGGCGCTGGCCAGGATGAAGGGCACCCAGATGAAGCCGGCGTTCTGCAGCCACATCGGCGAGGTCTGGCCGGCCTTGGTGACCATCGCCGGTTGACCGCCGATGGCACCAAAGACACCGGCCGTGATGACCAGCGGCACCACAAACTGCACGATGCTCACGCCCAGGTTGCCCAGGCCCGCGTTCATGCCCAACGCGTAGCCCTTCTGCGCCTTCGGGAAGAAGAAGCTGATGTTGGCCATCGAGCTGGCGAAGTTGCCACCGCCGAAGCCGCACAGCAGCGCCAGCACCACCATCACCTCGTAGGGTGTGTCGGGCTTCTGCACCGCGAAGCCGATGCCCAGGGCGGGCAGAAGCAACGTGGCGGTGGAGATCGCCGTCCAGCGCCGGCCACCGAAGATGGGCACGGCGAAGCTGTAGAAGATGCGCAGCGTGGCGCCGCACAGCGCCGGCAGTGCCGCCAGCCAGAACAGCTGGTTGGTGCTGTACTTGAAGCCCACCGCCGGCAGGTTGACGACGACCACGCTCCACACCATCCACACCGCGAAGGCCAGCGTGAGCGCGGGGATGGACAGCCACAGGTTGCGCTGCGCGACGCCGCGGCCGCTGCTGTCCCAGAAGCGCTTGTCTTCCGGGTTCCATTGGGTGATGACATGAGAAGCCATGGTGGTTCTCCAGGTGAGGTGTTCTTGGGGGGAAGGGATCAGCGCGTGAAGCTGCGCGACAGCGGCGAGACGGGCGCGTTGGCACCCATCACTTCGGTCTTGCGCACCTCGGTCCAGTACATCCAGATCAGCGAGACCCAGACCACGCCGTACATCAGCATGAAGGCGCTGCTGCGGATGCCGGTCAGGTCCATCAGCGCGCCGAACAGGATCGGCAGCACGAAGCCGCCCATGCCGCCGGCCAGGCCGACGATGCCGCTCACGGTGCCGATGTTGTGCGGGAAGTCGTCGCTGATGTACTTGAAGACGCTGGCCTTGCCGAAGGCCCAGCAGATGCCCAGAAGGAACATCAGCGCGGTGAACAGGTAGACGTTGAGGCCGACGTGGAAGGTTCGCGGACCATCGACCGTGAGGATGGTCATGTCGGTCTGCGGGTAGCTCAGCAGGAACAGGCAGATCCAGCTCGCCCACATCACCCACCAGGTGACGGCGTGGGCGCCGAACTTGTCGGACAACACGCCGCCGACGGCGCGCAGCACGCCGCCCGGCAGGCTGAAGCAGGCGGCCAGCAGGGCGGCGATGCGGATGTCGAGGCCGAACTCGCCGACGTAGTACTGCACCATCCACAGGCTCAAGGCGACGTAGCCGCCGAAGACGATGCTGTAGTACTGGCAGTACTTCAGCACTTTGGGGTCCTTCAGCATCTTCAGCTGGTCGCTGAACTTCACGTGGCTGGGCACCAGGTGCGCGGGGTCGCTGTGGCTGAAGAGCCAGAACACGACCAGCGTGCCCAGCATGATGGCCGCGTAGACCTGCGGCACCATGGTCCAGCCGAAGGCCACCAGCAGCGCCGGCGCGACGAACTTGTTGACCGCCGCGCCCGAGTTGCCGGCGCCGTAGACGCCCATCGCCATGCCCTGGCGGTTGCGCGGGAACCAGCGCGCCACGTAGGGCGTGCCGACCGAGAAGCTGCCGCCAGCCAGGCCGACGAAGAGGCCGATGACGAGGAAGTGCCAGTAGGCCGTGGCGTAGGCCATCAGGAAGATGGCCGGCACCGTCACCGCCATCAGCGTGGCCATCACGATGCGGCCGCCGTACTTGTCGGTCCAGATGCCCAGCGGCACGCGGATCAGCGAGCCCGTCAGCACCGGCATCGCGGTGAGCAGGCCGAACTCGGTGGCGTTGAGCCCCAGCGTCTTCTTCAGCGGGATGCCGATGACGGCGAACATCATCCACACCATGAAGCACACGGTGAAGGCCAGCGTGCTGACGATGAGCACGCTCCAGGCTTCGCGGGGGCGGTGGGTGAGGTCTGCGGGGGCCATCTGCAACTCCGTTCGGGTTGCAGGGGACTGTGGCCTTCGGGGTTGCTGCCGCACATCCTCCCGGCGACCAGCTGCGGCGAGCCGGAAGAACGATGAGCGGTGCCCGCGCCATCGTTCGGAAGGTGTAGTCCGGGCGCCAAACCGTGGCGGCTTGACCTGGCGCAAGGCGCCTGCACCGGGATGCCCGGCGCAGTTGGACTTTGCAAGGTGTGTCCGCAAACGTTCGCCAGCAGGCTGCAGCAGCGCACCGGAGCGATGCCCCGCAGCGGCCCGCCCGCGGGGCGCAACCCGCCGCCACGGCCCCTCGCCCACCGCGTTGCGGCGTCCGGCCTGCCTACATCGTGTTGCATGCGTGGCGGCCACGGGCCCCACCGTGCCGCCCTTCCCTACGCTTGCACTGCCGCCCCTGATGTTCAGCCGATCCCGCGCCGTTTCCTTCTCACGCTATGACCAGCGTCGTTCACGCTGGCGTCTGCCGCGCTGGCTGTGGCTGCTGCTGGCCGGCGTGGCGGTGGGCTCGGGTGGCGTGGTCTACCTGCAGGAAGAGGTGCTGCCACCGCGCCTGACGGCCGAGGAGTCGGCTCGCACGACCGCGGCCTTCGTGACCGCCGAGGCCGAGAGGCTGCGCCTGGCACAGACGCAGGCACAGCTCAACCTGCAGCTGGCTGCGGCCATCGACGGCAGGCAGAAGCAGCTGGCCGAACTGACGGCGGGAAGGGCCACCATCGAACGGCTGCAGGCCGACCTGGCCGCGGTGGTCGACGCGCTGCCGCCCGACCCGCGCGCCGGCGCCGTGGCGGTGCGCGCGATGCACTTCGTTCTCAAGGACGGTCAGCTGGCCTACGACGTGGCGCTGAGCCGCGAGCGCGCCACGGGGCGGCCGTTGGCGGCCGTGATGCAGCTGGTCGTCTCCGGCGACACGCAGGGGCGCAGCGAAACCGCGGTGACACTGCCACCGGTGGCGCTGAGCCTGGGAGCGCTGGCCGTGCTGCGCGGCGGCCTGCCGCTGCCCGCGGGCTTCAGGCCGCGTCAGGCGACGCTGCGCATCCTCGGCGGCCACGGCGGTCCGCTGCTGGGCATGCGCGTGGCCCTGGTGCCGTAACGTCGCATGACGCCGACCCGGTTCGCCCCGCACGCCGCCGCGTCGACCTGGTCGCCGCCTCTGCGCAGCGGCCTGTCGCAGGCGCTGGGGTTCGTCGTGGCGATCACAGTGAGCGGTTGCGCCGGTTTGGCACCGCGTCCCGGGCCACCTGACCAGGGAGCTTCAACGCCGCCGCCAACCCCCACAGCGCCGGCGGCCACCCCAAGTGCCGCTACGCCCAAGGGACGCACTGCCGGCGCCGAGGCCCTGGCAATCGAACAGCGCTGGCTCCAAGACTGGTTCCGGGGCACGCCGGTACGCATAGCGCAGCGCAGCGACGGCGCGCTGGCCGTCGATGTGCCACGCGAGTTCTGCTTCGACGCCGGCCGCAGCCAGGTCAAACCGGCACTTGGCGCGGTGCTCGACAAGGTAGCCCAAAGCCTGCGCCGCCGGCCCGGCACGCGGCTGACGCTGCTGTCCGCACCGGGCGACACCGCTGGTGCACCCTCCACGCTGGCATTGCAGCGTGCCGCCGACGTGCAACGCCACCTGCGCGACCGTGGCGTGGCGCTGGCACGCCTGGGCGAACCCGCGGCCGAGGGCAGCACCTCGGTGCGCTTGCGCATCGCCACCCTGGCGCCCTGAAGCGATCTCACTCGGCGCGCAGCGCGTCTACCGGGTCCAGCCGTGCCGCATGGCGCGCCGGCAGCACGCCGGCCGCCAGGCCGATGAGGGCGCTGCTGGCCACCGACAGCAGCACGTAGACCATGGGCGTGGACACCGGCAGCGCCGGCACCGCGGCGCGGATCAACTGCGCCAGCCCGAAGCCGATGGCCACGCCCAGCAGGCTGCCCAGCACCGCCAGCACCACCGCTTCGCCTAGAAACAGCCACAGGATCATGCGGCGCTGGCTGCCCAGCGCCATCATCAGCCCGATCTCGGGTGTGCGTTCGGCCACCGCGATGGTCATGATGGTGACGATGCCCACCGCGCCCACCAGCAGCGAGATGCTGCCCAGAGCCGCCACCGCCATCGTCAGTACGTCCAGGATGTTCGACAGCGTGCCCAGCATCTCTTCCTGCGTCGTCACGGTGAAGTCGGCGCGGCCGTGACGGGCCGCCAATATCGCCTCGGCCGCTGCCGCCACGCTGCGCGAGGCCACCTCGGGGTCGTAGGTGAGGTGGATTTCGGTCAGGCTGTCGCGGTTGAAGAGTTCCATCGCGCGCGCCGCCGGCACGAAGGCCGTGTCGTCGAGGTCCAGGCCCAGGAACTGACCCTTGGGCGCCAGCACGCCGATGACGCGGAAGCTCTGCCCGCCCAGGCGCAGGCGTTCGCCCAGCGCGCTCTCGGCGCCGAAGAGTTCGTGCTTCAGCTTGGGGCCCAGAACGACGAAGCTGCGCGCCTCGTCGGCGCCGTCGCCGGGCAGGAACTGGCCCACCGCCACCTGCATGTTGAATACGGCCAGCGCGGCATCGGACACCCCGTAGACGATGGTGCGCCGCACCCGGCCGCGCGCCTGCGCCTCGGCATTGCCCCAGGCCGTGGGCACCACGCCGACGACGCCCGGCACGCGCCGAAGCGAGCGCGCATCGTCCAGCGTCAGCGGCCGCACCGAGGTGGGCAGCCCCGCCGGCACACCGCCGCTGGCCGTGGTGCGGCCCGGCATGATGCCGATGACGTGGGTGCCGAACTGCGAGAACTCGGCCATGACGAAGCGGTGCACGCCTTCGCCGATGGAGGTGAGCAGGATCACCGCCGCGATGCCTACCGCAATGCCCGACAGCGTGAGCACGCTGCGCAGGCGGTGCGCGGTGATCGAACGCCAGGCGAAACGCACCGCGTCGCCGGGGGTCATGGCTTCGTCCTCATCGTCGGGCCAGCGCAGTGACGGGATCCAGCTGCGCCGCTCGCCGCGCCGGCAGCACGCCGAAAACGAGCCCAGTGGCCACCGCGGTGCCCAGCCCCGCCAGCACCGCCCAGTCGGGCGGGTAGGCCGGGAACACCGGATACAGCGCGCGTATCACAGCCGCACCGGCCAACCCGAGTGCATAACCCACCAGCGCACCGCAGCCCGACAGCAGCGCCGCCTCGACCAGGAAGGCAGTGCGTATCGTGGCCCCGCTGGCGCCCAGCGCCTTCAGCAACCCGATCTCGCTGCGCCGCTGCGCCACCGATACCAGCATCACGTTCATCACCAGGATGCCGGCCACGGCCAGGCTGATGGCCGCGATGCCGGCCACGGCCAGCGTCAGCGTGCCGATGAGGCGGTCGAAGGTGGCCAGCAACGCGTCCTGCGTGATCACGGTGACGTCCTTCTCGCCCTCGTGACGGGCCTGGAGGATGGCCAGGGCCTGCTCCTTTGCCGGAGTGATGGCATCGCGGTTGCGCGCTTCCACGAGGATGCGGAACAGCGTGTTGGTGTTGAACATCGAAAGCGCGATGGACACCGGCACCACCGCCAGCTCATCGGTGTTCATGCCCAGCCCGCTGCCGGTAGCCGCCAGCACGCCGATGACACGGAAGCGCCGGTCGCCCACGCGCACGAATTGCCCCAGCGCGTTGGCGTTGCCGAAGAGGTCGGCACGCAGCTTGGCACCCAGCACCATCACCGGGGAGCCGCGGCCCCAGTCTTCGACCGGGAGGAATTGGCCCTGCCCCATCCTGAACTGCCGCACCTCCAGAAACTCGGCCGTCGATCCCACCACCATGCTTTCGCGCAGGCGTCCGTTCACCGACAGCTCCGAGGTGCCCACGGTCAGCGGCGCGGCGCGGCGCACGGCAGGGGCGCGCAGCAGCGCGCGTGCGTCGTCGACGGTCAGGTCGCGCGGCGTCACGCCGCCAAAGCTGCCGGGGTTGATGCCACCGGTCTCGGTGCGGCCGGGCAGCACGATGACCAGGTTGCTGCCGATGGCGCTGAACTCGCGCATCACGTAGCGGCGTGCGCCGTCGCCCAGCGCGGTGAGCGTGACCACCGCGGCCACGCCGATGGCCATGGCCAGCATCGACAACGCGGTGCGCACACGGTTGCCGCTGGCGGCACCGAGCGCGAAGGCGAGCAGATCAGGGGCGCGCATCGGCAGCCCCGGGCATGGCGTCGGCCCACGTGGCGGCCGGTACGCCGGGCCGCGCCTCGTCCAGGCGGATCGCACCGTCCTCCATGCAGATGCGCCGCCCTGCGCGCGCGCCGATAGCGGCATCGTGGGTCACCATCAGCAGCGTCACCCCACCGGCGTTGAGCTCTTCCAGCAGCCGGATGACCTCGTCGCCGGTGGCGCGGTCGAGGTTGCCGGTGGGCTCGTCGGCCAGCAGCAGCGCCGGCCGCATGATGGTGGCGCGGGCGATGGCCACGCGTTGGCGCTGGCCGCCCGAGAGCTGGTCGGGCCGGTGCCCGGCGCGGTCGGCCAGGCCAAAGCCCGCCAGCGCCTGCTGCACCCGCGTTTCGCGCTCGCGCGCCGGGACGCCGGCCAGCACCATGGGCAACGCGATGTTCTCGGCCGCCGTCAGCCGCGGCACGAGGTGGAAGCTCTGGAACACGAAGCCGATGCGCTGGCTGCGCACGAGCGCCTGCTCGTCGGGCGACAGCGTCGTCACGTCGCGCCCTTCCAGCACGTAGTGGCCGGCATCGGGACGGTCGAGCAGGCCCAGCACGTTCAGCAGCGTCGACTTGCCCGAGCCCGAGGGCCCCATCACCGAGATGTACTCGCCCCGCGTGATGCGCAGCCGTATGTCGGCCAGCGCGTGCACCGTGCTGTCGCCCAGGTGGAACAGCCGCTCGATGCCCGAAAGTTCGATCTGCGCCGCGCCGTCCGCAGGCTCTGCCGTCCGGGCCATGGCGTCACTTCGCCGAAGCGGAGGCAGCATCTTCGGCCACCGCCGCGGCGCCGGCCTTGACGCCGGCACGGTCGAGCGAAGTCACGATACGGTCTCCCGCGGCCAGGCCGGCGGTGATCTCGCTGTGCTCCCAGTTCGTCACACCGGTCTTCACGACGCGCTCGACCAGCCGGTCGCCTTCCAGCACCAGCACCTTGCCGCCCGGCATCAGCGCCGCGGTGGGCACGCGCAGCACGTCGGGCCGCACGTCGAGGATGACCTCGACGTCGGCGCTGTAGCCCACCAGCAGACGCCCGGCGGCCTTCGGGTCGTCGAAGACGGCTTCGATCTCGACCGTGCGCGCCTGCTTCTCGACCGCCGTGACGTAGGGCGCCACGCGGCGCACCGTGCCGGGGAAGGACTTGCCCGGCAGCGCGTCGAGCGTGATGCGCACCGGCTGGCCGGCCTGCATCTTGGGCGCGTCGACCTCGTCCATCGGCGCCTTGACGTAGAGGCAGGAGTCGTCGATGAGATCGATGGCCGGCGGCGTGGGCACGCCCGGGGGCGAGGGTGTCGAGTACTCGCCGACCTCGCCGACGATCTTGGCCACCGTGCCGTCGAAGGGCGCCACCAGCACGGTGCGCTGGCGCGCCGTGCCGACGACGGCCACGCGGGCCTGCGACTGCGCCACGTCGGCCTTGGCGGTGGCGCAGGCAGCGGCGCGCGTGTCGGCTTCGGCGCGTACGGTGTCGAGCCGGCCTTCGGACACGAAACCCTGCCTGAACAGGCCCTCCTGCCGCACCCGTTCGCGCTGGGCCTGGTCGGCCATCGTGCAGGCTTCGGTAACACGCCTGCGCGAGGTCTCGAGCTGGGCCTGCGAGAAGGCCTGCTCGGCCTGCTGATCGTCGTTCCACAGCTGCATCAGCAACTGGCCCTTGCGCACGCGGTCGCCTTCCCTCACCGCCAACACGGCAATGCGGCCGCCCGAAATGGTCGACAGACGGGTGCGCTGGCAGGCCTCCACGGTGCCGGCGCGGGTGTTCGAGACCGTGGCTTCGACGTTGCCCCGGGCGACGGCAGTCGTCAGCACCGGCACGGGCTTGGGGCGGCCCAGCCACCACAACAGCGCGGCGCCGACGGCCAGCAGCGCCAGGAGCACGAGGGCGCGGCGCAACCACTTTCGAGAGGAGGTCTGGGGCATGCCGAGGTCGGGGGAACGCGATCAGGCCTGCAGCTTAGCCTTCGCCCCGCAGCGCCGGCCAACCAGGCGCAGGCCGCCTTGCGCGCCGTCAAACCTGGTGCAGACGGTCGACAAGCGCGTCGCCCACGAACTGCATGAAGGCGCGCACGCGTGCCGTGTGCCGCAGGTCGGGGTGGGTGAGCATCCAGACCGGCTGCGACAGTTCGGGGATGGCCTCCGACACCGCCACCAGCTCGGGGTGGCGCGCTTCCATGAAGGTAGGCAGCACGCCAACGCCGATGCCGGTGCGCAGCATTGCCGCCTTGGCGTTGAAGATGTCCACACGCACACGCACCTGGGCATGCGCCAGGTGCCGGCGCAGCCAGTGGTCGTGCACACGCGAGTGGCCATCGCGCTCGAACGCCACCCAGGGTGCGTCGCGCACCAGCACGTCCACCGGCGTCACGGTCTGCGGCAGGCCGGGCGCGCCGCGCAGCGCGTAGACGCGGCTGTGCGTGATGCCGAGCTGGCGGCCCACCAGGTGCTCGGCCACGTGCACAGACAGGCGCAACGCGACATCGGCCTCGCGGCGCGTCCAGCCCTGGTCGGAGTCGGCGTGGCGGCTGGCCAGGTCGACGAGGAACGCGTTCTCCATCACCTCGGTCTCGATGCCCGGGTAGGCACGCGCGAAGTCGGCCAGCGGCTGTGGCAGCAGGTGGTCCATCACGACGAAGGCGGTGGTGACGCGCAAGACGCCGGTGAGCTGGCGGTCCTGGCCCAGCACCTGGCGTTCGATCTCGTCGGCCCGCGATGCCATGTGGCGCGCCTGCTCCAGAAGCGCCAGCCCTGCCTCGGTGGGCTGGTAACCCTGGCGCTGGCGGTCGAAGAGGCGCGTGCCGAGTTGGGCTTCGAGCGCGTCCAGCCGGCGCAGTACCGTGGTGTGGTTGACGCCCAGCAGCCGCGCCGCACCCGCCAGCGAACCGGCCGTGCCGATGGCCAGCGCGTGGCGGAAGTGGTCCCAGTCGAGTTCGGGCATCGCTCTCTGTGCGTATTCGCAAAGTCAAACTGCAGCATGCCACGTTGTCTGCAGGCCTGCGCAGGTTCACAGTGCAATCACTGCGCTACGAGCCCGGACCTGGGCCCGGCGCAGTTCACCTACGGAGGTCATCATGGCCACTCACACTGCTTCCTTCGGCAGCGTCCTCCCGACGCTGCGCAGCGCGCTGCATGTGCCGCAGACCGCTCCCCGCCCGACGCCTGCAGCCGTGGCCCCGGTCACACCCTGGCTGGAACGCCTGGCCGCCTGGGCCGAACGCCAGCCCGTGCACCGCCACCTGGGCAGTTGGATCCCGCTGTAGCCGCTTCAGGCGCGGCCGCCCGCCAGGATGCATGCGCCAGTGACGGCTGCATCGCAGCCCTGCGCGGCGCGGACCGCAGTGGCCGGCGTCGACCTCAGTGGCTGGGAGGAAACGACCCGTCCGCTGGCCTGAGGCGCGGGCCGCGGTAAAGTCCGGCGCGGCCGCTGCTGGCCCGCACGAGGCCCGCGCAAGCCCCGATACCCATGCCTCCATCTGCCCTGCCTGTCGACCGCGACGAACGCCACTTCGAAGACTACGTGCCCGGTGCCGTGCTCCTGTGCGGGCCCATCGCCGTGGACGAGGCCGAGATCCTGGACTTCGGCCGCAGGTTCGATCCGCAGCCCTTCCATACCGACCCGCAGCGCGCCGCCCGCGGCCCGCTGGGCGGCGTCATCGCCAGCGGCTGGCACACGGCCAGCTTGATGATGCGGCTGCTGGTCGACCACTTCCTGCCTGGCCAGGCAGGGCTGGCCTCCCCGGGCGTCGACGAATTGCGCTGGCTGGCGCCGGTACGGCCGGGCGACCGGCTTTCGCTGCGCATCACCATCACCGAGGCACGGCTTTCGCGCAGCAAGCCCGACCGCGGCCTGGTGCAGACTTTCATCGAAGTGACCAACCAGCGTGGTGAGCCCGTGATGACCGTCAAGACCATGGTGCTGATGCGCTGCCGCAGCGTCGGTACGACGACACCCGCCGGAAGGGATCCGGGCACATGACATCTGCATACACCCGCCGACGCTCGAGCCCGATTGCGTCAGCCTTCGGCGCGTTTGCGCTGGCCCTGGCGAGCCTGCTGACCACGCTGCCCCGGCTGGCCGCCGCCGCCGAAACCGCGTCACCGGCTTACCCCGACAAGCCCGTGCGCCTGATCGTGCCCTTTCCGCCCGGCGGCGGCGCCGACAGCCTGGCGCGATTGATGATGCCCAAGGTTGCACAGGCGCTGGGCCAGAGCATCGTCATCGACAACAAGGCCGGCGCCGGGGGCAACATCGGCGCCCAGGTCGCGTCGCGCGCCGCGCCCGACGGCTACACGCTGTTCTATGGCACCAACGGCACCCACGCCATCAACGCCCACCTGTACAGCAAACCGGGTTTCGACCCGGTGAAGGACTTCACCCCTGTGTCGCGCCTGACGGAAATAGCGGCGATGCTGATCGTCAACCCGCAGTTGCCGGTGCAGTCGGCGGCCGAACTCATCGCTTACGCCAAGGCGTTCCCGAACAAACTGAACTTCGCCTCGGCGGGCAACGGCACCACTTCGCACCTGGCCGGCGAACTGTTCAAGACCCAGGCCGGGATCGACATCGTTCACGTGCCCTACCGCGGCGGCGCCCTGGCGATGACCGACCTCATCGGTGGCCAGGTGCAGATGATGATCGAGGTCATGCCCAACGCCTACCCGATGGCGCAGGCCGGCCGTGTGCGCGGCCTGGCGGTGTCGACACAGAAACGCTTTCCCGGCGCACCAGACGTGCCGACCATCGCCGAATCGGGCCTGCCCGGCTTCGAGGCTGCGGCCTGGGATGGCATTTTCGTGCCCGACGGCACGCCGCAGGCCATCGTCGACCGTCTGAACGCCGCCATCCGCCAGGCGCTGGCCGACCCCGAGCTGATCGCCGCGCTGCGCGCGCGCGGTGCCGTGCCCGTTCCCGGCACACCCGCGTCCTTCGCGCAGTTCATCACCCGCAGCGCCGAGACCTGGGGCCAAGCCGTGCGCGCCTCGGGTGCGAAGATCGACTGACCGTCTCGACCGGTGCCGGCCACGGCGGCTGGCCGCCTTTTTTCCTTGCACACCCAACCATGAACACACCCGCCCTGCCGCCCGTTCCGGCGTGGACCAACGTCCCCGGCTACACCGACATCCGCTACGAAAAGGCCGAAGAAGGCATCGCCAAGATCACCATCAACCGGCCCGAGGTTCGCAACGCCTTCCGGCCCGAAACGGTGCGCGAGATGCAGGCCGCCTTCAACGACGCACGCGACGACGAGAACATCGGCGTCGTCGTGCTCACGGGTGAAGGCAAGGACGCCTTCTGCAGCGGCGGCGACCAGCGTGTGCGTGGCCCCGCCGGCTACGTGGGTGGCGACGGCGTGCCGCGCCTGAACGTGCTGGACCTGCAGCGCCAGATCCGCACGCTGCCCAAACCCGTGGTGGCCATGGTGGCCGGCTACGCCATCGGCGGCGGCCACGTGCTGCACATGGTGTGCGACCTGACCATCGCCGCCGACAACGCCCGCTTCGGCCAGACGGGGCCCCGCGTGGGCAGCTTCGACGGCGGTTACGGTGCTTCTTACATGGCACGCATCGTGGGCCAGAAGAAGGCGCGCGAGATCTGGTTCCTGTGCCGGCAATATGGCGCGCAGGAAGCGCTGGACATGGGCCTGGTCAATTGCGTCGTGCCTTATGAGCAGCTCGAAGCCGAGACCGTGCAGTGGTGCCGCGAGATGCTGGCCAACAGCCCCATCGCGCTGCGTTGCCTGAAGGCGGCGCTGAACGCCGACTGCGACGGCCAGGCCGGGCTGCAGGAACTCGCAGGCAACGCCACCATGCTGTTCTACATGTCCGCGGAAGGCCAGGAAGGCAAGAACGCCTACCTGGAAAAGCGCAAGCCGAACTTCCGCAAGTTCCCGCGCCTGCCGTGACCGCTGGCAGCCTGGCGGCGGCGCGTCGCGCGGGGCCGCCTTGACCGACAAGCTGTCGATCAGCGCTGCCGCGCGCGAGGCCGGCAGCGCCACCGCGCTGCACACCGAAGAACGCCGCTACAGCTACGCGCAGTTGGCACAACTCACGGCGCAACGCATGGCCGAGCTGGCACCCACGCTGCGGCCCGGCGCCGTGCACCCGGTGGTGGGCAGCAACACGCTGGACACGCTGCTCACGCTGTACGCGCTGCTCGAACTGCAGGTACCTGCGCTGCTGCTGCACCCGAAGCTGACCGCCGCCGAACAAGCCGTTGAACGCGCCGCCACCGAAAACGCCTTGGCAACGCTGCCCCCCGACGCGGCAGCGGTGCTCTACACCTCGGGCACCACGGGCCGCGCCCGCGGTGCGGTGCTCACGCGTACGGCGCTGCTCGCTTCTGCGCACGCCAGCGCACAGAACCTCGGCTGGCAGGACGACGACTGCTGGCTGCTCGCGATGCCCGTGGCGCGTGTCGGGGGCCTGTCCATCGTCACCCGCTGCCTGGCGGCGCGGCGCGCCGTGGCGCTGGCCCCGGCCTTCGATGCCCGGCTGCTGCCGCAGTGGGTCGAACGTTGGCACGTCACCCAGTTGTCGCTGGTGCCCACGATGCTGGCGATGGTGCTCGACACCCACCCCGCATGGGCGCCGCCGGCCTTCCTGCGCGTGGCGCTGATCGGGGGCGCCGCAACGTCGCGTGGCCTGCTGGCGCGTGCCGCCGATCGCCGGCTGCCCATCGTCATCACCTACGGCTGCACCGAGACCTGCTCGCAGGTCGTGGCCACGCCTTACGCGCAGCGCTTCGACCCCGCGGCCTGCGCCGCCGGCCGGCCGCTGGCGGGGGTGCAACTGCGCATCGACAACGGCCACATCCTCGTCAGGGGTCCGATGCGCATGGCCGGCTACCTGGGTGAAGCACCGCTGGCCGAGGATGACTGGTTTGACACCGGTGACCTGGGTGAACTTGACGCCCAGGGCTGCCTGCATCTGCATGCCCGGCGTGCCGACCTCATCGTCACCGGCGGCGAAAACGTCTACCCCGCCGAGGTGGAACGGGTGCTGGAGGCCTGCCCTGGCGTCCAAGCCGCAGCGGTATTCGGCGTGCCCGACGAGACCTGGGGACAGATCGTCGCGGCTGCACTCGTTGCCGGGCCGCAACCGCCGAACGACGAGACCCTGCACACCCATCTGGCCGCACGCCTGGCGCCGCACAAGCGGCCGCGCCAGATCTGCTTCCTGTCCGCACTGCCTCACACCGCCGCCGGCAAGCCCGACCGGCAGGCGCTGCAGGCCCATCTGCCGTTGCTTCGGGCCTTGCGGCCGGCATAGAGGCGCGCCGGCCGCGCGCCGCACTATGCGAGGGCTGGCACCGCCGCGCGCAAGTCCAGCGCCAGCGCCACCGTCGAAGCCTCGGGCTGTTCGCTCCGAGGCTCGAACCCCAGCCGCTGCGCCAAGGCGAGCATGCCGGCGTTTTCCTGCAGCGCCGTGGCCACGAGCCACTGGGTGCCGCGTCCGCGCTGGTAGGCGATCAGCTTGTGCATCAGTATCGGGCCCAGTCCCTGGCCCTTCAGGTCCGAGCGGACGACGATGCCGAACTCGGCGTCATGGTTGTCGGGGTCGGTGACCGCACGCACCACGGCCAGCGTCTCTTCCTTGCCTTGGGTGTCGAGCGCGGTGGCGACGATGGCCATCTCGCGCTCGTAGTCGATCTGCGTCAGCCGTGCGAGTTCGCTGCGCTCGATGCTGCGCCGGGTGTAGAAGATGCGCATCCGGATGTCCGCCGGGTCGAGCTTCTCCAGGAAGGCCATGTGGCGCGCCTCGTCCTCGGGGCGGATCGGCCGCAGCGTGAGTGCACGGCCTTGCCATTCGCGGTGCTCGACCAGCTCGCGCGGATACGGCCGGATCGCGAATCGCGCCGCGCCGGCGGGCCGTCGGGCATCGACGCGGATGCGCGCCGCCAGCGCCAGCACGCCCTGCGCATCGACCAGCAGCGGGTTGATGTCGATCTCGGCGATCTCGGGCGCGTCGGCCAGCAGTTGCGACAGCGCGCACAGCACACGCTGCACCGCTTCGCCGTCGGCTGGCGGCACGTCGTGCCAGCCGCGCAGCAGGCGGGCGACGCGGGTGCGCTGCATCAGCGCCTGCGCCAGCGGCGCGTTCAGCGGCGGCAGCGCCAGCGCACGATCGGCCACCACGTCGACCGAGGTGCCGCCGTGGCCGAACACGATGACCGGGCCGAACAGCTCATCGATGTGCGTGCCCGCCATCAGCTCCAGCGCCTGCGGCCGCTGCACCATGGCCTGCACGGTGAAGCCGTCGATGCGCGCGCCGGGGCGCAGCCGGCGCACACGACGCAGCATGGCGCGCCCCGCGCGCTCGACAGCCGCCTCGTCGGCCAGCGCCAGTGCAACGCCGCCGACCTCGCTCCTGTGCAGGATGTCGGGCGAGAGGAGCTTCAGCACGGCCGGCAAGCCGATGCCCGCGGCCGCCCGCGCTGCGGCGCGCGGCGAGCGCGGCACCACGGCCGTGGCGACAACCGGGATGCCGCAGGCCGCCAGCACGGCCTGGCCTTCGGACTCGCTGAGCCGGTGGCGGCCCGACTGCAGCGCGGCGCCGATCACGGCCTGGATGCGCGGCAGGTCCATGGCCCCACCCAGGCCGTTGTCCGGCGGCGTCTGCAGCAGCTGTTCCTGGTTGCGGCGGTAGCTGGCCAGCAGCGAGAACGCGTGTACCGCGGCCTCGGGCGTATCGACACAGGGCACGCCGGCGGACTGGAACGCCGTGCGGGCCTCTTCGACCGCCGGTCCGCCCAGCCAGCACGCCAGCAGCCGCGGTGCGGCCTCGCGCACCAGCGGCAGCAGGGCCTGCGCCAGCTCGGCACTGGGCACCAGCGCGGTCGGCGCGTGCATCAGGAGCAGCGTGCCGGCATCGGGGGCGGCCAGCAGCGCGCGCAGCGCGGCCTCATAGCGTTCCGGCGGCGCATCACCCATCAGGTCCACGGGGTTGGCAGGCCCCGCGGTCGGGCCCGGCAGTTGCTCCAGCGCCTGCCGGCTCGCGGCTGACAGCGGCGCCAGTTCGATGCCCGCCTCGGCCGCGGCGTCGGCGGCCATCACGCCGGCGCCGCCGCCGTTGGTCACGATGCTCAGGCGCTCAAGTTGCCCGGGGTCACTGCCGCGCGGCAGGCCGCGCTGCTGCGCCAGCAGTGCGGCCACCGAAAACAGCTCCTGCAGCGTGGCCACGCGCAACATCCCGGCGCGCCGGATGGCGGCGTCGAACACCGCGTCCGGCGAGGCCCTGGCGTCGGCCCGCGCCACCTCTTCGCGCGCGCCGCCCGCCGACTTTCCGGCCTTGACCAGCAGCACCGGCTTGTTGCGCGCCGCCGCGCGCGCCGCCGACATGAACTTACGCGCATGCGACATCGACTCGACGTGCAGGAGGATGGCGCGCGTGCGCGGGTCGCTGGCCAGCCAGTCGAGCAGGTCGCCGAAATCCACGTCGGCAGCCTCGCCGAGCGCGACCACCTGCGAGAAGCCGATGCCGCGCCCGCGCGCCCAATCCAGCATGGCCGACGCCACCGACCCCGACTGCGAGACAAAAGCCAGCGTGCCCGCTGCCGCACCGGTGTGCGCGAAGCTGGCGTTGAGCCCCGCGTGCAGCGCCAGCACGCCCAGCCCGTCGGGCCCGACGATGCGCAGCAGGTGGCTGCGCGCCGCGGTCAGCATGGCCTGCTTCTGCGCCGCATCCAGGCCCGCACTGAGCACGATCGCGGCTTTGGTGCCGGCGCGGCCGAGCTGGTCGATGAGGCCCGGCACCGTGGCCGGCGGCGTGCAGACCACGGCCAGCTCCGGTACAGCCGGCAGGCTGGCCACATCGGGCCAGCAGCGCACCGTGCCGAGCTGGCGGTGCTTCGGGTTCACGGCGAACAAGTCACCGGCGAAGCCGCCGGCGCCGAGGTTGCGCCAGACCGTGGCGCCGACGCTGCGCGGCCGCTCTGACGCACCGATCACCGCCACCGAGCGCGGCTCGAAGAAAAAGTCCAGATGGCGGATCGACATGCCGTTCCTTGATTGACGGCCGCCATCATGCACGCGCGGCAGTGACCCGCCGATGGCCGCGCTGCGGGGTGCTGCCCGGGCGCCCCGTGCGCGGCATGTGCACGCCACGTCGGGCTGCGCGTGCTGGCGATGCCCGGCGCCGCCGCGCTGACGGTCCGGGCGCAGCCGATCGGGCGTGCCGACAGACACCGCGTGGGCCACCGAGCGCCATCTGACAGCCGCCATCTGACGACGGGGCGGCTGGTGCACACTGGGCGCCTTGACGAGGACGCTCAAATGATCATGTTCGGAACGCTGACCTTTGGCGCCGACTGCGCACTGGCCGTGGCAGAGAACTTCGGTCGCATTGCGCCGGTGCCCGACTTCTTGAAGCTGACCGGCCCCTACGTCCGCAGCAGCATCGAGGGCGGCATCTCCACCATCAGCATCTACGAGTGCGATGACGCCAAGGCCGACGCGACCGCCGACTACCTCACCCGGCGCTACGCGACCTTCGCTGAAATCAAGGGCGTCACGGCGAACATCGAGGAATGGCTCGGGGTGGGCGTGGTGTTGCAGCTGCTGGATGAGACCCAGTCGGTCACGGCCGCGCTCGACGCGGTGTCGTTCCGTTTTTGACGCCCCCTGCCAGGCCTGCCGATCGATCCAGCCCACATCCATGAAAACCACACCGGCCACCTACTTTTCCGACGTCGAACAGTGTGTCGACGCCATCCTCGACAAGGTCGGCAAGCGCATCGTCTTCGGCATGCCGCTGGGGCTGGGCAAGCCCAACCACCTGGCGAACGCCCTCTACAACCGTGCCAAGAACGACGCCAGCATCAGTCTGCGGATCATGACCGCGCTCTCGCTGGCCGTGCCCAAGGGCACCAGCGACCTGGAGCGCAGGTTCCTGGAGCCCTTCACGCAGCGCATCTGGGGCAACTACCCTGCCCTGAGTTACCTGGACGACCTGAGCGCCGGCCAGCTGCCGCCCAACGTGGAGGTCTCCGAGTTCTTCATGAAGGCCGGTGTGTTTCTCGACAACTTGGTCGAGCAGCAGAACTACATCAGCAGCAACTACACCCACATTGCGCGTGACATGCTGGCCAACGGCGTCAACGTGCTTTCGCAACTGGTCGCCAGGAAGGTCATCGACGGCCAGACTTGGCTGAGCCTGAGTTGCAACCCGGATGTCTCGCCCACGATCATCCCGTTGCTGCGGGAAATGGAAGCGCAGCAGGGCTGCAAGGTGGCCGTCATCGCGGAGGTCAACAACAACCTGCCCTTCATGTACCACGACGCCATGGTGCCGGACTCGACCTTCGACATGGTCATCGACAACCCCGCGTATGACTACACCTTGTTCAGCACGCCCAACATGACGGTGGAAATGGCCGACTACATGATCGGCATGGGCGTCAGCGCCCTGGTCAAGGATGGCGGCACGCTGCAGATCGGCATCGGTTCTCTGGGCGACGCCATCGCCTATTCGATCATCCTGCGCGACCAGCAGAACGCGACCTACCAGTCGGTGGTTGCCGACATGGACATCATGGGCCGCAGCGGTGAGCTGGTGCGCCAGATCGGCGGCACCGGCCCGTTCGAGAAAGGCCTGTATGGCTCTTCCGAGATGTTCGTCAACGGCTTCCTGGAACTGTACAAAGAGGGCATCCTGCGCCGCAAGGTCTACGGCGACGTGATCCTCCAGCGCCTGCTCAACGAAGGCAAGATCACCGAGGCGGTGACGCCGGCCCTGCTGGAAGCGCTGGTGGTGCATGAGGCGGTGCACCCGCAACTGGGCCCGGCGGACGTCGCCTACCTGCAAAAGTTCGGCGTCTTGCGCGACGACGTGAGGCTCGTCGACCGCCACCTCCACACGGCCGACGGGCTGGCCATCGAAGCCGACCTGGCCGATGACGCGGCCCTGAGGCAGATCAACGCGCACTGCCTGGGCCGCACGCTCAAGGGCGGCATCCTGATGCACGGCGGGTTCTTCCTGGGCCCCAAGAATTTCTACGACGCCCTCAACGCCATGACCGAGGAGCAGAGCAAGCAGATCGGCATGACGACGGTGGACAACGTCAACCACCTCTATGGCAACCAGGTGCTGAAGGCCTTGCAGCGCAAGGACGGGCGCTTCATCAACACCTGCCTGATGGTCACGCTGTCGGGCGGGATCGTGTCGGACGGGCTGGAAGACGGGCGTGTCGTCAGCGGTGTCGGCGGCCAATACAACTTCGTCTCGATGGCCCATGCCTTGCAGGATGGTCGGCTGGTGATGATGTTGCGCAGCTGCCGCGTCAAGGACGGGCAGGCGGTATCCAACATCGTCTGGAACTATGGGCACATGACGATCCCGCGCATCCTGAGGGACATCGTGGTGACCGAATACGGCATCGCCAACCTGCGCAGCAAGTCCGACAAGGAGATCATCGCGGCGCTGCTCAACATCGCCGACTCCCGGTTCCAGGCCGACCTGCTGGCCAAGGCCAAAGGGGCCGGCAAGATACCGGCCGACTACCAGATTCCAGAGCGCTACCGCAACAACCTCCCCGAGGTCGTCGAGGCGAAGTTCCGTGCCTACCGCGAAGCGGGGTGTTTCCCGCCCTACCCCTTCGGCAACGACTTCACCGAAGAAGAACTGATCCTGGCCAAGGCGCTGAAGGGGCTCAAGGCCAAGATGGCCCGCAAGGTGGGCACGATGTCGGGCGGCATCCTGAACGTCATCAAGGGCGGCGAGGTGCCCGCAAGAGCGCTGCCCTACCTGCGACGCATGAAGCTGGACAACCCGGTCACGTTCAAGGACAAGGTGGTGCAGAGCCTGCTGATCACCGAATTGGTCGAGGCCGGACACGCCTGACCGTGGGGCCGGGCGGCGCCTGCGCGCTGAGTGGCTTTGCTTCAGACAGCGGCCCGTGGCGTGCCATCACGTCCGTCGCCGCTCGGCGGCGACCATCGCCCGCAAGCACGGGCTTCCGAGCCTAGGCCGACCGGTCCAACTGCCCTATCGTCTCTGGCCAGGGGCTTGCGCACGAACGGCCCGCCTGATCCTCACGCGCGCAGATGCGCGACCGCGCCCCACGCGCGCAGATGCGCGACCGCGTGCAGCCCCATGGAGACCCCGGATGCCCAAGAGCAAGAAGGTACAAACGCCCCCCGATGCATCAGCCCTGCTGTCGCTGGCGCGGCAGGTTCGCGGCTGGGCCGACACCGTGCTCAGCGTGGCGGGCAACGCCACCGATCTGGGTCTGACGCTGGCGCAGGGCCGTCTCAAGGACCCCGGCCAGAAGGCCGCCGTGACCAAGGCCGGACGCCAGTTGCGCCAGTGGCGTGAAGCCGCCGGCCTGACCCTGGAGGAACTCAGCACTGCCGTCGGCCTGGGCGACGCCAAGCTCATCAAGCAGGCCGAGGGCGGCAGCGCATCCTTGCCCTTCGACCTGATGCTGCGGCTGGCCGGTGTGCTGGGGCGGCGCGACCCGCTGCCGGTGGCCATGGCCCTGACGCGCCAATACAACCCCGAGCTGTGGAAGACACTCGAAGGCCTGGGCATAGGCAAGCTCGCCGTGCACGGCTCGCGGGAGCGGGAAGTGGTCAACATCTACCGCGGCAGCGACGCCGCACGCGAACTCGACGATGCCCGCTTTGCCGCCGTGCTGGCCTTCACACGGCAGGCCTTCGAGTCGGCCGTGCTGCTGACCGCACCGGCGGTGCCGGCCGCCGCCCGGGCGCCGGCCGCCGCCGGTCGCGGCACGACACGTTCGGCACGCCCCCGGCGCACCGCCGACGAAGGCACGGCGGCCGCGTCAGGCCGCGACAAGCCCCAGAAGGAGTGACCGCTTGAACCTCGATTTCATCCCCGCGTCGACCCGCGCCGCCGGCCTCGGCGCCATGATGAAGGGCGCCGGCAAGCTGCTGCGCTTCATCCCGATCTCACAGCCGACCCTGTTGGTCGGCCCGGGCGCCAGCGGCCGCCTGGGGCAGGCTGTAGCCGGTTTCGGGCACCTCAAGATCCTCGTCGTCACCGACGCCGTGATCGCCAAGCTGGGTTTGCTGAAGGACCTGACGGACGCGCTCACGGCCGGTGGCGCGGCCTACGTGGTGTTCGACGAGATCACGCCCGACGCGCCCATCCCGCTCATCGAACGGGGCATCGCGTTCTACCGGGAACACGGCTGCGACGCCATCGTGGCCGTCGGCGGCGGCTCGTCGATCGACGCGTCCAAGGCCATCGCCGTGTCGATCGCCAACCCGAAGAAGTCCTTGCGCAGCCTGGCCGGGTACTTCAAGGGCCTGAACACTCCGATGCCGGTCTACGCCGTGCCCACCACGGCCGGCACCGGCAGCGAGGTCACGGTGGCCGCCGTCATCGCCGACCCCGAACGCCAGAGCAAGCTGGTCATCGTCGACCCGCGCATGGTGCCCAAGATGGCTGCACTGGACCCCAGCCTGTGCACCGGGTTGCCGCCGCACATCACCGCGGCCACCGGCATCGACGCGCTGACGCACGCGGTGGAGTCCTTCGTCGGCAACTGGGCCACGCCCTACACCGACAGCATGGCGCTGACGGCGGTGGGCCTGATCTTCGACAACCTGCGCACCGCCTGCCACCAAGGCAGCGACCTGCAGGCGCGCGAGAAGATGCTGCTGGCGTCCACCTATGCCGGCATCGCCTTCACGCGCGCCAACGTCGGCTACGTGCACGCCATCGCGCACCAGTTCGGCGGCCGCTATCACACGCCGCATGGCCTGGCCAACGCCATCATGCTGCCGCACGTGCTGCGCTTCTCGCTGCCCGACATCACCGACCGCCTGGCCGCACTGGCCGTGCGCGCGCGCCTGGGCGACGAGGGTGAGAGCGAAGACGTGCTGGCGCAGAAATTCATCGACGGCGTGGTGGCGCTGGAGCGCGACCTCGGCATCCCCACCCACCTGGCCTCGCTGCAGGAAGCCGACATCCCGGCGCTGGCCAAGGCCGCCCTGCACGAGGCCCATACCGGCTACCCGGTGCCCCGCTACCTGACGCAGCAGGACTGCGAAGACCTCATCCGCCTCGTGTTGCCGCCACCGGCCACGGGCAGGGCCGCAAGGAACGCGCCCGCCCCAGCGGCCAAGGCCGCCGCGAAGAAGAAGACCGCGACGCGCAAGCCGCGCGTTGCCAAGACCTCGAACTGAAACTCGCCCAGCGGAGACATGCACATGAAACGCGTCGTCACGGTCAGCCTCGGCTCACCCCAGCAGGACTTCAAGTTCAAGACCACCTTCCTCGGTCACCCCTTCGAGGTCCAGCGCCTGGGCGCCGACGACGACATGGGCAGGGCCTGGGAGCTGATGCGCCGGCAGCAGGCCAGCGCCGACGCCATCGGCCTGGGCGAGGTCGGCGACCACTACCGCGTCGGCCAGGACACCCGCATCAACAAGGAGACGCAGCGTCTGCTGAACGTGGTCACCCGCGTGCCGGCCACCACGGGCGCCACGCTGCGCCGGCTGCTGCAGGTGCGCGCGGTGCGCTACGTGCAGAACCACCTCGGGCATTACTTCAACAACAACCTCGTGCTGTTCCTGTCGGGCATGCGCAATTACGACATGGCGGTGGCCATGTCCGACTACACGCCCAACCTGAAGTTCGCCGACGCGCTGGCCCAGACCGGCACGCCGACGATGCTGGGCTCGCTGGCGCAACTCGAGCTCTACGCCAAGGGCAGCGACTGGGCCCTGTCGGGGCGGCCCGGCGAACTGCTCGAGGCCGCCCTCAGCGGCTTCAAGAGCAAGCGCATCGCGGCCGAGGTGGCCAAGTCGCACGTCATCGTCGGCACCTTCCACGAACTGAAGGAAGTCGGCAACGCCAGGAACCTGGCCGGCAAGACCGTCATCACCTCGGCTGTCGACGGGCCACGGCTGGCCTTCTTCAAGCAGTGCAAGGTCAACCTCGTCGTCGACGTCTCGCCGCAGCTCTTCGAGCGCGTCGTCGGCACCAACGTCATCGAGGCCATGATCCTGGCCGCACTGGGCAAGCCGCCGGAGTCGGTGTCCGACGACGACTTCGTCGAGATCATCGACGAGCTCGACATCCAGCCGCGCCTGCTGCACCCCACCGGGCACTTCCGCAACATCCGCCGCTTCGCCTTCGTCATCCACCCGCTGAGCCAGGAGTTCATCCGCAAGGGCTTCCCGATCCCCAAGGCCACGCCCAAGTTCATCATGGACCGCGTCGAGACCATGGCGGCGCACATGCCGCCGATGGTCTATTGCAAGATGGAGAACATCGTCTCGCCCACCGGCGCCGAAGCCGAAGGCTGGCTCATCAGCGTGGGCGGCACGCCCAAGGAGATGCTGGCGCGCAGCCCCGAGTTCACCTACCGCCGGCTGCTGGCCGCGGCCAAGATGGCCGAGCGCATGGGTGCGCAGATCATGGGCCTGGGCGCCTTCACCAAGGTCGTCGGCGACGCCGGCATCACGGTGGCGCGGCGCGCGCCGCTGCCCGTGACCACCGGCAACAGCTACTCGGCCTCGGGCGCGCTGTGGGCCGCCGCCGACGCCATGCGGCGCATGGGCCTGGTCAAGCTGCACCCGGTCGACAGGCACGTGATGGCCAAGACCATGGTCATCGGCGCCACCGGCTCCATCGGCTCGGTCAGCGCACGGCTGCTGGCGATGGCCTTCGACGAGGTGGTCATTGCCGGGCGCGACATGCGCAAGCTCGAGGAGCTGAAGGCCTCCATCCTGCTGGACACACCCAAGGCCAAGGTGGTGTGCTCGACCGACTACGACACGCTGCTGGGCGAGATGGACATGATCGTCACCAGCACCTCGGGCGCGGGCAAGAAGATCCTGGACATCATGAAGGTCAAGCCGGGCTGCGTCATCACCGACGTCGCACGCCCGCTGGACTTGCCGCCCGAGGAAGTGGCCAAGCGGCCCGACGTGCTGGTGATCGAGTCGGGCGAGATCGAACTGCCGACCCAGGTCAAGGGCATGAAGAGCATCGGCCTGCCGCCCAATGTCATCTACGCCTGCCTGGCCGAGACCATCGTGCTGGCGCTGGAAGGCCGCTTCGAGGTCTTCACCGTCGGCCGCGACACCGAGTGGGAGAAGGTCAAGGAGATCTACCGCCTGGGCCTCAAGCACGGCATGAAGCTCTCGGCCATCTCGGGTGCCAACGGCGTGTACAGCGACGACGACATCGCGCGCGTGGTGCGGCTGGCCAAGAAGGCGCTGCCCGGCTGGACGGGCAGCGCCGCACCGGCTGCACGCAAGCGCGCGGCGCAGCCCAGGGCCGCCGCGACGAAGACGCCGGCTGCGAAGAAGGCGCCTGCCAAGACAGCGGCCAGGAAGGCGGCCGTCAAACCGGTCGCGAAGAAGGCCGCCTTGAAGTCGCCGGCGAAGGTGGCGGTGAAGTCCGCTGCGGCGAGCAAGTCAGTCAAGACGGCGGCCAAGGCAGCGGCATGAGTGCCGTGCGTCTGAGCCCGCTGGACGCCGCCTGGCTCTTTACCGAATCGCGCGCCACGCCCAACCACGTCGGCGGCCTGCTGCAGTTCAAGCTGCCGCCCGACGCGCCGCGCGACTACATGCGCGCGCTGATGGCCGACTTCCGCAGCCACCGCAACTTCACCGCGCCCTGGAACCGGCGGCTGAAGCTGGCCTTCGCGATGAACCCGGTGCCGGCGTGGATAGAGGACGACAACATCGACCTCGAATACCACGTGCGCCACGCCGCCCTGCCCTGGCCGGGCGGCGAGCGGGAACTCGGCGAACTCGTCGGCCGGCTGCAGAGCACGCCGCTGGACCTGAGCCGCCCGCCCTGGGAATGCACGATCATCGAAGGACTCGACGGCGGGCGGTTTGCGCTCTTCGTCAAGATGCACCACTCGCTCATCGACGGCGTCAGCGGCATGAAGCTGCTGCAGCTCGCGATGGCCACCGACGCGGCCAAGAGCCTATCGTTGCCGCCCTTCTGGGCCTCGGGCCTGCCCTCGCCCAGCGCGCGGGCCCGTGCCGACAAGCCCGCGCCGACGGTGGCCAACGCCACCGCGTCGGCGGTGCAGGGCCTGAGCGCGCAGGCACGCTCGGTACCGCAGCTGCTGACCGCGTTCGGCAAGATGCTGCGGCGCATCGGCGACTCCAGCGAAGGCATGATGGTGCCCTTCGACGCACCGCAGTCCATGCTCAACGGCCGCGTGCGCGAGAAGCGCCGCTTCGCCACGCAGCAGTTCGGCATGGCCCGCCTGCGCGCGCTGGCCGAAGCCGCCGGTTGCACGCTCAACGACGTCGTCCTGGCCATCTGCGGCGGCGCATTGCGCCAGTTTCTGCTGGCGCGCGACGCGCTGCCGGACAAGCCCCTGACCGCCGGCATTCCGGTGTCGGTGCGGCCCAAGGACGACGAAGGCACGGGCAACGCCATCACCTTCATCGTCGCCACGCTGGGCACCGACATCGAAGACGCGGCGGCGCGCCTGCAGGCCATCAGGACCTCGGTCAAGCACGCCAAGGCCCATGTGCAGAGCCTGCCACGCGCCGCCATGCTGCAGTACACGATGGTGCTGATGGCGCCGACCATCGTCACGCTGCTCACCGGCATCGGCGGGCGCACGCGGCCGATGTTCAACATCACCATCAGCAACGTGCCCGGGCCGGACAAGCCGCTGTTCTTCCGCGGCGCCGAGCTGGTGTCCATCTACCCGGTGTCCATCGTCACCCACGGCCAGGCGCTGAACATCACCTGCGAGAGCTATGCCGGCATGATGAACTTCGGCTTCACGGGCTGCCATTCGTCGTTGCCGAGCCTGCAGAAGCTGGCCGTGCATGCCGCCGAGGCGCTGAGCGAACTGGAAGCCAGCTTCCTGCCGGCACCGGCAGGCCGGCGCGCCGTCGCGGGCAAGCCTGCCGCAGCCACAGGATCCCCGACCGTGGCGCCGACGAAGACCAAGAGAAACGCCACGAAGACAGCCCCGAAGAGGGCCTCGAAAGCGCCCGCGAAAACGGCCGCGACGAAGGCAGCCGCTGCCCCGGCAACGTCAGCCGCACGGCCTCGCCGCGCCAAGGCACCTGCCTGAGGCTGCGGACCGGCCGGGATCGGCATCGGCCTCGTGGGCTCATCCGTCTAGGATTTGGCTCATGAGCGCATCCTCACCTTTTCCCCACCTGCTGCAGCCGCTGGACCTGGGTTTCACAACGCTAAAGAACCGTGCGCTGATGGGCAGCATGCACACCGGCCTGGAGGACGGGCGCAAGAACTTCCCGCGCATGGCCGCTTACTTTGCCGAGCGAGCCCGCGGCGGTGTCGGGCTGATCGTCACGGGCGGCTTTGCGCCCAACATCGAAGGCTGGGCCAAGCCCTTTGCCGGCACGCTGTCCACGTCGGGCGCGGCGGCGCGCCACCGGCCGGTGACCGACGCCGTGCATGCCGAAGGCGGAAAGATTGCCCTGCAGATCCTGCACACCGGGCGCTACGGCTACAGCCCGTTCTGCGTGGCGCCCAGTCGGCTGAAGAGCCCGATCTCGCCCTTCACGCCTCGGGCGCTGGGCGCCAGGGGCGTGGAACGCCAGATCCGGGCCTTCGTGCGTTGCGCCAGGCTGGCCCGCGAAGCCGGCTATGACGGCGTGGAGGTGATGGGCAGCGAGGGCTACTTCATCAACCAGTTCCTGGTCACCCACACCAACCAGCGCAACGACGAATGGGGCGGCAGCTATGCCAACCGCATGCGCCTGGCGGTGGAGGTGGTGCGCCGCATCCGGGAAGCCGTGGGGCCGGACTTCATCCTCATCTACCGCATCAGCCTGATCGACCTCATCCCCGATGGCAGTTCGTGGCCCGAGGTCGTGCAGCTGGCGCGTGCCATCAGCGCCGCCGGTGCCACCCTTCTGAACACCGGCATCGGCTGGCACGAGGCGCGGGTGCCCACCATCGCCACCAGCGTTCCGCGCGGCGCCTTCACCTGGCTCAGCAGGAAACTGCGCGACGCCCTGCGTGCAGAAGGCATACACACCCCCGTCATCACCAGCAACCGCATCAACACGCCCGAAGTGGCCGAAGAGGTCCTGTCGCGCGGCGACGCCGACATGGTGAGCATGGCGCGCCCCTTCCTGGCCGACCCCGAGTTCGTGAGCAAGGCCGCCCAGGGCCGCAGCGACGAGATCAACACCTGCATCGCCTGCAACCAGGCCTGCCTGGACCATGCCTTCAGCAACCGGATGAGCAGTTGCCTGGTCAACCCGCGGGCCTGCTTCGAAACCGATCTCGTGGTCCGCGTCGCCCCGGCCGCGCAGCGGGTGGCCGTCGTCGGTGCCGGACCCGCCGGCCTGGCCGCGGCCACCACCTTGGCCGAACGCGGCCATGAGGTGCACCTGTACGACGCTGCGCCCGGCATCGGTGGCCAGTTCAACATGGCCCAGCGCATTCCGGGCAAGGAGGAATTCGCCGAGACGCTGCGCTACTTTGCGCGCCGCATCGAAGTCACGGGCGTGAAGCTGCACCTGGGCACGCGCGTGGATGTGGGCCTGCTCCAGACCATGGCGTTCGACCAGGTGATCCTGGCTACCGGTGTGGCGCCCCGCGACCCGCGCATCCCCGGGCAGGACCACCCCAAGGTGCTGAGCTACATCGACGTGCTGTTGCACCGCAAGCCGGTGGGCCAGAGGGTGGCAGTGGTGGGTGCGGGTGGCATCGGCTTCGACGTGGCCGAGTACCTGGCGCATGGCACCGACCTGGGCCACCCGTCGACCACCACCGACCTGCAGGCCTGGCTGCGCGAGTGGGGCGTGACCGACCCCGATGTGCAGCGCGGTGGCGTGGTGCGAGGCCATTGGCCGCCGCCGGTGCGCCAGGTGACGCTGCTGCAGCGCAAACCCGGCAAACATGGGGCCGGCTTGGGCAAGACCACGGGCTGGATCCACCGTGCGGCACTGAAGATGAAGCAGGTGGAGATGCTGGCCGGCGTGAACTACGAGCGCATCGGCGACGAGGGCCTGTTCATCACCTTTGGCAAGGACCACCAGGACGGCACCGTGCTGGCGGTGGACACCATCGTGCTGTGCGCTGGACAAGAGCCGATGCGCGAACTGGAGGCACCTTTGCGGGCCGCCGGCATGAAGCTTCACTTGATCGGGGGCGCCCTCGAGGCCGGCGAACTCGACGCCAAGCGGGCTATCGACCAGGGCACACGCCTGGCCGCTTCACTCTGAGGGGCCGCGCAGCGTCAAGCGCCCAGGCCGCCTGCAGGGCCCGTCTGCGCAAGGGCGCACGCAGTTGCGCCCGCATCTCCAGGCTCTTGGGACAGAGGAACTCCTCGATGTCCGGCCCGACCAAGCCAGAGGCGGCCCAGCAACGGGCAGCCCGAACTGGTTCGACACCGGTGACCTGGGTGAACTCGATGCCCAGGGCTGCCTGCATCTGCATGCCCGGCGTGCCGACCTCATCGTCACCGGCGGCGAAAACGTCTACCCCGCCGAGGTGGGACCGCCTTGCGTTGCAGGCACAGTGGCCATGGCTACGCCCCTTGCGGACGATTTAGAACCAAGGAGATCGACGACGGCCTCAAGGCTGGCGCCGGCGCCAAGCCGTGCATCGATTGCAGGTTGCATGAGGCTCTTGCAGGTGCCCGGCGAGGAACTTGATACGCTCCTTCATGGCTTGTCTTGTCGCGCCCCTTGTGGCTCAGCACGCCTCGGCGCGCAACCCACACCCTTGAGGACGAGCCACCGCCTTGTGGCGAGCGACCATGATGTCCAGCCCTGACCGTATGACCGAGATCGAGCCCCAGCCGTCCCTGCGCATTACGCGCCGACGTGCCCGCGCATGGCAGGCCGCGCTGATCAGGTTGGCGGTGCTGGCGGCCGGTCCAGCGCTGGCCGCCGACCCCGAGCGCGGCGCGCGCCTCTTCGCCACTCCGCCGCTGCCAGGCCTGCTGGCATGCGCCGACTGCCACAGCGACAACCCGCTGACCAACAACTTCGGCAACATCTGGAGCGGGCGCAACGCGCCCACGCTGATCGAGCGCGCGGTGAGCCTGAACACCGGTGGCATGGCGGTGTTTCAGGGCCTGTACGGTCGGCTCGATCTGAGCGACATCGCCGCGTTCCTGGGCAATGCACCGCGCCGGCTCGACTTCCCTCTCACCCCGCTGGGTGCGGGCAGCATCGCGCAGCGGATGACGGTCAGCAGCAGTACCAAGACCGCATTGAACCAGCTGGCCTTCAGCACCGAAGGCGACTTCGCGATCGTCGCGACCAGCTGCGGAACCACCTTGCCTCGCTTTGCCGTCTGCGCGATCGACCTCACGTTCCGCCCTACCCACCCCGGGGCGCACCAGGGATCGCTGTACATCGCGCATGCCGACAGCCCGAGCCCGGTGCGCATCCCGCTGACGGGACAGGCGCCCGACCTGCCGCCGGCCGTGGCCCGGCTGGCGCCCACGGCGATCGACTTTGGCAGCACCGTCGCGGGCCATGACGGGGCGACGCACATCGCCACGCTCGAGCATGACAGCGGCTCGCCACTGCGCCTCGGTGCGGTGGAGGTCGAGGGTGGCGACTTCGTGCACGCCGGTGGCAGCTGCATTCCTGGCCTGGTGCTCAAGGCGCGCGAGCGCTGCCACATCGCGCTGCGCTTCGCGCCACAGGCGGCGGGTGAACGGCGCGGCAGGTTGGTCGTTCGTCACGATGCCCAGACTGGCGCTCAAGGTGTCGATCTGCGTGGTCAGGCAGCACTCGGCCCGGCACCACGCCTGCTGGCCGATCCACCATGGCTGGACTTCGGCGCGATGCCGCAGCCGATGACCAGCGTGCCGTTGACCCTCACGCTGCGCAACGTGGGCGACGCCATGGCGCGACTGCAGACGCTGCGCAGCACGACCGCCGAGTTCCAAATCGAGCACAGCGACTGCGTACCCGGCCGGCTGCTCGCACCGCGTCAGGCCTGCCGCGTGCAACTGGCGCTGCGCGCGACGCGCGTTGCTGCCTACAGCGCCGGGCTGGAGTTCGGCGTCGAGGGCCTGCCGCTCCAACGCGTGGCGCTTGCAGGGCGGGTGGGCGCAGTGAGGTCGCCTCCGCCAACACAGGCCGACAGCGACCCGAACGCTCCCCGGCTGCTGATCGACGCCGCGCACATCGACTTCGGCGAGGTGCCCTTGGACGGCAGCGTTCCGGAACACACGGTGACCGTACGCCACATCGGGCCCGGTTTGCTGGAGTGGGGCACAGTCGCTCTGGCCGGCGCGGCGGCTGGCCGTTTTGTGATCAGTGGAACCTGCAGTCCGCTCGCTTCACTGGCCAGCGGCGAGGCCTGCACGCTGCGCATCGGCGTGCGGCCGGGCGTGACAGGCCTGCACACTGCCACCCTGGTGCTGTGGCCGGCCAGTGCAGCGACCGCGGTGGAGCTGCCGCTTCGGGCGCGTGCAGTGGAATCGCCGACACCTGCATCGCCTGCCGAGCCCGATGCGGCAAGCGCAACGCTCGTGTGGTCGCCGCCCGCGCCAGCGGGCGGCGACAGCGTGCCCGTCGGGAGCACTGCGCCGTTGGGTGCCTGGGTGCTGCGCAACACCTCGGCTGCGGAGTCGTCACCGCTGGCGTGGGCCTTGGCAGGCATGCACGAGCGCGACTTTGAGGTCGACGCAAGCAGCAGCTGCCGCCACGGACAGCCGCTGCCGGTTGGCGGCCAATGCACGCTGGCGCTGCGGTTCCGTCCCAGCGGCGCGGGGATGCGGCAGGCCAGTCTCGGCCTGGTTGCCGGCAAACAGCGCGCCCCGCCGATCAGCTTGCAGGGCCGCGGCGCCGCTGCCGCTGCTGCACGGGTACGCTGGGAGCCGGGCGACCTGAACTTCATCGTGCCGCCCGATGGTGCAGCTCCCGCAGCGCAACCACTGTGGCTGCACAACGACGGTGCGTACACGCTGCGCCTGGCGCTGCAGCCGCCGGGCGCGGTGGGCATCACGTTGAGCGCAAGCCTCTCTTCCGAAGGCTGCGATCTGGCAGCACCCGCGCTACAACCCGGCATGCGCTGTTCTATCGATCTGCATTGGAATCGCGATCCGCGGCTGGCCAGCCCGGCGACCATCGCCGTCGGCGGCGATGCACAAGCCATGGCCACCCTGGCCGCGACCGAAGACCCAGCACGGCTCAGCAACCAAGGGCGCGGTGGCGGAGCGCCGGGTTCGCCGATCGCATGGATTGCGCTGGCCGCTGCGGCATGGGCCTTGCGCTGCACGCGCACCCGACAGCAGAGAGAATCGTCGAATGATCGAGCAGACGAACCGCCGTGCGATGTTGGCTCTCGCCGCTAGCTGCCTTGCCGGGCCGCGCGCCGCACAGGCCACCAGCGGCCTGGCCACCGCGCCAGAGCTGTCGCTGCGCGCCAGCGATGGCCTGCTGGTGCTGGCCGCCGAGCCGCTGGCGCGCGCCACCTGGGTCGACTTCTGGGCTTCGTGGTGCTCGCCATGCAGGCTGGCCTTTCCATGGCTGAACGAGATGCACGAGCGTCATGCGGCAAGCGGGCTGCGCGTCGTCGCGGTCAACCTCGACAAGCACGAGGCAGATGCCCAACGCTTCCTGCAGCAGATGCCGGCGCGCTTTGCACTCGCCTTCGACCCCGACGCCGCCACAGCCAAGGCGATGCGGGTGCAGACCATGCCGAGTTCCTTCCTGATGACGCCCGATCGCCGTGTCGTGCTCACGCATCGCGGCTTCCGGCTGCAGGACCGCGCCGCGCTGGAGCAGCAGATCCGGGCGGCGCTGGGGTCCTGAGCATGCGCTGCGCGACACGCCCCATCCTGGCCGTGGCCCTGGCCGCGCTGGGCAGCGGCTGCGCACTGCAGCCCCCCGCGCCATGGGAACGCGAGCTGCACGCGCGCCCGGCGATGAGCATGTCTGCCGACCCGCTGGAGCAGCGCTTCTTGAACCACATCTACACCAGCAAGGAAAACTCGTCCGGCGGCAATGGCATCGGCGGCGGCGGCTGTGGCTGCAACTGAGCGCGTTGCACGCGCCGGGCATGCGAGCCGCATCGTCGCCGCGGCACTTGCGCTGCCCACGGCAGTGGCTGCGCAGGGCGAACCCGACTCGGGGCTGATCGCCTTCAGGTGGCTCGAGTACCGCGACTCGCAGCCCGGCTTCGATCGCATCCGTGTCACTGCGCCGTCGCTGGCACTGAATCTGCCGATCGGCAGCGGCTGGGGTATCGAGGCCACCAGCACAGCAGACAGCGTCTCCGGTGCGTCGCCACGCTGGCACAGCGTGGTCTCCAGCGCATCACGAATGGAAGACCGGCGCTTGGCCGGTGACGTGAAGGTGACGCGCTACCTCGAACGCAGCGCCTGGTCGCTCGGCGTGGCCTCGTCTGACGAAGACGACTTTGCGTCCAAGGCACTGTCGATCGGCGCGCGCCTGAACAGCGAAGACAACAGTCGCAGCTGGACGATCGGCGTGGCCGCCACGCGCGACCAGATCGGCTCCAGCGACAACCCCTTGCTCGACGAACGCCGGCGCACCTGGGAAGCCACGGTGGGTGTCACGCAGGCCTGGACGCGGCGCGACCTGGTTCAGATCACGCTGACACGCACGCAGGGCCGCGGCTTCTACAGTGACCCTTACAAGCGCATCGACCGCCGCCCGCGCGAGCGCGATCAGACCATCCTCACGCTGCGTTGGAACCACCATCTTGACGGTCCGGACCTGACGCTGCGCACGCAATACCGCAGCTATGTCGACTCCTGGGCCGTGCGCTCGCACACGCTGGCCTTCGAAGGTGTGTGGCAGGCCACCTCGCGGGTGGCGCTCACGCCGTCGATCCGGCTGTACTCGCAGAGCGCCGCGCGCTTCTACTACGACCCGGTGTACTCCTTCCTCGGTGCGCCGGTGCCGCCTGGCTTCCTGGAGTCACCACCAGCCGTCCTCTCGCCCGACCATCGGCTGTCGGCCTTCGGGGCGGCCACGCTCGGCTTCAAGGTCGCAGCGAAGCTGGATGACGTGTGGACCGTGGACCTGAAGGTCGAACGCTACGAACAGCGCAGCGCATGGCGCATCGGCGGCGCGGGCTCGCCCGGGCTCGCGCCGTTTTCGGCACGCTTCGTGCAATGGGGCCTGGCGCGCACGTTCTGACGCAGTGAGCAGCGTGAGCCAGGAACTCGGTTTCGAATTCAAGGCCATGGGCAGCCCATGCGCGATGCGCCTCGTGGGCCGCAGCCAAGCCGCGTTGCAAGCGGCAGCGATGATCGCCATCGACGAGGTGCGGCGCATCGAGCAGCGTTACTCGCGCTACCGAGAAGACAGTCTGGTGTCGCGAATCAACGCCGCCGCAGGTACGGGTCGGGCCATCGAAGTCGATGCCGAGACCGCCGCCCTGTTCGACTTTGCAGCACAGCTGAACTCCGAAAGCGCAGGCCGCTTCGACATCACGTCCGGCGTGTTGCGCCGAGCCTGGGACTGGGGCACTGCTCGTGTGCCCGGCGCAGCCGAGATCGAAGCACTGCGCCCACTGATCGGCTGGCCGCAGGTGCACTGGGACGGGCGATGCATCGCCTTGCCCAAAGTCGGCATGCAGATTGACCTGGGCGGGATCGGCAAGGAATACGCCGCCGACCGCGCTACGGCGTTGCTCGTGTCACACGGCGTGGCCGGCGGCTTCGTCGATCTCGGTGGCGACATCGTCGTCATCGGCCCACGCGCCGACGCCGGGCCCTGGAGCGTTGGCCTCCAGCACCCACGCGAAGCCGGCGCGCTGCTGGGCAGAGTCGAACTGGCCCGCGGTGCGCTGGCCACCAGCGGCGACTACGCGCGCTTCGTGGAGTTCGACGGCCGGCGCTACAGCCATTTGCTCGACGCCACCACCGGCTGGCCGGCTGGACACTGGCAGAGCGTCAGCGTGCTGGCGCCCAACTGCACGGCGGCCGGCGCAGTGGCCACGCTGGCCATGTTGCAGGACGAATCGGCCATCGGCTTCCTGCGCGCGCAAGGGCTGCCCTTCCTGGCGGTGCGCCACGACGGCACGCGCATGTCAGGGGGCGGCTTCGGCGCGCCTGTCCATCCCCGGCCTGCGGGATGAATCCAGGCTGGAAGCCGTGCGACCGACACGGGCCGTGGCTAAACTCGCCGGGGAATCCAACCACACGGCGCCTTGGCGCCCAGGCGCAGGGGTCCGCGATGAGTTCGATCCGGCAGCAACGCCCATTGGCGACTTTCCCCATGCGCGCGGCCTTCGCGGCCGTGCTGGGCGTGACGATCTCCGCCGCGCTGTCCGGCTGCGGTGGGGACGCGGATCGCCCGCCCAGCGCCAAAGCAGCGCCAGAGATCGCGTCGGATGCACTGGCCTCGCGAGGCCAGGTCACACCCGCCAGCACACAGCGTGTGAGCTTCTATGCCGCGAGCCGGTTCGCTGAGCAAGCCAGCTTCGGCGCCACGCCGGCGCTGGTGGCCGAGATCCAGGCCAAGGGCTTCGAGCGCTGGATAGACGAGCAATTCGCGCTGCCGCTCGTGCCGATCGACATGCGACCGGCCGAGGCGGTCTACGCCTACCCGTTCAATGCCAACCCACCCGAATCCCTCTGGCAGTACCTGAACGGCGAGTTCGCCCGCCGCGCAGTGGCGAGCACCGACCAGTTGCGCCTGCGTGTGACCTGGTCGTTGTCACAGTTTGTCGTCGCGGCAGCCACCAAGGGCGAGCCACCGGGTTGGGTCGAGTGGCACAACCTGCTGTACCGCAACGCTTTCGGTCGCTACGACACGCTGCTGCGCCAGGCCTCGGTGGACAGCCACATGGGGCACTACCTGGACAACGACCAGAACCGTCCGAAGAGCGCCGAATGCCCGCACTGCGCGCCCAACGAGAACTACGCGCGAGAGCTGATGCAGCTGTTCACGATCGGCGTCTACAAGCTCAACGCCGACGGCACACCACAACGCGACAACCGCGGCCGCTTCATCGAGACCTACACCCAGCGTGACGTCGAGGAGCTGGCGCGCGTGATGACAGGCTGGACGCGCGTCTTCAGCGACCCACCGCGCCCGCAGCGCAACTGGGGCAACTGGGGCCAGCCCATGACCCCCAGCACCTGGCCACCCGACCGCGACTCAGGCGCCAAGACCGTGCTCGGGCGCGTCTTCCCGGCGGCGCAGAGCGCGCAGAAGGACCTGGACGACGCCATCGATCTGCTGATGGCGCACCCGAACATCGCGCCCTTCGTCGCACTGCGCCTGATCCAGCACCTGGTGAAGAGCGACCCGACCCCGGCCTACGTGGGCCGCGTCGCGGCGATTTTCGGCAACAACGGCAACGGTGTGCGTGGCGACATGCGCGCAATGGTCAAGGCCGTTCTGCTGGATGCCGAGGCTCGCACCGGCGACAACCCCGCCGCCGCACGGCGGGACGACGGCAAGTTCCGCGAGCCCTTCCTGTACAGCACCGCGCTTTGGCGGGCGCTCGGCTGCACGACCATGCCCAAACAGACCTGGAGCGACGCCCGCCCAGCCATCAGCGGTCAGCAGGAGCCTTTCCGCCAAAGCAGCGTGTTCAGCTTCTATGCGCCCACCGACCGCGCGCCGGGCAGCAATCTGCTGGCGCCCGAACAGCGGTTGATCACCACCGACGAGTTGCGCGGCCGGGGCAACCAGGCCCTGTGGCCCGTGAAGTACGACAGCGGGCGCATGGACAGCACGCGGTTGCGCGACGCAGGCTGCAAGACCGACGAGTTCACCGGCACGTTCACGCGTTCGTCTTCGGCCTACGCCGACCTGCTGGCACAGCGCTTCTTCCGCGGTGCCATGCCACCCACCTTGCGCAGCAACCTGGTCGAGATCATGGCGATGCAATGGCCGCCTTACAACAAGAACGAGCCACTGGAAGGGGCGATGCGCATGCTGAACTTCGCAACGCTGACGCCCTATTACGGGGTGATCAAGTGATCCGCCGCCGCAGCCTTGTGGGTGCCGCGGGCGGCCTCGGTGCGGCTGGCCTGCTGGGAACCTGGCCAGGCGGCATCGAAGCCTCCGGCGAGGACTACCGCGCGCTGGTGGTCGTCTACCTCAACGGCGGCAACGACGGTCACAACACCCTTGTACCCACCGATGGCATGTACGGCGACTACCAGGCCGCGCGGCAGAACCTGGCGCTGCCGCGCACGAGCCTGGTGCCGCTGCCTGGCAGCACCGCCGGCCATACGTTCGGCCTGCACCCGGCGTTGGCGCCAATGGCTGCCTTGTATGCGCAGCAGCGCCTGGCGTTCGTCGCCAATGTCGGCCCCTTGGTGATGCCTGCCACCGCACGCCAGGTGCTCGACAACGCGGTCGACGTGCCCCCGTTTCTGTTGTCGCACAGCGACCAGACCGCGATCGCGCAGGGCTGGACGGTCACCGACGACACCAGCGGCTGGGCCGGCCGGGCGCTCGAGTTGCTGCCCTCGCGTCTGCGCAACCGTGCTGCCGCCGTTACCTTCGACACGAATCGCACGCTGGTGCTTGGCAAGCGTTCGCCGGTGAGCAACCTGTCGGTCGACGGCGCCAGCTGGTGGGGCATCGGCGACCTGCGCAGGCCCCAGGAAGCCGGCACGCAGGCGCTGATGCGCATGGCGCAATGGCAGTTTGCCAACGCCTACGAGGCCGAGTACGCCCGCACCTACGGCCTGGCGATCACCGACACCGTGCTGTTCACCGAGGCGCTGGCGCATGCCGTCACGCCGGTGGGTGACTTCGGCTCCACGGACCGCTTGGCCCAGCAGCTGCGCGGCCTGGCCTCGGTGTTGCCGTACTTCAAGGCGCAAGGCTTGAAGCGCCAGGTTTTCCTGGTGCATTGGGGTGGCTTCGACACGCACACCAACCAGCGCGGCAGCGACGCCAACACCCAGGATGCCCAGCTGGACATACTGGCCAAGGCCTTGAAGGGCTTCGACGACAGCAACAAGGCCAGCGGTATGGACATGAACGTGGTCACCTTGGTGATGACCGAGTTCGGGCGCACCGTGCGCCCGGGTTCCGGGGGCGGCAGCGAACACGCCTGGGGCAATCATTGGTGGGCTCTGGGCGGGCCTGTGGCCGGAGCCCAGGTGATCGGCCAATTCCCGAGCCCGGTGCTGGGTGGGCCCGATGACAGCGACGCCATGAAGAATGGTCGCCATGTGCCGACCCTGGCCAGCGACCAGCTAGGCGCCACGCTGATGCAGTGGATGGGTCTGGACCCGTCGCAGCTGCACGATGCCTTCCCATGGCTCGTGAACTTCCCGCAGAAGACGATCCCGCTGCTGCGCACCTGACGCGGCTGCACCCCTCGAGCGAGCGCCCCCATGGCCGACATCAACCTGACCCAAGGTGACGATGAGTACATCCAGCCCGAGGCACAAAGAGACCTCTGGAACAACGTCTTCGGGCTCGAAGGCAACGACACGATCCGGATGTACCAGGGCACGGGCATCGGCGGGCCTGGCAACGACCGCATCGAACTCATTGTCGACCCCAATGCGCCTTGGCGCGAACTCGGCGTGGCCTATTGGAATTCGCCGGCCGGCATCGTCGCCAACCTGATCGAAGGCTGGGTCGACGACGGCTGGGGCACGCGCGACACGCTGACTGGCGTGCGACGCGTGCACGGCAGCGGCGCGAGCGACCGCTTCATTGGCGACGGCAACGACAACTTCTTCCACCCCAACGGTGGCCGCGACACGCTGGACGGCGGAGCGGGCTACGACGGCTTTGACGTACGCGAGATTCCGGCCGACGCCACTGGCAGCGGCACTTGGCGGCCGGCGCGGCTGGACGAGCTGAACATCAGCGTCGCGGTGGATGGCTTGAGCGCGACGATCTCGGTCAAGCACTACCCGCAGATCACGTACTCCGTGACCAACATGGAGTACTTCAACCTGATCACACTTGGCGGCCCCGACACGGGCTACCGGCTGGCGGACTTCATCACCCCGCAAAGCATGGCCGAGCAGGCGATCGCCGCCGGCGGTGGCCTGCGTTGGAACGCTGCTGCGGCGCCGGGCAGTGCGGTGACCGTGAGCTACAGCTTCGTAACGGCCACACCCGCCAGCGGTCCTGGGGCGCCCGGCTTCCGCGCCTTCAACGCCTCCGAGCAGCAGCTCGTGCGCGACATCCTGGCCCGCACCGCGCAGTTCACGAATCTGAGCTTCGCCGAGGTCAGCGAAAGCGGCACCAGCGTCGGCCAGCTGCGCTTCGGCGTCAGCCAGCAGGCGGCGACCAAGGGCGTGAGCTGGTTGCCCAACCAGAGCGGCGCGGGCGATAACGCCGGCGACGTGTGGATGGACGTTGACTCGATGCTCGGCATCGCCGTCGGCTCCGAAGGCTACCAGGCGCTGCTGCACGAGATCGGCCATGCGCTGGGCCTGCGCCACCCTCGCAACGTCGATCCTGGCGAGAACTGGGGCGTGCAGCTGCGGCAGGAAGACGACCGTCAGGTGCTCAGCGTAATGTCGCAGACGCCCTCGCCCGACGGCCTGTGGCGCGCCGACTGGGGCTCACTGGACGTGCTTGCGTTGCGCCACCTTTACGGCACGCGCACGCTGGCCGGCGGCGACACCGAGCATCGGCTGGCCGGTGCGCAAGGCATCGCCGAGACGGTGATCATCG
Source organism: Betaproteobacteria bacterium (assembly GCA_016704535.1). GTDB lineage: Bacteria > Pseudomonadota > Gammaproteobacteria > Burkholderiales > Burkholderiaceae_C > Rubrivivax. The sequence continues at coordinate 410,352 of JADIZZ010000003.1, read as the reverse complement.
ACGACGGCGGCAGCGACACGATCAACGCCTCCGCGTTGGCCACAGGTGCCCGGCTGGATTTGCGCAGCGGCGCACTGTCCAGCGTCGGCGTCACGGCGCAGGGCTTCTACGGCGTGGACAACCTCGGGTTGGTAGCCACATCGATCATCGAGCACGCCATCGGTACGCCGGCCGACGACGTGCTGCTGGGCAACTCGCTCGACAACCGCTTGACCGGCGGCTCCGGCAACGACTGGATCGAAGGCGGCGAAGGCATCGACAGCGCGGTGTTCGAGGGGGCACGCAGCGCCTACGAGGTCTCCACCGGCTTCGGCAAGGTCTTCGTGCGTGCACGCGACGGGATCGGCGGCTTTGACACGCTGCTGGGCATCGAGCGACTCGTGTTCAGCGACCAGAGCGTCACGCTCGCCACGGGCCCGCTTTCGGCCGACAGCAGCTACAGCGTCGACGAGGACGGCGCGCTGGCTGCAAGCTTGCCCGACCCCGGTGACGGGCCACGCGCCGGCGTCACGTTCCGCCTGCTTGGCACGCCACAGCACGGCAGCGCCACGGTCAGCAGCGATGGCCGGCTGAACTACACGCCGGCGCGCGACTACTGGGGTGGCGACGCGATCGCCTACGAGATCAGCAGCAGCAGCGGCAGCAACCGCTACATGGCCTACATCGACGTGCTGCCGGTCAACGACGGCGCCCCGCAGGCCAGCCCGCTGAGCGTGCTTGTACCCGGGACCTACCAGTTTCGTGGCCAGTTGCCAGCTGCCCGTGACGTGGACGGCGATGCCATCACCTTCAGCATCGCCTCCGACACGCGCAACGGCGACGTCACCCTCAGTACCAGTGGCGCCTTCACCTACCGCGCCAAGCCGGGCTTTGCCGGCTCCGACACATTCTCTTTCGCGATCAGCGATGGCATGGGTGGCTCCAACGTCTACGCCGTGACACTGACGGTGCAAAGCGTGGCCAGCCTGATCGAAGGCAGCGAGGGCAATGACCTGCTGGCCGGACGCAGCTTCGGCGATGCCTACGCCGGCTATGCCGGCAACGACCGCATCACCGGCGGCGCCAACGACGACCTGATCGATGGCGGCGCTGGCATCGACACCGCCGCGTTCTCCGGCGCACGCAGCGCCTATACCCTGGCCACCACGCCCTTCGGCTGGAGCGTGCGCAGCACTGCGGAGGGCCGGGACGACCTCGTGGCCGTGGAGCGGCTGAGTTTCGCCGACCGCAGCCTGGCACTGGACCTGAGCGAACATGCCGGCTCGGTTGCGCAGATCATTCGGGCGCTCTTCGGACCGACCTTTCTTGCCAATCGCGACTTCGTCGGCATCGGTCTGCAGCTCTTCGACGGCGGCACGAGTTATTCGGAGGTAGTGCAGTTGGCGGTGGGCACGGATCTGTTCGCGCAACTCGCCGGCGGACGGTCCAACGAGGCCTTCGTGAACCACGTCTACCGCAACGTCGTGGGCGTGCTGCCCTCGGCGGGTGAACTCAGCGAATTCGCGGGCTTGATCGGCAGCGGTGCCTTTACGCAGGCTAGCCTAGGCGAATTCGCGAGCCTGGTCCCACTGAATGCCGCCAGCGTCGAGCTTGTCGGGCTGGCATCCACCGGTATCGAGTTCAATCCCCAGGGCTGAATGGAGGGGGCGCATCGGTCACAGCGCCGCATCAGGCCCCAGCTCGCGGTCGGCGGGGCGCTGAGCTTCGTGATCTGCGCCAGTACGAGGAAGAGGATCGGCATGGGGCCACGCAGGCCACGGCCGGAACCCAGCTACTCGCTCCGGCGGAACCAATACCGCGAGACCATGCCGCAAGCCGACTTCGGCATCCTGCGCCGCTGGGGTGAGCGCATGGCGAACGGGTGCGGGGTCTTCACCAGCAACGTCGAAGGGCACTTCCAGCGCGCTGGCTTCGGCACAAACCGCGTAGCCGTCCCACTGACCTGCCCCGGTCCGCAATACGAGTGATTTGGCAGAAGTCCACAACTCGTGCCGGGCCCGGCCGCTTTCATGGGGCGTTTGAAGTCCCTATGCCCCTCTTGTCCAGGGTCAAGCTTAGGCGCTTTGAGCACTGGACGCTGGGTCTCCACCGGCCTATCTTGCGCAGCAAAGTCGTCTAGCGCGATGGCGGTCTCATCCAGCCTGATCGCCCACTGAAGCCACCTATGAGCCGTCCCCCGCCACCCGCCAAGAGAGTGGGTCTGTTGCGCACGGTGTTGGGCATCATGGTCAACCCGGGCGGGTTGTTGAAGGCGCGGCTGGAGGACACGGGTTGGCTGGCGGCGTTGAGCGTCTCGGGCTTCGCGTTTGCGATGTTCTTCCTGCAAACCGGGTTGGATAGGGCGCGCTCGGGCCAGATCAACCTTGAGACTGTGGGCGTGCTGGCTGCGGCCGGGCTGGTGCTGGGCACTGTGGGCGTCGCCATCACCGCACTGGTCGGCTGGCTGGGCTGCAAGCTGGTGGGCGGCAAGGCGCCAGTGGGCGAGGCGCTACGCGCGTTCGGCCTAGCCTACAGCCCAACGCTGGTCTATGCCGCGATGGGCCTGGCGTTCAACCTTCTGCTGGGCTGGAACACTGCCGTGGCATTCGGCGTAACGGGCGTGCTGTGGGCACTGGGGCCGATGGTCGCCGCGCTGAAGGACCTGTCCGGTGGCCGCAGTGCCGTGGCCGCCGTGCTGGCCACGGCCTGCGGATTGGTCGTGCTCCTGGCCTGGATGCGCCTGGGGAGCCTGGTGTGAGCCTCAAGCCTATCGCCGCCGGTGCGGCTCGTTCGCACGGCCTGGGCCAATTCGTCGTGGTCCTAGCCTGCCTGGCGGCGCTGGGCGCCGTGTGTGGCGGCCCGCCCTTGGCGGTCTTCGGTTCGGCCACAGGCCTGATCGGCCTGCTCGCCCTGATGCTGCTGCTGGCCGTGTTCAATCCGACCAGCCGGCGCGAGCATGGTTGGCGCGCCGTGGGCGGCGCCGTGGCGCGCGGACACCTGCTGCTGGTGCCGTTCGCCGCGTTGGCTGGCGTGGCCTGGCTCTGGCTGCGCTGGGACACGGGCCAGGCCTTCGCCACAGCGGGCTTGATGGCAGCCGGCGCGGCCACCGGCGCCGAGATGAGCAAGATCGGCGGGGGTCGTTTCATGGGCGGTCTGCTGCCGATGGTGTGGTCACTGCTCAGTTCGCTGGCCTGGATGGTGCTGAGTGGCCTGCTCGCGGTGCTGATCACATGAGCCTGTACACCACTCGGCTGAAAACATTGCTTTGGCCCGGCCTGCTGGCGGGTGTGATCGGCTTGCTGACCTCGGCCGCCCTGGCCCAGCGGGGCCCCTTCGACGAGGCGGCACCGGTGCAGATCGGCAACGCGCCCGCTGGCGCCACGCCGGCCCGACCCTCTCCCTTGGCGCCCCTGTTGGACGCCGCCTTGGCCGCAATGCCCGGCACCCCGGACGCCAACGCCAACCGCACCTGCAATACGTGCCGCTGGACCCATCTGGACGAAGGCAACCTGTTCGTTGTCAGCATCGACTACGACATGCCCTTGTGGCGGCGGCAGCTGGCCGAGCGCTCCGACACCGACAGCGTGTTCCAGCGCTGGGACGGCCGGGACGTGTTGCAGACGGTGTACTCCAATCGCGCCAATACGCTGCGCTGGACCTGGCTGGAAGGTGGCCTGAGAGTCTCCGTCGAGTTCCGGGGCTATCAAGAGGCTGGGCCGCACGCCGGGAGTGTGGCGCGCATCGCCGACGCCATGCACCGAGCGGCCGCGAATCTGCCTGGGGCGGCTGCGGCCACTGCGCAGCAGCCTGCCCCGCCTTCGCCCGAGAGCGCCACCGTGCCGCCGGCAGCGGCAACCGAGTCGCCCAAGGCCGCCACGAGCGCCCCTGGCGAGTCGGTCATCCAGCTGCCCGATGGCTGGCCATTGCCTCTGCCCGGTCTGGGCCGCATCGGCTACGTACCGGGCCCGGCGACGCCGTTGCAGGGCATCGTCGGCGTGCTGGCGCCGGGTGCCATCGCTGTGCTCGGGGGCTTGCTCTCGGGCTTGTTCGGCAGCCCGGTGCCCGCCAAAGGCCGCAACGTGGCGGCAACCGAGACGGTGCCCGAACAACCAATGGCCAACCCACCTGCGGAATCGACGCCTGCTGCCGACGCCAACCCTGGCGCTGCACAAGCCGAGGCGGACGCGTCGGCCAGGGCCGAGTGGCTGCGCCAGCGGCAGGAAGACCTGAAGCAGATCCGCGAAAGCCAGGCGTTCATCGCGGCCAACGCGGCAGGCGCGCGGCAGGGTGGCTTCGATGCCACCGAGCACGACCGCCAGATCCGCGATCTGCAGATCCGCGAGAAGGAAGTGGCCGGCCAGATCGCCGCCGCCGGTGGCGACACGGCGTACGTGGCCCGCGCGCGCGAGGTGATACCGGTGGGCGATGGCTTCGTCGAAGCGTTGCGCATCGCCCAGGAACGTGATCGCCAGGCTGCGCTGGCGACCGCCCGGGCGCGCATGGATGAATTGCTCAAGGCCCAGCAGGCCGCCGATCGCGACTATTGGAACGAGGTGAAAGAAGGCTTCTGGGGCGGCGTAGTCAGTGACGTGGATGCCATCCCGGGGCAGCTGAAGGATGCGGCCAAGGCGGGCCTGCGGACCATTGGCGAAACAGTGGGTGCCGCGGCAGACGCTCTCGAAGACACCCGCAACTGGCGCGACCTGGGCCAGGCCGTGATCCAGACCGCGGCCGATCTGGTGGGCAGCCCGTTGCAGTCGGCACGCAAGGTGGGCGGCTTCTATGGCGAGGTGGCCGGCACCGCGGCCCAGGTGGGCGTGCACATCGCCACGCACCCGGTGGACACGCTCAAGGCCATCGCCGGCGTGGACAACTGGGAAAAGGCCATGGATCCGAACGTGCCGGTCACCGAGCGCATCGGCCGCGTGCTGGTGGGCATCGCCGACGCGGCGGTGGCCATCGGAGGCGCCGGCCTGGTCACCCAGGGCGCGCGGACGGCCGACGCGGTGGTCGACGCCGCCAAGGTGGCCGACAAGCTCGGTGATTCCTTGAGCGGCGTGGACAAACTGCGCCACGCGGCCTGGGAAGAGGCGCAGGCGCTCGGCAAGATCAAGGTGGATGAGTTCGACCAGGCTCGGCGTGCAGCCCGCGAGGCCGCCAAGACCGGCGATGCCGCCATGCAGGCCGCTGCCGAAGCGCGGCTACGCAAGGCCACGCTCGAGGTGCAGGGCGACAAACAAGCGCTGTGGGACATCAACAAGGGCTCGCGTCCCAACGATTTGAAGAAGGCCTTCAACGGTGAGATGGGGGCGATCTACAAGGAGACCGACGAGCGGGTGGTGCGGGTCGTCTGCCGGCAGAACGGAATCGACTTCAGGCGGCTGCGCGAGCAGCCTCCCGGCTCGGGCATCTACTACAACGAGCTCACCGGTCGGCCCGACATCGTGGTCGTCAAGCCGACCAACCCGGTGGCCACCACGCGAGTCAATGCACGGGGCGAGGTGGAGTTCATCAAGCCGGTCGAGAAGGTGGGTGCCGACCGCGACGTGACGGTGCGCGTGCGCCGCTTTGGCGATCAACTGGTGGCGGACCCGGCGCATCCGGGCCAGTTCATCCGCGCGGGCGAACACGGCGTGCTCACCGATCTGCCGTCCGGTGGGCTGAGCAAGACCTACAACCGTGCCTTCTACAAGACGGCTGGAGGCAAGGTGCACGGTGGCGACCTGACACCCAAGCAGTTCGCCGACAAGATGGACCAGGTGGCCACCGACCGACTGCATGCCGAGGCCTATGGCCGCGGGCAGAAGGACCTGCAGGTGGCGATCAGCCAGCCCGGCGCCGCGTTCTCCGATGCCGAGCAGGTGGCCAAGGCCGCACAGTACAAGTCGGAGCACCTGTACAAGCAAGCCCACGATCTGGCCGCCAAGGGCCAGTTCAAGGAGGCCGAGACCGCGCTGGGCGAAGGTATGCGCCAGGCCACCAAGCAGTTCGACCGCCAGGTGCTGGGCCGCGTCGAGGCGTTGCGGGCGCAGGGCGTGCAGGTGGCGGTGCCGCAGGACCTGCTCCAGCACATGGCCACCATGAAGCAGGCGCAGGCCAGCGGCTGGTCGCCGGCGAGGGTGGCCGAAGCCCTGCGCCGCCGAGGCACGACCGTCGAGGCGGTGACACAGCGCTCCGCCGGCCTGCTCGAATCGATGCAGAAGCTGAGGCCGCGCTGATCGTGCGTCCACCCAAGGCCGGAGAAACACCATGAGTGAATTCGTCTTCTTCGAGCTCAAGCCCGAGATGCGACGCGAGTTGAAGCTGCCGCCCCATCCCATCCCCGTGCGGCGGGGCCGTCAGCAGGTGGTGTTTGCGCCAGGCGGCCGGGTCGACATCGCGGCCATGCTGGTGGAGCTGCGCAGCTTCCTCGACGACAACCCAGCGCTGGAGGGCGACTACCGGCAACTGCTCGCGATGCTGGCCTACCTGTCGGGCCTGGCCGCTGCCGCGCGGGGCTTTCACGAACAGGCCTTGCAGCTCTACGAGATGGGGCTGGACGCGGTGCCCGAGAGCGTGTCACTGCGCAGCCATGCCGCGCTGGCGCTGCACTGCCTGGGCCGCAACGTCGAGGCCCGGCGCGAGATCGAGACGGTGATCGCCCGCACGCCGAAGGACCAGATCCTGCCGGTACTGTGGTTGATCCTGGCCCGCATCTGCGCCCGAGATGGTGAACTGCAAAAGGCCTACGCGTTGCTCAAGGACGTGAGCACGCTGATCCCCGGGGAAGACGGGTTCTGGGACTTCCTCGGTGAGCTGGAAGACCGGCTGGGTATCACGCGCACACCGGCGCATGCCGTCGAGCCCGAGGACCCGGCCTTCACGGTGGTCATGAAGCCAGCGCAGCACGCCCCGGCCCGTCCAGTGGCGGCGGCACCGGCAGTGCCGCCGCCATTGCCGCCCTCCACCCCAAGCTGGCACTACGCCGTCAACGGGCAAGCCCTGGGGCCCGTGCCCGAGGCCGAGTTGCGAGTGCGGCTGGCGCGCGGTGAGTTGCCTGCGGACACGCCGGTGTGGAACCCGGCGCTGGACGACTGGAAGGCCGCCAGCGCTGCCGGGCTGATCGTGGCTTGATCACCCGCCATCGCGGCGCAAATCTTGCGCCGCGGTCGGCTCGGTTCATGGCCCTTCTGCATCCTGCAGGTCGGCCTCCAGCGCTGGCACGCTACGCTTGCGCAGGGTCTGCACTGCGTGCCAGGCCAGGTAGACCAGGCCCAGCGAGGCTAGCACGCTCAGGGCCCAGTCGTCGCCTGAGAGCACTTCGTAGCGGCGGAAGTGGGTGCCGCGCGAGAACGCCGATTCACGCACCACCATGCCGGCCATCAGTGTGTTCACGGCCAGGGTGGCGCTGCAACCCAGCACCACCCAGGCCAGGTGCCTGACGAACCACACGGTGGCGATGGCGAAGCACATCAGCAGCAATGGCAGCAACAGGCCGTAGCCAAACACCGGCGCCAGCAGGAACATCGGCACGCAGGCCAGTACTGCCAGCGCCGTGCGCCCCAGGTAGCCGGCCACCGGCGAGCGGCCTCGGGCGCGCTCGGCGGTGTGATGCCGCGCCATCTGCTCGCGGACGCGTGCGCAGACGGCGGCGTGGTTGTCGGGCGTGCAATACACGCGCAGCAGCGTGCGCCAGCGGTTGCGCAGGGCGATGCTGTGGTGCGCCGCATCGAACTCGGCGCGGAAGCCGCCGGCCCAGCGCAAGGTCTGCTGCTCCTGGGTCATCGCCAGCAGGCCGCTGCCAGCAGCGCCAGGCCGGCCCAGCACCAGGCCCAACGCCAAGGCAGCGCGGTTGCTGGCCTTTGCCACACGGTCGCGGGTCTGGAAGCTCACGCCCTGGTCATCCACACTGAAACGCGCCCGCAGCCGGTTGCCGAACACCAGGCCCATGACCAGCAACGCAAGCAGCAGAAAGCCCAGGCCGGCTGCCGCGAACAGGCCCAGCATGGGCGGGATCAGCGACCCATCACCCTGCACCGCCAGCATCAGTGACACCAGCGCGGCCACCAGCGCGGCCGAACCCAGCGTGACCGTCAACATCGCGCGCAGCATGTACACGTTGGTGAGCAGCGGGATGTCGATGTCCCAGTGCAGCGCACGGGATGGGACTGGCGCCGCGTTCAGCGGCGGGGGCGTCTGCGGCCTTGTCGTTGTCATCGGGTTGGGGAGTCCGCAGCGTGGTGAAGCCATCATCCTCAGCCGCGCGGCGGCCGCGTTGTCCGAGGTCAATGGCAGGGGCTGGCCCCGGGCGCCTGCCCTTGGGCCGCCACTGCAAGCGGCCCCATCCTCCGGCGCCGGCACCGTACAGGCGACCCGGCGCCCAAGGGCCCCCGCCCTCAGGCGAAGGACTGCTCCAACTCCGCGCCCAGGCGGCCCACATGGGCCACCGCGCCATGGGCCACTTGGCCACCGTGCTCCGGGACAACCCCGTCATGCGCGCAATCTCGCGCTCGCTCTTCTTGCCCCGGCTATGCAGTCGCAGGATGCTGCAGATCATGTCCATGGTGATCACTCCATTTCCCTGCTGCTACAAGAGGACGGCAGGGCAGGTTCTCCACCTGGCTCAGTTTCGGGTCGGCACAACTTTCAGGAATGGGTCAGTTTTCGGTCCGCGCCTGGAGTGAACCCCTGAGGCTGGACCACGGGGGTCGCCAGCTCGTAGAAGGCCACCGTCAGCTACTGCAGAGCCCGCCGCGTGCGGGCTTTGTTGAGTCTGGGGTGTGGCGCCGGGAGGGCTACCGCCATTCCCCATACCGTCTCCAACGACCGCAGAAAACAAAAAAGGCCACCATCTCGGGTGGCCTAAGTGCTTGATTTATTTGGTGTTTATGGTGCCGGTGACCGGAGTCGAACTGGTGACCTTCGCATTACGAATGCACCAGAAGCAGTGTTTGCGCCCGTTCATCGCTGTTGATAGACTCGCCATGTATTCAATGCAAATCAACAACTTACGTTCACGTTTGCCGCAGAGTCCGCAGATTTGACGTTGATTCAGATTCGCCAAAACTGAGCACTTGCGCAGGTATGGCGCAGGTATGACGAACCGGCCGGGGGCCAGAATGGCAAGACCGAAGAAGGACGCGCCTATCGACCTGGGCGTGACTCACGAACTGAGTGAGGGGCTGATTGCACGACTTACCTGCCCGCCCGGCGTGCCGAAGGCGTTCCTGAGAGACAAGGACGTGACTGGCCTGCGCGTGCGAGTGACGGCAAACGGCGCGAAGGCGTTTGTGTATGAGGCGAAGTTGAACGGCCGCGCCATAAGCCGCACGCTGGGCCGGTTCCCGCTCATCACGATTGAAGAAGCGAAGAGGAAAGCCCGCGACCTCGCTAGGACTGTCAAGACTGACAAGCTAGACCCGCGCGACCTCGACCGCCTGCAGGCCGAGCAAGCCGCGCAGGAAAAGGCCGAAGCTGAGGCCCAAGCCACCAAACGCGCTGCCGCCGACGCCGCTCGCGCCGTGACCGTGGCCGCGGTGTGGCCCCGCTATCTGGCTGAAGGCAAGCCGAAGCGCAAAGCCGCGTGGAAGCCGCGCTACCTGGCCGACCTGAAGAAGTCCGCGTCACTGGGTGGCGAGCCGAAGAAGCGCGGCAAGGGCAAGACGAAGCCAGGGCACCTGGCCGCCTTGATGCCGCTGCCGCTGGCGTCGATAGACCAAGACACCATCCGCGAGTGGTACGCGAAGGAAGCCAAGACGGCGCCGATTCAGGCCGCGCGAGCCGTGGCGATGTTCTCCGGGTTCCTGGGCTGGTGTGCCACTAAGAAGGACCTCCGCGCCCTGGTGCAAAAGGATGCTGCCCGCGCCAGCGAACTCGGCGACGTGCTGCCCGGGGTGAACAAGCGCCGCGACGCCCTGGATACTGACCAACTGCCCGCGTGGTTCGCTGGCACCGACAAGATATCGAGCCGCGTCGCCCGTGCCTACCTTCAGGCCCTGGTGCTGACCGGCGCCCGCCGCGAGGAAATGGCCGCCCTGCGCTGGGCTGATGTGGATTTCCAGTGGCAGAAGCTGACCATCGCCGACAAGGTGGACGCGACACGCGTTATCCCGCTCACGCCCTACATGACGCAGCTACTCGGCACCCTGCCCCGGCACAACGAATGGGTGTTCGCCAGCGTGCGGCTGTCGACAGGGAAGAAGGGCGCGCCGCGACTTTGGGTGAAGGCCAGCGCATCCGGGCACATCGCCGAACCCAGCGCGCCGCATGCCGCTGTGCTGGCCGATGCTGGCATCCCCCACGTTTCGATTCACGGGCTGCGCCGCACCTTCTCGCTGCAGGGTGAGGCTGCGGGCGCCCCCGCTGGCGCCATCGCTCAAGTCATGGGCCACAAGCCGAGCGCCATCGCCGAAGGCTATCGGCCCCGTTCCATTGACGCCCTGCGCCCGTACCTTGCGCAGATAGAGCGCTTCATCCTCGACAAGGCCGGCATCGCGTTTGAACCTGCCGCATCGCCGAAGAAGGCGCTCCAACTGGTCACGTCGGCATAGATGCCACGTGCCCGCCGGTGTTTGGCTGATGCCGCAGGTGCCGAACCGCTCGCCCCACGTCCTGACCGAGTGGCTCGAAGTGCCAGCGGGCGTTGTGGCGCAGATCATGGGCCACAAGCCAAGCGCCACCGCCGAAAAGCACTACACCGTGCGCCCGCTGGACCTGCTGCGCGTGCACCATGAGCACATCGAGACGTGGATACTGGAGCAGGCAGGCATCGAGGTCGTTGCTGCGCCGAGCCAGGCCAAGGTTCGAGCGGTCACCTGACAAGGCCAACGGCCCTGCCTCGACAGTCCCGATCCACACACAAGGCGATCGGCACCTCACCGTAGCGTTGCTGGTGCAGGCAGCGCCACAGCAAATTCGAGAGCAATCCCATGCAAGGCGAAACAACACCGGTTGCACCAAGGGACTTCAGCGTGCGCTACGAGTATTGGCGTCAGTTCGATTCGTTGACCATCGGCGACATCGCCTGGATGCGGCACGGCATCGATCCGAGACTCGAGGACGAACTGCCTGACTGGGCGAATTCGGATTTGAGCCATGAGATTGAGATGCTCGTCGCTGCCGTACACGCAGGCACGGTCGAAGTTACCGATCTGCTCGGTGGCGCTGGCCCCAAGGTGAGCACCCGCGTCAAGAGGAATGCGCGCCTCTTCGACTGGCTACGCGAGAAGGGCTGGAACACGGTTGTGGTCGGCCTCGATGTGCCTATGCCGAGTCAATCGGGTGCCAGTACGAGGGCACCCGTCTCGCGGCACGCTGCGCAGGAAGCTGCGATCTTGGCAGAACTGGCCCGGCAAGGGCACGACCCGCTCGTGCTGCCAATAGCGGCTCCCGGAAAACCGGGCGTGAAGGCTCTCGTCAAGAAGACCCTGAGCGGCTCTACTGGCCTGTTCGCAGGCGCAACGGTTTTCGATAAGGCATGGGAGCGCCTGCGGGCGAGCGGCGCCATCAACTGATCGCCGCTGGACGGCGCCTCGCCGGGGTATACCCCAAACTGGGGGTACGGGGTACGGTTGCGGAGGAGGAGAGTCGCACCGAGACGATGGGTCATGTTCAACAGACCCGAGAGTTTCGATATGACTTCTAAGACGTTTCAACCGGTCCCTCTGGACCAAGAGACCCGTTCAGTCCTGCCGACTGCTGAGGCGGCGGCACACCTCAACCGCGCAGACCAGACCCTTCGCATCTGGGCCTGCAAGGAGAACGGCCCGATCCGCCCCATCCGCGTGAATGGCCGCTTGGCGTGGCCGGTCGCCAAGTTGCGCCGCATCCTGGGGGTGGCGTGATGTCCACGAAGATCACCCCCAACCGCGCTGAGGCAGAGCGCTTCCTAAACCTGATCGAGCCCGGCGGCGACTTCTGGTTTCAGACTCAGTTAGAGCCCCGACCACCCGGGCGTGGCCGTCCCAATATTCTGCGCGGCACCCTCGATCAGGTCTGGACCCGCCTGGTCGGCCTCAACGCGCAGCACCATGCCATCTGGGTCCAGATCAACGCCGCGACCGGCCGCAAAGACGACGAGGTGTTCCGGCTGCGAGGCTACTTCGTCGACATCGACGATGGCGACGGATCGCTGCTGCTGAACTCCCCCGAGCAGCCCGACATCATCGTGGAGACTAGCCCCGGCAAGTACCACGGACACTGGCGCACTAAAGGCGGGCCACTCGACGAGTTCAAGTCGAGGCAGTTGGCACTGGCGGCGAGATTCGGGGGCGACACGACGGTGTGCAACCTCGGGCGCGTTATGCGGCTGCCAGGCTTTGTGCACTGGAAGGGGGAGCCTTTCCTCAGCCACATCATGCGCGTCCGCGCAGGACTGTGATCGCCATGACCGCCGCCGTTCAGGACCCGCAGTCCGACAGGTGGGCCGCCTTGGAAGCTGGCCTCGCGCTGAAAACGTCACCACCGTCGTCGTCAATCAAGCGACGGTCAGGCGCAATCAGGAAGCAGCCGCCAGTCGTCGCTGGTGGCTGGATGTCCCCTCAGGGTGACGGCAGCCGCACGCGTGCGCTGGTCTCCATGGCCGGGCGCCTGATAGCGAGCGGTCTGACGCCCGAAGAAGTGACGCAGACCTGCCTCGGCTGGAACCGAAACAACACTCCGCCGCTTGAAGAGAGCAAGGTCATCGACACCTGCGCGAGTTTGGCGCAGACGGACTCGCGCAACCACCCGGCGCGCGCGAGCATGCTGGCTGCGCTGCTGGAGGATTCGGGTCCGCCAACGCCACTCTTCGCCATCGTCGACGCCAGCATCGGCAGTTTTCTGACCACACCACCGCAGCGGCAGCGCTGGGTCCTGGGCGACTTCCTGCCGCTGGGCATCACGGCCACGCTGGTGTCGCCCGGCGGCGTCGGCAAGTCGCAGCTACTGATGCAGCTCTGCTACTCGGTCACCACCGGCATTCCGCTGTGTGGCCACTGGCGCGTGGACGAGGAGGGCTCGGTGCTGATGCTCTGCGCGGAAGACTCGGTCGAGGAGATCCACCGCCGTGTTCACCGCATCCACATGCAAATCGGCACCGGCATGAGCACCGAGCACACCGCGAAGCTGAACAGCCGCATGTTCGTCCGCTCCGTCACCGGTGAAGACATGCTCATGACGAGGCTGGCTGGCACTGGACGCGAACTGGTACGGACGAGCATCGCCGCGCGCCTAGCGCTGACGGTCAAGCAACTTGAGGACATTAAGCTGATCATCCTGGACCCGGCATCGCGCTTTCGGGGCGGCGACGAGAACTCCAACGACCACGGGACCCGCTTCGTCGAGGTCCTTGAGTACCTGCGCACGCTGACGGGTGCCACCGTGCTGGTAGCTCACCACGCTGGCAAGGGGGCATCGAGGGGTGGCCCGACCCAGGACAACTCACGCGGCGCATCGTCGCTGACCGATGGTGTGCGCTGGCAGATGGTCCTGACCTCCGTCACTGGGAAGCACCCGGCCTTCAAGGATGCACAGGCCACCAGGCCGGGCTACTACGTCGAGGCAGCGCTGGTAAAGACGAACTACACCGCGCCGAAGCCCAACGTGTACTTGCGCCGCGAGATGGATGGCTACCTGCTAGCCGTCACGCTCAACCCGGCGCCGCCAGCCGTGAACCAGGCAATGGTGCAACTGTTGCAGGCCATCGCAACATCAGCGCAGCCGCTCACGGCAAAGGAGGTCGAGACCCGTTACTGCGGTCGGGGCAAGCAGATCGCCATAGGCCAGCGCGCGTCACGAGAGCTGATGAAGCAGGCGCGGGAGGATGGATTGACCCAGGGCTACGGCAAGGCGCCTCTGACGCTGACCAAGGCGGGCAAGATGTTCTTGGAATCGGCAACGCGCAACAGCGCTGCCGCTGCTGCGACCCCGGCGGTCGGCGGTGGCAAGCGGCAAAGTGGCAAACCCCAGTAATTGCAGCTTGCCACCGAAAACTCCAATGAAATCAACGACTTAGCGGTGGCAGCGCCTTGCCACTTTGCCACCAAAAAGTCCTTTGAAATCAACGACTTAGCGGTGGCAACCGGCCCGTATATAGGTGGTGGCCGCTGCCGCGGCACCACCCCTTCAACTGGTGGCAGCGGCACTGCCCACCAGCCTGAGCAACTCCTCGTCGCTCATGCGCTCATACCGGCCCATCTCGGCGTCAGCCCCAGCCGTCACCTCCACGGCGTGGCGCTGGGGCTCATAGAAGCCCATCAGTCGCCCCAACTCCCTTGCCGCGCTGACCATGGCGGCTGGCTCCCGCTTCTCCTTGGCCATCGCGAAGGCCTCTACAAGGCCCGTAAGCACGTCCTGGCGGCTTATCTGGAGCCTCTGGCTATCCACCCCCTGGCGGGCCTCAATGACGGCTCTAGCCTTAGGGTTCCTTAGCAGCCGGTGTGCAGCAACAGAGGCGCCTGCTCGGCCATAGCCGGCAGCCACCGCTGCGCGGGTGCCGTTGCCGTCGACCCCGTACTCGTCCAGGAAGCGTTGCTGCTTGGCGGTGAGTTCGGGCATGCTGGCATTCTATCCAGTACAAGACTATTGCTCAACCAATGTCCATAGCTGGACTCAATCCCCCTGTCCCGCCATTCGTCCTGGGGCAGCAGCGGCGCAGCCCAGCCCGTCAGCGTGCGGTGCACGAGGTCGAAGCCCACGCCGTTGCACCAACTACTGGATGTATGTACAGTACCTCCGAAACAGGAGGTCCCATGCACCCGACGATGCGCCAGCACTACCGCCCTACCCCTGACCGCCTGCCGCGCTGGCTGCGCCGTGTCTGGGGGTGGTTCTGAGTCCGGTTGCCCTGCCCCGACCCACAACTGACGCCGGTGAAAGCCCCCGTCAACGCGATCACCGAGCCCGTGAACACAGCCATCTTCCCCGAGATCCATCCCCACGCGGTGGACGATGCACAAGCCCTGCTGCCCCTGGCCACCGAGGGCGTGCTGCGCTATGTCTGGGCGGGAAAGTTCGGCTTGATCGTGATCGAGGTGATCGACGACAAGACCTTCGTCAACGGCGTGCTGGTGGAGGTGGTGGCCGACTGAACGACGGGCGGAGGGCTGGGTACGCCGGCCGGCGCGGTCGGAGCCCGCTTGATCATCGAGCCGCAGGCCAGGTGTCAACTGGCTCGCTCTGTGAACCACTGTGCATGCACACTCAGCCTCAAGGAAGCACGGCGCGCGTCCAGCATCGCGCCGCGACCAATACCATCTGCACCCGAGGAGCAAACCCCCATGGCATCCGTCAATAAGGTCATCCTCGTCGGCAATCTCGGCCGCGACCCCGAGGTCCGCTACGCCCCGTCCGGCGCCGCCATCTGCAGCATCACCGTGGCCACCAGCAGATCCTGGAAGGACAAGACCAGCGGTGAGCGCCAGGAAGAGACCGAGTGGCACCGAGTGACGCTCTTCGACCGCCTGGCCGAGATTGCCGGCGAGTACCTGAAAAAGGGCCGGCCGGTCTACATCGAGGGCCGCTTGAAGACCCGAAAATACACCGACAAGGACGGCGTCGAGAAGTACGCCACCGACATCATCGCCACCGAGATGCAGTTGCTGGGCGGGCGCGAGGTTGGCGAAGAGGTCGCCGCCGCACCGCAGCGCAGTGTGCCGGCGCCGCGCAGCGTGGCTCCGACAGTCAAGCCCGTGGTCAAGCAGCCTGCGCTGTCCTCGGCGTTTGAAGACGACGACCCCCCGTTCTAGACGAGCACGCCACCTTCATGCACGAGCACTGCTTGCCCGAGTAGATCAACCATCCGGGCCACGCTGCCGTGCAGAATCACTTCGCGTCTACCTCGCACGCCAGCCCGGCACATGCCCCTCACCGGAACCCTTCGCACGTGGAACGATGACCGAGGATTCGGGTTCATCGCGCCCACCCACGGCGGTGCCGAGATCTTCGTCCACATCAGCGCCTTCCCTCGGGACGGTTCGCGCCCGACTGCCGGCGAGTCGCTGACCTACGAACTCGGCCGGGGCGATGGCGGCAAGCCCCAGGCGGCGAAGGTGTGGCGTACTGCCATCGGAAGAGACGCTCACACCTCGCGCAAGGCGGCAGCGCCTCGGGCGCAGGGCCGTTCATTCCAGTGGATCGCTGGCGTCGTGCTGCTGGTTGCCGCTGGCGCCTATGGCTACGTTCACTACAACAAGCGCATCGACGCGACGAGAGCTGTGCAGCCGGCGCCGGCGGGTAAAGCCGCACCCGCAGAGGCCGCGCCAGCGCAGACACCACGGTTCTCATGCGACGGCAGGCAGTACTGCTCGCAGATGACCTCGTGCGCAGAGGCCACGTTTTTCCTGAAGAACTGCCCGGGAACGCAGATGGACGGCGACAACGACGGCGTGCCGTGTGAGGAGCAGTGGTGCACAAGCCCGTTCGCGAGATAGGCCGGTTCGTACGTGTGCGTCTTCTGGCGCAGGTAACCTCACCTTGAGTATGGATAGATCGACTTACACAGAGGCTCAGCTCGCCGCGATAGACCACATCAGTGGCAACCTTCAACTCATCGCCTGTGCAGGATCAGGGAAGACCGAGGTTGTTGCACAGCGAGTGGTGACTTTGCTTCGCCCGCCGGCGGATGGGGGTGCGGGCTGCAGGCCTGAGAACATCGTCGCCTTCACGTTCACGGACAAGGCGGCGGCCGAGTTGAAGGAACGCATCCATAAGCGCTGCCGAGAGTCCCTGGGCGACATCACCGGCCTGGCTGAGATGTACGTCGGCACGATCCACGGCTTCTGCCTCGAGCTGCTGAAGTCCGAGGTGCCCCTGTTCATGAAGTACGACGTGCTGAACGAGGTGCAGCAGACCCTGTTCGTGGACCGGCACTCGAAGGCGTCGGGCCTGACCCAGAGCGCCACGCTGACGGGTCAGCCGCTGAAGCGGTACACGGATACGCGCCACTTCATCGGCTCGCTGAACATCCTGCGCGAGGACCAGCCTGTGGCGCCGGAGCGACTGGAAGGCAACTCAGTCGTGGCGCAACTTCCTGGCTACCGGCAACTGCTGCATGACAAGGGCTACCTTGACTACTCCAGCATCCTGAAGGAGGCGGTGTCCGAACTGACCGGCAACGCGGGCCTGCGGGAGCGGCTGGCCGCGCGCATCCGTCACGTCATCGTCGACGAGTACCAGGATGTCAATCCGATTCAGGAAGCAGTGGTCCATGAACTGCACAGCCTCGGGGCCGGCATCTGTGTGGTTGGCGACGACGACCAGACGATCTACCAGTGGCGCGGCAGCGACGTGCGCAACATCCTGAGTTTCGAGAGTCGCTATCCGGCGGTCACTCAAGTTCGCCTGGAGGAGAACTTCCGCTCGAGCGAGGGCGTGGTGGCGGTGGCACGCGACTTCATCCGCCAGGTCGTGCGCAGGCTGCCCAAGGAGATGAAGGCCATCGGGGCGCACGAGTACGAGCCCGGCGACATCACTGCACTGCCATTCGACTCCCCCGAGGACGAGGCGCGGCACATCGCTCGCACCTGCGTGGCGTTGCGAGGCGTGGCGGTGAGCGAAGGCGACAGCCGCCGTGGTATCTCCTGGTCCGACATGGCGGTCCTGCTGCGCTCAGTGCGTCGCGACGGCGGGGCGATCATGGCGGCGCTGGACGAAGCAGTCGTGCCCTACGTCATCACCGGCATGGACAACCTCTTCCAGACCGACGAGGCCGAGGCGGCGCGGCAGCTCTTCTACTTCCTCGCCGACGAGGCCGACGAACGCCGCTTGGGGGGCCTGGGAGCGAGCCGATCTCGGCATCGCGCCGAACGCGCTGAACCGTGCCGTCGCGCGCCATCGAAGGCCCGGCGCGACATGAAGAACGCGGCCATCGGCCAGTTCAAGGTCTACAACCTGCAGCGCCAGTTCGTCGCCTTCCTCGAGGCCTGCGGTCTGCGAGAGGAAACGGTGCCTGGCGGCCGCGGCGAAGTGACCTTCTACAACCTGGGCAAGTTCAGCCAGGCGATCTCGGACTTCGAGAGCATTCACTTCCACTCGAACCCGGTCGACAAGTACACCTCGTTCGCCGGCTTCCTGCGCCACCATGCCGAAGGCGCCTACCCTGAGGGCTGGCAAGACAACGCCTTCGTCAGCCCCGACGCCGTGCGGATCATGACGGTGCACCAGTCCAAGGGGCTGCAGTGGCCGGCGGTGTTCATCCCCCAGCTCGTGCGGAACCGCTTTCCGTCCAAGGGCGGCGGCGGCCGAACCCCTTGGCACCTCATCCCGGACACTGCGTTCGAAAACGCCGCGCGCTACAAAGGCGGTGTCGAGGACGAGCGCAGGCTCTTCTACGTGGCCGCCACACGCGCCCAAAAGTTCCTGCACATGAGCTGGGCGCCGGTGGCCGGCAACCAGATCGCCAGGGCGCCGTCGGACTTCTTCAACGAAGTGCTGGCCTCCAAGTACGTCAAGCGCCGGCCGCCGGGACTACGCTGAGCGCAAGCGGCCTCGACCCGCGACCGAAGTCGTCGGTGGCCAACGTCACCCTCTCGTTCTCGGACCTGAAGTACTTCTTCGAGTGCCCCTACCAGTTCAAACTGCGCATCCTGTACGGGTTCAACGCGCCGCTGGATGAAGCGCTGGGCTACGGTAAGTCTCTGCACGACGCCCTGGCCGAGGTCCACGCCCGCGTCCTGCGCGGCGAGAGGATCGGCCCGAGGAGGCCGCCGCGCTGGTGCCGCGCGGCGCGTGATCGACGCCTACATCCGCAAGAACGCCAAGGACTTCAAGAACCTCGAGTTCTCGGAGAAGGCGATCGAGATCGCGCTGGGCGACGGTGTCTCCGTGGCCGGCCGCATCGACCTGGTGCGCAAGATCGACACGGGGGAGGTGACCATCGTCGACCTCAAGTCGAACGACCGTGCGCAGGCAGAAGCGGTCACCGAGACCCAGCTCCACATCTACGCGCTTGGCTACCAGGAACTCACGGGCCGGCCCGCAGATTACGTGGAGATTTACGAGCTCGACGAACAGAAGCAGAAGCGCCGCTCAGTGGATGACGACTTCATCGCCGACGTGAAGCGCGACGTGCGGGGCGCTGCCCAAGCACTGCGTGAGAACCTGCTGCCAGTGAAGCCCAGCGTCAAGACCTGCGGCCAGTGCGACTACTGCAACCTGTGTTCCGCATCGGCGGCCAATCAAACAAAGACCAAGGGACGGGGATGAACCTCAAGCGCGTGTTGATCGAACTGCTGACAGCCGAGCAGTTAAAGGACCTGTGTATCGAGCTCGAGCTCGAGGCCGATCGTCGCTCGCCTGCCGCGATGACCGACGCGCTGACTAGTGCGAAGCGGGCCAAGCCCGAGCGATTGATAGAACCGCTGACGGTGGCTCAGTTGCGCGACGCACTCGCACAGTTCGACCGGCCCACCGACGGCAAGCGCGACGAACTGGTCCAGCGACTGCTCGAAGCCGGCGGCCGGGCTTGGCCGACACCCGGTGCCGCCCTCGAGCTGGAAGCCCAATTCCAGCCCCCGCCGAGCAGCTGGAAGCCGGAGGCTGCCCCACCCACGCGCACCGTGCGCACGGGCCTGGACGCCACCGAGCAGTACAGACACCCGACCGATGCCGTGCAGCGGCCCGATGTGGGGGTGCAGGACCAGTTCCAGACTAAGAAGCCGCCGCGCACCTACCGCTACGACAGCTCGCTGGACCCTGCCCTGTCGTGGGACGAGCAGCGCGAACGCGACCTGGGCGAGTGGCTGTTGGGCTTGGTGGTTCGGGCGGCGAAGGATGGCGAGAAGGCGGTGTTCGCCGATGCGCAGGTGTGGGCCGGCGGCGGTGTGCGGATCACGAGCCTGGCCGACGCGGCGCAGATGCTGCAGCAAATCAGCAAGCCATTCCTCAACTGGGCGGGCAAGGCCGAGCGGCACCAGATCCAGGTGCCGACGGCGCCGCTGTTCGTGCACGAGCGGCACTCCACCAAGGCCATCCTCGACGGCATCCGCCACCGCAAGGCGCGTGGGCAGACGCTGGACTTGTTCGGGGACGCCGGCATGGACATCCGCGAGAACCTCGAGGCCTACGAGCACAAGGGGCCGTGGCAGAACCGGATGATCCTGGGCGACTCGCTGTCGGTGATGAACTCACTGCTCGAGTTCGAGGGCTTGGCCGGGCAGGTGCAAATGATCTACATCGACCCGCCGTATGGGGTGAAGTTCGGCTCGAACTTCCAGCCCTTCGTGCGCAAGCGCGATGTGAAGCACGGCGGTGATGAGGACATGACACGTGAGCCGGAGATGGTGAAGGCCTATCGGGATACGTGGGACCTAGGGCTGCACTCTTACCTAACGTACCTCCGGGATCGAATGATGGTGGCTAAGGACCTGCTCCACGAGTCCGGAAGTGTCTTCGTTCAGATTTCCGACGAGAACCTGCACCATGTACGTGAGTTGCTCGACGAAGTGTTCGGCGCCGAAAACTTTGTTTCGGCTATCGCCTTCGTCAAGTCATCGGGGCTCGGCGCAACCCTCTTGCCGCGCCAGACAGACTTCATCCTCTGGTATGCAAAGCGCGTGTCATCGATCAAGTACCGCCAACTCTTCAAGGCTAAGGAGCTTGACGGCGAGGGTGCGGCGGCATACTCGAATGTGCTTCGCCCATGGCGAACGTAGAGACTCACGGCGAAGAGCGAGACAGTTCGCGCTTGCCTGCCCGAAGGCGGCAACGGTGTACCGGCTGGGACGACTGGGCTCCAACGAGGTCGCCGCGTTACGAGAAAGCCGGGCAGGGGTGTTCACGCCAGGACGCAGGTGGTGGGGGCTACCGCCCGAGAGCATGCAGAAGCTAACTGAGCGCGGTCGAGTCGAGATCCAGGGCAACTCGATAGCGTACGTGCGCTATTTGGACGACTTCCCCGCCTTTCCGGTTACGAACGTTTGGGCGGACACAGGGACTGGCAGTGCGCTCGGGAAGCTATATGTTGTTCAGACGGAGCCACGGGTTGTTCAGCGCTGCATCTTGATGACCACCGACCCGGGTGACCTAGTTCTCGATCCCACTTGTGGCTCAGGGACAACCGCCTACGTCGCTGAGCAATGGGGTCGACGTTGGATCACGGCTGATACGTCGCGGGTGCCGCTTGCTTTGGCCCGCCAGCGCCTCCTTACCGCCACCTTCCCGTACTACGAGCTCAAGTCTCCACAGTCCGGCCCGGCCGGCGGCTTCGTCTACCAGCGCAAGCAGAATCGCAAGGGCGAGGAGATCGGCGGCCTGGTGCCACACGTCACGCTGAAGTCCATCGCCAACGACGAGCCGCCCGCGATGGAGGTATTGGTGGATCGGCCCGAGGAGGTGTCCGGGGTCACCCGCGTGGCCGGCCCGTTCGTCGTCGAGGCTACGATCGCGCCGGTGCAGCCGATCGAGGCTGCCGGTGAAGGCGAGACCACCGCTGGAAGCGATGCCGCCACCCACATCCAGCGCATGACCGAGGTGCTGCGCCAGTCCAAGACGCTGCGACTCCCGGGCAACCGTGAACTGACCTTGGCGGGCGTCCGCCGCACGGTGGACACCGAGTACTTGCACGCCGAGGCCAAGGAAGGTGACAAGCGCGTGGCCATCGTCTTCGGCCCCGCGGACGGCGCGGTGTCGGCCACGCTGGTCTACGAGGCTGGGCGCGAAGCGCACTACCTGAAGTTCGAGCGCCTGTACTTCTTCGGCTTCGCGGTCGAGCCTGGCGCCCGCGCGATGATCGAGGACGAGAAGAAGCTGCGCATCGCCGCCGCCTACGTGGCTGTGACACCCGACGTGGCGATGTCGGACCTGCTGAAGACCACGCGGTCTTCGGAAATCTTCTCGGTCACCGGGCTGCCCGACGTGGCTGTGCGCCGCGCGAAGAAGAAGGGGCCTGAGGGGCAGCCGCTTTACGAGGTGGAGTTGAAGGGCCTGGACCTCTTCGACCCGCAGTCGATGGACACCGAGTCGCTGGGCGGCGAGAACGTGCCGTGCTGGATGCTGGACACGGACCACGACGGTATGAGCTTCTACGCCACGCAGGTGTTCTTCCCTAAGACCAGCGCCTGGGACAACCTGCAGCGCTCGCTCAAGGCCACCTTCGACGAGTCGGTCTGGTCGCACCTGGCCGGGACGGTGAGCGAGCCCTTCGCCCTGGGCGACCGGCGGCGCGTGGCGGTGAAGGTGATCGACGAGCGCGGCAACGAGCTGATGCGCGTGCTGGACGTGGCGGAGTAAGCCACGATGGCCACCCAGATCAACGCGGTCGCCAACCCGATCATCAACACGCCCTACGAGGCGCCGCAGCACTACTGGCACATCGAGGAAGGCCAGTTGCCAGTGAAGCAGGCAGGCCGCCGGCCGGCGAGCTACTTCCTGCGAGTTCCCGAGGGCGCCGCCCGCGGCAGGCGTGACGCAGCGCAAGGGGCGATGTTCGAGGAAGACCTCAAAGGCAACGAGTACCTGCTCGACATGGCCAACCTGCTGCGTCAGCGGGTGCAGGACTGGCGTGACCGCAGCTACCAGGGTGCGACCAAGGTCACGCGCGAGCTGATCGACCTGTGGCGTGCACCCGACCGCGCCCAGCCCCTGTTCTACGCCCAGATCGAAGCGGTCGAGACCGTGATCTTCCTCGTCGAGGGGCCTGCCGACCTGCTGCAGGGCATCCAGGTCCCACCCGACGAACCCGGCGCCGCCGCCAGGAAGGACGGCTACAAGGCCTTCATGCGCTATGCGCTGAAGATGGCCACCGGCTCGGGCAAAACGACCGTGATGGGCATGCTGGCCGCCTGGTCGATCCTCAACAAGGTGACCGACCCGCAGAACGCGGCCTACTCGGACACGGTGCTGATCGTCTGCCCGAACGTCACCATCCGCGACCGGCTGCAGGAACTGAACCCCGAGCGCGACGAGTTGTCCCTCTACCGTACCCGCGAACTGGTGCCAGCGCACCGCATGACCGAGCTGCGCCGCGGCGAGGTGTTCGTAACCAACTGGCACAACCTCGAACGACGCGAGACGCGCGAGGTGAATGGTCAGGGCGGGCGGGTGGTCAAGCGCGGCCAGGCGGTGCTGAAGACGCGCACGATCAAGGTCACGGCCACCTTGAGCGCCGATGAAATCCGCCACCAGGCCACAGTGGGCGCCTACGAGATCGTCAGTGTCGAGATCAAGCGCGATGGCAGCCCCAAGGCCTTCATCGTCAACGAGACGCAGTACCTGGAGAGCGACGTCGCCTTCCTGAAGCGCGTGCTGGGCGGCCGCAAGGGGCGCAGCCAGGCCATCCTGGTGATGAACGACGAGGCACACCATGCCTATCGACGCGGCGCCGTGGAGGGTGCCGACCCGTTCGGCGAGGAAGACGACGAGACGACCGCGGCCAACATCCGTGAAGCGACGGTGTGGATCGAAGGCTTGGACCGCATCAACAAGGCTCTGGGCGGCCGGGGCAACGGCATCCGCCTGTGCGTGGACCTGTCTGCCACACCGTTCTACATCCAGGGCAGCGGCAACGAGGTGGGCCGGCCCTTCCCCTGGGTGGTTTCCGACTTCAGCCTGCTCGAGGCCATCGAGGCTGGGCTGGTGAAGGTGCCGCAGTTGCCTACCGAAGATGGGTCTGGCGATGGCGTGCCGCGCTACTTCAACGTCTGGCGCTGGGTGCAGAAGCAGGCACAGGACGATGGCCACATCGGGCCGGTGACGGTGACCGAGGTGATGCGCTACGCCACTGCGCCGATCGTCACGCTGGCCGTGAGCTGGCGCGAGACCTTGGCGACATGGAAGGCGCACTTCGCTGCAGGCAACCGCCGGCATGACGTGCCGCCGGTATTCATCATCGTGTGCCGCGACACCACCATCGCCAAGGCGCTGCATGCTTGGATTGCCGAGGGCGACGCGCAGTACGGGGCCGGCGTGCCCGAGTTCCGCAACGCCCCGGGCCGGGAAGTGACGGTCCGCATCGACAGCAAGGTGGGCGAGGACATCGCCGCCGGCGGCACCAGCGACGAGTCGCGCCGGCTGCGCTTCGTGCTAGAGACGGTGGGCAAGACCGAGTGGCCCGGGCGCAAGGTGCCCGAGGAGTACGCCGCCATAGTCGAGCGTCACAACCGCAAGGCGATGGAGGACGACGAGAGCGGATTGGTGGCGCTCAACCCCGATGTGCCGCCCGGGCGGGATGTGCGCTGCATCATCTCGGTATCGATGCTGTCGGAAGGCTGGGACGCGACGACCGTGACGCACGTCGTCGGCTTGCGCCCGTTCGGATCGCAACTGCTGTGCGAGCAGGTGGTGGGACGGGCGCTGCGGCGAACGTCGTACGCGGTGGACCCGGCGAGCGGCCTGTTCACTGAGGAGACCGCGCAGATCTTTGGTGTGCCGTTCGAGCTGATCCCGTTCAAGGTGGAAGGCGGCAAGCCGCAGCCGCCCTCGCCACCGGCCAACCATGTGTACGCCGTGCCCGAGCAGGCCGAGTACGAGATCGAGTTCCCCGTGGTCGAGGGCTACCAGGACCCGGGGATCGTGAAGGTGAAGGTGGACTGGGATCGGGTGGGCGAGCTTCCCATCGACCCATCGGAAGTTCCGAGCGAGGTGCAGTTGCGAGGTCTGACCACCCAGGATGGCCGACTGATCGCCTTCGGGCCGGGCGCTCCAACCTACGTCAGCCTGGCCGAGTGGCGCCGGGTTGTTCGTGTGCAGCAGGTCGCCTTCGAATTGGCCAAGGTGCTGGTTGGCAAGTGGCAGGAAGATCGAGGAGACGCCATCCCTGCACATCGTCTCTTCCCGCAGATGCTGGACATCGCCGGCCGATTCATGGACGAGTGTGTGACCCCGATGTCACCGAGTGAGAAACAGGACCTGGCGATCAACCCGTACTTTGGCAAGGCGGTGGCAATGATCGTCAACGCGATGGAGTCGGTCGATGGCGGCGGTGCGAGCCAGGAGCGGGCGGTCTTCGCGCCTGGCGCAGCCAGTACCCGGTCCACGCGCATGGTGAACTTCCACACCGGGAAGCCGCTGCACGACGTTCTGCTTTGCCACCTGAACGCGGCGGTATTTGACTCAGACTGGGAGCGACAAGCCGCCGATCTGTTGGGCTCACACCCGGCAGTGGCTGCGTGGGTGAAGAACGATCGCCTGGGGCTGGTGATCCCGTACCGCAAGGAGGGCACACCGAGGAAGTACCTGCCGGACTTCATTGTCGAGCTCGAGAGCGGTGGGCACCTGATCGTCGAGATCAAGGGTCAGGTCGGCGATGCGCTGATCAAGAAGGCTGCGGCGGAGCGATGGTGCAGAGCAGTCACGAATGACAGTCGATTTGGCCATTGGGCCTACTGCCTCTGCTTTGGCGCACGGGACCTCAAATCGGTGCTGGATACTCGATGCGAAAGCGCTGCGCTCAGAGTCCCTCTGTAGCGGGGGGTGTTGGCGCCCGCGGTCAGCCTTAGCCGAATGCATATTCTCCTCAGCGAGGCAGCGGCCCAGCAGGTCGTGCGGCTCCAGGCCAAGCATCCTCAATCCGCGCCGGCTTTCGTACTCGATCAGGTCTTCGAGGTCTGGCGCGGCGCCGAGGTCGGCGCTAATGCACAGTGGCTGCAGCCGGCGTCAGCCTTCGGCCGCATCCTTGCCGGCGTCTACGACCGAGGCATGACGCCGGACGAGTGGTCCACTTGGAGCGTGCCGCCCGCAGACCCAAAGCTCCAGTACGCCGTGGCCTTGGCTTGGCGCAGCGAGGTGCTAGCGCCGTTCGCTGCGCGCTTCGGCCTCATCCTCGTGGGTGACCCGCCACCGGCCACACCTGACGATCTTTGCGAGGAGGTCAAACACGAGGTCCAGCAGGCCAGTTCACCGAAGGTCGATGCCTGGGATCTGTACTGGGCCGGGGAGTTGCTGTCGGACCTGCCCTTCTATCGGATGGCAGAGGTCATCGTGCGGCGCCCGCCGGGCGCTGGGCTGTACGACACCTGGAACCTCGGTCGCCCAGCGACCAACGATCCGGCGTGGTCTTCCACCGAGCGCAGTAGCTCGTTCCATGAGCTACCCGGCCGGCAGCATCTGCCGGATGGACCCACGTAGACCCCACCCCTGCTGGCACTGCACGTCCTACGCCGGCCTGACCGCGCAGGGCACCGCCGCGCGGTGCAGCCGGAGCGGTTGTTCACGCGTCCGGTCGGCGCCGCACACTGGTTGCTCTGCTTGGGAGCGCGAGGTGGGCTCGGACGACGAGGAAGCTCCGCCGAGCGGCTACCGCGGCCAGGCGATGGCCGACTGGCGCGCAGGCTCAGTGCATGGCTGGGGGCTGAACGGCCCGCCAGCGCCACCTGCAGCATTCATCCTGGAGCAGGCGCCGCCTCGAAGACCGCGACCGGCGCCAGTTGCATCAGCGTCGCCGCTTGTTGAAGTGGCGCCGTCAGCCACGCATCGACATCTTCAAGCGCTATCGGGATGACGCTGCGCTTGTCCTGCATGTTCGCTGGTCGCTTCGGGTCCGGCCGATGCATGCGGTTCATCAGCGGGTGTTCGTCGGCGTTGATCGTGAGCATGGTGTAGCTCTCAACCACCTCGCCGGTCTCCTTGTCGACCCAGGTGTTCCACAGCCCGGCCAGCCCCCAGGGGTCGCTGCCGGCCTGCCGGAAGCGCCAGGGGACGTGCTTGCCGGTCTCCCAGCACGGCTCGAAGAACGACTCGGCAGGAATGATGCAGCGCTGGCCGCGCGCCCACGGACGCTTGTAGCTGGCCTTATCGCTCAGCTCTTCGCTGCGGGCGTTGCAGGTCGGGAACTTGAGCTTGCGTTCTTTGGCGAACCAGGGGATCAGCGCCCACTGGCCGACGACCAGCTCGCGCTCGTAGGCGGCGGTGTCACGGGCGGCACGGATGAAAGCGCCTTGGTAGCCGGGAAAGACCTCGCGAGCCCAACGCATCGGCGTGCGGCCGCCGACGTGCCACAGGCGCTCGATGTCGCCAGCTTCGGGGCTGATGTACCGGGTGCACATGGTTTGGGAGTAAGCCGGCTACGTGCTTATGAAACTTAGTGGCCTGTCGTCAGCGCTCCGCTTGAGCGAGGGGCCTCAGCGTGGCGCCGTTCGATGTGCAGAGCCCAGAGCGCAGCTACCGCGACCCCAAAGAATGCGGGGAAGGCGTAGATGACCGTTGATTCAAGTGGCCTTGGACCTGAAATAAGGTGGGACCCAAATGTCAGCGCGTAGGCGGTTACTCCGAGGAGACCAGTCGCTGCCGCGGCAAGTATTGGAGAAAGTATTCGGCGTAGCGTAGGAGGGCAGTCCCGCCAAGAACGCAGGTATTGCACCCAGCATATACGCGCCCGTTGTCATTCCGAGGATGAGTAGCAGGATGCTGGTTAGGCTTGGATCGAATGTCTCGCGCAGGTTGGCTGACCATACGGCCGAACCCAGGAGGAAGACTAGACCTGCAACAGGTGGTGCCAGCAGCGCGACAAGTAGGCCGCTCGCTATGGCTTCCAGTACCCGACGCAGCAGTGACATGGACTCTGAGGCCTAATGTTCGAGCTAAGCGAGCGACGACGGCAGGACGCCAGGCCCGGGCCGGTGAAAATGTGCCGCGTACCACCAGACCGGGCCTGGTGGTCTGCCGACGTTGTTCCGATATGGCCTGCCCAAAACTTTGAGTACCGGCAAGGCAGCAAGACCAAGTCGTGAACCTGCTTTGCCCTGCCATGCGGCGTTGGAATCATCGGCGATCGCTGCTGCCGCGACAAGCATCTAAGCGCTGCTGGCCGATGCACAAGACGACCACGGCGGAACTGGCCGACGCACGTACCGATCTGGACGGTCCGCTCCCGAACCTCGCACGGCCGCCCTGCGGGTGGAGGTGGGTGGAGGCTGAAAGAACAACTTCTTCTATATCCGCCTCATGTGGGGAAGTTATGAATTTGGTCTCCACCCACCTCCACCGCCGGCCGGCCCACCCCGTCACCCCGGATAGGCCCACCACGCCCCTCCTGACGCGTCCGTGAGGGGGCTCGGGGCCGGGCAGGTGGTCGCCCACCAGCGGGGGCTGCCGCGCGAGCACGGCATGAAGCCGTGTCACCGGCCGCCGTATAGGAGCCAGTCCGTGATCGGCATGTAGGCGCCAGACGCCGCTGCGCACCTTGCAGGTGACGAGCAGGCTGTCACCGTAGCCGCCTGGCAGGGCTTCGACGGTGACGGCGGGGGTGGGCATGTGGGCAGGGTAGCCGATGGTGATGCCCGCGGGTCGTCAACTGGGCCGCCGACCTAGGGAGGTACGGGCGTCACGCAGTGCCGCCGAGCGTCGGCTCAAGGGAGCGCAGGCGATCGGCGGCCTACGACCCTATCCGGTCAGCCGGGTTGCTCCAAAGCGGCCGGACGGCGAGCCATCGCTTTTCTTGTTTCGCTTCTACGAAGCGGCTGTTCGTGATCTCACACACCCGGCCATCAGCTGACGGTCACGGCAATGCCGCGAATGACGGCATCAAACTGGTCGGTGACATTGGTCAGCTACCTTTCAAGAAGGCGACTGGAACTGAAGCCCGCTTCGATTGCGAGACCCAGCAGACATTGGAGTCGGACGTCATCGACCACCAGGCAACCTGCGTCGTCACAGAGGCCGATCGCCGCGACCGATCTCAATCTCCAGCGGTGTCCTCCTGGCTCGCAAGTTTGGATCGCATCTGGGCGACTTGCGCAAGCAACTCCTCGCGTTCGCGCTGCAACGCCGCGACACGCAGGCTCTCCAGGCACAGGCCCACGCGCATCGCGCTTGCCGCCAGCAGTTCCAATTCCTCGCCGCGGTAACTCGTACCGTTCTCCTTGGAACCCAACAGCAGCAGCCCTGCGACACCGCCGCGCACCGACGTCGGAAATGCCCACTCGGCCGACGGAGACGCGGCGCTCGCCGTCGAACCGGGTTGCCGCAACTCGACGCGGCGCGCGCCGTGATGCAGCGCGGCCATCAGTTCGTCGTTACGGTCGAGCCGAGCCGGCGCACCGGGCAGCGTGCCATAGGTCAGGCCCAGGCTGCCCTCGCCGCCCTCAGTGTCGGCCTCGTACAGCGCACCGCCCGTCGCAGCGCTGTAGCGCTCCACCGCGTCGATGACGTGCTTGCGCAGCATGTCGGGATCGCCGATATCGACCGCCACCTCAATGGCGTGTCGAAGCGCATCAGCCGCCTGCCTCCAGCTGCGGAAGAAGATCCGGTTGATGCGTTCGACAACCCAGTGCTGCAGGCGCGAGAACGCCAGCACCACGACGATGACGGGCAGCAATTGCGAGAGCCAGCCGCCATGTGGCACGCCGGCCAGAAGAAACCGCTCCACTGCCCACTTGCCGGCGCCGAGGGTCATGGCAATCAGCGCCGCGATGGCGGAGAACACCAGCGCGCGTTGGACCACGACCCTGAATTCAAGGATCCGGTGCCGGAGGATTGCATAGCCCAGCAGGGCCATGCTAATCAACGATGTCACCGAGTACACCGCGTAGGTCCATTGGTTGAACAGCGGCCAAACACCCCAGTCGCGGAGCCAGAAGATCGTGTCGGACAAGAGGTAACGCCCCCCGATCGCCACCAACAGCCAAGCCAGTCGCTGGCGCGTGGCACCGCTGCTGGCTCGCCAACCCACCCACAACGCCAACACGCCGGCGTACATCGATAGGATGTGCAGGTATCCCACCGTGACGTCTATGCCGGCTGGCAGGTGCCATGCCGGCAACGTTCCAGACCCCGCCCGGTAGTTTTGCAGGCCCCCCGCGGCGCCGTATACGACGAGCGTGATCGCAGTCACCCAGAAGAGCCAGCGTACCCACGCGTGGCGAAGCGCCGGACGCCCCGTCGGTTCACTCAAGGCGAAGAACAGGAAGAGTGCGGTGCCGAAGCTGCCCGCCAGGGGCCATAACGCCATTACCACCACGTCATGGACAACGCCTTCGGGCAGGTAATAGCAGCTGTAAAGCATTGGCAGCAGCAGTGCGAGTGACAGGGCGCGCATGGGCGGGCTGTCGGCACGCCGTAGCGCGAGAAGGATGGCGACGACCAGCGCGATAAGGCTGCTGGCAGTGCCAGCGACCCAATCGACGAGAACGACGTCGATGCGTAACCCTGGAGTGGGCGCCGGCTTTACCTGAACGTGGCGAGACTGTCCGTCGGCGTACAAGGTCAAGCCGATAAGCTCGTCGGTGCCGAGTGCCCGATGACGGCTGCCCACGTGGTCGTAGATGACTTCGTTGCCGATGCGCGCGCCTGCGGCTGCCATGGGCAAACCGGGTTCCAGCGCAGTGATTGGAAGGCGGTTGGAGGGGCCGGGCTCTCCGTACGTCACGCCAAGGGAACCAGCCAGGGCGGGGTCCAGCGCGCGCTGCACATTGCTCCAGGACCACAAGACGAGCAGCGCGACTACTGCTGCCGTGGCGATGAGGCCCCACTTCCACAAGCGCGTGGATAGGTTCAGCGGCGGTTCGCGCCCGCTGTCGGCTCGGATGGCTGCGTCGGAGGCCGTGCTCACCCGGCCAATGATTGCACGGAGTGCACCAACGACTGGTCCACGGTTTCGCTGGTGCGCAACTCTGATCGAACGTCGGCTCCGCCCGACATTGCTGCCGCTGGCGGCCACTGGGCGAAGTTCAACAAAGGGTCGTGACAAGACCGACGCCATGCCGGAGTCACCGCCGCAGACCTGCCGTTGAAAGTGGGGTGCCTTGAAGCAGCCCGTCGTGACCGGGTGCACTCGACCCACAGCCGCCCTTCGGCTCGCTCCAAAGTTGTCCGATGCTCAGCGCTGGTCTCTTGTGTTTCGCTTCCATGAAGCAGCCGCTCGTGACCTCCGGCAGCCGGCCAGAGGACTAAACCGCTATCGCGGTAAGCGCTCCGGCGCCGTTATCGCTGCTCGTTGCGCTGCTGGTTCTGCGATGTTGCTGATCGAGGCAATCCGCCTCGTTCGCAACAGGAGCAGCATCATGAATCGATCGACACCTGGCATCACGCCGCTGCGTCAACGCATGCTCGAGGACATGCACCTGCGCAAGCTCGAGCCCAAGACGCAGACCTGCTACGTGCGTGCCGTGCGCAGGCTTGCCGAGTTTCTCGAACGTTCTCCTGACACCGCCACGGCCGAGGAGCTTCGGCTCTTCCAGTTGCATCTGGTCGACCAGGGCACCTCGCCGATCACGCTCAACGCAACGCTCACGGGATTGAAGTTCTTCTTCAGCGTTACGCTGGGTCGCGGGGAGTTGATGGCCAAGACGAGCTCGGTGCGCGTGCCGCAGACGCTGCCGGTGGTGCTCAGCCGCGAGGAGGTCGCTCGCCTGATCGGAGCCGTCACCAACCTCAAGCACCAGACAGCCTTGACGGTGGCCTACGGCGCAGGTCTGCGCGCGGGCGAGGTCATCGCGCTCAAGGTCGGCGACATCGACAGCCAGCGCATGACGCTGCGCGTCGAGCAGGGCAAGGGCGCCAAGGACCGCTACGCCATGCTCTCGCCGTTGCTGCTGGAGCGCCTTCGTGCGTGGTGGCGTGTGGCGCATGCCCAGGGCAAGATCTTCCACAAGGGATGGCTGTTCCCCGGGCTCGATCCGATGGATCCATTGACCGCCCGGCAACTCAACCGCGCCATCCTTGCCGGCGCCAATGCCGCCGGGATCGACAAGCGCGTGACGATGCATTCGCTACGGCATGCCTTTGCCACCCACTTGCTGGAGCAGAAGGTCGACATTCGCGTGATCCAGGTGTTACTTGGCCACAAGAAGTTGGAGACGACTTCGATCTATACCCACGTGGCCACCGCCGTGCTGCGCGAGGTGGTCAGCCCTCTGGACGTCTTGCCTACCCCGTAGTCCGCCGTCGTGGGGCGGGCAACCCTGGAGGTTGCCGACATCTTCCGTGAGTTCGGGTCCGCCTGGCGTTCTGCCCAGCGCGGCCACCTCAGCCTGGGCCAGCTCAAGGTGATGTCGGCCATCGAACAGTGCCGCAGTGCGGCGCTGGGTGGACACGTGTTGCGCTGCGAGGGCTGTGGCACTGACCAGGTGTCCTACAACTCGTGCCGCAACCGGCATTGTCCCAAGTGTCAGAGCGGCGCGGCCAAGCGCTGGCTCGATGCGCGCCAGGCCGACCTCTTGCCGGTCGAGTATTACCACGTGGTGTTCACGCTGCCGGCGCCGATTGCCGACATCGCGTACCAGAACAAGGCCGTGGTCTACGGCCTGCTGTTCGACGTGGCGGCCGAGACGCTGATGCGGATCGCCGCCGATCCGAAGCACCTGGGCGCCAGCATCGGCGCCACGCTGGTGCTGCACACCTGGGGCTCGGCGCTGACGCACCACCCGCATGTGCACGGCATCGTTCCCGGCGGCGGGCTGGCACCCGATGGCAAGAGCTGGATCGCTTGCCGGCCGGGGTTCTTCCTGTCGGTGCGGGTGCTCTCGCGGCTGTTCCGGCGGCGCTTCCTGGAAGAACTGCTGCGGGTGCATCAGGCCGGCAAGCTGCAGTTCTACGGCGAGCACACGACGCTGGCCGATGCCAAGGCGTTCAAGGCGTGGCTCGCGCCACTGCGCCAGTGCGAGTGGGTGGTCTATGCCAAGCGGCCCTTCGCCGGGCCGCAGGCCGTGCTGGCCTACCTGTCGCGCTACACGCATCGGGTGGCCATCTCCAACAGCCGCTTGATCGCGCTGGACGAGCACGGCGTGACGTTCAAGTGGAAGGACTACCGAGTCAAGAACGGCAGCAAGGGCCGCACTCGGCACAAGACGATGACGCTGGAGCCGGGCGAGTTCATGCGGCGCTTCCTGCTGCACGTGCTGCCCGGCGGCTTCCACCGGATCCGCCACTACGGGCTGCTGGCCAATGGCAGCCGCAAGGCCAGCCTGAATCTGGCGCGCGAGTTCTTGAACGCACCGGCCGTCGTCGCCATGCCGGCCGATGGGGGCGACCTCACGATCGCGCCGCCGACGTTCGTATGCTGGCACTGCGGCTGCGCGATGGTCATCCTGCAGACCTTCACGCGCGGTCATAGTCCAGCGATCCGCGCACCGCCTTCGGGGCAGACGCGATGAACATCACGCCCATTCGCCGAACGATGCTGGAGCCGCGCACTTGGCTGCCGGCTGGGCTGCCTTGCGTCCATCACCACTGCAGGCACTGCGACCACGCCCACGCCGTTCCGAGAACAGCGCTCACTGGCGGCGAGGACGTCACCGGCAGCCCCTCCAGTGGGCCGTCGAACGGCGACTTCGGGCTGCGCGTCCGACCGGCCCAGCTCAAATCGCCATAGCTCCGAGGCGTCGCTCAAACCACTGCGGCATGCCCCGCGGTTTCCTCCCTTGGGGCCTGTCCAACACCTGCCCTCAGGACGATGGCATGCGCGCGTCCGTGGCGTGCAACGGGCAGGTATCGGACAACCCTAAACATTTGTTGTCGTCCACGAGCGGCAGCTTCAGGGCGAGGTGAAGATTGACTTCGCGAGCCTACAGCAGCCCGTCATCGAGAAAATTCTCCAGCTCTTGCGAATGCAGTCTTGTACTCACCCGCACGCGCTCGCGGGCAACAACTTCAAGCCGCCTGAGTACAGCAACCCCCCGAAAATGATGGGCGACTCGTGTAATGAGTCGAGAGGACAGTGTCTGCCTGGGGCGTACAGCTGCCGACGTGCGGGCCACTGCCTCCATAGCTTCAGCGTCACCAGCAACAGTGGCACCGCATGCATGACCAAGTCGAAGACGTCCAGAGGGCGTACCAGTGAGGCATGTAGGAGAAGGCGCAATTTCTCGACCAGATGGGGCTCGGGCTTGATCGGCGCGATCGCCATCCAGGCCGTCAACGGCAGCAATCAGATCCACGGGAGGCGGTCGAGCCAGCTCAGCATGTCTGCGCATTCGACAGTCGGCAGCGGCCATGTGAACAGGCTGCTTGTCGCCAAGTGCTGTTCCGAAATTCATGGATGTTCCTGCGCGGGGGTCACCGCGACTGGAGCGGCAATCCGGAGTCTATGCAGCGCAACGGTCATTTCCGCGGGCCAAGCGGCGAGCAGGGAGAGCTGAGCCTGCGCGACCGATCCCGAGTGATGGGCCCGATGTAGAACGGCACCCGCACGTCGGCCCGTGCGCGCACCTGCCGTACAGCATGGCACTGCAATTCCATGGCCGTGCTGTGCCCAAATTGCCTGGACAGCCTAGTCGGGAGCCCTGCGGCGCATTTCCATCTTGGTCAGGATGGTCGCCATCGCAGCCCCTGTGCTCATTGCTTGGCGCGCGTGCCGACTACTTCCACCTCCACACGACGGTTCTTCGCGCGGCCGGCGGCCGTCTTGTTGTCAGCGACCGGGTTCTTCTCGCCCTCTGCTTCCGTGTACGCGGTTCTTCTCGATACCCTTGCTCGTCAGGAAATCCTTGACGGCTTCAGCGCGACGGATCGATAGCTTCTGGTTGTAGCCGTCGCTGCCGATCATGTCAGCGTGACCGACTGCAATCACGACCTCGAGCGCAACACCCTTGGTCTTCTCGACCAGGTCCGTCAGCTTCGCTTGTGCATCGGGCTTTAGCACGGCCTTGTCGAAGTCGAACAGCGCATCCGCGGCGAAGGTTACCTTCTCCTGGATGGGCGCTGCCGGTGGCGGCGGTGGCCGGGGTGCGGGCGGAGGCGGCGGGGCCACCGCAGGCGGGGGCGGCGGCGCTACTCGAGACGCCGGCGGCGGGGGCGGCGGCGGCTTGATGGCGCCGTCGCACCTGTCGTCGGCAGTCGCAGGCGTCCAGCCAGCATCACGCCAGCAGAGTTCGTTGGTGCCGTTCTTCCAGACGGTGCCGTCAGTGGCACGCCAGTTATCAATCGATTTTGCAGCCGCTTGCGCGAAAACACCGATCGGGGCGGCAAGTGCGGCAGATGCAAAGAGCACCGCCACTTTGTTCAATTTCTTCATGATTTTCCTCTAGTAGGAAGCCGCTGGCGCCGGTGCTCGCCATGGCGATCGCTCACTCAACGTCGGACAGCAGGCGGGGAACACACACGCAGCAAGAAGAGGCCGCGCTCCTGGCGGCCGGTCGTGCTCAGAACGAGTGTCGGATGCCGAAGTCGTAACCCGTCGAATCGTTGCCGCGCGTGAGCGTTGAACCCGAGGCCACGGTGAAGTTCGTGTTGGTGTTCGAGATCTTCGAGTAGGTGGCGTACAGCGCCGTGCGGCGCGACAACGTGTAGACACCGCCCAGCGCCAGCATCTTGGCGTCGCGCACGGCGATGTTCTCCTTGCCGTCCATCTCCGAATAGCTGGCGCGCAGCGTGAAGCTGCCGAAGGGTACCGTGGCACCCACCAGCCAGTTGTCCTGGCTGGCCCGCCCGATCAGCTTGCTCATGAAGCCGGATGAGCTTCATGACCCCTTCAGGTCATAGGACACGCCGAAGTTGGTCTCCTTGGCGTCGATGGCCCCGGTGACCTCCGTATTGCCGTATCCAACGGCCGCCAGCAGGGCGCCACCGCTGTAGCCAGCGCGCAAGCCCATGTGCTTGTTGCCCAGCGCACCTTCTCCCGCAGCCACCGATGCCTGGCCGAACACGCCGCCCAGGCTGGGCGTGATGTAGGAGATCATGTTGTTGGCACGCGAGAAGACGTTGTAGCTGCCTCCCGTGGGCACGAGACCGCTGGCCACGCTCAGGCGCGTGTTGGCGCCCATGCCGGTGTTGTCGAAGGGGTCGAAGGCGTCCCAGTTCAGCTGCGTGGGCACCTTGTCGCGGCCCAGGCGAATCTCACCGAAGCCGCCCATCAGGCTGACGGTGGAGCGGCGCTGGAAGTTGAAGCCGCTGGCGTTACCGTCGTCGGCGGTCAGCGCGCCTTCGAGCCAGAAGCCGGCCTTGAGGCCGCCGCCCAGGTCTTCCACGCCGCGGAAGCCGAGCCGGCTGCTGCTCAGGCCGCTGGCGGCCAGCTGCTTCTGGTTCGTGTCGTTCTTCACAGAGCGCGCCGCCAGGTCGACGACGCCGAAGACGGTGACGCTGGACTGCGCCGTCGCGGGCAGGGCAGTGGCCAGCAAGGACACCGCGGCGAGAGTGATTGAGGTCTTGTTCATGCTGCTCCATTCAGGGTTGGCCCCGGCCGGCGTGGCGCGGGAAAGCCCTGCAATCTTGGACAGCACAGATGGCGAGGCTGTGACGTTGCCGCTGGGCAACAGCGCCGCGAATGCTCGGCCTTGCGCTTGGCAGCGGCCGCCGCGGTTCTCGGCGCGCGCAGCCCGGAGCAGGGCATCCGGGTGCGCAGAGGCGAGATCAACCGCCTCGCAGGCAGCGTTCCAGCAAGCCGGCCAGTGCCTCCAGCGGGCGCACGGGCACGCCGGGCTGTTTGGCGGCTTCGTCCAGGCGGCGCAGGCGCAGGGCCTCTTCGGCATATGGGCGTGCCACGAAGCGGCCCTGGGCCGCACTGTCCATCGGCCCGCCCTGCAGCACCAGGCTGCGTTGCGAATCGGCCGAAAGAGCCTGCAGGTAGCCCGCCTCCGTGGCCGCCAGGTAGCGCTTGGCGTCGACGTGCCAGCGTATCGGCAGCAGCACTGCCGGCGGGAACAGCGGCGCCAGCCAGGCCGGGCCTCGCACCTCGTGGCGATCGTCGACGCCGGCGAGCGTGGGCGTGGCCGGTGCGTCGGGGTCGGCCAGCAGGTGGCCGATGTCGTGCAGCAGGCAGGCGGATACCAGCGTGGCGGGTTCGCCTTGGTCCAGTGCCAGTGTGGCGCACTGCAGCGCGTGTTCGCGGTGGCTGACGGCCTCACCGTCGTAGCGACGCCCGCCCGCCGTGCGCAGCAGGGCAAGGACTTCGGCCAGCGAGGCAGCGGCGATGTTCACAGCCTTGACACGTTGCACGCACAGCATGTCGGTTTGTTGACAAGGCGCGATCCCGCGCCCCACGGAGCCCCGAGATGCCCAACACTTCACTGCTACGCCGTGCCACGCTGACGTTGCTGGCCGCCCTGCCCCTCGTCGCCGGCGCCCAGGGCCGCACCGAGTTACTGGTCTACAGCGCGCTGGAAGCCGACCAGATAAAGGCCTACGAGACGGCCTTCGAAAGGGATCACCCGACCATCGACCTGAAGTTCGTGCGCGACAGCACCGGCATCGTCACCGCCAAGCTGCTGGCCGAGAAGGCCAACCCGCAGGCCGACGTGGTGTGGGGCCTGGCCGCCACCTCGCTGATGCTGCTGGACAAGGAAGGCCTGCTGATGGCCTATGCGCCCAAGGGCCTGGCGCAGGTGAAGCCCACGATGCGCGATCCGCGCGCCCAGCCCACCTGGGTGGGCATGGACGTGTGGTCGTCGGCCATCTGCTTCAACACCGTCGAGGCCGCCAAGAAGGGCCTGCCCAAGCCCGCCGCCTGGGCTGACCTGACCAACCCCGCCTACAAGGGGCCAGCTGACGATGCCGCACCCGGCGTCGTCGGGCACGGGCTACCTGATGGTCAGCGCATGGCTGCAGATGATGGGCGAGGACAAGGGCTGGGCCTTCATGGACGCGCTGCACCAGAATATGGGCGTCTACACGCATTCGGGCAGCAAACCCTGCCGCCAGGCTGGCGCGGGCGAGTTCGCGCTCGGCCTGTCCTTCGAGTACCGCGCCAACAAGACGAAGAAGGACGGCGCGCCCATCGACATAGTGCTGCCGCGCGAAGGCCTGGGCTGGGACATGGAGGCCACTGCCATCCTGAAGACGACAAAAAAGGCCGACGCCGCGAAGGCGCTGGCCGATTGGGCCGTCTCGCGCGCCGCCAACCAGCTGTATGCCGCCAACTTCGCCATCGTCGCCCTGCCGGGTGTCGGCGTGCCGCTGGAATTCGTCCCGGCCGACATCGAGAAACGCCTGGCGAAAAACGACTTCACCTGGGCCGCCGACAACCGCGAACGGGTGCTGGCCGAGTGGAGCCGGCGCTACGAGGCCAAGGCCGAGAAGCGCTGACGCCGCCGCGAGGCGCCCCGCTACCCGCCCTCTCGCCGATGCTCGCTCCGAACACGCTGGGCCTCGAGCCTAACGCCCCGGCGCCGCCTGGGCATGCCGCAACGGCCATGCCGACCGCCGTGGTCACGCCGCAGCCGACCCCCGCGACCCCGCCGTCGGCCGGCTGGCTGGGCATTCGCGGCGTGGGCAAACGCTTCGGCAAACAGGCCGTGCTCGACGGCGTCGACCTGGCCATCGAGCAGGGTGAGTTCGTCGCGCTGCTGGGGCCTTCGGGCTGCGGCAAGACCACGCTGCTGCGCATCCTGTGCGGCATCGAGACCCCCAGCAGCGGCAGCGTCTGGCTGGGCGGGCGCGACATCACCGCCGAGCCGCCGGCACTGCGGCGCTTCGGTGTCGTGTTCCAGTCCTACGCACTCTTTCCGAACCTGAGCGTGGCGCAGAACGTGGCCTACGGCCTGACCGGCGTGGACGCCATGCACCGCCGCCAGCTGGTGACCGAACTGCTGCAGATGGTGGGACTGGCTGGCCACGCCGACAAACATCCAGCCCAGCTCTCGGGCGGCCAGCAGCAGCGTGTGGCGCTGGCCCGCGCGCTGGCACCGGGCCCCAACGTGCTGCTGCTGGACGAGCCGCTCTCGGCGCTGGACGCGCAGGTGCGCGCCGGGCTGCGCGGCGAGATCCTGCGCATCTGCCGCCAGATGCGCGTGACCACGGTGATGGTCACGCACGACCAGGACGAAGCGCTGTCGATGGCCGACCGCGTGGTGCTGATGCACCGCGGCCGCATCGAGCAGCAGGGCGCGCCGCAGCAGCTTTATGCACGACCGCGCAGCCACTTCGCGGCCGAGTTCCTGGGCGGCATGAACCTCTGGCCCGGCCGAGTGCGGCCCGACGGCCGCGTGCAGGTGGGCGCGGTGTCGCTTTCGCCGTCCGCCGGACTGCAGCCTGGCGTGCGCCCGGTGCACGTGGGCATACGCCCCGAGGCCGTGCGCTGGGCACCCGACCCGCGCCCCGGCGCGCCCAACCTCGACCCGCGCCTGGCGGCGTGTGTGCGCTGGTCGGTCTTCCACGGCTCGCACTACGACCTGGGCCTGGAATGCCCGGCGCTCGACGCCGACCTGCTGCTGCGTGTGCCCACGCCGGGCGGTGCGCGGGTGCCGCTGAAGCCGGGCGACGCGCTGCGGCTGACGCTGCCGGCCGAGGCGCTGGTGGTCATCGAGGGCACATGAACGAGCCCGGCGCCCTGGCGCTGAACACCGGCGGGGTGCATCCCCCGGTGCCAGGCCTGGTGCAGTACGAAGAGCGTCTGCAGGCACTGGCGCTGTGGGCAGCCGTGGTGCTGGGCGCGCTCTTCATCGTGCTGCCGGTGGCCGCGTTGCTGGGCCGCAGCGCCTTCGATGCCCAGGGCGACTACGTCGGCCTAGCCAATTTCGAGGTCTGGGCCGCGACGCCGGCACTGCTCGACTCCGCGCTGCGCAGCCTGCGTCTTTCTGCCCTCAGCGCGCTGATCTGCGTGGCCATCGCCTACGGCTGCGCCTGGTCGCTAACCATGAGCTGCATGCCGGCCAAGGGCGCGGTGCGCGCGCTGCTGCTGGTGCCGCTGCTGGCGCCTTCGCTGCTGATGGCCATCAGCCTGATCTACCTCTTCGGCAACCAGGGCCTGCTGAAGGCCTGGATGGGCGAAGGCTCGATCTACGGCGAGATGGGCATCGTCATCGGCTCGGTGCTGTGGACGCTGCCGCATGCGCTGCTGATCCTCGTCACCTCGATGTCTACCATTGACGCGCGGCTCTACGAGGCCGCCGAAACCCTGGGCGCCAGTGCCTGGCGGCGTTTCACCAGCGTCACGCTGCCGGCCAGCCGCTACGGGCTGGCGATGGCCCTGGTGGTGGTCTTCGTGCTGGTGCTCACCGACTTCGGCGTGCCCAAGGTCGTGGGCGGCCAGGCGCAGGTGCTGGCCACCGACATCTACAAGCAGGTCATCGGCCAGCAGAACTTCCAGATGGGCGCCGTGGTGGGCGTGGTGCTGCTGCTGCCGGCGCTCTTGGCCTTCTTCGTCGAACGCCACTTGCGCACACGCCAGGCCGCGGCCCTGGGCGTGCGCGCGGTGGCCTACAGCCCGCGGCCGCAGGCGCTGCGCGACGGTCTGGCACTGGCCGGCTGCAGCGTGGTGGCGCTGGTGCTGCTGGCCGTCATCGGCGTGG
This sequence comes from Betaproteobacteria bacterium, assembly GCA_016704535.1. Lineage (GTDB taxonomy): Bacteria > Pseudomonadota > Gammaproteobacteria > Burkholderiales > Burkholderiaceae_C > Rubrivivax. The sequence continues at coordinate 370,324 of JADIZZ010000003.1, read as the reverse complement.
CGGTGTTCGCGTCGCTGGCGCAATACTGGCCTTACCAGCTTCAGCCCTCGCTGCGCAACTACCGCTTCGACGACATGGACGGCGGTGGCTGGGCCAGCTACGGCAATTCGCTGATGCTGGCCGCAGGCACCGCGGTGCTGGGTGCGGCGGCCACCTTCGCCAGCGCCTACCTCGTCGACAAGCCGGTGCACGGCCGCGTCGCGCGTGAATTGCTGAGCCTCGTGGCCGCGGTGCCGCTGGCGGTGCCGGGACTGGTGCTAGGTCTGGGCTACATCCTCTTCTTCAACCACCCGGCTAACCCGCTGCAGGGCCTGTACGGCACGCTGGCCATCCTGGTGCTGTGCACGGTGGCGCACTTCTTTTCGGTGGCCCACCTCACGCAACTGGCCGCACTTCGCCAGCTTGACCGCGAGTTCGAGGCCGTCTCGGCCTCGCTGGGCGTGCCCTTCTGGCGCACGGTGTGGCGTGTGCACCTGCCGGTGTGCGCGCCCACGGTCATCGACGTGGCGGGCTATTTCTTCGTCAACGCGATGACCACGGTGTCGGCCGTGGTCTTCCTCTACGGGCCCGAGACCACGCTGGCCTCGGTGGCGGTGCTGAACATGGACGACGCCGGCGACACCGCGCCGGCCGCGGCGATGGCGGTGCTGATCTTCGCCACCGCCGCCGCCGCGCGCGGCGCGCTGGCGCTGCTGCGCGCGGCCGTGGTGCGGCGCACGCAAGGCTGGCGACAGCGGGAGGCGGCATGAAGCACACGACGACAGGCTCGACGACCGACGTGCTGGTGGTGGGCGCCGGCATCGTGGGCCTCGCGTTTGCGCTGCAGGCGGCACAACGCGGCCTGCGAGTGACGGTCGTGGAACGCGACGCGGCCTGCACCGGGGCGTCGATCCGCAACTTCGGCTTCGTCACCGTCACCGGCCAGGGCGCCGGCGACACCTGGCAGCGCGCGCGTCGCTCGCGCGACATCTGGGCCGACATCGCGCCGCGCGCCGGCATCCCGGTGCTGCACCGCGGCCTGCTGCTGCCGGTGCGGCGCCCGGTGGCGCTGCCGGTGCTGGAAGCCTTCATGCAGACGCCGATGGCCGAGGGCTGCAGGCTGCACGACGCGGCTGCGCTGCACGGCGGGCCTTTGGTACGTCACGAGGCGCTGCGCCTGGACGGCGTGCTGGCCGTGCTGGAAAGCCCGCACGAATTGCGCGTGGAATCGCGCGTCGCAGTGCCGCGCCTGGCGGCCTGGCTGGCTGAAGAACACGGCGTGCAGTTCCGCTGGGGCGAAGAGGTGTTGGAGGTGGCCGCGCCGCGGGTGCGCACGTCCCGTGCCACGCTGCACACCGAGCGTGTGGTGGTGTGCCCCGGGGCCGGGCTCAACGGACTCTTCGCGACCGAGCTCGCCGCGCACGAACTGCAGCTGTGCCAGTTGCAGATGCTGCGGGTGCGGCCGCACAAGGGCTTTCGCCTGCCCGCGGCGGTGATGGGCGAGCTGAGCCTGGTGCGCTACCGCGGTTATGCCGAACTGCCGCAGGCCGGCGCGCTGGCCGACGTGCTGCAGCACGAGGAAGCCGCCAGCCTGCACCACGGCATCCACCTCATCGCGGTGCAAAGCGAGGACGGCACGCTGGTCGTCGGCGACTCGCACCACTACGGCGCCGCACCCTCGCCCTTTGCACTGGACGAGGTGGACGCGCTGATCCTGCGCCACCTGCGCCGCACGCTGGATCTGCGAGAGGCCCAGGTGGTGGAACGCTGGACAGGCATGTATCCCGTGTCCATGCAGCACGACGCACTGCTGCTGGCGCCCGACACCGCCACGCGCGTGGCCGTGGTCACCAGTGGCACGGGCGCCAGCACGGCCTTCGCGCTGGCCGAGGACGCCTTCCGCGACTGGTGAGCGACACAGGACTTCGCATGGACCACACCAACTTCACCGCCGTCGTTTTCGACTGGGCCGGAACCGTCTTCGACCATGGCAGCTTCGCGCCCATGGGCGCCTTCGTGCGGCTCTTCGCCAACCACGGCGTCGCGCTGAATGTCCAGCAGGCGCGCGGGCCGATGGGCCTGCCGAAGTGGGACCACATCCACGCGCTGCTGCAACTGCCCGCGGTGGCGGTGCAGTGGCAGGCCGTGCGCGGCCGCGCGCCGACCGCGACCGACGTCGACGCGCTCTATGCCGAGTTCACGCCGATGAACGCGGCTAGCGTGCGCGAGCACGCGGCGCTGATCGACGGCGTGCTGCCGGCGGTGGCCGCGCTGCGCGCGCGTGGCTTGGCCATTGGTTCGACCACCGGCTACAACCGCGAGATCATGGACGTGGTGGTACCGCTGGCCGCGGCCCAAGGCTGGCGGCCCGACAACCTGGTGTGCGCCGGCGACACGCGCATCGGCCGCCCCACGCCGGTGGCGATGTACCGCTGCCTGGCCGATCTGGCGGTGTGGCCGCCACGCACGGTGGTGAAGGTGGACGACACCGCCCCCGGCATTGCCGAAGGTGCGGCCGCCGGCTGCTGGTGCGTGGGCGTGGTGGCCAGCGGCAACGGCGTGGGCCTGACGGCCGCCGACTGGGCCGCGCTACCCGCAGGCGAGAAGGAAGCGCACCGCGCCCGTGTCGGTGCGGAACTGCAGGCCGCAGGCGCGCACGCGCTGGTCGATACCATCGCCGATCTGCTGCCGGTGATCGATGCCCTGCAGGCCCGGCTGCGTGCCGGCGAGCGCCCTTCGGCCGCCTGAAGCACGGCCTGAACGGCGCTGGACTTGCTGGCCCGCCGCCGTCCTCAGCCGGTGTAGATGTCCATGTGCCCTCGGTAGGGTGAAGCAGTCCGTCGGCCTGCGGCCAATCGGCGCGCGGAGCTCGTCGATGAATGATTCTCCTGGCCGACCGCAGCAGCCCCAAGCCATAGTCTGCCGGCTACAGTGGCGCGGCGCGTTCGATTCTGACGCCGCGACTTGACTTGCGCGTGACCGCGGTCGCAGCTGATACATTCTCTAATAGGCGCCGTGTGGTGTCGCGGAGAGTCGCCATGCAACCTACCCGAGAAGTAACGTCGACCGTGGACGCGAGTGTGGAACAGGTTCTTCCTCGGTTCGGTCTGGCTTTCGTCCTGGATGACGCGTCGCAATCCTATGGCGTGACCCGGAGCACACCGGGCAGCCAGTTCGACGCACTCACGGCAGGTCGCCGCGTCCGTTTGCAGGTCGAAGCGCACGAGACTTTTTCGATTGTCCGAGAGTTCAAGGTGCTGGACTGAGAGCGCTGGACTGGCGCGGTGCGCTCTGCGTGCAGCTCGACGTAGGCGTGACAGGGGTGTAGCGTCCCGCTGGACGGGCTGCTGGTACAGCCAATGCGCGGCAGTTCGCCGCCCAGGCGCGCACAAGATCGCCGCGTAGCTGACACTGTCGCCGCTGAGAAGGCCAGCGATGGCGACACCCGTCGTTCGCGGTTGCCCGAAGGCTTCAGACACTTCGTCACCTCCATGCCTGCTGTTGCTTCCGGCTGGAGCGGTTGCCGGGCGGGGCTTGCGCCCGCTGGAAAACGCCGTCTTTTCACGGCGCACACCCCCAAGAGGCATTCGATGTCGTAGTCTTGTCGCGACGAAGCTGCCCCGTGTGGTCGGCCGAGTCGCTTACTCCAGCCCTGCACGGGCGCTGATCCCCGTGGCCGGGAAGTCGGTGAACACGCCGTCGATGCCGAGCTTGAAGAAAGCTTGCATCTCCAGCTTCGGATCCTTGAAGCCGTAGCCGCTGGCGTCGTCGCGGAAGGTCCAGGTATGCACCAGCAGGCCCTTGGCGTGGGCCCGCTCGACCACGCCGGTGCTGCCTTCCACGCGGCGGTCGTTGATGTTCAACGTGGTGTCACCGGTGCGCTCGACGCCGTCTGCGACGGTCTTCAGCAGGTAGGGCTTCCAGGGGCCGACGGCGTCGGCGTAGGACTTCACGAATGTCAGCCCGGCATCGGTCAGCAGATCGGAAAAGAGCCGCCCGTCGCCGGCCACGACGAAGTCATAGGGCTGGCGATAGGGCACCACGAGCGACATCGAACCGTCGGCGTTCACGTCGTCGGCGTCGATCAGTTGCACCAGGCGGATCTCGGTCTTCGTGTTCAGGTACTGCAGGTTCGAGACCTCGAAGGACTGGATGAACACCGGCGCACTCGCGCTATTGCCATAGGCGGCGTGCAGCGCCGTGACCAGCTTGTCCTCGAAGACACGCTTGCCGAAGAGGCCGTCGTGAAAGGTCGGGTGCTTGGTTTCGGGGTAGATGCCGACGGTGCGGCCCAGGCGCGTGCCTTCCGCCTTCGACAGGGCGATCACCTCGGCAAGGGTGGGGATGCCGTACAGGCCGTTGAAGGCCTGCGACCGCCGCGCGTTGGATTGCAGAGCACGCAGCGTCTTGATCTCGGCCAACGTGAAGTCGCTGGCAAAGTAGGCGGTCGTGGGCACGCCGTCGACGTTGCGGGTGCTCTTGCGGGAAGCCGCGAACTTCACCGCCACATCGGTGGTGCCGTCGAGCATCGGTTCGTGGCGGGCTATCAACTCCCCGTCCTTGGTGAGCACCAGGTCAGGCTCAACGAAGTCCGCGCCTTGCTCGATGGCCAGCTTGTAGGCTTCCAGCGTGTGCTCGGGTAGCGTGCCTGAAGCACCGCGGTGACCGATCACCAGCGGCTTGCGGCCGTCCAAAGTGTTCCAGGTGGCGTCATCGCTGCCGCCGCAGGCTACCAGCAGCGTGGCTGTCGCGGCCAGCATCGGGCCCCAGGCCTTCCAGTGTTTCGCCATGTTTGTGCTCCTTAAGCATTGTTCTGAGGCCTGTGACCGTAACGACGCTCTGTGACCGTTTGATGTGTTGCGGCCGCGCCATCGCCCACCATGCCACGATTGCCGGCGGCCAAGCTGGCGCCGATCAGCGACCTGCAGACTGAGACGTTGGAATTGTTGATCTTCGACGGGCTGCTGCAGACCTGTTCGCACGGGCTGGCGGTGGAGCGTCGCACAACCGACACCGCGCCGTCATCGCCGCTGCGTAGCGTTCGCGGCAGCGCAGCGCGGGGTGCCCTGCGCACCCGAGGAGCTGATCATGAGAAACACTGTCCGGGCCGCCGTCGCGTCCGCCTGCCTGCTTTCCGCCCTGGTGGCCAGCGCCCAACCGGTGTTGCCAATGCCGCAGCGCGGCTCGTTCGCGCTCGTCGGCGACGTGCCCTACGGCGTCGCCGACGAGCCGAAGTTCGACCGCGTCATCAATGCCATCAACGCCACAGCGCAGGTGCGCTTCGTGCTGCACACCGGCGACATCAAGGGCGGCGGCGAGCGCTGCGACGACGCGTTGCTGCTGGGCCGCTTCGCTCAGTTCCAGCGCTTCGACAAGCCCTTCGTGTTCACGCCGGGCGACAACGACTGGACCGACTGCCACCGGACGAGCAACGGAACCTACCTGCCGACCGAACGCCTGGACCGCCTGCGCGGCATCTTCTTCCCGCAGCCCGGCGTCACAAGCGGCGGGCGCAAGGCCCGCGTGCAGACGCAAGCCGCGCAGCCCGGCTTTGCGACCTTCGTCGAGAACACGATGTGGCACTTTGGCGGCACCGTGATGGGCACGATCCACGTAGTGGGCAGCAACAACAACCTGGCGCCGTGGGACCAGCTCGACTCCAGCGACACCGTCTCCACGCCGCGCCCGGACCGTATCGCCGAGTTCGAAGCGCGCCAGGCCGCGGCCGTGGCCTGGATCGACACCGTGTTCGACGCCGCCGCCGCGTCGAACGCAGCCGGCGTGCTCCTGGCGATGCAGGCCAACCCGGTCTTCGAGCTGCCGGCCATCGACCCCAACCGCGCCGGCTTCAATGCCGTGCTTGCCCGCATCACGGCGCGCGCCGTCGCTTTCGGCAAGCCGGTGGTCATCGCCCACGGCGACAGCCACTACTTCCGTGTCGACAAGCCCTTGCGCGCGGCTACGACCAGCGCCGGCACGCAAACGCTGGAGAACGTGACACGGGTCGAGAACTTCGGCGCGCAGTACGTTCATTGGGTCGAAGTCATGGTGAACGCACAGGATCCCGAGGTCTTCCGCTTCGAGCAGCGCATCATCGGCGCCAATCGCTTCCCCCGATAAGAGCGCGTGCAGCCGCGGCTGCGGCCACAGGATGAAGCGCGACAGAGGACGAGATGTTCAAGCCCATTCACTTCTTTCCTTCCCCATGGCTTCCCGAACACGGCAATGCACGGCACCCTCCGACCAAGGACCGCTGCAGGGCTTGATCACGAACTGGCAGTCACGGCCATCAAGATTCGTTTGTGGCCGGCGGCTTCCACGCGACGTGAAGATGGACGCGTCGATCCTGGAGCAACCGCATCGGGGCATTCGGCGGACCCCCGTGACTGGGGGGAGTTGCGAAGCCCTGGCGACCGGCTGTCCGCGCTGCGAAAGGTGACCGAGCTGTGAGACCGGTCTTGTGGGTGGCACCATGTGCCACCCGCTGCACCGCGCGGCGATCCACGGTCGGTCGAAGGCCGCGCGCCGGGCCGTCAAGCGCTGCGGCATGGTGTTCAATCCGTCGCGCCTATTGCCGGGGAGTGCAGCGTTGAAAATGGGAAAGATCGTGATCGGGACCCTGGCGTCCCTGGTGGTAGCCGGCGCTGCCGGCTGGTTCAGCCTCGACAAGGAAACGCGCGGGCTGCTGGCGACGGCTCCGCGCAACCGCGACCTGTTGTTCTGGAGCGTGCCGCAGCGCGATGCTGCGTTCAGGGCGCTGGATCGTGTGTCCGTGATGGCCGATTGGCACGTCGTGCCGGCAGGCGGAACGCCGTCGCCGCTGCCGCCAGGGCCGCCGCTGAAGCTGGAGATCGACCTGGACGCGTACCTAGCAGGTCAGCGCATGGCGGGAATGCTGATCGTGCACGACGGCAAGCTGCGCCTGGAGCGCTATGGCCTGGGTTTCGACAGCGCCGGGCGCTGGACCAGCTTCTCGGTAGCCAAGTCGATGACTTCTGTGCTGTTGGGGGCGGCCTTGCGCGACGGCCACATCCGCAACATGAATGACAAGGTCACCGACTACATCCCGCAGATGAAAGGTTCGGCCTACGACGATGTCAGCATCCGCCATTTGCTGACCATGACCTCGGGCGTGCGCTGGAACGAGGACTATGCCAACCCGAATTCGGATGTGGCCCGCTTCATCAACCACCAGCCCGTGGACGGGGTCGAGGCGTTGGTAAGCTACCTGCGCCGCCTGCCGCGCGACGCGCCGGCCGGCACGCGCTGGAACTACAGCACCGGCGAGACCAACCTCGTCGGCGTCCTCGTCAGCAGGGCGACAAAGCGGCCCTTGGCTGACTACCTTTCAGAGAAGATCTGGAAGCCGGCCGGCATGGAACAGCAGGCCACCTGGTTGCTGAGCAAGACCGGCCAGGAGATCAGCGGCTGCTGCATCCAGGCCGCGACGCGTGACTTTGCCCGTTTCGGCGTCTTCATCCTGAACGGGGCGCGCGCCGGGGCACAGGGCATCGTGCCCGACGGCTGGCTGGGCGAGGCCACAAGCGAGCGTGTCGGCATCAGCCAGCCCGGCCGCGGTTACGGCTACCAGTGGTGGACCTACGGCGACGGCAGCTTCACCGCGCGCGGCATCTTCGGCCAGGGCATCTTCATCGACCCGAAGCGCCAGCTGGTGATCGCGTCCAATGCCAACTGGGGTGGTGGCGCCACCGACCCGGCCGCCAAGGAGTCGCGTGAGTCCTTCTACCGCGCAGTGCAGGCGGCGATCGACGCCGAGGCGGCGCAGGCCGGCGGCCCAACCCGCACTGGCGAAGCGCTGCGGCCGAAAGCGCAGCCCATGGCGCAAGCCGTCTCGTCCCCGACCTGAAGACTGCGGGTGCCCCCAGCCCTGGCGGCGAAGAGTGCCGGCGGACCGGTCAGCGTGTCGTCACTGGCGCGGCCGCGATGGCGATCAGCGGCGCTCGCAGCGGCTTGTCGAACTCCACCGGCGCTACGTACTGCAGCACGCCGCGCCGGCCCTTGGCCACGGCGATGCTCAGCGCCTGTTCGGGGTACAGCAGCACCAGCCCGCCGTCGGGCTGCTGCGACACCTCGGCAGGCGCGGCGTAGCGCTGGCGAACTTCAGTTTCGCTCAGGCGCACCGTTCGTGCGCTGCGGGACCGACGTTCGCCGGGCGCTGGAACAACTGTGCCACTGCACCACCCGCCCGGCACTGGCGCTAACGAGCGCATCCAGACCAACGTTGGTGTTCAGGCTGAAGACCCCCTGGCGCGACGGGACCACGCACTTGGTGATGTCGCCGCGGGAATTCATGCAACGGCTGGCGGCGCGGATTCGGCGATTCAGCCAGCTGCGCCTCCACCCGCTAACGACCGCTTCGCGGCATTCAACCTCGGCCTTCGGATGCCCGCTCAGGGTCGGGTTGCGACGGCCGAGCCTTCGGATTCATCGCCAGAAAGCCGGCGTTGAAGATTCGATGCCGGTAAGCCGCCACTCGCGGATGAGTCATTTCGACCCTCAGCCGTCCTTCGAGCTTCCCGGAAGCTGCCGGTCAGCCAAGCCTCGTCGCTTCGCGTTTCACGGCCAGGAAGCTGACGCTCGTGGACTCCAGGAGTCGACCCCTGAACTGCCCTCCTCCAACTTGATTCCGCTACTCCAAAGCGGTCGGTGCCTGTATCGAGACGAGCGCCAACTCTGAGTGGCCCCGCCTCGACCGATTCAATCGACAACTTTCCCGATTGAGGATCTGGGGCACCCGCTTTGCGGTCAAGCACTCATGTGCCTGCCAGCAAAGCCCGGTGCTTCAGCTCATCGGCCACTGAACCCGTACGATGGCCCGCGCACCCTCTGCCGGGCAACTGAAAGCGATGCTGCCTCCCAGTCGCGACACCACGCGCTGGACGATCGCCAACCCCAGGCCCAGGCCCGGATGCCCGCGGCTCGCGTCGCCACGCGCGAAGGCTTGCAGCATCGCGGGCTGGTCCTCGGGCGCGATGCCAGGGCCGCAGTCCTCGACCTCGATGCTCACGCGGTGATTCACGGCGGCCACGGTCAATCGCACAGGCGGCCGGCCGTGGGTGAAGGCGTTGTCGAGCAGGTTGCCGATCACGCGTTCGATCAGCACCGCGTTGACATCGGGCACAGAAAGCGACGCGGGTGCTTCGACCGTCAGCTCGTTCGCGGCGCGCTGCTGATGGGCCGCCACGCTGCGCGCCACCGCGGCCACGTCCACCGTCTCGTTCAAGGGAAGTTCGCCGCTGCGAACATGGTCGAGAAAGCTGCCCACGAGTCGATCCGCCAGCAGCGCGTTGCGCACGATGGCCTCGCGCCTTGGCGCGACGCCCTCCGTCTCGGGCAAGAGTTCGGCAGCCATGCGGATGCGTCCGAGCGGGCTGCGAAGGTCGTGCGACACGCCCGCGAGCAGCAACGCGCGCTCGCGCTCTTGTTGCTCCAGCGACTGGCGCAGCGCCCGCCAGGCTTCGTCGATCGCCTGGACTTCGGCGCTTGCGTGCGGCAGTGGGCCGCCGGACGCGTCGTCAGCGGCAATGCGGGCACGCAGCGCCTCCAGGGGACGCGCCAGCCAACGGGCGACGAAGGCACTGGCCGCGACCGCGATGCCCGAAAGCAACAGGAGGGCGAGCACGAGCCGCTCGCGGATGTGCGGATCGACCGCCTCGCTTTCGAAGCCGGCCCAGCGTGTGGCACCGTCGTGGCCGGGCAGCGCCAGCCACAGCACCGGGATGGACCGGCCGCTCACCGATTCGGGCGCCAGCACCACGTCCTGCACCGGCACGCCTTCGTCGGCAAAAGCCTCGCGCACCATCGCCACCCGCGGCGTGAGCGACGCGAGTTCAAACGCTCGGCCAGGCCGGCCCGGTGAGGTGTAGATCGTGCCCGGCGCGCTGGCGCCGACGACTTCAAGCGGAGCGCCGCTGATCACCTGCTGCAGGGCCGGCTTCCATCGTGCAGCGACGAGTTGCGCCACGGTGCGGCTACGCTCGAAGTCGAACAGCAGCACCAGGGTCGCGGTGAGCAACACCGTCAGCGCGACTTGCGCCAGCAACAAGCGCGCGAAAGGCCGCTCGCGCGCCTCATGACTGCGCCGCGCCGGTGTCCCCGCCCGTGGCGCCGCCGCGTGGCACGAACACGTAGCCCTCACCGCGCACGGTGTCGACCCACTCGGCGCCGGGGCTCGCGTCTTTGAGTTTGCGCCGCAGGCGTGCGATCTGCACATCCACCGTGCGTTCCTGCGGTTGGTAGCCGCCAGCCTGCACGGCCTGAGACAGCTCAGTGCGGCTGATCGCGACCCCGGGCTGCCGCGCCAGCGCGACCAGCAGCTTGAACTCCACGCTTGTCAGGGCGACCACGCGAACGCCGGCTGTGACCTCGCGTTTGGCTAGGTCGATCGACAGCCCGGCAAAGCGCATCACCGCGGTGTCGCCGCGGCCGGGCGCGGTGCGTCGCAACAACGCACGCAGGCGCGCCACCAACTCGCGCGACTCGAACGGTTTGGGCAGGTAATCGTCGGCGCCGATCTCAAGGCCGAGCACGCGATCCATCGGGTCACCGCGCGCCGTGAGCATCACCAGGCCGAGGGCAGGATGTGCGGCGCGCCAACGTCGAGCCAGGTCGAAGCCATTGCCATCAGGCAGCATCGCGTCGAGCAGGACGATGTCAGGTTGGTGAGACAACAGCGCACGTTCGCCGTCGCCGGCGGTCAGCACGGTGTGCGTGACCCAGCCCTCGCGTGCCAGCAGTTCCACGAGCATGGTGGACAGCTCGGCGTCGTCGTCCACGATCAGGATCAGCGGCTGCATGAGTGACATGGTCCCGAAGTTTAGGGATGCGACAGGCCACGCCGGCCAATGCGACAGCGCTGTCGCAATTCGTCGTGTTTCGTCAGGGCGCGGCGGAAGCAGTCAGCTTGCAATGGCGGACCACCCCATCGGGTGCTGCGTCGCTTCTGCTGCCCGTCGTCGCGGGATTTCACCATGCATGGACAACTCTCACCGCCACGCATCGCGGTCACTTGCGCCGTTGCCCAGGCGCTGGCCGCCTTTGGCGGCGCAGATGCGCAAGTCCAGGCTGAACCGGCTGCCCCGAGGGCACGGATCCTCGACGTGTTCTTCGGGCTGGACGACGCGCTGCCCGCCAGAGCCAACCTGCTCTGCCGTGGTGTCCGAGTCGCCGGGATGGACGGTGTCCCCGTCACGTTCTCGCGCCGCATCGCCCTGGACAACCCCGATCCATCCGCGTTCCGAATCACGACCCAATCCGGTGCGACGTACACACCGCGGTGCGCGACGCTGAGGCCAGCGCAGGGCATGAGCAAGCGGCACACGGTGCTGCTCATCGGAGAGTTGGGCAGCGAGCGCGACCCTCCCGTTCGTATGGATGTCGTTCGTTCCGTGCCGCTGCTCAACGGCGGCGACGCCATGGGGCTGTCGACCGACCGCGTCACAGCTCTGGCGCTGGGGCCCGAGCTGCGGATCGGCTATCGGTACGCACCGGGCGAGCTGCCCAAGGCAAGGTGTCCGAACTCGACGCTGCAGATCGTTCAGATCACTTGGGCGGGCGGCGTCACCGCACCCGGAGGCGATGAGCTTGGTGAAGCAGCACGCGGGGGCATGCGTGTCACGCTGAGCAACGGCGTCGAGGTCTCGCCCATCGCACTGGCCGACCTCGGGGACAACGACAACTACACCCACCTGTGCCTGGACACGCAGACCCCCGCCGACCGGGTGACCGTGGATCCCGGGGTTGCGATCGATCCGCGGGGAGACCTCAATCCCCGGACATCGATTCGCATCACCGCCGACCCCGAAGCCCTCCGTTGAACCACCGACGGCACATCATGGCGCACTTGCGTAAGAGAGGGGCAAGCTCGTTTGCCAGAGCCTGCTTGAGAGGTCCACTGGGCGTCATGAGCGCAGGCCTGTTGAGCGGCTGTCAGCTGCTCACCCCCGTCGGGCCTGACTTCCGCGCCCCCGCGACGCCCTTGCCCGCCACGTGGTCCGCCGCCGATGCGCAAAGCCCGGCGCCGATCAGCGAGGCGGCCTTCTGGGCGCAGTTCCAGGACCCCTTGCTGCAAAGCCTGCTGGCCGAGGCCGATGCCAACAACCTCGACGTCGCCAGCGCCGGCGCGCAACTGGCCGCCGCGCAGGGCGTGCTGCGCGCCACGCGGGGCGGCACGCTGCCCGCCGTGGCGTTGGGCGCCGACAGCACCTACACGGAGCCGGACCTGGCCGGCAAGCTGCGGGGCCAGACGACGGGCAGCACCACGAACCAGGTGCTGGCGCAGAGCAGCTGGGAGCTGGACTTCTGGGGCCGGCAGCGGCGGGCGGTGGAGGCCGATGCCGCCTCGCTGCAAGCCGCCGAAGAACGCCTGGCCTGGGCGCGGCTGTCGGTACGCGCGTCGGTCGCGAGCGTCTATGTGCAGTGGCGCCTGGCACAGACGCGGCTTTCGGTGGCGCAGTCCAACCTGGTGCAGCAAGAGGAGAACGCGCGCATCGCGCGCGCGCGTTTCCAGGCCGGGGCCAGCAGTGAACTGGACTGGCGCCAGGCCCAGACACAGCTGGCGCAGACCGCCGCGCAGGTGCCCAGCCTGCAGATCGCGATGGCGCAGAACAGCCACGCGCTGGCGGTGTTGCTGGGGCAAAGCCCGGCTGCGATGGTGGCGCGGCTGCAAGCAAGCGTTGCCCCCAAGGCCCTGCCAGCACAGCCCACGCGCTGGCCGCTGTCGGCCCCTGCCGACTGGCTGCGCCGTCGGCCCGATGTGAGCCAGGCGCTGTGGGCTGCGGCGTCGCAATCGGCGCGCATCGGGCAGGCCGAAGCGGCGCTCTACCCCAGCTTCTCGCTCAGCGGCGCGCTGGGTGTCTCGGGCAGTGGCTCGGCCAAGGAGCTCTTCAGTTGGGACAGTCGGTTGGTGAACGCCGGGTTGAACTTCTCGCTGCCGCTCTTCGATCGAGGCCGCCTCAAGGCCCAGGTTCAGGTGCAGGACCAGGGGTTTCGGCAAGCGCTGGCGGCCTACCAGAACCAGGTGCTCAAGGCGCAGCAGGAAGTGGAAGATGCCTTCACCCAACTGCACCACAGCCGCGAGCAGGCGCGCCTGACGCAGGAGGCCGAAGTTGCCGCGAGCCGCGCCGCCTACCTGGCCATGAGCCGTTACCGCGCGGGGCAGGTGGACTACCTGAGCGTGAGCAGCGCCGAGCAAAGCCGTCTGCAAACGGCCGATGCCGCCGCGCAGGCGCGCGCCGCCGTGCTGCAAGCGGTGATTGCCGCGTACCGCTCCATGGGCGGAGCCTGGCCCGATGCGGGTTGAGGCTTGCCGCCCATCGAGCCCGCTCAAGCATCAGCGCCACACCCACACCCTTCCGCGATGTCTTCCACCATGCAAGTCTTCAAGCCACTCGTGCCGCCGCGCCTTGCGCGGTCCTCCACCCTGGCGCTGGCCCTTTGTGGCGCTGCCGTGCTGCTGGCCACCGGCTGCAAGCCCAGGGGCGCGCCGGTGCTGCCCAGCGGCCCGGTGGCGGTGCAGACCTTGACACTGCAACCCGAAACCGTGCGCGACGCCCTGGCGCTGGACGGCACCGTGCAGCCTTCGCAGCAGGCACAACTCACCGCCCGTGTGCCGGGCGTGCTGCAGGCCATCCACTTCCAGGACGGCATGCCCGTGCGGAAGGGCCAGCTGCTGTTCAGCATCGAGCGCACCAGCTACGAGGAGCAGATGAACCTGAACCAGGCGCGGCTGCTGCAGGCGGAGTCGGAGTTCGAGCGCCAGCGCAAGCTGGTGCAGGACAACGCCACCTCGCAGGCCAGCGTGGACAACGCGCAGTCCAGCCTGCAGCAGGCCCAGGCCAACCTGCGCCTGGCACAACTCAACCTGGAGTACACCGAGGTGCGGGCCCCCTTTGACGGTGTCATGGGTCGTCGCGCCGTGGACGTCGGCAACCTGGTCGGGGCCACCGGGCCCTCGGTGCTGGGCACGCTGATGCAGCTGTCGCCCGCGTACGTGACCGCGACCGTGAACGAGCGAGAGGCCCTGCGCCTGCGCAGCACCTACGCCGCCTACAGGGCCGGTCAGCCGAAGAAGATCCTGGGCTTGAGCGCCAGTGCCACCTTGCAGGGGCAGGCCGCAACTGCCGACACCGGCGTCGTGGACTTCATCGACCACGTGGTGAATGCCAGCACGGGCAGCGTGCCGGTGCGGGCGCGCTTCGACAACCGCGAACGCCGCCTGCTCCCAGGCTTCTACGCCCGCCTGGTGATCGACCTCGGCCGCGACCGCCAGGCCCTGGTGCTGAAGAAGAGCTGGCTGCTCAACGACCAGGAAGGCAGCTACGTGTTGGCCCTGGGGGCCGAGGGGAAGGCGCAGCGTGTGAACCTGAAGGTCAGCCCCTTGGGCAGCAGCGAGCGCGTGGAGGTGCTGGAAGGCCTGAAAGGCGGCGAGGCCCTGATCGTGGAAGGCCACACCCGCGTGAAGCCAGGGCAGGAAGTGAAGGTCCAAGCGGCCCGCGCCGGGACCACCCCATGATCGCCCAGTTCTTCATCGAACGGCCGGTGCTGGCCAACGTCATCGCCTGGCTCATGCTCTTGCTGGGCGCTGTCGCCTTGCTGGGCCTGCCGGTGGCGCAATACCCGCCGCTCACGCCGCCCACCATCCAGGTCACGGCCAACTACCCAGGGGCCAACGCGCGCACGGTGCAAGAAGTGGTGGCGCGCACTATTGAGCAGCAGGTGAACGGCGTCGAGGGCATGATCTACATGCAGTCCTACGCCTCGAACGACGGGCGCTACTCACTCACCGTGAGCTTCGCCGTCGGCACGAACTCAGAGCAGGCCCAGGTGGCCGTGCAGAACCGCGTGGCCGCCGCACTGCCCACGCTGCCGCAGCCGGTGCAGCAGCAGGGCGTCGTGACGAAGAAGCGGTCCACCGCCATCCTGCAGATCGCCACGGTCTCGTCGACGCAGCCGCAGCACGACGCACTCTTCCTGAGCAACTTCGCCAGCCTGCAACTGCGCGACCGCCTGGTGCGCCTGCCGGGCGTGGCCGATGTCAACGTGTTCGGCGTGGGCAGCTACAGCATGCGCGTGTGGCTCGACCCTGCACAGCTGCGCCAGCGGCGCCTGAATCCGTCGCAGGTGGTGGCGGTCATCAGCAAGCAGAACCAGCGCGTGAGTGCTGGCCAGTTGGGCGCCCCGCCGGTGAGCCCGGGCAGCACGGCGCCCGACCAGCAGCTCACTCTCACCGTGGACAGCCCGCTGAGCACGCCCGAGGACTTCGGCCAGCTGGTGGTCGCCACGGCCAGCGACGGCAGCGTGACCCGCCTGGCCGACATCGCCCGCATCGAGCTGGGCAGCCAGAACTACGGCCAGGGCTTCACCTTCGACGGCAAGCCCGCGGGCGGCCTGGCCATCTTCCAGCTGCCGGACGCCAATGCGCTGGACACCGCCCGCGCCGTGCGCGAAGCCATGGCCGAAGCGGCCAAGGCCTTCCCCGAGGGCGTGGGCTACGACATCCCCTTCGACACCACCCTGTTCGTCACCGCCGCGGTGAACGAGGTCTACAAGACACTGATCGAGGCCGGCGTGCTGGTGCTGCTGGTCATCCTGGCCTTCCTGCAGAGTTGGCGCGCCACCCTGGTGCCCGGCACCACCGTGCCGATCACGGTGGTCGGTGCGTTTGCCGCGATGGCGGTGATGGGCTTCAGCGTCAACCTGCTCACGCTGTTTGCCATCGTGCTGTGCATCGGCATCGTGGTGGACGACGCCATCGTGGTCGTCGAAGGTGTGGCTCAGAAGATGGAGCAGGGCCTGCCCCCCCGGCCCGCTGCCGTTGCGGCCATGAAGGAGTTGCTGGGGCCGATCATCGGCATCACTCTGGTGCTGTGTGCCGTGTTCCTGCCAGCGGCCTTCCTGCCCGGCATCACCGGGCAGATGTACCGGCAGTTCGCGCTGGTGATCGCCGCCACCGCCGTGCTCTCGGGCATCAACGCGATCACCTTGAAGCCGACGCAGTCCGCGCAGTTTCTGCGGGTGGCCAACCCCGACAAGAAGCCCGGCTTCCTGGTGGGCGCCTACATCCGCGGCTTCAACCGCGCCTACGGCGCTTTGGAGGCCGCCTACATGCGGCTGATCGGCGGGCTCATCCGCTTCAAATGGCCCAGCGCCGCTGTGGCCGTGGGCCTGATGGCTGTGGCGCTGGTGGGCTTCATCCGCATCCCCACCGGCTTCATCCCCACGGAAGACCAGGGCTATGTGCTGATCTCGGTGCAGTTGCCCGATGCCGCCGCGCTGGGCCGCACGCAGGCGGTGCTGGACGACATCTCCCAACGCGTTCGCCGCGTGCCGGGGGTGAAGCACGCCATCGCGGTAGCGGGGGTTTCGGCCACGGAGGGCAACACGCCGCTGCCCAGTGCCGGGCTGCTGTACGTGACGCTGCACGACTGGAAGGAACGCACGGGTGAGGGCCAGGACCTGCGCAGCCTGTACGTGAAGCTCAGCGCCTTGCTCGCCGAGGTTCCCCAGGCACAAAGCCGGGTGCTGCTGCCGGCGCCCATCAGCGGCCTGGGCCTCTCGGGTGGCTTCCAGATGCAACTCGTGCTGAAGGACGGCAGCAACGACTGGAGCAAGCTCGCCGAGGCCTCGCAAGCGATGGCCGAACGCGCCAGGGGAGACCCTCGCTTCCAGGAGGCGTTCACCCCTCTGCGCGTGAACGTGCCGCAGCTGCGCATGGAACTCAACCGCTCGCGCGCCGAGGCGCTGGGTGTATCGGTGAGCGACGCCTACGACACCGTGCAGACCTACCTGGGCGCGTCCTTCGTCAACCTGTTCTCGGCCCTGGGGCAGAACTACACCGTCTACGTGCAGGCCGATCCTGCTGCGCGGCGCGACCTAGCCGCCATCGGCGAGTTGACCGTGCGCAGCAAGGGCGGCGAGATGGTGCCGCTGGGTGCCTTCGCGCAGTTCACGGCCACCAGCGGGCCGGCGGTAGCCTCGCAGTACAACCTCTATCCCACCGCGACCTTGCTGGGCGCCGCGGCACCGGGCGTGGCCAGCGGCGAGACCATGGCGGCACTCGAAGAATTTGCCGCCGAATTGCTGCCCCCCGGCGTGGGCTACGAGTGGACCGCCATGTCCTACCAGGAAAAGCTCGTGGGCAACACGGTCGTGCTGGTGTTCGGCCTGGCGCTGGTGCTGGTGTACCTCGTGCTGGCAGGCCAGTACGAGAGCTGGCGAACCCCGTTGCCGGTGTTGCTGTCGGTGCCGCTGGCCCTGGTGGGCACGGTCGGCGCGCTGCTGGCCGTGGGTCTGCCGAACAACATCTACGTGCAGATCGGCCTCGTGCTGCTGATTGCGCTGTCGGCCAAGAACGCCATCCTGATCGTGGAGGTTGCCTCCGAACTCATCCACCACGGCCACGGGGTGGCCGAGGCCGCGCTGGAAGCCTCGCGGCGGCGCCTGCGCCCCATCCTGATGACCTCGCTGACCTTCATCCTGGGTGTGGTGCCGCTGGTGCTGAGCAGCGGCGCGGGTGCGGCGGCACGCATCTCGATCGGCATCACCGTGCTGTCGGGCATGGTGGCGTCGACGGTGTTGGCCGTGGCCTTCGTGCCTGTGTTCACGGCCCTGCTGTTGCGGCCCAAGGCCCAATCTTGAATGGACTTCCCATGACCTGCAAAGTCTCGTTAAAGCCTGCTTCATCGAAGCGATCAACCCTGCTGGCGCTCAACTTGCTGGTCGCCACACTTGGCCCGCCGGCGTGGGGGCAGGATGTCGCGCCCAGCGTGCAAGTCGAGGCGCCGACCCCCACCAGCGCCATGCCGGTGGTCGCTGGTCAGAGCTTCCTTTCACCGGGCCTCTACGCCAAGTTGCGCCCCGCGCCAGACAACCCGGGCGTGCAACGCTACTTCAGCGACAAGCCCAGCCTCAAGGCCTATACCAAGGTTCTGTTCGACCCCGTGCAAGTCATCGTCGCCCCCGGCGGCGATGCCAAAGCCCTGCCCGCCGAGGCGGTGCAGCGCATGGCCGAGGCCGCGCACCAAGAGTTTGCGCGAGCACTGAGCCCAGCCTATGAGGTGGTGAGCGCACCGGGCCCCGATGTGATCCGCGTGCGCATGGCCATTACCAACGTGCAGGCGGTGGAACCTGATCGCACGCTGGCGGATCTTGTGCCCATCAAGGCCGTGTTCAACCTCGCCCGCAGAGCCACCGGCACGTCGCCGCAAGTGGCGGAGATTTCCGGCGAAATGGAAGTCCTCGCTCCATCAGGCGAAGTGGTGGGCGCAGTAATGGCCACCCGCAAGTCCGACAAGATGCTGGCGGATCGCGAAAAGATCACCTCGGACGACCTGCGCGTGATAACCGCGGCATGGGCCAAGAACCTGCGCAGTGGGCTGGACGCCATGCGCAGCGCGCCCACGCGCTGAAGCCTCGTCATCGCGCCTACGCATCGAGGTTGGTTTGGCCCTGCAAAGGAGCTGACGTGAAGTTGTAGCCACGCGCGCGCATCTCCAGGCTATTCGGCTTGGCAGCCATCGGACCGGCTTGTCGGTCCATCAACATAGAGGTTCTCATGAAGCAACACATCCTTATCCCCTTGGCGCTAGCCGCCGCCTTCAGCCCATGGGCTAACGCGCAGCAGCCAGCATCGCCAATGGTCGCAGTCATTGCCGCGAGCGCGCCCGGCAAGGGCGGTGTGGTCGGTGCCGTCAAGGTCACTGCCACTGTCGTGGCACTGGACGCAGCCACCCGCACGGCCACGCTCAAGGGCGAGTTGGGCAAGATCGTCGACGTGGTGGTGCCGCCCGAGGCGAAGAACTTTGCCCAGATCCGCATCGGCGATCTGGTCACTGTGAATTACAAGCGCGCGCTGACGCTAGAGCTCAAGGGCAAGGGCAGCATCCGCTCGAGTTCTGTGCAGGCCGCGTCGGCTCCGGCGCCAGCCGGTGCGGTGGCGGGCGGTTCCGTCTCGCGACAGGTGGTGCTCCTGGCCAACGTTGACGCGGTGAACGCCAAGGAAAACGTCATTACGCTGCGCGGCCCCAAGGGAAACATCATCGACGTGACGGTCGACCCCTCGCAGCTGAAGCTGGTGAAGCTGGGCGACCAGGTCGAGGCGGTCTACAACGAGGCCGTGGCGATAACCGTGGAGCACGTCAAGACGGCTGCTGCAAGGTAATGGCCCGCAGCCGCTGGCCGTTCCGGATTCGCCACGCAGACCGGGCCGCCTTCGGGCGGGTTTGAGTCTGCTCGGACAGATGCCTGCAGCGAGGGATGGGGGGCAGGGTGCGAGCCCTTGTGTACGCCATGGTCGTCACCGAGACCAGTATCGATGCCCAGGACTCAATACTCGCCGTGGGCGCACTGCGCCTGCCGCTGCCATGGCGCGCGCTGGAGGTCGTGTCTGAACAACGCCAGGACCAGCGTTTGCATCAGCGAAATCACCGGACTGCTCGGACTTGCGACAGTCCGCCCCAGGCCATGTGACATCACTGTCTCAATTCGTCGCGCATCGTCAGCGCGCGGCCTGGCCGGGCGGCGTGAAATAGCGGCACTCACTCAAGTGTGACGCGTCTGTCCTTTCACCCGTCTTTTCAGGAGTTCACCATGCACAAGTTCCACTCACAGCCAGTCCTCTCTGCCATTGGCGCAGTCCTCATGGCCCTGGCCGCTTCGACGGCCTTCGTCACCGCGCCGGCCCAGGCGCGCGAGCGCGAGGTCGACGTCAGCGGCTCCAACGGCAAAAGCGCCACGCGCAAGGTGCAGCGCGCCGGCGGCGACGTGTCCAGCAGCTCGACAGGGGTCAACGGCAAGACCCGGAGCCGCAACGTCGACCGCAGCGCCGAAGGCACGCAAGCCACGGTCGTCGGCCCCAACGGCAAGACCGCCACGCGCAGCAGCTCTGCGCTGGGCCATGGCGACTCGGCGACCACAGTCACCGGCCCCGACGGCCAGATGGCGACGCGCGCCGCGAACCGTTCCGCTGCAGGTGGCACGACCACCACCACCGGCCCCAACGGCCAGACACGCAGTCGCAACTCGACGCGCGACGGCGAAGGCAACGGCGCGACGACGATCACTGGGGCCAACGGCGGAACGGTCACGCGCGAAGTCACCAGGAACGTACCCTGAGAGCTGGCCCGTCATGGACCACGTCGCCCTCAATGATCTCGTCGCCTCCGACCTGAGGCCCTGGCTGGGTGCCTTGATCGTCGCGCTGCTGGGTATCGCCGCCATCGAAGGCGTCGTCATGTCGCATCGCGTCCCTGGCAGCTACGACTGGCGCGCCTTCGCGGCGTCGATCGGCGATGCGGTGGGGCGACGCATCACCGACGTGGTGTCCACCGGGCTTGGGCTGGCGTTTGCGGTACCCCTTCTCGGCTGGGTCTACGAGCACCGCCTATTCACGATCGAAGTGGATTCGTGGTGGGCTCTTGCGCTGCTGTTCGTGGGAAACGAGTTCTGCTACTACTGGTACCACCGCAGCGCGCACCGCGTGCGCTGGTTCTGGGCGACGCACGCGGTGCACCATTCGCCCAACCAGCTCACGCTGGCCACCGCGTTGCGGCTGGGCTGGACGGGCAAGGTCACCGGCACGGCGCTGTTCTTCTCGCCGCTGTTGTGGCTGGGCTTCTCACCCGTGGCCGTTGCGCTTGCGATGGCGGCGAACCTGCTCTACCAGTTCTGGCTGCACACGACCTGGATCCCGAAGCTGGGCAGGACCTTCGAACGCTGGTTCAACACACCGTCGAACCACCGTGTCCATCACGGCAGCAACCCGGAGTACGTGGATAGGAACTACGGCGGGGTTCTGATGGTCTTCGACCACTTGTTCGGCACCTACGTGGAAGAGCGCGCCGATCTGCCCCCTCGCTATGGCCTGACCACGCCACTGCTGACCAACAACCCGCTGCGCATCGCCTTCCATGAGTGGATCAACCTGGCGCGTGACCTGCGAGAGGCACGCGGCGCACGAGACGTCTGGCGCGCGCTGTTTGCGCCGCCGGCAGCACGCGAGCGCCTGACGACGGCAAGGGAGGGCTCAGCCTGAATGACCATGCGCCTCGAAACACTGCAGCCGAGACCCATCCAACCACCCATCCAACCGCGAGGAGAAACCATGAACGTCCCCGAACACCCGCCGCAACGCCGCATCACCGCCACCCCGCTGACTGAACCCATGAAACGCGCCGCCAGCCTCTTCGCGATCGCTGCTTCACTGGCAGTGGCCACGACTGGCACACATGCGGGGAACGGCGCGGCGGGCATCACATCGGCAACGGCCAAGAAGCCCGCCATCTTTTCCGCTTATCTCGGCGGAATCAACGTGCCTCCCCAGTTCTTTTCGCCCATCACGGGTTGTCCGCAGTGGTTCGGTGACGACGGCATGCCTCTGGTCATGTCCGTGCCCATCAAGGCATCGTCGCTGCGTCCGGACAGGTTTCGCGTGATCAGCAGAGCCGGCGTCGAATCCACGCCCAACTGCGCCACCCTGCGTCCAGCCGATGAGACCAACGAACTCCACACCATCCTGCTGGCGGGTCCGATTGCCGATCTCGCCGACTTGCCTGCTTATGTCGTGATCGTCGGTCCCGTCGAAGATGTCAGGGGCAACGTGCTGGAGGGCGAGGTTTCTCCGCCTGTCACCATCGGCATCAGGAGTGGACCCTCTCTGGTGCATGCCTTCGTCTTGAACAAGCCCGACGGTCCTCCCGGGAGTTCGCGGCGCGTCATCCAGATGGTTTGGCAAGGTGGCGTGACCGGACCCAACGGGGTCGAGGTTGGCGCCGACCAGCTGAATGCCATCCGCATCATCGACTGCAACGGCAATGCCCACACGCCACTGGCGTTCGACGATCTGGGCGATGGCGACAACTACCTGGAACTCCATCTTCCCGCAGGAGTCGTGGCCGAACGCGTCGAGGTTGCCGCAGGCTACTTCTTTGACCCGTTGAACCAGCCCAACCCGGCGACTGCGGTGCAAGTGAAGAAGGGCTGCAGGAGCGACTCATGAATGGCATGAACCGCACAGTGCCGACTCCGACGGCAAGACTGCCGTACGCGGCGTCGAGCGCAGCAGCGCAGTCACGACAGCGACGGTCGCCAACCTCAACGGCCGGACCGCAAGCGCACGATGACCGTCACGCCCTGATCCCGAGCGACTTGTCCAGCACCCGGAGGCTGCGCTTGCAGGCCCGCGGTGCATCGGCCCGAATCACAACCCAACGAAAGACTCTGATGAAACCCAAGCTGTCCTTCTCCACCACCCTTGGCTTTGCGGTCGTGCTGCTGTGTGCCGCCGGCTTCACCTCCACTGTGTCCGCTCAGGGTGCCGATTCGGCACGCCAGGAAAAGATGCGTGCCGACTTGCAGAAGCGCTTCACCGCTGCCGACACCAATGCCGACGGCCGACTCAGCCGCGACGAGGCCAAGCGAGGCATGCCCAGGATCTATCGCAACTTCGACGCCATCGATGCCGAGAAGACTGGCTCCGTCAGCCTGGAACAGATCGCGGCCTTTGCTGAGAAACAGAGCGGCCAGCGCTGAGCCGCAGTTGGTGGCCAGATGCATCCCTTTCGTGAACAGTTGGTCGGGCTGCGTCACTGTCGTCGGTGGAACGCCCTGCTGGCAAACCGCTTCGAGTGCCGTTGCGGCGGTTCGGCTTCACGAAGTACCGGTGGGGTAGAGTGGCCAAGAACACCGAGAAGGCCGCCACACTGATGGCTCTGGGCAGCTTGAGGATCGCCCGACGATAGCGGTCACTTGCAATCAACTGCGCCTGGCCCAGTCGAGCCAACGAAGGCTTCAGATTCGTCGCCTGAAACCTGTCGCTCGTGGGCGCTCCCTGACAGGACTTGAGAGCGCGTCGGGAAGGACCGGTTATGGCCGGGACGAGCCAAAGCTGAGATCAAGTTGGTCGCCGTAAACCAGTCATCCAGGGCCAGCCAGCAGGGGAAATTTCGAGCGGACCACCAAGGGCCGCTTGTGGCCGACTGCGTGAGGTCGGAAAGGAAGGAAGCTGCCATCGAAGCCGTGCCGCCGCGGTCATGCGCAGCAAAGGGAACGTTTCATCTTCAGTGTCGACCCTCGCATGCGGTCTTGGTGATGCCCGCAATGCACCGGCCGTCTGCCAAGTCCCCGCCAGCACGACGCAGGGCCGATGCGGCGCTACGACGGGGTCGCGCCTCGCACTCCGTCCCGCTCTTCAGACCTCAGCTCGCTGACTTTGCCAGCCAGGACCTCACGCCGGGGTGTTCGCCGACGGCACGGTACAGGCGCAGGAGTTTCGGGCAGTGATCGAGCACGGTGACGGGCACGTGATCCAGCGCGCCCGAAGTCAGCCAGCGCACCACCATGTACAGCTTGATGTCAGCCACCTGGATCGCCTGGCCGCCGACAAAGGGGCCTTCGCCCAGTTGGCGCTCGACCTGGCTACCCCAACTCGCGAGTTCGTTCGCGGCCAGCGCCTCGCGAGCAGACCGCTTTTGATCGGGGTCAGAAATGCGCAGCGTCGGCGTGATCGAGTGGCGCAGTTCCTCGGCAGCGCACATCAGCGCCTCATGACGCGCGGCCTCGAAGGCGTCGAGTGGATGAAGACCGTGCTGGCGGCCGATGAACACGAGTATGGCGTTTGAATGCGCCAGCGGCGGCTGGCCAGGCATCTGCAACACCGGCAGCGCTCCGAAGGGCATGCTCGCCTTCAGCTCTGGCCAGTCGGCGGTCTTGATGCGCTCGTCGTCGAACTCGACGCCGGCCAGGTGCAGCGCGATGCGGCATTCCTCGCCGCGGCTGCCGGCGAAATCGAAATAGGTCAAACGGGGCTTACTCATCGAGATCCTCGGGGCGGCGTGGTGATTGACCGCGGAGCCTACACGAGTGGCTTGAAGGGCGGCTGGGTCGCTCGCAACCCAGGATCGGCTCGCAGCGCTACCGCCCGAACCACATGGACGCACAGGGACGAGCGCAACCAGTGCGCAGCGGCTTTCCGCGAAGCTGTGGCGGCCATCCCGCAAGGGGCGGCCATCATGGTCCGCCATTCGCTTGGAACTGCATCGCTGCGTACCGCTAGCGACGCCTTAGGCGTCACACCGATTTGAGCCGCGGCGACGGCCGAGCAGGGCCCGACTTCTATTGCGGAATTTGCGCAAGACCGCGACCCTAACCGCAAGATATTTCTTGCCTATGTAGACCTCTCTCTTCTTATATTCTTATACTTATAAATCGCAATCTTTCAAGAAGAAAAAGAAAAAGAGAGAATAGAAAAAGAGAGATCCTAGTAGAGGTTTACTGTTCGCGATAAGGGCAATTTCTCAAAGGGCCAAAAGACGCCGCCAGCGAGCCCTGACGGCGCGAGCGCGCTCTGTGGTCAGTCCAGATGATCTGCACAGCAACGGGACCGCCCTTCGCTGAGGGCGGTGTTCCCCGCGTCCACTTTGCAAAATTTTTTTGAAGCCACGTCCGCGTGAACCTTCCCTCCCCGGTCCTGAAAACGAGGGGGCGGTTCCGATTCCGTTCCGCCCAGGGCCAAAAAGAATGCTTACCCCCGGCCCAGGCGCTCGACTTTCGTCGCGCCCGCCGGCTCGGCGCCGATCCCTGCGAGCAGCCCTTCGGCCCGCTCGCTCGCTCTGCGGTGATGTCTTCCAGCGCCCGGCTGGCAGGCATCAACCCCACCGCAAGGAGATCCCCCCATGTTCGCCACCGGCTCTGCCGTTTTTCTCGCCCTGTTGCTGATACTGATCAAGCTCCCGCGCCGGCTGCTGCTACGCCTTTTGCGCTACGACATCGCCCTGGACATCGGCGTCACGCTACTCGTGATGTTTCTGCACTGGGGCTCGTTCGACGGCGTCATGGCCGCCACCGTGGCTGGCCTCATGACCAGCTTCGCCACCAGCGCCGCCAAGCGCGTCCTGGGCTACATCGACCGGGGCGTCTACGTGCCCGGGCTCATGCACCTGGAAGTCTGAGCCGCTGAGTGCCGGCACGCCGGCCCTTCCCTCTCGTCCCCACGCAGCACAGCCACACCTCGGCTGAGCCGCTGCATGCCTTCCCCATCCATCAAGGAGTTCCTCTCATGTCTTCCCGTCGCAACATTTTCATTCGTGCCATCGGAACCCTGGCCGGCGACCTCGCCGTCGGCATCGCGCTGGCCTCGGCATGCACCTGGGTCATCCAGACCGCCGCCCTGGGCGTGTTCCTGGCCTTCGTCCTCTGGCTCCTCGCCGTCGTGGCGTCGCTGGCCGTCAGCCAGCACGTCGTCCACCCGGTGGCCAAGGCGCTCCTCTCTGACCGCAGGCTCGACGACGGCATCGCCGCCGCCCAGTCGCTGGCTCGCGAACTGGCCCGGTTCGCCCAGGGCAGCAGCACGCCGCCGTGGGACTTCATGCGCAGCAGCTTCGGCCGCTACACGGCGGGCTTCACGTCGAAGGCGTTCCGCCCGCGCTGATCCCGCAGCGCTTCACCTCTCCCGCAAGCCCCGGTCGAGTCCGTCTCGCCGGGGCTTTCCTTCGTCTACGTCCTTACCTATGGAGGCCCACATGGCCACGTTTCCCGATCTCTACACGTCCGTCACTCAACGCATCATCGCCGCGCTGGAAGCCGGCACACCACCATGGCATTGCCCGTGGCGCCGCGACGGCACAGACGCTCGCCCGGCCAACGCCACCACCGGCCGTGCGTACCGCGGAATCAACGTCCTGCTGCTCAACCTGCAGGCCATGGCGCAGGGCTACCGCGCAAGCCGCTGGCTGACCTTCGCGCAGGCTGTGGCCGTCGGTGCCCGCGTCCGCAAGGGCGAGCACGGCACTCAGATCGTGTTTTTCAAGCTCCACGAGCTCGACAAGGCCAGCCACCAGGAGGCAGCCAACGACCCCGAGCGCCGTGTCGTGCCGTTGCTGCGAGCCTTCACGGTCTTCAACGTCGACCAGGTCGACGGCCTGCCCGAGCGTCTGACACCGGAGCCGTTGGAGCCGGGTAGCTGGGAGCCGCTCGATGCGGCCGACCACATCCTGGAGCAGTCCGGCGCGCTGTTCCGTCACGGTGGCAGCAAAGCCTTCTACGCGCCCGATGCCGACCTCATCCAGATGCCGCCGCAGTCTGCCTTCTGCAACGCGGGCGATTACTACGCCACCGCGTTGCACGAGCTCACACACTGGACTGGCCATCCCAGCCGGTGCAACCGGCCACTGGGGCGGCGCCAGGGCATCGACGCATATGCCTTTGAGGAACTCGTCGCCGAAATGGGCTCGGCGTTCCTCACTGACTACTGCGGCCTCACAGGGCGGGTGCAGCACGCCAGCTATATCGCGAGCTGGCTGGAGGCGCTGCGCAACGACAAGCGGCTGATCTTCACCGCATCGTCCCAGGCGCAGAAGGCCGCCGACTTCCTGCTGGGCACGGCAGTGCCGGCCGAGGCACAGGCGGTCGCAGGAGCGGCAGCATGAGCCGCGCCGCCATCGTCGAGCAGGCGCTGCAGCTCTTGGCTGCCGAGGTGCGCGAGGCGGATGCCCTGAGCAGCCCGGCGGTCGTCAAGGACTACCTGCGCCTCAAGCTCGGCGGGCGGCCGCACGAGGTGTTCGCGGTCGTCTTCCTGGACACGCAGAACCGGGTCATCGCCATCGAGGAGCTGTTCCGCGGCACCTTGAGCCAGACCTCGGTCTATCCGCGGGAAGTGGTCAAGGAAGCCCTGGCCCGCAACGCGGCTGCCGTGATCCTGGCCCACAACCACCCGAGCGGCTCAGCAGAGCCGTCGCGGGCGGATGAGCACCTCACGAGCACGCTGCGCCAAGCGCTGGCGCTGGTGGACGTGCGGGTGCTCGACCACATGGTCGTGACACGCACGAGCGTGACCAGCTTCGCCGAGCGCGGCCTGCTGTAGCGATCTTTTGTCGGTTCTGTCAGTGCCACCCCCGCGTTCATCAGCGCGGCGGGGCCTGACCTGAGTTCCCCCCGCAGCTTCGGCTGCACCCCCCGCGCGCTGGTGCACGTCGTGTGCCAGGGCGCTCTTCCTTATTCACTCACTTTAGGAGTTAACCATGAGCACTTCCTCGCCTTCGGGCAACTACTTCGCGGCCCTGTCCGTGATCAACGTCAACGAGCACGTCGAGAAGAAAGGCGGCTTCAGCTACTTGAGCTGGCCCTTTGCTGTGGCGCAGCTGCGCATGGCCGAGCCCACTGCTTCGTGGGAAGTCAGGCGCTTCGAGGGCCTGCCCTACTTGGCCACCGAGGCCGGTGTCTTCGTCGAGGTGGCCGTCACGGTGCAAGGTACGTGCCTCTCGCAGATCCATCCTGTCCTCGACGCCAGGAACCGGCCGATCCCGCAGCCCACAGCCTTCGACATCAACACCAGCATCCAGCGCTGCCTGGTCAAGGCCATCGCGCTGCACGGCTTGGGCTTGTACATCTATGCCGGCGAGGATCTGCCGCAGATTGGCACGGACCCGGCGGCTAACGATGCGGCGCCACCGCCACAACCAGCAGCACCACGGGCGCCGTCGCAGCAGCCTGTGCGGCCGAGCCCGGTGCGGCCAGAACCGGTGGCCGGCGACCATTCGATCACCTTGGTTCAGCAACGCACGATCACGCGTGTCGCCGCTGAGGTGGGTATCGAGATGCCCCAGTTGCTTCAGTACTTCGGGGTCAACGATCTGGGCGAGATCGCCACGTCGGACTTCCAGCGCGTCATGCGCGCCCTGGCGAAGAGGAGGTCAGCATGAGCGCCGCCATCGTCCAACTCGTTCAAGGTAGCGCGGCCTGGCTGGAGCACCGGCGCGGTCTGCGCAACGCGTCGGAGACGCCAGCGGTGATGGGCATCAGCCCGTGGATGACGCCCTACCAGCTATGGCTTCTGAAGACCGGCCGGGCCGAGGCTGAAGTCAACGAGGCCATGCGCCGCGGCACGGCGCTGGAGCCGTTGGCCCGCCATGCCTACGAGGTCGAGACCGGCCTGGTCATGCAGCCGCTGGTGCTGCAGGACGGCGACTACTCGGCCAGCGTGGACGGCATGACGCTGGAGGGCGACCTGATCGTCGAGATCAAGTGCCCGTACCGCGGTCAGGGCTCGGCACTGTGGCAACAGGTCGAGGGTGGCGAGGTGCCGGTCTACTACGCGGCCCAGGTGCAGCACCAGCTCATGGTCAGCGGCGCCGAGCTGGCGCACCTCTTCGTGTACGACGGCCAGCAGGGTCTACTGCGCGAGGTCAGGCCGGACCTGGCCATGTTCGACCGCATCCGAGCGGCCTGGGATGCCTTCGCGGTCTTCCTGGACAGCGATACGCCACCGCCTCTGGCGGATGCTGACTCGCGGCAGCGCGACGACGAGGGCTGGATGCAGGCTGCGCTGGCGTTCCAGGCGGCCAAGGCCGAGGCAGATCAGGCTGCGGCCCGCGTGGAGTCCGCCAGGGCGGCGCTGGTGGCACTTGCCACGCATCCAAAGGAGACCGGGGCCGGCGTGAGCGTCACGCGGTTCTGGAAGGCCGGCGGCGTCGACTACAAGAAGGTCGTGGAGCTGCGGGGCGTTGACCTGGAGCGGTACAGGTCGAAGGCCAGGGAAGAGGTGCGGGTGAGCGTGGCGGGGTAGACGCAACGGCGGAGCGGTGCGGCGAAAGCACGTGCCTGGGGGCCAACAGAAACTCGTTCCGCCAGCGCGATGGCCTGTCGCTTCATCGTCTCATCGGCCTGACTGAGGCAGACCTCGTGGCACAAGAATCGTGAACCACTGGCGGTACAGCGCAGGTATGAATGTCTGAACGGCGCCCAGAAAGACAAACGGGTTAGTGACTGCTACGCCACTAACCCGCGTCGATTCTTGGTGCCGGTGACCGGAGTCGAACTGGTGACCTTCGCATTACGAATGCGCTGCTCTACCAACTGAGCTACACCGGCATGAACGGTGCGACGCTGAAATCACCAGCCCCTACCGAACAGCCCGCGATGATACCGCACTCGCGCCAAGGGCTCTGACAGAATGCACTCCAGCATGCCGACACTGCCGCAACTCCTGCACGCCGCTTCTCTTCGCATAGGCTGGCGTTTGCTGCTGGCGGCGCTGATCGCCATCGTCTCGGCAGCCGCGCTGGCCCCTACTACCGAGACGCCTTCGGTGGGCATAGGCGACAAGATCGACCATCTGCTGGCCTTCGTCTCGCTGGCTGTCGCGGCGGCCCTGTCCTGGCCGGCCACGCGGCGCCACGCCGCGGGCGCGAGCATCGCTTTGTTGGCCTACGGCGCCGTCATCGAGCTCGTGCAGACCCAGGTGCCTGGCCGGAGTGGCGACCTGCTCGATCTGGCCTCCGATGCGGTCGGCATCGTCCTGGGCCTGGCCTTGGCCCATGGGCTGCGCAGCCGCTGGCCTATGCCAAACGCCTGACGCTGGCGTGGTAGCTCACGCTATGAGCTACACCGCCTCAACACTGCCTCCATCACCTGGGCACGGGGCTCGGGTACTTGATGGAGACGATCATGACGACGCAGACCACGCTGGAACTGATTCCCGCCCCCCCGGGCCCACTGGGGCGGCAGGCCGATGCGCCAGACGCTTCCGGCTTCGAGATCGGTTGGGACCATGCCCGCCACGGCCTGGCGCCGCCGCCCGAGCTGCTGGTGGAAAGCACGACCATCGGCCAGGGCTGGCGCGCCGCGCGTGCCGTCTTCGGCCGTCGCACGCTGCCCGTGCAGCAGGCCACGCGGCAGTGGCTGGCACTGCGCACCCTGGCTTGGCGCGAAGGCATCGCATTCGAAGGCCAGCAGCTCACGCCGCACTACCTGGCGCAGCTGCGCGTCACACACTGCCCGGTACTGCGCACGCCGCTGGGTGGGGCGCCGGGCCAGCCCGATGCGGCAGTGTTCGAGCGCCTGAACCGGCAAGCCGCGTGGGCTGCCGGCAACGTGGTGATGATGAGCCAGCGCGCCGCGCAGGCTCGCACAGGCGTCCACCTGCTGGAGGCAATGCGCCGTGCCCGCCGCGCCGAGCGCGCGGGCGAGGCCGTCGAAGGCCTGGACGCTGGCGCCTGGTGGCGCTTGGCCTCGCTGCGCGCTTGCGCCACGCCCCTGCCCTTCCACGAGGCCGCACGGGTGCCGCTGGCCGCGTTGCCGCCCAACCGCGTGCGCCTGCTGAACCCGGCGCAAGGGCTGCAGGCGCTGGTGACGTTGCAGTTCACCACACCGGGCTGGAGTGCTCGCACGCGCGCGCTGGCGGCGCTGCTGCCCGAGCACACCGTGCGCCATGACTTCAACCTCTTCGTCGGCACCTTGGCGCCACGTGTGCTGGAGGCTGGGCCCGACACGGCGCGCCTGCGCCGCGCGCTGGAAGATGCCTGGTTGCAGGAACGCGTGCAGCGCCGCTGGCAGCACTTCGTGCTGAGCCTGGGCGAAGCTGCCACGGCAGCGCTGCTGGAACGCGCCACGGCCGACGGCCTGACCGCCGTACGCACCGTGAACCACCTGCCGGAACAGGCCACCGACGGCTGGGCCTTGGCCGAACGCGGCCGCGCACCGCGCACCTGGCGCTCTCGTCTGTCCACGCTGCGCATGCGGCCACAGGCCGGGATGGTGCGGCCCACGGCCTGCTGACCGGCCGCTCGAGCCGGTCGCGCGGGCCTGGGCGTGCCGACCACGGACAATCCAGGGCTGATGCCCGCCCCCCTTGCCCCACCACGCCTGATCCTGCTCGCCCCGATGGAGGGTGTGCTCGACCACAGCCTGCGCGACGTGCTCACGCGCGTGGGTGGCATCGACCGCTGCGTCTCGGAGTTCATCCGCATCACCGACCAGCTGCTGCCAGCGCGTGTCTTCACGCGGCTGATGCCCGAGCTGCACCACGGCAGCCGCACGCCGGCCGGCACCCCGGTGCGCGCGCAATTGCTGGGCTCCGACCCCGCCTGCCTGGCCGAGAACGCTGCGCGCCTGGCCGAACTGGGGCCCGCCGGCATCGACCTGAACTTCGGCTGCCCGGCCAAGGTGGTGAACCGTCACCGCGGCGGCGCCGTGCTGCTGGACGAACCCGAGCTGGTGCACGCCATCGTCGCCGCAGTGCGCCGCGCCGTGCCGGCCGCCATGCCGGTCTCGGCCAAGATGCGCCTGGGCCACCGCGACGAGGCCTTGATGCTCGACAACGCCCGCGCCATTGCCGCGGCCGGTGCCGACGAACTGGTGGTGCACGCCCGCACCAAGCTGCACGGCTACAAGCCTCCAGCCTACTGGGACCGCATCGCGCACATCCGCGAAGCGGTCAGCGTGCCGGTGGTCGCCAACGGCGAAGTCTGGACGGTGGAAGACGCCCACCGTTGCCTGCACGAAAGTGGCTGCGACGCGCTGATGCTGGGCCGCGGCCTTGTCGGCGACCCCGGCCTGGCACGGGCATTGCGCGGTCGTGCGCAACCGGCGTGGGCCGACCTGCTGCCGCTGGTGCGGCTCTACGGTCGTCTCATCACGCCGCGCGTGGCGGCCCGCCACCGGGGCGGACGCATCAAGCAGTGGCTGAACATGCTGCGCCGTCGTCACCCCGGCGCCGAACAGGCCTACGCGGCAGTGCGCGAACTGAACGACGCCGTCGAGATCGATGAGCGGCTGGCGGCGCTGCAGGTGGAACAGCTGACCGAAGCCGAAGTGCTTGTCGCCTGAGCCGGCACAGCAAAGGAAAATGCCGCTGCGTCCTTCGACACAGCGGCATTTTCGGCAAACGGGTACTTCAGGCGACGGTCACGGGTTCCGTTGTTCCGCCCAGTGGTGCGGTCGGTTCTCGCCTTCAGCCCCGGTACTGTGCCACCGGCGCATGACAGCCGCGTGACGAAAAGCGCTGCCATCCGGGTGCTGTTCACCGCGCAGCCCGGCGCCTGCGCTCAGGCCGCACCGTAACGCATCTCCAGGTAGGCCAGCAGCGTGCGCAGCGTCTGTGCCTCGCCGCCCACGGGTCGGCCCGGCCGCGCCTCGGTGTTCCATGCAAACAGATCGATGTGCAGCCAGTCGACAGCCTCGGGGACGAAGTCGTCGAGGAACAGCGCCGCCGTCACCGCGCCAGCCATCGGCCCCTTGCCGGTGTTGACGATGTCGGCAATGTCGCTTTCAATGCCGCCGTGATAGTCACGCCACAGCGGCATGTGCCACAGCGGGTCGTGCAACGCCAGGCCGCGGTCGACGAGCTCACGCGCCAGGTCCATGCGGCGGCAGAACAGCGCCGGCAGCTGCGGGCCCAGCGCCACGCGCGCGGCGCCGGTCAGCGTGGCCAGGTCGATCATCAGGTCGGGCTGGCCCTCGGCGCCGTAGGCCAGGGCGTCGCACAGCACGACGCGGCCCTCGGCGTCGGTGTTGCCGATTTCGATGTGCAGGCCCTTGCGGGTCTTGAACACGTCACCAGGCCGGTAAGCGTTGCCCGCGATGGCGTTTTCCACCGCCGGGATCAGCAACTGCAGCCGCACGGGCAGGTTCAGCGCCATCACCATCTGCGCCAGGCCCAGCGCATTGGCCGCGCCGCCCATGTCCTTCTTCATCAGCCGCATGCCGTCGGCGCCCTTGATGTCCAGGCCGCCCGTATCGAAGCACACGCCCTTGCCCACCAGCGTCAGCTTCGGGTGTTTCGGCTTGCCCCAGTTCAGCTCGATGAGGCGCGGCGCGCGGCCCAAATCGGCGTCGGCGGCGCGGCCCACGGCGTGGATGGCCGGGAAGTTGCCCGCCAGCAGCTTGTCGCCGACGGTCTGCTTGAAGGTGGCACCATGCTGTTTGGCCACCAGGCGCACGGCCTCGGCCAGCGCACCCGGGCCCATGTGTTCGGCGGGCGTGTTGACGAGGTCGCGCGTAGAAGCCATCGCACCAGCAACGATGAGCGCCTGCTGAACCGCCGAGGTCGACGGCAGGTGCAGTTGCGCCGGTTCACGCTTGGCGGCCTTGTAGAGGTCGAAGGTGTAGCTGCCCAGCTCCCACGACAGCGCGGCCGCCGCGGGGTCGAGCGTCAGGCCCTGCTCGCCCAGGTGGTAGGCACCTGCGGGCAAGACGTTGGGCAGCGCCGCCAGCACCCAGGGGTAACTCGCGTCACGCACGCCGGCCCACACGGCCTGCAGCTTGCCGTCAGCGGTGGGCAGCAACGCGTGGGTGTCCGGCGCGCCGCTGAAACCAACGGTCTGCAACCAGCGGCGGGCGGCGGGGTCGAGGGCCGAGGTGAGGGCCGCGAAGTGCTCGCGGTCGACTGCGTGCACGGGCACGCTGCCGCGGGCGGGTTGGGCGAGTTGGACGGTCATGGGGATGGCGTTCCGGCGGCTTCGGGCGCCGCTGCGACCACCGGCGCAGCGGGCGGCTGAGCGGCTGCGCGCTCGACATGCCAGTCCACCAGCCGTCGCATGTTGCCCAGCGACACCCAGTGCAGGTGCACCAGCCCCAAGATGCCGCTGCGGTGCAGTTCAGCCACCACGGTGTCGGGCAACTCGGTCATCTTGTTGGCGTCGACAGTCAGGAATCCATCCACCGTGTGCTGGCGGCCGTCGGGCAAGGTGGCGTCGAAACGCATATCTCGCAGCACACCCAGTTCGAGGAGCTTCTTGCCCACCAGACGGGTGCGCTGGATCTCGGCTTCCAGCGTCTCTAGGTAGGGCGCCATCTGCTTGAGCAACTCGCCCTGCTGGCCATCTTCGGCGAACAGCGGCTCGCCTTCGAGCAGGCTGGTGCCCTTCCACGCCGTGTCGACGCAAATCGCAAAGCGCTCGGCGTCGATGCGCGCGATGCAGAAGGGGTAGGCGCGAAGCACCGCCGGCATGTACTGCGCGCGCCAGCGTTCACCGGCGAGGTAAAGGTTTTCGTTCTGCACCAGGCCGAAAACGGCAATCGGGGCGATGGCGTCGCTGCCGTCCTCTTCCTTGCCGGCCTTCACGAAGACGATGGGGAATTCGCGGCAGACGTCGCCGAACTCGGCGGCGGCCACGAACATCGCGTTCAGCTTGTCGCCCACCGTCCAGTCGGTGACGGGCATGCGCAACTTCAGGTTGCGGTGCGTCACACTGTCCAGTGCCGTGGGCTGCATGTGCAGGTTCTGATTGATCAAGTCTCATCTCCTGGGGGTTCGATGCGGGTCACCAGCACCTTGTCGACACGTTTGCCGTCGAGATCGACGACCTCGAAGCGCCAACCCTGCCACTCCACCGCGTCGGCGGTACGGGGCAGGCGGCCAAGCAACAACATGATCATGCCCGCCAGCGTGTTGTAGCGGCCGCGGTCCTCTTCGGGCAGTTCCTTCAGCTCGAGGCGGTCCTTGAATTCGGGCACCGGGATCAGGCCGTCGAGCAGCCAGCTGCCGTCGTCGCGCCGGATGGCCCAGGCGTCCTCGTCGCTCGGCGCGCCGAACTCGCCAGTGATGGCTTCCAGCAGGTCGCGTTCGGTGATCACACCCTGCACGGCCCCGTACTCATCGACGACGAAGACGAGATCGGTGCGCGAGATGCGGAAGTGTTCCAGCAGCTCCATACCCGACAGCGTCTCGGGCACGAAAACCGGTGGCGCCATGTGCTGCGCGATGTCCAGCGCGTGGCCGCTGGCCAGCGGCTGCAGCAGCTTGGCGGCGTTCAGCACGCCCTGCACGTCGTCCAGCGAACCGCGGCACACCGGGAAACGCGTGTGGCCGCTGGCGGCGATGGTGGTCAGCAGTGCTTCGGTGGGGTCACCGATGTCGAGCCAGACGATCTCGGCACGAGGGATCATCATCGAGCCGATCTGTCGCTCGTCGAGCCGGAAGACGTTGCGCACCATCTGGTGTTCCTGCGCCTCGATGACACCCGACTCGACGCCCTCTTCCAGGCTGGCGGCGATCTCCTCTTCCGTCACCGAGCGGCCCGGCCCGCCCTGGTGGATGCCCATCAGCCGCAGCACGCCGTGCGTGCAGATGCTCAGCAGAGCCACGAGGGGCCTCGTGGCGGTACTCAACCAGTTCATCGGCCGCGCGACGAGGCGCGCCACCGTCTCGGGATACATCTGTCCCAGGCGCTTGGGCACCAGTTCGCCGAAGATGATGGTCAGGATGGTGATGATCACCACCACCAGGCCCGTTGCCGCGATGCTGGCGGTGCCCTGAGCGATTGGGAAGGACTCGACGAGCCAGTAGGACAAGGGCGCCGCAAAGGCCGCCTCGCCGACGATGCCGTTCAGGATGCCGATCGACGTGATGCCGATCTGCACCGTCGACAGGAACTTGGTCGGGTTCTCGTGCAGGTCCATCGCGGCCTGCGCACCCGGCTCCTCGCCTTCCACCATCACCTGCAGGCGCGCCTTGCGGCTGGCGGTGAGAGCCATTTCGGACATCGCAAAGATGCCGTTGAGAAGTATCAGGAAAACCAGGAGCGTGAGGTCCATGCGCGCCGCGGGATGGGGCCGCGGTGGCCGTGAGAGGGACCGGGAGCGTAGCAGAATCGGCAGATGATCCATCTCATCGGTGACGTGCAGGGTTGTGCGCAGGCCCTGCGGCGCCTGCTCGCGGAAATCGACTTCTCACCGTCGCGCGACCGCATCGTGCTGCTGGGCGACCTGGTGAACCGCGGCCCGGGTTCGCTGGCCGTGCTGCAGATGCTGGCGCCGCTGCAAGGGTCGGCCACCTGCCTGCTGGGCAACCACGACCTGCACCTGCTGGCCGCGGCCCACGGCGTGCGCCCGCTGCACAAGAGCGACACGATCGACGACATCCTGAACGCCCCCGATCGCGCTGCCTGGATAGCCTGGGTGCGCGCGCAGCCGCTGGCGCACCTGGAAGCCGGCTGGCTGTGCGTGCACGCCGGCGTGGTGCCGCAGTGGGGCGTCGCGCAGACGCTGGCGCTGGCCGCCGAGGTGCAGGCGCTGCTGCGCGGCCCCGACCTGGCGGCCTTCCTGCGCGTGATGTACGGCAACCAGCCCGACCAGTGGCGCGACGAACTCGAGGGCGACGACCGGCATCGCTTCGTCATCAACGCGCTCACCCGCATGCGCTTCTGCACCGCCGACGGCCGGCTCGACTTCAAGACCAAGGACGGCGCCGGCGCCGCGCCGGCGGGCTACCACCCCTGGTTCGACGCCCCCCGCCGCAAGACCGCCGGCCAGCCCATGGCCTTCGGCCACTGGAGCACGCTCGGACTGATGAACCGCCCCGACCTGCTGGGCATAGACACCGGCTGCGTCTGGGGCGGCGCGCTGACGGCCGTTCGCGTCGACGGCGGGCGGCGCGAGGTGGTGCAGGTGCCTTGCGAACAGGCGCAGGAGCCGGGCGCCTAGAATTCAGCGCATCGGAAGACCCTCAGGAAGCGTGGCAGAGTGGTCGATTGCACCGGTCTTGAAAACCGGCGGCCCGCAAGGGCCCGTGAGTTCGAATCTCACCGCTTCCGCCAGACAGTGAGAATTCATGCGGGTTTTGAGGTGTTTCGCTAGGCCCATCCCCCCGCAAGCGACTGAACCGGCCCGTTGCGCCCCCCCGGCCCCGATCCCCCCTGCCGCCCGCATGCCCCGCGCTCCGCTCGACTTGCTGAAGGGCTGTCAACCGTCCGGGTTGCCGTGGAAACCGACGCCTTAGTTCCGCGAGTCGACATCCACGCTGACGTCAGGCTGGCCAATGTCAGCTTTGAAGATCTCGCTCAGCAGGGCCTGGGGCGCGCTGGACGCCGCCGCGCCCGGTTTTGATAGCTTGCTCGGCACATGCGGATGGCCGGCCTTGAGCGCTGCTCAAACTGATAGGCGACCCGCAACGACAACGTGCGTGAGCCTAGAAGCTCCATCCGGTAGCCGTAACCCCCGCCGTAGCGGCAAAGCGCTGGGCTGCACTGTTTCGCGAGATACCAACCTTGTAGAAGGTCTCGCCGTCGTCAGCAGTGAACCGCGCGTAGTACAGGACTCCGTCGATGTCACCGAGACCATCGTTCTTGCCGAACCGCCGTTCACTGTAGGCGCCGGGCAGTGCGTCATCCGCACACTTTCGGCAACCCGGGCGTATCCGGTGTTTGTTCAAAGACGCCTGAACTGGGCAACGGATACGCACCTTCCGACGGCGGACGAGTATTCGACCAAGCTGTAGTCG
The DNA here is from genome assembly GCA_016704535.1 of Betaproteobacteria bacterium. Lineage (GTDB taxonomy): Bacteria > Pseudomonadota > Gammaproteobacteria > Burkholderiales > Burkholderiaceae_C > Rubrivivax. Next base: position 333,336 of record JADIZZ010000003.1, on the reverse strand, counting down.
AATTTCTCGCCGTACCAACCGTGCTCGTTCGATGAAGTCGCTAGTCGGCTGCCGTTGTCGGTTGGCGTTGCTCTCATTCCTGCACTTCGCGCAGCCTTTGCCAGCCAAGTGTTCCGATGGAGCCTGTGCGAACGCGCCGTGCTTACGACAGAGGATGGTGACCTTCTGCTTCGAGTCGGAAAGGCGGACTTGCTCGTACGAGTAGCGCTCCCCGTGCAATATGACCTTGCCCCCGAAAAACGTACTCCATAGCTGAAGCTGAAAAGCATTCATGGAGCACGAAAGATGAGCAAGAAGAGTCAGGACCAGCACCGCGCCGTACACGCTGGAGTTCGTTGAGGCCGTTCGGCTGGTCAAGGCCGGGCAGGAAGCGTCTGTGACGGCGCGGGTGTTGGGCATGCCCGAGCAGACCTTGAGTAACTGGGTTCGGCTGGCCGAGAAGGGTGAACTGCAGGGCGCGCGAACGACCGGTGAGCGCCGAGCAGATGGAGCTGGCACGACTGCGTGCTGAGCTGGCCCGCGTGAAGATGGAGCGCACATCCTAAAAAAAGCGACGGCGTACTTGCAAAGGAATCGCTGAAGTCGCCTGGATCGCCAAGAACAAGGCTGGGCCAGTCACCTGACGGCGACTGCTGGGCGTGAGCACGAGCGGCTACTTCGAGCATCAGCGCCGCCGCACGAGCCAGCCCGCCAGCCTGGCGGCCGACTCAGCAACGAGGCCCTGGCCCACATCCGCAATCTACGCCGAGGCAAAGGCGAATACGGCTGGCCAAGGATATGGAAGGAACTGTTGGCGCAGGCATTCGCTGGCAAAGACGCAGCGACTGATGCACAGCACGGCATCAAGGCGCGCAAGAGGATCGTCGGACGACCGACGCAGCACGATCTGCCGATCGCTGAGACTTGCTGGCGCGTGACTTCACCCGCCGCGAGCCCGACCGGTCTGGAGCAGCGACATCACCTACATCGCCCCGACGAAGGCTGGCACCTGGCTGCGGTGATTGACCTGTTCAGCCGTCAGGTGGTGGGCTGGAGCATGCAGCCGCACGCAGGCCAGCCTGGTGACAGACGCGCTGCGCATGGCGTGGTTCAGGCGGCACCCGGCGCCAGGATTGGTCTTCCACTCGACCGCGGCAGCCAATACTGCAGCCACGTTCCAGGACGCGCTGGCCAGCTACGGCATGCTGTCGTCGATGAGTCGCAAGGGCAACTGCTGGGACAATGCGCCGACGGAAAGCCTGTGGGGAAGCCTGAAAGTGGGCCGGCTGTATGGCAGAAGTTCGCCACCCAGCGCGAGGCGATGGATGAGGTGATCGACTGGTTGACGTTCTACAACCATCACAGACTTCACTCCACGTTGGGCTACGTCAGCCCGATGAGGTTCGAAGCAAACTGGCACGCGGGCCAGGCGAAGAAAGCCGCGTAACCGAGTGGCTATGGACTACGTCGAACGAGGGCAAGGTCAATACCTTTGCGCGCTCAAGGAATTCCTGCAACGACATTCGCGCCGCCGCATGCGTGGCTTCGATGGCGCACTTCGGGCATCCGTGTGTTGAGCGGACGTGTACAACGGGCAACTGCTCGAACGCGCCATGTTCGGGGCAAACAATCGTGACTGGCGTCCAACTGCCCGCGTACTTCACGCCGTCATACCGAAACCTCTCACCGAAGCGTTGCCGGGCGGCAGCAATGAAATCGGCTGTCGTCCACCTGCGGCTCTCACCGACGATATCCCTACCGCAACTAGGACAGCCCTGCCCCCGCAAGTGGGCAGACGGCGACTGCTTGAACTCACCATGATCTGGACAGACGATCAGCACGGCTCGGTTTGCCCCGCCATACTGGACATGCCTGTAGGAATATCGCTCACCGTGCACAACACGCGCCTCATTGACGAAGGCTTCGTCGCTCTTCCGGTACCGGTCACCGGCCGCGACTGAAGCACAGCGCCTACATCCCTTCCCGGCAAGGTGGTTCTGTGGGGTTTGAACGAAGCGCCCGTGCATCGGGCAACAAATGCTGACGGCTGTCGTCGTGTTCACGAACACAACCTGCGAGTAGTCGTAGCGATCGCCGTGAACAGCGCGCGCGTCCGACACGAACTCAGCCGTAGTCCTTCTTAACTTGCGCATTCCGACTGCGGCGGCGCGCCCTAGTCGAACAGCCCGACAGCGAGCTCGGCCCAAACGGTGCCGAGGACCAACAGCACGCCCACTGCCACCAGCGCGCGCTGCTTGGTGCTGGCCACTTTGCGGCTGGCGATGACGTAAGCCATGCCTGCACCGAACAGAAGCACCCCGGCGGCGATGAAGTCGCCCGGGCCCCAGTTGACCCCGCCGAACAGCACGCCAGCAGCTGGCACGAGCAACAGCAGGAAGACGAACGATGCGACGACGGCCGCAGCGCATGGCAGGGGTGCGTTCATCTTGCGGGCCTCGATCAGCGGCCTGTGGCGGCCTGCCGAGAATGTAGTCGCTGACGCACAGGCGTGGGTGCAGGCGACGGTGACCAGGCTGCGGGTGGCCTGTGGGTGACGGCCGCGGTGTAGCTCACACCCAGACCCAGCGCCCGTGCATCCTCTCGGCATGCACACCGTAGACCTCTGGCGCTGGCGCCTGACCGACCCGGTCACGGGCCGCACCTACCGCACCCGCCACGTGATGACCCAGGCCGACGCCCTCGCCCTCGATCCGCAGGCGCAGCGCGTCGACCACACCCTAGTGCGACGTCAGGTGCCCGACGGGCCGCACGAGCACGAGCATACGAACCCGCGGCGGGTCTAGCGCTGCCGGGCGGCGTAGCCTGCCTAGTCGGTCAGCAGCGGCCGCGCTCTGGCCCAACGATGCGCACCCGTATACATTGCCAGCCGGAAACCGTCACAGGGCCGCATTCTTGGGCAGCTTCACTGAACGTTTGGCGTCGCAGACACTCCGGTAGACCTCACTATGCACTGTCCAGTTTGTCAAAGCGTCCTTCGAGACGAACCGCGGCGTGATGGCGGGCGAGACGTTCTCCACTATGACTGTCCTCGCTGCGGACGATTCGCCCTTTCCCGTTCTGCAGTTGAAGATCTCCCAGGAACGCTTCGTCGAGACCCTGAAGCGTCAGCGAAGCTCAGCCACGCTCTTCGCCGCTCCTCTGACTCTTCAACGCATGAATTCTTCTCGACTTACACAATTGAGGAAGTCCTGAAGAGACCCTTGCCTCGTCCCAAGGAACAGGCCGATTTGCTAATTCGCTGGCTGGCCGGGCACATTCCAGGCCCCGGAGAATTGCTCGAGATGGCGCCGCAATCACACGCGGGGATCATCGGCGCGAAGTCGCCAGCGGGGTTCGCTTTGGTCTTGGATCACCTCTTCAATACTGGTCTTGTCACTGGCCACCAACTCCACGCCATCGGTGCTCAGGGCCAGGCTCAGGCAACGTTGTCGTTTACAGGTTGGGAGTACTACGAGCAACTTGCCAAGGGAAACGCTGTCTACCGGAAGGCATTCATGGCGATGAAGTTTGGAGATTCCGCTCTCGAACGCATGCTGGCGGATGTCTTTCGCCCAGCGGCGGCCAAAGCTGGATTCGACTTGTTCAAGCTCGACGACGTACCGAAGGCTGAACCGCACCGGGTTTCGAGGAGGCCTGTTGGCTTGAGTCAGACCGACCTGGTCTGACTGCATTTGCTGTTCAGTCTTCCTCTCCTCCAGCCCCCCGCAGGGGCCGCCGGAGGCGCCCCCGGTTGGGCCATGACCCATGGTTCAACCCTCCTGCAGCGCCGCCGAGTTGGCAGCCTTGGTTGTGGTCGACGCCTGAGCTTGCTGGCGCCAGTAGTTTGCCTCGGCTTGGCCGGCGGGATGTAGCCGATGGGTTCTAACAGCGGTGGTGGTTGAACCACGAGGCCCACTCCAGCGTCGCCAGCTCGACCGCCTCGCGCGTCTTCCAAGGCCCGCGCCGGTGGATGATCTCTGCCTTGAACAGCCCGTTGATGGTCTCGGCCAGCGCGTTGTCGTAGCTGTCGCCGGTGCTGCCCACCGAGGGCCGATGCCGGCCTCGGCCAGCCGCTCGCGTAGCGGATCGAGACGTACTGCGAGCCCCGGTCGCTGTGGTGCACCAGTGCCCCGTCACGCTCGCGCCGACGCGCGTACAGCGCCTGCTCCAGCGCGTCGAGCACGAAGTCGGTCTGCATCGAACTGCTGACCCGCCAGCCGACGATACGCCGCGCGAAGACGTCGACGACGAAGGCCACGTACACGAAGCCCCGCCAGGTCGAGACGTAGGTGAAGTCGGCCACCCACAGCTGGTTCGGCCGCTGGGCCTTGAACTGCCGATTCACCCGGTCCAGCGGACACGCCGCCTTGGTATCCGGCACAGTGGTACGCACCGACTTGCCTCGGCGCACGCCTTGCAGCCCGCGCAGCCGCATCAGCCGCCCACCGTGCAGCGCGCCACGGTCGTACCCGCGCCTGAGCTGCCGCCAGACCTTGTCGGCGCCATAGACCCGCAGGTTCGCGTCAAACACGCGCTGCACCTGCGGCAGCAAGTTCGCATCGCGCCGGGCTCGCGAGGCAGCAGCGCCGGGTCGCGCTGGCGCGCCGCGTGGCGCCGGTACGCCGACGGGGCGATTTGCAGCGCGCTGCAGATCGGCTCGACCCCGCAACGAGCGCGGTGCTCGTCGATGAAGGCGTTCACTTCTGAGCTGGCGGTCGAACTCCGCCTGGGCGAAATACGCGCTGGCCAACTTCAGGATCTCGTTGGTCTTGCGCAGTTGCGGACCTCGCGCTCGAGCTCCTTGATGCGCAGCTGCTCGGTGGTCGTCGGGCCGGCCGCACGCCGCTGTCACGCCGCCCTGGCGCACCCACTTGCGCAGCGTCTCACCCGTGCAGCTGATCTTGCTGGCGATCGATTTGATCGCCGCCCACTGCGACGGGTACTGGTCCTGGCGTCGAAGACCATGCGCACCGCACGCTCCTGGACCTCGGGGGAAAACTTCGGGGACTTCTCATGTTGGCTCCATTCTCAATCGAAGGAGCCTCTCAAAATCCGGGGCGGTTCACTTGGCCTGTCTGCGCCGTCGACGCCGGAGTCCGTCCAGCAGTCACAGCCGCAGGTCGCGCGGCTCCCGCAGTAGCTCGGGATTCAGCATTTGCCAGTGGCACGTGGCACATCTTCTGCCCGTCCCATTGCTGGCCGCACCAGCAGCGGCCTTCGGCGTCGATGATGCAGGTACCGCTGCCGCAGCAGCGAGGGTCTTCGGTCATGTTGAACTCCGTCGTGTCACTTCACCAAGGGCCGCACGGTGGTGAAACCCCCGTCCACCGCGATCACCTGACCGGTCAGGCGCGCGGCGCCATCGCCGAGCAGCCAGGCCATCACCTCGGCCACCTGGTCCGCCGTCTGCACGCCGCCAAGAGGGTACTGCCGCGCGGCGCCATCGCGCATCGCAGGCATCTTCAGCAGGCCGGCCGTCATGGGCGTTTCGGTCATGCCCGGCGCAACCGCATTCACGCGCAGGCCTTGTGCAGCGTAGGTGGCCGCTGCGCTTCGCACCAGGGCCTCGACCCCGCCCTTCGCTGCGGCGATGGCTTCGTGGTTGGCCACGCCGATGCGCGCCACCACGGAACTGGCGAACACCGCTGCGCCGGGCCCGCCCTGCAGTGCGGCGATCCAGGCCTGCAGCATGAACACTGCGCTGTCGAGGTTGACCCGCATCACCTCGCGGTAGGCGTCGACACGCGTTCGGTGCAGGGGCGCAATCAAGGTGCTGCCGACGCAGTGGGCCAGCAGGGTCGGCGGCGCACCGAGCGCTTCCTGGCAGGCGGCGACAGCCAGCGCTGCACCCTCGGGCGTGGTGGTGTCGGCAGCGATGCGCACCGCGGCGTCGATGTCCGCGAGGCGGCCCGCATCGCGCCCCACCACCGCGACAGGGCAGCCTTGGGCGTGCAACTGGCGCGCCAGCGCGCGGCCGATGCCGCCGCTGGCGCCAGTGATCAGGGCGATCGAAGTCATGAGGTGCTTTCGGAAGAGGTGGATGGGTGGGTGGCTGGATCGCGGCGCTCAGGCCGGGCGGTCCAGGTGTGCAGCCCAACGCTGCAGGGCCGGCCTCACGCGCAGGAACAGGCGGTAGACGCGCTCCATCGCCCAGGCTGCACCCGGCAAGCGGCCGATGCGCGCCAGCCAGCGCCAACCGGGCAGCTCGGCCCACAGGGCGAGGAAGGCCTGCGCGCCGCTGAGCAGTCGGCCATCGGTGCCGCGCACATGGAAGCGCGCCAGCAGTTGCTGCCGCGTCGTACCGGGTGGCAAGGGCTGCGCGAGGTCGCTGACATCGGCGAAGCACACGGGTGTGCTGGACGGCAGACCGCGATAGACGCCGATCTCACGCCGGCACAGCGGGCACGCGCCGTCGTACAACACGGTGAGCGGGGGCGCCGTGGCGCCGGGTTCGGGATCGGTCACCATGCAGGCACCTCGTTGACGGCCAGAAGGTCGGCCGCGGTTTGCAGGCCGCGCGACGCGCGACCACCCTTGTGAAAGCGAATCGCAGCGCGCGACCACTGGCGGAAACAGGGCCGGCGCCGCGACGCACTCGGCCCAGCGCGCCAGCCACGGCGCGAGGTGCGGCTCGTCGACGCTGCGCACGCGCCGCGCGCCGGCCAGCGCGGCGCCAATGGCGGCGGCATCGCCGTGCCAGCGGTGCGGGCTGAGCTCGGCCATGCGCGTGCCGACCGAGCGCCAGCGCCTGTCGCTCCACGGCCACGCGCGGTGGAAGTCGCTGTCGACGAGTGCGATCACCTCGCGCGTCACCGCGTCAGGCTCGAAGCTGCAGCGCGACGGCACCGCGCCAGGGCCGCTGCCACCGAAGGCCTCGCGGTTGTCGGCATCGAAGTTCCACTGGCCGCCGAGCGGCGCGTCCTCGTCCTGCGGCTCCCGACCTGGGAGTCGAACCCATCGAAGGCCGACGCCTCGAGATCGAGCTGGTCGCCCAGCACAAGCACCAGCGAACGCAACTCAGCCACGGGACGCCTTCACGCGCCGGCAGGCGTCGCTGCAGTACTTCACCTCGGCCCAGTTCTTCACCCAGTGCCGGCGCCAGGTCATGACCCGACCGCAGGCCACGCAAGGCTTGCCGGGCAGCGCCGCCTTGTTGCCGCGGAAGCCCGTGTCACGCATCGACGTGGTTCCGCAACATCGAAGAGCTCAAAGCCTGCGCCGACTGCCAGGCGCCTTCGACACCGGTGCCACCAAGGAAATCGCCGCACACGCCGAGGCCCCGGGCGTCGTCCCACCAGCAGGGCTGCGGCAGCACGGCGCCCGTGGCCTGCGGCAGGGCATAGCGCCAGCGGTGCACCACGGCGTGCTGCCAGTCGATCGGCTCGCCCAGCCAGTCCTGCAGCGCGTCCTGCATCCGGGACTGCACTTCGTCGGCCGGTTGCTCGAGGTGTTGCCGGCTCCAGCCGGCGCGTGCGTGCACGACCCAGTGCACTTCATCGGCCGAAGACTCGCGTCCGGGTCTGGCGTCGTTGCGCATGACCCAGGCCAGCGGGCCCTGCTCGGGCCGTGCGACGTCCCAATGCAGGACGCTGGCCGGGCGGCGCGCCACGCCCATCAGCGTCCAGCAGGGTTGCATCAGGGCCAGCGACACTCGTTGCGCCCAATCGCGTCGGTGCGCGGCCAGCAAGGGTGCTGCCTGGGCCGGCGGCAGCGCCAGCACCACGGCGTCGAAGTGCCCGGGGAGCGTTGCGCCCGCAGCCTCGATCTGCCAGCCCAGCGGGCCGTGCCGCAGGGCATCGACGGCGAAGGACCATGTCGTGGGGATGTCCCGCAGCAAGCCAACGCAAAGTGAGGGCATGTCCGGCTGGGGCAGCCACAGCGGCCCGGCGCTGTCGAGCGGCCGGCTGCCGGGGGCCAGCGTCGGCCTCCACTGCGCCAGGGCACCCGGTGGACAGGCGGTGGCGAGGAACTGACGGAAATCGGCGCTGCCGGCGGCAAACGCGGGCGCACCATGGTCGAGCCTGGCGGACCGCCGACGGGCCTGCGGATCCAGCCACTCCAGGCGCTTGGTGGCCAGCCGTCCGCCGGCGCCGCGAGACTTGTCTACGACGTGAACCTCGCAGCCGGACAAACACAGCGCTCGCGCGCAGGACGCCCCAGCGACACCAGCGCCGATCACGACGACTTTGGGTGAAAGGGACCAACTACTCATGGCGACAAGGATACTCAACTCGGCGTCATAATCGTGTCAGTCAGTTCAAAGCCCTCTCTATTTGTCCGATACTCGGCGTCAATTTCGATTCAGTCGGGACCCACTTGCCCAAGCACAAACTCACTCCACCGCCCGCGAGCGGCGACCTCGAGGTGCGACACCGCAGCGGCGCCGTGGCCCGCATGCTGCGGATGCCGGTGGCCACCCTGCGCGTCTGGGAGCGGCGCTACGGCGTGACACAACCCGTGCTTTCGCCCAGCGGGCAGCGCCTGTACTCGGCCGACGACGTGCGGCGACTGGCCCTGCTGAAGCAGCTGGTCGAACAGGGCCATGCCGTCGGCAGCCTGGCGCAGCTGGACATGCAGCAGCTGCAGCAGGTGGCGAGCACGCACGCCAGCGTGTTGGCCGCCCGGCACGGCGAGGATCTTGCGCAGGGCCCCTCGTCGACCGCGCCAGCGTGGCGCGTGGCCGTCATCGGTACGGCGCTGGCCGGGCGGCTGAAACGCCCCGGTCTGCTGCGGCGGCTGGCCCGACCGGTGCATTGGCTGGGCCCGTATGCCGATGCGGCGCAGGCCGCCGCGGCCTTGCAGGGCGCGTCGGTCGATGCGCTGGTGCTGCACGAACCGCGCCTGCACGAAGGCTCGCTGGCAGCCCTGCAAGCCTCAGCGCCGGCGCTCGCCGAGGTGCCCAGGGCCGTGCTGTACCGCTATGCCGTCGAGTCGACCTGCGCCGCCCTGGCGGCAGCCGGCACGGCCTTGCTGCGCGAGCCGCAGAACGACACCGTGATCGGCCAATGGCTGCAGGGCGTGCTGCAGGCGACTTCGCGACCAGGCCCTGCAGCGCGCGGCCCGGTACCGTCCAGCCCTGCGGTGCCACCGCGCCGCTGGGACGACGCCGCACTGGCCGACTTCGCCGGTCTGTCGTCGACGATCGCCTGCGAGTGCCCGCGCCATGTCGCCGAACTGCTGATGCAACTGGCGCACTTCGAGGCCTACAGCGCCGAATGCCGTCACCGCAATGCGGCCGACGCCGAACTGCATGCCTACCTGCAGCAGGTGGCGGCCACTTCGCGTGCCCGCTTCGAAGCGGCGCTGGAACACGTGGCCCTGCACGAGGGGCTGATCCTGCCGCCCTGACCGCCCCGACGTCCTGCTGGTATTCGGCGGGGCCCGCGAAGACCCGCGCCGCTGGCTACACGGCGCAGTAACGGTCCTGAATCTCGCGGTCGGCCAGCAGTTCGGCCCCGGTGCCGGTGTGCACGATGCGGCCCTGGTCGAGGATGTAGGCGCGATCGCTCAAGGCCAGTGCACGCTCGACGTTCTGTTCCACCAGCAGGATGGTCGTGCCCTCGTTCTTGAGGCGCTTGAACAGCGCGAACATCTCGTCCACCAGCACCGGCATGATGCCTTCGGACGGCTCGTCGAGCAGGATCATGCGCGGCCTGGCCATCATGGCGCGGGCGATGGCCAGCATTTGCTGCTCGCCCCCGCTCATCGACGTGCCCTCCTGCTCCATGCGTTCGGCCAGGCGCGGAAAGGTGCGCGCGATCTCGTCGATGCGCGCGCGCTCGGTGTGACGTTCGCGGCCGGCGATGAGCCCCAGGCGCAGGTTCTCGCGCACCGTCAGGCCGGGCACGATGCGGCGGTCTTCGGGCACGTAGGCCAGCCCCAGGTGGTAGCGCGAGTGGGCGGGCTGGGCCAGGATCTCCTGGCCGTCGAAACGCACGCTGCCGCCGCGCTTGCCCATCAGCCCCATGATGGCGCGCAGCGTGCTCGTCTTGCCGGCGCCGTTGCGGCCCATCAGCGTGACGATCTCCCCGGCACGCACCTCGAAGCGCATGCCCTGCACGACGTGGCTGTGGTCGTACCAGGCGTCGAGTCCGTCCACCGTCAACATTCAGGCCTCCTGCCCTGCCCCAGGTAAACGCGCCGCACGTCGGCGTTGACCTTGATCTCGTCGGGCGTGCCCTCGGCCAGGAACTCGCCGTGGTGCAGCACCAGCAGGCGCTCGCAGATGCCCATCACCAGCTTCATCTTGTGCTCGACGATGATCACCGAGCGCTCGGCCGCCAGCGCGGTGATGAGGTCCATCATGACCACGGTCTCCTCCGGCGACATGCCCGCCGTGGGCTCGTCCATCAGCAGCAGTTCGGGCTCGGCGGCCAGCGCCATGGCCACTTCCAGCGCACGCTGCTGGCCGTGGGCCAGGTCGGCCGCGGGGCGGTCGCGCAGGCCGGCCAGGCCCACGCGGGCCAGCAGTTCGGCGGCGCGGTCGGCCAGTTCCGTCATCGCCGCGCGGGGGCGCAGCAGTTCGTAGCGTGCGTGCCGCATCTGCACCGCCACGCGCACGTTCTCGTGCGCGCTGAGCTGCTTGAACACGTTGGTGATCTGGAAGCTCTTGGCGATGCCGATGCGCGCAAACTCGTGCTGCGCCAGGCCGGTGATGTCGCGACCCTTGAACTTCAGGCGACCCTCGGTGGGCGGGAAGGCGCCGCTGACGACGTTGAAGAAGGTGCTCTTGCCGGCACCGTTGGGGCCGATGATGGCGCTGAGCTTGCGCGGCTGGAAGCTGGCCGTCACCCTGTTCAACGCGACGAAGCGGCCGAAGTGCTTGCTGACGGCCTCGACTTCGAGGATGGGGGTTTCGGCGCCGCTCATCGCGTGCGCACCGCGCGCTGCATGCGCTGCACCAGCGTGCCCCAGATGCCGGCCGGGAAGAAGAGCACGAAGAACATGAACACCGCGCCCACCACGCCCATCCAGTGGCGCGTCAACGTGGTCACCACGTCTTCCAGTGTCAGGAAGACCGCGGCGCCGACGAAGGGGCCGAAGAAGGTGCCCATGCCACCCAGCAGGCACATCATGACCGCCTGCCCCGACTGCAGGTAGTGCAGGCTGTCGATGGGCACCACGCTCAGGTGCAGCGCACGCAGCCCGCCGGCCAGGCCGCACAGGGCTGCCGAGATGACGAACACCAGCAGCTTGCTGCGCGCCACGTCGTAGCCGCAAGCGGCGGCGCGCTTTTCGTTTTCGCGCACCGCCTCGATCACGGCGCCGAAGGGAGACGCCAGCAGCCGCGAGACGAACCACAGCGCCGCGGCGACGAAGACGTAGATGACGTAGTACTTGGTCACCGGGTTCAGGAAATCCAGCGTCCACGGACCGATCTCGATGGCCGGCACCTGGATGCCCCGCAGGCCGTTTTCGCCACCGGTCCAGCGTTCGGCCTTGTAGAAGGCGTAGTAGACGATCTGCGCCAGCGCCAGCGTGACCATCGAGAAGTAGATGCCGCGCGTGCGGATGGCCAGGTAGCCGATGAGCACACCGGCCAGCGACGCCGAGACCACACCCAGCCCCAGCGCCGGCAGCCAGTGCCAGCCCATGTGCACCATGGCGATGCCGGTGAGGTAACTGCCCACGCCAAGGAAGGCCGCGTGGCCGAAGCTCAGCAGCCCGGTGTAGCCGAACAGCAGGTTGAAGCCCACTGCGAAGAGTCCGAAGATGAGGATGTTCACCGCCAGCGCGTGGTAGGGCATCAGCAGCGGGAAGACCAGCAGGAAGAGCAGCACCGCCATGACGCGGTGGCGCCGCACCAGGTCGAAAAGCCCGCGGGCATACGCCGTGGGCGAGGCGGGGGCCGGTTGCGGCGCGTTCATCCCATCAACCCCGCCTTGCCGAAGAAGCCCTGCGGCCGCAGCAGCAGCACCACGGCCATCAGCACGAAGATCGACAGCTCGGCCAGGTCAGGGGCGAACAGCGAGGTCATCGCGAAGACGATGCCCACCAGCAGCCCGGCCACCACCGCGCCCACCAGGCTGCCCATGCCGCCCACCACGGTGACGACGAAGCTTTCGGCCAACACGTGCACGCCCATCTCGGGGTTCACCGCGCGCGTGGGCGCGGCGAGCACGCCCGAGAGGCCTGCGATGGCGCAGCCGATGCCGAACACCACCAGCCAGACGCGCGCGATGTCGATGCCCAGCACGCGGCAGATGTCGCCGTCGCGGCTGCCGGCGCGCACGATGAGGCCGTAGCGCGTCTTCTCCAGGAACAGCCACAGCGCGACCACTACCACCGCGGTCGCGACGATCAGGAAGAGCCGGTACTTGGGGAAGTAGCCGATGCCCAGGTCGATGGCGCCGCGCAGTTCGGGCGGCGTCGACGACGGCAGACCCTCGACGCCGAAGGCCAGCCGCATGGCCTCGATGAGCACCCAGCTCAGGCCGAAGGTCAGCAGCAGCGGGTAGTCGATGCCCCGGCCGTAGAGCGGCCGCACCAGGAAGCGTTCCGTCACCAAACCGATGGTCCCCACCACCAGCGGCGTGAGCACCAGGCTGAACCAGAAGTTGCCGGTCAGCCCCAGAAAGTACAGCCCGATGAAGGCGCCCACCATGAAGAACGCGCCGTGCGCGAAATTCACCACCGTCAGCATGCCGAAGATGAGGCTCAAGCCCACCGCCAGCAGCGCATAGATCGCGCCCAGCGCGATGCCGGTGACCAGCTGCAAGGCCAGCAGTGAGGGCGTGATCTCCATCGGGTGGTGTCCGTCCGGCCGCGGTCAGCTCACCTTGTGGCCCATCTCCTCGCAAGTGCGCAGGTTCTTCTCGTTCGCGTCCTCGATGGCCAGCACGTTGAAGACGTCGTTCTTGTCTTTCATGTTCTTGCTCTTGCTCTCGACGATGACGACGCTCTGCACGCTCTGGTGGTCGCACTTGCGGTAGAACTGCGGCCCCTTGTACCAGTCGTACTTCAGCTGGCGCAATGCAATGGCGACACGTTGCGAATCGGTGGCATCTGCGTTCTTTACCGCCTGCAGCACGCTCAGGATGCCGGCGTAGCCGAGTGCGCCGTAGTCCGAGGGCACGGCGCCGCCGTAGGCCTTGCGGAAGGCGTCGTTGAACTTCTTGGCACTCGGGATCTTGTCTTCCATGCCCCAGTAGTAGCTGGTGCCGCCCAGGATGCCGTCGAAGGCGTCGGGCCCGCCAGCGATGCGGCTGGTGTACAGCAGCACCGGCGCGATGATCTTGGTGCCCTGCTTGAGGCCGAAATCGGTGGCCTGCTTGGCACTGTTCACGAGGTCGCGGCCGAAGTTGCAGAGCACCAGGATGTCGGGCTTCAGCGCCTGGATGCGCGGCAGGAAGGCGCTGTAGTCGGCAGCACCCAGCGGGTGGCGAACGTCGGCCACGGTCTGCGCGCCCATGGCCAGGCCGGCGCGCTGGAAGCCACGCACCATCTCGTGGCCATAGGCGTAGTCGGCGGTCAGGTAGACCACGCGCTTGCCGAACTTCGGGAAGGCATAGCGCGCCACGGCGCCGGCCGTCAGGTGCGGGTTCAGCGCCTCGTGGAAGGTGTAGAGGCTCCAGTCCTTGGCCTCGTTGATGGTGTCGCTCTGGCTGATGCTGTTGAACAGCACCTTGCGCTCGCGCGTCACCGCATTGATCGACAGCTGCGTCGCCGCGCTGAGCGAGCCGACGACGAAGTTGACCTTGTCCTTCTCGATCAGTTCCAGCGTGCGCGTCGCGGCCTCGCCGCTGTTGAGCTTGGTGTCGCGCACCAGCAGTTCGCACTTCTGGCCCTTGAAGCCGCCGGCGGCATTCCACTCCTTCACCGCCAGCTCGGCGGCGCGCACCTGGTCCTGCGCCTCGGCGCTGAAGGGGCCGGTCAGCGGCACGGGAAAGCCGATCCTGATCGCGGCCGGCTGGGCGCGGGCGATGCTGAAAAGCGCCGGCGCGGCGGCGACGGCGGCGCCGCCGACGATCAGGGTGCGGCGACTGTTGCTCTGGGGCAGATGGCTCATCGGTGTGTCTCCTTGGGGTGGTTCGGGCGGGCGATGCGGTCCGGCTTCGGGGTCCGGTGGGTACTGGGAACGGGGTCAGTGCTTCACGGTGGGTAGGTTTCGAACAGGCTGGGGTCGATGGCCGTGTGGCGCATCACGGCGTCGGGCGGGCGCCGTGGTGGCGGCGTCATGCCAGCCGACTGCGCCTCGAGGCCTGCACCGAGCTGTCGGGCACGTTGTGCCACGGCCAGCCCGGCCGGGCGGCGCAGCGCGTCGTAGTGCTGAAGCGCCGCGGGCGTCGCACCGGCGGCGGCGATGGCGCGGGCCAGCGCCAGCGCGTCGTCGGCCGCCTTGGCCACGCCCATGCCGACATGCGGACGGGCGACGAAGGCGGCGTCGCCCAGCAGCGCGATGCGGCCGAAGGCCAGCTGCGTCGAGGCCAGGTCGTAGATGGGTTGCAGGAAGGGCACGGCCGTCTTCTCCAGCACCTCGGCGAATTGCGGCGCCAGCGTGGCACGCGCCACCGCGCGCACGGCGGCGATGTGACGCCACGACACGGCCTGCGGCGCGATGCCTTCGGGGTAGTGATGCCCGTCGGCGTCGGTCAGCAGCGTGTCGAGCTCGGCACCCGCCGCGGCAGGCCGGTACCAGACGAAGTTCCAGCGCCGCTGGCCGGGCTCGGTGCTGTCGTCGGCGCCGGCCACGGGGTAGCCCAGCATCTGTTCACCCGCAGGCAGGCCGAAGCCGAAGTGCGGAAACAGCGTCTCGCGGGTGTGGCGCGACAACGCGGCCTCTTCGCAGACACCGCGCCACGCGACATACCCCGCGTACCGTGGCTGCACGGCCGGCAGTAGCTGCGCGCGCACCGTGCTGCGGATGCCGTCGGCGGCTACCAGCAGGTTGGCCTGCAACGTCTCGCCGCTGGTCAGCTGCACGCTGACGCCGCTGTCGTCCTGCGTCACGGCCTTCACGCCCGCACCCAAGCGGTGATGGGCCTCGGGCAACGCGGCGCGCAGCAGCGTGTACAGGCGCCCCCAGCTGGTGAGGATCTGCGGGTGGGCCCAGGTGCACAGCGGCTGGCCATCGGCACCCAGCACGACGCGCGAGGCCACGGGGATGCCCAGCGTCTCGTCGACCACGGCGCCCGCCAGGCGCAGGATGTCGCGCAGCCCTTCGTGCGTCACGATGCCGGCGCCGCGGCCCTGCAGCGAGCGTGGCGAACGCTCCAGCACCTGTACATCGTGCCCGTCACGCAGCAGCAGGCTGGCGGCCATCAGGCCACCCAGCGAACCACCGACGACGATGATGCGGGCCATGCGTGTGCTGCTGCTGGGCGCGTGACGGTCAGGCCGCCGCGGCCAGCGCTGCCGCCTCGGAAGCCGGGAAGTTCAGCTCGACGACGACGCCGTTCGGGTCGTCGACGAACACCTGGTGCAGCCCCAGCACGGGCACCTGCCGTTCACGCAGCGCGACGCCATGCGCCAGCAGGCGTTCGCGCATGCCGGCCAGCCCGGTGGCAAAGAACGCCACGTGGTCGACCGCGCCGGTCCCCTGCAGGCTGGCCTCGTCGCGGTCGCCCAGGTATCGCTTCAGACCCTCGGGGTCGTTGCGGTCGATGCCGATGATGTGCACGGCCGCGCGCGCAAAGTCCTGCGTCGGTTCGGGGTAGATCCACAGACCCGGGAAGGGAAAGGGCGGCCGCGGGCCGATATGCATGCCCAGCACGCCGCAATAGAAGCGCTCGCAGGCTGGGAGGTCCAGGCTGCGAATGGAAAAGTGGTTCAGCGTCAGGCTCATGCGGGTCTCCGGCGTTTGGGATCAGGCGGCGCGGCGGCCACGTGCCGCAGGCATCACGTCGGGCATCTGCGCCAGGAAGCCGCGGACGCGGTCGCCGATGAAGGTGTCGACCAGTTGCGGATCGCCCTGGCCCGTGTAGGACTGCCGGTAGATCAGCGGCCAGATGCCCAGGTGGTAGATCAATCCCCCGTGAAAGGCCATCAGCAGTGCCTCTTCGCGCGGCGTGGGCTTGGCGCGGCTGCTGCTGCCGGCCGAGCGCCGCGCCTCACGCAGCAGGCGCGGGAAGAGTCGCTCGCGCACCATCGCGAAGTAGCGGTCGGGAATCAGCCCGTCCGACAGACCCGAATGCACGAGGATGCGCAGCCAGTCGGGCGTCAGGATGGCCGGCAGGTATTCGCGGTAGAAGGCGTGCAGCTTCTCGGCCACGGGCTGCCGCGGATCGTCTAGCAGCGTCTCCCAACGCTCTTCCCAGCGGCCGGCGATGGTCTCGGCGTAGACCCGTTCGATGAGCTGGCGCTTGGTCGGGAAGTAGTGGTACAGCAACGTGTGCGCGATGCCGATCTCGGCGGCCAGTTCGCGCATCTGCGCGTCGAGGCCGCGGCGGGCGAAGAACTCGGTGGCACCGGCGACGATCTGCTGTTCACGTTCCAGCGCACCCAGGCGCCGCCGCACCGGCGTCGCGGAAGCCACGGCAGCCGCCGCGCCCTGGGCTGAAAGGGGCAAGGCACGGGCCGGAACGCGGGTTTCTTCGGTATTGACCATCTGCTCAACTTTGCGAAGATTGTTGAACGCTTGATCAACAAGCCGTAATCCCCACAAACCCGAAGCGCCGCCACGGCCGGGGCAACCGCCCTGACTGCGCAATCGAGCGGCGCCGCTGGAGACCCACCGACCATGAAATCCTCGGCCTTCGACTACGTGCGCGCCGAATCGCCGCAGCATGCGCTGGCGCTGCTGGCCCAGCACGGCGACGACGCGCGCATCCTGGCCGGCGGACAGACGCTGCTGGCCAGCCTGAACCTGCGGCTGTCGCAGCCCACGCTGCTCGTCGACATCGGCGGCCTGGCCGACTGGCGCGGCATCACGCTGCAGGGCAGCGTGCTACGCATCGGCGCGCTGACGCGGCATGTCGAGATCGAGGAATCGCCGCTGGTCGCGTTGCACGCGCCGCTGCTGGCCCAGGCCGCACCACACATCGCGCACCGCGCCATCCGCAACATGGGCACGGTAGGCGGCAGCCTGGCCTACGCCGACCCGGCGGCCGAATGGCCGGCCTGCGTGCTGGCGCTGGACGGCACGCTGGTCATCCACGGTGCCGCCGGTGAACGCCGCGTGGCCGCCGCCGACTTTTTCCACGGCCTGTACAGCACGGCGCTACAGGAGGGCGAACTGCTGGCTGCGGTGGAAGTGCCGCTGCTTCAGCCCGGCGAGCGCCACGCCTTCGACGAACTGTCGCGCCGCCATGGCGACTACGCCGTGGCTGGCCTGGCCGCCCGTACACGCTGGGACGGCCGCACGCTGCATGACTTGCGACTCGCCTTCCTGAGCCTGGGCGACCGCCCGCTGCGGGCACGCGGCGCCGAAGCCCTGCTGCAGGCCGGCCCCCTGGACGAGGCGCGCATCGCCGCTGCCGACGCCGCGCTGCGCGCCGAACTGCAGCCCTTCGCCGACCTCACCCATTCCGCCGCCGCCAAGACGCAGATGGCGGCCACGCTGATGCGCCGCGCCGTGCGCACGCTGAGCACCTGACACCGCCAGAGAAGCCCCATGCCGACCCCGAACGACCACCCTACCCGCCGCGTGCACGTCGAGATCAACGGCCAGGCTGTCGTGCGCGACGTCGAGTGCCGCAAGCACCTCACCGACTTCCTTCGCGAGGACTGCGGCCTCAAGGGCTCGCACCTCGGCTGCGAGCACGGCGTCTGCGGCGCCTGCACGGTGCGTGTCGACGGCCAGATCGTGCGCGGCTGCCTGGTGCTGGCCGCGCAGGCCGATGGCAGCCGCATCGAGACGGTCGAAGCCGATGCCCCGAGCCCTCGTCTGAAGGCGCTGCAGGACGCCTTCGTCGAGCACAACGCCCTGCAGTGCGGCTACTGCACGCCGGGCATGCTGATGGCCGCACTCGACCTCGTGGAGCGCCGACCGGATGCCGACCGCGAGGCCGTGCGTGCCTGGATGAGCGGCAACTACTGCCGCTGCACCGGCTACCACGCCATCGTCGACGCCGTGTGCGCGGTGCTGGCGCAGCAGCAGGCCGGCCGCTTCTCCGACGCCGCGATGCTGGAGGCCACGAAGTGAACCACCCCACCGACCTGCCGACCCGCCGCGACCTCGGCACCGACCTGCCCGCCGTCACCGAAGACCAGCGCCACATCGGCGTGGCGATCCCGCGCGAAGGCACGCGCCGGCTCACCGAGGGCCGTGGCCAGTTCATCGACGACATCGAACTGCCGCGCATGGCGCACGTGGCCTTCTGGCGCAGCCCTGTGGCGCACATGCGCATCACGCGCATCGAGCGCAGCGCCGCGCAGGCGCTGCCGGGGGTCATCGCCGTCGTCACTGGCCCCGAGATCGCCAACATCTGCAAACCCTGGGTGGCCACGCTGGCCCACCTGGCCGGCATCAAGAGCGCGCCGCAGTACCCGCTGGCGATGGGGCGCGCCACCTGGCAGGGTGAACCGGTGGTGGCCGTCGTCGCCGAAACGCGCGCCCGCGCCGAAGACGCGCTGGCGCTGCTGGAAGTGGAGTGGGAAGACCTGCCCGCGGTGCTGGACACCGAGACCGCGCTCGACCCCGCCACGCCGCTGATCCACCCCGAACTCGGCGACAACCTGTGCTTCCAGCGCCAGCTCGACACCGGCGGCGTCGACGAGGCCATCGCGCGCGCCGACGCGGTGGTGTTCGAGGAGACCTACGTCTTCGGTCGCCACACGGGCGTGACGCTGGAGCCGCGCTGCCAGATCGCCGACTGGAACCCGGGCGACCAGAAGCTCACGGTGCACCACTCCTTCCAGGCCCCGCACATGATGCAGGACCTGTACTGCCGCCAGTTCGGCCTGCAGGAACAGCAGGTGCGCGTGATCTGCCGCGACGTGGGCGGCAGCTTCGGCATCAAGGTGCACGCCTACCCCGATGATTTCGCCACCGTGGCGCTGGCCATCATGCTCAGGCGGCCGGTGAAATTCGTCGCCGACCGCATCGAGAGCTTCACCAGCGACATCCACGCGCGTGAACACCGCATCCACGCCAAGATCGTGGCCACGAAGTCGGGCGAGATCCTGGCCTTCGAGATCGACGACCTCACCGGCATCGGCCCCTTCAGCATGTTCCCGCGCACCAGCGGCATCGAGGGCAACCAGGTCGTCAACCTGACCGGCGGGCCCTACAAGCACAAGGCCTACCGCGCCAAGCTGCAGGTGGTGTTCCAGAACAAGACGCCCACCTGCCAGTACCGCGGCGTGGGCCACCCCATCGCCTGCGCGGTGACGGAAGCGCTGGTCGACGGCATGGCGGCCAAGCTGGGCATCGACCCCATCGTCTTCCGGCAGCAGAACGTCATCCCCGACGACGCCTACCCGGCGACCGGGGCGTCCGGCATCAAGCTCGAAGTGCTGTCGCACGAGGCCTGCCTGCGCGAGGCGAAACGCCTGTGCGACTACGACGTGCTGCGTGCCGAGCAGGCCGCGCTGCGCAAGACCGGCGTGTTCCGCGGCATCGGCGTGGCCGCGCTGATCGAGCTGACGAATCCCAGCGCCGCGTTCTACGGCGTCGGCGGCGCCCGCATCGCCAGCCAGGACGGCGCCACGCTGCGCCTGGAACCCAGCGGCGCGCTGACGGTGATGAGCAGCGTCGGCGAACAGGGCCAGGGGGCCGAGGCCATCTTCGCGCAGATCGCCGCCGACGCGGTGGGCGTGGACATCGGCCGTGTGCGCATCGTCACCGGCGACACCGACGCCACGCCGTACGGCGGCGGCACCTGGGCCAGCCGCGGCGCGGGCATCGGCGGCGAGGCCGTGCTGCAGGCCGGGCGCGTGCTGCGCGAAAACATCCTGGCCACCGCCGAGGCCATCCTGCAGCGCGACCGTCAGGAACTGCGCGTGTTTCGCGGCGCGGTGGTCGATGCGCGCAGCGGCGAGGTGGTGCTCGAACTCGCCGAATTGGGCCGCATCGCCTACTTCCGCAGCGACACGCTGCCCAAGAGCTTCACACCCGAGCTGATGGTGACGCGCCACTACGCGCAGCGCGACTACCCCTTCATCTTCACCAACGGCGTGCAGGTCAGCCACGTCGAGGTCGACACCGACACCGGCTTCGTCAGGCTGCTGAAGCACTGGGCCATCGAGGACTGCGGGCGTGTCATCAACCCGATGCTGGTGGACGAGCAGATGCGCGGCGCCATCGTGCAGGGTATCGGCGGGGCGCTGTTCGAGGAATGCCTCTACGACACCGACGGCACGCTGCGCAACGGCAACATGGCCGACTACCTGGTGCCGATGGCCGCCGAGATGCCCGACATCGTGGTCGGCCACGTGCAGAGCCCCACGCGCAGTTCGATGCTCGGGGCCAAGGGGGCCGGTGAAGCGGGCACGGCCGGCGCACCCGGCGCGGTGATGAACGCCATCAACGACGCGCTGGCACCCTTCGGCGCGCGCGTGGCTTCGCAACCGATCACGCCCGAGAAGATCCTGCGCGCGCTGGGCAAGATCTAGCCCGGCCGCAAACACGGCTGCCGCGGCCCGGCCACCGCACGGAGGCCGGCGCCGCGCCGTTGCATGATCGACGCTTCGGCGGCCCCGCCACGGGGCCCGCCCTCAGGGAGCGCCCGCTATGGTCAAGCTACTCGGCATTTCCGGCAGCCTGCGCAAAGGCTCTTTCAACACCGCGCTGCTGCGCGCGGCGCGGGGCGCCGTGCAAGGCGACGTGGCGCTGGAAGCCGCCACGCTGCACGGCATTCCGCTCTACGACGGCGACGACGAGCAGCAGAACGGCACGCCGCCGGCGGTGCGCGAACTCAAGGCGCGCATCCTCGCCGCCGACGGCCTGCTGCTCGTGACACCCGAGTACAACAACGGCGTGCCCGGTGTATTCAAGAACGCGGTCGACTGGTTGTCGCGACCGACGCCCGGTGTTGCCGATGTCTTCCGCGACCGGCCAGTCGCCGTGATCGGCGCGTCGCCAGGCGGCTTCGGCACGATCCTGGCCCAGGGCCACTGGCTGCCCGTGCTGCGCACGCTGGGTGCCCGCCACTGGAGTGGCGGCCGGTTGATGGTGTCGCGCGCTTCCGCGGTCTTCACGGCCGACGGCACGCTCCAGGACGAAGGCGTGCGCAAGCAGCTCGGCGAATTCCTGCAGGACTTCGCCGCCTTCACAGCGACGAACAAGCCGGAGCCACGCTGAATGGACACCGACTTCCACCGCCTGCCTGCACTGTTCGCCCAGCTCGGCCTGCCCGACGACGAGCTGTCCATCCGCAGCTTCATCGCCGGCCACGCACCACTGGCGGGCGATGTGCTCCTTGCCGAAGCGTGGTTCTGGTCACCCGCCCAGGCCAGGCTGCTGCGCGAGAGCCTGTGCCAGGACGCCGACTGGTCCCAGGTCGTCGACCGCCTCGACGTCGCGCTGCGCGGCAGCTGAGCCGGCCCGGTCAGGCGGCCGGCGCGGGGTCGGCGGACGAAGCAAAGCTGAACATGCCGCGGCGCGCCAGCCTTGTGAACTCGGCCTCGATGATCTCCTTCAGAGCCAGCTGCGGCGAGTTGTCGCGGTTCTCGATGCGCATGGCCAGCACCAGCAGGCGGTTGAGCTGCACGCCGGTGATCTCGGAGATGACCACGCTGCGCGCCGCCGACGGGTCCTTGAAGACCGAGATCGGCATCACCGTCGCCCAGGGGCCGTGCAGCACCAGTTCACGTATCGAATCCACCGAGTCGATCTCGGCGCGCACGTTCAGCCGTCCGCCCAGCGGCAGCAGTTGACGTTCGACCAGGCCGCGGTGCAGGCTGGTCACCAGCAGCGGCACCGCCGCAAGCTGGCGGATCGACACCACCGGGTCGATGTGCAGCGACGGGTGCGAGACCAGCGCGAAGGGTTCGCCGAGCAGCGGGAACAGCGACAGCGGGCGCCCGGCATCGGGGTTGGTGACGATGGCCATGTCGATCATGCCGCGCTCCAGCCAGTCCAGCAGTGCCGGCGTGAAGGCCTCGCGGGCACGCAGCTGGATGCCCGAAACACCGCGCTGGCAGCTTTCGAACAGCCCCGGCAGCAGCACCCGCGCCAGCGTCGGCGACGCACCCAGCACCACCGCCGCCTGGCTGTCGGCCGGGCGGTTGGCCAGCAGTTGGCGCACCCGTGCCGCCTCGGCCAGCATGCGCTGCGCGGATTCGTAGAGCGTGACGCCGGCCGGTGTCAGCCTCACGCCGCGCGGCAGGCGCAGCAGCAGCTGGACGCCGAGGTCGGATTCCAGCTCGCGCAGCTGGCGTGTCAGCGCGGGTTGCGCCACGGCGACGGCCGCCGCTGCGGCGGTGAAGCTGCCGGCATCGGCAATGGCGACGAAGTAGCGCAGGGCACGCAGGTTCATCAGGGTTTCCTAGAGCCCTTGCGATACCAAAATGATATTGCAAGCAACGGCATCGGCATTGGACGGGCAAGCACCTCCTGCCTAACATTCTCCCTTTCGCCCAGTAGAACGGCCTCCTCCGCACGCGTCATGGCAACAGATAGCAAACAGGTATTGATCCCCGTCGAGCGCCTGCAGGCCTTCATCGCCGGCACGCTGCAGCACGTGGGCCTGCCCGAAGCCGATGCGCTGAAGGTCGGCGGCCTGATGGCGCAGGCCGACCTGCAGGGCTCGGACGGCCATGGCGTCATCCGGCTGCCGATGTACGTCAAGCGCATCCGCGCCGGTGGCCTGAACGTGCGGCCCAACATCACCGTGGTGCACGAGAAGCCCGCGATGGCGGTGCTGGACGGCGACAACGGCATGGGCCACCTGGTGGTGTCGCGCGCGGTCGAACTGGCGATCGAGAAGGCGCGCACGGCGGGCGTGGCCTGGGTGGGCGTGCGGTCCAGCAACCACGCAGGCCCGGCGTCGCTGTATGCGCGCATGCCCATCGAGCACGACATGATCGGCCTGTATTTCGCCGTCGGCAACGCCAACCACCTGCCGCCCTGGGGCGGCATGGAGATGCTGCTGTCGACCAACCCGATCGCCGTCGGCGTGCCCACGCTGGACGAGCCGCCGGTGGTGCTGGACATGGCCACCACCGTGGCCGCCTACGGCAAGGTGAAGGCCAAGGCCAAGGCGGGCGAGATGATGCCCGAGGGCTGGATGATCGACCGCAAGGGCCAGCCGCTGCTCGACCCGAAACGCGCCGACGAAGGTTTCCTGCTGCCGATCGGCGGCCACAAGGGTTATGGCCTCGCGCTCATCGTCGGCCTGCTGGCCGGCACGCTGCAGGGCGCGGCGATGGGGCGCCAGGTCGTCGACTTCAACAAGGACCACGTCAGCAAGACCAACACCGGCCAGGCCATCCTGGTCATCGACCTGAAGGCCTTCGGCGACCCGGCGGCCTTCAAGTCCCAGGTCGACACGCTGGTGCGCGACATCCGCCACAGCGAAAGGCTGGAAGGCGTCAAGCGCATCTGGCTGCCGGGCGAGCAGAGCCACCAGCGGCGCCTGCAGTACGGCGCCGAAGGCATCCCGATCTCGGCCGGCGTCATCGCCGACCTGGCCGCGCTGTCGGTCGAACTCGGCCTGCCGCCGCTGGTCTGAACGTCAACCCAAGCCCCCCCGACGAAAGCTCCGATGATCCGATCCCTCAACCCGGCCAGCGGCGAGACGCTGGCCCGTTTCGACGCCCACGACGCTTTCACGGTCGACCGGCGGCTGACCGCGGCCGTGGCCGCGCAGCGCGCCTGGCGCCGGCGGCCGGTGACCGAGCGCACGCCGCTGCTGCAGGCCGTGGCGCGGGTGCTGCGCAAGAACGCCGAGCGCTACGCGACGCTGATCACGCTGGAGATGGGCAAGCCCCTGGTCGAGGCGCGCGGCGAGATCGAGAAGTGCGCGATGACCTGCGACTTCTACGCGGAACACGCGCCGGCCTTCCTGAACGACGAGCCGGTGGCCAGCGCCGCCAGCGACAGCCGCGTCGTCTACGACGCTTTAGGCGTGCTGCTGGCGGTGATGCCCTGGAACTACCCCTTCTGGCAGGCCATCCGCGCCATCGCCCCGGCGCTGGCCGCGGGCAACGCCGTGGTGCTGAAGCACGCCAGCAACGTGCCGCAGTGTGCGCTGGCGCTGGACGCGGTGTTCGAGGAAGCTGGCGCACCAGCGGGCCTCTTCGCCACGCTGCTGGTGGAGTCACCCGCCGTGCGCGGGCTGATCGAGGACGGCCGCATCGCCTGCGTCACCTTCACCGGCTCGACACCGGCCGGCCGTGCCATCGCCTCGGCCGCCGGGCACGCGATGAAGAAGCAGGTGCTGGAACTCGGCGGCTCCGACCCCTTCATCGTGCTGGCCGATGCCGACATCCCGGCCGCGGCGCAGGCGGCGCTGAAGGCCCGTTTCCAGAACACCGGGCAGAGTTGCATCGCGGCCAAGCGTTTCATCGTCGAACACGGCGTGGCCGACGCCTTCGCCGACCTGCTGAGCGAACTTGCCGGGAAGCTGGTGGTGGGCGACCCGATGGCCGCCGGCACACAGATCGGCCCGATGGCCCGCGCCAACCTGCGCGACGAACTGCATGCCCAGGTGCAGGCCACCGTGGCGCAGGGGGCCACGCTGCGCGTCGGCGGCAAGCCGCTCGACGGCTCGGGCTGCTTCTACGCGCCCACCGTGCTCGACCACGTCACGCCGCACATGACGGCCGCGCGCGAAGAGACCTTCGGCCCTGCCGCGGCCATCATCCGCGTTGGCAGCGCAGAAGAGGCGGTCGACGTGGCCAACGCCACCGAGTTCGGCCTCGGCGCCGCACTGTGGACGAGCGACCTGGCACGCGCCCGCAGGCTGTCACGCGAGATCGATGCCGGAGCGGTTTTCGTCAACGCGGTCGTCGCGTCCGATCCACGGCTACCCTTCGGCGGCGTCAAGCAGTCGGGCTACGGCCGCGAACTTGGTGTGCACGGCCTGCGCGAATTCACGAACATCAAGACGGTGTGGACAGGCAAGTCCTACTGAGACCCCACGGAGACCGACATGAGCAACCCCGACACGCCCCTGCAGCCGCAACTGCTGCGCCCGTCCGAGCTCAAGAGCCATGACCGGGGCGGCGGCGCGCGCACCACGCCGCTGGTGTCGCCGGCCATCGGCGCCACGGGTTTCATCAACGGCATCACCGAGTTCGGCCCGGGTGTGGCCATCCCCTTCCACAGCCACAACTGCGAAGAGAGCGTGATGCTGCTCGAGGGCGAGGCGGTGATGGACATCGGCGGCAAGGAATACCCGGTGCAGGTCTTCGACACCACCTGGATCCCGCCCAACGTCTCGCACCGCTTCCGCAACGTGTCGGCGACCAAGCCGATGAAGATCCTGTGGACCTACGCCTCGTCGCAGGCCACGCGCACGCTGACCGAAACCGGCGAGACCCGCCCGGTGTCGGCCGAGCACGCGCGCTGAACGCACCACACCCCAAGACTCCGACCGAGACCAGCCCATGAAGATCGCCAAGACATCCCTCCGTGCCTGGGCCTGCGCCCTGGCCCTGCCCCTGGCCCTGCCCCTGGTCATGCCCATGGGCGCCCTGGCCCAGACCGCTGCCTACCCGGCCAAGCCCGTTCGCCTGATCGTGCCGGCCGCACCCGGCGGTGGCGCCGACTTCCTCGCCCGCATCGTCAGCACCAAGCTGCAGGAGCAGACGGGCCAGAGCTTCGTCGTCGACAACCGCGCCGGCGCGTCGGGCACCATCGCGGCCGACCTGACGGCCAAGTCGCCCGCGGACGGCTACACGGTGCTGCTGGGCCAGTCCACCAGCATGGCCATCGCGCCCCACATGTACACCAAGCTGCCCTACGACACGTTGCGCGACCTGAGCCCGGTGACCCTGGTGGCCGAGGTGCCCAACATCCTGGTGGTGCACCCCAGCGTGGCGGCCAACTCGGTGAAGGAACTCATTGCGCTGGCCAAGGCCAAGCCCGAGCTGCTGAACTTCGGCTCGGCCGGCAACGGCGCGCCCAGCCACCTGGCGGGCGAGATGTTCAAGGCCGCGGCCGGCGTGAAGCTGACGCACGTGCCCTACAAGGGCGCCGGCCCGGCCGTCAACGACCTCGTCGCGGGCCAGATCCAGGTCATGTTCGCGCCCATGGTGGCAGTGCTGCCGCAGGTCAAGGCCGGCCGGCTGAAGGCGCTGGCCGTCACGTCGGCCAAACGCTCGGCGGCCGTGAAGGACCTGCCCACGCTGGCCGAATCGGGCCTGCCCGGCTTCGAGATCTCGTCGTGGTTCGGCTTCTTCGTGCCCGCGGCCACGCCGGCCGCCGTGGTCGAACGCCTGCACGCCGAGACGGTGAAGGCGCTGAAGTCGGCCGACGTCATCGAACGCATGGGCCGCGAAGGCGCCGAGCCCGTCGGCAACACGCCTGCCGAGTTCACCGCCTACGTGGCCGCCGAATTCACGAAGTTCGGCAAGGTCGTCAAGGACAACAACATCAAGTCGGACTGACTGAGGCCCCCAAGCTCGCTGGCGCTCGCCCCCCGCGCGCCCGCCCGGCAGAGCCGGTTCCGTGGCGGGAAGCTTGGTCGCAGGTCAGTGCCCGACAACCGTATCAGGACCCTATGCCCATGAGTTCCACTCTGCAAGCCCCCCGCGCGCGCGCCGACCAGCCGATGGCGCACAACATGAAGCTGCTGTCGCACAACGAACTGCAGGGCTTCGGTGGCATGGGCGAAGGCATCGCGATGCAGATCGCCGACGACGGCCGTCGCATCCTGTGGATGGCCCACGAATCGGCACCGAAGAACTTCACCGGCGTCGACGTCAGCGACCCACGCAACCCGCGCGTCATCGTGCAGACCGAGCTGCCGCACATGAAGATGCGCTCGAACTCGCTCGACGTGGTGGGCAACCTGATGGTCGTGGCCAACCAGGTGAAGGAACTCGGTGCCAAGCCGGCGGGCTTCAACGTCTACGACATCAGCAAACCGGAAGAACCGAAGCTGATCTCGCACTTCGACTGCTCGGGCCCCTGGTCGCGCGGCGTGCACGCGGTGTGGTTCGTCGACGGCAAGACCGTGCACATGGCCTCGGGTGCGCCCGACTTCCAGCCGCACGACCCCAAGGACGACCAGATCTACCGCATCGTCGACATCTCCGACCCCGCGAGGCCGCGCGAAACCGGCCGCTGGTGGTACCCCGGCACCCGCGTCGGCGACACCGCACCGCCGCCGAAGCGCCTGCCGGGCATCTTCGACACGGGTTTCCGTGCCCACAACACCAACGTCTTCCCGCAGCGGCCCGACCGCGCCTACGTCGGCTACATCGACGGCGGCGCCGTGGTTCTCGACATCTCGAACCCGGCCGACATCAAGGTCGCGTCGCAGTGGAACCACTCGCCGCCCTTCAACGGCTTCACGCACACCGTGCTGCCGCTGTTCGAGCGCGGGCTGTGGATCGTCAGCGACGAGTGCGTGAAGGACGACGGCGCCGACTGGCCCAAGCTGGTGTGGGTGGTCGACGCCCGTTCCGACGCCAATCCGGTGCCCATCTCCACCTTCCCGGCGCCGCCCTACGACACCTTCGCCAAGCGAGGTGGCCGCTTCGGCGCGCACAACCTCCACGAGAACCTGCCGGTGCCCTGCTCCTTCCAGTCGGACACGCTGTTCATCGGCACCTTCTTCAACGCCGGCGTGCGCGTCTACGACACCACCAATCCCTACCAGGTCGAGGAAGTCGCCTACTACGTGCCGGCCACGCCGGCGCTGTCGCCGCGCGGTGCCGTCCAGCTCAACGACGTCTACGTCGACGAGAACCGAACCGTCTACACGGTCGACCGCTTCACCGGCGGGCTCTACATCCTAGAGATGAATGTCTGAACGAGACCCGCTGGCCGGCAAGATTCCGGTCACGCTGATCACGGGCTTTCTCGGCGCCGGCAAGACGACGCTGATCAGCCGCTTGCTGCGCCACCCGGACATGGACCGCGTGGCAGTGGTCATCAACGAGATCGGCGAGATCGGCATCGACAACGACCTCGTCAAGATGTCGTCCGAGAACGTCAGCCTGCTGGCCAACGGCTGCCTGTGCTGCAGCGTGCGCACCGACTTGCAGGAGACGCTGCGCGAACTCTTCGGAGAGCGCCGCGCCGGCGTGATCCCCGACTTCGACCGTGTCTTCATCGAGACCACGGGCCTGGCCGACCCGGCGCCGGTGATCCAGACCCTGGCCAGCGACGGCATGCTGGGCGCGCAGTACCGGCTGGACGGCGTGGTGACGCTGGTCGACGCCGTCAACGCGCTGCAGCAGTTGGAGGCCTCGCCCGAAGCCGAGCGCCAAATCGCGCTGGCCGACCGCATCTTCATCACCAAGTGCGACCTTGCCGACGACGCCGGCCTGGCGCAGTTGCAGGCTGCCGTGCGCGTCATCAACGCACAGGCCGAACTGCGGCGCTGCGCGATGGGTGAGCTGCACCCGAAGGAATTGATCGGCATCGGCCTGGCCAGCGCGCGCGCCGACGACCGCACGCTGAACTTCCTGGGCGAACTGAAGGCCGCACCCGACGCCGAGGCCGCCTACCTGGCGCAGCGCCTGCCGGCGCGCCACGACCCCGCGGTGAAGACGCTGTCGCTGCGTTTCGACGCGCCCTTCACCTGGGCCGCATTCTCGTCGGCGATGGAGATGTTGATCGCTCTGCGCGGCAAGGACCTGCTGCGCGTGAAGGGCATCGTCAACGTCGACGGCAAGCCGGTGGTGGTGCAGGGCGTGGGCCATGTCTTTCACCCGCCGGTAACGCTGGACCGCTGGCCCAGCGACGATCAGGGTTCGCGCATCGTCTTCATCACCCGCCACATCGAGGCGCCGGTGCTGCGCGCGCTGTTCGGCGCCGTCGGCGCGCTGCAGGCCGAGGGCGTGGCCGCCCCGCCGCCTGCAGCGGCCCGCGCCTGAACCGACTGTCCGGCGAGCCGCCATGTCCACCACCGTGCCCGCCCCTGCACCGGCTGTGCGCGGCTTCGTCATCGACCGCAACAATGGCCAGCCGCAGTTGCCCGGCAGCCTGCACACCAACCGCCGCCTGGGGCAGTGGCTCAGCCTAGCCGAACCCGGCGTGGTGCAAGTGTTCACCGGCAAGGTCGAACTGGGCCAGGGCATCCTCACCGCCCTGCAACTGATCGTCGCCGAAGAGCTCGACGTGCCGTTGCACGCGGTGCGGCTGCACAGCGCGACGACGGCCACCGGGCCCGACGAGGGCATGACCTCGGGCAGCCTGTCGGTGCAGGACAGCGGCGGCGCATTGCGCCATGCCTGCGCGGAAGTCCGGGGCTTGGCACTGCACAGCGCCGCAAACCGCAGCGGCCTTCCAGTGGAGCGCATCGTCGTGCACGACGGCCAATTCTTCGGTCCGCAGCGCGAGCACCTGGGCAACTACGCTTCGCTGCTGAGCGACGCCGACCTCGACATCGAATACCCCGGCCTGTGCACACCCAAGCCCGCGGCGCAGCGCCGGCTGCTGGGTCGCGCCGACACGCCGCGCATC
The DNA here is from genome assembly GCA_016704535.1 of Betaproteobacteria bacterium. Lineage (GTDB taxonomy): Bacteria > Pseudomonadota > Gammaproteobacteria > Burkholderiales > Burkholderiaceae_C > Rubrivivax. The sequence goes on along the minus strand of JADIZZ010000003.1, from coordinate 303,896 downwards.
GACCTGGCCGACAAGGTCTTCGGCCATCCCCGTTTCGTCCAGGACCTGCGCTTGCCCGGCATGTGGCATGGCCGCGTGCTGCGCGCGCCGACGCTGCTGGCGCGGCTGTCGACGCCACCGGAGACGCTGGCCTCGGCGGTGCCAGTCGGAGTGAAAGCCTGGGCCGACGGCAACTTCGTCGCCGTGGTGGCTGCCACCGAACACGAAGCGGAAAGCGCCACCGAACGCCTGCAAGCCAAGCTGGCCTGGACGCCCGGCCCGCCACTGCCCGACGAACACGCCCTGCCTGCTTTCCTGCGCAGCGCCGACCACAGCACGACGGTGACGATCGAACGTGGCGACCCCACTTGGCCGAGCGACGGCGCGCACCACCGCGCCGAGTACTTCAAGCCCTTCCTGGCCCACGCCTCGATCGGCGCTTCGTGCGCGGTGGCACGCTGGGACGGCCAACGGCTCGAGGTTTGGACCCACAGCCAGGGCATCCACAACCTGCGCGACGACATCGTATTGGCCCTGGCCAAAGGGCCTGCGACGGTGCGCAAGGACGACATCACCATCCACCACGCCGAGGGTTCAGGCTGCTACGGCCACAACGGCGCCGACGACGTGGCCTTCGATGCCGTGCTGATGGCGCTGGCCTGCCCGGGTCAGCCGGTGCGCGTGCTGTGGAGCCGAGCCGATGAACTGGCACACAGCCCGCTGGGTGCGGCGCACCTCGTGGCGCTGCAGGCGAGGCTGGATGACAGCGGCCGGCTGACGCACTGGCAGCACGAACTCTGGGCCAACGGCTACAGCTCGCGCCCGGGGCGGGCCACGACGCCCGCGCTACTGGCGGCCAGCCAGCGTGCCGGCGGCGTGCCGCTGCCGCTGGCGATCAACCCGCCGCTGGCCGCCGGCGGCGGTGCCGACCGCAATGCCGTGCCGGCCTACGAACTGCCGAACCTGAAGGTCATCAACCACCGGCTGACGACGATGCCGCTGCGCACCTCGGCGATGCGCGCGCTGGGCGCCTACGCCAACGTGTTTGCCATCGAGTCCTTCGTCGATGAGATCGCACACGCCCGCGGCGAAAGCCCGCTGGCCTTTCGCCGCCGCCACCTGCAGGACCCGCGCAGCCTGGCTGTGCTGGACGAAGTGGTCGCTCGTTCGACCTGGTGGGCCCATCGGAGCAGTGAAGCCGAGGGCATCGGACACGGCCTGGCCTGGGCGCGCTACAAGAACACCGGCGCCTGGTGCGCCGTGTTGGCGCGTGTGCAGGTGGCCCAGGAGGTGCGGGTGCTGAACCTCGACCTGGCCGTCGACGTGGGCATGGTGGTCGACCTCGACGGCGTCATCAACCAGATCGAGGGCGGCGCGATCCAGAGCGTGAGCTGGACGCTGAAGGAGCAGGTGCGCTTCGACGCGCAGCACGTCACCAGCGCCGACTGGCCCGGCTACCTTGTGCTGCGCTTCGCCGAAGTGCCCGAGGTGCGCGTGCACGTCATCGACCGCCCCGACGCGCCCCCGCTGGGCGCCGGCGAGGCCGCACAGGGCCCGGTGGCCGCCGCACTGGGCAATGCCGTCTACGACGCGCTCGGCGTGCGCGTGCGCCATCTGCCGCTGAGCGCCGACAACCTGCTGCGCGCCATCCACGCCGGCGACAGCGACCACTGAACCCGAGACGACGAGAACCCATGTTCGAGATCAACGGCCAGCCCTGCAACCTGGACATCGACGGCAAGCGCAATCTGCTGTCGGTGCTGCGCGACGAACTGGGCTTGAACGGCCCCAAGTTCGGCTGCGGCCAGGGCGAGTGCGGGGCCTGCATGGTGCTGGTGGACGGCCAGCCGCAGACGTCGTGCAACCTGCCGCTGTGGTCGGTGCAAGGGCACGCGGTGACAACGCTGGAAGGCCTGGGCACGCCCGAAGCGCCGCACGCGCTGCAGACGGCCTTCCTGCACGAACGCGCGGCGCAGTGCGGCTATTGCGTGGCCGGCATCGTGACCTCGGCCGCCGCGCTGCTGGCGCGCCAGCCGCGGCCGAGCCGCGCAGACATCGTGCAGGCCCTGGACAAACACCTGTGCCGATGCGGCGCCCAGCAGCGCATGCTGCGCGCCATCGAGCGCGCCGCAGAAGCTGCCGCACCGTCGGCCTGACTCTCCTCACCCCGCATCGCCGCATCGCATCAAGCCACAGGACCCCGACGCATGGCCTTGAACTGGTTGTTCCCCTCCGCCCACGGCGGCCACCGCCTCAGCGGCCTGCGCTTCTGCGGTTGCGGGCTGATGTCCGCGCTGCCGATGGACGAAGGCGCGGCCGTCTCCACACGCCGCCCGCCCGTCATCCTGAAGGGCCGGCGCGCGCGCACGGTGGACGTGCACGCGCACTGCTACTTCCAGCAGGCGCTCGACCTGATGGGCGCCGACGCGAAAGCCGTGCTGCCGCCGGTGAAGGGCGTGCCCGAGCACTTCATCCAGATCGACGAGCGCCTGGCGGCGATGGACCGCATGGGCATCGACCTGCAGGTGCTGAGCATCAACCCCTACTGGTACAAGCAGGACCGCGAGACGGCCGAGGCCATCTGCCGCATCCACAACGAGAGCCTGGCCGAGCTCTGCGCGCTGCAGCCCAGGCGCTTCGCGGCCTTCGCCTCGCTGACGATGCAGGACCCCGAGCTGGCCGTGCAGCAGCTGGACGAGGCGGTGAAGAAGTTCGGCCTCAAGGGCGCGGCCATCGGCGGCAGCGTGGCCGGCGACGACTTCGCCAACCCGCAGTACCACCCGGTGCTGGCCAAGGCACAGGAACTGGGCGTGATGCTCTTCGTCCACCCGCAGAGCACGCCCGAACTGGCGGCGCGCTTCAAGGGCAACGGCTGGCTGTCGAACGTCATAGGCAACCCGCTGGACACCACCATCGCGCTGCAGAAGCTGATCTTCGAAGGCGTGTTCGACAAGTTCCCCGAGCTGAAGGTGCTGGGCGCGCACGGCGGCGGGTTCCTGGGTTCGTATGCACCGCGCATGGACCGCAGCTGCTTCGTCTCGCCGCAGAATTGCAGTCCGGCCATCCAGCTGAAGAAGAAGCCCACCGAGTACATCCGCCAGATCTACTTCGACTCGCTGGTCTTCACCGGCGAGGCGCTGCGACATCTGGTCGCCGAAGTCGGCTCGGAACAGATCATGATCGGCACCGATCACCCGATTCCGTGGGAAGACGACCCCGTCGGCCACGTCATGCGCACCCCCGAACTCAGCGACGACGATCGCATCGCGATCCTCGGCGAGAACGCCATCCGGCTCTTGGGCCTGACCGTCTGAACCCGACCACCTTCACCCCCGCCCGCAAGAACCACCAGGAGACAAGATGAAAACCTTCCGTCCCGTCCAGACTGCTCGACGTGCGTTGCTGGGCATGGCCTGCTTCGCGGCACTGACCGCCGGCACCCAGGCCCAGGCGCAGGCCGGCTACCCGAACAAGCCCATCCGCATGATCGTGCCGTTGGCCGCCGGCAGCGCAGTCGACGTGGCGGCGCGTCTGCTGGCGCAGAAGATGTCGACCAACATGGGCCAGCCGTTCGTGATCGAGAACATCACCGGCGCGGCCGGCATCATCGGGGCCGACAAGCTGGCCAAGTCGGCACCCGACGGCTACACCATCGGCGGCTTCAACGACAGCGTCATCACGATGGTGCCGAACCTGAACCCGAACACGCCCTTCGACCCGCTGACCGACTTCGCCTACGTCTCGCGCGTGGCCATCATCGAGTTCAGCGCCGCGGTGCCCATCGACTCGCCCTACAAGACCATTGCCGACCTCGTGAAGGCGGCCAAGGCGGCGCCGGGCACCATCACCTACGCCTCGGGCGGCAATGGCAGCCCGCAGCACATGGGCGGCGCGATGTTCGCCGCGCACACCGGCATCGAACTGCGCCACGTGCCCTATCGCGGCGCCAGCCAGGCGGCGCTGGACGTGGCCGGGGGCCAGGTCAACGTCACCTTCCAGGGCATCGCGACGGTGGCCTCGCTGGTGAAGGCCGGCAAGCTGCGGCTGATCGGCGTGACGGCGCAGAAGCGCCACCCCGAGTACCCCACCGTGCCGACGTTCGAGGAAGTGGGCATCGCGCCCGGCTTCAACTACAGCACCTGGTTTGCGCTGACGGCACCCAAGGGCACGCCCCGGGACATCGTCGACCGTCTGAACCGCGAGGTGGTCAAGGCGCTGGCCGACCCGGAAATCAAGGAGCGCTTCAACGCCCTCGGCCTCGTGCCCGACGGCAACACGCCCGAGCAGCTGCTGGCGCTGACGCGCGACCAGCTCACGCGCTACGGCAAGGTGATCCGCGACAACAACATCAAGGCCGAGTAAACGCCCACCGGTCATGACGGACGGCCCGCCCGCGCGGGCCGTCCGCGCTTCTGGCACCCGCTCAGGCGGCGACGATCAGGTAGACCCCCAATGCCACCATCACGACGCCGCTGATCAGCTTCAGCCAGCGCCCTTCCTTGTCCTGCAGCCGCCGGTGCGACAGCGTGGTCACGCCGATGGCCAGCACGAGGACGTCGTCGAACATGTAGGCCAGGTTGTAGAGCAGCAGGTAGCCGTAGTAGCTGGCCGTGTCGAGCTGGCGCAGCGTGAGGATGCGCGTGAACAGCGCCGGGAAACCGGACGTGCAGAGGAACTCGACCACCTGCACCAGCAGCCCCAGCACGATCACGCCGACGATGGCCGCCGGCAGGCTCTTGGCGCGCAGGACGTCGCGCATGCGGGCGTAGATGCCGGGTTTGGACTTGTCCGAGATCGACAGCGATGGGCCACGCCCCGGCATCACGAAGTCCTTCATGTTGATCAGCCCGGCGACGATGGCAATGGCCGCGATGACCAGCTGCGAAGCGCGCGACAGCCCGATGAGCAGGAACAGGTTCAGCCACGCCGTCATGAACACGAAGTAGGCCACGCCTTCCACCAGCACGAATGTGCCGGCGATGACCAGCATGCGCTTGCGGTCGTTCAGCGTGGACAGCAGCGAGATCATCAGGATCAGCACCCACATCGAGCACGGGTTCAGGCCATCCAACAGGCCCATCGCGACGGTGAAAGCCGGCAGTCCCACGTCGTCGAGCGAGATCGTTCGGCCGAACACCGTCACCTCGAAGGCGCTGGTGTCAGCTGCGTCGGGGGTCACCTCGGCCTTGCAGGTGGAGTCTTCCTGTGCGGCACAGCTCGAGGCCGCGGCCGATGCAGCGCCAGCCGGCGGCTTCACGCCCCGCAAGGCCCCAAGCACCAACTTGTCGGTCGAGGCCTCTGGCGAAAAACCGAGAATGAACTGCCCACCGACGAAGAAGGCCGGCACGACCGCCGCGCCGCCCTGCTGGCGCGCGATGTCCTGCAGCCGCTGCATCGCCGCCGGCTCCTTGGAGACATCGCGGATGACGATGCGGAGCTCGGGCCGCTCTTTGCCCAATCTTTCGAGAAAGGCCTCGGCCTTGGCGCAGTGCGGACAGCCTTCGCGCACGAAGACCTCGACGAGCGTGCGCGAAACAGCGGCGGACGAACCTGCGGCGGGCGCCGACGCCGCGCCGGCCGCGGCAGCGATCGGTGCAGCCCCGCCCAGCAGCAGGCCCAGCAGCAACGCGCACAGCGCCCAACTCTCACGGGCGAGACTCAAGAACTTGTTCATCACGGGCATCCGATCGGGGGCAGTGGCCGCTGGCATCAATAGGCGCGCTTGAGCGCGTCGCTGATCAGCGACTGCAATTGCTGGCGCCCGAAGCTGGCCATCTGGCGACCGTTGACGAAGTACTCTGGCGTCTTGGTGACCTGCAGCGCCGCTGCGTCGCGGCTGTCTTGCGCCATGCGCTGGTCGACTTCGGGTGCGCGCATGTCGGTCGCCAGGCGCGCCAGATCCAGGCCGATGGCGACACCGGATATGGCCTGCAGCGCCAGCGTCGGCTGCACGACATGGTTGATGGCCCACTGCGCCTGCGAGGCCAGCAGGGCTTCCAGCGCGAGCCAGTAGCGGTCCTGCTTGCGGCTGGCCTCGAGCATGCGCACCACGTCTTCCGAACCGCGGTGGAAGGGCACGTGGCGCAACGACAGGCGGATCTTGTCGGGGTTGTCGGCCACGATGCGCTTGACCAGCGGGTAGAACACCGCGCAGGTTTCACAGGCCGGGTCGAGAAACTCGACGATGTGCACCTTGGCCGTGGCCGGGCCCAGCGTCGGCGCATGGGCGCTCAGCAGTTCGGGCCGGGTCTCGGCGTCGCTGCGGCCACCGAAGGCCAGATAGGCGCCCGAGCCTATTGCGGCCACGATGGCGGCGCTGGCAGCGACGATCAGGCCCCGGCGGCTGGCCTGCCCGCCCTGCCCTGGCGCCGCGGCCAAGGTGACGGTCGGTGGGATGGTGATCGCTTGTGCTGCGGTCTTGGGGTTCTTTGGGGACTTGCGGGTCATCGTGTTCTCCTGCGGGCGGTGGCTGCGTACAGACCGCCTGATCTTGCGAGGGGGCAGCGGGCTTTCGGGTGTGGAACTCGCACCTGGGCACACACTGGCGCCGGGCCGCCTGGACGGACTTTGGGGGGTATCGCTGTTCGCCGCCAAGGCGGCGCGAGCAGACGCGGCGGGCCGGAACCTACAGCGGTGGCCGGAGCGGAAGCTCGGGAATGTGATCGGGCGCGCCCAAGGCGCTGCGCACTGGGACGCCACTGCCCGTGCTGCGGCTGCCCAGCACGAGGGGCAAGCCGACGAGGGCGACCAGCCCGTGGCCGTGGCAGGCGCTGCAGTGGCCGTCACAACAGGGCTCGGCGGGCAGACCATGGTCGCAGTCGACCATCACGCCTTCCAGGTCGGCACCGGCATCGCTGCCGGTCGCGTTGCCGTTTGCGCGGTCATCCTCACCGTGCAGCGCCGCTTGCTGCAAAGCCGCACAAGGCGCATCCAGCGCCGTGATGCCGCTCACCACCGCCAACGCGCCCTGGAACGGCAGCATCAGCAACAGGAAAAGCACGAGCAGGCGGCGCATGGCTCGGAAGTGTAGGCAGCCGCGCAGCCGCCGCCTTGCCCTGGATCAACGCCTGCACCGTCCGCGCATGCCGGCGTCTCGCGGATGGCCGTCGAAGCGCGATGGCCGTGAACGCTAGCCGACAGCCACCGGCGTGAAGCCCGCCTCGGTGATGGCCTCGCGCAGGGCCACCGCATCGGCGCTGGCGGGCTCGATGTCGACCCGGTGTGCGGCGAGGTCGATCCGCACGCTGGCGTGCGCATCCAGCGCCTTGACCGCCTGGGTGATGGTGCTGACACAGTGGCCGCAGGTCATGTCCTGCACTTCGAAGGTGATCATCATGGGTTCCTGTTCGGCGAGTATGGCGACTGGAGCGCAGAGCATACTGTCCGCTCAGCTGCGGCAGCCTGGCAACCTGGTTCGGGCTGTCGCACCCTGCTTCCCTCGACGATGACCCCCACGCCGCGCACAGTACCCGCCTCGACCTCCTTGCAGCTGCAAGTCACGGGCATGACCTGCGCCTCGTGCGCCGGCCGCGTCGAGAAGGCGCTGTTGAAGCTGCCGGGGGTGAGCTCTGCTCAGGTCAACCTGGCCACGGAGCGCGCCACCATCGAGATGACCCCCCTCGATGCAGCACAGCTGACCGCCGCCGTGCTGAAGGCAGGCTATGGCGTCGTCACCACCGAGACCACGCTGCAAGTGGAAGGGATGACTTGCGCGTCCTGCGTCGGCCGCGTCGAGAAGGCGCTGTCCAAAGTGCCCGGGGTGCTGGGCGTGGCCGTCAATCTGGCCACTGAAAGGGCCACGGTGCAGGCGCTGTCCACGGTGCCGACGGCCACGCTGCGTGCGGTCGTGGTCAAGGCAGGGTACGCGGCGCGCGACGCCAGCACGCCTGCCGCGGACCACGCACCGAGGCTGCCGATCTGGGCGACGCCGGCGCTCGCAGCGGTGCTCACCCTGCCGCTGGTGGCGCCGATGCTGCTGCTGCCATTCGGGCTGCACTGGATGCCCGCTGGCTGGGTGCAAATGGCGCTGGCGACCCCTGTGCAGTTCGGCCTGGGCTGGCGTTTCTACCGCGCCGGCTGGAAGGCGGTGCGCGCCGGCTCCGGCAACATGGACCTGCTGGTCGCGCTGGGCACCTCGGCCGCATACGGGCTGTCGGTGTGGCTGCTGCTGCGGCATGCCGGACATGGCACGCCGCACCTGTACTTCGAGGCCTCGGCAGCGGTCATCACGTTGGTGCTGCTGGGCAAGTGGCTGGAAGGCCGCGCCAAGCGCCAGACGGCCGACGCCATACGCGCGCTGAACGCACTGAGGCCGGCCACCGCACGTGTGCTGCGCGACGGCGCCGAATTCGAGCTGCCGGTGGACGAAGTACGTTTAGGCGACCTGGTCGCCGTGCGGCCGGGGGAACGCGTGGCTGTCGACGGTGAAGTGACCGCAGGGCGCAGCCATGTCGACGAATCGCTCATCACCGGCGAGAGCCTGCCGGTGGCCAAGGCCGTTGGCGACCACGTCACCGGCGGCGCGATCAACGCCGAGGGGGCATTGGTCGTGAAGACGCTCGCCATCGGCACCGAGACGACGCTGGCGCGCGTGATACGCATGGTCGAGTCGGCGCAGGCCGCCAAGGCGCCCATCCAGCGCCTGGTCGACCGCGTCAGCTCGGTCTTCGTGCCGGCGGTGCTGGTCATCGCGCTGCTGACCTTCATGGGCTGGGTGCTGGCTGGCGCGCCTTGGGAAGCGGCGCTCATCAACGCCGTGGCGGTGCTGGTCATCGCCTGCCCCTGTGCCCTCGGCCTGGCCACGCCGACGGCCATCATGGCCGGTACCGGGGTGGCGGCACAGGCCGGTATCCTGATCAAGGACGCCGAGGCCCTGGAGTTGGCGCACGCCGTGAACACGGTGGTCTTCGACAAGACGGGCACGCTGACGGAGGGCCGGCCGACGCTGGTGGCCCTGCAGCCCGCCGAGGCCGGCCCGCCGGCCAGCGAATTGTTGCGCCTGGCCGCGGCGCTGCAGCAGCACAGCGAACACCCGCTGGCGCGGGCGGTGCTGGACCGCGCACGTGCCGATGCGTTGACCGTGCCACCCGCCACCGACGCGCAGGCCCTGCCCGGCCGCGGCCTGCAAGGCCGTGTGCAGGGTGAGCTCTTGGCACTGGGCAGCGGACGCTGGCTGCACGAACAGGGCCTGCCTGCAGGCGCGCTGGAAGGCGAAGCCGCGGCTCTGGAGAGCGCCGGTCGCACGGTCTCGTGGCTGGTGCGCCTGGCCAGCCCCGACACCGGTGCTCCCGCCTCGCTGCTGGGCCTGCTGGCCTTCGGCGACACCGTGAAGCCCTCGGCACGCGATGCCGTGGCGCGACTGCAGTCGCTGGGCGTGGCGACCGTGATGCTGAGCGGCGACAACCGCGGCAGCACCGAGGCCGTGGCGCGCGAGTTGGGCATCACCGACTGCCGTGCAGAGGTGCTGCCCGGCGACAAGGCCACCGCCGTGCAGGCGCTGCGTGCGGGCGGTCGCGTGGTGGCGATGGTGGGCGACGGCATCAACGACGCGCCGGCGCTGGCTGCGGCCGACGTCGGCATCGCGATGTCCACCGGCACCGACGTCGCCATGCAGACCGCCGGCATCACCTTGATGCGCGGCGACCCGCGTCTGGTGGCCGACGCGCTGGACGTCTCGCGCCGCACCGTGGCCACCATCAGGCGCGGCCTGTTCTGGGCTTTCGCCTACAACGTGGTGGGTATTCCATTGGCCGCCGCGGGGCTGCTGAACCCGGTGATCGCTGGCGCGGCCATGGCGCTGTCGAGCGTCAGCGTGGTGGCCAACGCGTTGACGCTGCGGCGATGGCGCGCGACATCGAGAACATCAGCACTCGCCGACGTTGCACCCGGCCCGCGCCGAGCGGATCCGAACGCGGCGCCGGCTCCCTGACCGTCAGTGCTGCAACTCGCGCAGCTTGATGCTGTCGGGGGCCGCGGTGGCTTGTTCGGTAGGCCGGGTAGCCGCGCGTTCCAGCACACGGGCCGAAGGCGAATTCAGTTCGCCCTGCATCTCCACCACCGGCGCCACACCCGGCGCCAGGTTACCCAGCGCAGCATAGGCCGCAGCCAGGGCCTCGTCGTCGTTGCTTTCCGGCTCGACTACTGCCGGCATGACGGGCAGCGTGTCCATCACCGCAGCGGTACGGTAGACCTCGTCATCGTTCGCCGGGTTTTGGTGGTCGCGGTCGATGATCGCCACCGCCATCTTCGAGCGCAGGCTGGCCAAGCCCACCGGCGACCAGTTCGTGACCAGACCCTCGAACTGCGAAAGCGCGCGCTCCAGAACGTCCACCGGCAGCTTGTGCAGGGCCTTCAGCCCGTGCTTGCCGATGGCGTGCTCGACGAAGACCAGGTGCCGCAGCGCTTGTCGCGTTTCGGGCAGTTCGTCCAGCAGTTCGGCGAGCTGCTTGCGCATGAGTGCCAACTCCTGCTTGGCGTGTCTGGACGTTTCCTGTTCGCGCGTGGGGGTCTTGGCCGCGGTGTCTGCGTGCTGCAGCACGAGCTTCAGGCCGTCGTCTGCACGCTTGATTTCCACGTCGTGCGTGAAGAATGCGGTGACGCTTTGCATCACGCGCTTGAGCAGTCCGGGTCTGGACGACTTGAGTGCAACGCTCATGGACGTGTGTATGCCGATGCCTGGCGTGCCAGGGGAACAAGTGTCGGGCAAGAGGAAGGAGACATGTCGTGCATTTCGGCTTTTCGCTGGCGGCCTTGAGTCGGTCTTGTGACCAAAGGCATCACCGGTTCGGGGTCGTCGGGACGTCGTTGCCAGGCGTCTTGATGGCCCCAAGCTTCAGCCGATGCAGGTGCGGTTCTTGCCGGTGCGCTTGGCCTCGTAGAGCGCCTCGTCAGCGCGCTCGATCGAGGCCTGCAGCGCCTCGCCGGTGCGCCAGGCCGTCACGCCGGCAGAGAAGGTGATGAAGACCTCACGCCCGTCATGCAGGAACAGAGCCTCGCTCAGGGCGCGCTGCAAACGTGTAAGGACCTGTTGTGCCTCGGGGACGTCGATGCCCGGCAACAGCACCACGAACTCTTCGCCGCCGAAACGGGCCAGGTGATCCACCGGGCGCAGGCGCTCGCGCACCGCGGCCGCCAGCGTCTTCAGCGCCACGTCGCCCGCGGCGTGGCCCAGGCTGTCGTTGAGCTTCTTGAAGTTGTCGATGTCGATGAGGCCCACCGCCAGCCCGGCCCCGCCCTGTCCACGCTCGGAACGGGCGCATTCGGCCTCGAAGGCCTGGTTCAGTCCGCGCCGGTTGGCCACCTGGGTCAGCACGTCGGTCGACACCTCTTCGGACAAGCGCCGCAACTCGCCTTCGAGTTCACGCACCCGCGCTTCCATCTCGGTGGCACGGGCGCGGTCGGCCTGCAGGCGCTGCTGCGATAGGCCCACGGCCGACTGCACCGCCCGGGTGTCGTGCAGCAGCGACTTCACGACCTCGGCCAGGCCCTGCAGCGTGTCGGCCTGCTCGATGGATGCGGCGTGCGCGGCTGCGGCCTGCTGGAAGCGGCCAGCCTGATCGCCCAGCTCGCCCGCCTCCATCAGCATGTCGTGGATGAGCTGCTTCAAAGCGTCGCGCGCGGCCTGGCGCTCGCCACGCAAGCGCTGCTGATGGCGTCGCGTGTCGGCAAGCAAGGCTCCGGCGGCACGCAGGCCGCGCGCGTCGAGACCCCCGTCGTCGGCGAGCGTGGCCTGCAGTGCCTGGCACTGGCCACGCGCCCAGCTGTCGTCTTCGGCCAGTTCGGTGAGACCCGCCGTCATTTCGCGGCACAGGGCTATGAGCTCGTCCAGCACCCGATGACGGCCGGCAAACAGCCGCTGTGTCTGCTGACAGACGGCCTCGATGGCGGCCGCCCGGGCTGGCGTGGCCCCGTCGCTGGCGAGTTCGTCGGCCAGGCGCGCCAGTTCCGCAGCCAGGCGGGCAGCCAGCGGCAGTGCCGGCGGCAGCGCCGCGCGCACCGCAGCGCCCAAGGCCGCCGCCACTGGCGGCCAGACGCCGGCAGGAACATCGCCACGCGCCGCGGTGTCCAGCGGCGGATCGTCGACACCGGTCTGCGCCGGGTCGCCGGGCTGGTCGACCTCCCAGGCAGACAGCAAAGACTGCAGGCGTTGCAGCAGCCGCTGCGCATCGCTGCGGCTGCCCTCGAAAACCCGCTTGAGGCTGTCCTTGCGCCGCGCCGCCGTCCACTGGCGGCCTCCGCGGTCCAGGTTACGCGCCAGCCGCTCGGTCAAAGCAGCCCAAGCTGCAAGCTGCGTCTTGTGCGACTCCGCCGCCAGTTCGCCACCGTCGCCGCGTGGCGCCGCTTCAGACGGTGGCTGCCCAGCTTCTTCAGCGTAAGCACGGGCGTAGTTCTCGGGCGTCGGTTCGAGCTGAGCCTGCGCGAGGCGACGCAGCGCACCCTTGGCCAGCACGGTCGCAGCGGGTGCTGCCGCCGTGTCGCGGCCCGCCGTCGGTGGCGCTGGGCGGGACACGCTCACTGGACAGGCCCCGGCGCTGCCCGCTTGGGAGTGAGCGCTCGAGAGCGGCCCGACGCACTCATGAGCGCAGCAGGCGCGTTGCGGTGGCCCGGCCGGCGTCGGCGGCGGCTTCCTCCTCGGTGACCTCGCCGATCCAGGGCGCCTTGCGTGGCAACACGGTCTGCTCGAGCCAGCGCTGCACTTCGTCGGGGGGCACGGCGCGGCTGAAGAGGAAGCCCTGCATCACGCCACACCCCAGGCGGTGCAACACCTCCATCTGGCGCAGCGTCTCGACGCCTTCGGCCACGACACGCAGCCCGAGCGAACGCGCCAGCGCGATGATCGCCGTGACCACGGCGCTGCTCTGTGGCGTGATGCCCAGGTCGCGCACGAAGCTGCGGTCGATCTTCAACTCGCTGATCGGCAGCGTGGTCAGGTAGGCCAACGACGAGTAGCCGGTGCCGAAGTCGTCGATCGAGATCTCGACGCCGATCTCGTTGAGCCGATGCAGCGCCGGGATGACGTTCTGCAGGTCCTTCATCAGGCTGTTCTCGGTGATTTCGAGCATGATCATCCGGTGCGGCACGTTGAAGGCCGTGACGCACTGATGGATGTGCTCGACGAGGTCGCTGCGCTCGAACAGACGGCTGGGCAGGTTCACCGCAATGGCGTCAGCGAAACCGTAACTGTCCTGCCAAGCGCGGGCCTGACCGGCCGCTTGGCGCAGCGCCCATTCGGACAGCGGCACGATGAGGCCGGTGTCCTCGGCCAGCGGTATGAAATCGCCGGGCGGCACGAGCTTGCCGCCGCGCTGCCAACGCATCAGTGCTTCGGCACCGACCATGCGCGCACCACGAACGTCGATCTTGGGCTGGTAGTGCAATACGATTTCGTCGCGCTCGATCGCCTTGTGCAGCGCCGTTTCCAGCTCGAGCTTGTCGCGGCCACGACCGGCCAGCTGCGGGCTGTAGATGGCCGAGCTGTTGCGGCCTTGCGCCTTCACCGAGTACATGGCCACGTCGGAATTGCGCAGCAGGTCGACCACGGAGTTGCCGTCGCGCGGGAAGATCGCCACGCCGACGCTGCCGGTGACGAAACACTCCTGGCCACTGACGAAAATGGGGTCGCGCAGCGCGCTCAGCACACGCTCGGCCACCCGTTCGGCATCGGCGTCGGACGTGATCTCGGGCAGCAGGGCCACGAACTCGTCGCCGCCCAGTCGGCCCACGGCTTCCAATGCACGGTGCGAACGGGCGCCGACGGCCTCGATCTGGCCGTCCATCACCTGGTCGCTGTGGCGCACGCAAGCGCGCAGACGCCGCCCGACCTCGACCAGCAGTTCGTCGCCGGCGGCGTGGCCCAGCGTGTCGTTGATGACCTTGAAACGATCGAGGTCGATGAGCAGCAACGCACACTGGTGCTGCATGCGGCGCGCGTGTTCCAGCGCCCGCTCAGCGCGCCAGATCAGCTGACGACGGTTCGGCAGCCCCGTGAGGGCGTCGAAGTTGGCCAGCTCGCGAATCTTGTCCTCGGCGGCGCGGCGGTCGGTGACGTCCTGCACGATGCCGCTGTAGCCAATGCTGTGGCCATGTTCGTTGAACTCGGGCTCGGCCTCGACGTGGACGATGCGCTGGCGGCCGTCGAAGAGCACGATGGGCACGTCGGTCGCCAGCACCGAGGCGTGGCGCATCACCTCGTGCAGCAGGCGCAGGAATGCGCGGCGGTCTTCGTGGGGCACCATGCGCAACAGCATCCGAAGCGTCACACGGTCGTGCGGACCGAAGCCAAAGACCCGAAGCGCCTCGGGCGACACCAGCAGACCTTCCTCGGTGCGCCACCAATCGAAACTGCCCATGCGCGCCAGGTCCTGCGCGCGTGCCAGCTTGGCGCGATTGCGCTCGAGCTCGATGCGCGTGCGCGAAGCACGCAGCAGATAGTGCAGGCGACCGGCCAGCAGGCTCCACTGCGTGGCCTTGACGAAAAAGTCGGTGGCACCGGCCTGGTAGGCACGGGTGATGGAGGCGTCGTCTTCGAGGCCGGTGAGCATCAGCACAGGCACGTTTTCGAAGCCCGGCGCCCGACGAAGGCGGCGGCAGGTGGCGAATCCATCCAGACCGGGCATCATCGCGTCGAGCACGACGAGGTCGGGCATCCAGTCGCGCAGCAGCTCCAGCGCTTGCTCGCCGCTGCTGGCCTCGGTGACCTTGAAGCCGCGTTCGCGCAACGCCAGCGCCGTGAGCAGCAGGTTGACCTCGTCGTCGTCGACGAGCAGCACCTCGGGCTCAGCGGCGTGGCTGGCGTCGGCGAAGGTATGCGCGAAGGTCATTGGCAGAGGTGGCGTCACTGCCGCAGCATAGCCCTGACCGCCACCAGAGCCGCCCCGCCATCGTGCAGCAAGCGTTCGATATCACCGCCCAGCGAGACCGGGCCGTCGGTGCGCAGCCGACTCTCGACCTGCGCGCAGGTCTGTGCCAGCGCCAACGCGCCGACACTGGCCGCGCTGGAGCGCAGGGTGTGCGCGACGCTGGAAACCACCGCCGGATCGCCGAGTTCACGCTGCGCCTCGAGTTGCCCCAGCATGCGTACGAGCGAACTCTCGAAAGCCTTGAAGACGCGTTCGATGACGCCGTGGCGGCCCTCAGGGTCGAGCTCGCGCAGCCGAGCCACGGCGTCGGCATCGAGTTGCACCACAAAGGTATCCGGCGGCGCAGGCACCATCGGCGTAAGAGGCATGTTCAAGGCGGGATCCGGCTCGTGCAACTCGCCAGCCAAACGCTGGGAGTCCATGGTCGTGAATGTCGGCGGCGCACCCAGGAACTTGAGCAGCGGCGCCAGATGGCCCCTCCGTACAATTCCGGCATGCCCATATCGTGCCACGGTAGCCGACTCCGAACCGCCCGCTCTGGCCATGCGCGCCTGTCGGCCCTGGGCGGCGTCATGTTGCTGCTGGCGCCGGGGCACGCTCTTGCGGCCGGCATCGACGGCGGTGGCCTGGCCCTGGTAGGTTCAGCGGTGCTGGCACTGGCAGCCGTCGCGGGCGTGGCCTACCTCCTTGGAGTGACCCGCACGCGGCTGCTCAGCGAGCGTGCGCTGCGTGAAGCCCGCGCCGAAGCGCGCCTTCAGGCACAGCTGTTGGAGGGCGAGCCTTGGCAGACCGACGCACTGCACCGGCCTGCCACAGGACCGGGGGGCGCCGATGCCGCCATCGATGCGCTCGTCGCCCACACCGAGGTGCAGGCCAGGCTGCGTTCCCGTCGCGCCTTCGCCGACTTGCACGTGGAGCTGGACGCACCACATCAGGGCAGCCGCGCCTGGCGCCTGCGGGCCGTGCCGCGGCATGACGATCTTGGCGCTTTCAGCGGCTACGCAGGCACCGCCCAGCCGTCGGACGAAGATGCCGCCGCGCGCATCGGCGACGCCGCCTTGCAGCCCCTGCTCGAGTTGCAGACCGGCGCCGTGCTGCTGGCCGTCGGCGACGGCACCGGCTGGCGACTGCAGCGCGCCAACGCGGCGGCGCGGGCGATGTGGCCGCAACTGGCCGAGGGTGCAGCGCTTCCGGCCGCCCTGGAGGGCCTCCCCGACAGCGTCGCCGCCGCGTTCTCCGGCGCAAGCGTCGTGGCCGAGCAGACTGCGGCGGACTGGCAGGCCTTGCCTGGCGCACCGCTCCCAGGCGGCGTGCGCACGCTGGTGCTCGCCCAGCGCCCACTGCCGGCGCAAGAAGCAGCGGAGGCCGCACAGGCTGCCCGTACCGCCGAAAGCGACAACTTCAGCTTTACCGTCTCGCACGATCTGCGTGCGCCGATTCGTGTCGTCGAAGGCTTCACGCGCATCGTCAAGGAAGACTACGGTCGACTGCTCGACCGCGTCGCCAACGACCACCTCGACCGCGTGCTCGGCGCCGCGGCCCGCATGAACCTGATGATCGATGCGCTGCTGACTTTGGCGCGCCTGTCGGCTCAGCCGCTGACACGCCAGCCTGTGAACCTGTCGCAGTTGGCGGCCTATGTCACCGACGAACTGCGCCGTGGGGCGCCGGAGCGAGAGGCAGAAATCGAAATCGACCCCGGCCTCACGACGCAGGGCGACCCGACGCTCTTGCGCCTGGTGCTGGAGAACCTTCTGGGCAATGCCTGGAAATACAGCGGGCGCTGCGCCAAGGCACGCATCTCGATGTCGACCGTGCCGCACGAAGGGGGCACGGCCTACGTCGTGCGCGACAACGGCGCGGGCTTCGACATGCGCGCCTCGGAGCGCCTGTTCGGTCTCTTCCAGCGCTTGCACAGCGCCAGCGAATATCCGGGCACAGGTGTCGGGCTGGCCTCGGTGAAGCGCATCGTGCAGCGACACGGCGGCGATATCTGGGCCGAGGCCGAACCCGGCCGCGGCGCGGCCTTCTACTTCACGCTGCCTGGCTGATCACAGCGCCGAGCGCGCCAGTTCCTCGACAGCACCCAGCAGGCGCTCGGCTTGCGAAGCGACATCGAGCTTCTGGTCCACGGCCAGGCGTTGCAGGCGCGCCCAGGCCTCAGCCCGCGGCAGCGAGTAACGGTGCATCAGCACCCCCACGGCCAGCGGTACCGGATCGTCGAACACGACTTTCGCTGCAACGGATGTGGCATCTGGGGTCGACGGCTCGGCTGTCGTCGCCGGCAGCCCGCGGCGAATGCGCGCGAGCGCTGCCTCGACCGCGGGCACGATCTGGCCAACGTCCAGCGGCTTGATGAGGTAGTCCAGCGCACCCAGTGCCTCGACCTGGCGGCGCGTCGAGTCGTCGGCGAAAGCCGACAGGAACATGAAAGGGATGCCATAGGCGTCGCGCAGCGTTTCGGCGACGTCGAAACCGCTCTTGCCTTCCATGCGGATGTCCAGCAGCGCCAGCACGGGGCGGTGTTCACGCGCCAGCAGGATGGCATCGTCGCCGTTGTCGGCATCGACGACGTTGTAGCCGGCCTGTGCCAAGCCATGCGTCACGGTGGCCAGAACCAACCGGTCGTCGTCGACAACCAGTACCTTTCCGCTGTTGGCCTGGACTGAGTTCATCTGCGCATTGTGGCGCATCAGCCAGAGGCAGTATCCCGTGCCGGCAAATGCACGCCCGGGGGCCGGAGTTCCAGCCGCGCCACCACGTCTTCGCCCTCTTGAACCACGCGCAAGCTGGCGTTTCGCCGCGGCAGCAACGCGCGTACCAGGCCCAGGCCCGACACGGCACTGCGTCGCGCGTCGAGGTCGAATCCCGGCGCCAGCGTCGCGTGGCTGGCGATGGTCACGTGCACCGCCTCGCCCTGCACACGCAGGCTGCAGCGTACCTCGCCACCGTGCCCATGCTTGATGGCATTGCTGAAAAGCTCGTTGAGCGTCAGCGCGACCGGTATCGACTCGGCCTCGGGCAGCATGTGCGGCACGTCGCCATCGACGTCGACCGCAATCGGGCGACCGAACGTGCGCTGCACCGACTGCGATACCGCGCGCAACAGGCTGGCCAGCACCAGCGGCCCACTGGCGCCCACCTGTAAGCCGTAGACCTGGGCGATAGCCTGCACCTGGCCCACGGCTTCGGACAGGATGGCGGCCAACTCGGGTCGGCGCGACGCGTTCTGTTGCAGCAACCCTGCCACGCCCTGCAAATTGTTCTTGATGCGGTGGTGCACCTCGCGCACCAGCACCTCGCGCTGCGCGATGGCGGCCTGCAGGCGCGCACGCTCGGCCACACGCTGTTCGGTGACATCGCTGGCCACCAGCAGCAGCTGGGTGCCTCCAGCGTCCACGCTGGCGGCGCTGTCGTCCAGGGTCGTGATGCGGCAGTCCCAGACCCGCGCCGCGATCTCGCTGGCTGAACCGTCGCCATGGCCCAGGCCCTCGGCGGCCCGCTCGCGCCACTCGTGCTGGCGCGACCCGGCACCGGCGACGGCTTGACCCAGCCAGTCGCGCAGCACTGCGGCTTGCGCCGGTGCAGCGCAGTCGTCCAGCGTTGCGCCTTGCAGCCCTTCCAGCGGTCGCCCGAAGAAGCTGGCGGCGGTCTGGTTGAGCTGCTGCACGCGCATCGTGGCGGCGTCGAACAGCGCTATGGCCAGCGGCGCAGTCTCGATGACGCGCTGGAGCGATGCCTGAGCCTGCGCAATGTGCACCTCGGCCTGGCGGCGACGTTCGATGTCCAACAGCGCGACCGTCAGCTCGCGCTTGGTTTCGCCGCGGCCCGTGAGCACGGCATTGCCGACGACCCAGAACTCTCGCCCGTCACGCGCCTTCAACCGGCATTCGAAGGTCTCGCTCTGGCCCTCGGCCAGGCGCTCCAAACGACCGACCTGGCGCAGCGGATGGTCGGGTTCAGGCGTCGCGACGGTGCTCATCGGCTCGCCGACGAAATCGGCCAGCTCGCCGCCGAACATGCGGCGCGCCGAGCGGTTCATCCACTGGATGCCCCCATCGGACACCGTGACAATGCCCACCAGTACCGAGTTCAGCACCGCGCGGGTGCGCTCGGCCTGCCCGGCCAGCGTCTCGCGCGAGCGGCGGCGCTCGTCGATGTCGACGAAGCTGCAAATCACCGCAGCCTCGGGCTCCTCCGCGTGCACCGATCGCACCTCCACCTGCACCCATAGCAGGCTGCCGTCGCGCCGGCGCAGGCGGCGTTCGCCGCCAAAGCGCCCCTGCTCGCGCAAGCCCTGCGCAATGCGAGCCTCGAAATCGACACAGGCGCGCGCATCCTCGTAGAGCTCGACGGCATCGAGCGTGCTGAGCTCGGGGCTGCTCCAGCCCGTCATCAAGGCCATGGCCTGGTTGGCGCGCTCGATGCGTGCGCCGCGCTGGTAGACGATGCCCACCACCGACAGGTTGAACATCAGGTCGCGGTCGCGCAGAAGTTGCTCCAGTTCGGTCTGCTGGAGCTTCAGCCGTGTGATGTCGCTCAGCACGGCCACGGCCTCGGTCTGGTCTCCATCGGCCTGCGCACGGCGCACCGACAGCGAGTACCACCGCAACGTTCCGTCGCTCAGCGCGAGGGACAACTCAGCCTCGAAGGGCTGGCCTTCGTCGAGCTGCTCCAGTGCGGCCACCGCCTGACCGGCACCCTGCTGCATGCCCACGCTGCGGGAGAAAATCTCCTCCAGCGTGGCTCCGGCCGCCGCACCCGCGGCAAAGCCGAGCATGCGCTCGAAACGCCGGTTGCAGCGCACCAGCACCGGCCCACGCAGGTAGGCGATGCCGGCGTTCGAACTGTCGAGGATGGTGGTCAGCTCGTGCAGCAGCTGCTCGTTGCGGCGCTGCGCGCTTTCCTGCTCGGTCACGTCCAGGGTCACCACCGAAGTGGTCGCGCGGCCGCCCGCCAGCGCACCGGGCTCCACGCGAGTCAGCAGCCAGCGTGGCCCCAGCTCGGGATGGCGCACCGCATAGCGCACCTCGGTGCGCTCACCACTGCGCAGCGCCTTCTGCAGGCGCTCGAACTCGGGCAACGACCCGGGCTCGACAAGCTCGCGGCTGATGCCATGAAGCATGCCTGACCGGCGTCTTCCGACGCCAATGCCGTCGCCCTGGCGCGCTGGCGCGCGACGCGGCTCGGGCGCCAGCCAACCGCGCGTAGGGTCGAAAGTGGCCACGCCGATGCTTGCGGTATCCATCAGCATGCCCATTTCCAGCTGCGCCAGGTCGCGGGCGTCCTCGGCGCTACGGTCCTGCACCACGGCCATGACGCGGCGGCCGCCAAGCTCGGCGGCCTGGCACACCAGGCGAGCGCTCAGGCGCCGGCGGCGGCCATTGGGCAGCGGCACCATGGCCTGCGTCTCCAGCGCCGGCGCACCGGGCACCAGCTCCGGCAACAGCGCACCACCCTTCCAAGCCAACAGCGCCTGAAGTTCAGACACGGCCTGTGGCAACTCTTCGGGGACCTGCTCCACCATGGCCTCGAAGGCGGCGTTGCAGCGCACGATCAGGCCGCTGGCGTCGTAAACCAGCATGCCGGTACCGCTGAGTTCGAACCACTGCGCCAGCTCGTCATGCGCGCGGCGCGCCTGGTCGCGCGCGGCCACCTCGGCGCCAACTTCATGCCAGACGGTCAGCCAGAGCGGCTGGCCGTTCTCGTCGGCCAGCACCGATACCGCAGCGCTGCACCAGCGGTCGATGCCGCGCTGGTCGACCAGACGGCGCTGCATCGGCGGCAACGTCACGCCGGCCATGGCGGCATCAAGCAGCTCAAGGCGTTCCGCAGCGCTGCCCTCCCGGCTTCCGGGCGGCTCCAGCGCCAGCGGGTCGGTACCCCGCAGCGCAGCCCGCGACCGTCCTACCAGCTCGGAGAACGCAGGGTTGGCATCGATGAGGCGGAAATCGGCCCCCTGCAACGTGGCTGCCGAGGGCAGCACCGCCAGAGCCGGCAGCAGCGCCTGCATCGGAACTGCCATGGCAGGCGACGCCTCGACGCCAGGGGGTGCGGTGCTAGCCGTCAAGCTTGCGCGCCGCACGCAAGGCCATCAACACCGCGCGGTTGACGGTGGCCATGCCCAGCATCAACGCCTCGGCCCGCTCGCGGATGTCGAACACCGCTTCCTGCTCTATGGCCTTGACGAGTTCGAGGTAGGGCAGGTAAGGACCGCCCTCACCACGAAGGGCCTGCTGCACACGCTCGGGTACCGGCATGTTGGGCAGCAGTTCGGCGAAGGGCTGCTGCAGCAGCTGGTCGAGCAGGGAGAAGACACCGCAGATGAACAGTTCGCCGCGCATCTCCGCGTCACCCTGCTCGCGTGCCAGTTCCTCCAACAGCATTCCGCGGCGCACCGTCGCGTGCATCAAGGGCCTGGCATTGGCGCCCTTGGCCGACGAGACCAGCAGCAGCGCCAGCCAGCGCTTCAGCCGCTGGTAGCCCAACAACATCAGCGCATGGCCGAAGGAGTTGATCTCGACGGTCAGGCCGAAGGCCGGCGAGTTGAGATAGCGCATCAGCCGGAAGGCAAGCGTCGGGTCGCGCTTGAGCACGGCCTCGAGCTCGGCCACCGGACGCTCCTGCTCGACGCCATTGATCAACGCCATCACGGCGTTGACGTCGCTGGGCACGCTGGCACGGCCCGAGGGTCCGGGTGCCGCGTCGTCCAGAGGCCAACCCAGCACGGCAACGGCACCGCGCTGGAAGGCGGCGTCAAAGTCGGCGGTGGTGCGGCAGCCAGCCTGCACGGTAGTGATGGTGCGCGTGAAACCCACCGCCGCAGGACCGCTGCGGCGGTCTTCCGCCACATCGACGATGGAATGGCTGAACAGCTCCAGCAACTCGGGCGGCAGGGGCGCCAGCGGGCGGCCCTTGATGAGCAGCACCGAGCCAGCCCCGTGCAAACGCTCCAGCAGCGGCCGGTTGGCGGCGTGGCCGACCATGAAGGCCGGCACCTCGATCATCAATTGTGGGCCGGGTGCGGCTTCCATCGCCGCGCGCAGCAGGCCTTCGCCGGCCAGGTTCAGCAGCAGCTGCGGTCGCGGGCCGGCGCGTTGCGCGACAGTGGCAGGGTCCAGTGGGCGCGGCGCCAGGCGCAGCGGCTGGCTGGTGGCGGACTCAGCGGGCCAAACCTCGTCAAGCACGGCCAGCAGCTCTGCCGCGTCGGGGCTGGCGTCGGGCCGCTCGGGGAAGACGGTCAGCCGCGTCGCCACCACGGCGCGCTCACGGTTCGTCACTGGGCTGTAGCCCAGGATCACCTGGCCCAGCGCGGGGCTTTCCTGCATCAGCGGACTCGCGGTCACTTGAGGTAGTCGAACAGCGACATGCGTTGCACGAGCGAGTAGGTCTTCAACGCCGCATCGTAGCCGGTCTGCTGGTTCTGGAAGTCCGAGATGGCGGTGACCATGTCCAGATCCTCGGCGTTGGAACGGTCGCGCGCGGCATCGACGCGGCGCTGCGTCAGCCGACTTTCGATGCCGTCGGCGCGGTTCAGCGCCTCGCCGGCCACCGCGCGCCAGCGGCCGAGATTGCCCTGCGCGGCGTCGATGCCCGCCAGGCCCGTGCTGACCGTCTGCGCCACGTCGGTCGAACTGCGGCCGGGGGTCCTCAGCTCGGTGATGGCCTGGTCGAGCGTGTCGAAGATACTGAGCTGCCCGCCTGGGGTGGCGGGGTCGGGCGCCTGCAGGAAGACGGCACTGCCGTCGAGGCTGAGCGGTGTCGCCTCTCCGGCGGCGGCATTGAGCTGCCCCGTGGTGGCGTCGTAAACCACGCCGCCCGGCGCGTCGCGCAGCGGCTTGACGTCGCTGCCTTGGCCACCGAAGAGGTAGCGGCCGGCACCGTCGCTGCGGTTGGCCACGGCCAGCATGTCTTCGCGGATGCCCCGCAGCGCATCGGCCAGTGTCGCGCGCTCGGCGTCGCTGAACGACGCGTTGCCAGCGCTGATCATCAGTTCGCGGGCCCGCTGCGCCAGATCGCCGGCGTCGCCGAGGGCTGTTTCGGTCTGCTGCATCGCGTTGCGGCTCTCGGCCAGAGCACGCAGATGGGCCTCGGCGCGCGCGCCAGCGGCCATCGCGCGTTCGGCAGCGGCCGCCGCCGCGGGGTCGTCGCTGGCCATACGCACCCGCTTGCCGCTGGTGAGCTGGGCCTGGGTCTCGGACAGCTGCGCCTGGCGGCGCTGCAGGTTGGCCAGCGAAGTCTCGAAGGCGTAGGCGGTACTGATGCGCATTCTCTTCTTCCGATGTCAGTGAGTCATGGCACGGGGTCGCCCATCTCTAGGCGCCCGCCACCTGAAGCAGGGTGTCGAAGAGCGACTGTGCCACCTGCAGCACCTTGGCCGCGGCCTGGTAGCTCTGCTGGTACTGGATGAGCCGCGCCGCCTCCTCGTCGAGATTGACGCCGTCCTGCCCGCTGCGCATCTGCTCGGCCTGCGTGGCCACCGCGGCGGAGATGCTCGACGACGAGCGCGCACTTTGCACGCGCACGCCAATGTCGGCCATTGACTGCGACCAGGTGTCGGCAACAGTGCGGCCGCCGGCGATCAGGCCGTCGCGCAACGCCATCAGGGCGCGCGCGTTGCCGTTGTTGGTGGCCAACGCCGAACCCGGCGTGGGTGCGACGTCGAAGCTGTCGCCGTCGCCAGGCACGCCATTGATCTGCAGTGTGTAACCGTTGCCGCCGATGACGGGCTCGCCGGTGCGCCAGGGCGTGCTTACACCGGTGAGCGACGAGGTGTAGACGTAATCGTTGCCAGCGCGTGTGAAGGTGAGCGTGTCGGTGCTTCCGGCGTGTGGCAGCGGAGAAGCGGTGACCACCATCTCGCCGACCTCGCCGGTGCCCGTGTTGCCAGCCGCAGGCGTAGCCAGGAGCAGAGACGCCGCAGCCAGGTCCAGCGGATTGCTGAGCAGCGAGCGCATGCCGTTGGCGGCGCGCGTAACGGGCTGCAGAAGGAAACGGTCGCCAGGCTGTGGGCTGTCGATGTCGATGCGCATGCCGTCGACCACGTCGCCGTTGTTGACGGTGCTGACGGCGCCGTCAGAGAGCCGCGTCAGTTGCCAACTGCCGGGGATGCTGGTGCTTTCGCGCAGATCGTATTCACTGGACTGGAGCGCCCCTGGCTCGGTGACCGTCAGCGTGACCTTGCCGATGGGCAGACCCGAGGCGTCCTTCACGTTGCCAGCCTGCGGCAACGCCGCGGCCGGGCCGAGACTGAAGAGGGGCCTCGACGGCACGCTGCCGGCAGGGGGCTGTAGGTTCAGGCCACGCGCCTGCTGGTCGTTGATGGCCAAGCCCACTGCAGCGGCCAGCTGGCCGACGAGGCTGCGCGCGGCCACCAGATCCTGATTCTGGAAACGCAGCAGCCCCGCCAGCGAACCGCCGCCCAGGACCGCGTCGTTGATGATGCGATTGACGCCGCCCTCGCGCATGGCCAGCGCACTGCGACTGGGGTCGACGTCGCTGGGCACCACCCGCAGCTCGGTGGCCTCGCCGCCCAGCACGAGACGCTGACCGCCGCCGACGAAGAGCGCCACGGTACCGTCTTCAGCCTCGATGCGCGAAACGAGCACGCGTTCCGACAGCTGCGTGATGAGGCGGTCGCGCTCGTCGAGCACGTCGTTGGCGGGCTGCCCCGCACCGCGGAGCGCCGCGACCTCCTCGTTCGCCTTGGCAATCGCGCGCGTGAGTTCATTGACTTCGGCCACCGAGGCCCGAAGGTCTGCACCGATGGTGGCTTGCGTCTGGTCGAGCGCGGTGCCGGCCTCGGAAAAGCGCATCGCCAGGTCGTTGGCGCGCGCCAGCACCACCTGGCGCGTGGCCAGGTCGGCTGGCCGGCTGGACAGGTCGACCATCGCATTGAAGAGCTCGTTGATGGAGTGGCCCAGGCCCGCCTCACCCAACTGGAACACCTGCTCCAGGCGTTCCAGCGAGACCAGCCGCGCCTGGTCCATCGCCGCCAGCGACTTTGCACTGGCCGTCTCGCGCGTCAGGAACTCGTTGTGCGAACGCGTGACGCTTGTGACATCGACGCCCTTGCCGAAGAAGCCGGCGCCGGTGAACTGGCCCCTTGCCGTCGACATCACCGTGGACTGCCGCGAGTAGCCCTCGACGTTGGCATTGGCGATGTTGTGGCCCGTGGTCTGCAACGCGGCGTAGTTCGCCGCCATGGCACGTATGCCCAGCGACATCAGGGGTGAGCTGCTCATCGCGACTTCCTTCCGGCGTTCAGGCCAGCGAGCGCTGCAGGCGCAGCGTGGTGTTGATGACGCGCGTCAACTTGTCGGCATAAGCGGGGTCGGTGGCGTAGCCGGCCTTCTGAAGGCCGCGCGCAAAGCCGGCGGCGGCATCCGCCACCCGAGCAGGGTGGGCACTGGGTGCCTCGTGGGCGCGACCCGCCGACGTTGCGCCGGCCGCGGCGGTCTGCGCCAGCACGGCCTGATACCGCGGGCTGCCCTTCAGCAGCCGCGCGTAGTCGGCAAAGCTCTCGGCGTAGCTGCCGTAGGCGCGAAACTTGGCCACCACCTTCTGCGCCTTGCCATCGACGTACTCGGTGGTGGTGACCTCCGCCGTCGGACCCTTCCAGTTGGCGCCCGCCTTGATGCCGAAGAGGTTGAACGAAGGGCTGCCGTCGCCATGGCGGATTTCCTTGCGGCCCCAGCCTGTCTCCAGCGCCGCCTGGGAGACCATGAAGGTGGCCGGGATGCCGGTCGCGGCCTCGGCCCTCTGCGCCGCCTCGCTGTGCTGCTGCACGAAGCCGGCAGCGCCGGTCTGCGGCAGCCTGGTCGCCACGGGCGCAGCCGCCAGCGGCGCGGGCGTGTTGTTCGCCGAGCCGGTGACCGGGATCGGCCCCGGCGTCATGCCCATCTGCCGTTCCAGCTGCTTCATGATGGCCTCCGACAGCCCCCCCGGCAGCCCGCTCAGCTGCGTGGCGAACTGCTGGTCGAGCATGTCGGTGGCCAGGCCGGCGCCGGCGCCGTCGCCCTCGGCCTTCAGCGTCGTCGAGCGCATGCTCTTCATCAGCTCGCCCATGAAGAGCGACTCGAACTGCTTGGCGGCTTCACGCACCGCGCCCTTGGGGTCGGCCGCGGCGCGCGATCGCAGCGCGTCGAGCGAGCGCGTGTCGGTGCTGAGGCCGACCGAAGGGGCGAGCGACATGCCGGCGGGGGAGATGGCGGCCATCTCAGAGACTCCGGCAGTGTGCGAGGACACGCGCCCAAGGCCTTGCGCGGAACCGGCTTCGCCGGGCCGCTGCAAGAGCCCCGTCGGGGGGTAGCGAACGAAGTGAGCTTGGGGGCTTCATATCACTTCGATGTCGGCGCGAAGGGCGCCGGCAGACTTCATTGCTTGCAGGATGGCGTGCAGGTCCTGCGGCGTTGCGCCCAGCATGTTCAGCGCCTTGACGACCTCGGCCAGCTGGGCGCCGGCGGGAAGGTGAATGAGCGCACTGCCCTGCTGGTTGACCGTAATGTCGGAACGATTGGCTTGCACGGTCTGCCCCTGGGCAAAGGCATTCGGCTGACTCACCAGAGGCGTCGTCGTCACCGTGACGGTGAGCGAGCCGTGCGCCACGGCGCAGGCGCCCAACGTCACTGTTTCGTTGATGACGACAGAGCCTGTGCGTGCGTTGAGCACGATGCGCGCGGCGGGCTTCTCCATTTCCAGCGCGAGGCCGTGCACGTCGGCCAGGAAGCCCACGCGGTCTTGCTGCGCTTGGGGCATGCGCAGGCTGACGGTACGGCCGTCCACCGCCATCGCGGTGCCGTCGCCCTTGGCGGCGTTGATGGCACCGGCCACGGCGCGGGCCATGGCGTAGTCGGTTTCCTTGAGGTCGAGCTGGGCCAGCGCGGTATCGAACACCGGCGACGCGACGCTGCGCTCGACGCTGGCGCCGTCGGGAATGCGGCCGGCCGAAAGGTGATTGATCTGCACCTTGGAGCCGTTGGCCGACGCCCCGGCCCCGCCCACCACCAGGTTGCCCTGGGCCATCGCGTACACGTTGCCGTCGGCACCCTTCAGCGGCGTGGCGATCAGCGTGCCGCCCTTCAAGCTCTTGGCGTTGCCTACCGACGAGACCGTGACTTCGAGCGTCTGCCCCGGCTTGCTGAAGGCCGGCAGCTGCGCCGTCACCAGCACCGCGGCCACGTTGCGCAGCTGCATGCTGGTGCCCGGCGGCAGCGTCACGCCCAGCTGCTGCAGCATCGAGTTCACGCTCTGCGTGGTGAACGGGGTCTGCGTGGTCTGGTCGCCGGTGCCGTCCAGGCCCACGACGAGGCCGTAGCCGATGAGCTGGTTGCTGCGCGCGCCCTGCACGTTGGCCACGTCCATGATGCGCACCGCCGCCTGCACGCCGATGCCGGGCACCGGCCACCACAGCGCCGTGCTGGCGGCGGCGAAGGCCAGACCGACGGCCCAGCGAACGAGTCTTTCAGGATGGAGATTCATCGTCGGTGCCCTGCGGCGGGTCAGAACGGCGCCAGACTCAGGAATACACGTCCCAGCCAGCCGATGGACTGTGCCTCCGACTGCTGCCCACGACCGCGCTGCTCGAGTCGCACGTTGGCGATCTGCGCGCTCTGCACGGTGTTGCCGGGCTGTATGGCCCTCGGGTCGACCTGGCCCGAGAATCGCAACACATCGACATTGCTGTTGACGCCGATCTGCTTCTCGCCGGCAATCAGCAGGTGGCCGTTGGGCAGCACGCCGCGCACGACTACGGTGATGGTGCCGCTGAAGTCGTTGCTGCTCTCTGTCTCGCCCTTGCCGGCGAAGGTGTTGGTCGACGAACCTTCGGCCGACGCGCGGGCGAAGGCCGCAGGCTTGATGCCGGGCAGCGCCGTCACGCCGGCCGTGATCGAGCCTGCCTTGTCGATGCTGCTGGTGCTCTTGGCGGTGGCGGTGATCTTCTCGACGATCTGCACCGTCAGCGTGTCGCCAGGCAAGCGGGCACGGTAGTCCTCGAACATCGGCCGGTAGCGCATGGACTGGTAGATGCCACCGCTGGCACTCTCGGCGACAGTCATCACCGCCGGCGCCGGCGGCGCGGTGTCGGCCACCTCCACGCGCGGGAAGATCGTGCTGCAACCTGCCAGAAGCAGCCCGGCGGCGGCAACGGCTACGAATTCAGCCTTGTAGATCAGGCCCGGCATCACAGCTGCCCCAGCTTCTGCAGCATCTGGTCGCTGGTCTGGATGGCCTTGCTGTTCAGCTCGTAGGCGCGCTGGGTGGCGATCATGCTCACCAGTTCCTCGACGACGTTGACATTGCTGCCTTCGAGGAAGCCATTCTTCAGCGTGCCCATGCCGTTGTTGCCCGGCGCCGAGGCGTTGGCCGTGCCGCTGGACGCCGTCTCGGCGAAGAGGTTGCCGCCGCGTGACTCCAGCCCGGCCGGATTGATGAAGCTGGCGAGCTGGATCTGCCCCAGCGCCTGTGGCTGCACCTGCCCCGGCAGCGTGGCCTGCACGGTGCCGTTGGTGGCGATGGTCACGGCGGTGGCGTTGGCCGGCACCGTGATGCCGGGCTGCAGCACGTAGCCTGCGCTGGTGACCATCTGGCCGCCGGCGTCGAGCTGGAAGGAGCCGTCGCGCGTGTAGCCGGTGCTGCCGTCGGGCAGCTGGATCTGGAAGAAGCCCTGCCCGGCGATGGCGATGTCGAGGTTGTTGCCGGTGTTCTGCAGCGCGCCCTGGGTGAAGTTGCGCGTCGACGCCGCCGTCCGCACGCCCAGGCCCACCTGCAGGCCGGTGGGCAACTGCGTCTGTTCAGACGTGGCGCTGCCCGCTGGGCGCAGGTTCTGGTACATCAGATCCTCGAACACGACACCGCCGCGCTTGAAGCCGTTGGTACCGACGTTGGCGAGGTTGTTGGAAATGGTGTCCAGCTTGTTCTGCTGGCCTTCCATGCCGGTCTTGGCAATCCACAGTGAGCGGAGCATGGTGTGCGGTCCTTGGGTGTTGCCCTGGGGTCATGTTGGCGTGAACTGCAGTGCGGCAAGCCCGGGAAAAGAGCCTCACTGACCTGCCATCTCGGCGCTGCAAAGCGAGGAGCTTCCTCGTGGCGTCCGGGTTGGTCCTACAGCGCCGCTGGGTTACTGCGACGCGAGAAGCTTGGCAGCGCCCTGCTCGCGCTGCTCGGCGTCTTTCAGCGTCTTCATCTGCTGCTCGAACTGACGTGCGGCAGCGATCATGGCCACCATCGTCTCCACCGCGCTGACGTTGCTGCCCTCCAGGGCGCCGCTCTGCACGCGCGCCGTGGCGTCGGCTGGCACCTCGGCACCGTCGGCGGCGCGGAACAGACCGTCAGTGCCGCGCTGCAGCGGCGACTCGGGTGTCACCAGCTTCAGCTTGCCCGCCTGCTGCGGCCGCGCCCCGGGCACCGTGGTCGTGATGCTGCCGTCGGTCGCGATCTCCACCGCTGCATTCGTCGGCAAGGTGATCGGTCCGCCGTCACCCAGCACCGGCAGGCCAGCTGTGCTGACGAGTTGACCCTCACCGTTGACCTGCAGCGCGCCGGCTCGCGTGTAGGCCTCCGTGCCGTCCAGCGCCTGGACGGCCAGCCAGCTCTGGCCGTGCACAGCGACGTCCAGCGGCCGGCCGGTACTCTGCACCGGACCCGGTTGCATGTCGTGACCGACGGTCGACTCCAGCGCGTAGACCCGCGTCGTGGCGCCGTCGCCGCGTACCGGTACGGCGCGAAAGGCCTGCAGCTCGGCCCGAAAGCCCGTGGTCGACGCGTTGGCCAGGTTGTTGGCCAGCGCGTCCTGGCGCTGCAACGTCGCCTTGGCGCCGGACATCGCAAGGTAGATGAGGCGGTCCATGCTGAGCCTTCTCTGTCAGTGCAGGCGCCTGGATATCAGCGGAGGTTCACCAGCGTCTGCAGCACCTGGTCCTGCGCCTTGATGGTCTGTGCGTTGGCCTGGTAGAGGCGCTGCGCCGTGATCATGTTCACCAGCTCGCTGGTGAGGTCGATGTTGCTCTCTTCAAGCGCACCGGCCTGCAGCACGCCCAGGTTGCCATCGCCAGGTACGCCGGTGATGGGATCGCCCGAGGCGAAGGTGTTGGCCCACTGGTTGTTGCCCTGAGGCTGCAGACCTTGAGGATTGCGGAAGTTGGCCACCTCGATCTGCCCCGCCGGCCGCGACTGGCCGTTGGAATATCGCGCGGTGATGACACCATTGTTCTCGATCGAGATCGCCACCAGCAGGCCGGCCGAGAAGCCATCCTGCTGGATGTCGGTGACGCCGAAGGCAGAGCCGAACTGCGTTGCCGCATCCACGTTGAAGTTGAAGCCCGTGATCGCCAAGGTCTCCGATCCGGCCGAATTCACGCTGGCGGGTATGTCGAAGGTGACCGCACCGACGGGCGAGGTCGGCGCGCTGCCGTCGGCAGCGAAGTTGATGGTCGTGATCGGGTCGGGGGCGCCCGGCGCACCAAGCACCGATTCGCCATTGGCCGTGGCAAAGACGTTCCAGGTGTCGGTGGCCGCCTTCTGGAAGTAGAAGGTCATCGCCACCTGCTGGCCCTTGGCGTCGAACACCGTGAGCGAGGTGGCGTTGTTGTAGGTGCTGGCGTCGAAGAAGTCGATGGCTGCGCCCGAAGCAGGCGCAGTCACCGCCAGGCGCGAGTCGAGGTTCATCTCGATCTCCGTTCCGGTGCTCGCACTGGGAGCCACGCCGCCCGTGGGCAGTTGAAGTGACACGGCCTGACCGGGCTGGATGACACCCTGCTCATTGGCCGCATAGCCCATCAGCTGGCGGCCGGAGGCGTTGACGATGAAGCCCTCGCGGTCGACCTTGAACTGGCCGTTGCGCGTGTAGACGATGGGGTTCTGGCCATCGGTGAGCTGGAAGAAGCCGGCCCCGTTGATGGCCAGATCCAGCGGGTTCTCGGTCGTCGTGATGGCGCCCTGCGTGAACTGTTGGGCCACGGCAGCCAAGCTGGTGCCGATACCCACGGCGTTCGCACCGGAACCGTTGAGCGCAGCGGCATAGATGTCGGCGAACTCGGCCCGCGATACCTTCGCTCCGTAGGTATTCGAGTTGGCGATGTTGTTGCCGATGATCTCGAGGTTCTTGCTCGAGGCGTTCAGTCCGGAGAGGCCTTGCTGGAAGCTCATGGAAGGGTTTCCTTGGGTAGGGTCAGTTGAAAGCCTTGACGTCGCCGTAGGCCACGTCGCCGCTGAAAAGGGTGCTGAGAACCAGGCCGCTGCCCGACGCGCTGACGGCCTGCACCTGGTCTCTCATAAGCGGCGTGGTGGCCACGGTCTGCGCGCCGGCTGTGGCCGTGATGCGGAAGCGGTAGTCCAGGCCCGGGGGCGCGTTCCGCGCGTCCCAGGTGATGTCGTGGCGGCCACTGCCCAGCGCGCCCAGGTTCTGCGTGTCGACGACCCGGCCGGCCGGGTTCAGGATCTCGACCTTGACCGCGTCAGCCGGCACGCCGAGCTCGAAGCCCGCGAGGCCTTGGCCTGTGTCGGCGTTCACCGCCATGCGGTTGCCCTGCAGCGTGACCTCGTTGCCCACCAGCGCCGCACCCTGCAACGCCTGCATCTGCATGAACTGCGCGCCCAGGCCCTGCACGCTGGTGTTCAGCGTCTGCAGACCGGTCACGGTGTTGATCTGCGCCATCTGGCTGGTGATCTGCGCGTTGTCCATCGGGTTCAGCGGGTCCTGGTTCTGCATCTGCGTGACGAGCAGCTTCAGGAAGCGGTCGGCGCTGCCGGCGTCGCTGCTGGCGCCGGCCGCGGACGAGCCACCGGCGTTCAGGCTGGCCGAGAACGGGTCGGCGGCGATGGTGGTACTCATGGCGGGGCCTCTCATCGGCAGGCCTACTGGCCCACCTGCAGGGTCTTCAGCAGCAGGCTGCGGGCGGTGCTCATCACCTCGATGTTGTTCTGGTAGGAGCGCGAGGCCGAGATCATGTTGACCATCTCCTCCACCGGGTTGACGTTGCTGTAGGTGATGTAACCCTCGGCGTCGGCGCCGGGGTGCTTGGGGTCATGTACGCGGCGGCCGGGAGTGTCGTTTTCGGCGATCGTCGACACGCGAACGCCGGCACTGCCGTCGCGCTGGCCGGCTGCACCCATCAGTGCAGTCTGGAACACGACCTGCCGCGCCTTGTAGGCGTTGCCATCGGGGCCGGCCACGGTGTCGGCGTTGGCCAGGTTGCTGGCCACGACGTTCAGGCGCTGGCTCTGCGCGCTGACCGCGCTGCTGGCGACGTCGAAGATACGAAGCATGCTCATGTCGACTCCTTGTCAGTGCTCAGGCCTGGTTGTGGCTCTTCATCGCGTCGAGCATGGTGCGCACGCTGCCGCTGATGAAGCGCAGGGTGCTCTCGTACTTGACGGCGTTGTCGGCGAAGACGGCGCGCTCTCGGTCCATGTCGACGCTGTTGCTGTCGAGGCTGGTCTGGCTCGGCACGGCGTAGCGCAGCGCGGGCTCGGGCCGAAGGCCCGGCGTGCCCATCACGTTGCGCGCGATGTCGTCGCCACCCCTGCTGCTGCCGGTGGCAGCACGCAGCGCAGCGGCGAAGTCGAAGTCACGCGCCTGGTAGCCCGGGGTGTCGGCGTTGGCGATGTTGCCGGCGATCACCCGCTGGCGCTCGGCACGCAACGACAGCGCCTGGGCGTGGAAGTCCAGTGAGTCGGTCAGGCGGGAAATCATGTGGCGCTCCTCCTTGCCATGGCGGCGACCCGAGGCACGCAGGGTCACCTCGGGCATGCTGGTCATTCTGAGCAGCGCACGGCCGAAGATGAGTCCGATAAGAGGCCGCTTCCGGTGCCTTTTCCGACCACCGCCACCGCACCCGCCGGCCTAAGGTTCCACTGGTGAACATCCCGAAGCTCTGCCCTCTGCTGCTGCTGCTGGTGTCCGGCCACGGGGCGCTGGCGCAGACCCCTGCCCCGCTGCCTGCTGCGCTGTCTGTGGCCTTGCCGGGAGACACGTTGCCGCGTGCCGTGGCCCTGGTGGCCGAGGCAGCCAAGGCGCTCGCCCCTGCGGGCGCCCGCGTGCAGGTGCTGCCTGGCACGCTGGACCCGCGACTGAAGCTCGCCGCCTGCACACGCGTGCAACCGCAGCTGCCCGCGGGCGTGCCGGCCTGGGGCCGCACCCGCGTGGCGCTGCGTTGCACCGAGGGACCCGTACGCTGGAACGTCTTCCTTCCCGTCACGGTGCGCGTGTGGGCCCCGGCTGCCGTGCCAACCGTTGCGCTGGGCGCTGGCGCACGCCTCGAGGCCGGGCAGCTCATGCAAGCCGAAGCCGACTGGGCCGCCGCCCCGACACCGCCCTTTGCCGATGCGGCCGCGCTGCAGGGCCGCATGCTTGTGCGCGCCGTGTCTGCCGGCCATCCACTGCGCGCCGACGACCTGCAGGCGCGGCAGTGGTTCGCAGCTGGCGACACCGTGCGCGTGGTGACGAATGGCACGGGATTCAGCATTGCCACCGAGGGCCGCGCGCTCGCGGCCGGCGTCGAGGGCCAGGCGGTGCGCGTGCGCATCGGCGAAAGTCATGTTGCTGCGGGCCGACCCGTGGGCCCGCGACTGGTGGAGGTGGGCCTGTGAAACGACTCAACGCCCCTAAACAGGGGGAAGACGCACAATTCCCCGCCGCGGGGCTAAAGTTCTCGCGCGCCGCGTCCGATAGAGCGTCTATGTCGTTGGGTAAGCACGACGACAGTGCCCCTGGCAGGAGTTGAAAATGAAGATCGGTCCTATCGATACAAAGCCGCCGGGCGTCGCTCCGGCTGACCGCAAGGCCGAGGCTACCCTTAGCAAGGCTCCCACCGTGCCCAGCACGGAGGTAGCTCTTTCGGCGGCGGCCACCGGCCTGTCCGAGGCCTCTACCGAAGCATCCTTCGACGGTGCCAAAGTCGAACGCATTGCCACCGCCATCCGCGAAGGCAAGTTCACCGTCAACCCCGAGGCGATCGCCGACAAGCTGATCACCAACGCCGAGGAACTGCTCGGCCGCAAGCTGAGCTGAAAGCCTGCCCCGCGCCATGATGAATTCCACCGGCGAGTGCCAGGCCGTGCAGCGTGTTCAGGAACTCGAGCGCCCGCTGCAGGCCTTGGAGGACAGCCTCACTGCGTTGGGCGTGGCGCTGACGCGCCAGGATGTCCGCGCGGTGGACGAAGTGGCTGCCCAGCTGCATGCCGCGCTGGCCGCCGCCGTCGACCACTTCACCCGAGCCGCCCGAAGCGGCGGCGTGCCGCCGCGCCTGCGTCAGCGCCTGGCCGCCGCCGGCGGCCAGGTGGCTGCACAGCGCGAGGCCCTGGCGCGTGCCATGGCCTCTCTCGACCGTGCGATGGACGTACTGATACCCGCACGAGCCGCACCCGGTGGCAGTCTGTACGGGGCACTGGGCAGCCCCGAGCGCAAAGGCACTTCCGACGGTCCGCTGCTTGCCTGAAGGCGCGGGCCGCTCTGCGGTCCAGTTGTGTTGACGCCTTCGGCGGCTGCGCGTCAGCAAAATCAGCGACGCGACATCGTTGCGAGTTCGCTGCGCTCCCGGGACAGCGCGCCACGGTCCGCGGCTCGGGACCTCAGAACTTGAAGGCCAGGCGCAGGCCGCCCCAATGCTTGCCGCCGACGACGATCGGCGCGGCCACTTCCTTCATCACGACGAACTTCCCGCCGCCCATGTCGCGGCGGTAGGTCTGCAGCAGGAACGGACGCTGGTTGCGACCCGAGGCCAGGCCGGTCCGGTCGTTGAAGATGCGGCGGTTGCGGCAGTGGGCGGTGTTCCAGGCGACTTCGCCCGGGCGCTGCGGTTGGTTGTACTGCGCGTTGTGGCACGCGATGTAGCCGTTGCGGTCGGCGGCGATGCAGAACACCACCTTGTCCGTGAGCTTCAGCAGCGGCTCCTGCACCTGCGGGAACAACCTGTCGGCCAATGCCACGAAGCGGGTCAGGTGCTGCTGCGGCTGGGTGGCAGCGATGGGCTGGTACTGGCTGTCGAAGAGGTCGGCGGCCGAGATGCTTCCGTTGCGCACGGCGTCGTCGAGCAACTGCCCGAGTTGTGCGGCCGCCTGCCGGGCGGCGCGAATATAGGGTGTGTCCTCGGTCTCCAGCCCGGTCTCGGCGGCGCCCTCGAGAAGATGCTCGCTGATCTTCAGGAAGGTCTCCGTGCGCCCCAGCGCCGACTCAAGCGTCTTCGTGCTGCGCTGCATCTCGCTTTCGATGCCGGCCATCTGCCCTTCAAGGCCGCCACAGACAACGCGGCTGGCCTCGCTGGAAGCATGTATGCGGTGCACGCCCTGCTCGACGACGGCAATGGCGCGGTGCACGGCGCTGCCTTCACCTTCGCCAGACCTGGCCGCCTTTGACGACGCCGATGCGGCATCGCGACTGAATTCGCGCGCCAGCGTGGCGATGCGGGCGTCGAGCTGGCTCACCGTGCCGGTGATCTGCTTGGACGACTGCTCGACCTGGGCCGCGAGGTCCTTCACCGCATCGGCCACGACACCAAAACCGCGCCCCGCTTCGCCGGCGCGCTTGGCCTCGACGCTGGCGTTGAAAGCCACCAGCCGCGTCTGCAACGCGATTTGCGTGATCTGTCCTGCCGCCTGCGACACCTGGCGCAGCGTCTCGACGATACCGCCGACCTCGGCGCCCACGCCCTGCACGGCGTCGGCCACCTGCGTCACGGCCTGCAGGCCGCGCTGTGCCTCTTGGGCGATGCCGGCCTGGGCGCGCACCACGTCCTGCAGTTGCCGCGCCAGCGCCTGCACGGCCTGGGTCTGGGCAGTGGCCACCTTGACGGTGTCGTCGAGCGCACCGCGCACCTCGGCCGCCTCGCGGCCGAGCGACGACGCCTGCTGCGCGAGGGTGACCACGAAGGCACGGCCCGTATCGCGCCGCGCCGCGCCGGTATCGACAGCGGGGTCGTTGGCGGGCGTGGCCAACGCAGCCGCGCTCGGGCGGCGAAAGGCATTGAACATGGAGCGCTCCCTCTGGGGCGATGAGATCAGAACCCGACGAATCACCACTCGCGAAGACGCGTGCGCAGCCGGGCGATGCTCTGGCTGTGAAGCTGGCACACGCGGCTCTCGGTCACGCCGAGCACGGCGGCAATTTCCTTCAGGTTCATGTCGTGCTCGTAGTACATGCTCATCACATACTGTTCGCGTTCGGGCAGGTTCTTGATGGCTTCGACCAGCGCCTCGCGCATTCGCTGGTCTTGCATGCGGGCCAACGGGTTGCTGGCGTTGTCGACGACGTGGCGATCGAGGTAGTCGTCGTCGCCCTCGTCGCCGCTCATGTCTTCCAGGTAGATGAGCTGGGTGCCACGCACCTTGCCGAGCAGTTCCTGGTACTCGACCAGGCCAAGCCCCATCTCGCGCGCGATCTCGCTTTCACTGGGCGCGCGACCATGGCGCTGCTCGAGCTTGTGCACGGCAGCCTCGATACTGCGCTGGTGGCGGCGGTCGCCGCGGCTCATCCAGTCGTTGCCTCGCAGTTCATCAAGCATGGCGCCACGGATGCGCTGGGTGGCGAAGGTCTCGAACTGCACGCCCTGTGCGGCGTCGAAGCGCGACAGCGCGTCGCTCAGGCCGATCATGCCGACCTGGATCAGGTCGTCGAGTTCGACGTTGGCCGGCAGCTTGGCGATCATCTGGTGGGCGAGGCGGCGCACCAGCGGGCTGTACTGCTTGAGCAGGGCGCCGGCGTCGAGTTGTCCCTTGGCGGTGTACATGTTCATGCCTCTAAAAATGTGCAGGGCGGTTCTTGTTCAGGTCGATGCCGGGCGCCTGCCAGCCGGGCTGGCCTTGCGACGCCGAGTGGGCCAGCGGCCAGCGCGTGGCGCCTGCCTCGTCGTCCAACGCGAGTTGCTCGGTCAGCAGCCGCAAGAGCGCCGGGCTGGCTGGCTCGCCCGTGTCGGCCGCAGGATCGACCAGCGCGCTGTGACGCAGCATCGCGCCGAGGAACTTCTCGACGCAGCCACCCAGGCTGGCTGCGATGCTGGCGGCGCGGGGCGATTGCGGCGCCGCCGCCAGCAGCAAGTCGAAGGTCATCAGGCCGCAGCGCTGTGCCAGCAGCTTTGCGCTGGCGTAGGCATGCTTGATGCTCTCGGGGTGGTCGCCGCCAATCAGCAGCGGCCGTGCGGCGCGGTGCTTGAGCAGGCGCGCCAAGTCGGCGGCATCGGCGTGCAGCAGCACCACCTCGGCCTGAGGTGCCGCCAGCTGCACGGCATCGATGAATGCGCCAGCCGAACCGCGGGTGTCGACATAAGCCAGCGGCAAGCCACGCGCGGGCAGGTAGGCCACACGCGGCGCAATCGGCTCGACACAGGCAGCCAGCTCGAGCTGTGCCAGCTCGTGCGGCAGCGGCGAACTGCTGGCCGCGTCGACCACCAGCACCTCACGGTCCTGATCGGCCAGCACGGCGGCCAGGCGGTCGAGCACGACACCAGCAAAGGCCACGTGCGGGTTGGCAGCCAAAGGCAGCACATGGCGCTGGCGACCGGCGAAGAGGCGGCGCAGACCGTCGGCCTGGTCCAGCGGCATCGGGGCCGAAGTGGCGTAGAAGTCACGCATCGTGGGTTCTGCGATCTTCAGGCGTGTGCCGGCGCGGCGGCGGTGGCTGCCGGCAGGCCGGCGAAGATCAGGTTGACGTCGCTCTCGTCCAGACGCCAGGCGGCCGTGCCTCCACCTCTGAGCGCACGCTGCACCAGCGCGTTGGCACTCAGACGGTGCCAGTCCTCGGGCACGCGCTGGCCGTTGGCCACGGCCAGCACCTTGAGCTTGTGGCGGATCATCGAATCGAGCGCGGGGCCGAGTTTCACAGCCTCGTCGAGCTTGCTCAACACGATTCCGCGGCAGCTCGGCGCCGCGTAGGCAGCCAGCTGGTCCTCGATGGTTTCGCCTTGTGCCGACGCATTCACGACGAGCAGGCGGTTGATGGCACGGTGCGACAGCATGTCCAGCAATTCGCGGGTGCGCGTGTCACGCTGCGCCATGCCAGCGGTGTCGATGAGCACCATCTTCTTCCCGCTCAGAAGATCGAGCAGGTCTTCGAGCGAGGCGCGGTCGTGCGCCGTGTGCACCGGCACGCCCAGGATGCGGCCGTAGGTTCGCAGCTGTTCGTGGGCTCCGACGCGGTAGGCGTCCAGCGTGATCAGGCCCAGGTTGGCCGCGCCGTGGCGCGTGGCGAAGGCCGCAGCGAGCTTGGCCGTGCTGGTGGTCTTGCCAACGCCGGTGGCGCCGATCATGGCGTAGATGCCGCCACTTTCTTCCAGCGGCGCCTCACGTTCGCCGGTGGGCAGGTTGCGTTCGAGGATGTGCGCGGCCCAGGCGAGTTCGTCGCCCTCGGGCGGCGTGCCATCGACCAGCTTGCGGATCAGCGCAGGCGAGAAGCCGGTGTCGAGCAGGCGCTGCGCGAGCCCGGCCTGGCGCGGGTGGCGCTGCAGCTTTCCATGAAGGCCAGCGCTCCGAAGCGCTGCTCGATGAGGCCGCGCATGGAGCGCAGCTCGCTCATCATGTCAGCCCGCTCGGCACCCCGCGCGGCGGCGGCCTGCAGTTCAATCTGCGCGCCCTGGGCCGCCAATGTGGCGGCAGCCGCGCTGGGCGCACGCGCGATGCCGACATGCGGCTCTTCGGCCTGTGTCGGTAGGGGCACCTCGTCTCGCAACACCGGCACATCGCGTGCCGCTTGCCCGCGACGCGTTGCATGGCGCGCCCGGGCGGCCTCGATGGGCGGGACGCTGGGTGGCAGCGGCGCGGGCGACTGCGGGGCAGCCGCCGCGGCGGCACGTTCGGCCTGCATCTCGGCTTCGCGCCGCTTGAGCATGCGCTGGCGCACGTAGTCCTGGAAGGACAACGTGCTCATCTGCAGTTGCTCTACGTCCTCGGCGATGTTCTGCGCCAGCGGCGCCTCGGCCGCGCTGTGTGGTGCACGCGGAACCAGCGCCGGTTGCGATTCGGGTGGTGCCTCGGAAGCGGGCTCGAAGCGCGGCTCCTGGCGTTCACGGCCGCGGGCTGCTGGCATCACACGTTCACGTGCCGGCGGCGGCGTCATGTGCTCGGCGGTGTGGCCGATGCGTTCCAGCTGCTGAAGGCTCTCTGGGGCCATCGCCAGCACTTCCACGCCTTCGGCAGAGGGTTTCGTGGACATCACCACGGCGTCGTCGCCAAAGGCGGCCTTGACCAGGGCCAGAGCCTCGCGTGACGTGCGGGCCGTGAAGCGCTTGAGGTTCATGCCGTGCCTCCAATGATGGAACCGATGCGGATCGAATGCGTATCAGGAATTTCGCTGTGCCCCAGCACCTTCAGCCGCGGCGCGGCGCGGCGCAGCAGCCTTGCCATGGGAGCGCGGATGAGATCGGGCACCAGCAAGCACGCCGGATAGCCCAGGTCTTCCTGCCTGCCTGCGGTGTCGGCGGCGCTGCGGCTGAGCGTGTCGGCCACGCCGGGGTCGAGCGCCGCGCCATGTGGGCTGGTGAGCGCCTGGGTGACCAGGCGCTCGAGATCGGGGTCGAGCGCAATGACGTCGAGCTCCTTGGTGGCGCCATAGATCTGCTGCACGATGGCCGGGGCCAGGTGCACGCGGATGCGGCGCGCCAGCTCGCCGGGGTCGGTCACGGTGCTGGCGTGTTCGGCCAGGCATTCGACGATGGAGCGCATGTCGCGGATGTGCACACCTTCGTCCAGCAGCAGCTGTAGCACGCGCTGCAGGGTGGCGATGCCGACCATCTTGGGTACCACGTCCTCGATCAGTTTGGGAGCCAGCTTGGTGACGTGCTCGACGAGCGCCTGAGTCTCTACGCGGCCCAACAGCTTGGCAGCGTGAACCTGCATCAAGTGTGAAAGATGGGTCGCCACGACGGTCGCGCAATCAACGACCGTAAACCCAGCCATTTGGGCCATCTCCTTGTAGCGCTCGTCGATCCACACCGCAGGCAGGCCGAAGGCAGGATCCTGGGTCTTGATGCCTGGCAATTGCTGGTTGGCGCCACCGGGGTTGATGGCCAGCAGCTGACCCGGCATGGCCTCGCCCTCGCCCACCATGGCGCCGCGCAGTGTCAAGCGGTACATGCTGGGCTTGAGCTCCACCAGGTTGTCGCGGATGTGCACCGGCGGCGGCAGGAAACCGACGTCCTGGGCGAACTTCTTGCGCACACCCTTGATGCGCGTGAGCAGGTCACCCTGGCGCGCCTTGTCGACAAGCGCGATGAGGCGATAGCCGACCTCCAGGCCCAGCGTGTCCACCGGCGTCAGGTCGTCCCAGCTGGCCTCGGCGTTGGCCACCGGCTGGGCCTCGACGCCGGCGGTGTTGCGCTGCCCCTCCTCGACGGCTTGCTTGCGCTTCTTCATCAGCTGCCAGCTCAGGGCACCCAGGCCACCGGCGACGATCAGGAACACGATGTGCGGCATGCCCGGCACCAGCCCCAGCAGGCCCACGATGCCAGCGGCCACGGCCAGCGCCTGCGGCGAGTCGAAGACCTGGCCGCGGATCTGCGTGCCGATGTCCTGTTCCTTGCCGACCCGCGAGACGACCATCGCGCTGGCCACGCTGATCAGCAGCGCCGGGATCTGCGCCACCAGAGCATCGCCGACGGCGAGCGTGACGTAGGCACTGGCGGCCTCGCCGGCGCTCATGTCGTGCATCGCCAAACCGATGATGAAGCCGCCGATGATGGTGATGAAGAGGATCAGCAGTCCGGCCATCGCATCGCCACGAACGAACTTGCTGGCACCGTCCATGGAGCCGAAAAAGTCGGCTTCCTCGGCCACCTCGGCGCGGCGCTGGCGCGCCATCTTCTCGTCGATCAGGCCGGCGTTGAGGTCGGCATCGATGGCCATCTGCTTGCCCGGCATCGCATCCAGTGCAAAGCGCGCGCCGACCTCGGCGATGCGTTCGGCGCCCTTGGTCACGACGACGAAGTTGATGACGACGAGGATGGCGAAAACGATCAGGCCGACGGCGAAGTTGCCGCCAATGAGGAAGTGGCCGAAGGCCTCAATGACCTGCCCGGCCGCGGCGGGGCCGGTGTGGCCCTCCATCAACACGACGCGCGTGGACGCCACGTTGAGCGACAGGCGCAGCAGCGTCGTCACCAGCAGAACCGTGGGCAGGGCCGCGAAGTCCAGCGGCTTGACCATCTGCGCGCTGACCATCATCACGGTCAACGCCAGCGCGATGTTGAAGGTGAACAGCAGGTCCAGCACGAAGGCCGGCAGCGGCAGCACCATCATCGACAACATCATCACCACGAAGGCCGGCAGCACCAGGCTCTTGATCATGGCGCCCTGCTGGGGACCGAACCAGGTGTTCAGGCGGGCAAGGACGGCGTTCACAGTTCAGGCTCCCGGCGGGGCGTGGCGGCGCGGCCGGCCTTGCGCCTCTGCGCAGGGTTGTAGGCAGGGTTCAACGGGTCGAGATCGGCGGGCACCTCGGGCATGGGGGCCGCGGCTGCAGCCATGCGGCCGCTGGCGGCGGCGTCGCGCAGCTGGTACACCCAGGCCAGCACCTGGGCCACGGCGCTGAACAGGCGCGCCGGGATCTCCTGGTCCACCTCGGTGTGGGCATAGAGCGCGCGCGCCAGCGGCGGCGCCTGCAGCACGGGCACCTTGGCCTCGCGCGCCAGATCGCGGATCTTCATCGCCAGCAGGTCGGCGCCCTTGGCCACCACCTTCGGGGCGGCCATGCCTTCGGTGTACTTGAGCGCTACCGCATAGTGGCTGGGGTTCATCACCACCAGGTCGGCCAGCGGCACCGCCTGCAGCATGCGGCGGTTGGCCATCTCGCGCATCTTGGCGCGGATGCGGCCCTTGACCTCGGCGTTGCCCTCGGTCTCCTTGTGTTCCTGCTTCATCTCGACGACCGACATCTTGAGCCGGCGTTGCAGCATGTGGCGCTGCAGCGGCACGTCCACCAGCGCAAAAGCGGCCAGCACGCCGCAAAGCAGCAGCAGCCCGCCCTGCAGCAGGCTGGCACCTTCGGCCAGCGCCGCGGGCAGCGGCATGGCCAGCAGTTCGGCGTGGTGCAACCAGCCGCGCCAGAGGTAGAAGGCGCCGGCACCGCCCAGCACCAGGGCGAGCAAGCTGGCCTTCATCGTCTGCGTCAGCTGGTCGACGGAAAACACGCGGCCCAGCCCGGTCAGCGGGTTGATGTGGTCGAGCTTGGGCTCCATCGCCTTCCAGCTGAAGTTCCAGCCACCCGACAGCACGCCGCTGGCCAGCGCCACGATCAGCATCACCGTGAACAGCGGGCCCAGCACGACCAGCAGGCGCAAGCTCTGGTCGCCGAATCGCTCCAGCATCTGCTCCGGATCGCTCACCATCGCGGCATCGAAGCGCAGGCCGTCGACCAGCATGCGGCCCATCCATCCGTTGAGCATGGGCGCAGTGGCGGCCAGCAGCGCCACCATGCCCCCCAGGGCGCCGAAGTGACCGAGATCACGCGAGCGCGCAACCTGCCCGTCCTTGCGCGCCTTCTCGATCTTGCGCGGGGTGGCGGGTAGGGTGCGGTCTTGAGCGGAGTCGGCCATGGTCTCTGGGCGCTCCGACAGGGAGCCTCGCCATGGTGCCGCGCCGGCCGCCGGACTTGAGGGCGATAAGCCGGGGAAAGGCGGGTGTGTTCCGTGCACCGCGCCTTGACACGCGGCCGGGCGCGGCTCGGCTCGGCTGCAGCTTGCGTTCAACGGCGTTGAACCCATGGACGCACCGGACACGCCAAACTGGCCGTCGCGCTCCCCGAATGGACCTGCAATGACCTCCCCTGCCCAGCGCCTGCCGACCTACTTCATCTCCCACGGTGGAGGCCCCTGGCCGTGGATGCCCGAGATGCGCGAGGCGATGGCACCGCTGGCCGCTGCGCTGCAGCGCATCGTGCGGGAGATCGGCGCCCGGCCTCGCGCCGTGCTGAGCGTTTCAGGCCACTGGGAAGCTCCGCGCTTCACGGCCATGTCTGCGGCGCGTCCGGGCATGGTCTATGACTATCACGGCTTCCCCGAGCACACCTACCGCGTGCGCTATCCCGCCCCCGGCGGACCGGCACTGGCAGGGCGCATAGAGGCACTGCTGCAGGATGCCGGCATCGATGCCACCCAGGACAGCGCGCAGGGCTACGACCACGGCACCTTCGCGCCGCTGGCCGTGATGTTCCCGCAGGCCGACGTGCCGGTGCTGCAGCTTTCGCTGAAACAGGGCTACGACGTGGCCGAGCACCTGGCCGCGGGCCGTGCGCTGGCGCCCCTGCGCGACGAAGGGGTGCTCATCCTGGGCAGCGGGCTGAGCTTCCACAACCTGCGCCTGCGCGGCCCAGCGGCGCAGGCGCCGTCCAAGGCCTTCGACGATTGGCTGCGCGAGACACTGGAAGGCAGTCCCCCGGCTGGGCGCCGCTCGCGCCTGTTGCAGTGGGACCAAGCACCGTCCGCTCGCACGGCGCACCCGCGTGAAGACCACCTTCTGCCGCTGATGGTGGCGCTTGGGGCTGCCGAGCACGAGGCGGCCACCATGGTGCACCACGAGGACAACGCGTGGCCAGGCTGGGTGGTGTCGAGCTGGCGCTTCGGGGCCCTGCCCACCGCCTGACCGGCGACGGGTGCCCCCTGTCGGCCCCTGGAAGGCGCTGGTCGCTGGTCGCTTTCCGCGTTCGGCGACAGGGGCGGGTCGCGGCGTGCGCGGTGGTGCCCGGGCGACGGACGGCCTAGAACCCTAGGCTGGCCAGCAGGTCGTCGACCTCACCCTGGTTGGTGACGACGTCGGTGCGGCCTTCAGGCTTGACCACCGGACCGTGCAGAACGCCGGGGTCGACCTTCTCGCGCTGATCGAGTGGCACCACGCTTACCAGCAGCTTGACCAGGCTGTCCTCCAGCTCATTGGCCAACGTCACCACCTTGGCGACCACCTGCCCCGTGAGATCGTGGAAATCCTGCGCCATCATGATGTCGGTGAGGTGGGCATCGACGCGCCCGGTGCGCTGCTCGACGTCCCGCACGAAGTTCAGCACCGCACCGCTGGCCACCGCCTTCACGGGATTGGCGACGATGGCCGCGGCCATTTCGCGCGTGGCGGCGTTCAGCGCGGCATGGTCAGCCTTGGCGGCGTCGACCGAGTTCAGTACCTTGTTCGCGGCGTCGGCGGTCTTCTCGGCGATGTAGGTCAGGCGGCTGCGCGCGTCGGGCAACCCATCGGTGGCCTTCTGCAGCCTGGGCATCACACCCAGCTGGTGCATGGTGTCGTGCAGCAGCCTCGTGATCGTTCCGATCTGCTGGAACACCTCGGGCGAAACGACGAGGCTCGGCGCAGGCCCCAGCGAGGCGATGTCATCCATCTTCATCTTGTTCTCCGGTCGCTGCTTCAGGCGGTGGCGGCCAGCTTCTGCAGGATCTTCTGCACCTTCTCTTCCAGCGTCGCCTTCGTGAAGGGCTTGACGATGTAGCCGGCCGCGCCGCTCTGCGCCGCCATCACGATGTCTTCCTTGCGCGCCTCGGCGGTGACCATCAGCACCGGGATGTGTCGCAGGCCGTCCTCGGCCTTGATGGCCTTGAGCAGCTCGAAGCCGTTCATGTTCGGCATGTTGATGTCGCTGACGACGAAGTCGTACTTCTGCGCCTTCATCATGCCTAAAGCGACGACACCGTCCTCGGCCTCGTCGGCGTTGTTGCAGCCCATCTCCTTGAGTAGGCCGCGCACGATGCGGCGCATGGTGGAGAAGTCGTCGACGATGAGGAACTTCAGGTCGGTGGGCGTGCTCATGAACGGGGAACCTCGGTTGGGCAACTGGGGGATTTATCGGTGCGCAGACGCGGGACTTGAGTTCGGCGGCGGCGTCGCGGCCGGCGGCAACGCGGCGGCGGGCGGCGCGGCAGCGGCGAGTTCTTCCTCGGTCAGCGCAGGGGTGGTGCGGAACAGCGCTTCCTCGGCCTCGCGTGTCATCACGACGATGCTGATGCGACGGTTCGTGGGGGCAGCCGGGTCACGGCGGTCGAAGGGGTTGCTGGCGGCCAGGCCCT
This sequence comes from Betaproteobacteria bacterium, assembly GCA_016704535.1. Taxonomy (GTDB): domain Bacteria; phylum Pseudomonadota; class Gammaproteobacteria; order Burkholderiales; family Burkholderiaceae_C; genus Rubrivivax. Next base: position 259,075 of record JADIZZ010000003.1, on the reverse strand, counting down.
GAACGCGCAACACCTGGTCCTCGGGCAGGCCGCCGCCGACGAGTTCGCGCCGCGAGGCGTTGGCGCGGTCGGCGCTGAGTTCCCAGTTGCTGTAGCCGCGCTCGCCGCTGCCAAACGGCAAGGCGTCGGTGTGGCCTTCCAGCGTCAGGCGGTTCGGCACCTCGCCCAGCACGCTGCCCAGTTCACGCAGCACCTCGCGCATGGCGGGCTGCACCACGGCGCTCCCGCTGGTGAACATCGGCCGACCCTCGGCGTCGACGATCTGGATGCGCAGGCCGTCGCGCGTCATCTCCAGCAAGATCTGCGACGACAGCCCGGCGATCTTGGGATTGGCCTCGATCTTCTCCTGGAGCTTCTTCTTGATGTCCTGCAGCCGCGCCACCTCGGCGCGCAGCTGCTCGGCCTTGAGCTGGTGCACGTTGATCGTGGACTTCGTGGCCTCCAGGTCGCCGCGCTTGACCTGGCCGGTGCTGCGCGTGAGGTCCTGCCCGCCCCCCTTGACGACGTGCGACGAGTCGCCCGAACCGCTGCCGCCGTTGAGCAAGGCCAGCTTCAGCGGCGCACCGAAGTAATCGGCGATGCCCTTCTTGTCGCCTTCCGTGGTGCTACCCAGCAGCCACATCAGCAGGAAGAAGGCCATCATGGCCGTCACGAAGTCGGCATAGGCGATCTTCCATGCGCCGCCATGGACGGCATGGCCGCCCTTCTTGACGCGCTTGATGATGATCGGCTGCAGCTTCTTGGCGTCACCGGCCATGGAACGGACCCCCAAGCTTGGCGCTGTTCGAGTGCGTGCTGGCCGGCGGCAATGCGGCCTGCGACGGACCCCAGGGTAGGCATCGCTGTGGGCTCAGGGCGTCCAGTTGCCCCGAACTGGTTGCACCTTGCAGCACGCTCATTTCTTGCCCTTCACGTGGCCTTCGAGTTCGGTGAAGCTGGGACGGTCGCCCGAATACAGCACCTTGCGCCCGAACTCGATGGCCACCTGCGGTGCGTAGCCCTGCATGCTGGCCAGCAGCGTGGTCTTGATGCACTGCAGTTCCTTGCTGGCGTCGTCAACTTTCTGCTCCAGCAGGCCGGCCAGCGGCTCAGCGAAGCCGTAGGCCAGGAAAATACCGAGAAAGGTGCCCACCAGCGCCGAACCGATCATTCCGCCCAGCACCGCCGGCGGCTGGCCCACCGAGCCCATGGTGTTGACCACGCCCAGCACGGCGGCCACGATGCCGAAAGCTGGCAGCGCGCCGGCCATGCGCTGGATCGCTGCCACCGCTGCATGCTCTTCCTGGTGGTGCGTCTCGATCTCGCTGTCCATCAGGCTTTCGATCTCGTGGGCATTGAGGTTGCCCGAGACCATCATGCGCAGGTAGTCCGTGATGAATTCGGTAACGTGGTGGTCGTTGCCGACGTTGGAGTACTTCTGGAACAGCGGGCTGTTGTGCGGGTCCTCGACGTCTTTCTCGATGGACATCAGGCCTTCCTTGCGCGCCTTCTGCAGGATGTCGAAGAGCAGCGCCAGCAGCTCCATGTACCGCGCCTTGCTGAACTTGCTGCCCTTGAAGCAGCGACCAATACCCGACACCGTAGCTTTCACCACCTTCATCTGGTTGTTGGCCAGGAATGCGCCGATGGCGGCGCCAAAGATCGTGACCATCTCGAACGGCAAGGCCTTCAGGATCACGGCGATGTTGCCGCCGTGAACGATGAAGACACCGAACACGCAGCCCAGCGCCATAACCCAGCCGATGATGACGAACATATGGATTGATCCGCGTAGTGAGCCCGGCCGCAGGCCAGAACTGCCCCGGGATTGAGTGGGTTATCGGCCGAGCCCGGGGGGGATTGAGGGCGCGGCCGGCCCGGCGGGCTGGTAAACCCACAACGGCTTGCGATCACCGCACTGCACGCAGGCCACCGGCACGGCATCGGGCACGGCAAATTCCAGGCTCACCAGCCAGGCACCCGGTGCCAGTTCACGTGCCGCCTTGGCGTGGGCGCGGCCCATGCTCTCGGGCCGCTGGAAGAGGTAGACGAGGTCGTAGTCGGCCCATGGAATCGCCCACATGTCGCCGCGCCTGACCTGCGCATGGCGGCAGCGCCGGCGGGTAGCCCAGGCCAGCAGCGGGCTCCACTCGCTGCCGCTGAGTTCGGCCTGCGGCCATAGCCGGTGCAGCGCGGACAGGCCGTGACCCAAGCCACAGCCGGCGTCGTGTACACGCCGCGGCCGGCCAACGATGGCGTCGAGCCCCGCCAGCGCGTCGTCGGGCGTCGGGAACAGCGGCGCATCGCTCCAGGCGCGCAGCGGGTAGAGCGCCAGCACGGGCAGCAGCAGCAACAGCCAAATCCAGGGCGGCAGCGCACCCGCCACGCCAAGCGCCATCGCCGACAAGGGAAAGCCGCTGGCAGCTATGGCCTGCCGCCAGCGGCTGCGACAGCGCAGCGCGACCACCGTGGTGACGGCCAGCGCCATGCCGAAGGCCACCGCCGCTGCCAAGCCCACGCTGCCCAGCAGCGCCCACAGCAGCCATCCTCCCGCCCACACACCGAGCGCGGGCAGGGGCCAGGGCAGGCGTTGCCACGCCAGTGTTGACAACGGAGTGTGCCGGGATCGAACGAGCTTCAAGGTGATGTGACGCGGCGAAGCCGCGGCGATGCGGAGGCGTTGGCGTCATATCGGCCCGCCGCTGGCGCAAATGGAGAGCTTCGTGGAGGACGTGGCTTCATGGACGAAAAAAAGCGGGCCCCGAGGGACCCGCTTGAAAGCACAGGAATCTGTGCCAGGAGGAGACTAACAATGAACCCTGAGCATTCAACGATTCATCGGCTGCGCGGAGGGGCGCTTGAGGCCCTGGAACAGCCCAAGCGTGATCAATGTCCCGCAATGGCCGATGCGCCTCGCACCGCGGTGCTTGGGGCGTCCAGCGGCTTGGCCCCCAGCGAGCCGGCGAGCTTCCCCTTGCCGGCTCGCGCGGGTGGGTTGCACAGGCCGCAGACGTAATGGCGTGCCATCTCGTGCGGGTGGGTGACGAAGTGACCGCCGCACTTGCTGCAGGCGGTCATCGTGAGCATGCCGTTGTCGACGAACTTCACCAGACGCCAAGCGCGCGTGACGCTGAGCAGCGGCTCCAGGCCCTGTGACTGCATCTGCTCCAGGTAAAGCTGGTAGGCCTTGATGACGGTGTCGATCTCATCGAGCGCTGCCGTCTTGTTCAGGTATTCGTGCATGTTCAGGAACAGGCTGCTGTGGATATTCGGCTGCCAGGTCATGAACCAGTCGGTGGAAAAGGGCAGCTGGCCCTTGCTCGGACTCCTGCCTGCGACTTCCTTGTACAGGCGCAGCAGACGCTCGTAGCTGAGATCGGTTTCGCTCTCCAGAACCTGCAGGCGGGCGCCCAGGTTGATCAGCGTCACGGCACGCTCGATCTGGCGGGCTTCGGTCAGGATGCTCTTGTTGCGGGCCATGGCTGTGTCCTCCGGGTGTTCTTGTGCCGCGTGTCGCTCGGTGGGTCAGGCTGCCTCTTGATGGCGACCGGCCATCAGGATCGAAGCATGCAGGCGGCTCATGCCGTCATTGGCGGCGCCCTTGCCATGGCTGGTCAGCAGATTCCAGACGATGTCGTCGTCCATGCGGAAGCGGCATAGCAGCGTGTTGCCGGTGGCCACTTTCATCATCTGTGCCGGGGTCAGAGTGCCAATCAGCGTGGCGGTCTCTTCGCTTACGCCCAGGCGAAACAGCGCCTGCTCCTTGTCGGCGCGCACCAGACTCTGCGCCAGCATCAGGTAGGACAGGTTGGCTTCGCGGATTTCGGCGAGGATCTGTTCGGTGTTCATGTGGGGCGCTCCGTGGGGGTGTCTGGTTGGGGTGTCACAGGGTGGGTGCTGGGCACCACTTGATGTGAAGAACTGTAGTGATCTGAAATGCGCTGTGACATCAGTTCATATCCGTCGCTGGAGTCCATGTTTTTCCAGCCAAGCTGTAAGGCAAATTCCTACAGATGCAAGCAGACGTGACGCCTGTCACATTGCTGTCGGCCAGACGCAAGAAACCCCCGGCCCTGCTCGAGAGTCGCGCCTGGCCGGGGGTCGTGGGGGTCTCGCGGCGCGGTGGCGCGGTGGCGCGGGCGCCGTAGAGGCGCCGGCCTCACCCTGACGGTGTCCACTCGCGGCGCTCACACGGCCGCCGTCGGCAGGATTACGCCCGCTCGATTCGCGCGTAAGCCGAGTGGTTGTGGATCGACTCGAAGTTCTCGACTTCGACCCGGTAGCGCCCGATGCGCGGGTCGGCGTTGAGGCCCAGCGCCACGTCGCGCACCAGGTCCTCGACGAACTTCGGGTTCTCGTAGGCGCGCTCGGTGACCCACTTCTCGTCGGGGCGTTTGAGCATGGGCCAGATCTCGCTGCTGGCCTGATCTTCAGCGAAGCGCACGAGTTCGTGCCAAGCCACGTCCTGCAGCAGCTCCACGTGCAAGGTGACCAGGGACCGCTGGTTATGAGCACCGTAGTCGGAGATTTCCTTGCTGCACGGGCACAGGCTCTTCACCGGCACCGCCACTTCGGCGTGCACCGAGCTCACGCCGGCGCGTGTCTCGGCGATGAAGCGGCCCTGGTAGTCGAGCAGGCTCTGCAGGCCCGAGACCGGCGCGCGCTTGCGCAGGAAGAAGCTGAAGGCGGCCTCGATGCGGCCTTCGCTGGCACCCAGCTTGTCCAGCATGGCGGCATGCCTTGTGCGCAGCGCGGCGCTATCCAAGGCCTCGCCCGACAGCGCCAGCGCGTCTAGCCAGGCGATGAAGCGCGACATGTGCGTGCCCTTCTTCTCGGCCGGCAGCGCGACATCCAGCGACCACAGCGCCGCAGTCTGCTGCACCGCGCCCGCCACCTTGATCTGCAGCGGGTAGCGCACGTCCTTCACGCCCACGCGCTGGATCGCCAGGTGGCGGTCGTCACGCGCGCTTTGCGTGTCGGGAATGTGCAGGGCGTCGGTAAGGTTGGTCATGAGGGGCTAGAGGATGCCAGCTTTCGCCGGCCCGCAGGGTCACGCGGTTGCTAGGCAGCGCTCAGCTGCATTGAACCCCGGCGCCCTCAGCCGTTGACGGCCGCCAGCGTCGGCCGTGTACCGCCGAAGCGCTGCACGATGGACTTTTCGATGCCTGCGGCGTCCAGCCCGCACATCGACAGGATCTTCGCCGGGTCGCCATGCTCGGTGAAGAGGTCGGGCAGGCCCAGCACCAGCACCGGCACCATCACGCCGGCTGCGGCCAGGCACTCCAGCACCGCACTGCCGGCACCGCCCATCGTGCAGCCCTCTTCCACCGTCACCAGGCCGTCGTGGCTGCGCGCCAGTTCGAGCACCAACTCGGCGTCGAGTGGCTTCACAAAACGCATGTCAGCCACCGTGGCGCCCAGGTTCTCGGCGGCGGCCAGCGACGGGTGCAGCAGCGTGCCGAAGGCCAGGATGGCCAGGCGCTTGCCGCCGCGCACATCGGCGCGCACCGGCGACTCCCTGCGCACCACGCCCTTGCCCCAGGGCCAGGCGGTGAGCGCGGGGTCGACGGCCACGCCGGCGCCGGAACCACGCGGGTAACGCACCGCCGCGGGGCCGTCGTGGCGGAACGCGGTGGTCAGCGCCTGGCGGCATTCGTTTTCGTCGCTGGGCGTGAGCATCGCGCAGTTCGGAATGCAGCGCACGAAGGCGATGTCGTAGGCGCCGGCATGCGTGGGGCCGTCGGCGCCAACGATGCCGGCGCGGTCGAGCGCAAACATCACCGGCAGGTTCTGCAGCGCCACGTCGTGGATGAGCTGGTCGTAGCCGCGCTGCAGGAAGGTGCTGTAGATGGCCACCACCGGCTTCAGGCCCTCGCAGGCCATGCCTGCGGCGAAGGTAACGGCGTGCTGCTCGGCGATGCCGACATCGTGGTAGCGGTTCGGGAAGCGCTTGTGGAAGTCGACCATGCCCGAGCCCTCGCGCATGGCCGGCGTGATGCCCACCAGGCGCTCGTCGGCCGCAGCCATGTCGCACAGCCACTGGCCGAAGACCTGCGTAAAGGTGGGCTTGCTGGGCGCGCTCTTCGGGAAGCCCTGCGCGGGGTCGAACTTGCCGCTGGCGGCATGGTACTTCACCGGGTCGGCCTCGGCGAGTTCGTAGCCGTAGCCCTTCTTGGTGACGACGTGCAGGAACTGCGGGCCGCGCTTGGCGCGCAGGTTCTCCAGCGTCGGGATCAGCGACTCGAGGTCGTGGCCGTCGATGGGGCCGACGTAGTTGAAGCCGAACTCCTCGAAGATGGTGCCGGGCACGACCATGCCCTTGGCGTGTTCCTCGAACCGCCGCGCCAGTTCGAACAGCGGTGGCGCGTTCTTCAGCACGGCCTTGGCGCTCTCGCGCGCGGCCTCGTAGAAATTGCCGCTCATCAGGCGCGCCAGGTACTTGTTCAGCGCACCGACCGGCGGGCTGATCGACATGTCGTTGTCGTTCAGCACCACCAGCAGGTCGGCGTTGACTCCGGCATGGCTGACCCCGGCGTTGTTCAGCGCCTCGAAGGCCATGCCGGCGGTCATCGCGCCGTCACCGATCACGGCCACGGCGTGGCGGTCCTCGTTCTTCAACTTGGCCGCCAGCGCCATGCCCAGGGCGGCGCTGATGCTGGTGCTGCTGTGGGCGGTGCCGAAGGTGTCGTACTCGCTCTCGTCGCGGCGCGGGAAACCGGCCACGCCATCCAGCTGTCGCAAGGTGTGCATGCGGTCGCGGCGGCCGGTCAGGATCTTGTGCGGGTAGGTCTGGTGGCCGACGTCCCAGACGATGCGGTCGTGGGGGGTATTGAAGACGTAGTGCAGCGCCACCGTGAGCTCGACGGTGCCCAGGTTGCTGCCCAGATGACCTCCAGTCTGGCTGACCGTCTGCAGCACGAACTCGCGCACTTCCTTGGCGAGCGCGGGCAGGTCGGCACGGTTGAGCCTGCGCAGGTCGGCGGGGGAGTTGATCTTGCTGAGCAAGGACGTCTGCTTCATTTCAGTTTTCTCGTTCGACGACCTTGTCGGCCAGCACGGCCAGTGCGCCAGCCGCAGCACCCAGGCGGCTGCGCGCCAGCGCCGCGTGCGCCTGAAGGCGCAATTCCTCGGCATGCCGCCTGGCTGCAGCCAAGCCCAGCAGCGACACGTAGGTCGGCTTGTTTTGGTGCTGATCCTTGCCGGCGGTCTTGCCCAGGGTCTCGGAAGCCTGAGTAACGTCCAGGATGTCGTCCACAACCTGGAAAGCCAGGCCGATGGCCGCACCGTAGTCGGACAGGGCCTGCCAGGCGGCGTCACCGCAAGCGCCGCAGGCGGCGCCCATCTGCACGCTGGCCTGCAGCAGCGCGCCGGTCTTGCGGCGGTGCATGTCGCACAGCGCGTTTTTGTCCAGCGCCCGGCCGATGCTGGCCAGGTCGATGGCCTGGCCGCCGGCCATGCCGGCGTGACCGGCAGCGCGTGCCAGCAGCCAGCACAGTCGGGCCTGCAGCGCCGGCGGTACACCGCCGTCGTCATCGGGTGTCAGCACCTCGAAGGCCAGCGCCTGCATTGCATCGCCAGCCAGCATGGCCTGAGCTTGACCGTACTTCACGTGCACTGTGGGCTTGCCCCGACGCAGCACGTCGTTGTCCATGCACGGCATGTCGTCGTGCACGAGCGAGTAGGCGTGGATGAGTTCCACCGCCACCGCCGCGCGCATAGCCGCAGCGGCCTGGCCGTCGACGGCCTGACAGGCCGCCATCACCAGCAGCGGGCGCAGACGTTTGCCACCGTCGAGCACGCCGTAACGCATGGCCTCGCCCAGGCCCGCCGGTGCTGCCAGCGGCACCCAGGCTTCGAGCGCATGCTCAACGTCGATCAGCTGCTGCCGCGCCCAGGCGTCGAAGTCAGCGCCGGTCATGTCGCGGCCCAGGGCTTGAGCTGTCCGTCTTCCAGAACCTTGACCTGCTCTTCCACCGCCTGCAGCCGGCCGCGACAATAGTTGAGAAGTTCGGCGCCTCGACGGTAGCCATCGAGCAACTCGTCCAGCGGCAGTTGCCCCCCCTCCATCTGCACCACCAAGCGGTCCAGTTCGGCGAGCGCCTGCTCGTAGGTGGTGGGTTCCTTGGGGGTGTGGGGAGTGCTGCGAGACATTTCGGGTCATCGTTGACAACGGCATTCTAGACAAGCTGGTCCGCACCCCCGAGGCAGGCATCCTGTCGTTGCGGCTGGTCAGGCCCGCCCGACGGGGCCCCGGCTAGAATCGCCCCCCCAGTCCAGCACGGCATGCCGCCGGATGGAATCTCTTTCTCTCACGCCGCTCGCAGGGCCACCGGGCGGCGGGGTCGATGTCCTTGCACAGGAGGATCCCCTCGGATCATGTCGGACCTGAGCGCCAGTCTCGAAGCTCTTGAGCGCAGCCGCACTCAACTCCCGGTCTCCAGCTACTTCGACGAGGGCCTGTTCCAAAGCGAACAGGCACTCATCTTCGAGCACGCACCGCGGTACCTGGGGCACGAACTCTCCTTGCCCGAGGTCGGCGACCACCTGGCGCTGGTGCAGGAGAGCGAAGGCCGCGCGCTGGTGCGCACGGCCGACGGCATCGAGCTGATCTCGAACGTCTGCCGCCACCGCCAGGCCATCATGCTCAAGGGCCGTGGCCACACGGGGCGCCAGATCGTCTGCCCGCTGCACCGCTGGACCTACGACCTGCATGGCGCGCTGGTCGGTGCGCCGCACTTCGCCGAGGACCCCTGCCTGAACCTGCGTAACTACCCGGTGCAGAATTGGCTGGGCTTGTTGTTCGAGCACAACGGGCGCAGCGTCGCGACCGACCTGGCGCAACTCGGCGCAGCCGCCCAACTGGACTTCTCGGGCTACGTCTTCGACCGCGCCCAGGTCCACCAGTGCGACTACAACTGGAAGACCTTCATCGAGGTCTACCTCGAGGACTACCACGTCGGTCCCTTCCACCCTGGCCTGGGCCGCTTCGTGACCTGCGAAGACCTGAATTGGGAGTTCGGCCGCCACCACTCGGTGCAGACGGTGGGCGTGAACAAGGCATTGGCAAAGGCGGGGTCGCCGGTCTACGAGCGCTGGCATCAGGCGGTGCTGAAGTACCGCAATGGCGAAGCGCCGACGCAGGGTGCCATCTGGCTGACGTACTACCCGACGGTGATGGTCGAGTGGTATCCGCACGTGCTGGTGGTCAGCACGCTGTTCCCGCAAGGGCCGCAGAAGACGCTGAACCTGGTCGAGTTCTTCTACCCCGAGGAGATCGTGGCCTTCGAGCGCGAGTTCATCGACGCCCAGCAGGCTGCCTACATGGAAACCTGCATCGAGGACGACGAGATCGCGCTGCGCATGGACGCCGGCCGCAAGGCACTGATGATGCGCGGCGACGACGACGCCGGCCCTTACCAGAGCCCGATGGAAGACGGCATGCAGCACTTCCACGAGTGGTACCGGCGCGAGATGGGCCTGGCACCCGGCCGCCCGTGAGCCTGGTCGGCGCGGCGGCGCCCGCCCGTCGCTTCACGCTGTCGGCACCGTGGATGATGGTGTTGGCTTCGCTCTTGTTCGCGCTGATGGGTGCGTGCGTGAAATTCGCGTCGGCAGACTATGGTGCGGGGGAAATCGTCTTCTACCGCTCGCTGATAGGCCTGACGCTGATGGCAGGTGCCCTTCACTTGCGTGGCATGTCGTGGCGCACGCCGGTACCGGCGATGCACTTCTGGCGCAGCGCCTGCGGCACCACCGCGCTGTGCCTGTGGTTCTATGCCATCGGCGTGCTGCCGCTGGCCACCGCGATGACGCTGAACTACACCGCGCCGGTGTGGATCGCGCTCTTCCTGATGGGTGGCACGGTGCTGCTGGGGCCGGGCAAGACCGGCGTCGACGGGCGCGTGGTCACCGCCGTGATGGCGGGTTTTGCCGGCGTCCTGCTGGTGCTTCGTCCGACGCTGCATCAGGACCAACTCTGGGGCGGCCTCATCGGCCTGCTGTCGGGCCTCCTGTCGGCCATGGCCTACCTGCAGGTGTCGGCGCTGGGCCGCGTAGGCGAGCCCGGCGAGCGCGTGGTGTTCTATTTCTCGGTCACCGGCGTGGTGGCCGGCGCGGGCCTGGCACTGGCCAGCGGTGGCTTTCATGGCCACACGCTGCGCGGCGCGCTGCTGCTGCTGGCAACGGGCGTGCTGGCCACCGCCGCGCAGTGGCTGATGACGCGCGCCTACGCCACGGGTTCGGCCATCAGCGTCGCGGCACTGCAGTACCTGGGCATCGCCTACGCCTTCGGCCTGGGCGTGTGGCTGTTCGACGACCCCGTCACGGCGCAGGCGCTGGCCGGCATGGCGCTCATCGTTGCGGCTGGCGTGGCCGCCACGCAGCTGCGCAGCCGAGTGCCGCGCGGCGACGCGTCCCCTACCGAAACCTGAACCTGGAGACGACGATGAGCTTCACGACCTTGATCAGCGTGGCCGAACTGCGGGCGCTGCAGACCATCGCCACGCCCCCGGTGCTGCTGGACTGCAGCTTCGATCTCACCGACACCGGTGCCGGTGCCCGCGCCTATGCCACCGGCCACCTGACCGGCGCCCACTACGCCCACCTCGACTCTGACCTCTCGGGCGCCAAGACCGGGCACAACGGCCGCCACCCGCTGCCACCGCGGGATGCCTTCGCGGCCACGGCCGGCCGCTGGGGCATCGCGCCGGGCGTGCAGGTGGTGACCTACGACGCCCAGGGCGCACCGTACGCGTCCCGCGCCTGGTGGCTGCTTCGCTGGCTGGGGCACGATGCCGTGGCGGTGCTCGACGGCGGGCTGGCCGCCTGGCAGGCCGCCGGCGGTGCGTTATCGATGGCGGCACCGGCCGCATCGCCGCAGCCACCCTACCCGGCAGGGGCCGCGGCGATGCCCAGCGTGGACGCCGGAAGGCTGCTCGAACGACTGGACAGCGTGCAGATCCTCGACGCGCGCAATGCCGAGCGCTTCCGCGGTGAGGTCGAGCCGTTGGATGCGGTGGCCGGCCACATCCCAGGCGCGACGCTGCGCTTCTTCAAGGACAACCTGGGCCCAGACGGCCGCTTCAAGCCCGCCGCGCAACTGCGCGCCGAGTTCGAAGCCCTGGGCGTGCCGTCGCGTCCGGTGGTGCAGCAGTGCGGCTCGGGCGTCACGGCCTGCCACAACCTGCTGGCGATGGCCCATGCCGGGCTCGGCTCGAGCACGCTCTACCCCGGTTCGTGGAGCGAGTGGTGCAGCGACCCGCACCGCCCTGTGGCGCGCGGTTGAAGCGTGAAACCCGTCGTCGGCGCGGCCTGGCGGGGCCCATCCCGCCCTTGACCCGGGTCAACCCCGGCGCCGGGTGGGTGGGCACACTGGCGTCACGGACTCCGGGCACACTACGCGCCGCGGTCGACCCGGCCCGCAGACATAACAAGGAGCACGTATGTACAAAAGCATCCTCTTCCCCACCGACGGTTCCGAGATCACCGCCAAGGCCGTGCAGACGGCGATCGGCATGGCCAGGATGACCGGCGGAGAACTCAACGTGCTGGCGGTGAAGGAGCCCTTCCCCTACAGCGCCATCTCGGAAATGCAGCCCGTGCCGCCTCAGGAATTCTTCGACGCCCAGGAGCGCGTGGCCTCGGCGCGGGTCACCGCCGTCACCGACGCCGCCGCCGCTGCCGGTGTGCGCAGCGTGGGCCATACGGTCGAGGCACTGCACCCGTGGGAAGCCATCCTCGACCACGCCAAGACGCAGAACTGCGACCTCATCGTGATGGCCTCGCACGGCAGGCGCGGGATGAGTGCGCTGCTGCTGGGCAGCGAGACTCAGAAGGTGCTGACGCACAGCACCCTGCCGGTGCTCGTCGTACGGGTCTGACGCGCACCGCGCGCCGGCTCTCCGACCGGCGCCTTGCGGGCAGCTTCAGTGCTCGCCGTGCAGACCCGCGGTGGCCAGCAGCACCAGCCCCAGGCCGGCGCCCAGCCAAGCCACCTGCACCAGCGTGTCGCGCCATGACAGGCGCTGCTGCAGTTGCGGCAGCAGGTCGGCCACCGCCACGTAGATGAAGCTGCTGGACGCCACCACCAGCAGGTAGGGCAGCGCGGTCTCGAAGGGGCCGACGAGGTAGTAGCCCAGCACACCCCCCACCACCGCGGCCAGGCCCGACAGCGCGTTGTAGAGCAGCGCCTTGGCGCGCGAGAAGCCGGCATTCAGGAGCACGATGTAGTCGCCGGCTTCCTGCGGAATCTCGTGCGCCAGGATGGCCATCGCCGTCACCCAGCCCAGCCCCGGGTTGACCAGGAAAGCCGTGGCGATGATCACGCCGTCGCAGAAGTTGTGCACCGTGTCGCCCACCAGCACGCTGAGGCCGCCGCGACCGGCGCGCTCGGCATCGCTGTGGTGGTGATGGTCGTGGCCATCGCCTTCGTGGTGGTGGTCATGGCGGTAGAGCTCGGCCTTCTCCAGCAACCAGAAGAAGAGCAGCCCGCCCAGCAGCGTGGCGAAGAGAGCTTGCGGGTCGTGGCCCTCGAAGGCCTCGGGCAGCACGTGCAGCAGCGCCGTGCCCAGCAGCACGCCGGCCGACAGGCTGACCAGGCTCTTGACCACGCGGCCGAGCACGGCCACGGTGAGCGAGGCCGCGATCAGCACCGAGAGCAAGCCACCGGCGGTGGTGGCCAGGACAATATAGAGAAGGGTCATGAAGAAAACGGGCCGGCAAAGAGCCGACCCTGATCGTCCGATCTTATCGAGCCTGTCAAGCACCCTCGGCGCGGCCATCCGGCGACAAGCCGCCGGGTACGATCAGCGCATGGAATCCCATGTCAACCCGGCGGGGCCACTGGCGGCCATCGACCTCGGCTCGAACAGCTTCCGGCTCGAAATCGGCCAACTGACCCAAGCGCGCTACCGGCGGCTGGACTACTTCAAGGAAACCGTGCGCCTGGGCGCCGGGCTCGACGCCAACGGCATGCTCACCGAGGACGCCGTGCAGCGCGGGCTGGCCTGCCTGCGGCGCTTCTCGGCCAGGCTGGCAGGCTTCCACCCCGGGCAGGTGCGCGCCGTGGCGACGCAGACACTTCGCGAAGCGCGCAACCGCAACGCCTTCCTGCTGCGCGCGCAGGAGGCACTGGGCTTCCCCATCGAGATCATCTCCGGCCGTGAGGAAGCACGCCTCATCTACTCCGGCGTGGCCCGGCTGCAGCCGGCGCACGGGCCACGGCTGGTGGTCGACATCGGCGGCCGCAGCACCGAGCTCATTCTGGGCCAAGGCGCCACGCCCCTGGTGGCCGAGAGCTTCGGCGTCGGCTGCGTCGGCCTGTCGATGCGCTTTTTCGAGAACGGGCGCCTGACGGCGGGGGCCTTCCGCGCAGCCCAGGTGGCCGCGGGCGCCGAGTTCGAGGAAGGCCTGCAACCCTTCGCCCGCAACCGCTGGGTGCAGGCGCTGGGCTCGTCGGGCACTGCCGGCGCCGTGTCTCAGGCGCTACAGGCCTCCGGCCAGACCGACGGCTGCATCACGCCGGCGGGTTTGCGCTGGTTCATCGAACGCTGCATCGCGGCCGGCCATGTCGACCGCGTGGAGGTCGCCGGGCTCAAACCCGACCGCCGTGCCGTGCTGCCAGGCGGCCTGGCCATCCTTTACACGCTGGCGGCACACTTCCAGATCGACACGCTGTGGCCGGCCAAGGGCGCGCTGCGCCAGGGTGTCATCTTCGACCTTCAGGAACGCCTGCTGGCGCTGCGCGGCGAACCGCGCGATGTGCGCGACGCCACGGTGGTCGACCTGCAGCGCCGCTTTGCGGTCGACACCGCGCAGGCCGCACGCGTGGCGCGGGTGGCGCTGGCGCTCTTCGACACCGCGATGCCCGATGCCGAGCCCGAGACCCGGCGTGAACTCGGCTGGGCCTGCGCGCTGCACGAACTGGGGCTGATGGTCTCGCACCACGACCACCACCGCCACAGCGCCTACCTGCTGGCGCATGTCGACGCCGCCGGCTTCTCGCAGAGCCAGCAGCGCCGCGTGGGCGATCTCGTGCTGGGGCAACGCGGCGGCCTGCGCAAGATCGAACCGCAGATGGCCAGCGAGACCTTCGCCTGGCAGGTGCTGTGCCTGCGCCTGGCCGCCATCAAGGCCCATGCCCGCGGCGAGGTGAACGACAAGGTGCTGACGCTGCGCACGCGCGGCCGCGATGCCATCGTCGACTACGGCAGCGCCTGGGCCGAGGGCCACCCACGCACCGTCTACCTGCTGCGCGAGGAGGCGCTCGCCTGGGGGCGCAGCGGCCCGCTTCGGCTCGTCCTGCCGGCCTAGACCAGTTCGGGGGACACCACCGCGTGCAGCACCACCTGCAGCACGCCTTCACGTTCACGCGCGCGAAGCCACCACAGCGCGCCCTTGCGCACCGCCCAAGGCTGCGGCTGGCCGGCCAGCAGGTAGGCCGCGGCCAGGCCCAGGATGGGCTGGTGGCCGATCACCAGCACCGGCTCGCGAGCGTCGGGCCAGCGCACGGCGTGCAGCAGGCCTTCCACCGTGCCGTCGGGCGCTAACGCGGGCACGGTCTTGGGCTTGCGCTCCAAGGCGGCGGCCGTCTGCTGGCAGCGGCGCGCCGGACTGGCCAGCACGCGCGTGCTGGAAGGCAGTTGGCGGTTCAGCCAGGTGGCCATGCGCTGGGCCTGGCGCTCGCCCTTGGGCGTGAGCGCGCGGTCGAGATCGTCCTCCACCTCGCGCATTTCCAGGGCTTCGGCGTGACGCCAGAGGATCAGGTCCATCGTGCTCAACCCAGGCGCTGCATCAGCGCGCGCTGGGCGCTGGCGCCCTGCTCGGCCACGCGCTTGTAGCGGCCGCTGCTGTCCAGCGTCCAGGCGTCGCGCTTGTCGTGCAGGTAAGGCACCAGTGCCTCGTCGATGACGCGCTGGCGCAGCAGCGGGTCGCGCACCGGCCAGGCCAGCTCGATGCGGCGGAACATGTTGCGGCTCATCCAGTCGGCGCTGCTGAGGTAGAGCACCTCGTCGCCTTCACCCTCGCCCCAGCGGAAGTAGAGCACGCGGGTGTGTTCGAGGAAGCGGCCGATGACCGAACGCACGCGGATGTTCTCGGTGCGGCCCGGCACGCCCGGCGGCAGCATGCAGGCGCCGCGCACGATGAGGTCGATGCTGGCGCCGGCCACGCTGGCATCGATCAAGGCCTCCATCAGGCCAGGGTCGGTCAGCGCGTTGATCTTGACGACGATGCGCGCCGGCTTGCCAGCGCGCGCTGCGTCGGCCACCTGCTGCAGGTGCCTGACCATGCGCTTGTGCAGCCCGAAAGGCGCGGTGACGAGGTGCCGCGGCGCCTTGGCCTGCGTCTGGCTGGCGAGTTGCAGGAAGACGGCGTCGACATCGGCCGTGAGGCCCGGGTCGGCGCTCAGGTAGCCCAGGTCGGTGTACATGCGCGAAGTGCGCGGGTTGTAGTTGCCGGTGGACAAGTGGGCATAACGCCGCAACCGTGTGGGCCGGGGCTGCCCGGCACGCTTGGCGCCGCTGCCCGGCAGCGTCTCGCGCCGCGTCACCAGCATCATCTTGGCGTGCGTCTTCAGGCCGACGATACCGTAGACCACCTGCGCGCCCACCGCCTCCAGGCGCTCGGCCCAGTTGATGTTGGCCTCTTCGTCGAAACGCGCCTTGAGTTCCACGACGGCCAGCACTTCCTTGCCGCGCCGCGCGGCCTCGATCAGCAGATCCATCAGCACGCTCTGCGCGCCGGTGCGGTAAATGGTCTGCTTGATGGCCAGCACGTCCGGGTCGTGCACGGCCTCGCGCAGGAACTGCACCACCGGCTCGAAGCTCTCGAAGGGGTGGTGCAGCAGCACGTCGCGCTGGCGCAGCGTCTCGAAGATCGAACGTCCCGGCGGCAACCGGCCCTCGGGCCAGCGCGGCTCGAAGGAGGCGAAGCGCAGGCGGTCGGCCTCGGCCTGGTCGATGAGCTGATTCAGGCGCACCAGGTTGACGGGCCCGTTGACCTTGTAGAGCGCCACCTCGGGCAGGCCGAACTGTTCGAGCAGGAAACGCGTCAGTTCGTCGGGACAGGTGGACACCACCTCCAGCCGAATGGCCTGGCCGAAGTGGCGCGTCGTCAGCCCGCTGCGCAGCGCCTGGCGCAGGTTGGTGACGTCGTCCTCGTCGACTTCCAGGTCGCTGTCGCGCGTGACACGGAACTGCGAAAACGATTCGACGGTGCGCCCCGCGAAGAGCTCGCCCAGGTGGGCGCGGATGACACTCGTGAGCAGCACGAAGCCCTGCTGCCCCGGCGTCAGCGTCGCCGGCAGGCGGATGACCCGCGGCAGCACGCGCGGTACCTTGACGATGGCGATCTGGTTCTGGCGCCCGAAGGCGTCCCGACCGCCGACGCGGGCGATGAAGTTCAGGCTCTTGTTGGCCACCTGCGGGAAGGGGTGGCTCGGGTCCAGGCTCAGCGGCACCAGCAGCGGGCGCACCTGCTGCTCGAAGAACTTCGCCACCCAGGCACGCTGCGCGGCGTTCCGCTGGGCGTGGTTAAGCACCACGATGCCCTCGGCCTCCAGCGCCGGCATGACATCGTGGTTGAAGAGCGCGTACTGCTCGTCGATCAACTCGTGCGCCGCCTGCGCCACGGCGGCCAAGTCGGCCTGCGTGATGCCGCTGCCGGGCTGGCGCACGGCCTCGATGTAGTCGGCCACACGAACCTCGAAGAACTCATCGAGGTTGCTGCTGACGATGGTGACGTAGCGCAGGCGTTCGAGCAGCGGCACGTCGGCACGGCGCGCCTGCGCCAGCACACGGCGGTTGAACTGCAGCAGCGAACGTTCGCGGTCCAGCAGCTGCAGCGCCGCGGTCTGCGCGGCCTTCTCGCGCAGCGCGCTGGTGCGGTCGTCGGCCAGCGGTGCGTGCAGGGGAAGGCGGGCAGGCGTGGCTGCCGCGACGCGAGCGGCGGGGGAGGTGTCGTCGGTCATCGAGGCCTCTAGTCTATGAATTCCGCGCGACAGCGCCGTGACAGCCGCCGGGCCACACCCGCCGCCATCAGGGACTCAGCAGCTTGCCCGTGCGCGCCAGCGTGCTGCCGGCGACCTTGGCCACGCGCTGCCCCGGCGTGGCCCAGCGCGTGGCGCTGCGCGCATAGAGCATGCCCGCGGACTGCGCGCGCAGCGGCTCGACCACGCCGCTGTCGACATCGACGAGGTCGGCGATCAGATCGCCGGCCTGCACGCGCGCCCCGGGCTCACGGTGGAACACCAAGACCCCGCAGCGCGGAGCGACGATGGGCTCGCTGCCAGCCAGCGGCGTGGGCTCGCAACGCGCCGTGGGCAGCGGCCGCAGGGGCCCCGCGATCACGCCGCGCCGGCGCAGGAACTCGACCAGGGCCTCGGCATCCTGCGCCGCCAGCGCGTGCGCGGTGTCGGCCTGGCCGCGCAGTTCGACGGTGGTGCTGAAGCAGGCCAGCGGCACCGGATGGCCGGGATGCGCCTGCTGCACGACGAACCAGGGGCGGCTGCAGGCCTCGTCGAAGGGCGAGTCGCCCGACTCGGTGGCCAGCAGGATGGCCTCGGCGCCCAGCAGCGAGCCCAGCTCGGCACAGAGCCCGGCCTGCGGGGTCAGCCCGTAGAGATGCAGCGTGGCTTCGGCGTCGCAGTGCAGGTCGAGCACGATGTCGGCGTCGATGGCCAGGCGCAGCAATTGGAGCTTCAGGTCCTCGGCCGGGTGCCGGGCCGAAAGCGCGCCCGCGGCGCGGCGCAGTTCGTCGCGCACCAGCGCCACGTTGGCTGCCGCGTCGTCGCTCAGACGGCCCTGCACCGCAGCGGCCACGGCGGCCGAGATGTCGGGCACCTGGCGGTTGAAGTTGACCCCGTCGTGCAGATCGAAACGCCCCTGGTGCTGGCCCATCAGCTGCTGCGCCAGGCCCAGCGGGTTGGCGCAGGGCACCAGCACAACCTCGCCGAGCAGCTGGCCGGCGGCGTCCAGCGCGTCCAGGCGCTCGCGCAGCCCCTGCGCCACCAGCATGGCCGGCACTTCGTCGGCATGCAGCGCCGCCTGGATCATCGCCTTGGGTCCGCGCCCGGGCTGGCCGTAGCGCAGCACACGCAGGCCGTGTGTCAGGCCGGGGCTGGCGCCGGCGAGCTGCAGCGTTTCGCTGTGCATGGCGGGGCAGACGCTGACCGCCAGCGCTACAGCGCCAGCAGGTGCTGGCGGTAGTGCACGAGCTCGTCGATGGACTCGTGGATGTCGGCCATGGCCGTGTGCGCCTGCGCCTTCTTGAAGCCGTCCATCACCGCGGGCTTCCAGCGGCGCGCCAGTTCCTTCAGCGTGCTGACATCGACGTTGCGGTAGTGGAAGAAGGCCTCCAGCGTGGGCATGGTGCGCGCCAGGAAACGGCGGTCCTGGCAGATGCTGTTGCCGCACATGGGGCTCTTGCCCTTGGGCACGTACTGCTTCAGGAATTCGATCACCTGAGCCTCCGCCGCGGCCTCGTCGACGGTGGACTCCCGCACGCGCTGCGTCAGCCCGCTCTTGCCGTGCGTGCCGGTGTTCCAGGCGTCCATACCTGCCAGCACGGTGTCGCTCTGGTGCACGGCAAAGACCGGGCCCTCGATGCGCACAGTCAGGTTCGGGTCGGTGACGACGACGGCGATCTCGATGATGCGGTCGGTGTCGGGGTAGAGGCCCGTCATCTCGAGGTCGATCCAGATCAGGTTGTGGTCGTTCGGGGCCAGCAAGGGTTCAGTGGGGGTTTTGCTCATCGGTGCATGCCAGGGTCAATGACGACGATTCTCACCCACGCCTACACTCCTTCGCCATGCAGATTACCGATGTCACCCTGGCCTTCGCGGCCGCCTTGCTGCTGTCGCTGGCCGTCAAGCTGTGGCTGGCCACGCGCCAGATGCGCCACGTGGCGACGCACCGCCATCAGGTGCCCGCAGCCTTTGCGGCCACCGTCACGCTGCAGGCACACCAGCGCGCGGCCGACTACACGCTGGCCAAGGGCCGCTTCGGTCTCTTCAGCATGGCGTTCGGCAGCCTGATGCTGCTGGGCTGGACGCTGCTGGGCGGGCTGGACGCGCTGAATTCGCTGCTGCTGAACGCCGTCGCACCCTTCTGGGGGCCCACGGCCTACCAACTGGCCTTGCTGGCGGCCTTCGCCGCCATCGGTGGCCTGCTTGAACTGCCACTGGACGCCTGGGGCACCTTTCGCATCGAGCAGCGCTTCGGCTTCAACCGCATGACGGCGAAGCTGTGGCTGGCGGATCTGGCCAAGGGTGTGGCGGTGGGTGCGCTGGTCGGGCTGCCGCTGGCAGCGGTCATTCTTTGGATCATGGGTGTGTCGGGCGGGTTGTGGTGGCTGTACGCGTGGATCACCTGGGTCGTCTTCAACCTGGCGCTGCTGGTGCTGTACCCCACCGTCATCGCGCCGATGTTCAACAAGTTTTCGCCGCTGCCCGACGAAGCGCTGAAGGCGCGCGTGCAGGCGTTGATGCAGCGCTGCGGCTTCGCCTCCAAGGGCCTGTTCGTGATGGACGGCAGCAAGCGTTCGGCCCACGCCAACGCCTACTTCACCGGCCTGGGCGCGGCCAAGCGCGTGGTCTTCTTCGACACCCTGCTGCAGCGCCTTAGCCCGGGTGAGGTGGAGGCCGTGCTGGCCCACGAGTTAGGTCACTTCAAGCACCGCCACGTGCTGCAGCGCATGGTGGGCATCTTCGGCTTCAGCCTGGCCGGCCTGGCGCTGCTGGGCTGGCTGGCCGGGCAAAGCGGCTTCTACGCCGGCCTTGGCGTGGCGCCCAATATCGGCGCGCCGAACGATGCGCTGGCACTGCTGCTCTTCCTGCTGGCGCTGCCGCCCTTCACCTTCTTCGTCTCGCCGCTGATGGCGCACTTCTCGCGCCGCCACGAGTTCCAGGCCGACGCCTATGCCTGCCAGCAGGCCGATGGTGGCGACCTGGCCAGTGCCCTGCTCAAGCTGCACGAGGACAACGCCGCGACGCTGACGCCCGACCCCGTATACGTGCGCTTCTACTACTCGCACCCGCCGGCTTCCGAACGCCTGGCCGCCCTGCCCGCGCCGGCATTCGGCGCACTGCCCGCCCCTGCAGCCGCCTGAAGCCATGAGCGAACTCAACAGCCGCCGTTGCCAGCCCCTGGAAGGCCAGCCCGCCATGGGCGCGGCCGCGATCGAAGCCCACCTGGCCAAGGCGCCGGGCTGGGCCCTCGTCGACGGCGCGATCCAGAAACGCTACGACTTCCCCGACTACCACCGCACGATGGCCTTCGTGAATGCGCTTGCCTGGGTGGCGCACGTCGAGGACCATCACCCTGACCTGCTGGTGTCGTACAACCGCTGCACGGTGCGCTTCAACACCCATTCGGTAGGCGGCATTTCCATCAACGACCTCATCTGCGCCGCCAAGGTGGACGCGCTGTTGCCTTGACGCTGACGCCGCCCGGGCCAGCCCCCGGCGAGACCGCGCCCAGCGTCGGCCTGGTGGTGGCCGCGCATGGCCGCCACGTGATGGTCGAGACACCCGAGGGCCGGCGCGTGTTGTGCCAGACGCGCGGCAAGAAGAGCGATCTCGTCGTCGGCGACCACGTGCGGTGGTTGGTCACGGGTGACGGAGGTGTCGTCGACGGGCTCGAGCCGCGCCGCAACCTGCTGTTCAGGCAGGACGAGTGGCGCACCAAGTCCTTCGCCGCCAACCTCGACCAGCTGCTCGTGCTGGTGGCGCCCGAGCCGGTGTTCAGCGAGTCGCAGCTCACGCGCGCACTGATCGCCGCGTCCGAAGCCGGCATCCCGGCCGTCATCGGTCTGAACAAGGCCGATCTGCCGACCATCGCGCTGGCTCGTGATCGCCTGGCGCCCTACCGCGCAATGGGCTTGACGGTGATCGAACTGGCGCTGAAGACCGACCCGGAAGGCGCGCGCGCAGTACTGGGGCCGCTGCTGGCCGAGCGCACGACGCTGGTTCTGGGCCCCAGCGGCATGGGCAAGAGCACGCTGATCAACCTGCTGGTGCCGCAGGCTGCGGCGCAGGTGGGCGAGATCTCGCAGGCGCTGAACACCGGCCGCCACACCACCACGAGCACCCTGTGGTACTGGCTGGACGGAGACTCGGTCGCAGCCGGACACGCGGCGCGCGGCGCGCTGATCGATTCGCCCGGCTTCCAGGAGTTCGGCTTGCGCCAGGTGCAGCCCGAGCAGCTGGCCGGCCTGATGCCGGACTATGCAGCCGCCCTGGGCCACTGTCGCTTTCACAACTGCAGCCACCGCCACGAACCGGGCTGCGGTGTGCGCGAGGCCGCTGCGCGCGGCGAGATCAGCCCGACCCGCCAGCGCATCTACGGCGAATTGTTCGATGAACTGTCGCAGAAGCGCTGGTGAGCGCCGGGGTTCACCCCACCACGTGCGCCAGCGTCAGCAACGCCACCAGCAGCATCCAGAGCACCACCGAACGCCACACCAACCCGACCACGCTGTTCAGGTGGCCCGGCTGTGCCGGCGCACCTGAGGTCGAGCCTTGCGCGTCGGCCATGGCGGCGTCGACGCCGGCATCGAAGGTCTTCGAACGGTCAGGCGTGACCCCCGGTGCCGCGGCTCCGCCCAGTTGCACGCCGACCGCACCGGCCGCGGCGGCCAGGATGACGCCTTCGTTCGGATGCTGCCACAGCGTGGCGTCACGCCGCCAGCTGGCGGCGGCCTCTTCGAAGTTGCCCACGACCGCGAAGCCGAAGGCCGTCAGCCGCGCGGGCACGTGGTCGATGTAACCGAACAGGCGTTGCGACAAGGCCAGCAAAGCGTCGTTGCCCGGGGCGTCGATGTTGCGGTGACGGTAGCCCCAGTAGCGCGTCGAGAACTCGGCCATCCGGTAGAAAACCGCGCCCATCGGCCCCAGGCCCAGTGCCGACAGCACGACGAACCAGAAGAAGACGCCGAAGACATGCCGGTGCGCCGCCAGCAGCGCGTGTTCGATGACGTGTCGCAACACCTCGGTGCGCGGCAGTTCGCTGGCGTCGAGATGGCGCCATTCGGCAAGCAGCCGACGTGCCTCGTTCTCGTCACCACGTTCCAGCGCGTCGCGGATGTCGGTGAAGTAGTGGCTGAACTGGCGGAAGCCCAGCGTCAGGTAGAGCAATCCGACGTCGAAGCACAGCGCCAGCACCAGGCTGTAGTGCGCGATCAACAGGTACAAAGCCGCAACGCCCAACGAAGGCACGCCCACCGAGACACACCACACGACCCAGGTGTGGTGCGGCTGCCCGGCGTCGAAGTTGCGGCCGGTCCAGCGCACCCAGGACATCAGCGTCTCGTGCACCCAGTTGTCGCGCGGCAGCGGCTTGAGCTGTTCGATCAGCAACGCGAACAGGACGGCGAAGAAACTCATCGGTTTCGATGATAGGGCGTGATCGGGGGTTGGGCGCCCGTGCTCGGGGCACTCAGGTGCCCAGGAAGCGGTAGAGGTTGCGCAGCATCGCGGCTGTCGCCCCCCAGATGAAGTATTCGCGCGCCTGGCCGTCTTCTCCCGGGCCGGTCCAGGGCATGGACAGGAACTGGCGCTCGCCGCCTTCATAGCTGAAGACGTGGCGGCGGTGGTGGGCCGGGTTCATCAGGTGCGACAGCGGTACCTCGAAGGCCTCGGCCACCTCGAAGCTGTCCAGCACCAGCGTGTACGGGGCCTTCACCAGCGCCACCACCGGCGTGACGACGTAGCTGGTCACCGTGGTGTAGGGAGGCAACTGACCAATGACCTCGACTTGGCCCGGCGGCAGGCCGACTTCTTCCTGCGCCTCGCGCAACGCAGTTGCCGAGGGACCGGCGTCCTCGGGCTCGGCTCGGCCGCCGGGGAAGCTGATCTGCCCGGCGTGGTCGCGCAGGTGGTCGGTGCGGCGCGTCAGCAGCACATGCAGGCCGTCGGCGCGCTGCACCAGCGGGACGAGGACGGCCGCCGCGACGGGATGACGCCCGGCGAGCACGCCGCCGGCGTCGCCACCGAACTCGGGCTGCCAGTCGCCGTGCCGGGCGAAGCGCTGCCGCAGCGTCTGCGGCGACAGGCATTGGCTCGGCACGGACGGCAGGTGCGCGTCCGACCCGATCACCGGGATGCGGCGCGGGTCCAGGATGCGCGGCGGGGCGGTCATGGGCGCACGAGGTGAAGAACCAATGACAAAGGCCGCCCGAAGGCGGCCTGGGCGGCGAGCACCCGCGAACGGGCGCCGACTTCCGTCAAGCCAGCCTTTCCCTGCGGGGTCCGCCTGGCCGGCGCTGCGCGCCGGTGCCTGCTGCGCAGGCGCATGACTGCGTCACGCCAGCTTCTCTTTGATGCGCGCCGACTTGCCGCTGCGCTGGCGCAGGTAGTACAGCTTGGCGCGGCGCACGTCGCCGCGGCGCTTCACTTCGATGCTGGCGATCAGCGGGCTGTAGGTCTGGAAGGTGCGCTCGACGCCCTCGCCGCTGGAAATCTTGCGCACGATGAAGCTGCTGTTCAGCCCGCGGTTGCGTTTGGCAATGACCACGCCTTCGTAGGCCTGCAGCCGCTTGCGCGTGCCTTCGACGACGTTGACGCTGACGATCACGGTGTCGCCGGGGGCGAAGGCGGGAATCGTCTTGTTGAGGCGAGCAATTTCTTCCTGCTCGAGGACGGCTATCAGGTTCACTGGGGTTCTCCGGTCGATCGTGTCGCGGGCGGGTTGAATTGGAATGGTGCCCGGCAGAGGATCGAAAAGCCTTTGATTATAGCTCGAGGCCCGCCAGGTAGCGCTCATCCGCGCGGTTCAGCTGGCCCGCGGCGCGCGCCGCGGCGATCAGGTCGGGTCGGCGGCGCGCGGTGAGTTCCAGCGCACGTTCGCGACGCCAGCGTGCGATCTCGGCATGGTGCCCCGACAGCAGCACCGGTGGCACGGGGCGTTCGACGCCGTCGACCACCAGGATCTCGGGGCGGCTGTAACTCGGGCCTTCCAGCAGCCCGTCGGAAAAGCTGTCCTGCTGGTGCGAAGGCGCGGTCAGCACACCGTCCTGCAGCCGCGCCACGGCATCAAGCAAGGCCAGCGCCGGCAGTTCGCCACCCGAGAGCACGAAGTCGCCCAGGCTGATCTCGTGCGTGACGTGGGCGTCGAGCAGGCGCTGGTCGATGCCTTCGTAGCGTCCGCACAGCAGCACGGCGCCTGGGCCGGCCGCGAAGCACTCGACCATTGCCTGGTCCAGGCGCTGCCCGGTGGGTGTGAAGTGCACGATGGCCGGCCGGGCTTCGCCGCGGTCGGCGGCCACGGCCAGCAAGGCGCGCCGCAGCGGCTCGAACAGCATGACCATGCCGGGGCCGCCGCCGTAAGGGCGGTCGTCCACGCGGCGGTATGCATCGTCGGCGTAGTCGCGCAGCGGCCACAGGCGCACGTCGACCTGGCGGCTCTCGAACGCGCGGCGCGTGATGCCGTGGCTGAAATGCGGCGTGAAGAGCTCGGGGAAGAGCGTGACGACGTCGAAGCGCATCGCGGGCGCTTCAGGCCGCGTTTTCGGTGTCCCAGTCGACGGCGATGCGCTGTCCGGGCAGGTCGACGCCGTCGACGTAGGCGTCGACGAAGGGGATCAGCACTTCGGGCGCGGCCGCGTCCGCCGGCTGGATGCGCAGCACGCAATGCGGGCCGGTCTCTATGAGGCCGATGACCACGCCGAGCGCGACGTCCTTCCGGTTGAACACCGCCAAGCCGATGAGGTCGACCCAGTAGAACTCGCCGTCGTCGGGCGTCGGGAAGCTCGCCCGTGAGACGAAGATGCGCGCGCCCTGCAGCGCCTCGGCGGCGTTGCGGTCGGGCAGTTCCTGCGCCGTGGCGACCACGCCGTCGCCCTGCTCCTTCGCGCTGAGCACCTTGAGCAGCGCCGGAAGTGCCGCGAGCCTCGAGCCGCGCAGGCCGGGGCCTTGTGGTGGCTGAACAAACCAGCGCTTGGAGGAAAAGAGCGCCTGCGGATCGGCGGCAAAGGGCTTGACCTTGATCCCACCCTTGATGCCCCAGGCGCCCACGACGCGGCCCACTTCAACCGCATCGGCCGGCATCGTCGGCGTGTCGCCGACGTCCGGCCCGGCGGCCTGGCTCGCCGAGTTCACGGCAGCGAGGTTCAGGCCGCCTTCTTGGCCTGGTCGACCAGGCGCGCCACGGTCGGCGACAACTGGGCGCCGACGCCGGTCCAATGGGTCACGCGGTCGAGTGCCACGCGCAGCGGCTGCTCGCCGCCTGCGGCCACGGGGTTGTAGAAACCCACGCGTTCGATGAAGCGACCATCGCGGCGCTCGCGCGCGTCGGCGACGACGATGTTGAAGAACGGGCGCTTCTTGGCGCCGCCACGGGCGAGTCGGATCACGACCATGTGAGGATTCCTTGGGAACAGGGGGCTGATGAACCGCCACGGGAGACACACCGGGCAGATCACCTTGGTGGCCGGCAAATCAAACTGCCGGCCTCGGCCGGCGCCGTAGATACGCCTGCGGTGTCCACTCTCACCACCTGCAGGCCAGCGCCGAAAACCGCGCATTATAAACTGCTCTGCCCTCCTGACCAGCGCCCCGTCCGTCCTGCGCCCGCGAATGAACCTGCCCATCCCCACGAACCCCGGCACCAGCAGCCGCTCGAAGACGCTCGCCGCCTGGCTGGCGCTGTTGCTGGGCACGCTGGGCGCCCACCGTTTCTACCTGCACGGCTGGCAAGACCGGGTGGGCTGGCTGCACCTGCCGCCCACGCTGTTGGGGCTCTACGGACTGCGGCGCTTTCGTGAACTGGGTCAGGACGACCACCTTGCCTGGCTGCTGGTGCCGCTGCTTGGGCTGATGATCTCGGCGGCAATGATCACCGGCATCGTGCACGCGCTGACTCCTGACGAGAAATGGGACGCCCGTCACAACCCGGGCCGGACCGTCACCGCCACGGGCTGGGGCCCGGTGCTCGCTGCGATTGCAGGGCTGCTGGTAGGCGGCGCCGTGCTCACGGGCACCATTGCCTACAGCGGCCAGATGTTCTTCCAGTGGCAGCTGGAATCAGCGCCCGCCGCGCGGCCTTGACCGCGCTTCAGAACAGCCAGGTGCTGATGCCGTAGAAGATGGCGGCGATCAGCGCCGTCGCCGGTATGGTGACGATCCAGGCCATGACGATGTGCCCGGCCAAGCCCCAGCGCACCGCCGAAGCGTTGCGCACCGAGCCGACACCGAAGATGGCACCGGTGATGGTGTGCGTCGTCGACACCGGCACGCCCAGCCCGGTGGCGACGGAAAGCGTGACGGCGCCGCCGGTCTCGGCGCAGAAACCTCCCACGGGCTTGAGTTTGGTGATGCGCTGGCCCATGGTCTTGACGATGCGCCAACCGCCGAACATCGTGCCCAGGCCGATGGCGATGTAGCAGCACCAGATCACCCAGCCCGGTGGCATCTTGTCGCTGGCCTGGCTGTAACCGGCGGCGATCAGCAGCAGCCAGATGATGCCGATGGTCTTCTGCGCGTCGTTGCCGCCGTGGCCCAGCGAGTACAGGCCGGCAGACACCAGTTGCAGACGCCTGAACAAGTTGTCGACACGCATCGGCGAAGTCCGCCGGCAGGCCCACGCCACGCCCACCATCAGCAGCGAACCGAGCAGGAAGCCCATCAGCGGCGAGATGAAGATGAAGGCCACCGTCTTGAGCACACCGGCCCACACCAGCGGCCCGGTGCCCGCCTTGGCCACCGCCGCGCCGACGATGCCACCGATGAGCGCATGCGAGCTGCTGGACGGAATGCCGTACCACCAGGTGATCAGGTTCCAGGCGATGGCACCGACAAGCGCGCCGAAGACCACGTGCTGATCGACGATGCCCGGCTCGACGATGCCCTTGCCCACGGTGGCGGCCACCTTGAGCTGGAAGACGAAGATCGCCGCCACGTTGAAGAAGGCAGCGAAGGCCACCGCGTGCTGCGGCTTCAGTACACCCGTGGAGACCACGGTGGCGATGGAGTTGGCCGCGTCGTGGAAGCCGTTCATGAAGTCGAACAGCAAGGCCATGACGACCAGCATGACCACCACCCAAAGCTCGATGGGCAGCGCATTCGGCAGGGTCGACATCGGTGCGGTCAGGAGTTCTCGAGCACGATGCCTTCGACCAGGTTGGCCACGTCCTCGCAGCGGTCGGATATCGACTCCAGGTGCTCGTAGACGGCCTTCAACTTGATGAGCTGGCGCGTGTCGGGCTCCTCGCGGAACAAGCGCGACATTGCCGAGCGCATCACGCGGTCGGCGTCGGACTCGAGCTGGTCGATCTCGCCGCAGGTCAGCAGCACGGCCTCGGCGACCGCAGCCGTCTTCAGCTTGGGCAGCATGGCCAGTACGGTACGCACACGTTCGCAGCAGCGCACCGAGATCTCGGTGAGCCGCACGACGTCGTCCGACAGGCTGCGCAGGTCGTACAGCGACATGACCTCGCTGGTGTCCTGCAGCAGGTCGAGCACGTCGTCCATCGCGTTGATCAGGCGGTGGATCTGGTCGCGGTCGAGCGGCGTGATGAACGTCCGGTGCAGCAGCCGGTGTACTTCGGCGGTGATCTTGTCGGCGGCGCGCTCGGACTCCCCGACCGCACCCGCATGGCGCTCTCGCTCGGCCACGTTGCCGTAGTCCTGCACCATAGCCAGAAAGGACCGCGCGCCTTCGGCGATGTGCTGCCCGTGCTGGTTGAACAATTCGAAGAAGTTACCCTCGCGCGGCAAAAGCCTGCCGAAAACCATGCTCACTCCGTTGACTGCAGCCGGTTCGTCATCCGGATGTCACTGATTTGTCACAAAGTGATTCTAGGGGTCGCCCGGATCAAGGCATGCGTTCGACAGCCTGCGCCGCTGTGGCCGCGGCCCAAGGCGCGAGTGGACCCAGACCGGGATGCGCGGCCGCCGGTGCCAGTTCCAGCAGAGGTTGCAGCACGAAAGCCCGCTCGTGCAGACGCGGGTGCGGCACAGTCAGCGCATCGGTGGTCAGCAGGCGCTTTCCGTAGAGCAACAGGTCGAGATCCAGCGTGCGCGGCGCGTGGCGGTAGGGACGCAGACGACCGTGGGCCTGCTCCAGCGCCTGCAACGCCCGCAGCAGAGCGGTCGGCGGCAGCGTCGTTCGCAGTTCGACCACGGCATTGACGAAGTCAGGGCCTTGCGCATCGACGGGCGCACTGCGGTACAGGCTCGAGCAATGCACGACCTGCGTGCCCGGCAGGGCCGTCAACCCGGCCACGGCGGCCGAGAGCGCGGCGCGAGCATCGCCGAGGTTGGCACCCAGACCGACGAACACACGCTCATCGTCGAGGCCGGGCGCATCGGGCAGCGGCACGCTACCGTCTTCCACGGTGGTGTCGGGCAGCGCCGGCATGGTGTCGGCCTTCAGTCGACCGCAGGCGGCACTTCGCCAGGTCCCACGGCTGTACCACCGCCGCTGCCTGCGGGCTTGCGACGGCGACGCCGTCGCTTGCGCGGTGCAGCACCTTCTCGGCCAGGCGTGGCCACGACCGTGTCCTCGTCCTCATCGGCTTCCGCACCCGCGTCCGCGACCGCGGGCGCTGCCGTTGGGCTTTCAGCCCGCGAGCGCCGCGACCGCGGGGGCGCACTGGCGCGAACATCGCGCAGCAGCGCTTCGCGGTCGTCGTCGCTACCGAGGTGGAAGTCCTCCCACCAGTCGGCCAGATCGACCGACACCTCGCCGCAGTCGGCGCGCAGTCGCAGGAAGTCGTAGCCGGCGCGGAAGCGCACCTGGGCGATGAGCGAGGCCGCCGAACTCGCGGTGCGGCGCTCGAAGCGCGGCTGCATGAGCCAGATCTCGCGCATGTCGGCGGCCAGCTTGCCGCGGCCCGAGATGTCACCGATGCGCGCATCGAACACCGCGTCCACGGCCTGCTGCAGCGCCGGAAACGGGCTGTCGCCGGCTGCGCGCAGCGCTGCCCAGCGCTCCTGCACGTCGTGCCAGAGCATGGTGGCCAACATGTAGCTGGGCACCACCGAACGGCCTTCGTTGACCCGCGTGTCGGTGTCCTGGAGCGCCAGGCGCACGAACTTCTCGCGCACCGGGTTGGGCCTGGCCGGCGCGAGCGCCGCGTCGAGCACCGGGAACACGCCCAGGCTGCCGCCGATGAGGCCGAACTTGCGCAGCTGCTCGATGCTGGCCAGTGCGTGCCCGGTCTGCAACAGCTTGACCATCTCGTCGAACAGGCGCGAGATGGGCACGTTGCACAGCAGCGGCAAAGTGGCTGCTACGGGCCGGGCCGTCGCCGGGTCGAGCGCAAAACCCAGCTTGGCCGCAAACCGCACGACGCGGATGATGCGCACCGGGTCTTCGCGGTACCGCGTGTCGGGGTCGCCGATCATGCGCAGCAGCTTGGCGCGCACGTCGGAAAGACCGTTGTGGTAGTCCACCACCGTCTGCGTCGTCGGGTCGTAGTACATCGCATTGATCGTGAAGTCGCGCCGTGCGGCGTCTTCGATCTGCGGGCCCCAGACGTTGTCGCGCAACACGCGGCCGGCGGCGTCGACGACGTGGGTCTTGTCGGCTGCGGCACTGGCATGGCGCTTCGTGTCGGCAGGCGCCTGGTCGGTGGTGGCGGCAGGGTCGAGGTAGGCGCGGAAGGTGCTGACCTCGATGACCTCATGCTCGCGGCCGCGGCCGAAGACGACGTGCACCAGGCGGAAGCGGCGGCCGATGATGAAAGCGCGGCGGAACAACGCCTTCACCTGCTCGGGTGTGGCGTCGGTGGCGACGTCGAAGTCCTTCGGGCGCATGCCCACCAGCAGGTCGCGCACGGCGCCGCCCACGATGTAAGCCTCGTGCCCCGCGTCCTTCAGCGTCTTGACGACGCGCACCGCGTTGGCGTCGAGCAGCGAAGGGTCGATGCCGTGCACGTGGGCCGGCACCTCAGTGCGTACCCCGATGGGGATCACGGGCACCGGCGGCGCTGCTTCGGCCGGCTCACCCTTGCCGAGCAGGCGGCTGATGAATTTCTTGATCATGTGAAGAGCTTCAGGACAGGCCAGCCGCGCGCTTGCGCGATGCGCTCGAGCGCCGGGCCGGGGTTGGTGGCCACGGGCGCGCTGACGCATTCGAGCAGCGGCAGGTCGTTGGTGGAATCGCTGTAGAAGGTGCTGCGTTCGAAGTCGTGCCATGCCAGCCCGCGTGCCGACAGCCACTGCTGCACCCGCGTGACCTTGCCCTCGCGGAAGGACGGCACGCCTTCGATGCGGCCGGTGACACGACCCTCGACGTCGCGCTGCAGGTCGGTGGCGATGAGTTCGTCGACACCGAAAAGTTGCGCGATCGGCCGTGTGACGAAGTCGTTGGTCGCGGTGACCACGGCCACCAGGTCGCCGGCGTCCTGGTGCCCTTGCACCAGCGCCAGCGCCTCGACGTGCAGCATCGGCCGCACGACCACGTCGAGGAACTGCGCCGCAGCCCGCGCCAGTTCGGCCGCCGGCCGCGCGCGCCAAGGCGCGGTGGCGAAGTCGACGTAGGCATCGATGTCGAGACGGCCGGCCAGGTAGTCCTCGTAGAAGGCGTCGTTGCGGCGGCGGAAGGTTTCTCCATCGGCCCAGCCCAAGGCGACGATGAACTCGCCGAAGGCGTGGTCGGAGTCCTTCGGGATCAGCGTGCCGTCGAGGTCGAAGAGCGCCAGCTTCATGCCGTAGTCACTGTCGTGTCGGCTTCTTCGGCCAGCATCTGCCGCAGCAGCGGCACGGTGAGCTGGCGGCTGCGCGCGAGAGCAAAGGTGTCCAGGCGGTCGAAGAGGCTCATCAGGTGGCCGAGGTCGCGCGGAAAGTGCGTCAACAGGTGGTCCATCAGTTCGTCGGAAAGCAGGATGCCGCGGCGGTCGCCCTCGCGGCGCAGCGCCGCGCGGCTTTCGGCGTCGGGCAGGGCCTGCAGCGCGAAGACATGGCCCCAGCCCAGTCGCGTGCGCAGGTCGTCGCGCAGCGGCAGGTCTACAGGCGGCAGGCGCCCCGCCGCCGCCACCTGGACGTCGTGGGCGGCGGCCTCTATGAATAGCGCGAAGGCGGCCTGCTGAGCTTCCGCATCGAGCAGCTCGCAGCGGTCGATGACGACAACGCTCCAGTCGGGAGAAAGCAGCCAGGGCAAGCGGTCAGCGGCATCGAACCATCCGACGCGCTGGCCCTGCGCTTGGCCGCTTGCCGCCAGCGCACGCAGCAGGTGACTCTTGCCGCTGCCCGCCGGGCCCCAGAGGTAAACAGGGGCGGCCGGCAGCACCAGTGAGCGCAGATGCTCCAGTGCAGGCGCGTTGCTGCCAGGCAGGAAGTTGTCGAAGCTGGGTTCGGGCTGCGGTCCGATGGGTAGTGGAATCTGCTTCATGCGTTCAATCGGCTTGGCGCCAGCGCGCCAGCTCGTTGCGCATCAGGGGCGCATCGTCGGCGTCGGGCTGGTGCTGCAGGTAGGTCGCCATCTCGGCTGCGGCTTCCTGCGTGCAGCCCAGCTGCGCCAGCAGGAGCGCCAAGTCGCGGCGCTCGCCCCAGCACTGCGGCAGAAGCAGCACCAGCCGGCGCTGCACCGCAGCCAGGCGAGGCAAGTCTTGCGCGCTGCGGTGGATCTCCTTCAGATTACGCAACAGCCTGGCGATGATGTCGCGCGGCTGCGCCGGCTGCAGATAGAGGCCCAGCGGCACCTCGTCGAGTTCGAATCCTGGGACCGGGCGGCGAAAGGGCAACAGGCGTTCCTCGAGCTCCTCGCGGGCCAGCGAACGTCCGCTGAACGGGTCTACCACCACCTCGCCGCGCGGCAGGTGCAGCTTCACGAGGAAGTGCCCCGGAAAGGCAATGCCCCGCGCGTGCAGTCCGGCCTGGGTGGCAATCTCGATATAGACAAGCGCCAGCGTCAGCGGGATGCCGCGGCGCGTCTGCAGGACCACGGGCAGGAGGCTGTTGCCGGCATCGTAGTAATCATTGACGTTGCCGGCAAAACCCAGTTCCTGAAAGAAGTACTGGTTCAGAAGGCGCAGGCGCTGCAGTGGTGCGGCGTCGGCAGGCAGCCGGCGCCGCAGGCGATCGGCCAGTGCATCGACCTGGGCCAGCACCTCCTGCACGTCGATGTCGGGCAGGTCGTCCTGCGCCACGGCGATGGCGGCTTCCAGCACGGGCAGGCTGGCGTCGTCGGCCACCAGCGCCGCAAAGAAGTCGAGTGCGGTGGGCGCTTCGAAGTGCACGGGTCCGGGCATCGACGTCAGTGTAGGTCAGCCGCGGCGCATGAACTGGCGCGGGCGCAGGCCGCAGGCGGCAAGCACGGCAAAGTACAGCAGGGCCGCGCCACCAAGCACGCCGGCGACGACCAGCGCACGTTGGCCCCACTGGGCCTGCATCGCAATCCAGTCGATGCCCTGGGCGGCCCAGGCCAGCACGGCGCCCAGCGCCAGGTTGGCCAGCAGAACACGCACCACGAATCCCGCCCAGCCTGGCTGTGGTCGGAAGATGCCCCCGCGCAACAGCCCACCCAGCAGCAGACCGGCGTTGACCAGCGCGCCCAGCCCGATCGACAGCGCCAGCCCGGCGTGGCCCAGCAGCGGCACCAACACCACGTTCATCGCCTGCGTGGCGACCAGCACGCCGATGGCGATCTTCACCGGCGTGCGCACGTCCTGGCGCGCGAAGAAGGCCGGCGCCAGCACTTTGATCGCCACCAAGCCAAGCAGGCCGACGCCATAACCGCGCAAGGCCAGTACCGACATCGCCACGTCGCGCGGCGTGAAGGCGCCGTAGTGGAACAGCACCGAGATCAGGCCGACCGGAAAGATCAGCAGCGCCAGCGCACAGGGCAGCGCCAGCAGCAGCACCAGGCGCAGGCCCCAGTCAAGCATGCCCGAGTAGGCCGCGTCGTCCTGCCGCGCGCGAGCCGCCGACAGCTGCGGAAGCAACACCACGCCCAAGGCGACGCCGAGCAGCGCGGTGGGGAACTCCATCAGCCGGTCGGCGTAGGTCAGCCACGACACCGCGCCCACGGCCACGTGGGAGGCGATCTGGGTGTTGATGAGCAACGAGATCTGTGCCACCGACACGCCCAGCAGCGCCGGCGCCATCTGCTGCAGCACCCGCCTCACGCCGGGGTGTTGCCAAGCAGCGGCGATATGCCCCGGCAGCCACGCGATGCGCGGCGCGCAGCCGATGGCCGCCAATGCCGGCAGCTGCACCGCGGCCTGAAGCAGGCCGCCGACCATCACGCCGACGGCCAGTGCCATCACGGGCTCGTAGCCCCAGCGCGCCATGAGCGGCGCACCCCACCAGGCAGCGGCGATGACGCTGAGGTTAAGCAGCACCGGCGTCACCGCCGGCAGCGCGAAGCGCTTCCAGGTGTTCAGGATCCCGGCCGACAGCGCGACGAGTGACATGAAGCCTATGTAGGGAAACATCCAGCGCGTCAGCACCACGGCGGTGTCGAATCGTTCGAGGCCCGAGCCCATCATCCACACCAGCACCGGCGCGCCGACGACACCGACGATGCAGGTCAGGATCAACGCCCAGGCCAGGACCGTGGCCACGGCGTCGATCAACAGGCGCGTGGTGGCGTCGCCTTCACGCTCACGCGTGGCCGCCAACAGCGGCACGAAGGCCTGTGAGAAGGCACCCTCGGCAAAGAGCCGCCGGAACAGGTTGGGGATGCGGAAGGCAACGTTGTAGGCGTCGGTGACCGCGCTCGCACCGAAGGCAGCGGCGATGAGCTGCTCACGCACCAGGCCCGTCACGCGCGAAAGCAGCGTCAGCAGGGAAACGGTGGAGGCGGCCTTGAGCAGGTTCACGGGGCAGGCGGGTGCAGACGGTGCGGAGAAGGTGACGCCGAGAGACGGGGCGCACTGGAGACAGGCGGCGCATGGCTCGAGCCTGGACACCAGCAGCCGGCACCGGGAGCGCGCGGGCTGGTTGCGGAATTATAGGCAGCCGCCCTGGTCACCTCGGAGTCGCTTCACGCCGCGTGCTACACTCGACGCTCTTTGCATCCCTCCGACCTGTTCAGACCAAAGCACGATAAAGCATGGCCACTTCGTCCAAAGCCAAGAAGAAAACCGTTCGCCTCGCCTCGGGCCGCAAGCGCGCCCGCCAGGACGTGGTGCTGAATGCCGCCAACACCTCGCTGCGTTCGCGCTTCCGCACCGTCGTCAAGAACGTACAGAAGGCCGTCGTTGGCGGTGACAAGGCCAAGGCCACCGACAGCTTCAAGACCGCGCAGAGCGTGATCGACTCGGTGGCCGACAAGGGCATCTTCCACAAGAACAAGGCCGCTCGCCTGAAGAGCCGTCTGGCCGCCAAGGTCAAGGCACTCACGCTCGCCGCCTGATTCCTGTCCTGCCGTTCGCCCCGGGGCCCGCACTGCGGGCCCTTTGCTTTTCTGGGCGCTGCGTTCAGCCCGACCTCGCCTCCGGCAATACCTCGGACACTCTCAGCTGGTTGTCGCGCGCGAAGTTCATGACGAAGTCCCAGGCCATCGGTTCGATGCCCTGCAGCGCCTCGTTGACCAGCACGCACTTCACCCCGTCCACCACCTGCGGCACGCAGTAGGGCGAATAGCCGATGTAGGCACCGATCCCCCCGCTGCTGCCCCCCGGCCTGAAACACGACATCGCGCCGGCCAGGCGCTCGGCCCAATCACTTGGGCGAAAAGTCCGCCCCTCCAGGGTCAAGCCCAGGATGGTGAACTGGCGAGGTCGGACAGCGGTCATCGGCGGGGGCACGGCCTGCAGTCGCACCGGGGTCGGTGGCTGAGGCCGCGGCGTGGGAATGTCACGCCGCATTGTGCCTCGGGTTTGTTGCATTGCAGCAAGCATGACGTGTGCCGACCTGACCCAGGAAGCCTCGACTTCGGCCGGCCAGGGGCCACCTTTAGAATCGGTCGACGCCGGGGCTTGATGGAAGCGTCGCCCCCGGCCTTCTCTTCTGGGCCCATGAAGGAACCACGATGAACGCACCCGAGCCCGCCGTCACCGCTGCCCCTGCGCGGCCCATGCCGCATGTGCTGAACACCTACGGCCGCCTTCCCTTCGCGCTGTCGCACGGAAAGGGCTGCTGGGTCTGGGACACCGCCGGCCGACGCTACCTCGACGGGCTGGGCGGCATCGCGGTGAACACGCTGGGGCACGCCCACCCGAAGCTGGTGCCGGCGTTGCAGGACCAGGTGGGCAAGCTCATCCATTGCAGCAACTACTACCAGGTGCCGCTACAGGAACAGCTGGCGGCGAAGCTGTGCGAGATCTCGGGCCTGGACGGCGCCTTCTTCTGCAACAGCGGGCTGGAAGCCAACGAGGCGGCGCTCAAGATCGCGCGCAAGTTCGGTCACGACAAAGGCATCGAGCGGCCCGAGATCATCGTCTACGAGAAAGCCTTCCACGGCCGCAGCATCGCCACGCTGTCGGCCACCGGCAACCCCAAAGTGCAAGCCGGTTTCGGCCCGTTGGTGGAAGGTTTCGTGCGCGTGACGCTGAACGACCTGGCCGCCGTCGAGGACGTGGCGCGCAAGCACCCCAACGTGGTGGCGATCTTCCTGGAGACCATCCAGGGCGAAGGCGGCGTGAACCCGGCGCGCTGGGAATACCTGCAGGGCCTGCGCGCGCTGTGCGACCGCCAGGATTGGCTGTTGATGCTCGACGAAGTGCAGTGCGGCATCGGCCGCACCGGCAAGTGGTTTGCGCACCAGTGGGCCGGCATCCAGCCCGACGTGATGCCCTTGGCGAAGGGCCTGGGCTCGGGCGTGCCGGTAGGCGCGGTGGTCACCGGGCCGCGGGCGCTGAACGTGCTGGGCCCGGGCAACCATGGCACCACTTTCGGTGGCAACCCGCTGGCCATGCGCGCGGGCGTGGAAACCCTGCGCATCTGCGAGGAAGACGGCGTGCTGGCCAATGCCGCCACCGTGGGCGCCGCGCTGCACGACGGCCTGGCGCGTGAACTCGCGGGGCTGAGCGGCGTGACCGAGATCCGCGGCGCCGGTCTGATGATCGGCATCGAACTCGACCGCCCCTGCGGCGTGCTGCTGGGCCGAGCGGCCGAGGCCGGGCTCCTGATCAGCGTCACCGCCGACCGCGTCATCCGCCTCGTGCCGCCGCTGATCCTCAACGCCGACGAAGCGGCACAGATCGTCGCCATCCTGTGCCCGCTGATCAGGGCCTTCCTCGCCGAAACGCCATGAAACCCGGCCACTCGCTGATGCGCCACTACCTGCAGTTCAAGGACCTGCGCGCCGAGGAGTACGCCTACCTCTTCGAGCGCGCGCGCATCATCAAGACGCGATTCAAGAACTACGAGCGCTACCAGCCACTGGTTGATCGCACGCTGGCGATGATCTTCGAGAAGGCCAGCACCCGCACGCGCGTCAGCTTCGAGGCCGGGATGTACCAGATGGGCGGCAGCGTGGTGCACCTGACCACCGGCGACAGCCAGCTCGGCCGCGCCGAGCCGGCCGAGGACAGCGCACGCGTCATCAGCCGCATGGTCGACATCGTGATGATCCGCACCTACGAGCAGAGCATGCTCGAGCGCTTCGCTGCGCATTCACGGGTGCCGGTGATCAACGGGTTGACCAACGAATACCACCCGTGCCAGATCCTGGCCGACATCTTCACCTTCATCGAGCACCGGGGTGACATCCGCGGCAAGGTGGTGGCCTGGGTCGGCGACGGCAACAACATGGCCAACACCTGGCTGCAGGCGGCCGAGATCCTGGGCTTCACGGTGCACGTCAGCACGCCCAGCGGCTACGAGATCGACCCGGCCGTGGCCGGCGTGCGCGACACCAACTGCTACAAGGTCTTCAACCACCCCATGCAGGCCTGCGAAGGCGCCCACCTCGTCACCACCGACGTCTGGACGAGCATGGGCTACGAGGCCGAGAACGAGGAACGCCGCAAGGCCTTCGTCGACTGGTGCGTCGACGAGGAGATGATGGCCGTGGCCCAGCCCGACGCCCTGTTCATGCACTGCCTGCCCGCGCACCGGGGCGAGGAAGTCACCGCCGAGGTCATCGACGGCCCGCAGAGCGTGGTCTGGGACGAGGCCGAGAACCGCATGCACGCGCAGAAGGCACTGATGGAGTACCTGCTGCTGGGCCGCATCGGCTGAGGCTTCGCGTGGGCGACGCCGATCTGCTGCGCCTGGCGGGCGACTGCTCGGCCGACCTGGCCGACGAGGCCGCACTGCGCCGCGTCTACGACACCGGCCCGGGCGCCACCTCGCTGCAGAAGGTAGCTGACCATGTGCACCCGCTGTACCGGCCCTACATCGAGGCGGCGCCGTTCGCCGTGCTGGCCACGCTGGGCCCGCAGGGACTGGACACCTCGCCACGCGGCGACGCGCCGGGCTTCGTGTGCGTGGCCGACGCCCACACCCTGCTGCTGCCCGACCGGCGTGGCAACCAGCGCATCGACAGTCTGCGCAACATCGTGCATGACCCGCGCGTGGCGCTGCTCTTCCTGATACCGGGTGTCGGCGAGGCGCTTCGCGTGAACGGCAACGCGCGCATCAGCGCCCTGCCCGCGCTCTGCCGACAGTTCGCGGTCGATGGCAAGCCCGCGTCGAGCGTGCTCGTCATCCACGTGCGCAGCGTCTTCTTCCAGTGCGCGCGGGCCATCCAGCGTTCGGGTTTGTGGAGTCCGGCGGCCCACCTCGCCGCCGGCAGCCTGCCCACGCCGGGCGCGATCCTCGAATGCCTGAGCCAGACCGGCATCGACGGCGTGGCCTACGACGCCACGCTGCGTGCGCGGCAGGCCGCCACGCTCTACTGATCCGAGCGCGCCTCAGGCGCGCACGAAAGCCGTCACCAGCGGCTCGTCGCCCACCTGGCGGCTGTTGTGGCCATGCAGTTGCGGATCGAAGGTGGCGCCAGACGGCAAGGTGTCGGCCGAGAAGAAGTGATCGCCCGGCTTGAACAGGCGCGTGCTGCCGTCCTGCAGGCCGATCTGCATCTGCCCGCCCAGCACGAAGAGCCACTGCGGGTTCTCGGTGCAGTGGAAGTTGCTGCGAAAGCCCACCGGGCTCATGCGCAACTGCAGTCCGCCGCTGGGCATCAGCGGCGACAGCCGTGCTTGAGGCTTGCCTTCGGTCAGGGGCAGCGGCTGCTCGCGAAAGCGGGCGCGGCCGTCCTCGGCCGTGTACAGGATGACTTGGGTGAAGTGCATGGGGCATCAGCGGTCGGTGACAAGGCCTTGCATGGTGCATCATCGGCGCCGCTTCAGCCCTTCACCCGCCTTCCAACCATGCAAACCGCACTCGTCACCGGCGCCGGCAGCGGCATTGGCCAGGTCTGCGCCACCGCGCTGCTGCGCGAAGGCTGGCAGGTCGTGTTCGTTGGCCGCCGCCCGGAAGCCCTGCAGACCGCCATCGCAGCCGCGGGGGCCGACGGCGCGCGCGCCCTCGCCCTGCCCTGCGACGTCGCTGACCCCGACGCCGTGCAAGCCCTCTTCGACACCGTGCAGCAACGCTGCGAACGGCTGGACCTGCTGTTCAACAACGCCGGCGGCGGGCTGGCGTCGAAGTCGCCCGACCTGGTCTCGCCGGCGGAGTGGCGGCAGGTGGTCGACGTCAATCTGAACGGCGCCTTCTACTGCCTGTCCCATGCCTTCCGCCTGATGAAGGCGCAGTCGCCCGTGGGCGGACGCATCATCAACAACGGCAGCATCTCGGCGCACGCACCGCGGCCCGGCTCCATCGCCTACAGCGCCACCAAGCACGCCATCACGGGCCTGACCAAGACCGCAGCGCTGGACGGACGGCCCTTCGACATCGCAGTAGGCCAGATCGACATCGGCAACGCCGCCAGCGAGCTCACCGCGCGCATGGCCGAAGGTGTGCCGCAAGCCGACGGCAGCATGCGCCCCGAGCCGCGGATGGACCTGCAGGCCGTGGCCGACACCTTCATGGCGATGGTGCGGTTGCCGCTGTCGGCCAACGTGCTGTTCATGACCGTGATGGCCACCAAGATGCCCTTCGTCGGCCGCGGCTGAAGGAAACGAAACCCCCAAGCTCACTGCGTTCGCTACCCCCCGAGGGGGCTCTTGCTGCGGCCCGGCAAAGCCGGCTCCGCGCAAGGCCTTGGTCGCTTGGCAACAGGCGTAGCGAGCCGTGCGAAACGGTTGGAGAGATTGAATGAAGCTTTTGCGCCACGGCCCCAAGGGCCAGGAGAGACCCGCCCTGCTCGACGAACAAGGCCGCGTGCGCGACCTGGGCGTGCTGCTGCCCGAGATCACGCCCGCGACGCTGTCGCCCGCCGGCCTGGCCGCGCTGCGCGCCATCGACGTGAACGCGCTGCCCATGGTGCCTGCGGGCCGCCTGGCCGTGCCCTGGACGGGCATGACGAAGTTCGTCGCCATCGGCCTGAACTACGCCGATCACGCCGCCGAGGCCGGCATGCCCATCCCGAAGGAGCCCATCGTCTTCATGAAGACGCTGGACAGCGCTGTCGGCGCGAACCATCCCGTGGTGCTGCCGCAGGGCTCGGTGAAGGGCGACTGGGAAGTGGAGCTCGGCGTCGTGATCGGCAGCCGGGCGCGCTACGTCAGCGAGGACTATGCACTGCAGCATGTCGCCGGCTACTGCGTCGTCAACGACGTTTCGGAGCGTGAATACCAGCTCGAACGCGGCAGCCAGTGGGACAAGGGCAAGGGCTGCGACACCTTCGGCCTCATCGGCCCCTGGCTGGTGACGGCCGACGAGGTGGGCGACCCGCAGTCGCTGGACCTCTGGCTCGACCTCAACGGCCGCCGCTTGCAGACCGGGAACACGCGGACCATGGTGTTCGGCGTGGCGCAGATCGTCAGCTACCTGAGCCGGTTCATGACGCTGCAACCGGGGGACCTCATCACGACCGGCACGCCGCCGGGCGTGGGCATGGGCATCAAGCCGCAGCCGGTGTTTCTGAAGCCTGGCGACGTGATGCGGCTGGGCATCAGCCGCCTTGGCGAGCAGCAGCAGACCGTGTTCGCCTGGGACCCGGCGCTCATCGACGGCTGAGGCACGCTGCGGGGTCCTTACACCCGTTGCCGGGTGGGGTGTAAGGAATCGGGCAGCCGTCCGTCAAACTCCGCAAAACCACTGCAGTTCACGTCATGCACGCCACCCTGCCCTTGCTCGTCCGCTCCGATTTCCCCTCTCTGCGCCGCGGCGTCGTCGACACGCTGCAGGTCAACCTCGGCTACCGATGCAACCAGAGTTGCCAGCACTGCCACGTTAACGCGGGGCCCAACCGCACCGAGGAGATGTCGGCCGAGACCATCGCCGCCGTCGTTGCCTTCCTCGACGCCAGCCCGAACGCGCGCACGCTCGACCTCACCGGCGGCGCCCCCGAGCTGAACCGGCACTTCCGCGACCTGGTGGTGGCCGCGCGTGACCGTGGCTTGCGGGTCATCGACCGCTGCAACCTCACCATCCTGGAAGAACCCGGTCAGGACGGGCTGGCCGATTTCCTGGCCGCGCAGGGCGTCGAGATCGTGGCCTCGATGCCCTGCTACCTGGAAGACAACGTCGATCGCCAGCGCGGCAAGGGCACCTTCGACGGCAGCATCCGCGGCCTGCAGCGCCTGAACGCGCTGGGCTACGGCCAGCCCGGCAGCGGCCTGGTGCTCAACCTAGTCTACAACCCCCAGGGCGCCAGCCTGCCGCCGCCTCAGGCCGCGCTGCAGGCCGACTACAAGCGCCACCTGGCACAGCACTTCGGCGTCGTCTTCAACCAGCTCTTCACGCTGGCCAACATGCCCATCCAGCGCTTCGGCTCGATGCTGGTCAGCAAGGGTGAGTTCAACGCCTACATGTCGCTGCTGCGCAGCGCCCACCGCGACGACAACCTGATGCAGGTGATGTGCCGCAACCTGCTCAGCGTCGACTGGCAGGGCTATGTCTACGACTGCGACTTCAACCAGCAGCTGGGCCTGCCGATCCACGGCGCCGGCCAGCCGCGCCTGCACCTGAGCGAGCTCACTGCCGCGCGCCTGGAAGACCAGCCCATACGCGTGGCCGACCACTGCTTCGGCTGCACCGCCGGTCAGGGCTCGAGCTGCGGCGGCGCCCTGGCCGAAGCCACGGCGGCTGCACCCGGTTGCGGTTTGTGAGCCGCGGCCCCAAGCAGGTCGGTGTCCTCTTGCTGCTGCTGGCGCTGCTGGCGGCCTTCTTTCTGCTCGATCTCGGCCAGTACCTGAACTTGGCCACCATCAAGGCGCGCCAGGCCGACCTGGAAGCCTGGCGCGCCACACAACCGCTGACCGCGGCACTCGCCTTCTTCGCCGCCTACATCGCCGTGACGGCGTTGTCGCTGCCCGGCGCGGCCGTGATGACGCTGGTCGCGGGCGCGCTCTTCGGCCTGGGCTGGGGGCTGCTGATCGTCTCGTTCGCGTCGAGCATCGGCGCCACGCTGGCCTTCCTGGCCTCACGCTGGCTGCTGCGCGACTGGGTGCAGGCGCGCTTCGGCCCTCGCCTGGCGGCGCTGAACGCGGGCATCGCCAAGGAGGGCGGCTTCTACCTCTTCACACTGCGCCTCGTGCCGGTGCTGCCCTTCTTCGCCATCAACCTGGCGATGGGGCTGACGCCGATCAGGCCGCTGACCTTTTACTGGGTCAGCCAGCTCGGCATGCTGGCCGGCACGCTGGTCTACGTGAACGCGGGCACGCAGCTGGCGCGCATCGAGTCGCTCTCGGGCATCGTCTCGCCGGGACTGCTGGGTTCGCTGGTGCTGCTGGGGGTGTTCCCGCTGGTCGCCAAGAAGATCGTCGATCTCGTGCAGGCCAAGAAGGTCTACGCGAAGTGGAAGAAGCCCAAATGCTTCGACCGCAACCTCGTCGTCATCGGTGGCGGCTCAGCCGGGCTGGTGACGGCCTACATCGCCGCGGCCGTGAAGGCCAAGGTCACGCTGGTGGAGAAACACAGGCTCGGCGGTGACTGCCTGAACACTGGCTGCGTGCCTTCGAAGGCGCTCATCCGTTCGGCCAAGTTCCTGTCACACGTGCAGCGCGCGCAAGAGTTCGGCATGCGCAGTGCCAGTGCCGACTTCGACTTCGGCGACGTGATGGACCGTGTGCAGCGGGTCATCACCACCATCGAGCCGCACGACTCGGTGGCTCGCTACACCGGCCTGGGCGTCGACGTGGCGCAAGGCACGGCGCGCATCGTCAGCCCCTGGGAGGTGGACATCACCCTTGCCGACGGCCATGTGCAGCGCCTGAGCACACGCGCCATCGTCATCGCCGCCGGCGCGCGGCCCTTCGTGCCGCCCATCCCCGGCATCGAGCAGATGGACGCGCTGACTTCCGACACCGTCTGGTCGCTGCGCCAGCGCCCCGAACGCCTGCTGGTGCTGGGCGGTGGGCCCATCGGCAGCGAACTGACCCAGGCCTTCGCGCGGCTGGGCTGCAAGGTGACGCAGGTGGAGATGGCGCCGCGCCTGCTGATGCGCGAGGACCCCGAAGTCTCGGCCCTGGTGGCCGAGCGCTTCGTCGCCGAAGGGGTCGACCTGAGGCTGGACCACAAGGCCACACGCTTCGAGGCAGTCGACGGACAGAAGTGGCTCGTCGCCGAGCACGAAGGCCGCGAGGTGCGCATCGCCTTCGATGCCGTGCTGGTAGCCGTGGGCCGTGTCGCAAACCTGAAGGGTTACGGGCTCGAAGAACTGGGTGTCGCCACCGGCCGCACTGTGGACGTCAACGGCTTTCTGCAGACCAATTTCCCCAACATCTACGCCGCCGGCGACGTCGCCGGCCCCTACCAGTTCACGCACACCGCGGCGCACCAGGCCTGGTACGCAGCCGTCAACGCGCTGTTCGACCCGTTCAAGAAGTTCAAGGCCGACTACCGCGTCATTCCCTGGGCCACCTTCACCGAACCCGAGGTGGCGCGCGTGGGCCTGAACGAGCTGGAAGCCAAAGAGCAGAACGTGCCCTACGAGGTGACGCACTTCGGCCTGGACGAACTCGACCGTGCCATCGCCGACAGCGAAGCC
Source organism: Betaproteobacteria bacterium (assembly GCA_016704535.1). Taxonomy (GTDB): domain Bacteria; phylum Pseudomonadota; class Gammaproteobacteria; order Burkholderiales; family Burkholderiaceae_C; genus Rubrivivax. Next base: position 216,173 of record JADIZZ010000003.1, on the reverse strand, counting down.
CACGGCTTCGTGAAGGTGCTGACGGTGCCCGGCAAGGACCGCATCCTGGGCGTCACCATCGTCGGCGAACACGCCGGCGACTTGCTGGCCGAATACGTGCTTGCCATGAAACACGGCCTGGGGCTGAACAAGATCCTGGGCACCATCCACACCTACCCGACGCTGGCCGAAGCCAACAAATACGCCGCCGGCCAATGGAAGCGCGCGCATGCGCCGCAGCGCCTGCTGGCCTGGGTGGAACGGTTCCACGGCTGGCGCCGCGGCTGAGGCGCCTGCCGCCGCAGCGTCACCAGGCCAGTTTGCCGCTGCCCACGTCCATCACCATGCGCGTGGCCAGGTAGAGCCTGGGCGCGATCGAGCTCACGAAGACGTACTCGTTGTCGTTCGAGTGCGCGCCGTAACCGCGCAGGCCTAAGCTCTCGAGCACGCCGCCCTTGGGGCGCAGGCCCGCGAAGGCCGCATCCGTGCCACCGCCATTGGCGCGGTCGCGCACCTGCAGCGGCAGGCCGAGTTCTCTGAACACCGACTGCGCGTGCTGTGCCAGCACCTTCGAAACGGCGTTGCCGACGAAGGCCGGGCGGCCGCGACGGAAGGTCAGTTCGATGGTGGTGTCGGGGATCAGCTGGCTCTTGATCGACTCGCGCAGCGCGGCTTCCATCAGGTCCAGGTCGGCGTCGGTGCGGGCGCGCACGTCGGCCGCCGCCGTGGCCGTGGCGGGAATGACGTTGCGCGTTGCGCCGGCGTTGGCCACCGTCCAATTGATCTTCAGGCCCCTTTCGGGGTGACCGAGATTGCGGCTCTTCAGGACCTGGTGCGCCATCTCGTAGAGCGCGTTGCGGCCACCCTCCGGGTTCGCGCCAGCGTGCGACGCCTTGCCGGTGATCTTCATCTCGACGCTGGCGATGCTGCTGGTGGCCAGCCGCACCATGTCCTGCTCGAAGCCGCCGCCCTCGAAGGACAGCACGGCGTCGTACTCGCTGCCGAGCTGGGTGATGAAGGCGGCCGAGCCGGGCGAGCCGATCTCTTCGTCGGCGTTGATCAGCACGCCCAGTTGCGCGTAGTCGGCGAGACCGAGGTCGTTGAGCAGCCTGACCGTGTGCAGGATCAACGCCACACCGCCCTTGTCGTCGGAAATGCCCAGACCGTAGGCCTTGTCGCCATCGATGCGGAAGGGCTGATTGGCGCCCACGCCACGCGCGTAGACGGTGTCCATGTGGGCGATCAGCAGCACCTTCTTCTGGCCCGTGCCCCTTCGCGTGGCGTACACCATGGCACCAAGCTTCGCACCCTTGAGCTGCGGATGGAAATCCGGTGCCTGCGTTGGCAAGGTCTGCACCGCCAGGCCCGAAGCCTGCAGGTGGCCGGCGATGAACTCGCCGATCTTGCCCAGGCCCTCGAGGTCGCGGCTGCCGGACTCGATGCCGACCAGTTGTCTCAAGCTGCCCAGCAGCGGCAGCACGTGCTCGGCCACCCGGGACTGCAGTGCGTAAGGCGGCAGCGGCTGCGCCGCCACCCCTGCCGGGAGCGCCAGCGCGGCGCACAGCCCCAGCCGGCGCAGCGCGCACGACAGGGTGCGCGCTGCGATGGCCATCGAAGAGTTCATCGAGGCTCTCTGCCCAATGAACGACGGGCCTCGTCGGCCGTCTCGTAGATGTGCGGCGCCACTCCACGCGCCTTCAGCGCCGGCCCCAGCTTGGCGCGCAGGAAACCGCTGGTGGTGTAACGCGCCACGTCGAGGTAATGGCGGTCCACGAGCTCGCGCACCATCGCCGCCCAGTCGTCCTCGACCGCGGGGTCGAGCGAGAAGTGGTCGTAGTTCACCACGCCCCAGACCTTGTGGCCCAGCGGCACGACATGGCGTTCGACCTCGCGCCGCACCGCTTCCACGTCTTCGGGAGTGCGGATGTGCAGGCGCTCGAAGTTGATGAACATCGTGCGCGTGGTTGTGTCGTAGGTGAAGCGGCTTTCCAGCGGCAGCAGCAGCAGGCGTGCGCGCAGGCCGAGCGCGGCCTCCGCGAAGAGCGCGGCGTCCATGCGCACAGGTTCGCGTTCGAGCACGGGCGCGAAGCCCATGCGGTCGAGCACGTCGCGCTGCAGGTCCAGCCCCGGCGCGATCTCCAGCAGCGCAATGCCGTCGGCGTGCAACCCGAACACGGCGCGCTCGGTGACGTAGAGCACGTCCTGGCCGCGGCGCAGCGCCTCCCGGCCCGAGAAGGTGCGGTGTTCCACCTGCGCCACGAACTTCGGTTGCCCCGCAGCCATGAAGTTGCCGACGAAGACCACGCGCCGCGCGTTCTGGCTGATGTTGATGAAGCCGCCCGCCCCAGCCAGGCGCGGCCCGAACTTGCTGACATTGACGTTGCCCTCGGCATCGGCCTGCGCCAGGCCGAGGAAGGCGAGGTCGAGGCCGCCCCCGTCGTAGAAGTCGAACTGGTACGGCTGGTCGATCACGGCCTGTGTGTTCACCGCAGCGCCGAAGTTCAGCCCGCCGGCCGGGATGCCACCGATGATCCCGGGCTCGGCCGTCAGCGTGATGAGGTCGATCACCCGTTCCTCGGCGGCCACCGCCGCGATGCCCTCGGGCATGCCGATGCCCAGGTTCACCACGCTGTTCGGCCGCAGTTCCAGCGCAGCGCGGCGGGCGATGATCTTGCGGTCGTTCAGCGGCATCGGGGCGACGCCGGCCACGGGCACGCGCAGCTCGCCGGCGAAGGCGGCGCTGTAGGGTTCGGCAAAGGTCTGCTGGTGGTACTCCGGCTTCTCGGCGAGCACGACACAGTCGACCAGCACGCCGGGAATCTTCACCTGGCGCGGATTCAGCGAATGCACCTCGGCCAGGCGCACGACCTGCGCGATGACGACGCCGCCGCTGTTGTGCACGGCCATCGCGATCGCCAGCGATTCCAGCGTCAGCGCCTCGCGCTCCATCGTCAGGTTGCCGTCGGGGTCGGCCGTGGTGGCACGGATCAGGCCGACGTGGATGGGGAAGGCCTTGTAGAAGAGGTAATCCTCGCCATCGATGGGCATCAGTCGAACCAGATCTTCCGTGGTGCGGCTGTTGATGCGGCCGCCCCCGTGGCGCGGGTCGACGAAGGTTCCCAGGCCGACGCGGCTCAGGTGCCCGGGCTTGCCGGCGGCGATGTCACGGAAAAGGTGCGAGATCACACCCTGCGGCAGGTTCCAGGCCTCGATGCGGTTCTCCACCGCCAGTTTCTGCAGCTTGGGCACCAGGCCCCAGTGGCCGCCGATCACACGCGCCACCAGGCCTTCGTGGCCCAGGTGGTTCAACCCACGGTCCTTGCCGTCCCCCTGCCCGGCGGCGTAGACCAGCGTGAGTCCGCGCGGGCTGCCATGGGCCAGGAAACGCTTCTCCAGCGCCACGGCCAGGTTCTCGGCAAAGCCGATGCCGACGAAGCCGCTGCTGGCCACGGTGTCGCCGTCGCAGACCAGTTGCAGCGCCTCGGCGGCGCTGACCACCTTGCCCTTGCCGCCGGCACGCAGGCCGGCGATGCGTTCCATGCGCTGCATCGCCGTCGTCCTAGCCGGCTTCGAAGGTGTTGCACTGCGGCACGCTGCCGCTCTCCAGGCCCCGCCTGAACCAGCTCACGCGCTGAGCGCTGCTGCCGTGCGTGAAGCTGTCCGGCGTCACGCGGCCCTGCGAGGACCTCTGCAGCGTGTCGTCACCGATCTTCGAAGCGGCGTTCAGCCCTTCCTCGATGTCGCTGCGGTCCAGCCAGTCCTTGCCCTGCTGCGAATGGTGCGCCCACACGCCTGCCAGGCAGTCGGCCTGGAGTTCCACCTTCACCGACAGCGCGTTCTGCTGTGCCTGCGAAACCCGCCCGCGCATCGCGTCGACCTTGCCCGTCACGCCCATCTGGTTCTGCACGTGGTGCGCCACCTCGTGCGCGATGACGTAGGCCTGCGCGAAGTCGCCTGGCGCGCCCAGGCGGCTGCTGAGCGTGTCGAAGAAGTCGAGGTCGATGTAGACCTGGGCGTCGCCCGGGCAATAGAAGGGGCCCATGGCGCTGTCGCCGGTGCCGCAAGCCGTGGGCGTGGCGCCGCGGAAGAGCACCAGCCGGGGCTTCTGGTAGGTGCTGCCCCCGGCCTGGAAGAGCTTGCCCCAGACCCGTTCAGTGTCCTTCAGCACCACCGAAACGAAGGCCGCAGCTTTGTCCTCGGGTGGTGGGGCCTGGGCCGGGCCGGCGGGCGCCGATTGCTCGACGCCCGGCACGCCGCCGCTCAGCAGCCCCAGGATCGTCATCGGGTTGATGCCGAAGATCCAGCCCCCCACGAGCGCGATGACGATGGTGCCGATGCCCAGACCGCGGCCGCCGATGCGCCGGCCGCCGCCGGAAGACTGGCCACGCCGGTCCTCGACGTTGTCGCTGCGTTCCTGGTCTTCCCACTTCATGTGCCGCCCTCCGGCCGACGATGGCCGTCGGAAGGGCATTTTGGGGCCGGCGCCTGCCAGCGCCGTCCTGAGGCGAACCCGCAGGTGCGTGGCCCTCGGTACTCCGCACGGGCGTGCCGACGGCCCTCAGGTCTTGGGCAGCGTCACGCCGCGCTGGCCCTGGTACTTGCCGCCACGGTCCTTGTAGCTGGTCTCGCAGACCTCGTCGCTCTCGAAGAACAGCACCTGGGCACAGCCCTCGCCGGCGTAGATCTTCGCAGGCAGGGGCGTGGTGTTGCTGAACTCCAGGGTCACGTAACCTTCCCATTCCGGCTCGAAAGGGGTGACGTTGACGATGATGCCGCAGCGCGCATAGGTGCTCTTGCCCAGGCAGATGGTGAGCACGTTGCGCGGGATGCGGAAGTACTCCAGCGTGCGCGCCAGCGCAAAGCTGTTGGGCGGGATGATGCAGACGTCCTGGTTGATGTCGACGAAGCTGCGTTCGTCGAAATTCTTCGGATCGACCACCGTGCTGTAGATGTTGGTGAAGACCTTGAACTCCGGCGCGCAGCGGATGTCGTATCCGTAGCTGCTGGTGCCGTAGCTGACGATGCGTCGTATCTCGCCGTTGGCGTCGGCGGCCGTGCGCACCTGGCCGGGCTCGAAGGGCTCGATCATCCCGTGCTCCTTGGCCATGCGCCTTATCCACCTGTCGCTCTTGATCGTCATGCGCCCCCCGTCGTTTTGCACACTTCCCGTTGCGCACGATTCTAGGAGCCTGCGCTAGCATGGCCTTGTGCCGGCCCACCCCAGGAGATTCGCCATGGCCACGCCCTTCCGCAGCGCACTGCAGCTGCTGACGCAGTACGCGGCCTACCACCGCGACCGGCGCAACATCGCCACGCACTTCGTCGGCGTGCCGATGATCATGTTCGGCGCGCTGGTGCTGCTGGCGCGACCCAGCTTCCAGCTCGGCGGCCTCTCGCTCACGCCGGCATGGTTGGCATTGGCCATCGTGTTGCCATGGACGCTGAGCCGCGGCGCGCTGGCCCTGGGCGGCCTGACGGCCGCGGTGTGGTTGGGGCTGGCCGCGCTGGCCCATCTGATTGCCGGCGCCACCGGCCAGGGCGCGGCCTGGGGCCTGGGCTTCTTCGCCGTCGGTTGGCTCATCCAATTCGTCGGCCACTACTACGAAGGCCGCAAGCCGGCCTTCGTCGACGACCTCGTGGGCCTGTTCGTGGCACCGATGTTCGTGCTTCTGGAAGGGCTGGCGCCGCTGGGGCTGTTCCGCGGCCTGATGGCCGAGGTGGAGCGCAGCGCCGGCCCCACGGTGCTGCGCGACCTGGCACACCCGGCCACGCGCTGAGCCGACAGGGGCGTCAGGCCAGCAGGCCGGCCAGCACCTCGGCCGCCCGCGCCACCTGCGCGGCGTTCACGTCCAGGTGCGTCACCGCGCGCACGGTGCGGGCGGCAAAGGCGTTGAGCAGCACGCCACGCTCGCGCGCTGCAGCCACGAAGCCGGCGGCATCGGGCGCGCCTTCGGCGAGGTGGAAGACGACGATGTTGGTCTGCACCGTTGCCAGGTCCAGACGCACCTTCGGGCGGCTGGCGAGCGCCTCGGCCAACACGCGCGCATGCCGGTGGTCCTCGGCCAGGCGCGCGCGGTGGTGGTCCAGCCCGTGCAGTGCGGCCGCGGCGTAGAAGCCGGTCTGGCGCATCGCGCCGCCGAGCATGCGGCGGTGGCGGGTGGCCGCAGCGATCAGCTCACGCCGGCCGGCCAGCAGCGAGCCGCCCGGCGCACCCAGGCCCTTCGAGAACGCCACCGCCACCAGATCGAAGGGTGCGGCCAGTTCCGCTTCGCTGCGGCCGCTGGTCACGGCGGCGTTCCACAGCCGCGCGCCGTCGAGAAAACTCGCGATGCCGCGTGCACGGGCCGCGGCGCAGATGCGTTCGGCCTCGGCCTGAGGGAACACCACGCCACCGCCGCGGTTGTGCGTGTTCTCGATCTGCACCACCGTGATGGGCGGGAACACCGGCAGGCCGCGCGGCTTGATGGCGGCTTCGAAGTCGGCGCAGGTGTAGAGGCCGCCCTGCCCGACCTCGACCAGCTGCACGCCGGCGTTGGCCGCCGCGCCGCCGGTTTCGTGCCAGCCGGCGTGCGCCTCGCGGCTGGTGATGACCTCGTCGCCGGGCCGTGCCAGCACCCGCAGCGCCACCTGGTTGGCCATCGTGCCCGAAGGCAGCCACAGCGCCGCCTCCTTGCCCAGCAGCACCGCGCAGCTTTCCTGCAACTGCGTGGTCAGCGGGTCTTCGCCGTACTGGTCGTCGCCGACGGGGGCCGCGGCGATGGCCGCTCGCATGGCGTCCGTGGGGCGGGTGACGGTGTCGGAGCGCAGGTCGATGAAGGGTGGGGTGTTCATGACCATGATGCTAGTTCGGTGCGCGATGGGGACCGGCCGGCCAGGGCATCTCGCCCTTGAGAAACTGCGCGGCATCGGGCGGCAGCGCGTCGGCAAAGAAGCGGTCGACCGGAAGGTCGACGACCAGTCGCCCGGCTTCAAGGTAGGCCACGCGTGTGCACAGGCGCTTGGCCTGGCCCAGGTTGTGGGTGCTCATCACCACGGTCGTGCCTTCGGCGGCGATCTCGGCGATCAGACGTTCGATCTCGCGCTTGGCGCTGGGGTCGAGGCTGGCTGTCGGCTCGTCCAGCAGCAACAGGTCGGGCCGCAGCGCCCAGGCCCGCGCCAGCGCCAGGCGCTGCTGCTGGCCGCCCGATAGGGCCGTGGCCAGGCGGCGCTCCAGCCCGGCGAGGCCCACACGCTGCAGCGCCTGCGTGCAACGGGCGGCGCGCTCGGGCCGCGGCACCTTGCGCAGCCACAGCGACAGCATCACGTTCGCGCGTACCGACAGGCGCAGCAGGAAGGGCCGCTGGAAGAGCATGGCCACCACGGGCGGCGCAGCAGACCCCTCACCGCGTAGCTCGCGCCGGCCCCGACAAGGCAGCAGGCCGTGCAGCAGGCGCAGCAGGGTCGTCTTGCCCGAACCGTTGGCGCCCACCAGCGCCAGGCGGTCGCCGCGGTGCACGCACAGGTCCAGCGGCTGCAGCGCCTGCACATCGCCGAAACTCACCGCGGCGGCCTCCAGGCTGACGAGCGGCGTCATGCGAAGGCCGGGTCCACGCGCCCGGCACGGCCCCGCACCGCACCCAGGCCCAGGTTGATGAGCCCGACGACACCCAGCAGCACCACCCCCAGCGCCAAGGCCAGCGGCAGGTCGCCCTTGCTCGTCTCCAGCGCGATGGCGGTGGTCATCACGCGCGTCAGGCCGTCGATGTTGCCGCCGACGATCATCACCGCCCCCACTTCAGAGATGGCGCGGCCGAAGGCCGTGAGCACGACCGCGAGCACCCCGACGCGCGCGTGCAGCAGCAACAGCAGCGCCGCCTGCAGCGGGCCCGCGCCCAATGAACTCAACTGGTCACCGCCTTCGTTCAGCGCCTCCAGCACCAGCTGGCGCGACAGCGCGGCGATCAGCGGCACGACGAGGATGCTCTGCGCGATGACCATCGCCGTGGGCGTGAACAGGATGCCCCAGCTGCCCAGCGGGCCTGCGCGCGAGAGCAGCAGGTAAACCAGCAACCCGACCACGACCGAAGGCAGTGCCAGCAGGGTGTTGACGGCCCAGACCAGCACCCCGCGGCCCGGGAAGCGGGCCACCGCCAGCGCCGCACCCAGCGCGAGGCCCAACACCGCGCCCAGCAAGCAGGCGGTGGCGCTGACGCGCAGCGACAAGCCGACGATGTGCAGCAGGGCGACGTCGGCGTCGGCGATGAGGCGCAGGGCCAGCCACAGGCTGTCGGACACGGTGTTCATGATTCGGGGGGACGGGACGGCAGGCCGGGGCAGCGCCGGGATTCTGCCGTCCCGGCACGGGCCGGACGATATGCAAGCCCGTGCCTAGGTCCGCAGGCCGGGGCCGCGACGGGGGTCCGATGCAGAATCACGGCGCCGACGCCGTGGCGGGCCGCGCCGGGGCCCACCGCCGTGGAGCACAGTGCACCCGAGGCGGGTGCGGGAAACACCGATGACCGAACTAGCAGAGTCGCCACTGGCGGCGGGGGACCGCAACCTCAGCGTGGACGAGGCTCGCGCCGCCATCGCGGCCGCGCTGCGGCCCATCACCGATAGCGAAACCGTGGCATTGGCCCAGGCTCTCGGACGGGTGCTCGCGGCAGACGTGAACTCGCCCATCGACGTGCCGGCGCATGACAACTCGGCGATGGACGGCTACGCCTTCCGCGGCAGCGATCTGCAGCCGGCGGGCCCCACCACGCTGCACGCGGTGGGCACGCTGTTCGCTGGTGCGCCCTGGGCAAGCATCGTGGGCCCCGGGCAATGCCTGCGCATCATGACCGGGGCGGTGATGCCCGCGGGCCTGGACACGGTCGTGCCGCTGGAGTTGTGCCGCGTCGAGGGGAACACGGTGCACGTCGAGGCCGGCGTGATCCGCCCGGGTGACAACCGCCGCCGGCGCGGCGAGGACCTGACCGCAGGGCGCCCCGCGCTGCAGGGCGGGCGCGTGCTGAAGCCTTCCGATCTGGGCCTCGTGGCCTCGCTCGGCATCGCTGAGGTCACCGTGCGGCGCCGCCTGCGGGTGGCACTCTTCTCCACAGGCGACGAACTGCGCACGCTGGGACAGCCCCTGGACGCCGGCAGCGTCTACGACAGCAACCGCTACAGCCTGCTGGGCGCGCTGCAGCGGCTGGGTATGGAAGTCATCGATCTCGGCCTGGTGCGCGACGACCCGGCGGCACTGAAGGCCACGCTGGAAACCGCAGTCGCGCAGGCCGATGTCGTGCTGACCAGCGGCGGCGTGAGCATGGGCGACGCCGACCACACCCGCGCCGTGCTCGCCAGCATGGGCGAGGTGGCGTTCTGGAAGGTCGCGATGCGGCCCGGCCGGCCGTTTGCCTTCGGTCCGCTGGCCGCTGCGAACGAGCCTGCTGGCGTTGCGCCGCCGTGCTGGTTGTTTGCACTGCCGGGCAACCCGGTGGCCGCGCTCGTCACGTTCTACGCTTTCGCGCGCGAGGCCCTGCTGCTACTGGCCGGGGCGACGCCGCAACCTCTGCCGGTGCTGCAGGCGCGCTGCACCACGGCACTGCGCAAGCGGCCCGGACGCACCGAGTTCCAGCGCGGCATCGTCGAGCGCGCCGCCGACGACGGCTGGCAGGTGCGGCTGACGGGTTCGCAGGGGGCCGGCGTGCTGCGCAGCATGAGCGAAGCGAATGCTCTGGTCGTGTTGGGCCACGCGCAGGGCTCGGTGACCGAGGGCGGCCTGGTCGACGTGTGGTTGTTCGACGGCCTGGTGTGACCGTCACCGCGAGCGGTGGCTAGCCGGCGACGACCCGCACCGCGGCGCGCTGGGGCTCAGGCTCCGAGTCGAAGCGCTCGGCGCCGGTGTAACAGAGGAAGTGCCGGTTCGCAGCGCGTCCGAAGAGCGCCATGCCCAGGCGCGAGGCCAGTTCGTGCCCCATGGCGGTGACGCCATTGCGCGAAACGATGATGGGCACGCCCATCTGCGCGCCTTTCATCACCATCTCGCTGGTGAGTCGGCCCGTCGTGTAGAAAGCCTTGTCGGCGCCATGCACACCGTGCAGACCCATCCAGCCGGCAATGGTGTCGATGGCGTTGTGGCGGCCCACGTCTTCGACGAAGTACAGCATCTCGCTGCCCTGCGGCTGCAACTCGAACAGCGCGCAGCCGTGCACCGAGCCGGCCTTGCGGTGAATGCTCTCCTGCTGGCGCATGGTCTCCAGCATGCGGTGCAGCGTGGTCTGGCGAATGCGTGCCGTGGCCGCATCGGGCAGCGTGACAGTATGCAGTTGCGTCATCGCATCGCCAAACACGGTGCCTTGGCCACAGCCCGTGGTGACGACACGCTTGGCCGTCTTGCCGGCCAGGTCCTTCACGCCGTGGTGCGTGCGCACGGCGGCCGCGCCGACGTCCCAGTCTACGGTGATGGACTCGACGTCCCGGATGCTCTCGATCAGGCGCTGGTTGCTCAGGTAGCCCAGAACCAGCAGTTCGGGGCACTGGCCCAGCGTCATCAGCGTGACGAGTTCGCGCTTGTCGACGAAGACGGTCAGCGGACGTTCGGCCGGGATGTGAATGCAACGTCGCTCGCCGTACTCGTCGAGGATCTGGATCTCGCGCAGCAGCTCGCACTGCGCGACCGTCAGGCGCGGCGCCCCGGGCAGGGGCGAGCGAGGATGGGCTGCAGGAGCCGCATGCGGCGCCATTGACGGGGATACTTCAGACTGCACCGACATGGCGTGCCGGCGCCGGCATCACTTCTTCGGCGCAGCAGGCGCGGCGGCAGGAGCAGGAGCCGCAGGTGCCGCGGCGGCCACAGTCGGCGCAGCGGGCGGCGGTGCCGGTGTGTAGACGAAGGCGCCGGGGTCGGCACAGGGAGCCGTGGCCACTGGCGGCTTGGTTTCCTTGCCGGCCTTCTTCGCGTTCGCGTAGTAGCCGGCAGAGACAGTCTCCATCGACTTGCAGAGCTTGAAGGCGTCGACCTTGCCGCCGTGTGCGGTCTTGGCTGCGGCTTCGGCCGCCTTGGCCTTGGCTTCGTCGCTGGGAGCGGGCAGCTTGGCCCAGGCGGTGGGCAGGGCCAGCATGGACGCGCACGCCAGTGCGGCCATCGGCAAGAAAGTCTTCATCTTGTTCACGGTGGGAATCTCCACGAATCGTTGCGCGCTCAGGCCTGGGACGGGGACGATGCCATGCCGGGGGGCGACGAGCCCGAACGCACCGCCGGGATCTTGCCGGCCTTCACGTCGTCGAGCCACAACTCATGGTGTTCCTTCGCCCAGCTCTCGTCCACGTAGCCGGTCTTCATGGCGTCCATCGCGCCAGGAACGCCCAACGTGCCCATGTAGATATGGCCAATGAACAGCGCCATCATCAGCACGGACGACACGCCATGCACGATATGACTGACCTGCATGCCGCCGCGCGTTTCGCCAAAGCCGGGCACCAGGCCATTGAGCACCAGACCGGAAGCGACGACGACGAGCCCGAGCACGATGCCACCGAGCCAGAAGACCAGTTTTTCGCCCGCGTTGAACTTGTGTGACGGCAGATGATGCTCGCTGAACAGGCCACCGCCCTTCATCAGCCAGCCCAGGTCACCGGCGCGTGGCAGGTTGTCGGCCAGGTATTTGACAGCGAACAGCACCAGCGACACCGCGAACAGCGGTCCGGCAAAGTTGTGTGCCGTCTTGAGCGCAAAGCTCAACCAGCCGAACAGCGTGGCGCCGAGCACGGGCAGCATGAAGAACTTTCCGAAGGCCAACACGATGCCCGAGATGGCGAGGAGGGAGAAAGTGATGGCCGTCGACCAGTGCAGCACACGCTCATAGGGCGTGAAGCGCTCGATCTTGCGCCCGGTGTCCTTGGGCGGGCTGCCGAAGGGGCCCTTGGTGAAGTACACCAGCGCCAGCGTGGCCACCGCGATGAGCATCAGCGAGCCGCCGTAGGGAATGATCCAGTTATTGCGCACCTGGCGCCAGGCTTCGCCGGCGGTGGTGAACTTCGAGCCGGGGTACTGCACGAAGGGCTGGATCAGCACGCCCATTTCGGCGCCCGGCAGGTTGCTCGTTCCCGGCTGCAAGCCGCTGTCGCGCACCGCTCGCCAGACAGGGGCGTTGTTGCCCGGCTGCGTCTTTGCACGCTGCGCGGCGCTTTCGTCCGCCGCCGGCTCGGCCGGGGCCACGAAACCCGGCGGCGCGCCCGTAGCGGCAGGCACCGGCGCAGCCTGCTGGGCAAAGCCGAAACCGGCCGATCCCAGGGTCAGCGCAAGGGCCAGCACCACTTGCTTCATCGAGCCTGTCATGAGTGCTCCTTGATCTCTTGCCAGGGCTTCATTTGCCCGGGCTGCGCCCGTATTCGTTCTGTCCCGATTGCGTGCGCGTACGCATGTGCTCTTCCCAGCTCGTCGCGTCCCCGGCCTTCCAGCCCGGGGCCGTGTAAGCGCCCCCGCCCGTCCCAGCATAAGCCGAAGCGCCCACCGTCCGCTTGCCGGCGGCCTGGGGCTTTTCGGTACACGCTGACAGCGAGGCCAGGACGGCCAAGCCGGCCAACATCCAGAGAGATCTCATGACTTGGTCGCTTTCGGTGCACTTCCGGCCGGACTCGGTTTGCCGTAGGCCGTGCCCCAGCCCCAGACCTCGCTGCCCTTGTTGCGCGTCATGACGCGGGTACGGAAGATGTCGGCGACGACATCGCCGTCCCCGCCCAGCAAGGCCTTGGTTGCGCACATCTCGGCACAGGCGGGCAGCTTGCCTTCTGCCAGGCGGTTACGACCGTACTTGTCGTTCTCAGCCGCGCTGCCACTGGCCTCCGGGCCACCGGCGCAGAAGGTGCACTTGTCCATCTTGCCGCGCATGCCGAAGGTGCCGCTGCTCGGGAACTGCGGCGCACCGAACGGGCAGGCATAGCTGCAGTAGCCGCAGCCGATGCAGGTGTCCTTGTCGTGCAGCACCACGCCTTCCGACGTGCGGTAGAAGCAGTCGACCGGGCACACCGCCATGCACGGCGCGTCCGAGCAGTGCATGCAGGCCACCGAGATGCTGCGTTCGCCGGGCACGCCGTCATTGAGGGTGACGACACGCCGGCGGTTGACACCCCAGGGCACGGCGTGCTCGACCTTGCAGGCCGTGACACAACCGTTGCACTCGATGCAACGCTCGGCGTCACATATGAACTTCATTCTGGACATCGTGAGCTCCTCAGGCTGCCTTCTCGATCTGGCAGACCGACGTCTTCGTCTCCTGCATGTTGGTCACCGGGTCATAGCCGTAGGTGCCAGCGGTGTTGCACGACTCGCCCTTGATGATGGGAGCCGCACCTTCCGGGTAGTACTTCGAGATGTCCTCACCCTGCCAGAGACCGGCGAAGTGCATCGGAAGGAACACCGTTGTCCGGTCCACGCGTTCCGTGACCTGGGCCTTGACCTTCAGGCGCACGCCGGTGGGCGTCTTCACCCAGACCCACTCGCCGTTGCGGATGCCGCGGTCGTTGGCCGCCACCGGGTTGATCTCGACGAACATGTCCTGCTGCAGCTCGGCCAGGTAGGGGTTGGAGCGCGTTTCGTCGCCCCCGCCCTCGTACTCGACCAGGCGGCCGCTGGTCATGATCAGCGGGAAGTCCTTGACGATATCCTTGTTCTTCTCCTGCAGCGACTTGTAGAGCACCGGCAGACGCCACCCCGTGCGGCGGTCGTCGTGCGTCGGGTACTGCGCCACCAGTTCGGGCCGCGTCGAGTAGATAGGCTCGCGGTGCTGCGGAATCGGATCAGGGAAGTTCCACACCACCGCACGCGCCTTGGCGTTGCCGAAGGGGTGACAACCGTGCGCCATGGTGACGCGCTGGATGCCGCCGGACAGGTCGGTCTTCCAGTTCTTGCCCTCGGCCGCCTTCTTCTCGGCTTCCGTCAGGTCGTCCCACCAGCCCAGCTTCTTCAAGAGGATGTGGTCGAACTCGGGGTAGCCGGTGGTGATCTCCGCGCCCTTGCTGTACGAACCGTCTTCCGCCAGCAACGAGGTGCCATCACGCTCGACACCGAAGTTGGCGCGGAAGTTGCCGCCGCCTTCCATGACGTGCTTGGACGTGTCGTAGAGATTGGGCGAACCCGGGTGCTTGAGCTCGGCGGTGCCGAAACACGGCCAGGGCAGGCCGAAGTAATCGCCGTCGAGCTTGTAGCCGGTTTCCTTGTCGATGCCACCCTTGGCGCGCAGCGTATTGACGTCGAAGACGTTCATGTTGCGCATGTGGGCCTTCAGGCGCTCGGGGCTCTGGCCCGTCATGCCGATGGTCCAGATGGCGCGGTTCCATTCGCGCGTGATGCTCTCGGGCACGGGCTCGTCCATGCCCTTGACCTTCTGGAACTCGTAGTTCTTGGTCAGCTCCTTGGCGAAGCCCAGCTTCTCGGCCAGCTGGTACATGATCATGTGGTCGGAGCGCGACTCGAACAGCGGCTCGATGACCTTCTCGCGCCACTGGATCGAGCGGTTGCTCGCCGTGACCGAACCCGAGGTCTCGAACTGCGTGCAGGCCGGCAGCAGGTAGACCGCACGGTTGGCGTTCTGGTCCTCGGCCTTGCCCGGCATGGCGGCGATGGCCGCCGTCGCCGACGGGAAGGGATCGATGACGACCAGCAGGTCGAGCTTGTCCATGGCCCGCTTCAGGTCGGGGCCGCGGGTCTGCGAGTTGGGCGCGTGGCCCCAATAGAACAGGCCGCGCAGGTTGCTCGGCTGGTCGATGACCTCGTTCTTCTCGAGCACGCCGTCGAACCAGCGCGACACCGTCATGCCGGGCTTGCTCAACATACCCGGCGCGTAACGGCCCTTGATCCAGTCGAAGTCGACGCCCCAGACGGAAGCGAAGTGCTTGAACGAGCCTTCGGCCAGGCCGTAGTAGCCGGGCAGCGAATCGGGATTGGGCCCGATGTCGGTGCAGCCCTGCACGTTGTCGTGGCCGCGGAAGATGTTGGCCCCGCCACCCGACTTGCCGACGTTGCCCAGCGCCAGCTGCAGCAGGCACGAAGCCCGCACCATGGCGTTGCCGATGGTGTGCTGCGTCTGGCCCTGGCACCAGACGATGGTGCCCGGGCGGTTCTCGTTCATGATGGTGGCGATCTTCAGGCAGGTCGCCTCGTCAACGCCGGAGACGGCCTCGACCTTGTCGGGTGTCCACTTGGCCAGCACGTCTTCACGCACCTTGCCCATGCCCCAGACACGGTCGTTGATGTACTGCTTGTCTTCCCAGCCGTTCTTGAAGATGTGGTACATCACGCCGAACAGGAAGGCGATGTCCGAACCCGAACGGATTCGCACGTACTCGTCTGCCTTGGCCGCCGTGCGGGTGAACCGGGGGTCCACCACGATCATCTTCGAGCCCTTCTCCTTCGCGTGCAGCATGTGAAGCATCGAGACCGGATGGGCCTCTGCCGCGTTGGAGCCGATGTACAACGCAGCCTTCGAGTTCTGCATGTCGTTGTACGAGTTTGTCATCGCACCGTAACCCCACGTATTCGCCACACCGGCGACAGTAGTGGAGTGGCATATTCGTGCCTGGTGATCGCAGTTGTTGGTCCCCCAGAGGGTCACCCACTTCCTGAGCAGGAAGCACTGCTCGTTGTTCTGCTTTGACGACCCCACCACGAAGACGGAATCGGGGCCGCTTTGCTCACGCAGCTCCAGCATTTTCTTGCTGATCTCGGTCAACGCCACGTCCCAGCTGATGCGCTGGTACTTGCCGTTGACGAGCTTCATCGGGTACTTGAGGCGGAACTCGCCGTGCCCGTGTTCACGCACCGAGGCGCCCTTGGCGCAATGCGCGCCCAGGTTCAGCGGCGAGTCGAACACCGGCTCCTGGCGCACCCAGACGCCGTTCTCGACGTAGGCGTCGATCGCGCAGCCCACCGAGCAGTGGCCGCACACCGTGCGCTTGACGACGACCTTGGAGCCGCCCTCTGCTGCGGCAGCAGGGCCGGCCGCCTCGGCCTTGCGCACGAGTGTCAGCTGGCTGGCCGCGAGGCCCGCGCCGACACCCATGCCGGACCGGCGCAGAAACGCGCGGCGGTCCATCGTGGGTATGGCGCGGGATACACCGCGCGCCAGGCTGCCAACGAGGGCGCTGGGCGATGCGCCCCCGCTTCCCGCTGACCGTTTGGTCAATAGCATGTTGCCTCCTACTTCAAGCGGCTGAGGTCAGACGCGGGCTGTCCGGTAGTACTGCGCCACGTGTTCCGTGAGGCGATACCCGGGACTCTCGGTGGACGGCGCCTGCGCGACCTGGTCCGTGGCTGGGGTGTTGCCGGCCTGGCGGCCCGGCAGGATGGCGGCGGCGGCCGCGAGGGCACCGACGGTGCCCGCACCCGCGAGCATGGTGCGGCGGGCCAGTGGCTGCTGATCTTGGCGTTTCATGGCAACTTCCTCTTCAGGCGGTGCAACCCGATGCGGGCGCACACGGGAAACCGACTCACACGACCACCCGAACGGCGGGCACGTGAACCCTCATGTCTCAAGGCGCATCAGCACATCACCTGTGCTTCGATCAGCGTCCAGCGGTCCGGTTGTAGACAAACACCCCCGTTAGAGGATTGATCCATCGCAACCGCCAGTGCCTTGGTATGAAAAGACTACCATAAGGTCTCCTCGAACTCGACTCGGTTTTCCCCGGTGATTGTCGGTACAGCAGGTCACATCGACCATGGCAAGACCTCGCTCGTCAAGGCATTGACGGGCATAGACGCCGACCGACTGAAGGAGGAAAAGGCCAGAGGCATCACCATCGACCTGGGCTTTGCCTACAAACCCACGGCCGATGGAGGGACGCTCGGCTTTGTCGACGTGCCCGGGCACGAACGACTGGTGCGCAACATGCTCGCCGGCGCCACCGGCATAGACCATGTGCTGCTCGTGGTGGCCGCCGACGACGGCCCGATGCCGCAGACGCGCGAGCACCTCGCCATCCTCGACCTGCTGGGCCTGTCGCGGGGCGCGGTGGTGCTGACGAAGTGCGATCTGGTCACGCCTGAACGGCTGGCCGAGGCAAGCGCCGAGATCGAGGCCCTTCTGCAGCCCACCGGTCTGGCCGGAGCACCGATCTTTCCGGTGTCCAACCTCAGCGGCCAGGGGCTGCCCGCGCTGGAGCAGCACCTGCTGGACGCGCAACGCCAGCAGACCCGCACGAGCGATGCCGGCGGCTTCCGTCTGGCCGTCGACCGCTGCTTCTCGCTGCCCGGTATCGGAACGGTGGTCACGGGTACGGCGGTCTCGGGCCAGGTCGCCGTCGGCGACCGGCTGCTCGTCTCGCCGCGCAAGTTGCCGGTACGCGTGCGAGGCCTGCACGCGCAGAACCGCGAGGCCGGCCAGGGGCTGGCGGGTCAGCGGCTGGCGCTCAACCTCACGGCCACGGGGCTCGAGAAGAGCGATATCTCGCGCGGCGACTGGATCGTCGCCGAAGCCACCCACTCGAGCACGCGGCGCATCGATGCGCGCATCCGCCTGCTGCGCAGCGAAGCACGAGACCTGGCGCACTGGACCCCGGTGCACCTGCACCTGGGCGCCTGTGACGTGGGCGCCCGAGTGGTGCTGCTGGAAGGCCCGACGCTGGCGCCAGGCGGCAGCGCGTGGGTGCAGTTGGAGCTCGACCGCGACATCGCCGCCTGGCATGGCGACCGCTTCATCCTGCGCGACCAGTCGGCCACGCGCACGCTGGGTGGCGGCGTCGTGCTCGACCCCTACGCCAGTGCCACACTGCGCCGCAAGCCCGTGCGCCTGGCGGCACTGGCGGCGCTGGAGGCGCCTACCGCAGAGCAGGCGCTGCAGGCCACGCTGGCGCTGCAACCCCCGATGGGCATCGACATCGAGCCCTTCTTCGTATCGTGGAACCTGCAGCCCGAACAGCGCCAGGCCGTGCTGCGGTCGGTGCCGCACCGCGCACTGCCGGATGGCAACAGCACCCGCCTGTTCGCCCCAGGCCAGCTCGAACAGGTGGCCGACGCGCTGACCGAAACGCTCGTCGGCTACCACCAGCAGCACCCCGACAGTCCCGGCCTGATGCCCGAGCTGCTGCAACGTCAGATGCCGGGCAAGCCGCGCGCGCTGGTGTTCGGCCAGGTGCTGCGCGAACTGCTGGGCAACGGCCGCGTGCAGCGCGCCGGGCCGCACCTGCGTTTGTCCGGCCATGAAGTCTCGCTGCTGCCTAACGAGCAAAAGCTCTGGGAGCGGCTGCGCCCCTGGCTGGACGAGGGCGGCATCCATCCGCCCAAGATCAGCGACATGCTGGCGCGCGACCGCAGCCTGCACCGCGATCACGTGCTGCGGCTTCTGAAGAAGCTGGCGCGCTTCGGCAAGGTCTACGCCATTGGCGAGGAATACTTCGTGCAGGCCCAGCACGTCTGCGCGCTGGCCCAGGCCGCGCAGAAGGTCGCGCGCGCAGATCCCCACAAGAGGCTCAACGTGAAGGATCTGCGAGAATCCGTAGGCTTGAGTCGTCACCTGTCCCTGCCGCTGGTCGAGTTCTTCGACGAAGTCGGCTTCACGAAGCGCGACCCCGAAGGACGCAAGATCCGGCGGGACGCTACCGACATGTTCGGCGGGACATCGAATGCTTGAGTTCCCTGGAAGAGGCACGTTCCCCGGTGGGGCGTCCGGTCTGCAAAACCGGGTGGGGCCGCCTTGCGGTCCCAGGTGGGTTCGACTCCCACGCTCTTCCGCCACCCCTGAATGAACCCACCGACACCGGCGGCCGGCGCCGCCCGCCCGCCCGCACTCGACAAGCTGCTCGACCTGCCCGCCATGCGCGCGCTGATCGAGACGCATGGCCGCCAGGCCGTGCTGGGCGCGGCACGCGACCAGCTCTCGCTGTGGCGCCAGGCCGGTGCGGCAGGCTTCGACGCGACGGCCTTCGAGGCCAGCTGCGCCGCAGTGCTGAGACAGCAGGCCACACCGCATCTCAGGCCCGTGTTCAACCTCACCGGCACCGTGCTGCATACCAACCTCGGGCGTGCCTTGGCGCCGCCCGAGGCGGTGCAAGCCGTGGCCGATGCGATGAGCCGCCCGACCAACCTCGAATACGACCTCGCCAATGGCCAGCGTGGTGACCGCGACGACCACATCGAAGACCTGCTGCGCGAGCTGACCGGCGCCGAAGCCGCCACCGCCGTCAACAACAACGCCGCGGCCGTGCTGCTGGTGCTCAGCAGCCTGGCCGCGCGCAAGGAAGTCCTGGTCTCGCGCGGCGAACTCATCGAGATCGGTGGCGCCTTCCGCATCCCGGACATCATGCGCCGCGCCAATGCGAAGCTGGTCGAGGTGGGCACCACCAACCGCACGCACCTGCGCGACTTTGCCGAGGCGATGTCGCCGCGCACCGGGCTGGTGATGAAGGTGCACACGAGCAATTACGCGGTGATGGGCTTCACCGCGGCCGCACCCGAAGCCGAACTGGCTGCGCTGTGCCGCCAGCATGGCGTGCCCTATGCGGTGGACCTGGGCAGCGGCACGCTGGTCGACCTGACCCGCTGGGGCCTGCCGGCCGAGCCGACACCGGCACAGGCCGTGGCCGACGGAGCCCAGGTCGTCACCTTCAGCGGCGACAAGCTGCTGGGCGGGCCGCAGGCCGGCCTGATCGTGGGCGACAAGGCACTGATCTCGCGCATCAAGCGCAATCCGCTGAAGCGCGCGCTGCGGCTGGACAAGATGACCATCGCCGCGCTGGAAGCCGTGCTCAAGCTCTACCGCGACCCCGACCGGCTGGCGCAGCGACTGCCAACGCTGCGTCTGCTCAGCCGGCCTGCCGGCGAGATCCGCGTGCTGGCCGAGCGCCTGGCGCCTGCGGTCGCGTTGGCCCTGGGCCCGCGCGCCACCGTGCAGGTCCTGCCCTGCCGCAGCCAGATTGGCAGCGGCTCTCTACCCGTGGACCGCCTGGACAGTGCCTGCCTGGCACTCGGCGCGCCGGCCGGTATGCGCCGCGCGGGCAGCTTTCCGGAACGCCTGGCGGTGGCTTTCCGGGCGCTGCCGGTGCCGGTGATCGGCCGCATCGAGGACGGGCTGTTTCGACTCGATCTGCGCTGCCTGGACAGTGGACCGGACGCCTCGGCCTTCGTGGATCAGCTGGCCTTGCTGGAACTGTCCGCGCCGGACTGAGCAGCCTCGCCGTCGGCACCCGCGACTGGCTCGGGCACGTCGACCATGGCGGTCAGCTCGGGCCCGTCGTTCGCCGCCTCGGCACCCTGCTCGGCCGCATGCTCCACTTCGACTTCCACCTCCGCCACCACGCTTTCCGGGGCCGGCGCGGCCTTCGCCACTTCATCGACCGCGGGCTGTTCGGGCAGGTCGTCGTCCAGCAGTCCCAGCATGCGCGCCTGCACCAACTGCCGCAGCATCGCCTTGGGCAGCGGGTCAGGCGTGTTGTAGTCGCCGATGTAGATGTCCAGACCGTCCATCACGTTGTAGTGCGGGTCGGTGAACAGCTTTTTCATCGCCGAATTCTTCACCTTCTCGTCGACGTCGCGCGTGATGAATCGCGAGAAGTCGGACTCGGGTGTCAGCGCCTCCACATCGTCCAGCGTGAGCTTGGGCGGCGCCGCAACAGCGGGCGTCGCTGGGTCTTGGGCGTTGCCGGAGGCGTCGTCCGGGCCCCGCGGCCTTTCGGCGGCCTCGGCGGGCGGCTTGGCGGCCACCACCGCGGCAGGCACCACAGCCACCGGTGGTACGGCGGCCGGCGGCGGTTCCACGCCTTGCCGAACCAGAGCCTTGCGGCGCGACCAGCGGGACAGGAAGTTGTCGTCTTGCTCGCTCATGGGCACCTCATCCGCAGCCGCTCTGGTCGTCCCGCTCCTGCGGGCTCAGAAAGGAATTCGCGCGCTGCTTGCGCTTCTGTTCGGGCCGGAAGTTTTCGTTGGTGAACAGGCGCAGCCACTCGCACAGCGGATCCGGCAAGGGGATGTTGTCCACGTGCTCCTCGGCCGCCATCCAGCGGTCGCATTCGATGTAGGACACGCTGACCTGCTGCGGCCAGGCCATCAGCGGGTCGTTCTCGTCCAGCCGCCACATCACGAACCAGACCGGCTTGCCCGAGGTGAGATTGAGGAAGTAGCCCTTGCACTCGTCGGGGAAGAGCTCGATGCGGAAGCCCGGATAGAGCCAGCGCGAATGTCGGCCGTCATCGAACAGCTTGCGCGGCGTCTCGCCGAACCCACCCTCGTCGGGGATGACCTCGAGCACGCGGAACGCCGCATCCTCCCAGCGGTTGGGTTGCAGCACACGCTCCATCACCACCGCCACCTGCGCACCGGGGCGTTCGCGGGGGCCGGGCGGCGCCTTGCCCTGGCTGTCGTCGGGGGCTGCTTGCATGCCTCAGTCTAGCGCGCCGGCCCTGATGCCGAGAGGGGAGACCACGCGCCCATAATCGCCGCCTCGCCACGCGCCGCCGGACTGATGAAGACCCTGATCTGCAACTGCAACCAGACCTTGCCGCTGGACGCGCCGGCGCTGCAGCGTGCGCTGGAGAAGACCCCCGGCGCCAGCACCGATGGCCTGGGCTTCGTGCACACGCTGCTGTGCCGGCGCGAGGCTGCCTACTTCCAGCGCGCCGCCAAGGACACCACGGCACAGGGCGAAGAGTTGCTGGTGGCCTGCACGCAGGAAGCCCGTCTCTTCCTGGAACTGAACGCCGAGACCGAAGGCGCGGCCGGCGTGCAGGAACGCCCCATCCATTTCGTCAACATCCGCGAGACCGCCGGCTGGTCGCAGGAAGGCCGACAGGCCACGCCCAAGATCGCCGCCCTGCTGGCCGCCGCGCAGTTGCCCGCGGCCGAGCCGGTACCCACCGTCACCTACCGCAGCGCGGGCCGCTGCCTCGTCATCGGCCAGGCCGAAGCCGCCGAACGCGCGGCGACGATGCTGGCCGACAAGCTGGACGTGAGCCTGCTGCTGTCGGCACCGGCAGCGCGCTGGGCCAGGCACGCAGCCACGCCATCTACAGCGGGCGCCTGACGCGCCTGCAGGGCTGGCTGGGCAAGTTCGAGGCCGAGTGGGAAAGCCACAACCCCATCGACCTCGACCTCTGCACCCGCTGCAACGCCTGCATCGACATCTGCCCCGAAGGCGCCATCGGGCTGGACTACCAGATCGACCTGAACGCGTGCAAGAAGCATCGCGAGTGCGTGCGGGTGTGCGAAGCCGCCGGCGCCATCGACTTCACGCGCGAGCCGCTGCGCCAGACCGAGAACTTCGACCTCGTGCTCGACTTGCGCAGCACGCCGGCCTTCAGCCAGCACCAGCCGCCACAGGGCTACCTGCACGTGGGCAGCGACGAACGCGCACTGGTCGACGCCGTCTTCAAGCTGCGCGAGATGGTGGGCGAGTTCGACAAGCCGCGCTTCTTCCGCTACGAGCAGAAGCTGTGCGCGCACAGCCGCAACGAGCAGGTGGGGTGCAGTGCCTGCATCGACGTCTGCTCCACCACCGCCATCCGCAGCGACGCTTCCCGCAAGGGCCGGGCCAAGGGCCAGACCTGGGGCGGCGTCATCGTCGACCCGTATCTCTGCGTGGGCTGCGGCGCCTGCAGCACGGTCTGCCCCAGCGGCGCGATGAGCTTCGCCTACCCGGGCACGGTGGACATGGGCCGGCGCCTGCGCACCATGCTGACGGCCTATGGCCACGCCGGCGGCCGCAACGCGGCGCTGCTGATCCACAGCCAGGAGGCCGGCACGCGTCTGCTCGACGAACTCGGCCGCGGCGCCAGCCTGAGCCGGCGCGACCGCAGCCTGCAAGGCCTGCCCGCGCGCGTGCTGCCGGTGGCGGTGTGGCACACGGCCAGCATCGGCATCGACCTCTGGCTGTCGGCCATCGCCCAGGGCGCCAGCCAGGTGTGGGTGATGACCACCGGTGAAGAAGCGCCCGAGTACCGCCAGGCGCTGCAGGAACAGATGGACGTGGCGCAGGCGGTTCTCGGCGGCCTGGGCTACAGCGGCCAGCACTTCCGACTGCTGGAAGTGCGTGACGCGCGCGACCTGCACGCCCTGGACGCAGCGCTGCGCGCCGAGCCGGCACAGACGGTGGCCCGTGCCGCCGCCTTTGCGGCGCAGGCCGACAAGCGCAGCACACTGGAACTGGCCGTCGACCACCTGCTGGCGCAGGCAACCAAGCCGGTCGACGAACTGCCGCTGCCGGCCGCCGGCGCACCCTTCGGTTCGCTGATCGTCAACGCCGAGAAGTGCACGCTGTGCCTGAGCTGCGTCGGCGCCTGCCCCGAGGCCGCGCTGGCCGACAACCCCGATGCACCGCAGTTGCGTTTCATCGAGAAGAACTGCGTGCAGTGCGGCCTGTGCGTGACCACCTGCCCCGAGGACGCGTTGACGCTGCAGCCGCGGCTGTGGCTGGCCGACGGCGGCAAGGCACGCAAGCAGATGCGCGTCATCGCAGAGGCCGAACCCTGGAAGTGCGTGAAGTGCGGCAAGCCCTTCGGCACGCTGCGCGCCATCGAGAACATGCTGAGCAAGCTATCGGGCCACAGCGCCTTCCAGGGCCCCGCCGCCGAACGGCTGAAGATGTGCAGCGACTGCCGTGTCGTAGACATGTTCAGTGCCACGAACGAAGTCCGCATCACCGACCTGTAATCGCATGACCGACGCCGCCCCGATCTCGTTTTCCAGCCTCGACGACAGCGACGAGCTCGCGCGTGCCGAGCTCTACGGTCTGCTCTCCCGCCTGTGGCTGGCACCGCCCGACGCCGAGTTGCTGCAGCAGTTCGGCGTCGCGGTGACGCAGGCGCCCGAGCCTGGTGGCCTGCTCGAAGGGCCCTGGATGGAACTGGTAGGTGCCTTGCGCGCCACCACGCCCGAAGCCGCGGCGGCCGAGCATGCGGCGCTGTTCCTGGCCATCGGCAAGCCCGAGATCTTCAGCTACGCGTCCTTCTACCTCACGGGCTTCCTCAACGAGAAGCCGCTGGCCACGCTGCGCCACGACCTGGCCTCCCTCGGGCTGACGCGCGACGAAGGCTCGATGGAGACCGAGGACCACATCGCCTACGTGCTGGAAGTGATGCGCTACCTGATCGCTGGCGACGATGTGGCGGTGTGCAACCTCGAGCAGCAGCGCCGCTTCTTCCGTGCGCACGTGCAGCCCTGGGTGGGCCAGCTTTGCGCGACCGTGCAAGCCCACCCGCGAGCCCGGGTCTGGGCGGCGGTGGCCATGTTCACGCAGGCCTTCCTGGACGTCGAGATCCAGGGCTTCGACATGCTGGAGGTGTCATGACCCAGGCCATCCCCGAGGCCGACATCACGGGCCTCATCCTGTGCGGCGGCCGCGGCACCCGCATGGGCGGCGTCGACAAGGGGTTGCAGACCCACAACGGCATCCCGCTGGCCATGCACGCACTGCTGCGCCTGCAACCCCAGGTGGGCCAGCTGATGATCAACGCCAACCGCAACCTGGCGGCCTACGAGTCGATGGGCGTGCCGGTGTGGGTCGACCCGGTGGCCGACTTTCCCGGCCCGCTGGCAGGCTGGCTGGCGGGCCTGGAACAGTGCCAGACAACTTACATGGTGACCGTGCCCTGCGACACGCCCGACTTCCCTGCCGATCTCGTAGCTCGGTTGGCCGAGTCCCTGGTGAAGGAGGACGCCGACATCGCGATGGCCGCCAGCCTGGAGGAAGGCCAGGTTCGCACGCAGCCGGTGTTCTGCCTGCTCAAGTCCAGCCTGCTCGAAAGCCTGCTGCTCTACCTGCACGACGGCGAACGCAAGATCGACGGCTGGACTGCACGCCATCGCTGCGCCACCGTGGTGTTCGATGACCCGCGGGCGTTCTTCAACGCCAACACACCGCAGGAACTGGCGCAGCTGCAGCGCGGCTGAGGCGCTTTCTGGGGTAACGGCGCACAGGCAGCACCGGCGTCACCACCGGGCTGTCCGAACTGAACGGGCGCGAACGCGAGGTGCTGGCAGGGCGCCCTGGTCTGCACGGCCGCGAACCCGAGGCGCTGTACTGACGCGGTATCAGCGTTTTCGATCGGTGGGTCATGCCTCTCGCGCCGCTAGTATCCGGCGGGTTCAAGGCAGCGCTCGGGAGTCCACTTCTTGCAGTTGTTGCAGCTCGTCATCGGCGGCATCGCCCAGGGGTGCATCTATGGCCTGATCGCACTCGGCTTCGTCCTCATCTACAAGGCCACCGAGACGGTGAGCTTCGCTCAGGGCGATCTGATGATGATGGGCGCCTTCTGCGGCTTGGCGCTGATGACGCTGCTGGGCTTCCCCTTCTGGCTGGCGGTGCCGAGCGCGGTGCTTGCGATGGGCGCCTTTGGCATGCTGGCCGAGCGGCTGGTGATCCGCCCCGTGCTCGGCCAACCCGCGTTTTCCATCGTGATGCTGACCATCGGCATCGGCTACGTGGCGCGCGGCGTGATCACGATGGTGCCCAACATCGGCACCGATACACACACGCTGCCGGTGCCCTACAAGGACGCCATCGTCAAGCTCGGCGAGCTCGTGATCAACATCGAGCAGATGGTCGTGATCGGTGCCACCGCGGTGCTGTGCGTGGCGCTGTTTGCGCTGTTCCGCTACAGCAAGCTGGGCATCGCGATGCAGGCGGCTTCGCAGAACCAGCTCGCCGCCTACTACATGGGCATTCCGGTGCAGCGCTTGAACGGCATCGTCTGGGGGCTGGCGGCCGCTGTCGCTGCGATCGCCGGGCTGCTGCTGGCGCCCATCACCTTTGTGCATGCCAACATGGGCTTCATAGGGCTCAAGGCCTTCCCGGCGGCAGTCGTGGGCGGCTTCGGCAGCCTGCCCGGCGCCATCGTCGGCGGGCTGATCATCGGCATCGTCGAGTCGCTGTCGGGCTTCTACCTGCCCGAGGGCTTCAAGGACGTGATGGCCTACGTGGTCGTGCTGGCCATGCTGATGGTCAAGCCGAACGGCCTGTTCGGCGAAACGTCCCGCAAGAAGGTGTAGCTCCCCGAACCATGCGCTTCATCTTCAAGACCAGCTACGCCCAGGACATCGGCCTGGCCAGGCACGAGGGCCACCGCTTCTGGTATTCGGTGCTTGGGCTGCTGCTCGTGGCCAGCCCGTGGCTGCTGCCCGAGTACTGGCTGGCGCAGCTGACCTTCGTGCTGATCTACGCCATCGTCGGCCTTGGGCTGATGCTGCTGGCGGGCTTCACCGGGCTGTTCTCGATCGGCCATGCGGCCTTCCTCGGCGTCGGCGCCTACACGCAGGCGGTGCTGACGAACGCCGGGCTGCCGTTCCCGCTGGCGCTGGCCTGCGCCGCCGGCCTCTCGGGCGCGGTCGGCATCGTCGTCGGCCTGCCGGCGCTGCGCGTGAAGGGCATCTACCTCGGCATCGCGACGCTCTCGTTCGGTTTCATCGTCGAGGAGGTGCTGGCGCGCTGGGAATCGCTGACCGGCGGCAACGCCGGCTTGCACGTGAAGAACCCCGTACTCTTCGGCCTGGACGTTGGCTCGGGCACGGGCTTCTACTTTCTCTGCCTCGTGGTCTGCGTGCTGTGCACGCTGCTCATCCTGAACTTGCTGCGCTCACCCACGGGCCGCGCCTTCGTCGCCATCCGAGACAGCGAGATCTCGGCGCAGAGCATGGGCATCCATCTCGCCTACTACAAGACCTTGTCGTTCGTGATCTCGGCGGCTCTCGTCGGGCTGGGCGGCGCACTGTACGCGCACCAGATCAGGTTCCTGAGCCCGGACCAGTTCGGCATCATCCAGTCGATCGACCTGCTGTTGCTGGTGGTGATCGGCGGCCTGGGCTCGGTGCACGGTGCCTTTCTCGGCGCGATCTTCCTGATCACGATGCCGCAGCTGATCGCAGCCGGCAAGGACATGCTGCCGGCGGCCATCGGCCAGGCGCCAGGGCTGCAGAGCGTGGTCTACGGGCTGGTGCTCATCGCCTTCGTGCTCTTCGAGCCCTTGGGTCTGTACGGGCGCTGGCTCAAGGTGCGCACCTTCTTCAGCGTGTTCCCCTTCTACCGCAAGGGCCTGTTCAAGCGGCAGAAGTCGTTCCAGAAGTCAGACCGGCTGCGATGAGCACGGACACGTCGCCCTTGCTCTCGGCGCGCGACCTTACCGTGCGCTTCGGAGGCGTGCTGGCCGTGAACAAGGTGAGCTTCGACGTGCAGCGCGGCGAGGTCTTCACGTTGATCGGGCCGAACGGCGCCGGCAAGACGACGGTCTTCAACCTCATCAGCCGGATCTACACGCCGACCGCCGGCAGCATCACCTATGACGGCCAACTGCTCACAGGCAAGCCAGCGCACAGCGTGGCTTCGCTGGGCATTGCCCGCACCTTCCAGAACATCGAGCTCTTCGAGCATGCCAGCGTACTGCAGAACCTGCTGATCGGCCGCCACACGCACCGCGGCACCGGCCTGCTCGACGACATGCTGTTCACGAAGAGAGCCAGGCTGGCGGCGCTGGAGGCGCGCGAGAAGGTCGAGCGCATCATCGACTTCCTCGACCTGCAGCATTACCGCGACACGATGATCGCCGGGCTGCCCTACGGCGTGCGCAAGGTGGTGGAACTGGCGCGCGCGCTGTGCGCCGAGCCCAGGCTGCTGCTGCTCGACGAACCGTCCTCGGGCCTGAACGTCGAGGAGACCGAGGACATGGCGTTCTGGATCGACGACATCCGGCGCGAGTTCGGCGCCACGGTGCTGATGGTCGAGCACGACATGGCGCTGGTCAGCAAGGTCAGCGACCGCGTGCTGGCGATGAACCAGGGCGAAGTGCTCACGATGGGCACGCCGGCCGAGGTGCAGGCGCACCCGGGCGTGATCGAGGCCTACCTCGGCTCCACCGGCGACCTGTCCTCGCTGCGGAGGAAGCAGTGACGACCGAAGACATCATCCTGCGGCTCAACAACGTCGAGAGCGCGTACGGCCCGATCAAGGCCATCCGCGGCGTCAGCCTGAAGGTGCGCCGCGGCGAGATCTCCACCGTGCTCGGCAGCAACGGTGCCGGCAAGACGACGATCCTCAAGACCATCTCCGGCATCATCGACCCGCGCCGCGGCAGCGTGCTCTTCGACGGCCACGACATCACCGCCTGCGACCCGGCGCTGGTCGTGCGCCATGGTCTCGTGCACGTACCCGAGGGCCGCGAGGTGTTCCCGCTGTTGAGCGTGCGCGACAACCTGCTGATGGGCGCCTATACGCGCAGCGACCGCGATGCCGTGGCGCGCGACATCGAGGCCTCGTACGGCTACTTCCCGATCCTGCGCGAGCGTGCGGCGCAAGACGCGGGGCTGCTCTCCGGTGGACAGCAGCAGATGCTGGCGATCGCGCGTGCACTGGTTGCGCATCCCAGGATGATCCTGCTCGACGAGCCCTCGCTGGGCCTGAGCCCCAAGCTCACGAAGGAGATTTTCGAGATCGTCGTACGCATCAATCGCGAGCGTGGCACGACGATCCTGCTCGTCGAGCAGAACGCCAACATGGCGCTGAACGCGGCCGACTACGGCTACGTGCTGGAAAACGGCCGCATCGTGATGGAAGATCGCTGCGAGGTGCTGCGCGACAAGGACGACGTCAAGGAGTTCTACCTCGGCATGAAGGAAGCCGGCGTGCGCGGCGAGCGGCGCTGGAAGAAGAAGAAGACATGGCGGTGAGGTACGTTGCCGTGGAGGTCGCAAGATGACCGGACTGTGGAATCTGGCCACGGAACAGCGACACCCTGGGCGCCTGGTGGAAGGCGAGACGCTGCACGAGATGTTCTGGAACGCCGCCCGGCTGCGCAGCGAGCGCGTGTGGCTGCGCGAGAAGAAGCTCGGCATCTGGCGCAGCTGGAGCTGGCAGCAGGCGGCGCAAGTGGTGCGCGAAACCGCGATGGGCCTGGCCGCGATCGGTTTCGAGCCCGGCGATATGGCGTCCATTCTGTCGAACACCGTCGTCGAGTGGGTCATCGCGGACATCGCCATCCTCAGCGCCGGAGGCGTGTCCAACGGCATCTACCCGACCGATGCGGCATCGCAGGTGCAGTACCTCTGCGCCGATTCCGGCACATCGGTGCTGTTCGTCGAGGACGACGAGCAGCTCGACAAGGTGCTCGAAGTGCGCGACAGCCTGCCGCTGCTGCGCCTGATCGTCGTCTTCGACATGGAAGGACTGCACCGGCTCGATGACCCCATGGTCATCAGCCTGGAGCGCCTGCGTGAGCTCGGCTCGGCGCACGACCGCGCACACCCCGGTCTGTTCGAAGCGCGGCTGAAGAGCCGCAGGCCGCAGGACCTGGCGATCCTCGTCTACACCTCGGGCACCACGGGGCGGCCCAAGGGTGCGATGCACAGCCACGCCGGGCTGATCTACGTCGTGCGCGGCTACTCCGACGTCTTCGACCAGAACGAGCGCGACGAGCGCATGGCCTTCCTGCCGCTGTGCCACATCGTCGAGCGAGTCGGTGGCGAGTACGTCGGCGTCTACACCGGCTCGGTGCTGAACTTCGTCGAGAACCCCGACACCGTACCCGAGAACGTGCGCGAGATCGCGCCGACGCTCTTCACGGCGGTGCCGCGGGTCTGGGAGAAGTTCTACTCCGGCGTGATGGTGGCGATCTCCGAAGCCAGCCGGGTGCAGCAGCTGGCCTACGGCTGGGCCATTGGCGTTGGCGGACGCGTGGCCGACGCCGTGCTCGAGGGCCGGCCGGTGCCGGCGCCGTTGAAGCTGCAGTTCCACCTGGCGCGCTGGCTGGCGCTGAACAACGTGCGCAAGATGATAGGCATCCACCGCGCACGTTTGCTGCTCACCGGTGCCGCGCCGATCTCGCCCGACCTCATCCGCTGGTACCTGGCGCTGGGCGTGCCCATGGCGGAGGGCTGGGGCCAGACCGAGTGCGCTGGCGGCGCCACCTTCACGCCGCCTTCCAAGCTGCGCCCGGGCTCCATCGGCACGGCCGCACCCTTCAACGAGGTGAAGATCGATCCGGTGACCGGCGAATTGCTGGTGCGCGGCCCGAACGTCTTCATGGGCTACCTGAACCAGCCGGAGAAGACCGCCGAGACGGTGGATGCCGACGGCTGGTTGCACACCGGCGATGTCGGCACGGTGGACGCCGCGGGTTTCTTCCGCATCACCGACCGCATGAAGGACATCATCATCACCGCCGGCGGCAAGAACATCACGCCCAGCGAGTGGGAGAACGAGCTCAAGTTCAGCCCCTTCATCACCGACGCGGTGGTCATCGGCGACAAGCGCGCCTACCTCACCGCGCTGATCATGATCGACCAGGAGAACGTCGAGAAGTACGCGCAGGACCACGACGTACCTTTCAGCAATTACGCCAGCTTGACACGCGCGCCGGAGGTGCGAGCATTGATCCAGAACGAAATCGATCGCGTCAACAAGAAGTTCGCCCGCGTCGAGCAGGTGAAGAAGTTCCACCTGCTCGAAGACCAGCTGACCGCCGAGGACGAAGAGCTCACCCCGACGATGAAGCTCAAGCGTTCGCTGGTGCAGAAGAAGTACGCGCCGCAGATCGACGCGATGTATGCCTGAACCGACCGACCTGCCTGACTACTCGCCAGCACTTCTAAAGGAGACAAACCATGAATCGCATCGTCCGAACTTTGGCGGCCGCTACCGCCGCCTGCGGCCTGATGGCCACCGCACACGCCCAACAGGGCGTGAGCAAGACCGAAATCACGGTCGGCACCATCCAGGACCTGTCCGGGCCGCTCGCCGGCTTCGGCAAGCAGATCCGCCTGGGCATGATGCTGCGCGTCGACGAGATCAACGAACAGGGCGGCATTGGCGGCCGCAAGCTCAAGCTGGAGATCGAGGACTCGGGCTACGACCCACGCAAGGCCGTGCTTGCGGCGCAGAAGCTCGTCAACCAGGACAAGATCTTCGCGATGCTGGGTCACCTGGGAACGGCGCAGAACAACGCCGCGATGCCGGTGCAGTTCGAGAAGAACGTCATCAACTTCTTCCCGGTGACGGCAGCGCGCGAGATGTACGACCCGTTCCACAAGCTGAAGTACGCCTTTGCCTCGACCTACTACGACCAGATGCTGAGCACGCTGCCCACGCTGGTGAAGGAGAAAGGGGCTAAGAAGGTCTGCACCATCTACCAGGATGACGAATTCGGACTCGAGGTGCTGCGTGGCGCCGAGGCCGGGCTGAAGGTCGCGGCATGGAATTCGCCGAAAAGACCTCGTTCAAGCGTGGTGCCACCGACTTTTCGTCGCAGGTGGCGCGCATGAAGGCCGCGAACTGCGACTTCGTCGCTTTGGGCACCATCATCCGCGAGACCATCGGCACCATCGCCGAGAGTCGAAAGACGGGCTTCAATCCGACCTTCATGGGTACCAGCGCGGCCTACACCGACCTGATCCACAAGCTCGGTGGCAAGGCCATGGACGGCCTGTACGCCACCATGACCGTGGCCAACCCTTACCTCGACGACGCCTCGCAGCCGGTGCGTTTCTGGGCCAACAAGTACAAGACCAAGTTCAACGAAGACCCGACCGTGTTCTCGGTCTACGGCTACCTGATCGTCGACATCTTCGGCAATGCTGCGACCAAGGCCGGTGCCAACCTCAACACCGACAGCTTCATCAAGGTGATGGACACGATGTCGATACCGCCGGACATTTTCGGGAGCCCCGCGCAGACCTTCGGCCCGACAAAGCGGCTGGGCAGCAATGCCTCGCGCCTGTCGCAACTTCAGGATGCGCGCTGGAGCGTCGTGGTCGACTACCCGAAGTGAGCGCGTAGCCGGTTCGATGAGGGCCGCCTGCGGGCGGCCCTCTTCATGGTGAACCGTGACAATCCGGCTCCAAGACGAGCGGACTCGATGGGCTGGAGCGCGGCGAAGTTCACGCCGGTCAGACCGCCCGGCGGCGCGAGCCCCGTGCATGGCCAGTGCCAAAGCTGCCGACCTCCGGCACCGTACCGCCCGCCGCCAAACGCACGGCGCAGTACTTGAACTCGGGGATCTTGGCCACCGGGTCCAGAGCCGGGTTCGTCAGCCGGTTGATGGCCGCCTCGGCCCAGCAAAAGGCCACGAAGACGCTGCCCGGGGGCGTGCCCTCGTCGGCGCGTGCGTACAGGCTGACCTGGCCACGGCGTGAAGCCACCGTCATCAGGTCGCCAGGGGCCATGCCCAGGCGCTGCAGGTCCGCAGGATGCACCAGCGCCACCGGGTCGGGTTCCAGCGCCGCCAAAACGCCGGCACGGCGCGTCATGCTGCCGGTGTGCCAGTGCTCGAGCTGGCGACCGGTGATGAGCACGAAGGGGTAGTCGGCGTCGGGCCGCTCGTCGGGCGGCAAGGGGTCGGCCGGCACGAAGCGCGCGCGGCCGTCGGCGGTGGGGAAGTGGTCGGTGAAGACGACCCGCTCGCCCGGGTCGTCCTCGTGCTCGCAGGGATAGGTCACCGCGCCCTCGGCCTGCAGGCGCGCCCAAGTGATGCCAGCGATGTTGTGCATCACGTGGCGCATCTCCATGAAGACCGCGGAGGCCGCGACGTCGCAGTCGGTGGGCGTGGCGCCGTAATGCGCCCAGTCCAGGCCCAGTTCAGCGGCCAGCGCGGAGAGGATCCACAGGTCCTGCCGCGCCTGCCCGGGCAGGCCCAGAGCCCGGCGGCCCAGCTGCACGGTTCGGTCGGTGTTGGTGAAGCTGCCGGTCTTCTCGGCGAAGGCACTGGCCGGCAGCACCACGTCGGCCAGCGCCGCGGTCTCGGTGAGGAAGATGTCCTGCACCACCAGCATGTCGAGTGCAGCCAGAGACTCGCGCGCATGACCGACGTCGGGGTCGCTCATCGCCGGGTTCTCGCCCATCACCAGCATGGCGCGCACTTCACCGCTCTTGATTGCGCGCATCACCTCCACCACCGTCAGGCCCTTGTCCGGGTCCAGTCGATCCGGCGACACACCCCAGGCCGCGGCCACGCGCGCACGTGCCGCCGGGTCGTCGACGTGCTGGTAGTCGGGGTACATCATCGGGATCAGCCCGGCGTCCGACGCCCCCTGCACGTTGTTCTGCCCGCGCAGCGGGTGCAGACCGGTGCCGGGGCGGCCGATCTGGCCCGTCATCAGCGCCAGCGCGATCAGGCAGCGTGCGTTGTCCGTGCCGTGCACGTGCTGGCTGATGCCCATGCCCCACAGGATCATCGACGCGCGGCTGGTGGCATAGAGCCGCGCCACGGTGCGCACCGTGCCCGGCTCGATGCCGGTGTGCTGGGCCATCGCCTCGGGGCTATAGGCCAGCACGTTGGCGGCCAGCGCTTCGTAGCCGGTGGTACGCGCGGCGATGAAGTCCGCATTCACCAGGCCTTCGCTGACGATGACATGCATCATCGAATTCAGCAGCGCCACGTCGCTGCCCGGCTTGAAGTGCAGCGCGTGCTGTGCGTGGCGCGCCAGGTCGCTGCGCCGCGGGTCGATGACGACGAGCTGCGTGCCGCGGCGCTGCGCGTTCTTGATCCAGCTCGCGGCCACGGGGTGGTTCACCACCGGGTTGGCGCCGATGACGATGACCACCCCGGCCAGCGCCACGTCCTGCACCGGGTTGCTCACGGCGCCGGAACCGATGCCTTCGAGCAGCGCGGCCACGCTGGACGCATGGCACAGGCGCGTGCAGTGGTCGACGTTGTTGCTGCCGAAACCCAGCCGCACGAGCTTCTGGAAGAGGTAAGCCTCTTCGTTGCTGCCCTTGGCGGAGCCGAAGCCGGCCAGTGCACGCGGGCCGTGCGTGTCGCGCAGGCGGCGCAGCGTGCCACCGGCCAAGGTCAGCGCTTCGTCCCATGTGGCTTCGCGGAAGTACTGGCGCGCGACGGCAGGGTCGGTGGACGCCAGCGGGTCCTTGGGCGCATCGTCGCGGCGGATCAGCGGCACGGTCAGGCGCTGCGGGTGGCGCGCGTAGTCGAAACCGTAGCGGCCCTTCACGCACAGCCGGCCATGGTTGGCCGGGCCGTCGCGGCCCTCGACGAAGACGATGGCGTCGTCCTTGACGTGGTAGGTCACCTGGCAGCCGACACCGCAATAGGGGCAGAGGCTGTCCACCTGCCGGTCGGGCGCCGTCAGCGGCACCTGCAACGCCGGCGACAGCGCACCCGTCGGGCAGGCCTGCACGCATTCGCCGCAGGCCACGCAGGTGCTGGCGGCCAGCGCATCACCGAGGTCGAAGACGATCTGTGCGTGTTCGCCGCGGCCGGCCAGGCCGATGACGTCGTTGGCCTGCTCACCACGGCAGGCGCGCAGGCAGCGGGTGCACTGGATGCAGGCGTCCATGTTCACCGCGATGGCAGGGTGCGAGAGATCGGCGCGCACGCTCGTGCGCGCCGGGAACCGTGACGCGCCGACGCCCAGACTGGCGGCCCAGTCGTGCACCTCGTGGCGCAAGGTCAGCGCCGGCGCGCCGGGCGGTGGCAGGTCGCTCTGCAGCAGTTCCAGCACCAGCCTCTGCGCGGCGCGTGCGCGCGGGCTGGCGGTCTGCACCTGCAGGCCCGCGGTGGGCAGGCGACAGCAGCTGGCGGCCAGCACCCGTTCGCCTGCCACTTCCACCATGCAGGCGCGGCAGTTGCCGGCGGGGGTGAGGTTCTCGCTCCAGCACAGGCGCGGGATCTCGACGCCGTGGCGCAACGCCACCTGCAGCAGGCTCTCGCCGGGCCGCGCGCTGACGGGCTGGCCGTCGAGCACGAAGTCGACGGGCTCGCCGACGGCCACGCTGCGGTCACGCGCCTTCATGCGCCCTCCCCGCTCGACACCTCGTGCGGAAAGTGGCGCAGCACGCTGTCGAAAGCGTTCGGCGCGGCCTGGCCCAGGCCGCAGATCGAGGCGTCGCGCATCACCTGCGACAGTTCGCCCAGCAGCGGCGCGTCCCAGCGCGGCGCGGCCATCAGCGCGGCGGCCTTGGCCGTGCCCACGCGGCAGGGCGTGCACTGGCCGCAGCTCTCGTGCACGAAGAAGCGCATCACGTTGCGGGCGGCGTCCACCGCGCGGTCGTGCTGCGACAACACGATCACCGCCGCCGAGCCGATGAAGGCGCCATGGGGCTGCAGCGTGTCGAAGTCCAGCGGCACATCGGCCAGGCTGGCCGGCAGGATGCCGCCTGAGGCGCCGCCCGGCAGGTAACCGTAGAGCGCGTGGCCTTCCGCCATGCCGCCGCAGAACTCGTCGACCAGCTCGCGCAGCGTGATCCCCGCGGGCGCGCGCTTCAACCCCGGCTGCTTCACGCGCCCGCTGACCGAAAAGCTGCGCAGCCCGCTGCGACCTCGGCGCCCGCGCGCTGCGTAGGCCGCCGCGCCACCTTCGACGATGTCGCGCACCCAGTGCAGCGTTTCCAGGTTGTGCACCAGCGTCGGCCGGCCGAAGAGGCCGACCTCGGCGACATAGGGCGGTCGCAGGCGCGGCAGGCCGCGTTTGCCTTCGATCGACTCGATCATGGCCGACTCTTCGCCGCAGATGTAGGCGCCGGCGCCGCGACGCAGTTCGATGCGCGGCAGCGGCGGCAGGCCGGGCGCGACCTTCAGCAGCGCCAGTTCGGCCTGCAGCATCGCGCGGCAACCGTGGTACTCGTCGCGCAGGTAGAGGTAGGCGGCCTCGATGCCCACGGCCCAGCACGCGATCAGCAGACCTTCGATGAAGCGGTGCGGATCGGTCTCGAGGAAGTGCCGGTCCTTGAAGGTGCCGGGCTCCCCTTCGTCGATGTTCACGGCCAGCAGCCGCGGGCCGGGCTGGCGCGCACCGCGCGCCACTTGCGTCCGGCGGGAAAGCCCGCGCCCCCCAGGCCACGCAGGCCGGCGTGCTCCAGTTCGGCAATCACCCCGTCGGCATTGCGGCAGCCGGCTACGCAGTCCTGCCACAGCCTGTAGCCGCCCTGCGCGCGGTAGGCGGCGTGGCCGGTGGGCTGCGGCAAGGGGCATGCACGGTGACCATCCTGCACAGCGGCCTGCACGCGGTCGGTTGTCGCCCGTTCCACCGGGTGCTGGTGCACCACGACCACCGGCGCGGCAGCACAGCGGCCGACACAGGGCGCGCTGATCACGCGCACCTCGCGGCCCAGCAGCGCGGGCAGTCGCGCCAGCAGCTCGTGGGCGCCACCCATTTCACAGGGCAGACCGTCGCAGACACGCACGGTCAATGCGGCCGGCGGTGGCAGCAGGCCGTGTTCGTC
This sequence comes from Betaproteobacteria bacterium, assembly GCA_016704535.1. Lineage (GTDB taxonomy): Bacteria > Pseudomonadota > Gammaproteobacteria > Burkholderiales > Burkholderiaceae_C > Rubrivivax. Next base: position 180,087 of record JADIZZ010000003.1, on the reverse strand, counting down.
TTCCCTCAACACCTCGAAGTGGTGATAGAAGCTCGCCACTTCGTAGACCTCGGCCATCGCCAGCCGCATCCAGTGCGCCAACGCCACCAGGTGCGGCGCGGGCAGCGCGCCCAGGCGGTCGTTGACGACATGCAGCGCCTCGATGAGGTGGTCACGCGGCGGCGGCTCGGCCCCGAGCCAGGCCTGCAACTCGGCCAGCGTCGCAGGGTCGACCTGCCGGCCCTTGGGCGCCCGGCGTCTGCGCTGGCGCAGCGCCTCGTTCGCCTCGGCGGGCGCCTGCGCGGGCAGCGACGCAGGCACGATGGGAATGGCGTTCCGGCTCACGCCGGCGAGGGTAATGCAGCCACGCCGCGGCGCGGCTGCGGTTGACCCTTACCCCCGCGGCGACCGCGGTTGCCGGAGCCTGCGCGTCAAGCCGCGACGGGCGTGCGGATCAGGTGGTCGAAGGCCGACAGCGCCGCCTTCGCGCCGTCACCGGCGGCGATGATGATCTGCTTGAACGGCACCGTAGTCGCATCGCCCGCGGCGAACACGCCGGGCAGGCTGGTCGCGCCCTTGGCGTCGACGATGATCTCGCCGTACTTGCTGAGTTCGACCGTGCCCTTCAGGAACTCGGTGTTGGGCACGAGGCCGATCTGCACGAACACCCCCGCTAGCGGCAGGCGGTGTTCACTGCCGTCTGTGCGGCTCTTGAACACCAGGCCGTCGACCTTGTGGCCGTCGCCGGTGATCTCGGTGGTCTGGGCGTTGGTGTAGATATCGACGTTGGGCAGGCTCTTGAGCTTGTTTACCAGCACCGCATCGGCCTTGAGTTGATCGGCGAATTCGACCACGGTGACGTGTTCGACGACACCGGCCAGGTCGATGGCGGCTTCGACGCCCGAATTGCCGCCGCCGATGACGGCCACCTTCTTGCCCTTGAACAGCGGGCCGTCGCAGTGCGGGCAGTAGGCCACGCCCTTGTTGCGGTACTCGGCCTCACCGGGCACGTTGACGTTCTTCCAGCGCGCGCCGGTCGACAGGATGACGCTGCGGCCCCTGAGCACTGCCCCGTTCTCCAGCGTCACGCGGATCGCGCCGCCCTGCTGCGCGGCCGGCTCCAGCGCGGTCACGCGCTGGCCATTCATGATGTCGACGTCGTAGGCACGGGCATGCGCTTCCAGCGCCGCAGCAAACTTGGGGCCCTGCGTCTCCAGCACCGAAATGTAGTTCTCGATGCCCAGGGTATCGAGCGTCTGGCCGCCGAAACGTTCGGCCACGATGCCGGTCTTGATGCCCTTGCGCGCCGCGTACACGGCCGCCGCCGCGCCGGCGGGGCCGCCACCGACGATCAGCACGTCGAACAGGTCCTTGGTGCCCAACTTTGCGGCGTCGCGTGCAGCGCTGCCGGTGTCCACCTTCTTCAGGATGTCGGCGATTTCCATGCGGCCGTTGCCGAAGGGCTTGCCGTTCAGGAAGATCGACGGCACGGCCATGATCTGGCGCTCTTCGACCTCGCCCTGAAACAGGCCGCCGTCGATGGCGACATGCTTGATGCGCGGGTTCAGCACGGCCATCAGGTTCAGCGCCTGCACCACGTCAGGGCAGTTGTGGCAGGTCAGGCTCATGTAGGTCTCGAAGACGAAGTCGCCTTCCAGTGCCTTGATCTGCTCGATGACCTCGGCCTCGACCTTGGGCGGGTGGCCGCCGGCCTGCAGCAGCGCCAGCACCAGCGAGGTGAACTCGTGGCCCATCGGGATGGCGGCGAAGCGCACGCCCATGTCGGCGCCGACGCGGCTGATGTTGAACGACGGCCGGCGCGCATCGCTGCCGTCGAAACGCACGCTGACCTTGTCGTTCAGGGCGCCGATCTCGGTCAGCAGTTCGCGCATCTCGGCCGAGGCCGGACGGTCGTCGAGGCTGGCGACGAGTTCGATGGGCTGCTGCAGGCGTTCGAGGTAGGCCTTGAGCTGGGCCTGGATGGTGCTGTCGAGCATGGCGATCTCCTTCGATAGGCGTGGGCGTTCAGGCCCGGTCGACAAGGCCCGCATCGGGGCGCTGTCGACAAGGCCCGAGGGTCTTGTCGTGAGAGGCAGGGCCTGGCGCCGCTGCGCGCCAGGTGGCGGGTGATCCTTAGATCTTTCCCACCAGGTCAAGCGAAGGCGTCAGCGTCTTGGCACCTTCGTTCCACTTGGCCGGGCACACCTGGCCGGGGTGCTTGGCGGTGTACTGGGCCGCCTTCAGCTTGCGCAGCGTTTCCTTGACGTCGCGGGCGATCTCGTTGGAATGCACTTCCATCGTCTTGATGATGCCGTCGGGATTGACGACGAAGGTGCCGCGCAGCGCCAGGCCTTCTTCCTGGATGTGCACGCCGAAGGCGTTGGTCAGCGTGTGCGTGGGGTCACCCACCAGCGGGAACCTGGCCTTGCCGACGGCCGGGCTGGTCTCGTGCCACACCTTGTGCGAGAAGTGCGTGTCGGTGGTGACGATGTAGACCTGCGTCTCGAGCTTCTGGAACTCGGCGTAGTTGTCGGCCGCGTCCTCGATCTCGGTCGGGCAGTTGAAGGTGAAGGCGGCGGGCATGAAGATCAGCACCGACCACTGGCCCTTGAGGCTCTGCTCGGTGACTTCGATGAACTTGCCGTTGTGGAAGGCTTGCGTCTTGAAGGGTTGGACTTGCGTGTTGATCAGGGACATGAGTGGGCTCCGTATGGGTTGAAGAGGCGAGGGAAGAAACTGTTGACGAAGTGGATTCTGGTTGCGCTGCAGCATTTGCGGGTTTGATTGATGAAATGCCTTCGATATAGAACCTCTATCGCCATGACCGAAGCTCGACGCCAGAAAACGACAACGGCCGCCCGAAGGCGGCCGCTCTGCTCGGGGCCTGGCCCGCGTCGGGCTCAGGTGCCCTTGGACACCGTGATGGTCGGGAACTTCGACGAGAAGTCCTTCGCCTTGGCAGCAACCTTGACCGCCACCTGGCGCGCCACGGCCTTGTAGATGCCGGCGACCTCGCCTTCGGGGTCGGCCACCACGGTCGGGCGGCCGGCGTCGGCCTGTTCGCGGATGGCCATCGTCAGCGGCAGGCCGCCGAGGTAGTCGACGCCGTATTCCGTCGCCATCTTGCGGCCGCCGTCGGCGCCGAAGATGTGCTCGGCGTGGCCGCAGTTCGGGCAGCAGTAGACCGCCATGTTCTCGACGATGCCGAGAATGGGCACGCCCACCTTCTCGAACATCTTCAGGCCCTTCTTGGCGTCGAGCAGCGCGATGTCCTGCGGCGTGGTGACGATGATGGCGCCGGTGAGCGGCACACGCTGGCTGAGCGTGAGCGCGATGTCGCCGGTGCCCGGCGGCATGTCGATGAGCAGGTAGTCCAGGTCGCGCCACTGCGTCTGGTTCAGCAACTGGTCGAGCGCCTGCGTAGCCATCGGGCCGCGCCAGATCATGGCCTGGTCGGGCTCGATCAGGAAGCCGATGCTCATGACCTGAACGCCGTAGTTCTCCATCGGTTCGATGCTCTTGCCGTCGGCACTTTCGGGGCGGCCGCTGATGCCCATCATCATGGGCTGGCTGGGGCCGTAGATGTCGGCGTCGAGGATGCCCACGCTGGCACCTTCGGCGGCCAGCGCCAGCGCCAGGTTCACGGTGGTGGTGCTCTTGCCCACGCCGCCCTTGCCCGAGGCCACGGCAATGACGTTCTTCACCCGCGGCAGCAGCTGCACGCCGCGCTGCACGGCGTGGCTGACGATGCGCGTGGTGATCTCGACGCTGACGTTCTGCACGCCCGCCACGCCGCGCGCCGCGGCGATCAGCGCCTTGCGCAACGCCGCATGCTGGCTCTTGCCGGGGTAGCCCAGCTCGACCGAGAAGGCGACGTCGCCGCCTTCGATGCGCAGGTTCTTCAGCGCCTTGGTGCTGACGAAGTCCTTGCCGGTGTTCGGGTCGGTGACGGTCTTCAGCGCGTCGAGCAGCGCGCTTTCGGTGACGGCGGTGGACATGGCGGCAGAGGGCTCCGGTAGCGGATGGAAGAGCCGGAGAGTCTAAAGGCTGCCCCGTGGCCGGGACGCCACCAGGGTCGCCCGCGTCGCCCCCGAGCCGGAGGCGAACGGGTCGGGCCTCCTAGAATCGCCGCATGACCCGCAAGCTCTTCGTCACCACCGCCCTGCCCTACGCCAACGGCCCCTTCCACATCGGCCACGTGATGGAGTACATCCAGGCCGACACCTGGGTGCGGCTGCAGCGCATGCTGGGCCACGAGGTGCACTTCGTCTGCGCCGACGACGCCCATGGCGCGCCGATCATGATCGCGGCCGAGAAGGCCGGCCTGACGCCGCAGGCCTTCGTCGCCGGCATCGCCGCCGGCCGCAAGCAATACCTCGACGGCTTCCACATCGCCTTCGACAACTGGCACAGCACCGACGCGCCCGAGAACCATCAACTCGCGCAGGACATCTACCGCGCGCTGCGCAAGAACGAACTCATCGCCGTGCGCGAAGTCGAGCAGTTCTTCGACCCGCAGAAGGGCATGTTCCTGCCCGACCGCTTCATCAAGGGCGAGTGCCCCAACTGCGGCGCGCAGGACCAGTACGGCGACAACTGCGAGGTCTGCGGCGCCGTCTACGCGCCCACCGACCTGAAGAACCCGGTCTCGGCGCTGACCGGCGCCACCCCGGTCTTGCGCAGTTCCGAGCACTTCTTCTTCAAGCTGAGCGATCCCCGCTGCGTCGAGTTCCTGGAAAGCTGGACCCAGGACGGCCGCCTGCAGCCCGAGGTGGCGAACAAGGTGCGCGAGTGGTTCAAGCGTGGCGAGGACGGCAAGGTGGGCCTGGGTGACTGGGACATCAGCCGCGACGCGCCCTACTTCGGCATCGAGATCCCCGACGCGCCGGGCAAGTACTTCTACGTCTGGCTCGACGCGCCCATCGGCTACCTGGCGTCGCTGAAGAACCTGTTCGGCAGGCTGGGGCTGGACATGGACGCCTACCTCGCCGACCCGACCACCGAGCAGATTCACTTCATCGGCAAGGACATCGTCACCTTCCACACGCTGTTCTGGCCGGCGACACTGAAGTTCAGCGGCCGCAAGGTGCCCGACCGCATCTACGTGCACGGCTTCCTGACCGTGAACAACGGCGAGAAGATGAGCAAGAGCCGCGGCACCGGCATCAGCCCGCTGAAGTACCTGGAGCTCGGCATGAACGCCGAGTGGCTGCGCTACTACATCGCGGCCAAGCTGAACGCGCGCGTCGAGGACATCGACTTCAACCCCGATGACTTCATCGCCCGCGTCAACAGCGACCTGGTGGGCAAGTACATCAACATCGCCAGCCGCGCCGCGGGCTTCCTGCACAGGCGTTTCGGCGGCAGGCTCAGCGCCGACGTGGGCGTCGAGGGCCGCGTGCTGCTCGACGGCCTGCGCGCGCACAGCGCCACCGTCTGCACGCACCTGGACGAGCGCGAGTACGGCAAGGCACTGCGCGAGGTGATGCTGCTCGCCGATCGCGTGAACGAATACGTCGATCGTCACAAGCCCTGGGAACTGGCGAAGACCGAAGGCATGGACGCCGCGCTGCACGACGTCTGCAGCGTCTGCATCGAGGCCTTCCGCGTGCTGACCATCTACCTCAAGCCCGTGCTGCCAGCGCTGGCCGCGCAGGTCGAAGCCTTTCTGCAGGTGCCGCCCCTGCAGTGGGCCGACGCGCAGCGCTCGCTCGGCCACCATGTCATCGGTGAGTACAAGCACCTGATGCAGCGCGTGGACCCCAAGCAGCTCGATGCGCTGTTCGAGCCGCCGCCCGCGGCGCTGCCGCCTGGCGGCGAAGAACTCGCGCCGGAGATCGGCATCGCCGACTTCACCAAGGTCGACCTGCGCATCGCGAAGATCGTCAAGGCCGAAGCCGTGGACGGCAGCACCAAGCTGCTGCGACTGACGCTGGACGCCGGCGAAGGGCGGCTGCGCAACGTCTTCAGCGGCATCGCAATGAACGTCGCGCCCGAACAGCTCACCGGCAAGCTGACCGTGATGGTGGCCAACCTGGCGCCGCGCAAGATGAAGTTCGGCATCAGCGAAGGCATGGTGCTGGCTGCCAGCCACGCCGACGAGAAGGCCAACCCGGGCGTGTTCGTGCTGGAGCCCTTCCCGGGTGCAGCGCCGGGGATGCGGGTGCGCTGAGCGCAAGTCGACCGTAATGAGACGGAGCGCCGGCAACTCGGCTGCCGTCAGCCGGGCACAGGCTTGAAGGGGGGACAATAAGCCCCGTGCTGCGCACCCAGCTACACCCCTTCCGCCCCCGCCTGCTCGACACGCTGAAAGGCTACGACAAGGCGCGCTTCCTGGCCGACCTGGGCGCCGGCATCACGGTGGGCATCGTCGCGCTTCCGCTGGCGCTGGCTTTCGGCATCGCTTCGGGCGTGAAGCCCGAGCAGGGGCTCGTCACGGCCATCGTCGCCGGCTTCCTGATCAGCGCCCTGGGCGGCAGCCAGGTGCAGATCGGTGGGCCGGCGGGCGCCTTCATCGTCATCGTCTACGGTATCGTCGAGCGCTACGGCTTCACCAACCTGCTGGTGGCCACCGTGCTGGCGGGCATGCTGATGTTCGTTCTGGGCCTGTTCAGGCTGGGAGCGTTGATCCGCTACATCCCGGTGTCCATCGTCATCGGCTTCACCAACGGCATCGCGGTGCTCATTGCGCTGTCGCAACTGCGCGACCTGATGGGCCTGGACATCGCGAAGATGCCCGGCGAGTTCTTCGCTCAACTGGCGACGCTGGGTGGCCACATCGGCAGCTTCAACCCCTGGGCCTTCGCCATCGGCGTGGCCTGCATCGCCGGGCTGGCCTTGTGGCCCCGGCTCTTCGCGCCCGGAAAGTTGCTGCCGGCGAAGGCGCTGGCCGTGCGGCCGGTGCGCCTGGCCTCGCACCTGCCGGCACCCATCGTTGCGCTGGTCACGCTCACCGCCGTGGTCTGGTGGTTCAAGCTGCCGGTGGAAACCATAGGCTCGCGCTTCGGTGAACTGCCGCGCGGCCTGCCTAGCTTCGACCTGCCACCGGTGAGCTGGGCCACGGCGCAGCAGCTCATCATCCCCACCATCACGATTGCACTGCTGGGCGCCATCGAAAGCCTGCTGTGCGCACGCGTGGCCGACAACATCACCGACTTCAAGCGCCACGACCCCAACCAGGAACTGATGGCGCAGGGCGTGGCCAACGTGATCACCCCCTTCTTCGGCGGCATCCCGGCCACCGGCACCATCGCGCGCACGGTGACCAACGTGCGCGCCGGCGCGGCCAGCCCGGTGTCGGGCATCGTGCACGCGATCACGCTGCTGGCCATCCTGCTGGCCGCGGCGCCACTGGCTTCGCTGGTGCCGCTGGCCGCGCTGGCCGGCATCCTGATGTTCGTGGCCTGGAACATGTTCGAGGGCCACCAGTTCGGGCGCCTGCGCCGCTTCTCGGGCGGCTACCGCACGCTGATGCTGGGCACCTTCACGCTGACTATCGTCTTCGACCTCACGGTGGCGGTGGAGGTGGGGCTGGTGCTGAGCTGCGTGTTCTTCATCTGGCGCATGGGCACGCTGTTCAGCGTCAAGCCGCACCTGCCCAAGGACGCTAGCGAACTGCCGCCGGGGGTGGCGGCATTCGACCTCTACGGTTCGCTCTTCTTCGGTGCCGTCGGCAAGATCGAGGCGCTGCCCGACGAGCTGCCCGCCGGCACGCGCGCCGTGGTGCTGGACATGCATCGCCTGGTGCTGATGGACACCTCTGGCCTCGACGCACTGGAGCAGATGCACCGCACGCTGCAGCGCCAGGGCATCGCGCTGGTGCTGGCCAACGTCAACGAGCAGCCGCTCAGCCTGATGCGGCGCAGCGGCTTCGAGGCCGTGCTGGGCGCCGACCAGATCGTGCCGACGGTATCGGCCGCACTCGACGGCGCCACCGAACGCTGAACACCGGCAGCGGCGCGGCGTCTACCACTCGATCTGCCAGCGAAAGCCGCAGCCGCGGCAACACACCTGCATGCGCGCCGCCTCGCCATCGTCCGAGGCCATGCCATCGGCCGCCCGTGGCTGCCCCGCCCGTGGCTCCACCGCCCAGCGGCCGTAGGCCTGGCACTGCGCGCAGACGGCCTGGTTGGCGATGTGCTCGGCACGCGTCAGCAGAAAGAGGTAGCGGCGTAGCGCCCACAGCCCGATGGCGGCGGCCACGACGACGCAGGCGCCCATCAGCCAGCGCTGGCCATCGGGCTGCGTGAAGGCCTCCATGCCGCCCAACAGCGTCACTGCGCTCAGCAGCAGCAGCACGAGGTGGGAATGACCCACGAGCAGTTCGCGCTCGTACCACTTGCGGAAACCGCGTCGCTGTATCGCCTGCGTGATGGCCATGCTGTTTGTCCCCGGCTGCCACGCGATTCTGGCGCGTCCGGGTCGGTCGCGTCGGGCGCGAGCGGGCCTCAGCCTCGCGGCGTGAAATCGCCGCTCGGCCTTCGGCAGCCGTTCGGGTCCTTCCGGACCCTCACGCGCAGCCTCAGCGCCCGTAGTCGAGCTCGACGCGCTGCAGCAGCCGCCGCGCAACGCGCATCGCCTCCTTCAGGATGCTGCGCTCGATGTCGTCGAGCGTGGCCACCTCGATCATGTTGGGGTTGCCGGCAGGCGCCGCGCCTTCGCCGTCTTCGGCCACCTGCACCCGCAGCCGCAAGCCCTGCAGGAACTCGAACGCGCTGACCCAGGCCTCGCCCTCGCGGGCTGCGACCCGCATGCCGGGCGCCGCCGCTTCCAGCCGGGCCCGCGTGCCAAGCACCGGCAGGCCCTGGGCGAGTGCAAACAGGCGCGCGGCATCGACGAAGATGGCCGTGCCGTGCAGCTTCAGGTCGAGCATTTCGCGGCCGTCCACCGTCTGTGTCTCGAACGCGCCGCGCCAGTTCAGCGGCACGCGGTAACGCAGCGTGTTGCCGGCCAATTGCTTCAGGAAGCGCGGCACCCGGGCGGCCTCTCGGGCGGGCATGGCCTGCAGTGCCTGTGCCAGGGCTGCGTTGCCGCACAGCGGGCGCAGGTCGAAGTAGATGCTGGCCTTGAGCAGGTCTTCCGGCGCGCCGTGCTCGATCCAGTGTGAAAAGCGCGCGTGCCACTCGTCGGCCGTCAGGCAGCACTCGGGGTTGCTGGCCATCACCTGGCCCTTGCACAGCGGGTAGCCGCAGGCGTCCAGCGCCTCGTTGACGTCACGCGCCAGCGCCAGCCACTGCGGGCGGTCGGTGGCCGGGTCGCGGCTCGCGAACACCAGGCCGTTGTCCTGGTCGGTGGCCACCGTCTGCTCACCGCGGCCCTCGGAACCGAAGGCCAGCCAGCAAGCCTGCCCCATGTCCATGCCGCGGCGGGCCGCCAGCATCAGCACCAGGCGCTCGGTGAGCACGTCGTTGAGGTGGCTGATGAGTTCGGTGGTCTGACGCGCCTGCACACCCTGACCGAGCAGGTTGCGCGCCAGGGCGCGGATCTCGCCGGCCAGGTGACGCAGGGTGTCGACGTCGGGCGCGGCGCGAATCTGCGTGCTCAGCTGCTTCAGCGAAAGCCGCTGCAGTGCAAACAGGTCGCGCTCGGAGACGATGTTCACCACGCGCCCGCCTTCCGTCACCGGCAGGTGACGGATGCCGTGCCGGGCCATGACCAGCGCCGCGTCCTGCAGCGTATGCTCGGTCGTCAGCGTCTGCAGGGGCGTGCTCATGACCTCGGCGATGGGCGTGGTCAAGGCGCGCTGCGGAAGGGTCACGCGGCCCAGGATGTCGTGCCGCGTCAGGATGCCCAGCGGCGACGCGGCGTCGTCGGTCACCAGCACCGAACCGACGCCGCGCTCGTGCATCGCTGCCAGCGCCTGCGCCAGTGGCGTCGCCGGGCTGCAGGTCAGCGACTGCTTGCGCGGCAGGCTGGACAGACGGGCGTCGAGTGCATGCGCCGTGCCGCTGCGCTGCAACGCACGCTTGGACAGCGCGAGGAAGTCCATCACGCGCCGGTTCAGGAAGTCGGCGAAGGCGGGGCTGGCCGCCGCCAGGCGCTGCACTTCGGCGGCGGGCAGCGCCAGGCACAGGCTGTCGTCGTTGGCGGTGTAGGTGGCGGTGACGGCGCGCTGGCCGAGCACGGCCCCCACCGGGAACAGGTCGCCGGCCACGTACTCGAAGGGACCGGCCGTGTCGGCCAAGCCATGGCTGCCGGTGATGCTGCCTTCGCGCACGAGCAGCAGCGCCTGCACGGGCCCGTCAGCCGGCTGCAGCACCACGGCGCCGCTCGTGAACCGTCGCGGCTGCGCGGCTTCGATGAATTGGCTGACTTGCGAAGGCGTCATGGCCGAGAAAGGCGCATGGCGCGCCAGTTCGGCACCCTGGCCGGCCAGCATTGCACGCGCCTGGGCGGTGTCGGGCAAAGAGGGGCTCTCAGACATGCAGCGTCTTCTCTGACTAGGGGTTGGCGGGCATCTTAGAACCGCCGGGCCGTGTTGCGCAGCGGGCGCGCCTGACCTGGATCAAGCGGCACGTTGCGCGTCCGCCTACGAAAAAGGGCCGCACCCTTGCGGGTGCGGCCCTGGCGCTCGAAGAGCGTGAGGTCAGGCGCGCAAGATCAGGCGCGCGAGGTGTTCAGGTTCGGGTAGCGCACGTGCTCCACGAGTTCCTGGGTCTCAGCCGAAGGCGCCTTGGTCAGCAGGCTCACGATGATGATGACCGCGAAGCCCAGCGGCACGCCGAAGAGGCCGGCCGAGATCGGCAGGATGCCCCACCAGAGCTCGATCGGCGAGGTGACGCCGAACACGCCGCGCAGCCAGGGTTGCGTCGTCACCATGTAGTAGAAGGTGATGCCCAGGCCGGCGATCATGCCCAGCGAGGCACCCCACTTGTTGGCGCGCTTCCAGAAGATGCCCAAGGTCAGCGCCGGGAAGAAGGCCGCCGCCGCGAACGAGAAGGCTGCCGACACCAGGAACAGGATGTCGGCCGGCTTCTGCGCCGCCACCGAAGCCGCGGCCAGGGCCACCACCAGCAGCAGGATCTTCGAGATCATCACGCGGCGCGCGGTGGGCGCGTTCGGGTCGATCATCTTGTAGTACAGGTCGTGCGAGAGCGCGTTGGCGATGGTCAGCAGCAGGCCGTCGGCCGTGGACAGCGCAGCAGCCAGGCCACCGGCGGCCACCATGCCCGACACCACATAGGGCAGGCCACCGATGGCAGGCGTGGCCAGCACGATGATGTCGCCACCGATGCGCATCTCACCCAGTTGGAAGATGCCGTCCTTGTTGACGTCGGTCACGGACAGCAATGCCGGGTCGACCTTGTTCCACGCTGATATCCAATCTGGCAGCTGATTGAAGGGCGTGCCCACCAAGGTGGTGAAGATCTCGTACTTGACCAGGACGGCCAGCGCCGGGGCCGTGAAGTAGAGCAGGAAGATGAAGAACAGCGACCAGGTCACCGACGCGCGTGCGTCCTTCACCGACGGCGTGGTGTAGTACCGCATCAGGATGTGCGGCAGCGCGGCTGTACCCACCATCAGGCAGAACACCAACGCCATGAAGTTGCGGCGGCTCTCGTTGAAGGTCTTCTGTGCCTTCTCGTCGCCGTTCGGATCTCCCGCGTACTGCTGGGCGTGGCGCGGCATGCCGGCCAGCGGCCTGGCGCGGCCATCGGCACCAGCCTTCGCAGCCGTCCAGGCCTTCTTGGCCGCGTCGGCATCCTTGGGCAACGCCGCCAGGGCCTTCTCGGCGGCCTGCAGGTCGGCCACGGGGGCGTTGGTGGCCTTCAGGTCGGCCACCTTGGCCTGTGCGACGGCCGTGTCGGCGGCCAGCGCTGCGGGCACGTCCTTCAACTTGGCGGCCAGGTCATCCGACTGCTTCTTGAAGATGGCGATGACTTCCTTTTCCTTCGGGTCGTCGATCAGTTGCTGCTCGCGGGCCGTGACCTTCTCGAGCTGGTAGCCGTAGACGGCCTGCGGGATGGGCACGCCGGTCTGCTTCACGGCCAGCCACACCACCGGGATCATGTAGGCAATGATCAGGATGATGTACTGCGCCACTTGCGTCCACGTCACCGCGCGCATGCCGCCCAGGAACGAGCAGACCAGGATACCGCCGAGGCCGACGAAGATGCCGATCTCGAAGGCCAGGCCCGACAGGCGGGTGGTGATGAGGCCGACACCATAGATCTGCGCCACCACGTAGGTGAAGGAGCACAGGATGGCGGCCAGGATGCCGATGAAGCGCGGCAGGTTGCCTTCGTAGCGTGCGCCCAGGAAGTCGGGGATGGTGAACTGCCCGAACTTGCGCAGGTAGGGCGCCAGGAACAGCGCCACCAGGCAGTAGCCGCCCGTCCAGCCCATGATGAAGGCCAGGCCGCCGTAACCGGTGAGGTAGAGCGTGCCGGCCATGCCGATGAAGGACGCGGCCGACATCCAGTCGGCTCCGGTGGCCATGCCGTTGTAAACCGCGGGCACACGGCGGCCGGCGACGTAGTACTCGGCGGCGTCGCTGGTGCGGCTCATGATGCCGATGCCGGCGTACAGCGCCACGGTGGCCAGCAGGAAGACCATGCCGATCGCGGCACGCGACAGGCCCATCTGCTCGGCGATGCCCAGGATGATCACGAAGGTCAGGAAGCCTCCGGTGTACCAGCCATAGACCTTGTTCAGGCCCTTCTTGAAGGCCTCGTTGGCCTCCTTGTTGGAGACCCCGGACTGGGGTTCGAAGCTCAAGCCTGCCATGTCATTCCTCCTCGGCCACGCCGTGTTCGATGTCGAGCTTGTTCATGTAGTGCGCGTAGTACCAGATGATCACGACGTAGATCACCAATGAACCCTGGGCCGCCATCCAGAAGCTGAAGGGCCAGCCCGCGAAGTTGAAGGCCAGGTCACGCGCGAAATACGCCATGACGTAGGTCACCACAAACCAGATCGCCAGCAGGATCGATGTGATCCTGAGGTTCTTTCGCCAGTAAGCCTGGTGGTTCTCGCTCACCTTCATCGTTGTCACCTCTCGGTTGGAAGGGCGCCCGGGGTAGGGCATCTCGGGGACTTCGCCGCGCTTCCCATGGCGCGGACCGGTGCCGACGGTGGGGCCGGCGGAGGGAACCTTGATGCAAAAGAAGGCAGCTTCACGCCGCGACCTTGCCGACCAGCAGGCCGGTTTCGCGTTCGAGCTGCGCCGCCACCTTGGGTTCGAAACCCTTGAGGTGGCGGATGATCTTCACGGCCTCGTCGGGCTGCGCACGGTCGACATGCACCCGCGCCAGCTGGTACCAGCCGTAGGGGCTCATCGGCTGCAGCTCGGTGTTCTTCTTCAGCGCTGCCACGGCCTCGTCGTAGCGATGCAGGCGGATGAGCACCAGGCCCAGGCCGTACCAGGCGCGATCCAGCTCGGGGCCCAGCGAGGTGGCCTGACGGAAGGCGGCTTCCGCTTCGGCCAGTTCACCGGCGGCCTCGAGCATGAAGCCGTGGTTGAACCAGGTGCCGGCATGGTCGGCGCGCAGCACGACGAGGCGCCGTGAATCGGCCAGCGCGGCCTGCACCTGGCCCGCCTCGGTGAGCAAATGCGCGCGACTGGCCAGCACGTAGGCGTCGTCGGGCCAGCGCTGCAGCATGGCGCCGAAGATGGTTCGCGCCGCAGCCTTTCGGCCCAGCACCAGCAGGCCGATGGCGCGCCACTTGTCGAATTGGTAGGCCAGGTCCATCAACGGCATCCGGGTTGGCCGACCAGGCCCTGCGTCACGCAGAGGTCGGCACGTTCGAAGGTGACCACCATGTAAATGACGGCCAGCAGGCAGAAGGTGACCACGGGAACCTGCGCGTCCGCCACCTGCTTGGGCGTGATCTTGCGCACCACCCAGGTGAAGGGTTTGGCCACCACCTGCAACAGCTTGTAGAAGACGTTGTTCTCGCGCCGCTGACCCGCCAGCACGTAAAGCGCACCCTGCCCGACGAGAGCCAGCAAGGCGATGTACAAAACGAGTTGGACAAGATTGAGAAAGGTGAGCATGGAGTCGGAGCTGGCTGCGGTGACTGTTTTGCCTGGCGCTTACGAGTTTCTGACAACAAGGCCTACACCGCGCGCAAGCACCGATAGGTCTTACCCTAGGGCGACGGGGCCTAAAATCGCCCCCCTACCCTGTTCTCCGCCGACGTCGAGCCCCCCCCCATGCCCCTGTTCTGGAAGCCCTACAAGTCCGACGTGACGAACTTCATCGACGAGCTGAAGGCCAAGAAGCCGACGCTGGAGGCCGAGCAGCGTGCCGGTCGCGCCCTGCTCTGGGATCGCAGCCTCGACCGCAGCGAACAGGCCGAGTGGCGCGAGGCCCAGGTGCCGCAGCAGCCCTACGTCTACCAGACCAAGGCTTGAGCAGCGCCGAGCTGGCGCCCGAACTGGCGCCCGAGACCGTGGCCCCCTCACCCGGCGTGGTGGACCAGGTGGCCGTGGCCCGCCTGTACGGCGAGCCGCTGTTCCGGATGCCGACGGACCTGTACATCCCGCCGGATGCGCTGGAGGTCTTCCTCGAGGCCTTCGAGGGCCCGCTGGACCTGCTGCTCTACCTGATCCGCAGGCAGAACTTCAACATCCTCGACATCCCGCTGGCCAGCGTGACGCGCCAGTACCTGGATTACGTCGAGCAGATCCGACGGCACAACCTCGAACTCGCCAGCGAATACCTGCTGATGGCAGCGATGCTCATCGAGATCAAGAGCCGCATGCTGTTGCCGCCGAGGAAGTCGGCCGAGAGTGGCGAAGTCGAAGACCCACGCGCTGAACTCGTGCGCCGGCTGGTGGAGTACGAGCAGATCAAGCTGGGTGCGGCCAAGCTCGATGCGCTGCCGCAGCTGGGGCGCGACTTCCTGCGCGCGCAGGTGCACATCGAGCAGAGCCTGGCGCCGCGCTGGCCCGACGTGAACCCCGACGATCTGCGCCAGGCCTGGCGCGAGATCCTGCAGCGCGCCAGGCTCAACCAGCACCACACCATCAGCCGCGAGCAGCTCAGCGTGCGCGAGCACATGAGCATCGTGCTGCGCCGCCTTCAGGGCCGGCGCTTCGTCGAATTCCACGAGCTCTTCGACACCACCCGCGGCACACCCGTGCTGGTGGTGACCTTCATCGCGATGCTGGAGCTGGCGCGCGAACGGCTGCTGGAAGTAACGCAGGCCGAGGCCTTCGCGCCGATCTACGTGCGGCTGGGCTACACGCCGAGCTGAAAGCGATTTCGCGCGTGAGGGCTGAACCCGCACGCGGCGGCCTATGCAGCCGCCGACATATCGCGTTGCGGCCCGCCGCCGCGAACAATCGCGCGGTCGCCATCCTGGCGCGCCATGCGCCCCTGCAAACACCATGTTCTCCCGCCGCCATCTTCTCGCCTTCGCCGGTGCCGCCGGCCTGGCCTGCGCCGCCCTCGCCTTCACGCCTGCCGCGCTGGCGCAGGACAAGTTCATCGTCATGGCCTCGACCACGTCGACCGAGCAGTCGGGCCTGTTCACGCAGCTGCTGCCGACTTTCACGCAGGCCACCGGCATCACGGTGCGCGTGGTTGCGGTGGGCACCGGGCAGGCGCTGGACACCGGCCGCCGCGGCGACGCCGACATCGTCTTCGTGCACGACCAGGTGGCCGAGGAAAAGTTCGTCGCCGAGGGCTTCAGCACGCAACGTCGTCCCGTGATGTACAACGACTTCGTGCTCATCGGCCCCAAGGCCGACCCGGCTGGCACGCGCGGCAAGGACATTGCCGCGGCGCTGCAGAAGCTGGCCACCAAGGGCAGCGATTTCATCTCGCGCGGCGACAAGAGCGGCACGCATGCCGCCGAACTGCGCTACTGGAAGACGGCCGGCATCGACATCGCCGCCGCCAAGCCTGCCGGCTACAAGGAATGCGGCTGCGGCATGGGGCCGGCACTGAACATCGCCAGTTCCAGCAACGCCTACGTGCTGGCCGACCGCGGCACCTGGCTCAACTTCAAGAACCGCGGTGAACTCGCGGTGCTGGTGGAAGGTGACCAGCGCCTCTTCAACCAGTACGGGGTGATGGTCGTGAACCCGGCCAAGCACCCGCACGTCAAGAAGGATCTTGCGCAGGCCTTCGCCGACTGGATCGTGGCACCTGCCGGCCAGGCGGCCATCGCGGCCTACAAGATCGGCGGAGAACAGCTGTTCTTCCCGAACGCGCAGCGCTGATCCGCACCTTCCGCAGCCTGGAACGCCCGCAGTGGGACACTGCGGGCGTTTCCATTTCGACGCCCTCGTGACCCCATGACCCCGCGCGGAATCCACCTGCAGTACAGCTTCGAGGCCCGCGGCCAGGAAGGCGCGCAGATCGAGAACCCGCTCTTCGACCTGCTCTCGGCGCTGCAGGCCGAAGGCTCCATCGGCCACGCAGCAAAGGCGCTGGGGCAGTCCTACCGCCATGTCTGGGGCGCGCTCAAGCATTGGGAAACCGTGCTGGGCAGCGCACTGGTGGTCTGGTCCAAGGGCCAGCCGGCGCGACTGACCCCCTTCGCCGAGCGTCTGGTGTGGGCCGAGCGTCGGGCCCGCACACGCATGACGCCTCACGTCGAGGCGCTGCGCACCGAACTCGCCCGCGTCTTCGCAGCGGCCGATGACGCCAGCCTGCTGCTGCTGGACATCGCGGCCAGCCACGACCTGGGGCTGCCGCGGCTGCAGGGCCTGGCCGAGCAGCAACACGCGCTGCACCTCAGCCTGCGCTTCACCGGCAGCGAAGACGCGCTGCGCTCGCTGCACGACGGCCGCTGCAGCGTTGCCGGCTTCCACGTGCCTAAGCTGGCCAGCGGGGCGTCGCTGTTCGCGCGCGACCTGCGGCCGCTGCTGCGGCCGGGCACGCACAAGCTCATCGGCAGCCACTGGCGCCGCCAGGGCCTGATGCTGCGCCCTGCCGCGGCAGGCGCAGACACATTGCAGGGCCTGGACAACACCGGCCTGCTGCACGCGCTGGCTGCGGGCCGCTGCCGCTTCGCGAACCGCCAGCCGGGCTCGGGCACGAGGCTGCTGCTGGAACACCTGCTGGCCGAGGCCGGGCTGGACATGAGGCAGATCGAAGGCATCGACCGCCAGGTCGAACACACGCACGTGGCCGTGGCTGCGGCCGTGGCCTCGGGCAGCGCCGACCTCGGCCTGGGCATCGAAGCCGCGGCGCGCGAATTCGGGCTGGACTTCAGGCCGCTGGTCGAAGAGGACTACTTCCTCGTGTGCCTGAAGGTGGCGCTGGACACGCCCGCGGTGCAAGCCCTGCGCGCCACGCTGGCCAGCCCGGCCTGGGCGCAGGCGCTGCAGACGCTGCCGGGCTACGGCGTGCAGCAGGCGGGCGAGGTGCTGTCGATGACACGCGCCCTGCCCTGGTGGAACTACCGGCGGGCCAAGCCCCCGCACGCACAGCTGCGCTGAGGAGGCAGACGCTCAGTGGGCTTGGTCCCAGTTCGGGCCGACGCCCACTTCGGCCAGCAACGGCACCTTCAGCTGCGCCACGCCGGCCATCAGCCGTGGGATGGCTTCCGTCGCCCAGACAATTTCGGCCTGGGGCACTTCCAGCACCAGTTCGTCGTGCACCTGCATCACCATGCGCGTGGCGCGCATTTCTTCGTCCAGCGCCTGCTGCACCGCGATCATCGCCAGCTTGATGAGGTCGGCTGCCGTGCCCTGCATCGGCGCGTTGATGGCCTGGCGCTCGGCACCCGCCTTGCGTGGCCCGTTGCCTGAGTTGATCTCGGGCAGCCACAGGCGACGGCCGAACACGGTCTCGACATAGCCCTTGGCCTTGGCGCTGATGCGCGTCTCGTCCATGTAGCGCTTCACCCCGGCGAAGCGGGCGAAGTAGCGATCGATGTAGTCCTTCGCCGCCTTCTGCTCGATGCCCAGGTTGCTGGCCAGCCCGAAGGCGCCCATGCCGTAGATGAGGCCGAAGTTGATGACCTTCGCGTAGCGCCGCTGCTCGCTGCTGACCTCGGCCACAGGAACGCCAAACACTTCCGACGCGGTGGCGCGGTGCACGTCCAGGCCCTCGGCGAAGGCGCGCAGCAGCGCCGGGTCTTCAGAGATGTGGGCCATGATGCGCAGTTCGATCTGCGAGTAGTCGGCGCTCATCAGCACATGCCCCGGCGGGGCGATGAAGGCCTCGCGCACGCGCCGGCCTTCGGGAGTGCGGATGGGAATGTTCTGCAGGTTGGGGTCGTTGCTGGACAACCGCCCCGTCACCGCCACCGCCTGCGCGTAGTTGGTGTGCACACGGCCCGTCTGCGGATTGACCATCAGCGGCAGCTTGTCGGTGTAGGTGCCCTTGAGCTTGGCCAGGCTGCGGTGTTCGAGGATCTTCGCCGGCAGCGGGTAGTCGGCCGCCAGTTCGGCCAGCACCTCCTCGTCGGTGGACGGCGCGCCGCTGGCCGTCTTCTTCTTCACCGGCAGGCCCAGCTTGGTGAAGAGGATGTCGCCGATCTGCTTCGGGCTGCCCATGTTGAAGGGCTGGCCGGCGATGCCGTGGGCCTCGGCTTCCAGCGCCACCATGCGCTCGGCGAGTTCCTGGCTCTGGCGCGCCAGCACGGCCGCGTCGATGAGCACGCCGTGGCGTTCGATGCGTTCGAGGATTACGGCGACCGGCATCTCGATGCGCTCGTACACGTAGCGCAATCCGCGTGTCCCTGACGAAGCAGCGTCACCATCGGTCATCACCTCGGGCCACAGCGCCTGGTGCAGGTGCAGCGTCATCTCGCTGTCTTCGCCCGAGTAGATGGTGGCGCGCTCGATGTCGACCTGCGCGAACGGGATCTGGTTCACACCCTTGCCGCACAGGTCCTCGTAGCTCAGGCCTTTGCGTCCCAGGTGGCGCTCGGCCAGGCTTTCGAGGCCGTGCGGCTTGTGCGCTTCCAGCACGTAGCTCTGCAACATCGTGTCGTGCACGTAGCCCTGCACGGTGATGCCGTGGTTGGCGAAGACGTGCAGGTCGTACTTGATGTTCTGGCCCAGCTTGGGCTTCGTGGCGTCTTCGAGCCAAGGCCGTAGGCGCGCCAGTACCGCATCCAGCGGCAGTTGATCGGGAGCGCCGGGGTAGGTGTGGGCCAGCGGCACGTAGGCCGCGCGGCCGGGCTCGACGGCAAAACTGATGCCGACGATGCGCGCGCGCATGCCGTCGAGGCTGTCGGTCTCGGTGTCGACGGCCACCAGGGCGGCAGCGTCGAGCCTGGCCAGCCAGGCCTCGAGCTGCGCCCACGTGAAGACGGTCTCGTACTCGCGCGGCAGGGCCGCCGCCGCGGCAGCGCGTGCACCGACTTCGCCGCGCGCGCCGGTATCGGCGCCGGCCGCTGCGGCGGCCACGGCACGACCACCCTCGGTGTCCAGTTCACGCAGCCAGGTGCGGAAGCCGTACCGCTGGTAGAAGTCGTGCAGCCCGGCCTTGTCCGGTTCACGCAGCGCCAGCGTGTCCAGGCCGGGCCAGCCGTCGACGTGGCCCGCAAGGTCGCAGTCGGTCAGCACGGTGATCAGCTTGCGGCCGGTGGGCAGCCAGTCCAACGCCTTGCGCAGGTTCTCGCCGGTGGCGCCCTTGATGCCGTCGGCCGCGGCCACCACGCCGTCAAGGCTGCCGTAGTCGGCGATCCACTTCGCCGCGGTCTTGGGGCCTACCTTGTCGACGCCGGGCACGTTGTCCACCGTGTCGCCCACCAGCGTCAGGTAGTCGACGATGCGCTCCGGCGGCACGCCGAACTTGGCCTTCACGCCCTCGATGTCCAGCTTCTCGGGCGGCTTGGCCATGGTGTTCATCAACGTCACGCGCTCGGTCACCAACTGCGCCAGGTCCTTGTCGCCGGTGCTGATCATCACCTGGTGGCCGCTCTCGGCGGCCACGCGGGCCAGCGTGCCGATGGCGTCGTCGGCCTCGATGCCGGGCACTTCCAGCACCGGCCAGCCGAGCAGGCGCACGACCTCGTGGATGGGCGGGATCTGCTGCGCCAGCGGCTCGGGCATGGGCGCACGCTGGGCCTTGTACTCGGGGTACCAGTCGTCGCGGAAGGTACGGCCCTTGGCGTCGAAGACACACACCGCATGTTCGGCCGGGTAGCGCTCGCGCAGCCAGTTCATCATGGCCACGAAGCCGTGAAGAGCGCCGGTAGGGAAACCGTCGGGTGAACGCAGGTCCGGCATGGCGTGGTAGGCGCGGTAGAGGTAGCTGGAACCGTCCACCAGAAGCATCAACTTTTCACTCATGCGGCCATTGTGGCGTGCCCGATTGCGGTGCGGCCGCTGCGTAGAATCTGGGCGAATGAACCCCCGTCGCGGCGTCGCCGCCAGCCTTGCGTTCTTGTGCGCTGCCCCTTGGGCCGCCGCGCAGCCGGTGCCGCCGCCACCGCAACTGGCCACGATGCCTGCACCACCTGCCGTCGCCGCGCCAGTGCGGACAGCCAGCGCGCCGACCGCGCCCGCGTCGGCCAGCGGCGCCGGCGTGCGCGTGATCGAGGACGATCAGGTGCGCATCGAGGAAGTGCGCGACGCGCGTGGCCAGCTGCAGCGGGTCACGGTCAAGAGCAAGGTCGGCGGCAAGTCCTACGAGATCATCGTGCCGCCCGGCGGCAAGGACAGCTCGCAGCCCCGGGGCACGTCGGGCCAGGCGGCCTGGCGGCTGTTCGACTTCTAGCGCGCCCGTCCATGGCGGTCTACACCGAAGTCGGCTTCGACGAAGCCGACGCCCTCTGCCAGCGCCTGGGCCTGGGTGCCCTGACGGCGTTGCAGGGCATCCACTCCGGCATCGAGAACACCAACTACTACGCGACGACGGTGCGCGGGCAGTGGGTGCTGACGCTGTTCGAGCGCCTCTCGGCCCAGCAGCTGCCCTACTACCTGCAGCTGATGCAGCATCTGGCGGCACACGGTATCCCGGTGCCGGCGCCGCAGCCCGCTGCCGACGGCGGCCTGGTGCACATGCTGGCCGGCAAGCCTGCCAGCGTGGTGACGCGCCTGCCCGGCAGCCACCGCCTGCGCCCTGCCGCCGACCACTGCGCTCAGGTGGGCGCCATGCTTGCGCGCATGCACCTGGCCGGCGCCGATTTCCCGCTGCAACAGCCGCACCTGCGTGGCCTGGCCTGGTGGGCCGAAACCGTGCCTGTCGTGCTGCCCTACCTGCCCGACGAAGAAGCCACGCTGCTGCGCGAGGAACTGGCCTACCAGCAGCACGTCGCGACCTCGCCCGCCGGCCAGGCGCTGCCGCGCGGCCCCATCCACGCCGATCTGTTCCGCGACAACGTGATGTTCGACGACACCGCCGGGCCGGATCGGCTCTGCGGCTTCTTCGACTTCTACTTCGCCGGCACCGACACCTGGCTCTTCGACATTGCCGTATGCCTGAACGACTGGTGCAGTGACCTCGACACCGGCGCGCTCGACGAGCCCCGCGCCAACGCCTTCGTCGCCGCCTACGAGGCCGTGCGCGCGCTGAACCCTGGTGAGGTGCGCGCCCTGCCCGCGCTGCTGCGCGCCGCGGCGCTGCGTTTCTGGATCAGCCGCCTCTGGGACTGGCATCTGCCACGCGCGTCCGCGCTGCTCACGCCCAAGGACCCGGCGCACTTCGAGCGTTTGCTGAAACACCGCATCGTGCAACCGTGGCACCCGTCGCGCTGAGCACGCCCCATCCACGCCCATCGGTCCTTTCGCGCCCCTGCCCACCCATGCCACTGCTGCTCAAGCCCGTCGATGCTTCGCGCGGCCCGCGCTGGGTCGGCGACGCCTTCCGTCTCTTCGTGCGCAAGCCACTGGCCTTCGCTGCGCTGTTTGCCGTGTTCCTGTTCGGCGCGATGGTGGTCTCACTGTTGCCGCTGCTGGGTGGCGTGTTGCAGATGATGGCGCTACCGCTCCTGTCGCTGGGCTTCATGGTCGCGGGGCAGTCGGCGCTGCTCGACGGGCAGGTACACCCGCGGCAGTTCATCGAACCGCTGCGCGGCGACCCGGCGCGCCGGCGTTCGCTGCTCACGCTTTGCGTGATCTACGGCGTGCTGGCCATGTGCATCCTGATACTGGCGGACGGCGTTTCGGGCAGCGCCTGGGGCAGGCTGCAGCGCCTGCTGGCCAAGGGCGAAGCCGCGCAGCCCGAGATCGACGCGCTGCTCGCCGAACCGGGCGTCACCACCGCGGTGATGCTGGGCCTGGGGCTGGGCGCCCTGCTTTCCGTGCCCTTCTGGCACGCACCGGCGCTGGTGCACTGGGGCGGCCAAGGGGTTCAGCAAGCCTTGTTCAGCAGCACCGTGGCGGTGTGGCGCAGCAGAGGCGCCTTCTTCGCTTACATGGTGGCCTGGATGGGCGTGCTGCTGCTCTTCGGCGTGGTGGCCGCCGTGGTCTTTGCCGTGCTCGGCGTGCCGCAACTCGCCGGCGTGCTGGGTGTGCCGGCGGGGTTGGTATTCTCGGCTGTGTTCTACCTGTCGGTGCTGTTCACCTTCAACGACAGTTTCGGCGGCGGCCCACCTCCGTCCGCGGTCGATACCGGCCAGCCATGAAGAAAGGCACCCTCGCGGGTGCCTGTTGCATTGACAGGGCCCGGTTCAGCCGAAGCCGACCATGCCGCCGTCGTCCTTAGTGATGACCACCGTGGCCGAGCGCGGGCGCCTGCCCGCACCGTAGCCCTCGTTGCTGGGCCACTGGCTGGTGTACTTCGTCGCGTCGGCGATATTGGCCGCCGAAGTGCCTTCACCCGGGTGCTGGATGTTGACGAAGATGGTCTTGCCGTCGGGTGTCTCGCACAGGCCCGTCACCTCGCAGTCGTAGGGGCCGACGTAGAAGCGCTTCAGCGTCGTTGCCGTCGGCTTCTTGCCCATGCGCGTGGTGACGGTGTTGCCGCCGCCGTAGTTCAGCGTCATGGCCGCGCCATCGCCCACCACGCCCGGCACCGCTGCCACCAGCATGCAGTTGGTGACATCGGTGTAGGCGCCGTCGTCGGTCTGGATCCAGCACAGGCCGCTGCTCTTGGTGAACACCAGGCCGTCGGGGCTGGAAAAGTCCTGGTCGTTCGTCAGACCCGAGAGGTTGATCAACGTCGGGTCGGCCGCCGCTTCTGCGCCGAAGAGGTAGACGTCCCAATTGAAGGTGGTGGCTTCGGGCGCCGCCTCCTTGAAGCGCACGATGTGGCCGTTGACATTGCCGCTCTGCGTGGCCGTGCCACTGCGCACGTCCGCGTAGGCACGCGGGTTGGCGGCGTCCACCTTGGTCTGCGTGCCGGTGGGCACGACGCGGCGCGACGAGTTGTTGGTCATCGTCACATAGATCTCGCCCGTGGTCGGGTGCACGTCCACCCACTCCGGACGGTCCATCTTCGTCGCGCCCACGGCGTCAGCGGCGATGCGCGTGTGGACATACATCTCGGCCTGGCTGCTGAAGCCGAAGGCGGCGCCGATGATGGCGGCGTTGGCGATGTTCAGCTCGATCCACTGCCCCGTGCCGTCTTCGTTGAACTTGGCGGCGTAGAGCTTGCCGTCATCGAGGTACTTGTCACCGGTTGCGATGCGGTTGGACGCGGTGGCATCGGCCGCAGACCAGAGCGCGGTAGACACATACTTGTAGACGTACTCGTTCTGCGAGTCGCAGCCCATGTACACGGCCAGCGGCTTGCCCACCTGGGGCAGGCCGAAGGCGCCGTTCTCATGGGCAAAGCGGCCCAGCGCGGTGCGCTTCTTCACCACCGAGGTCGCGTTGTAGGGGTCGATCTCGAGCATGAAGCCCTGCGTGAACCACTCGTTGCGGTAGTCGTCGCTGCCGTCGGTGCTGGTGCCCACCACGCTGGTGTTCCAGCGCGCGTACTTGTCGTCGGCGCCCGAGGTTTCCCAGCCGTAGCGGCTGGCGGCGCCGGCCGTGGCGGTGACGCTGCGGCCATACCGTGCGAACGAGGCATTTGCCTTGGCCGTGCGCAGGGCCTGGTCGCCGGCGGCGCGGAAGTAGTAGCCGCTCCAGTTCTCTTCGGTCGTCAGCAGCGTGCCCCAGGGCGTCGTGCCGTTGCCGCAGTTGTTCATCGTGCCACGCGTCTTGGTGCCGTCGGGCGAGAACTTGGTGATGAAGAGCGGGTTGCCGCGGGCCGGGCCCGAGAGCTGGATCTCGGTCGTGCCGGTGATGCGGCGGTTGAAGGGCGAGGCCTGCACGTAGCCGAACTGGCCGTTGCTGCCCTTGGCCACTTCGACCACGCTGACGCCGTGGCAGGCCACTTCGATGTCGGTTTGCGAGGCCGGACGCGGCAGCGCCGCTGGGCCGCTGGCATGCAGGAAGGTGGCGTTGATGTACTCGTGGTTCATCGCCAGCAAGGCGCGGCTGCTGCTCGCGGTGTCGCGCGTTCCCGTGGCGCTGAGGCCGAAGTACTGGATGCCGTCGTGGCAGTCGCCGCTGCGCTGGTCGTAATTGGTGTCCGTGCCGTCGTTCTTGAAAGCGGGGACGGCGGCGGCCAGCGGGTCGCCGCAGGCGATCAGCGTGCGCGCCGAGTAGCCAGGGGGCACCGTGCTGCGGTCGGCCGAGGTCTTGGCCACGGCCGAGAAGCCCAGGATGGTGGGGGCCGGGGCGGCCGGGGGAGGCGCAACGGGAGACATGACGATGTCGTCATCGCCACCGCTGCAGGCCGTCAAGGCCAGCGGGGCGAACATGGCGCCCAGGGCGCCGGCGACACCGCCGCGCAGCAGGCCACGGCGCTGCAGGCCGGCGGCCAGTACCTCGCCAAACTGGGGATTGGACGAACGGTTGTTGTCCAGGTCATCGGGATCAACAAACTCGGTGTTGATGTCAACGCGTGCGTTCATGCGGTCCTCAAGGGCTGGGAGTGAAAGATGTCACTCCCTTCACGCTAGAGGCGCCGCATGAAAGCGCCGTGACGTTCGCGTGACCGACCCATGACGGCCCGTGACGCGCCGGCGCTCAGTCGACCGGTGTCAGCTTGGCGATCGCCAATGCCAGCCACTTGCTGCCGTGGCGGCCGAAGTGCACCTGCGCGCGGGCGTCGGCACCGCGGCCCTCGAGCGTGCTGACCACGCCTTCGCCGAACTTGGTGTGGAACACCGTCTGGCCCACCCGCAGCCCGCTGGCCTGGCCCGCCGAGGCCGCGACGAAGGCCGGCGGCGGCGGCGCGGCTTCCACCCGCCCGGCACCGACGATGCCGGACAGGCCGCTGCCGCGCTGCCAGGCCTGCTGGTACTCACGCGCATAACCCGAGCCGAAGCCCTGCTGTTTGGGTGTTATCCACTTCAGCGTGTTCTCGGGAATCTCGTCGAAGAAGCGGCTCTTGACGTTGTAGCGTGTCTGGCCGTGCAGCATGCGCGTCTGGCTGAAGCTCAGGTACAGGCGCTTGCGGGCCCGCGTGATGGCCACGTACATCAGCCGGCGCTCTTCCTCGACACCGTCGGCATCCGACAGGCTCTGCTCGTGCGGGAACAGGCCTTCCTCGATGCCGGTGATGAACACGGCGTCGAACTCCAGGCCCTTGGCGGCGTGCACCGTCATCAGCTGGATGGCGTCGGCGCCCGCCTGCGCCTGGTTGTCGCCGGCCTCCAGGCTGGCGTGGGTGAGGAAGGCGGCCAGCGGCGACATGATCTCGCCCGTCTCGCTGTCGGGCGCGGTGTCGCCGGCAGCCTGCTCGTCGACCGGCAGCGCCACGGCGTCCTTGCCGAAGCCTTCCTGCGTCACGAAGCTCTCGGCGGCGTTGACCAGTTCCTCCAGGTTCTCGATGCGGTCCTGGCCTTCCTTGTCGGTCTTGTAGAACTCGATCAGACCGGTGCGCGCCAGCATGTGCTCGATGATCTCGCGCAGCGTCAGCCCGGCCGTCGCGGCACGCATGCCGTCGACCAGCGCGACGAAGGCCTGCAGGTTCAGCCCCGCCTTGCCCGGCACCGCGCCCACGCTCTGCGCCAGGCTGCGGCCGCTGGTCTTCGCCGCGTCCTGCAGCTGCTCGATGCTGCGCGCGCCGATGCCACGGGCCGGGAAGTTCACCACGCGCAGGAAGCTCGTGTCGTCATTGGCGTTCTCCAGCAGGCGCAGGTAGGCCAGCGCGTGCTTGACCTCGGCACGCTCGAAGAAGCGCAGCCCGCCATAGACGCGGTAAGGCACGCCGGCGTTGAAGAGCGCGCTTTCCAGCACGCGGCTTTGCGCGTTGCTGCGGTAGAGCAGCGCGATCTCGCTGCGCGGCATGCCGCTGCGGTGCAGTTGCTGCAGTTCGTCCAGCAGCCACTGCGCCTCGGCGAAGTCGCTCGTGCTCTCGTAGACACGCACGGGCTCGCCGGCGCCGGCATCGGTGCGCAGGTTCTTGCCCAGTCGCTGCGCGTTGTGGCCGATGAGGCCGTTGGCAGCGTCCAGGATGTGGCTGGTGCTGCGGTAGTTCTGCTCCAGCTTGATGACGCGGGGCACGCGGTACTCGCGTTCGAAGTCGGCCATGTTGCCGACCCGCGCGCCGCGGAACGCGTAGATGCTCTGGTCGTCGTCGCCAACCGCGATGACGCTCTGGCCGGCGCCACCGGGCGGTGCAAACATCTTCAGCCACGCGTACTGCAGCTTGTTGGTGTCCTGGAACTCGTCCACCAGCACGTGGCTGAAGCGGCGGCGGTAGTGCTCACGCAGCGGGTCGTTGTCGCGCAGCAGTTCGTAGGTGCGCAGCATGAGCTCGCCGAAGTCGACCACGCCCTCGCGTTCGCACTGGTCCTGGTAGGCCTGGTAGATCTCGACCAGCTTGCGCGTCTGCTCGTCGCGCACTTCGACGTCGCGCGGGCGTTCACCCTCTTCCTTGCGTCCGGCGATGAACCACGTCACCTGCTTGGGCACGAAACGCTCTTCGTCCAGGTTCATGGCCTTGATGACCCGCTTGACCGCACTGAGCTGATCGCTGCTGTCGAGGATCTGGAAGCCCTGGGCCAGCCCGGCCAGCTTCCAGTGCGCGCGCAGGAAGCGGTTGCACAGGCCATGGAAGGTGCCTATCCACATGCCGCGCACGGCGACCGGCAGCATCGCGCTCAGGCGTGTCAGCATCTCCTTGGCGGCCTTGTTCGTGAAGGTCACCGCCAGCACGCCGCCGGGCGAGACCTGGCCGGTCTGCAGCAGCCAGGCGATGCGTGTGGTGAGTACCCGTGTCTTGCCCGAGCCGGCGCCGGCCAGGATCAGCGCGGGTACCGCCGGCAGCATCACTGCGGCCAGTTGCTCCGGGTTCAGGCCCTGCAGCAGGCGGGAGGGCACGGCCCCATGGTCATCGCTCATTGCGGGATTCTAGGAGGCGGCCCCGGCGGACCCCCGAGGCAGAGACGGCCCCTGCCCCCGCCACTCAGCGCGGCCCGTCGAGCGTCTCTTCGCTGCGTTGTGTCTCCAACATCGTGAACAGCGTCATCGGCCCGGTTGGCGGCGCGTTGCCGACGCCATCGCGCGATGACCGCTCCGCCAGCCAGCTCGTCATCTGCGCGGCCGGCAGCGGGCGGCTGATGAGGTAACCCTGGATCTCGTCGCAGCCCAGGCCGTGCAGGAACTCGGCCTGCTCCAGTGTCTCCACGCCCTCGGCCACCACCTTCATGTGCAGGCTGTGGCCCATCGCCACGATGGCGGTGGCGATGGCGCCGTCGTCGGCGTCGTGCGGCAGTTCGCTGACGAAGCTGCGGTCGATCTTCAGCGTGTCGATGTCGAAGCGCTTCAGGTAGCTCAGCGAAGAGTGGCCGGTGCCGAAGTCGTCGATGGCCACGCGCACGCCCATCCCGGCCAGCGCGGCCAGCACGCTGCGGTTGCCATCGCTGTCTTCCAGCAGCAGGCTTTCGGTGAGCTCCAGCTCCAGCCGGTGTGGCGAGATGCCGGCGTCGCTGAGGGCGTCGGCGATGAAACGGGCCAGAAAGGGCTGGCGAAACTGGCGCGCCGAGAGATTCACGGCCAGTGTCAGCCGCGGCGCGCCGGCGCGGTCCCAGGCGGCAAGCTCCGCGCAAGCCGTTCGTATGGCCCACGCGCCTACCGGCAGGATGAGGCCGCTTTCCTCGAGCACGCCGATGAAGCGGTCAGGGGCCACCAAGCCGCGCGCCGGGCTGTGCCAACGGATCAGCGCCTCCACACCCGTGATGGCGCCGGTAGCCAGGTGGTACTTGGGCTGGTAGTACAGCGCGAACTCGTGACGCTCCAGCGCGCGACGCAGGTCGTTCTCCAGCGTCAGCCGCGCCGCCACCTCGGCGCTGAGCTCGTGGCTGTAGAAGCTGTAGACGCCCCGACCCATGGCCTTGCTGCGGTACATCGCCATGTCGGTGTGGCGGATGAGGCCGTCGAGGTCGCTGTCGTCGGTGGGGAACATCGAAATGCCGATGCTGGCCGAGACGTGCAGCTCGGTCTCCATCATGTGCATCGGCGCTTCCAGCGCATCCAGAACCCGGCGCGCCATCAGCGCCGCGTCCTCGGCGTTGGCCACCTGCTCGGCAATGACGGTGAACTCGTCGCCACCCAGTCGCGAGACGGTGATCGGGTCTTCGCCGAGCGTGCGCCGCCCCAGCGAGTCGGTCTCGCGCAGGCAAGACTCGAGCGTCTGCGCCACGCGGCGCAGCAGCTGATCGCCGACCTCGTGGCCCAGGCTGTCGTTGATGACCTTGAAGTTGTCCAGGTCCAGGAACATCAGCACCATCGGCACGCCGCTGCGGCGGGCACGTGCCATGGCTTGGCCGAGGCGGTCGCGGAAGAGCGCGCGGTTGGGCAACCCGGTGAGGCTGTCGAAGTTGGCCAGGTACTGCAGCCGTTCCTGGGTGATCTTGCGGTCGGTGATGTCTCGAACGATGAGGATGCGTTGCGGCACGCCGTCGAGCTGGGTCTCGGTCACCGTGACCTCGGCCGGGAAGGTGCTGCCGTCGTGGCGGCGAGCCATCGTCTCCCACTGCCCGGGCGGGAAGGCGGCCTCGGCCCGCTTCAGACCCGAGGTGACGCCGATCTCGGGCGAACTCAAGGGTTCGAGCCAGATGCCCAGAGGCGTGCCGCTCAGGGCCTCCACATCGGCGCCGAGCAACTCGGCGGCCACGGCACTGCCTACCAGCACCTTGCCGTCGGCCCGGCAGATGAGCAGGCCGCTTTCGGAATGCTCGAACAGGCGCAGCAGTTGCTCGGCCGCCGGCAGCGACTTCTCGCGTCCGCGCGAAAACGCCGCGTTCGCGCGCGCTGGCGTCGCAGGGTTCGACTGCGGTGTCGACGTCAACGCCTTTGCCGTTGGCTCTGACCGCAGCACCCGGTCGGGCCGCTTCCAGGCGGCCTTGGCCGCCTTCTGCGCTGCGCGTAGCCTCGTCCAGAAGGAATATGTCATGGGTTGCCAGGTGGTGCGAGCGCGTCGTGAGCGCCACCCCAACCGGATTTCGACCATCCTGGGTGCGACTTGAGGCCGTCCGGGGCCCGGAGCCGATTCAACGCGTCGGTGCCGTGCCAACCAGTCGCCGTACCAGCACCGGCAGATCCTCCAAGGTGTTTTCCTTGCGCAACAGCGCACGCACGCCGTGCCGCGCGGCCTCGGCCTGCAGCGCGTCACCCACGTAGCCGGTGGTCAGCACGATGGGCACCGCAGGCCACAGGCGCGACAGCTCTGCCGCCAGCTCCAGACCCGAAAGCTCGGGCATGTTGAAGTCGGTGATCACCAGCGCCGGCGGCATGTCGGTCTCGCGCGCCCGCGCAAGCGCCTGCACCGGGCCTTCGCAGACCGTGACCGTGTAGCCCTCGCGTTGCAGCAACCGCTGCACCATCAGCGCCATCACCGGGTCGTCGTCGACATACCAGACGATCTCGCCGCGCCCGGCCGAGGCCGGCGCGGCGGCCTCGTCCAGCGCGCCGGGCCCCGACGGCGTAGCCGCCGACAGCGGCAACAGCACATGGAAGCAGCTGCCCACGCCAGGCGTGCTTTCGACGCCAAGGCTGCCACGGTGCCCGCGCACGATGCCGTGCACCACGGACAGCCCCAGCCCGGTGCCCTGGCCCACGGGCTTGGTTGTGAAGAAAGGGTCGAAGATGCGCTCACGCGTGGCGGCGTCCATGCCGCTGCCGTCGTCGCGCACCCACAGGTGCATGAAGCGACCGGGCCGTGGCACACCGTCGCCGAGCCGTTGCGCCTCGGCCGCGTCGACGACGTCCAGGCCCACCTCGATATGGCCGCGCCCTTCGGGCAGCGCGTGCCAGGCGTTGGTGCACAGGTTCATGAGCACCTGCTGCAGTTGTGTGCCGTCGACCTCCACCGGCGTCGGGTCGTCGACGATCGCGGTGTCCAGCCGCACCGCCGCCGGCAACGTGGCGCGCAGCAGCGCCAGCGTCTCCTGCAGCACCGGCTGCAGCGGTTGCGCCACCAGGGCCTGCGGCTGGCGGCGGCTGAAGGTGAGGATCTGCTGCACGAGCGTGCGGGCACGCAGGCCGGCGCGCTGGATCTGCTCCAGGCTGGCCAACGCGGGGTGCCCGGGCGGCAGGTCCTGCCGCGCCAGCGCGACGTTGCCCAGGATGGCAGGCAGGATGTTGTTGAAGTCGTGCGCGATGCCACCGGCCAGGGTGCCGATGGACTCGATCTTGTGCGCGTCGCGCAGCTGGCGCTCCAGCGCCACACGATGCGCCTCGCCGTGCTTGCGTTCGGTGATGTTGCGCGCCAATGCAATGACACGCGGCAGTTCGCCGGGCGCCGTGGCCTTGCGCGAGACCGACAGCTCGAACCAGTGCGCGCTGCCATTCAGCATAAGCATGTACTGGCCGCCGCCCGAGTAACCCTGCTCGTGGGCCTCGCGCACGGCCTTGGCGATGGTGTCGGCGGCCTCGGGCGGCAGGATGTCGGCAACCCGCTTTCCCAGGAAGGCCTCGGGCGGCACGTACAGCAGGTCGCTGCGCGGTGAGTGGTAGAGGTGCACGCGGCCCTCGATGTCCAGTTCGAACAGCAGGTCGGGCACGGCTTCCAGCGTCGCGGCCAGCGCCTCCTGCACCTCGCGCGCCTGCGCCTCGGTGCGCTTGCGGTCGGTGATGTCACGCTCCACTGCCACCATGTGCGTGACACGGCCGCTGGCGTCGAACAGCGGCGCGACCTGGATGTCGACCCAGTAGGCCCGGCCGTCGCGCGCGACGTTCAGCAGCTCGGTGTGGATCGGCTCGTGACGCTGCAACGCCTGGTGCATGCGGTCCAGCTCCCGCCGATCCGTGGCGTCACACTGCAGCAGGCGCGGCGAGCGCCCCAGCACCTCGTCGCTGCGCCAGCCCGTCACGCGTTCGAACGCGGCATTGACGAAGACGATGGGCGGGCCGGGCTCCTCCAGCGGTTCGGCGGCGGTGATCAACACCATGTCGTCGAGCTGCGCCACGGCGGTCTGCAGCAGGCGAAGTTGCTGCTGCTCCTGGCGGGACTCTGTGACGTCCTGCACCGCGCCCTGCATCGCCACCCGACGGCCCAGTTCGTCGCGCACCGGCTCGCCCATCAGCCGCAACGTGAGGGCGCGGCCGTTCGGCATCACGGCCTCGACCTCGAGGTCGAAGGCGTCGGCCCCCTGCAGCGCCGCCTCGAGCCTGGCGCGGTGGGTCGGCAAGACCAGCGCGAGGATTTCGTCCAGGTGCAGTGACGCAGGCTGCGTCGCTGCGCCCATCACCGCGGCAGCGTCGGCGGAGAGTTCCACGCGACCGCTGGCCAGTTCCAGCGACCAACCGCCCAGCCGCGCCAGCCGGCCGGCCAGCCGCAGGCGCGCTGCCGAACGCTGCAGCGCCTCTTCGGCCTGCTTGCGTTCGGTGATGTCGTAGAAGGTGACCACCACCTCCTGCAGCACGCCGGCGTCGTCGCGCAGCGCGAAGGCCGTGCACAGTGCCCACACAGGCGTCGACAGGTCGGGCCGGCGCAGGCCGATGACGAGGTTGCGCACGACGTCGGCGCCGGACAGCACCTGATTGACGGGAAAACGCGCCATCGCCATCGGCGTGCCGTCTTCCTCGAGGAAGGCCCAACTCGGGTCGATGACCACCTTGCCGCGCACCTGGTCGAGCGTCAGCCCGAGGATTCGGCACGCCGAGGGGTTGGCGTCGAGCACCTGCGTGTCGGGCGCATGCACCACCACGCCCGAGCGCAGCGCGGCCAGCAGCGCACGCGACTTCTGCTCGCTGCGACGCAGCGCCTGCACCATGCGGTACTGCTCGGTGACGTCGCTGAACACCAGCACCACGCCCAGCACCGCACCGTCATCCGTGCGGATGGGCGCGGCGCTGTCGGCAATCTGGTGTTCGCGGCCGTCGCGCGCCACGAGGAGCGTGCCATTGTCCAGCCCGACGACTGCGCCGCTGGCCAGCACGCGTGCGACCGGGTCGATCCCGGCCTGGCGCGTTTCGGCATCGAAGATGCGGAACACTTCGCCCAGCGGTTGACCAATGGCACTCTGGCCCTGCCAGCCAGTGAGCCGCCGCGCGGCGTCGTTGATGCGCGTGATGCGGCCCGCGCCATCGGTGGCGATGACGGCGTCGCCGATGGACTGCAGCGTGACGGCCAGGCTCTGTTCGCTGCGCCGCAGTGTCTCTTCGGCCTGCACACGGGCCGTGATGTCCATGTGCGTGCCCACCATGCGCAGCGCACGGCCGGCACTGTCGCGTTCGACGACGCGCCCGCGGTCCAGGACCCAGATCCAGTGGCCGTCGCGGTGGCGCAGCCGGTAGGTCGCCTCGAAGCTTGCGCTATGGCCATCCAGGTGGGCCCGCCGCAGCCCCTTCACGCGCTCGAGGTCCTCTGGGTGCAGCAGCCGCTGCCAGGCATCGCCGCCACCGTCGAGTTCGTCGAGCGCGTAGCCCAGCATCGTGGACCAGCGTTCGTTGACGGTGGCGTGGTCGCGCGGCACGTCCAGATCCCACAGTGCCAGGTCGCCGCCCTGCAGCGCCAGGCGCAGGCGCTCGGCGTCGGCCGCCTGGCGCGCCAGTCGCTCGGCAGCTTCGACCTCACGCTCCCGGCGCCGGCGCTGCATCGCCAGCAGCCCGACGGTGGCAGCTGCGCTGCCGCCCAGCCACAGCAGCGCCAGCAGTTCGGTCAGCTGCCGCCATGGGGCGCGCAAGGCCTCCACCTGGCGGCTGACGGCGATGATCAGTGCCTTGTCCATGGCCAACGTGGGCGGCTGCAGCGTACGCAGTGCAACGATGCGCTCGTCGCCACGCTGGCTGGTGCCGCGCTGAACACTGGCGGGCTGCCCCGTCGCCAGGTGGCGCGAGAGGATCGACGGCGTCTGTCCCATGCGCACACCGAGGGGCTGGCCGTCGGGAGGGCTCACCACCAGCGCCACACCGTCGGCATGAACGATGCGCGCAGACATGTCGTCGGCGTAGAGCATCGAACCCAGCAGGGTGTCGAAATAGGCCGGGTCGAGTGTCGCGGCCACGGCCCCGGCGAGCGCGCCCTGCGCGTCGGTCACCGCGACAGCCAGCGTCAGAGTGACCTCGCCCGAAGGCGCCGCAGCCGGCAGCGCGACATGCAGCACAGCCGGGTCGGGCCGCGCGCGCACGGCAGCAAACCAGCCCACCGCATCCGGGCCGCCCACCGCCGCATCGGGCCCGCCTACCGCCACCGGCCTGCCGTCGGCGTCGACCAGCATCATGCGGTGCACGCCGGGCATCGCCGCGCACAGCGCCTGCAGGCGCAGCCCGAGAGCCCGAGGCCGGTCGATCACGGGCCACTCGGGCAGGTCGTCGCGCACTACGCGAAGGGCCGCCGCCACACCCTGCAACTGCCACGCGAGGTTGCGCTCTATGGCATCGGCCTGCACCGCCAGGCGCTTGGTCTCGGCGGCCTCGGTACCGGCCAGCCTTCCCATGCGGCCAAACACCAGCCAAAGCCCCAGGGCCAGCACGACAGCGGCCAGCAGCAGACGCTCGCGGCGGTTGCGGCGGGCCGGATCCAGGACTGCGGCGGAGGGCATCGTGCGGGGTGGTGCTCGGCCGGCAGCGTAACACCGGGGCCGCGCCTTAACATCCGCCGACCGGCCCGGGTGGCCACGACGGGCACCCCCGGGTGCGGAGCCCCTGCATGGAAATCTTCGACTACGACAATATCCTGCTGCTGCCGCGCAAGTGCCGCGTCGACAGCCGCGGCGAATGCGACACGTCGGTGGACTTCGGCGGCCGGCGCTTCGCGCTGCCGGTGGTGCCGAGCAACATGAAGACGGTGATCGACGAGCCGATCAGCGTCGTGCTGGCGCAGAGCGGCCACTTCTACGTCATGCACCGCTTCGACCTCGACACCGTGGCCTACGCGCACCGCATGCGCGACCGCGGGCTCATCGTCAGCCTGAGCTCGGGCGTGAAGCCGGCCGACGACGCGGTGATCGACCGTCTGGCGGCCGACGGCGTGGGCGCCGACTACATCACCATCGATATCGCGCATGGCCACGCCGACAGCGTGCGCAAGACCATCGACTACATCAAGCGACGCCTACCCAAGGCTTTCGTCATCGCCGGCAACGTGGCCACGCCCGAGGCCGTGATCGACCTCGAGAACTGGGGCGCCGACGCCACAAAGGTCGGCGTGGGCCCGGGCAAGGTGTGCATCACCAAGCTGAAGACCGGCTTCGGCACGGGCGGCTGGCAGCTCAGCGCGCTGAAATGGTGTGCCCGCGTGGCAACCAAACCCATCGTTGCCGACGGGGGCATCCGCCATCACGGCGACATCGCCAAGAGCGTGCGCTTCGGCGCCGCGATGGTGATGGTCGGCTCGCTCTTCGCCGGCCATGAGGAGTCGCCCGCCCAGACCGTGGAAGTCGACGGCAGGCGCTACAAGGAGTACTACGGAAGCGCCAGCGACTTCAACAAGGGCGAGTACAAGCACGTCGAGGGCAAGCGCATCCTCGAGCCCATCAAGGGCCACCTGGTCGACACGCTGCGCGAGATGCGCGAAGACCTGCAGAGCAGCATCAGCTATGCCGGCGGGCGCGTGCTGCAGGACCTGAAGAAGGTCAACTACGTGGTGCTGGGCGGCGAGAACGCGGGCGAGCACCTGTTCATGTAGCGGCCATGCTCATCGGGCCCGCCCGATCAAGGCCTTGCGCGGATCCGGCTCCGCCGGGCCGCAGGCTCGCCCCCCTCTGGGGGTAGCGAATGCAGTGAGCTTGGGGGCGCAGTCTCAGCGTCCGATCATGTCCTGTCGCTCGCCAGCCTCAACCTTGCGCGGCACGTTGCGGCGCAGCGTCAGTGGCTGGGCTCGCCCGTCGGCGCCTGCCTGCAGGCATCTGCCGCCCTCGGCCAGCCGCTGCGCCGCGGCCAGCAGCGGATCGGCCGGGCTGCCTTGGGACACCGTGAAGTTCTCTGCCACAGGGCAGACGGCGTCGAAGCCGTCGAAGTAGCTGCCCTCGTTGCGGTCGTTCACGCTCTCGAAGTTCACGACGCTGTAGGTCTGCCCGCAGCTGCTGCTGGGCAGGAAACCGACCGGCTTGCCGCAAGTGGTTTCGCCGACCGTCACCACCTCGACACCGGCGCCGCGCAAGCCGTTGATGACCTGCTCGCTGGCCGAACAGGTGCGCGGACCGGTCAGCACGTAGACCCGCGGCAGGCCCAGAGACGCATTCAGCCTGCTGAAGGCGAAGCGCTCGTTGCTGGCGGCAGCACGCTTGTCGTTGTACAGCAGCGAGGCGTAGGCCAGCCCGCTGCCGCGTGTGCCGGCGATGTAGGACGCCAGTGTGCCGCCGGTAGAGACCAGACCGCCGCCGTTGTAGCGCAAGTCGAGAACCAGATCCTGCACGCCGGCGGCCTTGAACTGCTCGAAGGCCGTCTCCAGGGCGGGCAGTGCCTGGCTGATCATGTCCTTGACCTGCAGATAGCCCATTTTCCGACCGCCGGCCGTAGTCTGAACGGCAGCGGCCTGCACCGGGGCCAGGTTGAATTCGGCGGCCGTCAGCACCACGGTGCGGTCGACGCCGGCGCGGCGCAGCAACAGGGTCAGCTGATCGCCGGCCCGGCTGGCCGTCAATGCGCTGTAGTCGTCGCTGGCGATGACCGTCGACACCGCACTGCCGTTGATGGCCAGGATCTGGTCGCCCCGCTGCACGCCGCCGGCGGCTGCGGGAGAGCCCGGCTCGACGTAGCGCACCCACAGGGGCCGCGCCGCGTCGCCTGCGGATTCGATGCCGGTGACGGCGACGCCGTAGCCAAGCGTGGCACCCTCGCCGAAGAAGCGGTTGAAGCTTTCGGTGCTTTGGAAATAGCTCCAGCGGTCGGCGGGAAAGCTGGCGCTGGTGCCGGTGTAGAGCACGGCGTCGAAGTAGCTCGCCACCGTTGCGTAGGGCGCGGGGTCGGGTCGCGGCGAAAGTCGGTACCAGAAATACCAGTCGTCCATGTAGCTCGTCAGCCAGGCCTTCTGGTCGGCGACGCTGCAGCTGGCGGGCGGGGGCGGCGGGTCTTCGGAGCTGCCGCCCCCGCCGCAGGCGGCCACGGCCAGCGGCAGGGCCAGGCTGGCAAACAGACGCAGGAGGCGACGGCGCGGGATGATGCTCATGGGTGAGTTACTCAAGAAAAAGCGGGCTGACCGTCGGGGCGACAAGGGGCTGCGGCCGCGAAGGCCAGCAAGGCCGACCCCGGGTCTCCCTGCTTGTGCCGCCACCTAGAATCGCAACCCTTCCCGGGCCGATTTCGTTGACAGCGTTGGTCGTGCCGGCCTGTATTGATTTGTAGCCGTCCATCATGACCGAACTCGCCAAGTCGTTCGAGCCCGCCGCCATCGAAGCCCGCTGGGGCGCCGTCTGGGCCACGAATCCCGCGTTCGCGCCGACGCTGGACCCAGCTCGGCCGTCGTTCAGCATCCAGCTGCCGCCGCCCAACGTCACCGGCACGCTGCACATGGGGCACGCGTTCAACCAGACCATCATGGACGCGCTGACGCGCTACCACCGCATGCGCGGCCACAACACGCTGTGGCTGCCGGGCACCGACCACGCCGGCATCGCGACGCAGATCGTGGTCGAGCGGCAGTTGCAGGACAAGGGCCAGTCGCGCCACGACCTGGGGCGCAAGAACTTCGTCGCCCAGGTCTGGGACTGGAAGGCGACGAGCGGCGCGACGATCACGAACCAGATGCGCCGCATGGGCGACAGCGTGGATTGGTCGCGCGAGTACTTCACGATGGACCCGAAGCTCTCGACCGTCGTCACCGAAACCTTCGTGCGCCTGTTCGACGAAGGCCTGATCTACCGCGGCAAGCGGCTGGTGAACTGGGACCCGGCGCTGAAGTCGGCCGTCTCCGATCTGGAGGTGGAAAGCGAAGAGGAGGATGGCTTCCTCTGGCACATCCGCTACCCGCTCGAGGATGGCAGCGGCTCGGTCGTGGTGGCCACCACCCGGCCCGAGACCATGCTCGGCGACACCGCGGTGATGGTGCACCCCGAGGACGAACGCTACGCGGCGCTGGTCGGCAGGCAGGTGAAGCTGCCGCTGACCGACCGCGTGATCCCGGTCATCGCCGACGATTACGTCGACCGCGAGTTCGGCACTGGCGTGGTGAAGGTGACGCCGGCCCACGACGCCAACGACTACGCAGTGGGCCAGCGCCACGGCCTGCCGTTGATCGGCGTGCTGAACCTCGACGCGACGCTCAACGAACACGCCCCCGAGGCCTACCGCGGGCTCGACCGTTTCGTAGCGCGCAAGATGATCGTCGCCGACCTCGACGCGCTGGGGCTGCTGGTCGAGACGAAGAAACACCGCCTGCAGGTGCCACGCTGCGCGCGCACCGGCCAGGTCGTCGAGCCGATGTTCACCGACCAGTGGTTCGTGGCCGTCAACAAGCCCGCGGCCGACGGCAGCAGCATCGCGCAGAAGGCGCGCGACGCGGTCAGCACCGGCCAGGTGCGCTTCGTGCCCGAACAGTGGGTCAACACCTACAACCACTGGATGGACAACCTGCAGGACTGGTGCATCAGCCGCCAGCTGTGGTGGGGCCACCAGATCCCGGCCTGGTACGGTACGGGCGGCGAACTCTTCGTTGGCCGCAGCGAGGACGAAGCGCGCGCCCGCGCCACCGCCGCCGGCTACAGCGGTGCGCTCACCCGCGACGAGGACGTGCTCGACACCTGGTATTCGTCGGCGCTCGTGCCCTTCAGCACCCTGGGCTGGCCTGAGAAGACACTGGAGCAGCAACTCTTCCTGCCCAGCACAGTGCTCGTGACCGGCTTCGACATCATCTTCTTCTGGGTCGCCCGGATGATCATGATGACGACGCACTTCACCGGCCAGGTGCCGTTCAAGGACGTCTACATCCACGGCCTGGTGCGCGACGCGCAGGGCCACAAGATGAGCAAGAGCGAGGGCAACGTGCTCGACCCGGTGGACCTCATCGACGGCATCGAGCTCGCGCCCCTGCTGGACAAGCGCACGACCGGCCTGCGCAAGCCCGAGACTGCGCCGCGCGTGCGCAAGCAGACGGAGAAGGAATTCCCCGACGGTATCCCGGCCTTCGGCGCCGACGCGCTGCGTTTCACGATGGCCAGCTACGCCACGCTGGGCCGCAACATCAACTTCGACAGCAAGCGCTGCGAGGGCTACCGCAACTTCTGCAACAAGCTCTGGAACGCCACCAAGTTCGTGCTGATGAACTGCGAGGGCCAGGACTGCGGGCTGAAGGAGCACACGAAGGCCGATTGCGCCGCGCCGGTGCTCGACGCGGCGGGCCAGGTGGTCACGCCCGCCGGGGCCTTCCACGGTTACATGCGCTTCAGCATGGCCGACCGCTGGATCAGCGGCGAGCTGCAGCGCGTGGAAGCCGCGGTGGCCCAGGGCTACGCCGACTACCGGCTCGACAACGTCGCCAACGCGATCTACGCCTTCGTGTGGGACGAGTACTGCGACTGGTACCTGGAAATCGCCAAGGTGCAGATTGCCACGGGCGGCGACGCGGAACAGCGCGCAACGCGCCGCACGCTGATCCGCACGCTGGAAACCGTACTGCGCCTGCTGCACCCGCTGGCACCCTTCATCACCGCTGAGTTGTGGGAAACCGTGGCGCCGGCGGCCGGGCTCAAGCTCACCGACAGCATCGTGACCGCCCGCTACCCCGAGGCGCAACTCCACAAGGTCGACCCGAAGGCCGACGCCTGGGTGGCACGTCTGAAGGCCGTGGCCGCCGAAACGCGCCGCCTGCGCAGCGAGATGGGCCTGCCCCCGAGTGAACGTGTGCCGCTGCTGACCTGCGGCGACGAGGCGTTTGTCACCAGCGCCGCGCCCTTGCTGAAGGCACTTGCGCGGCTGGCCGACGTGCAGACCTTTGCCGACGAAGCGGCCTTCGCAGCCGCGACGCAGGCCGCGCCGGTGGCCGTGAACGGCGACCTGCGGCTGGCACTGCACGTGCAGATCGACGTCGCGGCCGAGCAGGCGCGCTTGTCGAAGGAGATCACGCGGCTGCAGGGCGAGATCGTCAAGGCCGAGGCCAAGCTCGGCAACGAGAGCTTCGTCGCGCGGGCGCCGGCAGCCGTGGTGGCGCAGGAGCGCGCCCGCGTGGCCGACTTCCAGCAGGCGCTGGAGCGGCTTCAGGGGCAGCTTTCGCGCCTGGCTGCGGCCCCCTGAGCCACGCACTTCCGATAACGGCCCCTTTCTGAGCCGTACCGCACAGATGGCCGGCGGGGCCCCATGGAAGAATGAGCTCCGTCCTGCACTTGGCGTACAAGACCATGCTCATCCAGAAGGCCATCTTCCCCGTCGCCGGCCTCGGCACGCGGTTCCTGCCCGCCACCAAGGCGCAGCCCAAGGAGATGCTGCCGGTGGTCGACAAGCCGCTGATCCAGTACGCCGTGGAAGAGGCCTACGCTGCCGGCGTGCGCGAGATGATCTTCGTCACCGGCCGTCACAAGCGCCCGATCGAAGACCACTTCGACATGACCTACGAGCTGGAAGTGGCGCTCGAGAAGGCTGGCAAGGACGAGTTGCTGGAGGTGGTTCGCAGCGTCAAGCCCGACGACATGGAATGCATCTATGTGCGCCAGGCCCAGGCGCTGGGCCTGGGCCACGCCGTGCTGTGCGGCCAGCGCCTGGTGGGCGACCACCCGTTTGCCGTGCTGCTGGCCGACGACCTGATGGTCGGCAGCCCGCCGGTGCTGGCGCAGATGGTCGAGCAGTTCAACGAATGGCGCGTGTCCATCCTGGCGGTGCAGGAAGTGCCGGCCGAGCAGACGCGGCGCTACGGCATCGTGGCCGGCACGCCCGTCAACGAGCGGATCATGGACGTGACGCGGATCGTCGAGAAGCCCGCGCCCGAGGTGGCGCCTTCACGCCTGGGCGTCGCCGGCCGCTACATCCTGACGCCGGGGGTCTTCCATGAGATCGCCACGCAGCCGCGCGGCGTGGGCGGCGAGATCCAGCTCACCGACGGCATCGCTTCGCTGCTGCGCCGCGAGAAGGTCTTTGCCTACCGCTACGAAGGCAAGCGCTACGACTGCGGCAGCAAGGAAGGCTTCCTGGAAGCCAACGTCGAACTGGCGCTGGCCCACCCGCAACTGGGCCCGGGCTTCCGGCAATTCCTCAAGGCCCTGGACCTGTAAGCACCGCAGGGGGCCTGCGGGCACTACCTGCGACGGAGCACGTGCAGGAAATCGGCGCCGGCGCTCGTCTGCTCGACGAGTTCGTTGCCGGTCTGTCGTGCGAAGGCCTGGAAGTCGCGCATCGAGCCGGGGTCGGTGGACACCACGCGCAGCAGGTCGCCGCTGGCCATGTCGGCCAGCGCCTTCTTGGCCTTCAGGATGGGCAGCGGGCAGTTCAAGCCGCGGGTGTCGAGTTCCTTGCTGACGTCCATGTCTCGCTTTCTTGTCTCGTGCTCTGGCGGCGCGCCGTCGGGGTTCAGGTCTTGGGCGGCAGTTCGATGAACTGTGGCTCGTGGCCACGGCCGCGCAACCAATCGGCCAACGCATAGCCGGTGCCGGCACGCCAGCAGCGCAAGTCTGGCGGATCGAACAACTTGTACTCGGCAAG
Source organism: Betaproteobacteria bacterium (assembly GCA_016704535.1). Taxonomy (GTDB): domain Bacteria; phylum Pseudomonadota; class Gammaproteobacteria; order Burkholderiales; family Burkholderiaceae_C; genus Rubrivivax. The sequence goes on along the minus strand of JADIZZ010000003.1, from coordinate 139,247 downwards.
TTCCGGCGACAGCCGCACCTCGCCGCGCGCCTGCGCATGGTAGGCGATGATGACCTGGTTCATGCGCTGGAAGTCGTAGACGCCCACCAACTTCAGGTGGTCGACGGTCAGCGAGGTTTCTTCCCTCACCTCGCGCATGATGCCTGCTTCTGGCGTCTCGCCGGCTTCCATGAAACCGGTGATGAGCGCAAACATCCGCCCCGACCACGCCGCATTGCGCGCCAGCAGCACCTGGCCGCCGCGGTCCGTGCATTCGACGATGGCCGCCAGCACCGGCGTCGGGTTGTTCCAGTAAGTCCAGCCGCAGGCCGGGCAGCGCAGGCGTGACCTGGGGCCGCCGTCCTCGTCCTGCATCAGCCAGGCCAGCGCGCTGCCGCACTGCAGGCAGAAGCGGGCGTCTTCGATCATGCGCGCCAGCAGAGTCAGGCTGGAAAGACACCCGTCGACAGGTAGCGGTCGCCGCGGTCGCAGACGATGAAGACGATGGTGGCGTTCTCCACCTGCTGCGCAAGCTGCAGTGCCACCCAGCAGGCACCGGCGGCCGAGATGCCGGCAAACAGGCCTTCCTCGGCCGCCATGCGGCGCGCCATCGCTTCCGCTTCGGCCTGGCTGACGAGCACCAGCTCGTCGACCGCCGTGGCGTCGTAGATCTTCGGCAGATACGCCTCGGGCCACTTGCGTATGCCCGGGATCCGGCTGCCCTCGCTGGGCTGCGCGCCGACGATCTTCACGCCCGGGTTCTGCGACTTCAGGAAACGCGAGACGCCGGTGATGGTGCCGGTGGTGCCCATCGCGCTGACGAAATGCGTCACGCGGCCCGCGGTGTCGGCCCAGATCTCGGGGCCGGTGGTCTCGAAGTGCACGCGCGGGTTGTCGGCGTTGGCGAACTGGTCGAGCACACGGCCCTTGCCGTCCGTCTGCATCTGCTCGGCCAGGTCGCGCGCGTACTCCATGCCACCCGAGCGCGGCGTCAGGATGAGTTCCGCACCGAAGGCCTTCATCGTCTGCGCGCGTTCGATGGACAGGTCCTCCGGCATGATCAGCACCATGCGGTAGCCGCGGATGGCGGCGGCCATCGCCAGCGCGATGCCGGTGTTGCCCGAGGTGGCTTCGATCAGCGTGTCACCGGGGCGGATCTCGCCGCGTTCCTCGGCGCGGCGGATCATGCTGATGGCCGGTCTGTCCTTTACCGAACCCGCCGGGTTGTTGCCTTCCAGCTTGCCCAGAATGACGTTGCCGCGCGCCGTGCCGGCCGCGCCGGGCAGGCGCTGCAACGCCACCAGCGGCGTGCCGCCGATGGCGTCTTCCAGGGTCTTGTAGGCCGGTGGGGCCGGTAGTTTCATGGCGCGGGCTCCTGCTTTTCGAGGTGATTGTCGCAGCGCCCCCGCCGGGCCGTCCGTCGGCGCGGACAAGGGCACGTGTGATAATCCGTATCGCTTCGGGAAGCCCCGCGGCGCCCTGCCCCCGTGACGAAATCGGTAGACGTAGCGGATTCAAAATCCGCCGCCGCAAGGCGTGCCAGTTCGAGTCTGGCCGGGGGCACCAACCGGGCGCAGACCGATCCGTTCCACGGCTTTCTCCCCCTGCTCCGCGCCGCATGCCGCCGATCCCGACGCTCACCAAGAACCTGATGCTCGCCTGCACGGCGATCTTCTGCCTGCAGCAGATCGTCTTCCTGCAGGGGCTGTTTGCGCTCTACCCCTTCAACAGCGGCAACTTCATGCCCTGGCAGGTGGTGACTTACGCCTTCCTGCACGGTGGCATCGGCCACCTCTTCTTCAACATGCTGGGCCTGTGGATGTTCGGCTCGGAACTCGAACGCCTGTGGGGCGCCAAGCGCTATGCCGCTTTCCTGCTGGCCGGCGTGCTGGCCGCGGCACTGACGCAGTTGATCTTCACGGCCATCAGCGGCTCGCGCGTGCCAACGGTCGGTGCCTCGGGTGGCCTCTTCGCGCTGCTGCTGGCCTTCGGCATGCTGTTCCCGAACCGCGTCATCATGCCGCTGTTCCCGCCCATCCCGATGAAGGCCCGCACCTTCGTCATCGTCTTCGGCGTGCTCGAACTGGTGCTGGGGCTGATGGACACCGGCAGCGTGGCTCACTTCGCGCACCTGGGCGGGATGGTGGGCGGCTTCCTGATGATCCGCTACTGGCGGCGCCAGCCGCCCTTCGGCTCGCGCCGGCGTTGAATCCTCAGCTATCGACCAGAGTCGACTCGCTGCCCGGCCGACGGGCACAGACCGCTCAGCCGTCCAGCAGACCCTCGCGTACCGTCGAGTAGCGCAAGCGCAGCCTCAGTTCGCTCTTCAGCCGCGTGTTGTCCAGGCGGCGCGACTCGCTCATGAAGCTCAGAAGCATCGGGCTCAGCTGCGCCCGCGCCTCTTCGCGCGTGATGCGCGGTGGATGCGGCAGGCCGCACAGGTCGGCCGCGAGATCGAAGTAGTCACCCATCTTCAGTTCGGTGTCGTCGCTGGCATGCAGCACGCGCTGCGGCATCCCGCGGTAGAGCGCGGCCACGCAGGCGCGCGCCAGGTCGTCGGCATGGATGTGGTTCGTGTAGACGTCGTCCGCCGCCGCCAGCACCGCGGTACCGCGGGCCAGGCGTTCACGCGGATGACCGCCAGGGCGGTCCCCGGCGTAGATGCCGGGAATGCGCAGTACCGTGACCCGTGCACCGGTGCGGCGGCCGAACCAGCGCAGTTGCGCCTCGGCGTCGACGCGGCGGCGGGCGCGGTCGGTTGTCGGGTTCACGGCGCGGGTTTCGTCGAAGAAGGCGCCGCTGCAGTCGCCATAGACGCCCGAGGTGCTGCCGTAGACCAGACGCTGCACGCGCCCGCCGCGCGAAAGCGCGCGCAACAGCGCGCGCGTGCGCGGGTCGGTGGCGCCGTGCAAGGGCGGCGGCGCCAGGTGCAGCACGGCATCGGCCAGGCCACCCAGCCGGCCCAGCGTGGCCGGCGCGTCGAGGTTGCCGATCAGCGGTGCGGCACCGGCAACACGCAGCAGGGGCGCCTTCTCGGGGCTGGAGGTCAGCGCAAGCACACGCCAGGCCGGTTGCACCAGGCGCAGCACACGCAGACCCACGTCGCCGCAGCCGACGATCAGCAAGGTGGGCCGGCGCGCAGAGTGCGGCACGGGAGAGGCGGGCGTGGACATTGCGGCGGGAGGCTTCGGGGGTGATCGACGGGATGCAGGGCGGTCTGCCGCGGTGCCCGGGCACAATCGGAGGTTGCAGTTTACGGGTCACCGCCGCGTTCCATGAGCTTCAACATCACCCTCGCGCCTTCCGGCCATGTCTTCGCCGTCGACACCGACGAAGCCATCCTGCCCGCAGCCATTCGCCAGGGCGTGGGCCTGCCCTATGGCTGCCGCGACGGCGCCTGCGGCTCGTGCAAGAGCCGGCTGCTGCAGGGCCAGGTGGTCCACGGTGCTCACCAGAGCAAGGCGCTGTCTGTGGCCGAGGAAGAGGCCGGCTTCATCCTCACCTGCTGCGCGCGGCCCCAGAGCGACTGCGTGGTGGAAGCGCGCAGCGTGCCCGGCGCCGGCGAGTTCCCGGTACTGAAGCTGCCTTCGCGGGTTCTCTCCATCAGCCGGCCCACGGCCGACGTGGCCGTGATCAGGCTGCAGTTGCCGGCGAACCAGAGCCTGCAGTACCGCGCCGGACAGTACGTCGAATTCATCCTGCGCGACGGCGCGCGCCGCAGCTACAGCATGGCCAACGCGCCGGGCAACCTGGGCGACCCGCCGGCCATCGAACTGCACGTGCGCCACATGCCTGGCGGCAAGTTCACCGACCATGTCTTCGGCGCGATGAAGGAGAAGGACATCCTGCGCATGGAAGGCCCCTACGGCAGCTTCTTCCTGCGCGAGGAATCCACTCGGCCAATCGTGTTGCTGGCCAGCGGTACAGGCTTTGCGCCCATCAAGGCGCTGATCGAGCACATGCGACTGAAGGGCATCAGCGACCGACCGGCGGTGCTCTACTGGGGCGGCCGTCGCCCGGCCGACCTCTACATGCACGCCTGGTGCGAACAGGCAGCTGCCGAACTGCCCTGGCTGCGCTATGTGCCGGTGGTCAGCGACGCGCTGCCTGAGGACGGGTGGACGGGCCGCACGGGCTTCGTGCATCACGCGGTGATGCAGGACTTCCCCGATCTCTCGGGCCACCAGGTGTACGCCTGTGGCGCGCCCATCGTCGTCGAGTCCGCGCAGCGCGACTTCGTCGCCCGCTGCCGGCTTCCGGCCGACGCCTTCTTTGCCGACTCCTTCACTTCCGAGGCCGATAAGCTTGATGCTGCAACGACGTGATCTGCTGACCCTGGCGCTGGCCACGACGGCCGGTGCCCTCTGGGCACAGCCCGCGCGCCCCATCCGCCTGGTGGTGCCCTACCCGCCCGGCGGCCCGCTGGACAGCATCGCCCGTGTGCTGGCCGTCGCCGTCAAGGACAGTCTGGGCCCCGTGGTGGTGGAGAACCGCCCCGGTGCCGGCGGCAACCTGGGTGCCGATCTGGTGGCCAAGTCGCCGCCCGACGGCCACACCATCGTGATGGGCGCGGTGGCCACGCACGCCATCAACCCCTGGCTCTACACGAAGCTGCCCTACGACCCGCAACGCGACTTCACGCCGCTGACGCTGGTGGCCCAGGTGCCCAACGTGCTGGTGATGAACGCCGAGACGGCGGCGCGGCTGAAGATCACCAGCCTGCCCGACCTGGTGGCCTACGCCAAGGCCCACCCCGGCCAGCTGAACTACGGCAGCGGCGGCAACGGCAGTGCCGGCCACTTGGCCGGCGAGATGTTCAAGGCGCAGGCCGGCCTGTTCATCGTGCACATCCCCTACGCCGGGGCCGCGCCGGCACAGCTGGCCTTGCTCGGCGGACAGGTCGACTTCAACTTCGACAACCTGGCGGCGGCTTCGGCCAACATCAAGGCCGGCAAGCTGAAGGCACTGGCCGTCACCACCGCGAAGCGCTCGTCGGCGATGCCTGAGGTGCTCACGGTGGCCGAGGCGGGCGCCGCGCTGGGCCTGAAGACCTTCGACATCGGCACCTGGTTCGGCCTCTTCGGCCCCGCCGGGCTGCCTGCCGAGACCACGGCCAAGCTGAACAAGGCCTTCGTCGACGCGATGGGTGCACCCGAGGTGAAGGCGCGGTTCACGATGCTGATGGCCGAGGCCGCACCGACGACGCCAGCGCAATTCAGCGACTTCGTGAAAGCCGAATTGGCGAAGTACGAGAAGGTCGTGAAGGCCTCGGGCGCAAGGGCGGATTGACCCACTGAGTGAGGGTATTCGACCAAGCTTCCCGCCGCGGAACCGGCTTCGCCGGGCCGCTGGCGGACGGCCAGCGGCGAGGACGCCTCTGGCGCTCGCAGGCAAGGAACAGTCCGCAGGGACTGTTCCTCGTCCGGCTCGCCCCCCTCGGGGGGTAGCGAGCGCCAGCGAGCTTGGGGGCTACATTCACTCCCCCAGGTAGGCCGCACGCACCTTGGGGTCGGCCAGCAGTGCTTTGCCCTCGCCCGTCATCGTGATCTCGCCCGAGTCCATCACGTAACCGCGGTTGGCCAGACTCAGGGCCCGGCTGGCGTTCTGCTCCACCAGCAGCACCGTGGTGCCGCGCTGGTGGATGTCGTTGACCACTTCGAAGATCTTGTCGACCATGATCGGGCTCAGGCCCATGCTGGGTTCGTCCAGCAGCAGCACCTTGGGCCGCGCCATCAGCCCCCGACCCATCGCCAGCATCTGCTGTTCGCCGCCGCTCATGGTGCCGGCCAGCTGGTTGCGGCGTTCCTTCAGGCGCGGGAATATCGCGAAGACCTTGTCGATGTCGGCTTCGATCTCGGCCTTGTCGTTGCGCACGAAGGCGCCCATCTGCAGGTTCTCGATGATCGTCATGCGTGCGAACACGCCGCGGCCCTCGGGCACCATGACCAGGCCCTGCTTGACCAGGTCCCACGGCCCCTGGCCCTTGATGTCGCGCCCCAGGTATTCGATGCCGCCCTCGGCCACCGCCTGGGTTCCGGTGATGGCCTTCAGCGTCGTCGTCTTGCCTGCACCGTTGGCGCCGATGAGGCTGACGAGTTCGCCTTCGTTGACCTCGAAGCTCACGCCTTTGACGGCCTGGATGCCGCCGTACGCGACCTTCAGGCCGGTGACCTTCAACATGTTCTGCGCCATCTCGCCTGAGCCCCTCAGTGTGCCGAGGCGCCGAGGTAGGCCTCGATCACCTTCTCGTTCTTCTGCACCTCGGCCGGGTTGCCTTCGGCGATCTGCTTGCCGTAGTCGAGCACCGTCACGCGGTCGCACAGGCCCATCACGAGCTTCACGTCGTGTTCGATCAGCAGGATGGTGCGGCCGTCCTTGCGGATGCGGTCGATCAGTTCGCGCAGCACCACTTTCTCGGTGGCGTTCATGCCGGCGGCGGGTTCGTCCAGCGCGATGAGCTTCGGGTCGGTGGCCAGCGCGCGCGCGATTTCCAGCCGGCGCTGGTCGCCGTAGCTCAGCGTGCGCGCCTTGAACTCCGTGTACTTGCCGATACCCACGTAGTCCAGCAGTTCCTGCGCGCGGTGCGCGATGCCGGCCTCCTCGGCCTTGAAGCGCGCGGTGCGGAAGATGGCGCCGCCCAGGCCCGAGTGGGTGCGCACGTGGCGGCCGACCATCACGTTTTCCAGCGCCGTCATCTCGGCAAAGAGACGGATGTTCTGGAAGGTGCGCGCGATGCCGGCCTTGGCCACCTCGTGCACGGCACTGGGCTTGTAGGGCGCGCCGCCGAGCTCGAAGCTGCCCGAGTCAGGGAGGTAGAGGCCGGTGATGACGTTGAAGAAAGTCGTCTTGCCGGCGCCATTGGGGCCGATCAGGCCGTAGACCTGGCCGGCCTCGATGGTGATGCCGACGTCGGACAGCGCCTGCAGGCCGCCGAAGCGTTTGCTGACGCCCTGAACCTTGAGTACGGGTGATCCCATGAAGATGCCCTCGTTCAGCTCACGGGGCGTGGCACGGCCTTGCCGTGTTCGCGCGCCGGCCACAGCCCGCGTGGCCGCAACAGCATGATGGCGATCATCGCCACCGCGATGAGCAGCTGGCGCAGGATGGAGGCGTCGAGCCGCCCGCCCGACATCTGCTGCAGCGGCCCGGCCACGTAGCGCAGCACCTCGGGCAAGGCCGCCAGCATCACCGCACCCAGGATGACTCCGGGCAGGTGGCCCATGCCTCCGAGCACGACCATGGCCACGATGAGCACGCTTTCCTGCAAGCTGAAGCTCTCGGGCGAGACGAAACCCTGGAAGGCCGCGAACATCGAGCCCGAGACGCCGCCAAAGGTGGCGCCCATGCCGAAGGCCAGCAGCTTCATGTTGCGCGTGTTGATGCCCATCGCCTTGGCGGCGATCTCGTCCTCGCGGATGGCCATCCAGGCGCGGCCGATGCGACTGGTTTCCAGCCGGTGGCAGATCACGACGCTGAACACCACCAGCAGCAGGAAGAGGTAGTAGTACAGCACCACCGAACTGATGCGGTAGCTGCCGATCTCGATGGCCTGGCCGAAGCTGAAGCCGAAGAGATTCATCGAGTCGATGCGGTCCAGGCCCCGAGGCCCGTTGGTGATGTTCACCGGGTGCTCGAGGTTGTTCATGAACACGCGGATGATCTCGCCGAAGCCCAGGGTGACGATGGCCAGGTAGTCACCGCGCAGCTTCAGCACCGGCATGCCCAGCAACACGCCGGCTATGGCCGCCAGGCCGGCCGCCAGCGGGATCACCGCCCATACCGGTGTGTGCATGCCGTTGGGCAGCAACTGGGCGATCCATGCGAAGTTCTCCCACAGGTGCGGGCTCGCCAGCAGCGCGTACATGTAGGCGCCGACCGCGTAGAAGGCCACGTAGCCCAGGTCGAGCAGGCCGGCATAACCGACCACGATGTTCAGGCCCAGCGCCAGCAGCACGTACAGCAACGACAGCGACAGGATGCGGACCCAGCCCTGGCCGAAGTGCTGAGCCACCAGCGGCAGCGCCAGCAGAGCCAGCGCGGCGATCACGAAAACGAGGATCTTCTTGTTCATCGTGGCCGCCTCCTCAGGCCCGGTCCGCGACACGCTCGCCCAGCAAGCCCGAGGGCCGCAAGGTCAGCACGAGGATGAGCGCGACGAAAGCGAAGATGTCGGCGTAGTGGCTGCCCAGCACGCCGCCAGTGAGCGCACCCAGGTAGCCCGCGCCCAGCGCCTCCACGAGCCCCAGCACCAGCCCACCAACGACGGCGCCGGCGAGGTTGCCGATGCCACCCAGCACGGCGGCGGTGAAGGCTTTGAGGCCCGGCAGGAAGCCCATGCTGTGCTGCACGGTGCCGTAGTTGGCTGCCCACATCACGCCGGCCACTGCAGCCAGCGCGGCGCCGATGATGAAGGTGGCGCTGATCACCATGTCGGGCTTCACACCCATCAGCGCGGCCACCCGCGGGTTCTCGGCCGTGGCACGCATCGCGCGGCCCAGCTTGGTGCGGTTCACGAGGAACATCAGCCCTGCCAGCATCACCGCCGTGACGCCGAGGATGAGGCATTGCGTGACGGTGATGACCGGCCCGCCGAGATTGATGGGCTCGGTGGGCAGCAGCAAGGGGTAGGGCTTGGGGTTGGGCTTCCAGATGATCATCGCCAGCGTCTGCAGCAGCAGGCTCATACCCATCGCGGTGATCAGCGGCGCCAGGCGAGGTGCGCTTCGCAAGGGCCGGTAGGCGAGTTTCTCGATGGTGAAGTTCAGCGTCGCGCAGACGATGATCGCGCAGACCAGCGAGATGAGCATGATCAGCCAGCCCGGCAGGCCCGAATCGGCCAGCGTCGAGACAATGGTCCAGCTGGTGAGCGCGCCCACCATCAGCACCTCGCCGTGAGCGAAGTTGATGAGGTTGATGATGCCGTAGACCATGGTGTAGCCCAGCGCCACCAGCGCGTACATCGCGCCGAGCACCAGGCCGTTGATGATCTGCTGGAAGAAGGTTTCCATCGAGAGAGGACTCCGGTGGCCGCGGCCGTCGCGGCATGGCGGGACACATGCAAGAAGCCGGCCGCGCCAGCGTCGGCACACTCGATGAGCCCGGACTGCGAAGGCATTCTAGGTGGCGTCTTCCGGCGAACCGAGCGGGAGTTACCCCCTCGACAGGCGCAGAATCTGCAGTGCGCAGGACCGGTCAGCGCCTCTTGTTAGCCGCCTCGTCCAGCGCGCGCAGTTCGGCCAGACGCTCGCCGATGCGTCCTTCCAGGCCACGGGCCACGGGTTCGTAAAGGCGCCGCGCCGGCAGGCCGTCAGGCAGGTAGCGTTCGCCGGCCGCGTAGCCCTGCGCTTCGTCGTGCGCGTAGCGGTAGCCGGCGCCGTGGCCCAGGCCCTGCATCAGTTTGGTCGGCGCGTTGCGCAGGTGCATGGGCACGGGACGGGTGCCGTCCGTCTTCACCAGGTCGCGCACCGCGTTCCAGGCCTTGTAGACCGCATTGCTCTTCGGCGCCACGGCCAGGTAGGTGACGGCCTCGGCCAGCGCCAGTTCGCCCTCGGGCGAGCCCAGGCGTTCGTAGACCTCGGCCGCGTCCAGCGCCAGCCTCAGTGCACGCGGGTCGGCCAGGCCGATGTCCTCGGAGGCCATGCGGATGAGACGGCGCGCCGCATAACGCGGGTCCATGCCGGCGTCGAGCAGGCGCGCCAGCCAGTACAGCGCTGCGTCGGGGTCGCTGCCGCGCACGCTCTTGTGCAGCGCCGAGATGGTGTCGTAGTAGACATCACCACCCTTGTCGCCGCGGCGCAGCAGTTCGCCCAGCGTCGTCTCCAGCCGCGCCTCGTCGAGCTCGGCCGCACCGGTATGCGCGGCAACCAGGTTTTCGTAGGCGTTGAGCAACCGGCGCGCGTCGCCGTCGGCGTGGGCGACCAATCGCTCTTGTGCACCGGGGGTGAGCGGCGGAGCGGCCAACAGCCGGGCCGCGCGGCGGATGAGTTCGCTCAGATCGGCCTCATCCAGCGGCTTGAGCACGTGCACCGTGGCGCGCGACAGCAGCGCCGAGTTGACCTCGAAGGACGGGTTCTCGGTGGTGGCGCCGATGAAGCTGAACAGCCCTGCTTCGACGTGCGGCAGGAACGCGTCCTGCTGCGCCTTGTTGAAGCGGTGCACCTCGTCGACGAAGACCACCGTGGCATGGCCGGCCCGCCGCTGCACCGTGGCCTGTTCGACGGCGTCGCGGATGTCCTTCACGCCCGCCAGGACCGCCGACAGCACGATGAAGTGTGCGCCGGTGGCACCGGCCAGCAGGCGGGCCAGAGTCGTCTTGCCCACACCCGGCGGGCCCCAGAGGATCATCGACGGCAGCCGGCCCGTCTCGAAGGCCACGCGCAGCGGCCGACCGGCTTCGAGCAGGTGGCGCTGGCCGACAACTTCATCCAGATGGCATGGCCGTAGGCGCTCGGCCAGCGGCACGCTGCCCACGACGGCCGGCGTGTCGTCGACAAACAGAGCGTCTTGGGTCGGCATGTCGCGATTGTCACCGCGCACCAGTGGCAGAGAATGGACGCTTTTTCAGGCCACCCAGCACCCCGATGCGCAAGACGACGCTGATCCTGACTACTGCCCTGACCTTGACCGGCCCGGCACTGGCCGGCGCGCCACTGGTCACCGAAACCGCGGACAGCCTGGCACCGGGCGACTGCGAACTGGAAGCCGCCGAAGCACGCGAGCGTGCCAGCAGCCTGCCCACCTTGCGCAGCACGACGGCAATCCTGGGCTGCGGCGTGGGCGCCGAGTCACAGGCTGCTCTGATCCACACACAGACCCGCTTCGACGGCAGCCGCGAGCAGGCATTGCGCCTGTCGGGAAAGACCACCTTCGTCGCGCCCGAGCCTGGCCGCGCTGGGTGGGGCCTGGCCTACGCGGTCGAGACCGTGAAGGCGCCGGGCAGCGGCTGGCGCTCGGAGGCTCTCGACCTCGTTGGCCTCTACACGCGTGAGTTGGCACCGGACCTGCTCGTCCACGCCAACCTGGGCCACAGCTACAGCCGCAGCGCGCGCCAGGGCAGCACGCTGTGGTCGCTGGGCATCGAGCACATCGACACCGTCACGCTGGCGGCCGATGTCTTTGGCGACGACCGCAATCGGCCTGGTGTATCGGCAGGCGTCGGTTTCGGGCTCGGCCGTCGCTTCAGCATCAACGCGACGCTGGCCTGGCAGTTCGACGAGCCCCGCGTACGCGTTGTGACCCTGGGCGCCAAACTGGAGTTCTGAACAGTCCGCGCAGGCCGGCCCGGTGGAAGGCCACCGCCTACTGCTCGATGATGTCTGCGCCGGCCGGCGGCGTGAAACGAAAGCGTTCGTTATCGACCGCAATGTTGCCTTCGAAGCGGCTGAAGGCCAGCACCGAAAGCTGACCGAAGCTGTCGGTGATCTCCACCGAAGTCAGCGCCTTGCCCTTGAAGCCCACGCGCAGTGCCTGGAACGGGCCGTCCTTGGCCTTCGGAGTGGCCAGCGCCCACTCGAGCCCGTCGCGCGCCGGCAGCGGCGAAAGCACGAACTCGTCGTCGAGCGAGCTGCCGGCCAGCAGCGCGGCCGGGGTCGAGCCCAGGGCCTGTGCGGCGCGACGCGAACTGGCCTGGTTGAGGTCGGCGTCGAAGATCCAGACCTTGCTGCCATCGGCCACGATGAGCTGCTCGAAAGGCTTCGTGTAGGCGAAGCGGAAACGGTTCGGGCGCTGGAACTCGAACTGACCACTGGACGTCTTCTTGCGCGCACCGTCGGCCGAGGTGACGACCTGCGTGAAGTCGGCCCGGCCGGTCTTCACCTCGCGTACGAACGCGCGCAGCGTGTCCACGGCATCGGCTTGCGCGACGGCCGGAGCCATGGCCGAGGCCAGCAGCGCCGCGCCGATCCATCGCCTCATCATTCGTCCCGCCTGGGGACGATGATGTCCCGGTTGCCGTTGTGTCCCATCGGGGATACGAGTCCGGCCCGCTCCATTTGTTCCAGCAATCGTGCGGCGCGGTTGTAGCCGATGCGCAGATGCCGCTGCACCAGCGAGATCGACGCGCGCTTGTGCTGCAGCACCACGGCAACGGCGTTGTCGTACATCGCATCGCTTTCGCCGCCACCGGCCGCACCGCCGCCGGCCGTGGCGGCATCGCCTTCGCCCTCGAGCACGCCGCCTTCCAGGATGCCCTCGATGTAGTTGGGTTCACCCTGGCTCTTCAGGTAGGTGACCACGCGGTGCACTTCCTCGTCGCTGACGAAGGCGCCGTGCACGCGCACCGGCAGCCCGGTGCCGCTGGCCATGTAGAGCATGTCGCCCATGCCCAGCAGCGCCTCGGCCCCCATCTGGTCGAGGATGGTGCGGCTGTCGATCTTGCTGCTCACCTGGAAACTGATGCGTGTCGGGATGTTGGCCTTGATGAGCCCGGTGATGACGTCGACACTGGGTCGCTGCGTGGCCAGGATCAGGTGCATGCCCGAGGCGCGCGCCTTCTGCGCCAGCCGGGCGATGAGTTCCTCGATCTTCTTGCCCACCACCATCATCAGGTCGGCCAGTTCGTCGATCACCACCACCACGTGCGGCAGGCGGTCCAGCGGCTCGGGCTCATCGGGCGTCAGGCTGAAGGGGTTGGGCAGCTTTTCGCCACGCTCGTGCGCCTCGTGGATCTTCTTGTTGTAGCCGGCCAGGTTGCGCACGCCCAGCTTGCTCATCAGCTTGTAGCGGCGCTCCATCTCGCCGACGCACCAGTTCAGCGCGTTGGCCGCCTGCTTCATGTCGGTGACCACCGGCGCCAGCAGGTGCGGGATGCCTTCGTAGACGCTCATCTCGAGCATCTTCGGGTCGATGAGGATGAGCCGCACGTCGCGTGCTTCTGCCTTGTAGAGCAGGCTGAGGATCATCGCGTTGATGCCCACGCTCTTGCCCGAGCCCGTGGTGCCCGCCACCAGGCAGTGCGGCATCTTGGCCAGGTCGGCGACGATGGGCTTGCCGATGATGTCCTTGCCCAGGCCCATGGTCAGCATCGACGCCGAATCGTTGTAGACGTCGGAGCCCAGGATCTCGCTGAGCTTGATCGTCTGCCTGCGGGCATTCGGCAGTTCCAGCGCCATGTAGTTCTTGCCCGGGATCACCTCCACCACGCGAATGCTCACCAGCGACAGCGAACGCGCCAGGTCTCGCGCCAGGCCCACCACCTGCGAACCCTTCACGCCAGTGGCCGGCTCGATCTCGTAGCGGGTAATCACCGGGCCAGGGCTGGCCGCCACCACGCGCACCTCGACGCCGAAGTCCCTGAGCTTCTTCTCGATAAGCCGCGAGGTCATCTCGATGCTCTCAGGCGTGACGGTGCTTTCCTGGCGGCCGCTCACGGCATCCAGCAGGTCGACCTGGGGCAGCTTGGTGTCGACCAGTTCGGCAAAGAGCGGCTTCTGGCGTTCCTTGGCCACACGTTGTGAAGGCGGCAGCGCAGCCGTCACGGACTCGATGACCAGCGGCACATGCTCCTGCACCTCGATGCGCTGCTCCTCGACCACGGCCTCGCGTTCGCGCGCCGCGAGTTCACCCAGGCGGCGATCTTCCTCGGCTTCGCGCTTGTCCTGGCGGCTTTCGCGCAGGCGGTCGAACGCCGCACCGATGGCATCGGCCACATGCAGCCAGGAGAAGCGCAGCGCCAGCGCGCTGCCGGTCACCAGCAGCGCGATCCAGAGCACGCCGGACCCGGCAAAGCCCAGCCAGTGCATCGACCATGGCCCCAGCATGTAGCCGAGCACCCCGCCCGCGTGGCCGGGCAACTGCGCTTCCCAGCGGTACAGGCGCGTCCACTCCAGCGCGCAACTGGCGGCCAGCAACAGTGCCAGCCCCAGCCAGAACATCCAGCGCGGCGGTGCGGGTGTGGCCGCAGGCCCGCGCAGCACCCGTGCCAACGTCGACAACCAGGCTCGCGCCGCCACTGGCACCAGCCACCAGGCCGAGAAGCCAAAGAGGAACAGCGCCATGTCCGAAAGCCGCGCGCCCACAAGGCCGGCCCTGTTGCGTATCGCGTCGCCAGTGCCCGAGGTGCTGAAGGCGGCGTCGCCAGCGTGATGGGTCAGCATCGCCAAGACGAAGAGCATCCAGGCCACCCCACCCAGGAGCAAGGCGGCCTGCTGCTTCCAGCGCGGCATCGCGCCAGCGTCGGGCGAGGCCAGCGCGGAAGCACCATCGCCCCCAATCGAACCGAGCGGAAAGGTCATGTGCACCATTGTGGCGGAAGCGCCTGCGGCTTCAGCCGATCAACGCGCCAAAGCCAAGTCGACGCGCGGCCGGCCTGTAGCCGGGTCTGCGCCACAAGTGACGCGTCAGTCCTGCGGTAGCCGTTCCTTGATGACGACGGAGCCGTTCTCCTGCGTCTCGATGACGCCACGCTCTTCCAGATCCTTCATCACGCGGCTGACCATCTCGCGCGAGGCGCCCACCACCTTGGCCATGTCCTGACGGCTGACCTTGTGGCGGATGATCTTGATGCCGTCGATCTCTTCGGCCATGTCGAGCAGCGTGCGCGCGACGCGGCCGTAGACATCCAGCAGCGCCAGGCTCTCGATCTGGCGGTCGGCGTTGCGCAGGCGCTTGACCAAGCCTCGCAGGATGCCGTAGCTCAGCGTGCTGTTCTCGGGCAGACAGCGCGCGAAGTCGGCGCGGGCCAGCACCAGCATGTCGGTCTGGATCTCGGCTCGCACGGTGGCACTGTGCGGCTCGTTGTCGATGAGGCTCATCTCGCCGACGTAATCGCCCGACTCGAGCACCGCCAGGATGACCTCGCGGCCGCGCGTGTCGGCCGTCAGGACACGGGCACGGCCGTTGAGAAGGATGAACAGCGAGTTGCTCTTGCGGCCCTGTTCGACCACCAACTCACCGCGCCGGAAGCGGCGCTTGACCACGGCATCTGCAATACCCTGCGCCTGCTCGGCAGTGAGCATGGAGAACAAGGGCACACGGCGGATCAAGTCCAGGTTGGACAGCATCGACATCGGCAAGGCTCCTCTTGTTGTCTCATCCCACTTGTCAGGCCAGCCGGAAAGGCCGTCTGCAAGAATCCGACTATTGTGCCTATTCATTCCCTTGCGCCCAAAGCACATCGCGCCTAAGTAAATTCAACTCGTCGGTTCGGCGCGACGCCCTGCGCTTCTTGGAAACCCCTGCCATGACCCTACCCACCCAGCACGCCCGCGTCCTCATCCTCGGTTCCGGCCCCGCCGGCTACACGGCCGCCCTCTACGCCGCGCGTGCCAACCTGGATCCCGTGCTCATCACAGGCATCGCCCAAGGCGGCCAGTTGATGACCACCACCGAGGTCGACAACTGGCCCGCCGACGTCGCCGGCGTGCAGGGCCCCGAGTTGATGGAACGCTTCCTGAAGCACGCCGAGCGCTTCAACACGAAGATCGTCTTCGACCACATCCACACAGTTGACTTCAGCCGGCGCCCGTTCACGCTCACCGGCGATTCGGGCAGCTACACCTGTGACGCGCTGGTCATCGCCACCGGCGCCAGCGCCAAATACCTGGGCCTGGCCAGTGAAACTGCCTTCATGGGCAAGGGCGTGAGTGGCTGCGCCACCTGCGACGGCTTTTTCTACCGCGGCGACACGGTCGCGGTGGTGGGTGGCGGGAACACCGCCGTCGAGGAAGCCCTCTACCTCAGCAACATCGCCGACAAGGTGCACCTCGTACACCGCCGCGACAAGTTCCGCGCCGAGGCGGTGATGGTAGACAAGGTCATGGCCAAGGTGGCCGCAGGCAAGATCGAACTGCACCTGTGGAACACGCTGGACGAGGTGCTGGGCGACGACAGCGGCGTCACCGGCGTGCGCCTGAAGAGCACACAGGACGGCGCGACGAAGGACATCGCGTTGAAGGGCTGCTTCATCGCCATCGGCCACCACCCCAACACCGACATCTTCCAGGGCCAGCTCGAGATGAAGGACGGCTACATCGTGACGAAGACGGGGCTGGACGGCATGGCCACCATGACCAGCGTGCCCGGCGTCTTCGCGGCCGGCGATGTGCAGGACCACGTCTACCGGCAGGCCATCACCAGCGCCGGCACCGGCTGCATGGCGGCGCTGGACGCGCAGCGCTTCCTGGAGCAGCAGGAAGCCTGAATTTCGGGCTACAATCGCGGGCTTTGCTGAGCGTGGTTTGGCCGCGTGGCGTCTGCTGCCACCGCCCGGACCGAGCGGCAGTGGTCACAACAAACTGCATCCGCAGCTGCGGATGCAGGAACTTCCTGGAGAGCGTCATGGCACGCGTCTGTCAAGTCACCGGCAAGCGCCCGATGGTGGGCAACAATGTTTCGCACGCGAACAACAAGACCAAGCGTCGCTTCCTGCCCAACCTGCAGTACCGCCGGTTCTGGGTCGAGAACGAGAACCGCTGGATCCGCCTGCGCATCAGCAACGCGGCCTTGCGCCTGATCGACAAGGTGGGCATCGAGAAGGTCGTCTCCGACCTGCGTGCCCGCGGCGAAATCTGAACACCTAGGAGCACACCATGGCCAGCAAAGGCGGACGCGAAAAGATCAAGCTGGAATCGACAGCCGGCACCGGGCACTTCTACACCACGAGCAAGAACAAGAAGACGACGCCCGAGAAGCTCGAATTCCTGAAGTTCGACCCGAAGGCGCGCAAGCATGTCCTGTACAAGGAAGTGAAGCTGAAGTAACACGGCTCCACACGATCGACAAGGAACCCGCCCAGGCGGGTTTTTTGTTGCCTGTCGCGGCCATACGGCAAGAAAAAGGGGCCCCGAAGGGCCCCCGATGCGTGTGCTGCAGCTTCCCGCTCAGCGAACCACGGCGATCTGCTCGCGCTGGCCACCCTTGTACGTGTAAAGGGTCAGAGCGCCGTTCTTGATGTCACCCTTGGCGTCGAAGCCAATGGTACCCGTCACGCCCTTGTAGCCGTCGGTCTTGGCCAGCACCGGCAGGTACTTGGCCGGCTCGGCGGAACCGGCCTTGACCATCGCAGCCACCATGACGTTCACCGCATCGTAGACGTACGGAGCGTAGATCTGAACATCGGCGTTGAACTTCTTCTTGAAGGCGACCTTGAAGTCCTCCAGGCCCTTCTTGGCTGCACCGTCGACGCCACCCGCTTCGGCGCAGACGACCTGCCCGTCGCCCATCGTGCCGGCGGCCAGCTTGGGCAGTTCGCCAGAGCAGATGCCGTCACCACCCATGAACTTGGCCTCAATGCCGAGCTGCTTCATCTGGCGCAGCATCGGGCCGGCCACGGCGTCCATGCCACCGAAGAAGACCACGTCGGGCTTCTTCGCCTTCAGGCTGGTCAGGATGGCGGTGAAGTCCGTCGCTTTGTCGTTCGTGAACTCGCGGCCGACAGTGGCGCCGCCCGAGGCCTTGACAGCCTTCTCGAACTCGTCGGCCACGCCCTGCCCGTAGGCCGTGCGGTCGTCGATGACGGCGATGCTCTTGCCCTTCAGGTCCTTGACCGCGTAGCGACCCAGCGTGCCGCCCAGGT
The DNA here is from genome assembly GCA_016704535.1 of Betaproteobacteria bacterium. Lineage (GTDB taxonomy): Bacteria > Pseudomonadota > Gammaproteobacteria > Burkholderiales > Burkholderiaceae_C > Rubrivivax. The sequence continues at coordinate 121,756 of JADIZZ010000003.1, read as the reverse complement.
GCACGTCGTCAGCAACGACGCGGAAGGTCGTCTTGTAGCCGTTCCGCGTGAACTTCGGGTTCGTGGCCGAAGGACTGATCTGAGGAATGCCAGCGTCGCTGTAGATCTTGGACGCGGGGATGGAGGTACCCGAATTCAGGTGACCCACCACGCCGCTGACCTTGCTGTCGACCAGCTTCTGCGCCGCGGCCGTGCCTTGCTTCGGGTCGGCGGCATCGTCTTCGGCCAGCAGTTCGAACTTGACCTTCTTGCCGCCGATGGTCACGCCCTTGGCGTTGAGCTCGTCGATGGCCATACGGGCGCCCATCTCGTTGTCCTTGCCCAGGTGGGCGATGCCACCGCTGGTGGGCGCGACGTGGCCGATCTTGACGACCATGTCCTGCGCATAGACGGAACCGCCCAGCACGAGGGCCGTGGCACCGACGATCAGGTTCAGCTTGAATTGCATGCAAATACCTCCAGAAGGAATGTTGTCGCTCGGGTGAATGCGGGAAAACCGGACGAGGGACGATAACCCAAATAGGTAAGGTTCCCAAGACGGGCGACGCGCCGGGGCTTTGCTCATGCCGCGCGCCAGATCCACAACGCGCCAGTCCCGCATGCCGCCGACAGCGCGGGCGTGCCGCTACAGCTCGGAGCGGCGTTGCAGGGCCCGGTCGACGGCTTCCTGCACCAGGTCGCGTACCGCGACGGCCAGGTGCGAACGCGTATCGCGGATCAATCCGTCGGCGGCGCGCGCCAGTGCGGGCGCGAGGGCTTCGCGCAGGCGCGACTCGAGCAGCATGTCGATGCGAGGCATCAGTGCCGACAGCACCTGGCCGACGACAGCTTCGACGTCGACCACCGGCTGCGACGCGGGCGCGTGCACTTCGACCGGCGCGACATCGCGCTCGGCCCCGACCTCGCTGTCGGCAAGGACATCGTCCGCCTCCAGCCCCGCCAGCACGAAGTCGTCAGCCATCGCCTGAGGCGCCGGGTCGGCGGCAACCGCCGCCAACCCGTCGATTGTTTCGGCGGGTGCTACCACGTCGAGCGGTGTCATTGCTGGCGGCTCGGCCGTGGTGGCTTCGATCAGCGGGACAGTGCCGTCGGAATCGTCGACACGCACCGGCAGTTGCACCGGCAGGTCGAGCTCCACGACTTCTGTCAGCGTGGGCACGCGGTCGGCACTCGACGGGTGGTCGTCAATCACCGGCTGGGCCTGCAGCATGGTGCCTGATCTGGAGGCCGGCGGCCTTGTAAGCACGCCAGCGCTCGCGCCCCCGGGCTGCGTCGTCGGGGTCGGCCGAGACCACCTCGATGAGGCGCTGCAAGTCCCCGACTTCGATCGGTGCGTCGGCACCCAGGTTGACCACAACGGCGGGGGCGCCGGCAGTCGAGGTATCGCCGGCCAGCCAGACCGGCGTGCGAGCGGCGACGCCCGCCGCGGCGCCGGGCATGCGCACGTGGGGCACGAACTCGAGTTCCCAGAAGGTCCACAGGGCACGGTCGAGCTCGCGCAACGTCGGCTCGGGCGCCGTCACCAGCACGCGCGCGCCCTGCCGGCAGGCTTTGCGCAAGAGGCGGCAGGTGAACCCGACGCTGTCGGTCACCCCGGTGTGGAACTCGACCTCGATCAAGGCCTCCGACCCCGCGGCTCGTCCATGGTGCGGCCCGCTCAGCTGGCGCGCGCCAGCACGAAGTGCGTCAGCAGCGGCACTGGCCGGCCGGTGGCACCCTTGGCATGGCCCGACTTCCAGGCCGTGCCCGCGATGTCCAGATGGGCCCAGCGCAGCTTGGCGGTGAAACGCTGCAGGAACTTGGCCGCCGTGATGGACCCACCGGCGCGCGGGCCGACGTTGGCCATGTCCGCGTAGTGGGTCTTCAGTGCTTCGTCGTACTCCTCGTCCAGCGGCATGCGCCAGGCCGGGTCGAGCGCCTGCTCGCCGGCGGCCAGCAATTCGTGGGCCAGCGCGTCGTCGGCACTGAACAGGCCCGAGCGATGGTGGCCCAGCGCGATGACGCAGGCGCCGGTGAGCGTGGCGATGTCCACCACCACGGCCGGCTTGAAACGTTCGGCGTAGGTCAGCGCGTCACACAGGATGAGACGGCCCTCGGCGTCGGTGTTGAGGATCTCGATGGTCTGCCCCGAAAGGCTCTTGACCACGTCGCCCGGCTTGATGGCGCGGCCGCTGGGCATGTTCTCGCAGGCCGGGATGATGCCGATCAGGTTGACCTTGGCCTTCAGTGACGCCACCGCCTTCAGTGTGCCCAGCACGCTCGCCGCGCCGCCCATGTCGAACTTCATCTCGTCCATCTCGGACGCCGGCTTGATGCTGATCCCACCGGTGTCGAAGGTGATGCCCTTGCCGACCAGCACCACCGGCGCGTCGGCCTTCGCACCGCCATTCCAGCGTGCCACGATGAACTTCAACGGCTCGTCCGAGCCCTGCGCGACCGCCAGGAAAGAGCCCATGCCGAGCTTCTCGCAGTCCTTGCGGTCGAGCACCTCGACCTTCAGGCCGTGCTCCTTGGCGATCTTGCGCGCCTGCTCTGCCAGAAAGCTGGGGGTGCAGTGGTTGCCTGGGCGATTGGCGCATTCGCGCGCCAGCGTGGTGCCATCGGCGATGGCCTCCCCACGGCGCAGGCCGCCCGACAGCACCGCCACGTCGCCCTTCGCACAGACCAGGCTCACCGTGGCCAGCTTGGACGCTGGCGTGGCGCTGGGCTTGGTCTCGCGGTAGAGGTAGGTTGCCTCGGCCACCGCGCCGACGAGCGCCTCGGCCATCGCAGCCGTCCAGGCATGGCCGCCGGACAAGGCCACGGCCAGCGCCTTGGTGCCGCCGCTCCTGAGCGGCGCCAGCGCCGCCAGAACGGCCTTGCGCAGGTGCTTCACCGAACCGTCCCCCGTCGCCGCGAACACGACCCGCGCCGCCTTGACACCTGCCACGCGGTGCGCATAGAGCGTGTGGCCGGCCTTGAACGCGAAATCACCGTCCTTCGTGGCCGCGCCGAGGACATCGGCGAGGGGGGCCTCCAGATCCTCGTGAACAGCCTGGCCGCCCACCAGAACCAGGAGGGCATCGGCCGCCACACCAGCCAGCCCAGCGCTACCCGCCACTTGCGTCTTGAAGTCCATAATTCCGCCCACGGCCAAAAGCTCAAGATGTTATTCGATTCAACTTTGCGACGAGAGCTGTCCCGGGGCTTCGGGGCCACGCTGGTGGTCATCCTCACCATCGTGCTGACGATGTTCCTCATCCGCACCGTGGGCCAGGCGGCCAGCGGCAGCGTGGCCCCACAGGATGTCGTGCTGCTGCTCGGTTACGTGGCACTGGGTCACCTGCCGACGATGATCGCACTCAGCCTGTTCGTGGCCGTGGTCGTCACGCTGGGCCGCATGTACCGCGACAGCGAGATGGCGATCTGGTTCGCCAGCGGCGTGGGCCTGACGCGCTTCGTGCGCCCGGTGCTGCGCACCGGCTGGCCGGTGCTGCTGATGGTGGGTGTGCTGACTCTGGTGGTGTGGCCCTGGGGCAATCGCAACAGCCTGGAACTGCGCGATCGCTACCAGCAGCGTTCGGACCTGTCGCGCGTGACGCCCGGTGTGTTCCAGACGAGCAGCGACGGTCGCCGGGTGTTCTTCATCGAACGCGAGAGCGCCGACGGCGTGAACGCACGTAACGTCTTCATCCTCGCCCAGCAGGAGCGCGGCGAGTCGGTGACTTCGGCACGCGCCGGTCGCCTGGAAAGCGTGGGCGATGCGCGCTACCTCGTGCTGGAACGTGGCCAGCGCAACGACACCCACGCACAGACCGGCGAGCGCACGCTCTCCAGCTTCGAGAACTACCGCGTGCTCGCCAGTGAGCGCGCCGTGCGCTCGGCCGAAGCGCGCCCGCCGCGGGCGGTGCGCACCATCGAACTCATCCGCAACCCCACGCCACGCAACCTGGGCGAACTGACCTGGCGCCTGGGGCTCTTCCTCGGCGCTGCCAACCTGCTGCTGCTGGCCATCGGCCTGGCCGCGACCAATCCGCGTCGCGCGAGCAACTGGAACCTGCTCTTTGCGCTGCTGGCCTTCGTCGTCTACTACAACCTCATCAACCTGACGCAGGCCTGGGTGGCAAGCGGGCGTGCCTCCATGGGCGTGGCGCTGGTGGGGCTGCACGGCAGCACCTTCGCCGCGGCGCTGGCGCTGCTGTGGTGGCGCGAGCATGCTGCAGTGTCGAGGTTCGGCCGCCGCGTGGAGCGGGCGCGCGCGTGAAGCAAGGGCACGCGGGTCGGGCCGCGCGGGGGTGCTGGTGAGGACCGTCCGCCGCCTGCTCTACACCGACATCGTCGCCTCCGTGACGTTCGTGGCACTGGCCTTCCTGTCGCTGTTCTTCTTCATCGACTTCGTCGACGAACTCGACGGCGTCGGCAGCCGAGGCCGCACCGCGGTGCACGCGCTGCTGGCCGCTGCGCTGGAACTGCCCGGTCACCTTTACGAACTGCTGCCCATCGCGGTGCTCATCGGCACCATCTACTCACTGGCGCGCATGGCGCAGTCGTCCGAGTTCACGATCCTGCGCACCGGCGGCCTGGGACCCGGGCGCGCGCTTTCGCTGCTAGCGGTGCTGGGTGTGGCCTTCGGCGCGCTGACCTTCATCACCGGCGATTTCGTGGCGCCCGCCAGCGAGCGCGAAGCCGTACTGCTGAAGGCGCGCTTCAGCGGCGGCATCCGGTTCGGCGGCGCCGGAGCATGGCTGAAGGAGAAGCGCAACACGCCCGAGGGCGAACGCAGCTACTCGGTCAACGTCGCCGGCGCCACCGCCGCGGGCGCGTTGGTCGGCATCCGGATCTTCGAGTTCGACGCCGACGGCCGCCTGATCTCGCGCACGGAGGCCACCGAAGGGCGTGTCGGCAACGACGACAGCTGGCAACTCGTCGATGTGCGCCGGGCCCGCTGGCCGGCGGCGCTCAGCGCCGACGATGCAGCCGTGCAACTCGAGCAGCACGGCACGCTGCGGTGGCCCAGCACGCTACGCGCGGCCGTGGTGGCGGCGGCCGTGCTTCCCGTAGGCACCATGACCACCGCTGAGCTCTGGCGCTATAGCGTGCACCTCAGCGACCAGGAGCAGGCTTCGCAGCAGCACCAGATCCGCTTTTGGCGCAAGGCGCTGTACCCGCTGGCCTGCCTGGTAATGGTGGCGCTGGCCCTGCCCTTCGCCTACCTGCACGCCCGTGCCGGCAGCACCAGTTTCAAGGTCTTCGGCGGCATCCTGCTGGGCATCAGCTTCGTGCTGCTGAACAACCTGTCGGGCCACATCGGCATGCTGCGGGGCTGGACCCCCTGGGTGGCCGCCGCCACGCCCAGTCTGCTCTACCTCGCACTGTCGATGGCCGCCTTCGCCTGGCTGGTGCGCTACCGCTGAAAGTGAACCGACCCATGACCACCGGCCTCATCCTCTTCGCCCACGGGGCGCGCGATCCGCGCTGGGCGGCGCCCTTCGATGCCGTAGCTGCGCAAGTGCGCGCGCGCGAGCCAGGCGCACAGGTGCGCCTGGCTTTCCTGGAGTTCATGACACCCTCGCTCCCCCAGGCCGGCGCCGAACTCGTGGCCGCCGGCTGCCGCGCGGTGGCCGTGCTGCCGATGTTCCTGGGTGCCGGCGGCCATGTGCGCAAGGACCTGCCGCTGCTGATGGACGCCCTGCGCGCCGCCCATCCGGGTGTCGACTTCAGCCTGCACACCGCCGTGGGCGAGCAGGACACGGTGATGGTCGCGATGGCCGACGTGGCGGTGCGCACGCTGGCGCCCTGGAAGGCCGACGCGTGAACCTGCACCAGTTCCGCTTCATCCAGGAGGCCGTGCGCCGCGACCTCAACCTCACCGAGACGGCCAAGGCGCTGTTCACCTCGCAGCCGGGCATCAGCAAGGCCATCCTCGAGCTCGAGGAGGAACTGGGCGTCGACATCTTTGCGCGCCACGGCAAGCGCCTGAAGCGGGTCACCGAGCCCGGCCAGCAGGTGCTGAAGTCGGTGGAGATCATCATGCGCGAGGTGGCCAACCTCAAGCGCATCGGCGAGGAATTCAGCAAGCAGGACGCCGGCACGCTGTCCATCGCCACCACGCACGCCCAGGCGCGCTACTTCTTGCCCGAACCTGTGGCCCAGCTGCGCCGCCGCTACCCCAAGGTGCAAGTGGTGCTGCACCAGGGCATGCCCGAGCAGGTGGCACGGATGCTGCGGGACGATGTGGCCGAGATCGGCCTGGCCACCGAAGCGCTGGAGGCCCACGCCGAGCTCATCACGCTGCCCTGCCACGAATGGCACCACGCGATGGTGGTGCCTGTCGGACACCCGCTGGCGGCGGTCGAGCGGCCGACGCTCGAGCAGTTGGCGGCCCACCCGCTGGTGCTCTACCAACCGACGATGACCGGCCGCACGCGCATTGACCAGGCCTTCGATCGCGCCCGCCTGAAGCCGCTGGTGGCACTTGAAGCCATCGACTCCGACGTCATCAAGACCTACGTGCGCCTGGGCCTGGGCGTGGGCATCGTCACCGAACTGGCGATGCGCGGCGAGGCCGCCGACGGCGACCTCGCCTGGCGCCCGCTGGGCCACCTCTTCGGCCCCAACACCACGCGCGTGGCCTTCAAGCGCGGCGCCTACCTGCGGCAGTTCGTGCTGGCCTTCGCCGAACTGCTGTCACCCCACCTCACCCCCACCCTGCTGTCACGCGCGATGACCGGCCAGGGCTCCGACTACGAACTCTGATTCCCGCCATGACCGCCGTCCTGACGCCCACGATCCGCAGCCGGCTGCCCGAGGTGGGCACCACCATCTTCACCGTGATGTCCGCATTGGCACAGGAGCTGGGCGCGGTCAACCTCGGTCAGGGCTTCCCCGATTTCGACTGTGACCCGGCGCTGCTCGATCACGTCAATGCTGCGATGCGCGAGGGCCTGAACCAGTATCCGCCGATGACCGGCGTGGCGCCACTGCGTGAGCGCGTCGCAGCCAAGGTCGAAGCGCTCTACGGCCACCACTACGACGTGGCGAGCGAGATCACCATCACCGCAGGCGCCACGCAGGCCATCCTGACGGCGGTGCTGTGCTGCGTGCACCCGGGCGACGAGGTCATCGTGCTGGAGCCCTGCTACGACAGCTACGGCCCCAGCATCGAACTGGCCGGCGGACGCGTGGTGCGCGTGCCGCTGACGCCCGGCAGCTTCCGCCCCGACTTCGACAAGATCACTGCGGCACTGAACCCGAAGACACGGCTGATCATCGTCAACAGCCCGCACAACCCCAGTGCCACGGTGTGGACACGCGCCGAGATGGAACACCTGGCCGACCTGCTGGCGCCGACGCAGACGCTGCTGCTGTCCGACGAGGTCTACGAGCACATGGTTTTCGACGGGGTGCCGCATGTCAGCGCCGCCAGCATTCCGGCGCTGGCCGCTCGCGCCTTCGTCGTGTCGAGCTTTGGCAAGACATACCACGTCACCGGCTGGAAGGTGGGCTATGTGGCCGCGCCAGCGGCGCTGACGTCCGAATTCCGCAAGGTGCACCAGTTCAACGTCTTCACGGTGAACACGCCGATGCAGCACGCGCTGGCGCGTTACATGGCCAACGCTGCACCACACCTTGAGCTGCCGGCCTTCTATCAGCGCAAGCGCGACCTCTTCCGCGACGGCCTGGCACGCACGCGTCTGAGGCCCCTGCACACGCAGGGCAGCTACTTCCAATTGGTGGACTACAGCGCGGTGAGCCAGCTGCCCGAGGCCGAGTTCTGCCTGTGGCTCACGCGCGAAGTGGGCGTGGCTGCGATTCCGCTGTCGGCCTTCTACGCGGGGGGGTTCGAACAGGGGCTGGCGCGGCTGTGTTTCGCCAAGCGAGACGAGACCCTTCACGCGGCACTCCAGCGCCTGCATCGCTTGTAGCGCGCGTCATGTTTCAGGAGCAGGCGCGCCGCACGGCGCCTCAGCGCCGCGAGGGGCGGTCGGGCATGCCGTCCGGCGTTCCGAACAGGCTCGTTGGAGAACTGGTGTCTACCGACAGATCGAAATCCAACGGCGTCAGGCTGAGCTGCTCCACTGTCCTGACCGGTGTCCCGTTGTCCGGCATCTCCGTGACGAAGGGGGTCGGAGCAGTGCTGCCGAACTCGCCGCCATCGGACAAGGGCAGCAACAGGTCGACGCTGCCTACAGGCCTGTCTTCCCGGTCGAGCAGATCGCGCGCCAGCGAGTACAGGAACAGCACCTCCCGGTAGGCCGGCAGGTCAAAGAGCTGGCCTTGTGACTTGCCGAACAGGAGCGCCTCCAGTTCGGCCATCGCGTCCAGCGGCCGTGACCAAACCTGCTGCAAGCGTGGCACAACGCCGGGGTAGCTGTCCAACGAACGCCCTGCCTGAAGGTCGACCCCCCACGCCGGCGCGTAGGCATTGAAGCGCTGGTTGAAGCGCGTCCGAATGCGCTCATAGTGCTCGTTCTCACCCCGCCGGTGGTAGATCTCGAGCAGCTTCAGGTAGGGCAGCGGACTGCCACCTCCGGTGTTACGCAGGTGCTCGGCGAGCAATTCGATCGCCGCATCGTCCTGGCCCAGCACGACGAAGAACTCGGCCTGTTGCTCGAGGTCGATCAACTCCTCGACCGAGACTTCGCGCGCGGCCGCACCGTCGATGGCGCTCTGCGGTGGCAGCACCTCGGTGCGCTGCATCGCCGAGTCGCGATCGGGGTCCGGTCGCGACTCGGCCGAATTGCGAGTCGCCGTCAGCGGCGGCGGCAACGTGTCCACAGGCGCCGGTGCCGGCCAGGCGTGCAGCGGGCGATTGCGTGTCGGGGCGCTGCCGGGCAGCGAGAGCTCCGAGGTGACGAAGGGAATGGGCGCCGTCGGCAGCTTGCTCGGCGTCAGTTCCGAGGCCGGGGCGGGCGCGGGCGCCGCCGCCGTCTGCCATCCCCGCTGTCGGGTACGGTCCGCGGCATTCAGACGCCATGCTAACCAGGCCGCCAGTACTGCGAGCAGCAGGGCCAAGGACACCAACGGCCACGTCCAGCGGCCAGATGAGTCGTCGCGCGCAAGGCGTTCGCGCAGTTGCTTGACCAGTTCACGGCTGGCGGCGGCTTCCTTGCGCAGGCCATCGACCTCGCCCTCCAGGCTGGCGACACGCGCCGCCGCCACCGAGGCCGCCGAGGCGGCGGCACGCGCCGCGCTGGCGGCCTGCGTAACAGCCGCCAAAGCGCTATCGACGGCAGCGGCTGTCGTGGCTGGCTGCAACTCGGCGGGCTCCAGCCGCAGCCGCGACGTCGCCTCGAGTGACGGTGCGGCGGGCGCGGGAGCACGCTGCGCCGGCCGGGCAGCCCGGCCCCGAGGCACCGCCGATTTCCGTTCGGCACGCCGAGTCGAGCGCGTGGCTGGCGCCGAGGCTGCAGCGGCAACCTGTCGCAAACCCGCACTGCGCCCCAGGGCGGGGGCAGATGGTGCACCGCCAAGAGCCAAGGGGGGCGTGTCAGCCGATACAGGGGACCCGTCAGGTGCGGCAATCGCTGCCCCGTCCATGCCGGCGGCGGCAGGCACGTCGACCGGCACTGCGGCAAAGGCCGGAACGGACACCGCCGCGGTCTGCGGTTCGTTCGTCAGCACCGGTGGGTCGGCAAGCAAGACAAACCGCCGACTCAGGCGCACCTCACCGCAATTCGCGTTGAGCAGCACGCCAACCACGGGCTCATCGACGGCCACCGTCGTCAGCACGCGCACAAGCGCACTCCGCGGCCCCTTCATCTCTAGTGCGGTTCGCACCAGGCCCGCCGGCAGCCGACGGTCGCCCAGCGTCACTTCAGCGGCCAGGCATTCGGGGGTAAGCAATTCGTCCGCTTCCAAACGAACCTGCACCGGGAAATCCAAGGTCTGGCCCAGTACGGCGGAACTGCCGCCAGCCAGACCGGCTGCGTAGGCCGGGACGAGCGCGGCTGCGGCGGCGATGCCCGCGCAAAAGCGGAACATCCAGCGTAACGTGCTGGACTGGCAGTCGGTAAGCTTGAAACAAGGTGTCACGATTCGAAGGCACTCTAGCATGTGCTACTTCCCACTCGTTTCGGCGTACATGCCGCATTTCGTGGTTCCTGCCACGCCGGCGCGGTCAGCGCGAATGGAACTGATGGCCATCCGGAGCCATTGACCGCCCCCCGAAAACTGCAGGGCAGCCGCGTCGTCGGCGCGCATTGAGCCGCAAGGACTGAAGTCATGGAGCACTACACAGGCACCCAACGCGTGGCGGAGACCCACGCCTTCGACGCGGCCGCGCTGCAGGAGTTCTTGCGACATGCGCTGAGCGGGTTCGCCGGGCCGTTGACAGTGGAACAGTTCAAGGGCGGCCAGTCGAACCCGACCTACAAGCTGATCACGCCCGGCCGCGCCTATGTATTGCGCACGAAGCCCGGCCCCGCAGCGAAGCTGTTGCCCTCGGCGCACGCCATCGAGCGCGAATTCCGCGTCATGGCGGCGCTTTCGGCAGACCCCGGGCAGGCGGTTCCAGTGCCACGCATGCAGTTGCTGTGCGAGGACGAGGCCGTCATCGGCCGCGCCTTCTACGTCATGGACTTCATGGATGGGCGCGTGCTTTGGGACCAGTCGCTCCCCGGCATGAGCCTTGCCGAACGCGGCGCCATCTACGACGAGATGAACCGCGTGATCGCCGCGCTGCACGGGGTGGACGTCGCCGCCGTCGGCTTGGCCGACTATGGCAAACCCGGCAACTACTTCGAGCGCCAGATCGGCCGCTGGAGCAAGCAGTACCTGGCCTCGGTGACCGAGACGATCACCGAGATGGACCACCTGATCGACTGGCTGCCCACCCACCTGCCCGCAGGCGCGCGCGACACCGCAGCACCAGCCATCGTGCACGGCGACTTCAGGCTCGACAACCTGATCTTCCACGCGATCGAGCCGCGCGTCATCGCCGTTCTCGACTGGGAGCTTTCGACGCTGGGCCACCCGCTGGCCGACTTCAGCTACCACTGCATGGCCTGGCACATTCCGCCCGGGGTGTTCCGCGGCATTGCCGGGCTCGACCTGCCCGCCCTGGGCATCCCGGCCGAGACGGACTACATCCGTCGGTATTGCGAACGAACTGGCCGCAGCGACCCCGCCGCGCTGGCGGCGGAGTGGAACTTCTACCTCGCCTACAACCTGTTCCGGCTGGCCAGCATCACGCAGGGGATCGCGCGGCGGGTGGTCGACGGCATCGCCTCCAGCGCGCAGGCGCGCGCCACCGGCGCAGCCACGCGCAAGCTGGCACAAATGGCCTGGGGCTTCGCGCGCAGGCACGACGCCAGCACGGGCTGAACCGCCGCGACGGCGCACTCACGACAACGACGAACGGAGCAAGACATGGACTTCAGCTACTCCCCGCGCACGCAGGACCTGCAGGCGCGCCTGAACGCCTTCATGGCCGAGCATGTCTATCCGGCCGAGGCCGCGTGGGCGGCCGAGATCGACGCCAACACGCAGGCCGGCCGACGCTGGACGCCGCTGCAGGTCATCGAGAACCTGAAGCCCAAGGCGCGCGCCGCCGGGCTGTGGAACTTGTTCCTGCCGCCGTCTGCCGACGGCTCGCATTCGCGGGCCGAGGCCGACAGCGAATTCGGCTTCGGCCTGTCCAACCAGGACTACGCGCCGCTGGCCGAGATCATGGGCGCCGTGCCCTGGAGCAGCGAGGCCTTCAACTGTTCGGCGCCCGACACCGGCAACATGGAGACCATCGCGCGTTACGGCAGCGTCGAACAGAAGCAGCACTGGCTCGAACCCCTGCTGGACGGCAGGATCCGCAGCGCCTTCGCGATGACCGAGCCGGCGGTGGCGTCGTCCGACGCCACCAACATCGAGGCCGACATCCGTCGTGACGGCGACGAGTACGTCATCAACGGCCGCAAGTGGTGGACCAGCGGCGCCGGCGATCCGCGCTGCGCGATCTACATCTTCATGGGAAAGACCGACCACACAGCGCCGCGCCATGCGCAGCAGAGCATGATCCTGGTGCCTGCGAATACCCCGGGTGTGAAGGTGCTTCGACCACTCAGCGTCTTCGGCTACGACGACGCACCGCACGGCCACATGGAGGTCGACTTCACGAACGTGCGTGTGCCCGCATCGAACATCCTGCTCGGCGAAGGCCGCGGCTTCGAGATCGCGCAAGGCCGCCTGGGGCCCGGGCGCATCCACCACTGCATGCGCCTGATCGGCCTGGCCGAGCGTGCGCTGAAGCTGATGTGCGAACGCGCCACCAGCCGCAGCGCCTTCGGCAAGACCATCGCGCAGCAGACGGTGACTCAGGAACGTATCGCCGAGGCGCGCTGCATGATCGACCAGGCGCGCCTGCTGACGCTGAAGGCTGCATGGATGATGGACCGCGCCGGCAACAAGAGCGCCAGGGCCGAAATCGCGATGATCAAGGTGGTGGCGCCGAACATGGCCTGCCAGGTGACCGATTGGGCGATGCAGGTTTTCGGCGGCGCTGGTATGTGCCAGGACACACCCTTGGCCTACTTCTACACGCTGGCCCGTACGCTGCGTTACGCCGACGGTCCCGACGAGGTTCACCGCAACGCGATCGCTAAGATCGAGCTCGGCAAGCTGGCGCCGTAGGGCGGCCGCGGCGGGGGCCCGCACGCACGCGTGCGGGACTACTTCTCTCGTTCGTCGCCGGGCAGCGCGCTGGTGGACCACAGGCTGGGCTGCGTGCTCGGCGAGATCGAGTCGCCCTCTTCGCTGGCCACGCGGCTCGCCTCGCGCATCGCAGTCTCGAACAGGCGCACCCAGTGCTGCACCGCGGGCACGTCGGCGTCCTTCAGCGCGGTGCGCAGCATCAGCCGGCCGCGGCCGATCATCAGCACGAAAGGCGTCTCGGGGTCGAGGTGCAGCGCGGCCAGCGCAGGCGTCAACGGGCCGTCCAGCCAGTGCTTGAGCCAACCCTTGACGCTGGACAGGGCGACGAAGCGTTCACGCAGCTGAGGCATGTCGGTGCCGGGCAGCTTGGGAAACATCACCAGCCAGCGCATCTCGGGTGGCGTCTGGTTGTCGATGCGAGTCTGCACGCCCTCGACGTACTGGTCGAAAACGGCCTTCTCCATCGATTCCTGCAGCGCGCGGTTCATCAGCACCAGTTGCAGTTGAGAGCCCAGGCCGAGCTCGGCGCGCAGACGCAGTTCCTGGCCTTCGATGTAAGGGCGATGCGAAGGACCCCATTCCAATCGCCAGGGCGTTGCGCCCAGGCGACCGTCGACGACGAAGCCCTCGCTTTGCACGCCACGGAAAGAGTACTGCTTGGAAGCGGCCCAGGGCGCGATGCCGTCCCAACCTTCGGCCGGGGGCGTCGCGCTACCCGAGAACAAGCGTTTGAAGCCTTCAAGCATGGATTAGAGTCCCTTGAGACTGTCGCCTGGAGACGGCTCGACCTGAGGAGCAAGCATGATCGAAGTGTATTCGTGGGCCACGCCCAATGGCCACAAGGTCCACATCATGCTCGAGGAGTGTGGCCTGCCCTACCGCGCCCATGCCGTGGACATTGGTGCCGGCGACCAATTCAAGCCCGAGTTCCTGGCCATCAGCCCGAACAACAAGATCCCCGCCATCACCGACCCCGAAGGGCCCGGCGGCAAGCCGCTCCATCTCTTCGAAAGCGGTGCCATCCTGCTCTACCTGGCCGCCAAGACCGGCCGCTTCCTGCCCGACGAGCTGGCCGCGAAATACGAGGTGCTGCAGTGGCTGATGTTCCAGATGGGCAGCGTGGGCCCGATGCTGGGCCAGGCGCACCACTTCCGCATCTACGCGCCCGAGAAGATCCCCTATGCCATCGACCGCTACACGAACGAGGCCAAGCGGCTGTACGGCGTCATGAACAAACGCCTGGCGAAGAGCAAGTACATCGGCGGGCCCGAATACAGCATCGCCGACATCGCCATCTTCCCCTGGCTGCGCAGTTGGAAGAACCAGGGCATAGCCTGGGTCGACTATCCGCACCTGAAGGGCTGGTTCGACGAGATTGCCGCGCGACCGGCCGTGATGCGCGGCGTCGAGGTGCTGGCCGACCTGCGCAAGCCTGTCACCGACGACAAGGCGCGCGAAATGCTGTTCGGCAAGACTCAGTACCAGGCGCGCTGAAACGCCCGTGCGGGCCGGCGGGCGGCTCCTAGAATCGCGCGCAGTGCGCAGCTGCCCGTAGCTCAACTGGATAGAGCACCAGCCTTCTAAGCTGGGGGTCGCAGGTTCGAGTCCTGCCGGGCAGGCCATCTCAGAGCCAACGCGGATTGCTTTCGCGCTGGACGGACATACAGTACGGCATGCCCGCCACGACTCTGGCCCCAGCCCGCCCCTTGCCCGCCACCCCCACCGCGACCGACCTCGCCGCGCTGGCCGACCTGAGTCCCGAACAGCGCGCCGCCGCAACGCACCCGCCCCAAGACTGCGCCTTGCTCGTGCTGGCCGGCGCCGGCACCGGCAAGACCGGCACGCTGGCGGCGCGCGTGGCATGGCTGGTGCAGCAAGGTGCCGACCCTCAGCGCCTGCTGCTCATCACCTTTTCGCGCCGCGCTGCGGGCGAGATGGCTGCGCGCGCCGGACGGCTGCTGCATCGCCTGGCGGGATTGCCGGCATCGGTGGCGCCACCCCGCCTGCCCTGGTGCGGCACTTTCCACAGCGTGGCAGCACGTCTGCTGCGCGATGAGGCGCGCCATGTCGGCCTGAACGAAGGTTTCACCGTGCTCGACCGCAGCGACGCCGAGGACCTCATGGCCCAGGCCCGCCAAGCCCAGGGCCTGGCCGAAACCACCGGCCGCACGCGCTTCCCGCTGGCCGCCACCTGCGCGGCCATCCACTCGCGCTGCATCAACACCCGCGCGCCACTGGCCGAGGTGCTGCGCCAGCACTACCCCTGGTGCGCCGTGCACGAAGCGGCACTGGCGCCGCTTTTCGCCACCTACGCCGCGGCCAAGGCGGCGCAGCACAGCCTGGACTTCGACGACCTGCTGCTGGCCTGGTGGCATTTGCTGCAGGCGCCCGCCATCGCGGGCCGGCTGCGCGCGCGCTTCGACCACGTGCTGGTCGACGAGGTGCAGGACGTCAACGCGCTGCAAGCCGACATCGTGCATGCGCTGCGCCCGGGCGGCCAGGGCCTCACCGCGGTGGGCGATGACGCCCAGGCCATCTACGCGTTCCGCGGCGCCGACCCGCGCCACCTGCGCGCCCTGCCCTCGCGCTGCACTCCACCAGCGCAGGTGCTCACGCTGACACAGAACTACCGCAGCACACCGTCCATTCTGGCCGCGGCCAATGCCGTCATCGCGCAGGCGGCCGTTGGCCACGCGCTGCAGTTGCGCAGCCACCGCGCCGACGGCCTGCGCCCGCGCATCGTCACCGTGGCCGACGAAGCCGCCGAGGCGCGTGGCGTGGCCGATGCGGTGCTCGCCGAACGCGAAGCCGGCATCCTGCTGCGCCGCCAGGCCGTTCTCTTCCGCACCGCGACGCACAGCGCGGCGCTGGAGCTCGAGCTCGTACGGCGGCAGGTGCCCTTCGTGAAGTACGGCGGCCTGCGTTTCCTCGAAGCGGCGCATGTCAAGGACGTGCTGGCCGTGCTGCGCTGGGCCGACAATCCGACCGCGCGCGGCGCCGCGGCACGCTGCGCGCGACTGGTGCCGGGGCTGGGGCCGGCCAGCATTGCGCGCTTGCTGGACGGCGGCGCCGATCTTGCCGGCTTCAAGCCGCCGCCTGCGGCCCGCGCCGGCTGGGCGGCGCTGGCAGCGCTGATGCACCAGCTGCGCGATGCAGCCGCCTGGCCAGCCGACTTGGCGTTGGCCATCGCCTGGTACCAGACGCACCTGGAACGCCTCTACGACGACGCTCGCGTGCGCCGCGGCGACCTCGACACCCTGCTGCGCCTCTCGAACGGCCACGGCAGCCGCAGCCGCTTCGTCACCGAGCTCACGCTAGACCCGCCCGCCGCCACTGGCGACGAAGCCAGCCCGCCGCACCGCGACGACGACTACCTCGTGCTTTCGACCCTGCACTCGGCCAAGGGCCAGGAGTGGAGCGCCGTGCACCTGCTGCGAATGGTCGACGGCTGCATGCCGGCCGACATGGCCACCGGCCGCGCAACGGAGATCGAGGAAGAGCGCCGATTGCTATACGTCGGCATGACCCGCGCGAAGGACAGCCTCACACTTTGGATGCCGCAGCGCTTCCACGTCACGCAGCAACACGCATGGGGCGACCGCCATCTCTACGCGCCGCGCACGCGCTTCATCGGCGACGAGTTGCTGGCGCACTTCGACCAGGTCGTGCTGACGGAACCGCCCGACGCTGCCGGTGCGGCCGCCGAAGTTGGCGCACCCGTGCTGAACCTGGCCGGCCTGCTGGGCGGCACCTGGGCCGCCGACAGCCCTGATGCGCAAGATGCGTCCGACGGCCCTGGGCAGCACCACGCGGGTTCGAGCCCGCAGTGCCGACGCCTGCCGAACCGCTAGACATGGCGGTAGTGCGGGCGGTCAAGGCCCGGGTGCGGGCGCGTTGGTATCCGTGCCCAGGCCCTGCTCAACGCCATAGCGTATGAGCGCGGCCGTCGTCGGCAGCTGCAACTTGGCCTGGATGCGGCTCTTGTGCGTGCTCACAGTCTTCACCGACAGGTGCAGCGCGTGCGCGATGTCGGTCGGGCGTTCGCCCGCCACCAGGCGACGCAGCACCTCGAGTTCACGGTCGCTGAGGTGGGCATGGGCCGGCGTGTCGCGCGCGCCGTTCAGGTGCAGCACCAGGCTCTCGGCCAGCACATCGCTGACGTAGGCGCCACCACCGGCCACCTTGCGCACCGCGGCGGCGAGTTCACGCGCCGCGCTGTCCTTGGTGACATAACCGTTGGCTCCTGCCTTGAAGGCCCGCACCGCGTACTGCTCCTCGGCGTGCATGCTCAGGATCAGCACCTTCATCTGCGGGTATTCCGCGCGCACGCGCCGCAGCAGTTCCAGGCCGTTCATGTCGGGCATGGACAGGTCGACGATGGCCAGGTCGAAGGCCTGGCGGCGCAGCAGGTCCAGCGCCTGGAAGCCGCCATCGGCCTCGGCCACTTGCCAGCCGGCGGCCGTGCTTTCGAGCACACGCTTGAGGCCTTCGCGCACGATGGCGTGGTCGTCGACGATCAGCAGCCTCAGTGCCGCGCCCGGGAGCTCGTTCATGGCCGTCGGGTGCCCTGCGGCACTTGCAGGGGCAGCTCCATGCACACGCAGGTGCCGCCACCCTGGGTCGAGGTCAGCTGCAACTGCCCGCCCAACATGTCGGCACGTTCCTGCATGCCGAGCAGGCCGAACTGGCTGTCGCGCGGCATACGCTCGTCCTGCAGACCGACACCGTTGTCGCGCACGCTCAGACGCACACGCCCGTCGCGCAGGCACAGTTCGACGGCCACATCGGTGGCCTGGGCGTGCCGCAGCACGTTGGTCAGCGCCTCCTGCACCATGCGGTAGAGGGCCGTGGCGACGCTGTCGCCGAGTACGCCGACGTCGTCGATGTGCGTCTCGCAGCGCAGCCCGGCACGGCGGGCGAAGTCCTGCACCAGCCACTCGACGGCGGCGCCGAGGCCCAGGTCGTCGAGCATCTGCGGCCGCAGGTCCACCGCGATGCGGCGCACCGCGGCCACGATCTCGTCCATGCGCTTGAGCATGCTGTGCACACGTTCGCGATGGCGCGCCGGCAGCGTATCGTCGACGCAGGCGCTGAGTTCCAGCTTCAGTGCACTGAGGCCCTGGCCGAGTTCGTCGTGCAGTTCGCGCGCAATGCGTCGGCGTTCGGCCTCGCGGCCTTCGACGATGTTCGCCGACAGGCGCCGCAGCGCCTGCCGCGATTCCTGCAGTTCCAGCAACTCGCGCTGGCGCTGGGTGACGTCGTGGATCACCATCTGCACTGTCGTGCGGCCATGATCGGGCAGCGCCGTGAGCGCGATTTCCACCTCGCAGGGCGTGCCCCCGGGGCGGCGCAGCGTGGCGTGCAACATGCCCGGCTCGCCCGGCTTGGCCAACGCGGCCGCGGTCTGGCGCCGCAACTCGTCGTGGGCTTCCGTGTGCAGCATCGCGTACACGGGCCGACCCGCGACCTCGTCTTCCGACGCGGCATTCATCAGGCGCACGGCCGCTGCGTTGGCATGGCGTATATGGTCGCCTTCGGCGACCCAGATCGCCGTCGGCAGCAGGTCGATGACGGCCACGAACTGCCGCATGGGCAGGTCAGCCTCGTCCGCACCTGTCGGCATGTGTCCTGGCGGGCGGAGCTTCAGTGGTTCCAAGGCGCCCGCCTCATGACTGCCGCGGCAAACGAACCGCGAAATCGTCTTGCATGAAATGCTCCCCTGGCAAGCCAGCAAGACGACAGCGTCACAGTCTCGAAGGCCGCTTCGGTTTCATCATGCGACCAAATCCGGCCCCCGGCTTGACCCCTGTCAAGAACACCGGGGGCAAGGGCGTGGCCCCGGGCGCGTCACGGGCTGAGCGCCCGCCCGGTCAGAAAGCAGCCTGCTGCGCGACCGCTTCACCTCGATGGCTGGGTGGCTCGGCATACGGTCCGCGCGTGTTGCGCGCCAGCGCACGCAGCGCGGCGAAGTCGAGGATCTCGAGGTCGCGGTTGTCCACCCGCAGGCAGCCCGAATCGGCCAACGCGGTGAAGGAGCGGCTGACGGTGGCATGCGCCACCCCCAGGAAGCTGGCGATGTCGCGGCGACCCATGCGCAGGTGCAGCCGGCGGGTGGAACGGCCGATGCCCGCCATGCGTTCGGACCACCACAACACGAAGCGCGCCAGCCGCGCTTCCGAAGCCACGGCCGACATCAGCCCGGCGGAGGCCTCGGCGTGCAGCAATTGGCGGCTCATCGCCAGTTCCAGCGCGTCGGTGAACAGCGGGCACAACCGGCGCAAGTGAGGCAGGTCGTCGGCGGCGAGCACATAGACGCTGGAGTCCTCCAGCGCCACCACGCTGGCGGCGTGCACCCCGTCGTGCAACGCCTCGAAACCCAGCACGTCGCCGGCATGCTGGAAGCCAAGCACCTGCTCGTAGCCGTCCTCCTGCGTCTTCACGGTCTTGGTGCTGCCGCAGCGCAGCACGTAGATTGCGCGGCCGCGGCCGCCTTCGAACAGCAGCGTTGCACCTTCGTGCAAGCGACGCAACGGGATGCGCCCGGCACTGACGGCGTCGGCACCCTCGGGCAGCGCCATCCCCATCAGCCGTACGAGGTCGGCGAGCGAACCCGCCGCGGTATCGGCGGCCTGCAGATGCAGGCCATGCGAAGGGAAAGCCGGCGCACCCGACAGGGCGGCTGAATTGGCATGGACCATGCTCACGGGCATCTCCTGGTTCCTGCACGGGCCGCTCATGCGGCCTCGCGTGACGTGCTCGGATGCCTGTAGCTTCTCAGCCTGGACGGGCCTTGTGCAGTCGGCGCGGGCTGAAGTGCCTCGTCGGTGGATTCGCCGGGCGCCGCCGGAGGACTCCTACCCCCGGCAGGAGATGTCCGACCCCCTCGAAGGCGCCGTAGGAGCAGGCATTCTTGCGCGTCGCATCGGCGCAGCGTTGAGTACGGTCAACGGCCCGGGACTTCCCCGCCGACACTGCCACTCTGACCTTCTAGGATGGCGACTTGGCAGAACGAAATCGGCCCGCGGGTGGTCAGCGAGGCAAGCATGGGAAGCGACTTCAACGTGGCCGGCAGCCACGGTGCGGCAGTGTCGGACGCCGCAGGTTCGCCCATTTCGGCGAGCCTGCTGCACGCGCTGCAGGCGCATCAGCGCGAACTGGAGTTGCAGAACCACGAGCTGCGCCGCATGCAGCTGGAACTGGTCGGCTCACGCGACCGCTACCGCGACCTCTATGACCGCGCCCCGGTCGGTTACCTCACGCTCGACAGCCGCGGGCGCATCCTGGAGTTCAACCAGACAGCGGCCCGGCTGCTGGACCACGCGACCGACGGCCTGGCACGTCGCCCCTTGTCGGCCTTCATGATGGCGCCCGACGCCGACCGCTGGCACCTGTTCCTCGAGGACGCATTCCGGCAGGCCGCGCCCTGGCGCATCGAGCTGCGCTTCCGCCGACGCGATGGCCATGTTCTCGAATGCCAACTCGACGGCCTGCAGGCGGCCCGCAGCGACGAACCGGCCAGCCTGCGCGTCACGCTGACCGACATCACCCTGCACCGGCTGGCCGAGGCCAACCGCCGCGCCGCGCTGCAGGTGGTGGCCGGTCAGGAGGCCGACCGGCACCGCGTCGCCCGCGAACTGCACGATGACCTGGGCCAGCGCCTGAGCGCACTGAAGATGAACCTGGCCACCCGGGCCCCCGCGGCCGTGTCCGAAACCGAACTCGCCGCGATGCTGCAAACGCTCGACGAGGCGGTGGCCTCGGTGCGCCGCATGGCCGGCGACCTGCGCCCGCTGATGCTCGACGACCTGGGGCTGGCCGCCGCCGTCGAGTCGCTGGCGCGGCGCTCGGCGCGCCAGTACGGGGTCAAGCTCAGGCTGCGTATGACGGCGGGCGACCCTGCACCGGGAGACCCCGCCGCAGTCACGCTCTATCGCCTGCTGCAGGCCTGCCTGCCCCTGCTGGCCGGCCAGCCCGGGCTGGGCAGCCTGCGCATCGACCTGTGCGACGCGCCCGATGCCCGCCTGCTGACGATGCAGGCCCAGCGCCGGCCATCGTCGGGCGGCGAGCCCGCTGCGCCCGGGCCCGAACGCTGGACGGCGCTGCGCGAGACGGCGCACCTGCTGGGCTGCACGCTGGCCGTCGCCGCCACGGGGCGCGGCGGCGAGCGGGTCACCGTGCGCATGCCCCTGCCGGCCGCCGAACCTGCGCCGCCAGGCTGACAGCCCGACCGCGCCGCGGCTCCTTGGCTCAGGATCCGCCGACCCAGCCGCGCGCCCAGTGCAGGGCAGCATCGAGGTTCGATGCCGCTGCGTCGCTCACGGGCTCGCCGAGCCCGAAGCATTCGCCGCGGATGGCCAGCAGCGTGCACGGCGGTGCATCGCTCCCGGTCGTCTGCCGGTACACGCGCAGCAGCTCGGCGGGCGTCAGTGCATGGCTGGCCGCGCGCGCGGCCTGGGCGGCCACCACCGGCGCCACGGCGAAGGGTGCTGTCGCGTCGCCGTTGGCATCGACGCTGGCGTCGACAAAGAGCACGCGATGGCGGCCAGCCAGGTCCAGCACGTGCTCGACCTGCAACTGGTAGTCCTCCAGCAGTTCCACACGACGGCGCTGCCCCGCGTTCAGCAGCAGCGGCAGCCGCTGCACGAACAGCGGGCCCAGCGCATCGTCGCCGCGGCTGGCATTGCCCCAGCCGAAGACGAGCAGCGGCGCCGGCATGCGGCCGCGCTCGGTCAGGCCGCGGCCGGCCGCATGAAGCCGCCCTGCGGCGAACGCTGCACGCGGTCGAGCTCGCTGCCGTCGGCGGCGCGCAGTGTCACTTCCAGCGGCATCTGGCCCAGCGCATGCGTGGCGCACGACAGGCAGGGGTCGTAGGCGCGGATTGCCACCTCGATGTGGTTGAGCAGGCCCTCGGTCAGCTCGTGGCCGTCGAGGTAGTCGCGCGCCACCGAGCGCACGGCCTCGTTCATGGCCTGGTTGTTGTGCGTGGTGGACACGATCAGGTTGCACATGGTGACGAGGTCGTTGTCGCCCACGCGGTAGTGATGGATGAGCGTGCCGCGCGGTGCCTCGATGATGCCCACGCCCTCGCTCCGGCGCATGCCGCCGGCCATCAGGTCGCCGTCCATCAGGTCCGGGTCGTCCAGCAGCGTGGCGATCACCTCCGCGGCGTGCAGCAGCTCGATCATCCGCGCCCAGTGGTAGGCCAGCGTCGCGTGCACCGGTTCGCCCTGGCCCCAGGCCACGAATTCGAGGCGTTCGGTCTCGGCCAGCGGGCTGGGGATGAAGTCGCAGTTCTGCACCCGCGCCAGCGGGCCCACGCGGTACCAGCCAGCCTCTGGGCCCAGGCTCTTCAGGTAGGGGAACTTCATGTAGCTCCAGGGCTTGACCTCCTCTTCGATGAGGTCCAGATAGTCCTGGTCGGCCACGCCGTCGACGATGATCTTCCCTGCGGCGTCGCGCACGCGGATGACGCCTTCGTACAGGTCCATGGCGCCGTCAGGGGCCACCAGCGACATCATCGGCGCGCGGAACGACGCGAAGCCGTTGTAAAGCGCCGGCTGCGACGCATGCAGCTGCTTGACGATGGCCACCGCCTGGCGGGCCCAGCCCAGTACCTGGGGCAGATCGGCCCGCAGCAGCGTGCGGTCGGTGGCACTCAGGTGCTTGTTCATGCCGCCGGGTACCGAGCCCGTGCCGTGCACACGCTTGCCTGCGGTGGCGCGGATCACCTCCTGGCCGAACTTGCGCAGCATCACGCCCTGCCGGGCGATGTCGGGGTGGGCTGCCACCACGCCGACGATGTTGCGCCGCGAGACCTCGGAATCGAAGCCGAACAGCAGGTCGGGCGACGACAGGTGGAAGAAGTGCAGCGCATGCGACTGCAGCATCTGGCCGTAGTGCATGAGCCGGCGCAGCTTCACGGCGCTGGGCGTCATCTCGCGCACGCCGACGATGCGGTCCATGGCCTTCGACGCCGCGAGGTGGTGCGACACCGGGCAGATGCCGCACAGCCGCTGCACCATCACCGGCACTTCCCAGTAGGGCCGGCCCTCGATGAAGGCCTCGAAGCCGCGGAACTCGACGATGTGCAGCCGCGCCTGCTGCACGTGGTTTTCGCGGTCCAGCAGCAGCGTCACCTTGCCGTGGCCTTCCACGCGAGACAGCGGGTCGATGGCGACGCGGCGCAGCGTCGACGCATCGGCGGCGGTTTCGAGTGCGAAGCTCATCGTCGTGCCCCTTCAGTCGTAGCGCAGCAGCCCGTGGCCCAGGTGCGGCGTGCGGCCGGCCAGCAGGTCGTTGACGAAGGCCCAGATGGCGTCGGCCGACGGCGGGCAGCCCGGCAGCACATAGTCCACCTGCACCACCTCGTGGATGGGGTGCACCTGGTTCAGCGGCAGCGGCAGTTCGGGGTCGTTGGGGATGCCGCTGCCCTGGGCCAGGCCCGGGCGCGAGCGGTAGACCTCGGCCAGCACGTCGGCCAGGTCGAGGTGGTTGCGCTGTGCCGGCAGGCCGCCGTTGATGGCGCAGGCGCCCACGGCCACCAGCGTCTTGCAGTGGGCGCGGAAGTCGCGGAGCACCTCCACGTTCTCGGAATTGCACAGACCACCCTCGACGAGTCCGATGTCACAAGGCCCGACCTGCTTGATGTCGGTGAGGGGCGAGCGGTCGAAGACCACGTGCTGCAGCAGTTCGAGCAGCCGCTCGTCGATGTCCAGGAAGGACATGTGGCAGCCGAAACAACCGGCCAGCGACACCGTGGCCACCTTGTACTTGCGTGGTGCAGCGGTGCCCGTGGTCATGGCACTTCCTCGGACTCGGCCCCGGCCGCGATCTGTGCCAGCGAGTGTTTGTCGTACGGTCGGTCGCCGATAGGCACCTCGAAGCCCTGCCGCTTGGGCAGGATCGCGCCCACCGGGCAGATGCTGGCGGCGCGGTCGCTCAGGGTGAAGTCGGTGTCACCCAGACGGCCACTTTCGCTGTCGACGATGAGGCGGGTCTTCAGGCCGTGGCCGGCCAGCGCAAAGACCTTCTTGCCGTCGATGTCGCGGCTGGCACGCACGCACAGGCCGCACAGGATGCAGCGGTTGGTGTCCAGCAATACGGCCGGGTGGCTGGCGTCGACCGCGCGGCTGGGATAGAACTCCTCGAAGTGGGGGCCCTCCATGCCCATCTCGTAGGCGGTGGCCTGCAGCAGGCAGTGGCCGCTCTTCTCGCACGAGGGGCAGAAGTGGTTGCCTTCGACGAACAGCATCTGCAGCATCGTCTTGCGGTAGCCGTTGAGTTCGGCGGTGTCGCTCTGCACTTCCAGCCCGTCGGCGGCCGCCACGGTGCAGGCGGCACCCGTGCGGCCGTCGATGCGCACCACACACAGCCTGCACGAACCGTGCGGCGGAAACTCCGGTGACCAGCAAAGGTGCGGGATGTAGCGGCCGGCGCGCGTGGCGGCACGCAGCAGGGTGTCGCCGGGCTGGAAGGGCACGTCCTGCCCGTCCAGCACGAAGCTGCCACCGGCCTGTGCACGCGGGTCGGTCATGGCAGCGTTCCCAGGTGCGCGGCCGCGTCGTCGCGGCTGGTCATGCGGCGCGCCACCGACAGTTCCGCGTCCAGATCGAAGGCGGGTTCGAAGTGCAGCGACTTCAGGCGCTTTTCGTAGGCCGGGCGGAACTTGGCGATGGTGTCGCGCAACGGGTTGCAGGCCGTGGCGCCCAGGCCGCAGTGCGTGGCCACGTGCATGAGGCCGTCGAGTTCGAGCAGCACGTCCAGGTCCACGCGCGAACCGTGGCCGGCGGCCAGCTTGTCCATGCGCCGCGCCACCAGCGCCGTGCCCACGCGGCAGGGGGTGCAGAAGCCGCAGCTTTCGTGCTCGAAGAAGTGGGCGAAATTGCGCGCCACCTCGAACATGTCGCGGCTGCGGTCGAAGACCATGAAAGCGCCCGTGGTGGGCACGTCCTCGTAGGCCAGGCGGCGGACGAACTCCGGCGCTGCCAGGCACACGCCGGCGGCGCCGCCCACCTGCACGGCCTGTGTGTCGTGCGCGCCGCAGTCCTGGAGGATCTGCGCGACGCGCGTTCCGTAGGGGTACTCGTACAGCCCGGGCCGTTCGCAGTCGCCCGACACCGAGTGGATCTTGGTGCCCGTGGACCGTGGCGTGCCGATGCCGGCCCACCAGGCGCCCCCGCGCAGCAGGATGTGGCTCACCGCAGCAAAGGTCTCGACGTTGTTGACCACCGTCGGCCGGCCCAGGTAGCCGCTCTCGGCCGGGAACGGCGGCCGGTGGCGTGGGTAGGCGCGCCGGCCTTCCAGCGATTCGAGCAGCGACGATTCCTCGCCGCAGACATAGGCGCCGGCGCCGACGTGGATGTCGATGTCGAAAGCCAAGGCCCCGCTGCCGCAGACGGCCGACCCCAGCAGCCCGGCGTCGCGCCGGCGTTGCAGCAGCGCGCGCAGAGGCTCCAGCAGCCAGCTGTATTCGCCGCGCAGGTAGACCAGGCCCTGGCGCGCACCCACGGCCAGCGCAGCGGCCGTCATGCCTTCGAACACCAGGTCGGCGTGGCTGGCGAGCAGCACGCGGTCCTTGAAGGTGCCGGGCTCGCCTTCGTCGGCATTGCAGACGACGTAGCGGATGTCGGCCGGCGTCTCGCGGCAGGCCGTCCACTTCGCGCCGGCCACATAACCTGCGCCGCCGCGGCCGCGCAGGGCCGAGCGCTTCAGCTCGTCCATCACGCCGTCGGCGCCCAGCGCCAGCGCGGCCCGCAGCGCGCTGCCGGGCTCGAAGGGCGTGCCGAGCAGGACATCGGCGCGGCGCACGTTGTCGTGCACCTCGAACCAGGCCGCGGGCCACTGCGACACCGGCACCTGGGCGCGGATCAGCTCGGCCATGTGCGCCACGCGGCCGGCGTCCAGCCGCGTCAGCACGTGGCGGTGGTTGACCAGCGCCGCGGGCCCCTGGTCGCACAGCCCGGTGCACGAGGTGTGCGCCACGCTCACCAGGCCATTGCGGCTGAGCTCGCCGGGTTTCACGCCGAGCAGCGCACACAACTGCGCCATCAGCGCCGGCGCACCCAGCATATGGTCGGTGATGTTGTCGCTGAAAAGCACGCGGTAGCGGCCCACGGGCCGGCGGTGCAGGAAGCGGTAGAAGCTCGAGACGCCCTCCACCTCGGCCAGCGTCAGACCCAGCGCCTGAGCGATGTGAGCCAGCCCATCGCGCGCTATCCAGCCCTCGGCTTCCTGGGCTTCGCGCAGGATCTGCAACAGCATCTCGGGCCGGTGGCCCTGGCGGGCCAGCACGGCCTGGATGGCGTCGTGGCGGCGGCTCATGGCCCCTTATAGCCAGGGCCACTTCAGGCCCCGCTGATCTGGAGCAATGCGGCTGCGGATACCCGCGCAGTGCCGCGCGGCGCAGCGCTGGGTGCCAACGGCGCGGTGGTGGCGATCATGCACGACCCCAAGCTCGACGACCTGACGCTGATGGAGGCGCTGCGCACGCCGGTCTTCTACGTCGGCGCACTGGGCTCGCGCCCCAACCACGACGCTCGCCGCGAAAGGCTGCTGCAGTTCGACCTCACCCGAGTGGAAGCGGTGCACCACCACGGCCCGGTGGGCATGAAGCCGGGCGGGCTGACGCCACCGGAGATCGCGATCGGCGTCGTCGCCGAGATGACCGCCATCCGACACGGTGTGGACCTCGTGCGGCCGCTGGCCGACTGGAGCGGGTCGAACCCGGCCTGCGCGGTCAGTGTGGCGGCCGAGGCGGCTGGCCGCTGAACGCGCCTCCGTCGGCCCCCGGCAGCCCCCCGCCGGAGGGTGCGTCGAGGGCCGGCGGCGCCTGGCCGCCGGCACCCTCGAGCCAGCGGCCTATCTGCTCGGCCACGTGGTCGACGGCGCTGCGCACCGGGTACATCACGACCGGTGCGCCCACCTGCTTGAGCGCGGCGCCCAGGCGGTCGTCGCGTGCGACGACCGCCACTTCGCCGTCCAGGTCGCGGTGCGCCAGATCGCGCAGCAGATGGCGGTTGGACTCGAGGTCGGGCAGCGTGCTGATGATCCAGGCCGCGCGCGCAAGCGGAAGCGAGTCGAGGAAGTCCGCGTCCTGGCTGTCACCGAAACGCAGATCCAGGCCGCGTGAGCGCAGCGTCTCGACCACCTCGGGGTCGAAGTCCACGCCCAGCACGCGCACGCCGTCCTGGTGCAGCTTCAAGGCCAGCCGCGCGCCGTAGCGCCCAAGCCCCAGCACCACCACCTGCGGCGCGGCGCCGTGTCCGCCATGGGCTTGCGGGTCGGCCTCGCGCCAGGGGCGGCGCCGCTCGAACACGCCGAGCCAGCGCGCCAGCCGTTCGTACAGCGGGTGCGAGTACAGGATCATGTAGGTCGACAGCGTGATCGTCACCAGCCCCACCAGCGTCGTCAGGCCCAGCGCCGACGGGCCGATGTGGCCCAGCGAGATGCCCATGGCCACGAAGACGATGGAGAACTCGCTGATCTGCGCCACGGTCAGCCCAGCCAGGAAGCCGGTGCGCTTGCGGTAGCCCATCCAGCCCATGATGGCCATCACGATGAGCGGGTTGCCGACCAGCACGAAGGCCGACAGCAGCAGCGCCGGCACCACCTCGGCGCCCAGCGCGGCCAGTTCAAGCCTGGCACCCAGGTCGATGAAGAAGAATAGCAGCAGGAAGTCGCGCACGCCGGCCAGCCGCGCGCTGATGGCCTCGCGGTAGGGCGTGGACGCCAGCGAGAAGCCGGCCAGGAAGGCTCCGGCCTCCTTGCTGAAGCCGGCCCATTCGCCCAAAGCGGCCAGCGCCAGACCCCAGGCCAGGCCGAACACCAGCAGCAGTTCCTGCGAGCGCGCCATAGCGGCCACCAGCGGCGGCAGCACCCAACGCATCATCACGAACATCAGCACCGCCGCCGCGGCCAGCCGCCCTGCCAGCGAGCCGGCCAGCTGGAGCCAGGGCAACGCGCCCTGCGCCGCCCCTTCCGCGCCGCGCAGCGAGCTCATCGCCATCATCGCCACCACCACGGCCAGGTCCTGCACGATCAGGAAGCCCACCGCGATGCGGCCGTGCAGGCTGTCGAGTTCGCGCTTGTCGGACAACAGCTTGACGATGATGATGGTGCTGGAGAAGGTAAGTGCCACCGCCACGTACAGCGCCTCGACCCAGCCGCGCCCCAGCGCCAGGACGATGCCGAAGCCGATCACGATCGTGAAGGACAGTTGCCCCAGGCCGGTGGCCAGCGCCACCGGCCCCAGGTGCCGCACATGGTGCAGGTCGAGCTTGAGGCCCACCACGAACAGCAGCACCACCACGCCCACCTGCGCAAGCAGGTCCACCTGGTCGTGCGCCGACACGAGCTGCAGCACGCTGGGGCCGGCGACGATGCCCACCACGATGTAGGCCACCAGCGCCGGCTGCTTGAGCCGCACGAACAGCGCGCCGGCCAGCGCGCAGGCCAGCAGCAGCGTGGCGATCTCCGCAAAGGCACCGGTCATGGCTCAGCCGTCGCATGCGGTGGACACCAGCACGTCCACGCTGCCTTCGGCCAGCACATGCTTGGTGGTGCTGCCCAGCAGCAGGTCGACGGCGGCCGAGACGCCATGCTTGCCCAGCACCACCAGGTCGCAGTCGCGTTCCTGCTCCAGTTCGACCAGCCGCAGCGACGCGTCGCCTTCGAGTACGCAGGGCTCCCACTGCGACGGCGCCAGCCCCGCGGTAGCAACCAGCGCGTGCAGCCGCTGCGTGGTTTCGGCACGCGCGCGCTGCCGGTAGCCCTCGATCGTGGCCGCGTCGACGCCGGCGAAGCGCAGCTTCTCCTCGAACGGCACCTGGAACACGCTGGCGACGAGCAGCGCCGCCTGCGGCGCCAGCTGCCGCGCCAGCATCACGGCGGCCGCCGACCAGGGCGAGAAATCCACCGCAACCAACACCCGGCGATAGGGCTCGTGCGGCGTCTGCCGCACCACCAGCAGCGGCCGCCGCGTGCGACGCAGCAGCCGCTCGACGGTGCTGCCCAGCACCAGCCGGCGCAGATAGCCGGTGCCGCGTGCGCCCAGCACCAGCAACGCGGCGTCCAGCGCGTCGGCCTGGCGCAGGATCTCGTCGACCGGCGCGCCGGTGGCCAGCAGCTTGCCAGGCGCCGGGCCGTCGGGCGGCAGTTCGGCCGCCAGTGTGGCGAGGTGGGCGCGAGCCTCGTCGCGCAGCCTCGCTTCGGCCTCGTGGCCGACACCCAGCCACTGGCGCAATTGGGCCAGGGAATGGTCCGGCAGCACGTGCAGCAGGTGCAGGGTAAGGCACTGTTGCTGCGCGAAGTGCCGCGCGCGCTGCGCCGCGTGGCGCGAGTGCGGCGAGAAGTCGACAGCGACCAGGACCGGAGCTGCGCGAGTATCAGGTGACGTCATGCGAGGCTCCTCGTGCAAGCGGATCTAGGCGCCGCTCAGGTAGATCAGCGGCGCGTGCGCGGCCAGCAGCAGGCTCAAGGTGACGAAGCCGAGCATCACCACACCGAACGCCGCAGTGAGCAGATGCATGGCACTGGCGACGCCGTAAATCGGCTGCATGCGCTGCAGGGCATCGACGACGACGAGCAGCAACAGGTTGACGACGCAGGAACCCAGTACATCGCCGACCGCCAGATCCGGCTGGCCGACCCATGCCACGGCACTGATGCCGGAGGACAGCTCCGGCAAGGAAGTCACGGTGGCCAGCAGGATCAATCCCACCCAGCCATGACCCCAGCCATGGTGGCGGGCGAGGTTTTCTGCGCTGCGGCTGAGCATGTAGCCGGCATAGCCGATGGCTGCGGCCCCGGCCAGGAACTGCAGCGACAGCACGACGGGGCTCAACGCGCGCTCCGTCGACGCACGTGGCGCGCGGTGAGCTTGCGCGCCTCTTCGGCCCACAGAACCAGGCTGGCCAGGGCCAGCAGCGGCAGCAGCGATCCGACCGGAAGGGGCACGGTGTGGAACAGCGTGTTCATCGCCGGCACGTAGAGCACCGCCGCCTGCAGCGCGACGCTCAGCGCCAGCCCCGCCGCCAGCCAGCGGTTGCGCACGAGCCGCGGTCCGATCGCCGAGGCCGTGGCCGACTGGCAGTTCAGCACGTTGAACCACTGGCACATCGCCAGCACGGTGAACGTCTCGGTCCGCACCAGTTCCTCGGGCAGCCCCTGCGAAAGCCGCCACGCGAACCAGCCGAAAGTCACCGCGGCGATCATCGGCGTCATCAGCAGCACGCGCTGCAGCAGCGGCCAGCCCAGCAGCCGGTCGTCGCGCGGCACGGGGCGCTGGCGCATTTCGTCGCCGTCGGGCGGGTCCATCACCAGGTTCACCGTCACCGTGCCCTCGGTGACGATGTTGATCCACAGGATCTGCACCGCCGCCAGCGGCAGCGGAAGGCCCCCCAGAAGCGCCAGCAGCAGCACCAGCACCTCGGCCATCGAGGTGGCGAACAGGTACAGGATGACCTTCTTCAGGTTGCCGTAGACCACCCGGCCCTGCTCGACCGCGCCGACGATGGTGGCGAAGTTGTCGTCGGTGATCACGATCTTGGCCGCGCTCTTGGCCACTTCGGTGCCGGTGATGCCCATGGCCACGCCGACGTCGGCTCGGGCCAGGGCCGGCGCGTCGTTGACACCGTCGCCGGTCATCGCCACGACCTCGCCGCCGGCCTGCAGCGCCTGGACGATGCGCAGCTTCTGTGCCGGCTGCACGCGTGCGAAGACGGCAATCTCCGGCAACGCCTCGCGCAACTCGGCCTCGCCCATGCGCTCGAGCTCGAGGCCGTCCACGGCGCGGCCGGGGCCATCACCGTCGGCCCTGGCAATGCCCAGTTCGCGCGCGATCGCCAACCCCGTGAGCTTGTGGTCACCGGTCACCATGATCGGGCGTATGCCTGCGCGACGGCACTCGGCGACGGCGGCCTTGACCTCCTCGCGCGGCGGGTCGATCTGGCCCACCAGCCCGAGCAGCCGCACACGTCCAGCCAGGACCTCGAAGCCCGCAGCCGGATCGAGGGCGTCGTCGTCGACCGTGCCCAGGGCCAGCACGCGCAGCGCCCGCGCGGCCATGGCCTCGGCAGCCGCGCGTGCACCCTGCACCGCCTCCGCCTCGGCCGGGGAGCTCAGGCGTAACACCGCCTCCGGCGCACCCTTGATCATCACGCGGCATGCACCCGAGGCCATGCGGTGCCGCGTGGCCATGAGCTTGCTGTCGGAATCGAAGGGCAGTTCGGCCTCACGCGGGGCAGCCTCGCGCAGCGCCGCGAGAGGGCTGCCGGCCTTGGCCGCCAGAACGAGCAGCGCGCCCTCGGTGGGGTCGCCGATCAAGGCCCAGGCGTCGCCGGGCCTGGCCGGCGGCACCAGTTCGGCGTCGTTGCACAGCGCCGCAGCCTCGAGCAGCGCGGCCAGGCCGGCGTCGCCCGGCGGCATTACCAGCGCTCCCTCGGTGAACGTTCCTTCGGGCGCGTAGCCGATGCCGCCCACCGCCACGCTGCGGCCCGCGCCGGATGCGGGCAGCCACAACTCCACCGCCGTCATCTCGTTGCGCGTGAGCGTGCCGGTCTTGTCGCTGCAGATCACTGTGGTCGAGCCCAGCGTCTCCACCGCCGACAGCCGGCGGATGATCGCGCCGCGCGAGGCCATGCGCTGCATGCCGACCGCCAGCGCGATGGTCATGGCCACCGGCAGTCCTTCCGGCACCATCGACACCATCTGGCTGATCGCCACCATCAGCACCTGCGGCAATGGCAAGGCGCGCCACAGACCCAGCAGGACCACCAGGACGAACATCCCGAGCGCGGCGGCCACCAGGGCGCGGCCGAAGCCCTCCAGGCGGCGCTCCAGCGGCGTCTTGGGTTCCTCCGCGCGCTCGGTGAGGCCGGCGATGCGGCCGACCTCGGTGTGCACGCCGGTGGCCACCACGAGTGCACGCGCGCGGCCGCTGGTGATGTGCGTGCCGGAATAGACCATGTCGTGGCGGTCGGCCAGCCCGTTGGCTTCGGGAACCTCAGCCGGCGACTTGGCCACCGGCACCGATTCGCCGGTGAGCGCAGCCTCGGCCGCCTGCAGCTGCGCGGCTTCGAGCAGCCGCGCGTCGGCGGTTACGGCGTCGCCGGCCGCCAGCAGCACCAGGTCGCCCGGTACGAGCTCGCGCGCCTCGACGACCTGTTCATGCCCGTCGCGCAGCACGCGCACGTGCAGCGACGACAGGCGGCGCAACGCCGCCATCGAGCGCTCGGCACGGCCTTCCTGGAAGCTGCCGATCAGGGCATTGACCACCACCACGGCCAGGATCACGCCGGCGTCGCCGTGGTGCCCCAGCGCCACCGCCAGCACCGCCGCGGCGAAGAGGATGTAGATGAGCGGGCTGCCGAACTGGCGCAGGAAGGTCCGCCACAGGGCGCGCCGCGGCGCCTCGGGCAGCACATTGGGACCGTGGCGCGCCGTCAGCCGCGCAACCTGGGCCGAACTCAGCCCCGAGGCCGCATTGCCCTGCAGGCGGACCAGCACCTCCG
Source organism: Betaproteobacteria bacterium (assembly GCA_016704535.1). GTDB lineage: Bacteria > Pseudomonadota > Gammaproteobacteria > Burkholderiales > Burkholderiaceae_C > Rubrivivax. The sequence continues at coordinate 89,624 of JADIZZ010000003.1, read as the reverse complement.
CCGCCGACAGCGCGTGCCAGTGCTCGAAGCCTGCCCGGTCTGACATGCCCATCAGCCCTCGACCTCCGGGTGCAACCAGCGGGGGCGCACCCAAGCGCGTAGCGCCACCGGCGAGCGGCGCCCGCGACACCTGCCCAGAACCCGCCCGGCAGCCCGGGCAGGCTCACTTGACCAGCGTGACCGGCACCTCGGCCAGTTGCACCACCTTGTTCGCGGTGGAGCCGAGGAACACCTGTGCCAGCTCACCCAGGCCTCGCGTGCCCATGACGATGCCATCGCAGCGATGCGCGCCGGCCTCCTGCACGATCGTTTCGCCCGGACGCCCATAGACAACGAGAAACTCGTGGTCCACGCCGGCAGCCTCGACCAGGGACCGCGCCGAAGCGGCCGCCTGCACGCCCGCTTGCTTCAACTGCGCCCGGTCCGCCGTGTCCAGCAGGCCGCCGCGGTTCCAGTGCTCGACGTCCTGCTGGACGTTAAGCAGCACCAGCATGCAGTCGCCCCAACGCCGGGCCAGATCGATGGCATGCGCCACGGCCCGTTCAGCGGTCGGCGATCCGTCCACGGGAACTAACAATCTGCGCATCATCGCCTCCGCGTGTTCAAGGTCTGCTGTTCGATCACGTATGAAGGTAGCTAGCGAAACCGTGTAGGGGCTTGAGCGGGCGCAATGTTCTCGCCCGCAAGCCTGGCAGTTACTCGAAGCCCGGTCCCTGCGGCCCCGCTACGCCTCGGGGAACCGGGCGCACGACGGACATCACGCGCGGCCTGGCTGCCCAGGACGACGCCGTCGGGAAGCCGGGGCCCACGCAGAGGCCCTTGCCCGCGCAGGAATGGCCTGCCGCATGCCTACGGGCGGCCCCTGGTCCACCGGGTTGTTCGCGAGTGGCGGCCAGACCTTATGCGCGCCGCCCGTTGCGGCAGTTCAGGCCGGCTGGGTGGTGCGCTCAGGCACCGTGCTCAGGCAGCGCCCGGCACGCTCACCTGCCAGCGGGCGGGCCTCCTGGCCTTTGACGCCCGTTAGCGCTGCTTGACGTATTCGCCCGGTGCCTCGCCCAAAGCCGGCAGACCCTTGGCCGGCGCACCCACCGCGGGCGGCTTGGTCTTGCCGCTGGAATGCCCGGCGAGCCATTGCTGCCAGGCCGGCCACCAGGAGCCATCGGACTTCGGCGCGGCCTCCAGCCAGTCTTCCGGGGCCAGGTGCGGGTCGGCCAGCCGGCGCGTGCGCATGCGGTAGTGGCGTTTTGGGTGCACCGGGCCGGCAATGATGCCGGCGTTGTGGCCACTGGCGGTGAGCAGGAAGGTGAGGTCGTCCGAACGCACGAGGTTGTCGACCTTGTAGACCGACTTCCACGGCGCGACGTGATCGGCCTCGGTGCCCACCACGAACATCGGCACGCCGATGTCGGACAGGCGAATGGTCTTGCCGCCCACCGGGAAGCGGTTGGTGGCCAGTTCGTTGTCGAGGTAGAGCCGGTAGAGGTATTCCGAATGCATGCGCCAGGGCATGCGTGTGCCGTCGGCATTCCAGGCCATGAGGTCGATCATGCGTTCGCGCTGGCCCTTGACGTACTGGTTGATGATGGGCTGCCAGAGCAGGTCGCGTGCGCGCAGCATCGCGAAGGCGCCGCCCATCTGCTTGCTCTCGAGCACGCCCTTCTTGTGCATCGTGGCTTCCAGCATGGCCAGCTGGCTGGGGTTGATGAAGAACGCCAGCTCGCCGGGCTCGGAGAAGTCGGTCTGCGCGGCGAACATCGTGATCGAGGCCAGCCGCTCGTCCTTCTCGCGCCCCAGCGCGGCTGCGCCGATGGTCAGCAGGGTGCCGCCGATGCAGTAGCCCACGGCGTGGACCTTGCGCTTGGGCACGATGGCGGTGACGGCGTCGAGCGCGGCGCGGAAGCCCTTCTCGACGTAGTCGTCCATGCCGAGGTCGCGGTCGTTCTCGTCGGGGTTCTTCCACGACATCATGAACACCGTGTGGCCCTGGTCGACGAGGTACTTGACCAGCGAGTTGCGCGGGCTCAGGTCCAGGATGTAGTACTTCATGATCCAGGCCGGCACGATGAGCACCGGCTCGGCATGGACCGAGGGCGTGGTCGGCGTGTACTGGATGAGCTCGATCAGCTCGTTGCGGAACACGACCTGGCCCGGCGTCACCGCGACGTTCCTGCCGACCTCGAATTCATCGGTGCCTGCCGGGGCGGCGCCTTCCAGCGTGCGCCCCAGGTCCTCGATCATGTTCTGGAAGCCGCGCACCAGGTTCTGCCCCTGCTCCTCCTTCGTCTGCGCCAGCAGTTCCGGGTTCGACAGCAGGCTGTTCGACGGCGATGTCGAGTCGGCCAGCAGACGCACCGCGAACTCGAGCAGCTGCGTGTGGTACTCGCTCACGCCGCTGACGCCATGCACGGCCTCGTTCATCAGGGCCACGTTGTTCTGGTAGGCGCGTGCCAGCACGTTGAACGGGAACTGCGACCAGGCTTCGCCCGCGAAACGCCGATCGGCTTCACCGTTCAGGCCTTCGGCGGGCGACGTCGGCGCCCCGGCCAGCGCGCGCAGCGCGAACATCCAGGTGTCACCCGCGCGCACCACCGCGTCGTGCTGCAGCTCACGCTGCTTGGACGGCGACTGTGCGAAGTGCGAGAGCCAGTCCGCCCAGGCGGTGGTGAAGGCCGTGGGGGCGAGACCGGCGGTCATCTGCGCCACCTGCGCGCGGAAATCGCGATCGACGTCCTGCGTGGTGGGGGCGGGCTTGGGGGTGTCGTTCATGGCTGCGCCTCGTTGCGGGGGTGTCTGTCCTGCGTCGTGTCTCTTCGCGCTGCGGCACGCTAGGCCGGTGCGTGCCAGCCGGCGTCGACCCAGAGTTCGCCGCTGACGGCCGAATTTGCGAGCATGAAGCAGATCGCGTCGGCGATCTCGGCCGGCTGGATCAGCCGCCCCAACTGCGTGAAGGGCAGGATGTTCTTGGCCACGTAGTCGGCACCCATCGCGCGCACCATCGGCGTATCGGTGAAGCCGGGGTGGATGACGCTGCAGCGCACGCCGTAGTACATGGCCTCTTTCATTATGGTGGCCGCGGCGCCTTCCAGGCCGGCCTTGGTGCTGGCATACGAGATCTGGCCGCGGTTGCCCTGCGACGAGATCGAGCCGATGAAAACCACCGAGCCCTGCATGCCTTCTTCGGGCGTCCAGCGTTTCAGGCCCTTGGCAGCGCGTTCCTCGGCCACGCGCCCGATCATCTCGAGCGCCCAGTACACCGGCGCGATGAGGTTCACGTCGACCACCTGCTTGAACAACTCCACCGGGTAGATGCGCGCCTTGCCGGTGTTCTTGTCCACGCGCACGGCCAGGTCGTCGCGGGTGATGCCCGCGGCCGGCACGCACAGTGACACGGTGCCGTACTTGCGGCTGATGGCGTCGAAGACGGACGCGCGGAACTTCTCGTCGGTCGTGTCGCCCTGGAAGGGGATCGCGAAGACGCGACCGGCCTCGGTGTTGAGCTTCTCGGCGACGTCTTCCACGGCCTCGCTCATGTCGACGAGCGCGACGGCCGTGACGTCGCGCCTGGCCATCGCGGCAGCCACCGCGCGGCCGATGCCGCTGCCGCCACCCGTGATCACTGCGACCCTGTTCAGGAATTCCATGGAACCTCCGGCAGTTTGTGTTGCACCGCAGCATTCTGACCCGCTGCCGGAAAGGGAACCTGACACCGCAGTGCGCCGGCGCAAGAGATTCGACCTGCTTTGCGCTGGCGCAAAGCCAGCCCAGACCGGCGGCGCGCCAACGCGGCGACAGCGGGGCTGCCGTCGCCGGCCTTACCGCCGGTGCGTCAGGCTGCCGGGCGCGTGCGGTCCTCGGTCATGAGCGCACCGACCTCGGCCTCGGCCGCCAGCCAATCCTCGAGTTCGCGGCCGTCGACACAGCCGTTGCGCTCGTAGAGTTCGTAGGCGCGGGCGCGGATCATCTGCTCGCGCGTCGGGCCCTCCAGCAAGGCCGGGCCCGCCGACAGGTCGAGCTCCAGCAGCGGTGCCGGCTCGGTGGCGCCTGGTGCCTCGGGCTGCGTTGCCTTCGTGGTCTTCACGGCCTTGCGCGGCTTCGCCGCGGGCGCCGCCGCGGTCTTGGTCCGCGGGCTTGGGTTGGCGGCTGGGGGGGTGGTCTTGCTGGGCATAGGCAGGCTCCTGGGTCACGAACTGGCAGGACGGACGCCCGCCCCACTCCTTCACCGGCAAGCTAGCGGCGTGCCAGAGCCGGGGGTTGCGCAGGCTCAATCTGGGGCGCCCTTGCCGTGCATCGTTGCCAGGCGCCATCGAGCCGTCGGCGGCCCTGCTGCACCGGCACGATGCACCGCGCCCCGCACCGCGCATTGAGCGCGGTCAATCCCGCCCCTGCCGGGCAGGTCCAGAGTCGATTGCGGCAGTCCCGCCACGTTGCAGAAAGGGGGCCCCGATGTTGAAACTTCTCATCGCGGTGGACGGCTCGGCGCATGCCCAGCGTGCCATCGAGGCCGCAGCCCGGCTGCAGCCCCAGACCGTCGGCCTGGACGTCGTGCTGGTGCACGTGCGCGACGTGCCGATCTATAGCGACCAATACCCGCCACTTGACGCCCAGGCCGTGGAGTTCGCGCTGCAGCAGCAGCAGTCGGCCCTGCTCGAGACGGCCGTAGCGTCGGCCCGCGAGGCCGGGCTGACGCAGGTCAGGACGCAGGCCGAGGTGGGGCTGGCGGCGAAGGAAATTGCCCGCGCGGCCACCGCCCTGGGTGTCGACATGATTCTCATCGGCACCCACGGGCGCAGCGCCCTGGGCGGGTTGTTGCTGGGCTCGGTCGCGCAGCGGGTGGTGCACCTGGCTGCGGTGCCGGTGCTGCTGGTGAAGTAAGGCCCGCATGGCGGCCGGCACCGAAGCGGGTGCCGGCTGGCGTGCCACCTCGCACCCCGGCCATGACCCGGCACCCCGCACCCCCCTTCGATGGGTGGGCCTGGATGCAGGCCTACAACGAGACCACGCTGGCGAATCTGGACCGGCGCACCTGGGGTTGGCCCTTGCGCGAAAGGCGCCTGGCTGCGCTGATGGACGTGGCGCAGCGCGACTCGCCGCTGTACCGGCGCCGCTGGGGCGGCGCCGGTGCGCTGGCCGAACTGGAGCCGGTGACCAAGACCGAACTGATGCGCGATTTCGACGACTGGGCCACCGACCGTGCCATCACACGCGAAGGCGCCGAAGCCATCCTGGCCGACCCAGAAGCGCTCAGCGATGCCTGGCTCGGGCGCTACCTCGTGTGGTCGAGCTCCGGCACCAGCGGCGAGCCCGGCATCTTCGTGCAGGACGCCGCCAGCCTGGCGGCCTACGACGCGATCGATACCTTGCGCCTGCGCGGCCCGGCCCACCCGATGGGCCTGTGGGGTATCGGGCGCCGCTTCGCCTACGTCGGCGCCACCGGCGGCCACTTCGCCGGTGTGGCCAGTGTCGAGCGGCTGCGGCGTCTGGCCTGGGCGCCGTGGGCGCCGCGCATGGAGGTGTTCTCGGTGCTGACGCCGCTGCCGGCGCTGGCCGAGGCGCTGCAGGCGATGTCGCCGCAGGTGCTGGTCACCTACCCCAGCTGTGCCGTCGCGCTGGCCGCACTGCAACAGGCCGGCGACCTGCACCTGCGGCTGGACGAACTGTGGCTGGGCGGTGAGCAGCTCTCGGCGGCACAGCGCTTGGTGCTGGGCCGCAGCTTCGCCTGCCCGGTGCGCAACAACTACGGTGCGTCGGAGTGTTACTCCATCGCCTGCGCCTGCCCGCTGGGGCAACTGCACCTGAACGACGACTGGGTGGTGCTGGAGACGCTGGACCGCCAGGGCCGGCCCGTGGCGCCCGGCGAGGACGCGCACACCGTGGCGCTGACCAACCTGGCCAACCGCACCCAGCCGCTGCTGCGCTACGTGCTGACCGACAGCGTGCGCTTCCTGGCCACGCCCTGCGCCTGCGGCAGCCGCTTCCCGGCCATCGAAGTGCAGGGCCGCGCCGACGATACGCTGGTGCTGCCCGCGGCAGGTGGACGGCGCGCGGTGCTGCTGCCGCTGGCACTGGAGACCGTGATCGAGGAAGCTGGCGGCGTGACGCAATTCCAACTGCTGCAGCTGAACGACCACACGCTGGAACTGCGGTTGGCGCCGGGAAGCCCGGGCTCGCCGCTCGCGGCCGACCCCGCCGCCGCCTGCGCGCGCTGCACCGCGGCGCTGCAGAACTTCCTGCAGCAGCACGGCGTGCAGGGCGTGCACATCTTGCGCGGTCACCAGGGCCCGTGCGCCGACGCGCTCAGCGGCAAGCTGCGCCGGGTGATCGCCCTGCCGGGCAGCCCGTCGACGCCGGCGCCGCGCCCTGCAGCACAGCGTCGAGCACCGGCTTCGCCCTGAAGCCCGTGACGCCTTTGAGGCCCAGCCGCCAGGCGGCCGTGGACAACGCTTCGAAGTCCCGCACCGTTGAGCGAGCTCAACCGGCGCGGGGCGCGCATGGACCAACCTGTCCACAATGCAAGACAGTGCTTTCGACGACGCGGATCGTGCCAACAGGGTGGGGCTGATCGCTCATGCTTCACTGGTCCCGGGCGGACCGTGTGGGGCCGACCCGGTCCAGGAGATGGCTTGCGCCTTCCTCGCCACGGGTGCGGGCATCGTCATCTCCGACACCGAACTGCACATCGTCGCCGTAAACGATGCCTATGCCGAAGCCATCGGCCTGACGCCGGCCGATCTGTGCGGCACCGCGCTCGACGGCGAGCCTGCAGCGTGTGCACGGACGGCCGTCCCCTGCGAGTTGGAAGTGACACTGCGTCACGGCGACGGGCGGCACTGGCCGGCCTGGATGCGCGTAGACGCGCTGCGAGACGATGCGGGCGAGGTGCAGCGTTATGTCTTCACCTTCACCGACATCAGCGCCCTCAAGCGCGAGCAGGATGCGTTGCGTCACCAGGCGCAGCACGATGCACTGACCGGGCTGCCCAACCGAGCGCTGCTGGCCGACGAGTTGCAGCGCTGCATGGCACGCGCGCAGCGTCATGCGCGGCCGATGGCGCTGATGTTCATCGACATCGACCACTTCAAGCGTGTCAACGACAGCCTGGGCCACGCCGTCGGCGACGCGCTGCTCGGCGCCTTCGCGCAGCGCCTGCGGCATGCCTTGCGTACCGAGGACATCGTCGCCCGGCTGGGCGGCGACGAATTCGTCGCGGTGATCGAGGACCTGAGGTCGGGCGACGACGCCATCGCCGTCGCGCAAGGCATCCTGGCCGACCTGGCGCCGCGTTTCGAAATCGACGGCCACGGGCTGCACGTGTCGGCCAGCATCGGCATCGCGCTCTTCCCGGGCGACGCCGGCGATGCCGCCGGGCTCATGCGCGCGGCCGACGCCGCGATGTACCTGGCCAAGCAGCATGGGCGGGCACGCGTCCACCTCTGCGCTGCGGCGGCGGACGCCAGCGCCAGCACTTGACGCGCGACTCTCGACGCTGGATCAACCCGTCTGGCCGGCGTCGGCGCGGCCAGCTGTCCGAAGGCCGGGCATCGAAGCCGCGGCGCACGCGCTGCAAATCAATAGCACGCGGTACTGCACCGGTGGCCCGGGCAGCGATTCGACGAGCCGGTAGCGCCGCACGCACCAGCGCAGCGGCGCAGCAGCTGCGGGCGCGGCGGGCCAGGGGCCGGCGTGTCGCCGTGCCAGCGTCACGTGGGGGCGGAAGGCACGTGCGTCGGTGCCCTGCCCCAGCACGGCCAGCGCCGACGCCAGCGCGGCGTGCAACGCGTGCAGCCCCGGTGGCTGCGACAGCGGCTCGGCCACCACCACGCCCGACGGCCAGCGCGTGAAGGCGTCGAAACGCAATTCGAAGGGCCTGAAGGGCAGACACAGCGCCTCCTTCAGCACCGGCAGGCGCTCGCGCGGCACGGTCCCTAGAAAGTGCAGCGTGAGGTGCAGCCGACCCACTGCTTCGCGACGGCCCGGCGCCTGCACCCTAGCCGGTGCGCCGCGAGCGTGCAGAGCCGCCGCCAGAGCAGGCGGCGGCCACAGCGCGATGAACAGTCGGGCCGAGCCTGCGGCGCCGCGCGGGTGCGGGTCGTCGCGGGGCGGGGCAATGTCCATGGTGGCGTGCAGCCGCATGTTGGCGCAGGCCGCACGCCCGCGCTTGAGCTGCGTCACGGCGCCTGCGTTCGGCACGCAGTGCGATTGAGTGCGCGCAACGCACCGGGCTGCGGCCTGGGCCAGACTCCTGCGCAAGTGGCCGCGCCACGCGACATCCGTTGCAAGCGCAGGGGGAACGGGTGGGTATGGCCGGCTGTAATCCCGCAGGAGAGTTCGAATGACGACACGAGCCAAGCCGACACAAGGGCAATGGGATCTCGATTGGGTCGTGGTGGCCAATGCGGCACGCGCGCGCATCTTCCAGCGCGACGACGAGAACCAGGCGCTGCGCGAGATCGCCGACCACGTGCACACGCCCAGCCGCCAGAAGGCCACCGAACTGACCGACGACCGGCCCGGCCGTGCACTCAAGGGTAATGCGTCGACGGCGTTTGCCCCGCACACCGACCCGCGCGAACGCGAGCACAAACGCTTTGCGCACGAGGTCGCACAGACGCTCGAGGAGGCCGCGCTCGCCAACCGCATCCCTGGCTTGGTGCTGCTGGCGTCCAACCCCTTCCTCGGCGAGCTCAAGGCCGAACTGGGCGACGCGGCGCGGCGCCTGCTGAAGCACAGCACGCCGATCGACCTGACGATGTTCCAGCATGCCGAACTCGAGCAGCGCGTCACCCGCGTCATCGGCAGCCCGGCCGTCGAACGCTGAGGCAGCGCCCTGCCCTGGACGGCCTTCAAGGGCCTTCTGCACACCCTGCCCAAGTCTGATGGGACAGGCGCACGAGGCCCTTGGCCCCGAGGCCACGCGGTGGAAGGCGACCGGCTCGTCGGTCAGGTCGTCGATTGACCGGCCTCAACGTCGCGGCCGCGCAGCCGGCGTCTTATGAAGGCTGGCGGGCCCCCGGCGGGCGCGCAAAGCAGGAGCGGGGCTTGGCGAAACACGCGGCAGGCGCAAGCGGTGGTGACGACGGCACGCGCGTCGAGTTGAGCCTGGACACGCAGTTGCAGATGCTGGCGGCGTTGCGGCGGCGCCTCTCTGCAGACGGCGAGGTGCAGCGCATCGACACCCACATCTCGGTCGTGCTGGTGCACGGGGGCCAAGCATGGAAGTTCAAGAAGGCGCTGAAGACGGCATTTCTCGACCAGTCGACGCTGGCGCACCGGCAGGCGGCCTGCGCCGAGGAACTGCGGCTGAACCGGCGCTTTGCGCCCGACCTCTACCTCGGCGTCGTGTCCGTCACCGGCAGCCTGGCGCAGCCCGAACTCGGCGGCACGGGCCCTGTGCTGGACGTGGCGGTGCAGATGCGCGCCTTCGACGACACCGGGTTGTGGGACCGGCTGGCCGCCGCGGGGCAACTGGGCGCGGCGCAGACCGACGACCTGGCCGCAACGGTGGCGCGCTTCCACGACGGTGCTGCAGTGGCCGACCCGAGCTGGGCGGTGGGCTCGCCGCAGCAGCAGCGGCTGCCGGTGGTCGAGAACCTGGACGAACTCGAGGCGCTGACCGCGGGCGCCGGGATGCAAGCCGCGCTGCGCCGCCTGCGCGAGGCCGAGGCGCGCGACTTCGCCCGCTTGGCCGGCCTGATGGTGCAGCGCCTGGCCGACGGCGCGGTGCGCGAGTGCCATGGCGACCTGCACCTGGGTAACGTAGTGCAGATCGCCGGCCGGGCGACGCCCTTCGACGGCATCGAGTTCAAGCCCGCATGGCGCTGGATCGACGTCGTCAACGAGCTCGCCTTCATGGCCATGGATCTGCACGCCCACGGCCTGTCGCCGCTGGCGCACCGTTTCGTCGACGCCTGGCTGCAGCGGCGAGGGGACTACGAAGGCCTGCCGCTGCTGCCCTACTTCATGGCCTACCGTGCCGCCGTGCGCGCGAAGGTAGCGCTGTTGCGCGCGGCACAGCCCGGGGCCGACCGCCACCGTGAAACCCGCACCGCGCGGCACTACCTGGCCCTGGCGCTGCGGCTGGCGCACGCCCGCGGCGCAGCATGCCGGCCGGCGCTGCTGATCACGCACGGGCCTTCGGGCAGCGGCAAGACCACGCTGACGCAAGCGCTGCTGGAGGCGGCCGGCGCGGTGCGCATCCGCGCCGACGTCGAGCGCAAGCGGCTGGCCGGGTTGGCTGCACTGGCGCACAGCGGCTCGGCCGTCGGCGGCGGCCTGTACGGCCCGGCGATGACGGCGGCCACCTATGCGCGACTGCTGCAGGCGGCAGCACCCGTCGTCGACGCCGGCTGCATCGCCATCCTCGACGCCACCTTCCTGCGTCACGCGCAGCGTGAGGCCGCGCGCCGCTGGGCCGCCGAGCGTGACCTGCCCTTCGTGGTGCTGGACTTTCCGGCCACGCCGGCGCTGCTGCGTCAGCGCCTGCATGAACGGGCGGTGCGTGGCGGCGATGCGTCGGAAGCCGATGTGCAGGTGCTCGAGATGCAGTTGCGCACCGCCGAGCCGCTGCGGCCGGACGAACGGGGCGCGGTCTTCACCGTCGCACCTTCGGCCGCAGCCGGCTTGCCCGCGATGCCCGTCGCTGCTTGGCGGCCGCTGCTCGACCAGCTGCGCGCCGGCGACCGCGCCTGACGCCGCTGCCCGGCGCCAATCAGCTGCTGCGCGGCGCCGGCGACGAGGGTGCCGGGGGCGCCAGTGCGTCGAGTTCGGCCAGCACTTCGTCGTCGCCAACCTGATGGAAGTCGCGGTAGAACTGGCCGATGGCGTGGAAGGGCCAAGGGGTCTGCAAGCAGACGATGTCGTCGACCTCGCTCTTCAGCGCGGCCAGCGTATCTTCGGGCGCCACCGGCACCGCCAGCACGAGCCGCTGCGGCTGGCGCTGGCGCAGCGCCCGCAGCGCCGCGCGCACCGTGGTGCCGGTGGCGATGCCGTCGTCGACGACGATGGCCGTGGCGCCAGCGATGTCGACGGGTGCACGGCCGCGCAGGTAGGTCTGGCGCCGGCGCTCGATCTCGCGCATTTCCTCCAGCATGCGCTGGTCGATCCAGCGGCGCTCGACACCAAGCCCGGCGCGGATGGTCTCGTCCACCACCAGCTGAGGCGGCGTGCCGTCGACCACCGCGGCCACCGCCAGTTCAGGCTGCCAGGGGGCGCCGATCTTGCGCACCAGCAGCAGGTCCAGCGGCGCACCCAGCGCCCGCGCCACCACCGCGCCGACGGGCACGCCCCCGCGCGGCAAGGCCAGCACCACACACCGCCCCGGCCAGGCATGCGCCACGACGGCTTCGGCAAGCAGGCGGCCGGCTTCGGCGCGGTTGGTGAAGATCCTGCTCATGCGCTTGCTCCCACAAGAAAGCGAAAGCCCGCCAGACGTTTCCGTGTGGCGGGCCTGGTGAAGGGCCCCGGCTCGGCGCTCTCGCGCCCAGCCAGTCTGAGGTTGCCTTCATCCACCGTGGTGCGGCGGCACCACGCGTCTTCCCCACGCGGGGGAGTTCCTCACTTCCGTCTTCAAGTCTCCGGTTTGATCCAGGCTCCTTGCCGACACTTTCACTCTACGCGCCGCGCCGCGCCGGCCATTGAGCCTGCTCAATGCACAGGCGGATCGTTTGCGGCCACCCAGCGCATTGGCGCAGCCCGGTGTGATGTCAGCGGGACGGCGCCCAAGGCCTGCGCAGGCACCGCAGCACGTACGGCCCAGGGGCCCTGGGCAGCACTGCCATGAAAGAAGCCCTGCAGCCCGTGGACAACGGCCTGCAGGGCTGCGGTGAAAGTGGTCGGGGCGAAAGGATTCGAACCTTCGACCCTCTGGTCCCAAACCAGATGCGCTACCAGGCTGCGCTACGCCCCGACGAAGCCGCGATTGTAGGCGGCGCGCGCGCCAAGCGAACCCAAGCCCTTCACGGCGCCGGCAACTGAAGTTGCCGCGCCACCGCCAGGCACTGCTGGATGTGCTGCTCGCAGACGTAGCGCAGCGCCGAGTAGGTGAGCGCCGCTGATACCGCCTGGCCCGCCAGAGGCACGAACTTCGCGGCCTGCTGCGTGGTCAGGCGCACGCCCACCATCTTCACCAGGCTCAGCACGAGCTCGCGCGTGATCAGCTTGCCCACCAGCATGCCGCCGGTGGCGCTGATGACCTTGTAGACGACGATGCGGCGGTCGGGCGACAGGCGCTCCACCTGCTCGGGCGTGAGGCCGAACTCGGCGCTGATCTGCGGCAGCAGGCGCATCAGGATGCCCAGGTCGGTGGCCCAGTCCAGCCCCGGCAGCGGCACCATGGCCACGCCGGCGGCCAGCAGCGCACGCTTCGAGACCTTCTTGCGACAACGCGCGGCCACGGCCTGCAGGTCGGTGCCCTCGCCTTCGACCACTTCCCAGTCGGGACCGGAGGCGGTGTTCGTCATGCCGCGGCCCCCCGTTGCGGCGGCAACATCACCTGATGTTCCCGCACGCTCTTGAGGATGATGGACGTGGAGGTCTCGGCCAGCAGGCACATCTGCGAGACGACGGCGTCGAGGTGGGCAACGTCGGTGACGGCGATCTCGAGCAGCCAGCTGTCTTCACCGGTGATGTTCCAGGCATTCACGATCTCCGGGGCTCCATTGATCTGGTTCACCATGCGAGCGTAGTCGCTGCGGCCCACGCGCACCAGTGCGCGGATGCCGTAGCCCAACGCCGCCAGGTTGACGGTGGCGCGGTAGCCGGTGATGACGCCGGCCGCTTCCAGCTTGCGCACGCGTTCGGCCACGGCGGGCTGGCTGAGGTGCACACGCCGGCCCAGTTCGGCCAGTGTGAGCCGTGCGTCGGCCTGCAGTTCGGCCAGGATGCGGGTGTCGTAGGTGTCGAGCGGCACGGCGGCAGGCATATGAAAGACTTTGCGACCTTTTTCGATCAAAGGCAAGGCACAGGTTGGACTTGCCCGTCGATCTGGTATGGAAAAGCGGCATGAGCCTGCATACCATACCTTTCATGTCGAGCACCTCAGCCACCCTGCCCGCCCAAGCCGCGCCGCTGCCCCGGCTGCCCACGCTGATCGTCGCCTGCCTGGCAGCCACCTGGCTGGTCTGGGGTTCCACCTACCTGGCCATCAAGTGGGCGCTGGTGAGCTTTCCGCCCTTTTTCCAGATGGGCACGCGCTTCGTCGCCGCCGGCTTGCTGCTTGGCGCCTGGGCCGGCTGGCGCGGCGCGCGCTGGCCGACACGCGCCGAGTGGTTCAGCGCCACCGTGCTGGGCGCGCTGTTGCTGGGCGGCGGCTACGGCGCCACGGCCGTGGCCCAGGTCAGCGTGACTTCGGGGCTGGTGGTGGCCTTCATCGCCGTCGTGCCTGCGCTCGTGGCGCTGGGTGAACTGCCCTACGGGGTGCGGCCGTCGCGCCTGGAATGGGCCGGCATCGCGCTGGGCTTGGCGGGTGTGCTTCTGCTGACGCGCGGCCAGGGCTTTTCGGGCTCGCTGCCGGGGCTGCTGGCCATCACGCTGGCCTGCGTGACCTGGTGTGCCGGCAGCGTGTGGGCGCTGCACGGCCTGCCCGGCGGGCGCAAGCTGACGCTGGCGCCCGGCGCCGCCGGTTACGCCAGCCAGATGCTGGTGGGCGGCGCGCTGCTGCTGGCGGCGTCGTGGCTGGCCGGCGAGCAGCCGACGCTGCCGCCGGACGCCCGGTCTCTTGCCAGCTGGGCCTACCTGGTGGTGGCGGGGTCGCTGATCGGCTTCTCGGCCTACATGGTGCTGCTGCAGCGCGCTGGCACCACGCTGGCTTCGAGCTACACGTTCGTCAACCCGGTGATCGGGCTGGTGCTGGGCGTGACGCTGGGCGGCGAGGCCGTCAGCGGGCTGGAGTGGGCGGCTGCCGGCGTCGTCGCGACCGGCGTCGTGCTGCTGTTGCTGTCGCGCCGCAACGCCCCCGCGCGCAACTAGCCCTTGGCCGCGGCGGCGCGGATGGCCACCAGGGTGGTGCGCGAGGTGATGACGTTGCTGTCGAGCTTCAGGTGCAGCAGTGTCGGCGTGCCGGCGGCGATGGCGCGCTGCAGTGCCGGTTCGAAGGCCGCCGTGTGCTCGATGAACTCGGCGTTCCAGCCGTAGGCGCGGGCCAGCGCGGCGAAGTCGGGGTTGTAGAGATCGCTGCCGCTGACGCGCCCGGGGTACTCGCGTTCCTGGTGCATGCGGATGGTGCCGTAGGTGCCGTTGTCGACCACGATGCTGATCAGCCTCTTCGCCCCATAGCCGGTGGCGGTGGCGAGTTCCTGGCCGTTCATCAGGAAATCGCCGTCACCGGCCAAATTCACGACCCAGCGCTGCGGCTCCAGCAGCGCCGCGGCCACCGCCGCCGGCAGGCCATAGCCCATCGCGCCGCTGGTGGGCGCCAGTTGCGTGCGGCCGTGGTGCTGCAGCCCGGGCAGGCGGCCGTAGCGGTGCAGCCAACCGGCGAAGTTTCCGGCGCCGTTGGTATAGACGGTGTCCTCGGGCAGCAGGCGCTGCAGTGTCTTGACCACCACCGCCAGGTCCATCGGCTCCACGAGCGTCGCCAACAGGTTGGCCTCGTAGTCGGACCGCGCGGCCTCGGTGTGGGCGGTCCAGGGCAGTGTCGTCGGCGCGGCCAGCGCCTCCAGTGCCTTGGCGGCGGCGACCATCGAGGACTGCAGCAGCAGGTCGGCGGCGTAGACGCGCCCCAGCTCTTCGGCCCCGGCGTGGATGTGCACCAGCTTCTGCGCCGGCCGCGGCGCGTGCAGCAGCGTGTAGCCGCCGGTGGTCATTTCGCCCAGGCGCACGCCCAGGGCAATGACGAGGTCGGCATCGCGGATGCGCGCCGCCAGCTTGAGGTTGATGCCGATGCCGACGTCGCCAGCGTAAAGCGGATGGCGGTTGTCGAAGGTGTCCTGGAAGCGCCAGCCGCAGGCCACGGGCAGGTTCCAGTTCTCGGCAAAACGCTGCAGCGCCGCGGCGGCTTCGGCGTCCCAGCCTGAGCCGCCGGCGATGACGATGGGGCGCTGCGCGGCCAGCAGCATCTCGCGCAGCGTGCGCAGGCCGCCGGGCGCGGGCCAGGCATGCACGGGCTCGATACGTGGCAGCACGGGCGCGGCGGTGGGCGTGGTCAGCATGTCCTCGGGCAGCGCCAGCACCACCGGGCCGGGCCGGCCCTGCATCGCGGTGCGGAAGGCGCGTGCGACGTACTCGGGCAGGCGGTCGGCGCTGTCCACCTGCGCCACCCACTTCGCCAGTCCCAGCGTGCCGGGGCCGAACATCTGGCGGTAGTCGATTTCCTGGAAGGCCTCGCGGTCACGCTGCTCGCTGGCCACCTGGCCGATGAAGAGCACCATCGGTGTGCTGTCCTGGAAAGCCGTGTGCACGCCGATGCTGGCGTTGGTGGCGCCCGGGCCGCGGGTCACGAAACACACGCCGGGGCGGCCCGTGAGCTTGCCCTGCGCCTCGGCCATGAAGGCCGCGCCCCCTTCCTGGCGGCAGCCGATGAAGCGGATGCGGTCGCGGTGTTCGTGGAAACCGTCGAGCACGGCCAGGTAGCTTTCACCGGGCACGCCGAAGCAGGTGTGCACGCCCTGCGCAACGAGGGCTTCGACGAGGGCGTGGCCGGCCAGGCGAGGGGCGGATGGAAGTGCGGTCATACCCGCACTCTAGCGGTCACGGCAGACGCTGGGTTCGACTGGACAGTCGCCAGCCCACCAGCGCAGCCGAGACCACGCCGAGCAGCAGCGCCAGCGCCGAGACCGAGAAGACGGCCTGCGGCAGGCCTGCGTCGAGCAGAGCGCCGAACACCGGCGCAGCGAGCGCGAAGCCGACGTCCAGCCCCGAATACACCGTGCCGTAGACACGCCCCGTGGCGCCGGGTGGTGCGGCGCGCTTGATGAGCATGTCGCGCGATGGTCCGGCCAGCCCGGTACCGAAGCCGGCCAGCGCCGCGGCGCCACTGGCCAGCAGAGCGGGCAGCCAGCCGCTGGCCACCAGCAGCAGCAGGGCGGCAGCAAGCGCCATGGCCGCGGCGATAGTGCGTTCCAGCGCCTGTATGCGCGCCACGACGAAGCCTCCCACCACCATGCCCGCCGCGGCACACAGCATGTAGCCGGTGACGACGAACGCCGTGGCCGACAGCGGCAGCCCGTACATGCGCGCCAGTGCCGGACCGGCAAAACCCTGGATAGCCGCCAGTGCCGCGGTGGTCCAGAAGAAGAACGAAAAGCACAGCCACACCGAAGGCAGCTTCAGGAAGGCCAGCGCGTGCTCGGCAGGCGCTGGCGCAGCGCCGACCTTGTCGTGCGACCAGGCGCCCCGCCGATCGTCGATGACGCCGCGTTGCAGGAACAGCAGCGCCAGCACCGCCAGCGGCACCAGCGCCGCACACAGGTAGGCGGCGCGCCAGCTGCCCACCAGTTCACCCAGGCCGATCAGGAACACCGGCGCCAGCGCCCAGCCCAGCGTGCCCGTGATGCCGTGCACCGAGAACGCATGCCCCAGGCGTGGCTGCGACACGCGCTTGTTGAGGATCGTGAAGTCGGCCGGGTGAAAGGGCGCGTTGCCCAGGCCGGCCAGCGCTGCGGCGAGCATCAAGCCGCCATAGCTCTGCGCCGCCGCGGCCGCCAGTGCCGCCACGACGAAGAACGACAGCGCCGCGAACAGCACAGGCCGCGCACCGATTCGGTCGACGAGGAAACCGGCCAGCGCCTGGCCCACGCCCGAAATCACGAAGAACAGCGTCACCAGCAGCCCGAGCTGCGAGTAGCTCAGCCCGAAGTCGCGGATGAAAACCGGGAAGAGCGGCGGCAGCAGCAGGTGGAAGAAGTGCGAGGTGCCGTGCGCCAGGCCGACGAGACCGATGACGGTGTAGTCGCTGCGGGCGCCGGTAGCGGCACGAGGGGTCAGCACGGCACTCATGGGGCGTGAGCGTAATCGCTGGTGGCCGGCGCCGCGTTAGGATGAACGATTGCCTCAAGCCTGCGCACCCCACGGGCGCCCGACCCGGCCATGACCCAGGTTCTCTACGACTACACCCGCGCCGACGCCAGCGGCGCCACCGTCACTGCGCAGGCCTGGGCACGGGTGCCCCGGGCGCTGCCGCCCGCCGAGCGCAGGGCCGCGATGGCACGCGCAGCAGAGCTGCTGCAGGCCCGCGGCGCCGTGCTGGTGGCGCACTACTACGTCGACGGCGACCTGCAGGACCTGGCGCTGGCCACCGGCGGCTGTGTCGCCGATTCTCTGGAAATGGCCCGCTTCGGCCGCGACCACCCGGCGCAGACGCTGGTGGTGGCCGGCGTGCGTTTCATGGGCGAGAGCGCCAAGATCCTGTCGCCCGACAAGCGCGTGCTGATGCCCGACCTGGAAGCCACCTGCAGCCTCGACCTCGGCTGCCCGCCCGACGCCTTCGCGGCCTTCTGCGACGCGCACCCGGACCGCGTGGTGGTCGTCTACGCCAACACCAGCGCCGCGGTGAAGGCGCGCGCCGACTGGATGGTCACCAGTTCCTGCGCGCTGGCCATCGTGAACCACCTCAAGGACCAGGGCCGGAAGGTGCTGTGGGCGCCCGACCGCCACCTCGGCCGCTACATCCAGGAGCAGACCGGCGCCGACATGCTGTTGTGGAACGGCGACTGCATCGTGCACGACGAGTTCAAGGGCCTGGAGCTGGACCTGCTGCGCCGCGAACACCCCGGCGCGCTGGTGCTGGCGCATCCGGAATCGCCGCGCAGCGTCGTCGAGCAGGCCGACCTGGTGGGCAGCACCAGCCAGCTGCTGAAGGCGGTGGTGGACGGCACCGCGCCGGCCTACATCGTGGCCACCGACAACGGCATCCTGCACCGCATGCGCCAGCTTGCGCCGGGCAAGACGCTGATCGAGGCGCCCACGGCTGGCGCCAGCGCCACCTGCAAGAGTTGCGCACACTGCCCCTGGATGGCGATGAACGCGCTGCAGGGCGTGGTGGCGTGCCTGGAGAACATCGACAGCGGCCGCGGCGAGGTCCTGGTGCCCGAAGCCGTGCGCCGCAAGGCCCTGGGCTGCATCGACCGCATGCTCGACTTCGTCAGACAGCACCCGGCGAGCGTGGCCCAGCCTGCCACACGCGCCAGCGGCTTGGTGCCGAACATTGGCGCGGCCTGAGGGCTCTGCGCACCCCGCGACAATTGCGCGGACCTCAAGCCGGCCGCGCAGCAGCCGATATTCGGGCGTACCCCGGTCCCGGGGCGGAGCACGACCATGCATACCAACATTGCCGCGGAGTTCACCTCCGTGCGCAACCACAACGAGCGCGCCGTCTTCAACGCGGTTGCGCTGCAGGCCGACCATCACCCCGGCCTGGCCGACGACCCCGAGCTGCTGGCCGACGTCGCCTGCGTGGCGCTGAACCGGCTGCCCGCGCGCTACATCCGGCACGAGGTCGATTACGTCTTCTACCTCAGCGACCGCGAACGCGACCAGAGCGAGCGGCTGCTGCATGAAGCCGTCGAGTACGCCTTCGGCTTCGTGCAGGCCCGCATCGCGATGCGGGCCCGCGGCTGAGCCGGCAGCAACCGGATCAGGGCTCGCCGCGAGCGGGCAACGGGCTGCCATTCACCTCGCGTGACAGCACGGTGGGAAAGCTCACTGGCAGAGGCGCAGGAAAGTCACGGCTGTAGTGCAAGCCCCGGCTTTCGTGGCGGCTGAGCGCCGAAAGCACGATGAGCTCAGCGCAGGTCACCAGGTTGCGCAACTCCAGCAGGTCGCGGCTGACGCGAAAGTGGCGGTAGTACTCCAAGGTTTCGCTGCGGAGCAGTTCGATGCGGTGCAGCGCACGCTGCAACCGCTTCGTGGTGCGCACGATGCCGACGTAGTTCCACATCAGCAGCCGCAGTTCGTCCCAGTTGTGCGCGATGACGACCTGCTCGTCGGCGTCCTCCACCTGGCTTTCGTCCCAGGGCGGCAGCGCGGCCACGGGTTGCACCCCCTCGGCGAGGATGCGCGCAGCGCAGGTGCGACCCAGCACGACGCACTCCAGCAGCGAGTTGCTGGCCAGCCGGTTCGCGCCGTGCAGCCCGGTGTATGTGGCCTCGCCGACGGCATACAGGCCCGGCAGGTCACAGCGGCCGTCGAGGTCGGTGACGACGCCGCCACAGGTGTAGTGCGCCGCAGGCACCACGGGGATGGGCTGGCGCGCGATGTCGATGCCCAGGCTGAGGCAGCGCGCGTGCACGGTGGGAAAGTGCTCCTTCAGGAACGACTCGCCCTTCTCTGCGACGATGGGCCGCGCATCGAGCCAGACATGGTCGATGCCGTGCTTCTTCATCTCGAAGTCGATGGCGCGGGCAACGATGTCGCGCGGCGCCAATTCCAGCCGCTCATCGTGCGCGGACATGAAGCGCGTGCCCCCCGGGTCACCCGGTCCGACGCTCGGCAGGGTGAGGTGCGCGCCCTCGCCCCGCAACGCCTCGGTGATCAGGAAGCTGCGCTCCTGCGGGTGATACAGGCAGGTGGGGTGAAACTGGATGAATTCCATGTTGCCCACGCGACAGCCGGCGCGCCAGGCCATCGCAATGCCGTCGCCCGTGGCCGTGTCGGGGTTGCTCGTGTAACGGTAGACCTTGCCGACACCGCCTGTGGCCAGCACCACGGCCGTGGCGGGCAGTGTCTCGACACGGCCACCGTCCATGTCCAGCGCGTAGACGCCATGGCAGCGCGGCGCCTCGGGGCGCTTCAGGTGGCGCGAGGTGATCACGTCCACCGCCATCCAGCGCTCGCGCAGGGTGATGTTCGGGTGCTCGCGGGCGCACCGCAGCAGCGTGTCGTGGATGGCCTTGCCCGTGGCGTCGGCCGCGTGCGCGATGCGCCGCACGGCATGGCCGCCTTCGCGCGTGAGGTGCAGGCCCAGCGGGCCGGCGGCGTCGGGGGAGAAGGGCACGCCGGCATCGACCAGCCATCGAATCGCTGCCTCGCTGTGCTCGGCGATGAAACGTGCAGTGTGCTCGTCGACCAGGCCGGCGCCGGCGTCCTGGGTGTCGCGCACATGGCTGGCGATGCTGTCGTCGCTGCCCAGCACGCCGACGATGCCGCCTTGCGCCCAAGGCGTGGCTCCTTCCGTGAGTTGGCGCTTGGCCAGCACCACCACCGGCAGGCGGTCGGCCACTTGCAGCGCCACCGTCAAGCCGGCGAGCCCCGCGCCGACGACGACGACGGGCGGCACGGCGCCGGCGGAAGAAGGATCGTTGATCATTTCACGGGGGGCATCGCTGAACGTGTTGCAGGCGAGCGGATTGTATGAAGAACCCCCCTTGCTGACGGTGCACCGAGGAAAGCTCGCCCCTATCATGCGCCGATGAACATCAGGCGTGACGAACCCGGCTGGCCGGACACCCAACGTGCACCCGCGCGCCCGCCGTCGCGGGAGGAGCTCGACGCACCCAGCACGCAGATCGTCACCGACCGCGAGGCCTACCTGGGTCAGGGAAGACACGACGTCGGTCGTCGAATCTCCGACGACCAGGTCGAGCTCTTCATCACCGCCGACGTGGCCGGCTCGCTGCAGCGCGAGTTCGTGCAGCACGCACCGGAATTCATCGCGCTGCACGATCTGGGCACCAGCGCCAGTCTGCGCATGCTGACCAGCCTGGCCGGCGCCGCCGGTGCGCGCGTGCAGCGACTGTCCATTCGCCGCCAGGGCCACGGCGTGGCGCTGGCCGTGTTGCAGTTCGTCGAGATGCCGCTGGCAGACGGTTCGCAGTTGCGCGTCTATGCCACCGACTTCAACGCCGACAACCCGACCCGTGCTCAGGTGGCACGCGTGCTGCTGGCCTTCAGCAAGCTGGGCGTGCTGCTCGTGGGGGAACTACCGCCGCACGCGCTGGCGGGACAGCTGGCGCCGCTGCACGAGGCACTGATGCGCAGCACCTGGCCGAACCGCGAACTGCTGCTGGTGCCGCTGGGTTCCAGCCTGGCCATGGCCGGCCACGCAGCGCAGCTGGCGCAGGGCAGCGCGGTGTCGGTGCACGTCACGCCGCAGGCCGACAAGCCGCGCCAAGCTTGGAGCTACATCGGCGGCGCCTGGAACCGCATGAACGGTTCGGGCGGCACCCACACGCTGCCCACCGACATGTCCCTGGCCGTGCCCAAGCTGCGCCCGCCGCCGAGCGAGGCCCCGACGCAGCCGATGGAACTGCGCCCCTTCGGTCCGGCGCCGACGATGCCGGCGCCGATCGTTCATGCCTCAGGCACCCACGCCCATGCCCAAGGTGGGCGGCGTCAGCTGGCAGGCTTATGCCGACCGCTGCGCGCTGATCAAGGGCGCCGTGTCGGTCTGCGTCTTCGACCTGCACAACGGACAGCCGCTGGCCCACGCCGGCGGCGCGCCAGCGGCCGACCGTCTTGCGCAGCAGGGTACGACCCTGCTGGCGCAGATGAACGACGCGTCACGCGCGCTGGGCCTGGGGCCAGCACGCGCCGAAGCCAGTGTCAGCACCGCCAGCCACCACCTGCTGTTACGCCCCGTGCCGGGCCACCCCGGCGTGGCCGTGCACGTGGTGGTCTCGGCCACGACCGGCAACCTGACGCTGGCGCGAATGCAACTGGAGCGCGTCGAAGCGCCTCAGTGAGTCCAGCCGCTCAAGGCCGTCCGGCCCTGAGCGTCCCGCCTCAATGCACGATGCGCGAGAAGACGAACTCTCCACCCTCGACGTCCACCGGAATCACGCCTTTCGGTCCGAACTTGCCCTGCAGGATGAGCTTGCTCACCGGGTTCTCGATACGGTGCTGGATGGCACGCTTCAGCGGCCGCGCGCCGAACACCGGGTCGAAGCCCACCTTGGCCAGTTCGGCCAGCGCCGCAGGCGACACCTCGAGCTTCATCTCCAGCTTTTCGAGTCGGCCTTCCAGCAGTTTGAGCTGGATCTTCGCGATGCTCTCGATGTTCTTCATGTCGAGCGCGTGGAACACCACCGTCTCGTCGATGCGGTTCAGGAACTCGGGGCGGAAGTGCTGCTTGACCTCGGCCCACACCGCATCACGGATGTCGGCACTGGGCTGGCCGGCCATCTGCATGATCATGTGCGAGCCCAGGTTGCTCGTCATCACGATGACGGTGTTCTTGAAGTCCACCGTGCGGCCCTGGCCGTCGGTCAGGCGGCCGTCGTCAAGCACCTGCAGCAGCACGTTGAAGACGTCCGGGTGCGCCTTCTCGACCTCGTCGAGCAGCAGCACGCTGTAAGGCTTGCGGCGCACGGCCTCGGTCAGCGCCCCACCCTCGTCGTAACCGACGTAGCCCGGCGGCGCGCCGATCAGGCGGCTGACGCTGTGCTTTTCCATGTACTCCGACATGTCGACGCGGATCATGTGGTCCTCGCTGTCGAACAGGAAGCCGGCCAGCGCCTTGCAGAGCTCGGTCTTGCCCACGCCAGTCGGGCCCAGGAACAGGAAACTGCCCAGCGGGCGGTTCGGGTCGGACAGACCGGCACGCGAACGACGGATGGCGTCGGCCACGGCCACGATGGCCTCTTCCTGGCCCACCACGCGCTCGTGCAGCTTCGCTTCCATCTGCAGCAGCTTGTCGCGCTCGCCCTGCATCAGCTTGCTGACCGGGATGCCGGTGGCGCGGCTCACCACTTCGGCGATCTCCTCGGCGCCCACCAGCGTGCGCAGCAGCTGCGGCCGCCCTGCGCCCTTCTTGCCGGTTTCGGTGGCCTGGGCTTCCTTGAGGCGCTTCTCCAACTCGGGCAACTTGCCGTACTGCAGTTCGGCGACCTTGTTGAAATCGCCCTTGCGCTTGAGCTCCTCGATCTGCTGGCGCGTCCGGTCGATCTCTTCCTTCACCTGGGCGCTGCCCTGGGCGGTGGCCTTCTCGCTCTTCCAGATCTCTTCGAGGTCGGTGTAGTCGCGCTCGAGCCTGGCGATCTCTTCCTCGATCAGGCCCATGCGCTTGATCGAGGCTTCATCCTTCTCCTTGCGCACGGCCTCGCGCTCGATCTTCAGCTGGATGAGCCGGCGGTCCAGGCGGTCCATGGCTTCGGGCTTGCTGTCGATCTCGATCTTGATCTTGGCCGCAGCCTCGTCGATCAGGTCGATGGCCTTGTCGGGCAGGAAGCGGTCGGTGATGTAGCGGTGGCTCAACTCGGCCGCGGCGACGATGGCCGGATCGGTGATCTCGACGCCGTGGTGCACCTCGTACTTTTCCTGCAAGCCGCGCAGGATGGCCACCGTGGCTTCCACGCTGGGCTCGTCGACCAGCACCTTCTGGAAGCGGCGCTCGAGCGCGGCGTCCTTCTCGACGTACTTGCGGTACTCGTTCAGCGTCGTGGCGCCGATGCAGTGCAACTCGCCACGCGCCAACGCCGGCTTGAGCATGTTGCCGGCGTCGATGGCGCCCTCGGCCTTGCCGGCGCCCACCATGGTGTGCAACTCATCGATGAACAGGATGATGCGGCCCTCGTCGGACGCCACTTCCTTCAGCACCGCCTTCAACCGTTCCTCGAACTCACCGCGGTACTTGGCGCCTGCCAGCAGGCCGGCCATGTCGAGCACCAGTACACGCTTGTTCTTCAGAGAATCGGGCACCTCGCCGTTGATGATGCGCTGCGCAAGGCCCTCGACGATGGCGGTCTTGCCGACACCGGGCTCGCCGATCAAGACCGGGTTGTTCTTGCTCCGACGCTGCAGCACCTGGATAGCGCGGCGGATCTCCTCGTCCCGGCCGATCACCGGGTCGAGCTTGCCCTGTCGGGCGCGCTCCGTGAGGTCCAGCGTGTACTTCTTCAGCGCCTCGCGCTGGCCCTCGGCGTCGGCCGAATCGACCGACTGGCCGCCGCGTACGGCGAGAATCGCAGCTTCCAATGCCTTGCGGCTGAGGCCGTGGCCGCGCACCACGCCGCCGAGATCGGTCTTGGCGTCGGCCAACGCCAGCAGGAACATCTCGCTGGCGATGAATTGATCACCCGCCTTGCTGGCTTCCTTGTCTGCGGCCTGCAGCAACTGGGCGAGTTCTCGCCCGGCCTGCACCTGCCCCCCACCACCCTGCACCTGCGGCAAGTTGCGGATGGCGGTTTCCATCGCCACGCCAAGCGCCGCTGTGTTGGCGCCAGCACGATCGAGCAGCGCCTTCGGACCATCGGGCTGGGCCAGCATCGCGGCCAGCAGGTGGGCCGGCTCGATGTAGGGGTTGTCGCGCGCGACGGCGGCGCTTTGGGCGTCGGCCAGGGCTTGCTGGAAGGCGGTCGTGAGCTTTTCGAAACGCATGGTCATTCCCTTTCACTTGCAAGCCAAATGGGGGGCCACATGGGCAGTTTCAAGGCCGGGCCCGGTGCAGGGAATCAGCGCACGCAAGGCGGCTCGCCGCCGGGGCCCAGATGGCAGCTTGGGCGACCCCGCCTTGCCGAGCCGCAGCAAGAGCTGGCGGCGAGGACGCCGCGGCTACTCGCAGGCTTGGAACGGTCCGCAGGGACGGTTCATCGTTCGACTTGCCCACTCGGGGGGTAGCGAACGAAGCGGGCTTCGGGGCTTCACATCATTTCGCCCAGCCGATGGTAGTGGCCCGACCGGTAGAGCAGCGGCGCGCGCGCGCTTTCGCCGAATGACAGCACGCGCCCGATGTAGAGGCGATGGTCGCCGGCGTCCTGGCGTGAATGGAACTCGCACTCGAACACGGCCGCGCTGTCCTTGAGCACCGGGGCGCCGTGGGCGCCCAGCATCCAGTCCCCTTCGGAAAAGCGGTGCGTGTGCGCGCTGGCGAAGCGGCGCGAGAGCCCGATTTGCGCCTCGGTCAGCACATTCACCGCAAAACGTGGCGCGGCCTCGAAGGCGGCCAGGTTGGGGCTCTCGCGCCGCAGCGACCACAGCACCAGCGGCGGATCGAGCGAAACCGAGTTGAAGGAGTTGACCGTCAGGCCCACGTAGCCGCCGGTCTCGTCGACACAGCTGACGATGGTGATTCCGGTCGTGAACCTGCCGAGCGCGGTACGCAGGCGCCGCGCGTCCATCAGTGACCCGTGCCGGGCAAAGCGGGCGCCGCGGCGTTGCCCGACACCAGGCCCCAGCGCGCCAGCGCCGCATCGTCGGCCACGCGGGCGTCGACCCAGCGGGCACCTTCGACCGTCGTTTCCTTCTTCCAGAACGGCGCCTGCGTCTTCAGATAGTCCATCAGGAACTCGCAGGCCTGGAAGGCCTGGCCGCGGTGCGCCGAGCTGACAGCCACGAGAACGATCTGGTCGCCGGGCAGCAGCGGGCCGACACGGTGCACGACCCGCGCGGCGCGGATGTCGAAGCGGGCTTCAGCCTCGTCGATCATGGCGTCGATGGCCTTCTCGGTCATGCCAGGGTAGTGCTCGAGCTCCATCGCGGCCACCTCGCCGGCGCCGCCGCCGTTGCGGTCGCGCACGGTGCCGATGAAACTGGCCACGGCGCCCACGGCGGGGTCGCCGGCGCGCAGCTTTGCAACTTCGGCGCCAAGGTCGAAGTCTTCGTTCTGGATGGTCACGCGGGCGGGCATACGCCGATGCTGCCTCAACCGCCGGTCACGGGGGGAAAGAAGGCGACTTCGGCCCCTTCGGGCACCGGGGTGCTGTCGTCGCTCATGCCCTGATTGACGGCGCCACGCAAGGCACGGCCGCGCGCCAGCGCCTCGGCGTGGCGCGGGCTGCTGGCGATGAGCCGGTCGCGCAGCGCGCCCAGCGTGCTGCCGGCGGGCAGCTCGATGCTCTCTTGCGGCCCCAGGGCCTCGCGCAGCGAGGCGAAATAGCGAACCTGTACCTTCATCGTCGAGATCTCAGCGCGTGACAAGGGCCGACAGGGGCAGGAAGCGCACCAGTTCGCGCCTGGCGAAGGCCTGCGCCGGCGGGTTGTCGAGCAGCCCGTCGGCCCAGACGGCCGAAGTCAGCACGCCCGAGCTCTGGTTCGGAAACAGGTCGAGCCCGCCTTCGGCGTTCAGCTTCACACGCAGGAACTCGCGCCGCTTGTCGGGCCGCGGCCAGTCGAAGTCCGCACGCATCGGCAGCCCCGCAGGCAGCCCCGCCGGCATGCCCTGCATCGCACGAAGCGCCGTGCTCACGGTCAGCAGATAGGTGACGAAGGACGACACCGGATTGCCCGGCAGCCCGATGAGCAGCGCCGCGCTGCCGTCAGGACGGCGGATGGCACCCAGCGCCAGCGGCTTTCCTGGCTTGATAGCGATCTGCCAGTTCTCGATCGAGCCCTCGGCTTCGGCGGCGGGTTTGAGGTGGTCTTCCTCGCCCACGGATACGCCACCGCTGGTGACGATGAGGTCGCTGTGCAGCGCCGCCTCGCGCAGCGCGGCGCGGGTGGCGGCCAGCGTGTCGCCGACGATGCCCAGGTCCTGCACGTCGCAGCCGCCGGCCTGCAACAGCGCGCGCAAGGTGAAGCGGTTGCTGTTGTAGATGGCACCGGGGCGTAGCGCCTCGCCGGGCATCTGCAATTCGTCGCCAGTGGAGAAGAGCGCAACGCGCGGACGGCGCAGCACCTGCAGCGTGCCGGCGCCGACGCTGGCCGCCAGGCCCAGCGCCTGGGGCGTGAGTCGCTCGCCGCGGTGCAGCACGGCGCTGCCGTGTTCCACGTCTTCGCCGCGGCGGCGTATCCACTGGCCCGGCGTCGGCATGGTGTTGACCTTGACGAGGCCCAAGCCCTGGCCGGCCACCGGCTCGCACTGTTCCTGCATCACCACGGCATCAGCGCCTGCGGGCAAGTGGCCGCCGGTGAAGATGCGAGCTGCCGAGCCCGGCAGCAATGGCTGGCCGACGTGGCCAGCCGGGATGCGCTGCATTACAGGCAGCTGCGTGCCCGCGGAGGGCACGTCGGCACAGCGCAACGCGTAGCCGTCCATCGAGGTGTTGTCGGCCGGCGGCACGTCCAGCGCGGACAGCACGTCGGCGGCCAGAACGCGGCCCAGCGCGTCGAAGGTGGAGACGGTCTCAGTCTCGGTGATGGCGTGGCCGGCGGCCGCCGCCGTCAGGCGGGCCAGTGCCTCGTCCAGGCTGAGCAGCGGTCGCGGAGCATTCATGCGGCGTGGTTTCGTCGCTCAGACATCGCGGCAGTGGGCTTCGATGATCCGCTTCACCGCCGTCACCTCCGGGGCAATGACGACGAAGCGCTTGGGCAGCGCCTCGATGTCGCGCAGCGCCGGCGGCGGCTCGGGCTTGAAGCCCAGCGCCTCTTCGATGGTGTCGGCGAACTTGGCCGGCAACGCGGTTTCCAGCACCAGCATGGGCACGCCGGGCTGCAGGTGCTCGCGTGCCACCTTCAAGCCGTCGGCGGTGTGGGTGTCGACGAGTATGCGGCTCCCCTGCCAGGTGCTGCGGATGGTGGCCAGGCGGTCGGCATGCGTGCTCTTGCCGCTGACGAAACCGTAGGCGGCGATGCGGGCGAACTCCGCTGGCGTGAGCGTGAAGCCACCGTCGCGCGCCAGCGTGGGACCGAAGAGCTCCTTCGTGCGCGCAGCATCGCGCCCGAGCAGATCGAAGGCGAAACGTTCGAAGTTGCTGGCCTTGCTGATGTCCATCGACGGGCTCGACGTCTCATGCGTCTCGGCCGTGGCGCGCGGACGGTAGGTGCCCGTGCGGAAGAACTCGTCGAGCACGTCGTTCTCGTTCGTCGCCGCCACCAGTTGCACGACGGGCAGACCCATCATGCGCGCGACATGGCCGGCGCAGATGTTGCCGAAGTTGCCGCTGGGCACGGTGAAGCTCACGCGCTCCGGCGTGGCCTGGACGCGACCGGAGGTCGCTTGAAAGTACCCCGCAAAGTAATACACCACCTGGGCGAGCAGCCGCGCCCAGTTGATGCTGTTCACGGTGCCGATGCGGTACTTGCGCTTGAAGTCGAGGTCGTTGCTGACGGCTTTGACGATGTCCTGGCAGTCGTCGAACACACCTTCCACGGCGATGTTGTGGATGTTGGCGTCTTGCAGGCTGAACATCTGCGCCTGCTGGAAGGGGCTCATGCGGCCGTGCGGGCTGAGCATGAAGACGCGCACACCCTGCTTGCCGCGCATCGCGTACTCGGCCGCGCTGCCGGTGTCGCCGCTGGTGGCGCCCAGGATGTTCAGCGCCTCGCCGCGGCGGCCCAGTTCGTATTCGAACAGGTTGCCCAGCAGTTGCATGGCCATGTCCTTGAAGGCCAGCGTGGGCCCGTTGGACAGGGCTTCGAGATAGATGCCGCCCTCGTGCGCGTCAGCCAGCTTCTTCAGCGGCGTGATCTGCGGCGTGCCGAATACCGTCTCGGTGTAGGTGGCCGTGCACAGCCGCTTCAGGTCGGCAGCAGGGATGTCGTCGATGTAGAGGCTGAGGATCTCGAAGGCCAGCTCGGCATACGGCAGGCTGCGCCAGCGCGCGAGCGTGGTGGCGTCGACCTTCGGGTAGAAGGCCGGCAGGTAGAGACCGCCGTCGGGCGCCAGTCCCTCGAGCAGGATGTTGCAGAAACCGCGCTCGCTGCGGTCACCCCGGGTGCTGAGGTACTTCATTGCAGCCTCAGTTCAGCTCTTCCTTGCGGATCTTCACGATCGGGGCCAACACCGTCGGCAGCGCCTGCATCTGCGAAAGCGCAGCGGTCATGCGGCCTTCGACGGTATCGTGAGTCAGGATGATCAGATCCGTCTGCTTTTCGCCCTCGGCACTCTCGCGCTGCAGTACGGCGTCGATGCTGATGTCGTTCTCGGCCAGGATGCCGGTGATGCGCGCCAGCACGCCGGCCTTGTCGGCCACGACGAGGCGCAGGTAGAAAGCCGTCACCACCTCGGCGATAGGCAGGATGGGCGTGTCATGCAATTCGCCGGGCTGGAAAGCCAGGTGCGGCACGCGGTGGTCGGGGTCGGCGGTGTGCAGGCGGGTGATGTCGACCAGGTCGGCGATCACGGCGCTGGCCGTGGGCTCGCTGCCGGCGCCCTTGCCGTAGTAGAGCGTGGCGCCGACAGCGTCGCCCTGCACCACCACCGCGTTCATCGCGCCTTCGACGTTGGCGATGAGGCGCGTCGCCGGGATCAGCGTCGGGTGCACACGCAGTTCGATGCCGTGCTGCCGCCGGCGCGTGATGCCGAGCAGCTTGATGCGGTAGCCGAGTTGTTCGGCATACCGGATGTCCACCGCCTGCAGCCCGGTGATGCCTTCCACGTAGGCCTTGTCGAACTGCACCGGCACGCCGAAGGCGATGGCGCTCATGATCGTCGCCTTGTGCGCGGCGTCCACGCCTTCGATGTCGAAGGTGGGGTCGGCCTCGGCGTAACCCAAGCGCTGTGCCTCCTTCAGCACGACGCCGAAGTCCAGCCCCTTGCTGCGCATCTCGGACAGGATGAAGTTCGTGGTGCCGTTGATGATGCCGGCCACCCATTCGATGCGATTGGCCGTCAGGCCCTCACGCAGCGCCTTGATGATCGGGATGCCACCGGCCACCGCGGCCTCGAAGGCCACGATGACACCCTTGGCGCGCGCCGCGGCGAAGATCTCGCTGCCGTGCACCGCCAGCAGCGCCTTGTTCGCGGTGACGACGTGCTTGCCGGCGGCAATCGCTTCCAGCACCAGCGCCTTGGCGATGCCGTAGCCGCCTATGAGTTCGACGACGATGTCGATGTCGGGGTTGGCGATCACCGCGCGGGCGTCGGCCACCACCTCCACGCCCCGGCCTCCCATGGATGCGACGATGGCGCGCGCACGCTCGGTGTCGAGGTCGGCCACCATCGTGATCTCGATGCCGCGGCCGGCGCGGCGGCGGATCTCTTCCTGGTTGCGGCGCAGCACCTTGAAGGTGCCGCTGCCGACGGTGCCGATGCCCAGCAGGCCGACTTGGATGGGTTTCATGCGGAGTGGCGCTTGCGGTAGTGGGACAAGAAGCGGTCGATGCGACCGATGGCGTCGGTGAGGTCGTCCGAATTGGGCAGGAAGACGATGCGGAAGTGGTCGTGCTCTGGCCAGTTGAAGCCCGTGCCCTGCACGATCAGCACCTTCTCCTCGGCCAGCAGTTCGTAGGCGAACTGCTGGTCGTCGGCGATCGGGTACATCTTCGGGTCCAGCCGCGGGAACATGTACAGCGCGGCCTGCGGCTTGACCACGCTGACACCGGGAATCCGGCTCAGCAGTTCGTAGGCCAGGTCACGCTGGCGGCACAGGCGGCCACTGGGCGCCACCAGGTCCTTGATGCTCTGGTAGCCACCCAGCGCCGTCTGTATGGCCAGCTGTCCCGGCGTGTTGGCGCACAGCCGCATGCTGGCCAGCATGTTCAGACCCTCGATGTAGTCCTTCGCACGCTTCTTGCCGCCCGACACGACCATCCAGCCCGCCCGATAGCCGCAGCTGCGGTAGTTCTTGCTCAGGCCGTTGTAGGTGACGAAGAGAACGTCGTCGGCCAGGCTCGCAATGCTGGTGTGCTCGTTGCCGTCGTAGAGCGTCTTGTCGTAGATCTCGTCGGCGAACACGATGAGGTCATTCGTGCGCGCGATCTCGACGATGTCCTTCAGCACCTCCACCGGGTACAGCGCACCGGTGGGGTTGTTGGGATTGATGACGACGATGGCCTTGGTGCGCGACGTCACCTTGGCGCGAATGTCGGCCAGGTCGGGCATCCAGCCCGAGCCTTCGTCGCAGCGGTAGTGGACCGGCGTGCCCCCCGAAAGCGACACCACCGCGGTGTGCAAAGGGTAGTCGGGCGAGGGAATCAGCACCTCGTCGCCGGCATCGAGCAGCGCGTTCATGCTCATCGCGATCAGTTCGCTGGCGCCGTTGCCCAGATAGACATCGTCCACCGTCACGCCGCTGACGTTCTTTTGCTGCGTGTAATGCACCACCGCCTTGCGCGGCGCGAACAGGCCCTTGCTGTCGGTGTAGCCGGCGGCGTGCGGCAGGTTGCGGATCATGTCCTGCACGATCTCGTCGGGCGGCATGAGCCCGAACGCGGCCACGTTGCCGATGTTCAGCTTGATGATCTTGTGGCCCTCGTCCTCCATCTGCCGCGCCTTGTCGAGCACGGGCCCGCGGATGTCGTAGCCGACGTTGTCGAGCTTGGCGGATTTGGCGATCGGTTTCAAGGCGCGGGCCTTCGCGTGAAGGATGGGGTTGGTCAACCTAGAATTATCCACGCATGAAGTTCCAGCCCGACACCGCCGAAGGCGTCAACGTCATCACGCGCCAGGAACCGGGCCGTGTCTGGGTAGGTGCCGCCCTCTTTCAGCACAGCGTCCTGGTGCCCTGGCAGGGCGAGGTACTTCCCTGGGGCGCCACCGGGCCGGACGAACTCACCGCGGCACACTTCGAGCGCATTGCCGCGCTGCAGCCCGAGCTGGTGATCCTCGGCAGCGGCGCGCGCCTGCGCTTCGTCGAGCCGGCCTTGCTGCGTTCGCTGATGGCGCTGCGCATCGGCGTCGAGACCATGGACACGCCAGCCGCCTGCCGCACCTACAACGTGCTGGCCAGCGAACACCGTCGCGTGCTCGCCGCACTGGTGCTGGCACCGACCCCCTGAGGCCGGACTTGCCGGAGACTTTATACTCCGCAGTTGAGCCGGCTGGGTTGGAGGGCCGGCTTCCTTCTGCAGTGCGAGAACACCATCCATGACGCCTGTCGTAAACAAGTCCCTACCGGAATTCGAAGCTCTGGCCACGGGCGGTGTGAAGTTCACGCCCCAATCGCATCTCGGCAAGGCTGTGGTGTTGTACTTCTACCCGAAGGACAACACCCCCGGCTGCACCACCGAAGCGATGCAGTTCCGAGATCAGCACAAGGACTTCATCAAGGCCGGTGCCGTGGTCTTCGGCGTGTCCCGCGACAACATGGTCAGCCACGAGAAGTTCAAGACCAACCTCGAACTGCCGTTCGAACTGATCGCCGACACCGAAGAAAAGCTCTGCCACATGTTCGGCGTGGTCAAGAACAAGATCATGTACGGCAAGAAGGTCAAGGGCATCGAGCGCAGCACCTTCCTGATCGACGCCGAAGGCGTGATGCGTGCCGAATGGCGCGGCATCAAGGTCGCCGGGCACGTGGACGACGTGCTCAAGGCGGTGAAGGCGCTGAAGAAGTCCGCTTGATTCCACGAACGCCTTTCCATCGACTGCGGGGCCGGCGCCCGGCAGTGGCGGCGCCCCGAATGCCAAGCCGCACAGCACAGCCTGTGCGGCTTTTTTCTTGTCTCCTCACCTCGGTCCCAAACCCATGCCCCTGCCCAAGCCACCCGCGAAAAAAGGTGATCTGCTGCGTAGCGCCGACTACGAGGCGCAGGCCGCGCCTCGCGTCGAAAAGCGCTCGCTGAAGACCCGCGCCGCCGAAGCCCCGGCTCAGGCCACGCTGGAATTGCACGACGGCGCCCCGGCGCTGGCCGCAAGGCGCGCCGAGAACACCACTGCGCCAGCCGCGACACCGTATGCACCACTCGGGCGTGCAACGCCTGCACCTGCCCCAACCCAGCGCGCACGCAAGCCGCGCAGCACGGGCCCGGCCAAGCTATTCGTGCTCGACACCAACGTGCTGATGCACGACCCGATGTCGCTCTTCCGTTTCGAGGAGCACGACGTCTTCCTGCCCATGATCACGCTGGAGGAACTCGACGGCCACAAGAAGGGCATGAGCGAGGTGGCGCGCAGCGTGCGCCAAGTCAGCCGCGAACTCGACGCACTGGCAAGCCTGGCCGCGAAGGACAGCAAGCTTGACGCCCATGCCGGCATCGAACTGGCCGGCACCGGTCATCGCGAGGCCGGCGGCAAGCTCTACTTCCAGACCACCTTCCTCGACTTCAAGCTGCCGCCCGGCCTGCCTCAGGGCAAGGCCGACAACCAGATCCTGGGCGTGGTGCAGAGCCTGCGTGAACAACAGCCCGGGCGCGACATCGTGCTGGTGTCCAAGGACATCAACATGCGCGTGAAGGCGCGCGCGTTGGGCCTGCCGGCCGAGGACTACACCAACGACAAGACGCTGGAAGACGGCGACCTGCTCTACACCGGCGTGTTGCCGCTGCCGGCCGACTTCTGGGAGCGCCATGGCAAGACCATGGAGAGCTGGCAGCAGGGCGGCGTCACCTTCTACCGCATCAGTGGGCCGCTGGTGCCGGCGCTGATGATCAACCAGTTCGTCTACCTGGAAGTGCCCGGCGCCACGGCGCTCTACGCGCGGGTCACCGAGATCACCGGCAAGACCGCTGTCCTCAAGACGTTACGCGACTATACCCACGGCAAGAACGCCGTATGGGGCGTGACGGCGCGCAACCGCGAGCAGAACTTTGCGCTCAACCTGCTGATGGATCCCGAGTGCGACTTCATCACCCTCACCGGCACTGCAGGCACGGGCAAGACCCTGATGACGCTGGCTGCCGGCCTTTCCCAGGTGCTGGATGACCGCCGCTACACCGAGATCATCGTCACCCGGGTCACGGTGCCCGTGGGTGACGACATCGGCTTCCTGCCCGGCAACGAGGAAGAGAAAATGGGCCCCTGGATGGGCGCACTCGACGACAACCTCGAAGTGCTGGCGCGCACCGACTCCAGCGCCGGCGAATGGGGCCGCGCGGCCACCAACGACCTCGTTCGCAGCAAGATCAAGATCAAGAGCCTGAACTTCATGCGCGGGCGCACCTTCCTGAACAAGTTCGTGCTCATCGACGAGGCGCAGAACCTGACGCCCAAGCAGATGAAGACGCTGATCACGCGCGCCGGGCCGGGCACCAAGATCGTCTGCCTGGGCAACCTGGCGCAGATCGACACGCCCTACCTCACCGAGGGCAGCAGCGGCCTCACCTACGCGGTCGACCGCTTCAAGGGCTGGCCGCACGGCGGCCACGTGACGCTGGCGCGCGGGGAACGTTCGCGGCTGGCGGACTTCGCCTCCGAGGTGCTGTGACCCTGCGCAATACGCGGGCAGACCACGGCGGCGCACACTGACGGGCATGATGCTTCGACGACTCCTGCCGCTCGCACTGGCCCTGGTGCTGGCCGGCTGTGCCACGCCACCACCCCAACTTGGCACGCCCCGTGCCGACGTGTTGCGCACCTGGGGGTCGCCCACGGCCCATCACGCGCTGCCCGACGGCAGCGACCGCCTGGAGTACACCACCGGCCCCTACGGCCGCACGACATGGATGGTCGACCTCGACGCTGCCGGCAGAGTCCGGCAAGCCCGCCAGGTCTTGAACGAGGCCGAATTCGAGGCCGTGATGGCCACCCCCGGCCTGCGTCGTGCCGGTGTGCTGCGCCGCCTGGGCGCGCCGGGCGAACGCCGGCCTCTTGGCTGGTTGGGCGGCGAGATCTGGTCGTGGCGCTACCCGACCAACGACTGCCTGTGGTTCGAGATCTCGCTGGCCACCGACGGCCGTGTCACCGGCGCTGGCTACGCGGTCGACCCGCTCTGCGACGGGCCGCCCGACCACGAGTGACACGCGGCGCGCTCGGCCCCCCGTGCCCAGCACGACGGCTCAGCGTGCCGCGAACAGCTCGCGGATCTGCTGCACTGCGGTCGGGTCCTCGACCGTCGACAGATCGCCAGGGTCGCGCCCTTCACAGATGGCCTGGATGACGCGGCGAAGCATCTTGCCCGAGCGGGTCTTCGGCAGCGCGCTGATGAAGCGCACGCGCGACGGCCGCGCGACGGCGCCGAGCTGGTTGTCGACGACCTTCATCAGCTCGCCTTCCAGCGCCAGCGCGCCTTCGGGAGTGGCGGCGCGGCTGGCGTCCTTCAGCACCACGAAGGCCATCGCGACCTGGCCCTTGAGCTGGTCAGCCACGCCCACCACCGCCACCTCGGCCACAGAGGCATGGCTGGACAGGCTTTCCTCAATCTCGCGTGTGCCCAGACGGTGGCCGGCAACGTTGATGACGTCGTCGGTGCGACCGAGGATGAAGTAGTAGCCGTCGGCGTCGCGCACGCCCCAGTCGAATGTGCTGTAGAGGTGGCGGTCGGGCTGCTGCACGCCGTCCACCACCTTGCCGCGCACACGCGTCCAGTAGGTCTTGACGAAACGCTCATCGTCGCGCCACACCGTCTGCATACAGCCTGGAGGCAGCGGCCCTTCGATGACGACCACGCCCTTCTGGTTGGCGCCCTTGAGCTCTTCGCCGGTGCCTTCGTCGATGAGCTTGACGTCGTAGCCGTAGACGGCCTTGCCGGGGCTGCCGAACTTGCTGACTGCCTTCTCGACACCGTTGCACAGGCTCAGGATGGGCCAGCCGGTCTCGGTCTGCCAGTAGTTGTCGATGATGGGGCGGCCCAGCGCGTCTGAAATCCACTGCGCCGTGGGCTCGTCCAGCGGCTCACCGGCCAGGAACAGCGCACGCAGGCTGCTCAGGTCGTGCTTCTTCAGCGCCGCCGGGTCCTGCTTCTTCAGCACGCGCACCGCGGTGGGGGCCGAGAACATCGAGGTGACCTTGTACTTCTCGACCAGGCTCCACCAGATGGCGGCGTCGGGACGGATGGGCAGGCCCTCGTACATGATGGTGGCCATGCCAGCGATCAGCGGGCCGTAGACGATGTAGCTGTGGCCCACCACCCAGCCGATGTCGCTGGTGCTGAAGTAGGTTTCCCCGGCATTGCCCAGGTAGATGTACTTCATGCTGGCGGCCAGCGCCACGGCGTAGCCGCCGGTGTCGCGCTGCACGCCCTTCGGCTTCCCGGTGGTGCCGCTGGTGTAAAGCGTGTAGCTCGGGTGCGTGCTGTCGAGCCAGGCGCAGGGCACCACGGTGTCTGCCTGGCCGTCACGCCAGGTGGCGTAGTCCTCGTCGCGGCCCTCCACGCGATCAAAAGGGCTCAGGCCGCGGTCGACCATGAGCACTTTGGCAGGCTTGTGCACCGCCAACTTGATGGCCTCGTCCAGCAGCGGCTTGTAGGCCACGACCTTGCCGCCGCGGCTGCCCGCGTCGGCGCTGACGATGACCGTCGGCTCGGCATCATCGATGCGGCTGGCCAGACTGACGCTGGCGAAACCACCGAAGACCACCGAGTGAATGGCACCGATGCGCGCGCAGGCCAACATCGCAAACGCCGCCTCGGGGATCATCGGCATGTAGATCAGCACGCGGTCGCCCTGCTTCACGCCCAGGCCCAGCAGCGTGGCCGCCATGCGCTGCACTTCGGCATGCAGTTCGCGGAAGCTGTAGGTGCGCTCGATGCCGGTTTCCGTCGAGACGAAGATCAGCGCCGCCTGGTCGGGCCGCGTCGCCAGGTGGCGGTCGACCGCGTTGTGGCACAGGTTCGTGGTGCCGCCGACGAACCACTTGGCAAACGGTGGGTTGCTGTAGTCACAGATCTGCGTCGGTGGCGTGTGCCAGTCGACGAGTTGGGCCTGTTCGGACCAGAAGGCGTCGCGCTCGGTGAGCGAACGGCGGTGGAAGTCGGCGTAATCCATGTGCTGTCTCCTGGTTCCGGGGTTCGGAAGGACGGCTGATGCCGCCGGCTGGCTGGTGCCCCGTGGTGCCTGACATTCTCGACCGCGCCCTTGCACCCGGCTGACATGACAGCGGCGTACCCGCGAGCTCTCTGGCAGACGCAGATCAGATGCGCACGACGATGCGGCCGCGTACCTGACCGGCCATCAGGCGCTGCGCGGCGGCGACGGCGCCTTCCAGCGGCACCTCCTCGACCATGGTCTCCAGCAGGGCAGGGTCGAGGTCGTGAGCCAGCCTTGCCCAAGCCTGCTCGCGCAGGGCGTGCGGAGCCATCACGCTGTCGATGCCAACCAGCGTGATGCCGCGGAGGATGAAGGGCGCCACGCTGCCCGGCAGGTCCATCCCCTGCGCGAGGCCGCACGCCGCCACGACGCCGCCATAGCGTGTCTGCGCCAGCGCGTTGACCAGCGTGTGGCTGCCCAACGCGTCGACGACGCCCGCCCAGCGCTCCTTCTGCAGCGGCTTGCCTGGCGCGCCAAGCTCGGCGCGGTCGATGACACTGACTGCGCCCAACCTCTGCAGGTAAGCGACTTCCTGCGTCTTGCCGCTGGCTGCCACCACGCGGTGGCCCAGCTTCGCCAGCAGCGCAATGGCCACGCTGCCCACGCCGCCGGTAGCGCCGGTAACCAGCACCTCGCCCGCGCCCGCCACCAGCCCGTGGCGCTCCAGCGCCAGCACGCAGAGCATGGCGGTGTAACCGGCGGTGCCGATGGCCATGGCCTGCCGCGGGGTGAATGCCGGCGGCAACTTCACGAGCCCGTCGCCCTTCAGGCGCGCGCGCTCGGCCAGGCAGCCCCAGCGGGTCTCGCCCACGCCCCAGCCGTTGTGCACGAAGCGATCACCGGGCTGCCAGGCGGGGTGGCTGCTTTCCAGCACCGTGCCGGCGCCGTCGATGCCCGGCACCATAGGCCAGTTGCGCACCACCGGGGACTTGTTGGTCAGCGCCAGGCCGTCCTTGAAATTCAGTGTGGAATAGGCGGGCTGCACCAGCACGTCGCCGGCTTCTGGGGGCGGCAGGCGGCTGTCGTCCAGCGTGGTGACGCCAGCGCGGAAGCCGGCATCGTCTTTCTCGAGCAGCAGGGCCTTGAACATTTGATATCCATGGAGTTGGCGAGGCCTGCCATGCTGCCACGTCCGCGTCAAGTTGACGTGCAGCGCCGCACTGCTATCCTGCGGCGCCGATGACCTTCAGCCCCAAGTTCCCCTTCCTGCTGACTGTTCTGCTGTGCCTGAGCCTGGCGGCGCGGGCCGAGCCCGACGCCACGGCGATCACCACGCCGGGCCCGGACCCGGTGCTGCAACTGCTGCAGGACAAGGGGCTTCTGGCAGGTTCGCAGCAGGTGGCCGCGCGGATCGAGGCCAGCCCGCTGGTGCAGCAGATGCGCGACCGCGCCACCGAAATGGTGATGGCGTCGATGAACTTCCTGGGCGTGCGCTACGTACGCGGCGGCAACGACGCAGAGCAGGGTTTCGACTGCAGCGGATTCACGCGCTACGTCTTCGAGCACAGCCTGGGCCTCGTGCTGCCGCGCCGCGCCGACGAGCAAGCGCGCCAGGCTGGGCTGCTGAGTGTGGCCAGGAGCGAGCTGAAGCCCGGTGACCTGGTGTTCTTCGACACCATGCGGCGCGCCTTCTCGCACGTCGGCATCTACGTCGGCGAGGGCAAGTTCATCCATGCCCCGCGCAGCGGTGCCGAGGTGCGCATCGAGGACATGCACCAAGCCTACTGGTCCAAGCGCTTCAATGGTGCGCGGCGGGCCGAGATCGCCCCTGCGACGACCCTGGCACCCAACTGAACAGGCACCTGCCGCCACAATGGCGGCATGGGCGAGAACATCATTCCCTTGGCCGACCTGCGCTACGCCGCAGCGGTTCCACGCGTGCCCGACCAGGGCTATGCCCCGGGTGGCCTGCTGGCCGACCGCCTGGGTCGGCCACTGCGCGACCTGCGCATCTCGGTCACCGACCGCTGCAACTTCCGCTGCAGTTACTGCATGCCCAAGGACGTGTTCGACAAGGACTACAAGTTCCTG
This sequence comes from Betaproteobacteria bacterium, assembly GCA_016704535.1. Taxonomy (GTDB): domain Bacteria; phylum Pseudomonadota; class Gammaproteobacteria; order Burkholderiales; family Burkholderiaceae_C; genus Rubrivivax. Next base: position 51,227 of record JADIZZ010000003.1, on the reverse strand, counting down.
CCGCACAGCAGCCTGCTGAGCTTCGAAGAGATCACGCGCGTGGCGCGGCTCTTCATCGCACACGGCGTCGTCAAGCTGCGGCTGACGGGCGGCGAGCCGCTGCTGCGCAGGCATGTCGAAGGGCTGATCGCCCAGCTGGCCGCACTGCGCACTCCTCAGGGCGACCCCCTCGACATCACGCTCACGACCAACGGCTCGCTGCTCGAACGCAAGGCGCAAGCCCTGGCCGATGCCGGACTGAAGCGCGTGACGGTGAGCCTGGACGCGCTGGACGACGCCATCTTCCGACGCATGAACGACGTCGATTTCCCGGTGGCCGACGTGCTGCGCGGCATCGACGCCGCGCTGAAGGCCGGGCTGGCGCCGATCAAGATCAACATGGTCGTCAAGCGCGGCACGAACGACCACGAGATCGTGCCGCTGGCTCGCCACGTGCGCGGACACTACGGCCCGGGCGTGGTGCTGCGTTTCATCGAGTACATGGACGTCGGTGCCACGAACGGGTGGTGCATGGACGAGGTGCTACCCTCGGCGCAAGTGGTCGAACGCCTGTCGGCGGCCTTCCCGTTGCAGCCGTTGGAGGCCAGCGCGCCGGGTGAGACCGCGCAGCGCTGGCGCTACGCCGACGGCGGCGGCGAGATCGGCGTCATCAGCAGCGTGACGCAGGCCTTCTGCGGCGACTGCAACCGTGCCCGCCTGTCGACCGAAGGCAAGCTCTTCCTGTGCCTCTTCGCCAGCCGTGGTCACGACCTGCGCGAGCTGTTGCGCGGCCACCAACCCGATGGTGCCCCATGGACCGACGCGCAGATCGCCGCAGCCATTGGGCTCATCTGGTCCGAGCGTGATGACCGTTACTCGCAGTTGCGCGGTGCGCAGCTGGCCAGCTCCGACGACGGCAGGCGACGGGTCGAGATGCATTACATCGGTGGCTGATTGACCGCCCTGCGAGGCGATTGCCCCGCAGCAGCCACGGTCAACCAAAGGCGCGCTGAAACGCCTGCGACAAGTCGGCCTGCAGATCGGCCACGGCCTCGAAGCCGATCGAGAAGCGCACCAGATGACCGCGCAGGTGGTCACGCTCGCGGGCGCTGACGCTGCGCATCTCGCCCAGGTCGTAGGGCACGACCAGGCTCACCGGCCCGGCCCAGGAATAGCCGATGCGGAAGAGTTGCAACGCGTCGACGAAGACGTCGACCTGTGCACGGCTGTAGCGCGCGTCCAGCATCACCGAGAACAGCCCGGCCGCCGCGGTGCAGGTGGCTCGCCAGTGGACGTGGCCCGGGGCGCCTTCCAGCGCCGGATGCAGCACCTGCGCCACCTCGGGCCGCGTGGAAAGCCACTGCGCCAGCGAACGTCCGACCCTGTCCTGTGCCGCGTAGCGCAGCGGCAGGGTGGCCAGCGAGCGCAGCACCAGTTCGGCGTCGTTGCCGGCCACGCCCAGTCCCAGGCGCATGTGGGTGAGCTTGATGCGTTCGTGAAGCGCAGCGTCGCGCGTCACGACGCTGCCCATCAGCACGTCGCCGCCCCCGCTCGGGAACTTCGTCAGCGCCTGCATCACGATGTCAACGCCGCTGTCGAAGGCGCGGAAGGCGATGCCGGAACCCCAGGTGTTATCCAGCGCCGTGGCAACGCCTCGCGCGCGCGCGGCCGCCGCCAGGCCCGCCAGGTCGGGGAACTCCATCGTCACCGAGCCCGGTGCTTCGAGCCACACCAGGCGCGTGGCCGGGCCGATCATTGCGGCCAAGCCAGCCACGTCCATCGGGTCGTAGAGCCGGTGCGCGATGCCCCAGCGCGCCAGTTCGCCACGCGCCAGCGCGAGGCTGGGACCGTAGACGTTGTCGGGCAGCAGCACCTCGTCGCCTTGCGACAGCAACGCCTGGTCAACCAGCGCCACGGCGGCCAGACCGCTGGGCGCCAGGGCACAGTACCGGCCGCCTTCCAGCGCCGCAATGCGCTCCTCGAGCAGGAAGGTGGTGGGCGTGCCGTGCAGACCGTAGGTGTAGCCCGTCTTCTCGCGCCAGTCGCGTGCGCGCAGAGCCGCCACGTCATTGAAGATGACGGTCGACGCCTTGTGCACCGCGGGCTGCGGCGCCTCGAAGCCCGCGGGCGGCTGGTAGGCGTGATGGATGAGTTCGGTGGCGATGTCGCGTGGCATGGTGGCAAGCAGCGGGTTCAGATGGGCAGGCCGACGAGATCGTGGCCCTCGGCGGCGACAATGCGGGCACGCGTGAACTCGCCCACCTTCAGCGTCTTGCTGGCCTTCTCGGGCGGCAGCAGGCGCACTACGCCGTCGATCTCGGGCGCGTCGGCGTAGCTGCGGCCGAGCCCGCCCTTGCGGCCGAGCGCGGGCGCGTGGTCGACCAGCACCTGCATCGTCGCGCCGACGCGGCGCTGCAGCCGCTGAGCCGAGACCTGCTCGGCCACGGCCATGAAGCGCGCGCGGCGTTCCTCTCGCAGTTCCTGCGGCAGCATGCCGGGCAGTTCGTTGGCCGCCGCGCCCTTCACGGGTGAATAGGCGAAGCAGCCGGCGCGGTCGATGCCGGCCTCGCGCACGAAGTCGAGCAGGGTCTCGAACTCGGCCTCCGTCTCGCCCGGGAAGCCGGCGATGAAGGTGCTGCGCACGACGATCTCCGGGCACAGTTCGCGCCAGCGCTGCAGGCGCTCCAGGTTGCGCTCGCCGCTGGCCGGGCGCTTCATGCGCTTGAGCACGTCGGGGTGGGCGTGCTGGAAGGGCACGTCCAGATAGGGGAGCACGCGGCCCACGGCCATCAGCGGCAGCACCTCGTCCACGCTGGGATAGGGGTAGACGTAATGCAGACGCACCCAGGCGCCGAAGGGGTCGGCAAGCTCACCGAGCCGCGCGCACAACTCCAGCAGCCGCGTCTTCACGGGCTGGCCGTCGAAGAAGCCGGTGCGGTACTTCACGTCGACGCCGTAGGCACTGGTGTCCTGGCTGACCACCAGCAGCTCCTTTACGCCGCTCTCGAACAGCGCCCTCGCCTCGCCCAGCACGTCGCCGATGGGTCGCGACACCAGATCGCCGCGCATGCTGGGGATGATGCAGAAGGTGCAGCGGTGGTTGCAGCCCTCGCTGATCTTGAGGTAGGCGTAGTGGCGCGGCGTGAGCTTGATGCCGGCGATGCCGCGGAACTCGTCGCGCGCTTCACGGCGAGGGTCGGGCACGAGATCCACGAAGGGATCGTGCGGCTTGGGCACGTGCAGGTGCACGGCGTCCATCACCTCCTGCGTGGCGTGCGGGCCGGTCACCGCCAGCACCTTGGGGTGCACCGCACGCACCAGGTTGCCGCCGTCGTCGCCGGCCTTGGCGCCCAGGCAACCGGTGACGATGACCTTGCCGTTGGCGGCCAGCGCCTCGCCTATGGTGTCGAGGCTCTCCTTCACCGCGTCGTCGATGAAGCCGCAGGTGTTGACGATGACGAGGTCGGCACCTGCGTAGGTCTTGCTGGTCTCGTAGCCCTCGGCCCGCAATTGCGTCAGGATGAGCTCGGAGTCGGTCAAGGCCTTGGGGCAGCCCAGCGAGACGAAGCCGACGGTGGGTGCCCGTTGCGGTGCGGAAGGGGCGATGGGGATATGCGCGTTCATTGCGCGATTTTCCAGCATCGCACGCGCCAGGCTCGACCCGCCTGGGGTGGGCTACTTCTTCGGTACAGGAAAACCGGCCAGGCCGGGAAAGATCGAACCCGCCTTCTGCATCTGCTCGAAGATCGAGCGGCTCTGCTCGACATAGCTGCCCATGATGTCCTGCAGCGCCGGCGCCTGGCCGGTCATGAACTGCGTCCAGACCTCGGGACTCAGGTGCTTCGGGTCGTACAGGCCCTTGCTCTGGTTCAGGAACTGCGCCTGCAGTTCGGTAAAGGCCTGCAGGTTCTTCTCGATCATCGTGCCCATCACGCCCTGCATGGCGTGGCCGTAGAAACGGATGATCTGCGCCAGTGCCTGCGTGGTGAACATCGGCACGCCGCCCGATTCCTCTTCCAGGATGATCTGCAGCAGGATGCTGCGCGTGAGATCCTCGCCCGTCTTGGCGTCGCGCACCTCGAAGCTCTCGCCCCCCAGAACCATCTGCTTGACGTCGGCCAGGGTGATGTAGCTGCTGGTCTGCGTGTCGTAGAGGCGGCGATTGGGGTACTTCTTGAGCGTACGGACCGGGCCGTCGGTGGCCGCGCCCTGTTCGGCGGCGGGTGCCTGGGAACGGCGAGGAGACGGCATGCGGGATTTCCTTCGTTCAGGGCAGAATCATGCGCATTCTAGGAGCCGGCCTGCAACCATGGGCGCGGGCTTACCCCGGCGGCCCGGCCGGCGCGCCCCGCGCCACGAAGAACGGATTCTCGAAGCCCGGCTTTCCATAACGCAGGGCGCGGCCCTCCAGGTCGCAGACACTGCCGCCGGCCGCGGCCAGCACGGCGTGGCCGGCGGCGGTGTCCCATTCCATCGTGCGGCCCAGACGCGGATAGATGTCTGCCTGCCGCTGTGCAAGCAGGCCGAATTTCAGCGACGAGCCCGCGGGCACCCAGGCCGTCACCGGCTGGCCTTGCAGCCAGGCCTTCAGCGACGCGGCGTCACCGTGCGAGCGGCTGCAGGCCACCACGACTCCGGCCGCGGGCGCCACACGCGCAGAGATGGCCTGCCGCCGGCCCCGCTCTTCCAGCCAGGCGCCTTGCCCCACCACGCCGGCATAGAGCCGGTCGGCCACCGGCAGGTAGACGACGCCCAGCACGGGCTGCCCCTGACGCACGATCGCGATGTTCACCGTGAACTCGCCGTTGCGTGCGACGAACTCGCGGGTGCCGTCCAGCGGGTCGACGAGCCAGAAGCAACTGGCCACCCTGGGCGCTTGGCCCCGTCCGGCGGCCTCCTCGGCGACCACCGGCCAGTCGGGCCGCAGGCGTTCCAGCGCAGGCGTGATCAGCGCCTCGGCACGCTCGTCGGCCAGAGTGACGGGAGAGGTGTCGGCCTTGTCCTGGACAGCGAAGTCCGTCGCGTAGACCTCGAGGATGAGCCCGCCCGCCGCACGCGCCAGCGCTTCCACCCTCGGCAGCAGATCCTGGTCAATGGCGCTCACGGCGGGCCCCGCACATGGGGGGGATCGAGACCGGGACCCCCCTTGTTCGGGGATTTCATCACAGCCCGTCATTGAGCCAAAGCATCGATCTGACACATTCGCATGGCCCAATGGAGCTTGACATTTTTCGAGTGCACACAGTGAAAACGGCTCCGACGATTGCACCATCGCTACTTGCCCGTCGCCGCCGGCCGCTGCCGGTCGAACCGCTGGTTTTTGCCTTGCTGCTGATGGCCCTGACCCTGGGCATCAACACCGTGCTGCCGAGTGTCGAGGCCAACACCGCCAGCGACACCGCCCCCAAAGCGCCTCAGGCACAACCCGCCGAGGCGGCCCATATCGCCCAGGTCAACTGAGGCCGAGCGAGAGGTTCGCCACCGGCGTCCTGCCGGCGGCATCAGCGGCCAGTACACCCTCGTCTGCGCTCAGGCCGTTTGCGCTCGGCCTCCACGGCGGCGCACCCAGGCGACGGTACCGGCCAGTCCGCGCCACAGCAGACGCAGCCCGGTCAATGCCGCCAGCACCTCCAGCCCCGTCAGCACGAAGGCCACGAAGGTGTTCCAGCGGCCTTCGCGCCGCCGGAACTTCACCGCCACGTGGTCGCGGGCGTTCTCGATGCTGTCGTAGAAGCTCGGAATCACCAGCAGCGTCAACAGCGTGCTGGTGATCACGCCGCCGATGATGGCCACGGCCATCGGGCGGTAGAACTCGCCCCCTTCACCGACACCGATTGCCACCGGCAACATGCCCGCCACCAGCGCGAAAGTGGTCATCAGGATGGGCCGCAGACGCTTGCGGCCGGCGACCATCAGCGCCTCTTCGCGATCGACGCCTTGTGCTTCCTGCACCCGCGCCGCGTCCAGCAGAAGGATGGCGTTTTTTGCCACCAACCCCATCAGCATGATGACGCCGATGAAGCTCATCAAGTTGAGCGTGCCGCCGGTCAGCAGCAGCGCCAGCACCACGCCGATCAAGCTCAGCGGCAAGGACAGCATCACCGCCAGCGGCGCCGTGAAGCTGCCGAACTGCATCACCAGCACCAAGTACATCAGCGCGATGCCCGAGGCCAGCGCGATGCCCATCTGCTTGAATACCTCCTGCTGGTCGCGCGAAGCGCCGGCCAGTTCCAGCCCGTAGCCGGGCGGGTAGTCCATCGCGCGCGCCAGTTTCAGCGCTTCGGCGGTGACCTCTCCCGGTGAACGCCCCTGCACGTTGGCCGCCACGCTGATGGTTCGCTTGCCGTCGTTGTGCTGGATCTGGCTCGGCCCCTTGCCCATCGTGACGGTGGCGATCTGCTCCAGCGGCACCATGCGGTTGCTGCCGCTCACCGCGATGGGCAGGCGCTCGATGTTGGCGGCGCTGACGCGGTCATCGGGATGCAGGCGCACCGCGACGTCGCGTGTCTCGCCGCCGGGGTCGACCCAGTCGCCCACTTCCACGCCCGCGAAGGCCACGCGCAGCGCCTGTGCGGCGTCGTTGACGCTGATGCCCAGCGTGTTGGCCAATCCGCGGTCGAGCTCGATCTTCATCTCGTCCTGCGGGTCCTGTTCCGACAGGCCGACGTCGACCGCGCCGGGCACTGTGCGCAGCTTCTCCATGAAGGCACTGGTGATGACGAGCAACTGGCGCGTGTCGGCGCCCGTGAAGCGGATCTGCACCGGCTTCTGCGCGCCGTTGTTCAGGTCTTCGAGCACCACGTACTCGGCGCCCACCAGGCGCGCAGTGAGCTGGCGCAGGTCAGCCGCGATGGCCTGCGCCTTGCGCTTGCGCTGCGTGCTCTTGCCGATGTCGACGTAGATGCGCCCACCGCCCGGGTTGACGTAGCTGTTGGTGGCCTTGGTCTCGGGCAGCGTGCGCGCCAGAGCGGCGGCGGCCTCGACCTTCAGGCGGGCGTACTCCAGGCTGCTGCTGGACGGCGTGCGCACGTCGATGGCGATGGTGCCGAAGTCGGACGCGGGCAGGAAGCTCGAACCGCCGAACTTCACCTGCAGGCCGATGGCCACCACGAAACTGGCCACGGCGAAGGCCGCCATCCAGCGCCGGTGGTGCAGCGCCCAGGCAATGACACGCCCGTAGCGGTCGGCCTGGTGGTCGAACCAGACGTTGAAGCGCGCCAGCTGGCGGCTGATGCCTGTCTTGGGCGCCTGGTGATGGCCGGGTGGGTCGCCCCAGTAGGCCGACAGCATGGGGTCGAGCGTGAAGCTGATGAACAGGCTGACCAGCACCGAGGCCACCACCGTCAGCCCGAAAGGCCGGAACCATTCGCCGCTGACGCCGGGCATGAAGGCCACCGGCACGAACACGGCCACGATGCTGAAGGTGGTGGCAGCCACCGCCAGACCGATCTCGGCCGTGCCGTTGAGCGCCGCGGTGCGGCGGTCCTCTCCGCGTTCCATGTGGCGCACGATGTTCTCGCGCACGACGATGGCGTCGTCAATGAGCACGCCGATGGCCAGGCTCAGGCCCAGCAGGCTCATGAAGTTCAGCGTGAAACCGCAAAGCCACACCGCGATGAATGCGGCCACCACGCTGGTGGGCAAACTCAGCGCGGTGATCAGCGTGCTGCGCCACGAGTTCAGGAAGACGTAGACGACGAGGATCGTCAGCCCGGCACCGAAGACCAGCGCCTCGATGACGTTGCGCAGGCTGTTGTTCGCGCTCTCGCCGCCGTCCTGCGTCACCTCCAGCTTCGTGCCGGCAGGCAGGGTCTTGTTGATCTCGCCCACGAGCTTGCGGATGTCGTCGGCCACGCTCACCGTGCTGGCCTCGCGGGTGCGCGTGATCGACAGGCCGACATTGGGGTTGCCGCTGCGCACCGAGAAGCTGCTCAGTTCGGCGAAGCCGTCCTTCACCACCGCCACCTGTTCCAGGCGCACGAGTTCGCTGCCTCGGCGCTTGATGACGATCTGGCCGAATTCGGCCGGGCTCTCGATGCGGCCGACGAGGCGGATGCTCTGGTCCTGCAGCGTGCCGCGCACCTTGCCCACGGGCGCGGTGGCGTTCTGTGCGCGCAGGGCTGCCACGACCTCGGTGACGCTCACCTCGAACTCCCGCAGCTTCTCGGCACGCAGCAGCACGCTCAGTTCACGCCGCAGTGCGCCGTTGACGTTGACCACGGCCACGCCGTTGATGCCGCGGAAGCGGTCGGACAGCTCGTCCTCGGCCAGGCGCGAGATCTGCGCGTGACTCAGGCTGCTGGACGACAGCGCCAGCTGCATGATGGGCTGCGCGGACGGGTCGACACGCCGCAGGATGGGCTCGCGCATCTCCACCGGCAGCTTGTAGCGCACCGAGGCGATGGCGTTGCGCACCTCGTCGGCGGCCTCGATCATGTTCTTGTCGAAGTTGAAGATCAGCAGCAGCTGCGCGTTGCCTTCGCTGGCCGTGCTGCGCACGTCGGTGACGCCCGAGATGCCCTGCAGCGCCTTCTCGATGCGGTTGACGACCTCGCGCTCGACGGTGTCGGGACTGGCGCCCGGGTAGGGGATGGCCACGACGAGCAGCGGCTGCTCGACGTCGGGCATCTGGTTCACGCGCAGTTTGCTCAGGGCCAGCAGGCCCAGCGCCATCAGGCCAAGGATGATGACGACCATCGCCACCGGGCGCTTGATGCTGAAATCAGAGAGGAACATGGCGCGGCCTCACTTGAGCGCAGCGGACGAGGCCGCGGCGCCGGCGGCCTGCACGGCGGCCGCGAACTCGAACTTCTGGCCATCGACCAGCGTGCTGCCCGGGTTGCGCAGCAGGCGGTCACCGGCCTTCAGGCCGGACAAGACGGGCAACTCGCCGCTCCGAGCATCACGCTCACCCAGCCGCACTGCCACCTTGGCCAGCTTGCTGGCGTCGAGGCGCCAGACGAAGGCCTGCTCACCGGCCCGCACCACCGCGCTGCCGGGCAGCGTCAATGTCTGCATGCCGCCGGTCTCGACGCGGCCTTCGGCGAACAGGCCCGCCACCCTGGGCGCGGCCGTGGGGTCGTCGAAACCCACCACCACCTCGACCTGGCGCGTGGTGGCGTTGGCCGCGGCGTCGATGCGGCGCACCTTGCCGGCGAAGTCGCCCTGCGTGTAGCCGTTGATGCGGAAGGACACCACCTGGCCGACCTTCAGTTCCAGCATGCGATCGGCCGAGACCAGGCCCTCGAAGCGCATGCTGCGCGGGTCGATCACCTTCAACAGCTCACGCCCGACCTGCACGGTGTCGCCCACCGAGGCCTTGCGCTCGCTGACGACACCGTCGAAGGGCGCCCGCACCGAGGTGCGCGCCAGCTGCTGGCGCGCCGTCACCGCGCGCGAACGCGCGGCCACAAGATCGCTCTGCGCGTTGTTGCGTCGCTGCTCGGCGTCTTCCAGCGCCTGTGTCGAGGTCATGCCCTGGGCCTGCAGCGTGCGCAGGCGCTGCACCTGGCGCTCGGTCTGTTCGAAGGCCTGCGTCGAGGCACGCACCGCTTCTTCGGCAGAACCCAGGCTCTCGCGGATGGCGGTGTCGTCCAGGCGCAGCAGTTGCTCGCCGGCACGCACGGTGTCGCCGTTCTGCTTGAGCACCTGCATCACCACCGCCGCCACCTCGGCGCGCAGGTCGGCGCGGCGCTCGGGCTGCACCGAACCGGTGATTACCGGCCCGCTGGCCAGCAGGCTGGGCTGCAGGACGAGCAGGTCTTCGGGCGACAGCAGCAGCGTCGCCGCGGTCGCGGCGGCGCTGGCCGCACCGGCAGGCGACTGGGCCGTGCCGCTAGGCGCGCCGGACTTGCCGCAGGACGCCAGGGCCGCCACGCAGGCCAGGACGAGGAGGGATATGCGCATGATCACGCGGCGTGCCGTGCACGCCGCTCCGGGAATTCGAAGGCGCGAGCGTAACGCCCCGCGCTGCCCCGCCCGCAGAACGCTGCGACGAAACGGTACCGGCATGCCGTGAACGGCCAGCCGGGTGCGCCGACGGCGCCGGACGCTCAGGAACCGTCGGCCTTGCGCCGCTTCTGCCAGGTCAGCAGCAGCCTACATGGCGTTGGGCGCGCCGGCGACGTACAGACGGATCACGACGACCGTTCTGGACCGCGCGGGCGACGCCTGGTGAGTGCGTCGGGTCACGTTGCGACCCCTTCGTGCGCCTCTTCGCCCATGCTGGTGCGGGGGCCGTGCCGCGCCTCTTGCGCAACCCGATCTCCCGGACGCGTTCCGCTGGCAGCCAGGCATCGTTCACGGCCCCACCTTCGCCAGCGGCCGCAGCTGGACCATCAGCCGCTCGGTCGTGAGCGTCGGCGCCGGCGTGACCTGCACGCCGGCCGCTTGCAGTGCCGCGGCCACCCACACGTTGCAGGTCTTGAACAGGTGGAACTGCTCGCGCGAGGCATAGAAGCGGCTGTGGCCGTACAAGCCCGCGCCCAGCGTGATCGGGCGCCCCGCGCCGTCGACTTCGTGGCTCTGGCGCAGGTGCGCGAGCAGGCGCTGCAGCCCGGCCGGCGCAACGCCGATCTCCAGGATCTCGGCGCCCGGGAAGAAGCGCTCGGGCGCGGCATCGACACCGACCACATGCAGCACCCCCGGCGTCGGCCAGGCGACGGCCTTCAGCCCGAGCCAGAGGCCGGGATCGGCTGCCATGTAGTACGCGCGGTCGCCCCAGCCGACCTCCAGGTAGTCGGCGTCGGGGAAGTCGGCCCTGGCGGGCCAGGCGCCGGCAGGCACATCGCTGGCGCGCAGCACGAGGCCGGCGTGCCAGCCGTGATTGACGACATGCACGCTGTAGGGGGTGGGCTGTGGCACAGCGGCCGCGGCCGACGCGGCAACGGCTGGCGCCACAGGCGCCGCGCCGCAGGCAGACAGCCCTGCGAGCAATCCGAAGACCACGAACACGCGCCGGACGCGATGGCGCAGCCGTGTCGCCAGTGACCTCATCGGCCACCGGAGCGGCTCACGCGCCATCGAGCTGCCCGGCGATGGCCCGACGCGACGCCTCGCGCAGCTTGACGGCGACGGCGAAGAGTTCTGGTGCCTGCCCTGCTGCCTGCGCAGCGGGGGGGATCGGCGCACAGACATCGACCTGCAGCGACGCCCGTCGCGGCCACCAGCGGCCGTCCGGCAGCAGCTCGCGGCTGCCACCGATGGCCACCGGCACCACCGGCACGCCGGCGCGCGCAGCGGCCAGGAAGGCGCCGAGATGGAAGGGCAGCAGCCCCGGCCGGGCGACGAAAGTACCTTCCGGAAACACGGCCAGCGACGGGCCCTGCTGCGCCAGTTCGGCCAGCCGGCCGGCGTCGGCGACGCTGCGCTGCAGGTCGCTGCGCTCGACGAATTCGGCACCCAGGCGCCGCAGGTAGTGCCCGGCCACGAACTGCGGCTGCAGTTCGCGCTTGGCGACGAAGGCAAACGGGCGCGGCAGCGCGGCGACCAGGATCACGCCGTCCAGGTAGCTCGCGTGGTTGCTGACGAGCACGCAGGGGCCGCTCGGCAGCCGGTCCAGCCCGCGCACCGTCAAGCCCGTGCCGGTGAGACGGAACAGCAGACGCGCCGCGATGCCGCCCAGCGCCCAGGCGGCGGCCGGGTTGGGCATCATCAGCGTCAGCAACCAGGTCAGCGGCGCGAGCAGCCAGAACACCAGCACCGCCCAGCACCCGAACAGCCCTCGGGCGAGCGCACGCGCCAGCTGTCGTGCACGTGGCCACACGGCGCCCCCGGCCAGCCGCAGCACCTGGCGCCAGGCGCTGGCCGGCGCGGCCCCCACGCCCCCGGCTTCGTACACGCTGCGGCAGGCCGAACGCCGCACCTTGCCGCTGGAGGTCTTGAGCACCGTCTGCGGCGGGGCCAGCACGATCTCGTCGGGCGGCTCGCCGATCGCATCGATGACGGCGCGCGACACGGCTTCCCGCAGCCGCGCCCGGGCCTCGGCACCCGCCGGCCGCACTTCGGCGAGCACCACCAGGCGTTCGGTGCCGGTGTTGGGGTCGGGGCTGCCGAACACGGCCACGCAGCCCTTGCGCACGCCGTCGACCCGGCCCACGGCTTCCTCGACTTCCTGCGGGTAGAGGTTGCGCCCGCCACGGATCACGATGTCCTTGACGCGGCCGGTGATGTAGAAGTCGCCGTCGGCGGCATACGCGCGGTCGCCGCTGTCCAGCCAGCCGTCGTGGAACAGCCTGGCCGTCTGCTCGGCGTTGTGGAAGTAGCCGCGCGTGGCCGACGGCCCCTTGAATTCGAGCCGGCCTTCGATGCGCTCGCCGACCTCGACGCCGGCTTCGTCGACGATGCGCACCGCGTGGCCCGGCAGCGGCCGCCCGCAGGCCGCGAAGCGCAGCGCGCCGGCATCGTCGGGCGCGGCAGGCACGGCGCGGCGCTCACGCGTGAAGGGCTCCCGCGCCACCGCGTCGATGGGCGCCACACGCGGCCCTGGCGGGAACAGCAGGCCCACCGAGGCTTCGGCCAGGCCGTACACCGGCGCCATCGCTTCACGCCGCAGGCCGCACGGCGCGAAGCGCTCGGCAAAGCGCCGCACGGTGTCGGGGCTGACCGCTTCGGCGCCGTTGAAGGCCAGCCGCCAGGCGCTCAGGTCGAGCCCGGCCAGCGCCGCATCGTCGATGCGCTTCAGGCACAGCTCGTAGGCGAAGTTCGGCCCCGCCGAAAGCGTGCCGCGCCAGCGGTGCATGGCCTGCAGCCAGCGCAGCGGCTTGGCCAGAAAGGCCAGCGGCGACATCACCACCAGCGGGAAGCCGACGTACAGCGGCGCCAGCCAGGCGCCGATCAGGCCCATGTCGTGGTACAGCGGCAGCCAGCTGACGAACACATCGCTTGTTGTGGCGTCGATGGCCTGCGCCATGGCGCGGATGTTGGCCAGCAGGTTGGCGTGCGTCAGCGCCACGCCCTTGGGCTGGCCGGTGCTGCCCGAGGTGTACTGGATGAAGGCGATGTCGTCACCGCGCACCGTCACCGGCGTGGGCGTGCCGCCGGCCAGGGCCAGCTGCTGCGGCGTGACCACGTGGCGCAGCCCCGGCACACGCGCCTGCAGGAGGCGCGCCACCACCATCGCCTCAGCCACGGTGACCAGCATCACGGCGCACGCGTTGTCGAGGATGCCGCCGTGGCGCAACACATGGTCTTCGAGTTGCGAGGCACGCGCCGGCGGATAGATCGGCACCGGAATGGCGCCGGCCATCAGGATGCCGAAGTAGGTGCTGAAGTAGTCGGCCGAGGTCGCCAGCATGATGGCCACGCACTGGCGCGGCACGACACCGGCGCGCTGCAGGCCGGCTGCGACGGCCGCCGACGCATCGGCGAGCTGGCGGTAGCTGATGCGCTGCTCGCCGCCTTCCTGCGTGTCGTCGGCCAGCACGACGAGCTGCGTCTGATCGGGATGCCACTGCAGATGCCAGGCCAGCACGTCGAGCAGGGTGCCGGCGTGCGCTGGCGGGCCGGTCTGCCCGCTGTTCGCGTCGGGCGGCCCGGGGGTGATCAAGGGTCTGGGCAGCGCGTGCACCGCACCACCGGCCGGCGGCGTGGGCCCGGCGCCCGGCTGAATCAGGGCTCGTTGCACCGCGCCCAGCAGGTCGGCCACGGTTTCGGCGCGCTGCAGCGTGTCCGCCGGCAGGTCGACGCCGAGGGCACGCTCGGTGCGCAGCAGCAGCTCCATGCGCGCCAGGCTGTCGAAACCCAGGTCACGGTCCAGCACGCTGGACAGCAGCACTGGGGGCAGCTCCGGGTCGCCCGCGTGCAGCTCGCGCAAGGTGGCCTCGACAGTGGCAATCACGCTCGCGGCCGTATCCGCCGGCGTGGGCGACTCGCGAGGTTGCGCTGTCGTCGAAGGGCCTGCCATGCGGTCATTCTCTGCTTCTTGTCGGCGCACGGCGAAAGGAGCGCGACTGCTGCGAACCTGTGCAAAGACCCAAGACCCGAGAAGGCTGGCGTCGGCGCCAAGCTGTTGATGACCAACAAAGAAGGCCCGGTCTTTCACACGAAAGACCGGGCCTGTGTTGGTAGGCGCGATTGGACTCGAACCAACGACCCCCACCATGTCAAGGTGGTGCTCTAACCAGCTGAGCTACGCGCCTGAAGTCAGCCAAAAATTATATACGAGCTGCGCCACGGCTCCGGCGGGTCTACTTGCGCCGCGCGTGACGGACACCCGCCACGCGCTTGATCTGGCCCAACACGACCCCCAGCCGCGCGGTGTCGGTGACCTCGACGGTGAAGGTCATCCAGGCCGTGCTGCCGTCCTTCGCACTCTGGGTGTGCACGCCAGTGACGTTGACCTTCTCCTTCGCGAAGACCTCGGAGATGTCGCGCAGCAGCCCGCCGCGGTCGGCGGCCTCGATGACCACGTCCAGCGGGTACACCGGCGCCTTGTCACCGCGCGGCTGGCCCCAGGTCACCTCGATCACACGGCCCGGGGCGCTCTGCGCCATCTGGCGGAAGTTGCTGCAGTCGCTGCGGTGCACGGCCACGCCGCGACCGCGGGTGACGAAGCCGGTGATGGCGTCCGGCGGTGCCGGGCGGCAGCACTTGCCCAGCGTCGTCAGCAGCGAGTCCATGCCCACCACCAGCACGCCGCCGCGGCTGCCGCCACCGCCGCTGCGCGGCGCATGCAGCAGCACTTGGTCGTCGTCGGGCGGCGGCTCGGGCGGGCGCAGCAGGTTCTCGATGTTGCGCAGAGAGAACTCGTCCTTGCCCACCACCTCGAACAGCGCGTCGGCGCTCTTGAAGCCCAGTTGCTCGGCCAGCGCCTGGCGCTCCATCGCCGTGCGCCCGGTGCGCTGCAGAAGCTTCTCCACGGCTTCGCGGCCGCGGGCGATGGTCTGCGCCTGCTGCTCGGCGTTGAACCATGCGCGCACCTTGCTCTTGCTGCGCGGGCTGGCCAGGTAGTGCAGCTCGGCGTTGAGCCAGTCCAGCGACGGCCCGCCCTCCTTGGCCGCCACCACCTCCACCGTCTGGCCCGACAGCAGCCGCGTATTCAGCGGCACCATGACGCCATCCACACGCGCACCGCGGCAGCGGTGGCCCAGGTCGGTGTGCAGCGCGTAGGCGAAGTCCACCGGCGTGCCGCCGGCCGGCAGGTCGATGATGGTGGCCTGCGGCGTGAAGACGTAGATGCGTTCGCCAGCGTCGACGGCCTGAGCCGGCGCGCCACCGGCGCTGTCCTGGGCTGCGAAGTCACGCTCCCAGGCCAGCAGTTCGCGCAGCACGGCCTTGCGCGCTTCGGCGACGCGCTCCTCGTTCTCACCCACCGTGCTCACGCCAGCGTAGCCCTTGGCGCCGGCCTCCTTGTACATCCAGTGCGCGGCCACGCCGTGCTCGGCGTGTTCGTGCATGGCGCGGGTACGGATCTGCACTTCCAGCGGGCGCCCGTCCTCACCGCGCACCACTGTGTGCAAGCTCTGGTAGCCGTTGAGCTTGGGCCGCGCGATGTAGTCGTCGAATTCGCCATCGATCGGCGCCCAGGTCTCGTGCACACGGGCCAGGGCCATGTAGCACGCCGGCACGTCGTCGACGATGACCCGCAGTGCGCGGGTGTCGAGCACACGCTCGAAGGGCAGGTGCTTGCCCTGCATCTTCTTCCAGATGCTGTAAAGGTGTTTGGGCCGGCCCTGTACGTCCGCATGCAGGCCAGCCGCGGCCAGCAACGTGGCCAGTTGCTCACGCACCGCGGCCACGCCGGTCTCGCGCTCGGCTCGCCTTTCGTCGACGAGGCCCGCGATGCGCTGGTAGTCCCGCGGCTGCAGGTAGCGGAAGGCCAGGTCCTCCATCTCCCACTTGATCTGCCAGATGCCCAGTCGGTTGGCCAGCGGCGCGAAGACCTGCAGCGACTCGGTGGCCAGAGGCAGCGGGCACGGCTGGCGCGTGGCGGCGAACCAGCGCAGCGTCTGCAGGCGCGAAGCCAGGCGCAGCAGCACCACGCGCAGGTCGCGGCTGAAGGCCAGCAGCATCTTTCGCACACGTTCGGTCTGCAGGCCTTGCGCGCCGGCCACCGGCTGCGCAGCACGTGCGGCGCGCTGGATCTGCACCAGCTTGCGTGTCAGCGTCACAAGGCTGGCGTAGCTGGCGCCGAAGGCCTTGCTGACGACCTCTTCCGGGCGCTGCAGGTAGTCGCCCGCATAGACCAGATAGGCGGCCGCGCACAGCGAAGGCCCACCGCCGATCTGGCGCAGCACCGCCGCCGTGCCGTCGGCATGCGCCAGCGCCTCTTCACCGGTGTCCAGCGCCTGGCCGGCGAGCAGCGGCTCGGCGAAGGCGCGCGCCCGCCGGACCGGGTCGGCTTCCAACGGCTCGCCACCGCTGGCCAAATGCACGATGGCAGCCGCGCCCGCGGGCACGGCTGCCGCGCCGGTCTTCATGTGGGCAGCAAGAAGGCGCGCACGACGGCCCGCTGCTCGGGCTGCACCAGCATGGGGGCGTGGCCCACGCCGGGCACCTCGTGCAGCGTCGCGCGTGGGCCGCGCAGGGTCATCGCTTGCGCGGTGTCGTGCGACAGCAGGTCGCTCTCGACGCCGCGCAGCAGCAGCGTGGGCGCAGTGACACGGTCGTAGGCCTGCCAGAGGGCGGCCTCGCCGGCCGCGGCCATCGCAGGCGTGGTGGCGCGGAACGGCGTGGCGATGGCCGGGTCGTAGTGCGGCTTGAAGCCATTGCCGACGGGCTTGAGCTGCGGCCGCGTCAGCGCCAGCCACTGCTCACGCGTGTGCGGCCCGAAGCCCTGCGAGATGGTCCAAAGCGCGTCGGCAGCTTCGTCCACCGTCTGCCAGTGCGCAGGCTGGCCGACATAGGTGCCGATGCGCTCCAGCGCCGCCGGCTGGATCACCGGCCCGACGTCATTGAGCACCAGCCTCCGTACCGGCGAGTTCGGCAGCGACGCCAGCCCCAGGCCGATGAGCCCGCCCATCGAGGTGCCCACCCAGTCGACCTGTTCGACCCCGAGCCGCGCCACGAGCGTCACCATGTCGGCGACGTAGGCCGGGATGGCATAACCGGCGGGGTCGGCCAGCCAGTCGCTCTGGCCGCGCCCCACCACGTCGGGGCAAACGACGCGGCAGTCGCGGGCCAGGTCCTGCGCCAGGGTGTCGAAGTCGCGGCCCTGGCGCGTGAGGCCGTGCACGCAGACCAGCACGCGCGGGTTGGCGGCGTCGCCCCATTCCCAGTAGGCCATGCGGTGCAGGCCGCGGCTGTCCAGGCATTGCACGTGCTGGAGTCGGGGTTCGGTCATGTCGGGGTCAGGCAGCGGCAGATAATGACGGCCATCGTATCAACCGCGGTCATCACCGCACGCTGGAGCCGCCTTCATGCTGAACGGAAAAACCGCCCTCGTCACGGGCTCCACCAGCGGCATCGGCCTGGGCATCGCCACCACGCTGGCTATGCACGGCGCACGCGTGATGATCAACGGCTTCGGCGACGTGCAGGGCGCGCTGGCCCAGGTGCGCGAACACGACTCCGAGGCCATCTACCACGGTGCCGACATGAGCAAGCCGGCCGAAGTGGCCGACATGGTGCGCCAGTGCGAGGCCCAGCTAGGCGCCTGCGACATCCTGGTCAACAACGCCGGCATCCAGCACGTGGCGCTGGTGGAAGATTTCCCCGCCGAGAAGTGGGACGCCATCATCGCCATCAACCTGAGTTCGGCCTTTCACGCCATGCGCGCGGCGCTGCCGGGCATGAAGCAACGCAACTGGGGGCGCATCGTCAACCTGGCCTCGGTACATGGCCTGGTGGCCTCGGCGTCCAAGAGCGCCTACGTGGCGGCAAAGCACGGCCTGGTGGGCCTGACGAAATCGGCCGCATTGGAGAACGCCACCACCGGCGTCACCGTCAACGCCATCTGCCCCGGCTGGGTGCTGACGCCGCTGGTGCAGAAGCAGGTCGACGCGCGCGCCGCCGCCGACGGTGTGGACAACGAAGAAGCCAAGCGCCGCCTGCTGGCCGAGAAGCAGCCGTCGCTGCAATTCACGACGCCGGCCGAATTGGCGGAGTTGGTCGTCTTCCTGTGTTCGCCCGCGGCGCAGAACGTGCGCGGCGTGGCCTGGCAGGTCGATGGCGGCTGGACGGCGCAGTGAGAGAGCCCGGACGCAGACAGTCCGGTGGACTGTTTGCGCCTGGCGAGCGCCCTTGCCGCAAGGCAGTGAGCGGCCGGAAGGCCGCGAGTGCACGGAGCCGGGCGAGCCCGCGATTTCACGCGGGCGAGGGGCGCAGTGACTACTTCATCTGCACGCTGCCGTTGACGGTAGCCGTCACTGTGGCCTTGCCGGCTTCCACCGGCAGCGCAGCGCCGTCAGCCGTCATGGCTGAAGCCTGCATGCGCATCACTGGCATGGGTTGTCCCATGCCGCCGTCGGTGTTCACCGCCACCTCGCGCACGGTGTAGCCGGTAAAACCGAACTGCTTGCTCACGGCGTCGGCTCGCGCACGGAAACGTTCGATGGCCTGAGCCGCCACGTCGCCCTCGACCTTCAGCCGCGCCTCGCGCGACAGCGAGAAGGACACGCGGGCGATGTTGAGGCTCTGCACGCGCCCGGTGAGTTGGGCGATGGCGGCGCTGTCGCGACCCTCCACCACCAGTTCGGTGCTGCCCTGCCAACCGGTGATGTTGCCGCCCTTGGGGGCGTAACGCGGCATGAGCGAGAAGCCTCCGGTCTGCACGTCTACCTGACCCGGCTTGGCGACCTTGCGCGCTTCGGCGAGCGCCGCGTCCAGCGCCTGTTTCAGCTGGCTCTGCACCACCGCAGCGTCGCTACCTTCGCGAGTCGTAGAGAAGACGACCGTCAGCCAGTCCTTGGGCACCTCCACGGTGGCATTGGCCGACAGGCTGACGACGTTCTGCGGCGGCGGCAAGGACTGCGCGGAAGCCGCCATCGCAGCGGCGAGACTCGCGGCGGTCAGGCCACGAACAGTGTTCAGTTGCAGCTTGGTCATCTTCGTCCTTGTCAGTGCCCCGGAAGGGCCGCGGCCACAGCGCCGCTCAAGCCGTGGCGGCGGGGCGCCGCCACGAAACCTCTCCCACCACAGCGCCCTGCCCCCTTCATCCGTTGACACGGGAGCGCCAACGCCTTCGCCGAAAGACTTGTAACAGATGGTCAGGCGCCATACGGCACCCTTGCGTCACCCCCCCACAATGCGACTGTTACAAATAGGGAGCCCCCATGTCACCACCCGCCCACGCGCGCGCCGACCGCATCGTCGTCGTCGACGACGACGCCCGCATCCGCGACCTGCTGCGCCGCTACCTGGCCCAGGAAGGTTTCGACGTGCTGCTGGCCGAGGATGCCAAGGCGCTGAACCGCGTGCTCACGCGCGAGACGGTCGATCTCATCGTGCTCGACCTCATGCTGCCCGGTGAAGACGGCCTGAGCATCTGCCGCCGTCTGCGCGCAGCCAACGACCTTACCCCCATCATCATGCTGACAGCAAAGGTGGAAGACGTCGACCGCATCGTGGGCCTGGAGGTGGGTGCCGACGACTATCTGCCCAAGCCTTTCAACCCACGGGAATTGCTGGCGCGCATCCACGCCGTGCTGCGCCGCCGGCCGGCGCAGGAAGCTCCGGGCGCGCCGTCGAAGGAGGCCCAGGTCGTCACCTTCGGACCTTTCGAATTCGACCTCTCGCTGCGCCGCCTCAGCAAGAACGGCGAGCAGATTGCGCTGACCACGGGCGAATTCAGCATGCTCAAGGCGCTGGTGCGCCACCCACGACAGCCGCTGTCGCGCGACAAACTTGCGCAGTTGGCACGCGGACGCGAGTTCGAGCCCTTCGACCGCAGCCTGGACGTGCAGATCTCGCGACTGCGCAAGATGCTCGAACCCGACCCGGCGCAGCCGCGCTACATACAGACGGTCTGGGGCGTGGGCTATGTCTTCGTACCGGACGGTGCGAACTGACACTCCTGCCCCGACCTGAACGCCACCAGTGCCGCGTCACCAAGCTCTGGGTGTCAGCCTCTTCTGGCGCACCTTCATCCTGCTGGCCGTCCTGCTGGCCGGTGGCGTCTTCTCCTGGCTGCAGACATTGCGGGCGCTGGAATTCGAGCCACGGGCCATCCAAGCCGCGCAGCAGACTGCCGGGCTGGTCAACCTGGCGCGCGCGGCTCTGAAGACCTCCGACGGCATCAACCGCGTGGCCTTGCTGAAGAGCCTGGCGCTGCAGGGCGGTACGCGTGTCACCCCGCGTGAACCCAACGATCAGTGGGAAACCTACGAGACCGATCGCTTCTCGCGCCGCGTCAGCCAAGAACTGCGCAGCGCCCTGGGCCCAGATGCGGTAGTGGCCGGCAGCGTGAACGGCGTGCGCGGCATGTGGGTGGGCTTCTCGATCGACCGCGAGCAGGAACGCGACCGCTTCTGGCTGCAGGCCGAATCGGCGCACGCCGCGGCCATCAACCGCGAGACCTGGCTGACGTGGACGGGTATCGCGCTGCTGGCCACCCTGGTAGGCTCGGTAGCCATCGCCAGCCTGATCAACCGGCCGCTGAAGCAACTGAGCTTCGCGGCCAGCCGCATACGCGACGGAGACCTCGACTCGCGGCTGGACGAGAACACGCTGACCAGCGAGATCCGCGAGGTCAACATGGGCTTCAACCGCATGGCGCGTGAACTGGCACGGGTGGAGGAAGATCGCGCCGTGATGCTGGCGGGCATCAGCCACGACCTGCGCACGCCGCTGGCACGGTTGCGGCTCGAAACCGAGATGAGCGTCGACGACGACGAGGCCAAGCGCAACATGGCTCTCGACATAGACCAGCTCGACGCCATCATCGACAAATTCATGGATTACGCGCGACCCGGCGAAACGCGCCTGCTCCCGGTGCACCTGTCTCAACTGATCGACCGCGAGGCTGCGCTATTCCGTGACCCGACCCAGATCAACATCACCTCGCGCGTGGCCATCGACCTGGTGGTGCTGGCCGACGAGACCGAACTCGGCCGCGTCTTCCTGAACCTGTTCGAAAACGCGCGCCGCTACGGTCGCGGCACCTACACCGGGCTGGCCGAGGTCAGCGTGAGCTACGTGAAGACCGGACCCTGGGCCATCGTCACCGTGCGCGATCAGGGCGCCGGCGTGGCACCCGAAAAGCTGCCGCAGCTGACCACGCCCTTCTTCCGAGGCGACGCTGCGCGCACAGCGGCCACTGGCGCTGGGCTGGGGCTGGCCATCGTCGACAAGGCGATGCAGCGCATGGGCGGCACGGTGGAGATCGCAAACGCCAAGGACGGCGGGCTGATGGTGCACCTGCGACTGCGCAGAGTCACCGGCGACGAACCCCTGCCGAAAGGCCGCGAGCGGCGGCGCAGCACCGTCTGACGACGGCTCGGTCGTGCGGGCGGCCCGGGCTGCGGAGCCCGATTTCAGCCTGCGCCGGCCGGCCGCCTGACGAGCAGGCACACCGCGCGGGCCTCGATGGCTCGACCTTCACCCACCGGGCCCATCTTCTCGGCTGTCTTGGCCTTCACGTTGACGGCAGTTGCGGCCAGGCCCAGCGCGGCGGCCATGCACTGGCACATGGCCGGAATGTGTGGCGCCATCTTCGGCGCTTGCGCAACGATGGTGCTGTCAACGTTGACGATCTCCCAGCCCGCCTCGCGAACGAGGCGCGCGGCCTCGGTCAGCAGCACTACTGAATCGGCGCCCTGGAACTGCACGGCGGTATCAGGGAAGTGGCGGCCGATGTCGCCCAGGGCCGCGGCCCCCAGCAGCGCATCGGTGAGGGCGTGCAGCAACGCATCGGCGTCGGAATGGCCCAGCAGTCCGTGCGTGTGCGGGATCCTTACTCCGCCCAGCACCAGCGGCCGGCCGGTGACCAGCTGGTGCGTGTCCCAGCCCTCGCCGACGCGCAGATCCATCGGATTCATCGGGTCTCCAGCAGTCGAGCGGCAAGCGCGAAGTCGGCCGGCCAAGTGAGTTTGAGGTTTTCCTGGTCGCCAGGCACCAGGCGCGGCGCCAAGCCCAGCGCCTCGATGGCACTCGACTCATCGGTCATGTTGACGCCGGCATCGACCGCATCGTGCAGCGCACGCTGCAGTAGGCCCAAGCGAAACATCTGCGGCGTCTGCGCCAGCCACTTGGCCGTGCGGTCCAAGGTAGCGGCAACCCGTTCACCGCTGTCAGACGGCGCCGCGGCCTTCAGCGTGTCGGCCAGCGGCAGCGCCAGCAGGCCGCCAACGGCGTCGTGCTCGCAGGCGTCGATCAGGCGGTTCACCCAGGCCGGGCGCAGCAGGCAGCGCGCGGCGTCGTGCACCAGCACCCAGTCGTCGTCGGTGGCGCCGCGTTCACGCAGCGCCTGCAGGCCGGCGGCCACACTGTCGGCCCGGGTGGCGCCGCCGCAGCGCGCCACCCAGCCGGCGAACGCGGGTGCGTGCTGTTCGAAAGCCATGTCGTCGGGGGCCAGCACCACCAGCGTGACCGCGAGCCGCGGCACCGCCGCCAGCGCGTCCAGCGTGTGGGCCACCACCGCGCGCCCGGCCAGCGAAGCGTATTGCTTCGGACCGCCCGCACACGCCCGTTGCCCGACACCAGCGCAGGGCACGAGGGCAAAACAGCGGGGAAAGGCGGGCATCGCGTCAGGCATCGCCACGGATTCTAGAATCGCGGCCTACAAGCCCCTTCGTAAGCTCCACCCAGGAGCGCACCGGGGCTGCTGTCGTTTCCGGGCTCCTCATGCAACTCCCCCACATCGCGCCCGGCAAGCGGTTCACGCTGCCTCGCCCGCTGGCTTCGGCCGACGCCCTGCTGCTGGCCCGCCTGGGCCGCCGCCATGCCGAAGCCCAACGCCTCTTGGCCGTGTTCACCGCCGAGCCTGCCGACACCGCGCGTCTGGCCGATGAGCTCGCGTTCTTCGACCCCGCACTGCGCGTGGCCGTCTTCCCTGACTGGGAGACCCTGCCCTACGACAGCTTCAGCCCGCACCAGGACCTGATCAGCGAGCGCCTGGCCACGCTGTGGCGCATCCACAACGGCGGCGTCGACCTCGTGCTGCTGCCTGCCAGCACGGCGCTCACAAGGCTGGCGCCGCCTTCATTTCTCGCCGGCACCACCTTCCACTTCAAGCAGAAGAGCCGCCTCGACGAGGCGAAGCTGAAGTCGCAGCTGACGCTGGCCGGCTACCAGCATGTCAGCCAGGTCGTGAGCCCGGGTGAATACGCCGTGCGCGGCGGCCTCATCGACCTGTTCCCGATGGGCAGCCTGGTGCCCTATCGCGTCGACCTCTTCGGCGACGAGGTCGACAGCATCCGGACCTTTGACCCCGACTCCCAGCGCAGCCTCTACCCGGTGCCCGAGGTGCGGCTGCTGCCCGGCCGCGAGTTCCCGATGGACGAGGCCGCGCGCACGGCTTTTCGCGCACGCTGGCGCGAGCGGATCGATGGCGACCCGACGCGCTGCCGCCTCTACAAGGACATGGCGCAGGGCCTGGCCGGCGGCGGCATCGAGTACTACCTGCCGCTGTTCTTCGACGAGACCGGCAACATCTTCGACTACCTGGGCGAACAGGCCGCGCTGGTGCTGCACGGCAAGGTCGACGAAGCGCTCGAAGGCTGGTGGAAGGACACCCGCGACCGCCACCGCTTCCTGCAGCACGACCCCGAGCGGCCCATCCTGCCGCCCGAGGCGATCTTCATGCCGGCCGAGGAGTTCTTCGGCCGCACGCAGCCGCACGCCACGTTGTCGCTGCGTGGCAGCGAACCGGTGGACTGGGCACGCCCGCTGCCCGACCTGAGCATCGACCGCGGCGCCACCGACCCGCTGGGCCGTCTGGAACAGCACATCAAGCTCGGCGCCCACCGCGTGCTGCTGGTGGCCGAGAGCGACGGCCGCCGCGAGAGCCTGCTCGAGCTGCTGCGCGACAACCGCATCAGCGTGCCGGCGGTCGATTCGCTGGAAGACTTCCTCACCGGCCCGGAGAAGGTGGCCATCGCCACCACGCCGCTGGCCGAAGGTTTCCACTGGTTCGACGCCGAGGCCGGCGTGTCGGTGCAGTTCGTCACCGAGACCGAGCTCTTCGCCACCACGCGCGAGGCGCGCCGCCGCCGCAAGCAGGAACAGACGAGCAGCGTCGACGCGCTGATCAAGGACCTGTCGGAACTCAAGGTCGGCGACCCCGTGGTGCACATGAACCACGGCATCGGCCGCTACCAGGGGCTGGTGAACATCGACCTCGGCGAAGGCGCGTCCGAGTTCCTGCACCTGGAGTACGCCGACAAGGCCACGCTCTACGTGCCGGTGAGCCAGCTGCACCTGATCAGCCGCTACACCGGCGTCAGCGCCGACGAGGCGCCGCTGCACAAGCTGGGCAGCCCGCAGTGGGACAAAGCCAAGCGCAAGGCTGCCGAGCAGGTGCGCGACACCGCCGCCGAGCTGCTGAACCTCTATGCCCGCCGCGCCGCGCGCGAGGGCTTCGCGCACCGCTTCAGCCCGCACGACTACGAGGCCTTCGCCACCAGCTTCGGTTTCGAGGAAACCGCCGACCAGCGCGCCGCCATCCACGCCGTCATCCAGGACATGGTGAGCCCCCGCCCGATGGACCGCCTGGTCTGCGGCGACGTGGGGTTCGGCAAGACCGAGGTGGCCCTGCGCGCCGCCTTCGTCGCCGTGCACGGCGGCAAGCAGGTGGCGATCCTCGCGCCGACGACGCTGCTCGCCGAGCAGCACTACCAGACCCTGGTCGACCGCTTCGGCAAGTGGCCGGTGAAGATCGCCGAACTCTCGCGCTTCCGCACCTCAAAGGAAGTCAAGGCCGCCGTCGACGGCATCGCCGACGGCACGGTGGACATCGTCGTCGGCACGCACAAGCTGCTGTCTTCCGACGTGCACTTCGCGCGCCTGGGCCTGCTGGTCATCGACGAAGAACACCGCTTCGGCGTGCGCCACAAGGAAGCGATGAAGGCGCTGCGCGCGGAGGTCGACGTACTGACGCTCACCGCCACGCCGATACCGCGCACGCTGGGTATGGCGCTGGAAGGCCTGCGCGACCTGAGCGTCATCGCCACCGCACCGCAGCGCCGGCTGGCCATCAAGACCTTCGTGCGCAGCGAAGGCAACAGCGTCATCCGCGAGGCCGTGCTGCGCGAGCTGAAACGCGGCGGCCAGGTCTACTTCCTGCACAACGAGGTCGAGACCATCGAGAACCGCAAGCAGAAGCTGCAGGAGCTGCTGCCCGAGGCGCGCATCGCCGTGGCGCACGGCCAGATGCCCGAGCGCCAGCTGGAAAGCGTGATGCGCGACTTCGTCGCCCAGCGCCATAACGTGCTGCTGTGCTCGACCATCATCGAAACGGGCATCGACGTACCCAGTGCCAACACCATAGTCATCAGCCGCGCCGACAAGTTCGGCCTGGCGCAACTGCACCAGCTGCGCGGGCGCGTCGGCCGCAGCCACCACCAGGCCTACGCCTACCTGCTGGTGCCCGACGTCGAGGGCCTGAGCAAGCAGGCCGCGCTGCGACTGCAGGCCATCCAGGACATGGAAGAGCTGGGCAGCGGCTTCTACCTGGCGATGCACGACCTCGAGATCCGCGGCGCCGGCGAAGTGCTGGGCGAGAACCAGAGCGGCAACATGATGGAGGTGGGCTTCCAGCTCTACAACGACATGCTGTCGGAAGCCGTGCGCAGCCTGAAGGCCGGTCGCGAGCCCGACCTGCTGAACCCGATGGCGGCCACGACCGAGATCAACCTGCACGCCCCAGCGCTGCTGCCCGACGCCTATTGCGGCGATGTGCACACGCGGCTGAACCTCTACAAGCGTTTGGCCTCGGCCGAAAAGACCGAGCAGATCGACAGCCTTCTCGAAGAGATCACCGACCGCTTCGGCAAGCTGCCCACGCAGGGCCAGACCCTCTTCGACACCCATCGCCTGCGTGTAATGGCCAGGCCCTATGGCGTGGCCAAGATCGACGCCGGCCCCAAGCTGATGAACGTCACCTTCCGCGCCAACGCGCCCATCGACCCGCAGCGCATCATCGAACTGGTGCAGAAGAACCGCGCCATCAAGCTGGCCGGCAACGACAAGCTGCGCATCGACCGCGAGATCAGCGCGCCGGCGGACCGCGCGCATTACCTGCGTGACCTGCTCAAGCACTTGGGGCAGCCGTTGAAGGTGAGTGCGTGATGGCCGCCGAGATCGAACCCGGCCTGTTCATCCGCGGTTTCACGCCGCCGCTGCGGCTGGCCGACTACAAGCTCGTCGCCTTCGACATGGACTCGACGCTGATCAACATCGAGTGCATCGACGAGATCGCCGAGGTGGCCGGCCGCAAAGCCCAGGTGGCGGCCATCACCGAAGCCGCGATGCGCGGCGAGATCGCAGACTATCGCGACAGCCTGCGCCGCCGCCTCGAGATGCTGAGCGGCGTGCCGGTGTCGGCGCTGGAAGCCGTCTACACGCGCCACCTGCAGCTCAACCCCGGTGTCGAGATCTTCGTTCGCGCCTGCCAAGCTGCGGGGTTGAAGACGCTGCTGATCAGCGGCGGCTTCACCTACTTCAGCGAACGCGTCCGCGCGCGGCTAGGGCTCGATTTCGCGCGCGCCAACATGCTGGAAATCGAGGACGGCTGCCTCACCGGCGCGCTCGTCCCCAGGCCCTGGGGCGAAGTCGTGGACGGCGCCGAGAAGCGGCGTGTGCTGCTGGAAGTGGCCGAGCTGATGGGCATAGCGCCCGCCCACGCCATCGCCGTGGGCGACGGTGCGAATGACCTGCCGATGATGGCCGCCGCCGGCCTTTCGATCGCCTTCCATCCCAAGCCCGCCGTGCGCGAGCAGGCCATGCTGTCCATCGTCGAAGGTGGCATGGACCGCGCGCTGACCGTGTTTCGAGCTTGAATGGAGGCCGCAAAGCTTCAGCGTGCGGTGGCAGGCTTGAGAAGCAAGCGTACGCGGTGCGTGCGCGGGCTTCCCATCGGTTCGTAGCGCCACTGCTCCAGTGCCGCCGTGATGAAACGCTGCCAGGTGAGGGGCACCGGGGAGACCAGCGTCACTTCGGCCACGCTGCCGTCGGCCCGCAGGCTGAGTTCAGCCTCGACTGCGTCCGCGCTCGGCCCCTGCTCAAGCAGGTGCGGCGGGATATTGGGCTCGGGCGTGCTCAGCGCAGCGGGCTGCCCATACCAGGCATCTAGCAGCGGTGGCGAGTCCAGCATGGGCGCCGTGGTGTCTTTGGCCGCTGCGGTGGTTCGTACTTCGATGTCGTCCACCGTCGCCACCATCGCTAAACGGGCTTCGGCGGTCAGTATCCGCACGTTAGCCGGCGCCTCAGCGCCCTCCGCCGATCGTTCGGATGCCGGCACTGCAGTAACTGCCGCGGCTGACGCCACCTGCACGGTGGTCGTCGCCCTCGCCGCAACCCGAGCTTCCGCAGGATCGGCTTCGCCAGGGCGCCGCCGGATGTTCGCCGCCTGCTGTATGGCCTTCAGGGGCCCCGCCGCGGCTCGCTTGGCACGCTCCATCGCGGCGCGAGCATCGGCGGCCGAGCCGTCGCCCGATGCCGCCTGGGCCCATGCCATCGGGACCATCATCAGCATCATGGCAAGGGCAAGAACTCGGCTCTGCACGGGGGAGCTCCTGGACACAGGGCGGCGAATGGCCGCAATCCGGTAGCTACACGGGCAGAGTGCCTGCTCGTAGGCTGCAGTCGGACCCCATTCTAGGAATGCGTGCTGGCCGGCGCGGCGGCAAAGTTGTAGCAGCAAGCAAGCATCGCGTCGGGGTGCATCGCTTGCCTCCACCCCAACGCACTGGGGTGCAGCGGCATGTGCTATCCGACTACTTGAAGCCGACGCGGTCCAGCATCTGCTGCACCTGGGCGGTGTTGGCGCCGACCCGCGCGATAGGCACCGTCTCGGCCTTGAAGCGTCCCAGGCTGCCGAGCACCGGGTTCACCGGCACCGACGGTACGACCGGATACTCGTTGTTGCCGTCGGCGAAGTAGCGCTGAGCGCTGTCGCTCGCAAGGTATTCGAGGAAGGCCACGGCCGCGTCGCGGTTCTTCGCGTTGCGCGCCACCGCGCCGCCGGCGATGTTGACGTGCGTGCCCCAGCTGGACTGGTTCGGGAACACCACGCCCACCTTCTCGGCCAAGGCGCGGTCTTCGGGCTTGCTGGAACGCAGCAGGCGCGCGTAGTAGTAGCTGTTGGTCAGCGCCACGCCGCATTCACCGCTGGCCACACCCTTGATCTGGTCGGTGTCGCCGCCCTTGGGCGGGCGCGCCATGTTGGCCACCAGGCCCTTGAGCCAGGTTTCGGTGGCCGCCGGGCCCAGGTGCTCGACCATGCTGCCGAACAGGCTCAGGTTGTAGGGGTGCGAGCCGCTGCGCACGCAGAACTGGCCCTTCAGCGCGGGGGCGGCCAGCTTCTCGTAGCTGTCGACATCGGCGGCCTCCAGCCGGCTCTTGTCGTAGACCACCAGCCGCGCGCGCGTCGACAGCCCGAACCATTGCGCGCCCTGCGCCGAGACACCGCCACGGAACTGCGCCGGCACCCGCGCTTCGAGCACGGCCGACTTGACGGGCTGGAACAGGCCCTCCTGCTCACCGCGCCACAGCCGCGCGGCGTCGACGAGCAGGATCACGTCGGCCGGGCTGGCCGTGCCCTCGGCCTTCAGCCGCGCCAGGATGCCGGCGTCGTCGGCCTCGACGCGGTTGATGCGGATGCCGGTGGCCTTGGTGAAGTCGGCGTAGAGCGCCTCGTCGGTCTGGTAGTGGCGCGCCGAGTAGAGGTTGAGCACCTTGTCCTGCGCCAGCGCGGCGCCGGCCAGCAAGGTGGTGGCGGCCACGGCGGCGCCGGTGAACAGCGCCCGGCCGTGCAGGCGACGAATCGGGGCGGAGCATGACCGACTGAAGAGGGGACTGAAAGGCAGGGCGCTGGCGGGCTTCACGGCGGGGCTCGGTCGGGAGTGGCGAATGCCTGCACTATAAGCGTATTGAGAATCAATGTCATTCGCATGCGCGATGACCTGATCCAGATCAGGACTCGATCTGGCCCCAGGCCTTGTCCAAGCGCTTGGTGCTCACGGGCTGCGGCGTGCGCAGCTCCTGCGCGAACAGGCTGACGCGCAGCTCTTCCAGCAGCCAGCGGTACTCGTCAAGTCGCGCGTGCGGGGCGCCGCGCAACTCGGCGGTCTTGCGCAGCCAGCGCTGTTCCAGCGGGCGCAGCTCGGCAAAGCGGGTGGCGTCGCGCGCGGGGTCGGTGCGCAGCTTTTCCAGACGCAGCACCACGGCCTTCAGGTAGCGCGGCAGCTGCTGCAGCGCGGCCCACTCGGTCTGGGTCAGGAAACGTTTGCCCACAAGCCGCTGCAGCTGCGCGGCGATATCGTCGGCCACCTCGCGCGGCGGTTTGCTGTCCTTCAGCTTGCGCAGCGCGGTGGCGTGTTCGGTCAGCACGACGCCGGCCTGGCGCGCGACCTCGGCGGCGATGAGATTCAGGCGCGCGCGGCCTTCGTCGACGCGCTTGGTGAAACCGCGCTCGTCCGTGGGCAGCGGGTCGGCGAGGAAGGCGCGGTCGACGGCGACGTCGATGATCTGTGCGCGCAGCTCTTCCAGCGTGCCGAGCGGCATGAACGCGCCGGCCATCGCGGTCAGGCCCGGGATGTTCTTCTCCAGGTACTTCAGCGGCTCCTTCAGTTGCAGCGCCACCAGGCGGCGCAGGCCGGCACGGTGCTGGGCCGCCGCGGCCTCGGGTTCGTCGAAGACTTCGATCTCGACGTGGGAGCCGCGGTCGATCAGCGCCGGGAAGCCCACCATCACCTGCGGGCCGCGGCGCACTTCCATCAGCTCGGGCAGTTCGCCGAAGGTCCAGGCGGTGTACTTCGGCGTCTCGGTCGGCGCGGCGGGCGCCGGCGCGGCCACCACCTCGGCCCGGACGCCCCGCCCGCCCGTGGGTGGCGATGGTGCGGCCGTTGCCGCAACAGGTGCTTTCGCCACCGTCGTCTTCAGCACCGCCAGCGCCTGGAAGGCCGTGCGCGCCTGGCTGCCGAGTTCGGCCTTCAGGTTGGCCAGGTCGCGCCCCATGCCGAGCTGGCGGCCGTGTTCGTCGATCACGCGGAAGTTCATGAACAGGTGCGGGCTCAGCTGTTCGAGCTTGAAGTCGTTGCGCTGCACCGCGATCTGCGTGCGTTCGCGCACCGCCTTCAGCAGCGCCTCCATCAGGCCGCCTTGCGCGAAGGGCGTGCTGGCGCAGAACTCGGCGGCGTAGTCGGGCAGCGGCACCAGGCGTGAACGCGGTCGCTGGTGCAGGGTCTTGCACAGCGCCAGCACCTTGGCCTGCAGCATCCCGGGCACGAGCCATTCACAGCGCTCGTCGCTCACCTGGTTCAGCGCGTAGATGGGCACGGCCACCGTCACGCCGTCCTTCGCGTCGCCCGGCTCGTGCAGGTAGGTGGCGGCGCAGTCGATGCCGCCCAGGCGGAGGGTCTTCGGGAAGCTGTCGGTGGTGATGCCTGCAGCCTCGTGGCGCATCAGCTCTTCGCGCGACAGCTGCAGCAGCTTGGGCTGCTTCTTCGCCTCGTCGCGATACCAGCGCTCCAGCCCCGGGCCGCTGCAGACGTCCTGGGGCAGCTGCTGGTCGTAGAAGGCGTGGATGAGCTCGTCGTCGACCAGCACGTCCTGGCGGCGCGCCTTGTGTTCCAGCTCCTGCACCTGCGCGACGAGCTTGCGGTTGTGTGCCAGGAAGGGCAGCCGCGTCTCCCACTCCTCGCCCACCAGCGCTTCGCGGATGAAGATCGCTCGCGCGCCGGCCGGGTCGATGCGGCCGTAGTTCACCTTGCGGTTGTTGTAGATCACGATGCCGTAGAGGGTGGCGCGCTCCAGCGCCACCACCTCGCCGGCCTTCTTCTCCCAGTGCGGCTCGAGCAGCTGTGTCTTCAGCAGGTTGCCTGCCAGGGGCGGTATCCACTGCGGCTCGATGGCGGCGATGCCGCGGCCGAAGAGGCGCGTCGTCTCCACCAGTTCGGCCGCGACGATCCAGCGCCCCGGCTTCTTGCTCAGGTTGACGCCCGGGTGACGCCAGAACTTGATGCCGCGTGCGCCGAGGTACCAGTCCTCGTCGTCACTCTTGCAGCCGATGTTGCCGAGCAGCCCCGCCAGCAGCGAAAGGTGCACCTGGTCGTAGCTGGCCGGCGCGTCGTTCAGGCGCCAGCCGTGTTCGGCCACCACGGTGAGCAGCTGCGAGTGGATGTCGCGCCATTCACGCACCCGGCGCGGGTTGATGAAGGCGTCGCGCAGGCGCTGTTCCTGCTGGCGGTTGGTGAGCTTGTGCGTGTCGACCCGCGCTTCCCGGGCCTGCGCATGGCCGTGTACGCCGCGCCCTTCCTCGATCCACTTCCAAAGCTTGAGCGTGCCCATGAACTCGCTGCGCTCGTCGTCGAAGGGTTTGTGGCGTTCATCGGCGATCTGCGCCTTGTCCAGCGGCCGGTCTCGGGCGTCCTGGCCGCTCAGCGCGGCGGCGATCACCAGCACCTCGCTCAAAGCCTGGTGCTGGCGCGCCTCCAGGATCATGCGGCCGACGCGGGGGTCCAGAGGCAGGCGTGACAGTTCCTTGCCGATGGGTGTGAGGTCGTTGTCGTCGTCCACCGCGCCCAGCTCGGCCAGCAGCGCGTAGCCGTCGGCAATCGCCTTGCCCGGCGGCGGCTCGACAAAGGGGAAGGCGTCGACATTGCCCAGTCGCAGCGCCTTCATGCGCAGGATCACGCCGGCCAGGCTGCTGCGCAGGATCTCAGGGTCGGTGAAGCGCGGTCGGCCGTTGAACTCGTCCTCGCCGTAGAGCCGGATGCAGATGCCGTTGGCCACGCGCCCGCAGCGCCCGGCGCGCTGCTGCGCGGCGGCCTGGCTGATGGCCTCGATCTGCAGCTGCTCGACCTTGTTGCGCCAGCTGTAGCGCTTCACGCGCGCCAGGCCGCTGTCGATGACGTAGCGGATGCCGGGCACCGTGAGCGAGGTCTCGGCGACGTTGGTGGCCAGCACAATGCGGCGGCCGTTGCCGGCCTCGAAGACGCGGTCCTGCTCGGGCTGGCTGAGCCTGGCGAACAGCGGCAGGATCTCGGGCGGCGGCCCACCCTTGGCGTGCTGCAGCAGGTGGCGGCGCAGGTGGTCGGCGGTCTCGCGGATCTCGCGTTCGCCGGGCAGGAAGACGAGGATGTCGCCGGGGCCCCCGGCGCCACCGGCGCCGGTGGGTGATCCTCGCCAGAGTTCGTCGACGGCGTCGGCGATCGCGTTGTCGAGGTCGAACTCGCGGCTCTCTTCGAAGGGGCGCCAGCGCTGCTCCACCGGGAACAGCCGCCCGCTGACCATGATCACCGGCGCCGGCCCGCCCTTCCCGGCGAAGTGATTGGCGAAGCGGTCGGCGTCGATGGTGGCCGAGGTGACGATCACCTTCAGGTCGGGCCGCTTCGGCAGCAACTGCTTCAGGTAGCCGAGCAGGAAGTCGATGTTCAGGCTGCGTTCGTGCGCCTCGTCGATGACGATGGTGTCGTAGGCACGCAGCAGCGGGTCGCGCTCGGTCTCGGCCAGCAGGATGCCGTCGGTCATCAGCTTGATGCTGGCGCCGGGCTGCAGGCGGTCCTGGAAACGCACCTTGTAGCCGACGACCTCACCCAGCGGGCTCTTCAGCTCGTCGGCGATGCGCTTGGCCACGCTGCTTGCCGCGATGCGCCGCGGCTGCGTGTGGCCGATCAGGCCCTTGCCGCCGGCGCCCAGGCCGCGGCCGAGTTCGAGCAGGATCTTGGGCAGCTGCGTCGTCTTGCCCGAACCCGTCTCGCCGCAGACGATGACGACCTGGTGCGCGGCAATCGCGCGCGCGATCTCCTCGCGCCGGGCAGAGACCGGCAGCGACTCGGGGTAGGTGATCGGCGGGATGGGGCTGGGCGGCACGCGAGGCGAATGCGACGCGGCGCGCGGGCCCGACGGGGAAGGGGTCACGGGGCGCGGATTATCTCCGCGCGGGGCCGTGACCCTGCCGCCCGGTCGCTACATCGAGTAGGTCATGACACTCAGCACCGCTCCCTGCGGGTCCTGCAGCACGGCCATGCGTCCGACGCCGGGCACGTCCATCGGCGGCACCAGCGTCTTGCCGCCGAGTTCGCTGCAGCGCGCCAGCGTCTGGTCGACGTTGTCGACGGTGACGTAGCAGCCCCAGGCCGGCGGCATCGCCGCTGCGCCGGGCGGCATGCCCATGATGCCGGCAACGGAGGTCTCGCCGACCTTGACCACGTGGTAGGGGCCGGTGCCCATGTCCATGTCCTGCACGCCCCAGCCGAAGAGCTTGGTATAGAAAGCAACGGCGGCGGTGGGGTCGGTGGTCATCAGCTCGCTCCAGCTGAAGGCGCCCTGGGTCTTGAACACATCCATCGTGGTCTCCTGGCAAGGGGTTGGGGTGTGCATGCTGCGGCACAATCGCGCCACTTGTCGACCCCCTCATGAGCCTCGTCTTCCCGCACACCTTCGTACCGTGGTTCCGCGCCGTCGCGCCCTACATCCACGCCTACCGCGGCAAGACCTTCGTCGTCGCGCTGGCCGGCGAAGCCATCGCCGCCGGCAAGCTCAACACCTTCGTGCAGGACCTGTCCATCCTGCACGCCATGGGCATCAAGCTGGTGCTTGTGCACGGCTTCCGGCCGCAGGTGACGGAACAGCTGGCGGCCAAGGGCCAGGTGTCGCGTTTCGTGCGCGGCATCCGCGTCACCGACTCGGTGGCGCTGGACGCGGCGCAGGAAGCCGCGGGCCAGCTGCGCTTCGAGATCGAGGCCGCGTTTTCGCAGGGCCTGCCGAACACGCCGATGGCCAACGCCACCGTGCGCGTGGTCTCGGGCAACTTCCTCACTGCACGGCCGGTGGGCATCGTGGACGGCACCGACTTCATCCACAGCGGCCTGGTGCGGCGTGTCGATTCGGCCGCCATCCGCCGTGCCATCGACATCGGCGCGCTGGTGCTGCTCAGCCCCTTCGGCTTTTCGCCGACGGGCGAGGCCTTCAACCTGACGATGGAAGACGTGGCCACCGCCACCGCCGTCGCGCTGCAGGCCGACAAACTGGTCTTCATGACCGAGATGCCCGGCATACGCGAATCACAGGACGACCCCGAAAGCGCCATCGACACCGAACTGGCGCTGGCCGAGGCGAAACGCCTGCTGGCCGCCCTGCCCCCGCCGACGCTGCCCACCGACACGGCCTTCTACCTGCAGCACTGCGTGAAGGCCTGCGAAGGCGGCGTCGAGCGTTCGCACATCCTGCCCTACGCCACCGACGGCGCGCTGCTGCTTGAGGTGTTCACGCACGACGGCGTGGGCACGATGGTGGTCGACGAGAAGCTCGAAAGCCTGCGCGAAGCCAGCAGCGACGACGTCGGGGGCATCCTGCAGCTCATCGAGCCCTTCGAGCGAGACGGCACGCTGGTGCGCCGCGAGCGCACCGAGATCGAGCGCGACATTCACTTCTACAGCGTCGTCGAACACGACGGCATCATCTTTGGCTGCGCCGCGCTTTACCCCTACCCCGAAGCCCGGACCGCCGAGATGGCCGCGCTGACGGTGTCGCCGCTGAGCCAAGGCCAGGGCGACGGTGAACGTCTGCTCAAGCGCATCGAACAGCGCGCGCGCGCCGGCGGTTTCGAAAGCATCTTCGTGCTGACCACGCGCACCATGCATTGGTTCATCAAGCGCGGTTTCACGCCTGTCGACCCGGAGTGGTTGCCCGAGGCGCGCAAACGCAAATACAACTGGGACCGGCGCTCACAAGTGCTGGTCAAGAAACTCTGACAGGAGATGATATGACCCGCATGGTGCAGTGTGTTTATCTGAAAAGGGAAGCCGAAGGCTTGGGGTTTTCACCCTATCCCGGTGAACTGGGAAAGCGAATTTACGACAGCATCAGCAAGGAAGCGTTCGATGCGTGGAAGAAACATCAGACCATGCTCGTCAACGAGAACCGTTTGAATCTGGCCGACGCACGTGCCCGGCAGTATCTGGCACGCCAGATGGAGCAGTTCCTGTTCGGCGGCGACGCCGACAAGGTTGCCGGCTACGTTCCGCCGCCGGTCTAAACCGGGCCTGTTCGCTGTTGCTAGGCGGCAGAGTGGTCGCATGCACGGGAGAAGGTATATCGAGGGTATATTGAGGTCTTCTCAATTCATCATGACGGAGCCGGCTCATGGCATCAGACACCCTCAGTGATCTACTGGCCCAGAAGGCCGCCCTCGAAAAGCAGATTGCCAACTTCCAGCGCGAGCAGCGCGCCGAGGCCATCGACAAGGTCAAGGCCTTGATGACCGAATACGGTTTGACATTGGCTGATATCGGTAGCAAAGCTGCTGCCGCGCCGAAGAAGTCCAGCGTCAAGGTCGCACCTAAATACCGCAATCCAGCCACCGGGGATACTTGGTCAGGTCGTGGCCTGAAGCCGAAGTGGCTAACGAATGCACTCGCCAGCGGCGCCTCTCTGGCCGATTTCGCACTCTGATAACTCCCAGCCCGCGCCGTGCGCGGGCTGGCGTCAGTCAGCCCACAGGCTTTACCTGCGCCGGCGGCAGCCGGCTGGCTAGACTCCGCCTGTGATCCCCGCCGGCTTCCTGCAAGAGCTGTTGTCCCGCGTTGACATCGTCGACGTCGTGGGCCGCCATGTCGAACTCAAGCGTGGCGGGGCCAACTTCATGGGGCTGTGCCCCTTCCACGGCGAAAAGTCGCCGAGCTTCTCGGTCAGCCCGTCCAAGCAGTTCTATTACTGCTTCGGCTGCGGCGCGAGCGGCGACGCGATCCGTTTCCTCAGCGAACACCTGGGGCTGAGCTTCGTCGAGGCCGTGCGCGACCTGGCGCAGGGCGTGGGCATGGCGGTGCCCGAAGAGCAGGTCAGCCCTGACGAGCGCCAGCGCCGCGACAAGCTGCGCGAGCGCCGCCTGTCGCTGGGCGAGGTGCTGGAGCGCGCGGCCGACTTCTACCGCGCGCAGCTGAAGGCGCAGCCGCGGGCCATCGATTACCTGAAGCGCCGCGGCCTCACCGGTGCGGTGGCGGCGCGCTTCGGCCTGGGCTTCGCACCGCCCGGCTGGCGCACGCTGGCCGGCGTGTTTCCGAACTACGACGACCCGCTGCTCGAAGAAGCCGGCCTGGTCAGGCTGAAAGAAGCCGATGACAGTGCCACACCCGAAGCCACCGCCGAGCGTGGCCGCTACGACTGGTTCCGCGACCGCGTGATGTTCCCGATCCGCGGTGTCGACGGCAAGGTCATCGGTTTCGGCGGGCGCGTGCTCGACGACAGCAAGCCCAAGTACATGAACTCGCCCGAGACGCCGCTGTTCAGCAAGGGGCGCGAGCTCTACGGCCTGTTCGAAGCGCGCCAGGGGCTGCGCGACAAGGGCTACGCGCTCGTCGTGGAGGGCTACATGGACGTCGTCGCGCTGGCGCAGAGCGGATTCCCGAATGCGGTCGCCACGCTGGGCACGGCCTGCACGGCCGAGCACGTGCAGAAGCTCTTCCGCTTCACCGACAGCGTGGTCTTCAGCTTCGACGGCGACGCCGCTGGACGCCGCGCCGCCGGCCGTGCGCTGGAAGCGGCCCTGCCCCACGCCACCGACCTGCGTAGCGTGAAGTTCCTTTTCCTGCCCACCGAGCACGACCCCGACAGCTACGTGCGCGAGCTCGGCCCCGCGGCCTTCGAACAGCAGGTGGTGCAGGCCGTGCCGCTGTCGCGGCAGCTGGTGGCGATGGCCTCGGAGGACGCCGACCTCTCCAGCGCCGAGGGCCGCGCGCGCATGCTGGCACAGGCCAAGCCGCTGTGGACCGCGCTACCCGACGGCGCACTGAAGCGCCAGCTGCTGCCCGAACTGGCGCGCACGGCCATGCTCGACCTGGCCGATCTCAACGCGCTGTGGGGCGCTGCCGCCGCCCCGCAACAGCGGCCGATCTCGCGCAGCGCGCAGCCCTCGCTGCAGGCGCCGCTGCGGCGTGCCGGCCGGCGTGCGCCCGCTGCGTCAGCCGACCTCGCGCTGCGCCTGCTGCTGCGACACAGCGACTGGTGGGAACGCCTGTCGACCGAAGACCACGAACTGCTGCACGGCCTGGGCGGCGCCCACGGCGACGCGGTGGCCTGGCTCGAGCGCCAGCTCACCGAGCACGGACCGCAGACGTGGGCCGCGCTCGATCAGGCGCTGTCCGATGAGGCCTGGCACGACAGGGCTCGCGCATGGATCTCAGGCGCTGCGCCCGACGAGGAGCAGGGTTTCGGCGACTTGCAGCGTGTGCTGCAGCGCTTGTGGGTGGCGCGTCTGGAGGAAGAGGTGGCGACGCTGATCGAGGAAGGCCACACCGACCGCGAGGCGCTCGACCGCATCGGTGCCCTGCGCCGTCGCATCGCGGCCCACCGCACGGCCGAGCGCGAGAGCGCAGGCGCCTCGTAGTCCCCAACGCGAAACCCACGACAGGCGCCGCGCAAGGGCTCGCACAGCAGGCCTGGCGGCGGGCCCAACCGCAGACCGAACGGCAGATCGAACGGCAGACCCGTGGGTATAATCCGCGGTTTGTCGCAGCGGCAAGAGTGACAGCAACACCTCCGGGCCCCGACCACCCTCGAAAAGGGTCATGGTTTTCACCATCGGTCACCCCCCACCCGCAAGGGTTGCACACCAGATGAGTCTCGCCGGACTCGCCTGCACGACACGCGCAATGCCCTCCGGCGCGACTGGCTCAGCCAGCCGCGGCCCAGCCCTTTGTTTGCGCGTTCGTCGTTCGTCGCCCACTCAGCACCAAGGAATCGCATGACCGCCAAGAAGCCTGCCGCCAAGCCCGTCGCCCCTGCCGCCAAGTCGGCGAAGACCGCCGCTGCAACGCCCGCGGCAGTCCCCGCCAAGGCCAAGGCCAAGGCCGCTGCGGTGGAACCCAAGGCGCCGGCCAAACCGCTGGTCAAGGCGGCAGCCAAGGCCGGAGCGGCGAAGCTCCCGAAGGCGGAGGCCAAGCCCACCGTGGCGAAGACCGAGGTCAAGCCCACCAAGGCCAATGCGAAACCTGCCAAGGCCGACGCCAAGGCGGGCAAGGCCGAGGGCAAGCCCGCCAAGGCCGAGGTCAAGGGCAAGGCGGGCAAGAAGGGCGCCGAAGCCAAGGCCCCGCCGGCCGAGGACGTCGACCTGGCCGACATCGATGCCGAATTCGACGGCGAGGCCGAAGGCGACGTCGAGGCCGAAGCCGAACCCGAAGCCGCCGAGGTCGGTGACAGCGACAAAGCGGTCAAGGTCAAGCCGCTGCGCATGAAGGTCAGCCGCGCCAAGGAGCGCGCGCTGATGCGCGAGTTCGGCCTGGAAGAAACCACGCTCAGCGAGGAGGAGGCGCAGAAACGCCGCCAGGAGCTGAAGACGCTCATCAAGATGGGCAAGACGCGCGGTTTCCTGACGCACCAGGAAATCAACGACCACCTGCCCGAGAAGCTGATCAACGAGGAAATCCTCGAAGCCATCGTCTCGATGCTCAACGACATGGGCATCGCGGTCTACGAGCAGGCGCCCGACGCGGCCACGCTGCTGGTCGCCGGCGGCGGCACCACCACCGCCACCGAGGAAGAGGCCGAAGAAGCCGCCGAAGCCGCGCTGTCCACCGTGGACAGCGAATTCGGCCGCACCACCGACCCGGTGCGCATGTACATGCGCGAGATGGGCACGGTTGAACTGCTGACGCGGGAAGGCGAGATCGAGATCGCCAAGCGCATCGAAGGCGGCCTTCAGGCCATGATGCTGGCGATCAGTGCTTCGCCCACCACGATCGCCGAGATTCTGGCGATGGCCGACCGCATTGCGGCCGGCGAGCAGCAGATCTCGGAAATCGTCGACGGCTTCATCAGCAGCGACGAGGCCGACGACTACGTGGCCGAGGAAGACTTCGACGAGTTCGACGAGGAAGACGACGATGACGGCGCCGGCGGCAGCAAGGCGCTGACGAAGAAGCTCGAGGAGCTGAAGAAGCAGGCGCTCGAGAAGTTCGGCACCCTGCGCACGCACTTCGACAAGATGCGCAAGGCCTACGAGAAGGAAGGCTACAAGAGCCCGGCCTACAACAAGTCGCAGCACGCCATCAGCCAGGACCTGATGACCATCCGCTTCACGGTCAAGACGATCGAGAAGCTCTGCCACATCCTGCGTTCGCAGGTCGACGACGTGCGCCGCTACGAGCGCGAGATCCGCAAGATCGTGGTCGACAAGTGCGGCATGCCGCAGGACCACTTCATCAAGAATTTCCCGCCCAACGTGATGAACCTGAAGTGGGCCGAGAAGGAAATCGCCACCGGCAAGGCCTACAGCAACATCCTGGCGCGCAACCTGCCTGCAGTACAGGAACTGCAAACCAAGCTCACCGAACTGCAAAGCCGCGCCGTCGTGCCCCTGGAAGACCTCAAGCTCATCAACAAGAAGATGAACGAGGGCGAAAAGGCAAGCCGTGACGCGAAGAAGGAAATGATCGAGGCGAACCTCCGCCTCGTGATCTCGATCGCCAAGAAGTACACCAACCGTGGCTTGCAGTTCCTCGACCTGATCCAGGAAGGCAACATCGGACTGATGAAAGCGGTCGACAAGTTCGAATACCGCCGCGGCTACAAGTTCTCGACCTACGCGACGTGGTGGATCCGCCAGGCCATCACGCGCTCGATCGCCGACCAGGCGCGCACCATCCGCATCCCGGTGCACATGATCGAGACCATCAACAAGATGAATCGCATCTCGCGCCAGCACCTGCAGGAGTTCGGCTACGAGCCCGACGCCCCGACGCTGGCCGAGAAGATGGAAATTCCCGAGGACAAGATCCGCAAGATCATGAAGATCGCCAAGGAGCCGATCTCCATGGAGACGCCGATCGGAGACGATGATGATTCCCACCTGGGCGACTTCATCGAGGACACCAACAACGTGGCCCCAGTGGACGCCGCGATGCAGGCCGGCCTGCGCGACGTGGTGAAGGACATCCTCGACAGCCTGACCCCGCGCGAAGCCAAGGTGCTGCGCATGCGCTTCGGCATCGAGATGAGCACCGACCACACGCTGGAGGAAGTGGGCAAGCAGTTCGACGTCACGCGCGAACGCATCCGGCAGATCGAGGCCAAGGCGATCCGCAAGTTGAAGCACCCCAGTCGCAGCGACAAGCTGCGCACCTACCTCGACAACCTGTAAGCCCGTTGCTGGTGAGCCTGGCCTGCGACGGCCTGCAGCGGGGTCGCCCACTACACTTGCCTGCCTCATGACAAGCATCTCCGACCGTACCGTACTGTTCGCCGATCTGCGGGGCAGCACGGGTCTGTACGAGAGCCTGGGCAACGCCGAGGCGACCTCGGTCGTCACGCATTGCGTGAACGCGCTGGCCAAGCCGGTGGCCGGCCAGGGTGGCCATGTCGTGAAGACGCTCGGCGACGGTCTGATGGCCGTCTTCGACGCGCCGGAGCCCGCCGTGCAGGCCGCCATGCAGATGCATGACGTGCTCGACGGCATGGTCACGCGGGGCAGCGAGCGCGGAGCCTCATCGGGGTTGCGCGGCCTGCGCCTGCAAGTGGCCGTGGCCCGCGGCGAGATCGTCGAGATGGCCGGTGACTGTTTCGGCGACGCCGTCAACGTGGCTGCCCGTCTGCTCGACCACGCCGGCGACAACGAGACCCTGGTCACCTCGGAGGTGAGCCGCGGCCTGTCGGTCGACATGCAGGCACGCCTTCGCAGTCTCGACCGCCTGGTGCTGCGTGGCCGCGTCGAGCCCGTCGAAGTGCACGTGATGGGCGGTCGCCGTGGCGGTGGCGTCGACCCGGCGGCTACCCAGTTCGGCGACGTCACCTCCGTGCAGGAGCCCGACGGCCTGCGCCTGATGTGGGGCGGCCAGCACCAGGTCTTCAGCAGCCAGAAGATGCCGGTGGTGCTGGGGCGCAGCCCGCAAGTGGCCTTCTGCGTCGACGACGCCCGCGTCTCGCGCTCTCACGCGCGGCTCGACTGGCACAGCGGCAGTTTTCAACTCACCGACCTCAGTTACAACGGCACCTACGTGCGGTTCAACGACGGCGAGATCGTCAGCCTGCGCCGCGGAGGCTGCACGCTGCACGGCAGTGGCAGCATCGGCCTGGGCGGCTCGCCGGCAGACCCAGCATCAGCCTGCGTCAGCTTCGACGTGCTGCGTCTGGCCGACACCGAGCCACAGCCCTTCCTGCCGCTGCGCTAGCCAGAGTTCGCATGCGCCTGCTGTACGTCGACGACGACCGCATCAACACCCTGCTCTTCGTTGAGGCCTGCCGCTTCGCTGGCGGTGTCGAGACCGAGACCGCCGCCACTGGCGCCGAGGCACTGGAGTTGGCGCGCCGTTGGGCTCCAGACCTGCTCGTCATCGACCTGCACCTGCCCGACACCAACGGCTACCTGCTGCTGCCGGCGCTGCGCGCCGAATTGCAGTCGCCGGGCCTGCCCGCCTTCCTGTGCACCGCAGACGAAATGGCGCTGGTGGCCGAACCCGCTCGGCAGGCGGGTTTCGACGGATGTTGGACCAAACCCGTCGATCTGCACGCCATCCTTGCCGAACTGATGCGCCGCCGCGGGTGCGGCGGTGCCAACTCTGAGCCCGCCCCCGCCGAATGAGCTTCTTACCCGAACCCGGCTACCGTCACGGCCAGCGTACCCGAACAGCCGTGCTGCTGGTGAATCTGGGCACACCGGATGAGCCCACGGCGCCCGCGCTGCGGCGCTACCTCGCCGAATTCCTGAGCGACCCGCGTGTCGTCGAGATCCCGCGCGTGGCCTGGTGGCCCATCCTGCACGGCATCATCCTGAACACGCGCCCGGCCAAGTCGGCAGCCAAGTACGCCACGGTGTGGATGCCGGAGGGTTCGCCGCTGGCGGTGTGGACGCAGCGCCAGGCCGAGGCCCTGGGCCGGGTGCTGGGCGCCGCAGGCCACGACCTGCTCGTGCGCCATGCGATGCGCTACGGCAACCCCTCGGTGGCCTCGGTGATGGACACGCTGCGCGCCGAAGGCGCCACGCGTGTGCTCGTGCTGCCGCTGTATCCGCAATACGCCGCGGCCACCACGGCCAGCGTGGGTGACGCGGTGATGCGCTGGGCGCTGCAGGCGCGGCGCGTGCCCGAGCTGCGCTTCGTCGGCGAATACCACGACCACCCCGGCTACATCGACGCCCTGGCGCAGCGGCTCGAGGCCCACTGGGCCGAGCAGGGCCGCGCCGAGAAACTGGTGCTCAGCTTCCACGGCGTGCCCGAACGCTCGCTGACGCTGGGCGACCCCTACCACTGCCAATGCCATGTCACGGCGCGGCTGCTGGGCACGCGGCTCGGGCTGACGAAGGAGCAGCTGGTCGTCACCTTCCAGAGCCGCTTCGGCAAGGCGAAATGGCTCGAGCCCTACACCGAGCCGACGCTGATCGCGATGGCGCAGAACGGCGTCAAGCGGGTCGACGTGATGTGCCCCGGCTTCGTCGCCGACTGCCTGGAGACGCTGGAGGAGATCGCGCAGGAAGCACGCGGGGCCTTCCTCGAAGCCGGTGGCGAGCAGTTCAGCTACGTGCCCTGCGTCAACGACTCGCCGGCCTTCGTGCAGGCCCTGGCCGACGTGGCTCTACAGCACCTGCAGGGCTGGGACACCGGCAACCGGCCCGACGCGGCAGCGCTGGCCGCGCAGCGTGAACGCGCGCTGGCCATGGGCGCCACGAACTGAGCGCCGCCCGGGCTCAGCGGCTCTTCAGCCCCTGGCGCCAGGCCAGCAGCGGTGGCAACACCAGCACCACCACCACCAGCGTCAGCAGCACCGCCGACATCGGCCGCTGCACGAAGACGTCCCAGCGGCCCTCGCCTATCGACAGCGCGTTGCGCATCTGCGCCTCCGCGAGCGGCCCCAGGATCATGCCGACGATGACCGGCGCCGTGGGGAACTGGAAGCGCCGCATCGCCACGCCGACCAGGCCCACGCCCAGCATCAGGAACAGGTCGAAGGCGCTCTGCCGCATGCCGTAGACGCCGATGGTGGCGAAGATCAGGATGCCGGCGTAGAGCTGCGGCCGCGGGATCTTCAGCAGCTTGACCCACAGGCCCACCATGGGCAGGTT
Source organism: Betaproteobacteria bacterium (assembly GCA_016704535.1). Lineage (GTDB taxonomy): Bacteria > Pseudomonadota > Gammaproteobacteria > Burkholderiales > Burkholderiaceae_C > Rubrivivax. Next base: position 8,164 of record JADIZZ010000003.1, on the reverse strand, counting down.
CAGCACCAGCAGCATGACGTTGCCGATGTACAGGGACGCGATGAGCGCCCACACCAGCGTCGAACTGGTCTGGAAGAGTTGCGGCCCGGCGTTGATGCCGTAGTTCTGCAGCGCGCTCAGCAGGATGGCCGCCGTCACGCTGGTCGGAATGCCCAGCGTCAGCAGCGGCACCAGCGTGGCCGTCACGGCGGCGTTGTTGGCCGCCTCGGGGCCGGCCACGCCCTCGATTGCGCCGACGGTGCCGAACTCGGCCTTGTGCTTGCTGAGCCTGCGCTCGACGCCGTAGCTCAGGAAGGTCGGGATCTCGGAGCCACCGGCCGGGATGGTGCCGAACGGGAAGCCGATGGCCGTGCCGCGCAGCCAGGCCGGCCACGAGCGCCGCCACTCGTTGCGCGTCATGTGCACGCCGCCCATGCGGTTCATCTCCTGCGCGGTGCGGCCCTCATAGAGCGCGGTGAACAGGCATTCGCCCACGGCGAACAGGCCCACCGCGATCAGCACCACCTCGATGCCGTCCATGAACTCGGGCACGCCGCCGGTGTAGCGCACCTGGGCGCTGATCTGGTCGATGCCCACCAGGCCGATGGCCAGGCCGACGAACAGCGCCGTGAGCCCGCGCAGCGTGCTCGTGCCCAGCACCGCGCTGACGGTGGTGAAGGCCAGCAGCATGATGAGGAAGTACTCGGGCGGGCCCAGCCGCACCGCGTAGTTGGCGACGATGGGCGCAAACAGCGTCACCAGCACCGTCGCGATGGTGCCGGCGACGAAGCTGCCGATGGCGCTGGTGGCCAGCGCCGCGCCGGCGCGGCCGCTCTTGGCCATCTTGAAGCCTTCGAGCGCGGTGACCATGGTGCCGGTCTCGCCCGGCGTGTTCAGCAGGATGGACGTCGTGCTGCCGCCGTACATCGCGCCGTAGTAGATGCCGGCGAAGAAGATCATGCTCGCCGTGGGCTCCACCTGAGAGGTGATGGGCAGCAACATGGCCACGGTCACCGCCGGCCCCAGGCCCGGCAGCACGCCGATGCCGGTGCCGATGGCGCAGCCCAGGAAGGCCCACAGCAGATTGATCGGCGTGCCGGCGGTGGCAAAGCCGCCGAGCAACTGGCTCCAGATGTCCATGGTCTTCCCTGCGGTCCGTCAGATCCAGCCGCTGGCCGTCAGGCCCGGCAGGTTGATGGCCAGCACTTTCGTGAACAGCCAGAAGGCCGGCGCCGCGATGAGGAAGCCGGTGACCGCGTCGATCGCCAGCCCGCGCGCGCCGCCATGCGGCTTGCGCTCGGCCAGGCGCAGGCCGCGCACCGCGAGCATGAAACACAGCGTGCAGCTGAGGATGAAGCCCGCCGTGGTGATGAGCGCGGCGTTGGCCGTCACGCCGGCGGCCACCCAGGCCAGCGCCGGCCAGTCGGCGACTTCGCCACCCGGTATGTCGTCCATCTGGCGCCAGCCACCGCTGCGCGCGTGCACGATCAGCATCAGACCGCACAGGCCCAGCGCCGCCGACACCACCCAGGGCAGGAAGTTCGGTCCGACGCCGGCATAGCCGGCTGTCGACGGGATGAACCACGCACCGGCCGCCAGCAGCGCCGCCAGCACCAGCACGGCCAGGCCGATCAGGGTCTGGTTCCTGACGGCGGCGGGTGAAGTGACAGCCTGGGCAGCCTCCATGGTTCAGACCATGCCGGCCTTGACCATCGTCGCTCGCAGGCTGGCGAACTCGCGGTCGACGAAGTCGGCGAACTCGGTGCCGGTCAGCAGCGCCGGGGTCCAGGCGTTCTTCTCCATCGACTCGGCCCAGCTCTTGGTCTTGGTGGCCTTGACGATCATGTCCACCAGCACCTTCACCTGCGCCGGCGTGATGCCCGGCGCGCCGTAGACGCCGCGCCAGTTGCCGATCTCGACGTTGTAGCCCTGCTCCTTCAGCGTCGGCACGTTGATGCCCTTCAGGCGCGTGCCCGAGGTCACCGCGATGGCGCGCATCTTGCCGCTCTCGATGTATTGCTGGAACTCGCTCCAGCCGCTGCCGCCCACGCTGACGTTGTTGCCCAGGATGGCCGCCACGGCCTCGCCGCCGCCGCGGAAGGGCACGTAGTTGATCTTGGCCGCATCCACGCCCACTTCGCGCGCCAGCATGGCCGCGGCGATGTGCTCGGTGGACCCGCGCGAACCGCCGCCCCACTTCACGCTGCCGGGGTCCTTCTTCATCTGCTCGACGACGTCCTTCATCGTCTTCAGCGGCGACGCCTCGGGCACGACGAAGACGTTGTACTCGCTGGTCAGCCGCGCCAGCGGCGTGGCCTGCGTCACCGACACCGGCGGCTTGCCGGTGATGATGCCGCCCAGCATCACCGCGCCCATCACCATCATCGCGTTGCCGTCGCCCTTGCTCGCGTTGACGAACTGCGCCAGGCCGATGGCACCGGCGGCGCCGCCCTTGTTCTCGTAGGTCACGGCCGTGGCCGCACCGGCTTCCTGCAGCGCCTTGCCCAAAGCGCGGCCGGTGGTGTCCCAACCGCCGCCCGGGTTGGCGGGGATCATCATCTTCAGGTTGACGGCGGCCAGCGACGACAGCGGCAGGCTGCCGGTGGCGGCCAGCGCGGCCAGGGACTTGAGGAAGTGGTCACGGCGCATGGAAGGGTCTCCGTCTCTGTTGGGATGCGTCGATGATGTCGGCAACGGCTGTCAAACGGCTGTCGATCGCCCCCGGGGAAATCCGTAGGGGCGCGCTGCCGATAATCCGCAAACACGATGAAGCTGCTGCTGATCGAGGACAACCCCGCCATGCAGACCACGCTGCAGCGCAGCTTCGAGCGCCTGGGCTGGCAGGTGGTGCTGTGCGGTGACGGGGCACGCGCGCTCGACCGCTGGCAGGCGAGCCAGCCCGATGTGGTGCTGCTCGACCTCAGCCTGCCTGGGCAGGACGGGCTGCAGGTGCTGGCCGCAGGCGCGCGCCGCGGGGCTGGCCACGCCGGTGCTCATCCTCACCGCACGCGGCACGGTGGGCGACCGCGTGCTGGGCCTGAACACCGGCGCCGACGACTACCTGGCCAAGCCCTTCGACCTCGACGAGCTCGAGGCCCGCGTGCGCGCGCTGGCGCGCCGCGGCGGCGATGCCGGCGCAGCCGGCACGGCGGCCTTGCCCGAGTTCTGCGGGCTGCGCGTCGACCCCGCCAGCGGTGCCGTCTACCGGCACGGCCAGCCGCTCGACCTCAGCGCGCGCGAGGCCGCGCTGCTGCGCGCGCTGCTGCAGCGCCCGGGCCACGCGGTGGCCAAGGAACGGCTGAGCGAACTCGTCTTCGCGGGTGAAAGCGACGTGCAGGCCGACGCCATCGAGGTCGTCGTCTACCGCCTGCGCAAGAAGCTGGCGGCCACGCCGGCGCGGCTGGTCACGCTGCGCGGCCTGGGCTACCTGCTGCGGGACGGCGATTGAAGCCGTCACCGCGTCGGCTGTTGCTGCGCCCGCCCTCGCTGCGCGGCCAGTTGCTGGTGGGCATCCTGCTGCCCGTGCTGGGCTTCGTGGTGCTGAATGCCGCGAGCCTGTATGCGCAGGCGCTGCAGGCCGCCGACACGGCCTACGACCGCACGCTGCTGGCCAGCGCCAAAGCCATCGGCGAGCGGTTGGAAGTCGGCACTGACGGCGGTGCGCCCCGCCTGCAGGCGACGCTGGAATACAGCGCGCTCGAAGCCTTCGAGGCCGACAACCGCAGCCGGCTCTTCTACAAGGTCTCGGGCTTCGGCGGCGAGGTCGTCTCGGGCTTCGAGGACCTGGCGCCGCCGCGGGCCGGCCGTGACGAACCCAACCCCTACGCCGCGCTGGTGCGCTTCTACGACGACGAATACCGCGGCGAGCCGGTGCGCATGGCCGTGCTGCTGCAGCCCGTGGCCGGGCCGGCCGGCCAGGGCATGGCCACCATGCAGGTGGCCGAGACGCTGGAGCTGCGCCGCACGCTGGCGCGCGCGCTGCTGCTGCAGACGCTGTGGCAGCAAGCCCTGCTGGTGGCCCTGATCGCCTTCGTCGTGGTGGCCGTGGTGCAGCGCGCCACGCGGCCCGTGCGGGCCCTCAGCCAGACGCTGCGCGAGCGCGACGAGGACGACCTCTCGCCGCTGACCGCCGGCGACACGCCGCGCGAACTGCAACCGGTGGTCGACGCCACCAACGCGCTGCTGGCGCGCACGGCGCGGCTGCTGGACCACCAGAAGCGCTTCGTGCGCGACGCCTCGCACCAGCTGCGCACGCCGCTGGCGGTGCTGAAGACGCAGGTGCAGTCGGCGCGCCGCGGCGACGTGGCGCCGGCGCTGGCGCTGCAGGAGATCGCGCAGACGGTGGACGGCGCCACCGAACTCGCGAATCAGATGCTGGCGCTGGCCAAGGTCGAGCAGCTGCGTCACCAGGGCGAGGCGCCGCTCGTCGACTGGTCGGCCACGGTGCGCGCGGTGGCGCTGGACGTCTCGGCGCTGATCGCCGACGCCGGCGTCGACTTCGAGCTGCACACCGAACCCGTGACCGTGCGCGCCCACGAATGGGCGCTGCGCGAGCTGACGCGAAACCTGCTGCACAACGCCATCCGCCACAGTCCGCGCGGTGGAAGGCTGGCGGTGCACGTCGAGGCGGTGAGCGACGAGGCGCGGCTGCATATCGAGGACAACGGCCCCGGCATCGCCGCAGCGCAGCGCGAGCATCTGTTTCAGCCGTTCGCCGGTTCGTTGCCCGACGCCACGGGGCACGAAGGCTCCGGCCTCGGATTGGCGATCTGCCGCGAGATCGTCACGGCACTGGGCGGCCGTATCGACCTCGACAACCGTCTGCAGGACGGACGCACCGTCGGCCTCGACGCCTGCGTAGCCCTCCCCCGGATCAAGGCATGAGCGACGACACCCGCGTGCGGCTGGACAAATGGCTCTGGGCCGCCCGCTTCTTCAAGACACGCGGCCTGGCCACCGAGGACATCGGCCGCGGCCGCGTCAGCGTCAACGGCCAGGTCGCCAAGGCCTCTCGCGAACTCAAACCCGGCGACCTGCTGCAGTGGCGCCAGGGGCCGGTGCAGCGCACGGTGAAGGTGCTGGCCTTGAGCAACGTGCGCGGCCCGGCACCGCAGGCCCAGGCGCTGTACGAGGAAACGCCCGAGAGCATCGCCGCCCGCGAGAAGGCCGCGGAGGCGCGGCGGCTGGGCGCCGAGCCGGCCGCCAGCATCGGACAGGGCCGGCCGACCAAGCGCGACCGGCGCGACATCACCCGCACGGTCGCCGAGTGGCAGCGCTGGAGCGCCAGCGTCGACGACACCGAAGAGCGCTGACGGCGGTTCCACCCACCAGGCCCCAACGGGCCGAGCCCGGGCTGCCCCAGCACTCGCAGCCGGGGCGGCGAATCCCCCTCTTGAAATGCGGGTCGAGGCCCCCAATGTGGACTGCTGAGCCTCCATTCCACACCATGAACGAGACCAACGAAACCACCCCCAGCCCCGACGCCGCGCCCGACTTGGCCGGTTTGGCGCCCTCGCTCGCCGAGCAGCTCAGCAGCTTGCAGGTCAGCCACAACGAATTGAACGATGCCTTCCTGCGCGCCAAGGCCGAGGCCGAGAATGCCCGCCGTCGCGCCGAGGAAGACGTGGCCAAGGCGCGAAAGTTCGGCGTCGAAGCCTTCGCCGAGGCCATGCTGCCGGTGAAGGACAGCCTGGAGCTGGCCACCGCCATCCCCAATGCCACGCCCGACCAGCTGCTGGAAGGTGTGCACGCCACGCTGCGCCAGCTGACGGCGGCGCTGGAGCGCAACAAGGTGCTGCCCATCGCGCCGCCGGCAGGCACCAAGTTCGACCCTCACCAGCATCAGGCCATCAGCGTCGTGCCGGCCGAGCAGGACGCCAACACGGTGGTCTCCGTGCTGCAGAAGGGTTATCTCATCGCCGACCGCGTGCTGCGCCCCGCGCTCGTCACGGTGGCCGCGCCGAAGTAGCCGCGTCCACAGCGCCGGCCCCTTGAAAGCCGGCGCGTTATCCACAACTCCAGAACAACCGCATTCACTCTCCACGGAGCAAGACACATGGGCAAGATCATCGGCATCGACCTCGGCACCACGAATTCGTGCGTCGCCATCATGGAAGGCAACACCACCAAGGTGATCGAGAACAGCGAGGGCGCACGCACCACGCCATCGATCATTGCGTACCAGGAAGACGGTGAGGTCCTCGTCGGGGCTTCGGCCAAGCGGCAGTCGGTGACCAACCCGCGCAACACGCTCTACGCCGTGAAGCGCCTCATCGGCCGCAAGTTCACCGAGAAGGAAGTACAGAAGGACATCGACCTGATGCCCTACACCATCGCCGCCGCCGACAACGGCGACGCCTGGGTGGAAGTGCGTGGCAAGAAGATGGCGCCCCCGCAGGTGTCGGCCGAAGTGCTGCGCAAGATGAAGAAGACCGCCGAGGACTACCTCGGTGAAGAGGTGACCGAGGCCGTGATCACGGTGCCGGCCTACTTCAACGACAGCCAGCGCCAGGCCACCAAGGACGCCGGCCGCATCGCCGGCCTGGACGTCAAGCGCATCATCAACGAGCCCACCGCCGCGGCGCTGGCCTTCGGCCTGGACAAGCACGGCAAGGGCGACCGCAAGATCGCCGTTTTCGACCTCGGCGGCGGCACCTTCGACATCAGCATCATCGAGATCGCCGACGTCGACGGAGAAAAGCAGTTCGAGGTGCTGTCGACCAACGGCGACACCTTCCTGGGCGGCGAAGACTTCGACCAGCGCATCATCGATTACATCGTCACCGAGTTCAAGAAGGAACAGGGCGTCGACCTGACGAAGGACGTGCTGGCGCTGCAGCGGCTGAAGGAAGCCGCCGAGAAGGCCAAGATCGAACTCAGCAACAGTACGCAGACCGACGTCAACCTGCCCTACATCACGGCCGATGCGTCGGGCCCGAAGCACCTGAACATCAAGCTCACGCGCGCCAAGCTGGAAAGCCTGGTCGACGAGCTGATCGCGCGCACCATCGAGCCTTGCAAGATCGCCGTCAAGGACGCCGGCGTGAAGCTGACGGACATCGACGACGTGATCCTGGTCGGCGGCATGACGCGCATGCCCAAGGTGCAGGAGAAGGTCAAGGAGTTCTTCGGCAAGGAGCCGCGCAAGGACGTCAACCCCGACGAGGCCGTGGCGGTCGGTGCCGCCATCCAGGGCCAAGTGCTGGCCGGTGACCGCAAGGACGTGCTGCTGCTCGACGTCACCCCACTGAGCCTGGGCATTGAAACGCTCGGCGGCGTGATGACGAAGATGATCAAGAAGAACACGACCATCCCGACCAAGTTCAGCCAGACCTTCAGCACGGCAGACGACAACCAGCCGGCCGTGACGATCAAGGTCTTCCAGGGCGAGCGCGATCTGGCCGTGGGCAACAAGTCCCTGGGCGAGTTCAACCTCGAAGGCATTCCGCCTTCGCCGCGTGGCCTGCCGCAGATCGAGGTCACCTTCGACATCGACGCCAACGGTATCCTGCACGTGGGCGCCAAGGACAAGGCTACCGGCAAGGAGAACAAGATCACCATCAAGGCGAACTCGGGGCTCACCGAAGCCGAGATCGAGAAGATGGTGAAGGATGCCGAGGCCAACGCCGCCGAGGACGCGAAGAAGCTGGAACTGGTGCAAGCGCGCAATGCTGCCGACGGCATGCTGCACAGCACGAAGAAGAGCCTGGCCGAACACGGCGACAAGCTGGATGCCGGCGAAAAGGAAAAGATCGAGGCCGCGCTGAAGGAACTGGACGAAGCCATGAAGGGCGAGGACAAGGCGACCATCGAGGCCAAGACCGAAGCCTTGATGGCGGCCAGCCAGAAGTTGGGCGAAAAGGTCTACGCCGACGCGCAGGCTGCAGCCGGCACCACGGGCACCACGGCCGGCCCGGAAGCTGCAACGGAGGCGCCCAAGGCCAAGCCGGCCGCTGACGACAACGTGGTCGACGCCGACTTCAAGGAAGTCAGGAAGTGATCAGGCGTCGGGCCTGCGGGCCCGGCGTCCTGTTTCGCCGCGTTCGAGGTGCCAGGTCCGCCCTGACCCTCCACGCGGCGGTTTCGTTTGTTGGCAGTTGAGAGTTTTCATGGCAAAGCGCGATTTCTACGACGTCCTGGGCCTGGCCAAGAACGCCAGTGACGACGACATCAAGAAGGCCTACCG
>JADIZZ010000002.1 GCA_016704535.1 Betaproteobacteria bacterium | reverse complement strand
CGTCTGCATTACGCAGGCCCGGCATTGGTCGACGGCATGAAAAAGGGCGGCCCGCAGGCCGCCCTCGTGTGACGAGAAAGAACGTCGGCCCTATTCGGCTGCATCCCCCGCCGCCGCGGCCGCGGCGGTGGCCGCGTCGACGTTGGCCATCTGCACCGCCGCCAGCTCTTCAGCCTCCTGCAGCGCAATGGCGCGACGCTCGCTCTCGTCCATCGCTTCCTTGGCCTTGCGCGCCTCGTGGAAGGCCATGCCGGTGCCCGCGGGGATCAGACGGCCGACGATGACGTTTTCCTTCAGGCCACGCAGCTCGTCGCGCTTGCCCATGATGGCAGCCTCGGTGAGCACGCGCGTGGTTTCCTGGAAGGACGCCGCCGAGATGAAGCTGTCGGTCGACAGCGACGCCTTGGTGATGCCCAGCAGCACGTCGGCGTGGGTCGCCGGGATCTTGCCCTCGCCACGCAGGCGCTCGTTCGTGTTCAGCAGCTCGCTGCGTTCCACCTGCTCGCCGTTGATGTAGGACGAGTCACCGCAGTTCGTGATCTGCACGCGGCGCAGCATCTGGCGAACGATGACCTCGATGTGCTTGTCGTTGATCTTCACGCCCTGCAAGCGGTACACGTCCTGCACTTCGTCGACGATGTAGCGCGCCAGTTCCTCGATGCCCAGCAGGCGCAGGATGTCCTGCGGGTCGGCGCTGCCGTCGACCACCAGTTCGCCGCGGTTGACCACCTGGCCTTCGTGCACCAGGATGTTCTTCTCCTTGGCGACGAGTTCCTCGTGCACCGTGCCTTCGGGGGCGGTGATCTGCAGGCGATTCTTGCCCTTGGTCTCCTTGCCGAAGCTGATGGTGCCGGTGATCTCGGCCAGCGTGCCCACGTCCTTCGGGCTGCGCGCTTCGAAGAGCTCGGCCACCCGCGGCAGACCGCCGGTGATGTCGCGCGTCTTCTGACCTTCCATCGGGATGCGCGCCAGCACTTCGCCCGGGCCCAGGTCCTGGCCGTCGCGGATCTGGATCAGCGCGCCGACCGGGAAGCCGATCGTCACCGCGTGGTCGGTGCCGGGGATCTTCACCTCGACACCAGCGGCGTCCAGCAGCTTGACCTGCGGCCGCACCACCTTGGCAGCACCACGGCGCTTCGGGTCGATGACCACCAGCGTCGACAGGCCGGTGACTTCGTCCAGCTGCTTGGCCACCGTCTGGCCCTCTTCCACGTTCTCGAACTTCGCCTTGCCGGCGAATTCCGTGATGATGGGGCGGGTCAGCGGGTCCCAGTTCGCGAGCACCGTGCCGGCCTTGACCTGTTGGTCGGGCTTGATGTTCAGCGTGGCGCCATAGGGCAGCTTGTGGCGCTCGCGCTCGCGGCCATGCTGGTCGCTGATGATGATCTCGCCGGAACGCGAGATCACGACCAGCGTGCCCTTGGCGTTGGTCACGTAGCGCATCGTGGCGTTGAAGCCGATGATGCCTTCGCTCTTCGCGTCGACACTCGAAGCCACTGCCGCACGCGACGCCGCACCACCGATGTGGAAGGTGCGCATGGTCAGCTGCGTGCCGGGCTCGCCGATCGACTGCGCGGCGATGACGCCGATGGCCTCGCCCACGTTCACCAGGCCACCGCGGCCCAGGTCGCGGCCGTAGCACTTGGCGCAGATGCCGAAGCGGGTGTCGCAGGTCAGTGCGGTGCGCACCTTCACTTCGTCCACGCCCGCGGCTTCCAGCACTTCGATCAGGTCTTCGTCGAGCATGGTGCCGCTCGGAACCATCGTTTCCTGCGTCTCGGGGTGCAGCACCTCGGTCGCGGTGACACGGCCCAGGATGCGGTCGCGCAGCGATTCGATGACTTCGCCGCCTTCGACCAGCGCACGGCGGTTCATGCCGTTCTGCGTGCCGCAGTCGACCTCGGTCACCACCAGATCCTGTGTCACGTCGACCAGGCGGCGCGTCAGGTAACCCGAGTTCGCAGTCTTCAGCGCCGTGTCCGCCAGGCCCTTGCGGGCGCCGTGGGTGGAGATGAAGTACTGCAGGACGTTCAGGCCCTCGCGGAAGTTGGCCGTGATCGGCGTCTCGATGATGCTGCCGTCGGGCTTGGCCATCAGGCCGCGCATGCCGGCCAGCTGGCGGATCTGCGCGGCGGAACCGCGGGCACCCGAGTCGGCCATCATGTAGATCGAGTTGAAGGACTCCTGGTCGACTTCCTTGCCGTGGCGGTCCAGCACCTTCTGCTTGGACAGCTGGCTCATCATGACCTTGCCGACCTCGTCGCCGGTCTTGCCCCAGATGTCGACGACCTTGTTGTAGCGCTCGCCTGCTGTCACCAAGCCCGAGACGTATTGCTGCTCGATCTCCTTGACTTCCTTCTCGGCCTTCTCGATCAGGCCCGGCTTCTCCTTGGGCACCAGCATGTCGTCGATGGCGATCGAGATGCCGGCGCGGGTGGCCAGACGGAAGCCGTTCTGCAGCAGCTTGTCGGCGAACACCACGGTTTCCTTCAGACCGCACTTGCGGAAGGACACGTTGATGAGACGCGAGATTTCCTTCTTCTTCAGCGCCTTGTTGATGTTGCTGAAGGGCAGACCCCTGGGCAAAATCTCCGACAGCAGCGCGCGGCCAACCGTCGTGTCCACCAGCTGCGTGTTGGCGACGAACTCGCCGGTCTCCGCGTTCTTGACCCACTCCGTCAGGCGCACTGCGATCTTCGCAGTAACTTCCACGGCGCCGGTGTCCAGGGCGCGCTGCAACTCCTGCAGGTCGGTGAAGACCATGCCTTCACCCTTGCCGTTGATGCGCTCGCGGGTCGCGTAGTAGAGGCCCAGCACCACGTCCTGCGAAGGCACGATCGACGGTTCGCCGTTGGCCGGGAACAGCACGTTGTTGGACGCCAGCATCAGCGTGCGGGCTTCCATCTGCGCTTCGATCGACAGCGGCACGTGCACGGCCATCTGGTCGCCGTCGAAGTCGGCGTTGAAGGCCGAGCACACCAGCGGATGCAGCTGGATGGCCTTGCCTTCGATCAGCACCGGCTCGAAGGCCTGGATGCCCAGGCGGTGCAGCGTCGGCGCGCGGTTCAGCAGCACCGGGTGTTCCTTGATGACTTCTTCAAGGATGTCCCAGACCACCGGCGTACCGCTCTCGACTTCCTTCTTCGCCGCCTTGATGGTGGTGGCGATACCCATCGCCTCCAGGCGCGAGAAGATGAAGGGCTTGAACAGCTCGATGGCCATCAGCTTGGGCAGGCCACACTGGTGCAGCTTGAGCGTCGGGCCGACGACGATGACCGAACGGCCCGAGTAGTCGACACGCTTGCCCAGCAGGTTCTGGCGGAAGCGGCCGCTCTTGCCCTTGATCATGTCGGCCAGCGACTTCAGCGCGCGCTTGTTCGCGCCCGTCATCGCCTTGCCGCGGCGGCCGTTGTCCAGCAGGCTGTCCACGGCTTCCTGCAGCATGCGCTTTTCGTTGCGCACGATGATTTCCGGCGCCTTCAACTCCAGCAGCCGCGCCAGGCGGTTGTTGCGGTTGATGACGCGGCGGTACAGGTCGTTCAGGTCGCTGGTCGCGAAGCGGCCACCGTCCAGGGGCACCAGCGGACGCAGGTCCGGCGGCAGCACGGGCAGCACTTCCAGCACCATCCACTGGGGCTTGATGCCGCTCTTCTTGAAGGCTTCCATCACCTTCAGGCGCTTGGAGTTCTTCTTTATCTTCAGCTCGGAGCCGGTCATGTCGTTCCGGATCTTGTCGATCTCGACGTCCAGGTCCAGCTCTTCCAGCAGGCGGCGGATGCCTTCGGCGCCCATCAGCGCGACGAACTCGTCGCCGTACTCAACGTGCTTCGCCTCCCAGTCGTCCTCGCTCATGATCGAGTACTTCTTGAGCGGGGTCATGCCGGGGTCGACCACGACATACGCCTCGAAGTACAGCACGCGCTCGATGTCGCGCAGCGTCATGTCGAGCACGAGGCCCAGACGCGAAGGCAGCGACTTCAGGAACCAGATGTGCGCGCAGGGCGCGGCCAGGTCGATGTGACCCATGCGCTCGCGGCGCACCTTGGTCTGCGTCACCTCGACGCCGCACTTCTCGCAGATCACGCCACGGTGCTTCAGGCGCTTGTACTTGCCGCACAGGCACTCGTAGTCCTTGATCGGGCCGAAGATCTTGGCGCAGAACAGGCCGTCACGTTCCGGCTTGAAGGTACGGTAGTTGATGGTCTCGGGCTTCTTCACCTCGCCGAACGACCACGAGCGAATCTTCTCGGGTGACGCCAGGCCGATCCGGATGGCATCGAAATGCTCGTCCGGGGTGAACTGCTTGAATAGGTCGAGTAGTCCCTTCATGGGGTGCTCCTTAATTCCTGGAAATTTCTGAACCGGCATCCCCAAGCAGACGCCGCGGAACCGGCTTTGCCGGGCCGCTGGCGTCGCCCCCTTGAGGGGAGGCGGCGAAGCCGCTTCGGGGTGGTCATCAATTCCTTTCGAGTTCGATGTCGATGCCAAGGGAGCGAATCTCCTTGACCAGGACGTTGAACGATTCCGGCATGCCGGCTTCGATGGCGTGCTCGCCCTTGACGATCGACTCGTACACCTTGGTGCGGCCGTTCACGTCGTCGGACTTGACGGTGAGCATTTCCTGCAGGATGTAGCTCGCACCGTAGGCTTCCAGCGCCCAGACTTCCATTTCGCCGAAGCGCTGGCCGCCGAACTGCGCCTTGCCGCCCAGCGGCTGCTGCGTGACCAGGCTGTACGGGCCGGTGGAGCGCGCGTGCATCTTGTCATCCACCAGGTGGTGCAACTTCAACACGTGCATGTAGCCCACCGTGACCGGGCGCTCGAAGGGCTCACCCGTACGGCCGTCGCTCAGCGTGGCCTGGGTGCGCGTTGCGGTGAGGCCCTTCTTCGCGGCGATGTCGTCGGGGAAGGCCAGCTTGAGCATGGCGCGGATCTCTTCTTCCGCAGCACCGTCGAACACCGGCGTCGCGAAAGGCACGCCGTGTTGCAAGTTGCGGGCCATTTCCAGCACCTGCTCATCGCTCAGCTCGTCCAGCCGCTCGCCCTTGCCGCCGCTCTTGTTGTAGAGCTCGTCGAGGAACTTGCGAATCTCGGCCACCCTGGCCTGCTGCTGCAGCATGTCGCCGATGCGGTTGCCGATGCCCTTGCCGGCCCAGCCCAGGTGCACTTCCAGCACCTGGCCCACGTTCATGCGCGAAGGCACGCCCAGCGGGTTCAGCACGATGTCGACCGGCGTGCCGTCGGCCATGTAGGGCATGTCCTCGACGGCGGCGATCTTCGAGACCACGCCCTTGTTGCCGTGGCGGCCGGCCATCTTGTCGCCCGGCTGCAGGCGGCGCTTGACGGCCAGGTAGACCTTGACCATCTTCAGCACGCCAGCGGGCAGCTCGTCGCCCTGCGTCAGCTTCTTGCGCTTCTCCTCGAAGCCGAGGTCGAAGGTGTGGCGGGTCTGGTCGAGGCTGTTCTTGATCGACTCGAGCTGGTTGGCCACTTCGTCGTCGGCCGGACGGATGTCGAACCAGTGGTACTTCTCCACCGACTCGAGGTAGGCCTTGTCGATGACCGTGCCCTTGGCGATCTTGTTCGGGCCGCCGTTGGCCGGCTTGCCGTTCAGCAGCTTGGCGATACGGTCGAAGGCGTCGGCCTCCACAATGCGCAGCTGGTCGTTCAGGTCGAGGCGGAAGCGCTTCAGCTCGTCGTCGATGATCTGCTGGGCGCGCTTGTCGCGCACGATGCCTTCACGGGTGAAGACCTGCACGTCGATGACGGTGCCGTTGGTGCCCTGGTCGACACGCAGCGACGTGTCCTTCACGTCCGAAGCCTTCTCGCCGAAGATCGCGCGCAGCAGCTTCTCTTCCGGCGTCAGCGTGGTCTCGCCCTTGGGCGTGACCTTGCCCACCAGCACGTCGCCCGGGTTCACTTCGGCACCGATGTAGACGATGCCGCTCTCGTCCAGGCGGGCCAGTTGCTGCTCGCTCAGGTTCGGGATGTCGCGCGTGATTTCTTCGCTGCCCAGCTTGGTGTCGCGGGCCATCACCACCAGTTCCTCGATGTGGATCGAGGTGTAGCGGTCTTCGGCGATGACACGTTCGCTGATGAGGATCGAGTCCTCGAAGTTGTAGCCGTTCCAGGGCATGAAGGCCACCAGCATGTTCTGGCCCAGGGCGAGTTCGCCCAGGTCCGTCGACGCGCCGTCAGCCACCACGTCACCCAGCGCCACCTGGTCACCGCGCTTGACGATGGGGCGCTGGTGGATGTTGGTGTTCTGGTTGGAACGCTGGTACTTGATGAGGTTGTAGATGTCGACGCCGACCTCGCCCGCCACGGTCTCCGCGTCATTGACGCGGATGACAATGCGGTTGGTGTCAACGTAGTCGACGATGCCGCCGCGGCGCGCGGTGACGACCGTGCCCGAGTCGACCGCGGCGACGCGCTCGACGCCGGTGCCAACCAGCGCCTTCTCGGGGCGCAGCACCGGCACGGCCTGGCGCTGCATGTTCGCGCCCATCAGCGCGCGGTTCGCGTCGTCGTGCTCCAGGAAGGGGACGAGCGATGCCGCCACCGACACGATCTGCGCCGGCGCCACGTCCATGTACTGCACGCGCTCGGGGCTCAGCAGCACCGACTCGCCTTTTTCACGGGCGCTCACCAGCTCGTCGATCAGCTTGCCGTCCTTGTCCAGGCCGGCATTGGCCTGGGCGATGACGTACTTGCCTTCCTCGATGGCCGACAGGTAGTCGATGTTCATCGTGACCTTGCCGTCGGCCACGCGCCGGTAGGGCGTTTCCAGGAAACCGTACTCGTTGAGCTGCGCAAACAGCGACAGCGAGTTGATGAGGCCGATGTTCGGGCCTTCCGGCGTCTCGATCGGGCACACGCGGCCGTAGTGGGTGGGGTGCACGTCGCGCACCTCGAAGCCGGCACGTTCGCGCGTCAGGCCGCCCGGGCCCAGGGCCGAGACACGCCGCTTGTGCGTGATCTCGGACAGCGGGTTGGTCTGGTCCATGAACTGCGACAGCTGGCTCGCTCCGAAGAACTCCTTCAGCGCGGCGCTGATGGGCTTGGAGTTGATCAGGTCGTGCGGCATCAGGGCCTCGGTCTCGGCCTGGCCCAGACGCTCCTTGACGGCCTTCTCGATGCGCGCGAGGCCGCTGCGGTACTGGTTCTCGGCCAGTTCGCCGACACAACGCACACGCCGGTTGCCCAGGTGGTCGATGTCGTCGACGTCGCCGTTGCCGTTGCGCAGATCGACGAGGATCTTGACGACATCGAGGATGTCGTCGTTGCTCAGCGTCATCTTGCCTTCTGGCGTGTCGCGGCCAACGCGGGCGTTGAACTTCATGCGGCCGACGCGGCTCAGGTCGTAGGTGTCCTCGCTGTAGAACAGGCGATGGAACAGCGCCTCGACGGCGTCTTCGGTCGGCGGCTCGCCGGGGCGCATCATGCGGTAGATGGCCACGCGCGCCGACAGCTGGTCTGCCGTCTCGTCAGAGGCCAGTGTCTGGCTGATGAACGCGCCCTGGTTGAGCTCGTTCGTGTACAGGCACTGGATGTCCTTGATGCCGGCCGCGCGCAGCTTCTTCAGCAGCGCTTCGGTGACTTCCTCGTTGGCCTTGGCCACGATCTCGCCGGTGTCGGCGTCGACCATGTTCTTGCTGATGACGCGGCCGACCAGGAAGTCTTCCGGCACGCTGACGAAGCCGGTGCCGGCCTGTTCCAGGGTGCGCACATGGCGCGCGGTGATGCGCTTGTCCTTCTCGACGACGACGTTGCCGGCCTTGTCGGTGAGGTCGAAGCGGGCCACTTCACCCTTCAGGCGCTCGGGCACGAACTCCATCTGCGCGCCCGTGTCCATCAGGCGGAAGTTGTCGTTCTGGAAGAAGTGCGCCAGGATGGTTTCAGGCGTCAGGCCGATGGCCTTCAGCAGGATGGTCACCGGCATCTTGCGACGGCGGTCGACGCGGAAGTACAGGATGTCCTTGGGGTCGAACTCGAAGTCGAGCCAGGAACCGCGGTAGGGGATGATGCGCGCGCTGAACAGCAGCTTGCCGCTGCTGTGCGTCTTGCCCTTGTCGTGCTCGAAGAACACGCCCGGGCTGCGGTGCAGCTGGCTGACGATGACACGCTCGGTGCCGTTGACGATGAAGGAACCGTAGTCGGTCATCAGGGGCACTTCGCCCATGTAGACCTCTTGTTCCTTGATTTCCTTGACCAGCTTCTGCGGATGCGACTCGCGGTCGTAGATGATCATCTGCAGCTTCGCGCGCACGGCCGCGGCGTAGGTCAGGCCCCGCTGCTGGCATTCGCGCACGTCGAACGGCGGCTTCGCGATGTTGTATTCGCTGAACTTCATCTCCACGAAGCCGTTATGGGAGACGATGGGGAAGGCGGAGAGGAAAGCCGCCTGCAAGCCCTCGGGCTTGCGTTTCGCCGCTGGAACGTCCTTCTGCAGGAAGGCGACATAGCTGTCGCTCTGCATGGTCAGCAGATAGGGAACCTTGAGGACACTCTCACGCTTGCCGAAACTCTTGCGAATACGCTTGCGCTCGGTGTAGGTGTAGGGGGTTGCTTGCGCCATTGAACTCTCCGTGTCGAGAACACACGCCTGGCCTAGGCATGGGTTCTGCGGCGACTGGCGACTCGAGCCTTGCGCTCGAGGTCTGGTGGCAGGCCACTACCTGCCGCTGGCGGACAACCGAGGCGTTGCACCTCAGCCCGACCAAACCCGTTCTCTGCAGTCGGATCAGAGAACACTCCTCAGAGCAGCACGCTGCCCTCAGAAGTGCTCCCTGCGGCACCGAAGTGCCACAGCGAGCAACCTGACTTACTTGACTTCGGCCTTCGCGCCGGCGTCCAGCAGCTTCTTCAGAGCAGCGTCGGCATCGGCCTTGGGGATGGCTTCCTTGACCGCCTTGGGTGCGCCGTCGACCAGATCCTTGGCTTCCTTCAGGCCCAGGCCCGTCAGTTCGCGCACGACCTTGATGACCGACACCTTGTTGGCGCCGGCTTCCAGCAGCATGACGTTGAATTCGGTCTTCTCTTCGACCACGGCAGCGGCGGCACCGCCACCGGCGGCCGGGGCGGCCATGGAAGCGGCGGACACGCCGAACTTCTCTTCAATGGCCTTGACCAGGTCATTGAGTTCCATCACGGTCATGCTGTCCATCGCGGACAGGAATGCGTCTTTATCGAATGCCATTTGGGGTTCCTCGAAACGTTGGGTTCTGAAAATTGGGATGCGCAGGGCGTCAGGCAGCGGCAGCAGGCGCTTCGGCCGAGGCGTCGTTCGCCCCTTCGGCCACGGCACCACCACCACGCTTTTCGGCCACCGCCGCGACCACCGCAGCGATGCGCTGGATCGGCGACTTCAACAGGCCGGCCACCTGGGAGATGAGCACTTCGCGGCTCGGGATGGACGCCAGGGCCTTGACCCCGTTGACGTCCAGCGCCTTGCCCGCGAAGGCACCGCCCTTGATGATCAGCTTGTCGTTGGTCTTGGCGAAGTCTGCAATGACTTTCGCCGCAGCCACGGCATCCTCGGAAAAGCCGTAGATCAGCGGGCCGACCATGGCACCGGAGGCCACCTCGAACGGGGTGCCGGCGACGGCGCGACGGGCCAGGGTGTTCTTCAGCACGTGAAGGTACACACCCTTGGACCGCGCATCGACGCGCAGCTTGTTCAGGTTTTCCACGGTGAGGCCACGGTACTCGGCCAACGCAAGCGTCTGCGAACGGGCGGCTTGCGCCGACACGTCCGTGACCACGGCAGCCTTCTCGCTTTTATTGAGACTCAAGGTCTGTTCCTCACAAAAATCGTGCCTTCGGGTCTCGCGACCCAGCCGGCACACCCGGATTCAGCAGCCTTGCCGTTCAGGAACCCCTTGCGGGACAACCTTTGCAGCGGGACCGCCATCTGCGCTGGCTTCGAGCCCGGCGCGTCCACGGGGGATGCGCTTCGCTCTCGATTACGGACACCGGGCTTGCGCCCGGCCTCCACCAGCGGTCTTGGATGGCCCGCCTGCATCACTGCAGGCAGCCCACCAAACTCTTGCTGCTGCGCGCCAGACTCGCGCGCAGCCTTGGAATCAATGTCAGGCCGCAGTGGCCTGGATCGACGCGGTATCCACGCGGACACCCACGCCCATGGTCGACGACACCGCCACCTTGCGCAGGTAGACGCCTTTGCTGGTCGCGGGCTTGGCCTTGTTCAGCGCGTCGATGAGGGCACGCAGGTTGGTGACCAGCTTGTCGTCGTCGAAGGAACGGCGGCCGATCGTGCCGTGCACGATGCCGGCCTTGTCGACGCGGAACTGCACCTGGCCGGCCTTGGCGTTGCGAACGGCCTGGGCGACGTCGGGCGTCACGGTGCCGACCTTCGGGTTCGGCATCAGGCCGCGCGGGCCCAGGATCTGGCCCAGCGTACCGACGATGCGCATGGTGTCGGGCGAGGCGATGACGACGTCGAAATCCATCTTGCCGGCCTTGATCTCGGCGGCCAGGTCGTCCATGCCGACGATGTCGGCGCCGGCGGCCTTCGCTTCCTCGGCCTTGGCACCTTGCGCGAACACGGCCACGCGCTTGGTCTTGCCGGTGCCCGAGGGCATCACGACGGCACCACGCACCACCTGGTCGGACTTCTTGGCGTCCACGCCCAGTTGCACGGCGACGTCGATCGATTCGTCGAACTTGGCGGTAGCCGCGCTCTTCACGAGCGTCAGCGCATCAGCCAGGGGGTAGAGCTTCAGGCTGTCGACCTTGCCCTGCAGACTCTTGGCCTTCTTGGTCAGCTTCGTCATGTTCAGACTCCTTCGACGATCAGACCGATGGAGCGGGCCGAGCCCGCGATGATCTTGACCGCACCGTCCAGATCGGCTGCGTTCAGGTCCTTCATCTTGATCTTGGCGATCTCTTCGAGCTGCTCACGCGTGACCTTGCCCACCTTCTCGATGTGCGCCTTGCCGGAGCCCTTCTCGATCTTGGCGGCCTTCTTCAGCAGCGCGGTCGCCGGGGGCGACTTGATGATGAAGGTGAAGCTCTTGTCGGCGAAGGCGGTGATGACCACCGGCAGCTTCATGCCGATCTCGAAGCCCTGCTGGGTCTGGGCGTTGAACGCCTTGCAGAACTCCATGATGTTCAGGCCGCGCTGGCCCAGGGCCGGGCCGATGGGCGGCGACGGGTTGGCCTTGCCGGCCGGTACTTGCAGCTTGATGAAGCCGACGATCTTCTTTGCCATGCGGCACTCCTATCGAGTTCAAACGCCCGCGAACCCGGGGGTTCGGACGAGCTCCTCGTCACTCAGCCCAATCAGAACGAAGCGCTTCCCGGGGCTGTGTCGGGAAACGCCGATGAATCAGATCTTCTCGACCTGCGCGAAGTCGAGTTCCACGCCGGTGGCGCGGCCGAAGATGGTCACCGAAACCTTGACCTTGCTCTTCTCGTAGTTCACGTCTTCCACGGCGCCGTTGAAGTCGGTGAACGGGCCTTCCTTGACGCGCACCAGCTCGCCGACGATCCACTCGACCTTCGGCCGCGGCTTGTCGACGCCTTCCTTCATCTGGTTGACGATCTTGTCGACCTCGGCTTCGGAGATCGGCGCCGGGCGGTTGCGCGCGCCGCCGATGAAGCCCGTCACCTTGCTGGTGTGCTTCACGAGGTGCCAGGTGTCGTCGGCCATGTCCATCTCGACGAGCACGTAGCCCGGGTAGATGCGGCGCTCGGTGACGCTCTTCTTGCCGTTCTTCAGTTCCACCACTTCTTCGGTGGGCACCAGGATGCGGCCGAACTTGTCCTGCATGCCGGCGCGGTCGATGCGCTCGCGCAGATTGCGCTCGACGGCCTTTTCCATGCCGGAGTAGGCGTGCACGATGTACCAGCGCTTGGTGGACGGCACGGCGACGGGAGCGTCGGCGGCGGCCGTGGTGAGCTGTTGTTCGGTCATGGTGTAGTCCCTTAACTGCGCCAGCCCAGGACCAGGTCGAAGATGACCCATTCGAGCGTTTTGTCCGTCAACCACATGTACAGCGCCATCGCGAACACAAAGGCGAAGACGTAGCCCGTCATCTGCGTGGCTTCCTTGCGGGTAGGCCAGACCACCTTCTTCGTTTCGCGCACGGCGTCGCGACCGAAGGCAACCAACTGCTTGCCCGATTCCGACGTGAAGAACAGCGCTACCGCGGCCGCCAGCAAGGCCAGCAGCGCACCCACGCGCACCCACAGGTCCTGCTTGCCGAGGTAATAGAAGGCGACGATCGAAGCCAGCAACAACACCACGGCGCCGGCCAGTTTGGCCTTGTCAGCGCCCGTGGAGACGGTTTCGACTTGAGGTTGGGTGGACATGACTTTCTAGCGTGTTCTCTGCCGGTCGGCGGCTTGCGGGCCCGGGGGCGGTATCAGGCGCAAAGCCCGCAGAGCCTGTTGGAAGGTCTCTGCGGGCCGGCTGTTCGGGCCACTCGGCGGGTCACCGGGTGGCAGGGGCGGAGGGAATCGAACCCCCGACCTTCGGTTTTGGAAACCGGCGCTCTACCAATTGAGCTACACCCCTGCGGACAACCTCACTCGATGATCTTGGCCACGACGCCGGCACCGACGGTGCGGCCGCCCTCACGGATGGCGAAGCGCAGGCCTTCCTCCATCGCGATCGGGTTGATCAGCTTCACCGTGATGCTCACGTTGTCGCCAGGCATCACCATTTCCTTGTCCTTCGGCAGCTCCACCGCGCCAGTCACGTCCGTCGTGCGGAAGTAAAACTGCGGGCGGTAATTGTTGAAGAACGGCGTGTGGCGGCCACCTTCTTCCTTGCTCAGGACATAGATCTCGGCCGTGAAGTGCGTGTGCGGCTTGACGCTGCCCGGCTTGCACAGCACCTGGCCGCGCTCAACGTCTTCACGCTTGGTGCCGCGCAGCAGGATGCCGACGTTGTCGCCTGCCATGCCCTGGTCGAGCAGCTTGCGGAACATCTCCACGCCCGTGCAGGTGGTCTTCTGCGTGGCCTTGATGCCGACGATCTCGATTTCCTCACCGACCTTGATGATGCCTCGCTCGATCCGGCCCGTGACCACGGTGCCGCGGCCGGAGATCGAGAACACGTCTTCGACCGGCATCAGGAAGGCGCCGTCCACCGCGCGCTCGGGCGTGGGGATGTAGCTGTCCAGCGCGTCGGCCAGCTTCATGATGGCCTGCTCGCCGAGTTCACCCTTGTCGCCTTCCATCGCCAGCTTGGCGCTGCCGTGGATGATGGGAGTCTTGTCGCCAGGGAACTCGTACTTGTCCAGCAGCTCGCGCACTTCCATCTCCACCAGCTCCAGGAGCTCGGCGTCGTCGACCATGTCGCACTTGTTCAGGAAGACGATGATGTAGGGCACGCCCACTTGGCGCGCCAGCAGGATGTGCTCGCGGGTCTGGGGCATCGGGCCGTCGGCAGCACTGCACACCAGGATCGCGCCGTCCATCTGCGCGGCACCGGTGATCATGTTCTTCACGTAGTCGGCGTGTCCCGGGCAGTCGACGTGCGCGTAGTGACGCTTGCTGGTCTCGTACTCGACGTGCGCCGTGTTGATCGTGATGCCGCGTGCCTTCTCTTCCGGCGCAGCGTCGATCTGGTCGTACGCCTTGGCCTCGCCACCGAACTTGGCCGCCAGCACCGACGTGATCGCCGCCGTCAGCGTCGTCTTGCCGTGGTCCACGTGGCCGATCGTGCCCACGTTGACGTGCGGCTTCGTGCGTTCGAATTTACCTTTTGCCATTTTCTAGCGCTCCTGGCTAAGACAAGGGAAAGAGATGAGACTTGGTGCCCATGGCGGGAATCGGACCCGCGACCTCCCCCTTACCAAGGGGGTGCTCTACCACTGAGCCACATGGGCATCGTTAAGGGTCTGGCGGCTGCCGCGGCGGCCAACCGACAGGCCCTTGACGACGAAACGGTCCTGATCAAAACAAACCTGCCGTGGAGCGGGAGACGGGAATCGAACCCGCGTCAGTAGCTTGGAAGGCTAAGGTTCTGCCATTGAACTACTCCCGCCCGGAACCCTCTTGCAGCCTCCGAACTCGGGACCCCGCTGCGGCCGATGGCAGCCGCAAGCGGATCAGTCTCTGGTGGAGGAGGCTGGATTCGAACCAGCGTAGGCGTAAGCCAACAGATTTACAGTCTGCCCCCTTTAGCCACTCGGGCACCCCTCCGGAGAGCCTGTGACTATACCACGGCCTCGGACCTGGCCAGCCCCCAGTCGACCGCCGATCGGCCAGCCCGTTGCAGAAAGGCATTGGCCAGGCCGAAGTGGCCGCAGCCGACGAAAGGCGCCGGCATGCGCAGCGCCGACAGCGGCGATGGGTGATTGCAGGTCAGCACGGCATGACTCACCCCCGGCGGCTGCAGCAGGGCGGCCTTGGCCTGCGCATGGGCGCCCCAGAGCATGAAGACCTTGGGCTTCGAGTCTTGAACCAGGGCTTTGCATATTTCGTCAGTAAGCGTTTGCCAACCCAACCTGGCATGGCGGCCGGGAAGCCCATCCTCGACGGTGAGCGTGGCGTTCAGCAGCAGCACACCCTGACATGCCCAGGGCACCAGCGAACCCGTGGCCGGCATCGCCAGCCCCAGGTCGCGCTGCAGTTCCTTGAAGATGTTGCGCAGGCTGGGCGGCAGCCGCTGCCCCGGCTCCACGGAGAAGGCCAGACCCTCGGCCTGACCCGGCCCGTGGTAGGGGTCCTGCCCGAGGATGAGCACCCGCACGCTGGACAGCGGCGTCAGCGCCAAGGCACGGAAAACCTCGGCCGGGTAGACCTTGGCGCCGGCCGCCACCCGCTCGTCGACCGCCGTTACCAGGGCCTGTCCCGCAGCGCTGGCGCGCCAGCGCCGCAGCAGCGGCTGCCACTCACCGAAGTCGGCGGCCAGCAGGTCGTCCAGCGGACGGGTGAGCCGCGTCACGCGAAGAGCCGAGCCAGTGCAGTGCCGGGATCGGGCGCGCGCATCAAGGCCTCGCCGACCAGGAAAGCGTGCACGCCGGCATCACGCATGTGCTGCACGTCGGCACGGCCCAGGATGCCTGACTCGGTGATCAGAAGCCGGTCGGCCGGCACCCGCGGCAGCAGGCCCAGCGTGGTGTCCAATGTCACCTCGAAGGTGCGCAGGTTCCGGTTGTTGATGCCCACCAGCGGTGTATTCAGCTTCAGTGCGCGCTCGAGTTCACCGCCGTCGTGCACCTCCACCAGCACGGCCAGCCCCAGTGCGTGCGCCACGGCCTCCAGGTCGGCCATCTGCGCGTCGGACAGGCAGGCGGCGATGAGCAGGATGCAGTCGGCTCCCAGCGCACGCGCCTCGACGATCTGGTACTCGTCGATCATGAAGTCCTTGCGCAGCACCGGCAGCGCGCAAGCGGCACGCGCCTGCTGCAGGTAGGCGGCACTGCCCTGGAAGAATCGCTCGTCGGTCAGCACGCTCAAGGCAGCCGCGCCTTGGCTGGCGTAGCTGGCGGCGATGTCGGCCGGCACGAAATGCTCGCGCAGCACGCCCTTGCTGGGGCTGGCCTTCTTGACCTCGGCAATCACCGCGGCGCGGCCGGCGGCGACCTTGGCGCGCAGCGCGCCTTCGAAGTCGCGCAGGTCGTGCCGTGCCACGGCCTCTTCACGCCAGCTGGCCAGGCTGCGTGCCGCTCGCGCGGCCACCAGCTCTTCGCGCTTGACCGCGACGATGCGGTCGAGGATGTCGCTGCTCACGGCGTCTTCAGCTTCTGCGTGACGGCGACGAACTGGCTCAGCTTGGCCATCGCCTTGCCCGAGGCCACGGCCTCGCGCGCACGCTTGACGCCATCGGCCACCGAAGACGCGACACCCGCGCAATGCAGCGCCGCGCCGGCGTTGAGCAGCACGATGTCGCGGATGGGCCCGTCCTCGTTGGCCAGCGCACGCTGGATGCACTGCACCGACTCGTCCTTGTTGGCTACCTTCAGCACCCGCGAGTCGTAGACCGGCAGGCCGAAGTCGCTGGGGTGGATGAAGTACTCGCGCAGTTCGCCGTCCTTGAGTTCGCCGACTGCGGTTTCGCCCGACAGGGAAATCTCGTCCATGCCGTTCATGCCGTGGACCACCATCACGTGCTCGCTGCCCAGGCGCTGCAGCACGCGCACCAGGATGCCCACGAGGTCGGGATGGAACACGCCCAGCAGCTGGTTGGGTGCACCGGCCGGGTTGGTCAACGGGCCCAGGATGTTGAAGATCGTGCGCACGCCCAGTTCACGGCGCACGGGTGCGGCGTGTTTCATCGCCGCGTGGTGGTTGGGCGCGAACATGTAGGCCACGCCAGTCTCGTCCAGGCAGGCGGACACCTGCTCGGGCGTGAGGTTGATGTGGGCGCCCAGCGCCTCCACCACGTCGGCCGAACCCGAGGTCGACGACACCGCGCGCCCGGCGTGCTTGGCCACGCGCGCGCCGGCGGCCGCGGCGACGAAGACGCTGGCCGTGCTGATGTTGAAGGTGTGCGAACCGTCGCCGCCGGTGCCGACGATGTCGACCAGGTGGGTGCGGTCGGCCACCGGCACGGGCGTTGCGAACTCGCGCATCACCTGCGCCGCGGCGGCGATCTCGCCCACCGTTTCCTTCTTCACGCGCAGGCCGGTGGCGAAGGCCGCGATCATTACCGGCGACATCTCGCCGCTCATGATGCGGCGCATCAGCACCAGCATCTCGTCGTGGAAGATCTCGCGATGTTCGATGATGCGCGTCAGCGCCTCGGTGTTGGTGATGGGCGTGGGCATGGCGGCCTTTCTACAGGGTGGCGCGCAGGACGGCGACGGCGCGCGCGATATCGGCTGAAGAGACGTCGAGATGGGTCACGAAGCGCAGTCGGTACAGCCCCGTGCACAGCACGCCGGCCGCGCGCAGGCGATCAACGACCCCGGCGGCCTTCTCGGGCACCAGGTCGACGAAGACGATGTTGGTCTGCGGCGGCTGCACCGTCACGCCGGGCAGGCCCTGCAAGCCTTCGGCCAGCGCGCGCGCATTGGCATGGTCGTCGGCCAGCCGCTCGACATGGTGGTCCAGCGCGTGCAGCGCGGCCGCGGCCAGCACGCCGGCCTGGCGCATGCCGCCGCCCAGCATCTTGCGGATCCGATGGGCGCGGGCGATGAGTTCCTTCGGACCCACCAGCGCCGAACCCACCGGCGCGCCCAGCCCCTTGCTGAAGCAGACCGAAATGCTGTCGAAGGGCCGCACGATATCGGCGAGAGGCAAGCCACTGGCCACCGCGGCGTTGAAGACGCGCGCGCCGTCCAGGTGCGTGGCCAGGCCCTTGCGCCGCGCCAGCGCAGTGGCCGCTTCGACATAGGCCTGCGGCAGGATCTGCCCGCCCCAGGTGTTCTCAAGCGCCAGCAGTCGTGTCTTCGCGAAGTGCGCGTCGTCGGGCTTGATGTTGGCCTCGATGTCGGCCAGCAGGATGGAGCCGTCGGCCTGCTGCACCAGCGGCTGCGGCTGGATGCTGCCCAGCACGGCCGCGCCGCCGCCTTCCCAGCGGTAGGTGTGCGCCATCTGGCCGACGAGGTACTCGTCGCCGCGCTGGCAATGCGCCATCAGCCCGCACAGGTTGCTCTGCGTGCCGGTGGGCGTGAACAGCGCCGCTTCCTTGCCCACCATCGCGGCAATGCGGGCCTGCAGTGCGTTGACGCTCGGGTCGTCGCCGAAGACATCGTCGCCCACCTCGGCCGCCGCCATCGCCGCGCGCATCGCAGCGGTGGGCTGCGTGACGGTGTCGCTGCGCAGGTCGATGGGCCTCATGCGTGCACCTGCTCGAGAAAGTTCTTCAGCATCGCGTGGCCGTGTTCACTGAGGATGGACTCGGGGTGGAACTGCACGCCCTCGAGCGGCAGGCCACGGTGGCGCAGACCCATGATCTCGCCGTCTTCCGACGTGGCGGTGATCAGCAGCTCGGCCGGCAGCGACGCGCGCTCCACGGCCAGCGAGTGGTAGCGGATGACGCTGAACTGTTTCGGCAGGCCGTGGAACACGCCCTGCTGGTCGGTGGTGATGGTGCTGGCCTTGCCGTGCATCTGCACCTGCGCGCGCACCACCTTGCCGCCCAGCGCCGCACCCATCGCCTGATGCCCCAGGCAGACGCCCAGGATGGGCAGCCTGCCGGCGAAGTGGCGGATGGCCTCGATGCAGATGCCGGCCTCGGCCGGGCTGCAGGGCCCCGGCGAGATCACCAGGCGCTCGGGCTTCAGTGCGGCGATGCCTTCGACGGTGATCTCGTCGTTGCGGAAGACGCGCACGTCCTGCCCCAGCTCGCCGAAGTACTGCACCAGGTTGAAGGTGAAGCTGTCGTAGTTGTCGATCATCAGCAGCATGATCAGAACCCCTCTTCGACCAGCTCCGCCGCGCGTATCAAGGCCCGCGCCTTGTGTTCGGTCTCGCGCCATTCCATTTCGGGCACGCTGTCGGCCACGACACCGGCGGCCGCCTGCACGTACAGCGTCTGGTCCTTGATGATGCCGGTGCGAATGGCGATGGCCACGTCCATGTCGCCGGCGAAACTGAGGTAGCCGCAGGCGCCGCCGTAGATGCCCCGCTGGACGGGCTCGAGCTCGTCGATGATCTCCATCGCGCGGATCTTGGGCGCGCCGCTCAAGGTGCCGGCCGGGAACGTGGCCTTCAGCACGTCGAGGTTGCCGATGCCGTCCTTCAACAGGCCTTCGACGTTGCTGACGATGTGCATCACGTGCGAATAGCGTTCGATGGCGAAGGCCTCGGTCACCTTCACGCTCCCGGTCCTGGCGATACGGCCGATGTCGTTGCGCGCCAGGTCGATCAGCATCAGATGTTCGGCACGCTCCTTGGGGTCCGACTGCAGCTCGGCGGCCAGCGCGGCGTCCTGCTCGGGCGTGGCGCCGCGCGGGCGCGTGCCGGCCAGAGGGCGGATGGTCACCTTCGCGCCTTCGGGCGTGGCCTCCTGACGCACCAGGATCTCCGGGCTGGCGCCGACGATCTGGAACTCGCCCATGTCGTAGTAGTACATGTAGGGCGAAGGGTTCAGCGAGCGCAGCGCACGGTACAGCGACAACGGGCTCTCGGTATAGCGCTTCTTCAGGCGCTGGCCGATCACGACCTGCATGCAGTCACCGGCGGCGATGTAGTCCTTGCACTTGAGCACCGCGGCTTCCAGCGCCTCGCGGCTCGTCTCGCGCTCCACGGCATAGGACGGCCCGCGCTTCACCGCCGGCGCGCTGACGCTGTAACGCAGCTTGTCGGTCAGCTCCGACAGGCGCTTCTTGCCCGCGAACCAGGCCTCGGGCTGGCCGGGGTCGGCGTAGACGATGAGGTATAGGCGCCCCGAAAGGTTGTCGATGACCGCCAGCTCTTCGCACTGCAGCAGCAGGATGTCGGGCGTGCCGATGCCGCCGGCCTTCCAGGTCGCGGCGAGCCTGGGCTCGATGTAGCGCACGGCGTCGTAGCCGAAGTAGCCGGCCAAGCCGCCACAGAAGCGCGGCAAGCCCGGGCGCAGCGCAACCTTGAAGCGCTGCTGGTACTGCCCGATGAAGTCCAGCGGGTTGCCCTCGTGGGTCTCGACCACCTTGCCGTTCGTCACCACCTCGGTGGTGAAGCGGCTGGCGCGCAGCCAGGTCTTGGCGGGCAGGCCGATGAAGGAATAGCGCCCGAAGCGTTCACCGCCGACCACGCTTTCCAGCAGGAAGCTGTGCGGCGCACCGCCGGCCAGTTTCAGATAGAGCGACAGTGGTGTTTCGAGGTCTGCAAGGGCCTCGGCGATGAGCGGTATGCGGTTGTAGCCCTGGCTGGCCAGGCTCTTGAATTCGAGTTCGGTGATCATGTCTCGCACCTGTTCACACGGGGGCCTCGGGCCTGGCGGGCAGGCGGGTCGCGGCGGTGTTCGGGGGTCGGGCCGGTCGGTCGGGCCCACGGCAGAAGGCTGGCCGCTGTGGCGGTCAGGCCGGGCTGTGCGAGCGGCGCCAGGGCCAGGCTCCCTGGTCGCGTGGACCAGGCCGGCGGGCGGCGCGAGGAATGGGGGCGATGCGTGAAACCATGAGCGCTGCAGTCTAGCAGCCCATCTGTTCGCGCCACGGCAACGTGGCAGACTGCCGGCCCCGACAAAGCTCAGCCTCAGGACACCCATGAAACGTCGAAACCTCGTCGTTGCGCCCCTGCTGATTTGCGGCGCCTGGATCGCCACCAGCAGCCGGGCGCAGACCCAGTTCCCGTCGTCGCCTTCGCCGCCGCCACCGGGCATGCTGGCTGTTTCGGGCATCAATTACCCGCCCACCGTGCAGGTCGCCGGCAACACGCTGCAGCTCAACGGCGCGGGCACGCGCTACAAGTTCGTCATCAAGGTCTACACCGCGGGCCTGTACCTCACGGGCAAGGCCGGCACACCCGATGTCGTGTCCACCACGGCAGGTCCGAAACGTCTGCACGTCGTGATGCTGCGCGAGATCGATGCCAACGAACTGGGCAAGCTCTTCACGCGCGGCATGCAGGACAACGCGCCGCGTGAGTCATTCAGCAAGTCCATCCCCGGCACCTTGCGCATGGCCGAGATCTTCTCCAGCCGCAGGAAGCTGGTGGCGGGCGACAACTTCTCGGTCGACTGGGTGCCGGGCGTGGGCACCACGGTGCTCGTCAACGGCCAGCCGCAGGGTGCGCCGATCAAGGAACCGGAATTCTTCGGCGCGCTGATGAGCATCTGGCTGGGCCCGCGCCCGGCCGACGACCAGCTCAAGGCGGCACTGCTGGGCGAGGCCGCACGCCCGGCCGGGGGCCGCAACCGCTGAACGCGGCGGGCGGCTCAGCCGCCGCGCAGCAGGGCAGGCAATTCGTCGATGCGGCCGATGATGGCGTCGGGCGATGCGTTGGCCACGGGTTCGCCGTGGTTGTAGCCGTAGTTCACCAGCACTACGGGGCAGCCGGCGGCGCGCGCAGCCGCTGCGTCGTTGCTGGAATCGCCCACCATCAGCGTGCGCGCCGGCGCCGTACCCAGCGCCTCGCAGGCCTTCAACAGCGGCATCGGGTGCGGCTTCTTGTGCAGGAACGCGTCGCCGCCGAACGCATGTTCGAAAAAGCCGTTCAGCCCTTTCAGCGCCAGCAGCGGCCGCGCAAACGAGTTCGGCTTGTTGGTGATGCAGGCCAGGCGCAGGCCCAGCGCGCGCAGCGCCTGCAGGCCCTCGACGACGCCGGGGTAGACCGTGGAATGCTGGCCGTTGATGCCGATGTAGTGGTGCTGGTAGCGCGCCCAGGCTTCGTCGTAGAGCGCGGCTGGCGCGCCCACCTCCTCCAACGTCCGCGTCAGCAGGTGCTCGCTGCCCCTACCCACCGTGCGTGAGATGAAGGCCCGGTTCACCGGAGGCCAGCCCAGGTCGGCCAGCGCACGCGCCAGCGCCACCTCGAAATCGCCGACGGTATCGACCATGGTGCCGTCGAGGTCGACGATGGCGGCTTCGAAGTTCGTTTGGGGCAGTGGCATGGCGGGCTGGGGTGGGGTGGGCTCAGATGCGGCTGGATTGTGCCGGGCCTCGCCGGCACCCATCGCCACCATGCCGCGCCAACCAGGTGCGCCAGTCCCCGCTCAGCTCGGCGCGAGGCGACATGGGCACCGGGTCAGCCGATGCTTTCCACCTGCCGCGACTGCTGGTAGGCACTGCCGAAACGGTTGACCAGGAAGTCGGGCAGCGCCACCTGTTCCTGGCGCACGAAGCCGCGCTGCGGCAGCTTGCCTTCGCGGAACAGGTCGACCGCCGCGCACACGCCCGCGGCGGTGGTGATCTGGATGGCACTGAGCGGATTCGTCTCGCTGCGGTCGGCGAAGATCTTGCGGGCGAACACCTCCTGCACCAGCGCCCCGCCGCGCATGCCGCTGACGGTGACGAAGACCAGCACCACGTCCTGCATCGTGCTGGGGATGCTCTTGCGCATGATGGCCTTCAGGGTCTCGGTGTCCTGGTTGAGCTGCAGTTCTTCCAGCAGCATCTTCATCAGCGCCTGGTGGCCGGGATAGCGCACGCTCTTGTAGTCCAGCGTCTGCACCTTGCCGGCCAGCGTCTCGCACAGCGTGCCGAGACCACCGCTGGTGTTGAAGGCCTCGTATTCGGTGCCGTCGAGGCTGAAGTGCTCCAGCCCTTCCAGCGGTAGCACCTCGATGTTCTTGCCGCCGCGGATGGCCTCGCAGGGATGGCAGTACTCGTTGATGAGGCCGTCCACGCTCCAGGTGAGGTTGTACTTCAGCGCGTTGGTCGGGAAGGCGGGCAGCGCACCGACGCGCATCTTCACTTCCTGCAGCGTGTCGAAGCTCTGAGCCAAGTGGTGCGCGACGATGCCGATGAAGCCCGGTGCCAAGCCGCACTGCGGCATGAAGGCCGTCGGGGCACCCTCGGCCAGCGCCTGGATGGCGCGCGTGGCGGCAACGTCCTCCGTCAGGTCGAAGTAGTGGCAGCCGGCCTCGCGCGCCGCCGTCGCGGCCATGGTGGCCAGGTGGTAGGGCAGCGCATTGACCACGGCTTGCTGGCCGCGCAGCGTGGACAGCAACGCCCGCACCTCGGCAGTCTCGGCCACGCGCGTCTTCACCGGCAGGCCGGCCAGCCGCGCCAGGGCTTCGGGGCTGCGATCGACGACGGTGACCTCGTAGTCACCGCTTTCACCCAATAGACGGGCGATGGTCTGGCCGATGTGTCCGGCGCCGAGCAGGGTGATGCGCATGGCTTCGCTTTCGTCATGGGTTGAACTGCCGGCAGTCTAGGCAGGACACGCGACGAAAAAAACGCTGAATTCGTCGAATTCGATTCTTCTTTTGACGAATTGTCTTATGCAGACGCCATTTTGCAACGAGCCGCTGCAGCGGCGACCGCACTCAACCCGACACCAGCTGCGCCTTCAATTCCCGTGCCGCGGCGCGCTTGGCGCGTGTCGTGGCCTTCTGGTAGGCCATCTCGGCGGCCTGGCGCATCTCCAGCGCCCGCGCCAGCGCCTTCTCGTAGCGTTCGATGGTGTAAGTGTTCTCTGTGCCGATGTAGATGGTGCGGCGCTGCGGCTTGTCTCCGTAGCGGGGTATCAGCACCATCAGACTGCAGTCGCGCGTGCTGCTGCTGGCGCGGCTGCGCACGACCGGCCCAGTGATGCCCGGCGGCAGCCCGCTGCGCTTGTTGATGCTTGGCCCGCGCTGCAGCAGCGAAGGTGCCGGCAGCGCGGCGATGCGCTTGAGCAGTTCCTTCGTTGCGCGCTGCAACGACGCTGCAGCACCGCTACCGTCGCTGCTGTGGTCGGAGAACAGCTTCGTGCCCCCATAACGCAACTGCCAGCCATGCGTAGCACGGTGGTCGATACGCTGTATGCCCTGCGGCACGTCGAACTGCTCTCCACTGAAGATGGTGATGTGGCGGACTTTCATGGCAAACCCCCTGCGACGGAGACGACACCTGCGGCTCCCAGGACCGCAGGCCGGTGGCGTGCATTCCGGCAGGCCACTTCGTTTGCACTCTAGGCCGGGGCGCCCTGCGGCGGGCTCGCGGAGCGCCACCGATGTTTGATGTCCGACAATGACGGGCATGTTGCTGGACACCCTGGACCGCCGCCTGATCGCCCTGCTGCAGGCGGACGCGCGCACCAGCACGGCCGACTTGGCTCGCCGGCTGGACGTGGCGCGCACCACGGTGCTGGCGCGGCTGGCGCGGCTGGAGCGCGAAGGTGTGATCGTGGGCTACACCGTGCGCCTGGGGCAGGACGAAGGCGACCGCGGCGTCGAGGCCTATGTCGGCATCACGACCGAACCCAAGGCCGGTGGGCTGGTGACGCAGCGCTTGGCCGCGCTGCCCGAGCTGCGTCAGCTGTGCAGCGTCAGCGGTGAGTTCGACTACCTGGCGTTGCTGCGGGCGGAATCCACGGCACGGCTGGACCGCCTGCTCGACGAGATCGGCGCCATCGAAGGCGTCACGCGCACCACCACCAGCGTGGTGCTGGCACGGCGCATCGACAGGCTTTGACAGATCCCGCGGCGCGGCTTCAGCGCGCCAGCTCGATGCGCATCGCGTTGATGACGGCTTTGTAATCCGGCGTGTTGAAGATCGCGCTGCCGGCCACGAAAGTGTCGGCGCCGGCATCGGCCACGCGGCGGATGTTGTCGACCTTGATGCCACCATCGACTTCGAGCCGTATGTCGCGGCCGGTGGCATCGATGAGCTTGCGCGCCTGTTCGACCTTGCGCAGCGCGCTGTCGATGAAGCTCTGGCCACCGAAGCCCGGGTTGACGCTCATGATGAGAATGAGGTCGAGCTTGTCTATCGTCCACTCCAGCACGTCCAGCGGCGCCGCGGGATTGAATACAAGGCCAGCCTGCTTGCCTTCGCCCTTGATGAGCTGCAGGGTGCGGTCGACATGCGCGCTCGCGTCGGGATGGAAGCTCACCAGGTCAGCGCCTGCCTTGCAGAAGGCCAGTGCCAGCGCATCCACCGGTTGCACCATCAGGTGCACGTCGATGGGCACCGGGCTGTGCTTGCGCAACGCCTGGCAGACCATGGGTCCGAAGGTCAGGTTGGGCACGTAATGGTTGTCCATCACGTCGAAGTGGATCCAGTCGGCGCCAGCGGCGATGACGTTCTTGACCTCGTCGCCCAGGCGGGCGAAGTCGGCCGAGAGGATGCTGGGGGCGATGCGGTAGGTACTCATGGGGGCATTTTAGGCAGGGTGTGCCGCCGATGAAACCTAGAATGCAGGCGATGGTCAAGCCCGAGTTCACGTGCGAAGTGCGCGTGCAGTACCTGCCCGAGCAGTCACAGCCGCCCGAGGGGCCCTACGCGTTCGCCTACACCGTGACCATCCGCAACACCGGCGCCGTCACGGCGCAGCTCGTGGCGCGCCACTGGGTGGTGACGAATGCCGACGGCCATCGCGAGGATGTACGCGGCCTGGCCGTGGTGGGCCACCAGCCGGTGCTCAAGCCCGGCGAGCATTTCGAATACACCAGCTGGACGCGCCTCGACACACCCCAGGGCAGCATGCGCGGCACCTTCTTCTGCATGACCGAAGACGCGCACCCCTTCGAAGCCGACGTGCCGGAGTTCGCGCTCGTATTCCCCGGCGCCCTGCATTGAGGTGCGCTTGAAGCACAACTCGGCACGCGCTGGCCGTTGCTGAGGAGCGCAGCGTGGCGCAGGCCTGGGATCTCACCGCGCTCATCAACGCCGCCGACCCGAAGGCCGGCCAGGCCGAGCGCCACCTGTGGCTGGTGCGGCTGCTGGAATGGCTGCGCCACGCGCCACGTCAGGCGCTGCCCGACGGCGCCGACGACCCGCGCACGCCACTGCCCGCGGTGCGCCTGCGCCACCTGCTGAATCAGGTGGAGAAGAACCCGGCGCTGCAGCAGCAGATGCAGGGCCTCGTGCAGGCGTTCTGGCGCGACATCGACGCCGCCTCGCTCTACGCCGACCTCGGCTTCGGCGCCCGCCGCTCCTTCGCCAGCGACCTGCTGACGCGTGCGCACCAGCGGGTGCTGCCGGGCACACCCGAGACGGCCGACCTGGCCTCGCTCTTCCGCCTGCTCTTCAAACCCGGCGACGCGGACTGGGTGGCGGCGCTGGACGCCCCGCTGCTGGGCCGCGCCGCGCGCCTGCTGGTGCCCGACGGTGCGGCCACGCGCAAGGTGCTGCTGGACGCCATCACCATCCTCGTCAGCGCAGTGCACAGCGCCGGACACACCAGCGCGCTGCGCCAACGCATGGACCCGGCCGCGCTGCAGGACGGGCCCTTCCGCCAGCTTACCGCCGCGGCCGCGGCGCTGCGCGATGCGGTGCAGGAAGGCAACGCCCCCGAAACCCTGCGCACCGCTGCCTACCTGCGCGCGCTGCTCGACGCCTGCCGCCGTGCCGCGGCCAGCGTGATGCCGCACCTGGAGCAGTACGGCATCTCGGTGGACATCGTCTATGAGCTCGACCAGCTGCAGGGTCGCACGCAGCGCATCGAGCAGCTGGTCGACTGCGTCATCGCGCCCGACGCCCTCGGCGAGGGCCAGCGCCTGCTGCTGGAACTGCTGCGCGTGCTGCAGCAGCAACGCGGTGTGCGCAACCTGCTGGCGCAGCACTATTCGCTGCTGGCGCGCCAGGTGGCCGAGCGCAGCGCCGAGACCGGCGAGCACTACATCACCCGCAGCCGCAAGGAATACCGCGACATGCTGCGGCGCGCCGCAGGCGGCGGCGCCGTCATCGCCGGCACCACCTTCCTGAAGTTTGCGATCATGGCGCTGGGGCT
Source organism: Betaproteobacteria bacterium (assembly GCA_016704535.1). Lineage (GTDB taxonomy): Bacteria > Pseudomonadota > Gammaproteobacteria > Burkholderiales > Burkholderiaceae_C > Rubrivivax. Next base: position 652,017 of record JADIZZ010000002.1, on the reverse strand, counting down.
GTCGGCCTTCTGGGGCGGTTTCTGGGCCGGCACGAACTACGCGCTGAGCTTCGTGATCGTGATGCTGCTGCACTGGACGGTGGCCACCAAGCAGCCAGCGATGACGGCGCCGGCGCTGGCCGCGTCGCTGCCCACCGGCGAGAGCGCCACCGACGCCGACCTGGAAGCCTTCGTCGACCGCGTGACGCAGCTCATCCGCTCGCAGATCGCCGGCATCGTGGGCAACGTGGCCGTCTGCGCACCGCTGGTGCTGGCGGTGCAGTGGCTGTGGACGCTGGCTTTCGGCGCACCGCTGGTGGGGACGAAGGATGCCGAGTACGTGCTGCACAGCATCACGCTGCTGGGCCCGACGGCGCTGTTCGCGGCCTTCACCGGCGTGCTGCTCTTCGCCAGTTCGCTGGTGGCGGGCTGGGCCGAGAACTGGTTCGTCTTCCACCGTCTGGACAGCGCCATCGCCTGGAACCCGCGCATCGTGGCCACGCTGGGCGCGGCCCGTGCGCAGCGCTGGGGGCGCTGGTGGCGCGCCAACGTCTCGGGCCTGGCCGCCAACATCTCGCTGGGCATGATGCTGGGCCTGGTGCCGGCGCTGCTGGGCTTCTTTGCCGTGCCGCTGGACGTGCGCCACGTCACGCTGGCCAGCGGCCAGCTCGGCGCGGCGGTGGGCGCCCTGGGTGCATCGACGTTGCTGACGGCGGCCTTCTGGTGGTGCGTGGCCGGCATCGCCGTCACCGGGCTGCTGAACCTGACGGTGAGCTTCACGCTGGCCTTCCGCGTCGCGCTGCGGTCGCGCGGCGTGCGCCGTGTCGACCGCCGGCGCATCGGCAGCGCGCTGTGGCGGCGGCTGCGCCGGCAGCCAGCGTCCTTCCTGTGGCCGCCGAAAGAGTTCGGCCCCGGTCTGCGCGAAGGCAACTGAGCCGTCGGCCGCGGCCGACGCTCAGCGCGGCGGGTCGTCGTCACGAGCGTCGGCGGGGTGGTCGGCAGGATCCTTGTCGGGGCGCCGCCCCGAGAACATCGTCCACCAGACGATGAACACGAGCAGGCCGCCGGCCAGCAGCGCTTCCCCAATCAGCAGCCACATGGTCTTCAGGCCCTCCGCGGCGCGAACAGGTTGACGGCCAGGCCCGCCAGCACCAGCGCGGCGGCGCCAAGTTTCCACGCCGGCAGGCCCTCGCCCAGCCACCAAGCCGAGGCAGCCATGCCGAACACCGGCACCAGCAGCGCCATCGGCGCCACCGTGGCCGCCGGGTGGCGCGCCAGCAGCCAGCCCCAGGCCGCATAGCCGAACAGCGTGTTGCCCAGCGCCTGCCAGACCACCGCGGCCCACACCCCCGGCGTCGCCGCGGACAGGCCCGCGGCCCAGCGCGCCGGGCCCTCGAACCACCACGACAGCGCCAGCAGCGGCGGGAGAGCAAAGGCGCTTGACCACACCACCATGGCCAGCATGTCGACACGGCCCATGCGCCGCGCGACCTGGTTGCCGCCGGCCCAGGCCAGCGCCGCCATCAGCACCAGCAGCAGGCCGGGCACCGTGGTGTCGCCACCCGTGTGGGCCGCGATGACCGCGATCCCGGCGGTGGCCAGCGCCAGCGCCGGCCACTGGTAGGCGCGCATGCGTTCACCGTCGGCTGCCATGGCCAGCGTGATGGTGAAGAAGACCTGCGTCTGAACCACCAGCGATGCCAGCCCGGGCGCGATGCGGCCGTCGATGGCGAGATACAGCAGCCCGAATTGCCCGGCGCCGATGAGCACGCCATAGGTCGCCAGCAGCCGCCACGGTACCGCCGGCCGAGGCAGGAAGAGCACTGCAGGCAGCAGCGCGAGCGTGAAACGCAGCAGAGCCAGGAAGAGCGGCGGCAGCGCTGCCAGCGCCAGCTTGATGACGACAAAGTTGGTGCCCCAGACGGCCACCACGGCCAGTGCCAGCCAGGCGTGACGCGCCGGCAGCCGCGCTGACCAGGCCGCTGTCATGTGCAGGTCAAACCGCAACCACGACGCGGCCGGTGCCCTGCGCCTTGGCGTCAAGCAAGGCGCGTTCGGCGCGTTCCAGTGTCTGCACCACGGTCTCGCCGGCGTGATGTTCGGCCAGGCCGGCCGACAGCGTCACGCCCACTGCTGCACTGCCGTGCAGGATGCGCAGCGCGCCCACTTTCTGGCCCAGCCGCTCCAGGCCGCCGCGGGCCAGCGCGGCGCGCGTGTCGCTCAGCATCAGCACGAAGTCGTCGCCACCCCAGCGCGCGAGCATGTCCGACAGCCGCACGTGGCGCAGCGCCTCCTGCGCAACGGCGCGCATCACCGCATCGCCCACCGCGTAGCCGTGGGCCTCGTTGACGGGCTTGAAGCGGTCGATGTCCAGCGCGGCGAGGCAGAAGGTCTGGCCCGAGCGCACGCAGCGCTGGTGCTCCTGCGCCATCACCCTTTCCATGTGGCGGCGGTTGAGCAGGCCGGTGAGCTCGTCGCGCGTGGTGTGCTCGCGCAGCCGCGACAGCGCTTGGCCCAGCTCGGCGCGGTGCAGCCGTGCACGCTGGCGCATGCTGCACAGCCGTGCCGCCAGCACCGACACCGCGGGCATCATCGTGGCCACGGCCAGGAAGTGCCCCAGCTCGACAGTCCACAGGTAGTCGGCCGGCCGCCACACCGCCATCAGCGCCATCGTGGCGCCGAACAGCAGCACCGCGTAGGCGCTGACCCAGCGCATCTGGCGCGGCGACGCGATGAACATGCCGAACATCAGCACGACCATCACCATAGGAAAGACCGCGCCGCGGCCGTCGCCCAGCAGCCCGTAGGCGAGCGCACCGCTGCTAAGCGCGAACAGCATCTGCGCCACCGTCAGCGAGGGGTCGATGCAGCGCCGCGACCAGCCGCTGCGCAGCAGTGCGTAGAACACTGCCATGCCCAGCAGAGTGAGCCCCGACCACCAGGCCACGAGCAGCGGCCGCGCCGCGCCAACCCAGGCGTAGTAGTTCATGCCGACGACGCCAGGCGCCAGCAGCAGCAGCGCCAGCCCGGCCTGCGCCATGCGCACGCGGTGCACGGGTTCGGTGCCGAGCAACAGGTCGAGCAGGCGGCTCATCGGGGTGTGGGGTACGCGGGGCGTTTGGCTGCGGGGCATGCCCGAGGTTGACAAGGGTAGCGCACTGGCCGGCCCCAACGCACGCATCTACGAACGCGTCAATGTCCGCCGTCCAGATGCCCCAGCGGCAAGGCCGAGCCGGCCTTCACCTCGTCGAGCGAAAAGCCGGTCAGCATTTCCTTCACGTGCGGCAGCTCGAACAGCGTCTGCGTGGCCCAGCGCGCGAAGGCGTCGAGGTCGGTGGCCATCACCTACAGCTCGAACGCGCCGGTGTCGCTGATTCGTCGGACTGGATTCTCGGCATTTTCCCTACGCCGGGCCGCCGCCAGCGGGCGTCAAAGGAAAAGACACACGCGGCCGCTTTCCCTAAACTGCCGCACGCCCCCAGGAGCCCGCCCCGCATGAACGCCCCGCTGCCCGACGCCGTCCGCAAGGCTCTCGAATCCGTCACCCTCGACGACAAGTACAGCCTGGCCTCGGGCCGCGCCTTCATGAGCGGCGTGCAGGCCCTCGTGCGCCTACCGATGTTGCAGCGCGCCCGCGACCAGCGCACGGGGCTGAACACCGGCGGCTTCATCAGCGGCTACCGCGGCAGCCCGCTGGGTAACTACGACCAGGCGCTGTGGGCGGCGAAGAAGCACCTGGCCCAGAACCACATCGTCTTCCAGCCCGGCGTCAACGAAGAACTCGGCGCCACCGCGGTGTGGGGCACGCAGCAGCTCGACCTCTACCCCGCCACGAAGAGGTACGACGGCGTGTTCGGCATCTGGTACGGAAAGGGCCCGGGGGTCGACCGGTGCAGCGACGTCTTCAAGCATGCCAACATGGCCGGCACCGCCAAGCACGGCGGCGTGATCGCGATTGCCGGCGACGACCACGTGGCGAAAAGCTCCACCGCCGCGCACCAGAGCGACCACATCTTCAAGGCCTGCGGCCTGCCGGTGTTCTTCCCGAGCGACGTGCAGGGCATCCTCGACATGGGCCTGCACGCCTTCGCGATGAGCCGTTTCAGCGGCGTGTGGAGCGGCATGAAGACGATCCAGGAGGTCGTCGAGTCGTCGTCGTCGGTGATCGTCGACCCCGACCGTGTGAAGGTCGTGATGCCAGAAGACTTCGCGATGCCTCCCGGCGGCCTGCACATCCGCTGGCCCGATGCGCCTCTGGAGCAGGAAGCGCGGCTGATGGACTACAAGTGGTACGCCGTGCTGGCGTATGTGCGCGCCAACAAGCTCAACCACAACATCATCAGCAGCACCCACGACCGCTTCGGCATCATCGCCAGCGGAAAGGCCTACAACGACACGCGCCAGGCGCTGGCCGACCTGGGGCTGGACGACGACACCTGCCGCCGGCTCGGCGTTCGCCTGCACAAGGTCAACGTCGTGTGGCCGCTGGACGCCACCATCACGCGCGACTTCGCTCAGGGGCTGCACGAGATCCTGGTCGTCGAGGAGAAGCGCCAGGTCATCGAATACCAGATCAAGGAAGAGCTCTACAACTGGCGCCCCGACGTGCGCCCGAACGTGCTGGGCAAGTTCGACGAGACCGAAGGTGAAGGCGGTGCGGGCGGCGAATGGAGCCGCCCCAACCCCACCGACAACTGGCTGCTGCGCGCCAAGGCCGACCTCACGCCGGCGATCATCGCCAAGGCCATCGCCAAGCGGCTGAAGAAACTGGGTGTCGAACGCGACATCGCCGCGCGCATGGACGAGCGCCTGGCCGTCATCGCTGCGCGCGAAGCGCAGCTGGCGGCGATGAGAACCGACACCGGCGAGCGTGCACCCTGGTTCTGCAGCGGCTGCCCGCACAACACCAGCACGCGTGTGCCCGAGGGTTCACGCGCGCTGGCCGGCATCGGCTGCCACTACATGGCCACCTGGATGGACCGCAGCACCAGCACTTTCAGCCAGATGGGCGGCGAAGGTGTGGCCTGGGTCGGGCAGTCGCCGTTCACCAAGGACACGCACGTCTTCGCCAACCTGGGCGACGGCACCTACTTCCACAGCGGCAGCCTGGCCATCCGCCAGAGCATCGCCGCGGGCGTGAACATCACCTACAAGCTGCTCTACAACGACGCCGTGGCGATGACCGGCGGCCAGCAGGTGGGTGAACGCCCCGAGGGCCACAGCGTCATCCAGATCCAGAAGAGCCTGCTCGCCGAGGGCGTGGTCAAGCTCGTGATCGTGACCGACGAACCGCTGAAGTACGCCGGTGTCGGCCTGGAGCCCGGTGTCACCGTGCACCACCGCGACGAACTCGACCGCATCCAGCGTGAATTCCGCGAAATCAAGGGCGTGACGGCGATCATCTACGACCAGACCTGCGCCACCGAGAAGCGCCGGCGCCGCAAGCGCGGCAAGATGGCCGACCCCGAGAAGCGCGTGATCATCAACGAGCTGGTGTGCGAAGGCTGCGGAGATTGTTCGGTGCAGAGCAACTGCCTCAGCGTCGAGCCGGTGGAAACCGAATTCGGCCGCAAGCGCCGCATCAACCAGAACAGCTGCAACAAGGACTACTCCTGCGTGAAGGGCTTCTGCCCGAGCTTCGTCACCGTCGAAGGTGGGCAGCTGAAGAAGCCGAAGAAGGAACAGAAGGGCAACCTCGCCGGCCTGCCGCCACTGCCCGAACCGACGCTGCCGCTGGCCGAACGCGCCTGGGGCATCGTGGTCGGCGGCGTCGGCGGCACGGGTGTCATCACCATCGGCAGCCTGCTGGGCATGGCCGCGCACCTGGAAGGCAAGGGCGTCGTGACGCAGGACGCCGGCGGGCTGGCGCAGAAGGGCGGCGCCACCTGGAGCCACATCCAGATCGCCAACCGCCCCGAGGCCATCTTCACGACCAAGGTCGACACCGCGCAGGCCGACCTCGTCATCGCCTGCGACAGCATCGTCGGCGCGTCGAAGTACACGCTGGCGGTGATGCAGCAGGGCCGCACCTTCGTGGCGCTGAACACCCACGGCACCCCGACGGCGGGCTTCGTGAAGAACCCCGACTGGAAGTTCCCGGGCGGCAATTGCGAGGCCGCCGTGCGTGCCAGCGTCGGCGAGGCGCTGGTCGGCGCCTTCGACGCCGAAACCGTGGCCACGCAGTTGCTGGGCGACAGCATCTACACCAACCCGCTGATGCTGGGCTACGCATGGCAGCAGGGGCGTGTGCCGCTGGGCCATGCCGCGCTGATGCGCGCCATCGAACTGAACGGCGTGCAGATCGACAACAACAAGGCGGCCTTCGAGTGGGGCCGGCGCTGCGCGCACGACCTCGCCGCGGTGCAGGCGCTGTTCAAGGCGCAGCAGGTGATCCAGTTCGTCAAGAAGCCGTCGCTGGACGAGATGGTGAAGACACGCGTCGACTTCCTCACCGGCTATCAGGACGCCACCTACGCGGCGACGTACAAGGCCTATGTCGACCAGGTACGCGCGGCGGAATTGCCGCTGGGCGGCGGCACCGCGCTGACCGAGGCCGTGGCACGCTACCTCTTCAAGCTGATGGCCATCAAGGACGAGTACGAGGTGGCACGCCTGCACACCGATGCCGCCTTCACGGCGAAGGTCGCCGGCATGTTCGAGGGCGACTACAAGCTGGTGCACCACCTGGCGCCGCCGGGGCTGTCGAAGAAGAACGACAAGGGCGAAGCGCTGAAGTCGCCTTTCGGGCCCTGGGTGCGCAGCGCCTTTGGCCTGCTGACGAAGATGAAGGGCCTGCGCGGTGGCGCACTCGACTTCTTCGGCCGCAGTGCAGAGCGGCAGATGGAGCGTGCGCTGATCGTCGAATACCGGGCCTGCATCGACGAATTGCTGCAGACCTTGAACGCCGGCAACCGTGCGCTGGCGGTGGAGATCGCGCGCATCCCGGAAGAGATCCGCGGTTACGGCCATGTGAAGGAGCGGCACCTCAAGGCGGCGCGGCCGAAGTGGGATGCGCTGATGTCTCGCTGGCGCGCCGGTGAGCTGAAGCAAGCCGCCTGATCATGGCCGCGCTCGCCAAGCACCACCAGCTCCACGGCTTGCAGCCGGTGCTGCCGGTGCCCGACGTGGCCGCCGCGGCAGACTGGTTCGTGCGCGTGCTCGGCTTCGAACTGGACTTCCTCATCGGCGAACCGGTGGCACGGCATGGCCGCGTGAGGGCCGGCGACGGGAGCTGGGGCGTGCCCATCCACATCCACCTGTCGCGCCACGATGGCCCCATCGTGCCCTGCGGCGCCACGCGCCTGCACGTCGGCCACGACATCGACGCGTTGCACGCCCATGCCTTGGCGCAGGGCGCCACCGTGCTGCAGCCGCCCACCGACCAGCCCTGGGGCCTGCGCGAGATGGTGCTGCAGGCGCCCGGCGGCCACCGCCTGGTGCTGGGGGCCGAAGCCGGCCACGTTCACGACGAAGCGCCGCCGCGCGCCGTGATTGCCTGCTACCGCCCGCGGCCAGGCATGGCAGCCGCGCTGCTCGACATGGTGCGCAGACACGTGCCGACCCTGCAACGCCTCGGCTTGGCCACCGACCGAGCGCCCACCCTGCTGCAGGCCGCCGACGGCACGCTGGTCGAGGCCTTCGAATGGGCCTCGTCTGCAGCGATCACGGCCGCACACGCCCACCCCGAGGTGCAGGCGTTATGGGCGGAGTTCGACGCCGCCTGCGAACACGTGAAACTGTCGCAACTGGCCGAAGCGCAGCAGCCGTTCGCCGAGTTCACGCCGCTCGACCGGTGAGCTGGCCCGCCGTCGCCGCAGCGCAAGCAGCCGACGCGACGGCGCGTGTGCCCTTCTTCGTCGCCGCTCGGTGCGTGGGTTCGGTGTCGCGTGCGCACCTGGGCGCCCTCCGGGCCTGGCCTGCACATGTGACCATCGCCGACGCAGGCGTGGCGCTCGTCGCCGAGGACCGCGACGCCGCACTCGCCGAGATGCACAAGGCGCTGCGCGCGCAGGGCCTGATCCGTGCCTGGCGCGACGAGAGCTTTCCGCTGCTCGACCGCGATACGCGCGAACCGCTGGCACTGATGGAGCGCGCCGCCGCGCGCTTCTGGGGCACGCTGACGCTGGGCGCCCACCTCAACGGATTTGTGGCCGGCGCCGATGGCCGGCCGCAACGGCTGTGGATCGCGCAGCGCTCGTTCACCAAGCCCACCGACCCCGGCCTCTTCGACAACCTCGTCGGCGGTGGCGTGCCCGCGGGCCAGTCGCCTTTCGAGGCCCTGGTGCGCGAAGCGATGGAAGAAGCCGGCCTGGCGCCCGCGGCGCTGCAGCCCGCGCGACCCGGCCGCGTGCTGCGCCTGCACCGCGACATCGCCGAGGGTCGCCAGCTCGAAGACCTGCACGCCTGGGACCTGGCGCTGCCCCCCGACTGGGCCCCGCACAACCACGACGGCGAAGTCGCCGGCTTCCGCCTTCTGCCCGTGGCCGACGCGCTGGCCCTGGCCGCCGGTGACACGATGACGGTCGACGCCGCACTTGTGACGCTGGACTTTGGCCTGCGCCACGGCCTCTTCGCACCCGCCGAGGCGGCTGCAATTGGCGCCGCCCTGTTCGCCTGCGCAGTCTGACGCGGTCAAATGGCTTGAACGGCGGGCCGGCTGCGGGGCCGGATACTGCACTGCAGCATGAACACGGCCCCCAACCCGACGCGCTACACCGGCACCGCCATCGCCCTGCACTGGCTGCTGGCGCTGGTGATCGTCGGCAGCTTCGCGGTGGGCACCTACATGGTCGACCTGCCCTTCTCGGCGACGCGGCTGAAGCTCTACAACTGGCATAAGTGGGCCGGCGTGCTGATCCTGGCGCTGTCGGCCGCGCGCCTGCTGTGGCGCCTGACGCACCGCCCGCCGGCCCACCTGCCGATGCCCACGTGGCAGCGCCGCGCCGCGCATGGCGCGCACCTGGCGCTTTACGCCCTGTTCTTCGCCGTGCCGCTGATGGGCTGGACCTACAGCTCGGCGGCGGGCTTTCCCATCATGCTCTTCGGCGTGCTGCCGCTGCCCGACTTCGTGCCGGTCGACCGTGAGCTGGCCGAGGCGCTGAAGCCCTGGCACGGCGGGCTGGCCCAGGGGCTAGCGGCCGTCGTGCTGTTGCACGTGGCCGGCGCGCTGAAGCATCAGCTCATCGACCGCGACGGGCTGCTGCGCCGCATGCAGCCCGGCCGTGCCTGACACGCCCGGGCCAATACTGAATACGAGTTCGAGTGATGTCCCCCATTTCTTCCCGCCTCCTGCTCACGCTGACCCTCGCCGCCGCCCTGCTGGGCGCGCTGGTCCAGCCCGCCCTCGCCCAGCCAAGCCTTGCGATGCTTCGACTTGCCGGCAGCGAAATCGCCTTCACGACGCGCCAGATGGGCGTGCCGGTGGAAGGCAAATTCGGCAAGTTCATGGCGCAGGTCAAGCTCGACCCGAAGAAGCCCGACACCGGCAGCGTTGTCTTCGGCATCGACACCGGCAGCGCCCGTTTCGGCAGCGCCGAACTCGACGCCGAGGTGCCCAAGCCCATCTGGCTGAGCGTGGCGAAGTTTCCGCAGGCCAGCTTCCAGAGCACCGCCATCAAGGCCACCGGGTCGGGCCGCTTCGACGTGGCCGGCAAGCTGACGATCAAGGGCGTCGTGCGCGACGTCAGCGTACCGGTGCAGGTGACGCAGGCCGGTACTGGCGCCGCGCTCGTCAGCACCGCCAGCGGCAGCTTCGTGATCAAGCGTCTGGCCTACAAGGTCGGCGAAGGTGAGTGGACCGACACCTCGCTGCTGGCCGATGAGGTGCAGATCCGCTTCAAGCTCCAGTTCACCGGCCTGGCGCCGCTGTGAGCCCCACCCGTTTCCGGTCCCTTCCCCCGTCAATCACGAACCCCTCGACCACCATGACCAAGACCCTGATCACCGCCGCCCTGCTTACCGCCGTCTTCGGCAGCGCACACGCCCAGAGCGCCACCTATGCCATCGACCCGACGCACACCTTCGCGTCCTTCGAGATCCTGCACATCGGCACGTCCACCATCCGCGGCCGCTTCGACAAGAAGGACGGCAGCGTGACCATCGACCGCGCCGCGAAGACGGGCAAGGTCGAGATCACCATCGACATGGCGTCCGTCAACACCGGCGTGGCGCCTTTCGACGGTCACCTGAAGAGCGCCGATCTCTTCGACGTCGCCAAGTTCCCGACCGCGAAGTTCGTCGGCAACCAGTTCAGCTTCAGCGGCGACAAGGTCACCGCCGTGGCCGGCACCCTGACGCTGATGGGCAAGACCCAGCCCGTGACCTTGAAGGCCACCAACTTCAACTGCTACATGAACCCCTTCGTCAAGCGCGAGGCCTGTGGCGGCGACTTCGAGGCCACGATCCAGCGCAGCGCCTTCGGCATCGGCTATGGCCTGCCCGACTTCGCGCCCGACAACGTGCGCCTGCTGGTGCAGGTGGAAGCGTTCAAGCAGTAAGGCCGGCGCCCGCAAGGGCCACGGTCGCGGCGCAGGTCGGGCAAGGTGATTACATGACGCCGACCGTGTCGCCGCGCGTGCTCCTGGGTCTGGCCCTGTGGCTGGCCACCGCTCTGCCGGTTGCGGCGCAGCCACTGACCTTCACACTCAATCCCGCGCACATCTGGGTGCACTTCGAGGTGCTGCACTTCGGCACCTCGACGATCCGCGGCCGCATCGGCCCGGTGAACGGCAGCGTTACGCTCGACCCGGCCGCTGGGCGCGGCGATATCAGCCTGGCGAACGCGGGTGGTCCCGCTGCGGGGCGAATTCATCTGGCGCGGCGTGAGCCAGCCGCTGACGCTGACGCTGACGGCGCTGCGCTATGCCTGTCGCACCGACCGGGTCGATGGCCCACCCGTGCAAGTGTGCGGCGGCGACTTCGAGGGTGAACTGCTGAGCAGCGACTTCGGCGCCACCTTCGGCCTGCCCTTCGTCGCCAACCGCGTGCGGCTGGTGGTGCAGGTGGAGGGCCGGCGACCGTGAAGTGAATCGGTGACGGCCCAGCGCCTTCAGGCGCGGCCGCGTTCAGCGTACTCCCGCACCAGCCAGCGCGCCGTGCGCAGCAGGCGGGCGTCGTCGTGGCGCCTGGCCACGGCCTGCACGCCCAGCGGCATGCCGCTCGAAAGTGTCAGCAGCGGCAGCGACACCGCGGGCAGGCCGCTGAAACTCCATACCGTCTGCATGATCGGGTTGCCGGTGCTGGCCAGGCCCTTGGGCGCCGCGCCCAGCGCGGCCGGGCAGAGGATGGCGTCGAACTCGGCGAAGTGCGCATCGAAGGCGCGGGCCACTTCGGGCATGCGGCTCTTGGCGTTCAGGTAATCGAGCACCGGGATGGCCGTGCCGCGCTCCACCCGCTGGCGCAGCCCGGGGCTCAGCGCTTCGGCGTGCTGCCGAAACTCGCGCTGCAGCGCAAAGGCGAGCTCGGCCTCGTTGACGGTGGTGATCCACTGCGGCGTCTGCAGGGCGATGGCGGGCATGTCGACCACGGTCACCAGGCCCTGCATGCGCTCGATGAAGCCGTCGTAGGCCACGCGCGCTTCCTCGTCGACCTGCGACCACCACGGCGTCTTGACGAAGCACAAGCGCGGCGTCACGAGCGGCTCGCTGCAGCACACCGACAGCAGCGGCTTTGGCGCGAGCCCCAGGCTGGCGCTGTCGTGGCCGTCGTCGCCCGACATCGGCTCGACCGCCCAGGCCAAGTCTTCGATGCAGCGCGCGAAGACGCCGATCTGGTCGAGCGAGGGTGACTGCGGGAACACGCCGGTGCGTGGCAGCAGCCCCAGCGTCGGCTTGTAGCCATAGACGCCGCAGAACGACGCCGGCCGCAGCATCGAACCGTTGGTCTGCGTGCCCACGGCCAACGGCACGACGCCGGCCGCCACCGCAGCGGCCGAACCGCTGGACGAACCGCCGGGCGTGTGTTCCAGGTTGTGCGGGTTGCGCGTGGGCCCGGGGTGCAAGGTGGCGAATTCGGTGGTGACGGTCTTGCCGAAGATCACCGCGCCGGCGGCGCGCAGGCGACGCACCACGGTGGCGTCGGCCTCGGCATAACGCCCCTGATGAATGGGGCTGCCGCACGCGGTCGGGAAGTCGGTGGTGTCGATGATGTCCTTGATGGCCACCGGCACGCCGTACATCGCAGGCAGCAGCGCACCCGTGGCGCCCATGGCCTGCAGACGCTCGGCCTGCAGGCGGATCACGCGCTCGTCGAGGCTGGCGAAGGCGTGGACCGCAGCGTCGACAGCTTTCGCCTCGGCCAGCCGCTGCTCGCAGTAGCCGACGATGTCGACGCGCCCCGAGGCCAGGTGATCGCGGGTCAGGTGGGCAGGAACCGGCCGTTCGGAGTTTTCGGTTGTCATGGGCTCAGGCCTCGTGAATGAACCCGGCGCGCTTCGCCGCACCGCCAGCGATTGTTCCAGAGCCGCTCGACGCCGGCGCCACCGGGCCAGCGAGCCCAAGCCAGACCAATTGCCCTGCACTGCGTGCAGCAGGGTCAAAACAGCTTCGACCGGCATGGCCGCAAGCTCGGGTAAGACCGACTTGCCACACGCCATTTGCCGGCGAGAGACTATCGGGGTGTGTTGGCATCGACAGTCGATCCCGGCACGCCCAGCCTCAAATCAACGGAGACCCATCGTCATGACCGAAGCCCTGAAGCCGGCACCGCGCCGCAGATTCCTGAAGTCCGCCACCGCAGGCGCCCTGGGCGCGGGAGCGCTGGGCACCCCGATGGTGTCGTCGGCGCAGACCGTGTCCTTCCGCTTCCAGAGCACCTGGCCCTCCAAGGACATCTTCCACGAGTACGCCAACGACTTCGCCAAGAAGGTGAACGACATGGCGGGCAACCGCCTGAAGATCGAAGTGCTGCCTTCGGGCTCGGTGGTGCCGGCCTTCCAGTTGCTGGACGCCGTCAACAAGGGCACGCTCGACGGCGGCCACGGCGTGCTGGCCTACCACTATGGCAAGAGCAACGCGCTGGCGCTCTGGGGTTCCGGCCCGGCCTTCGGCATGGACCCGAACATGGTGCTGTCGTGGCACTACTACGGTGGTGGCAAGGCCATCCTGGAAGAGATCTACAAGAGCCTGAACATCGACGTCGTGTCCTTCGTGTACGGCCCGATGCCGACGCAGCCGCTGGGCTGGTTCAAGAAGCCGATCGCCAAGGTCGAGGACATGAAGGGCCTGAAGTTCCGCACCGTGGGCCTGGCGGTCGACGTGTTCAAGGAACTCGGCACCGCCGTGAACCCGCTGCCCGGCGGCGAGATCGTGCCGGCGCTGGACCGCGGCCTCATCGACGCGGCCGAGTTCAACAATGCCAGTTCCGATCGCCTGCTGGGCTTTGCCGACGTGGTGAAGAACTGCATGCTGCAGAGCTTCCACCAGAGTGGCGAGCAGTTCGAGATCCTCTTCAACAAGGGCAAGTACGATGCGCTGCCGGGCGAGCTGAAGTCGGTCATCGACTACGCCGTGCAGGCCGCCAGCGCCGACATGTCGTGGAAGGCCATCCAGCGCAACAGCCAGGACTACATCGAGCTGAAGACCAAGGACAAGGTCAACTTCTTCAAGACACCCGACGCGATCCTGCGGGCGCAATTGGCTGCCTGGGACAAGGTCACCAAGGCCAAGTCCGCCGAGCAGCCGCTGTTTGCCAAGGTGATGGAAAGCCAGCGCGTTTTTGCCCAGCGTGCTGGCGCCTGGCAGAACGACTACATGGTCGACTTCAAGATGGCCTGGAACCACTACTTCCGCGCTCCGGCCAAGAAGGCCTGACCAGCCATTGCCCGCCCCCCAGGGCCACCGCTGCTGCAAGGCCGGTGGCCCTTCTTCTTGAACAGATGTCCCTGTTTTCCGTCTGGAGTAAGCCCGATGCAGAGCCTGTTGCTGCGCGTAGACCGTGTGTCCACCTGGCTGGGACAGATCTTCTCCTGGCTCATCGTGGCCCTCACCTTGATGATCACCTGGGAGGTGTTCTCGCGCTACGTGCTGAATGCGCCCCACGACTGGGCGCTCGACGTGCAGATCATCTTGTACGGCAGCATCTTCATGATGGCCGGCGCCTACACGCTGGCCAAGAACGGCCATGTGCGCGGCGACGTGCTGTACAGCTTCTTCAAACCGAAGACGCAGGCCATGTGGGACCTGCTGCTGTACTTCGTCTTCTTCCTGCCCGGCGTGGTGGCCATGACCTGGGCCGGCTGGACCTTTGCCAATGAATCGATGGCCATCCGCGAGAGCACCTTCAGCGCCACGCCGATCCCCATCTACCCCTTCAAGTTCATCATCCCGCTGGCCGGCGGCATGCTGCTGCTGCAGGGCGTCGTCGAGATCGTGCGCTGCCTGCTGTGCATCCGTGACGGCGCGTGGCCGTCACGGGAGCAGGACGTGGAGGAAGTCGACGTCGAAAAACTCAAGGCCATGGTGCACGTGAAGGACGAGGACATCGCCAAGCTCGACGCCATCCTGGTCAAGCAGGAGGCCGCCAAGTGAAGATCCGCAAGGAACTCTGGTTCGGCTTCATCATCATGGGGCTGATCATCGCTGGCACCGCCACGATGCTGCTCATGGCACCCAAGATCACCAACGGCCACCTGGGCCTGATGATGCTGGGCCTGGTGGTGGTGGCCATCATGCTGGGCTTCCCGACGGCGTTCACGCTGATGGGCATGGGCATGATCTTCACCTGGGTCGCCTACGAGGAAAACACCTCGAAGACGCTGACGCTGATGGTGCAGAGCGCTTTCAAGATCATGGGCAACGACGTGCTCATCTCGATCCCGCTGTTCGTGTTCATGGGCTATCTCGTCGAACGCGCCAACTTGATCGAGAAGCTGTTCAAGAGCCTGCACCTGGCGATGGCACGGGTGCCCGGCTCGCTGGCGGTGGCCACCATCTTCACCTGCGCGGTGTTCGCCACCGCCACGGGCATCGTCGGCGCGGTGGTCACGCTGATGGGCTTGCTGGCCTTCCCGCAGATGATCAAGGGCGGCTACGACGTGCGCGTCGGCGCCGGCGCCATCACCGCCGGCGGCTGCCTGGGCATCCTGATCCCGCCCTCGGTGATGTTGATCGTCTACGGTGCCACGGCCGGGGTCTCGGTGGTGCAGCTCTATGCCGGCGCCCTGTTTCCTGGCCTGATGCTGGCCGGCATGTACGTCATCTACATCGTCCTGCTGGCCAAGCTCAAGCCCAACCTGATGCCGCCGCTGTCGATGGCCGACCGCTTCGTGCCGCTGCCCAGCGGTACCGCACAGGTCTCGCAGCAGATCTCCAACACCGCGTTACCCGCGCTGCTGCGAGCGCTGACGGGTGGCCTGAAGGGCCCGGCCAACCAGGGCGTGGCCGCCGGCTACCTGCTGAAGCAACTGGGTGTGGCGCTGCTGCCCTTGCTGGTGTTTGGCGCCGTCACCGCTTTCAGCTGGCACATGAATACGCGCCCCGCCGAGCCGGTGGCGACGATGGCCCCCATGGGCAGCGAGATGGCCGAGCCGGCTGGCGCCGAGGCGGCCGAGAAGTCGTCGGGTGGCGGCCTGCAAGAACCTCCTTCCGGCGGTTTGCAGGAACCTGCTGCAGCCAGTGGCGGCCTGCAAGAGCCCCCCGCCGCTGGCACCAGCTTGCAGGAACCCCCTGCCAGCGGTTTGCAGGAGCCCGGTGCCGCCTCCGCGCCGGCGCCGAGCGGCCTGCAGGAGCCCGCCGGAGCAAGCACCAGCGCGACGCCCGTTGCACCCGAGGTGGCGGCCGAACGCACACCACCCACCCGCGGCTTCTGGATCGGCCTGGGTGTGGGCGCGCTGGCGATGGTGGCGTTCTATGCGCTGCTCAGTTTCCAGCGGCTCGAGATCTTCAAGATGCTGCTGTCCAGCTTCTTCCCGTTGGTGGTGCTGATCCTGGCCGTACTGGGCAGCATCGTGATGGGCCTGGCCACACCCACCGAGGCGGCCGCTGTGGGCGCGTTCGGCGGCTTCCTGCTGGCGGTGGCTTATCGGCAATTCAATCTGACGATGCTCAAGGAAAGCGTCTTTCTCACCGCCAAGACCAGCGCCATGGTGTGCTGGCTTTTCGTGGGCAGCGCCATCTTCTCGGCCGCGTTCGCGCTGCTGGGCGGGCAGGAACTGGTCGAGCACTGGGTCATGTCGATGAACCTCAGCAAGACCGAGTTCCTGGTCTTGAGCCAGGTGATCATCTTCATCCTGGGCTGGCCGCTGGAATGGACCGAGATCATCGTGATCTTCATGCCCATCTTCATCCCGCTGCTCGACAACTTCGGCGTCGACCCGCTGTTCTTCGGCCTGCTGGTGGCGCTGAACCTGCAGACCGCCTTCCTCAGCCCGCCAGTGGCGATGGCGGCCTTCTACCTGAAGGGCGTGAGCCCGCCGCACGTGACGCTGAACCAGATCTTCGCCGGCATGCTGCCCTTCATGGGCATCCAGATCATCGCGATCGTGCTGCTGTACCAGTTCCCGGCCATCGGGCTGTGGCTGCCAGAGGTGCTCTACAAGTGATGAAGGCCGCCTCGGCGGCTTGCCATCCACGATGAACAAGGGCCGCTGATGCGGCCCTTGTGTCTTGTCGAGTTCGAGGTCCGTCAGCGGGCAAACGAGCGCCCGAAGGCGAAAACCGAATTCGGCGCCGTCGTGCGCGGCGGCCGCGCCACGGGTTGCGGCGCAATGGCGCGGCGGACCGGCTTGGCTTCCACGGTGGCACCCTGGGCCTTCTGCTCGTCGACCAGGCTTTCCAGCGTGATGGTGGCCATGTGCTGCAGCATCGTGGCGTTCAGACGCAGCCACAGTGCCTGCGACAGTCCATCGGCGACATTTTCGCCCTCGACGTTTTCCAGCGGATCGTCGACGGCGGTGACGATGTCGGCCACCGTGATCTGCGCCGGCGGTCGGCCCAGCGTGTAGCCGCCGCCGGGGCCGCGCGTGCTCTCGACGATGCCGTCACGGCGCAGGCGGCTGAAGAGCTGCTCCAGGTAGGACAGCGACACCTGCTGGCGGGCGCTGATGGTCGCCAGGGCCACCGGGCCGGCGGCCTCGCGGAGCGCGAGGTCGATGAGGGCGTTTACGGCGAAGCGACCCTTGGTGCTCATGCGCATGTGGTTCTCCTTGACTGAAGTGGGAAAAGGGGGCAACGAACCCGATCAATGTAGGGTCATCCAGGTCACACGTAAATTCGAAGTTTTGAGAAAATTCATTCGCAAAAAACGCATCATTGCAAGACACCAATGAACTTCAAGCACCTCTACTATTTCTGGGTCACCGCGAAGGCGGGGGGCGTGGTGCGCGCCGGCGAGCAACTGCACACCACCCCGCAGACGCTGTCGACGCAGATCAAGCTGCTGGAAGACCGCCTGGGACGGCGTTTGTTCCGCAAGCGCGGCCGAAACCTCGAATTGACCGACGACGGCCGCGTCGCTCTGCGCTATGCCGACGACATCTTTGCCCTCGGCGGTGAGCTCGAGACGGCCATGCGCGAACGCGGCAATGGCAGCACGGCAACGCTGGAGTTCCGCGTCGGCATCGAGGACGTGCTGGCCAAATCCGTGGCCTACCGGCTGCTCGCGCCGGCACTCGACCTGCCGCAGCAGGTGCGCCTGGTGTGCGTCGAAGGCCAGTTCGACACCCTGATGGCGCAGCTGGCGCTGCATCGGCTGGATCTCGTGCTCTCCGACGAACCGCTGACCAGCCGCCTGAGCGTGAAGGCCTTCAACCACCCGCTGGGCAGTTCGCCGATGAGCTTCCTGTGCACCCCGGCCCTGCGCGCGCAGCTGAAGGGCGAGTTCCCGCAGTGCCTGAACGACGCGCCGATGCTGGTGCCGGGCGGCAGTTCGTCGGTCCGGCCGCTGCTCGACACCTGGCTGGCGCAACACGGCCTGCGACCGCGCATCGTGGCCGAGTTCAACGACAGCGCGCTGATGCAGGCCTTCGGGCGCGAGGGACGCGGCGTGTTCATCGCGCCGGCCGTGGTCGAGGCCGAGGTCTGCGCGCAGTTCGGCGTCGAAGCTCTGGGCCGCAGCAGCGACCTGGTAGAGGACTTCTACGCCATTTCCGTCGAGCGGCGCATCCGACACCCGTGCGTGGCGGCCATCACCAGCGCGGCACGCGGCAAGCTCTTCGGCTGAGACACTTCCGCCGCGGGCTGTCCCGCTTGCCGTGGCAGGCTCTGACCGGCGGAGCCAATGCCGAGTTCAGCCGGTCGCCCCCGAAGCCCGCGCTGCGGGCCGCGCCGGCTTTCCGTAGTCGGCCGGCACGCGCAGCAGCGCGGCGTCGGGCTCACCGCGCTTCAGGTTCTTCAGCCGGTAGTTCACCTCGCCGCTGCGCGGGTCGAAGTCGCGGGACTGCAGCGTGACCATCAAGTCGGGCGAGGTCCAGACCTCGCGCGTGATCTGGATCGGCTTTTCGTTGCCCACCTTGCCCGTCTCGATCACCCAGGTCGTGCGTTCGCCGCTGGCGCGCAGGCCTTCGATGTCGCGCGCCGGCAGCGGGGTCACCGTGCCGGGGCCCCGCGGTCCCAGCACCTGCGAACGCCACTGCACGGCGGAGGGCGGCAGCGGCCCGTCGCCCGCCGCGCCGGCTGCGCCGTCGCGCGGCACGCGGATGATCTCCACCTCGACGCGGCGCTCGCCGTCCGGCGCACCAGATTCGCCATGGATGATCACCGGCGTGGGCGGTGCAGGCGGAATGGGTGGTGCCGGCGGCGTGGCGTTCACGCCTGCACTGCCCGGCCGCACACGCTCGCCCAGGCCGCGCGCCCACTCGCGCATCCGTTCGCCGTACTCGCGCCAGGCGGCCGGCTCGGGGACGTCGTGACGGCCGTCGCCCAGGCGGCGGGCCGTCTTGCGCTCGGGGTCGAGCACCCAGCTTTCTCGCGTCTGCGGGTCGCGCAGGTAGACCACCGGGCGACCGTTGCGCTCGAACTCCTGGCGGGTGCGGCCTTCGCCGTCGCGGCACAGGCGCGTGCGGGTCGTGCGCGTGATGCGGTTGGGCGCACCGCCGCTGCCGTCGGCCAGCCACTGCACGGTCTCGTGCTCGGCGTCAGCGCAGTAGGGTGCGCCCTTGACCACGCGCCCACCACCGGCCTCGGCGCCGCCGGCAAAGGCAGCACCTTCGCCGATGAAGATGCGGCGTTCGACCTCGGCCTGCGCCAGCTGCAGTGCCGCTGGGCCGGGGGCCTCGGTCGCGGGGAGCACGGTGGCCTGCGCATGCACCGGACTCCCCAGGCTGGCCAGGCCGCCCAGCAGCAGCGCCTTGCGCGCGATTGAGATTCGGGCTCGGTTCATGGCGATGTCCTTTCGTCCGTCAACAGGGGGTCAGTTGAGCAGTCGCACCGCCAGGACTTCGCCGGACGGGTGCAACAGCAGTTCGGCACGCACGGTGTCGCCCGCGCGCCCCGGGTCGTAAGGCAGGCCCAGCGCGGGCAGGCGCTCGCGCTGCAGTTCGGTGCCCACCAGCCAGGCCGCAGCGCTGCCCTGCGGCCAGCGCTCCGCCGGTGCCACGGGCACGAACTCGCCGACGCGCAGCCCCTCGTCCACCCCCAGAGGCAAGGGCGGCGGCAGGCGCATCAGCACCGAGGCCACCAGCAAGCAGGCGATGACCGCACCACCTGGCCAGAGCCAGGAGACATGCCAAGAGCTGCGTCCGCCCGCCGGCAGGGTCTTTGCCGGCACCGGGCGCGACACCGCCGCCACCGCGGCCTGCACACGTGCCTGCAGCGCCACCGGCGGCGCCTGATCCCGCAGTTCGGCGCCCGCCTGCCGCAACACCTCGCGCAGCGGCAGCGCCCCATCGTCTGGTGACTTCATCCTCGGCTCCCGCCCGCGGCGCCCAACTGCGCCGCGAGCTTCTGGCGCGCCCGGTGCAGCCGGGTGCGCAGCGTGTTGATCTCGACGCCCGCGATCTGGGCGGCTTCGGCATAGGGCCGTTCCTGCAGGTCCACCAGCACCAGGGCCTCTCGAAAGGGCGGCGGCAGCCGGCGCAGTGCCGACCACACCTGCGCGCCGTCCTGCACCTGCACCAGAAGTTGTTCGGGTGACAGCGCGGCGGCCTCCAGCGCGTCGTCGTCGCCCTCGTCCAGTGGCGTTTCCTGCCGCTGCGCGCGCCACTGCGCCGCGAGCGCGTGCCGGGCCACACCCGCCAGGTAGGCGCCGAGCGTGCCGCGCGCGGCGTCGAACCCCTGCGGTCGGCTCGCCAGGGCGACAAAGGCTTCCTGTGTGGCATCAGCGGCCCACGAGGCGTTGCCGCCCAGCGCGAGCGCGTAGCGGTAGACCGGCCCGGCCTCGCGGCGGTAGAGCTCGTCCAGCGCCGCCGCCTCGCCCTCGGCCAGCCGTGCGACGAGGACGGCACTGTCCACCGCGGCCAGGCGGTGGGGGCGGTTCCAGGGCACGAAGAGCATCATGGGCCGGGGCAAGGGCAGGCGGTCGGGTGGGGACGGTGCGGCGAGGGATTGCTGTCTATTGGATGCCGGCGGCGGAAAAGTTCCCGCCGGCTCGTCGGCAGCCGCTGCATCCTGTCGTTCCGGGGCCGCACCGCATCGACCGGCGCTGGCGGCGCCGACGGCGCTGCGTACAGTGCACCGTATCCGCCGAGCCCCCCCCCCCGGTCACCCGATCCGCCCCGGAAACTCCCATGAATGCCACCGCACCCGACCCCAAGCCCACCGCAGTCTGGCAAGACCGCTGGCAGCGCTTTTCGTCGGCCGCGGTGCGCGCCTTCCACGCCTACGGGGCCTGGCTGGTGAGCATCACCTGGAAGCGTTTCATCGTGCTGGCGTTCGGGCTCATCGTCGTCGTCGCCATCGTGCACGACATGCCGCCCTTCACCTGGACCTTCACCGAGAAGATCGAGCCTCACGTTCGCATCGTCACCCGGCCGGTGCTGCCGCCGCCGCCCGTGAAGCCGCCCAAGGCACCCAAGGCACCCGAGGCGCCCGGTGCGCCGTCGCCCGGCGTGCACATCGAGCTGCCCAAGGACGGCGACAAGGACGGCATCGACATCAGCATAGGCAAGGACGGCGTGCGCATCACGCCCAAGAAGCCAGCCGCAGCGCAGGCGGCGTCGGCCGCGGCGTCGGCGGCCGGCGATGTGCGCATCAGCGTGCCGCCGGGACCGGTGGCGGAGGCGGTGCGCGAAGCCCTGGAAGAAGCCCGGCGCGAGATGGACGCCGCCGTGCGCGAGGCACGCCAGGATGCCGAACAGGCCACCCGCGACGCCGAGCAGGCACGCCGCGACGCCGAACAGACCATCGAGACGCTCACCGAAGACATCCGCGGCCCCACCACGCGCACCACGCGCGTGGGCATCGGCGACTTCATGATGCAGTTCACCCTGCTGTGGGTGCTGGGCTCGGCGATCCTGAAGTACACCTACAAGGGCCGCATCCAGGCCGAGGTGAAGGCCGCGCAGGCCACCGAGACGGCCGAGGCCGAATCGCTCAAGCGCCAGGTGGTGGAAGCGCGCATGGCGGCCATGCAGGCCCAGGTGGAACCGCACTTCCTGTTCAACACCCTGGCCAGCATCGACCACCTGATCGAGACCGACCCGGCCCGCGCCAGCCAGATGCAGAAGAACCTGATCGCGCTGCTGCGTGCCAGCATGCCGACGATGCGCGAGGCCAACAGCGACGGGAAGAACGGTGTGCGCGACCTGGGCCGCGAACTGGCCGTCATCCGCCCCTACCTGGAGATCCTGAAGGTGCGCATGGAAGAGCGCCTGAGCACCGACATCCAGGTGCCCGACGGCCTGCTCTCGGCGGAGTTCCCGCCGATGATGGTGCAGACCCTGGTCGAGAACGCCATCAAGCACGGCCTGGAGCCCAAGGCCGAGGGCGGCTCGCTGAAGCTGAAGGCCGAGATCGTGCACGGCAAGCTGCAGGTGACGGTGGCCGACACCGGGCTGGGCTTCGGCAAGGCCGCCACCGCCGGCACCGGCGTGGGCCTGGCCAACATCCGCGAACGCCTGCAACTGCTCTACGGCCCGCGCGCCACGCTCACCGTCACCGAGAACCAGCCCAGCGGCACCGTGGTGACGATCACCGTGCCCTACAAGACCGTGGAAGGCACACCGGCGTGAACGACGACGACATCTACGCCTTCAACCCGCCACCGGGCAGCTCGGCCCCACCCGCACCGGCCACCGCGACGCGGCGCCGGCGCATCTGGCCGGGGCTGCTGGCCTTGGCCTTGCTCCTGGCGATGCTGGCGCTGGCGGGCACGGTGGTGCTGGTGACGTCCCTGCTGGACGGTGCCGCCCAGGGCGTGCAGGTCGTCGTCGACGGCCAGCCCTGGTTTCCCGATGTGCCGGGCGGCATCGTGGCCGGCCTGGTGGTGACGGCGGTGCTGCTGTGTATCGGCGGCGCGCTGCTGCTGGGCCTGCTCCTGACCGCGGTGGTGGTGCCGGTGGCCCTGGTGCTGGCGCTGCTGGGCGTGGTGCTGTGCGTGGTGCTCGGCCTGGCCGGGCCGCTGCTGGCCGTGGTGGCACTGGCGGCGGTGCTGCTGTCGCCGCTGTGGCTGGCCTTGCTGCTGCTGTGGTGGCTGCTGCGCCGCCGGCCCTCGAACGCCAAGGCCGGCGCCGCTACGATGCACGCATGAACACACCCGACACCCCCGCCAGCGTTTCCCGGCCCGCGCCGCGCGCGGTGCTGGCCGACGACGAACGCCTGATGCGCGAACAGTTGCGCGCCCGCCTGGCCGAGGTCTGGCCCGAACTGCAGATCGTCGCCGAGGCCAAGAACGGCCTGGAAGCCGTGCAGCTGGTGGCCGAGCACCGCCCCGACATCGTTTTCCTCGACATCCGCATGCCCGGCCTGACGGGCGTGGACGCGGCGCGCCAGATCGCCCAGCTGCCGCCGCGCGAGGCCGCTGAAGGCGCGGCCGATACCGACGACGACGACCTGTTGCCCGAGATCGTCTTCATCACCGCCTACGACCAATACGCGGTGGAAGCCTTCGAGCAGGGCGTGGCCGACTACGTGCTGAAGCCCGCGGAGCGCGAGCGCCTGCTGGTGACGGTGCAGCGCATCCAGCAGCGCCTGGCCGCCCGCGCCGCCGGCACCGATGCGCCGGCCGGCCCGCACATGCAGCAGCTGCTGCACCAGCTGGCCGCGCGCCTGAACCCGGGCCATGCGCCGCAGGTCCTGCAGTGGATACAGGCCACCGTGGGCCAGGCCATCCAGATGATCCCGGTCGACGAGGTGCTGTTCTTCATCAGCGACGAGAAGTACACGCGCGTGCAGACGGCGCAGGTCGAGGCGCTGATCAGGAAGCCGATCAAGGAACTCGTCGACGAAGTCGACCCGCGGGTCTTCTGGCAGATCCACCGCAGCACACTGGTCAACGTGAAGGCCATCGCGGGCGTCACGCGCGACTTCCGCGGCCGCCAGATCGTCAGCGTCAGGGGTCACCCCGAGAAGCTCGAAGTCAGCCGCAGCTACACCGGGCTCTTCAAGGGCATGTGACGGCGCAAGGCACCGCGGCTTTGCGGCGCCGTGCTTGAAACAAGGCCTGCCAACCGGTCGATCTCGCTACCGGCCGGCCGAGGTGGCCGTGCTCGCCCAACGGCCCAGCGGTTCGTGACGCATGTCACGCCCGGTAGCGCCTGCAGCCGCCCGCGGGCCGCGGCGCCGGTGCGGGCAGGGCCTGCCGGCAGGGCACGGTATCGACGCGCAGGTCCATACATCTGAAGCATCTGCACGCAAAGCCGCACGGGCGGTCACGGCCGGCGCGCGGGCGGCCCGTTAGCGTCCACTGCGCCATCAGCTGCCGCGGCCCCGCCATGCTTCTTGCACCGACCCAGCCCGCCCAACGCCGTTTCGACTTCGCCCGCCGCACAGCCACGCCCGTGGCCAGCGGCGGCTGGGTGACGCGCGACGAAGCCATCATGGGCACCGCCATCCACGTCGAGCTGTGGGCCGACGATCGCCGCGAGGGCGAGGCCGCAGCCGCCGCGGTGATGGACGAGATGCACCGCATCGACCGCGCGATGAGCCCGCACAAGCCGGCCTCGGAGCTGTGCCGCATCAACCGCGAGGCGGCGTGGCAGGCGGTGCCGCTGTCCGACGAGATGTATGTGCTGGTCGAACGGGCGCTCGGCTTCTCGCGCTTCAGCGGTGGCGCCTTCGACATCAGCTACGCCGCCGTAGGCCAGCTCTACGACTACCGCAAGCGTGTGCGCCCCGGCGCCGCTGAACTCAAACGTGCGTGCGCCCTCGTCGGCTGGCAGCACCTGCACCTGGACCCGCGCGCGCGCACGCTGCGCTTCGGCCGCGAAGGCATGCGCATCGACCTCGGCGGCTTTGCCAAAGGCCATGCCGTGGACCGCGCCGCAGCGCTGCTGAAGCGACGGGGCATCACCAGCGCGATGGTCAGCGCCGGCGGCGACAGCCGCGTCATCGGCAGCCGCTGCGGTGGCGGCCTGGAAGCGCGCCCGTGGAGCGTGGCCATCCGCGACCCGCGTCGCGCCGGCGAGGTGGCGGCCGTGCTGCCGCTGGAAGAGGTGTCGGTGTCGACCTCGGGCGACTACGAGCGCTACTTCGACGACGGCGCCGAACGGGTGCACCACCTCATCGACCCCGCCACCGGCCGCAGCCCGCACCACGTGCACAGCGTGACCATCCTCGCCGACGACGGCCTGACCAGCGAAGCGCTGTCCAAGGCCGTGTTCGTGCTCGGCGCACAGCGCGGGCTGGCACTGGTGGACAGCCTGCCCAGCGTCGACGCCGTGGTGGTCGACGCGCATGGCGTGCTGCACGCCTCCGGCGGGCTGCTGCACGGCCTGCCGGCAGCCTGCCAGTGACGCGACGCCCGTCGCGCCATCGTCTCCAGGAGACACCGATGTTCCCCCCTGCCTCCTTGCGTCCCTCTTCGAAGACCCCGGCCGGCGCGGCCACCGCACTGGCCCTGCTGGTGCTGGCCGCCTGCTCCGGCAGCGGCGAGAGTGGCGGCGGCGACAAGCTCACCGTCAACGGCGATGTGCCGCTGGTCTACGTCAAGCGCGCCACCGCGCTGGGCATGAACCCCACCGACGGCACCAACAGCGCCCCCGGCGGCGACCTGATGCTGCGCGAGAAGAGCAGCGCCAGCGCCAGCGAACACAACCTGACCGCCCGCTTCACGGAAGGCAAGGGCGATGCGTCCGACCCCGAGGTCAGCTACGACGGCAAGAAGGTCGTCTTCGCGATGAAGTGCACGGCCAGCAACACCGCCACGGTGGACGGCACGCCCGGCGGCGTGAAGGCCTGCACCGGGCGCTGGAACATCTGGGAATACGACATGACGAACCTGGCAGGAGGCCGCCTGACCGGCGGCAGCTTCCGCCGCATCACGTCGACCGCCACCGACGACGACGTCGATCCCGTCTACCTGCCCGCCAACCGCGGCATCGTCTTCGCCAGCAACCGCCAGGCCAAGAGCAGCCGGAACCAGGCGCTGGGCCGCGCCTATTTCGCTGCCGACGAATACGAACGTGAACGCGTGCTGAACCTGCACACGATGGGCACCGACGGCAGCAACATCGAGCAGATCACCTTCAACCAGAGCCACGACCGCAACCCGGTCATCCGGCCCAACGGCGACATCATGTTCAGCCGCTGGGAACACGTGGCCGACCGCAATCGCTTCGCCGTCTTCCGCGCCAAGCCCGACGGCACCGACCTGTTCGTGCTCTACGGCGCGCACAGCCCCGGCAACAGCTACCTGCATCCGCGCGACATGGACCCGCGCGGCACGCTCAAGGGCCAGGTGCTGAGTTCGCTGATGCCGCTGTCGGGCACCCAGGAAGGCGGCTCGATGCACCTGATCGACGCCGCCGGCTACAGCGAGTTCAACACGCCGGCCAGCGCCAGCGTGCCGGCCACCGGCGGGCAGGTCGAGATCACCGACAACGCGCTCACCGACGGCCGTGCGCTGGCCCTGGCCGGCCGCGCCACCACGCCCTACCCGCTGTGGGACGGCAGCGACCGCGTGCTCGTCGCCTGGCGCCCTTGCACCGTCACACGCAACGGCGTGCCCGTCCTGTGCACGACGCTGACCGACGACGAGCGCGCGATGCTCGCCGACACCAACCGCGCCATGGCCGCGCGCGCCGCCGACCCGGTGCGCGACAACGCGCCGGCCGCCTACGGCATCTACATGTTCGACCCGGGCAAGAAGACCTGGCTCGTCGTGGCCTCGCCGCCCGAGGGCTTCATGTACACCGACCCCATCGCGCTGCAGGTGCGGCCCGAGCCGAACGTGGTCGAGCCCACCACGGTGGACGCGGCGCTGGCCGCGCAGGACATGGCGCTGATCGAGGTGCGCAGCGTCTATGACACCGATGGCCTGCAGCGCATGGCCGAGCCGATGTTCGTGGCCGCCGACCGCCCGGCCGGCTGCGCGCGCAGCATCCCCCTGACTGCGCCCACCGACCCGGCGGACACGCGCACCCAGGTGCCCGACCTGGCTCGCATGAAGGACCCGGCCGACCCCGCCTACCGATGCGCCCCCGCGCGCTTCGTGCGCGCCGTCCGCGCCGTGCCGCCGCCCTCGGGTTCGATGGGCCTGCGCCAGGCCATCGGCGAGACCGACTTCGAACAGCAGCAGATCCTCGGCTATGCGCCCATCGAACCCGACGGCAGCTTCAAGCTCAAGGTGCCCGCCGACGTGCCGCTGGCGCTGTCCATCATCGACAGCGAAGGCCGCGCCATCCAGACGCACACCAACTGGATCCAGGTGCGGCCGGGTGAACGCCGCACCTGCGACGGCTGCCACAGTCCGCGCCGCGGCGCCTCGCTGAATTCCGGCGCCGTCGTCAACACGCTTCCGGCGGGTCTGAACCGCGCGCTGTCGGCCCAGCACCAGAGCGGCGAGACGCTGGCTTCGCTGCTGACGCGGCTGCAGCCGGTGGCGCTCGGCCTGTCGGCCGACGCCGTCTTCACCGACCGCTGGGCCGACACCACGCAAGCCGGCGTGCAGGCGCTGCCCACGCTCAGCCTGCGCTATCGCGGCAACCCTGACCCGGCCAACGACCTGGCCACGGCCGTGCCGGTCAACGGCGTCATCAACTACCCCGACCACATCCAGCCGTTGTGGACCCGCGCCCGCGGCCCGGCCGGCGCCCACACCTGCACGAACTGCCACGCCGACACCGTCAAGCTCGACCTTCGCGCCACGGTGGCCGGCACCGGGCGCCTGGTGTCCTACGAAGAACTGCTGCTGGGCGACCCGGTGATCGACGCGGTCACCGGCCTGCCGGTGATCCGCGTGCGCGAAGACGTGCCGGAAGTCGTGCGCGGCCCGGCGCTGGTCGAGACGAGTTCGGGCGCGGCCAACACCGCGGGCCAGGCGCGCAAGAGCCGGCTGACGGAGATCGTCTGGGGCCAGACGCTGCTGGCCGGCGCCGCTGCACGCACCGCCCATCCGAACCCGCCCGCCAGCGTGACCGCCGGCACCGGAGCCACGGCCGTCACCACCCCCATCCCCGACCATGCCACCTTGCTGAACAAGGCCGAGAAGCGCCTGCTCGCCGAGTGGATGGACCTCGGCGGCCAGTACTACAACGACCCCTTCGACGCCGGCAGCGGCGTGCGCTCGGTCGCCACGCTCAGCCAGGCCACTTTCCTGGCCGAGGTGCAGCCGGTGCTGCAGGCGCAGTGCGCCAGTTGCCACCAGGCCGGGCTGGGCAACCCGCGCAACCGCTTCGTGCTGACGGGCAGCGAGGAGGGCGACTTCAACGTCACGCTGACGATGGTCAACAACACCTGCACGCCGGCGGCCAACCCGCTGCTCGGCCGGCCGTCCACCGTGCCGCACCCGGCCGGCGACCTCGCGCAGACCACCGCACTGCTGCCTGTGGGCAGCACCGGCTATACGCGCATCGCCAACTGGATCACGCGCGGCTGCCCCACGCCTTGACGCCGCACCCCTTGAGCTGACCTCCTAAAAGCACGCATGTCGAGACCGCCGAGCCCTCCCGCCCTTCTGCTGGCCCTGCTCGCCGCCGCCGCGCTCGTCGCATGCGGCGGCGGCAGTCCGCTGGACAACCCGCCGACGCTGCTCAACCCACCGGGCGCCACGGGGCAGAAGCTGTCCTACGCCTACTTCGAGCGCTGCGTCAACGAGGTGCTGAAGACCCCGCTGCCGGTGAACATCAACGGCGCGATCTCGGCGAACACCTGCGCCTCGGCCGGCTGCCACGACAACACCACCGGCACTGGCGGTGCGCTGCGCCTGCTGCAGGCTGCGGCGCCCGCGGCCAGCGCCGCCACGCCCGACGAGGTGCGTGCCACCGACATGTACAAGAACTACTACTCGTCGCTGGGCGAGAGCGTGGTCGGCGCCCCCGACGACAGCCGCCTGCTCAACAAGCCGCTGGTTCGTGGCGTGCTGCACGGCGGCGGCATCATCTTCGACAGCGTGAACAGTGCCGAGGCGAAAGTGATCCGGTACTGGATCAGCCGTCCGATGCCGCAGGGCCAGGACGAATTCGGCAGCGCCGCCGCGTCGATGTTCGACGCCACCACCGGCGCCTGCAAGGTCGAGTGAAGCTCCCCCGCCCCATGCCCCACCGACCCTGGTTCCTGTCGTCGCGCGCGCTGGCCTCGGCGCTGGCCTCGGCGCTGGCCTTGCCGCTGCTGGCCGGCGCCGCCCTGCCTGCGCGCGCCGCCGACGCACCGCCCAGCACCGAGCGCCTGCAGGTCGCCGAGCCCTACCTCGAGCTGCGCACCGGCCCCGGCCGCGGCTACCCGGCCTTCTTCGTCGTCGAAAAGGCGCAGTCGGTGGTGGTGGAACTGCGCCGCACCGACTGGTACCGCGTGCGCGCCGAAGGTGGCCAGGTCGGTTGGGTGCAGCGCAGCCAGCTCGAAAGCACGCTCACCGCCGCCGGCAGCACCAAGAGCTTCCGCGACCTGCTGCTCGACGACTACCTGAGGCGCCGCGTCGAATTCAGCGGCGGCTGGGGCCGCTTCAAGGGCGAGCCGATGCTGCGCCTGGGCCTGCAGGCGCGGCTGGCCGACACGCTGGGCGCCGAGCTCACCGTCGGCCAGGTCCAGGGCCTGTTCTCGGGCACCGACTTCTGGCATGTCAGCCTGGTCAGCGAGCCCTGGTCGGACCGCCGCTTCTCGCCCTACTTCGCCGTCGGCCTGGGCCAGTTCCGCAACATCCCCAACAGCAGCCTGGTGGATGCGGCCATCACCGACGCCAAGCTCGCCCACGCTTCGCTCGGCGTGCGCTGGCATATCAGCGAGCGCTTCACGGCGCGGCTGGACTGGACGCTCTACACCGCCTTCGTGGCCGACAACCGCAGCACCGAATACCGCAGCCTCACCGCCGGCCTCGGCTTCTACTTCTGACCCGCCGCAACATGCCCCCCAAGAACAACTTCCTGCTGGCCGTCGCCATGACCGCGCTCGTCGCCACGAGCCTGCCCGTGGGGGCGCAGACACCGGCGCCCGCCACCCCGGCGCCGCAGCCCACCGAACAGGTCATCGTGCCGCAGGTCGACCGCCGCGACGTGAAGCTGCCGCGCTTCGCTTCGAACGACTTCTCTGTGGGCCTGTTCGCCGGCGCCTACGCCGCGCAGAACTTCGGCAACAGCGCGGTCAGCGGCCTGCGCCTGGGTTACCACATCACCGAAGACATCTTCGTCGAGGGCACGTACGGGCGCACCAAGGTCAGCGACGAGGACTTCCGCGTCGTCTTCCCCAACGTCGGCATCTTCCCCACGCCCAAGCAGACACTGAGCTACTACAACGTGGTGGCCGGCTACAACCTGCTGCCGGGCGAAGTGTTCTTCGGCCGCAGCAACGCCAGGATCTCGCAGGGCTACATCGTCGCCGGCGTCGGCAGCACCGACTTCGCTGGCACGAAGCGCCAGACCATCAGTGCCGGTTTCGGCCTGCGTGTCGTGTTCAAGGACTGGCTGGCCGTGCAGGCCGACGTGCGCGACCACGTCTACACGCTCGACCTGCTGGGCAAGCGCAGCAGCACCCAGAACATCGAGATCACCGCCGGTCTCACCGTCTTCTTCTGATCCCCATGCGCCCTCTGATCGCCCCCCTGGCCCTGGCCGCCGCGCTGCTGGCCCCCGTGCCGCCGGCACAGGCCGTGATCGCCGCGCAGAGCGCGGCGCCCGACTTCACGCTGAAGACCGCCGCCGGCGGCAACCTGCGCCTGCAGGAACAGCGCGGCCAGGTCGTGCTGCTGAACTTCTGGGCCACCTGGTGCGGCCCTTGCAAGCAGGAGATGCCGCACCTGAACCGCCTCTACGGCAAGTACCAGGCCAGCGGCTTCACGCTACTGGGTGTCAACGTCGACGACGACCCGAGCCAGGCCGTGGCCGCCGCGGCGCGGCTGGGACTGAAGTTTCCCGTGCTGCTCGACGCCGACAAGTCGGTCATCAAGCGCTACGACATGGGCAGCATGCCGGCCACAGTGCTCATCGACCGCGACGGGCGCGTGCGCTACCTGCACCGCGGCTACCGCGAGGGCATGGAAGACGCCTACGAAAAGCAGATTCGCGAGCTCGTCAAGGAATGAGGACCATGCGTCGCACCGTCTTCCTCGCCTTTTGCGCGCCGGTCCTGGCGGCCTTGCAGGGCTGCGCCGTCCAACCCTGGGTCGCGCCGTACGAGCGTGGACGCCTGGCCGACCCGGTGATGCAGTGGTCGCGCACCACGCTGGCCGACAAGCACCGTGAACACATCCATCTCGTGCGCGAGGGTGCCCGTGGCGCGACCGGCGTGCAGGGCGGCGGCTGTGGCTGCAACTGACATGCTGCGCCGCGTCTGGAAGCTGCTGCGCCGCGTGGGCCGTGCAGTGCCGGGCGCCGCCATGGCCGGCGGTGCCGCGGGCGGTGCCAGCGCCGCCACGCTGCCCGAGAACAAGGCCGAGGCGATCTACCACGTGTACGACGGTGGCGGCGTCAAGGCCACCGGCCCGGCGCTGCTGGTGCGCAAAAGCCTGGCCGACCGCGTCTCGCTGTCGGCGCAGTACTACGTCGACGCCGTCAGCAACGCCAGCATCGACGTGGTCACCACCGCCAGCCCGTTCAAGGAAACACGCACGGCCTGGGACCTCGGCGCCGACACGCTGGTGCGCGACAGCCTGGTGTCGGTGGGCGTGTCGCGCAGCAGCGAGCCCGACTACATCGCCGAGGCGGTGAACGCCGACGTCTCGCACGAGGTCTTCGGCGGCATGACCACCGTCAGCCTGGGCTTCACCCGCGCGCGCGACCAGGTGGGCAAGAAGGGCGACCGCGGCTGGATAGACCAGGCCAGCCACTGGCAATACCGCGCCGGCGTGACGCAGATCCTCACGCCGCGCTGGCTGGTGAGCCTGAACGCCGAGGCCGTGGCCGACAGCGGCTACCTCGGCAGTCCCTACCGCGCCGCGCGGGTGTTCGGCGCTGCGGTGCCCGAGCGCAACCCGCGCACGCGCAGCAGCCGCGCGGTGAAGGCGCGCACCCTCTACGACACCGGCGCGCAGCTGCCCGGCAGCTCGGTGCGCGCCGAGTTCCGCCGCTACTGGGACAACTGGGACATCAAGGCCACGACCACCGAGTTCGGCTTCGCCAAGTACCTCGGCGAACGTTTCCTGCTCGACGCCACGATGCGCTTCTACGCCCAGGACAAGGCGCTCTTCTACAGCGACAACGCGCAGGTCGAGACGGTCTATGTCTCGCGCAACCGCCAGCTCAGCAGCTTCAAGAGCACGTCCGTCGGCGCGCGGCTCAGCTACACCTGGCCACGGCTGCCGCCCGGCTGGGACGTGAAGCTGGTGGGCGCCTACGAACGCAAGAGCTTCCGCTTCTCGGACTTCACCGACCTGCGCACCGGCAAGACCTACAGCTACGACGCCAACGTGTTGCAGCTGATGGTGCTGGCCAACTTCTAGACCCTCGGGACCCGCCATGCCTAAGCGATCTGTTTCCTTCCTGGCGCCGAACTGGGCGCTGCTTGCGGCGCTGCTGTCGTCACTCGCGTTGGCCTGGCCGGCGGTGGCGGCCGATGCCGCGGCGCCTGCTCCAAGCGCAGCCCCCGCAGCGTCGGCGGCCACCGCAGCCGCCGCCGCGGCGCCGGAGCCGGCGGGGCTGGACGCGCGCGTGCAGCAGCTCAAGGCCGACGTGATCCGCCTCAACCGCGACCTGCTGGTGCTGGAAGAAGAGCTGCTGTACCCGGCCGGCACCCAGGTGGCGCTGTTCGTCAGCATGGACGTGGGCAAGCTCTTCGATCTGGAGTCGGTGCAGATCAAGCTCGGTGACACGCTGGTGGCCACGCACCTGTACACGTCGCAGGAAGTTCAGGCCCTGCACCGCGGCGGCGTGCAACGTGTCTACGTCGGCAACCTGCGCGCCGGCAAACACCAGGTCACGGCCTTCTTCACCGGCCGCGGCCCGCACGAGCGTGACTACAAGCGCGGCGCGACGCTGGCGTTCGACAAGGGCACCGAGCCGCGCTACATCGAACTTCGCATCCGTGACGCGCAGGCCAAGTTGCAGCCTGAGTTCGACGTCAAGATCTGGTGAACAAGACCCCCCCCGAAGCGCCTTCGGCGGCCCGGCAGAGCCGGTTCCGCGGCGTTCGCTTGGTCGCGGCCCTGGCGATGTTGGCCATGGGCGCAGCTGTCCAAGCTGCTGGGTCCGCTGCCAAACACGAACCCGGCGCGCCGCAGGTGCTGGCGGCGCCGCATTACGGCGACACGCTCTTCCACTTCTACCAGGACCACACTTTCACCGCGCTCACCGGGCTCATGGTGTCGCAGCATTTCGGCCGCATCGCGCCGCACGACGACGAGGCCGAAGTGCTGCGCGGCGGCATGCTGCTGGCCTACGGGCTGCACGACGAAGCGGCCACGGTGTTTGCGCGGCTGATCGAGAACAACACGACACCCGCGGTGCGCAACCGCGCCTGGTACTTCCTGGCCCAGGTACGACACCAGCGCGGCCTGAATGCGCAGGCCGAAGAGGCACTGGCGCGCGTCGATGCGCCCCTGCCCGGCACGCTGGAGGACGAACGCCAGCTGCTGCAGGCTCAGCTGCTGATGGCGCGCGACGACTACGCCGGCGCCGCCGCGCTGCTGGACGCGCTGCAGGCCAACCCCAAGGCGGCGCCGAACGCGGGTCTCTATGCCCGATTCAACCTCGGCGTCGCGCTGGTGAAGACCGGCGACGTGAAGAAGGGCCACGCGCTGCTGGAAGCCGTGGGCCAGACGCCGGCGCCGAACGAGGAACTGCGCAGCCTGCGCGACCGCGCCAACGTGGCGCTGGGCTTCGCCACGCTGGCCGCGCAGCAGCCGCGCGAGGCACGCCTGGCGCTGCAACGCGTGCGCCTCAAAGGCCCCTCGTCGAACAAGGCGCTGCTGGGCTTCGGCTGGGCTGCGGCCGAGCTGAAGGACCCGCAGCTGGCCCTGGCACCTTGGACGGAACTGGCAGGCCGCGGTTCGGCCGGCGGCGCCGACGCCGCCGTGCTGGAGGCGCGCATCGCCCTGCCCTACGCGATGGCCGAACTGCGCGCCTACGGCAGCGCACTGAAGGGCTACGAGCAGGCGGCCGCGAGCTTCGAACAGGAGAGGCAGGCGCTGGCCGAGTCCATCGCCGCCATCCGCGCCGGCACGCTGGTGCAGGGGCTGCTGGCCGAGAACACCGAAGCCGCGGGCATGAACACTTCGGCTGGCATCCGCGCGCTGCCCCAGATGCCGCACGGCGCACACCTGGCGCCGCTGCTGGCCGGCCACGCCTTCCAGGCCGCGTTCAGGAACCTGCGCGATCTGCAGTTCCTCGACGCCAACCTGGCGCGTTGGCAGGACAGCCTGGGCGTCTACACCGACATGCTCGACAGCCGCCGTCGTGCCTACACCGAGAAGCTGCCTGCCGTGCGCGCCAGCACCGGCACGGCCGACATCGCCGCACTCGCGCAGCGCCGCGACGCGCTGGCCACCGAGCTGGTCCGCGTGCAGGCCGAAGGCGACGCAGCGGCCTACGCCAACGACCGTGAGCGAGGCCTGCTGCAGCGCTTGGCGCGTGGCCAGGCCACGTTGCAGGCGGCCTCCGGCCAGCCCGGCGTCGAACTGCCTGCCGACGCCGCCGAACGCCTGCGCCGTGCCGCCGGCGCGTTGACCTGGCAGCTGACGCAGGAGTTCAGCGCCCGCGGCTGGGAAGCCAGCAAGGCCCTGCGCGCCAGCACCACCGGCCTGGCGCGCGCACGCGAGCAGGACGCCGCACTCTCGCGCGCGCAGCAGGACGAACCGGCGCGCCACGCCGCCTTCGCCGAACGCATCGCGCGCCTGGCGCAGCAGGTGAGCGCCATGCGCCCGGGCATCACACTGGCGGCGCAGGCCGTGCAGGCGCAGTTGCAGGACATCGCCGTGGCCGAGCTCGAGGCACAGCAGGAGCGCCTGACGGTCTACGCTGCGCAGGCGCGGCTGGCCATCGCCCAGATCCACGACCAGGCGCAGTTCGCGCAGCGCAGCACTGCCGCTGGGGTGGCACGGTGAGCCGGGTACGCCTTCCCGGTCGCGTGTCAGTGCTGGCGCTGGCCGCCACGCTGATGCTGGCCGGCTGCGCCGGCCGCAAGACCCTGCCCGGCGACGACCAGCCCACGCTGGCCAGCCTGGGCACCCGCAGCATCAAGGTAACGCCCGACGAAGTGACCGGCGTGGCCGAAGAGCAGACCATCGCCGCTTACCGCCAGTTCCTGCAGGCCGCACCGAACGCGCCGCAACGCCCCGAGGCGCTGCGCCGGCTGGGCGACCTGGAGATGGATCGCGCCGACCGCATCGCCGCCGAGGCCACGGCCGCCGCCGGCGCCGAGCCCGACTACAAGGCCGGCATCGCGCGCTACGAAGAGTTCCTGAAGGCCTACCCGCAGGACGCGCGCAACGACCGCGTGCTCTACCAACTGGCGCGCGCGCAGGAGCAGGGCGGCGACCTCGAGAACGCGCTGAAGACGCTGACGCGACTCGTCTCCACGTTCCCCGGCACGCTGCACGCCGACGAAGCCCAGTTCCGCCGCGGCGAACTGCTGTTCGCGATGCGCGACTACAAGCAGGCCGAGACCGCCTACGCCGCGGTGCTGGGCAGCGGCAAAGCCGGAACCCACACGCCCTTCGTCGAACGGGCGCTGTACATGCAGGGTTGGTCGCTGTTCAAGCAGGGGCGGCTGGAAGACGCCCTGCAGCCCTTCTTCGGCGTGCTCGACCTCAAGCTCGGCGGCCTGCCGGCCAACGTGCGCGACGAGGCCGACCTGGCCAATGTGCGCGCCCTGACACGCGCCGACCGCGAGCTGGTCGACGACAGCTTCCGCGTCATGGGCATCGCTCTGAGCAACCTGCAGGGCGCCGAGAGCATCGGGCGCTACATCACCACGCCGGCGCGCGAGGGCTACCAGTTCCGCGTCTACAGCGCCCTGGGCGAGCTCTACATCCGGCAGGAACGCATCAAGGACGCGGCCGACACGTTGGCGCTCTTCGTGCGCCGCCAGCCGCTGCACGCGCAGGCACCGCTGCTGCAGGCGCGCGTGATCGAGATCTACGAACGCAACGGCTTCGACACGCTGGCGCTGCAGGCCAAGAAGGACCACGTGCTGCGCTACGGTATCGAGAGCGAATTCCGCCGTGCCAACCCGAGCGGCTGGCAGGGCGCACAGGCACTGGTGAAGACCCACCTCGTGCAACTGGCGCGCCACCACCACGCGCTGGCGCAGAAGAGCAGGGCCCCGCCCGACGTGCAGGAAGCCGTGCGCTGGTACGGCACGCTGCTGACGAGCTTCCCGACCGATGCCGAAGCGCCGGCCAACCGCTTCCTGCTGGCCGAACTGCTGTTCGAGGACAAACGCTGGGCCGACGCCGCGCGCGAATACGAGACGGTGGCCTATACACCGGCGCCCGCGCCCTTGCGCGGCACCGCTGCGGAGGGCGCGGCCCCGCCGGCCCCCAGCACGCCGCTGCGCCGCGCCGACGCCGGCTACGCCGCGCTGCTGGCCTATGCCGCGCAAGAGAAGGACAGCACCGACGCCGCGCAACGCACGGCACTGCAGCGCACGGCCGTGGCCAGTTCACTGCGCTTCGCCGATGCCTTCCCCACCGATGCCCGCAACGGCGCGGTGCTGGTGCGTGCATCGGAACAGCTGTTTGCGCTGGGAGACGCCGAAGCCGCCACCACCGTGGCGCGCCAGGCACTGGCGTTGCAGCCGCCACCCGCGCCCGAACTGCGCCGCACGGCCTGGACGGTGCTGGCCCACCACGCCTTCGAACAAGCCCGCCACGCCGAGGCCGAGGCCGCCTACGGCGAGGTGCTGGCGCTCAGCCCGGCCGGCAGCCCCGGCCGCGCCGAGTTCGTCGAACGTCTGGCTGCGGCGATCTACAAGCAGGGCGAGGCCGCGCGCAGCAACGGCGACGGCCGCGCCGCCGTCGGCCACTTCCAGCGTGTCGCCGCCCTCGGTACCAGCGCCGGGTTGGCCGCCACGTCGGCGGTGCGCGCCAGCGCACAGTTCGACGCCGCCGCCGCACTCATCGGCCTGAAGGACTGGGACGCTGCCGCACAGGCGCTGGAAGACTTCCGCCGCCAGCAGCCCGGCCATGCCCTGCAGGCCGAGGTGGCACCGCGCTTGGCGCTGGCCTATCTGGAACTGGGCCGCAACAGCTTGGCCGCCGCCGAGTTCGAACGTGTAGCCAGCGCGTCGGCCCAGCCCGAGCTGGCCCGCGGCGCGCTGTGGCAAGCGGCCGAGCTACACGAGAAGGCCGCGCTGGCCGACCAGAAGGCACGCAGCACGGCCGGCGCAGCAGGCCAGGCCGGCCCCGCGCCCGCAACGAAGGCGCGCACCACCGCTGCCGCGCGCCCGGCGCCGGCGAAGGCCACGCGCAGCACGAAGACCGCCACGCCGGCGCCGCTGCAGGCGTCGTCGCCGCTGATGGCCACCGCGCTGAATGCTTACGAACGCTATCTGCAGCAGTACCCGCAGCCGCTGGAGACCGCGGTGGAAGCCCGCTGGCGCCTGGCCGAGCTCTCGCGCCAGGACGGCCAGCCCGCGCAGGCCGCGGTGTGGCAACGCGCCGTGCAGCAGGCCGACGCGCAGGCCGGCGAGGCACGCACGCCGCGCACGCGCACGCTGGGCGGCCTGGCCACGCTCGCGCTGGCCGAACCGGTGCTGGCCGACTACCGCCAGGTGGCGCTCGTCGAGCCGCTGGCGAAGCAGCTGAAGCTGAAGAAGGCGAAGATGGAAGAGGCGCTGCGCGCCTACGCGCTGGCCTCCGAAGCCGGCATCGCCGAGGTCACCACCGCCGCCACCTTCCACGCCGGCGCGGTGTACCAGGACTTCGGCAAGGCGCTCATCAACTCGGCGCGGCCGAAGAAGCTGAACAAGGCCGAGCTCGAGCAGTACAACGTGATGCTCGAAGAGCAGGCCTTCCCCTTCGAGGAGAAGGCCATCGAACTCTTCGAGGCCAACGCCAGGCGCGCCGCCACGGGCCTCTACGACCCCTGGGTGCAGCGCAGTTACGCCGCGCTGGCGCAGCTGAAACCCGTGCGCTACGGCAAGACCGAACGTGCCGACGCCGCCTTGCCCCTGGAAGTGGCCGCGCTGGAAACCGCGCTGCAGGCCTCGCCTCGACCCGACGCGGTGCAACGCGTGGCGCTGCTGAACCAGCTGGGCATCGCGCAGCGCCGCACCGGCAGTTTCGAGCAGGCGCGCGCCGCCTACGAAGCCGCCATCGCGCTGAACCCCGACGCCACCGCGCCACAGGTCAACCTGGCCATTCTGCTCGACCTCTACCTGGGCGACAACGCGCGTGCGCTGGCGCTGTACCAGCGCTGCCAGGAACTCTCGCCCGCCGACGCGCCGGTGCTGGGCCGCTGGGCGGCGGAGCTGAAGGCACGCAAGCCGACACCGGCCAGCCCCGCTTCGGCCGAGGCGCCCGCCAAAGTGGCCGCCACGGCAAGCAAGGACACGCCATGACACACCTGTTGCCTGCCTTGAAATCCGCACTGACAGCGGCCCTGCTGCTGGGCGCCACCGGCGCCCACGCACAAGACCGCGCCGACATCGACCGCACGCAGATCCTGGGCAACCGCGAGCTGCCCAAGGTGCTCTACATCGTGCCGTGGAAGAAGCCGCTGCCCGGCCAGCTGAACGGTCGCCCGGTGCACAGCGTGCTCGACGAAGCACTGGCGCCTGTCGACCGCGAGGTCTTCCGCCGCCAGGTCGACTACGTCGGCCAGCTTCAGGCGCGTGCCGCCAAGGCCGAAGTCCCGACTGCCCCGCCCCTTCCCGCCAACCCCGCACCCGTCTCCACCGGAGCCCCCCGATGAACACCTTCAACACCGTCGTCAAGTTCTTCGTCGACTGCGGCCCCTTCCTCTACCCCAGCCTGGCGATGATGACCATCGGCCTGGCCATCGCCGTCGAACGGTTCATTTTCCTGCGCCGCGCGCGCAGCGAGAACCGCAGGCTCTGGGACCAGCTGCTGCCCATGCTGCAAGGCGGCAAGTTCAAGGAAGCCGCGGGCGCGGTGGCCAGCAGCGAAGCGGCCATCGGCAAGATCGTCGCCCACGGCCTGGCGCGCATGCAGAGCGCACGCCGCCGCGAGGACATCGACCACGCGATGGAGGAGGGCATGATGGAAATCGTGCCGCGCCTGGAGAAGCGCACCCACTACATCGCCACCTTCGCCAACACCATCACCCTGGTGGGCCTGCTGGGCACCATCATCGGCCTCATCAAGGGCTTCACCGCGGTGGCACAGGTGAACCCGGCCGAGAAGGCCGAGCTGCTGAGCGCGTCGATCTCGGTGGCCATGAACAACACGGCCTTCGCGCTGATGGTGGCCATTCCCTTCCTGCTCATCCACGCCTTCCTGCAGGCGCGTGCGAGCGAGATCGTCGACAGCCTGGAAGCCGCCAAGATCACCTTCCTGAACCTGGTGCAGCGCCTGGCCGGCGAATCGCAGGGCCGCGACTACCGCGAGCCTCAGCAGGCGCCCGGCATGCGGGCGATGGGCACGGCCGACTGAGCCCCCCTCGAACGCACACGCACTCGAACACCAAGGGGCCGCCATGAGACCGCGCCGATTGCGCAAGGAAGTGCCGCACCTGGAGATCACCGCCTTCATCAACCTGATCGTGGTGCTGGTGCCCTTCCTGCTGTCCACCGCCGTGTTCACGCGGCTGGCGGTGATGGACCTGCAGCTGCCTGCGCAACAGTCTGCGGTGGAGCAGATCAAGGTCGACAACCTGCAGCTCGAGGTGGTGATCCGCAAGGACGCGCTGGAGGTGGGTGACCGCATCGGCGGCCTCATCCAGCGCATCGAGCGCACGGGTGCCGAGCACGATGTGAAGGCCTTGCAGTCGCTGATGGTGATGGTCAAGGGCAAGTTCCCCGACAAGCGCGAGGCCACGCTGCTGGCCGAACCCGACACCAGCTACGACCAGCTGGTGCAGGTGATGGACGCGGTGCGCGGCACGGTCACCGCACAGGGGCCGAAGGTCGTGCGCGCCGAACTGTTCCCGAACATCTCGGTGGGCGACGCGCCGCTGGTGAAGGACGGCAAGACGTTGAAGGCCGCGGCAGCAGCGCCGACCAAGGGGAACAGCTGATGAGCACGCTGACCCCGCTGGAAAAACGCGCCCAGCGCAAGGCGCGCAACAACACCGCGATGGACATGAACCTCGTGGCGCTGATCGACGTCTTCACGATCCTCATCTTCTTCCTGCTGTCCAGTGCCAGCGGCGTGGAGAGCCTGGTCAGCCCGAAGGCCGTGGCGCTGCCGCTGGCCAACAGCAACCAGCAGCCCAAGGACACCGTGGTGCTGGTGGTGGCCGGTGACGAGATCCTGGCCGCCGGCCGGCGCGTGGCGCTGGTCAGCGAGGCCATGGCCGGCAAGGACGACCTGATCCCCGGGCTGAAGGCCGAACTCGACCTGCTGGCCGCGCGCCCGGTGGTACGCGCCGAGAACCGCGACAAGATCCAGAGCGACGGCCACGCCATCACCATCATGGCCGACAAGGACATCCCCTACCAGCTGCTGCGCAAGGTGATGGCCACCTGCGCGAGGGCCGGTTTCAGCGATGTGTCGTTTGCCGTGCGGCAGCGGATGGACGCGTGATGGGCGCCGCCGCCACCTTCGCCTTCCCGTCGATGCCGCACCCGGCGCTGCCCGCCGGTGGCCTGCCGGCGCTGGCCGGCCTGGCGCGCCGCGCCGCGGAACTGCCCTGGGCCGTCTCGGCCGAGGACGAGCAGCGCTTCCGCCGCATCCTCAAACGCATCGGCGCGCTGGTGCTGCTGCTGGCCATCGTGCTGCCCTTCGTGCCGATGCGCAAGGCCGAGCGCACCGAGTCGCAGCCGCTGCCGCCGCCGATGGCGCGCCTGCTTCTGGAACGCCAGCCCACACCGCCCGCGCCCCCACCGCCCAAGCCCGACGCCGCCACCGAACTGGCACAGGCCAAACCCGAAGCGGCCAAGGACACGCCGGCCCCGCCCACGCCACCGAAGAAGGCCGCGCCGGTGCCCGAGGCGCGCCGGCCCATCGAAGGCAAGCCGCCCGGTGAAGTGGCGCTGGACAACGCGCGTCGCAAGGCCAGCGGCGTGGGCCTGCTGGCGATGAAGAACGAACTCGCCGACCTGAGCGGCGCCCCGGCTGCGGTGCAATTGCGCCAGGACATCAAGTCCGGCCCCGGTGTGGGCACCGGCGTGGGCGTGGGCGTCGGCGCCGGCACCGAGGCCGGCGTGCCGGTGCGTGCGCTGATCACCAGCAACGCCACCAACGGCAGCGGCGGCATCAACACCGCAGCCTACAGCCGCAACACCGGCGGCGGCGGCCTGGCCGGCCGCACCACCACGCTGGTGGAAGGCGTGGCCGGCGGTGGTGGCGGTGGCGGCCCGGGTGGCGGCGGCGCGCGCGCCGGCACGGGCAGCGGCAGCGGTTTCGGCGGCGGTGGCGGCAAGGGCGGCACGCTGGCCAAGGGCAGCAGCGGCAAGTCCAGCCGCAGCATCGAGGACATCAAGCTCGTCTTCGAGCGCAACAAGGGTGCGATCTACGCTCTCTACAACCGCGCACTGCGCGACGACCCGGCGCTGCAGGGCAAGGTGGTGCTGGAACTGAAGATATCGCCCGCCGGCAGCGTCGAGGGCTTGCGCATCGTCAGCAGCGAGCTCAAGGCCGCGGAACTGGAGAGCAAGCTGCTGGCGCGCATCCGCCAGTTCGACTTCGGCGCCAAGGACGTGGACGTGATGGTCGTCACCTGGCCGGTGGACTTCCTGCCGTCGTAGCCCAATCGCTCGGATCCGGACTGCGCATGGTGC
Organism: Betaproteobacteria bacterium; assembly: GCA_016704535.1. GTDB lineage: Bacteria > Pseudomonadota > Gammaproteobacteria > Burkholderiales > Burkholderiaceae_C > Rubrivivax. Next base: position 610,744 of record JADIZZ010000002.1, on the reverse strand, counting down.
GGTCCGCTTTCGGCCGAGATGGAATGGACACCGCCCCTTCTCCGACGTGAGCCATCGGCGGGGCGAGCAGTGTGGTGGGGCTCGTGTGCCAGAGTGGTGACTCGACAACCACCCCTTGCAGAACGGAGGTCCCGAGATGCCTGCCACGACGTACGGACTAGATGTAGCCAAGCGAGTGTTCCAGATGTACTGGGTCGACGGTGATTCTGGTGAGATCGTGAGCCGCCGGTTCGGGCGCAATGACTTGATCCAGTACCTGAGCCGACGGCCTCCGGGTCGAGTCGCTCTGGAGGCCTGTGGCAGTGCGCACTGGTGGGCGCGCAAGATCAAGTCGTTGGGGCACGAAGTTGTCCTCCTGCACGCCAAGTTCATTCGACCCTTCGTGCAGACGAACAAGACTGACGCGGCGGATGCGCGTGCCATCTGGACGGCTGTGCAGCAGCCGGGCATGCGAACCGTGGCGGCGAAGACGGAGGACCAACAGGCAATGTTGAGCCTGCATCGCATCCGGTCGCTGTTGATCAAGTTCAGGACGATGCAAGTGAATCAGCTGCGTGGATTGCTGTACGAATTCGGCGCCAGCTTCCGAGCTGGCCGGGTCGCTGGTCTAGCGGAAATCCGGTCGCGGATGGTGGAACTGAGGAAGCCTTCCGGGCGCGCTGATGTGTGGCCTCCAGGATCAGCTCAAGCGCATCGAAGGACTGCAGGCGGAGATCGATCAACTTGAGCACCGTATCGGCGCCTGGCAGAAGCAGGACGCTGCCTGCCGGGCTATCTCCGAAGTACCTGGCATCGGTCGCCTGACCGCGACGGCGCTGGTAGCGACCATGGGCGATGCCGCGACGTTCAAGTCCGGCCGCGAATTTGCTGCATTCCTGGGACTCGTGCCTCGCCAGAGCGGCACAGGAGGAAAGGTGACCTTGCCCCGAAAAACGTACTCCATAGCTGAAGCTGAAAATGCATTCATGGAGCACGAAAGATGAGCAAGAAGAGTCAGGACCAGCACCGCGCGGTACACGCTGGAGTTCGTTGGAGGCCGTTCGGCTGGTCAAGGCCGGGCAGGAAGCGTCTGTGACGGCGCGGGTGTTGGGCATGCCCAAGCAGACCCTGAGTAACTGGGTTCGGCTGGCCGAGAAGGGTGAACTGCAGGGCGCCGGCGAACGACCGGTGAGCGCCGAGCAGATGGAGCTGGCACGACTGCGTGCTGAGCTGGCCCGCGTGAAGATGGAGCGCGACATCCTAAAAAGCGACGGCGTACTTTGCAAAGGAATCGCTGTGAAGTACGCCTGGATCGCCAAGAACAAGGCTGCGGCCAGTCACCTTGACGTGCGACGTGCTGGGCGTGAGCACGAGCGGCTACTTCGAGCATCAGCGCCGGCGCCGCACGAGCCAGCCCAGCCAGCCTGGTGGCGGCCGACTCAGCAACGAGGCCCTACTGGCCCACATCCGAGCAATCTACGCCGAGGTCAAAGGCGAATACGGCTGGCCGGGATATGGAAGGAACTGTTGGCGCGAGGCATTCGCGTGGGCAAAGACCGGGTGCAGCGACTGATGCACACGCACGGCATCAAGGCGCGCAGCAAGAGGAAGTTCGTCGTGACGACCGACAGCAAGCACGATCTGCCGATCGCTGAGAACTTGCTGGCGCGTGACTTCACGCCGCCGGAGCCCGACCGGGTCTGGAGCAGCGACATCACCTACATCGCCACCGACGAAGGCTGGCTGTCCTGGCGGTGATTGACCTGTTCAGCCGTCAGGTGGTGGGCTGGAGCATGCAGCCGCCATGCAGGCCAGCCTGGTGACAGACGCGCGCGCATGGCGTGGTTCAGGCGGCACCCGGCGCCAGGATTGGTCTTCCACTCGGACCGCGGCAGCCAATACTGCAGCCACTGTTCCAGGACGCGCTGGCCAGCTACGGCATGCTGTCGTCGATGAGTCGCAGGGCAACTGCTGGGACAATGCGCCGACGGAAAGCCTGGGGGAAGCCTGAAAGTGGGCCGGCTGTTGGCAAGAAGTTCGCCACCCAGCGAGGCGATGGATGAGGTGATCGACTGGTTGACGTTCTACAACCATCACAGACTTCACTCCACGTTAGGCTACGTCAGCCCGATGAGGTTCGAAGCAAACTGGCACGCGGGCCAGGCGAAGAAAGCCGCGTAACCGAGTGGCTATGGACTACGTCGAACGAGGGCAAGGTCAAGGTGCGTCTGGGTTCCATATCGAAGCGAGGGGACCCATATCTGCGCACACTGCTCATCCACGGCGCCCGATCGGTGCTGTGCCACACCAAGGTGCCGACGCAATGGCAAAGCGCGATCCAGGAGCGACGACCGGCCAACGTAGCTGCAGTGGCCGTGGCCAGCAAGATGGCTCGAACGGCGTGGGCAATCCTTGCTCACGGGCAGGCCGGCGCGACTACGTGAGCATGCGACCAGCGTAGTCAGCAGCAGTACCAAGGATTGGTTGCTGAGGTTGATTCGAATGTGATGGCAAGACAGGTCGGACCGCGAGAACGCAAACCTGAACACGGCCTTGTGCTTCGAAGCACGCGGTCGAGATGAGGACGTTCTTGGCGAAATCCATCAGGGCCCGCAGGCTTCGGCTTGCAAGACAAGGCCGGATATAAGACTGCAGCCAGTACCTCGTTGAGGCGTCACACGAAAATCAGCTTGGCAAACTGGGCGGTGTCCATATAAGGCTGTGTGAAAACTCGGTCATCGCGTGGTCGAGCGCAAAGTCGACCTTCCAGAACGGCCCAGGATCGACGATCGGCATCGCGGGAGGGGTTCGATGACCCCGGAAATTGCACGTCGGCCGAGTTTTCACACAAGCTCGGCCCAGTGCTGACGTTGGTGGGTGCCTGCTCTCTGCGCTCGACGACTTGTGCCGGTCGCGGCAGGCGGTGCCCGACGACATCGCCGACTGTGGCGGCCTTCGCTTCGCTCAGGCTGCCCTGCGCTGCTCGCCTTGAGGGCGTGCCGCATAACTCGCTGCGCTCACTTCGTTCGCTACGCTCAGACAGGATGCGGCAAGTCAGTTCACGAGGCAGCTGCGCGCGCCGCCCCTCAAGACTGCGCTGCTCGGCGCCACACACGGCGACGCCGCCGGGCACCGCCTGCCGCTCAAGCCACGGAGGAGGCGCTCGCCGAGTGCCCGCTCTGGTTCCTGCAAAGGGCTGTCCGGGCGGGGCGCGGGGTGCGTGAAGCGCCGCGGAGCGCAGGGTTCATGGCGCGCGCAGCGCGCCTCGTGGACACTTCTGGCGCATCCTGTCTGAGCGTAGCGAACGAAGTGAGCGCAGCGAGTTATGCGCCGGGCCATGGACCCGAGCACCACAGGGCAGTCGGCGCGCAGCGCCGACCGCTTCAGTCGCACGCCGCGCCCCGCCCGGACAGCCCTTTGCTGCCACCGGGCTCAACGCGCAAAAGCGGACGCTGAACGTCGGCATAGGGCCGCAACCTGCCCCCGGCGGCAACGCTCAAACCGGCGGCACCTTCGCCGCCTCGCGGGCCACCAGCCCGGCGCGCAGCTTCTTCAACCGCTCACGCGGGTCTTCCTTGGCCACCTGCTCGTCCAGCTTCATCTCGGCGATGAATCGGCTGGGTATCGCCTGCACGGTGTCACGGCCCTTCTTGCGCCGGCGCAACGTGCTCACCACCAGCGTGCTGCGGGCACGCGTGATGCCCACGTACATCAGCCGACGTTCTTCTTCCAGCCGTTCGGGTGTCATCGGCTCGGCGGACTCGCTGCCGCTCTGGAAAGGCAGCAGCCCTTCGTTGACGCCGGCCAGCACCACGTGCGGCCACTCCAGGCCTTTGGCGGCGTGCAGGGTAGAGAGCGTCACCACGTCCTGCTCGTCGGCGCGGTCTGCCAGGCTGATGATGACGGCGATGGTCTGCGCCACCTGCAGCACTGTCTGCCCTTCACTCTCGAAGGTGGAACCGGCTTCCTGCAAGATCTCACCGCCGCAGCGCTTGGCGATCCAGTCGACGAAGTCGAGCACGTTGGCCCAGCGCGCGGCGGCGAGCTTCTCGCTGTCTTCGCCGTCGTGCAGGTGCTGTTCGTAGCCGATGTCCTTCAGCCAGCCCAGCAGCAGCGTCCTCGCGCCTTCGGCACCGGTGGTGTGGCGCGCACGATGCTCCAGTTCACTGACGTCACGGCCGAACTGCTGCAAGGCTTCCACCGCCTTGCCCTTCAGCGTGGCCGCGAGGCTGGGCGCGAACAGCGCTTCGAAGAGGCTGACCTTCCACTTCACCGCGAACTCACCCAAAGAGCCCAGCGTGGTGTGACCGATGCCGCGCTTGGGCGTGGTGGCTGCGCGCAGGAAGGCGGGGTCGTCGTCCTGGTTGACGAGCAGGCGCAGCCAGGCGCACAGGTCCTTGATCTCGGCACGGTCGAAGTAGCTCTGCCCGCCACTCACTTTGTAGGGTATCTGCGCCGCGCGCAGCTTCTGCTCGAAGACCTTGGCCTGGTGGTTGGCGCGGTAGAGCACCGCAAAGTCGCGAAGGTGTTGCGGCCGTCGTTGCTGCGCAGCGCCTGGATGCGCGACACCGCGCGCTCGGCCTCGTGTTCCTCGCTGTCGCAGTCGATCAGCTTCACCGGTTCACCGTCGCCGAACTCGCTCCACAGCTTCTTCTCGAAGATCTTCGGGTTCTGCGCGATCACCGCGTTGGCCGCGCGCAGGATGTGCCCGGTGCTGCGGTAGTTCTGCTCCAGCGCGATGATCTTGAGTTTCGGGAAGTCCTCCGGCAGGCGCTTCAGGTTGTCGATGGTGGCGCCGCGCCAGCCGTAGATGCTCTGGTCATCGTCGCCCACGGCGGTGAAGATGCCGCGTTCACCCACCAGCTGCTTGAGCAGGTCGTACTGCACCGCGTTGGTGTCCTGATACTCGTCGACGAGCACGTGGCGGAACTGCGCCTGCCACTTGGCGCGCACCTCGGCATCCCGCCGTAGCAGCGCCAGCGGCTGGCCGATGAGGTCGTCGAAGTCCACCGCCTGGTAGGCCGTCAGGCGCTCTTGCACGCGACGCATCACGCGGGCCGCCACTCGTTCGTCGGCGGTCGTGGCCGCGCTTTCGGCGGCGTCGGCATCCAGGCCCTGGTTCTTCCACAGGCTGATGGTCCATTGCCAACGCTTGGCCAGCGCCGCGTCGGTGGTGCCGCCGGCGTCACGCACCACGCCCAGCACGTCGTCGCTGTCCAGGATGCTGAAGTTGGACTTCAGGCCGACCCGTTCACCGTCGCTGCGCAGCAGGCGCACGCCCAGGCTGTGAAATGTGCTCACGGCCAGGTCTCTCGCGGCCTTTGGGCCCACCAGGGCCTTGGCGCGCTCGCGCATCTCGGCCGCGGCCTTGTTGGTGAAGGTGATTGCCGCGATCTGCTTGGGCTCCAGTCCGCTCTGCAGCAGGCGCCCGATCTTGTGCACGATGACGCGCGTCTTGCCCGAGCCCGCGCCGGCCAGCACCAGGCAGGGGCCGTGCAGGTGGTGCACGGCTTCCATCTGGGCGTTGTTCAGGGAGACGGGGGCGGACATGCAATGGGCGCCATCTCAGCCCAGCGCCGGCGCCAGCGCCCGTCGGGCGTCGCTCTCGGCCAGTCCCTGGCGCTGCGCCCAGTCGGCCAGCTGGTCTTCGCCGATGCGGCCCACGTTGAAGTACACGGCCTCGGGGTGCGCCAGGTAGAAGCCGCTGACGCTGGCCGCCGGGGTCATCGCCAGGCTCTCGGTCAGGCCCATGCCGATGTCTTCGGCCTGCAGAACGTCGAACATGTCGCGCTTGACAGTGTGGTCGGGGCAGGCCGGGTAGCCCGGTGCGGGGCGGATGCCGCGGTAGCTTTCGGCGATCAGTTGTTCGGGCGACAGTGCTTCGTCGGGCGCGTAGCCCCAGAGATCGGTGCGCACGCGCTGGTGCAGGCGTTCGGCAAAGGCCTCGGCCAAGCGGTCGGCCAGCGCCTTCAGCATGATCGCGCTGTAGTCGTCGTGGTCGTCGGTGAACTGCCGTTCCTTCTTCTCGACGCCCAGCCCGGCCGTGACGGCAAACAGGCCGATGTAGTCGGGCTTGACGCCCTTGGGAGCGATGAAGTCAGCGAGGCTGCGGTTCGGGCGCTTCACCCCCTCGACCACCGGCCGCTCGGTCTGCAGGCGCAGCGGGTTCCAGCGCAGCGCCACCTCGCTGCGCGTCTCGTCGGTGTAGACCTCGATGGTGTCGTCGCAGACCGTGTTCGCCGGCAGCAGCGCCACCACACCGTTGGCCTGCAGCCATCGGCCTTCGACCAGGCGCTGCAGCAGCCGCTTGCCATCGCTGAACACCCGCTGCGCCTCGTGGCCGACGATCTCGTCGCGCAGGATGTCGGGGTACTTGCCCGCCAGGTCCCAGGTCTGGAAGAACGGCGCCCAGTCAATGGCGGCGGCCAGGTCGGCCAGGTCGTAGTTCTTGAACGTGCGGCGGCCGATGAACTTCGGCACCGGCGGCGTGTAGGCGGCCCAGTCGATGGCGACCTTGTTGGCGCGCGCCGCGGCCAGCGTGACCAGGGGCGTGGCCTTCTTCGCGGCGTGCAGCTGGCGAACCTGTTCGTAGTCCGCGCGCAGGTCGTCGAGATACTTCGTGGCGCGTTCATCGCTCAGCAGGTCGGAACACACACCTACGCTGCGCGATGCGTCGGGCACGTAGACCACCGGGCCTTCGTAGTGCGGCGCGATCTTCACCGCCGTGTGCACGCGGCTGCAGGTCGCACCGCCGATCAACAGCGGCGTGCCGCGCTCGCGGAAGTAGCTGTCGCGCTGCATCTCGGCGGCCACGTGCTGCATTTCCTCGAGGCTGGGCGTGATCAGGCCAGACAGGCCGATGATGTCGGCGCCTTCGAGCTTGGCCTTGGCCAGGATGTCCTGGCACGGGACCATCACGCCCATGTTCACGACCTCGAAGTTGTTGCACTGGAGCACGACGGTGACGATGTTCTTCCCGATGTCGTGCACGTCGCCTTTGACCGTGGCGATGACGATCTTGCCTTTCGGCTTGGCCTCGCCGCCGCCGGCGATCAGCGTCTTCTTCTCTTCCTCGATAACGGGCAGCAGGTGGGCCACGGCCTGCTTCATCACCCGCGCGCTCTTCACCACCTGCGGCAGGAACATCTTGCCCTGGCCGAAGAGGTCGCCGACGACGTTCATGCCGGCCATCAGCGGCCCTTCGATGACGTGCAGCGGGCGGCCGCCAGTGGACTCGATCGCGCGCCAGGCTTCTTCGGTGTCTTCAACGATGAATTCGGTGATGCCGTGCACAAGCGCGTGGCTCAGGCGCTCGTTCACGGTTCCGACACGCCAGGCCAGGCGGGCGCTGTCGTCCTTGGCCGCGCCCTTGGCGCTTTCGGCCACTTCGATGAGACGTTCGCCAGCGTCCTTGCGCCGGTTGAGGACAACATCCTCGACGCGCTCGCGCAGCACGGGTTCGAGGTCGTCATACACGCCCACCATACCGGCGTTGACGATGCCCATGTCCAGACCGGCCCGGATGGCGTGGTACAGAAACACGGTGTGGATGGCCTCGCGCACCGGGTCGTTGCCGCGGAAGCTGAAGCTGACGTTCGACACGCCGCCCGACACCTTGGCGCCCGGCAGGTTCGCCTTGATCCAGCGCGTGGCCTCGATGAAGTCCACCGCGTAGTTGTCGTGCTCCTCGATGCCGGTGGCAATCGCGAAGATGTTGGGGTCGAAGATGATGTCCTCGGGCGGGAAGTCGATCTCGTCGACCAGCAGCCGGTAGGCGCGCGTGCAGATGTCGATCTTGCGCTGGTAGGTATCGGCCTGGCCCTGCTCGTCGAAGGCCATCACCACGGCGGCAGCGCCATAGCGGCGCACCAGCTTGGCCTGGCGCCGGAACTCGGCCTCGCCTTCCTTGAGCGAGATGCTGTTGACGATGCCCTTGCCCTGGATGCACTTCAGGCCGGTCTCGATGACGCTCCACTTGCTGCTGTCGATCATGATCGGCACCCGCGCGATCTCGGGTTCGCCGGCGATCAACTTCAGGAAGCGGTCCATCGCGGCCGCGCTGTCGAGCATGGCCTCGTCCATGTTGATGTCGATGACCTGGGCGCCGTTCTCGACCTGCTGGCGCGCCACGCTCAGCGCGTCCTCGAAGCGGCCCTCGAGGATCATGCGCGCGAAGGCCTTGGACCCGGTGACGTTGGTGCGCTCGCCGATGTTGACGAAGAGCGAGCCGGTGCCGATGGCCACGGGCTCCAGGCCGGCAAGGCGCATCGGGGGTGGGGTCAGGGTCATGCTGCAGTCACTCCGGGGCCTGAAGGCGGTGGGGGAGCGAGCGCAGTTGCGGCCCTGGCGCGTGCGGACACGCGACGACGGGGGCCCGAGCCTGGCAGCGGACCATGATGGCCACCGTCGCAACGCTCCTCGGGCGAAGCGCGCATTTTAGGCGCGCGTCACCCCGAGTTCAGCGGCTGTGCGAAGTCAGGTGTGCCAGAGTGCCCGCCGCGCTGATGCCCGGCCCGGCGCGCCGTGTCGCGGGCACAGGTGCCGCACGCTGCTGCGCCTCGTCCAGCCCGGCCACAGTGTCGGCCGGCAAGACAGCCACGCTCTCGGCGCCGCGCTTCATCGCCACGCCCACGGCCAGGATGTCGATCACCAGCAGGTGCAGGATGCGGCTGACCATGGGCAGGTGCGTGGCCACGTCTTCAACATGGTCGACGATCAACGCCACGTCGGCGCGCTTGGCCAGCGGTGAATGGCTGGCGGTGATGGCCACCACCGCGGCGCCGCGTTCGTGGGCCGCATCGCACACACGCAGCAGGTCTTCGACACGACCGCTGCTGCTGATGATGACCACCACGTCGGAAGGCTGCAGCACGTGCGCGGCCAGCTGCTGCAGGCGCGGCTCGGTGTAGCTGCCACTGGGCAGCCCGAAGCGAAGGAACTTGAACTGCGCGTCGTCGGCCACCACGCGGTAGTGGCCGACGGCGAAGAAGTCCAGCCGCTGCGCCGCGGCCAGCAGGTCGATGGCGCGCACCAGCGTGTCGCGATTGAGCTGGTCGCGCACCTGCAGGATGGCGCTGGCCGTGTTGCCCAGCACCTTGACCCCGAGCTCCAGCACCGAATCCGAGCCCGTGACCTGCGTGTGCGTCAGCGGCACCGTTCCCGACAGCCCCGAGGCCAGCCGAAGCTTGAAGTCGGACAGCCCCTCGCAACCCAGGCTGCGACAGAAGCGGATGACAGTGGGCTGGCTGACCTGAGCCGCTTTCGCGATGTCGGCGATGGGATCGGACAGCGCTGAGCGCGGGTGCGCCAACACGCGGTCGGCCACGCGCTTCTCGGCCGGCGACAGGCTGTCGCGGGCGCGCTGGATCTGCGACAACAGTGCCGAGCCCTGATCGGCCAGCAGCTTGCGCAGCTGCGCCGCCAGGATTGCCGAGGCGCCATTGAAGGTGGCGTGCTCGGCCGTCACGACGTAGGTGGGGATGGCCTTGCAGTAGTCGCTGAAGCGGCCCTTGTCCTCGAAGCGGGCGCGGAAGCCCGAGCGGTCGAACCACTCGCCCAGCCGCGGCACGATGCCGCCGCCAATGTAGATGCCGCCCAGGGCGCCCAGCGTCACCGCCAGGTTGCTGGCCGTGGTGCCGAGCACGTTGCAGAAGGCCTGCAGCGTCTCGGTGCAGATGGCGTCGCTGTCCTCGAGCGCACGGCGGGTGATTTCGGGCGCCGCCAGCGCTTCGGCGGCCACGCCGTGGTGTTGGCACAGCGCCCGGTAGATCAGTTCCAGCCCGCGCCCGGAAAGCAGACGCTCGAAGGACAGGTGCGGAAACTGCTGCAGGCCGTAGCGCAGGATGGCGATTTCCCGCTCGTCGCGTGGGGCGAAGCTGGTGTGGCCGCCCTCCGTGCCCAGCGCCACGTAGCCTCCGTCCAGGCCCACCAGCGGGATCAGGCCGCTCACGCCCAAGCCCGTGCCGGCGCCCAGCACGCCAATGACGCTGTTCTCGCGCGCCGTGCCGCCGCCCACCTGGCGGCGCTGCGAAGGGGCCAGCCGCGGCAGCGCCAGCGCCAGCGCGGTGAAGTCGTTGACCACCACCAGCGTCGCCAGGCCCAGTCGCTGGCGCATCTGCTCGATGCTGAACTGCCAGTGGTAGTTCGTCATGCGCACTTCATCGCCTTCCACCGGATTGGCGATGGCGACAGCGGCGTGCTCCACCGTCTGCGCCAGTCCGGTTGGCAGCGCACCCAGGTAGGCGGTGACGGCAGCGTGAAAGTCGGCATGCTCGGCGCAGCGCAGCGAGGCCGCGTGCTCGAACACGCCGTCCGCCGTTTCGAGCGTGAAGCGGGCGTAAGTGCCGCCGACATCGGCAAGCAGGCGCGGGCTGGTGAGTGGCGTCATGGGCGGATGGGGGCGGGACAGGGGTGCGGTTGCACACCAGGAAGGTGACGTGCACCGCCAGCATACGACGTGAGCGGTGTTCTGTAGCTTGACTACAGGTTATCCCGGGGTATGGCGAGACCGGTCGAAGTTCCAGTGCACCGTCGGGCTGACGGGCCCTTGTTCACGGTCTGTAGTTTTGCTACCGTCCCGCCCTCGTTTGCAGCTTGCGGCCGACTTGGCGCGCGCCCGACTGAAGAACCACGCCCGACATGTCCTCGCCCGAAGCCCCGAATCCGATGTCCCTGCAGGCCGCAGCGCCAGCCGACACCGGCCCCGCGCGTCCCTGGCTGCTGGCCGACATCGGTGGCACCAACGCACGCTTCGGCTGGTTGGACGAAGGGCAAGACATCGTCAGCCACGTCGCCACCTTGCCTGCCTCCGGCCACCCAGGCCCGGCCGAAGCTGCGGCCGGGTACCTGGCCGGCCTGGCTCGCACGCTGGGGCCGGCCTGGCGCCCACCGCGCGCCGGCGCCTTTGCGGTGGCCACCGCAGTGGGCAACGACCGCATCGCCTTCACGAACAGCGGCTGGTCCTTCTCGCGCGCCGTCACGCAGGCAGCGCTGGGACTGGACGAACTGCTGATCCTCAACGACTTCGAGGCGCTGGCGCTGTCGCTGCCCCGCCTGTCGTCCGCGCAACTGCGTGCCTGGACCGGCGCCGCCGCCGCGCCGCCGCCGCGCGCCACGTTGGCCGTCATCGGCCCGGGCACCGGGTTGGGCGTGGCCGGGCTCGTGCCGTCCGGGCACGGCTGGGTGGCAGTGCCGGGTGAAGGCGGGCACGCCAGCCTGTCGGCCGCCGACGACTTCGACGCCGCGCTGCTGGCCGCCGTGCGGCGCGAGCATCCGCATGTCTCGGCCGAGCGCCTGCTCTCGGGCATCGGACTGCCGGTGCTGCATCACGGCGTGGCCGCCGTGCTGGGCGCGGCACCGCAGGCGCTGGCAGCCGAACACATCGTCGAGCTGGGCCTGGCCGGCACCGATGTGGTGTGCAGCCGCACACTCGACGCCTTCTGCGCGCTGCTCGGCAGCTTCGCCGGCAACGTGGCGTTGGTGCTGGGCGCCCGCGGCGGCATCTACATCGGCGGCGGCATCGTGCCGCGCCTGGGCGAGCACTTTTTCGCGTCGCCTTTCCGGCAGCGCTTCGAGGCCAAAGGTCGCTTCCAGACCTACCTGCAGGCCATACCCACACTGCTCATCACCGACACCCTGGCCGCGCTGAACGGCGCCGCGCAGGCGCTGGACCAGCAAGGCCGCTGAGCACGCGGCCGCGAACTCAGACCGGCAGCAACTTCAGGTCGAAGGCGCGCTCCACCAACCACAGCGCGGCCAGCAGGGCGATGAGCGCCGAGCCGCCCGTAAGCACTGCCCGACGGTAGAAGGCGCTGCGCCGCAACGCGTAGGCCAGTGGAAGGAAGATGGCCACGATGGCCAGCTGGCCCGCCTCGACACCGACGTTGAAGCCCAGCAGCGCCAGCGCCAGCGCGCCTTGCGGCAGGCCCAGGTCGGCCAGCACGCTGGCAAAGCCGAAGCCGTGCACGAGACCGAAGGCAAAGGCGACGATCCAGCGCCGCCCCTCGAACACCGGTCGCAGGTTGTTCAGCGCCGCGAGCACCACGCTGGCCGCGATCGCCGACTCCACCAACCGCGACGGCAGCGAGATCAGCCCCAGCGCCGCCAGAGACAGCGTGATCGAATGCGCCAGCGTGAACGCGGTGACGATGCGCAGCACGTCCCAGAAGGCGGTGCGGAACTGCGGCACAGGCTGCCACTGGTGCGGCGCTCGGGGGTCGCCAGCGCGCGCCGTCCAGACACCCACCGCAGGCAAGAGCAGCGCCAGCAGGAAGAGGATGTGGTCGAAGCCGATCCAGATGTGCCAGACACCTTCGCGCCCGTAGTCCTGCAGCGTCTGCAGGCGGTCGACCTCGGTTTGCAGGTCGAAGCGCTGGCGGGGCGCCTCCGGGCCGAGCACTGCGGTACGCGTGGCCCCCTGCGCCGTCAGCTTGAGCAGACCGCGGTGCTGCGGGTCGAGGTCGGCAAACAGCCCGTATTGCAGTTCCAGCGCCTGCGGCGCGGTGGCGCTGCCGCCACAGGACCAGGCCAGCGGCAGCACGGTGTAGGCGCCGTCGGTGTGTTCGTCGACCTGCTGCGCACCCACGGACAACGTGCAGCCGCGGCCGTCGGCCTGCAGCGACAGGCGTGCGGCGGCGTAAGCGGCAATGTCGGTGTGGCGGCTGCGAACCTCGCCCCAGGTGATGTTGCCGTCGCCGTCGGCGTCCAGGCCGATCGCGAAGTCGAGGTCGCGCAGCGCGATGTCCCACTGGCCGCTGATCTGCGGGCCGTTCACGGTGACGGCGAGGTAGCTGTCGGACGGCTTGTGCGCCCAGGCGCTGGCGGCCAGGCACAGCAGCCACGCGACGATGCAGGCGCGCAGCAAGGTCAGGACCCTGCCTTCAAACGCGCGGCCATTGCGTGCAAGGTCACGCTCTCGATGCGCGACGCCGCCATCCACGCCAGCACGGGCGCCGCGGCAGCCGGGTCGCGCGCAGCCAGCGCGGCTTCCAGCAGCACGCGGGCGTCGGCCGGCTCCCGTTGCACGGCCCAGTTCTGCTGCGCCAGCACCAGCGCCCGCGCCGTATCGCCCCGCAGTGCGAGCAGGAAGCGCGATTCCTCTTTCTCGTGCGTACTGTCGCCGCGCTGGCGCGCCGCCGCGAAACGTGCCGCCAGTTCGTCAGCCAGCCGCGGAGCGCGCGCGTCACCGGCCAAGCGTGCCGACAGTGCCAGGCGCAGCAGCAGCACGTCGGCGCGGGCCGCGTCCTGCAGCAGCGCCATCACTTCGGAGGGGCGGCCGCGGTCGAGCAGGAAGTCGGCGTAGGCGGCCTGCAGGTAGACGTCGGGCACGCCCAAGGCCAGCGCATCGCGGAAGGCGGCCTCGGCGGCGGCGTGGGCGCCGCGCCTTTCCTCGGTTTCCGCCAGGCGGGTCAGCACCCACAACTTCTCTTCGGCCGGGGCGGCCGAGTGGTCTTGCAGCGCCGCCCGCAGCGCCGCGGCGGCCGACGCGGCGCTGCCGGTCACGGCCGCCACCTGCGCCCGGCAGCCCGCGCCCAGCAGCGGCGGCGCCAACGGCACCAAACGTTCACAGCTGGCTCGCGCTTCGTCGTAGCGAGCGCTCACCATCAAGATCGCGACGCGCCAGGCCCAGGCGTCGGCGAGCGTAGGCTGCGCCGCCAGCGCGGCGTCCAGGTCGGCCAAGGCCGCGTCGAACTGGTGGTCGAACTGCTTCAGCTTGGCGCGCAGCACGCGCACTGCCACGGGTGGCTGCGCCAGCGTCCACCAGGGCTGCAACACGGCCTGGGCGTAACCGATGTAGCGCGGGTCGCCCTCGGCCGCGACCTGCTCGAAATAGTGTTGCGCCAGCGCCACCGCAACCCGCTCATCCTTCGGTTGCGCCCGCCAGGCGGCGCGCAGCGCAGCCATTTCGCGCCCGCGGGGGTCGCTCAGCCGGGCAGGCACGGTGGCCAGCACCTCGGCGTCGCTACCGGGTGTGCGCGGAGCGGCGTGAGTGGCACTGAGGCCAGACAAAATGATCACCAGGTAAACGCTGGCGAGGGTTAGGGGGGGAGTCAGCAACACGGCGCGGATGGTAGCGGGGACGCGCCCAACAGCGCTCCCGCCACCGACTGCGGCCCTGGAGGTCGCGGTGTCTGCTGCCGCACAGACGAGCCACCGGAGCTCAGGCAGCACCTGTCAACCGACCGGCCACGACGCACGTTGAGGATCGAGCCAGTGGGTCTGGGCGGTTTCCGCCTGACATACCGGTTGTGCGGTGAACCGGATGGTCCGGGGCGCCGGATTCACGTTTCCATGTTCCACCAATCCTCCTACGAGAGAGACACCATGACCAAGTTCCTGACCGCCCTGAGCCTGCTGGCCTTCGCTTTCGCCGCCAACGCCGCTTCGCACGCCGGCGCCGCCCCGATGAAGGCTGACGCCGCCAAGCCGGCCGCCAGCGCCGCCAAGAAGGCCGAAGCCAAGAAGGAAGAAGCCAAGCCGGCCGCCAAGAAGGAAGAAGCCAAGAAGTAATCTTCTTGTTTCGACCGCAAGAAGGGCAGGCGCCGACACGCCTGCCCTTTTTGCTGGGCGCTGCATTCCCGGCGCCCGCTCAGGGCAGGGTGATCACGCCGCTGTGATCCATCACGCGCAGGCCGTCGGTCGCGCCGCCCCCCATGCTGTGAGGGCCGGCCACGGAGCCCAGGGCGCGGTAGCCGCCGTCGTAGTCCCAGGTCGTCACGAAAAGGCGCGCGCCACGCAGCGAGGGCAGCCGGCCCAGCGCCGCCGCCGGCAGGGTGAAGCCCACGGTGCGCGCCGAGCGATCCACGGCCAGCGTGGCTCCCGGCGTCACCGGCGTGCCTTCCACCTCGTTGCTGGCGCCGACGTGGGTGTGCAGCGCATTCGACCACCCGCCGGCGCGCAGCCGCAAATGCCAGCGCATGCCCTCGGGCAGCGTGCCGTACTGAAGCGGCATCACCGTGGCCCCGTCGTCGCGCCCCGGCAGTTCGATATAGACGGTGAAGGCCACGTGGTCGAAGCCGTTGGGCGGGTTCCAGGTGGTGCTGATCTGGTTCATGGTGAGCACCAGGCGCAGCGCGCCGCCGGCGGTATCGACCCGCACGTGGTGCAGGTCCATCTGCCGCGACGCGCCCCACCCGGGGTCCGTGGGGTAGGTGATGCGGCCGTCGCGCCCGGTGTCGTCGCCGACCGGGTCGGGCCGCTCGACCACCGTCGACCACGGCCGCACGACCTGGAAGCGACGCACCGCCGAGGCCGCCCGCCCCTGGCCCCAGGCGACGACGGTGTGGCGGGTCTCGGGGTCGACCATGCCCGACGTGTCCACACGCGCCTGCCAGCGGCCGTCGGCATCCGGCGTCACGGTGAGCGCCTGCGCCAGATCGCCGTCGACGACGACCTGCAGCGTTCCACCGCCCGTGGCCGTGCCGGCGATCGTGAAGTCGCCTTGGTGCCGCTCGACACCGGGCCCCGATGCACCCTGGCCTGCCACACGCGCTGGTGTTGTCCCGTCCAGGGTCACCCGTCCGAAAGCCCCTTCCGGCATGGCACGCCGCGACGTGGCCACCCAAACCTGGCCGCTGCGGGCGCGTAGAGGCATCGTCAGGCGGCCACCCGCGCCCACGACCTGATCGGACGGCAGCCCGTGCAGGCCATACACGCCCCGCAGCACCGTGCCCGGCGCCAAGCCGGTGTCCAGCCCCGGCAGGAGGCTGTCGCCGTCGGCGGTGTTGAAGACGACAAGGGCCGAACCCACCCCGGCGCGCCCGGCGCGACGGTCCATGCGCCAGCCTAGCGCGCCGGGCCGCGCTGCGTTGCCCTGCAGTACCGTGGGTATGCCACGCGAAAGCACGCGGTGCGCCCCGCGCAGCGCCGTCAGTTCGGCGATGGCGCGGTACATCGGCGCCTGCGTGTCGTAACGGTCGCGCCCACCCGAGCCCACGCCGGCGGCGAACATGGCCGCGCGTTGCACAGTGAACCCCTGCTCGGTGCCGTAGTAGATGACGGGAATGCCTGGCAGCGTCATCAATGCCAGCAGCGCCTGTCTCAGGCCCGCTGCGCTGCCGCCAGCGAGAAAGCGATCGACGTCGTGGTTGTCGACGAAGCTCGGCATCAGGTGCGGATTGCGGTGCACCCGCATCATGCGTGTGATGCGATCGCCCAGTTCCGCCGGCGGCCGGCCACGCGCGAAGGCGTCGCCCAGCGCGCCGTAGAGCGGAAAGTTCAACATGCCCGGCAACAGCGGTTCGCCGCGCGGCCCTCGCATGTAGCTCTCGATCTTTCGCGCCTGGGTGTCTTCGCCCGGGCGGTCGATGCCGAAGCCTTCGCCGAAGACATGGAAGCGTTGTCGTCCGGTGCGCCGCGCCACCTCCAGCACGCCCGGCGCCTGCCTGTCCTTCGCGCGCAGGAAGTCGTCGAAGTAGCCCGGCGCCACGTAGAAGGCGGTGTCGACGCGAAAGGCGTCCACGCCCACCTCGCGTATCCAGTGGCCGTAGCTGTGGCGCAGCGCGCGGCGCACCGCGGGGTTCTCGGTGTTCAGGTCGTCCAGCCCGCTCATCTGGAACCGCTCTTCCTGCAAGGGGTCGTTGTAGTCGCGCACGTCGGGCGTCCAGTGGTAGACGCTGGCCTGCCGCGCCGCGGGGTCACGCGGGTCGTTCAAGTCGAAGGGCGGCTGCGCCGGCCGCGCCCCCGGCGGCGTGGACGTGTAGGGCTGGTAGCCGCTCGCGGGGTCGGCAGCCGTCCAGTCGGGGCCGTAGCCGAAGTAGTTGCCTGTATGGTTGACCACGATGTCCTGCACCAGCGTCATGCCGCGGCGGTGCAGCGCGTCGGAGAGGCGGCGGTAATCGTCCAGGCTGCCCAGGTGCGGGTCGACCTGCATGAAGTGGCTGGCCCAGTAGCCGTGGTAGCCGGCGGTGACGCCCGACCGGTCGAGCCACTGGTTGGCCACCGGCGGCGTGATCCACAGCCCGGTGACACCCAGGCCGCGGATGTAGTCCAAGCGCTGCACCAACCCCGCGAGGTCGCCGCCCTGGTAACGACCGTTGTCGCCGGGCCGGTACTCGCCTGCACCCTGGTCGTTGTTGCGCGGGTCGCCGTCGGCGAAGCGATCGGTCATCACGAAGTACAGCACCTGGTCGCGCCAGTCGGGTGAAGGCCGGTGCAACTGCAAGTACGGGGCGGCGGACATTACAGGCGCCGGCCCGGCACCGCCAGCGGCCCCCATGCAGACCAGCGCCCAGCCCGCCAGGACGCCAAGGAGCGCCCCCCGCGTGCCCGACTTCACGACAGCACTGTTGTTTTTTGCCACTGTAGTTTGGCTACAAGCGGATCGACTTGAACCATCTTCCAGCCCCTTTCAGGTGCATCTTGCGCAGTCTAGCGGGGCAGCACGTCCCAGGAGAGCGGGTTTGTGCGGGCGAGAGGCGGGCTTCGCGCCGCACCGATCTAGGGTTTCCGAAGGTAGCTGAAGAATCTAGTTTTGGTACATATTCCGGCTCCCAGACCCAGACCCTGTTGCCGATCGGGGTGGCCCCAGCGCCGGCGCCGACGGAAGTTCCTCGTTCCACGCGACTCCCAGGAGACATCCCATGAAAAACACTCGTTCGCGTCGCACCGCATCGCGCGCGCTGCTGCAGGCGACGCCCGTAGCCACCGCCGTGGCCGCGATGCTGCTCGGCACGGGCCTGGCCCAAGCGCAGTCGGCCCCGGCCGACGGCGCGGCGCCGCAGGTCATCACCATCACCGGCATCCGGCGCGGCATCGAGAGCGCCATCGCGGTGAAGAAGAACGCCGACGGCGTGGTCGAGGCCATCTCGGCCGAGGACATCGGCAAGCTGCCCGACACGACCATCGCCGAGTCACTGGCCCGCCTGCCTGGTGTAACCACGCAGCGGACGAAGAGCGGCACGGCGTCCACGATCAGCATCCGCGGCCTGGGGCCTGACTTCAACGGCTACCTGCTGAACGGGCGCGAGCAGACCAGCGTCGGTGACAGCCGCGCGGTGGACCTGAGCGTCTACCCCGCCGAACTGATCGCCGGTGCCACCGTCTACAAGACCGGCGACGCGCTGCTGATGACGGCGGGCCTGGCAGGCACCATCGACAACAAGCTGATCGACCCGCTGTCCTTCAGCCGCCGCGTCCTTGCCGCCAGCGCGCAGGACATCACCACCGGCAAGGGTCTCCCGGTGGAAGGCAGCGGCAAGCGCTACAGCATCACCTATGTCGACCAGTTCGCCGATCGCAAGCTGGGCATCGCACTGGGCTTCGTGCGTGCCGACGGCACCACCAACGAACTGGGCAGCGGCGGCTGGGGCGACGCCACGGTACAAGCGACGCTGACCAACGGGACCGTCGTCCCCGGGGTCAAGGTGCCGACCTTCGGCGGCGGCCTGGACAACTACAAGAACCGGCGCGTCACGGAGGAACGCGACGGCTTCGCGGCGATCGTGGTCTACAAGCCGAACAAGGACATCACGACCCAGCTCGACTTCTACCGCGCGAAGATCGACAGCTACATCAAGGAAGCCCGCATGCAGGGCGGACTCGGCGGTCCGATCACCAATGCGACCGTCGATGCCAACAACGTGGCGACGAAGGGCACTTTCCAGCTCGGCGCGGGCCCCAACGGTCTCATCAACCGCATCGAGGGCATCTTCCAGAACGACACCGTCACCTCCTTCGGCTGGCGCACGAACTGGAAGATCGCACCCGAGTGGAGCACCACTTTCGACATCAGCAAGAACAAGGCCGAGCGCATCGAGCGCGACATCGAGGCTTATGCCGGCATCGTGGCGCCCGACACCCTCACCTTCGACACCACGGGTGGCGGCACTCCGCAGTTCACTCTGGGCAGCCCGCTGAGCTACACCAACCCCGCCACCATCAGCATCCGTGACCAGACCGGTTGGAGCGGTATCAGCGGCGTGCCGCAAGCAGGCTACTCCAAGGGCCCGACCATCACCGACAAGGTCGATGCCCTTCGTCTCGAATTCCGCAAGGACCTGGCGTCGGGCTCGATGTTCACCGACGTCCAGTTCGGCGCGAACTACAGCAAGCGCACCAAGGATCGCATCACCGACGAGGGCCTGGTGGTTTCTTCCGCGGGCAACGGCAGCCTGCCCATCCCCTTCCCGGCCGAGGCCTACGTCGAGAACAATGTCGGCGGCACGGGCATCAACCTGCTGACCTTCGACCCGCAGGCCGGCCTGTGGCCGGGGGCCACCATCCTGCGCAAGTACAACGACGACATCCTGTCCAAGACCTGGGGCGTGCAGGAGAAGGTGCTGACGGCCTACGCCAAGGCCAACATCGACACCGAGATCGCGAAGATCCCCGTGCGCGGCAACTTGGGCGTGCAGATCGTCAGCACCGACCAGTCGGCCACTGGCTTCCGCGCCGAAGTCGGCGCGGGCGTGGTGCTGACCAATCCGGCCGGTGCCCTGTCGACCGACGGCGTCAAGTACACCGACTTCCTGCCGACGCTGAACCTCGCGGCCGACCTCGGATCGGGTCACGTGCTGCGCCTGGGTGCGGGTCAGCAGATCGCGCGTTCGACCTTGACCGACATGCGCAACTCCTTCGCCGCCAGCGTCAACACCAACGCCGGCGACACCACCTTCGGGCGTTTCGTGGGCTCTGCCGGCAACCCCAGGCTCAAGCCGTTCAAGGCGAAAGCGATCGACCTGTCCTGGGAGAAGTACTTCGGCAACCGCGGCTACGTGGGCGTCGCGGGCTTCTACAAGAAGCTCGACACCTACATCACCACGTCGACCGACATCGCCTACGACTTCAGCACCTACGCACAGCAACTGGGGCTGGCCATTCCTGCCGCGGGGCCGCTGGGTGTCTTCACGACCTCGGTCAACGGCAATGGCGGCAACGTCAGCGGTGTCGAGCTGACGGCCTCGGTGCCCTTCGGCCTGTTCGCGCCCATGCTCGAGGGCTTCGGCATCACGGCCAGCACCTCCAACACCCGCAGTTCGGTCAAGCTGCCCAACCTGATCGGCCTGAACCCGAGCCAGCAGGTGGTCTACAACGGCATCACGATGCCGCTGCCGGGCCTGTCGAAGACCAACACCAAGCTGATGGTCTACTACGAGCGGGGCGGCTTCAGTGCCTTCGTGGCGCAGAACAAGCGCTCCACCTACGTCGGCAGCGTGGCCAACGACGGCATCGGCGGCTACCCGACCCTGCGCTATATCGAGGGTTCGAGCTGGCTTTCGGCCCAAGTCGGCTACGAGGTCCAGGAAGGCATGCTCAAGGGCCTGGGCGTGCGCATGGAGGGCAACAACCTCAACAAGCCTGTCTACCGCCAGCTGAACCTCGACGGCACGGAGCAGTCCTCGAACAAGACGGGCGCCTCTGTGGCGTTCAAGCTGAGCTACAAGCTGCAGTAGGCGTGCCGGCTCGCGAAACCCCTTGCCGGCGGCCCCGGCAAGGGGTTTCCTGTTTATGCTGTTCGCGGAGGATCCCATGGAGAACACGCAGTTGCGCAAGGTGGTCATCGTCGGCGGCGGCACCTCGGGATGGATGACGGCGGCGGCGCTCGCCAAGGTGCTCAAGGGCCGCTACGAGATCACGCTCGTCGAGTCGGACGAGATCAGCACCATCGGCGTGGGCGAGGCCACGATCCCGATGATCTCGCTCTTCAACCGGCTGCTCGATCTCGACGAGAACGAGTTCGTGCGCGAGACCCAGGCCTCGTTCAAGCTGGGCATCGAGTTCGTCAACTGGGGCCGGCTCGGTGACCGCTACATCCACGGCTTCGGCACCATCGGGCAGGACAACTGGACGGTGGACTTCCACCAGTACTGGTTGAAGCAGTACCTGGCGGGCAAGGCCAAGGAACTGGAGGCGTACTCCATCAACACGCAGGCCTGCCTGCAGAACAAGTTCATGCGTCCGCGCACGGACATACCCAACTCGCCACTGTCGCAGATCGCCTACGCCTTCCACTTCGACGCGGCGCTGTACGCAAGGTTCTTGCGCAAGTACAGCGAGGCGCGTGGCGTCACGCGCATCGAAGGCCGCATCGTCGACGTGATGATGCGCGACGGCGACGGGCACGTGGCCGCGCTCATGCTGCAGTCCGGCCAGAAGATCGAGGGTGATCTGTTCATCGACTGCTCGGGCTTCCGCGCACTGCTCATCGAAGGCGCGCTGAAGGCCGGCTACGAGGACTGGTCGCACTGGCTGCCCTGCGACCGTGCGATGGCCGTGCCCTGCGTTTCGGTCAAGGAGATCACGCCCTACACGCGCTCCACGGCGCGCAGCGCGGGCTGGCAGTGGCGCATACCGCTGCAGCATCGCATCGGCAATGGCCATGTCTATTCCAGCAAGTTCATCAGCGACGACGAAGCAGCGGCCGTGCTGCTCGGCAACCTGGACGGTGCGCCGCTGGCCGACCCGCGTCCCGTTCGCTTCACCGCCGGGCGGCGCAAGCGCACCTGGGACAAGAACGTGGTCTCGATCGGGCTGGCCAGCGGCTTCGTCGAACCACTGGAGTCGACCAGCATCCACCTCGTGCAGATGGGCATCGCCCACCTGTTGACCTTCTTTCCGGCCGCCGGCTTCGAGCAGGCCGACATCGACCAGTACAACCGGGTGATGCAGCAGGAATACGAGTGGGTGCGCGACTTCATCATCCTGCACTACAAGGCCACCGAGCGGACCGACACACCGTTCTGGAACTATTGCCGCACGATGGAAATCCCGCAGACCTTGCAGCACCGTATGGATCTCTTCCGCAGTCACGGCCGCGTCTATCGCGAAGGCAACGAACTGTTCACCAAGGTCAGCTGGCTGCAGGTGATGCACGGCCAGCGCGTGCGCCCCACGGCCTACCACCCGCTGACCGACCTCCTGAGCGAGGAAGAGATCCAGACCTACCTGGAAGAGGTCGAAGGCGTGATCGCGGCCTGCACGGACGTCATGCCCACGCATTCGCAGTTCATTGCCGAGAACTGTGCGGCGGCCAGCCCGATGGCCACCATGAAGTGAACGGCAAAGTGCTCGGCGTGGCCCCGGTCACGGGCGCCACCAGGAGCGACGGCAGGTCGGCCACGATACGCACGCCCGCCATCAGCGATTGCCCGTGAAGCGCCTGTCGCGTCAGACTCCGCGCGCGGTCTTCAGGCCGCTTGGCGCCTGCAGGTGAAGAAGCTGTTGAGGGT
The DNA here is from genome assembly GCA_016704535.1 of Betaproteobacteria bacterium. Classification (GTDB taxonomy): domain Bacteria; phylum Pseudomonadota; class Gammaproteobacteria; order Burkholderiales; family Burkholderiaceae_C; genus Rubrivivax. The sequence continues at coordinate 588,599 of JADIZZ010000002.1, read as the reverse complement.
CAGCCGCCCGCGCGTCTGGTCGGCGCTCAGCAATCCGGGATCGTCGACGTCGGCCGAGTGGAACAGGCCCCCGTCGTAGAAGACCATGCGGTTCCAGGCTGCGGGCACCTGCGCCACTCTCTCGAACCAAGCGTTACTGCCGGTCATGTAGCCGGGTTGCACCCCGTGACGGGCATTGAATTCATGGGCATCGAGCAACTGACTGTCGGCCAGCATCCGGTCGGTCTCCAGGGCCGACCGCCTTGGCACGTAGAAGCTGGTGCCGCCCAGCACCCGGTCGCGGAAGAGGTAGAGCACCGAGGCTGCGAACAGCACCACGGCCGGGTCGTCGGCGACGCGGTCGCGGTGACACTGCCATTGGCGCGGTTCGAGTCGATGGGGTGGCGTGGTCACCATCGACAGGCGCACGGTCAGATCGAGCGTGCGGCGGGCGCCAAGCGCCTTGCGCACATGGAGCGCGAAGAAGTCGGCAACGCGCTGCGTCAACGCCGCAGGCACCGCGGCCACCTGGCCCGGGTAAGGGTAGCCCTGCGGCGGCTCGAAGCGCTGCGTGGCGGCCCAGGCCGCCAGCCGCTCCGGCTGCATCAGAGCGTCGTCGACAACGATGCACTGCGCGCCGCCGGTCAGCGGTACCGCCCTCAGCACCGGATCGGGGTTGAAGAAGCGGCCGTCGCTCGGCAGCCATGCATTCGTGTCCATGGGTTTCGATCGCGAAGTTGGGGTCGCCGCGCTCCGGCTGCGGATGCTAGCTGCAAGCGTTCAACCCGAAGGCCAGCCTTCGAAGGGGGACTCGCCGTTCACCTGGAACATCGCAAGCGCCTTTGCGGCTGCGGCAGGCCGTACGGATCATCGTCGCCGCGCTGCAGACGTCCAGGACACCCGCCGCCGCGTCAGGTCGCCGCCAGCCGCCGCCGCGAAGCCCGCGCATGCGGCACCCACGCAAGCGTGGCCCATCGCCGCCACATCAGCAGGCCGCGCAGCCACTCGTCGGCGATGTAGGCGATCCACACGCCAGGCAGTCCCAGGCCGAAGTGGCTGCCCAGCAGCCAGCTACCGCCGGCCAGCACGAGCAGCATCGACGCCGCGCCGGCGAACACCGGGTAGCGTGCATCGCCGGCGGCACGCAGCGCGTTGATGACCACCAGGTTGAAGGTGCGACCGGGCTCCAGCAGCACCATCCACCACAGCAGGGTGACGCCAGCGGCGACGATCTGCTCATCGGCCGTGAACAGGCGCAGCAGCCAGGGCCCGAGCAAGGCCGCGGCGGTGGCGACGACCACGCTCACCACCAGCCCGCGCGCCAGCGCCCGCCGCACCACGCGGTGGGCCTCGTGCAGGTGGCCGGCACCAATGAGGTGGCCCACCACCGTTTCCACGCTCAGCCCCGTGGCCAACCCGAACAGCAGCACGACCATGATCACCTGCATGGCATAGGCGTGCGTGGCCAGTGCCGCCGCGCCCAGGCCGCCGACCACGGCCACGCTGACCATGAAAGCCAGTCGCCAGGCGACGTTCTCGGCCGCGCCCGGCAGACCGATGCGCGCCACGGCGGCGAGTTCGGCGCGCGGCAACCGCCACAGGTCGCTCCAGTGCGGCACCAGGCTCAGCCGCAAGCGCCACAGCCACAGGTGCAGACCGATGGCGACGGCGCGCGAAACGATCATCGCCACCGCAAAGCCCGGCAAGCCGAGCCCGGGCCACGCGCCCAGCCCGAACATCAGCGACCCCATCAACGCCAGGTGAACGAGGTGCATCACCACCATCACGGCCAGCGTGTCGCGGGCACGCAGGTGGGCTCGCATCACGGCCGTCATGCTGGCGTTCCAGGCGTCGAGCAGCATCGCCGGGGCCAGCGCCATCAGCAGCGGCGCGGCCATCGGCAGCACCTCGGTGGGCGCGTTCAGCGCCCGCAGAAGCAGTGCCGGCGCCAGCAGCGCCGGCAGCGCCACGGCCAACCCCAGCCAGGTGCTGGCGCCCAGCACCGCGCGCGCCACGGCGTCGGCCGCAGCGCGCCGCCCGGCGCCCAGAGCCTGCGTCAACACCACGCCGACGCCGGCTCCGATGATGCGGAACAGGATGAACAGCGTGCCGAAGACATGGTGCGCCAGCGCGAAGGCCGCACCTGCGGTGTCGGACAAGCGCGCAGCCAGGGCCGTTCCCACGACGCCTACGGCGATCCCCAGCAAAAGTTCCAACAGCAGGGGCCAGGTCAACGAGAAGAGTCGCGGCCGCGGGACCGACTGCGGGGCCCGGGTGGCGCGCGACGTCATCTGCGAAGGTTAATGTGGAAGAACTCCGTGCGCAGACGAGACAGGTCCTGGCCTGAAGCGAGCCGGTGCTTTGAGCGTGACGAAGATCAGGTGATCAGGCGGTGGCTGGCGCAGCGATGAAGCCGTGCTTTCGCAGCATCTTCAGCCAGCGCGGGGCGTTTCGGGCCACGCTCAGGGCTTCGTAGTCCACCGTCTTGTCCTGGTAGTGACTCCCCGTGCTGAGCATCGCGTATATCGTGCGCAGCATCTTGTGGCCCGCGCCACGACGGACTTCTTGTGGCCCTTGCGGATGGCCAGCGAGTCGAACTTCGCCTTGAGCGCACATCGCGTTCGCGCCGCAGCCTGCGCGAACTCGCACAACAGCCGGCGCACCCAGGCATTGCCGCGCCGGATGCGCCCGCTCTTGCGTTTGCCCGCGCTCGTTGTTGCCCGGGCAGATGCCCACCCACGAGGCCAGCCGCTCGGTGCTGCCGAAGATGGACATGTCCCGCCGATCTCCACCAGCGCATGGCCGCCCCTGCAGGTCGATGCCAGGGATGGTCTGCAGCAATCGCAGTTGCGGCTCGTAGGCCTTCAGGCCCGCAGCAGCCGCCGTCCAGCGCGATGCGCTGCTCGATCTGCTCGATGTGCTGCAGGATCTCTTCGGCCACGAAGCGGTGCACGTCGCTGAACTGCTCGGTGCTCAAGGCCTCCAACAACTCTTCTCGACTGGCCCGCAGCCGGCCCTTGCAGTCCAGCACCTCGTGCATAGGCTTTCGCGATCAGCGCCTTGACCATGGCCCGCGCGCTGGCGCCATGGATGTCGGCTACCACCACGTTGATGCGGATGCCCGCGTCCACCAGCACCTTGAGCAGTCGGTTCTTCTCGGCGCTGCACATGCCCACCAACTTCTGGCGCTGGCGCGCCACCAGGCGAAGCTGGCGCATCAGCAGCGGCGGGATGAACGACGCGCGCAGCAGCCCGGCCCTGGCCAGCGTGGCCAGCCACTGGGCATCGGCCATGTCAGTCTTGCGCCCGGGTACGGCCTTGACGTGCCGGGCGTTGACCACCCACGCGGTGATGCCCACCGCCTCCAGTGCCGCAAACGGGCTCTTCCAGTACACGCCCGTGCTCTCCATCACCACCACCTCGGCCTGATCTGCAGCGCCCACTGCGCCAGGGCGCTCGGTCGCTTGAAGGCCCCGAGTCTTGCTTGGTCACCTCCACCCGTCCGTCGTCGTGTTCGACGACGGAGCAGGCGGTGATCTTGGCCTGGTGTACGTCCAGCGCAATGACGCGCTTGTGCAAAGGGGTCAAATCCATCTTCGGCTCTCCTGCAGCGAACAACAATCACAAGCGTGCGGGGCCGCGTAGGTGCCGCCGACCAACGGCCTGCCGGGCATGCCCGGCGGCTCTCTTTAATGTGGGCTGTCAGCCGCAACCCAGCGATGGGTTACGACCGCAGGCAATCCTGGGTACGAGTGGTCGGCAGCGGGTCAGGTTAGCTATCGCGGTCACGATGCCATCAAAACTTTGACCGGCCTCTACCCACGATGCCCCGCACACCCCACAGTCTCTTCCATCATCCAGGGTGTACCAGGCGGCTCATGATGGTTAGCGTCAACGCCACCACCGCAGCCGCTGCACAGGCCTGCGCTACGATGCCGCGGCAAGCGCGCAACGCTCGAGGCGCAGTGGCACGTTCCCTGCAACCCGCCTCGCGACCCCACCACACGGACACCCGACATGAGCCACATCCATTTCATCGGCGGCGAAAAAGGCGGCGTCGGCAAGTCGCTGCTGGCACGCGTGCTGGCGCAGCACTTCATCGACCGCCAGCAGCCCTTCGTCGGTTTCGACACCGACCGTTCCCACGGCGCGCTGCTGCGCTACTACGCCGACTACGCGCAGCCGCTGCCGCTGGACGCCAACGACAGCCTCGACCCCATCATCGAAGCCGCCGTCGCCGAGCCCGGCCGGCGGGTTCTGGTCGATCTGGCCGCGCAGACCCAGGGCCTGCTGTTGCGCTGGATGGGCGAAGCCGGCGTGCCTGCGCTGGCCCGCGAACTGGGCCTGAAGCTGACCTACTGGCACGTGATGGACGCTGGCCGCGACAGCACCGACCTGCTGGCCAAGTGGCTCGACGGCAGCGAACAGGCCGGCGGCGGCCTGCCGCTGGTGATGGTGCTCAACGAGGTGCGTGGCGACGGCTTCGAGCAGCTGGAAGCCTCGGGCCTGGTGCCCCGCGCTCAGGCCCAGGGCGCGCGCAGCTTGCGCCTGCGCAAGCTGCCCGACGCGCTGCTGCAGAAGGTCGACGGCAAGGGCCAGAGCTTCTGGGCCGCCACGCAGCCCGAATCGGGCAGCCTCGGGCTGCTCGACCGCCAGCGCCTGCGCACCTGGCTGCAGCGCACGTCCGACGAATTGGCGACGCTGGATATCTGAGGAGCTGATGCCGCCTTGACCTGGGTCTGGCCACCGCCGGAGGGGGCACGCACGATGCGGCTGTCAATCAGAGGAGACGCTTCATGGCCACCAAGACCGCCACCTCCAAGGCGCTGTCCCTGCACCTCGGCCTGAATCTCGTCGGCGCCGCCGCCTACGAAGGCTGGGAGGGGCCGCTGGCGGCCTGCGAGTTCGACGCCAACGACATGGCGGCCATCGCGCGCAACAAGGGCATGAAACCCACCGTGCTGCTGACGAAGAAGGCCACGCGCACGGCGTTGCTGTCCGCCATGCGCAGCGCCGCGAAAGCGCTGAAGGCGGGCGACTTCTTCTTCCTCAGCTACAGCGGCCACGGCGGCCAGGTGCCCGATGCCAACCGCGACGAGCGCGACGGCAAGGACGAGACCTGGTGCCTGTACGACGGCCAGCTCATCGACGACGAGCTCTACTTCGAGTTGAGCCGCTTCGCCAGCGGCGTACGCATATTGGTGCTCAGCGACAGCTGCCACAGCGGCAGCGTCACGCGCGAGCGAACGCCGCCGCCGCCCCCGCCCGGCCAACGCGCCAAGCTGATGCCCGAGGCCGTGGGCCGCCGCGTCTACGACGCGCACAAGGCCATGTACGACAAGCTCCAGACCGAGGTGGCCAAGGCGGCGCAGGCCGCGAAGGCGGCCACCCAGGCCTTGGTCGACCCCGACGCGGCGCTGGCGCAGGTGGCCGTCACCGGCCCGGCGCTGCAGGCCACCACGCTGGTGGGCGCATTCAGGCCGGCGGTGCTGCTGATCTCGGGCTGTCAGGACAACCAGATCAGCATGGACGGCGAGAATAACGGCGCCTTCACCGAGAAGCTGCTGAAGGTGTGGAACCACGGCAAGTTCACCGGCAACTACATCGGTTTCCACGCCCGCATCCGCGCTGCGCTGCCGGCCAGCCAGAGCCCCAACCTCTTCACGCTAGGCCCGGCGGCGGCCTTCGTGCAGCAGGCGCCGTTCGCGGTGTAGGCGCGGGGCTGCAGGCCGCAACACTGCGGGGCAGACCCATACCCAACGCCGCCGGATACTGCTAGCCTGAACGACGTCGAGCCCCCACTGCGCAAAGGAGCGATTCACATGATCTGGACCGTGATCATCGGTGTCCTGGCCGGCCTGATGGCCGCTGACTACTCCCGTGGCAGAGAACCCAGCGGCTTTGCGTTGCGCTGCGTGCTGGGCGTCGTCGGCGCGGTGCTGGGCAGCCTGGTAGGCGAGTGGGCGGGCTACTACCGCAGCGGCGCGGCGCTGGGCTTCGTGATGGCGGTGATCGGCGCTTCGCTGCTGCTGACGGTGTTCAACACCGTCGCTCGCCGTCGCGCCAGGTAGCCCGCACCGGCGCCGGTCTCATCGCCGGCCCAGCAGGAAGGCCAACGGCTCGTCCAGCCGCGCGGCCCAGTCGGCCTCGGTGTGGCCGGTGCCTTCGAAGACCCGCGTGGTGGCATCGGCCTCGGCATAGCCGCGGTCGCGCAGCAGTTCGGTGAACAGGCCCAGTGCCGGCGCGTAGAGATTGTCCAGCGCATCGGTGCCGCGGTCGACCCAGAGACGGTGACGGCCGGCCGACGGTAGGTGCTGCGCCATGTAGTTCAGCGCGGCCAGCGGCAAGGCGCCGTTGCGCGCACGCGCCAGCCCCCAGCCGGTGGGGATGCCCACCCAGTGCGCCGAAAGGGCCGCCGCCCCACCGAAGACCTGCGGGTACTCGCACAGCGCGTACATCGAGATCAGCCCGCCCATGCTGGAGCCCATCACGAAAGTACCCTCGGGCCCCGCGACGGTGGCGTAGCGCGCGTCGATGGCGGGCTTGAGCTCCTCGACCAGGAAGCGCAGGTAGGCATCGGACTGCAGGCGGCCGTTGGCCGCCTTCTCCAGGTATTCGCGGCGTACGGCCTCGGGCGCCCCGGCGAGGAACTTCTCGGGGTAGTACTCGGCGTAGCGCTGGGGGCCGTTGTTCCAGATGCCGACGACGAGGGTGTCGGGTACACGCCCGAGCTGCACCAGCCTGCTCAAGGCCACGTCGACGTTCCAGGCCTGGCGGTTCCAACTGTTGCGGGCGTCGAAGAGCATCTGCCCGTCCTGCATGTAGACGACGCGGTAGCGCCTGGCCGGGCTGTAACCGGGGGGCAGCCAGACATCGACATGGCGCGGTGCCACGTGTCGCGAGGGAAAGTCGGACAGCCGCTCGATACGCCCGCTGGTGGGCTGCGGCAACGGTGTCGGCGTCTCGGGGGCCGGCGTGGACGCCTGCACGCCCAGGATCAGGCTGCCCAGCAACGTGGCGAAGAGGCGCTTCATGGCCGAAGCACAGACCAGGCGCCAGCGCGTCGCCATGCCGGACCTGAAAGCATTTGTGAACAACGCACGTAGGCAACCCCCCAGTTGTGGTTTCCTGCCCCAAATGGGGGACGACGGGTGGCGCACAGCTCCGTACGCTTCACGTCATGCACTGAACGCGGCCTGCCCGGGACCGACTCGCCATGCAACCGTCACAACCCCGCCACGACGATGTCATGCCCGGCCGGCAAAGTACGTAGGAGTCCGCGTTTGCCATGCAGCCCCCGGTGCGGCACAGCACCGCCTCACGACCCTCTGCAACCGGAGATTCGACGATGAATGCCACCCTGCCTCCCGAAGCCTGGCGCAGCGAAGCCTTCGCCGAAGACCTGGCCGACGAGACAGCCGACGCGCCGGCGACCGGCACCCACCGCGGCACGCTCCTGGCGGTGTTGCTGGGCGTGCTGCCGGTGGCGGTAGCCGCGGCTGGCGCGGTGGCGGCCGTGTGGTCGGGCGCGTGAACCGCTGACATCGAACGGCTCCGGCCGCGTCAACGCGTGACCAGCACACGGCCGTAGAGGGCCGGCACTTCGATCTCGATACGCCCGTCCGTCCGCTGCACCAGCGGCCGGGGCGCAATCTCCTCGCCGGGGCTGCGTGGCAGCAAGTCACGCAAAGTCTCGGCCTGCAGGCCCTTGGGCAAGGCCAGTGTCACCGCCCTGTCCACCGCGGCGTTGTTGGTGGCGGTGATGGCCCAGCTGTCGCCCAAACGGCGAACCAGCACCACCACGTGGGCATCAACGTGCAGCGGTGCGTCCAGACTGCCGCGGCGCAGCACGGCGTGTTCGTTGCGCACCCGGATCAGCTTCTTGAACTCGTCCAGCAGCGCGGTGTCGGGCCGGCCACCGAGGTCGACCCAGGGGTAGGTGGCACGGTTGTAGGGGTCGTCGCCGCCAGTCACGCCGACCTCGTCGCCGTAGTAGACGCTGGGCGCGCCGGGGTAGACCATCTGGAACAGCACGGCCAACAGCAGCCGCCGCTTGGCCAGGGTGATGACGGCCGGGTCCCGTGTGTCGTCGTGCCAGCCGAAGTGGTGCAGCGCACGCGCTTGGTCGTGGCTGGACAGCAGGTTCATCAGCGCATGGAGCGCCTGGGGCGGGTAGGCCTCGCGCAGATGCTCCAGGTGGCCGTAGAGCGCGGCCGCGTCGCCACCGGCCGCGTACTCGAGCACGGCGCTGCGGAAGACGTAGTTCATCGTGCTGTCGAACATGTCGCCCAGGAAGTACTTGCTGGCGTCGAACCAGGTCTCGGCCACCGTCAGCGCGTCGGGCCTGTGGGCCTTGATGGCGGCACGCCACTCGCGCCAGAAGTCGTCGGGCACCCAGGGCGCCACGTCCATGCGCCAGCCGGCGGCGCCACGGTCGAGCCACAGCTTCATCACCGCGTCCTTGTCGCGGTAGAAGAAATCGCGCACGCCGGGGTGGGCCTTGTTCAGCTCGGGCAGGTCGGTCACACCCACCCAGCCCTTGAACTGCTTGTCGGGGTCAAGGGGAGTGGTGTCGAAGCTGTACCAGGCGGCGTAGGGCGATGCCGGGTTCACCTTGCCGCCCTGGAACGCCCCCTTGCTGCCGTGGTTGCCGTAGCGGTTGAAGTAGACCGAATCGGCGCCGGTGTGGTTCAGGCTGGTGTCGGGGATGACACGCATGCCGCGCTTGGCGGCCTCGCTCGTCAGGCGCTCGAAGTCGGCGTTGCTGCCGAAGGCGGGGTCGATCTCGCGGTAGTCGGCGGTGTCGTACTTGTGGTTGCTGCTGGCCTTGAACACCGGCTTGAGGTAGATCGTGTTGGCACCCAGCTCGCGGACGTAATCCAGCTTCTCGATGAGGCCGGCGAGGTCGCCGCCGAAGAAATCGTTGTTGTAGTGCGCGTCGCTGCCGTCGCCGCTGCCGGGTCGGTAGGGGCGCTCGTTCCAGTTCGTGTGGCGCTCCACCGTGTAATGGTGGTAACGATCGACGCCGGGCTTGGGATCGTTGCGCGGGTCGCCGTTGCGAAAGCGATCGAGGAAGACGGCGTAGTAGACAACGTCGGGCGCCCATTCCGGCACCTTGTAGGCCGGGTCGAAGACGGTCTGGCGGAAGCGGCGCACGGTGCCCAGGGCCGCGGGCCGGTCGGCCACCGCGGCGCGGCCGCCGGCGCCCTTCTCGCGCGTCCAGAACACGGCGTCGCCATTGTTCTGCAGCACGTAGGCCTTGCCGGCGATCACGGCCTCGAACCAGTGGCCGTGCACGGCGATGCCGCTGTAGCGGTGGCTGGCTGTCCAGCGCTCGCGGCCCGTTTCGGCATCGACGGCCTTGCGCATCGGCACACGCGCCAGCTCGGTGTACCGCAGCACTTCCTGGTTGCCCTCGAGCCGCCGCTGCTCGACCACCAGCGTCAGGCGCTCCACGCCGGGCAGCGCGGTGACGGCGTAGGCCACCGTGGCGCCCGCAGGCACGGCGCCGAAGGGCGACTTGTGCGCGGGCGAGCGGCTGTCGAAACGCAGGCTCAGCGCCACCGGGTCGGTGACAGCCTGCATCTGGGGGTCGGCGAAGGTCTTGGGCCCGATGCCGAGCTGCGGCTTGCCGCCGGCAAAGGCCAGCCGCAGCGTGTGCTCGCCGTCGAAGACGTGCACGAAGTTGCCGGCGCCGTCGGTGATCGTGCTGGCCTCCTTCCAGCCGGCGTCGGCGATCTTGAACTCGTGCCGGCCGCTGGCCTTGACGTTCAGGTAGTAGGCGTCGCAGCTGTACTGGAAGGCGTAGTCGTCCAGTGCCGCCCAGTTGTTGAGCGTGCCGCGCAGGAAGAGCACGGTGTCGCCCAGCGGCGCGGGCTCGGGGCAGGTTTCGATCTGCAATTCGGGCTGGTCGTTGTTCATGCGCAGGGTGAAACGGTGCACGCCGTCGAAACGGCGCTGGATCTCCGGGCCGCGCAGACGCAGCGCGACGCTGGCGCCGGCGGCAGCGGTGCCGCCGAAGTCGGCATCAGCGCTCCAGCCTTCGTCGGCAATCTTGAAGCGGTGCTCACCGGCCAGGCGCGCCACACCCTGCCAGCGATTGCAGGCCCAGCCGAGCCGCTGAGATTCCAGTGCGTTCCAGCTGTTGAAGCTGCCACGCAGGTAGAGCGCGCGGCCCTGCAGCGGGTCGGCGCGGCAGGCGGTGGTGGCCGGGCTGGGGTCCTGCGCCAGCGCGGGCCCGCAAGCCGCCAGCGCCAGTGCCAGCAGCGCGGTCCGCAGCCTCATCCCTTCACGCCTCCGGCCGTCAGTCCCGAGACGATCCAGCGCTGCGCCAGCAGGAAGACCAGCGTGATCGGCAGGCCGCTGAGCACCGCCGCGGCGGCGAAGTCGCCCCACAGGTACTTCTGTTCGTAGAGGTAGAACTTGCTGCCCACGGCCAGCGTGAGGTTGGGCTCTTCGCGCAGCAGGATGGACGCCACGGGGTATTCGATGATGGTGCCGATGAAGGCCAGCACGAAGACCACCATCAGGATGGGCACGGCCATCGGCAGCAGCACGTAGCGGAAGGCCTGCCAGTGCGTCGCGCCGTCGACCTTGGCGTTCTCCTCGATCTCCATCGGGATGGTCTCGAAGTAGCCCTTGATGGTCCAGATGTGCATGGCCACGCCGCCGAGATAAGCCACGATGAGGCCGCCATGCGTCTCGATGCCCAGCCACGGCAGCTTCGTGCCGATGCCTTCGAAGATGGCGTAGATGGCCACCAGGGCCACCGCCACCGGGAACATCTGCAGCAGCAGCATGCTGTTCAGCACCGCCTGCTTGCGCGCGAACTTCATGCGCGCGAAGGCATAGGCTGCGGTTGTGCTGATGGCCACGATGAGCAGCGCCGAGATCGTCGCGATCTTGATGCTGTTCCACAGCCACAGCAGCACCGGGAAAGGCGGCTGCACCACGGTGCCGTCGGGCTGCGTCACCGGGATGCCCAAAGCCAGCTGCCAGTGCTCGAAGCTGATGGTAGAAGGAATGAGCGAGCCGGTGGCGAAATTGCCCGGACGCAGGCTGATGCTCACCACCGCCAGCAGCGGGAACAGCGTGAACACCAGCAGCACGATCAGCCCCGCGTGCGCTGCCCACACGCGCCAGCGTGCGCCCTTGCCCGTTACGATCGCCATCTCATTGCTCCCGTAAGAGGGTTCGCCGCTCCCGTCCGGTCCGGCTCCCCCCCCCCCTAGCGAGCTTAGGCTTCATTTCCCGCGCTGCGTGATCTTCAGCTGCGCCAAGGCCATGACGGCCACCATCACGAAGATCAGCGTGCTGATGGCGGCGGCCAGGCCGAAGTTCTGGCCGCTGTCGGTGAAGGCGATGCGGTAGGTGTAGCTGACCAGGATGTCGGTGGTGCCGGCCGGCAGCTTGGTGTTGAGGTAATCGGGCCGGCCGTCGGTCAGCAACGAGATGAGCACGAAGTTGTTGAAGTTGAAGGCAAAGGCGCTGATGAGCAGCGGCGTCAGCGGCTTGGCGATCAGCGGCGCGGTGATCTTGAAGAAGTTGGTCAGCGGCTTCGCGCCGGCGATCGCACTGGCCTCGTAGAGGTCCGACGGAATCGCTTTGATCAGCCCGCTGCACAAGATCATGATGTACGGGTAGCCCAGCCAGGTGTTGACGATGAGGATCATCGTCTTGGCCAGCAGCGGGTCGGCAAACCAGGCCGGGCGCACGCCGAACAGCGCGTTCAGGATGCCGTTGATCTCGCCGAAGTTCTGGTTGAACAGCCCCTTGAAGACCAGGATGCTGATGAAGCCCGGCACCGCGTAGGGCAGGAAGAGCAGCGTGCGGTAGAGCGTGCGGTACTTGAGGTTCTGCCACTCCAGCAGCACGGCCAGCGTCATGCCCAAAGCCGTGCTGAACAGCACCGTGAGGCCGGCGAACACCACGGTCCAGATGAAGATGCCGACGAAGGGGCCGCGGAAGTCGGCGTCGAGCAGCATGCGCGCGTAGTTCGCGAAGCCGACGTTGACCTTGAAGCCGGGCTGCATGCGTTCGCCGGCCGCGGTCTCGAAGAAGCCCGTCGTGCGATTGGCGGCGTAGACGGCGCCGGTGGCCAGCTGCGTGAGGCTGCCGTCGGCGTTGGCCTTCCAGAGCGGCTCGATGGGCCCGAACTCGCGCAGGCCGGCGTAGCGGATGAGCTTGCCATCGGGCAGCTGAAGTTGCAGCGCGGCCAGGGCGTCGCGTTGCTTGATCAGCTCGCGCAGATTCAGCGGCTCGGCCAGCGTGCTGGCGCCCAGGGGCTGCAGGGCGACCGGCGTCTTCGGCGCGCCTGCGGCCAGGTTCAGCGGCGGCGTCACCAGGGCCACGCCCTCGCGCCCTTCCTGCGGCAGCAGCTTCAGCCGCAGCGCGCCGCCATCGGCGTGCAGCGTGTAGGCCAGCGCATGTTCCTCGTCGACCAGGGTCTGCTCCAGCAGGTAGGCGCGAGAACGCTCGAACTCCAGCAGGTTGCTCGACGAGTAGTTGGTGAAGCCGATCTGCACCGTGTACAGCAGCGGAAAGGCCACGAACACCAACATGCCCGCCACGCCCGGGAACAGGTACTTCCAGGCCACGCTGGTGGCCGTGCCGTAGACGTAGAGCGCGCTGCCGCCCAGGGCCAGGATGCCCACCGCCACAAGTGGCTGGCCAGCCGCCCAGAGGCTGAAGGTGAACCACAGCAGCGCCAGCGCGGCCAGGCCGGCGATGAGCTTGCCCAGTACCTCGGCCTTCCCTTTCGTACCGACGCCGTTCATCTCGTCTTCATCCGTGCCGCGGCGCCGTCCAAGGCGTCCTTCGGGCTCTGCCGGCCGTTGGTGATGGCCTCCAGCGCCGCGTCCATCGCCGGGAAGAAGCGGCCCATCTCGGGGATGTTGGGAATGGGCTCGCCGGCACGCGCATTGGCCATCGTGGCAACGATGCGCGGGTCGGCGCTCAGCTCCTGGTAGTAGGCCTTGTTCGCGGGTGTGCCCAGCGGCACGTCGGCGCCTATGGTCTTGAGGCTTTGCACCGTCAGCAGGTGGTGCTCGATGAACTCGCGCGCCACGTCCTTCAGCTTGCTGGGCGCGCTGATCATGCAGCCCAGCACGCCGACGAAGGGCCTGCCCGGCTTGCCGGCAATGGCGGGGATGGGCGCCACGCCGAAGTCGATGCCGACCTTGCGCGCGTTGTCCCAGGCCCAGGGGCCATTGATCATCATCGCCACGTCGCCCTTGGCGAAGGCGCCTTCCATCTCGGCGTAGCGCGCACCCTTGGGCATGTGGCCATCCTTGACCAGGCGATCGAGCATCTGCGCGCCCTTCAGCGCCCCTTCGTTGTTGATGCCGATGGCCTTGGTGTCCAGATCCCCCGCGGCATTACGGCCGAAGATGAAACCGCCCGGCCCAGCCAGCAGCGGCCAGCTGAAGAAGCTGTTGTTGTAGGCCCAGAGGATCGCGCTCTTGCCCTGCGGCTTCAGGCGCTTGTCGAGCTCGATGATCTCTTCGAAGCTGGCCGGCGGCGCGGGCACCAGCGCCTTGTTGTAGATGAGCCCGATGGCCTCGATGGCCAGCGGGTAGCCCCAGACCTGGCCGCGGTAGGTGAAGGCCTTCCACGCGCCTTCGTCGATCTCGTCGCGCACGCGCCTGGGCGGCCGCACAGGCACCACCAGGCCCGACTTGGCCCACTCGCCCACGCGGTCGTGGGCCCAGCACATGATGTCGGGGCCCTTGCCGGCGGCCGCAGCGGCGGTGAACTTGTCGGGTGCGCCCTCGGGGTGCTGCACCACCACCTGCACGCCGGTCTGGCGTGCGAACTCGTCGCCCACCTTCTGCAGACCGTTGTAGCCCTTGTCGCCGTTGATCCACACCAGCAGGCGCAGCGGTGTCTGGGCCACCGCCGCCAGGCCCAGGCCGGCGAGACCGAAGGCCAGCAGCGCCGCACGCGCCGCCCGGCGGTCAAGCCGCATCGGCGTGCTGATCGGCGACCAGGCGCCTGAAGGCGCGGCCCGTGGCATCGAACAGGTAGGCCTTGCCCGCCGGCACCGCCAGCGGCAGGCTGGCGCCGATGGCGATGGGCCGGTCGCCCTCCACGGCGCAGGTGATCACGTCCTCGATGCCAGGGTTGCTGCAGTAGGCGTAGGTCATGCTGCCCAGGCTCTCGACGAAGGTGACCTGGGTCTGCAGCGCGTTGTCGGGCACGCCGGCGCGCAGGTGCTCGGGGCGCACGCCCAGCTGCACGCTGTCGCCGGGCTTCGCGCCCGAGGCATCGACGGCACAACGGATGACTTCGCCACCGCCCAGCTTCACGCTGGCGCCGACCGCGGACGCCTCCACCACCGTGGCCTGGAGGAAGTTCATGCCCGGGCTGCCGATGAAACCGGCGACGAAGACGTTGCACGGGTGCTCGTAGAGCTCCATCGGCGCGCCCACCTGCTCGATGACACCGGCCTGCAACACGACGATGCGGTCGGCCAGCGTCATGGCCTCGACCTGGTCGTGCGTGACGTAGACCATCGTCGTCTTGAACTGCTCGTGCAGCTTGGCGAACTCGTAGCGCATCTTCACGCGCAGCGCGGTGTCCAGGTTGGACAGTGGCTCGTCGAAGAGGAAGACCTCGGGCTTGCGCACGATGGCGCGGCCGATGGCCACACGCTGGCGCTGACCGCCCGACAGGTCTTTCGGCTTGCGCTGCAGCAGGTGGTCGATGTGCAGGATCTTGGCCGCGGCGTTCACCGCCGTCTCGATCTCGGCGGGCGGCACCTTCGCCAGCTTCAGCCCGAAGGCCATGTTGTCGAACAGGTTCATGTGCGGGTAGAGCGCGTAGCTCTGGAACACCATGCTGATGCCGCGCTCGGCGGGCGGCACGTCGTTGACGACGCGGCCGCCGATGCTGAGCGTGCCTTCGGTGATCTCTTCCAGCCCGGCGATGGTGCGCAGCAGGGTGCTCTTGCCGCAACCACTCGGCCCGACGAAGACCATGAACTCGCCGTCGTGGATCTCGAGGTCGATGCCCTTCAGGATCTTGATCTCGCCGTAGGCCTTGCCGACCCCGGACAGCTTCACTTCGGCCACGTGTCGTCTCCATGCCGCGGGCTCGGGCCTGCGACTTTGTAGCGAATATACCGGCCTGAACTGGCCTCGCCTATGCGCGTCGACCCTGCCAAATGACAGCGGTTCCCTTGTAAATCAGTCACTTGGGAGCAGCTACGGGAATGCCCGATGTAGCATTACTACATGCACGCGACGACACGCTGGGCCAAGCTCCCGTCGACATGGACCTGACAAGGCGCGCCAGCGGCGTGGTGCTGCACCCCACGTCGCTGCCCGGCCCGCACGGCATCGGCGACCTGGGTGACGAAGCCCGCCGCTTCGTCGACTGGCTGGCGGGTGCCGGGCAGAGCCTGTGGCAGTGGCTTCCGGCGGGCCAGGTCGGACCGGGCAACTCGCCCTACCAGAGCCCGTCGGCCTTTGCCGGTAGCGGCCTGCTGGTGGCGCTGCAACCGCTGGCGGAAAGTGGCTGGCTCGACGCCGCGACGCTGCAGGACCCACCATCCTTCGACGCCACGCGCGTGGATTACGGCGTCGTCATCCCCTGGCGCTGGGCGCGGCTGGCGCAGGCTGCGGCCGGCTTCTTCGCGCACGCCGGCGCCGACGACCGCGCCCACTTCGCCGCCTGGCAGGCCACGCAGGCGTCTTGGCTGGACGACTGGGCCCTCTTCGCCGCGCTGAAGGACGCCCACGGCGGCCTGCCCTGGTGGGACTGGGCCGAGCCACTGGCACGCCGCGAGCCTGCCGCGCTGCTGACCGCGCGCACGCGCCTGGCCGAAGGCATCGCCATGCACCGCTTCGTGCAATGGTGCTTCGACCGCCAGTTGGCCGCTCTGCGCCGCCACGCGCAGCAGCGCGGCGTGCACCTGATGGGGGACTTGCCCATCTTCGTCGCCCACGACAGCGCCGATGTCTGGGCGCGCCCCGATCTCTACTGGCTGGACGACGACCACCAACCGACCGTGGTCGCCGGTTGCCCGCCCGACGGCTACAGCCCGGAGGGCCAGCGCTGGGGCAACCCGCTCTACCGCTGGGACCGCATGCAGGCCGAGGGTTTCGGCTGGTGGGTCGCACGCCTGCGCCGTGCGCTGGCCCATGCCGACGTGCTGCGCATCGACCACTTCCGCGGCTTCGCCGGGTATTGGGAAGTGCCGGCCGGCAGCCCGACGGCGCGCGACGGCCGCTGGCAGCCGGCGCCCGGCATGGCGCTCTTCGCCGCCATCCAGCAGGCGCTGGGCCGGCTGCCCATCGTGGCCGAAGACCTGGGCACCATCACGCCCGACGTGATCGCGCTGCGCGACCACTTCGGCTTTCCCGGCATGCGCATCGTGCAGGAAGCCTTCAGCCGCGACGCCACGCATGACTTCCTGCCCCACCGCCACGTGCCGGCCTGCCTGGCCTACAGCAGCACGCATGACAGCGACACCGCTTTGGGCTGGTGGCAGCAGGCGCCGGCCGCGCACCGCGCGTTCGCCGCCGAATACCTGCAGGCCGGCGGCCCCGGCGGCACGGGTGATGGCCGCGACGTGCCGCTGGCGCTGATCCGCGCCGCCAGCCGCTCGGTGGCGAACCTGGCGCTGTTTCCGCTGCAGGATGTGCTGGCGCTGGACGGCAGCCACCGCATGAACCTGCCCGGCAGCAGCAGCGGCAACTGGGGCTGGCGCTTCGACTGGCCCATGCTGGGCGCCGGGGTGGCGCCGATCCTGGCGCGCATCGCGGCCGTCACGGGCCGTGGGCCGTTCGCTGCGTTCACGCCGCTCGGCACGCCGCCTTGATCTGGCGCGTCGGTCCTGCGGGATGGCGCTCCTAGAATCGCGCCCTCGCCAGCCTGCGCCCGCAGGCGTCAACCACAGGCCCCAGATGTCAACGGCCCCGCCCAAGGAAGCCCCGAAGGACGCCACCGCCGCACCGCGTCGCCTGATGCCGGTGCTGCTGACCGGCGTCTTCATGGCGGCGCTGGACACCGCGGTCATCGCGCCCGCCATCCCGGTGCTGCGCGAGAGCTTCGGCCTGAGCATCCGCGACGCCGGCCTGCTGATGGTGGTCTTCATCCTGTTCTCGCTGCCCAGCACCGCGCTGATGGCCAATCTGGGCGACCGCCATGGCCGCCGCCCGGTCTACCTGGTCAGTGTGGCGCTCTTCGCCCTGGGTTCGCTGGTCATCGCGCTGAGCCCGAACTTCGCGACGCTGCTCGTCGGCCGCGCCATCCAGGGCATGGGCGGCGGCGGCATCATCCCCACCGCCAGCGCCGTCATCGGCGACGCGCTGCCGCCGGCGCAGCGTGGGCGCGCGTTGGGTCTCATCGGCGCCATCTACGGCATGGCCTTCGTGCTCGGCCCGCCGCTGGCAGCCCTGCTGATGGTGGTGGCCAGCTGGCACTGGATCTTCCTGCTCAACTTGCCGATTGCCGCCGTGGTGATGGCGCTGGGCCTGCGCGCCCTGCCGGCGCAGCAGCGCCGCGGGGCTCTGCCGCCGCTGGACTGGACGGGCATCGTGCTCGTCTTCGCGCTGCTGGCCAGCCTGGTGCTGGGCATCACGCGCAGTGCCGACCCGGTCGTCGGCGCCACGCTGTGGCCATGGCTGCTGGCCGCCGCAGCGCTGCTGCTGCCGCTGCTGGTAGCGGCGGAGCGTGCGGTCGAGCGCCGCGCGGGGCGGCCGATGATTCCGCTGGTGCTGTTCCGCAACCGGCAGTTGCGGGTCACCTACCTGCTCACCGCCGGCGCGGGCTTCGGCATGGGCAGCGTGATTTTCCTGACCTCGATCGCCACGCAGGCCTACGGGGTGGACCGCGCACAGGGCGGCTTCGTGCTGCTGCCGATGGTGCTGTGCTCGATGCTCGGCTCGGTGGCTTCGGGCCGGCTGCTGAACCGGCTGGGCGCACGCAGCGTGATCCTGGCCGGCTTTGCACTGCTGGGCATCGGTTACGGCGCGTCGGCCTGGCCGGGTTTCGCGCTCTGGGGCTTCATCGCCGCGACGATGCCTGTGGGCCTGGGTGTGGGCGTGGTGGTGGGCGGCGCGCTGCGCACCATCGCCATCGACGAAGCGCCGCTGGAGCAGCGCGGCGCGGCGCAGGGCCTGGTGAACATCTTCACCAGCGTAGGCACGCTGATGTCGGCGACGGTGATCGGCGCGGTGGCCGACTTCGCCGGCGGCGGCGCACCGGGCCTGCGCCTGGCCTATGCGGGCGTGGCGGCGGTGATGCTGGTGATGCTGCTGGCCGCGCTGGCGCTGCGGCCGGCCGCGGCGGGCAGGCAGGCGCTGAGCCACGGGGGCTGAAGGGCGGGGGCTGCGGCAAAGCGGGCCCCTCGCTCGCTACGCGCCGCGTTACGTCTTTGCCTTGGTGCTGCCCGACTTGGTGACCTTGGCCTTTGGCTTCCTGGCCTTGCTCTTCTGAGGCTTGCCGGCCTTGTCGGACTTCGCCGCGCCCGTCTCCACCCTCAACACCCGCACCGACTGCGGCCCCAGCCACAGCTGCGCCTGGCCGCCGGCATCGGCTCGCGTCGACAGCGCCCCACCCTCGGGATATGCCGACAGCAGCCGCGCGCCCGGCGGCAGCCGGATCATCCGCGCCTGCGCCAGTTCACGGCCGTAGTTGATCAGCACCAGCGTGCGTTCCTGGTCGTGAACCCGCTGCCAGCCCGCCACCAGGCCCTGTGCAAAACCGTGTTCGTAGCGGCCGCGGGCGATGGATGGCAGGCCGTTGCGCAGCTTCAGCATCGCCTTGTAGAAGTTCAGCAGCGAACGCGCGTCGGTCTGCTGCGCGGCCACGTTGTGCGTCGCACGGTTGGGCGCCAGCGGGCGGAATGGGGTGCCGGTGGTGAAGCCGGCGGTGGCGGGGTCGGCCGTCCAGCTCATCGGGCTGCGCAGCGGCTTGTCGCCGGTCATGCCGGGCAGGTCGTGCACACCGGCCTGGCCGATCTCCTCGCCGTAGTAGATGTAGGGCGTGCCGGGCTGCAGCAGGTAGCCGGCGGCCGCCAGCCGGTAGGCGCGCTCGTCGCCCCCGAGCTGGTCCCACAGGCGGCGGCCGGCAAAGATGTCGTGGTTGGACAGAAAGGTGGCCATCGTGGGCCGCGCGTCGTGCCAGTAGTCGACCACCTTCTGCACCGAGTCGGCGTCGCCCTGCGCCGCCTTGACGTAATGCTTCACGAAACCGAAAGCGAAGGCGCCACCGCACACCGCCGGGTCGCCATACGCCCGCGGCTCGGCGGTGGCCTCGCAGACCACGGCGCGGTGGCCGTAGGACTTGATCAGATCCTGCAGCTGCTTGGTGAGTGCGCGGCTCTCCGGCTGGTCGTTCCAGCGCACCGCGTCGGTTTCCAGCAGGTGAGGCACGGCGTCGAGCCGGTAGCCGTCCAACCCGCGGTTGAGCCAGAAGCGCAGGCTCGACAAGTGGTACTCCAAAACCGCCGGGTTGCGGAAGTTGAAGTCGGGCATGTGCGGCCCGAAAGTGCCGAAGTAGAAGTTGCGCGCGCCCGGCGGCGAGGGTGGCAGGTCTTTCACCTCGCCCTTGAAATTCCACGGCTCGCCCTCCGCCGCGTACCAGGGGTTCTTGCCCCAGATGTCCCAGCCGGCGGGCATCGTCTCCGACCACACGTACCAGTCGCGGAAGGGGTTGTCGGGGCCCTTCAGCGCCTCGGTGAACATCGGGTGCTGCGCGGCGCTGTGGTTGATGACGTAGTCCATCAGCACGCCGATGCCGCGCCGGTGCGCCTGCGCCAGGAATTCGTCGAAGTCGGCCAGCGTGCCGTACTCAGGCGCCACATCGCGGAAGTCGGTGGTGGCGTAGCCGTGGTCGCCGTCGGCGTTCTTCGTGATCGGCATGAGCCAGATGCCGCGGATGCCCAGCGCCTGCATGTAGTCCAGGCTCTGCGTGAGGCCGCGCAGGTCACCGATGCCGTCGCCGTCGCTGTCGCGCCAGGCGCGCACGAAGATCTCCATGAAGGCGCCGTGCTGCCAGCCGTCGCGCTGCGCGGCGGGCAGGTGACTGCCGAGCGCGGCCGGCGGCACCGGACGGGTATCGATGGCGGGCTGGGCGCCGGCCAGGCCCGCCAGCAGGGCGAGCACGGCGGCAATGGAGCGGCAGAAGTGGCGCATCGGGGCAGTCTCGGACGGGCAGGCCGCAATGTAGGTCAACTACAAACCGAGGCGCCCATCGTGAACCCGGATGCGACTGCCTGCCCCTGATGTTTCCGGATAACGATGTAGTTTTACTTCGCTAGCATCCGCTTTCGTCTGCACAGCCCGAGAGCACCATGCCCCACCCGCCACCGTGCCGCCCCGCCCTCCTGTCCCGCGGGGCACGGGCCTGGTCTCCGCTGTTGGCGACGCTGCTGTTGGCCGCCGCTCCGGCCTGGGCCGCCACGCCGCCCCGCAGCGCCTGCGACGGCGACTTCCAGGCCGTGCTGCAGGCCGCGCCGGCCTCGTCCGCACTGCCGGCGCAGGCACTGTGGCTGAACGCGCGCCTGCTTCGCTGGCCCGCGGCCCCCGCGACGTCGGCGGACGGGACGCGCTACCGGCTGCACCATTCGGCACGCGGGCAGATCGTCGCCACCCCGGGCCAGCGGGTGCAGGGCGCCGACGGCGCACTGGCGCTCACGTCGCACGCGGGGCCCCTGCCACCAGCCGTGGCCACGCGTTTCAAGTGGGTGACCGCAGGCGCCACACTGGCCGTGCGCGCGGCCGACCTGCCCCGCCTGGCGGCCCTGCACCGCGGCCAGCTGGTGCTGGTGCAGGAAGACGCCCAGGGCCGCGTGCTGCGCGCCACCGGCACGCAGATCGCCGGCGCGCTGGACGACCTCTACGCGCGGGCCGAACGGCTGCCCGACCTGGGTGCCACACCGGCCCCCGGTCAGACCGGCTTCAAGCTCTGGGCGCCCACGGCTCGGGCCGTCTGGCTGTGCCTGCACGACGACGGCCGCACCCCGGCGCGCCAGCTGCGGCCCATGCAACGCCAGCCCACCACGGGCGCCTGGCAGGCCACGCTGCCGGGCGACCAGCGCGGCCGCTACTACACGTACCTCGTCGACGCCTTCGTGCCCGGCGTCGGCATCGTGCGCAACCGCGCCACCGACCCCTACTCGATCAGCCTGAACACCAACTCCACGCGCAGCTGGATCGGCCGCCTGGACGATCCGCGACTGCAGCCCGAAGGCTGGGCCGACACGCCGCGACCCGACACCGTGAAGGCCGCCACCGACCAGGTGGTCTACGAACTGCACCTGCGCGACTTCTCCGTCGGCGACGCCAGCGTGCCCGCCGCCCACCGCGGGACGTACCTCGCCTTCACGCATGGCGATTCCCACGGCATGCGCCACCTCAAGGCCCTGACCGCCGCCGGCCTGACCGACGTGCACCTGCTGCCGGTGTTCGACCTGGCCACCGTGCCCGAACAGGGCTGCACCACGCCCGACGCCGCGCGCCTGGCCGCCCTGGCGCCCGACAGCGACGAACAGCAGGCCATCGTCGCCGCCAGCGCCGCCGCCGATTGCTACAACTGGGGTTATGACCCGCTGCACTTCACGGCGCCCGAAGGCAGCTACGCCACCGACGCGGCCGACGGCGCGGTGCGGATTCTCGAGTTCCGCCGCATGGTGATGGCGCTGCACCGCGCCGGCCTGCGCGTGGGCATGGACATGGTCTACAACCACACCAGCGCCTCGGGCCAGAAGCGGAGCTCGGTGCTCGACCGCATCGTGCCCGGCTACTACCAGCGCCTGAACGCGCAAGGGCAGGTGGAAATGAGCACCTGCTGCGACAACACGGCCACCGAGAACACCATGATGGCCAAGCTGATGATCGATTCGGCCGTGGTCTGGGCGCGCGACCACCGCATCGACGGCATGCGCTTCGACCTCATGGGCCACCAGCCGCGCGCCGCGATGGAACGCCTGCAGGCGGCCGTGAACCGCGCCACCGGCCGCCACATCCGCCTACTGGGTGAAGGCTGGAACTTTGGCGAGGTGAAGGACGGCGCGCGTTTCGAGCAGGCCGCACAAGGCAAGCTGGCCGGCACCGGCATCGGCGCCTTCAGCGACCGAGGTCGCGACGCCGTGCGCGGCGGCGGCTGCTGCGACGGCCCGGCCGACGTGCTTTCGCGCCAGGGCTGGCTCAACGGCCTGCACTACGCGCCCAACCCGCAGGCCGTGGCCGCCGGCGTGGGCAGCCGCGAAGACCTGCTGCGCGCCGCCGACCTGGTGCGCGTGGGCCTGGCCGGCACGCTGCGCGGCTACCGCATGACCACCTACGACGGTGCCACCAAGACGCTGGCGCAGATCGACTACGCCGGCCAGGGCGCCGGCTTCGCCACGCAGCCCGACGAGGTGGTGAACTACGTCGAGAACCACGACAACCCCACGCTCTTCGACATCAACGTACTCAAGCTGCCGCCCGAAACGACGCGCGGAGACCGTGCGCGGGTGCAGGTGCTGGGCGGCGCCGTCACCGCCTTCAGCCAGGGCATCGCCTACTTCCACGCCGGCGTCGAGATGCTGCGCAGCAAGAGCCTGGACCGCAACAGCTTCGACAGCGGCGACTGGTTCAACCGCACGGACTGGACTCTTCAGGACAACTTCTTCGGCAGCGGCCTGCCGCCGAAGGCCGAGAACGGCGGGCTGTGGACGGCGATGCGGCCGCTGCTGGCCAACGCCGCCATCAAGCCGACGCCGGCCGACATCCGCTTCACGCGCGATGCCTTCCTCGACCTGCTGCGCATCCGCGCCAGCAGCGTTCTGTTTCGTCTTCGCACGGCCGACGACATCGCAGCCCGGCTGACGCTGCTGAACACCGGACCGCAACAGCTGCCGACCGTCGTCGTGGGCCACCTCGACGGCCGCGTGGCGGGCAGCGCCCGGCTCGTCGACGGTGCGGGTTTTGCCGAGATCGTCTGGGCCATCAACGTGGCGCCCGAAGCCGCCACGCTGATGCTGCCCGAACTGCGCGGCCGCGCCTTCGTGCTGCACCCGGTGCACCTCGGCCCCACCGCCGCCGACCCGCGCCCGGCGCAGGCGCAGTGGGACGCCGCCACGGCCACGCTGCGCGTGCCCGCACGCACGGCGCTCGTCTACGTGGCGCCCTCGGTGCGGCCGTGACACTGCTTGCACCCGAGCAGTTTGCCGCCTTCCTCGCGGCGGCGGTGCTGGTGTCTTTGTCGCCCGGGCCCGACAACCTGATGGTGCTGAGCCTGGGCGCGGCTCGCGGGCGACTGCAGGGCATGGCCTTCGGGCTGGGCTGCGCGATGGGCTGTCTGAACCACACACTGCTTGCCGCGGTGGGCGTGGGCGCGTTGATCGCGGCGTCGCCGCTGGCCTTCACGGCGCTGAGGGTCGCCGGCGGCCTGTATCTCATGCGCCTGGGCTGGCTGGCGCTGAAGAGCCGCGGTGGCGCGAAGGTTGACACTGCCGCGGTCGCGTCCGAAACGCCCGCGCAGCTCTTCTGGCGCGGCGTGGTCGCCAACGCCATCAATCCCAAGGTGGTGATGCTCTTCCTGGCCTTCCTGCCGCAGTTCGTGGACTCGACCCGCGGCGACGCCCCCTGGCAGATCGTGCAGCTGGGCCTGACCTTCACGCTGCAGGCGGCGCTGGTCTTCGGCGCCCTGGGCTGGTTCGCCGGCCACGTGGGCGCCTGGCTGAACCGCCACGGCAACGCCGGTCTGTGGCTGGACCGCACGGCCGGGGTGATCTTCGTCGGGCTGGGGCTGCGGCTGATCGTCGGCGGCTGATCGTCGGCGGCCGAACAGGACGCGCCGCGGGCAGGCCCGCGAGGCTTGTGGCAAGCTCGCGCGCCGGATTGCCAGGAGGTGCCTCGTGAACAGCATGGACGTCGAAGTCATCCGCACCGCGATGGAGTGGATGAACCGCGGCCACCGCGTGGTGCTGGGCACCGTGGTGCGCACCTGGGGCAGCAGCCCGCGGCCGCCGGGCAGCCTGATGATCGTCCGCGACGACGGGCAGGTGGCGGGTTCGCTGTCGGGGGGCTGCATCGAGGACGACCTCATCCATCGCGTGCGCGAGGGTGAACTGGCCTCGCGCCTGCCGCAGCTCACGACCTACGGCGTCAGCGCCGAGGAGGCGCAGCGCTTCGGCCTGCCTTGCGGCGGCACGGTGCAGATCGTGCTGGAGCCGTTGTCGGCGCAGTCGCTGCTGCGCGAGTTGCTGGCGGCCATCGAAAGCCACCGGCTCGTGCGGCGGCGGCTGGAGCTGGGCACCGGCCTCGTGAGCATGACCGCCTGCGAGGATGGCGACGCGCTGCGCTTCGACGGCCAGGTGCTGGACACCGTGCACGGCCCGCGGCTGCGCCTGGTGATCATCGGCGCCGGCCAGCTCGGCCGCTACCTGGCCAGCATGGCGGTGATGCTGGACTACCGCATCACCGTCTGCGACCCGCGCGAGGAATACCACGAGGGCTGGGCCTGCATGGAGGGCGTGACGCTGTCGCGCCTGATGCCCGACGACCTGGTGATCGCGATGAACCTCGACGCCAACAGCGCGCTGGTGGCCCTCACTCACGACCCCAAGCTCGACGACCTGGCGCTGATGGAGGCGCTGAAGACGCCGGCCTTCTACGTCGGCGCACTCGGTTCGCGGCGCAACAACGAAGCACGGCGTCGGCGCCTGCTGGAGTTCGACGTCAGCGCCGCCGAGGTGGCGCGCTTGCGCGGTCCGGTGGGGCTGAACCTGGGCGGCAAGACGCCGCCGGAGATCGCGATGAGCGTGGTGGCCGAGATGACCGCCGTGCGCCGCGGCGCCAGCTTGGCGGGCAGCCTGGCCGACTGGAACCGCTCGCAGACGGCCTGCCGCTTGGGCATCTGAACCACGGCAACAGGATCGAGCTTGCCGCCCGCGGCCCGGCCAAGCAAGCAACGCCTCTGGCGTTGCGTGGAGCGCTAGCGAGCTTGGGGCTCTTTGTCAGCGCAGGTCGGCCACGTCGGGCAGCTCGTTCGGGTTCGTCTGCCCCGCTTCCAGCGGGAAATGCTGCCGCAACAGCGTATCGACGGCGTCGACGGCCTGCGCCAGCCCTTCCTCGAAACGTCCGGCACGGAAGGCGTCGCGCATGCCGGCGATCAGCACGTCCCACTGCGCGGGCGGGACATGCCGTGCCAGGCCACGGTCGGCGACGATCTCGATCGCGTGTTCTGCCAGCAGCAGGTAGATCAGCACGCCGTTGTTGTGCTCGGTGTCCCACACACGCAGCTTGCCGAAGAGCGTCACGGCGCGGTCGCGGGCCGTGAGGTCACGCCACAGGTAGGACAGCGGCAGCCCGGCCTCGACGCTGATGCGGATCTCGCCGCTATGCCCTTCCTCGCTGGCCTGCACGCGCCCATGCAGGCGCGCCAGCGCATCGGCACCCAATGCACGGCGCGCGTCGGCTTCGTCCAGCCAACGGTGCTTGAGCAGGCGCGAGAGCTTCATCGTTCGTCCACCCTACCAGCCGCCGGAAGCGCCACCGCCACCGAAGTCGCCGCCACCGCCGGACGAAAAGCCTCCGCCGCCGCCACCCCCAAAGCCACCCCCGCCCCCGAAGCCGCCACCACCACCCCAGCCGCCGATCGTCGGGCCACCGCGCCGCCCGCCCAGCGCGCGCAAGGCCGAGCCCACTCCCAGCACCCCCACCACCACCAGCGCCACGACGCCGGCGCCGACCGCCATCAGCACGCTGGCCGTCACCCACCACGCGATGCCGCCTGCCGCGCCCGCCGTCAGCACCGTGCCCAGCTTGCGGCCGAAGATGCCGCCGAGCACGCTGCCGACGATGGGCACGACGATGAAGAAGAACAGGCCCAGCTCCTCGATCTGCCAACCCGGCTTGCCGGCCGCCTTCGCTGCAGGGGCCGGCAGCGCTTCGCCGCGAATGCGCTGCATCAGCTGGTCGACGCCCGCGTTCAGGCCACCGGCGTAATCGCCTTCGCGGAAGGCCGGGCGCAGGGCCTGATCGATGATCTGGCGTGCCGCGAGGTCGGGAATCGCACCTTCCAATGCTTTGGCCACCTCGATGCGCAGCTTGCGCTCGTCCTTGGCCACCACCAGCAGCACGCCATCGCCCACTTCGCGGCGGCCGATCTTCCAACTGTCGGCCACCCGCTGGGCGAAAGCAGCGATGTCTTCCGGCGCCGTGGCCGGCACCAGCAGCAGCACGATCTGTGGCCCCGCTTCGGCCTCGAAGGCGGCCAACTTGGCGTCGAGCGCCGCGCTCTGGGCCGCACTGAGCGTGGCCGTCTGGTCGATGACGCGCCCGCTCAGCGGCGGCACCGGTCGCAGGTCCTGAGTCCAGCCGGCCGCCGCCCACAGCAGCGCCGCCAGCAGCAGCAGGGTGCGCCAGAGCGCACGCAACGGCATGGGGCGCCTACTTCGAGGCTGCGGCGGCCGGCGCAGCCGGCTTGTCGAAGCTCACGGTGGGCGGCACGCTGATCTGGGCTTCGTTCTGCACGGCGAAGTTGGGCTTCACGCCGTAGCCGAAAACCATGGCCGTCAGGTTGCTGGGGAAGCTGCGCGCCAGCACGTTGTAGTCCTGCACTGCCTTGACGTAACGGCCACGCGCCACGGTGATGCGGTTCTCGGTGCCTTCGAGCTGCACCCGCAGGTCCTGGAAGCCCTGGTTGGCCTTCAGGTTGGGGTACTGCTCCACCGTCACCATCAGGCGGCTGAGCGCGCCGGTGAGTTCACCCTGCGCGGCCTGGAACTTGGCGAAGGCCTCGGGGTTGTTGATGAGCTCGGGCGTGGCCTGGATGCCGGTGGCGCGGGCGCGCGCTTCCACCACCTTGGTCAGCGTCTCCTGCTCGAAGTTCGCTTCGCCCTTGACGGTGGCGACGATGTTCGGAATGAGGTCGCTGCGGCGCTGGTACTGGTTCAGCACCTCGCTCCACGCCGACTTGACCTGTTCGTCCAGACGCTGGAAGTCGTTGTAGCCGCAGCCCGAAAGGCCGAGGGTCAAGGTCAGGATG
The DNA here is from genome assembly GCA_016704535.1 of Betaproteobacteria bacterium. Classification (GTDB taxonomy): domain Bacteria; phylum Pseudomonadota; class Gammaproteobacteria; order Burkholderiales; family Burkholderiaceae_C; genus Rubrivivax. The sequence continues at coordinate 561,638 of JADIZZ010000002.1, read as the reverse complement.
GCCAGCAGGGCGGCAGCCCGCGTGATCAAGCGCATGTGTCCTCCATGTCGGGCGGTGTGCGTCCGCCCATCCCGCATCTTAGGTGGTGCCGTCCGGGGCAGACACAAGACCCGCCCGCCGATGCACCGCCCCGGCCCCGTCGCAGCCCAGGGCAAGCCAGCAGCCGCGCTCCGCCAGGGGCTCGCGGGCGCCACTGATAATGCGCACCATGCCTGCAGTCATCCACAACGACACCTTCCTGCGCGCCTGCCTGCGCCAGCCCACCACCCACACGCCCGTCTGGCTGATGCGCCAGGCCGGCCGCTACCTGCCCGAGTACAAGGCCACGCGGGTGAAGGCCGGCAGCAGCTTCATGGGGCTGGCCACCAGCCCCACGTTTGCCACCGAGGTGACGCTGCAGCCGCTGGAGCGTTACCCGCTCGACGCCGCCATCCTGTTCTCCGACATCCTCACCGTGCCCGACGCGATGGGCCTGGGCCTGAGCTTCGGTGCCGGCGAGGGCCCGCGTTTCGCCCACCCGGTGCGCGACGAGGCCGCGGTGAAGGCGCTGCAGGCGCCCGACATGGACAAGCTGCGCTACGTCTTCGACGCCGTGCGCAGCATCCGCATTGCGCTCGACGGCAAGGTGCCGCTGATCGGCTTCTCGGGCAGCCCCTGGACGCTGGCCAGCTACATGGTCGAAGGTGCGGGCAGCGACGACTACCGGCTCATCAAGACGATGCTGTATTCGCGGCCCGACCTGATGCACCGCATCCTGGCCGTCAATGCCGAGGCCGTGACGACCTACCTGAACACCCAGATCGACGCCGGCGCGCAGGCCGTGATGATCTTCGACAGTTGGGGCGGCGTGCTCGCCGACGGCGCCTTCCAGCGTTTCAGCCTCGACTACACGCGCCGCGTCGTGGCCGGCCTGAAGCGCGAGAGCGACGGCCGCCGCGTGCCGGTGATCGTCTTCACCAAGGGTGGCGGGCTGTGGCTCGAAGAGATTGCTGCCATCGGCGCCGACGTCGTGGGCCTGGACTGGACGATGAACCTGGGCCAGGCGCGGGCACGTGTCGGTCATCAGGTGGCCCTGCAGGGCAATCTCGACCCTTCGGTGTTGTTTGCGCCGCCCGAGGTGGTGGCGCGCGAGGGCGTGGCGGTGCTCGACAGCTTCGGCCGCCCCCAGCGCGCCGACGGCGGCTGGGACGGCCACGTGTTCAACCTGGGCCACGGCATCAGCCAATTCACCCCTCCGGAACACGTCACCGCACTGGTCGAAGCCGTGCACACGCATTCGCGCCGGCAACGCGCACCCGCCTGAAGCCTGGCAGCAGTCACCGCAGGCCGCCCGGCGGCCGGGCGCTGCGGCGTGAGTGAGCACTCATCGAACACCGTGCCAGGGTGGCCAAGTGCCGTGTCAGCGCGGGAAATTCTCGTGTGAGTGGGCGCTCAGGGCTTGACTTATCCCCAAAATCAGGTTTCGGCTCTGGCTGGGCTGCGCAATCCAATGCGCTCCCACGGAAAGCACCGGAATTTGTGCTAAGTCCTTGATTTTTATGAATTCTCCGGCATGCCGTCAAATTGGGCAATGGGGCGCCACGGCCCGCAAAATCAAGCACTTGGCGCTTCTTGGCGCAGCTTCCCCACAAACTTATCCACAGATTTCGTGGACAGCTCGAAAATGTCTTTCCGATCATGCACTTGCGGCGATTACTTGAAGTCGAGACTGGCTTTCGCGCGCAAGTTCACCACGCGCGGACGTGACTGAGCACGCACCCGTGGCGGTGGCGGTGGAAACGCCGCGCCACACCAGCATCAGCGGCCTGCTCGACTACGGGAGCGAGCAGCGACTCGTTCCGGGCACGCTGTTGCGGGTGCCGCTGGGCCGGCGCGACGTGCCCGGCCTCGTCTGGGAACGCCGCGCCGACGCGCCACCCCCGCCCGCCGAACTGCGCCCTGTCACGCTGGCCTTGACCGCCCTGCCCCCGCTGGGCGCCGACTGGCGCGCCCTGGTGGAGTTCGCCGCGGCCTACTACCAGCGCGGCGTGGGTGAGCTGGCGCTGGCCGTGCTGCCGCCCGAGCTGCGCAAGCTCGACGACACACAGCTGGCGCGCAGGCTCAAGCGGCTGGCCAGTCTGCCGGCACTACCGGCCGCCGCCGAGCCAGCGCAACCCGAACTGAGCGAGGAGCAGGCGGCCGCGCTGGCAGTGCTCGCCGCCTCCGGCCCCGGCGGCCACGGCGGCAAGGCCGTGCTGCTGCACGGTGTCACCGGCAGCGGCAAGACCGAGGTCTACCTGCGCGCCGCAGCGGCGGCACTGGCGCGCGGCGAGCAGGCGCTGGTGCTGGTGCCCGAGATCAACCTCACGCCGCAGCTCGAGGCGCGCTTCGCCGAACGATTCCCCGGCCGGCTGCTCGTCAGCCTGCACAGTGCGCTTACGCCAGCGCAGCGCCTGCGCCACTGGCTGCTGGCCCATCTGGGCCGCGCCGACTTGGTGCTGGGCACGCGGCTGGCGGTGTTTGCCTCGATGCCGAAGCTGGGGCTGATCGTCGTCGACGAGGAACACGACCCCAGCTTCAAGCAGCAGGAGGGCGCGCGCTACTCGGCGCGTGACCTCGCCGTCTGGCGCGCCCACCACGCCGGCGTGCCGGTGGTGCTGGGCTCGGCCACGCCCTCGCTGGAGACCTGGCAGCGCGTGCAGGAAGGGCGCTACCTGCGCCTGCCGATGGCCCAGCGGATCGGAGGTGGCGCCATGCCGCGGGTGCGGCTGGTCGACATGAACCTGCTGCCCAAGCTCAACGAGGAAAGGGTGCTGGCGCCGCCGCTGCTGGCCGCCATCGAGGAGCGCATCGCGCGCGGCGAGCAGAGCCTGCTGCTGCTGAACCGCCGCGGTTATGCACCCGTGCTGCACTGTGGCGCCTGCGCCTGGAAAAGCGGATGCCCGCACTGCAGCGCCTGGCGTGTCTTTCACAAGCTCGACCGCACGCTGCGCTGCCACCACTGCGGCTTCACCGAACGGGTACCTCGCGCCTGCCCGGATTGCGGCAACCTCGACATCTCGCCCCTCGGGCGCGGTACCGAAAAGTTGCAGGAGCAGCTGGCAAGACTGCTTCCACAGGCTCGCATCGGCCGCCTCGACGCCGACAGCACACGCGGCGAAGGCCAGCTGCAGCAGCAGCTGCAGGCCGTGCATGCAGGCGAGGTGGACGTGCTGGTGGGCACGCAGATGCTCGCCAAGGGGCATGACTTCCGCCGCGTCACGCTGGTGGCCGCCGTCAACCCCGATGGGGCGCTCTTCACCAGCGACTTCCGCGCCCCGGAGCGTTTGTTCGCCCTCTTGATGCAAGCCGGCGGCCGCGCCGGTCGCGACGCCGCACAGGCCGCGCGCAGCGAGATGTGGATCCAGACCTGGCATCCCGCGCACCCGATCTACGCAGCGCTGCGCGCCCACGACTACGAAGCCTTTGCCGCGGCGCAGCTGGCCGAGCGCAGGGCCTCCGGCCTGCCGCCCTTCGCCAGCCTGGCGCTGCTGCGCGCGGACGCGCGCACGGCCGAGGTGGCCACGGCCTTCCTGCGCGAGGCTTCGGCGCTGGTGCAGGCCCACGACGGCGTCACCGTCTACCCGCCGGTGCCACCCTTCGTCTCGAAAGTGGCCGATGTGGAACGCATGCAGATGCTGGTGGAGTCGCCGTCGCGCGTGACCCTGCAGCGCATGCTGGCGGCCTGGCTGCCCCGCCTGAACCCAATGCGTACTCGCCACAAGGGTCTGCTGCGCTGGGCCGTCGACATCGACCCGCTCGCGATATGAGACCACCCTCGAAGCGGCTGCGCCGCTCGCCCTCAAGGGGGCAACGCCAGCGGCCCGGCGGAGCCCGTTCCACGGCGTCTGCTGGGTCGACTGCACCGACTGTTCTTGCGCACTTTCCATGAACATCACCGTCTACGGCATCCCGAATTGCGACACCGTCAAGCGGGCCCGCGCCTGGCTCGGCGAGCACGCCGTCGCGCATCATTTCCACGACTTCAAGAAGGCCGGCGTGCCCGAAGCCCGGCTCGACGTCTGGCTGCAGGCCGTGGGCTGGGAGTCGCTGCTCAACCGCAAGGGCACGACCTGGCGCAAGCTCGACGCCGCCACGCAGGCGACCGTGGTGGACGCGGCGTCGGCACGCCCCTTGATGCTGGCCCAGGCCAGCATCGTCAAGCGGCCGGTGGTCGAGTGGGCCGACGGCCGCATCACGGTGGGCTTCGACGCTGAAGACTGGACTGCGCACCTGGCGTCGCGGGCCTGAGGCGGCGGGAGCAAGCCCCAAGGGGCCGACAGAGACAGCCGCTCTCAGCCGGCCAGCACACGCTGCAGCTGCAGCGCTTCGGCCACGTGCACCGTGGCGAGGTGCTCGCTGCCTGCCAGGTCGGCGATGGTGCGCGCCACCTTCAGGCAGCGGTGCAGGCGGCGGCCGCTCCAGCCCAGCCGCTCGGCCGCGCTGCGCGCGAAGTGGGCCGCGGGCGCATCCAGGTGGCAGCAGCCATCGATCCGCCCAGCCTCCAGCATCGCATTGGGTACGCCCTGGCGCTGCAATGCGCGCTCTCGAGCCAGGGCCACGCGCTCAGCCACCACGGCGCTGGCTTCACCGTCGGGCAACGCGAGCAATTCGGCTGCGGATGCCGCGAGCACCTCGACCTGCAGGTCGATCCGATCCAGCAGCGGCCCTGAAAGCCGGCCCTGGTAGCGGGCCACCGCCTCGGGCGTGCAACGGCAGGCCTTGCCTGTACGGGCGGGCGCGCCCAGCCAGCCACAGGGGCAGGGGTTCATGGCCGCAACGAGCTGGAAACGCGCCGGAAAGGTTGCCTGGCGTGCGGCGCGCGAGATCGTGATGCGGCCGGTTTCCAGCGGCTCGCGCAAGGCCTCGAGCGCGGCACGTGGGAACTCCGGCGTCTCATCGAGAAAGAGCACACCGCCGTGGGCGAGCGAAATCTCCCCAGGCCGCGGCGGCGAACCGCCGCCCACCAACGCCACCGCGCTGGCCGTGTGGTGTGGGCCCCGCACAGGCCGCTGTCCGTAGGGGCGTGTGTCGGCCCCGGCCGCCGTCAAGCCCAGCAGTGCGGCGCTGGCCAGCGCCTCATCGCCGTCGGGCGGCGGCAGCAGACCGGGCAGGCGCTGCGCCAGCATGCTCTTGCCCGTGCCAGGCGGGCCGACGAGCAGCAGGCTGTGGCCGCCAGCGGCCGCGATCTCCAGCGCACGCTTGGCCGCGGCCTGACCCTTGACCTCGCGCAGATCGGGCCCTGGCGGCGCCTGCACGCGTGGCAAGGGCAAGGCCAACGGCAACGGTACGGCGGCGTCGCCGGCCAGCAGCGCCGCCACAACCTCGGCCAGCGTGTCGGCGGCGCGTACATCAAGGTCAGGCACCTGGGCCGCGGCGCGAGCACTCACTGACGGCAGAACGAGCGAGCGCGCTGCGCCGGCGCGGCGCGCCGCCAGTGCCAGTGCCAGCGCACCGCGCACCGGTCGCAATTCGCCGGCCAATGACAGCTCCCCGGCAAACTCGCAAACTGCCAGCCGCGCAGCGTCCAGCTGCCCGGCCGCGGCCAGGATACCCAGCGCGATGGGCAGGTCGAAACGCCCGGACTCCTTGGGCAAGTCAGCCGGCGCCAGATTGACGGTGATTCGCTTGTTGTGCGGGAAGGCGAAGCCGCTCTGCTGTAGCGCGGCCCGCACCCGCTCGCGCGACTCCTTGACTTCGGTATCGGCCAGGCCCACCAGCGTGAAGCTGGGCAGGCCATTGGCCAGCTGCACCTCCACGCGCACCTCGGGTGCCTCGAGCCCGTCCAGTGCGCGGCTGAAAACCATGGCCAGCGACATGCACATTCCCCCTTTGCTGCAGCCCATTCTCGGCAGCGTCCGAGCGCGGCCGGCTCGCACCAAAGGGGGGAGCTTGGGGGGTGCGCACGCTTTTGGTGCATAGCGGAAGACTGCCTCAGTGACGCTGCCTCAACAAGGTGCCGCAGACCTCGCGACCGAGATGGCACAGAAGCTGCATCACCGCTGCCAGGACCTCGAACTTGCCCTCATCCCCTGGAGCCTGCTGACATGAAATTCACCGTACCGATACGGGCCGCTGCTGCCGCACTGGCTTCGGCGCCCCTGGCCATTCAGGCCGAGGGCAGTCCCTCCAGCACCAACGCCGCACTGACCAGCAAGTACAAGTCGCGCGTCGTTCTCACCCTGTCCAAGGCCCTTTGAAGGCCACCCACTGAGCGAGGCACATGAAATGAAAATGGTGACAGCGATCGTCAAGCCCTTCAAGCTGGACGAAGTGCGCGAGGCCCTCAGCGGCATCGGCGTCCAGGGCATCACGGTGACCGAAGTCAAGGGCTTCGGGCGCCAGAAAGGCCACACCGAGCTCTACCGCGGCGCGGAATACGTGGTCGACTTCCTGCCCAAGGTGAAGATCGAGGCCGCGGTGGACGACGCCATCGTCGACCGCGTCATCGAGGCCATCGAAGGCTCGGCCCGCACCGGGAAGATCGGCGACGGGAAGATCTTCGTCACCACGCTCGACCAGGTGGTCCGCATCCGTACCGGTGAAACCGGCAAGGACGCGCTCTGAACATCAGCACCTGCAAACAACCCCACATCATGAAAAAACTACTTGCGACTCTCGCCCTGGGCCTTGCGGTCCTGGGCTTCGCCGGCACGTCGTTCGCGCAGGCCGCCGATGCTGCATCGGCCGCAGCTTCTTCTGCTGCGGTGATGGCGCCTGCCGCTGCCGCCGCCCCCGCTGCAGCAGCGGCCGAGGCCGCATCGGCCCCGGCCGCCGCCGCCCCGGTGCCCAACAAGGGCGACGTGAGCTGGATGCTCGTGTCGACCCTGCTCGTCATCATGATGGCCATCCCCGGCCTGGCGCTCTTCTACGGCGGCCTGGTGCGCAGCAAGAACATCCTGAGCGTGCTGATGCAGGTTTTCGTGGTCTTCGCACTGATCACCGTGCTGTGGGTGGTCTACGGCTACAGCCTGGCCTTCACCGAGGGCAATGCCTTCATCGGCGGCTTCGACCGGCTGTTCCTGAAGGGGGTCTTCGACCCGGCCACCGGCACGTTCGCGATGGGCGCCACCTTCAGCAAGGGTGTCGTCATCCCCGAGATCGTGTTCGTGGTCTTCCAGGCCACCTTCGCGGCCATCACCTGCGGCCTGATCGTCGGCGCCTTCGCCGAACGCATCAAGTTCAGCGCGGTGCTGCTGTTCGTCACGCTGTGGTTCACCTTCAGCTACGCGCCGGTGGCCCACATGGTCTGGTACTGGATGGGCCCGGACGCCTACACCAGCGCCGCCGTGGTCGACGAGATGAACGGCAAGGCCGGTCTGATCTGGCAGTGGGGTGCGCTCGACTTCGCGGGCGGCACCGTGGTGCACATCAACGCGGCCGTCGCCGGCATCGTGGGTGCGTACATGGTGGGCAAGCGCGTCGGCTATGGCAAGGAATCCATGGCGCCGCACAGCCTGCCGCTGACCATGGTCGGTGCCTCGCTGCTGTGGGTGGGCTGGTTCGGCTTCAACGCCGGCTCGGCTTTGGAAGCGGGCAACAGCGCCGCGCTGGCCTTCCTGAACACGCTGTCGGCCACCGCGGCCGCGGTGCTGGCCTGGTGTGCCGGTGAAGCGCTGCTGAAGGGCAAGGCCTCGATGCTGGGTGCCGCCTCGGGTGCTGTCGCTGGCCTGGTGGCCATCACGCCGGCCGCGGGCAACGTGGGCATCGTCGGTGGCCTGGTGATCGGTGCCATCGCCGGCTTCGTCTGCCTGTGGGGCGTGAACGGCCTGAAGAAGATGCTGGGCGCTGACGACTCGCTGGACGTGTTCGGCGTCCACGGTGTCGGCGGCATCATCGGCGCGCTGCTCACCGGCGTGTTCAACAACCAGGCACTGGGCGGCCCGGGCCTGGTCACCGACTGGGTCACGGCCACCGTGGGCAGCAACGGCGTCTTCGCCCAGCTGCTTATCCAGGCCAAGGCCGTGGGTGTGACGGTGATCTGGTCGGCGGTCGTGGCCTTCGTGTCGTACAAGATCGTCGACATGACCATCGGCCTGCGCGTACCGGAAGAGGAAGAGCGCGAAGGTCTGGACATCACCTCGCACGGCGAGACGGCCTACAGCAAGTAAGCCGGCGTCCAAGCCAAGCGACAAGGGGCTGCCAGGGGCAGCCCCTTTTTCATGCCCGGCCGCACCCAGGGTCGGCGCCGACGCGGCCGCACGGCCCTCAGGGCAAATCCCTAGAATCTGCCTCCCGTCCCGCAGAACTTGCCATGGTCCCCCATCTCACCACAGCCCTCACAGGGCCCATCAACGAGCTCGAACAACGCGTGCTTGAGTCGATGCCGGCCATCGAACGCTGGTTCCGGCTGGAATGGATGGAGCACACGCCACCGTTCTACACCTCGGCCGACCTGCGCAACGCCGGCTTCAAGCTTGCACCGGTGGATACCAACCTCTTCCCCACCACCTTCAACAACCTGACGCCCGAGATGCTGCCGCTGGCCGTGCAGGCGGCGATGGCAGCCATCGAGAAGATCTGCCCCGAGGCCAAGAACCTGCTGCTCGTGCCCGGCAGCCGCCTGGCCAGCAGCTTCTACCTCGAGAACCTGCAGACCCTGGTGCAGGTCTTCACCCAGGCCGGCCTGAACGTGCGCCTGGGCTCGATGGACCCGGCCGTCGATAGCCCCACGCCTCTCGCGCTGCCCGACGGTAGCGAGCTGCTGCTGGAGCCGCTGCTGCGCACCCGCGGCCGCCTGGGGCTGAAGAACTTCGACCCCTGCACCATCCTGCTCAACAACGACCTCAGCGCCGGCGTGCCGCGTTCGCTGCAGCACCTGCACGAGCAGTACCTGCTGCCGCCGCTGCATGCCGGCTGGCCCATGCGGCGCAAGAGCCGCCACTTCCAGAGCTACGAAGAGGTGGCCAAGAAGTTCGCCAAGCTGCTGGGCATGGACCCCTGGCTCATCAACCCGATGCACGCGCAGTGCGGCAAGGTCGACTTCGACACCGCAGGCGGCCTGGACTGCGTGAAGGGCAACGTCGACGCGCTGCTGACCAAGGTGCGGCGCAAGTACAAGGAGTACGGCATCAACGAGAAGCCGTTCGTCGTCGTGAAGGCCGACAACGCCGGCGGCCAGGGCATCCTGACCGTGCGCGACGTGAAGGAACTCGACGACCCCGAGCGCGTGATGCGCGGACGCGAAGGCCTGGTCAGCGAGGGCCGTGTGCCCGACGAGCTCATCATCCAGGAAGGCGTGCCCACCTACGAGCGCATCCACGACGCCGTGGCCGAGCCGGTGGTGATGATGATCGACCGCTACGTCGTTGGCGGCTTCTACCGCGTGCATGCCGATCGCAACGCCGACGAGAGCCTGTGCGCCCCCGGCTCGCGCTACGTGCCGCTGGCCTTTGCCGGCAGCAGCACGCTGCCCAAACCCGGCAGCAAGCCTGGCGTCAGCGCACCCAACCGGTTCTACATGTACGGCGTGATCGGCCGCCTGGCGATGGTGGCGGCGTCCTACGAACTGGAAGCCACCGACCCGGACGCCGAGAACGACGAGTAGCCCGAGCAAGCACAGCCCCCGCGTCGCGCACCGATGCTGCGCCGCAACAGGAGCGCCCTGCGGTCGCGCACAATGGCCTTGCCCCCATGAGCGCCGAAGCGAACCCCAAGACCCCCGGCGCCCTGGCTGCCCTCACGCTGGCGGCCATCGGCGTCGTCTACGGCGACATCGGCACCAGCCCGCTCTACGCGCTGAAGGAAGTCTTCGCGCACGGCCGCGTGCCGCTGACGCCCGACAACGTGCTGGGCATCCTGTCGCTGGTCTTCTGGACGCTGACGGTCATCGTCTCGCTGAAGTACGTGGTGCTCATCCTGCGCGCCGACAACCACGGCGAGGGCGGACTCATCGCCATGCTCGCGCTGGCCTCGCAGGCGGTGAAGGACCGGCCGAAGCTTCGCAGCGGCTTGCTGCTGGTGGGCGTCTTCGGCACCGCCATCTTCTTCGGCGACGGCGTCATCACGCCGGCCATCAGCGTGCTTTCGGCCGTCGAGGGCCTGGAGGTGGCCGCGCCCGCGCTGCACCGCTTCATCGTGCCCGTCACGCTGGTGGTGCTGACGCTGCTGTTCACCGCGCAGCGCTTCGGCACCGCGGTCGTCGGGCGCATGTTCGGCCCCGTCACGCTGCTGTGGTTCGCCGTGCTGGTGGTGCTGGGGGTGCCGCACATCGTGCAGCACCCGCAGGTGCTGGTGGCGCTGTCGCCGCACTACGCGCTGGGCTTCATGGCCGCGCACCCGGGCACGGCCTTCGTGGCGCTGGGCGCGGTGGTGCTGTGCGTCACCGGCGCCGAGGCGCTGTACGCCGACCTCGGCCACTTCGGCAAGCGACCCATACGCCTGGCCTGGTTCGCGGTGGTCATGCCAGCGCTGGTGATCAACTACTTCGGCCAGGGCGCGATGCTGCTCTACCAGCCCGAGAACGTGAAGAACCCGTTCTACGAGATGGCGCCGGGCTGGGCACTGTTCCCGCTCATCGGGCTGGCCACGCTGGCCACGGTGATCGCGTCACAGGCCCTCATCACCGCCGCCTTCTCGGTCACAAAGCAGGCCACGCAGCTGGGCTACCTGCCGCGCCTGCGCATCCTGCACACCAGCGTGCGCGAGACCGGCCAGATCTACGTGCCCTTCGTGAACTGGTCGCTCTACGGCTGCGTGGTCTTCGCGGTGGTGGTCTTCGGCAGCAGCGGCGCGCTGGCCTCGGCCTACGGCATCGCGGTGACGATCGACATGACCATCACCACCGTGATGACTTTCTTCGTCATCCGCTGGGCCTGGAAGCTGCCGCTGGCGCTGTGCATTGGCGCCACGGGGCTGTTTTTCCTCGTCGACATCATCTTCTTCGCCGCCAACGCCGTGAAGGTGCTCGAAGGTGGCTGGTTCCCGCTGCTCATCGGCGGTGCGATGTTCACGCTGATGGTGACCTGGAAGCGCGGCCGAGCGCTGCTGGGCGAGCGCCTGCGCGAAGAGGCCATCGAGCTGGAACCCTTCCTGGAATCGCTCTTCCTCAGCCCGCCGCTGCGCGTGCCGGGCACGGCCGTCTTCCTGAGCGCCGAGCAGGGCAGCACGCCGTTTGCGCTGCTGCACAACCTGAAGCACAACAAGGTGCTGCACGAGCAGAACCTCTTCGTGACCGTTCAGCACCACGAGGTGCCCTGGATGGGCTTCGACCGCCGTTGCGAGATCGAGGCCCTGGGCCACAACTGCTGGCAGGTCACGCTGCACTTCGGCTTCAAGAACGAACCCGACGTGCCGCAGGCGCTGCAGATGCTGCAGGGCCGCGGCGTGCATCTCAACGACATGGAGACGAGCTACTTCCTCAGCCGCGACACCGTCATCCCCACCTTCGGCGGCGGCATGGCCCTGTGGCGCGAGAAGCTCTTCGCCAGCATGCACCGCAACGCGGCCGGCGCGGCCGACTTCCTGCACCTGCCGACGAACCGCATCGTCGAGCTTGGGTCAAAAATCGAGATTTAGAGCCCCCAAGCTCGCTTGCGCTCCACGCAACGCCAGAGGCGTTGCTTGCTTGGCCGTCCAAGTCCGCGCAGGCGGACTTGGAGCCGCGGCCTGCGCCCCCCCGAGGGGGGTGTCGGCCAGCGGCCCGGCAAAGCCGGTTCCGCGGTCGGAAGCTTGATGGGCTTGCCGCCGCTACGCGGCGAGCAAGGTGCGGAACAGCGGGTCGTGGCGGGTGCGGGGACGGTAGGCGCCGACGCGGCGCGCGATCTCGGCGATGTGCTCGGGCGTGGTGCCGCAGCAGCCACCCGCGATGTTCAGGAAGCCCGCCTTCGCGAAGTCTTCCATCAGGCTGCCGGTGACGGCCGGCGTCTCGTCGAAGCCGGTCTCGCTCATCGGGTTGGGCAGCCCAGCATTGGGGTAGCAGCTGATGTAGGTATCGGCCGCGACCTTGCTCAGTTCCTCGATGTAGGGCCGCATCACCGCGGCGCCCAGGGCGCAGTTCAGGCCGATGGCCAGCGGGCGCGCGTGGCGCACCGAGTGCCAGAACGCGGCCACCGTCTGGCCGCTCAGGATGCGTCCCGAAGCGTCGGTGACGGTGCCGCTGATGACCACGGGCAGGCGTTCCCCCGTGTCTTCCATCAGCTCGTCGAGCGCGAAGATCGCCGCCTTGGCGTTCAGCGTGTCGAAGATGGTCTCGACCAGGAAGAGGTCGCAGCCGCCTTCGAGCAGGCCCTCGGCCTGCTCGCGGTAGGCCGCGCGCAGTTCGTCGAAGCCGGTGTTGCGCGCGCCGGGGTCGTTGACGTCGGGGCTGATGCTCGCGGTGCGTGGCGTCGGGCCCAGGGCGCCGGCCACGAAACGCGGCTTGTCGGGCGTGCTGTATTCGTCGGCCACTTCGCGCGCGATGCGCGCCGCGGCGACGTTCATCTCGCCGGCGATGTGCGCCAGGCCGTAGTCTTCCTGCGCCACGCTGGTGGCACCGAAGGTGTTGGTCTCGATGAGGTCGGCGCCGGCGGCCAGGTACTGGCCGTGGATCTCACGGATGACGTCGGGCCGCGTCAGCACCAGCAGGTCGTTGTTGCCCTTCAGGTCCTTCGGGTGATCCCTGAAACGCTCGCTGCGGAAGTCGGCTTCGCCCAGCTTGTAGCGCTGGATCATCGTGCCCATCGCGCCGTCGATGATGGCGATGCGCTGCTGCAGGACGGCGGCCAGTGCGGCGCCGCGGGTGTAGACGGTGGGGCGGGCGGTCATCGGCGCATTGTAGGAAGACCGGTTCGGCAGCGTGCCACCGCCAGAGCATGCGCACCTTGTGGCGGCGCTCGCGGCGCTGCTGCCGATGCAACCAGAAATCGAGCAACATGGCTACCAGCGCCAGCGGCCCGCGGCCCGCGCTAGCCGAGAGGGGCATGCGCCGTGGGGTCGAAGAGCGAGGAGCGAAAGTCGGCCGCCGCGCCATCGTGTGTTTCGTCACGCTCGGCCCACAGGGCCAGCGCAGTGGCTGTCATGGGCCGCGCGAAGAGGTAGCCCTGCAGTTCGTCACAGCCCAGCGCCACGAGCACGTCGCGTTGCTCGGCGGTTTCCACACCCTCCGCCACGACCCGCAGGCCGAGCGTGCTGGCCACGTCGACGACGGCCTTGGCGATCGAGCGCGCACGCTCGCTGTGCCCCAGGTCGGTGACGAAGGCCCGGTCGATCTTCAGCTCGGCAGCCGGCAGCCGACGCAAACTGGCCAGGCTGGAGTGCCCGGTACCGAAGTCGTCGATGGACACGTGCACCCCCAGCTGGCGCAGGCGCTCGAAGGTGGCGCGGGTGTGCGCGGTGTCCTCCATGGCCACCGACTCGGTGATCTCGCAGGTCAGCCGCCCCGGCGGGATGCCATGGCGCCTCAGGGCGGACTCGATGTGCTCGACGAGGTCGTCCTGCCGCATCTGATGGCCCGAGATATTGACCGCCACGCGCATGCGCAGGCCCAGCCCGCGCCACTGCGCTGCCTGGCGGCAGGCCTCGTCGATGACCCAGCGGCCGATCGCGCCCATCAGGCCGTGGCGCTCGGCCAGCGGCACGAAAACCACCGGGCTGATGGCGCCGCGCTGTGGATGTTCCCAGCGCAGCAGTGCCTCGGCCGCGGTGATCTGCAGGCTCTGTGCGTCGACCTTGGGCTGGTAGACCAGCTGAAGCTGGCGCAGTTCGAGAGCGCGGCGCAGGGCCTGCAGCAGTTCGGCCTTGTCGCGCTCGTCCACCGCCAGCACGGGGTCGAAAAATGCGTGACTTCCGCCGCCCACCTGCTTGACCGAACGCATGGCCACCGCGGCGCAGCCCAGCAGACGCGGGCGAGCGCCATGCTCGGGGTACAGCGCAATACCCACCGACGCACCCAGCCGCAGGCTCAGCGTCTCCACCGCGTACGGGCGCTGCAGCGCGCTCTGCAATCGCTAGGCTGCGGCGGCGGCCTCGTCGGCAGTGGCCGCCAGCAGCAGCGCGAATTCGTCGCCGCCCAGGCGCGCCAGCGCCAGTTCAACCCCGGATGTCTGGCGCAGACGCTCGGCAGCCTGGGTCAGCACGGCATCGCCCACGGAATGTCCGTAGCCCTCGTTGAGCGAGCGGAAGTCATCCAGGCCGATGTACAGCACCGCCAGCGTCGCTGCGTTGCGGTCGGAGGCCAGCGCGGCTTCGTCGAGAGCACATTCGAAGTCCGCCCGTGTCATCAGCCCGGTCAGCATGTCGCGACCGCGCAGTCCCTGGAGCTGCGTGTTCGCGGCTTCCAGACGCAGCGTCAGTTTTCGCTGCTTGCGCACCACGCGTCCATGTTCCAGCGCCAGCAGCACCAGCAGCAACGCACACGCGCCGACTGCCCAGCCGGGCAGTCCAGCCTGCATGAGGCTAGAGAGGTCGGGAGCAATCGAGGCCATTGCTGACTTATCGGCCGTCCCTTGTGCGACCTTGAGGGCAGGACAGGCCGCGCGACGCGGGTTGTCGGTGCCGCGTGCGAATGAAGCCGCGCTCGAGCCTACGGCTGCCGAACAAGTCCTCAGGGCAGGCTGATGCCCGAGAGCAGGAAGTCGGTGCCGCCGCCGTCACCAAGGTGGTCCAGCCGCACACGCACCGGCAGGTGGTGGCGCGCCGGGTCGAGCCAGACGTCGACGCGGGAGTCGTAGGGGCGCTGCGGCTCGCGGCGCAGGTGGACGGCTTCGGCCACGGTGCCGGCAGGCAGCTCGGCCGGCCCGCGATCGACCACCGTAAAGGTCCACAGCCCGGCGTCGCCACGCACGCCGGCCACGAAGAGCCGTACCTCTCGCCCGGGTTGGCCCAGCATGGGGTCGGCCTCGAGCACGGCGGGCAGCTGCAACATCCAGCTCAACCGGTCCTGCGCACCGGGCAGCAGCGCAAACTCGACCTGCGGGCCACTGAAGGTGATGCGGCCACCAGTGGGCCCCGCTTCACGGCGGAAATTCGCGGCGCGCACCTCACGGCCGCGGCGGGTTTCGACATGGCGCTCGGGCGCGACGCCATCGGCGTCCAGCCCACCCACGCTGGCCCAGCCCACGGCGCCGAAGCCCAGCGTGAGCGTGTAGGTACCTTCAGCCGGCCGCCAGCGCAACTCAGCCTGCAGGCCCGACCGGCCGGGGCCGCCGGTACCTTCGCGCTGCAGGCTGTACTGCAGCGTCGCCGGGGGCGGCAGGCGCGTGGCGTAGCGCGGTGTCGGCGCGCCCCCCGCGACCCCGGAGGTGGATGAGGGCTGTGCGCCGGCGCCGTCGACCAGAGGCACGTCGGCTTGCATGTCCTGAACGGTGCGGCTGCCTGGCGGCAAGTGAGCGACCGCTTCGCGAAGCGTGGCTGCTGGCCGAGCCGGCGCAACGGGTAATGCGGCAGGCGCTTGTTCAGCGGCCGCTTCGGCCTGCGCCACGGTCATGGCACGCACCTGCCGCACCTGCAGCACCGACGGGACATCGGCACGCCAAGCCGTCCCGGCACCCGACGGCAGCCGGCCCAGCACCCACGCATGCAGCAGCAGCACGGCCGCGGCCAAGCCCAGCGCGGACAGCAGACGCCGCGGGCGCTGCAGCGGCCGGGGGCGCAGAGGGGGCGGGCGCGTCACCCCACAATACTGCCACCCCGTTCCCGGGTCGCTGCACCGCAGGGCCGAACACCCCCGATGAAACTCGCCACCTTCAAGGACGGCTCGCGCGACGGCGTGCTGGCCGTCGTCTCGCGCGACATGACCATGGCGCACTACGCCACCGGCATCGCCACCACGCTGCAGCAGGTGCTGGACGACTGGAACTTCCGCAGCCCGCCGCTGGAAGATCTGTACGCCACGCTCAACGGCGGCAAGGCGCGCCACGCCTTTCCCTTCGATCCCCAGCTGTGCATGGCGCCGTTGCCGCGCGCCTACTCCTGGCTGGACGGATCGGCCTACCTGAACCACGTCGAACGGGTGCGCAAGGCACGCGGCGCCGAGGTACCGGCCAGCTTCTACGAAGACCCGCTGATGTACCAAGGCGGCAGCGACGACTTCCTCGGCGCAACCGACGTCGCCCGATTCGCCAGCGAGGCCTGGGGCATCGATTTCGAGGCCGAGGTGGCCGTGATCACCGGCGACATCGACATCGGCACCGACGCGAATGCCGCGCTGGACAGTGTGCGCCTGCTGATGCTGGCCAACGACTGGAGCCTGAGAAACCTGGTCCCGGCCGAACTCGCCAAGGGTTTCGGCTTCGTGCAGAGCAAGCCCGCCACCGCCTTCAGCCCGGTGGCCGTGACGCCCGATGAAGTGGGCGACGCCTGGGCCGGCGGGCGCCTGCACCTGAGCCTGGAAAGCCGCTGGAACGGTCGCGCCGTCGGCCTGTGCGAAGCCGGGCCGGAGATGGCGTTCCACTTCGGCCAGCTCATCGCCCACGCGGCGAAGACGCGGCGGCTGCGCGCCGGCAGCATCGTCGGCAGCGGCACGGTCAGCAATGCCGATTGGAGCCGAGGGTATTCCTGCGTGGCCGAGAAGCGCGCCATCGAGACCCTCGAGAGCGGGGCGCCGGTGACCGAATTCATGCGCTACGGCGACCGCATCCGCATCGAGATGCTGGGCCGCGACGGCCAGAGCGTGTTTGGCGCGATTGAACAACGTGTCGCACCGCTGACGCCTTGACGTGCCCATGCACGAACTGCCCGGCTGGCTGAAACACACCACGGTCTGGCTGCTGCTGGCAGTGGGCCTGTTCCTGGGCGTGCAGGCCTGGCAGCGCCAGGCGACCCAGGCGCGCATCGAGGTGATGGGCGGCGTGGTCGAGATCCGACGCAGCGCGGACGGCCACTACCACTGGCCCGGCAGCGTGGGCGGGCAGCCGGTGGACTTCCTCGTCGACACCGGCGCCACGGGCACCGCGATCCCGGCCGCGCTGGCACGACAGCTGGGTCTGCCCGTGGTCGGCCGCGCGCGTTCGAACACGGCCGGCGGCGTGGTCGACGCCGAGATCGTCCAGGGCGACCTGCTGCTGCAGGGTGGCGTGCGCGCCGAACGCCTGCGCATGACGGCGCTGCCCGACCTGCACGCACCGCTGCTGGGCATGGACGTGCTGGGCAAGCTGCGCTGGCAGCAGCAGCAGGGCGTGCTGCGCTTCGAACTGCAAGGCACGCCACGCTGACGCCGCCGCCTGCCGCTGGCGCGTCTGCAACGCACCCTGTCGCTGCGCCTTTGCCGTTCGTCGCAGGGGAGTGACCGCGCCCCGCCGGGCAGCTACATTGCGCGCGAACCTAAGCGCGAACCTAAGGAAGCGAGCCTCACTCCATGGATACCGCCTTGCCCGCCACCACGGCCGCCGCTCCCGACAGCGGCACGCCCGCGGCCGTGATGGCGCCCATCGCGGCTGCGCAGCGCATCGAAGCGCTGGACGTCGTGCGCGGCTTTGCGCTGCTCGGCATCTTCCTGATGAACATCGAGTGGTTCAACCGGCCCTTCGCCGCCTTCAACGAAGGCATGCCGCGCGACTTGAGCGGCGTGGACTGGCTGGCCAGCTGGTTCGTCGCCTACTTCGTGCAGGGCAAGTTCTGGACCATCTTCTCGCTGCTTTTCGGTATGGGCTTCGCAGTCATGATGGTGCGCGCCGAACAGGCCGGGCGCGAGTTCCAGCCCGTCTACCTGCGGCGTGTGCTCGCGCTGGCGGTCTTCGGGGCCTTGCACTTCATCTTCCTGTGGGACGGCGACATCCTGTTCTCGTATGCCGTCGCCGCGCTGATGCTGATGGTCGTGCTCTACGCCCGGCCCAAGCTGCTGCTGCTGGCCATTGCCGCCGTGGCCGGGCTGGGTTTCATACCCGACATGAAGGGCTTCTTCGGCATTGCCGCCGGGCTGGCGCTGGCCGGGTTGGTGGCGCTGTACTTGCGCAACGAGAAGCGCGTGACGCTGCGTGGCCGCAGCCTGCCGGTGTTCAGCCTGGTGCTGCTGGTGCTGGGCGCGGGGCTGTGCGTCGCGGCGGCGGTGTTCTGGCTGCTGCCCGACGGGCCCCTCGAACCCCGACTGCCGCTGTCGGTCTTCGGCCCGCTGGTGCTGGTGGCCGGGTGGCTGTCGTGGAAGTACTTCGATCCGGCCGACAAGCGGGGCGTGCGCCTGGGTGCCGGCCTCTACCTCTTCGGCGCCCTCGCGATGACGCTGGGCGGCGTGGTGCAGCATTACGCTCCCGACCCGCTGGCCGCCTACGCCCCGGGCGGGTCGAAGGCCGCGGCCGCCGCGCCGGCGGCCAGCCCGGCGGCTGCGGTGGCGCCGGCCCCGCCGGCCAGTGCCGCAAAGGCCGACGACAAGAAGCCGAAGAAGACCCCGGCCGAACGCTACGCCGAACGCGAGGCCGAACGTGCCAAGCGTCTGGCCGAAGGCCGCGCCGAGAAAGAGGAGGAGGTGCGCGTCCTCACCCGCGGCAGCTACGGCGAAGCGGTCTACCTCCGTGCCGGCAACTTCCCCGAGAAGGTGGCGGGCGACTTCGGCTTCGCGATCGTCCTCATCGGGATGTTCCTGCTCGGCATCGGCTTCGTGCGCTCGGGGGTGATGGAAAACGCCCGCGACCACCTGCCGCTGTTCCGCAAGCTCGCGGTCTGGGGCCTGCCGATCGGCATCGGTCTCGGCCTGGCCGGCAGCCTGATCGCCATGTCGCACACCCCCGGCGACCGCACCGACGGCTGGGGCATAGCGCGCGGGCTGACGATGCTGGGCAACCTGCCTGCCTGCCTGGGCTACGTGGGCCTGGTGGTGCTGATGCTGCACGGCAAGACGGTGTTCTCGCGCATCGCCGTGCTGGCGCCGATGGGCCGCATGGCGCTGACGAACTACCTCATGCAGTCGCTGATCTGCGCGATCTATTTCCACGGCTATGCCCTCGGCCACTGGGGCATGCCGCGGGCGCAGCAGTTGCTGTTCGTGGTCGTCGTCTTTGCTGCGCAGGTCGCCTTCAGCCACTGGTGGTTGTCGAAGTTCCGCTACGGGCCGATGGAATGGTTCTGGCGCGGCTACACCTACCGGCAAGTGCCGAAGTTCAGGCTCTGAGTACGCCGGGGCCGGGCTGCGCCCGGTCTGCTCCGCGGGCGTTCAGGCGGGATCCCGTAGCCACATGGGCAGGAGACTCTCACATGGGGCGCCAAAGTGCTTCTTTGACGCGCCTGCACTGACGACAACATGGCAACTGCGCGTGCCTGGCGTCTACGACCCGGCCCGCAAGCGGTTGTTCATGCGAGCCGGGAAGCGGCGGCTCTTGAAGAGATCGATGACGTCCTGAAGGCCCAGATACCTGCCGCCTCGCCCGTCCTTACCCATGACCTTCAGCAGCATCGGCCACTCGCCGAGCATCAGCGTCCGATCGATGAACCGCCTGCGTCCGGTAGCGCGCGCGAAATTGGCGTCCATGTAGGCGCGCAGCTCGGCCAGTCCCAGGCCTAGCTCCGACGCTCCGTTGGCGTTCGGCTTCTCCTTGGCGAAGCCCCGCAGCCGCGACACTTCCTTCGCATCGATTGCCCCTCGGGCGTTCAGGATCCCGGATCCCACGCCCTTCTTGTCGAGCGGCCCTCCGCGCAGCGCATTCAGCTTCAAGCCGTGCCACTGGGTGTCGATCAGCGACAGGGGGCCCCATCCGTTCGCCATCGAGGCGATGGCGAAAACCGCCTTGCGCGACAGCACAGGACGGCCATCGCCAGCGCGAGCCGTGATCGCCACGACGGCCGCGACCTTCGCAAGGGGTTCCCGGTCATCGGCCAGCTCGCCCGTTGCCACGAGCGCACGCAGGAAAGGACACGGATTGCCCGCCGACACAGGGTGAGACCTACCCGACTTCTTGATCACGGCATCTCCAGGAAGTGCACCGCCCGGGCCAGCAAACGCACCCCGCTGCCGCAGCACATGGCGACCGGATGTCAGCGTCGTCGCGACGGATCAGCGCTTGCATCGTGACCCTGACGGAACGCACCGTCGGTGCGGTGCAGAACACCGCCCTCCAGTGGATGGCGTCGCGCTGCGATGCGTTCGAGAGCGAACCGACCGGGCCGCGGCATTCCCCTACGGTGCGCTCACCGCGCTGGGGCGCTCCGAGCCCAAAGCGCTCAGGAGCGGGTGCGGTTGACCCTGAGGCTCAACTTTCGAATCACGAGGCCAAGCGATGCACGCCAAGAGCCAGACCCGCTGCGCTGTGTACCGCAGGAGCAGCCGCGACGGGGACACGCCGGTGACCGCCGCAGCCAGCGTGACCACTCGGTGATGGCCGCCCGTTGGCAACGTCTGCCGCTGCTGGGGCTGCTCTGGCCTCTGCTCTGGCTGCAGGCCTGGCATGTGCGGCGCATCACGCCGCGCATGCCGGAGCCGCCGGGCCGCCGCGCCGGCACCGCTGGCCACGGATCGCTCATCCGCCTGCTGGTGGCCGGTGACTCGGGTGCCGCAGGCGTGGGTGCGCCGACACAGGACCAGGCACTGTGCGGCCATCTTGTGCGCCGCCTGAGTCGGCATCACACGGTGCAGTGGTGCGTGCTGGCGGTCAATGGGCTCGACTCGCCGGGGCTGCTCAGGTTGCTGCAGGACGCCCCGTGCGCTGACTTCGACGTGGTCGTGCTGTCGATGGGCGCCAACGACGCCAGCCGTCTGTGCGCGCCGCTGCAGTGGGCCCGGTGGCAGACCAGGCTGGCCGAGCTCATCGACTCGCGCTTCGCACCAGCCTTGCTCGTGCACAGCGCCGTGCCGCCCATGCACGCCTGCCAGGCGCTGCCGCAGCCACTGCGCTGGTTCATGGGTCACTGGGCAAGGCAGATGAACCAGTGCCTGGCCCGACTGCTGAGCGACCAGGTCGGGCGCACCATGCACTGGCATCCGGAATCGACCACGACGGCGGGCATGGCGGCGGACGGGATCCATCCCAGTGCCCAGGGCTATGCGGCCTGGGCCGACGGCCTGGGCCAACGCATCCTGGCCACCATAACGCCAGGCGCAGCGCCGACGTGAGGCGCAGCACGGTCGGTGCCGCCAGTCACAGACCTCTGGCCCATGTTCGTTGCCGTACGGAAAGAGACTGGCGCCTGGCGTAATTTCACCGCCCGCGCAACGCACCGCGCTCAACTGGAGTTGCCATGAAGAACCTGATGAACGCGGCAGTGGGCGCAGCAACGGCGGCAGCGGGTGGCCTTGCGTCGGCGCAGAGCGGACCCATGATGGACGGCGCCATGCACAACGGTGGCTGGATGGGCGGCTACGGCGGCTACTGGCTGCCCGTGCTGCTGGTCGTGTTGGTGGGCCTCGTGGCCTGGATCGTCATGCAGAAGCGCAAGTGACGATGACGCCCCCGGGTCTCGAATCGCTTGCCAGGCTTCAGGCCCGGCTGTCCGAGGGCATCCGCGCCGCGGGTCCCGTTCTCTGCATTTTCTCGACCCTTCCCGACCTGCAATCTTTCAGGAGCTCGCCATGACCCTCTTTCGGACCCTTGTCGCACTGTCCGTCGTCACCCTTGCCACGGCCTGCGCAAGCCCGGGCGGCATGAACGCTGCGCCGGCGTCGCCCGGCATGCGCCACGACGGCGCCGCGATGCCCATGGCCCACATGGACCCCCGAATGAAAGCCATGAAGGACATGCAGCAGAAGATGATGAGCGCCAAGACCCCGGCCGAACGGCAGGCCCTGATGGCCGACCACATGACGGCCATGCAGGATGGCATGACGATGATGCAGTCGATGCACGGTGGCATGCAGGGCATGGGCGGCATGGGTCACGGCAAGGGCATGCCAGCGGACATGACGAAGCGTCACCAGATGATGACCGACCACATGGCGATGATGCAGACCATGATGGAGATGATGATGCAGCGCATGCCGGCAGCACCAGCCGCGATGTGAGGACGCTCACCGAGACCGACGTACAGGCGTGACCCATCCCGCGGGTCACGCCGCGTTCATTCCGAAGTCTTCCCGTCGAATTGCTCGCTATCCGCCTCGGCGTCGGCACGGGTGTGGTGGACGACCCCGTCACGATGGTTCGGCGGCGCATAGAGCGTGTAGAGCTTCAACGGTGCCGCGCCGGTATTGATGATGTTGTGCTTCGCACCCGCCGGCACGAGCACTGCGAATCCGGCGCGGATCGGGGTTCGAACCCCGTCAAGCACGGCCTCACCGCTCCCCTCTTCAACCCTGAAGAACTGGTCGAGCTGGTGGACCTCGGCGCCGATCTCCTCTTGCGGCTTCAAGGCCATCAGCACGAGTTGGCAGCTCCTTGCCGTGTAGAGGACCTTTCGGAACTCGTCGTTCCGGGTCGCCAGACCCTCGATGTCTTGCACAAAGCCCTTCATCGCAACTCCTCGGTGGATAAGCCATTTGGCACACGCCTTTTGCCCGGCGGCGGCCCCGGCAATTGCTTGGGTGACCGTGACCAGCCGCGGGCACTTCAATGCCAACGGTATGCATCCACGCCCAGAGTGTCCGTTCGGCATCGAACACGGGCCAGGGGCATCGGCTGATCCGCGTGGGTCAGAGCCAGTATTCCCACAGCCGGCCGAACCATTCCTGCATGCGCAGTGCCGGGCTGCGGCGTTCCCACGCTGCCAGCTCGACGGCATCCGACGCCGCCAGATCACGCTCGAACATGGTCTGTACCTGCTGTCCGAAATCGGCACCCAGGATGACGGCGTTGAGTTCGTGGTTATGCAGGAAGCTGCGCCAGTCCAGGTTGGTGGAACCGACGGTGGCCCACACGCCGTCCACCAGCGCCGTCTTCGAGTGCAGCACGACGCCCCGGCGTTCGAAGATCCGCACACCGGCCTTCAGCAGGTTCGCGTAGTGGCTGCGTCCAGCGTGGAAGACCAGCCACGAATCGGTACGCGCGGGCAGGATCAGCGTCACCTCGACACCGCGCGCAGCTGCGGCGACCAGCGCTTCCAGAAGCTGCGGGTCGGGCGCGAAGTAGGCGTTGGTGATGTGCACGCTGGTCTCGGCACTGCCGATGGCCGACAGCAGCGTGGCGTAGATCAGGCTGTAGGTCTCTTCGGGCGAACTGCCGATGGCGCGCACGACCTGCGTGCCCATGGCCTGCAAGGGTGGGAAGTAGGCACGCGGCTGCAGTGGCGGCCCCAGCTGGCGCTGCCAGGCGGCCAGGAAGAGCTTCTGCAGTTCGGCCACTACCGGGCCTTGCAGCTGCAGGTCGGTGTCGCGCCAGGCCAGCGCGGCGTCGGGATCGAATCTCTTGGTCTTGCTGGAGGAACCGCCTGAGTACACGCTGCTGATGTTGATGCCGCCGAGAAACGCCGTGCGGCCGTCGACGATGAGCAGCTTGCGATGGTCGCGCTGGTTCCATTGCCAACCCTCGCGTACAGCAAGCGGGTTGACCGGGTTGAATTCCAGGACCTGCACGCCGGCATCGCTGAGGCGCTGGAAGAAGGCCGCCGGCGTGCCGAAGGTGCCGGCACTGTCGCGCAGCAGGTTGACCTGCACGCCTTGCGCCTGCTTGTCCAGCAAGGCCTGCGCGAACTGGCGGCCGATGGCATCGTCGTCCAGGATGTAGGTCTCCATGTTGATATGGTCGCGCGCTGCGGCGATGGCGCCGAGCATGGCGCGGTACGTGGCCGGGCCGTCCTGAAGCAGGCGCACCGCGTTGCCTGTGGTGAGCGGGCTTCCGACGATGGCCTCCTCCAGCGCCAGATGGCGGCTGAAGATGTCGGTAGGCTGCCCGCCGCTCTGAAGTCGCTGCAAGATGGCGCGGCTCTGTGCGGCAGTCAGCGGACCGGACGCACCGCTCAGCGGCACTGGCCGCGCCGGTCGGTGCGCCAGGTCGGGTACGAAGGTGGGCAGGCTGCTGCAGCTCAGGCCAAGCATCGCGGCTGTGACGAGGGCCACGCACAGCCCGAGGGCACGGCGGTGGCTGAGCGATTTCATCGGGCTCCAGTCGAAACAGCACGCGGCGCTGCAAGGCACCGTGGATATTGCTTATCCGCCGCTTCGAAGCATGGGTCTGTGCGCTATCGAACAGAGCCGCGCTGCGTCGACGCTGCCGCTGTTGGCCAAGCCGAAGCAATGCACATCCAGACATCCATGGCGCCTTCAGCCTTTCGCCGTGTTCGCGCGTACGCCAGCGAACTGACAGCTGGCGCCGTGTCGCCAAAGATGCAGCAACCACGCCCACGCCAGGCACAAAGATGCTGGCGTGCGATTCGCTTTGATCGATTCGGGAAGTACGCGATGCACCACGTGACCGCAACAGACAAGAGCAGGCTCTACGTCAAGGACTGGGGCTCGGGCCGACCCGTCATCCTGATTCATGGCTGGCCGCTGTCAGCAGACAGCTGGGACGATCAGGCCATGGCCATCGCCAATGCCGGTCACCGTGCGATCGCCTATGACCGCCGCGGCTTCGGCCGCTCGTCGCAACCCTGGACGGGCTACGACTACGACACGCTCGCCGACGACCTGGCGGCGGTGATCGAGCAGACCGGGGCGCAGGACGCCGTGCTCGTGGGCTTCTCGATGGGCGGTGGCGAGGTGGCGCGCTACATGTCGCGACATGGCGGCAAATCGGTGGCGCAGGCCGTACTCATCTCTTCGGTGCTGCCGTTCCGGTTGAAGACGGCCGACAACCCTGCCGGCACGGAACAGGCCGCCTTCGACAAGACAGCGCTCGCGCTCAACGAGGACCGGCCCGCATTCCTGGCCGGCTTCTTCCGAACCTTCTTTGGGGCTGACACGGCGCAGGACCCGGTCAGTGACGAGCTGCTGGCCTGGGCGCGCAGCGTCGCCATGCAGGCCAGCCTCAAGGCGACCCTGGAATGCCTGAAGTCGTTCTCGAGCACCGACTTCCGCAGCGACCTTTCCGCGTTCGACGTGCCCACGCTCATCATCCATGGCACCGAGGACAAGACGGTGCCGATCGACGCGTCGAGCCGGGCTGCGGCGAAGGGCATACAGCACGGCACACTGGTCGAGTACGACGGCGCGCCCCACGGTGTGTTCGCGACCCACAAGCGTCGGCTCACCCAGGACCTGATCGACTTTCTCGGGCGCTGAGTTGCAGCATGGGCTGCGTGGTCAGCGGGCGTCTTTGGGGAGCGGGCAACCATGCCAACTGAGCCGCATGGTCGACGACGACGGCTGGATCCGCAAGCTGATGGAGGAGGCAGAGAACAAGCGCATGCACCTCATGACCTTCATCGAGATCGCCCGGCCCACTGCGCTGGAACGGCTCCTCATCCTCGTCGCGCAGTGGGCCTTCTACGTCGGCTTCTTCCTCCTGTACCTGGTCTCGCGCAGAACGGCGCACCGCCTGGTCGGCTACTTCGAAGAGGAGGCGGTGCTCAGCTACACGCAGTACCTGGTGGAAATCGACGCCGGTCGCACGCCCAACGTCGCCGCGCCGGCGATTGCAAAGCGGTACTGGAAGCTGGCCGACGACGCGACGCTGCGCGACGTGGTGCTCGTGGTTCGCGCAGACGAGGCCCATCACCGCGACGTCAACCACGGGTTGGCCAACCAGCTGTCCGGTGGACCCGCCGATCCAGCGCCGATGGCACCGTACGCGGAACATGCCGACGCCGCTCGGTGAGCCTCGTGGTCACGCAGTGCTTGACTCGACCGGCGTAACCCCATGGCGGACACCGCACGCAAGCGCGCATCGCAGGTCCTGCGGTGGGTCGCCATCGCACTCGTCGTGGGCGCGGGCGCCAGGACCGCGTGGCGATTGCACGAATCTGCCGAACTGGTGCGGCTCAGCAGCCCGCTGCAGCGCACACCCGTCCAGCCGTCACTGCGGCTGCTCATCGTCGGTGACAGCACGGCCGTGGGCACCGGGGCCTCCGTGCCACACGCCAGCGTGGCGGGCCTCCTTGGGCAGGCCTTCCCGCGGCTGCAGATCGTCAACCGGGCACGCGACGGCGCGAAGCTTGCTGCCGTGCTGGCGCAGCTGGAAGGCATAGAGCCCTTCGACATGGTGCTGGTAATGGCCGGCGGCAATGACGTGGTCCGCCTGCGCGGACTGCAGGCCCTGCAAGGCGATGTCGAACGCGTGGCGCGCCGTGCGCGTCAACGGGCAGAACTGGTGGTGCTGATGCCATCAGGCAACGTCGGCAACGCCCCGTTCTTCCTTGCGCCCATGTCCTGGCTGATGACGTGGCGCTCGCGTCGACTGCACACCATCGTTGACGACGCAGCCTCGCGCCATGGCGCCGTGTTCGTGGATCTGTTCCGCGAGGCCATCGACGACCCGTTCGTGAAGCATCCGGAACTGAACGCTGCAGACGGGCTGCATCCCAGCGATGCCGGCTACCGTTTGTGGTTCGGCGAGCTGATGGTGCAGGCCGACTTGTCGAAGCGGCTGTCTGCAGCCCTTGCCGTGGACCACTGAAGCGATGCCGTGTCATCTGCGGGCGGCCGCAGCTTGCCGCTCGATGTCGTCCAGAGCCCGACGCAAGGAATCGATGATCAAGCGTTCCGACAAGGCCTCGTCGACCTCCGGCACGTCCCATCCGAAGATCGCACGGTACTTGTCGACCAGACGCCTGAGGTCCGCATTCAGCTGCGCCCGGTGAGCGTCCATCTCGAGTTCTTCGATCTGTGCCATCTGCTGACCACTTGTTCTTCGTCTTTGCGGAGGCAGGCTTGTCAACCTGGGGCTCGGCGTAGTCGCCGGTCACCGATCGCTCAGCCCTTGGGTTGCACGGTCAGGCGGTTGTCGACATCGACCACGCCCTCCACTGCTTTGGCCATGGCCGTCGCGCGGTCACGCGAAATCGCGTCGGGTGCGACGCCGGTCAGCACCACCTTGCCATCCTTCGTGTCGACATCGATCTTCAGTGCCTTGAGTTGGTCATCTGCCACCAATGCGACGTTGATCTTGGTCGTGATCGTGGCGTCCGAGGCTGCAGCGCCACCCTTGGCCGCGGCTTCCTTGGTCGCCTCCTTCGCGTCCTTCAATTCGGCTTTGGCACCGGCCAGGCCCTTATCGATGGTCTGGCCCACCGTCTGGTCATCGCGTTTGTCGCAGGCCGACAAGGTCAGCATCGCGGCCGCAGCGACCGCGATCATGAGAAGGTTGGAGGAGCGGGTCATGGAGATCCTTCTTGGGTGAAACGCCTTGGCTCGGCGTTGTCACAAAGGTAGGCCGTTGCACTCTCGAGGCGAATCAGCGGGCTGCGCGTTGTGCTGTCAGACAGCGCCGACGTGGGTGTGCACAGCGACTCATGGCGCCTTGCCCAGTGGCAGAACTGCGGCGCGAGTCGCTCTGCTCCGTCGCCCTCCGCCTCAAGGCGCCGGCAGCAGCTCGAACCGCTGCGCCGTCGCCGCCTCGATGCGGCCGCGCGTGTACAGCAGCGGGAAGTACTCGCCCTTCAGCCACAGCGGCGCCAGGTCGCGGTAGTGCGGGCTGGCGGGGTCGCCCGACTGGCCCGGCGCGTTGACGGCACGCGAGTTGTCCCAGGCCCCGACGTCGAGCACGATGCGGAAGGATGGGCCGCCCGTCTGGCGGAAGTTGGCCGGGTCGTAGCTCGATAGATTGACGGTGTCGCTGCCGCCCTGCTTGGGCAGCGGCCCGACATTCAGCTTCGCCTGCGTGGCAGCGCCGTCGGCCGCTTTGGCCAGCGGGTGGGCGAAGAACGCATGGTGCAGCACCGACCAGCGCCAGCGCGCGGGGTCTGCACCGGCCAGCCGGCGCATGTCGGCCCAGGCCGCCGCCAGGCTGCGCGCCAGCACCGCGTCGCGCCGTTGTTCAGCGTTCTTGCCGAAGCGCATCTGCGGTCGCTCGAGCGCAGCGAGCAAGAACTCGGCGTCGGTCGATGGGATCAGCGGCGCGGCCGCGCCGCCGAGCACGGCGTCGCGAAAGGCGCTGCCCAGGTGGCGCGACCACCACACCTCGAAGAGCGCAGCGGCTGCCGATTCGGCGGTGGTCTGCAGGTTCCAGCCCGTCAGCAGGCTTATCGCCGAGCGAACTGCGGCGTCTTCCGACTTCAGGCCACGCAGCAGCGCCTGCAGGCGGCGCGCCGGCACGGAGAGCACATCGTTTTGCAGCCGCATCGAATCTTCGAGGCTCAGCTTCGCCTTGCTGGCGAGCACCTCGGCGATGCGCTGGTAGCGCGCGTTCGACGGCCACTCGAAGCCGAGCTTGCGTTCGCGCCACGGGTAATCCTCCGGCAGGTTCATCTCGTTGGCGCTGGCGAACCAGCCGGGCGCCGGGTTCAGCAGCCAAGGCAGCTGTTCCCCCGGCCAGAAGCCCGCCCATTCGTAGCGGCCGTCGCCCGGCACGGGCAGCAATCCGTCCCAGTTCGGGCGCTTTGGCGCCAGCCCGCCGGTGACCCAGCCGATATTGCCGGAGATGTCGGCATAGACCTGGTTTTCGGCCGGCGCACCCCAGTTCGACATCGCGCGCCGGAAGTCGGCAAAACTCCTTGCGCGCATGTAGCCGATGCTGCCGAAATAGGGCGCCATGCCAGGCTCGAACCATCCTGAGCGCACGGCGTAGGCACGCCGCTTGGCGCCGTCGACATGGGTCACCGGCCCGTGGCGCGTGAACTTCAGCGTCACGGTCCGTGGCGGCTGCTCGCTCACGGGGATGGTCTCGGTCAGCACGCGCAGCGGCTCCCAGCGGCCCTGGTAGCGGTAGGCAGTGGCTTCGGCGGCGTCGGTCTCGTAGACGTAGAGGTCTTCCTGGTCGATGGAGAAGATGGTCAGCCCGAAGGCGATGCGGCCGTTGTGGCCGATCGACACGCCGGGCAGGGCCGGCTCGCCGCCGCCGATGACGTCCAGCCCCGGTGCGTTCAGATGCACGACGTACCGTAGCGAAGGCGCGGAGTGCAACCGATGGGGGTCACTGGCCAGAATGGGTCGGCCCGTGACCGAACGCGATGGCGCCACCACCCAGGCGTTGCTGCCCTCAGCGGGCTCGGCAGCGCTGGCCAGCGCCAGCTGCGGCGGGGCGTCCAGCGCCGCTCGCTTGCCGTCGCGGCCGCCCACCAGCACGCCCTGAGTGGCCAGGCCGAAGACACGCAGCACCTCGGGCGGGACGCACGGGTCCAGGCCGTCGGGTACCTGGGCCTGCCAGGGCGGCTGCAGCGCCACGCGGGTTTCGTCGGCCTTCAGCTGGCCACGGCAAGCGAGCAGGGCGCGCCAGACTTCCGAAGCGAGGTTGCGCGTCAGGCCGTGGCTGCGGATGCGCACCACGTCCTCGGGCTGCCACTTCTCGGGCGCGTAGCCGAAGTGGCTGAACTCGAGGGGCATCCGCGCCGGCTCGCGGGCGACGAGATCGATCCACGCGTTGATACCGTCCACAAAGCGCGTGGCAATGCGCTGCGCGTCGGGACCGTAGGCCTGCCATTCGCGCGCCATGTCACCGCGGTAGAGGAAGAGCCGCGCGGCGCGGTCCTGCTCGACGAAATTCGCGCCCAAGACAGACGACAGCCGGCCCAGGCCGCGGCGGCGCCACAGGTCGATCTGGAACAGCCGGTCGCGCGCGGCGTTGAAACCCTGCACGAAGAACACGTCGTCTTCGCTGGCGGCATAAATGTGCGGCACACCCCAGCGGTCGACGAGGATCTGCGCCGGCGCAGCCAGGCCGGGCACATGCAGGGTCATGGTCGGGGCCACTGGCGCGGCGCGCGGCGCGGGCTGCGCCCATGCGGGCCAGGGCCCCAGCGCGGCCAGCAGCAGCGCCACGCCCAACGGCTTCCTACCGAAGTTCATCGTCCATCTTCACGCTGCGGCCACAGTGCCCAAAGGGGTTGTGCACAGTGTAGGGGCCCCTCGAACCCGGCGTGGTGGCAGGACCGCGCAGCGTGGCGGCCGGCGGCATGGCACTGATGACATCGTCCTGGCACGGTGAGCTGGCCGAAGGGGTCTGTGCAGGCCCACAATGTAGCCGTCGCGCGCGCAGCGCCGTGGAGATGCCACATGAGCACAGCCAACGATCTCGCCCGCATGGTGCCGGGCTTCGAATTCCTGCAGACCCTGATGAAGGGCGCCAGCGCCGGCCTGCCCGGCGTCCAGGGCTTTGGGCAGTGGGTGGCACCGACGCTGGACCCGGAGGAGATCGGCAAACGCATCCAGGAACTGAAGACCGTGCAGTTCTTGCTGGAACAGAACGCGCGCCTGCTCGGCACCACGGTGCAGGCGCTGGAAGTGCAGCGCATGACGCTGTCGACGCTGCAGACCATGAACCTGCCGCTGGCCGACCTGCGCAACGCGCTGCAGGCCCGTGCGCCAGCCGCTGCGCCTGCAGCAGCACCATCATGGCCCGCGCCGGCCGCAGCCGCGGCGCCGGCAGAAGACGAGGGCGACGACGACGATGACGGTGCCGAGGCAGCCGCCCCCGCCCCGGCACCGCAGAAGAAGGGCGAGGCGCGCAAGGCCACCGAGGCGCCGACAGCCATCGACCCCATGCAATGGTGGGGCGCGCTGACGCAGCAGTTCGCCGGCATCGCCGCTCAGGCCATGAAGGACAGCGGCGCCGATGCTGCACGTCACCTGGCGGGTGCCGTGGCGCCGTCGAGCTCGGCCGCGGCTGGGGCCGCCCCCGACAAGGCGTCTGGCAAGGCCCAGAAGAAGACGCCACGGGCGCCCGCCAATACGGCCAGGCCCGCGCGCACGGCCACACCGCGCAAGCGCCCGGGCTGAGCACCGCGGGCCGCCTCTCGCAGCACGGCAATACCATGCCCGGCTTTCTCGTCGGCCACGCCACGCACCCCGACTGGCGCGCCGCCTTGGCGCTGGCGGGTGCGCAGATCGAGGTACGCCGACCGGCGCACGAGCTCAGCGGCGCCGGACCGCTGACGCTGGGTTTCGCCTACTTCACCGATCATTTCGCACCCCACGCGCAAGCGCTGCTGGATGAACTGCGCCAGCGCTGGCCCGGCGTGGCCTGGGTGGGCAGCGTGGGCGTGGGCGTGTGTGCCAGCGGCGTCGAGTACATCGACGAGCCGGCGCTGGCGCTGATGCTGGCGGCGCTACCGGCCGGACGCTTCGAGGTCTTCTCGGGCGCGCACAAGCTGCAGCGCATCGAAGCCTTTACGGCGCTGGTGCATGCCGACCCGGCCACGCCCGACCTGCAGGAGCTGATCACCGAGCTGAGCGACCGCACCGAGAGCGGCTACCTCTTCGGCGGCCTGGCCTCGTCGCGCGCGGCTGCCGTGCACCTGGCCGACGGCGTCTGGCAGGGCGGACTTTCGGGCGTGGCCTTCACGCGCGAAGTGGCGCTGATCTCGCGCGTCACGCAGGGCTCGCAGCCCATCGGCCCGACACGCGAGGTGACGGCCTGCGAACGCAACATCGTCACCGAACTCGACGGCGAGCCCGCCCTGGCCTGCCTGCTGCGCGACCTGGGCCTGCCCACGCTGGATGACCCGCGCGCCGCGCTGCCGCGCCTGCGCGCTACGCTGGTAGGCCTGACCGACGCCGCCGACATGGCCCTGGCGCGGCCCGGGCAGTTCGGCGCCGACACACGCGTGCGCCACCTCGTGGGCCTGGACCCCGGCCGCGACGCCGTTGCCGTGGCCGACGTGCTGCAGCCCGGCATGCGCCTGGCGTTCTGCCAACGCGACGTGCAGGCCGCGCGCCGCGACCTGGTCCGCATCTGCAGCGAGATCCGCGACGAACTCGAGACGCAGGCCGAAGCGACCCTGGCCGACGGCACCGCGGGGATGGCACCGGCCGCGCAGCGCATCCTGGGTGCGATCTACGTCAGCTGCACCGGTCGCGGCGGCCCGCATTTCGGCGGGCCGTCGGCCGAGCTGAAGATGATTCAGCACGCGCTGGGCGGCGGAGTCGGCGGCGA
This sequence comes from Betaproteobacteria bacterium, assembly GCA_016704535.1. GTDB lineage: Bacteria > Pseudomonadota > Gammaproteobacteria > Burkholderiales > Burkholderiaceae_C > Rubrivivax. The sequence goes on along the minus strand of JADIZZ010000002.1, from coordinate 529,884 downwards.
AGACGTCCCGCTGGTAGGCTTCTTTGCCGCCGGCGAAATCGCCCGTCACCATCTCTATGGCTACACCGGGGTACTGACGGTGTTTGCGGGTGAGGCCTGACGGCCGCCGATCACCACCAGCCAGGTCAAAACCGTTCTGACCTGTAGATGAGCGGGGTGCGGCGTACAGTCAGGCCGAGGCACGCAGCGGCGATTGGTCCGCTTACGCCCCACCGGAATTCCGCACGCGATGAACACTCCCGCCACACCCCCCGCCATCGCCGCCGCCGAACGCGCTGCACGCCAGGCGCAGGTGGTGGCCGCGCTGTCACCGCTGCTGCCGGCGCACGCGCTGCTGTGGCACGCCGAGGACACCGTGCCCTACGAATGCGACGGCCTTACCGCCTACCGCCAGATGCCCTTGCTGGTGGCGCTGCCCGAGACCGAAGGCCAGGTGGCTGCCGTACTGAAGGCCTGCCATGCCCTGCAGGTGCCCGTGGTGGCACGCGGCGCGGGCACCGGTCTCTCGGGCGGTGCCCTGCCGCACCAGCTGGGCGTCACGCTGTCTCTGGCCAAGTTCAACAAGATCGTGATGATCGACCGCGCCGCGCGTACCGCCACCGTGCAATGCGGCGTGCGCAACCTGGCCATCAGCGAGGCCGCTGCACCCCACGGGCTGTACTACGCGCCCGACCCGTCGAGCCAGATCGCCTGCACCATCGGCGGCAACGTGGCCGAGAACAGCGGCGGCGTGCATTGCCTGAAATACGGGCTGACGCTGCACAACGTGCTGCGCGTGCGTGGCTACACGGTGGATGGCGAGGCGATCGAGTTCGGCAGCGAGGCCCTGGACACGCCGGGCCTGGACCTGCTGCCGCTGATTGTCGGCAGCGAAGGCATGCTGGCCGTGATCACCGAGGTCACCGTCAAGCTGGTGCCCAAGCCGCAGCTGGCGCGCTGCATCATGGCCAGCTTCGACGACATCCGCAAAGCCGGCGACGCGGTGGCCGAGATCATCGCCGCCGGCATCATCCCGGCCGGGCTGGAGATGATGGACAAGCCGATGACGGCCGCGGTGGAAGACTTCGTTCACGCCGGCTATGACCTCGACGCGGTGGCGATCCTGCTGTGCGAGAGTGACGGCACACCCGAGGAAGTGGCCGAGGAGATCGACCGCATGCTCGACGTGCTGTCCGGCTGCGGCGCCACGCGGCTGGAAGTGAGCAAGGATGAAGCGCAGCGCCTGAAGTTCTGGAGCGGGCGCAAGAACGCCTTCCCCGCCAGCGGCCGCATCAGCCCCGACTACATGTGCATGGACAGCACCATCCCGCGCAAACGCCTGGCCGACATCCTGCTGGCGATTTCGGCGATGGAAGTGAAGTACGGTCTGAAGTGCTGCAACGTCTTCCACGCCGGCGACGGTAATCTGCATCCGCTGATCCTCTTCGATGCCAACGACCCCGACCAGATGCACCGCTGCGAGCTCTTCGGCGCTGACATCCTGGAGACCAGCGTGGCGATGGGCGGCACCGTCACGGGCGAACACGGCGTGGGCGTCGAAAAGCTCAGCAGCATGTGCGTGCAGTTCAGCCCGGAAGAGCGCGAGCAGATGTTCGCGCTGAAGCGCGCCTTCGACCCCGGCGAGACGCTGAACCCGGGCAAGGTCATCCCGACGCTGCACCGCTGCGCCGAGTACGGAAAGATGCACGTCAAGAAGGGGCTGCTGCCCTTCCCCGAGCTGGAGCGCTTCTGAATGGATGACGCGCTGCAGCGCCTGGTGGAACAAGTGCAGGCCGCCCGCGCCGACAAGCGCGTGCTCGACATCCGCGGTGGCGGCACCAAGGCCTTCTACGGCGGGCCGGTGGCAGGCGAACCGCTGCACGTGCGGGCGCTGGCCGGCATCAGCAGTTACGAGCCGAGCGAACTGGTGATCACCGCGCGCGGCGGCACCCCGCTGGCCGAGTTGGAGGCCACCTTGGCCGCCCAGGGCCAGTGCCTGCCCTTCGAGCCGCCGCGTTTTGGCGAAGGCGGCAGTGATGGCGACGGGGTGCCGCTGCGCGGCACCGTGGGCGGCATGGTCGCCGCCGGCCTGGCCGGCCCTGCGCGCGTGTCGGTGGGCGGCGTGCGCGACTACGTGCTGGGTGCCAAGCTGCTGAACGGCCGCGCCGAACTGCTGGCCTTCGGCGGCACGGTGATGAAGAACGTCGCGGGCTACGACGTGTCACGCTCGCTCGCCGGTTCGATGGGCGTGCTGGGCGTGATCTGCGAAGTCAGCCTGAAGGTGCTGCCCATGCCGCCGGCCACGCTGACGCTGCGCCTGGAAGCCGACCAGGCCGCGGCCATCCGCCGCCTCAACGAATGGGGCGGCCAGCCGCTGCCGCTGAACGCCAGCGCCTGGTGGGACGGCATGCTGGTGCTGCGCCTTGCGGGCGCCGGTGCCGCGGTGCGCTCGGCGCACGAGAAGATCGGCGGCGAGGTCATCGAAGCTGCGCTGGCCGCCACGTTCTGGAACGGCCTGCGCGACCACCGCGACGAATTCTTCGTCGGCGCCGCGAAGGCCGTGGACAGCGGCGCGGCCCTGTGGCGCCTGTCGGTGCCGCCGACCACCGCGCCGCTGAAGCTCTCGGGCGAACAGCTGCTGGAATGGGGCGGCGCGCAGCGCTGGATCTGCACCACGGCACCTGCCAGCGTGCTGCGCGACGCGGCCCAGCACGCCGGTGGCCATGCCGTGCTCTTTCGCGGTCACGACAAGAGCGCCGGTGCCTTTGCGCCGCAGACGCCGGCGATGGCGCGCCTGCAGCGTGAGCTGCAGCGGGCCTTCGACCCCGCAGGCGTCTTCAACCCTGGCCGGCTGCTGCCCGCGGCCTGAACACCACGCCGCCACGCGCATGGGCCAGGATATCGTCGAGGACATGGCCGCGTACTACGTGCAGCGGGCGGCGTATTACGAGCGTGTCTACTTCAAGCCCGAGCGGCAGGTCGACCTGCGTGCGATGGAAGCCGCGCTGCCGGTCGAGTTCGCCGGCCGCGACGTGCTGGAGATCGCCTGCGGCACCGGCTGGTGGACACCCCACGCGGCGCGCGATGCGACCTCCTGGCTGGCCACCGACCTCAACCCCGAGACGATGGCTCTCGCGCGCGCCAAGGCGCTGCCGGCGGGCGTGCGCTTCGCCACCGTCGATGCCTACAGGCTGGACGCGCCGGAGGCGAAAGGGCCGTTCACGGCCGCCTTCGCCGGCTGCTGGTGGAGCCACGTGCCGCTGCAGCGCCTGCCCGGCTGGCTGGCGCTGCTGCACGCGCGGCTGGCGCCGGGTGCGCGTGTCGTCTTCCTCGACAACAGCTACGTGCAGACCAGCAGCACGCCGATCTCTCGCACCGATGCCGCCGGCAACACCTACCAGCAGCGCACGCTGGACGACGGCAGTGAGCACGAGGTGCTGAAGAACTTCCCGACACACGAACAGGCCGCCGCGATGCTGGGGCCACGCGCCCACGACCTGCGCTGGCAGGAGTACACGCATTACTGGCAGCTGTCGTATGCCCTGCGCTGAAGCCGGCCGTCCTTCACCCACCACATGGACGCGCTGAGAGGCCTGGCCTTGCTGCTGCTGTGCCAGTCGGCCGGCGAAGTGGTCGCGCGCGGCGCACACCTGCCGCTGCCCGGTCCGGTGCTGGGCATGCTGCTGATGCTGGCGCTGCTGGCCTGGCCCGCCGTGCGCGCGCCGGTGGGTGCCGCGGCCGACGCGCTGCTCACGCACCTGTCGCTGCTGTTCGTGCCGGTGGGCGTGGGCGTCGTCACCCATCTGGCGGTGATCGGCGAGTACGCCGGCCGCCTGGCGGCCGTGCTGCTGCTGTCGACCGTGGTGGGCCTGGTGATGACGGCGCTGACGCTGCGCGCATTGCTGCCGGCCACGGTGGCGCCCGGCGCAGCCGCCGCTTCGTCGTCGCACGGCTGAAGGCGGCACAGGCCATGCAGAGCGTCGTCGAACTCTGGGTCTACCTCTCGGCCACGCCCCTGTTCGGGCTCACGGCCACGCTGGCCACGTACGTTCTGGCCCAGGCCGTGTACCAGCGCGTCGACCAGGCGCCCTGGGCCAACCCGGTGCTCTGGACCGTGCTGGCGCTGGCCTTGCTGCTGACGCTGACCGACACGCCCTACCCGACCTACTTTTCCGGTGCGCAATTCATCCACTTCCTGCTCGGCCCCGCCGTGGTGGCCCTGGCCTGGCCGCTGTGGCAGCGCCGCGCCGAACTGCGCCGACGCTGGCTGGCCGTGCTGGCGGCGGCGCTCGTCGGCGGCAGCGCCGCGGCGGGAAGCGCGCTGCTGGTCGGCTGGGCGCTGGGGCTGCCGCTGCCGGTGCTGGCCTCGCTGGCGCCGAAGTCGGTGACGGCACCGGTGGCCATGGGCATCGCTCAGCAACTCGGCGGCATCCCGGCGCTGGCCGCCGTGTTCGCGGTGCTCACCGGCTTGATCGGCGCGCTGCTGGCCAAGCCCCTGTTCGACCTGCTGCGCATCCGCCAGCCCGAGGTGCGTGGTTTTGCCCTCGGCGCCGTCTCTCACGGCATCGGCGCCGCGCGCGCGATGCAGGTGCACCCGGCGTCTGGCGCCTACGCGGCACTGGCGCTCGGCCTGCAGGTGCTGCTGGCCTCGCTGCTGATGCCTTTCGTTTCCCTGCTGCTCGGCGCGTTGCCGGCCCTGCGGCCCTGACCCGTTCCTTCACGCCCACGACTTCATGCAAACCAAGCTCGCACCCGAATTCAAGGGCACCCGCCACGGCGAAGCCGCCGAGGCCATCCTGCGCAAGTGCGTGCACTGCGGCTTCTGCACGGCCACCTGCCCCACCTACCAGCTGCTGGGCGACGAGCTCGACAGCCCGCGCGGCCGCATCTACCTGATGAAGCAGGTGCTGGAAGGCGCCCCCGTCACGCGCAAGACGCAGCAGCACCTGGACCGCTGCCTCACCTGCAGGAGCTGTGAAACCACCTGCCCCAGCGGCGTGCAGTACGGCCACCTGGTCGACATCGGGCGCGAGATCGTCGAGGCCCGCGTCGAACGCCCGGCGGGCGAGAAGGCCGTGCGCTGGTTGCTCAAGGAAGGGCTGACATCGTCGCTCTTCGGCCCGGCGATGAAAGTCGGCCAGCTGGTGCGCCCGCTGCTCCCGCAGGCGTTGAAGAACAAGGTGCCCGGCCCCGCCGGCAAACGTGCGCAGCAATGGCCGACGCGCACGCACAAGCGCAAGGTGCTGATGCTGCTGGGCTGCGTGCAGCCGGCGATGATGCCCAACGTCAACAGCGCCACCGCGCGGGTGCTCGACGCCGCCGGCATCCAGACCCTGGTGGCCGATGGCGCCGGCTGCTGCGGCGCGCTTCGCACGCACCTGAACGATGCCGCCGGCGGCCTGGCCGACATGCGCCGCAACATCGACGCCTGGTGGCCGCTGGTCAACGGGCTGACGAGCGAGGGCCGCGTCGAGGCCATCGTGATGAACGCCAGCGGCTGCGGCGTGGCGGTGAAGGACTACGGCCACGCGCTGGCGCACGACGCCGATTACGCGGAGAAGGCGCGCAAGGTGAGTGCACTCACGCGCGACATCAGCGAACTGCTGCCCGACATCGCGCCTGCGCTGCAGGGCAAGCTGCGCGAGATCAAGACGAAGCGCCTGGCCTTCCATCCCCCGTGCACGCTGCAGCACGGCCAGCAGCTGCGCGGCGGCGTCGAAACCCACCTGCGCGCGCTGGGCTTCGAGGTGCGCCTGGCCAGCGCCGAGAGCCACCTGTGCTGCGGCAGCGCCGGCACCTACAGCGTGCTGCAGCCCGAACTGGCCACGCAGTTGCGCGACCGCAAGCTCGGGCACCTGGAAGCCCCCGCAGTGCAAGACCCGGTGGACGCCATCGTCAGCGCCAACATCGGCTGCATCCAGCACCTGCAGAGCGGCACGTCCACGCCGGTGCGGCACTGGGTGGAGGTGCTGGACGACGCGCTGGCCGGCTGACGCTGCCGCGGCACCGGCGGCGTCAGAACTTCATCAGCAGGCTGGCTCCAGCGGCCCATGCCCCGCGCCGCTCGGTCTGGGCGTCCTGGCGCGGCCAGAAGTGGCCGACGACGAGGCCGCCCAGGAGCCAGTCCCGGTAGACCGGCTGTTCCCAGCGGGTCTGCAGGCCGTAGTCGGTGGTGGGCACGCCCGATCCCTGCAGGCCGCTGACAAGCGCTTCCAGCGACAGCAACCGCTGGCCACCGAAGGACCGGTACACACCCAGCAGGCTCGACCACTCGAACTTGCGCGTCGCCTGCGTGACCGTGGCCGAGTTGAGCCAACGTGTGGCCAGCACCGGCGACAGCAGGTGTTCGTAGGAGAAGGCCGTGGTCGATCCGACGCGATCGGCCTGCGACCAGAACAGGGTCTGGCGGAATTCGACCAGCCCCTCTTCTCCGATCTCCCACTGCGTCTTGTAGCGCCCCTGGGCATACAGCTTGAGGCCGCCACGGAAGCCGAGACGGAAGTCGAGCGTGTCGGTGAACGAGCGCCCGATGCCGGCGAAGAACCTGCGCTCAGCGTTCTCTCGCGCCAGCAGACGCTCCTGGCGCGACAGGCGGGCCGGCTTGTCGGCGATCACATCGCGCGGGTCATCGCGGCCGAGGAACAGGTAGGTCTGCTCCTCGATGTTGGGCAGGCGGAAGCGCGCGTTGAAGCGCACGTCGACATCGGTGGCTTCACGCTGCCGCTTGAGCAGCCCGACGCTGAAGCGGCCGTCGGTGACCGTGCCGCCATCCGCGAAGGGCTTGTCGCCGAACCAGCTGTCGACGCCGCGGGCCAGCCAGTTCGCCATGGCCCGCACCGATCTGCGTGCGGCGTCTGCAGCCTCGTTGGCTGCGGCAGGAGCGGGCGCGGCCGCGGCTGAAGCTGCTGAAGCCGCGGGCGCTGCGCTCTGCGGCGTCACCGCAGCCGGCGCGTCGGCCTGGGCGCACGCCACTACCGGGACCAGGAGCAGCGTTGCGATGCATGAGGAGGCAGCGTTGGACACCCGTGCAATGTAATCCGCGAACGGGGTCGGCCCACGGCCCATCGCGGCCGTCGTGCGGCGAAAGTTTCCCGGATGGACGCGCCGCTCAGCCTCGCGCCGCGCCGACGTAGATGTCCGTGTCGGGGAGCAGCCGGCGCAGCGTGTCGAAGGCGACCTCGGCCGACGGCCCGCAGGCGCCGCCCAGTTCGGGCGTGATGGCGACGAAGGCCTCGCCTTCGTCCAGCCTCAGCTCACGCAGCCAGGTGCCGGCGGGCAGGCGCCAGCCCAGGCGGTCCTGCAGCGCCGTTTCCAGCGCACCGAGCACGCGGCGTAGCTGCGCCGGCTCGCCGCTCAGGCGGGGCACGGCCCAGGGAACGCCAGGGCCGGCGTTGGCGGGCACCGGCAGGATGGGGATGACGCGGGAGAGCATGGCCGCAGGATCTTAGCGGCGCCGTCCGCGCTGTGAATGCGGGCCGGCCTGGGTGCCGACACGGCAGCGCCCGGGCTATCGTCACGGCCCCATCCCACCCGGAAGCAAGACGATGCAATGGATGCGTTTCACCCACCACGGCCAGCCTACGCTGGGCCTGCTGCAGTGCGAACAGGTGCAACTGCACCAGGGCTGCCTCTTCGACACGCCGCAGCCCAGCGGTGAAGTGCTGACACTGGCCGACATCGCGCCCGGCGCCTGGCTGCCGCCCTGCACGCCAGGCAAGATCATCGGCCTGTGGAACAACTTCCGCGCCGCGGCCGACAAGAACGGCTGGGCCACGCCGGCCGAGCCGCTGTACTTCCTGAAGAGCCCGTCCAGCGCCGCGGCGCACGGCCAGCCCATCCCCGCCGCGCCGGCCGAGGTGGGCCGGGTGGCCTACGAGGGTGAACTGGCGGTCGTGATCGGCCGCCGCGCCAGGCGCATCGCGCGTGAGGACGCCGCCGCTTGCATCTTCGGCTACAGCTGCGCCAACGACGTGACGGCCATCGAGCTGCTGTTCCGCGACACCAGCTTCCCGCAGTGGACACGCGCCAAGAGCTTCGACGGCTTCGGCGCCTTCGGTCCGGTCATCGACACGGCCTTCGACCCCGCGGCCGCCATGCTGCGCACGCTGGTGGGCGGCCGCGAGCGCCAGAACTACGCGCTGGCCGACATGTTCTTCCCGCCCGAGGACCTGGTGTGGCGCATCAGCCAGGACATGACCCTGGAGCCCGGCGACGTGATCCTGTGCGGCACCTCGCTGGGGGTGCTGCCGATGAAGTCGGGCACCACCGTCGAGGTGGTGATCGATGGCCTGGGCACGCTGCGCAACACCTACGGCTGAAACGCCGCCGGGCTCAGTGGCGCGCGCGACTCAAGCCTTCTTGGCCCAGGCGCTGCACCAGCCCTCCGCGCTGACCAGCCGGCCGGCGAAGAGCGGGCAGGGCCCGGACGCTTCGCCGGCCTTCCCGGCGTAGAGCACGCAGTTGCCGCAGTTCTGGCTGGCGGCGTGGGCCTTGTACTTCGTCGCGTCGGCCTGGCTGGACATGGGCACATAGCCCAGAGTCTGCGCCTGCGGGTCGCTGGGGCTGACGAGCGTGGGGGCTGACGCGGTGGTGGGCGCGGTGGTGTCGGCAACAGCGGCCGGTGAAGGGGCCGGAGCGGGTGCAGTCGCCGGGCTGGCGGCGGGCGGCGGCGCCTTGTCGGAGCAGGCGGCCAGCAGCGACACGCCCGCCAGCGGAACCCAGGGCATCAGCATGACAAAACGGCGGCGAGTGTTCATGGGCTGGTCCTGTGTGAAGGCGGAGGCCTGCATTCTGGGCGCTAGGGCGCGCCCGCACCGTGCGGCAGCGGACGAACGCGCAGCGCCGTCACCACGCCGGCGATCAGCAGCGCCACACCCGCGCCGGTGACCCAGCCCGGCCACTGGCCGCGCAGCACGAAGGCGTAGCCCAGCGCCGCCAGCGTTTCGAAGACGATGAGCTGCCCGGCCAGCGCCGGCGGCAGGCGCTGGCTGGCCTCGTTCCAGCACAGCGTGCCCAGCCACGAGGCCAGCAGGCCTATAGCCAGCATGAGGCCGATGAACTTCAGCGGCTGCGGGCCGAAGGGCATCGCGAAGCCCGCGGTGCCGGCCCCATCGCGTGCGGCCCAAAGCCAGAACAGCGCATAACCCGCAGTGGCCATCGGCAGCGTCGTCAGCCCTTGCGCGGTGGCCCAGGCGCGCGGGCTGCGTTCGGCATGCGCACGCAGCCATTCGGCGTTGCGTATGGGGTACCAGGTCCAGCAGGCGACGGCCGCCACGGCCAGCAGCGCACCCAGCGCGTAGCGCGGCAGGTCGGTGCCTGCAGGCAGCTGCGTGATCTCGGCCTGGTTGACGCAGGCCAGCCCGGCGGCGATGAGCAGAAGCGATGGCAGCATGCGCAGCCAGGGCAACCGGGCCTCGCGCGCGACCCCGTGGGCGTCGCGCCTCAGGTTGGCGGTGACGGCGATGACCACGGGCAGCGTGCCGATGACCATCGTCGGCAGCGGCCCGCCGGCGCGCTGGATGGCCGCCGCCAGGCACAGGTAGTACAGCAGGTTGCCCACCGCCGAGAGCTTGGCGGCCTCGAGCCAGTCGGCGCGCGTCAGCTCGGCCAGGCGGGTGCGGTCCCACCAGGCCAGCGGCAGCGCGATGAGGCCGAAGGCCAGGTAGCGGCCCATGGTCAGCAACACCGCCGGGTAGTCGCCCAGCAGCGTGGGCGCGATGAAGACGAGGCCCCACACGAGCCCCGCGGCCAGGGCGAAGAGGGTGCCGGTGACGAGGGCGTGGCGGTTCGGGGGCATGGGGCCCGCAATGTAGCCCCTGGCTGCCTGCGCACCGGGCACTTCCCCGGTGGCGAGCTGGCACCTTTGCAGTACGCTGGCCGGTCGCAGGAGGCCCACCCATGACCTACATCCTGGCCCTCGACCAGGGCACGTCCAGTTCGCGCAGCATCGTCTTCGACGCCAGAGGCCACGTGGTGGCGATGGCGCAGCGCGAGCTGACGCAGCATTACCCGCAGCCCGGCTGGGTGGAACACGACGCCGACGAAATCTGGGACAGCCAACTTGCCACCGCGCGCGAGGCGCTGGCCAAGGCCGGCCTGCAGGCGCGCGACATCGCCGCCATCGGCATCACCAACCAGCGCGAGACCGCGGTGCTGTGGGACCGCCGCACGGGCCGCCCCCTGCACCGTGCCATCGTCTGGCAGGACCGCCGTGGCGAGCCGCTGTGCGCGCAACTGCGTGACCACGGCCACGCAGAGCTCATCCGCCACAGCACGGGTCTCGTCGTCGACAGTTACTTCTCGGCCACCAAGCTGCGCTGGCTGCTCGATCACCTGCCGGGGGCGCACATCGCGGCCGCGCAAGGCGAGCTGGCCTTCGGCACCATCGACAGCTGGCTGATCTGGAAGCTGACCGGCGGGCGTGTGCACGCCACCGACGTGAGCAACGCGTCGCGCACCATGCTCTACGACATCCGCCACAACGCCTGGGACCCCGAACTTCTGGCGCTGCTGCACGTGCCCGAAAGCGTGCTGCCGCAGGTACACCCGTCCAGCCACGTCTATGGCGAATGCGATGCCGAATGGCTGGGCGGCGCCATCCCGATTGCCGGCGTGGCCGGCGACCAGCAGGCGGCGCTCTTCGGCCAGGCCTGCTTCAAGGCAGGGCTGGTGAAGAACACCTACGGGACCGGCTGCTTCATGCTGATGCACACCGGCGAACGTTTCGAGAACTCGACGCACGGCCTCATCACCACCGCGGCCGCGCAGCACACGGCGAACAAGGCCTACGCCCTGGAAGGCAGCGTCTTCATCGGCGGTGCCGTCGTGCAATGGCTGCGTGATGGGCTGCGCGCAATTCATGCGAGCAGCGAAGTGCAGGCGCTCGCCGAGAGCGTGCCCGACGCCGGCGGCGTGATGTTCGTACCCGCCTTCACCGGCCTGGGCGCGCCCTACTGGGACGCCAACGCGCGCGGCGCCATCGTCGGGCTCACGCGAGGCAGCACGGCAGCGCACATCGCGCGCGCGGCGCTGGAGAGCATCGCCTTCCAGAGCGCGGCCCTGCTGCGTGCAATGGCCAGCGATGCCGTGGCCACCGGCGGAACGTCACCGCTGGAGTTGCGGGTGGACGGCGGCGCCTGTGTCAACGACTTGCTGATGCAGTTCCAGGCCGACCTGCTGGGCATCCCGGTCGTGCGGCCGCGCGTCACCGAGACCACGGCATTGGGGGCGGCCCTGCTGGCAGGCCTGGCCACCGGCATCTACGGCAGCCTGGACGAACTGGCCGCGCTGTGGCGCGAGGACAAGCGCTTCGAGCCGCACCTGACGCCCGGCCAGGCGGCAGAGCGGATGGCGCATTGGGAAGCCGCCGTGCGCCAGGCACGCTCGGCTTAGGACCTGAAGTCCCTACTACTTCACAGCAAAATCAGCGAGCGTCTTCCCGGCCGCCAGCGCGTCGCGCAGCCATTGCGGACGCTTGCCGCGGCCGCCCCAGGTGCCGCCGCTGTCGTTGCGGAACTTCACCACGGCCACCGGCTTGGCTTTGGTCTTGGCGCCGCGCTTCTTCGCGGGCACGGCCTTGCCTGTGCTCTTGCCCTTGCCAGCGAAGCCGAGATCCCCCGCAGTCAGCCCGTAGGCAACGATGGCTTCACGAATGCGGCCGATGACTCCCTGCACCTCCTTGCGCCGTGCCTTTTCGGCATCGGCCTTGAGCATCTCGATCTGCTTGATGTATTGCGCGTAGGTCTTGGTCATGTGGTGATTGAAATTGATATCTCCCTGCGCGAGCCCGTCTTTTGCGGGGCCGAGGTGTCTTGAAACCGAAACCGCACCTCTTGAAACGGCATTATCACCGCGATCAGCCCGGAGAGCCTCTTCGACGTTAACGAAGGGAAACGAATGGGAATTCGCTCTACGTCGTCGCGCCTTAACGGCGCACTAATTACAAACCATCTCGGGCCGGATGGGGTGGTTCTGCGTGCGATCGATTCCTGCGCCTTCGTCTGGCCCCGTGTCACACGGCACATTCACGCCGCGTCCCACTCTCCACGCCGCGCCGTGAAAGGAAATTCCCACTGCAGCACACCGAACACCTTCGGCACTGTACCCACACGCACCAGCAAGGGCAGGCCATGCACAGCCAGCGCTATGCGCCAAGCAATCGCCCCGGTGCCGCCGTCGGTCTTGCCTCTACCAGGCCCGCGGGTCGCAACGGTAGAGCCGCGTGAACTCGCCATACAGCGCCGGGTGCGCAGCGGCCAGCGCCGCGGCCTGCTCGAAGAAGTGTTCACTGACGACAGCGAAGAACTCGGCCGGGTCGGTGGCGGCATAGGGATCGATGACACCGTCTTCGCCACGTGCCAGTCGCTGGCGCAGGTCGTCGAACTCGGCGCTCAGCACCCGCGCCCAGTCAGGGTAGCCGTCCCGCCGCCCCAGCCAGGGGGCACCGTTGGCGCGGCCGCGTTCCTGGTCGAGCTGGTGCGCAAATTCGTGAATGACCACGTTGTGGCCATCCTCGGGGTCGGCTGCGCCGGCCAGCACGTCGTCCCAGCTCAGAAGCAGCTGGCCCTGTTGCCACGACTCACCCGACAGCGCGCGCCGGGTGGCGTGCGTCAGGCCGCTGCCATCGGCGTGCTCCCGGTCGACGACGAAGGCACCGGGGTAGACCAGCACCTGGCGCAGGTTGCCGAAATAGTCGGCCTGGCGGTTCAACAGCAGCAACGCGGCCTGAGCGGCGATCAGCACGCGCATCTCGTCGGTAACCACGAGCCCGGCACAGCCGATGAAGGGTTTCTCGGCCAGCAGCACCTGCACGTGCTTCTTCACCTGCAGCTGCAGGTCAGCTGGAAGCCGTGCAAAGGCTGGCATGCGACGGCGCAGGATGTCGCGCCAGGTGCGCGGGAAAGGCTGGCGACGCACGCGCGCGCGGCGCAGCGCGGCCAGCAACGGCGGGCCGGCCAGCCACGCGGCCACGGCCGCCAGCAGCAAAAGGAAGAACAGCAGGGGCCCGAGCAGCGTCACCGTGCCATCTGGGCGCAGTGCGCGGCGGTTTCAAGCCCCCTGGGCCGAGGGTGGACCTTCAGGTTCGCGGCTCGCAACGTACTTCGGTCTTGACGGAACTGGCGATGAAGCAGGCTTCGTGGGCGTCGTGGTGCAGCATGGCCAGCACGGTGGCGTCCGGGGCGCTGGTGCCGGCGAATTCCACACGCGGGCGGAGCGTCACACGCGTCATCGCCCATCGGCCTTGGACATTGAGCGACATCACGCCGACGGCTTCGTCTTCATAGCGGTCGACCACCTGCCCACGCGTCGCAGCCAGCGACAGGAACCACAGCATGTGGCAGCTGGACAGTGCGGCGACGAACATCTCTTCGGGGTCGACGGCCGCTGCGTCGGACATCGGTAGCGGCACCACCGAGGGCGACGACGACGCGGCCAGCACCACGCCACCGTCGAATCGCAGCGTGTGGCGGCGGCTGTAGCGCTGATCGATGAAGTTCTCGTGCTCGCCACGCTGCCAGCGCAGCTGCGCGGTGTACTCGGCCATGCCCGGCTCCCGACGAAGTTCAGCTTCGCATCATGACCGAGGCCGTACTGCCCACCGCGTAGCATTGCCGGCATGATCACCTTGCACTATCTGCCCGGCGCCGCCAGCTTTGCGGTGCACTCCCTGCTGCGCGAACTGAACGCGACCTTCACGCTGCAACTTGTCGACCGCGCCAACGACGGCCACAAGTCGCCCGCCTACCTGAAGCTGAACCCGAACGGGCTCATCCCGGTGCTGGTGGACGGCGATCTCGTGATGTACGAGACCGCGGCCATCCTGCTGCACCTGGCCGACACCCACCCGGCCGCCGGCCTGGCCCCGCCGCTGGGCAGCGCCGAGCGCGCGCATTACTACAAGTGGATGCTGTGGCTGAGCAACACGCTGCAGGCCACGCTGATCCATTACTTCTACCCCGAACGTTGGGTGGACGAGGGCAACGCCGACGGCACGGCGCAGGTGAAGGCGCATGCCGAAGCCAAGGTGGTCGCCTGCCTGAAGCAGATCGACGACCAGCTGGCCGGCCATGGCGGCCCCTGGCTGCTGGGCGCGCACTACAGCGCGGTCGACCCGCTGGCCTTCATGCTGTGCCGCTGGACGCGCAACTTCGGCAGCCGCCCGGCACGCGACTTCGCGCACATCGGCCCCTACCTCCAGCGCATGCTGGCGCGGCCGGCGCTGAAGCATGTGTTTGCGGCCGAGCAGCTGCCGCCCCCGCTGGTCTGACGCGCCGGCGTGGCGCGCTCGCAGTCGGAGTACTGGGCGCGCCGCGGGGGTCGGCTTGCGCGGCAATCGCCCTCGCACTCGCTGTGAAGAAGCCATGGCTATCGTTTCCATTCGCGTTGCAGCAGGCCATACAGAGCGGTGTCAGAGACCTCTTCGCCCACGATCCAGCGCTCTCGAAGGTAGCCTTCTCTCACGAACTTGAGACGTTCGAGAACTCGTCGCGATGATTCGTTTCTCGGATCGATGTCGGCCTCGATTCGATTCAAGTTCAGCTCGGCGAATGCGTAGTCGATCAAGCCCGACAGCGCTTCGTTCATATAGCCTTGACCCCAGGCCGGCGACGCCAAGACATATCCGACCTCTGCGCGGCGACATTGCGCGTTGATTCCGAAGAGCGTGCAGGTCCCCAGCAGTTCCCCGGTTGCCGATGATTCGATCCCGAGACGAAGATATTCCCTTGTAGCTGAGCCAAGATCCTTAGCGACCATCGCGCGTGCTGGTTCAGGGGTTTGCCACGCCGACGTGCTCCAGTACCTCATGACTCTTGGGTCTGAGTGGATGTCGAAGAGCCGATCGACATCCCCGTCGCGCAAAGGTCGCAGCTGGAGCCGCTGCGTCCGGATGGGCAAATTCACGAAGGCTTGCATGCCGCTGTGGTGACGATTTCAAGGCCTGCTAACGCTCGAGCCAGCCGGGCGGGGGGGTCTGGTGTCACTGCGGCCGCTTGGCCGAGGCGAGCATGGCGGCCATGCGCTCGTGGATGATCGTGATCGCCTTCAGCGGGCGGACCATGACTTTGAACTCAACGATCTTCCCGGCCGGGTTCCACTTGATGATGTCAACGCCGTTGACCAAGACTCCGTCGATTTCTGTCTCGAACTCCAGCATTGCGTCGAAGGGTCCGACGATTTCCCGGACGTAGCGAAAGCCCGGATTGAAGAACACCACAAACGCAGCGCTCAGGTAAGCCTTGGTTATGGCCTTTCCGCGCTGGGCGGTGTGGACGACGGGTGATATGAAGATCGCATCTTCGGCCAGCAGTTCATCCAGCCCCGACGGGTCCTGCGCTCGCACAAGCGCATGCCAATGTTCAACGGGCGTCTGATTCATGACCAGAGCCTACCGCAGGACCGCATTCTTGACGCCGTTCGAGGTAGCCGAGTGACGATGGCGTGCGATGCATGGCCTGGTAGCGCACCAGAGGCAGCCACCCGGCGTCAAGCTGGGCAAGCCGCCCCAGGTGCGAGGCGGTCACCACCAGGTCGTACTGGCCCTGCTGCGTGTTCGCGTGAAAGCTGCGGAAGTCGCTCGCCGTCAGCAGCTCCACCGACTTGCGCAGCTCGCGTTCGAGATAGGCCTGCACCGGCAGGTAGTTGCGCAAGAGCATGCGCGTGCTGGTGATGGGCAGGAGGCCCGGCCGAAGCGGCCGCAAGGCCCCCTTCGGTTGGGCGCGGACGACCCGTGACATTGCCGACAAGCCCAGCCAGCCCACCCCGGCCAGGACGCTGGCTCGTCGGCCCCAATTCGACATGTCGGCACCCTTACCCTGGTTCAAGACTCAGAACGAACCGATAAGCAGGAAGGCCCGACAGCCCCCATCATGTACCTAGTTGGCGGCCGATAATTGTCCTGAGCGCAACTCGCGATAGTTGATGCTGGGTAATCTCGTTTCAAAAAGTCTAACCTGAAGAGCCGCTGCTGGTGGAACTGACCGAGACCTCGGCCGTGTCGGACCTGCAGGATGCCGAACGCTTCATCGAGGCGCTGCGCAAGACCGGCTGCGGCACCTGCCTGGACGATTTCGGCACCGGCTTCGCCTCGTTTGCCTACCTCAAGCTTCACGGCAGCATGCGCCGCATCGCGACTGCTGGCGCCCATCTCCATTGCCGTGGATGGTTGGCGATCAGGTACCGCCCACGAAATAGCGCTTGAGGCCGGCCAGCACCATTTCCACCGCGATCGCGGTCAGCACCAGGCCCATCAGCTTCTCGATGGCCGAGACCACCGAATCGCCCAACAGCTTGCGGATGCGGTCTGCCAGGATCAGCACCGCGAAGGAGACCAGCATGGCGGTGATCAGGGCTCCTATCCATTCTGCGATGCGCTCGGGCTGGCGCGAAGCCAGCAGCAGCACGGTGGCCATGGCCGAGGGGCCAGCCAGCAGAGGCACGGCCAGAGGAAACACGAAGGGCTCGCGACCCGGCTCCAGGCCGTAGGCCAATTCGCCTCTGCTGCCGAAGATCATGCGGATCGCGATGATCAGAAGGATCACGCCACCGGCCACCTCCAGCGATCGCTCGGACAGATGCATCAGGCGCAGGAAGGCATCGCCAAGGAACATGAAGGTCAGCAGCACGGCGAAGGCCAAGCCGATCTCGCGCACGGCCACCAGGGTGCGACGCTCCTTCGGCACGGCACGCATGACCGAGATGAAGATGGGCAAGCTGCCCAGGGGATCCAGTACCAACAGGAGCAGGATCAGGGCGGAGAGAAAGGTGTGGTCCATGCAGCCGCATTGTTGCCCCTGGGCCACGGCTCGGGCGCCGAACCCCTGCTACTTCATGCTCGCCATCGTCATCCAATCCTCGGGCCGACGCTGGCAGTAGCCCGTTTTCTGGGCATCGACTTGCCCCCGCCACTGGCGGCCAAGAACGTGGTGGATACCTACTGGAAGACGCCGGTCGACGACCCCTATCGATTCCTGGAAAACACCAGGGACCCGGCGGTGCAGACCTGGATGAAGGCACAGGCCGACACTTCTACCTGCGCCGCAATGCATCGGACAACCAGTTCACGCTCGTCTACCGCGACGCCGTCGATGGCCCCGATGTAGTGCTGGTAGACCCCGAGGCGCTGGCGAGTCACCAACTGCGGCCGCAACGCCATCGGCACGACGATGTACCCGCGCGAGCATCGCTTGCCGAACGTCTACTCTGACGACGTGCACTGATCATCTTCGCGCAATGCAGAGAAGTCTCAGAGTAAGAATCGATCCTCAGCCCACTGACGGCTCGCCCGTCTGCAGGCGCCACAGCGCCGCGTAGAGGCCACCGCGGGCGACCAGCGCCTCGTGGCTGCCGCTCTCCACGATACGGCCGGCCTCCATCACATGGATGCGTGTGGCGTGGCGGATGGTCGACAGGCGGTGCGCGATGATCAAACTGGTGCGGCCCACCACCAGCTTGTCCAACGAACGCTGGATGGCGGCCTCGGTCTCGTTGTCGACCGCCGAGGTGGCTTCGTCCAGGATCAGGATGGGCGGGTCCTTGAAGATCGCACGCGCCAGCGCCAGCCGCTGCCGCTGGCCGCCCGACAGCTTCATGCCGCGTTCACCCACAGGGGTGTCGTAACCCTGGGGAAGTGCCAGCACGAAGTCGTGCGCCTCGGCAGCCTGCGCGGCAGCGACGATCTTGTCGCGCAGTGCCGCGTGGCTGCCGGCATCGGTGCCGTAGGCGATGTTCTCGGCGACGGTGCCGTCGGTGAGGAAGCTGTCCTGCGAGACGTAGCCGATGGCGCGGCGCAGGTCTTGCAGCGCCAGGTCGGTGATGGGCGTGCCGTCGAGCCGGATGCTGCCGGGCCGCGTGTCGTACAGGCGCAGCAGCAGGCGCGTCAAGGTGCTTTTGCCGCTGCCGGTGCTGCCGACAAAGGCCACCGTCTCGCCCTGGGCGATGTGGAAGCTGACGCCGTCGACGGCCAGGCGCGCGGGGTTCGCAGCGTCCGCAACGTCTGCGGCGTCATATGCGAAGCGCACGTCGTCGAACACCAGCTCGCCGCGCACCGCGTCCAGCGGCAGCGGCTGGCCCGCGTAGCCAATGGTCAACGGCGTCTGCAGCAAGTTCATCACGCGCTCGATGGACGCCATGGCGCGGTTGTACATGTCGCTCAATTCGGCAAGGCGTGTCAGCGGCCACAGCAGGCGCTGCGTGAGGTACACCAGTGCCGAGTACACGCCCACGCCGAGCTCGCCTTCCAGCACCAGAAAGCCGCCGTACAGCAACGTGAATGCAAAGCCGGCCAGGATGGCGATGCGGATGACCGGCGTGATGGCCGCCGACCAGCGAATGGCTTCGGTGTTGCGCGTGCGGTAATCGTCTGAAGCCTGGCGGATGTGGCCGACCTCGAAGTCCTCGGCCGCAAAGGCCTTCACGGTGGCAATGCCCTGCAGGTTGTTCGACAGCCGCGCCGACATGCCCCCTGCCGATTCGCGCATGGCGGCGTAGCGTGGCGCTAAGCGCGCCTGGAACCAGAAGGCGCCATACAGGATGAAGGGCACCGGAATCAGCGCCAGCGCCGCCAGCTTCCAGGTCAGCGCAAAGAACACCGCTCCCACCATCAGCGTACCCATGAAGACCTGGATCAAGCTGGACAGCCCGTTGTTGAGGAAGCGCTCCATCTGATTGACGTCTTCGTTCAGCACCGACATGAGGTTGCCGCTGCGATTGCGTTCGAACCAGTCCAGCGGCAGCTTCTGCACATGGGCGTAGGCATCAAGCCTCGCCTCGTGCTGCAGGTCTTGCGCCAGGTTGCGCCACTTCAGTTCCTGCAGGTACTCCGTCCAAGACTCCATCAGCCAGATGAAGGCCGTCAGCGCCGTCAGCGCCAGCAGTTGATGCTTGGGGTCGACCAGGCCCACCCGCGCCAGGAACGACGCCTTCTGGTTGACGACCACGTCCACCGCCACCCCGATGAGCAGTTCGGGCAGCACATCGAAGAACTTGTTGGCGACGCTGTAGAACGTGCCCAGCCAGACGTCCCGCCGGTGCTCGCGGGCATAGCCGAACAGGCGGCGCAGGGGGTGCACGGGCGAGGTCTGGGGCAGGGTCACACGATCCATTCGCCGTCGGCAAGCAGCTCAGTGAAAGAGGCCTGGAGAGTGGCGCTGCCCATGCTGTACGGGTCCTTGGTTCCTGACGGTGGGTCGGACGCACTGGCCGGCGGACCACAATTCGATCCACGTTGAACTTGATCGGCACGGGCAGATCACGCTGTGCCGTCCGCGGTGCAGCAATGCCTTGCGACCGAACTCCCTTGGACGAAGCCGAGGCGGCCGCGACGACGACACCAGCCAGGCGCGAGCGCGTTCGTGGTCGCACTCGGCACGCGTCACCATGCCGCCTCAGGGCGGACTCTCGCCCGTGTGCTCGAACGCTGCAGGTGTCACGCCGGCGCGGCCAAGAAAGGCGCGCACACGCAGCACAGACTGCCTGTCCACCTCGTCGCCGTGCGGGCGGTGGAGGATCTCTTCCATGCGATTGAGTGTCACCCGCATGCGCGCGCCCGAGATGGGCTCGACGTTGGCGCCGACATGCCTGAGCAGCGACTCGACGTCGCGCCAATGCAGGTTGTGCGGGGGTGGATCGTGGAAGAGCGCTCGGATCAGTTGGGTGTGGTGCCGACTCATGCCCTGCTCCCGGATGTGAACGCAACAAGGGTACCCGATCAACACCGGGCGGCGACGACTGCCGGCTCGCCGCGTCGTCAGCGACTGCCACGCGCCGGGACCGTTCGCCTCGGTCCACGACGCATGGAGCTCGTCGGGCCATCTTTGCTGGTGTCGCCATCGCTGCTCCAGGCAGGTGACTGTCGGACCGGGCTGCACCCACAGACCGGGCTTGTTCCTCGTCGGCAGCCAACCCAGGGGCTCTACTTATCATCCAGCGCACGCAACTCCTGGCCCTCGAGATGACTTCAACTTTGGCTTACGCCACGACCTCTCCGACGGCACCCTTGGCACCGTTCTCGTTCGAGCGCCGCGCACCCGGCGGCGAGGATGTCGCAATTGACATCCTGTACTGCGGCGTCTGCCACTCCGACCTGCACACCGCGCGCAACGAGTGGAACAACACGCTGTACCCATCCGTACCGGGCCACGAGATCATCGGACGCGTGACTGCCGTGGGCTCCCGGGTGAAGAAATTCAAACTCGGTGACACCGTCGGCGTCGGTTGCATGGTCGACAGTTGCCGGCACTGCCAGCCTTGCACCGATGGGCTCGAGCAGTATTGCGACAAAGGGTTCACGGGCACCTACAACGGCTCGCTCTACGGCGGCGGTGAGAACACCTACGGCGGCTACTCGACCCATGTCGTCGTCCGCGAATCTTTCGTTCTGCGCGTGTCGCACGACGCCTCACAACTCGCTGCCGTCTCGCCGCTGCTGTGCGCTGGCATCACGACCTATTCGCCGTTGCGGCAGTGGGGCGTGAAGCCGGGACACAAGGTCGGCATCGTCGGCCTCGGCGGGCTCGGGCACATGGGCGTGAAGATCGCCGCCGCGATGGGGGCTCACGTCGTACTTTTCACGACCTCGGCTGGCAAGCGCGAGGATGCGCTGCGCCTGGGTGCACACGAGGTCGTTGTCTCGAGCAACGCCGAGGAGATGGCGACGCAGGCTGGCCGCCTCGACTTCATCCTCAACACCGTGGCGGCGCCGCACGACCTCGACGCCTACCTGTCGCTGCTCAAGCTCGACGGCACCATGACGCTGGTCGGTGCGCCGGCCACTCCCCATCCGTCGCCGGGCATCTTCAACCTGATCATGCGCCGCCGGCGTCTGGCGGGGTCACTGATCGGCGGCATCCGCGAGACGCAGGAGATGCTGGATTTCTGTTCCGCACACGACATTCTTTCCGACATCGAGATGATCCGCATGGACGAGATCGAGACGGCCTACGCGCGCATGCTCAAGGGCGACGTGAGGTACCGCTTTGTCATCGACATGGCAACGCTGGCGACACCGGCCGCCTGATGATCCACAGGGTGTTGCGGGATTCGGGCACGGGTGTCCCGCACAGCGATGATCTTGGGGTCACACTGCAGCGGCCAGGGTCGGTCATGACCTTTGGCGTGGATCACCCATCGCAGTCAGCCATGCGGGGGCCAACGACCAGCCGGGCTCTACCGGCGCTGGCATTGATGAAACGCACCGATAACGCCAAATGATCGCCGCCTCGCCCTGGATCGCGCTGGCGGCGCTGGCCCTGCTGTGGCTGTTCAGTGGGCCGGACCCGGCGCGTCGAGCCTGGGCCTTGACCGCAGTGGCCACGCTGGCACTCTTTCTGGCGTTGCGCGCGTTGTCGCAGGTGGTGCCTGGCGAGCGCTGGATCGGCGACGCCTGGGACTGGAGTGGGCCGCTACTGGGGCTGGCCGGCGTGCTGGGAGTAGCCGCGCTGCTGGTGCGCAAGGGCATGCTCGAATGGCGCGGCGCCGGCATCACGCTGGCGCAGGCGCGCGACTCGATGCCGAGCGCGCTCGGCGTCACGACCGTCACTCTCGGCATCAACTACGCCCTCATGAGCCTGTCGAGCTTCCGGCTGACCGGCGTGCCGCTGGAGACCTGGCTGTACCAGGCCACGCTGCCGGGTCTGGTCGAAGAGACCGTGTTCCGTGGCGTTTTGCTTGTGCTGGCCGAGCGCGCGGTCGCCGCTCGCCATGCAGGCTGGGACGTGATGGGCGCGCGCATCGGCTGGGGCGGCCTGCTGGTGACGCTCTCCTTCCTCGCGCTGCACGGCATCTCGCTCGGCACCGTGCTCGGCGTCCTGCCGGCGGCGCTGCTGTACCTTTGGCTGCGCCAGCGCACCGGTTCACTGCTGCTGCCCATCGTCGCCCACAACCTGTGGAACCTCAGCGTCTACGCAGCCCACCTGTGACGCGCGGCACCGGCCTCGAAGCCACCACCATCACCGTCACAGGCCGCATCACCCCGGCCGACCTCGGCCTGCACGCACACGCCCTGGTCGCCAACAGAAACACCGCCACGCGCCGTGGCTTGTCGACGCGCCGGCGCTCGACAGTGGCGCGAAAGGGCATGGTCCGCGCCCAACGTGAACCGCCTGCAAGACCCTTGTCCATGAAGCGAAGCCTCTTGGCTCTGGCCAGCCTGGCCAGCCTGGCCGCAGCCGCTCAAGTCGCCGCGCAGAGTCCGCGGCAGGAAGTCGTCGCCCAGGGGCTGGACCGGCCGTGGGCCTTCACCTTCTTGCCCGGCGGCGACTTCCTGGTGAACGAGAAGCCGGGCGCGATGTGCATCGTCAGTGCCCAGCTGAAGGCCGACCGCAGCGGGCGCAAACGCTGGACAACCATCTGGGCAAGGTCATCCGCGTGGCCAAGGACGGCAGCGTGCCGCCCGACAACCCCTTTGTGAACCGCGCCGGCGCGCTGCCTGAGATCTACAGCTTCGGGCACCGCAACCCGCAAGGCGCGGCGCTGGATGCCACCGGCGGCCTGCGGATCCACGAGCACGGGCCGCAAGGCGGCGACGAGCTCAACCGCGTGCGCCCTTGATCGCCACCTGGCTGGCGCTGGCCACGCTTTCACACGGCATCGGTCGCGAGTCGGCACTTGCCAGAGCGCAGACTACGGCATCAGCCGCGCCCACTGCGCCGAGTCGGTGTACTGCTGGAACGAAACGATGCGGTCTTCCGTGAATCTGTAGACGTGGCAATAGGGCGCGTCGAGCTTGGCGCCGCTGTGCTTCATCGTGCCGCCATAGCGGCCGAGCACGACGACATGATCTCCACCGTCGACGAACCGCTCGGGTACGGCGCTGAAGCCGTCGATCGCGGCGAGCAGCCGACCGAAGACGCCTTCGCCCACAGCCTGTGGGCCCACGTAGGGGTTCCGGTCGGCCAGCGGGTTTCCCTCGGCCTCGTTCCAGCGTATGTCGGGCGCCATGGCGCCGAAAAGCACCGAAGGATCGTTTTTGCCGAAGGCGGCGTAGGCGGACTGGATCGTCTGAAGGTTCGACATGGCCATCTCCAGCCCCGGATCGAGGCCGCTTTGCGATGCTAGCCGCGGCGGTTCCGAGCGCGTCCCAGTGCAGACCCGCGCCGGGTACTGCTCCCCGGGATTCGCCATTCAGCTGCGGCTTCAGGGCGGTGAGGTCCAGCGGTCGGATGTCATCAGAGGGCAGAACTCGTACCTCGAATGCCGGCTTTGGGAGCTTGCACGGGTCGACAACCACGGAACACCGGGATGCATCACGCCGGCGGCTGCCCTGGGCGCGCAGCCGCTACGGCTACCAGCTGCCCGACAGGCGCAGCCGTTCCAGCCGCAGCGACAGCGCCAGGCGCAGGTCGGCGGCCTCACGTCGCAGGACGGCCGCCTCGGGTTCGGCGGCAGCCGCAACGCGGGCCTCCAGCGCCGAGATGCGCTGCATCACCTCGACCTCGGGTGGCACGACGCCGGCGTCCTTCAGCACCTTCATCGGCATGCGCAGTTCTGCCGGCGTGTCGTCGTAGCCGTCGCCGAAGTTCAGCGGCTTGCCATAGCTGGGCGCCGACTGCAGTTCCCCGCTGCGCACGCTTTCGCCCAAAGCGCGGCCGATGTCGTCTTCGAGCAGCTTCAGGCGCTGTTCGCGCCTTTCCTGGGCATTGCTTTCGCCGGACATGTCGCCTCCTTTCGTGCCGCTGCGAAGTTTCAGGCTCGCACTTGTTCGGGCAGTGCCAGTTTCTCCATCCACAGCCGCGTCAGCGGCGTCACCGGCTTGGCCATGCAGCGTTCGTTGAGCAGGGCGCGGCCCAGGCTGCGGCGGCCACCCAGAGCCGCGGCGCCGAGCAGGGTCTGGTCGATGAGGTCGCGCTGCGCGTGGCTGCCACCGAAGCGCTGCGCGCTGGCACGGACGGGGTAGATGAGGTCGACGGCGCCGTCGGCGTCGCCGCGCGCGTAGGCCAGCAGGCCGCGCATCAGAGGCAGGCCCACTTCGCGTGCCATCAGGTGGTTGCTGCGACGTGCGTCTTCGGCGCCCAGCGCACGTTCGGCGCAGCGTGCCACCCAGGCCTCGGCGCGCGCCACGTCACCGGCGGCCAGCATGGCCAGCACGGCGTGGGTGTCGTTGAAGGCGTAGTGGCCGGCACTGTCGTCGTTCAGCGGCCAGCCCGCCAGCAGTGCCGTGGCGTGGCCGGTGACGTCCTCGCCCAGCAGGTGCAGCCGCCACAGCAGCGAAGCGGCATCGATGCGCTGCAGCGTGACCTGCAGCGCGTCGCCGCTGAGGTGGCTGTCGATCAGACGCAGCACACCCAATATGTCCATCGCTTCCAGTCGGAACAGGCTCTTGTGCCACCACAGATGCACGGCGAAACCGTTGCCCTCGGCCCATTGCGCCTGATGCTGGCGCAGCCAGGCCGCGCCGTCTTCGTAGCGGCCCTGCATCTCCATCACGTGCGCCACCGCATGCACTGCCCAGGGCGCACGGGGCTCGATGGCCAGCGCGCGCCGGCCGGCCTCCTCGGCCTGCGGGTAGAGGTTGCACTCCTCCAGTCCGAAGGCATAGAGCGCCAGCGCGTGCGCGTACAACGGGTCGCCCTCGTCCCAGGCCGGCAGTGCACGCGCTGGGCGCGCGCGCAGGTTGACGGCGTCCCCTCGGTAGAAGTCCCACAGCTGCGCCCACTGCAGCGCCAGTGCATCCTGCGGGTGTTCGATGAGCACTTCGTCCCAGACGCGACAGGCCGCCTGCCAGCGACCTTCCAGCACCAGCTGCACGGCTTGCAGGTGAGCACGTTCACGCGCATTCGCGTGATGCGCCAGCGCGCGGGCAGCATCGAGCGCCGTCTCGGCCTCGGCCACCTGCGAGGGTTCGGTGAGGCTCAGCAGGAAACCGGCCTTCATCACCTGCGGGAGCAGCCAGCCAGGGTCGGCGGCGATGGCCACGTCGAGGTCGGCCAGCGGTGTGTCGTAGAACGACATCATTCGCCACAGGGCCTGCTCGACGGCGTCGAGCGCGGCCCGGTGGTTGCTGCTGCAGGGGTTGCCGCGCACATCGGGGAACGACATGGCGCG
Source organism: Betaproteobacteria bacterium (assembly GCA_016704535.1). Classification (GTDB taxonomy): domain Bacteria; phylum Pseudomonadota; class Gammaproteobacteria; order Burkholderiales; family Burkholderiaceae_C; genus Rubrivivax. Next base: position 504,867 of record JADIZZ010000002.1, on the reverse strand, counting down.
AATGTAGCGCGGTTGGATGGCAGCCCCTTCGCGCGAGCCGCGCGCCGCGCTGTCGGAGAGCTGTCAGTTCGGTGGCAGCGGCCAGGCGCGCAGCGGTGCGCGCAGGCGCTCGAAAGCCCGCGCCACGCGCAAGACGCCCAGGTCGTCATGCAGGCGGCCCGTGAGGTGCAGGCCGATGGGCAGGCCCGTCGCGCCATGCGCGCAAGGCACGGTGATGGCCGGTTGTCCACTCATGTTGGCCGGCAGGGTATAGGCGATGTGCTCCATCGCGCGCAGCGGGTCGTTGGTGGGGCTGGCGTGTTCGGCGGTGAAGGCCGACACCGGCGCCACAGGCGAAAGCACGAAGTCGAAAGGCGCGGTGGCAGCCACTGCGGCGTCGCGCAGCACGGCCATCTGCGCCTGGCCGTGGAAGACCTGCGTGGCGGTGAAGCCGACCGCCGCGGCGACCCACTCGCGGATGTAGGGCAGCACCCGGGCCTGCCGCTCGGGTGGCAGCGCCGAGATGTCCAGCCAAGAGCGCATGCGCCAGAAGAGGTTGATGCCGTCGGCCATCTCGCGCGTGGTGAACGCAGGCAACGGCTCGACGATGGCGCCGGCGGCGTCGAACACCCGCGCCGCGGCCTGCACCGCGCCCACGATCTCGGTATCGGGCGCCAGGCCCCAGCCGGCGTCGAGCAGCAAGCCGATCTTCAAGCCGCGCAGCACCGCCTGCGGCTCGGTATCGTCGTCCACGGCTTGCCACGCGATGGCCTGCGGCGGCAGCCGCGTGGCGTCGCGCACGTCGGGCCCGCTGAGCACGGGCATGGCCAAAGCGATGTCGGCCACGTGGCGCGCCAACGGCCCGGCCACGCGTCCGGTGTAGGGCGGGTGGATGGGGACGCGCCCTGCGCTGGGCTTGAAGCCCGCGACGCCGCACCAGGCCGCCGGCAAGCGGATGGAGCCGCCGATGTCGGTGCCCAGATGCAGCGGGCCATAGCCGGCCGCAGCCGCCGCGGCCGCACCGGCGCTGCTGCCGCCGGGGTTCCTCGTCAGGTCCCAGGGATTGCGCGTGAGCGCGTGGAAGGACGACAACCCGGAGCTCAACATGCCGTAGTCGGGCATCGTTGTGCGGGCGACAAAAACCGCGCCGGCTTCGCGCAGGCGTGCCGCCGGCGGTGCGTCGACCTCGGACGGAACGCGCAGGCTGGCTGCCGTGCCCAGCGGCATTGCACGGCCGCGCGTGGCGATGTTCTCCTTCAACGTAACAGGCACACCGTCGAGCGCGCCGAGCGCGCTGCCCACGAGCCAACGGGCTTGGGAAGCGCGCGCCATCGTCAGAGCTTCCTCGGCTGCGAAATCCCAGGTGGCATGCAGATGTGGCTCCCAGCGTTCGATCTGCGCGATGACGGCCTGGGTCACCTCCACAGGCGACAGCGTGCCGGCGGCATAGGTGCGGTTCAGCTCGACGGCCGAAAGCGCGTGAAGTTCGGCAGGGCTCATGTCAGGCGACCAACCGCAGTCGGCCCTTTGCAGGAACCAGAGCGGGCACTCGTCGAACGCCTCCTCCGTGGCTTGAGCGGCAGGCGGTGCCCGGCGGCGTCGCCGTGTGTGGCGCCGAGCAGCGCAGTCTTGAGGGCGGCGCGCGCAGCGCGCTTCGTGAACTGACTTGCCGCATCCTGTCTGAGGCCCCCCCCCCCCCCCCCCCCCCCCCCCCCCCCCCCCCCCCCCCCCCCCCCCCCCCCCGGAGCCGCCGCCGCCGCCCCTCGCCCCCCCCCCCCCCCCCCCCCCCCCCCCCCCCCCCCCCCCCCCCCCCCGGCCCCCCCGCCCGGCCCCCCCCCCCCCCCCCGCCCCCCCCCCCGCAGCGGCCCCCCCCCCCGGAGCGCCCCTCCCCCCCCCCCCCCGCGCCCCGGCCCCCCCCCCCCCCCCCCCCCCCCCCACCCCCCCCCCCCCTCTTTTTTTTTTTTTCCCCCCCCCCCCCCCCCCCCCCCCCCCCCCCCCCCCTGGTCCCCCCCCCCCCCCCCCCCCCCCCCACACAAAAGGGCCCGGGGGGGGCCCCCCCCCCGGGCCTCCTCCCCCCCCCCCCGCCCCGCTTTCCTGTCGGGCCGCCCCCCCGCCGCCCCCCCCCTCCCCCCCCCGCCCCGCGGGGGGGTGGCTGTTCCCCCCGGGCGGTCCCCCCCCGCCCCCGGTGTGGGGCGGCCCCCCCCCCCCCCCGCCCCCGACACCCACAACGTAGCGAACGAAGTGAGCGCAGCGAGTTATGCGGCACGCCCTCAAGGCGAGCAGCGCAGGGCAGCCTGAGCGAAGCGAAGGCCGCCACAGTCGGCGATGTCGTCGGGCACCGCCTGCCGCGACCGGCACAAGTCGTCGAGCGCAGAGAGCAGACACCCACCAACGTCAGCACTGGGCCGCAAGCGGTAGTCCGCACTGCGTCAGCCCAGCTCCAGAAAGCGCCGAAGATGGGCCATTGCCTGCGTGCGGACCTTCCTGCGCAGGAACGGCGTCCAGCCCAGCAGCCAGCCCGGCACGCCCAGCGCCTGGCGTGACCAGACCCAGAAGTCGAAGCGGTCGCGGTGGCGCAAGATGAGGCCGGAGGTGTCGAACTCGAACTGTGCGTCGATGCGGTTGAGCACCTGGCGGCCGGTGGCCGAGAAGAGGTAGTGCACATCCCAATGTGCGCTGCGCTCGGTGATTTCGCTCACGTCCAGCTTCCAGTGTGCCAAGCCTTTGGCACGCGTCGAGACGCACAGCATGCGCCACATGCCGCCGATCTGCTCGCGCCCACGCAGCGAGAAGACCTCGTCGTCGAAGACCGCGTCGGGCGCGTAGCAGGCCTGCATGGTTTCGGCGTCCAGTCGCGCGAAGGCGGCGTAGAAGCGTTCGATGGTGGCTCGGCTCATCTGCGCCTCCAGCGGGGTAGAGGAAGGATTCTGGCGCAGGCCGCCGCGAGCGCGAACGCGGCGCTCAGGCACGCCCGCCACCCGGCACCGCCGCCAGCAGGCGCTGCGTATGCCGGACTCGCCGACGAGCCCCAGATTGCAGCCCTGCTCAAGCCCCAACGAGACACCGCGCAGCCTGCAGATCGAGGTAGGCGCCGGCCAGCCGTTCGGCATCGGCCATGCCCAGCGCGTACATGAGGCCTTCGGCGGTGGCCGCGCCCTCAGCATCACTCTGCCCGTCCTGCAGCACCACTTCCAGTTCCATGAAATCGCCCAGGCCCTCGACACGGTCGAGGTGGATGCGCGTGGTGCCAACGACCAGCAGCCAGCGCCTCTTGCGCACGCGTCCCTGCAGGCCGCAGGCGCGGGTCAACGCAGCGCGCAACGCGCCCGCGTCGGGCACCGGCACGCGCACGTAGTCGCTGGCCTTGGCTTCGGCGCTGTCGGCTCGGTCGTAGTGGATGAGCTCGGCGCTGCCGTCGGCAAACTCGCGCAGCTTCAGGCGGCCGTGCTGCACGGTGAAGAAGCTGTCGTCCTGCACTATCAGCTCGGGCACGGTGCCGGCCAGGGCCTGCGCACGCGGCAGCAGGGCTTCGACGCTGGGTATGCGCGCCTTGATTTCGATATTGCGCGGCATCAGCGCGTGGCCTCCGCGGCGATCTGGCGCAATGCCTGCTCGAAGACTTCGGGTGGCTGACCACCCGAGATCAGATGGCGGTCGTTGATCACGACGGCCGGAACCGAACGGATGCCCGCGCGCTGCCAGGCCTGTTCCGCGGCGCGCACCTCGGCGGCGTAACGGTCGCCATTCAGCACCTCGCGCGCGGCGGCCACGTCCAGGCCCACCTGCGCGATCAGGTCCAACAGCACGTCGTGTGCGCCCGGGTTGCGGCCGTCACCGTGGTAGGCCTGCAGCAGCGCGTGTTTCAGCGCACGCTGGCTGCCCTCGGGGCCGGCGAGTCCGGCCCAGTGCAGCAGACGGTGCGCATCGAAGGTGTTCCACACCCGCACGCGTTCGCCGAAGCCGAAGCCCACGGCAGCGCCGCGCTCGCGGATGACGGCGCGGTTCTGCGCCAGCTGCGCGTCGCTCAGGCCGTACTTGGCCTTCAGGTAGGCCGCGGCGTCTGCCCCTTCGGCCGACATCGTGGGGTTCAGCTCGAAGGGCTGGAAGTGCAGCTCGACGGCCATTTCGGGGCCAATCGCCTGGAGCGCCAGTTCCAGCGAATTCAGGCCGACGGCGCACCAGGGGCAGGCGACGTCGGAGACGAAGTCGATCTTCATGGCTGTGGTGTTCATGGCAGGTCGGCGATTGCGCGCCAGTTGTGGGTCGGACAGGTCGCGGGCACGTTGGCGAAGAAGGCGGCCAGATTCAGGACAGCCGGTAGGTTTGCAGGTGGATGCTGGTCTCGGTGGCCGCGATGCCCTTGATCAGCCGCACGCGCTCCAGCACCGCCGCCAGTTCCACCAGGTTGCTGGCACGCAGTTCGGCCAGCAGGTCCCAGCGGCCGTTGGTGTCGTGCAGGCCAGCGATGCCGGGTTCTCCCAGCAGGTGAGCGATCACTTCACGGGTCTGGTTGCCGTCGACGGTGATGCTCATCCAGGCCGCGATGAGGTTGGGTTCGGTGTCGGGGCGCAGGCGCACCGTGTAGCCGGTGATGACGCCGTCGTCCTCCAGCCGCTTGACGCGGTTGGTGACGGTGCCGCGCGAGACGCCCAACTTCGCCGCCAGCGTGGCCACGGTGCTGCGGGCGTCCTGGCGCAGCAGGGCGATGAGTTGCAGATCGGTGCTGTCCATCAGCTCATTTGACATCAATGACTGTCGAAATGCCAGAAAACTGGCCAAAGACAGATATTTCTGTCGCTTCTCATTGACTCCGGGGTCTCGAACAATGGTTGTTCAACTCGAAAACCCCTCCCGGAGACACCCATGACCACCCTGATCACGACCCAAGACATCGCGCGGACCGTGGCCGCGCACGGACTGCCCGAGGTGCTCCGTCGTATGGTGGCCGCTATCGAGGCCGACTTCCGCCGCTGGCCCGAATTCGACAAGGTGGCCCGCCTGGCCAGCCACAGCCGCGAGGGTGTGATCGAGCTGATGCCGGTGGCCGACGCCACGCACTACAGCTTCAAGTACGTCAACGGCCACCCTGCCAACGGCCGCCACGGCCTGCCCACGGTGATGGCCTTCGGCGTGCTGGCCGAGGTGGCCACCGGCCGGCCGGTGCTGCTGAGTGAGTTGACGCTCACAACCGCGGTGCGCACTGCGGCCACATCGGTGATGGCGGCCAAGCTGCTGGCGCGGCCGGGTTCGCGCACGATGGCACTCATCGGCAACGGCGCGCAGAGTGAGTTCCAGGCGCTGGCCTTCCACTGCCTGATGGGCATTACCACGCTGCGCCTCTACGACACCGACGCCGCCGCCACGGCCAAGCTGCAGCGCCACCTGCGCACAGTGCCTGGCCTGCGCCTGGTGGTGTGCCACAGCACGGCCGAGGCGCTGCAGGGTGCCGACATCGTGACCACGGTGACCGCCGACAAGCGCAACGCCACCATCGTCACGCCCGACATGCTGGCGCCGGGCATGCACCTCAACGCCGTCGGCGGCGACTGCCCGGGCAAGACCGAACTGCACCCCGGCGTGCTGGCCGCGGCCCGTGTGTTCGTCGAATACGAACCGCAGAGCCGCATCGAGGGCGACGTGCAGCAGATGCCCGCCGACTTCCCGGTCACCGAACTTTGGCGTGTGCTCGGCGGCCAGGCGCCGGGGCGCCTCAGCGAGGCCGAGGTGACGGTGTTCGACTCGGTAGGGTTTGCGCTGGAAGACTATTCGGCGCTGCGCCTGATGGGTGCGCTGGCCACTGAACTGGGGCTGGGCCGGACCATCGACCTCATCCCCGAGATGGCCGACCCGAAGGATCTCTTCGGGGTACTGATGCGAGGCGACGCCGCACTGCGACTGGCGGCTTGAGCCGGGCGCCCGGGCGGGCCGCACCGCGCGGCGGCGCGGTGTTCATCACGCCAGCACCGCAGCCATGGCGACGGCCGTGCGCTCGACGTTGCGCGTGCTCAGCCCGGCCAGGCACATGCGGCCGCTGCGCACCAGGTAGACGCCAAAGTCCTCGCGCAGCCGGTCGACTTGCGCCGCGCTCAGACCGGTGTAGCTGAACATGCCGCGCTGGCTGAGGACGTAGCCGAAATCGCGCCCCGGGCAGCGGGCCGACAGCACCGCATGCAGACTGCGACGCATGGCCAGGATGCGTTCACGCATCGCCGCGACGTCGGCTTCCCAGCCTGCGCGCAGTGCCGGGTCACCGAGCACGCGGGCGACGATGCCGGCGGCGTGAATCGACGGGCTGGAGTAGTTGCGCCGCACCGTGGCCTGCAGTTGGCCCAGCGCGAGCCGCGCCTCGGCGGCGTCGACGCACACCACGCTCAAGGCGCCGGCGCGTTCACCGTAGACGCTCATGCTCTTCGAGAACGAGTTCGCCACGAAGAAGCTCAGGCCCTCGGCGGCAAGCAGGCGCACGGCGAAAGCATCTTCGGCGATGCCATCGCCGTAGCCCTGGTAGGCGAGATCGAGATAGGCCAGCAGTTCACGCTCACGCAGCACCGGCACCAGCGCTTGCCACTGCGCGGGCGCGAGGTCGACGCCGGTGGGGTTGTGGCAACAGGCGTGCAGCAGCACCAGACTCTTCGGCGGCAAGGTGCGCAGCGTGGCCAGCATGGCGTCGAAGGCCAGGCCACCCGCGGACCTGGGAGGGTCCGCCTTGGCGTCCCCGGCGTCGTAGTACGGGTAGGTGTTCACCGTGAGGCCGGCGCCCTCGAACATCGCGCGATGGTTGTCCCAGGTTGGGTCGCTGACCCAGATGGCGCTGCCTGGCAGCCAGCGCCTGAGGAAGTCGGCGCCGACCCGCAGGCCGCCGCTGCTGCCCACCGTCTGCAGCGTGGCCACCCGGCCGCTCTTCATCACTTCGTGGTCGGCGCCGAACAACAGCTGTTGAACGGCGCTGCGCATGGCCGCCGCGCCTTCGATGGGCAGGTAGCTCTTGGGCGCGCTCTCGGCCAGCATCTGTGCTTCCGCCTGGCGCACGCAATCCAGCACCGGAATGCGGCCGGCATCGTCGAAGTAGATACCGATCGACAGGTTGACCTTGTCGGTGCGAGGGTCCTTCTGGAACGCGTCGTTGAGACCGAGGATGGGGTCGCCCGCGTAGGGCTCGAGGTGGCTGAAGAAACTCATGGCGCGGGGGCGGCGAGTGCAGACTCGATGTCCTTGCGCAGACTGTCGGGCTCGTCGTTCGGCGCATAGCGCTTGAGGACGCGGCCGTCGCGGCCGACGAGGAACTTCGTAAAGTTCCATTTGACGGCCTGGGTGCCCAGCAGGCCGGGCGCCTCGCCCTTCAGCCATTGCCACAGCGGGTGGGCGTCGCTGCCGTTGACCTTCACCTTGGCCATCATCGGGAAACTGACGCCGTAGTTCAGCTGGCAGAAGGACGCGATGCCGTCGTTGCTGCCCGGGTCCTGGCCGCCGAACTCGTTGCTCGGGAAACCCACCACGACGAGGCCGCGGTCGGCGTAGTCCTTCCAGAGCCTTTCCAGCCCCGCGAATTGCGGCGTGAAGCCGCAGGCGCTGGCGGTGTTGACGATCAGCACGACCTTGCCGCGCTGGGCCGAGAAATTTGCCGGTTGCCCGGCGATGGAGACCGCGTCGAAATCGTAGAGGCTGGTGGCCATGGCAGTAGCGAGGCAAGAATGGAAAGAGCATGTTAGCGCCGTGCGCCCCCTGCGCATTCAGGTGCGGCGGCCGTTGACAGCGCCGGAGCCGAACCTCACTATCGACGGCCCATCTCGTCTTTGCCCACGCCGGTCCTTCATGCCACACCGCGTCGCGTTCCTGGGTTTCACGGAGTCCGAGCGTCACGCGCTGAGCTCGTACCTCCGGCTCGCCCAACATCGCAGCCCGAGCTACACGCACGTGTCGACGCTGACCGACGCCGACCTGCTGGTGGCCGACGCCGACCACGCGCCGTCGGTGCAGTTGGTGGTGGTGACCGAGAGAACGGAAGAAACCGTCTTCATCGGCGCACAGGCGCCGGCCGGCAGTGCGGCCTGGATGCGTCGACCCATCGACGCGCTGCAGGTGATGCGCGAACTCGACGGCATCGTGGCCCGCAGGCGGCCAAACCCCCAGGCACCCAGCGACGACGACCCGCACATCACCCTCATCCAGGCCATGCACCGAGAGCGCGAGTCCCAGCCTGCGCCTGGCGTCGTGCATCCGGCCCCGCTGACGCTGCGCGACGTGCGCGTGTCCGCCACGAGAGAAACCGCAGCGCCGGCGGTGACCGGGCTCTTTCCGGGTGCCGAGGGCCTGGTCGGCCACGAGCCCTGGTTGCCGGCAGCGCCGGGTGGGTGGACCGAGGACCTGTCGGCGCCGCACGCCTCGCCCGCGCTGCGCGAAGTGGCGCCTGAGCTTTCCGGGGCCCCCAGGTCGACCCAGGTGCCCATGGCCGCACTGCCGTCGGGCTTGCCACGTGCACTGCTCGTGGACGACAGCGACATCGCCCTGCTCTTCCTGCAGACGCGCCTGGAGCGCTGGCAGGTTCAGACCGACACGGCATCGAACAGCCAGGCCGCACTTGACCTGCTGGCGCAACACAGCTATGACCTCGTCTTTCTCGACGTCGAACTCGGCCAGGACAGCGGACTCGACGGGCTCGGCCTGTGCAGGCAGATCAAGCAGACCCCGGCATCGATGAACGCACTGGTGGTGATGGTCAGCGCCCACCACAGCGAACTGGACCGTGTTCGCTGCGCGCTGGCTGGCTGCGACGCCTACCTCAGCAAACCGCTGGCCGAGGCCGAATGGGTGCGTCTGCTGCATCGCCAGGGGCTGCGCCAGAAGGCGGAGGCTGGCTCGATATCGGGCTGAACAACGCGCCTGGCGCCGTCAGTCGCGCCCGGCGAGCAGCGTCGCGCCGACGATCAGCGCACCCCCCAGGGCCAGCGCCGGCGTCACGTGACCGGCGCCCAGCCAAACCGCCGAACCTGCGGCGAACAGCACCTCGGTGATCATGACCACCGCCGTCACATTGGCCGGCAGGCGCGCTGCGCCGTACTGCAGCGCCAGGTTGCCGCAGAGGAAGACGCCGGCCAGCGCCAGCGCGCCGAGCATCCAGCCCGCCGCCGGCGCGGGTGGCAGCGGCACGGCGCCCGCCGCCGACAGCGCCACGGCCAGGCCGCCGGCCACCACGGCGCCGCCCAGGAACATGGCCAGCGCACGCGCCGCCTCGGGCTGCGCGGCCTCACGCCGCAGCATCACGTTGTTCAGCGCGAAGCTGAAACCACCCAGCAGGCCCAGCCACTCGGGCAGCGTGCGCGGCACCGGCAGGCCGCCCATGCCTGATCCCATTTCCGCGGGCCACAGCACGATGACCGCGCCGGCCAGCGCCAGCACCACGCGCAGCCCGGCGGCGCGCGTCAGCGGCTCGTGCAGCAGCAGCCGCGCCAGCAGCACCGCCCACAGCGGCATCAGGTAGAACAGCAGCACGACGCGCACCACGTCGCCCACCGTCACGCCCCAGTTGAAACTGGCGTTGGTGGCGCCCGCGGCCAGCACCAGCGGCCACAGCGAGCGGGTGCGCAGCAGTTCGCTCCAGGCGCCGCGCCGCCACAAGGTGAGCACCAGCACCGCCACGGCGTAGATGAGCACCGTGGCCCACAGCGGGTGCAGCCCCTGCGCCTGCAGCGCGCGAAACGGCCACCACGACACGCCCCAGGTGAAGGCGTTGAAGGTGAGCGCCAGCGCCGGGCCGACGCGCGAAACGGCTGCCGTCAAGCGCCGCCTTCAGTGCGTGTCTGAACGCGCGATGACGAGCAGCCGCTCGACCTCTTCGCGGTGCTGCACCGTGTTGCGCCGGTGCCAGCGGCGGATGAGTTCCATGATGCCCGCCACCGCCAGCCCGAAGACCGTGATGGCGGTGAAGGCCGAGAGGCCGAACTTGGTCATGCCCGCGTAGAAGGCGCCCAGCGCCAGGATGCAGGCCTGCTCGTTGAAGTTCTGCACCGCGATGCTGCGGCCGGCGCCCATCAGGTTGTGGCCGCGGTGCTGCAGCAGCGCGTTCATCGGCACGATGAGGAAGCCGCACAACGCCCCCAGCACGATGAGGAAGGGCGCCGCCACGTAGACGTTGGTCAGCACGTTCAGGCCGATCATCAGGAAGCCGACCACGATGCCCATCGGCAGCACCGAGGTGGCGCGGTCGAGCTTCATCACCATCGACGCCGAGACGGCGCCGATCACCGAACCGACGATGACCACGCCGGCCAGGTTGCTGGCCTGCGTGGTGCCGTAGCCCAGCGCCGCCGCCGCCCAGGCGAAGACGATGATGCGCAGGTTGCCGAAGATGCCCCACAGCAGGGTGGTCGTGGCCAGCGTGATCTGGCCCAGCTTGTCGGCCCACAGGCGCGAGTTGCAGCGCGAGAAGTCGCGCACCAGCTCGACGACGCCGCCGGCCAGCGGCTGCAGCGGCGCCGTGGTGCGCGGGATGTAGAGGTTGAACAGCGCCGCGATGACGTAGAGGAACACGATGAGCGAGATTGCGGCTTCGGGCGCGGTGTCGATGCTGGTGGTCATGCCGGGCATGTCGAAGCCCAGCAGCATCGGCGCCAGCTTCGGCCCGACGAGCTGGCCGCCGAGCAGGATGCCCAGGATGATCGAGCCCACCGTCAGGCCCTCGATCCAGCCGTTACCCTTGACCAGCTGCGAAGGCGGCAGCAGTTCGGTCAGGATGCCGTACTTGGCGGGTGAATAGGCTGCCGCGCCCAAACCCACCACGGCATAGGCCAAGAGCGGGTGGCCGCCGAACAGCATGTACAGGCAGCCCACCACCTTCACCGAATTGCTGATGAACATCACGCGGCCCTTGGGCAGCGCGTCGGCGAAAGCCCCCACGAAGGGCGCGAGGATGACGTAGAACAGCGCGAACATCGGCGCCAGGGCCGGCGTCTGCCAGGCCGGGGCCTTGCTCATGCGCAGCAGTTCGATGGCCGCGACCAGCAGCGCGTTGTCAGCCAGCGAGCTGAAGAACTGCGCCGACATGATGGTCGAGAAACCTTTTTTCATCGTGTCGCGCGCTGCTGCGCCTGGCGTTTCCGCCGGCGCGCTTTGTCTCCATCTTCGGGGCGCGCGGGTTATAGCACGTGGTCTGCAGGCGGTCGCTGCGCGGCAGGATCGGCTGGCAGAATGAAGGGCCGTGCCGCGCAGGCCTGCACGGCCCATGCCCGACCAGCCCCATGCCGCGCCCGATCGAAGCCCTGACTCACCCCGACGCGCTGGCGCACAACCTGGCCCGCGCGCGCGCCGCCGCGCCGGATTCGCGTGTGTGGGCGGTCGTCAAGGCCAACGCCTATGGCCACGGCATCGAGCGGGCCTACGCTGGTTTGCGAGGTGCCGACGGTTTTGCGCTGCTCGACCTGGCCGAAGCCGAACGCGTGCGCGCTCTGGACTGGCGCGGCCCCATCCTGCTGCTGGAAGGCGCCTTCGAGCCACGCGACCTGGAGCTCTGCTCGCGCCTGAACCTCTGGCATGCCGTGCACTGCAGCGAACAGATCGACTGGCTAAGCCGCCACAAGACGCAGCAGCCGCACCGCGTGTTCCTGAAGATGAACAGCGGCATGAACCGCCTGGGCTTCAGGCCCGCGGCCTTCCGCAGCGCCTGGGCGCGGCTGTCGGCGCTGCCGCAGGTGGACGAGATCTCGCTGATGACGCACTTCAGCGACGCCGACGGCGAACGGGGCGTCGCACACCAGGTGGAGGTCTTCGACGAAGCGACGCGCGACCTGCCGGGCGAGCGCTCCTTGTCCAACAGCGCGGCCGTCCTCCGGCATCACCTCAAGAACGACTGGGTACGCGCCGGCATCCTGAGCTACGGCAGCGCGCCCGACTTCCCTGCCCACGACATCCACCACTGGGGCCTGCAGCCGGCGATGACGCTGCGCAGCAAGCTCATCGCCGTGCAACAGTTGCAGCCCGGCGACACCGTGGGCTATGGCAGCAGTTACACCGCCACCGAAGCGCAGCGCATCGGCATCGTGGCCTGCGGCTATGCCGACGGCTACCCACGCCATGCCGGCACCGACACGCCGGTGCTGGTGAACGGCGTGCGCACCGGCACGGTGGGTCGCGTCTCGATGGACATGCTGGCCGTCGACCTGACGCCGGTGCCACAAGCTCGCATCGGCAGCGAAGTCACACTCTGGGGCCGCGGTCCGGTGGTGGACGGCTCACCCACGTTGCTGGCCATCGACGACGTGGCGCACGCTGCCGGCACCATCGGCTACGAACTCATGTGCGCCGTGGCACCACGGGTGCCGGTGCACACTGCCGACTGATCACTCCGTTCCGCGCCGCCGCACGGCAGCGCGTCCTGCTCACCACGAAGGCAAGCCCCACCATGGCCATCATCAGCAACATCATCCTCGGCATCATCGTCGGCCTGCTGGCGCGCGGCATCATGCCGGGCGAGCAGAAGATGGGCTGGATCCTGACCTGCCTGCTGGGCATCGGCGGCTCGGTGCTGGCGGGCTTCGCCGGGCGCGCCCTGGGCTGGTACGTCGACGGCGAGCCCTCAGGCTGGTTCGCCTCGGTGATCGGCGCGCTGGCGCTGCTGTTCATCGTCGGCCTGCTGCGCAAGAAGCAGGGCTGAGCGCCATGGCGCGGCGCGTGCTCGTCGACCGCGCCGAGGTCGACTTCACCGCCATCCGCGCGCAGGGCGCGGGCGGGCAGAACGTCAACAAGGTGTCGAGCGCAGCTCACCTGCGCTTCGACGTCGCGGCGTCTTCGCTGCCCGCCGACGTCAAGGCGCGCCTGCTGGCCCAGGCCGACCAGCGCATCAGCGGAGACGGCGTCATCATCATCAAGGCCCAGGACCACCGCAGCCTGCCGCGCAACCAGGCCGACGCGCTGCTGCGGCTGCAGGACATGGTCGACGAAGCGACGCACCAGCCCACGGTGCGCCGCGCGACGAAGCCGACCTACGGCTCGAAGCAGCGCCGGCTGGAAGGCAAGGCCGTGCGCGCCGAGGTGAAGGCCGGCCGCGGCCGCGTGCGCAGCGAGTGAAGCCGGCCTGGACGCCGGCGCGAACTAGGGCGGCGCTCGAAGTCCTTGAGCCTATTGGTGGAGAGCAATGTCAGCTTCACCACGGGCCAGCCCCACCCTGTCGGCCAATTGCGGGCGCTCCTGACGGTCCGGTTTAGGCGCACGGAGCTGGCCTGCACTGGCTGCGGCCTGCCGTATCAGGTGAGAAGTCTGGGACCCATGTTCCCTATCCTCCCAGGGGACTCAGAGCATCGAGGGCTTACGAAGTGAGGCGCATCACGCTGCGGCCAGTTGTGGTGCGCGCTGCACCAATGCCAGGATGTTCGGCAGGGCTGCCTCGGTGGCACGCCGTCCGGCCTCGACCAGATAGGGCATGGCTTCGGTGTCGAACAGGCCCACGCGCCTTTCTAGCCTGGGCACGATGCTCAGCAGCCGGGTGCCGCCCCCCTGCGCTTCCGCCAGGCGCGCCTGCATGAGGTTGTTGGTGAGCGCCGAGGTCACTTGCGCCAGCATGCGCGAGGGGCCGTCGATGCGGTAGGGCATCGGCGACTCGAAACCCAGCGCCAACACGGCTTGGGCGTCGCTTGCCGCGCTCACGGGCAGAGGATCAGCCACGAACCCGTCGATCAGCCGGCGGCCGTCCAGGTGCACCGGCGAGAACATGAACGGCAATGCGATGCTGGCGCGCAGCGCAGTGACCAGCGCGCCCTCACGCAGCGCCACGCGTTCGCCGGTGGCTGCATCCGTGGCGGTGACGCGCAGTGCAGTGCGCAGATGCTCGATGCGTACATCGCCAAATGCCTGCTCCAAACGCTGCATCACCGGGCCATCGTCACGCAATGAAAAGTCGGCGTCAAACCGGCCCAGGCGCGGCCAGAGCATCTGCGGCACGGCCTGCCAGCGGCGCTTGCGCGTCACTTCGGGTGACCACAGGGTCGTGGCGACGCGAATGGCTTCGCGCGCATCATGCCCAGCGGCGATGAGCGCACCGAACATGGCCCCGGCACTACAGCCCACCACCAAGTCGGGCACCAGGCCCTCGCGCGCCAGCACCTCTACCATGCCGAGCGCGGCAATGCTGCGCACGCCACCGCTGCCCAACACCAGGGCAAAGCGGGGCGGGCAGATCCGGTTTGGATGGTTCGGCGACAACATGGGCGTGCCTCCAGGTGAAGTGGCGTGCATACGAGGCCTCAGCGCACCAAGGCTTGATGGCTGGCGGACCAGGCGCGCCGGAGCCACGAACGGAAGCCGTGCCTCACGACGGGGAGCGGCACACCCTGTGCGCCGAGCCGCCGCTGCGCCTTGACGACTTGCTCGTCTTCGGCGTCCGGGCTGAGCGCAAAGCCACAGCGTTTCATCAGGCTCAACATCGGCGGGTTGCCGTTCAAGACATCGCCATGCAGCCATTGCAGCCCGGCATTCGTGGCAGCGCGCTGCAGCGACTGCATGGCCCATGCACCCACGCCTTGGCACTGCCAGCCGTCGGCCACAACGAGCGCAAATTCGGCGCCATCGCCGCCCGGCTCGACGACGTAGCGGGCGTCGGCGATCAAATGCTCCGCTCCGTCGACTTCGGTGGTCACCACCATTGCCAGATGACTCCTGTAGTCGACATTGCTCATCTGCAGCAAGTGATTCGAGGACAGCCGGATGGCGCCGTGAAAGCGGTTGCGCCGCGTCTCGGGCGCCAGACCGTCCAACATCCGTTCCAACAGCTTGGCGTCTTGCGGCAGGATCGGTCGCATCGTCAGCGGGCGCGCTCGCCGGTGCACTCGGGTTTCGATGAGAGTGGCCGGGTAGTGATGGATCTGGTAGCGCGGGGCGGGCGGCTGTGAGAGTGGCATGGCGTGCTCCAGAAGTGCTGGGTTGCTTGCTGTTCGCCGTGCCGGGCTTCGATGGGCGGCACGCGCCAGGCGACTGTGTTGGCCTCCCACCCACTGATGACCCACCGATACGAGCATTCGGGCGTCTTTCTTGCGTTGCTAGACTGCCAACTCACATAACCTGCCCTGCGAACCTTCTTCGATGAATCCCACAAGCCTGCTCGCTGTGCCCGGTATGCCCGGCATGCCGTCAGGCGACGAGTTCATCGAGGCGTGGCGACAGTGGGACGCGGTGGCGCTGAGCCAGGCTTGCGAAGCAAGGGGCGCACTTCAGCCGAGCGACGACCCTGAGCTGGCGTACTGGCGTGCCATGGCTGATTTCATGGTCGAAGGCGCCGACGCGCTCACCTGGCTGGATCGGGCCTGGCGCGGGTTCGGTGCGAGCGGACGCGACGAGCAGGCTGCCATGGCGGCCAACGCAGCCTTGGTGTTGTGCCTGCTGGACAGCGGCGCCATGAGTCAGCTGGACGACTGGCACGCCCGCGTGGAGGCCGGCGCGCGGGACGAGGTCGGCGAGCCGCTGTCGAACCTGTGGTTGCGGCTGGGTATCCTGGCGCGCGTCTCGCTTGGCAAGGCGGATTCGGCAGGCGCCGCGGCCGCGGCGGCGAATTTGCTGAACGACTTGCAGCCGCTGCAGGCCATTCTTTCGCCGCACGAGCGATTGCTTGTGGCCATGGTGTTGATCGAGTACGACTTTGCCGTCGCGCGCTTTGATCAGATCGATTACCTCGCCAATCTGGTGGAGCACCCGGCACCTTTCGACGCAGCCGCACCGGCCCTGCGCGCCAGATGGGTGTGCACGCACGGGTTCGCCCTCTACCACGTGGGCAACCACGATCGCGCCGAAAGAGCTTGGTGGCGTGCGCTATCCATGGCGCATGAAGCTGGACCGGGCAGCTTGCTGGGCCTGAAGCTGACGATCGCGCTGGCGCGCCTTCTGCTGGACCGTGGGCGTGTCGAAGAAGCCGACCGCGTCATCAAAGCCGTCGATCCACGCTGGGGCGGTGGACGAACGCTGCAGTTGGTCGAACTGCAGCAGACGCGTGCAAGGGTGCAGTTGCTGCGCGGCCAGCCGGCTGGTGCGCTGGCCACGCTCGACGAGGCCGATCGCCTGGCCGCAGCAGCAGGAGTCTCGCGATCCGAGAACGGCGGCCGCTTGACCGACCGGGCACAGGTCTACATCGCGCTGGACCGTGGCGATGACGCGCAAGCCGTCTTCACGCGGATGGCTGCCGAGCAAAGCGGACGTGAGGGTCAGGTCGCCGATTGTCTTCAACATCTGCTGCGGGCCTGGATGAACCGCTTTGCCGACCCGGCCGCCAGCCAGCAAGACCTGACGCAGGGCCTGGCGCTGGCACAAGCCGCGCGCTACACCATGTTCTTTCGGCTGTTGCCCGGCATGGCAGCCTCGGTGTGTGCGCTGGCCCTGCGGCATGATTTAGCCCCGCAGTTTGTGGACGAGGTGATTCGAAGCAGGCAACTGCCCGCACCGCCCGACGCCGATGGGCACTGGCCGTGGCCCTTGTGGTTGGTCCTCTTGGGTGGCTTCGAGATGCGCCGCGACGGCAAGCTGGAGCCGAGCAGCCCCAAGACCCAGCAAAAGCCACTGGAACTGCTGCGCCTGCTCGCCTGTGCGCGCAACCTGTCGCTCGGAACGCAGGCCGTGACAGCAGCACTGTGGCCCGACGCCGACGATGCCGCAGCGCGCAAGAGCCTGGAAATGGCCGTGCTGCGGCTGCGGCGCTTGCTGGGCGATGCGACGCTTCTGCGCGTGAGCGACGGCCGGGTCGCGCTGGATGCAGAGCGCGCCAGTTCGGATCTGCAACAGCGGCGCCGGCTGATCGAGCAAATCGAGTCCTTGGCCATGCGTTCAAGCGGGCAGAACGCCGGCCAGACCCTCCACGCGGAGTGCCTGGCACTGATGGAGCGCGTCATCGCCCTTTCCCGCGGCGAAACATTGCCCGGGCTGCCGCCCGCTCCCTGGCTGGAGGCCGAGCGCAAACGATGTCGCGACGACACGGTGCGCGCTGCAATGGCTGCAGCAACGGTGATGGAACGCTTGCAGGTGGGACCGGCCGAGCGCGAACTGCTGGAGACGGCGCTGCGCATCGAACCGCTGGCTGAATCGCTGGTGCGGCGCCTGATGCACGCCCACGAGCGGGCCGGCCAACGTGGCGATGCGCTACGTGTCTTCGAAGGCTACCGTCAGCAATTGAAGGGCCGCGGCGCCAAGCCTGGCGAGCAGCTTGAAGCTCAGTGGCGCGCGCTCTTGACGCAACCGCTGCAGCCCGTGAAGGGGTCTGACTCCAGCACATAGGCCGCGCGAAGCAGTGTCCTGCGCACAGAGTACAAGCGGAAAACCTGCGTCAACAGATCTTCCTTGACATTTCAGCCACCAAGCCGTGGCCGGCATTCTGGAAGTTCTGCAGAAGCCTGGGACTGCAGGCGTGGGTGCCGCTACGCAATGCAGCTGGTTGACCGGCAGCTTCTATGGGGACTCGTTTGTCAAGCCTGTCTTCTGGGCGGTGCCCGCGGCCAAGTCCCTACGATTTTCTGTATGGCCTGAGCTTGGCGCTCAACAGAACTGAGGTCGGGGGGTGTCGAGCGTTCGAGCCAGTGCTCGAACAAGCTTCTATCCGTGTCGGACGCAGGCGTCCGACACCACATGCAACATACGCGCAGAGTGCGCTGGCAAACCCCTGTTACCGACGCGCCCCATCTTTGGGGACGGTCACTTTGTGGTGACCCGCTGCCGGTTCGGGCGCGTCGACCTTCGTTCATGATGTCGTTGATGCGTTTGCCGCCAAGCCGTGAATCGCAATGGCGTTGGTCGCCTTCAGACAGCCACCGGCTTGAGCACCGCGCCGGCTGGGATCTCGCCATGCTTGAGGTAGCGCCACAGCGCGATCACCAAGCGCCGCGCCAAGGCGACGATGCCGACCCTGCGCATGCGTTTGCCTCCGCTCGCGAAGCGCCGGTTGAACCACTGCGTCAACGCACTGTCGGGCTGCAACTGCAGCCACTTCCAGGCTTGCTCGACCAGCATCGCTCGTATCCGCCTGTTGCCCGCTTTGCTGATGCCTTGCTCGATCTCGCTGTCACCGCTGGCGTAGGGCGTGGGCGCCAATCCGACGCACCCGGCCAGCTCGCGCCGGTTGGCGAACTCCCGCCAGCCGAACAACTCCTTGACCAGCACCCAGGCTCCCTTGGGTCCGATGGCGCGTAGCCGCACCAGTTGCTTGACCAGCGGCTGCTTGCCATCCTCGATCTCCTGGCGCCGCGCAACCTCCAAGGCCCTGATCTGATCCTTGACCAGCTTCAACCGCGCACTCTCGCGCTCGATCTCTGCGCGCAGCAGTGGCGGCACCTGTGCGCCGTGGTGGTCCCACCAGGCAGCCCAGTCGCGCCCGCCGATGACGATGTGCGGGCGCAGGTTGTGCAGCACCAGCAGCGAGCCGATGCGGTTGGTGTGCGCAATGCGTTCGTGCAGCAGCCGGCCCAGCTCTCGGTGCGTGCGGCGCGCGTCTTCGGCCTCGGCGCTCGGTTCGCGCAGCACCGACCACACGCGCTCACCGGTATGGTGCCGCAGCAGCATGATCAGCAGCTTGTCGCCGTCCAGGCGATCAGTCTTGGCTCGTCGGGCACGCCGATTCACCTCGATGCTCGCGGCGTCGACCACGATGTTGTCGATGCCTTGCTCGATCAGCCAACGGTGCAGCCACCAACCGTCGCGGCCGGCCTCGTAGCAGGTGTGAACCTTGCACTCGGCGCTCAGGCCGCAGCGCGTCCGGGCCTTGGTCAAACACTCCAGCACTGCAACGGTGTCGCCGGCGTCCACGGAGTATCGGCTCGGACCGCGCCGGCTGTCGCTGATCGTCAACTTCCACGTCTTGTCGGCCAACTCGAAGCTCACGTACAGCCCGCCCTGGCTCGCCAAATCCTTGCTTTGTGGGGCTATCTGCGTTGTCTGCATTTCCGTCTCCTTCGTTCAGAAGTTTGGAAATCCCCGTTGTAGTCCACCGGGGTCGCCTGGTCAGTCCCACATAGCATCTTTGCGGCTTTGAACTGCGCGTGGCGAAGGACGGCAGGGGGTCGATTGCACTCGGTGACGAGTTGCTGCTTCCGGACGGCGCAACTTCGACGGCCGCTTCGCGGCACCGAACTTGGGAAGGTGTCCGTCACATGCCGACCCACAGGAGTCGGTCACTGCCCACAAGACCGGTCATTCGCGGAATCAAGTTCGTTCAGTCTTGGCGCAAGCGTTTGACTTCTGCCTCCAGCGTAGCGATGCGCAGGTCGCGGACTTCAATGGCCCTGCGCACGTCCGCAGCCTCCATCCGCTGCGGAATGTGCTGCGGGCAGTTCACGTCCCAAGCCGTGACGGTGAAGAGCATGACCTGTTCAGGCTTGGCCCGATAGCCCACCGGCATCAGTTGCTTCAGCAGGACTTCGTCGCTCTCGACGACGCGCGCCGTGCCCCAGATCTTGATGCGGCGCCGGTTGGCGTAGTCGATCAGGAAGAGGTGGGCCTTCGGGTTCTCTTCGAGGTTGCCTTGCGTGATGTACTGGCGGTTGCCGGCGAAGTCGGCGAATCCGATCGTGTGCTCGTCCAGCACCTTCAGGAAGCCGGCCGGCCCGCCGCGGTGCTGGATGTAGGGCTGGCCCTGCGCGTTGGCGGTGGCCAGGAACACGCTGATCTGGGCCTCGATCTCTGTCTTCAGCTCCGGCGTGATCGACTGCTCCCAGGATCCGCCTTCCTCCATGCGGCTGTAGGCCGGCCGCGAACCCTTGCGCGCCTGGATGGCCTTGACGACGTCGGTGAACGCCACGTCGCTGGCGTACGCTGCGGGTCGGTCCATGGTCACAGCCCCAGTTCGGTGAGCCCAGGGAGGTCATCCGGCCGCCGACCTGCCGGCCAGCGATACAGGCGCTCGCCTTCGGCGATCGGCAGGTCGTTGATGCTGGCGATGCGCGTGTGCATCAGGCCCTCGGCGTCGAAGGCCCAGTTCTCGTTGCCGTAGCTGCGGAACCACTGACCGTCGGCGTCGTGCCATTCGTAGGCAAACCGTACCGCGATGCGGTCCTCCTGGAACGCCCACAGTTCCTTGACGAGCCGGTAGTCGAGCTCTCGTTGCCACTTCTGCGTGAGGAACGCCTCGATCTCGGCGCGGCCCTGCAGGAACGTGGACCGGTTGCGCCAGCGGCTGTCGGGCGAGTAGGCCAGTGCCACGCGCGACGGGTCGCGGCTGTTCCAGGCGTCCTCGGCCAGTCGCACTTTCTGGATCGCGGTCTCGAGCGTGAACGGTGGCAGGGGCGGACGGGACATGGCAGGGTCTCCAGGTGGGTGGCCGAGGCCCACGAGGTCGGCACGCGCCAGGCAGCGCGACCCCGTAGGCTGGGCGGGATGGCTCAGGCCGCGAGCGCTTGCGCGACGGGGAAGTCGATCTCGGTCTGTGCCACCGAGTTGATGTAGTTGGTCCAGGTGTTCAGCGCCACGTGCTGGACGATCTCGACGATCTGTGCGTCGTCATAGCCGGCCATGCGCACGGCCTGCACGTCGGCGTCGGTGACGTGCCCGCGCTCGCGGACCACCTTGGCGGCGAAACGCACTGCGGCGTCGGCCCTCGGGTCGAGCGAGCCGCCGTGGCGGTTGGCAGCGATCTCGGCGTCGCTGAGCTTCGCCAGGTTCTTGCCCATGTAGGTGTGAGCCGACAGGCAGTAACCGCAGCCGTTGATCTGCGCCACCGCCAGCGCGATGCGCTCGCGGGTGGGCGCCGGCAGGCTGCCCTTGGCCAGGGCGCCGGACATGCCGAGGTAACCCTCCAGCGCGGCCGGGCTGTTGGCGACCAGGCGGAACAGGTTCGGCACGCTGCCGATCTGCTTCTTGACGGCTTCGAGCTGCGGGCGGGCCGGTGCAGGGGCGGCGTCGATGCTGGCGGGGGTGCTGAGGCGGGACATGGTGTTGACTCCGGGGGTGGGTTGAGCCGGTGCAATCCGGTGAAGAGAATGTAGATATTCCCGTTGAAGACCACTAGATAGACAATCTGCGAATCTTTCTCTCACATGTTGGAACAATGGATCGCCTGGATGCCATGTCCGTGTTTGCTGCCATCGTCGATGGCGGCAGCCTGTCGGCGGCGGGACGCCGCCTGAACGTGCCCCTGGCGACCGTGAGCCGCAAGCTCGCGGACCTGGAGGCGCATCTGAGGACGCGCCTGATCACGCGCTCGACGCGCAAGCTCGTGCTGACGGACGCCGGGCGCGACTACCTCGCAGCCTGCCGACAGATCCTGGAGCAGGTCGACGAGGCCGAGCGCGCCGCCTCTGGTGCCTACGCCAAGGTCAAGGGCCAACTCGTGGTGGCCGCGCCGATCGTGTTCGGGCGCCTGCACGTGGTGCCAGTGGCTGCCGCGTTCCTGGAACTGCACCCCGAGGTCGACATCCAGTTCCGCCTGGGCGACCGCAACGTCAACCTCATCGAGGAGCATGTCGACGTCGCCCTGCGCATCGGCGCGCTGCCTGACAGCAACCTCGTCGCGACACCGGTGGGACTGATCAGCCGCGTGGTGTGCGCGAGCCCCGCCTATCTGGAGCGGTTCGGCCCGCCGCTGTCTCTGGAGGAACTCGCGGCGCACGCTTGCGTCACGTTCGACGGTCTGGATGCCGCCACGGCATGGACTTTCGTCGACCGCGATGGCGAACGCCGAGCAGTGCCCGTGCGCTCACGCATGACGGTCTCGACGGCCGATGCCGCCATCGCCGCAGCGGTCCTCGGCATCGGGCTCACCCGCGTGCTGTCCTATCAGGTCGCCGACGCCTTGCGCGAGGGCAGGTTGGTTCGTGTACTTGCAGAGGACGAGCCCCCACCCGTACCAGCCAGCCTGATCTACCCCGGTCAGGGAAGACTTCCGATGAAGACCCGCGCCTTCATCGACTTCGCGGCGGGCCAACTGCGTGATCGATTGTTGGCGTCCGACCCGCCTGATCCAGCTCACGCTGTCGTGTGAGGAGCGGCCGACTGCATTGGTGCGCATCGCGGCCCGTGGTGACAAGGGGCCGGCCGGCGGTGGACG
This sequence comes from Betaproteobacteria bacterium, assembly GCA_016704535.1. GTDB lineage: Bacteria > Pseudomonadota > Gammaproteobacteria > Burkholderiales > Burkholderiaceae_C > Rubrivivax. The sequence continues at coordinate 482,891 of JADIZZ010000002.1, read as the reverse complement.
ACCGAGGGTGTGTGAAAACCCCCTCACTGCAACGTCATCAGATCCGTAGAGTTCGAAGACATATCGAGCACGGGAGCCGGTACGAGCGCGCCGGGACAACCCCTGGTGTCGACCGTTTGTTCAGGCTCGATCTGCGCGGGCCAGGGCACGATGCCCCACTACGGGCCCCCTGACCCCCGTCGCTGAGTCTCTCGGCTACCCCCATCCCCGCGCCTCCCCAGCGCACCCGTTGACTGGGCGCCTGGCGCCCTCAGACGATTGCCGACTTCCGCCGCCCCGCTGGAATCCGCAACGCTTCCGTCACTCGGTCGATCTGCCGCCAGCCGCTGCTGTCGCAGGGCGCGGTGGCTGTGGACGGCAGCAAGTTCAAGGCGGTCAACAACCCGACCCCTCGCCCCCGCGGCCAGCGCGCGAGTCAAGAGAGCATCCGCGCTCTGGTGCACTGACCCGCGCCGCACGCCCTGGACTGCAAGCCACCGCTCGAAAGTTGGTCAGGCGCAGCAGTGCGCACCGCGAGAGATGCCGGCGCCGACCAACACTCGCGACCGCCCGCCCGCCCCCCCCACCCCTACGCGCCCCCCCCCCTGCCCCCCACGGCCCGCCGGCAGCCTGGTCGCGCGCGCCCAGCGGTGGACCAGACAGATCGACTCATCGCCCGTCTTGGGCCGGACCTGGCCTCAGGGGTCGCCCGTGCCCGCCGCGCCACTAAGGCTGAAGGCCGTCAGCAAAGCGACTCTTGCCCGCGCCCGCTCCCAGGCACCACTCGCGCGAGAACGGCATGCGTTGACACGTCTACACCTGGGCCCACAGTGCCCACAGGCGCAAGCCGACCGGCCGGAGCCCCCGCACGGGCGGTGCTGGACATCATGCAGGCCCGTCTGGATGGCAAGCCCGAGCAAAGATCCCGCGACCTACACCTGCCTGGTGGGCGCCCCGGAAGACCTGGTGCTGTACCCTAATCAACCTGCCGGCAACAACCCAGCATGATCACTCTGCCAAAACGTGAAGGCGATGAAGTTGGCGGGCGCGTGAGCCTTGTTATGACCAATCGCTGAATTCAGCCCTGGGCCAAACGCATTCGGTCACCGAACCCTGGATGGCGAAATAGCCCAATGCCGAATTTGAATCGCCTACTCGACCGAAGGTAGGGCCGATTAGCAGTTCTCACACAGCCTTATATGGACACCGCCCAGTTTGCCAAGCTGATTTTCGTGTGACGCCTCAACGAGGTACTGGCTGCAGTCTTATATCCGGCCTTGTCTTGCAAGCCGAAGCCTGCGGGCCCTGATGGATTTCGCCAAGAACGTCCTCATCTCGACCGCGTGCTTCGAAGCACAGGCCGTGTTCAGGTTTGCGTTCTCGCGGTCCGACCTGTTTGCCATCACATTCGAATCAACCTCAGCAACCAATCTTGGTACTGCTGCTGACTACGTGGTCGCAGGCTCACGTAGTCGCGCCGGTAGGCCTGCCCGTGAGCAAGGATTGCCCACGCCGTTCGAGCCATCTTGCTGGCCACGGCCACTGCAGCTACGTTGGCCGGTCGTCGCTCCTGGATCGCGCTTTGCCATTGCGTCGGCACCTTGGTGTGGCACAGCACCGATCGTGCGCCGTGGATGAGCAATGTGCGCAGATATGGGTCCCCTCGCTCGATATGGAACCCAGACGCACCTTTCCTCCTGTGCCGCTCTGGCGAGGCACGAGTCCCAGGAATGCAGCAAATTCGCGGCCGGACTTGAACGTCGCGGCATCGCCCATGGTCGCTACCAGCGCCGTCGCGGTCAGGCGACCGATGCCAGGCTTGGAGATCGCCCGGCAGGCAGCGTCCTGCTTCTGCCAGGCGCCGATACGGTGCTCAAGTTGATCGATCTCCGCCTGCAGTCCTTCGATGCGCTTGAGCTGATCCTGGAGGCCACACATCAGCGCGCCCGGAAGGGCTTCCTCAAGTTCCACCATCCGCGACCGGATTTCCGCTAGACCAGCGACCCGGCCAGCTCGGAGCTGGCGCCGAATCGTACAGCAATCCCGCGCTGATTCACTTGCATCGTCCTGAACTGATCAACAGCGACCGGATGCGATGCGGCTCAACATTGCCTGTTGGTCCTCCGTCTTCGCCGCCACGGTTCGCATGCCCGGCTGCACAGCCGCCAGATGGCACGCGCATCCGCCCGTCAGTCTTGTTCGTCTGCACGAAGGGTCGAATGAACTTGGCGTGCAGGAGGACAACTTCGTGCCCCACGACTTGATCTTGCGCGCCCACCAGTGCGCACTGCCACAGGCCTCCGGCGACTCGACCCGAGGCCGGCAGGTCTGGACAAGTCATTGCGCCCGACCGCGCTCACGATCCACCAGATCACCGCACCAGCCTGGAACACTCGCTGGCACATCTAGTCCGCGTCGTGGCGGCATCTCGGGACCTCCGTTCTGCAAGGGGTGGTTGTCGAGTCACCACTGGCACAGCCCACCCCTGCTCGCCCCGCCGATGGCTCACGTCGGAGAAGGGGCGGTGTCCATTCCATCTCGACCCTGAGCGGACATCAGCGAGCTCTGCAAGCAGTCAGCGGCTTTGTCACCGGCACCCCTCATCGGCCCAATCCGCGGCGCGCGACCCCCAGAGATCACCAGGGTGCCGGGTCATCGCGTGACTCGATGGAGTCAGGCGCGCTGCCGCCCCAGCCAGAGTTCGGCACACAAACCTGCCGCGAGGAGAACCGATGCGACGACATCTGCGGTGACCACTCTCCCGATGGCCGCGTTGTAGCCGCCGACCCAAAGCGCCACCACGATGAAGCTCGCGGCGCTGCAAAGCGCGACGGCCAGCACAGTCACTCGCAGGCCCGGAACTGCGATGGCGCCCAGCATCAAGACCCCCAGGACGCCGAACAGCAGCGCCCGATGCTGGAGAAGGATGGCGGTGTTGGGGTCCACAACCTCGACGCCGTACAGTCGCGCCAACGCTGTAGCGCCCATCACACCAGGCACCGGCAGCAAATGGATGAGACCAGCAATGAGAAGAGCGATGACGCTAACGTATTTCATGTAATCAACCTTCAAGAGCAGGATGGTCTTGCATGGGGGTCAGTCCGATCGAACCCGACGGAGGCATCTTGGCGATGTCCACTCCTGGGCGCTTTCAAGAAGCGCCTGTCGTTCCGCGGATCTGTGTCGCGCCGGCTCGTGCCATGTACATCGGTCCCGGGCTGCGTCTTGCACCGCACCTGAACGTCGCAGCCACCATCGCGGTGGCGATCGGAGAGCCGTTCGAGTTGAGGACCTGGGGTCGATCGACCGATTGGTCGGCGTGGCAGTCATGCGTCTCGGTGCTGATCCCTTCCGAAACGCTGCACCACCTCAAGGGCAGCGGCCCCATGGTCTTTTTGTACCTGGATCCCCTGACGGATCGCCGCCATCCGTTGGGTCAAGCGCAGTTGGACAGTGGCCGCCGGCGACTGCTTGAAGCGGGCCCGGGAATCGGCATCAATGAAGCTTTTGCCGGGTTCGGCCTTCAGCCCAAGCTTCCGAACGATGCACGAATCGCCAAAGTCATCCTTGAGGTGGAGAGGCGTCCAGACGCCTTCGGGCGAATCAAGGAGGCCGCCGAACTGGCCTGTCTGTCTCCGTCGCGATTCCGGGCGCGCTTTGATGCCGAAGTGGGTCTGCCGTTCCGGCGGTATCGGTTGTGGAGGCGAATGGCTCTCGTGATGCGCTCGATCGCACAGGGCAGAGACCTCACCGTCGCTGCGCTGGAAGCCGGGTTCTCGAGCTCTGCGCATCTGAGCAGTTCCTTCAAGCGCATGTTCGGGTTGTCGGCGAGCGAAGTCATGGCCCTGGGCGTCGCCATCGATACTTCCGAGGACCGGGTCGTGTTGCCGGGCCACACTGCGCGGCAAAGCCGCGAGGCAGAACTCCAGACCGCCTGAGTTCGCGGCCGCCCGGCACACGGCCGGTCAGGCCGCCTCTTGGCGGCAGGGGCGATCGCTGACGGTTTGCGTAACGGGAAGCCGCGGAGTCTCCGCTTGTCGCGTGTTTCCCGCAGGGCCGCTTCTGGCCGGCTGTGTGAGGTCACGAACAGCCGCTTCGTAGAAGCGAATCAAGAAAAGCGATGTCTTGCCGTCCGGCTGCTTTGGAGCAACCCGGCGGGCAGGTTTGGGTCGTTCATTGCCGACCGCGGACGTCGGCTTACCGGCCGCTCAACTTGGGGGTCAGCTCTACGGCGGTGAGATCGCGCGGCCGACCGGCGCTGGCCGACCCGGAGCCGACATGCGCTGTTTTGATCTGGCCGCCCTAAAGCTGCCAATCAAGTCCCAACGCAGGCACCCGATGCAAGGCACTCCGGAAGTCAACGCGCGCTCATCGAGGAACTTCACGGCACTGTCGGCTGTTGCTGCCCTGGTCCCGGTCCACGTCTCGAGCTGACCCGAGGGCGATTGGATTGCCTATCGCCCGTGCGTGCGGCGGCGGCCGTGAGTGCGGCGGCTAGGCTCGCGGCAAGGCTCCAATAGGGTGGTGCGCCCTAGGCCGAAAAACAGGGCTGCGCCGGCGGCCGGAAGTGTCAGTTGCTCGCGAAGCAGTAGAAGCGTCCGGCGCCACCGGTGCTCACCAGAGCCCGCTGGCTGCAGCCCGCCGTCGGGTGCGCGAAGTTCCACGACCGCGCCCAGGGCGCGTCGACCAGACCGCGGCGGTCGCTGTGGCCAACGACGGCCGCGTGGCCCGCCTCGTCGCTACTGCTCGTCCAAGCGCGGCAAGTGGTGTCCCCGCGCGGCGAGAAGGCCGTGCCGTCGGGGCGCGAGCCCGTGAGGATGTCGTGCTGGTTGGGCTGGTCACCGACGCCGTTCACGCCGGCTCCGCGCTCGTCGATGGCCGTGGCCTTGGTGAGCTTGTCGTGGCCTTCGTGCAGGTCGGCCACGCTGGCCGCGACCAGCTCGCCCCGCACGTTGAACCAGGGGCCGTTGCCGATGCGCGAGCGTGCGTCCACCTGTGGCACGGCCGGGGCGGTGGGCGTGGCCCCGACACCGGGCACACTCAAGTACGCGCGCCAGGTCCGGCTGCCGGCCCCGACAGCAGCGGCCAGCTTCTGGCAGTGCGCGTCGGCACCCGGCAGTCCCCCGAGGTCAGCCCCGTTGCCCAGGCCCGCACTGGTGACGAAGAAGCTCATCGGCCCGGAGGGTGGCGTGCTCGCGCAGGCGCTCAGCAGCGCCGCGGCGGCGACGGCGGTGGTGACGGCGAGGGTTCGGGGCATCGGGGTCTCCTGGGAGGTAGGACGTGGCGCTGAAGAGAAAGAGCTCCGCATCATCGCCTGCGCCACGCGCGCCGCGGTTCGGTATTCACCCGATGCCGCCACTGTCCGAGAGTCGTGCGGCCTGGCGCCCAGTGCTGCCGTTCGAGCAGCTGGTCGCCATCATCTCGAGTCGTCTCCTGCTGAGCACGACGCTCACGCGACGGCGCAGAGCTGAACGACGGCCTTCTCTCGGCCCCAAAGGGGCGCTGTGCGTCGCTAACACGTAGGGCGGCTCGATGTTGTCGCGCCACGTCGTCGCCGACGGCGTGCGCGCGCTTCGCTGGCAGCCTTCTCAAAACCGGTCCGACGTCAGTACCCGAAAATTGCCGGGTGTGTGAGATCACGAACAGCCGCTTCGTAGAAGCGAAACAAGAAAGGCGTTGGCTTGCCGTCCGGCCGGCCAGCTCACGCGCTACGGCCACGCAGGCCTTGTTGATCTGCACGCCACGATCGCGCAGCGCGGCAAATCGTTGGGTCAGCCTCAACTGCGCCTTCCATGCGGTCGTGCGGATCGACTCCGACAGCGCTTCCTGTCGAGCCAGCGCTTCTCGCCCGATTCGAGCCTTGAAGCGATAGTTCCAGGCTGCCTCAGTCAGCAGCCTGCGTGCGTGGGCATTGCCCGTCTTGGTTATGCTGCCGCGGCTCGTTCGCTCGCCACTCGACTGCTCCGAAGGAACCAGACCGAGATAACCCATGAGCTTTCGCGGATGCGAGAAGCGCCCGAGGTCTCCAATCTCCGCTGTCAGGCTGATCGCCGTGATTGCGGCCACCCCACGAAGCGCCTGCAATGCGCCGACTACCGAGGCAAAGCGCCATCCCGAGATCGAGCCCTCCAGCGCCTTCGTCAGCCGCTCGACTCGCTCGTCGGCAGCCTCAACGGCGCGCCACTACTCGGTGAACGCCGTCTGTGTAGCGCCGGCGCCGAAGTTCAGTGTCGACAGCCAGCGGGAGTAGGCGATGCTCCACGAAGTCTTGCCGGTGTAGCGAACGTCGTGGCGCAGCAAGAAGCCCTTGAGTTGGTGTCGGGCTTGCACGCGGCTATTGACGGCGTCTTCGCGTGCCCGCGCCAGGTCGCGGATCGCCTCGTCGCTCGGGTCGGGTATCCCTACGGCACTCAACTGTCCGGCGCGTGAGCATTCCGCCAGTTGCATGCAGTCGCGCCCATCGGTTTTGACTCGGTCACCAGGGCGCCGCGGAATCTGCGATGGGGCAATGACCTCGCAGATGTAGCCCTTCTCCGTCAAGGCGCGCTGCAGCCCGAACCCGGTCGGTCCAGCCTCGTACACGATATGCAGTTGCTCGGCCTTACCGATCTTGGCCAACACCTTGACCAGCTTGTTCAGATCGTGTGTCAGCTTGCCGATCAAGCGCCCCGGCGCTCGGCCCGGTTCTGCGGCAGCAACGCTGATGCTGTCCTTGTGGACGTCCAGGCCCACGTGAATATTGGTACGCTCTTCCATGGTCGGTCTCCTGGTTGCTGACGACGCCAGTCACAGCATGTAGCTCTGCACGCCTTGGCGTGCAATCTACGGTGTTGGAGACCGGCCGCCTTCCCTACACGGCGACCATCATGTCTAGCATCGACCCATGGCCAAGACGATCTACACCTGCCGCGAATGCGGCGGCACGAATGCCAAGTGGCTCGGCCAGTGCCCGCACTGCAAGGTCTGGAACACGCTCGACGAAACGGTGGCGGAAGCCGCCGGCCCGGCCACGCGCAACACCCGCTTTCAGGCGCTGGCGAAGAGCCAGCCCGTGGCCACGCTGAGCGAGATCGAGGCCGCGGACATCGCGCGCACGCCCACCGGGCAGGAAGAGCTCGACCGCGTGCTCGGCGGCGGCATCGTCGAAGGCGCGGTGGTGCTGATCGGCGGCGACCCCGGCATCGGCAAGAGCACGCTGCTGCTGCAGGCGGTGGACGCGCTGTCGTCGCAGATGAAGGTGCTGTACGTGACGGGCGAGGAAAGCGGCGCACAGATCGCGCTGCGCGCGAAGAGGCTGGGGCTGCCGGGCACGAAGGTGCGCGTGCTGGCCGAGATCCAGCTCGAGAAGATCGTCGCTGCCATCGAGGCCGAAGACCCCGCGTTCTGTGTCATCGACTCGATCCAGACCGTCTACAGCGACCAGCTCAATTCCGCCCCCGGCAGCGTGGCCCAGGTGCGCGAGTGCGCGGCCCAGCTCACGCGCCTGGCCAAGACCCGCGGCTGCACGGTGGTGCTGGTGGGCCACGTCACCAAGGAAGGCGCGCTGGCCGGGCCGCGGGTGCTGGAGCACATCGTCGACACGGTGCTCTACTTCGAGGGCGACACCCACAGCAGCTTCCGCCTCGTGCGCGCCATCAAGAACCGCTTCGGCGCTGTGAACGAGATCGGTGTCTTCGCAATGACCGAACGCGGGCTGAAGGGCGTGAGCAACCCGAGCGCCATCTTCCTGTCCACCCACGGTGAACCGGTGCCTGGCACCTGCGTGCTGGTGACGTTGGAAGGCACACGGCCGCTGCTGGTGGAAATCCAGGCCCTGGTCGACAGTGGCGGGCCCAGCCCGCGGCGTCTGAGCGTGGGCCTGGACCGCGACCGCCTGGCCATGCTGCTGGCCGTGCTGCACCGCCATGCCGGCGTGGCCTGCCTCGACCAGGACGTGTTCGTCAATGCGGTCGGCGGTGTGCGCATCGGCGAGCCGGCGGCCGACCTGGCGGTGCTGCTGGCCATCCAGGGCAGCCTGCGTGGCAAGGCGCTGCCGCGCGGCTTCATTGCTTTCGGCGAGGTCGGCCTGGCCGGCGAGGTGCGGCCCGCGCCGCGCGGCCAGGAGCGGTTGAAGGAAGCCGCCAAGCTGGGCTTCAGCGTCGCCGTGGTGCCCAAGGCCAACGCGCCGAAGAAACCGATCGAAGGGCTGACGGTGCACGCGGTGGAGCGCATCGAGCAGGCCATCGACGTGGTGCGCGGCCTGTAGCGCCGGAGCGACCGACATGCGCTGGGGCGTCGTCTCCGACATCCACGGCAACCTGCCGGCGCTGCAGGCCGTGGTAGCCGATGCCGCGGCGCTGGGCGGTGTCGACGGCTGGCTGAACCTGGGCGACATCCTCAGCGGCCCGCTGTGGCCCACCGAGACCGCCGACTGGCTGATGGCCCGCGGCTGGACCACGATGGCCGGCAACCACGAACGCCAGTTGCTGACGCAGGCACCGGACCAGCTGGGCGCCAGCGACCGGTACGCTGCCGAACGGCTGACCCCGGTGCACCGGGCCTGGCTGGCCGACCTGCCAGCCCAGCTGCGTCCGACCCCGGGCGTGCTGTGTGTCCACGGCACACCGACCAGCGACCTGAAGTACCTGCTGCAGACAGTGGACGAAGCCGGCCAGCGCGAAGCGACGCCGCAGGAAGTCGCGCGCCGCCTCGGCGAGCCGGGCGCGGTGCTGGTGCTGTGCGGCCACTCGCACCTGCAGCGCGTGATGACCGTCGAGCTGCCTGCGGGCCCGGTGCAGGTGCTCAACCCCGGCAGCGTAGGCCTGCCGGCCTTCGACGACGACCACGGCCGCCCGCACGTCAACGAGTCGGGCTCACCGCATGCCCGTTATGCGCTGATCGAAGGCAATGGCCCGCGCTGGCACGTGCAACTGCGCCAGGTCGTCTACGACTGGGAAGCGGCAGCAGCGCAAGCCGAGGTGCAGGGCCGCGGCGACTGGGCCGATGCGCTGCGCACCGGGCGCGTCGGCCGCACAGAGCAGGACATGACCGCCTGAGCGCTGCGCGGGCATCACAGCCGCGTGCGACAGGCGACATCCCCGCTCGTCCAGCACGCGGCTCATGCCACGCCAGAGCCGGTGTCATCGATGCCCAGTCGGTTCACGGGGCCTTGAAGTCACCCCCCCAGGCCAAGGTCAGGCGTGCCGGGTCGATGTACTTGCGCCAGGCCGCGTTGATCTGCTCCACTGTCAGACGGGCGATGGCGTCGTCCACCTGCTGCGCAAAGGCGAAGCGGCGGTCCAGGTACAAGTTGTTCACCAGCGCCCCGGCCACGGCGTCGTCTTGCGCGCGTGACAGGCGGCGGAAGTTCAGCAACGCGTTGCGGCCTTCGTCCAGTTCCTGCTGCGTGAAGCCGTCCTGCAGCGAACGCGCCAGCTCTTCCCGGAAGGCCGCTTCCACGCGCGACTGGTTCTGCGGCGCGAAGATCGCACTTACCTCCCAGCCCGTGTTGTCGTCGATTGCGCTCCAGCTGAGCACCGAACGCACGTCGTAGCTCAGGCCGTCGGTTTCGCGGATGCGCGTCCACAGCCGTGAGTTGCCACCCAGGCCGAAGATGAAGTTGGCCGTCATCAGCGCGGCGTGATCGGGGTGGCGGTCCGACAGCGGCAGCGACAGCCGGCCGCGCAGGTTGGCGTTGGCCTTGTCCGGGGTTGTAGCCACGAAACGCTGCGCCGGCGCGGCCACCAGCGGCTGCGGGATGCGCACAAAGGGCAACACGCCGTCGGCCGGTGCACGCCAGTTGCCGAAGGCGGTCTCCAGCGCCTGGCGCACGGCGGCGGCGTCCATGTCGCCCACGGCGCTGAATTCGCCCTGGGCCGCGCTGTAGAAGCGTCGGTGGAAGGCCTTCACCTTCCCGATGTCCACTGCCTTCACGTCCTGTTCCAGTTCGTCGAAGCTGCGCGCGTGGCGCAGGTCGCCGCGCGGATAGGGGTTGCCATGGTGCGCCAGCCGGTTGGCGATGATTGCGTCGGGCTCCTTGCGCTGGCGTTCGATGGCGGCCAGCGACTGCTGGCGCGCTTCTTCCAGCGGCTCGGCCGGAAAGGCCGGCTCGCGCAGCAGTCGGCCCACCCGCAGCAGCACCGCAGGCAGGCGTTCGCGCCGGGTGTTGATGTTCACCGACAGGGTCTGCCCGCTGCCGCCAAAGGCCACCTCGGCCTGCAGCTTTTCGAATTCGTCAGCGATCTGCTGCCGCGTCAGTCCGGCGCCGCCCTTGTCGAGCAGGCGTGCCGTGAAGCTCGCCACGCTGTCCTGCCCGAACAGGCTCTTCTCGTCGCCCAGGCGCAGCGCCAGCCGCGCCTGCACGACCCGGCCGCGCGTGGTCTTCGGCAACAGGGCGACCTTGAGGCCGCCCACGCGGGTGACCTGCGTGCGCGCGTCCAGCGTGGCCGGCGTGGGGTCGAAGGCCTCGGCCTGCGCCACGCCGGGGTCACCGCGGTAGTCCTTGACGAGTGCCGCCACGTCCACCTTCTCGCCCTTCGGCGCGCGCTGCAGGTCGGTGGCCGGCAGGTAGATGCCCACCGTGCGGTTGTCTCGCTTGAGCCAGGTGCCGGCCACGCGGTGCATGTCGACCAGGGTCAGCTTGCGCACCTGGTCGCGCTGCAGGAAGTAGAGCCGCCAGTCGCCGTTGGCGACGGCCTCGGAAAGACTCACGCCGACCTCTTCGGGGTCGGTGAAGGCGCGGTCCCAGGCGTTCAGCCAGGCGGTGCGCGCCCGCTCCAGTTCCTCGGCGGTCACCGGCTCGGTGGTCAGGCCGTCGGCGATGGACGCCATGGTGATCCGTGCCCGATCGATGTCCTGCCCCGGCGCGAGGCCGGCGCCCAGGATCAGCGGTCCCGGCTCGGCCAGTGTCCAGGCGCTCGCGAAAGCCTGCGCCGCCAACCTCGCTTCCACCAGGCCCTTGTGCAGCCGGCCGCCCGGCGTGTCGCCCAGCACCATCGACAGCAGCTGCACGGCCGCGAAGTCGGGGTGCGAGCCCGCCGGCACGTGGTAGGTCATGTACACCTGCGGCGTACCGCCGACGCGGCGCACCGTGACCTGGCGCTCGCCGTCCTGCTGTGGATCGAGCGTGTAGGTGGTTGGCAGCACGCGCTGTGGCCGCGGCAGCGCGCCGAAGTATTGCGTCACCCAGCCCCGCACCCTGTCGACATCGAACTTGCCGGTGACGATGAGGGTGGCGTTGTCGGGCTGGTAGTACTGCCGGTAGAAGGCCTGCAGGCGTGGGATGTCGACGTTCTCGATGTCGCTGCGCGCGCCTATGACGCTCTTGCCGTAGTTGTGCCACTGGTACATGGTGGCCAGGGTCTTCTCCAGCAGCACGCGCCCGGGGCTGTTCTCGCCCGACTCGAACTCGTTGCGCACCACGGTCATCTCGGTGTCGAGGTCTTCGCGGGCGATGAAGCTGTTCACCATCGCGTCGGCCTGCCAGCTCAGGTACCAGCGCAGGTTGTCGTCGTTGGCCGCAAAGCTGGCGAAATAGTTGGTGCGGTCGTACGAGGTGGTGCCGTTGGCGCGCAGGCCGCGCTTGGTGAATTCGGCCCACACCTTGCGGTTCCTGGGCGTGCCCTTGAACAGCATGTGCTCCAGCAGGTGCGCCATGCCGGTTTCGCCGTAGTTCTCGTGCCGGCTGCCAACCCGGAAAGTCAGGTTCACCGTCGTCGTGGGCTTGGCGTCGTCGGGCACCAGCAGCAGTTGCAGGCCATTGGGCAGGAGGTACTCGGTGATGCCCTCCACCGAGGTGACCCGGCTCAGGCCGGCGGGCAGCGAAGAGGGCGGGGAGACCGCCGCGGGACTGGCCGGCGCCCTCGGCGCCTGCGCCAGCGCGGCCACCGGCAGCAGGCAGGCGGCGCACAGCCCGACGAGGGCGCGACGAGCCCAGCGATGGGGCGCGAAAGGAGATCCCGGCCGGGCTACAAGGCGCGGTCGATCGCAGGAGACTGAAATGCAGGTCGACATGTTCGGGGGATGAAGTTCGGACGAAGTTGGCGGCCAGCAAGCCGGAAGAAACGGGGGCAGGCAATGGCGCGTCGGCACGACACGCCGTCACCACGTGCCCGGATGATGGCAGGGCCCTGCCGATCGCGCTTCGGGGGCCTGCGGAAGGGTCTGATCGGTGACGCCTGGGCCGCGGCTACGCCAGCCGCTCGCGCAGCGTCTCGCGCAACCCGTAGGTCAGCCGCCGCGCCTCGTTGCCCAACCGGTAGGCGTAGGTGCTGCCGCGCTGCGTCCACGGGAACTTGCGCGCCGTGCCGGCCGAGGTGCCGATGGTCGATTCGATCTGCGCGTCGTGCCCGCAGGGCTGCGGCGTCACCAGGCGCACCTTCAACCCGAAGCGCCAGCCTTGGTCGAAGACATGGTCGTAGGGCAGCTGCATCGGCAGCAGGCCACCCGGCTCGCGCAGATAGGCCTGCGCGGCGCGGCGGTTCATCAGGTAGGCGCTGCTGCCGGTGCAGCGGCTGAGCATCACCGCCAGCTGGTGGCCCGGTGCCACTTCGAGGTAAGGCATGGGTGTGCCGCGGTGCACGGCCGAGAGTTTCACCACGTCCCAGCGCCCGGGGTGCGCCATCAGCCCCTGCAGCACGGCCGGCAGGCTGTCCTGCAGCAGCACGTCGTCTTCCAGCACCAGCGCAAACGCGGCGTCGCTGGCCAGGAAGGCGCGCATCACTGCCACGTGCGACAGGTAACATCCCAGCTCGCCCAGCACCGGGCTCATGCCGTGCTTGCGGCGGTAGGCGGGCTCGTCCAGTGCCGCGCGTTGTTCGGGCGTCAGCGCACGAGCGTCCACCGCAGCCAGCCGTGTGAAAGGCAACTGCAGGTGCTGCAGTTGCGCATGCACCCGGGCCAGGCGGTCAGGCGCCCTGTCGAGATTGATCACCCATGTCTGCAAGCCCGTCATCCGCTCGATTCTCCGCGAAGGCCCCGGCCACGCCGGCGGGGGTTCGCCGGTGAACGGCGCCTGGCTCGGCTGGGGCTTGGCGGTGGCGGCCGTGGCCGCCGGCTACGTCGGTTATGGCTGGAAGGGCGTGGCGCTGGCTGTCACCGTCGTCATGTTCTGGCTGCTGCTGCAGTTCAGCCAGTCGCTGCGCGTGCTGCGCATCGCGTCGGCGCGCCCGGTCGGCCTGGTGCCGAACGCCGTGATGCTGAACGCCCATCTGCAGCGGGGCATGCGCCTGCCCGCGGTGCTGAAGTTCACGCGCAGCCTGGGCCGCCGCGTGGCCGACGAACCCGAGACCTGGGCCTGGGCCGACGAGGGCGGCGACGAGGTGGAGGTACAGCTCGTCGACGGGCGCGTCACGGCGTGGACGCTGAAGCGCAAGGCCGCGGAACCCGAAGCGCCCCGGACCTAAAATCGTTCGCTTCACCCCACGATTGCCCCAAGGAGCTCCCATGTCGATGTCCGACCGCGACGGCAAGATCTGGATGGACGGCCAGCTCGTCGAATGGCGCGACGCCAAGATCCACGTTCTGAGCCACACGCTGCACTACGGCTGCGGGGCCTTCGAAGGGGTGCGCGCCTACAACACGGCGCAGGGCACGGCCATCTTCCGGCTGCAGGAACACACCGAGCGCCTGTTCAACAGCGCCAAGATCCTGCGCATGCAGATCCCCTTCACGCCGGCGCAGGTGATGGAGGCGCAGCGCACCGTGGTGCGCGAGAACAAGCTCGAAAGCTGCTACCTGCGCCCGCTGGTGTGGATAGGCGACAAGAAGCTGGGCGTCAGCCCCAAGGGCAACACCATCCACCTGATGGTCGCGGCCTGGCCCTGGGGCGCCTACCTCGGCGAAGAGGGCATGAAACGCGGCATCCGCGTGAAGATCAGCAGCTACACGCGCCACCACGTCAACATCACGATGACGCAGGCCAAGGCGGTGAGCAACTACACCAACAGCATTCTGGCCAACATGGAGGCCACGGACGAGGGCTACGACGAGGCCATGCTGCTGGATCCTTCAGGCTTCGTCAGCGAAGGCGCGGGCGAGAACCTGTTCGTCATCAAGAAGGGCGTGGTCTACACGCCGGACCTGTCGGCTGGAGCGCTGAACGGCATCACGCGCGACACCATCCTGCACATCTGCGACGACCTCGGCCTGAAGCTGGTGGAAAAGCGCATCACGCGAGACGAGGTCTACATCGCCGACGAGGCCTTCTTCACCGGCACCGCCGCCGAGGTGACCCCGATCCGCGAGCTCGACCGCATCGAGATCGGCAGCGGCAGCCGCGGTCCCATCACCGAGAAGATCCAGTCCGCCTTCTTCGACATCGTGAACGGCCGCAACCCCAAGTACGCCGAGTGGCTGACCGCCGTCTGAGCATCACCATGGCCGAACCCAAAGCCCTCGTCGAACTCGCCGCTGCCGACCTCGTTGGGCCGGGTGTCACCTTCTGCCCCAACCCGAAGATGACGCTGTGGAACCAGCACCCCAAGGTCTTCATCGACGTGGCCACCACCGGTGAAGGCCGCTGTCCGTATTGCGGCACGGTGTACCGGCTGAAGGCCGGCGAGAAGCTGCACAGCCACTGAACAGGAAGCCCGAGATGAGCGCGCCGACGAAGTTCCTGCTCGACGAGAGCCGGATGCCCACGCATTGGTACAACATCATGGCGGACCTGCCGGTGCCCTGCGCGCCGCCGCTGCACCCCGGCACGATGCAGCCGGTAGGCCCCGCAGACCTGGCGCCGCTGTTTCCGATGGAGCTCATCCTTCAGGAGGTGAGCACCGAGCGCGAGATCGCCATCCCCGAGCCCGTGCGCGAGGTCTTCAAGCTCTGGCGCCCGAGCCCGCTGGTGCGTGCGCACCGGCTGGAGAAGGCGCTGGGCACGCCGGCCAAGATCTACTACAAGTACGAGGGCGTCTCGCCCGCCGGCAGCCACAAGCCCAACACCGCCGTGCCGCAGGCCTGGTACAACGCCCAGGCCGGCGTGAAGAAGCTCGCCACCGAGACGGGCGCCGGGCAATGGGGTTCGTCGCTGGCCTTCGCCGGGGCGCTGTTCGACATCCAGGTGCAGGTCTTCCAGGTGCGCGTGAGCTACGACCAGAAGCCCTACCGCCGCGCGCTGATGGAAACCTACGGCGCCACCTGCGTGGCCAGCCCCAGCCCGCTGACGAACGCCGGCCGCGCCATCCTGGCGCAGAACCCGGACCACCCGGGATCTCTCGGCATCGCCATCAGCGAGGCGGTGGAAGTGGCGGCCACGAACGACGACACCAAGTACGCGCTGGGCTCGGTGCTCAACCACGTGCTGATGCACCAGACCATCATCGGCCAGGAAGCGATGCTGCAACTGGAAATGGCCGGCGACGACCCCGACGTCATCGTCGGCTGCACCGGCGGCGGCAGCAACTTCGCGGGCATCGCCTTTCCCTTCGTCGGCCAGCAGTTGCGCGGCAAGGGCAAGACCAAGCAGCGCCGCATCGTCGCCGTCGAGCCCGCGGCCTGCCCGAGCCTGACGCGCGGCAAGTTCGCCTACGACTTCGGCGACACCGCGCACCTCACGCCGCTGACCAAGATGCACACGCTGGGCAGCACCTTCACGCCGCCGGGTTTCCACGCCGGCGGCCTCCGCTACCACGGCATGGCGCCGCTGGTCAGCCACCTGAAGGCGCTGGACCTCATCGAGGCCACGGCCTACCACCAGACCGAGTGTTTTGCGGCCGGCGTGCTGTTCGCGCGTGCCGAGGGCATCGTGCCGGCCCCCGAGGCCAACCACGCGGTGAAGGGCGCCATCGTGGAGGCGCTGCGCTGCAAGGCCGAGGGGCGCAGCGACGTGATCCTGTTCAACCTCTGCGGCCATGGCCACTTCGACATGAGCGCCTACCAGGCCTACTTCGGCGGCAAGCTGGTCGACCAGCCCTACGACGAAGCCGAACTCGCGATGGCGCTGTCGGGCCTGCCCTCCGTGCCGGCCTGAGCCGCGGCGACGCCCGCGCCTGCAGCAGCGGGTAGTCGGTTCAGCGGGCGCGCTGGTAGACGCGCACGTAGTCGACCTCCATGCGCACCGGGAAGATGGCGTCGTCCACGGCGCCGCCGAAGTCGCCGCCCACGGCGATGTTCAGGATCAGGAACTGAGGGCCGTCGAAAGGCCATTGCGCCTGGCCGGTGCCGGCGTTGACGTGGACGAAGTGCGTCCTGCCGTCGATGGCAAAGCGGGCCTGCCGCGGCGTCCAGTGCATCTGGTAGGTGTGGAAGGCGGTGCAGGCGTCGGGCACCGTGGTCGCGGCGCCCGAGCCCTTGCCGCCACTGCCTGACGTGGTGTGCACGGTGCTGAAGACCTTGTCCGGCTCGCGGCCCACCAGCTCGGCGATGTCGAGCTCGCCGCCGGCGGGCCAGACCATGGCGCTGTTGAGCATCCAGATCGCCGGCCAGGTGCCCTTGCCGCAGGGAAAGCGGGCGCGAACCTCGAAGTAGCCGTAGGTCCACGCGGCCTTGCCGGCGGTGAACAGGCGCGACGAGGTGTAGCCCTGCCCGCCCCAGTCGGCGGCGTCGCGGCGCTGCTCCTTGCGCGCGGTGATCACGAGGCGGCCGCCCTGCACTTCGGCGTTCTCGGCGCGTGGCCCGCTGTAGTACTGCAGCTCGCGGTTGTGCCAGCCTTGTTTGTTCATGCCGGTGTCGTAGGCCCACTTCGACGGTTCGGGCAGGCCGTCGGTGTTGAACTCGTCGGACCAGACCAGCGTGTAGCCCGGCGGCACGCCCAGCCGGTCCGACGAGGACGGGGCCGCTGGCAGTGGCGAGCCGGCGCAGGCCGCAAGCAGCAGCGGTGCCAGACAGAAGAGGTGTTTCATTGTGGCTCGCGGGTGGGGGCTCAACGGCGGGCACGCCGCTCGAGCAGGCGCTGCGCGTCGGCCAGGGCGGTGCGGATGTCCTTGCCACGTTCGAGCACGTGGTCGAGTTCGGTGCCGATCACTTCGTCGGCAAAGCCGTTCTGCTTGTGCACGGGCGTGGCGCCGATGCGCCGGGCCGCGTCGCGCCAGAGCAGGCGCGCGGGCTGGCCGTCGAGAAAGGCCACGGGCTGCTCGAAGAACGCGTCGTCGTGGGTTTCGAGCAGCGCGGGAAAGGCATCGTGCGTCTTGAAGGCCTGCAGCTGCCGTTCGCGGTCGAGCGTCATCAGCTGCACGAACTCCCAGGCCAGGGCCTTGCGCTCGGGCGCCGCGCGGCGCGGCAGCGCGTAGAACGCACCGCCGTAAGCCACGTGCGCACCTTCGGGCAGCGGCGCCGCGCGCCACAGCCCGCGCGTCTGCGGCGCCACCCAGTTGCTCAGCTGGCCCACCAGCCAGGCGCCCGACAACTCGGTGGCCAGCGTGCCGCGCTTGAGGCCTTCGGCCCACTCGTTGGACCAGGCCGCGACGCGCGCGTCCAGCCGCTGGCGGCGCAGCTCGCGCGCGATCTCGAAGGCGCGCACGAAGCGTGCGGACGTGACGAGCACGCGCGAGTCCTGGTCGAAGTACAGGCTCTCGCCGGGTTTCAGGCCGGTGCGGATGAGGATGTCCTTGACCTGCTGCACGTTGGCGATCAGGTAGGCCCCGGTGGCGGCCTTGATGCGCCGGCCGGCGTCCAGGTAGCTCGCCCACGAGCGCGTCAGGTCCTCGGGCTCGACGCCCGCGCGGGCCAGGATGTCGGCGCGGCAGAGCATCGTGCCCGGCCCGATGTCGGTGGGCATGGCCACCACGGCGCCGCTGCGGGTGACGGCCTGGTCGTAGGCATAGGGCACCAGGCGCGCACGGAAACGGCCGATGCCGTAGGGCTCGCGCGCCAGGTCTTCGAGCCCCGTGCCGTGCGCGAAGCGGCCGACGAAACTCGACTCCAGGGCCATCACGTCGGGCAGCAGGGCCGAGGTCGACAGTGCCGTGGTCATCGCGGTGTGGTGGTCGCCGTACTGGCGGCTGACGACGTGGATGTCGACGCCGGGCTGGCGCTGGCGCCATGCCGGCAGCGCGGCGCGCACGATCTCGTCGACCAGCGGGAAGGCCGCGACGGTGAGCACCGGGCGCCCCGTGGCCCGCGCGGGCAGCGCGCCGAACGCGCCGCAGGCAAGCACGGCGCGGCGTGTCGGTCCGCGGTGGAACGGCAGCACGCGAGCCGCTGGCCTAGCGCTGCACGGGCGCCGCGCCCGGCCGGCCGCCGACGCGCTGCAGGTAGTCGCGGTGGAACGGCAGTCGAGCCACGGTGCGGTTCACGTCGTCGCGGATCTCGCCCAGGAACCGCGCCAGTTCCGCGTCGCCCAACAGGTCTGCCACCGGGTGGTGGTGCGCGGGCACGATGCCCTGCCCCAGCATGACCTGGATCCACGAGTTCTCGGCAAAGAGCTCGTTCGGCGCACGGAAGACGCGCGCCGTCTCGCGGAAGAGCTCGATGCGCCGGCGCAGCGAGGCCGGCACCTCCATCTCGCGGCACTCGCGCCAGAACGGCGTGTCGACTCGGTTCGTCACGTGGTAATGCAGGATGATGAAGTCGCGGATGTGCGCCAGGTCCTCGGCCGTCTGCCGGTTGTACTCGTCGATGTCCGTCTGCCGCACGCCGCCGGCCGGAAACATCTGCATGAGCCGGATCACGCCGCGCTGGATGAGGTGGATGCTCGTGGATTCCAGCGGCTCCAGGAAGCCGCTGGCCAGCCCGATGGCCACGCAGTTGTGGCTCCAGGTCTGGCGCCGCTGCCCGGGGCTGAAGCGGATCACGCGCGGGGCCGTCAGCGCTTCGCCCTCGATGTGCTCCAGCAGCGTCTGCCGCGCCACGTCGTCGCTGGTGTGGCGGCGGCTGTAGACGATGCCGTTGCCGACGCGGTGCTGCAGCGGAATGCGCCACTGCCAGCCCCACTCGCGCGCGATCGAGCGCGTGTACGGCAGCGGGTCGCGCACCGACGCGGTCTGCACCGCCACCGCGCTGTCGCAGTGCAGCCACTGCGACCAGTCCTCGTAGGGCACCTTCAGCGCCTCGCCGATGAGCAGCGCGCGGAATCCCGTGCAGTCGATGAACAGGTCGCCCTCGATCAGCGCACCCGAATCGAGCCGCAGCGCGCGGATGTCGCCGCCGGCCGGGTCGCGTTGCACCTCGGCGATCTTGCCTTCGATGCGCTGGACGCCGAAGCCTTCGCAGAAACGGCGCAGGAAGACGGCGTAGAGGCTGGCGTCGAGGTGGAATGCGTAGTTCATGCCGTCGTCCGGCAGATGGGCAAAACGACCTTCCTCGGCCGCACGCAGCTCGAGGCAATAGTCGCCGTAGCCGCCGGCCAGGCCGCGTTCGCGGCCCTTGAGCCAGAAGTGCTGGAAACCGGCCGTCCAGTGGTCCTTGCCGCTGATGCCGAAAGAGTGGATGTAGTCCTCGCCCAGGTTGCGCCAGTTCTCGAAGCGGATGCCCAGCTTGAAGGTGGCCTGGGTGGCGGCCATGAACTCGCGCTCGTCGACGCCGAGCAGCTTGTGGAAGGTCAGCAGCGCCGGGATGGTGGCTTCGCCGACGCCGACAGTGCCGATCTCGTCGGACTCGACGAGCCGGATGTCGAGCTGGCGGCCCAGGATCTTGGACACGCAGGCCGCGACCATCCAGCCCGCGGTGCCGCCGCCGGCGATGACGACGCGGCGCACCGGGCCGCGGGCGCTGTCGTGGGCAGCGGAGTCGGGTGTGTTCATCGGTCGGCTCTCAGCGGTTCAGGGCCTTCAGCAGGTGGGCACGCAGCATGCGCCGGCCGTTGTCGTCCAGCGGGCCCAGCACGCCGCGCGCGTCGGCCGGGATGTGTGCGGTGGTGGTCTCGTCGGCGGCGAACACGTAATGCTCGAACACACCGCGCCAAGCTTGGCGCTGCGCCGGCGGCAGGTCGCGCACCGTCATCAGCGCCAGCAGCAGCGCGTTCATCGGCGTGTCCATCGCCGCTGGCGTCGAACGCCACCAATAGTTGACGAGCAGGTTGAAGGGCTCCATCGCCTCGACGTGGTGCCACCACAAGCTGGGGATGAAGATCGCGTCACCGGGCCCGAGCTCGGCCACCTGCGCGCGCTGCAGCGCGGCCGCATAACGCGGAAAGCGCTGCAGGTCGGGCCGGGCGATGTCGACCAGGCTGACCGGCTGGCCGGCCGGCGTGACATCCAGCGGGCCGATGTACAGGTCGGGCAGCGCGTCGGGCGGGAACAGCGTGAAGCGGCGACGGCCGGCGACGACACAGGCCAGGTTGTCGGGCAGGTCCTGGTGGGCGGCGACGCGGGCGCGGTTGCCCAGCCACAGGCTCATCAGCGGGTCGACATTGCCGAAGCCGAGGTCGTTCTCGGCACGGAAGCCGGGCAGGCAGGTGTCGACGGTGGTCGAACCGACGTACAGCGCCGGGGGCGCCGCGTCGTCGGCGTGGCGCGCCAGCGCGTCGAGCACGGCGTCGAACTTCAGCAGCTCGCGGCGGAAGTTGAAGCCGGTGTAGGTATCGTCGTAGAAGAAGCGGCCATCGATCTCGGGCGGCCCGACCCAGGCGCCGACCGTGGCACCGCGCCAGAAGCTGCGCAAATAGGCGTCGGCGGCACTGGCCGACTCGCGCGCCGCTTGCACCGCCGGCCATTGCGCCACCAGCCCGCGCAGCAGCACCGGCTCAGTGGCGTGCAGCAGTGCCTCGGGCAGCGCCTGCGAGTCGATGTCGGTGGCTTCCTGCATTCAAGCCGGTACCTTGCGCCGGGCGTGACGATCGATCAGGTCGCGGAAGCGCCCTATCGACGCCACCGCCATGTAGATGGGCAGCAGGTGGCCGGCCGCGTGCAGCGCCTGCAGGTCGTCGCCGGGCAGGCGGGCCAGACGGTCCTCGTCGATCGTGTACATCCCGGCCAGGCGGTTCTGCGAGCCGTCGGGGCCTTCGGCATCGAGCACGAAGGGCTCGAGCAGCCGGTGGTCGAGCAAGGCGCTCACGAAGGCCGGCGTGGCCTGCACACCTTCGTGGATGGCCAGCAGCAGCGAGTTCACGCGCTCCAGGTAGTCCGTCGTGCCGCCCTGCGGCAGGAACACCGGCTCGCCGTCAGCACCGCCAATGCGCGGGCTGTCCATGTCGACGTGAACCAGCAGCTCGTCGCCGTCACGGCCGATCATGAAAGGCTGGCGTTCAATGGCCATCGGCACGTAGGACGCGTCCCAGCCCTCGGGGCCGAGGAACAGGTTCTGGCCGGGTTCGAATCCGAGCACCGCGACGGGCTGGAAGCCGATGGCATCGGCGGTCTTCTGGAACACCACCGGGTAGTGCGCCTGCAGGTTGCGGAATTCGGCCGGGACGACCACCGCCGACATCACGTCGTCGCCCCAGGCCGCACCGCGTGTGGTGACCACACGCAGGTCGCGGTGGGTGACGTTGTTCAACAGGACCGATCGCGTCATGGGGTTGTGCCGGTTGGCCAGGGAACGGGAGTGGAGTCGGATTGTCGGGCTGCGGCCGAACTCAGATCCGTTGCAGGCCGTGCTGACGGATATGCTCGACGAGCTCGCGGTGGGCCGGCAAGGCCGCCAGCATGCGGCGCGTCAGGCGTGCCGCCTCGCGGAAGTGCGCATCGGCCTCGGCCAGGGCGACCCGGCGCGTGCCGTCGGGCGCGTCGGGCCGGAAGCCCATGCCGTACAGCACGTACTGGTAGCTGGCCGAGGGGAACACCTCCTCGGCGCGGAACAGGTCGTGGCGAGACGGCGGCCGCTGCCGCCACAGCAGCAACTGCTCGCGCAGCCGTTCGGGCACGGTTTCGGGCCGCCGGTGGTCCTGCCAGTAGGCCGAGCCTTCGCGGCGGCTCAGCACGTAGTGCAGCTTCAGGAATTCGATGATGCGCGACCAGCGGTAGCCGAAGCTGTCGTTGAAACGCCGGGCGACGATGTCCATCGCCCCGCGCGTGGCCGGCATCTCGTCGTTGAGCATCGCCGCCGACAGTTCCACCAGCGCCAGCGCCGAGGCCTCCAGCGGCTCGATGAAACCCGACGACAGCCCGATGGCGACGCAGTTGCGGTGCCAGAAGCGTTCGCGGTAGCCGGGCGTGAACGAGAGCTTGCGCACCGGCAGATCCGGCGCGCCGCCGGTGGCCGCCACGTGCGCGCGCAGGTCGCGCTCGACCTCGTCGTCCGAGGCGTGGGCGCTGGAGTACACGTGGCCGACCCCGCGCCGCGTGGGCAGGCCGATGTCCCAGATCCAGCCGTGGCGCTGCGCGGTGGCGATGGTCTGCGACGCGATCGGCGTGTCGGCCTGCGGGTAGGGCACCTGCATGGCCAGCGCCGCATCGTTGAAGAGCACGTGCTGCTGCGAGCGCAGCGGCACGCCGTAGTGGCCACCGAGCAGCAGCGAAGGCAGGCCCGAACAGTCGACGAACAGGTCGCCGGCCAGCGCGCCCTGGCCCTGGGTCTGCAGCGACGCGATGTCGCCGTTGTCGTGGCTGTTGACGCCGACCACGTGATCGACGACATGGCGCACGCCCAGGGTCTCGACGGCATGGCGGCGCAGGAAGAGTCCGAACTTGCCGGCGTCGAAGTGGTAGGCGTAGTTGGCCACCGCCGCATACTCGGGCGTGGTGGCCTGCTTGGGCGCGCGGCCCTGGGCGCACAGGTGCGGCTGCACGCAGACGAGGTCGGCAAACGGCACCTGCGCCGGGTGCGACAACCAGGCCGGCACCAGCGGGGCCTCGGTGTAGCCCTGCGGCAGCGTGAAGGGGTGGAAGTAATGGTCGCCGGGCGTTCCGTCGACCCAGCCGTCGAAGCGCGAACCCTGCTTGAACGCGGCATCGCACTCGCGGACGAGGCCGGTCTCGCTGACACCGATGCGGCGCAGCGTGTCGCGCATCGTCGGCCATGTGCCCTCACCCACGCCGATGGGCGGCGTCTGGGGCGATTCGATCAGCGTCACCTGCAACCCGCCCTCGTGCGCCGGCGCATGTTCGGCTGCGAGCAATGCTGCGGTCAGCCAACCGGCCGAACCGCCGCCCAGGATGACGATGTGACGGATGCGATCGTTCAAGTGACGGCCCTCAACCAGTCATTTGGTCCGACTTCACCGGGAGCCGCACGTCGACTTCAGAGCGACCCTGCCTTGCAGTGGGCCGCAATGTACTGCTCATGCGTCGGCATCCTGTCGACCACGTTGTGCATCACCGCCTTGACATTCGCCATCATCTTGAAAATGGCTTCGTCGGCCGTGTTCTCGATCAGCGGGTGGTAGCCCAGTGGCTGGATGCCTTGACCCAGCATCACCTGCACCCAACTGGTCTCGCCGAAGAGCTCGTCGTTCTTGTGGAAGAACCGGCCATTGCCGCGGAAGAGTTCCGTCTTGTGTTTCAGGGTGTCGGGCACGTCCATGTGGCGGCAGTACTTCCAGAATTCCGAGTCTGTTCGCTGCGTCGCGTTGTAATGCAGGACGATGAAGTCGCGAACCTGTTCGAATTCAGTCTGCGACTGGCGATTGAATTCATCGATATCGGCCTGATGGAAGCCGAGATTGGGAAACAACTCGATGAGCCGCACGATCCCTTGCTGTATCAAATGGATCGAGGTCGACTCCAGGGGTTCGATGAATCCAGCGGCCAAGCCGATGGCGACCACGTTCTTGTTCCAGAGTTTCTTGCGCTTGCCCGTCACGAAACGGATCAGCCGTGGCTCGGCCAGCGCCTTGCCGTCGAGGTTGCCCAGAAGAATGGACGTGGCTTCATCCTGGCCCATGAACTTGCTGCAATAGACATGGCCATTGCCGATGCGGTTCTGCAGGGGAATACGCCACTGCCAGCCGGCACTGTGCGCTGTGGAGCGCGTGAATGGCAAGAGCGGACTGACGGATGCGCAGGGCACGGCCAACGCGCTGTCGCACGGCAACCAGTGACTCCAGTCGTCGTAGCCGGTGTGCAGCGTCTGTTCGATCAGCAGGCCGCGGAATCCAGAGCAGTCGATGAACAGGTCTGCCGCATGCACATCCCCGTTTTCCATGGTCACCGACGTCACGAAGCCGCTTTCGGGGTGCACCTGAACACCGACGATCTTTCCTTCCGTCCGTGTGACACCCAGTTTTTCGCTGTATCCCCTGAGATAGGCTGCATAAAGGCCGGCGTCGAAATGAAATGCGTGACGCAGGTCTGCCAGCGGAGAGTTGATGTTCTCCATGCTGGCGCGGGTGAACTTGTTCTTCTCGCAGGCCAGCAGATTGATGGAATAGTCATCCAACCGATCCGCTTTCCCCGCCTGATGGGCCTTCAGCCAATAGTGATGGAAGTCCACAAGGCCGGTCTTCAGGCCCATGGTGCCGAAGCCATGGATGTAGGAATCACCCTGAGCGCCCCAGTTGCGGAACTGGATGCCGAGCTTGAAGGTGGCCTGGGTTTTCTTCATGAACTCGTCTTCGTCGATGCCGATCAACGAGTTGAATTTCATGATCGACGGAATCGTCGCCTCTCCCACGCCCACGGTGGAGATCTCGTCGGATTCGATCAGCTGAATCTCGTAGTTCTTCCCGAGCGAGTGCAACAGCACGGCAGCGGACATCCAGCCGGACGTGCCGCCGCCCACGATCAAGACCTTCTTCAGGCGGTTGTCGCTCATCGATTTGCCTCGTTGACGTCTGCCGAGTGCCAGCCGTTCGGCCCTTCAGCGTCGGCGGATCTTGCCTGACGCCCCGGCATGCCCAATGCCCTGGGGCCACGGTCAGCTCGCATCGAGCGCGTGCACCGGCCAGTTCGTCGCGCCGAACTCGACCACGAACAAGCTGCCGCCAGGAACCGCAGCGGGTCCAGAGATCGAACGCTGGACCGAGACGCTCGCGCTACGGCCCGGAGAGGAGCTTGATGTCGTCGAAGTAGTAGGTTTCCCCTGGGTCGGCCGACGCCTTGGTGCCCAGGTTGGGCAGCATCACGACCCAGCTGTACTGCGGACCCACCTTGTCGGCGGGGACCACCCAAGTCAGGGTCTGCCAGCCCACCACGACGGTTTGCGTGGCCTGCAGGTCGCCGGTATTGATGCCGGGGTCGGAGGCGTTCTCCAGCTTCAGCACCATGGGCACGCCGGCGACCGCGGAATGCACCCGCGCCGAAATCGTGCGGTTGCTTGCCGTCAGCGGGATGACGTCGGCGTTGACCTTCGCGCCAGCCCATACCTCGCCACCCAGACGGATGATCTTGCCGGCAAGACCGGTGCCGCCCGCCGGACCCGCGGCAATCGCCGACGTTTCCGCGCCGTTGAAGCCTTCGAACACCAGGGGCGGTGCCTCGTCGAACGAGGCCAGCACCACACCCGTGGGCGGCGGCGCGATCACGAGCTTGATGTCGTCGAAATAGTAGGTCTCGCCGGGGTCGGCCGATGCCTTGGTGCCCAGGTTGGGCAGCATCACGACCCAGCTGTACTGCGGACCCACCTTGTCGGCGGGGACCACCCAAGTCAGGGTCTGCCAGCCCACGACGACGGTTTGCGTGGCCTGCAGGTCGCCGGTGTTGATGCCGGGGTCGGAGGCATTCTCCAGCTTCAGCACCATCGGCACGCCGGCCACGGCGGAGTACACCCGTGCCGAGATCGTGCGGTTGCTCGCCGTCAGCGGGATGACGTCGACGTTCACCTTGGCACCAGCCCACACCTCGCCACCCAGACGGATGATCTTGCCGGCCTTGCCGGTGCCGCCCGCCGGACCCGCGGCAATGGCCGAGGTCTCCGCGCCGTTGAAGCCTTCGAACACCAGGGGCGTCGTCTCGTCGAACGAGGTCAGCACTACGTCCGTGGGCGCTGGCGGGATGACGAGCTTGATGTCGTCGAAGTAGTAGGTCTCCCCCGGGTCGGCCGAAGCCTTCGTGCCCAGGTTGGGCAGCATCACGACCCAGCTGTATTGCGGACCCACCTTGTCGGCGGGAATCACCCACGTCAGCGTCTGCCAGCCCACCACGACGGTTTGCGTGGCCTGCAGGTCGCCTGTGTTGATGCCGGGGTCGGAGGCATTTTCCAGTTTCAGCACCATCGGAACGCCGGCCACGGCGGAGTACACCCGCGCCGAGATCGTGCGGTTGCTCGCGGTCAACGGGATGACGTCGACGTTCACCTTCGCGCCTGCCCAGACTTCGCCGCCCAGACGGATGATCTTGCCGGCCTTGCCGGTGCCGCCGGCCGGACCTGCGGCAATGGCCGAGGTCTCCGCGCCGTTGAAGCCTTCGAACACCAGGGGCGTCGTCTCGTCGAACGAGGCCAGGACCACGTCACCACCCACCGGCGGTGGAACCACGACCACCGTGTTGAAGGCCTGGTCATGCGCGCTCGCGCCCGCATTGGCGTTCTTGTTGAGATCGGTGAAGGTCCCTGCCGCCACGCTCACGCTCATCGTGCCACTGGCGTTGGTCGGCGGCGTGACCTCCAGCAGGTACTTCATGTCGTTGACTTTGATCAGCGTTCCCGCCGCTCCCCCCGCGACCACGATGTCCGCGGCGGAGAAGCTGGTGCCTACGGATTCGCTGAACGTGAAGGTGAAGGTCACCGCGCCGCGGGCCGAGGCGCCTGCGACGTTGTCGTCGATGACCAGCGTGGGGGCCACCGAATCCGTGCTCGACGGGTCACTACCGTCGCCGCCACAAGCGGCCACCAGCAGGGAGGCCGCCAACGCGCACGCGGAAAGGGCAAAACGTTTCGAAGGCTGAGTCATCGCGGTTTTCCTGACGGGGGTTGACGCCGAATGGAGATCTGGGGCTCAAAGGCTGGCCGGCTTGCTCAGAACTTGTAGTTCGCGCCGAACATGTAGCGCGGGCCGGTCTGCGTCACGTACAGCGCCTGTTCCTTGGCGCGCCCATGCAGGCGCTGGATGCCGTCGTTGGCATTGATCACCTCGGCGTGCACGGACAAGTTCTCGGTCAACTTGTAGGAGGCGTTGATGTCCAGCTGGCCATAGGCTTCGGTGTACACCGGGTTGGGTCCCTTGCCATCGAAGCGTCCGGACAGGAACTTGTCGCGCCAGTTGTAGGCCGCGCGGATCTGCCACTTGTCGTTCTCGTAGAACACCACGAGGTTGGCCGAATCGCTCAACCCTTCCAGCGCAAACTGCTCGCCGATGGAAGCGTTGTCGTACTTGAGGCCGGAATTGACCATCGTGTAGTTGGCCGAAATCCCAAAGCCGGACTTGCCGAACATGTGCTGGACGTTGAACTCCAGGCCGTCGAGCGACGCGGACTTCTGGTTGGCCGGCGCGGTGATCCGGAAATTCGCGATCGGGTCGCCCGGTTGGCCCGGGATCGTCCCGGTGGCCTTGTCGACGCCGAACCGGCCGTCGTAGATCGCGAAGATGTACTCCCGGATGCAGACCGGATCCTCGTCGCCACACCGGGCCGCGACCGCCTCGTTCCAGAATGCGCCCTTGACCGGTGTCCTCAAGTTGAAGGGCGTGGCATCGACCTGCGTGACGCCGATGTAGTTGTCGATCTTCTTCTGGAAATAGCTGAGCGCGAGATAACTGCCCTTGGCGTAATACCACTCGAGGGCGAGGTCGAAGTTCTTCGACTTCAACGGCTTCAGGGCCGGGTTGCCTTGCTGTCCGGTACCCCCGTCGATGCGCGCCAGCGCGTTCAAGGTCTGGCCGCCCTGGATGTCGCCCCAGCCGGGACGGCCGATGCTTTCGCCGTAACTGGCGCGGAACTTCAGGTTGTCCGTCACGTCGACGTCCACGTCGATGCTGGGCAGGAAGTGCTTGTAGCTGCCCTTCAGCGTCGTGAAGCCCGGCGCGCCAGCGAACTGGATCGGGTACTCGTTGGTGCCCGTCCAGTTGATGCCGGTGGCAACCGGCACCAGGGCCGTCGAGGTGACGTCCGTCTTCTCGTAGCGCACCCCGATGGCCGAGCGCATCGGGAACCGGGTGTCCCAATCCTTGACGTACTGCAGGTACGCGCTCTGGGACTTCTCTTCGACCCGGCGGTCGGTCGTGAAAGTGCTGCTGGGCAGGAACAGCGCCTGGTCACCTCGCGCCGCAGCAGCCAGGTCGCGAACCGTCTTGAAGTCCCAGGTGAAGAACTGGTTGTAGAGGGACGGGCTGCCACTGCCGCTGATCTGCTTGAAGTACGGGCGAATCTGGTCGGCGCGCCAGACGCTGTCGGGGAAGTCTGCCCCGCTGCTCTGCAGGCCACCCCAGTCGTCCTGTTGCACGTTGGAGAACGCGCTGCGGTTCTTGACCTTGTTCAGGTTCAAGCCGAAATCCAGCTTCGAATCGTCGGCAGGCTTGAATTGCCCCTTCAGCTGAGCCTGGTCGACGCCCGACTTCATGTAGCTGTTGCGGAACGACGAACCCGTCACCGTCATCAGGGCGGGATTGATGTCCGAGTCGTAGATGCTCAGCACGGGGAAGTCGCGCGTGAAGTCGACGGCCGTGGTGGCGCGGTTGAAGCTGGCGGTTCCGAGTGCGTTGTTCGAGCCGTAGGGGCTGTCCGCGCCCGACTCGGCGGTCGACGAGTGGGCGTCGAATTCGAACTTCAGCCGATCGGAAACTTTCCATGTGACGTTCAGGCCGGTCGACTTGTTCTCGTTCTTGGTCGCGTAGTCCGCGCCGGCCATGGCCACGTCCGAGAGGCCTCTTCGCAGGGGTGACGTGCCTGGGCCGAGGGTTTCGGAATAGAACTTGGGGCTGGCAATGGGCCCGTCGGTCCATGAACTGGACGACGGACCGAAGTTGAACCACGCCGACAGTTCGTTGCGCTTGTTCTGAAGCTTGAGTTCGGAGTAGGTGAAGTCCAGCGTCGCGGTGACACTGCTCGTCGGTGCGTACTGCAGGGTCAGCTGACCGTTGGTGCGCTGGCGCTTGACCCCATTGACGCTGTAGATCAGGTTCTGCGGCAACGAATACAGGTCGTCCGGGCCGGGCTTGTTGGTGATGTCGGCCGGGTTGGCGTTGGACGGATTGGCCAGTGCGCCTGCATTCCCGCGGCTCACGATCCAGCCGCCGCCGACAGCGGCCTGGTTGTAGCCCAGATCACGTTCCTGGTAGCTGCCGCTCAACGCGATGCCGAACTTCCCATCGGCGAAGGTGTTGCTGTAGATTCCGGACACCTCGGGCGTGAGCTCATTGCCCGCCATCGTGCTGGGAAGCCGGCTGTTGGAGGTGTCGACGACACCTTTGACGCCGAAGCTGCCGCGAAGGCCCGGGTTTTCGAGCGGGCGCGCGGTCTTGATGTTGATCGTCGCACCGATGCCGCCCGTCGGTGAACTGGCCCGGCTGGTCTTGAATACCTCGATGCCGGCAATGGCTTCCGACGCCAGGTTGCCGAAGTCGAAGGCTCGTGAATTGGACGCACCGGTGTCCGCAATGCTGGAGGCCGGCATCTGCCGGCCGTTCAGCAGAACCATGTTGAACTCGGGCCCGACCCCGCGAACGGTGACCCTGGAGCCTTCGCCGATCGAGCGGTCGATCGACACGCCGCTGATGCGCTGCAAGGACTCGGCCAGGTTGGTGTCCGGGAACTTGCCGATGTCCTCGGCCGAGATGCCGTCGACGACGCCCTGCCCATAGCGCTTGAGCTCCAGCGACGATTCGAGCGAGGAGCGGATGCCCTTGACGACGATCGTCTGCGCGGCCTCGGTGGCTGCCGGCGCCGCGGCCTGCTGCGCGTGCACGGCGCTCGACCCGGCCGCGACCATGGCGCAGGCAGCGGCCAGATGGGTGACGCGGAAGGCCGATCGGCCACCGCGAAGGCGGCGTCGGGGGTGCGGGAGTTGTTGCACAGCGTCTCCTGGTGATGTGGGCTGGGCTGGACCTTCAGGTCGCCGCCCCGTTTGGTTGGCGCTCCGCCGGGTTCCCGGCGGCGAGGACACGGTTTATGAAAGCGCTTTCATGAAGATACTGCAACGGTGACCATTGTTGACCTAGGGCATATCCCGAAAGAAAAGTTCGCCTCGACACCTTGCTTCGGGTGTCGATTCGCTGTACAGGCACTCCTGGCGTACGGGGCCCATTCGCCGCCGGCGGGCGCAGCATCGCGCCGGATCGACCGCCTCAGATGGGCTTGAAGCCGCCCTTGAAGCGTTCCTTCAGCGGCGCGTTCTGCAGCGGCGGGAAGTCGATGGCGACTTCGGGCACGTCCTTGTCGGGCAGCGCGTCGAGCAGGTGGCGGATGAGCTTCAGCCGGCCACGGCGCTGGTCGTTGAAGTCGACCAGCGTCCACGGCGTCTTCTTGCCGTGGGTCGCTTCCAGCATGGTGTTGCGGGCCGCGGTGTAGTCGGCGTAACGGGCGCGAGCTTCCACGTCGATGGGGCTGAGCTTCCAGCGCTTCAACGGGTCGGCCAGGCGTTCGGCGAAGCGTTCTTCCTGCAGCGCCTGGTCCACCGTCAGCCAGTACTTGAAGAGCAGGATGCCGTCGTCGACCAGCATGCGCTCGAACACCGGCACCTGCTTCAGGAAGGCCTGCGCTTCTTCTTCGCTGCAATAGCCCATCACACGTTCAACGCCGGCGCGGTTGTACCAGCTGCGGTCGAAGAGCACGATCTCGCCGGCGGCCGGAAGGTGCGGCACGTAGCGCTGGAAGTACCACTGCGCGCGTTCACGATCGGTGGGTTTCGGCAGCGCCACGGTGCGGCACTGGCGCGGGTTCAGCGTCGAAGAGATGGCCGTGATCGCACCGCCCTTGCCCGCCGTGTCGCGCCCTTCCAGCACCACGACCAGGCGCTTGCCGGTGTGCTGCAGCCAGCGCGCCATGTCGTTGAGTTCCAGCTCCAGCGGTGCGAGCTGATCGTAGTAATCGCTCTTGTCCATCCTCTCGCTGTTGCGCGCGGCGGAGTCACGCTGGGTGGACTTGCCGGCCTTGTTCTTGGACGTCGACTTACCCATGGTGCGATGGACTCCTGTGGCCCGGGGTGGGCTGTACGCGGTAGCTGCGCTACGCGAGGGTAGCGCAGGCTACCCTCGCACGCTCAGGGTACCCCGAAGGCGATGGGCCAGCGCAGCCGGTGGCCGGTGTCTCGCGCAAAGCGCTCCAGATCGTCGACGGTGTCGATGTCGACCTTGTAGCTGCGGTTGTCGGTGACGAAGGGCGTCACGGCTGCGGCGTTGGCTGCCTGCCACTGGCGGCAGCCGACGTCGGCGGCGCCGGCGAGGATTTGATCGCGCACCTCGGCCGTGAACATCACCGGGTTGCCACGCTCGCCGGCCACCTCGGGGTAGACCACCGAAGTGTCCTCGGGCCGCTGATTGAAGGCGGTGATGAGCGCGGCGATGTCCTGCGCGTCGATCAGCGGCTGGTCGGCCAGCGCGACGATCACGGCGTCGAGCTTGCCCTTCAGCGCCGCCAGGCCCAGGCGCTGCGATGACACCTGGCCTTCGTCGGGGTTCAGGTTGCGCACCACCGCCACGGGAAAGGTCATCACCGCCGGCTCGATGAGCTCGGCGTGGTGGCCCAGCACGACGACGACCTCGTCGACACCTGCGCCCGAAAGCGCGAAGAGCAGGCGGCGGATGAGCGGCACACCGTCCAGTTCGAGCAGGCTCTTCGGTCTGTTGCCGAGGCGCGATCCGCAGCCGGCGGCCAGAAGCACGGCCCCGACGACCAGCCGGCCGTGGACGCCGGCGCCATCGAGCAGGCCAGCCCCAGCGGGGGCGGCGGGCAGCGCAGTGACGGCGTCCCCGGCGTGGTACCGAAGCTTGCGAAACGCGGGCCCGTTCATGGCCCGGTGCTCAGGCCTTCTTGCCGAAGAGGCCGGCCAGCCAGGCCTTGAACACCGTCCACATCAGGGCCAGCGCATTGAGTTCCTTGACCGGGGCCGGTGGTGGCACGGAGTGTGTGGACAGAGTCGCTGGCCCCGCGGTGGCGGTGTCGCTGGTTACGCTTGCGGCGGTGGCGGATACGGATGGCAGTGCGGGCGCCTCCGATGCGGGCAACGCCGCCGCCGCGGCGCGGAAATTGTCGGCGAACTGCGCCAGCATGGCGTCGCTCACCGGCACCAGCAGACGGCTGCCGAACTGCGCCAATTTGCCACTGACCGTCACCGTGGCCTGGCCCACCAGCACCGCCGTGCCAGCGGTCTCGCCTGCCTCCAGGTGCGCCTTCAGCTTCATTGCGGCCGACGATCCTGACTTGTCGGCGCCCTTGGCCATCAGCTGCAGCTCATGCGTCGCTGCGTCAACGCCAAGGACTTCAACGTCGCCGGCAAAACTCATCACCGCCGGGCCGACTTTGGTCTTCACGGTGCCCTTGTAGTGGGTGTCGTCCGTCTGTTCGGTGATGGCCGCGCCGGGCATGCAACCCGCCGTGGCGCGGATGTCCGCCAACACCGCCCAGGCCTGCGCTCTCCCCACCTGCAGTGGGTAACGCTTGTTGAGGACAACTTCCATTCAGGCACTCACTCCACTGGCCACCTGTGACTGCTCGGGCCGAAAGCCGGATGGGTTCCTGTGCGGGTGCGGCGCAGCCGCAGACCTTACTTCTTGCGCAGCTTCTGGATCGCTGCAAGCTGCGCGGCCATGGCCGCGAACTCGCTGGTCGCCGCTGCCAGGTCGATGTCGCTCTTGGCGTTGCGCATGGCCTCTTCGGCCAGCTTCTTGGCTTCGGAGGCCTTGGCCTCGTCGAGGTCCTTGCCGCGGATGGCGGTGTCGGCCAGCACGGTGACGACTCCGGGCTGCACTTCCAGGATGCCGCCAGCGACGAAGACGAACTCCTCTTCGTCGTTGTCGGCGCGCGTGATGCGCACCGCGCCGGGCCGGATGCGCGTGATCAGCGGCGTGTGGCGCGGCAGGATGCCGAGCTCGCCGCTTTCGCCGGGCAGGGCGACGAACTTGGCCTCGCCGCTGAAGATGTTCTCTTCGGCGCTGACCACGTCGACGTGAAGGGTCGCCATGTCGGCTCCTTAATTGATTTTCTTGGCCTTCTCGAAGGCCTCGTCGATGGTGCCGACCATGTAGAAGGCCTGCTCGGGCAGCGCGTCGCACTCGCCGGCCGCGATCATCTTGAAGCCGCGGATGGTTTCCTTCAGCGGCACGTACTTGCCCGGGCTGCCGGTGAACACTTCGGCGACGTGGAACGGCTGGCTCAGGAAACGCTGCATCTTGCGCGCGCGGCTCACGGCCAGCTTGTCCTCGGGGCTCAGTTCGTCCATGCCCAGGATGGCGATGATGTCGCGCAGTTCCTTGTAGCGCTGCAGCGTCGACTGCACGGCACGCGTGGTCTCGTAGTGCTCCAGGCCGACGACGTTCGGGTCGACCTGGCGGCTGGTGCTGTCCAGCGGGTCGACGGCCGGGTAGATGCCCAGCGAGGCGATGTCGCGAGACAGCACGACCGTCGCGTCCAGGTGGGCGAAGGTGGTGGCCGGCGACGGGTCTGTCAGGTCGTCCGCGGGCACGTAGACGGCCTGGATCGAGGTGATCGAGCCGACCTTGGTCGAGGTGATGCGCTCCTGCAGACGGCCCATTTCCTCGGCCAGCGTCGGCTGGTAGCCCACGGCCGAAGGCATGCGGCCCAGCAGCGCCGACACTTCCGTGCCAGCCAGCGTGAAGCGGTAGATGTTGTCGACGAAAAACAGCACGTCGCGGCCTTCGTCGCGGAAGCTCTCAGCGATCGTCAGGCCGGTCAGCGCCACGCGCAGGCGGTTGCCCGGGGGTTCGTTCATCTGGCCGTAGACCATCGCGACCTTGGACTCGCCGAGGTTCTCGAGGTTCACGACGCCCGAATCGGCCATCTCGTGATAGAAGTCGTTGCCCTCGCGGGTGCGCTCACCCACGCCGGCAAACACCGACAGGCCGCTGTGCGCCTTGGCGATATTGTTGATGAGCTCCATCATGTTCACGGTCTTGCCGACGCCGGCGCCGCCGAACAGGCCCACCTTGCCGCCCTTGGCGAAGGGGCAGATCAGGTCGATGACCTTGATGCCGGTTTCCAGCAGTTCCTGGCTGGGGCTCAGTTCGTCATAGGCCGGCGCCTTGCGGTGGATCGGGGCGGTGAGCGTCTGGTCGACCGGGCCGCGCTCGTCGATGGGGTTGCCCAGCACGTCCATGATGCGGCCCAGCGTGGCCTTGCCCACGGGCACCGTGATGTTGGCGCCGGTGTTGCTGACCATCAGGCCGCGGCGCAGGCCGTCGGACGAGCCCAGCGCGATGGTACGCACGACGCCGTCGCCCAGCTGCTGCTGCACTTCGAGCGTCAGCGCGGTGCCTTCGAGCTTCAGCGCGTCGTAGACGTGGGGCATGGCGTTGCGCGGGAACTCGACGTCCACCACCGCGCCGATGCACTGGACGATCTTGCCTTGGGCTTGCGTGTTCGACATTTTCAATGGTCCTTCAAACTGGATTCGGGGTCTTGCGGGCGCGCGGACTTCAGCCGCTGATCGCCGCGGCGCCGCTGACGATCTCACTCAATTCCTTGGTGATCGCAGCCTGGCGGGTCTTGTTGTAGATGAGCTTGAGCTCGCCGATCAGCGTGCCGGCGTTGTCGGTGGCGGCCTTCATGGCCACCATGCGCGCGCTCTGCTCGCTGGCCATGTTCTCGGCCACGCCCTGGAACACCAGGGCCTCGATGTAGCGCGTCAGCAGGTCGTCGATGACGGTGGGCGCATCGGGCTCGTAGATGTAGTCCCAGCCGTACTGCTTCTTCTCGGCATCGGTCTGCTCCAGCCGCGCGGTGCCAGCGGCAGCAGCTGCTCGACCACCGGCTCCTGCTTCATCGTGTTGATGAACTTCGTGTAGCACAGGTGCACGGCGTCGAGCTTGCCGGCCGTGAAGGCGTCGAGCATCACCTTCACCGGGCCGATCAGCTTTTCCAGCTGCGGCGCGTCGCCCAGCTGCGTGGCATGGCTGATGACGTTGGCGCTGATGCGGTTCAGGAAACCGTAGCCCTTGTTGCCGATGGCCACGGCCTGGATGCTGCCGCCGGCCGCCTGCACGTCCTTCATCCTCTGCGTCACGATGCGCAGGATGTTGGTGTTCAGGCCGCCGCACAGGCCCTTGTCGGTGGTGACGATGATGAAACCGACGGCCTTCGTCGCGCCGCCCGTCTTGGCCACGTCGCGCATGTAGGGCGAACGGTACTCGGGGTTGGCCTCCGACAGGTGGGCCGTGATGTTGCGGATCTTGTCGGCGTAGGGCCGGGCCGCGCGCATGCGCTCCTGCGCCTTGCGCATCTTCGAAGCGGCGACCATTTCCATGGCCTTGGTGATCTTCTTGGTGTTCTCCACCGACTTGATCTTGCCGCGTATCTCTTTGCCGACCGCCATGGTCTGGACTCCTTCAGGTCAGGCTGGGAACGCGATCAGGCGAAGCTCTTCTTGAACGCCGCAATGGCGCCGGCGAGTTCCTCTTCCGCGCCCTTGTCCATGGCCCTGTCGTTCTCCAGCTTGGCCAGCAGCGCTGCGTGGCTGCTTTTCAGGTGCTGGTGCAGGCCGTGCTCGAAAGGCAGGACCTTCTTGACGTCGAGGTCGTCCACGTAGCCCTTGTTCACCGCGTACAGCGTGGCTGCCATCAGGCTGATGGGCAGCGGGCTGTACTGGGCCTGCTTGAGCAGTTCGGTGACGCGCGCGCCACGGTCGAGCTGCTTGCGCGTGGCGGCGTCCAGGTCGGACGCGAACTGCGCGAAGGCCGCCAGTTCGCGGTACTGCGCCAGGTCGGTACGGATGCCGCCGGACAGGCTCTTGATGAGCTTGGTCTGCGCCGCACCACCCACCCGCGACACGGAGATACCGGCGTTGATGGCGGGGCGAACACCGGCGTTGAACAGGCTGGTCTCCAGGAAGATCTGGCCGTCGGTGATCGAGATCACGTTCGTCGGCACGAAGGCCGAGACGTCGCCAGCCTGCGTCTCGATGATCGGCAGCGCCGTCAGCGAACCCGTCCTGCCCTTGACCTCGCCCTTGGTGAAGGCCTCGACGTAGTCGGCGTTCACGCGAGCAGCGCGCTCGAGCAGGCGGCTGTGGAGATAGAACACGTCGCCGGGGTAGGCTTCGCGGCCCGGCGGGCGGCGCAGCAGCAGCGAAACCTGGCGGTAGGCCACGGCCTGCTTGGACAGGTCGTCATAGATGATCAGCGCGTCTTGCCCGCGGTCGCGGAAGTACTCGCCCATCGTGCAGCCCGAGTAGGCGCTGACGTACTGCATGGCCGCCGATTCCGAAGCGCTGGCCGCGACGACGATGGTGTAGTCCATCGCGCCGTGGGCTTCCAGAGCACGCACCACGTTCTTGATCGACGAAGCCTTCTGGCCGATCGCAACGTAGACGCAGGTCATGTTCTGACCCTTCTGGTTGATGATCGTGTCGACGGCCACCGCGGTCTTGCCGGTCTGGCGGTCGCCGATGATCAGTTCGCGCTGGCCGCGGCCGATAGGCACCATCGAGTCGATCGACTTCAGGCCGGTCTGCACCGGCTGGTCGACGCTCTTTCGGGCGATCACGCCCGGGGCGACCTTTTCGATGACGTCGGTCATCTTGGCGTTGATCGGGCCCTTGCCGTCGATGGGCTGACCGAGCGCGTTGACGACGCGGCCGATGAGTTCGGGGCCGACGGGCACTTCCAGGATGCGGCCCGTGCACTTCACGGTGTCGCCTTCGGAGATATGCTCGTACTCGCCCAGGATCACGGCGCCGACCGAGTCGCGCTCGAGGTTCAGCGCCAGGCCGTAGGTCGGCACGCCGCTGGCGGTGGCCGGGAACTCCAGCATCTCGCCGGCCATCACTTCAGACAGGCCGTGCACACGCACGATGCCGTCGGTGACGGACACGACGGTGCCCTGGTTCTTGACATCGGCCGAAACGGCAAGGCCCTCGATGCGGCTCTTGATCAGCTCGGAAATTTCTGCGGGATTCAGGTTCATGCTTTGCTCCGGATCACGCCGTCAGCGCAATCTTCATCTGTTCAAGACGGGCCTTGACGCTGGTGTCGAGCACCTCGTCACCGACCACGACGCGCACACCACCGATCAGTTCGGGCGCGAGTTCGACCTTCGCGTTCAGCTTGCGGCCGAAGCGCTTCTCCAGCGTGGCCACCAGGTCGGCCAGCGCATCGCCTTCGATGGCGAAGGCGCTCTGGATGAGCGCGTCCGACACCCCGGTGCTGGCGTTGACCAGCACCTGGAACTGCGCCGCGATCTCGGGCAGCGCCGCCAGGCGGCCGTTGTCGAGCACGGTCTGCAGCAGGTTGGCCACCTTCACGTCGATGTGCAGCCCCTTGCTCACCGTGATGCCGGCGACCAGATCGAAGACCTGGGTCGCGGTGACCTTGGGGTCGTCGGCGAACTGGCGCAACTGCTCGTCGGCCGCCAGCGCGGCCAGCGCAGCCATCTGCGCGTTCAGCGCCTGGGCGTCGCTGCCGCCCACCGACTTGTAGAGCGCTTCGGCGTAGGGGCGCGCGATGGTCGCCAGCTCGGCCATGTCAGAGCTCCGCCTTGAGGCGACCCAACAGCTCGGCGTGCACGCCGGCGTTGACTTCGCGGCGCAGGATCTGCTCGGCGCCCTTGACGGCCAGGCCGGCGACCTGCTCGCGCAGCATCTCGCGTGCCTTCACTGCGGCCTGCTCGGCCTCGGCGTTGGCGTTGGCGATGATCTTGGCGGCTTCCTCGGACGCGCGGCCCTTGGCTTCCTCGATCATCTGCTGCGCCAGGCGCTCGGCATCGGCCAGGCGCTTCTGCGCGTCGTCGCGGGCGGCGGAGAGTTGGGCCTCCACACGCTTGTTCGCGGCGGCGAGCTCGCTCTTGGCCTTGTCGGCGGCGGACAGGCCGTCGGCGATCTTCTTCGCACGCTCGTCGAGCGCGGCGGTGATCGGCGGCCAGACGAACTTCATCGTGAACCAGACCAGGATCGCGAAGACGATCATCTGGATGATCAGGGTGGCGTTGATGCTCAATTCATGCCTCGCATGGGTCGGACTCTTACCAAGCAGACGCCGCGGATCCGGCTCTGCCGGGTCGCTGGCGTCGCCCCTTGAGGGGAGCGGCGCAGCCGCTTCGG
Source organism: Betaproteobacteria bacterium (assembly GCA_016704535.1). Taxonomy (GTDB): domain Bacteria; phylum Pseudomonadota; class Gammaproteobacteria; order Burkholderiales; family Burkholderiaceae_C; genus Rubrivivax. The sequence goes on along the minus strand of JADIZZ010000002.1, from coordinate 445,046 downwards.
GGTGGACCTACTTATTTCGGCAGGTTGGCGATCTGGGCCAGGAACGGGTTGGCGGTGGCGAACCACAGCGCGATACCGGTGCCGATGATGAAGGCCGCGTCGATCAGGCCGGCCAGCAGGAACATCTTGGTCTGCAGTTCACCCATCAGTTCGGGTTGGCGCGCAGCCGACTCGAGGTACTTGCTGCCCATGACGCCGATGCCGATACAGGCGCCGAGAGCGCCCAGACCGATGATGATGCCGGCGGCGAGGGCGACAAAGCTGATGACTTCCATTTTTTGGCTCCAGAGCGAGAGGTGAGAGGGAAAGGGGAAAAGGGGAAAGCGGGAAACGAGAGAAAAGCGGTCAGGGCGCGGTTCAGTGGTGGTCGTGAGCCTGGCCCACGTACACCAGCGTCAACATCATGAACACGAAGGCCTGCAGGGTGATGATCAGGATGTGGAAGATGGCCCACACGCTGCCGGCGATGACGTGGCCGATGGCCAGGCCGATGCCGGTGGCCGACAGCGTCCAGGCGCCGCCCATCAACGCGATCAACATGAAGATCAGCTCACCGGCGTACATGTTGCCGAACAGACGCATGCCGTGACTGACGGTCTTGGCGACGAACTCGATCATCTGCATCGTGAAGTTCACCGGATACAGGAACCACTTGTCGCCGAACGGGGCCGAGAAGAGCTCATGCACCCAGCCGCCGAAGCCCTTGATCTTGACGTTGTAGACGATGCAGACCAGCAGCACGCTGACCGACAGGCCCATGGTCACCGACAGGTCGGCGGTGGGGACGACGCGCTGGTAGTCCTTCATGCCCATGGCCGGGCCGGCCACGTGCCAGATGGCAGGCAGCAGGTCGACGGGCAGCAGGTCCATCGCGTTCATCACGAAGATCCAGACGAACACCGTGAGCGCCAGCGGAGCCACGAGCTTGCGGCTGGTGGCGTTGTGCACGATGCCCTTGGCCTGGCTATCGACCATCTCGACGAGGAACTCGACCGCGGCCTGGAAGCGACCCGGCACGCCCGATGTGGCCCTGGACGCGGCACGCCACAGGAAGAAGCAGGTGAGCACGCCCAGCAGCGTGGCCCAAAAGACGGAATCGAGATTGACGACGGAGAAGTCGACGACCGCAGTCTGCTTCTGGTTCTGCAGATGCTGCAGGTGGTGGACGATGTACTCGCCTGCGGTGGGCGCGTTACCTTCGGCTGCCATGTCTTGTGTCGTCCAGGTTGCTATTCGACTGAGTTTTTCGACCGCGCCATGACAGCGCCAGCCAGTACACCTTCATGCACAACACCAGGCCCACCAGCAAGGCTGGCCAGCTCAAGGGCTGCACGAGTTTCGACGCCAGCGCGAGCATGGCTATCGAAACCGCTATCTTGACTGCCTCCCACAACATGAAGCTGACGGCGCTTGCCGCCGGCGACATGCTCGAAAGCCGGCTGGTCATGCCGCGCGCCATCAAGGCACCCGGCAACACCACCGTGGCGGCCCCGTACAGCGCCGACCACCCCGCTTCCTGACGGCCGGTGACCAGCAGCGCACCCAGCGCCACCGCCCCACCCACCGCGGCCTGCACCGCAATGACCCGCCACGGCGACAGCGGCGGATCCTTGAGACGCAGAGCCTGTGCTTCCTCCCTGGTCAGCGGCTTGAAGGCCGCTGCCTCTTTGGCTGCCTGGATTTCTTCATCGTCCCAGCGGTCGCCCCTAGGGTGCCGTTCGATCGCCATGGTCGTGTGAGAGGTCAGCAAAGCCTTGGAAGTATACGAAGAAACCCGGAGCCTTCCTGACAAACCCTGTCCAGTCGGTCGAAAACCCTGCCCGGTATGGGCGCGAAGCACCCGCTGGGCCTGGCAGGGAGGCGCGGAAATACAGGACACAGGACAATGACTGCCCTGCCGCAACCTGAGCAGCGTTCAGCGCTCGAACGGCGCACCCCGTCCCGAAATCTGCGAGTCCGCCCCGCATGAAAGCCTTCCGCTCCTTGACCCTGCTGTTCCTGGCCTGGCTGTCGGCGCTGGCCGCGCTACCCGCGCACGCCGCCGCGGCCGTGGTGACGACCCCCCAGGTGCGGGCCGAACTCGTGGCGCATGCACCCGACGGGGTGGTGCCGGGCAAGCCGTTGTGGCTGGGCCTGAAGATCGAGCACCAGCCGCACTGGCACACCTACTGGAAGAACCCGGGCGACTCTGGCCTGCCCACGACGATGGCGTGGCAGCTTCCCGCCGGCGTGCAGGCCGGCGAGATCGAGTGGCCCACGCCTTCGAAGCTGCCGCTGGGCCCGCTGATGAACTACGGCTACGACGGCACCCTGCTGCTGCCCGTGCCCGTCACCGTGCCGGCCGACTTCAAGGGCGAGTCGCTCGACGTCCAGTTGCACGCCGAGTGGCTGGTGTGCAAGGACGTCTGCATCCCCGAAAGCGGCGACTTCACGCTGCGCCTGCCCGCCCAGGCGGCCACGGCCACGCACGCCGCGCTGTTCGCCACAGCGCGGGCCGCACTGCCGCAGCCGGCCGCCGGCAGCCAGGGCAGCGCCACGCTGGACGGGCAGACGCTGGTGGTGAAGGTCAGCGGCCTGCCCGCGGCGTGGCATGGCCGCAAGCTGAGCTTCTTCCCAGAGACCACCGGCGTCATCAACAACGCCGCCCAGCCCGAGACGGCCTGGGCCGACGGCAGCTGGTCGGCCCGCGTGCCACTCGACCCGCAGCGCAGCGCCTCGCCGGCGTCGATGCCGGCAGTACTGGTGGCGCAGGGCGAGCCCGCGGGCCTCCAGGTGCAGGTGACGGTCAACGGCCCCTGGCCCGCTTCGGCGCCGCTGCCCGCAGCCTTCCCTGCGGCCGAGCCCGCGGCGGCCCCGGCGTCGCCCCCGCCGCCGGCCACCACGCTGGGCCTGGCGCTGCTGCTGGCGCTGGTGGGTGGGGCGCTCCTGAACCTGATGCCCTGCGTCTTCCCGGTGCTGTCGCTGAAGGTGATGGGCTTCGCCAAGCACGCCGACGACCGCCGCGGCCTGCTCGCCGGTGGCCTGGCCTACACCGCCGGCGTCGTGTTGTCCTTCCTGGCGTTGGCCGGCCTGTTGCTGGCGCTGCGCGCCGGCGGTGAGCAGTTGGGCTGGGGCTTCCAGCTGCAGTCGCCCGCCGTGGTGGCGGTGCTGGCGGCGCTGTTCACGCTGATCGGGCTGAACCTGGCCGGCGTCTTCGAGTTCGGCTCGGTGCTGCCCGGTTCCTGGGCCGCGGCGCGGGCGCGCCACCCGATGGTCGACTCGGCGCTCACCGGCGTGCTGGCGGTGGCGGTGGCCTCGCCCTGCACCGCGCCCTTCATGGGCGCCTCGCTCGGCCTGGCGGTGACGCTGCCAACCATCGAGGCGTTGGCGATCTTTGCCGCGCTCGGTCTGGGCATGGCGCTACCCTACCTGGCGGTCAGTGCCTGGCCGCCGCTGGCGCATGCGCTGCCGCGGCCAGGGCCGTGGATGGCGCACTTCAAGTCGGTGATGGCCTTCCCGATGTTCGCCACCGTCGTCTGGCTGGTGTGGGTGCTGGGCCAGCAGGCCGGCATCGACGGTGCCGCGGCGCTGCTGCTGCTGCTGCTGGCGCTGGCCTTCCTGGCCTGGGCGCTGGGCTCGCCGGGCCTGGGCCCGGTGGCAAGGCGCGGTTTCGGCATCGCGGCGCTGCTGCTGATGGCCGCCACGCTGTTCTGGGCTGGTCCGGCGCTGCGCCAGGACGCCGTGGCCGCGGCTTCACCGGCGGTGGGCGAGGCCTGGCAGCCCTGGTCGGCCGCCCGCGTCGCGCAGGCCCAGGCCGAAGGCCGACCGGTCTTCGTCGACTTCACCGCCGCCTGGTGCGTGACCTGCCAGTTCAACAAGCGCACTACGCTGGCCCGTGCCGAGCTGATGGACGACTTCGCGCAGCGCCGCGTGCTGCTGCTGCGTGCGGACTGGACTCGCCGAGACGCCGCTATCAGCGCCGAGCTCGCGCGCCTGGGCCGCAGCGGCGTGCCTGTCTACGCGCTCTATGCCCCAGGCGCCGCAGGGCCTCGACTTCTGAGCGAAATTCTCTCCATCGACGAAGTGCGCACCGCACTGTCCACCCTGCCGCCACACTGACCCGAGGAGCTGCCCGATGAAGTCCTTCCTGCTCGCCACTGGCTTGGCGCTCGCTGCCTCCGCCGCCTTGGCCAACGCCACCGTGGGCCAGCCCGCGCCGGCCTTCACCGCCACCGACACCAGCGGCAAAGCCGTCTCGCTGGCCGATTTCAAGGGCAAACACGTGGTGCTGGAGTGGGTCAACCCCGGCTGCCCCTTCGTGGTGAAGCACTACAGCAGCGCCAACATGCAGGGCACGCAGAAGGAGGCCACGGCCAAGGGCGTGGTCTGGTTGGCCGTCAGTTCCACCGCACCCGACGCGTCGGACTACCGCAAGCCCGCCGACCTGGCCAAGTGGATGCAGAACCAGAAGGCCGCTGCCACCGCCACGCTGATGGACGACGACGGCAAGGTCGGCAAGGCCTACGGCGCGCGCACCACGCCGCACATGTACATCGTCGACCCGGCGGGCACGCTGGTCTATGCCGGCGGCATCGACAACAAGCCGAGCAGCAACGTCGCCGACATCCCGTCGTCGACCAACTACGTCAAGGCCGCGCTGGCCGAGACACTGGCCGGCAAGCCGGTTAGCCAGGCCTCGACGCGGCCCTACGGCTGCTCTGTCAAGTACTCCAGCATGTGAACGCGATGCCGGGCCACGCGGCCCGGCACGAAGCGACTCACGGCAGGTTCGTGTACTGCGCGGCCAGCGCCTTGAAGCTGTCCGATTCCACCGGCCGGCCGAGTTCGTCGGCCAGGATCGCGGCCACCGCGTCGGCCTGACGCCCGGCCTCGGCGGCGTCGAGGAACAGCAACCTGCAGCGCCGTGCCAGCACGTCGCCCACCGTGCGCGCCAGTTCGCAGCGCGCCGCAAAGCGCACCATGGCTTCGCTCAACGCCCCCTGCCCCGTTTCGGGGTCGCGCCAGAGCCAGTTCGTGGCGCCCGGCAGCGTGCGCAGCAGCGTGGCTTCGCTGCCGTAGAGGTGTTCCCCCGGCGGGTCGGACATCGGCCGCCCCGGCGCCGCACCCATCAGCGGCAGGCGCGTCGTCACGCCGCCCGGGCGGCGCGGCAGCAGGCCACGCGCCATCGCCCGCGCCAGCACGTCCTCGGCCATCGAGCGGTAGGTCGTCCACTTGCCGCCGGTGACCGTGACCAGGCCCGAACGGTCGATGAGCACGGTGTGCTCGCGCGAGATCGCTTTGGTGTTGCCGGCGTCGTCGCCCGCAGGCTTGACCAGCGGGCGCAGGCCGACCCAGATCGACCGCACGTCGCTGCGCTGCGGTGCCTTGGCGAGGTAGCGCGCCGACTCACCCAGGATGAACTTCACCTCCTCGGTAAACGGCGCCGGCTCACGCGCCAGGTCGTGGCGCGGCGTGTCGGTGGTGCCCAGGATGGTCTTGCCCAGCCACGGCACGGCAAAGAGCACTCGCCCGTCGGCCGTCTTGGGCACCAGCAGCGCGTGGTCGCCGGGCATGAAGCTGCGGTCGACGACGAGGTGCACGCCCTGGCTGGGCGCCAGCATCGGCGCGCGGCCGGGTTGTTCGGGTTCGCGGTCCATGTCGCGCACGGCGTCGACCCACACGCCCGCGGCGTTGATCACGCAATGCGCGCGAACCGTGGTCGAGAGCCCGGTCTCGCGGTCATGCACGTGCAGCCCACGCACCTGGCCGCGTTCGCGCACCAGCCCGGTGGCGGCGCAGTGGTTGAGCACCAGCGCGCCACGTTCCAGCGCCGTACGCGCCATGAGCACCACCAGGCGGGCGTCGTCGAACTGGCCGTCCCAGTAGCGCACGCCGCCCCACAGGCCCTCCGGGTTCACGCCCGGCAGCAGTTCGCGCGTGCGTGCGCTGCTCAGCCATTCGGTGGCGCCCAGGCCCTGGCTGCCGGCCAGCGCGTCGTACATCTTCAGCCCCGCGCCGTAGAAGCCGCGCTCCCACCAGTGGTAGCCGGGCATCACGAAGGGCAGGCGCTGTGCCACGTGCGGCGCGTTGGCCAGGATCGCCGCGCGTTCGTGCAGCGCCTCGCGTACGAGGCCGATGTCGCCTTGCGCCAGGTAACGCACGCCACCATGCGCCAGCTTGGTGGCGCGCGACGAGGTGCCCTCGGAAAAGTCATGCGACTCCACCAGCAGCACGCTGAAGCCGCGCACCGCGGCATCCAGCGCCACGCCCATGCCGACACAGCCACCACCGATGACGGCGAGGTCCCATTCGCGGTTCTCCTGCAGGCGTTCCAGCAGGGCGGCGCGGGGATGGGCGGTGCTCATGGCAGGGTCTCGTGGACGGAGGTTCAGACGCGCGCGAAGTGCACCGGCAGGCCCGGCACGTCGACACGGCAACTCAGCACGGCGCCGGCCAGCGGCTGCGCGGCCAGTTCATCGGCGGAGCGGTTGTGGCGCGCGGTGGTGACGAAGAGCGTGCACAGGTCGGGCCCGCCGAAACACGGCATCGTCGGGCAGCGCACCGGCAGCGGCAGCTCCTGCAGCAGGCGGCCGTCGGGCGCGAAGCGCAGCAGGCGCTGGCCTTCGAACATCGCGCACCAGTAGGCGCCCTCGGCATCGACCGCGGCGCCGTCCGGGCGGCCGCCGTAAGCAGACAGATTCTGGTCGGGCTGCTTCACCGGAAACTCGGCAAAGACACGCTGGCGTGACAGGCTGCCGTCGTTGCCGTCGAAGTCCAGCGCGTAGACGCAGTGGGCGGTGGTGTCGCTGCGGTACATCGTGCGGCCGTCAGGGCTGAAGGCCAGGCCGTTGCTGACGGTGATGTCGCCCACCATGCGCTCGAGCCGCCCGCCGGCCCAGCGGTAGAGCGCGGCATCGGGCGGCGTTCGCGGTTCGTAGATCGTGCCCACCCAGAAGCGGCCCTGCGGGTCGGCCTTGCCGTCGTTGAAACGCTCGCGCGCCGGGTCGTACGGTGGGCGGGCCAGGCAGCGGCGCTCGCCTCCGGGCGGATGGAAACGAAACAGGCCGTCGCGGCAAGCCAGCAGCAGATCGCCGCCGGGCAAGGGTGCGCAGCTGCCGGGTTCGCTGTCCAGCGCCCACTGCGTGTGCGCGGCGGTGGCCGGCACCCATCGGTGCAGGGCCCGGCCCGGAATGTCGCACCAGTACAGCGCTGCTTCGTCGGGGTGCCAGAAAGGCGACTCACCCAGCAGCGCGGGCGGCACGGGCAGCGCGGTCCAGTTCATGCGGTGCCTGCGCCGGCGCTCACGCGTGCGCGATCTCCAGCTTCATCCACGCATCGAAGGTCGCGTTGGGCTCGACCGCTCGCAGGCCGTGGGCTGCCGGGTTGGACATGTGGATGGCGTTGCTGACGTGGCTGACCGGCTCGACGCAGTAGTAGGGCTTGGTGTCGGGCGTGAAGACCACCAGGTAGGGCAGCGACGAACTCAGGCGGAGCGAGAGCTTCTCGTCGCGGATGCGCGCCGACCCGCGCCAGCCTTCGAAGCAGTTGTCGAAGGCCAGGTGGGCGACGTCGGCGTCGATGCCCGGCTGCGGCACGCGACGCGTGGGCAGGCCGCTGGCGTCGCTGTCCCAGCGGTCGGACAGTTCGATGTGCAGGCGGCTGCGATGACGCTTCGGGAAGTAGGGGTGCCAGCCCATCCCCGCCGGCTGCGGATGCGGCGCGCGGTTGGTGAAGGCGCAATGCACTTCCAGCCCGTCAGCCGTGAGCACGAAGCGCTGGCGCAGTTCGAAGGCGAAGGGCCAGTGCGCGTCGGGCGCGTGCACGTAGACCATCTCGGCCTCGGTGGCGCTGGACGACACCACCGTCCACGGCCGTTGCCAGGCCACCCCGTGCACGGAATGCGGGTTGTCGTCGAAGTTGGCTTCGGTGGTGAAGTCCTGGCCCTGCCAGCGGAAACGCCGGTAGCCCAGGCGGTTGGAGTACGGCGCCAGCGGGTAGCAGCCCGACAGACGCGAACTGGCCAGTTCGCCGGCTTCGGTGCTGCGCAGCACGGGCACGTCGGCCAGCCACAGGCCGGCGATGCAGCCGCCGAGGTCGGGGCGCAGGGCCAGGCGCAGTTCGCCGGCACGCAGTTCAAGGGGGGTGGTGATGATCGTCTCCATCGACGCTGTTCGGCCAAGCCCGATGATGCCGCATGCCCGCCGGGGTGCTGCCAGGGGCCATTGCGGGAGCCTGCTGGGCGCTTACCAGCGCGTGCCGGGCGCGTCGAGCTCCACCTTCAGGTAGTGCGCGCCCGGCAGCGGGTTGAAATAGTAGGGCGGGATCTCGACGAAGCCCAGCGAGGCGTAAAGCCCGCGTGCCGCTTCCATGTCGTCCAAGGTGTCGAGCAGAAGCGTGCCGTAGCCCGCCTGCGTGGCCAGGTCCATCAGTTCCTGCGCCAGCATCCGGCCCAGGCCGAAGCGGCGGAAGGCACGCCGCACGTACAGGCGCTTCATCTCGCAGGCGTTGGGGTAATCGGCGTCGGGCAGCGGACGCAGCGCCCCACAGCCGGCGGGTTGGCCATCGACCAGCGCCACGAGCAGCGCGCCGCCCGGGGCGGCGTAATCGCCTGGCAAGTCGGCCAGTTCGGCGTCGAAGTCCTGGAAGCAGAGGTCGATGTTCAGCGCAGCAGCGTACTCGCGGAACAGCGTGCGCGCCACGTCCACAAGGGCCGGGCCTTCGGCCAGGTGGAGCTCTATCTGCGGGCCGTCGTCGGACATGAGGTTCAGCCCTGTCGGGACACCCAGGTGGCCAGGCCGGCGCACAAGGCCACGAGCAGCAGCGCCAGCACACGCTGCGGCGCGCCATCGGCGCTGCCCGGTGTGCCCGGCGGCAGCGGCTTGTCGCCCGTCAGCATGGGCTGCACAAGGTTGGTGTTCTTCTTCAGGAGATAGAAGGCGATGGCCGCGATGTGCAAGGCCACCAGCGCCAGCACCAGCCACTGGCCCCAGCCCTTGTGCCATGAGGTGGCGCTCATCACCGTGTCGCTGCCGACGAAGCGGTTCAGCGGGCCCTGGTTGGCGATCTCGTCGTCGGCCACCAGCCCGGTGCCCAGTTGCACGAGCAGCACGCCCAGCAGCGCAAACACCGACAGCGCGCCCGTGGGGCTGTGGCCGACGTCCAACTGCTCCTGTGGCGCGGCGCGGCCACGAAGGTAGCGCAGCAGGGTGGCCGGCGCGTAGGCGAAGCGGACGAAACGCGACCAGCGCCCACCGACCAGGCCCCACACGATGCGGAAGGCCAGCAGCGTGAGCACCAGGTAGCCGAGCCGGAAGTGCCAGACCATCGCGTCGCCGCCGATCTTGGCGCTGAGCACCGAGCCGGCCACGGCCAGCGCCAGCGTCCAGTGGAAGATGCGCGTGGGCAGGTCCCAGACGCGGATGGCAACGGTGGCAGGCTCGGGCATCGACGGGCGATTCCGTGGAGACCTTGCAACCATACCGCGCTTCGGCAGACCTGCCGAGTCCGGGCCGGCGCGGCGGCGATGCCCCTCCTTTCGGAGGTCGGCGCCCGTGCCGGCTGCACGCGTCTGCGTCTGGCTCCGTACACTGCGCCGGCGTCCCTTAGCCCGCCGGCGCGCGCCCGGGTCGCGAACCCTCAATCCTTCGGAGACACCGACCCATGCAGCACCTTGTCCTTGCCACCCTGGCCGCCGCCTTGCTGGCCACCGCCCTGCCGGCCGCCGCGCAGTTCCAGCGCCCCGAACAGGCCGTGAAGTACCGCCAAAGCGCCATGTCGCTGCAAAGCAGCCACATGGGCCGGCTCTTCGCGATGACCCGAGGGAGCGTACCCTTCGAGGCCAAGGCAGCGGCCGAGAACATCGAGATCATCGCCACCCTCAACAAGCTGCAGTTCTCGGCTTTCGTCGAGGGCAGCGACAAGGTCGGCAACACGCGCTCGCTGCCCGAGATCTGGGCCGAGAAGGACAAGTGGACTGCCGCCGTGGCCAAGAGCCAGGACGACGTGGGCAAGCTGCTGCTGGCCGGCCGCAGTGGCAACCTCGAGCAGATCAAGACCGCCGCGGGCGCGGTGGGGCAAAGCTGCGACAGCTGCCACGACACGTTCCGAAGGAAGTAGCGCCATGTGCGGCCGGGCCGCGCTGCTTGTCGGCAATCAGCCTGCGGCTGGCCCGGCAAAGCCGAGCACGACCCTGCGGGTCATCGCGCTCTTCTTGGTGTGCTCGTCACGTCCGCTGCGCGGACATGAGTGCACCCCGGAAATCAGCCCGGGCTGACGTCCCGCTCGGCAAAGCCGAGCACGACCCTGCGGGTCATGGCTGATTTCTTCTCGATCTTCGTGACGATGACGGGGCCGATCTCGGCGGTGTTCGTCACGTGCGTGCCGCCGCAGGGCTGCAGGTCGACACCTTCGATCTCCAGCACACGGATGCGCCCCAGCCCGCGCGGTGGCTGCACGCTCATGCTGCGCACCAGCTGCGGGTTGGCGTCGAGTTCGGCTTCGCTGATCCAGCGGTGGCGCACCGGGTGCGCTTCGGCCACCAGGCGCGCGATGCCGGCGTTCAGCGCGTCCTTGTCCAGCGCTTCGGTCATGTGGAAGTCCAGCCGTGCGTAGCCGGCCGTGATGCTGCAGCCGTCCACCGGGTGCGGCACCAGCGCGCACAGCAGGTGGGTGGCGGTGTGGAAGCGGCGGTGCGCCAGCCGCCGCTTGGCGTCGATGCGGGCGGTGACGCGTGTGCCGGGCGCGAAGGCGGCGAGATCGCTGCCGGCAGCGGGCAGGTGCGCGATATCGCCAGGGCGGTCCTTGTGCTTGCGCGTGTCGACGATGCTCAGCGCGGCGCCGGCCTCGGTACTCAGCGTGCCCGCGTCACCCGCCTGGCCGCCGCCCAGCGGATAGAACACGGTGCGGTCGAGCATCACGCCGGCTTCGTCCACCGCCAGCACGGTGGCCGTGCACTCCAGCAGCGTGGCGTCTTCGCGGAAAAGTTCTTCGGTCATCGGTTCAGGACTACAGGGTGACTTCGCCCAGCGGCGTGGCGAGTGTCGCGCGCAGCGCGGCGCCGGGCAACGGCAGGTGGTCGACGCCGCGCAGCCGCAGCGCCGACCATGCCGCATCGGGCAGGCCGCGCAGGGTCAGCGCGCGCAGCGTGACACCCGATGCGGGCATCGCCGCCGTCGGGTGCACGCCCTGCCACTCGATCAGCGTGGGCAGCGCGCCGCCGTGTTCCAGCCGGCCGTCGTCACGCACCGTGATCAGCCATTGCAGCCGGCCCTGCGGCGTGTCGCGGCCGGCGGCTACCACTTCGCCGGGTAGGCAGCCGGCATCGACGAGCGCCTGCCGTTGCGCCTGCAGCGCACTGCAGCGCGCGACCATGTGCACCAACCTCGGCTGCTGCGCGATGCACGCCTGCAGCGCGGGTTCGTCGAGCCCGAACCAGCGTGCGCGTCCGGGCGCAGGTGCGTCGGGGTCGATGGCGATGATCTCGAAGTAGGTCTCGGGGAAGGCCGCGCTGCCGATCTTGAACAGCCGGTTGTGCGTGCCCATCAGCGCGTGTTGGCCGCCCGGTCCGGGGGTGACGCCCAACGTGGCCTCGCACCAGGCCACACCCTGCGCCAGCGTCGCGGCAGCCGCCACCAGGTGGTCGACGGCGGTCTCGCCCGCTGCGCCTGCCTTCACAGCTGCACCTCGCCCTCGATGCAGGCGGCCACGTCGCCGCCCACCCATAGCGTGTCGCCTGCCTGCTCGATGAACACCCGCCCGTCGCGGCCCAGCGCCGCGCCCTGCCCGGCGATATAGACCGGCGGCGCCAGCCCGGCACCGATGAGCCACTGCGCCAGCCCGGCGTTCAGGCTGCCGGTGACCGGGTCTTCGGGCACGCCCATGCCGGGCACGAAGGCACGCACCTCGAACTGCCGTGCATGCCCCGCCGGTTGCGCACCGACCAGGCCCAGCTTCAGGTCGCCCAGCGCCGTGGTGTCCGGGCGCACGGCCAGCACCTGCGCCGCCGAACGCAGCATCACGGCACACCAGCCCGGGCCGTTGTCGACCCACTGGTGATGCAGGATGTCGCCACGCGCCAGCCCCAGCCCGGCGGCGATGCGCTGCAGCAGCACTTCGTCCAGTGACCCGGTGCGGCGCAGCGGCGGCGCGGCGAAGGCCAGCCGCCCGGCCGTCTGGCGTACACGCACCAGGCCCACGCCGCATTCCTGCACCACCGTGCGAGGCGCCTTCGGCACGCCGCCGGCGGCCAGCCAGGCCCAGCAGCTGCCCAGCGTGGGGTGGCCGGCGAAGGGCAGTTCACCGCCGGGGGTGAAGATGCGCAGGCGGTAGTCGGCGGCCGGGTCGGTGGGCGGCAGCAGGAAGGTGGTTTCCGACAGGTTGGTCCAGCGTGCGAAGGCCGCCATGGTGGCGTCGTCCAGGCCCTGCGCGGCGTGCACCACGGCCAGCGGGTTGCCCTTCAGCGGCACGGCGCTGAAGACGTCGAGCTGGTGGAAATGTCTCTTCATCGCGTGCTCCGTTTCAAGCCGCGGCCAGCACGCGGCCCAGCGCGGCCACGGCCTGCCCGATCTGCGCCGGCGAGGCCGTCACGAAGCTCAGGCGCAGCGTGTTCGCGTGCCCGCCTTGCGGGAAGAACGCGCTGCCGGGCACGTAGGCCATGCCGGCTTCAACCGCTGCGGGCAGCAGCGTCGTGGCGTCGATATGCGCTGGCAGCGTGAGCCAGAAGAACATGCCGCCGACAGGCAGCTGCCAGCGGCAGCCGGGCGGCATGTGCTTGTCGAGCGCCGCGGCCATCGCGTCGCGCTGCACCTTGTAGCGCGCCCGGATGGTGGGCACGTGGTCGCGCAGGAAGCCGTCCTTGATGACCTCGAACACGATGCGCTGGTTGAAGCCCGGCGTGTGCAGGTCGGCGGCCTGCTTGGCCTGCAGCAGCTTGGGGTAGATCGCCTTCGGCGCCGCCACATAGCCCAGGCGCAGGCCCGGCGCCAGCACCTTCGAGAACGAACCGAGGTAAATCGCGCCGCCGTCGTCACCGACACCCGCGCTGGCCGCCAGTGGTGGCGGCGGCGGTGTGTCGAACCACAGGTCGCCGTAAGGGTTGTCCTCGACGATGGGCAGGCCCAGAGCGGCGGCGCGCGCCACCAGCGCCAGCCGCCGCGCCGCGCCGACGCAGCGGCCGGTGGGGTTCTGGAAGTTGGGCAGCAGGTAGACGAAACGGGCACCCCGGGCGCTGGCCAGCGCCTCCGGCAGCGGGCCCTCGTCGTCGCCCTCCAGCGCGATGAACTCGGGCTCGTAGGGCGCAAAGGCCTGCAACGCACCGAGGTAGGTGGGCGACTCCACCGCCACCGTGCTGCCGGGGTCGATCAGCACCTTGCCCACCAGGTCCAGCCCCTGCTGCGAACCGGTGGTGATGAGCACCTGCGCCGCGTCGCAGCGCAGCCCCTGCGTGGCGAGCTCGGCCGCCACCCAGTCCCGCAGCGGGCCGTGGCCTTCGCTGGCGGCGTACTGCAGGGCCTCGCGGGGTTGCTCGCGCAGCACACGCGCCGTGGCCTCCTGCAGCGCAGCCACCGGAAAGGTGTCGGCCGACGGCAGGCCACCGGCCAGCGACACGATGCCCGGCCGCTCGGTGATCTTCAGGATCTCGCGGATGGTGGAGGGGTTGAGCCGCTCGGCGCGGCGGGCCAGTTGCCAACGTGACATGCGCAGGACCTTCTAGGGGGGCTAACGAGGGGACGAGGGGCTGGCGCGCACCGGCAGACGCCGGCCCACGAAGACGACGCCGACGACGGCCAGCGAGAACAGCACGGTCACGCCGTCCAGGCGTTCGCCCAGCACCGGCACCGCGAACAGCAGGGCCAGGAAGGGCTGCAGCAGCTGCACCTGGCTGACGCGCACGACGCCGCCCAGCGTGAGCCCACGGTACCAGGCGAAGAAGCCCAGCCACATCGAGAACACCGCGGTGTAGGCGAAGCCACCCCAGGCCGAGGCGCGCGCTGGCGCCTCGGGCCAGACCCAAAGCGCCACCGGCAGCGTGAACGGCAGCGAACCCACCAGCACCCAGCAGATGACGTGCGGCGCCGGCATCACCGCCGACGCACGCGCGCCGGCGACGTAACCCACGGCCGCCGAAAGCACGGCCATCAGCAGCCAGCCGTCGGCCGCCACGAGGTGCCCGCCGCCCTTCCACGCTGCGAACGCCAGCACCAGCGCGCAGCCAGCCACGGCGCAGGCCCAGAAGGCGGCCGTGGGCCGCTGCCGCCAGACCCAGGCCGCCAGCAGTGCGGTAGCCAGGGGCAGCACACCCGTGACCACGGCCGCGTGCATGGCAGGCACCTCGCGCAGTGCCAGCGCGATGCCCAACGGAAAACCCACCACCGTGCCTAAAGCGCAGACGGCCAGCGCCGGCAGCAGCGCGCTGCCCGGTCGCGGCGCACGCACCGCGGCCAGGTAACCGAGGCTCAGCAGCCCGGCCACCGCGGCGCGGCCGGCAGTGACGAAAGCCGGCGGCAGCTGCGGCGCCGCGGCGTCGCCGACGGCCAGGCGCGTCATCGGCAGCGTCATCGCGAAGATCGCCACGCCCAGCAGTCCGAGCAGGTAGCCGCGGCGGGTATCGGCGCGCTCGGTGGCGCTGTCGGGGGGCTGCGGCATGGACGGGAGTCTAGACGCACGGGACAATACAGTGACCATACACTTTGCCGTACAGCACGACGCTCTGTACTGCCCGTGACGACGACACAGCCCACCGACACCCCGCTGGCCCACGCCGCCAGCCTGACCCTGGCCGAGCAACTGGCCGCGCGTTTTGCCGAGCGCATCGGGCAGCGCCTGCTGGCGCCGGGCGCACGCCTGCCTTCGGTGCGCGAATGTGCGCGGCGCCATGCGGTGAGCCCCAGCACCGTGGTCGGCGCCTACGATCTGCTGCAGGCTCGCGGCCTGGTGCAGGCGCGGCCGCAGCGCGGCTTCTTCGTGCGAGAAGCCGTGGCCCACGAACGCGGCGGTCGTGCCGCGCCGGCCACGGCGGGCGCGCTGCGCGCGGCACCGCCCCGCCCGGCGCCGGTGGATGCCACGGCGCTCATCCGCAGCATGTTCCAGGCCCAGGGCGGCCTGCCGGCCCCCGGCATGGGCACGTTGCCCGAGGCCTGGCTCGACGCGCCGCTGCTGCAACGTGCGCTGCGCCGCGTCTGCGCCGCACCCAAGGCCTGGCTGCGTTACGGCGAACCGGCCGGCGACGCGCGGCTGCGCGACGCGCTGGCGCAGCGCCTGGCCGACATCGGCATCGCCGCCGCGCCGAGCCAGATCGTCACCACCGTCGGCGCCACGCACGCGCTCGACCTGATCAGCCGCACGCTGCTGCAGCCCGGCGACACGGTGCTGGTCGACGAACCCGGCTGGGCGGTGGAATACGCCCGCCTCACGCGCGCCGGCATGCGCCTGCTGCCGGTGCCGCGCGGTGCGCAGGCCGATGGCGGGCCCGACCTGGCGGTGATGGAATCCCTGCTGAAGGCGCACGGGCCACGCCTGTACGTCACCGTCTCGGTGCTGCACAACCCCACCGGTGCGTCGATCACGCCGGCCGCCGCGCACCAGGTGCTGCGCCTGGCCGAAGCGCACGACCTGACCATCGTCGAGGACGACAGCTACGCCTGGCTGGTGCCACCGCACGCGCCACGGCTGGCGCAGCTGGACGGGTTGAGGCGCACGATCTACGTGTCGGGCTTCAGCAAGATCCTGGTGCCGCAGTGGCGCGTGGGCTTCGTCGCCGCGGCGCAGACACTGGCCGAGCGTCTGATCGACACCAAGCTCATCGGCTCGCTGTCCACGCCCGGCCCTCTGGAGCAGGCGGTGGCGCTGTGCCTGGAACAGGGCAGCCTGCGCCGCCACGCCGAACGCGTGGTGGCGCAGCTGGACGCCGCCCGCGCGCGCACCGTGCGCCTGGCGCGTGAGGCCGGCTGCCGCTTCGTGTCACCGCCAGCGGGGTTGTTCGGCTGGGTCGACGTCGGCACCGACACCGAGGCGCTGGCGCAGGCGCTGCTGGACGAAGGCTGGCTCACCGCGCCCGGCACGCTCTTCCACGCCACGCCGCGGCCGACGACGCTGATGCGCGTGAACTTCGCCACCGCGCAGGACGCGCGCTTCTGGCGCCGGCTGAAGCAGCTGGTCGACGGCACACGTCGTCACAGTTGAAACA
The DNA here is from genome assembly GCA_016704535.1 of Betaproteobacteria bacterium. Lineage (GTDB taxonomy): Bacteria > Pseudomonadota > Gammaproteobacteria > Burkholderiales > Burkholderiaceae_C > Rubrivivax. The sequence goes on along the minus strand of JADIZZ010000002.1, from coordinate 428,884 downwards.
CCCCATCCGGCCGCGCGCCGGGTTGGTGCCGTTGAAATCGGGGGGTGAACGCACCTCCTCTGGACGAACCCGCACGCCGGTTTCCCGCCACGCAGCCCCTGGTCGACACGCCGCGCCGCCGCGTCGGCGACCGCCTGCGCGACCTGGCACAGCGCGGCCGTCGCGGCAATGCCGAGGCCGGCAGCACGCGCCTCGAGTCACTGAACCCCTCACTGCTGCAAGACCTGCAGCGCTTCGCACCCGGCTACCACCCCGACGAAGGCCTGGACCTGCTGGAGGTGCTGGCCGCGGCACTGCGCCACCACAGTGCGCTGCAGCTGCACCTGCAGGACGACGAGCGGATGCTCACGCTGGCCGTGCTGCCGGCACGTCGCCTGCTGCGCTGGGCGCAACCGGCGCCGCCATGGCAGGAACTGCCGCTGGCCGAGTTGCGTGTGCTGCGCGTAGCAGCCACGGATGACGGCGGCGCCGACACCGCAGCCGAAGGCGAACACGACTTCGATCTCAGCCGCATGCTGTGGGAACTGGCCCTGCACGGCGCCCGTGGCGCGCTGCTGCCCGAGATCGCCGAGCCCGCCACCTACCGGGTCACGCCCGGCGTCAACCTCGAACTGCTCGCGCCTACCAGCCCGCTGGCCTCGGCCGTGCAGCGGCTGCAGGGGCCGACGACGCCGCTGCGCGACATCGCCGCCTGGCCCGGCTTCGACCGCGACCGCGCGATCCGGCTGCTGAACGCGCTCTACCTGCAGTCGGCGCTGATCGTCACGCGCTCGCACCCGGGGCACGTGCCGCGCTGAGGCCGGGCGTCTTCAGCGCGAACCCAGCAGCTCCCAGCGCTCCAGAGCCGCCAGCAATTCGGCCTCGATGGCATCGTGGCGGTCCTGCAGTGCCGGCACGCGCTGCGGTTCCCGCGTATAGATCTCGGTGCCGGCCAGTTCGGCGGCGATGGCCACCTGCTCGGTTTCCAGCGCCTCGATGCGTGCCGGCAGCCCTTCGAGCTCACGCTGTTCCTTGTAGCTGAGCTTGGCCTTCGGGGCCTCCGCACGAACGGCGGGCTTGCTGGCGGCCAGCGGAGCGGCGGCGGGCTGCACGGCCGCCACGCGGCCCCGTTCGCGCTGCTGCTTCCAGTCCTCGTAGCCGCCTTCGTATTCGCGCCAGAAACCGGTGCGGCCGCCGTAGGCGGGGTCGCCTTCCCAGGCGATGGTGCTGGTCACCACGTTGTCGAGGAAACGCCGGTCGTGGCTGACCAGGAACACCGTGCCGGCGTAGGCCTGCAGCAGATCTTCCAGCAGTTCGAGCGTGTCGATGTCGAGGTCGTTGGTGGGTTCGTCGAGCACCAGCACGTTGGCCGGCAGCGCAAACAGGCGCGCCAGCAGCACCCGGTTGCGTTCACCGCCCGAGAGCGTGCGCACCGGCGAGTTCGCGCGTTCCGGCGAGAAGAGGAAGTCGGTAAGGTAGCTCATCACGTGCTTGCGCACGGGCTTGGACTCGGTGCCGGTCTCGATCCACTCGCTGCCCGGGCTGATGGCGTCGACCAGCGTCGCGTCGAGGTCCAGCCCGGCGCGCATCTGGTCGAAGTAGGCCACCTGCAGGCGCGTGCCCTGGCGCACGCTGCCGCTGGTGGGCTGCAGTTCACCCAGGATCAGCTTCAGCAGCGTCGTCTTGCCGACGCCGTTGGGGCCGATGAGACCGACCTTGTCGCCACGCAGGATGGTGGCGCTGAAGTCCTCGATCAGCACCCTTTCACCGTAGCGCATGCCGACGCGTTTCAGCTCGGCGACGATCTTGCCGGGGGGCAATCCCGCGTCGAGTTCCAGCCGCACCTGGCCCAGCTGTTCACGCCGCGCCACGCGCTGTTCACGCAGCTTCAGCAGCCGCTGCACACGCCCCACGCTGCGTGTGCGGCGCGCTTCGACACCCTTGCGCACCCACACCTCTTCCTGGGCCAGCAACTTGTCGGCGCGCGCGCGTTCCAGCGCCTCGTCTTCCAGTTCACGCGCCTTGGTCTTCTCGAAAGTGGCGAAACTGCCCGGGTAGCTGCGCAGCTGGCCGCGGTCGAGCTCCACGATGCGCGTGGCCACGGCGTCGATGAAGGCGCGGTCGTGCGAGACCAGCACCAGCGCGCCGCGGCGGTCGACCAGCAGTTCCTGCAGCCACTCGATGGCGTCGATGTCGAGGTGGTTGGTCGGCTCGTCCAGCAGCAGCAGGTCGGGTTGCGCGACCAGCGCCTGGCCGAGCGCCACACGTTTCTTCTGGCCGCCCGAGAGCGCGTCGACGCGGTCGCTGCCTTCCAGCCGCAGCCGGTGCAGCACCTCGTCGACCCGCTGCTCCCACGTCCAGCCGCCCAGCGCTTCCAGCCGCGTCATCACGGCATCGAGATCGTCCGCCGGGTCGTGGCGCTCGAACTGCTCGCGCAGCGCACGCGCCTCGGCCACGCCGACGCTTACCGCGTCGAAGACCGTGATGCCGGCATCGAACAGCGGCTCCTGCGCGACGTAGACACGGCGCAGGCCGGTCTGCAGCTGCAGCACGCCGTCATCGGGCTTCTCCAGCCCGGCCAGGATCTTCAGCAGGCTGGACTTGCCGGCACCGTTGCGGCCGATGAGCGCGACTCGCTCGCCGGCCTCCAGGGACAGAGCGGTGCCGTCGAGCAGAGGCACGTGGCCATAGGCGAGGTGGGCGTTCGAGAGGGTGAGCAGGGCCATGCGGGGATTGTCCGCTGCCCCGTCCGGCGCCGCCGACATCCCACAGTCGGGGCCGGTCGGCGCTCGGCTGGCGCTCAGCCCTTGGCCAGCACGCGCGACGCGGCGCGGCGCCAGACGTCGCCGCCGTAGACGCGCTCCTGCTCGCGGCAGCTGTCGACGAGCTTGATCACGTGCTCGTCGTCGCTGGCCACGGCAAAGGCCACGATCTGCGGCCAGGCACGCAAGGGCGCCGGGCCGCGGTCGCGCGCACCGCTGGCCACCCAGGCAGCGGCAAAGGCGTGCCAGTAGGTGCGCACGGCCGGCAGCGGCTCGTCCAGCAAGGGCAGCAGCACTCGCAGCGCGTGGGCGCTGGTCAGCATGTGCAGCACCGTGAAATTGCCGCTGGCAGCGTAGAGCTCGGCGCTGCCGCGGGCCAGGCGTTCTAGCGTGCTGGCGTCCACATGCAGGCGCGCCACCGCGGCAGCGAACCCCGGCTGCGCGGCTGCCGCGGCGACACGGTGGACGATCAGCCGCCCGGCCGGCGGCTGCGCGGGCCGCGGCACCTGCCGCAGCACCGCGGCCGGGTCGGCCTCGGTGCCGGCCACGTCGGGCAGCGGACCCAGATCGGCCCAGCAGCAGGCCCAGTGGGCCAGCGCGTCGGCCAGTTCGCCCGGGTGCGCGGCCTGCACGGCGTAGGCGGTGCGGATGAGCCCGTGAAACGCCGCGCCACCGCAACCCTGCATCAGACGCGGCAACACGGCGCCCATCACGTCGGCGCCGCCCTCGTGCTGCAGCCAGGCCGAAAAGAGATCGCGGTAGGCGGGCCAGGCGGCGGCATCGCCCAGGCGCGAGGCCCAGGCGTCACCGGCCACCCAGGTCTGCGCGGCGGGCGCCGGACGCAGCCGCGGCGCGTAGGCCGCGGCGTAGCCTTGCAGCCGCGCGGCGTCGGCGCCCAGGCGGTACAGCGCGCACAGCGCCATCGGCAGGTGGTTGCTCAGCGCGTCGCCGTACTCGGCGTCGTGGCCGGCGCCAGCTTCCAGCGCACGCTGCAGTGCGGCGCTGGCGGCGGCATCGGCATGGGCGGCGGCACGAACGCTCATGCCAGCGCCCTTTCCAGCGCGTCGACGAACATCGCCGCGACGTCGAAACCCGTCTGCTTCGTGATCTCGGCAAAACCCGTCGGGCTGGTGACGTTGATCTCGGTCAGGCAGCTGCCGATGATGTCCAGCCCCACCAGCAGCAGCCCGCGTGCGGCAAGCACCGGGCCCAGCGCCTCGGCGATCCCGCGGTCGCGCGCGCTCAGCGGCTGCGCCACGCCCTTGCCGCCCACGGCCAGGTTGCCGCGGATCTCGCTGCCCTGCGGGATGCGCGCCAGCGCAAAGGGCACCGGCTCGCCGCCGATGACGAGCACGCGCTTGTCGCCCTGGGTGATCTCGGTCAGGTACTTCTGCACCATCAGCGTCTTCGCGCCGCCCTGGTTCAGCGTCTCGACGATGCTGCCCAGGTTCAGGCCGTCGGGGCCGACGCGGAAGATGCCCATGCCGCCCATGCCGTCCAGCGGCTTGAGGATGATGTCGTGGTGCTCGGCGTGGAAACGCCTCACGTCGGTCTCGTCACGCGTGACGAGCGTGGGGCCGATGAACTGCGGGAACTCGAGGATGGCCAGCTTCTCGGGGTGCTCACGCAGCGCCTGCGGGCTGTTGAAGACCCGCGCGCCCTCGCGTTCGGCCTGGCTCAGCAGATGGGTGGCGTAGAAGTACTCGCTGTCGAAGGGCGGGTCCTTGCGCATGAGCACGGCGTGCACGTCCTGCAGCGGCTGCGGACGTTCGTGCGGCGCAGCCTGCTCGGCGCGGAACCAGTCTTTCGCGTCGCCGGTGAGCGTGATGTCGCGCACGAAGGCGGTGACAGGCTCGCCGCGCTGCCAGCGGATGTCCTGCGGCCCGCAGGCCATCAGCGTGTGGCCGCGGCGCGCGGCCTCGCGCATCATCGTGAAGGTGCTGTCCTTGGTGGTCTTGAACGACTCCAGCGGGTCGGCGACGAAAAGCAGTTTCACGCGGGGGCCTCCTCAGGCAGGGCAGGGCCGCGACTGTCGCACAAGGCCGGCCGGCGCGCCCCCGATCAGCTCCAGGTAGGCATGCGCCAGCCCCACCGGCTGCACGCCGACCGCGCTGACCTCGATGCCTTCGAAGGCTTCGACCACGTCGCGCAGCGTGCCGGCGTGCGGCGCGTCGGGCAACAGGCACGCGAGTGCGCCGCCCCAGGTGCGCACGGGCCAGCCGCACTGCGCGGCGCGTGCGCTGGCCGCCGCGACGTCGCGTGTCTGCAGGCTGGCTACCACGCGGCCGGGCACACGCGCGCACAACTCGGCGGGCGTGCCGCAGGCCGCGAGGCGGCCGTCCTGCATGAGGCCGACGCGGGTGCACAGGCGCTCGGCTTCGGTGAGGTCGTGCGTGCTCATCAGCATCGTCATGCCGCCGCGGCGCAGTTCCTCGATCAGCATCCACAGCCCATGGCGCGCCTGCAGGTCCGCGGCCGAGGTCGGCTCGTCCAGCACCAGCAGTGTGGGCCCGTGCACCAGCGCCACGGCCAGGTTCAGGCGCTGCTGCCAGCCGCCTGACAAGCGGCCCGCCGACGTGTCGGCATGCGGCGCCAGCCCGAAGCGCTGCATCAGCGAGGCCACGCGCGGCCCGCGTTCGCCCGCCGGCAGGCCATACAGCCGTGCGAAGAAGTCCAGGTTCTCGGCCGGGCGCAGTTCGCGGTAGAGCGCGGGCTGCTGAGGGCACAGCCCCAGCCGCGGCAGCATGCGCGCACAGGCCGGCTCACCGTCGATCAGGACCTGGCCGCTGTCAGGCCGCAGCAGCTGGCTGGCCACATGCAGCGCGGTGGTCTTGCCGCAGCCGTTGGGGCCGAGCAGGCCGAAGACCTCGCCGCGGTGTACTGTCAGATCCAAACCCTGCAGAACCGGCAGGTCGCCACGGCGCTTGTGCACGGCTTGAAGCTGCAGCACGGGTGTTGGCGCGTTCACGCCCCGGCCTCTTCGGCCAACAGGCGGCGCCACGACAGCGCCCCCAGCATCAGCGACGCCAGGCCGAAGGCGACGAGGAAGAGCAGCTCGACGGCAATGTCCTGCACGCCGGCGCCGCGCCCGGCCACGGCTTTCAGCGCCTCGCTCATGTGCAGCACCGGATTCACACGTGCCAGCGTCACCAGGAAGTCGGGCATCAGGCTGAGCGGGAAGAACGTACCGCCCAGCACCAGCAGCGGCACGCCGAAGGCCGCCAGCGGGCCGTTCAGGTCTTCGGCGCGGCGGGCGTAGCGCGCAGCGAAGAAGAAACCGATGCCGACGTAGCCGCACACGCTCAGGGCCACCACCAGCGCGCCCAGCACCACGCTGCCCTGGTAACGAGCGCCCAGCGGCCACGCCGTCGAGAAGACCACCACCGCCTGCAGCGCCGCCACCGCGCCCATGGCCAGCACGATGCCGCCGAAGTACGCCGCCGGGTGCAACGGCGAGACCAGCAGCCGTTTCAGCGTGCCACGTTCACGTTCTCCCACCACGATGGCCATCGTGCCGCCCAGGCAGCTGAAGAACAGCGCCGCGCCAATGAGGATGCCCGCTGGCGTGGCGTCGAGCCCCACGCGCATCGCCGCGTTGTGGCCGTAGATGAGGCCGAAGAGCAGCATCATCAGCGCCGGGAACAGGCCCCAGAAGAAGAGCGTGCGCGGCTGCCGCGCCTGTTCGACGAGGATGCGGCGCGCAACGGCCAGGGTCTGTTGCAGCATCGGGAGGCGGAGCGCGGAGCGCAGCGTAGCGTGGGGGCGGCGCATGCTAAGCCAGTGCCCCGCACGCCGGCGGTTTTGCAGGCCCGTCCCTACAATCCGGGCGATGCCCACGCACCACCAATTCGTCCTCACGCTGGCCTGCCGCGACACCAAGGGCATCGTGCATGCCGTCTCGGGTCTGCTCTACCAGGCCGGCTGCAACATCATCGATTCGCAGCAGTTCGGCGACCTCGAAGGCGAGCACGCGACTGGCTTCTTCTTCATGCGCGTGCACTTCCAGGCGCCGCCGCAACTGGCCAGCGCCGGCACGCTGAACACGCTGTTCGAGCACACGCGCCAGCAGTTCGGCATGGACGTGCACTTCCACGCGCTGGGCCGACGGCCCCGCCTGCTGCTGATGGTCAGCCAGCACGGGCATTGCCTGAACGACCTGCTGTTCCGCTGGAAGAGCGGTTCGCTGGCGGTGGACATCCCGGCCATCGTCAGCAACCACCGCAGCTTCGAAGGCCTGGCGGCGAGCTACGGCATTCCCTTTCACCACCTGCCACTGACGGGCGGCACGGACGGCAAGGTCTCGGCCGAGACCAAGCGCGCACAGGAGCAGCAGGTCGAGGCGCTGATCGAAAGCGAACGTATCGACCTCGTCGTGCTGGCGCGCTACATGCAGATCCTGAGCGAGCCCTTCTGCCATGCGCTGGCCGGCCGCGCAATCAACATCCACCACAGCTTCCTGCCCAGCTTCAAGGGCGGGCGGCCCTACCACCAGGCCCATGCGCGCGGCGTGAAGCTCATCGGCGCCACGGCGCACTACGTCACCGCCGACCTCGACGAGGGGCCGATCATCGAGCAGGACGTCCAGCGCGTGGACCACACGCTGTCGGCCGAGGATTTCACTGCCGTGGGCCGCGACATCGAATGCATGGTGCTGGCGCGCGCCGTGCGCTGGCATGTCGAGCACCGCGTGCTGATCAACGGCCAGAAGTGCGTCGTCTTCCGCTGAGCCGCCCACGGCCCCATCGCATGGCCCGCCGACCGCCCCCGCCCGTGCCCGCCGACAGCCCCGACGAGGTCGAGGCGCGTTTCTACGAAGCCCTGCAGCAGGGCACCCTGGAGCGGCTGATGGCACTGTGGGCCGACGACGACGAGATCGTCTGCGTGCACCCCGGCGGCGCACGCGTGGTCGGCGCGGCGGCCATCCGCGCCAGCTTCGAGGCCGTCTTCGCCCGCGGCGGCATTCCGGTTCGGCCCGAGCAGGTGCACCGCCTGCAGCAGCCGGGCTTCGCGCTGCACCACCTGGTCGAACGCATCGAGGTGACGGCCGAAGGCGGCACGCAGGTGGGCTGGGTGCTGGCCACCAACGTCTACGTGAAAGGTCCGCTTGGCTGGCGCATCGCCGCACACCACGCCAGCGGCGCAATGCCGCACGACATCACCGCCACCGACGCCGATGGTCCGATCACGCTGCATTGAGCTGGTCGGCAACCCGCCCGCGTCGCCACCGTGAAGGCCTACCAGGCGCCACCCTGGCTGCCCGGCGGCAACCTGCAGACCATCTGGGCCGCCACGCGCGCCCGCCGCCATCTCGGCCCGCCGCCGCGGTTCACGCGTGAACGCTGGACGACGCCCGATGGCGACTTCATCGACGTCGACCACCTGCAGCGCCCGGCGCCGCTCTTGGCCACGGCGACGTCCGAGGCCGCCCCGCACCACCTCGTGCCCGATGTCGCGCAGCGACACCTGGTGCTCTTCCACGGCCTGGAAGGCAGCAGCGCCAGCCAGTACGCGCAGGCCTTCGCCACCGTGGCGCGGCAGCGCGGCTGGGACTACAGCGTGCCGCACTTCCGCGGCTGCTCGGGTGAACTGAACCTGGCGCCGCGCGCGTACCACTCGGGTGACTTCGAGGAGATCGGCTGGATCCTGCAGCGCCTGCGCGCCGGCAGCGCGGCACCGCTGCTGGTGGTGGGCATCTCGCTGGGCGGCAACGCGCTGCTGCGCTGGGCGCAGGAGGCCGGCGACAGCGCGGCGGCGACCGCGGCCGCCGTCGCCGCCGTGTGCTCGCCCATCGATCTGGCCGCCGCCGGCCGCGCCATCGACAGCGGCTTCAACTGGCTCGTCTATTCGCGCATGTTTCTGCGCACGATGAAACCGCGTGCGCTGGCCAAGTGGCGACAGCACCCGGGGCTGTTCGACCGCGACAAGCTGGCCGACGCGCGAACGCTGTTCGAGTTCGACAACGTCTTCACGGCGCCGCTGCACGGCTTCCGCGACACGCCGGACTACTGGCAGCGCGCCTCGGCCAAGCCGCACCTGGCGCGCATCCGCATCCCGGCGCTCGTCCTCAACGCCCGCAACGACCCCTTCGTGCCCGGCCACTCGCTGCCCGGCGCGGCGCACGTGGGACGCCAGGTCACGCTGTGGCAGCCGGCGCAGGGTGGGCATGTCGGCTTCCCGCACGGCGGCCCGCCGGGCCATGTGCTGGGCATGCCGCAGGCCGTGGCGGCGTGGCTGGCAGACCATTGCTGAAGGCGTAAGGTCGCGATCATGGACGCCATCGTCGAAGCCGCACTGCGGAAGTGGCCCAAGGTGCCGCACTGCCACGGCTGGCTGGCGCTGGACGCGCGCGGCAACTGGTTCATGCGCGACGAACGCATCCAGGCCACCGGGCCGTTTCCGCAGGTCAAGGGCAGCCGCATCGAACACGACAAGCTGCGGGCCTTCATCGAGCGCAACTACGGCCACGACCACGACGGCGCCTGGTTCTTCCAGAACGGACCGCAGCGCGTCTACGTCGAACTCGAGGCCGCACCCTGGGTGTGGCGCGTGGACGCGGCGGCCGAAGGCGCCGTGCCCGTCTGGAGCGTACACAGCCACACCGGGCTGCCGGCGGCGGTGCAGGGCAGCTGGCTCGACGAGCACGGCCGCCTCTTCCTGCACACCGACCTGGGTTACGGCATCGTGCACACGCTGGACATGGGCATCGCCGCGCAGGCCGTGGAGGCCGGCGCGTGGCAGCCCGCCGAGATGGCGTTCGCCGCGATGCCGGCGCGCTTCGGCTACGTGTTGCGGCCGGCCCCGTAGCGACCGCGCCCGCAAAAAGGCCGCCCGCAGGCGGCCGTATCGCTGAGGCGCCGTGGCGCCGGTCTCACTTCGCCGCGCTGGCAGCGGCTTCCGGCGCCTTGGGTTCGTCGAACTTCGCGCCCGCCTTGTTGGACATGTAGACCACCGCACGAGCGATCTCGACGTCCTTGTACTGTCCGCCGCCCTGCGCCGCCATCGCGCCCTTGCCCTTCAGCGCCGAGTTCAGCAGCGCCTCGTAGCCGGTCTTGATGCGCGGCGCCCAGGCGGCTTCGTCGCCCGACTTGGGCGCCCCCACCACGCCGGCCGTGTGGCAGGCGCCGCAGACTGCGGTGTAGACCTGCTCGCCGCTGCGCAATGCGCCGGGCACCAGAGCCTCGCCCAGCTTCACCGTGCCCACGGGTTGCAGGCGCAGCGCCACGGCTTCTTCGCTCATGCCGTCGCTGCCGGCGCCGGGCTTGCCGCCGAAGTCGACGTAGTTGACGAGCAGCACGATGCCGACGATGGGCACGATGAACGAAGCGAGCACGGCCAGGATCAGTTGCTTGGGCGTCCTGATCGGGCCTTCGGGGTTCGGTTCGTGGGCGGTGTCGTGCGGGTCGCTCATGGGGGGCTCGGGTGCATTCGGAGAGGATGAGGCGCTTGCCCCGGGGGGTAAAAAGCCGGCGGATTATAGGCGCCGGCCCCCGACCGGTCCGTCATGCCCCGAGGTCGCGTCGCAGGCCTCACCACCCCCGGCGCTAGAATGCTCGGCTGACCACGCGACCGTGGTGAAGTGGATATCATGCGGCCCTCCGAAGGCCACGTCGCAGGTTCGATTCCTGCCGGTCGCACCACCGCGGCGCCCATGGGCTTGACGGGTGGTGATTCAGGCTCTTGCCCCCAGGACGCTGCCTCACGCCGGCCCGACGCTTGATGCCCAGGGATCCGATGGCCTTGCGGTTTTGCCGTGGGTTCGTCCCGGCCGCTGCCGCAGCCCGGCCTCTCCCCCCAGCCCAACCCCGATTGACAGTGTGCAACGCTCCGAATACCGTCATGTAATCGTTTTCATGTCGAGTTATTTGATGCATTGCGCTCAGAGGCACCCCGCATGAACCCGGCCTTCCCTCCCGGCTTCCTGTGGGGTTGCGCCACATCCGCCCACCAGATAGAGGGATCGCCGCTGGCCGATGGCGCCGGCCCCAGCATCTGGCAGCGCTTCGCGCGCACGCCCGGCCGCATCGCTGGCGGCGACTCCGGCGACGTCGCCTGCGACCACTACCGCCGCATGCACGACGACGTGGCGCTGATGAAGGACCTGGGTCTCACCGCCTACCGCTTCAGTATCAACTGGGGTCGGGTGCTGCCGGAGGGCCGGGGCCCGGTGAACGCCGCCGGGCTGGGCTTTTACGAAAGGCTGGTGGACGCCCTGCTGGCCGCCGGCATCACACCGCTGGCCACGCTCTACCACTGGGACCTTCCGCAGGCGCTGGATGACCGGGGCGGCTGGCTCAACCCCGACATCGCGCACTGGTTCGCCGACTACGCGGCCGTGATGTACCGCGCGCTCGACGACCGCGTGCCGCTGTGGGCCACGATCAACGAACCCTGGGTGGTGGCCGACGGCGGCTACATGCACGGCGTGCTGGCGCCAGGCCACCGCTGCGCGCACGAGGCCGCCGTGGCCGCACACCGCCAGCTGCAGGCGCACGCTGCCGCGGTGCGCGCCTACCGCGCGATGGGCAGGCACCAGATCGGGCTCGTCGTGAACATCGAGCCCAAGCACCTGGCTCCCGGTGCCACCGGGGCCGACCGCCACGCCGCGGCGCTGGCCGACGCCTACATGAACCGCCAGTATCTCGACCCCACGCTGCTGGGCCGCTACCCCGACGAACTGCGCGAGGTCTTCGGCGCCAGCTGGCCCGACTGGCCCGACGCCGAGGTCGAGGCGCTGAAGACGCCCGTCGACTGGCTGGGCCTGAACTACTACACCCGCGCCGTGGTGCAGGCCGACCCGGCCGGCTGGCCGGTGAAGGCCGTGCCGGTGCGCCAGCCCGGCGCGATCTATACCGAGACCGGCTGGGAACTGCACCCGCAGAGCCTGGCCGACACGCTGCTGTGGATGCACCAGCGCTACGGCGGCCTGCCGCTCTACGTGACGGAAAACGGCGCCGCCTTCTACGACCCGCCACACACCATCGAGGGCCGCATCGACGACCCGCTGCGTGTGCACTACCTGCGCACGCACCTGGCGGCGGTGCAGTCGGCCATCGCCCAGGGCGCCGACGTGCGCGGCTACTGCGCCTGGTCACTGCTCGACAACCTGGAATGGGCGCACGGGTTTGCCAAGCGCTTCGGCCTCGTGCACGTCGACTTCCAGACCCTGCAGCGCACGCCCAAGGCCAGCGCGCGGTGGTACGCCCAGCTCATCGCGCGCCACGGCGCGGACCTGGCCGAGGTGGCGCCACCGGCCTGAGCCGATGCCGTGGCCGGCGCGCCACGGCGATCAGTGAAAACGATTACATCCATCGCCGAGCCGGCCGTATCCAATCGTGAAAACCTTTACATGAGCGCCATGTCGACGTTTCCGCCCCGGTTTCCACCCCCTTGTCCGGCCACCGGCTCCTGAGCCATGCCCGCCACCATCCGTGACGTGGCACGCGCCGCCGGGGTCTCGGTGGCCACAGTCTCGCGAGCGCTGAACGGCGCCACCAACGTGCTGCCCGAGACCCGCCAGCGCATCGAGGACGCCGCCCGCGCGCTGCGCTTCACGCCGTCGGGCGCGGCGCGCAGCCTGATCACGCGGCGCACCGACACCATCGGCGCGCTGCTGCCCGACCTGCACGGCGAATACTTCAGCGAACTCATCCGCGGCATCGACCAGGCCGCGCGCGCCCGCGGCCTGCACCTGCTGGTGAGCAGCAGCCACGGCAACGCCGACGAGGCCGCCGCCGCGCTGCGCGCGATGAACGGGCGTGTCGACGGGCTGCTGGTGATGTCGCCGCACGCCGACGCCGATTTCCTGCGTCACAACCTGCCCGGCAGCCTGCCCGCCGTGCTGCTGAACAGCGGCATCGACCTCGAAGACCACGCCAGCTTCGTCATCGACAACCTCGGCGGCGCCACCACGATGACGCGCCACCTCGTGGCCAGCGGCCGCCAGCGCGTGGCCTTCATCACCGGCGCGCAGGGCAACGATGAAGCCGCGCAGCGCCTGGCCGGCTACCGCGCCGGCCTGAAACCCGGCATGCGCGAAATGGTCTTCGACGGCGACTTCAGCGAAGAAGCCGGCTGGGCCGCCGGCCGCCGCATCGCCAACCACAAGCCGCGCCCCGACGCCGTGTTCGCCGCCAACGACATGATGGCCGTGGGCTGCATGGCCGCGCTGCACGAGGCCGGGCTGCGCGTGCCCGACGACATCGCGGTGGTCGGCTTCGACGACATTCCCATCGCGCGCTACGTCACGCCTGCGCTGACCACCATCCGCGTGCCCATCGCCGCCCTGGGCGCCGCCGCACTGGATGCGCTCGTCAAGGCCGTCGAGGCCCCCGCCACCCAGGCCACGCACACCGTGGTGACGCCGGTGGAACTGGTGGTGCGCCGCTCCTGCGGCGCCGGCCCGCCGCCACAGCCCCGTTCGCCACGCGCCGCACCGCCGCATTGAGTCCCCGTACCGAACCCCCGTGTTGAAGAAGAACGGGGCCCGCCAAGGCCCCCGAACCGATCCGAGCCCGAGACCAAGACTAGGAGATGACAAACATGAAACGCAAGACCCGTGACTTCACCCGCCACGCCCTGGCCGCCGCCGTGGTGATGGCCCTGGCCGGCGCCGCCCAGGCCCAGCTCAGCACCGCCACCATCAAGGGGCAGATCGCCGGTGCCACCGCCGGCACCACCGTCAGCGCCGTCAACCAGGCCAACGGCAGCATCTACCGCGCCACGCTGCGCGCCGACGGCAGCTACGTGCTCACCGGCCTGGCGCCGGGCGCCTACGAGCTGCGCGTGGCCACGCCGGGCAAGGCGACGAAGACCGAGACACTCACCGTCGCGGTGGGCGAGACGGCCTCGGTCGATCTTGCCGTCAGCGACACGCAGCAGATCGTCGTCACCGGCACGGCGCAGCGCAAGGACGTGCGCAGCTCCGAGGTGGGCACCGCGGTGTCGCGCCGGCTCATCGAGACGCTGCCGCAGGTCAGCCGCAACTTCCTCAGCAGCGTCGACCTGGCGCCGGGCGTGGCCTTCAGTTCGGACGCCAGCGGCAACACCAAGATCCAGGCCGGCTCGCAGAACTTCGACCACGTCAACGTCTTCATCGACGGCGTGGGCCAGAAGAACAACATCCTGCGCGGCGGCCTGTCGGGGCAGGACAGCTCACGCGGCAACCCCTTCCCGCAGTCGGCCATCGCCGAGTACCGCGTGCTGACGCAGAACTACAAGGCCGAATACGACCAGGTCAGCAGCGCCGCCGTCACGGCCATCACGAAGTCGGGCGGCAACACGCTGGCCGGCGAGGTCTACGTCGACCGCACCGGCACCAACTGGCGCAGCAAGTCGGTGTTCGAGAAGGAGCGCGAAGCGCAGGGCGTTTCGCTGCCTTCGTCGAGCAAGCAGGAGTACGGCTTCAGCGTCGGCGGCCCCATCGTGCGCGACCAGATCCACTTCTTCTTCGCCTACGACGGCAAGACCATCGACGACTCGCGCCAGATCATCCCGCGTGAGCTGAACAAGCTGCCGGCCACCGCCGGCATCATGGGCACGATCCGCGGCTACCAGGGCAACCAGGTCGACACCTTCAGGGAGCACCTGTTCTTCGGCAAGGTCGACGCCCAGCTTTCGCCCGACCAGCGCCTGAGCGCCAGCTTCCGCGTGCGCCGCGAGGACGACCGCACGCCCGAGAGCCGTGACCTGAGCATCCCCGGCAACGACGTCGAGCGCAGCAACGACGAGACGCGCTTCGACCTGAAGCACGAGTGGTCGCTGGGCGACTGGTTCAGCGAAGCCCGCCTGGGCGTCGAGGACTACACCTGGAACCCGAAGTCGGCGGCCAACACGCCCTTCATCAAGTACAAGGTGTCGACCGGCACGCCGCAGCTGCTGGCGAACTCGGGCGACGTGGTGTTCGCGGGCGGTTCACCCAACGCACAGTACCGCGGCCAGAAGGGCGTCTCGCTGAGCGAAGACCTGACCTACAGCGGCCTGGCCGGCCACGTGCTCAAGATGGGCGCGAAGGTCAAGAACATGAAGTACGAGCTGTCGGGCACGGCCTTAAGCGTCGACACCGTCGAGACGCTGATCGACAACGTCACCGGCCTGCCCTACTACAACGGCAGCCTGTGCACCGGCACCAACGTCGTCAACGCCGGGTTCAACAGCGACGAATGCCGCATCACGCGCGCCATTCCCGGCGCGGCGGCGAACTTCAGCAACACGCAGTTCGGCCTGTACCTCCAGGACGACTGGGCCATCAGCAAGCAGGTCGAGCTGAACCTGGGCGTGCGCTGGGATTACGAAGACAACATGCTCAACAACGACTACGTCACGCCGGCCGACCGCGTGACGGCGTTGAAGGGCCTGGACGGCCCGCGCTGGGGCATCACGCCGCCGGCGGGGCAGACCTATGCGCAGTCGCTGGCCAAGGGCGGCGTCAACATCGACGAGTACATCAGCACCGGCGGGTCGCGCAAGGCCTACAAGGGCGCACTCGCGCCCCGCGTGGGCTTCAGCTGGGACGTGGCCGGCGACCGCAGCCACGTGATCTTCGGCGGCTGGGGCCGTTCCTACAGCCGCACGATGGCCAACCACGCGCTGGACGAACTGCAGAAGAACGCGCAGGCCGGCGGCGAGATCTGGCTCATCAAGAACGACTTCAAGATGCCCTACGCCGACCAGTTCTCGGTCGGCCTGCGCCAGGCGCTGGGCCAGTGGAACGGCGAGGTGGCGCTGAGCCGCATCGACGCCAAGAACCAGTTCATCTGGTTCGGCGGCAACCGCGACCCCAACGGCGGCTGGGCCACGCAGAGCCCGATCGACCCGCTGTGGGGCGGACCGAACGGCTTCGGCACGCTGATCCTGGGCGACTTCGTCGGCCAGGCGCGCACCGATTCGTTGCTGGCCAAGCTGGAGAAGCCCTACACCCGCGCGTCGGGGTGGACGGCCAGCATCGCCTACACCTACAGCGACGCCAAGACGACCAGCAAGGAATGGAACAACGACATCTTCGACTGGACCTATGGCCGGCCAGGTGTGCGCGGTTGGAACCCCAGCACGCTGGTCGCCAAGCACCGCCTGGTGGCCGCCGGCATGACCGACACCGTGCTGCCCTGGGGCCTGACGCTGGCCGGCAAGCTGACCTGGGACGACGGCCTGCCGCGCCGCATCACCAGCTGCGCGGCGGGCTGGGACAAGTGCATCTCGGTCAAGGGTGACGCGCCTTCCTTCACGCAGGTCGACGTCAGCCTGACCAAGGCCTTCAAGATCATGGATCAGAGCCTGAGCCTGCGTGTCGACGTGCTCAACCTCTTCGACAAGACCAACTACGGTGGTTTCGACGACTGGGGCGGTGGCCCGGGCAACCCGCAGAACGCGGTGGGCGGCGACAACGCTAACCTGGGCAAGCCGAACAGCATCCGCGGCGACACGCGCACCTACCGCCTGGTGCTCGGGTACAAGTTCTAGGTCACCGCTGACCCCCCGGCGTGCCGGCCCCGGAAGCCTCGAGCTTCCGGTGTGCGGGCCGCGCCTTTGCCAACGACGCGACGCCGCCGCATGACACCCGACTTCGACATCACACGCCGCGGCCTGCTGGTCTGGGCCGGGGCGCTGGCCGCGGGCTTGAGCACCGGCGGCTGCCAGACCTCGGGTCCGCCCGCACCCGCCAGCGACGAAGCCGCGGCGCTGCTGGCCGACCTGGAACGCCGCAGCTTCGATTACTTCTGGGACACCACCAACACGGCCAACGGCCTGGTGCCCGACCGCTGGCCCGCACCGTCCTTCGCCAGCGTGGCGGCGGTGGGTTTTGCGCTCAGCGCCTACCCCATCGGCGTGGCGCGCGGCTGGATCACGCGGGCACAAGCCCGCGACCGGACGCTGACCACGCTGCGCTTCTTCCACGGCGCGCCGCAGGGCCCGCAGGCGCGGGGCGTGACGGGCCACAAGGGCTTCTTCTATCACTTCCTCGACATGCAGACGGGCCACCGCTTCGGCACCACCGAGCTGTCGACCGTGGACACCGCACTGCTGCTGGCCGGCGCACTGCACGCCCGGGCCTTCTTCGACGGTGCCGACAGCGCCGAGACCGAACTGCGCCGCCTGGCCGACGAGATCTATGCCCGCGTGGAGTGGCCCTGGGCGCAGGTGCGGCCACCCTCCATCGGCCACGGCTGGCATCCCGAGAGCGGCCACATCAGCAGCGACTGGAAGGGCTACAACGAGGCCATGCTGGTCTACCTGCTGGCGCTGGGTTCACCCACGCACCCGGTGGGCCCCGAGGCCTGGGACGCGTGGACCAGCACCTACGGCCGCGACTGGGGCAGCGAGTACGGCCAGACCTACCTGCGCTTCCCGCCCTTCTTCGGCCACCAGTTCACGCACGCCTGGGTCGACTTCCGCGGCCTGGCCGACGACTACCTTCGCGCACGTGGCCTGGACTACTTCGAGAACAGCCGCCGCGCCACCTACGCGCAGCAGGCCTACGCCATTGCCAACCCCGAGGGTTGGGCCGGCTACGGCCGCGACGTCTGGGGCGTGACGGCCTGCGACGGGCCGGCCGATGTCGAACGCGAGTTCGGCGGCAAGAAGCGCAAGTTCATCAGCTACGCCGGCCGCGGCATGGGCGGTGCGGCGCACTACGACGACGGCACCATCGCGCCCTACGGCGCGGGCTCGTCGCTGCCGTTCGCACCCGAGATCGTGGCACCCGCGCTGGCCACGATGCACGCGCGCCACGGCGAGCACATCTACGGCAAGTACGGCTTCGTTGCCTTCAACGAGAGCTTCACCTACACCGACGTCAAGCTCACGCACGGCCGCGTGGTGCCGGGTTTCGGCTGGGTCGACAGCGACTACCTCGGCATCGAGGTCGGCCCGCTGCTGCTGATGCTGGCCAACCACCGCGACGGCGCGGTGTGGCGCACGATGCGCGGCCAGCCCTGGCTGGTGCGCGGCCTGCAGCGCGCGGGCTTCCGCGGCGGCTGGCTGGGCTGAAGGCGTGCATGAACCTGCTGCGCAACCCGGGCCGCCGCCTGCGATGCTCGCCACGCGTGACGGCTCGCTTCCCGCCGGCCGCCCCCGCGCCCCCCCCCTTCCCGCGCGACAGCATTGACACCCGGACTGAGAACAGGCCGCCAGTCGACTGGCCCCGCCGCCGCTGGCTGAAGGCGGCCGGCGCGAGTGCGGCCGTGGCGCTGGGCGTGCCGGCCTGCGCGCCGCACCGCGAAGGCACGCTGCGCTTCTGGGCGATGGGGCGCGAAGGCGAGGTGGTGAGCGAACTGCTGGCCGGTTTCAAGCGGGAGCGCCCGGACATCCGCGTCGCGGTCGAGCAGCTGCCCTGGAGCGCCGCGCACGAGAAGCTGCTGACGGCCTTTGCCGGCGACGCCACGCCCGACATCGCGCAGCTGGGCAACACCTGGCTGCCCGAGTTCGTCGCGCTCGGTGCACTGGTGCCGCTGGACGAACGCATCGCCGCCACGCCCGAGTTCGAGGTGGCCGATTACTTCGAAGGCATCTGGGCCACCAACCGCATCGAAGGGCGCGTCTACGGCCTGCCCTGGTACGTCGACACGCGGCTGCTCTTCTACCGCCGCGACCTGCTGCAGCAGGCCGGCTTCGACCGCGTGGCCGAAAGCTGGCCGGCCTGGCACGAGCAGCTGCGCGCCGTCAAGCGCGTGGTGGGCCCCGACAAGTTCGCGCTGCTGCTGCCGCTGAACGAATACGACCCGCTGGTGGCGCTGGCGCTGCAGAGCGGCGAGCCGCTGCTGCGCGACGGCGGGCGCTACGGCAACTTCCGCGGCGAGGGCTTCCGCCGCACGCTGGACTTCTACCTCTCGATGTACGCGGACAAGCTGGCGCCGCCGGCATCGAGCAACGAGATCGCCAACGTCTGGAACGAGTTTGCGCGCGGTTACTTCAGCTTCTACATCACGGGGCCGTGGAACATCGGCGAGTTCCGCCGCCGCCTGCCCGCGGCGCTGCAGAACTCCTGGGCCACCGCGCCGCTGCCCGGGCCGAACGGCCCCGGCGCCAGCGTAGCCGGGGGCAGCAGCCTGGCGGTGTTCAAGCGCTCGCAGCGCCAAGCCGAGGCCTGGGCGCTGGTCAGCTACCTGTCACGCCCCACCGTGCAGCAGCGTTTCCGCGCCCTCACCGGCAACCTGCCGCCGCGGCGAAGCGCCTGGGCCGAACCCGCACTGATGGCCGACGTGCCGAGCCTGGCCTTCCGCCAGCAGCTGGAGCGTGTGCGCCCGGTGCCGCAGGTGCCCGAGTGGGAACGCATCGCCACCGAGCTGCGCGTCGTGCTCGAGCAGGTCGTGCACGGCGACCTGAAGGCCGATGCGATGCCGGCCGAGATGGACCGTCGCGCGGACCGCATGCTGGAAAAGCGCCGCTGGATGCTGGCGCGGCAGAGCGTCTGAACCGATGAAGACACGCAGCCTCGCCGCCTGGATCTTCGTCGGCCCCGCGCTCATCGCCATCGGCATCTTCTTCGCCGTGCCGGTAGCCGCGGCGCTGCTGATGAGCCTGACTGACTTCGACATCTACGCGCTGGCGGATCTGGCCAACCTACGCTTCGTCGGCCTGGACAACTACACCGCGCTACTGCAGCGCCCGCTCTTCTGGCAGGCGCTGTGGAACACGGTGATCTTCGTCGTCATCGGCGTGCCGCTGTCGATCGGCGCGTCGCTGGGCACCGCGCTGCTGCTGCACTCGAAGGTGGCACGCTTCCAGGGCTTCTTCCGCACCGCGCTGTTCGCGCCGGTGGTCACCACGCTGGTGGCGGTGGCCGTCGTCTGGCGCTACCTCTTCCACACGCGCTACGGTCTCATCAACCACGCGCTGGCGCAGGTCGGCATCACGCCCATCGACTGGCTGGGCGACCCGCAATGGGCGATGCCGGCCATCGTGCTGCTGAGCGTGTGGAAGAACTTCGGCTACAACATGGTCATCCTGCTGGCCGGGCTGCAGGCCATCCCCGAAGACCTCTACGAAGCCGCGCGGCTCGACGGCGCCAAGCGCTGGGCGCTCTTCCGCCACATCACGCTGCCGGGCCTGGCGCCGCTGCTGCTGGTGGTGGGCATCCTCACGATGGCCGGCCACTTCCAGCTCTTCGCCGAGCCCTACGTGATGACGCAGGGCGGGCCGGCGCAGCGCACGGTGACGGTGCTCTACCTGATGTACGAAGAGGGCTTCAAGTGGTGGAGCCTGGGCAGCGCGTCGGCGGTGGCCTTCGTGCTCTTCGTGATCATGTTCGCGATCACGATGCTGCAGCTGTGGGCGTCGAAGAGGGCGGCCCAATGAAGCTCGACAGCGGCGCCTTGATGGTCAACGGCTC
Source organism: Betaproteobacteria bacterium (assembly GCA_016704535.1). Classification (GTDB taxonomy): domain Bacteria; phylum Pseudomonadota; class Gammaproteobacteria; order Burkholderiales; family Burkholderiaceae_C; genus Rubrivivax. The sequence continues at coordinate 408,820 of JADIZZ010000002.1, read as the reverse complement.
GCTGGCGATCCTGTCGGCGCTGACGATCTTTCCTCTGGTGTGGATGCTTTCGGCCAGCCTGATGGCACCGGGAGAGGCCAGCACCTTTCCGCCGCCGCTGTTGCCGGCCGCGCCGACGCTGGAGCATTACCGCGCGCTCTTCGGCACCCAGGGGCTGGGGCGGCAGGCGCTGAACAGCCTGCTCATCAGCGTGGCCGCCACGATGCTGTCGCTGGCCTTCAACCTGAGTGCAGGCTATGCGTTCGCCAAGCTGAAGTTCAAGGGCCGCGAGCTGATCTTCCGCACGCTGCTGGCCGCACTCGTCATCCCAGGGCAAGTGGCGATGATGCCGCTCTTCCTGATGCTCAAGCAGATGGGCCTGGTGAACACCTTCGCCGGCGCGCTGGTGCCGTGGCTGGCCGGCGTTTTCGGCATCTTCCTCGTGCGCCAGTACGCGCAGGGCATCCCGGACGACCTGCTCGAGGCCGCACGGCTGGACGGCGCCAACGAGGGCCAGATCTTCCTGCGCATCGTGCTGCCGCTGCTCAAGCCCATCGTCGTGACGCTGGCGGTGCTGGTCTTCCTGGGCAGCTGGAACGACTTCATGTGGCCGCTGATCGTGCTGACCGACCGCGAGCTGCAGACCTTGCCGGTGGCGCTGGCGGGCCTGAGCCGCGAACACGTGCAGGACACGGAACTGATGATGGCCGGCTCGGTGCTGACCGTGCTGCCGGTGCTGCTGCTCTTCCTGGTGCTGCAGCGGCACTACATGAAGGGCCTGTTGATGGGGTCCGTGAAGTGAAGTTCGCAGGGCTCCTGACCACGACGCTGGCGGCCATGGCCGTGCAGGCCGCCCCCTTGCGCAGCGAAGTCCTCGACGACTTCCGCGACACCGCCGCCTGGCAGGCCAGCGCCTCCGACCAGGTGCGCGCCAGCCTGCGGCGCGACACGGACGGCAGCCTGTGCCTGGACTACGACTTCGCCGGTGTCTCGGGCTACGCGGTGATGCGCCGCGCGCTGCCGATGCACTGGCCGGCACGTTTCGACCTCACCGCCCAACTGAAGGGTGGCGGCGCCACCAACGACCTGCAGTTCAAGCTCGTCGACGCCAGCGGCGACAACGTCTGGTGGGTGAACCGGCCGAACACGGCGCTTCCGGTCAGGCTTGCAGAGACCAAGTTCCGCAGCCGGCACGTCCAGTTCGCGTGGGGGCCGGCGGCAGACAAGTCGCTGCGCCAGACGCAGTTCGTCGAATTCGTCATCGCCGCCGGGCGCGACGGCGGCAAGGGTGCGCTGTGCGTGGCCAGGCTGCGATTGCAGGAACGGGCGCCCGACCCGCAGCCATGGCCCGAAGCGCGCGTGACGTCGACCGCTGGCCGAACGGCCTTCGACTTCGGCCTGCCGCGTGAATTCAATGGCGTGGCGCTGCAATGGCCGGCCGGTGCGCAGGGCCTCGACTACGACCTGCAGGCCAGCGACGACGGCCGCGCCTGGCGCACGCTGCGCCGCGTGCGCGGCAGCGACGGCGGCCTGGACGCGCTCTTCCTGCCCGAGAGCGAGGCGCGCCATCTGCGCGTGGCACCGCGTCGCGGCAGCGCCCGCCCGCAGCTCACGCTGAAGAGCGCCGCCGACTGGCCCGACTTCAACTGCGTGCTCGCCACGCTGGCCGCCGACGCGCCGCGCGGCGAACTGCCGCGCGCCTTCCTCGGCCAGCAGAACTACTGGACGCTGGTGGGCGTGGACGGCGGCGGCCAGCGCAGCGCGCTGCTCAGCGAAGACGGCGCGCTGGAAGTCGGCCGCGGCGGCTACAGCCTCGAACCCACGGTCATCGGGGACGATGGCACGCGTGTCACCTGGGCCGACGTCAAGACCACCCACACGCTGCGCGAAGGCCGTCTGCCACTGCCTGCTGTGCAATGGACACACGCGGCATTCGGGCTCGATGTCGAGGCTGCCGCCGACGGTACGCGCGAGGCACCTCAGCTGCTGGGCCGCTACACGCTGCACAACCGCAGCACGCGAGCGCAGCGCCTGACGCTGCAACTCACGCTGCGGCCGTGGCAGGTGAACCCGCCACAGCAGTTCCTGTCGACGCCGGGCGGTGCGAGCCGGGTGCAGACGCTGCGTTGGGGCGGGCAGGGCCTGGCCGCCGACGGCCGACCGCCGCTGCGTTTCACGGTCGTGCCGCAAGCCGTGGGCGCCTTGCCCTTCGACGGTGGTGTCGGCCACGGGGCACTGCAGGCCGCGCAGCGGCCGGCGACGACGACGCTCGATCTGCGTGACCCGCAGGCCCACGCCTCGGCGCTGCTGCAATGGACGTTCACGCTGGCCCCTGGCGCGTCGCAGACGGTGGGTTTGATCGCGCCGCTCGGCGCCGAGCCCGTCGCCGCGGTGACGCCCGCACAGCTGCAGGCCCGCTTCGATGCCGCCGCCGCGCACTGGCGCGAACGCCTCGGCCGCGTCACGCTTCAGCTGCCCGGCGACGGCGCGCGCATCGCCGACACGCTGGCCACCTCGCTGGCCCACATGCTGATGTCGCGCGACGGCCCGGCACTGCGCCCCGGCACACGCAGCTACGCCCGCACCTGGATACGCGACGGCGCGATGATGGTCGCCGGCCTGCTGCGCCTGGGCGAAGTGGACGCCGCGCGCGAGTTCACCGACTGGTACGCCGGCTTCGTGTTCGACAGCGGCAAGGTGCCGTGCTGCGTCGACCAGCGTGGCGCCGACCCGGTGGTCGAAAACGACAGCCACGGCCAGTACCTCTACGCCGTGGCCGAGGTGCTGCGCCACACCGGCGACGCGGGCTGGGCCGCGAAGCACTGGCCCACCGTGCAGCGCGTGACGGCGTGGATGGAGGCGCTGCGCCAGAGCGAGCGCACGGCCGCCAACCGCACGCCCGAACGTGCGCACTACTTCGGCCTCATGCCGCCTTCCATCAGCCACGAGGGCTACAGCGACAAGCCCGCGTACTCCTACTGGGACGACTTCTGGGCCCTGCGCGGCTACAAGGACGCGGTGCAGCTTGCACAGCGCGGCGGCCACGCCGCAGAGGCCACGCGCTGGGCAGGCTGGCGCGACGGGTTCGAGCGCGAACTCGCTGCGTCGATCGAAGCCACGGCGCGGCACTGGAACATCGACTTCATCGCCGGCGCCGCCGACCGCGGCGACTTCGACGCCACCTCGACGACGATGGCACTGAACCCCGCGCAGGCCGCCGTGTCGCGCGCCCGGCTGGACGCCACCTTCGAACGCTACTGGCAGGAGATGAGTGCCCGCACCGAGGGCAGACGCGCCTGGAAGGACTACACGCCTTACGAGCTGCGCACCGTCGGCGCGCTCGCCCGCCTGGGCCAGCCGGCACGCGCCCACGCCATGCTCGACTTCTTCTTCCGGGACCAGCGCCCTGCCGGTTGGAACCATTGGGCCGAAGTGGTGCTGCCCGATGCGCGCGAGCCGCGCTTCCTGGGCGACATGCCGCACGCCTGGGTGTCTTCGGACTACATCCGCAGCGCGCTCGACCTGCTGGCCTTCGACGACGAAAACGAACACACGCTGGTGCTCGGCGCCGGGCTGAAGGCAGCCTGGCTGCAGCAGGGCGACGTGGTGCTGCGCGGGCTGTCCACGCCCTACGGCCGGCTGGACTGGTCGCTGCGGCGCACGGCCGGCGGATGGCAGCTGGGGCTGCCTTCGAAACTGAGCGGCTTGACCGGCGGCACGCGCCTGCGCTGGCCCGAAGGCCTGCCGCTGCCGCGTGCGCTGCACGGCAGCCAGACGCTGGCCTGGCAGGGGCGTGAACTGGCGCTGCCGCCCGCGCCGGTGCAGGTTGAACTGGTGCACGAATGACCCCCAGGCGCCGCCCCCTGCCCACGCGGCCCGTCGGCCTCTTCACCCGCCGCGCGGCCCTGGCCGCCCCCCTGCTCATGACCGCCTGCGCCCACACGCCTTCCGCCCCGCGTCGAGAAGCCTTCGCGCTGTCGCTGCCGGGGTTCGCACCACCGCTGCGCGCCTGGCTGCAGCTGCCGCGCGGCTACGACGACGGGCCATGCGCCTGGCCACTGGTGGTCTTCCTGCACGGCTCGGGCGAGCGCGGCAGCGACCTCGGGCGCGTCAAGCTCCATGGCCTGCCGAAACACGCGGCGGCCGGGCGCGACCACCCCTTCATCCTCTGTGCGCCCCAACTCGAGGCCGCCGCCGACGAGGATGAGCCCTGGGACGCGGCCGTGCTGCATGCGCTGCTGCCCGCGCTGCACGCCCGCTGGTGCATCGACCCCTTGCGCACCACCGCCACCGGCATGAGCCTGGGCGGCGATGCCGTCTGGCGCTGGGCCAGCGCCTACCCGGACGACCTGGCCGCCATCGCACCCGTCTGCGGCCATGGCGACCCGGCCGCCGTCTGCAAGGCACGCCAGGTGCCGGTGCGCGCCTACCATGGCGACGCCGACCCCGTGGTGCCGCTGGCCCGCCAGCAGGCCTGCGTCGACGCGCTGCGCGCCTGCGGTGGCAGCGTCACTTTCACCATCTACCCGGGTGTCGGCCACGACGCCTGGAACCCCGCCTACGACGACCCCGCGCTGGTGCCCTGGCTGCTGGCCCAGCGCCGCCACTGAACGAAGCCCGCCCCGTGAACCCGACCCCCGAGTCCCCTTTGCTGCAGGCCGAGTTGCTGCCCCACGGTGCGCTGCTGCGCCTGCAGGCCCACGGCGTGATGCTCAACCTCTTCCCGGCCAACCTGATGGAAGGGGGGCCGGCCAACTTGTGGCTGCGCCGGCACGGCGCGGCCACGGTCGAGGCCGTGCCGCTACTGGGCCCGAACTCGCCGCTGCAACCCGTCGACACGGCCGGTGCGGTGGCCTGGGCCGCGGCCGGAAGCTGGCAGGGGCTGGCACTGCAACTGCAGCTGCGCTTGTCGGCCGCCGAGGCGGCGTGGTTCTGGCATCTCGAAGTGCAGAACACCGGCAGCACGCCGCAGCGCATCGACCTGCTGATGGTGCAGGACGTGGGCCTGGAGCCGCTGGGCGCCATCCGTCTGAACGAGTACTACGTCAGCCACTACCTCGACCTGTCGCCGCTGCCGCACCCGCAGCTGGGCGTGCTGCTGGCCGCGCGCCAGAACCAGCCGGTGGAAGGCCGCTTCCCGTGGCTGCTGTGCGGGGCCTTGCAGCGCGCCGACAGCTACGCCACCGACGCGCTGCAGGTGCTGGGCCTGGCACAGCGCAACGGCGGCGCGCCACCCGCACTGCAGCAGGGCCTGCCCGGCACTCGGCTGCAGCATGAACACGCGCTGCTGGCGCTGCAGCACACGGAGCAGGCCATCGCGCCGGGCGCCAGCGGCCGCTTCGGCAGCTTCGGGCTGGCGCTGGCCGACCACCCCACGGCCACGTCCGAGACCGACCTTGCCTGGGCCGACACCGCCCTGCGGCTGCCCGAAGCGCAGCCGCAGGCACTGGCACGCACGCCGACGCCGGCCGCCGCCGCGCTGCCGCGGCCGGCGCCCTCGCTGTTCGCCAGCGCGCCGCTGCTGGTGGCGGAAGACCTCTCGGCCGCTGACACCGCCGCGCTTTTCCCCGGCCCGTGGCGCCACGAAGAGATAGATGCCCAGGGCCGCCTGCTGTCCTTCTTCCACGCCGACGCCGCGCACGTGGTGCTGCGTGCCAAAGAGGCCGCCGTGATGCGCCCGCACGGCCACCTGCTGCGCAGCGGCATGCACGCCGTGCCCGACGAGACCGCGCTCACCTCGACGGTCTGGATGGCCGGCGTCTTCCACTCGCTGGTGACGCAGGGCCATGTCGGCATCAACCAGTTCATCTCCACCGTGCGCGGTGCCCTGGGCCAGTTCCGCGCGCACGGCCAGCGCGTCTTCATCGACGCCGGCCAGGGGTGGCAGCTGCTGGGCGTGCCCTCGGCCTTCGAGATGCGGCCCGAAGGCTGCCGCTGGCTCTACCGCCATGCCCGCGGCCTGCTGGAAGTGCGCAGCGGTGTGCAGCACGTGCCGCACGCGCTGACGCTCGAAGTGCAGGTACTGGAAGGCGGCCCGCTGAAGCTGCGCCTCAGCCACCACGTGAGCTGCGGTGGCGACGATGGCGTCACGCCCGCCGCAGCGCTGCCGCTGCTTGCCGAGGGCCGCGGGGTCTTCGTCGGCGTGCCCGCCGGAAGTGCACTGGCCGATCGCTTCCCGGAGGGCGGCTTCGTGATCACGCCCGACGAACACAGCGCTTTCACGCGCTGGGGCGGCGACGAACTGCTCTTCGCCGATGGCCGGGCGCAGGGCCAACCCTGGCTGGTGATCGACGGCCACGCCAGCCCGCACTTCGGGCTGCGTCTCGAAGGCCGGCTCGTCGAACAGGCATCGCCGCCGGCGCTGCCGCTCAAGGCCCCACACTGGCAGGCGCCGGCGGACAGCACGCTGGCCGAGGCCTCGCAGCGCCTGCAGGACATCGCACCCTGGTACCTGCACAACGCACGGGTGCACTACCTATCGCCGCGCGGGCTGGAACAGTTCAGCGGCGGCGGCTGGGGCACGCGCGATGTCTGCCAGGGGCCGCTGGAAATGCTGCTGGCCCTGGACGAACCTGCGCCGGTGCGCGACCTGCTGTGCCGCGTCTTTTCCGCGCAGGACGCCAGCGGCGACTGGCCGCAGTGGTTCATGTTCTTCGAGCGCGAGCGCGACATCCGCGCCGGCGATTCACACGGCGACATCGTCTTCTGGCCGCTCGTCGGCCTGGCGCGCTACCTGCACGCCACCGGCGACGCGGCGCTGCTGGACGAGACCCTGCCTTACTTCAACGACCCGCCGGCGCCCCTGTGGCAGCACGTCGAACGTGCGCTGGCGGTGATCCACGGGCGCCGCATCGCCGGCACCGCGCTGGCCGCCTACGGCCACGGCGACTGGAACGACTCGCTGCAGCCCGCCGACCCCGCGCTGCGTGATCACCTGTGCAGCGCCTGGACGGTGACGCTGCATCACCAGATGCTGCACGGCCTGGCCGAGGCGCTGGACAGCCTGGGACAGACCGAACGCGCCGCGCCGCTGCACGAAGAAGCCGCCGCGGTGCAGGCCGACTTCCAGCGCCTGCTGGTGGCCGACGGCGTGGTCGCCGGCTACACGCTCTTCGAACCGGGGCAGGCACCTCGACACCTGTTGCACCCGCGCGACGAGCGCACCGGCGTGCACTACAGCCTGCTGCCGATGATGCATGCGGTGCTCGAGAACCTGTTCACGCCCGAGCAGGCGCTGCAACAGGCGGCGCTGATCGAGCAACACCTCACCGGCCCCGACGGCGCGCGCCTCTTCGACCGTCCGCTGCCCTACCGCGGTGGGCCCATGCAGCTCTTCCAGCGCGCCGAGAGCAGCGCCTTCTTCGGCCGCGAGATCGGCGTGATGTACATGCACGCCCACCTGCGCTGGGCCGAGATGCTGGCCCACCTGGGGCAGGCCGAACGCTTCTTCCAGGCGCTGCAGCTGGCGCATCCGATCGCGCTGCAAGCCCTGGTGCCGCAGGCGACGAGGCGCCAGGCCAACTGCTACTACAGCAGCAGCGACGCCGCCTTCCCCGACCGCGCCACCGCCAGCCGCGACTATACGCAGGTGGCGCGCGGCGAGGTGGCGCTGGACGGCGGCTGGCGGGTCTACTCCAGCGGCCCCGGCATCGCGCTGGGCCTCATCGTCGGTCGCTTCCTCGGCCTGCGCCGCGAGAGCGGCTTCGTGGTGCTCGACCCGGTGCTGCCACAGGCCCTGGCCGGGCTGGTGGCGCAGGTGCCACTGCTGGGCTTCGAGATCGAGCTGGAGTTGCAGCCCGGCCCGCTGGGCCATGGGCCGACGGCCGTGCTGCTGGACGGCGAGCCGCTGCCCTTTGCGCGGGAAGCGAACCCCTACCGCCTGGGTGGCGCACGTGTCGACAACGCGGCACTGCGCCGCCGCCTGGCCGCGGGCGAGCGCCGGCTGAAGGTGCACACCGGCTGAGGCACGCCGCGCGCGCCGCCGTCATCACCCGGCGTCTCCCGGCCGGTCGGTCCCGATGCCAGCCAGAATTTCCTGCGTCTGGACGGTCATGTAGTCGAGAAAGGTGCGCACCCGCAGTGGCGTGAACTTTCGGCTGGGCAGCGCAGCGTAGACCGAGGGCCGGCCGACGATCCAGGGTGCAAGCACACGCACCAGCTCGCCGCGGTGCAGGTGCACGGCGGCGATCTCCAGGCTGGTGGAGGTGATGCCCGCGCCGTCGAGCGCGGCGCGCAGCAGCGCTTCACCGTGGTTGGTCCAGACGACGGGCCGCACGGGCACGTCGACGACCTGCTCGCCCCCGTCTGCCGCGCGCCGCAGCCGCCAGACATGGGGCCGCAGCCCGGGCAGGCGCAGGCGCAGGCAATCGTGCTGCGTCAGGTCTTCGGGGCGCCGAGGCAGGCCCGTGCGCGCCAGGTAGCCTGGTGCGGCGACGAGCACTGCTTCGACGCTGATGATGCGACGCGCAACGATGCTGCCGTCGTAGCCCTCGTTCGTGGCCAGCAGCGTGAGGTCGTGGTTCTCGATGGACGGCGCGTCCCAGGCGTCGGCGTCGAGTTCGAAGCGGATGTCCGGGTGCAGGCGCCGGAAGCCTGCGATCAACGGCCCGACCAGGTAGGTCGCCAGCAGCGGCGGCGCCGAGATGTGCAGCTGCCCGGCGAGTGCGCGGGTCTGCGCACCGACGCTGGCGTCGGCATCGTCGATGTCGGCCAGGATGGCGCGCAGACGCTCGACGTAGGCCGCGCCGGCGTCGGTGACCGCCAGCCGACGCGTCGTGCGCTGCAACAGACGCGTGCCCAGGTGAGCTTCGAGGTCGGCCACGAGCCGGGTCACGACCGCGGGCGAGAGGTCCAGCGCCCGCGCCGCCGCGGCGAAGCTGCCTTCGTCGATCACACGGCGGAACACACGCATCGAAAGCAGCCGGTCCATCTTGAGGCCTCACTTGCCGTTCTGGGGATTGTTCCTGAAATGGCAATAAACGATTGATAAGGGCGCCATTTTCAATCCTGGATGGAAATCCTAGAGTTCCTCCCATGCAGCGGTGACACCCACCCCTGCCGACAACCCCAAAAGGACCTGAACATGAAGACCCGACTGATTGCCTCCTCCCTGCTGGCCGCCGGCCTGCTGACATCGGGGGCCACGATGGCGGCCGTGGGCGCCGACGCCGCGCCGCAGAACCTGAAGACCGTGACCGCCATGTTCGCGTTTGCCGACCAGAACAAGGACGGCCAGCTGACGCGCGAAGAGGCCCGCGGCCACCTGCCCCTCACCTACGCCAACTTCGACCGCATCGACACCGCGCAGCGTGGATCGATCAGCTTCGGGCAGTTCGTGGGCTTCACCCACCAGCGCGTCGGGCAACAGGCCGAGGAACTCCTCAAGATCGGGCAATGGCACTGAGTGCGGACGAGCGGGCCCGGAGCACCGGGCGCTGCGACATGGCCAGAATGGTCGGCGATGATGTCGACCATGCGCACGGCCACCCACCCCCGTTCTGCCGCGGGCGCGCTGCTGGCCGCGGTGCTGGCGCTGCTGGCCGGCTGCGCCAGCCGCCCGCGTGCCGGCCGCGACGGGCCGCCGTCGCGTCCGCCGGCCGGCCTGGAGCAGGTGCCCGATGCCGTGCCGCGCGTCGAACCTTTGCGCGTGGGCGGCCCCAACAAGCCCTACGAGGTGCTGGGCCAGCGTTACACCCCTTTCACCGCCGACCTGCCGCTGCAGGAGAACGGCCTGGCCTCGTGGTACGGCACCAAGTTCCACGGCCAACCCACGTCCAGCGGCGAGCCCTACGACATGTACGGCATGACGGCAGCGCACAAGACGATGCCGATCCCCAGCTACGCCCGCGTGCGCAACCCGGCCAACGGCCGCGAGGTGGTGGTGCGCATCAACGACCGCGGGCCCTTCGCCGCCGGGCGGGTCATCGACCTCAGCTACACGGCGGCGCTGAAGCTGGGCGTGCTGCGCGGCGTGACGCCGGTGCAGGTGCAGCGCCTGACCTTCGACGACATCCGCAGTGGCCGCTGGCGCGGCCCCGGCGAAGACCTGCCCGCATCGGCACTGCTCACGACCCCGGCGCCGCGGCCGTCCGCCGTCGGGCTGGACGCGCTACCGGCTGACGACCTGGCCTCCGGCGACGCCGCGCCGGCCGGCGCCGTCGCCATGGCAGGCTTCTGGCTGCAACTCGGCGCCTTCCGCACGCGTGACGCCGCGCTGCGATTGCAACAACGCCTGCGCGACGAAGGCGACGCCAGCCTGACCGCGGTGGCGGTTTTCGAGGAAGACGGTTGGTTCCGCGTGCAAGCCGGTCCCTACGCCACGCGGGCGCAGGCGCAACAGGCGGCCGATGCGGGCCTGCGAGCCAGCGGACGCAGCGCCCTGGTGATCGAGCGAAGAGCTCTCCTGGATCGGTAATCGGCCCGGCTTGCTGGGGGCCGTCTTTGCGCGGATGCTCGGCCCGGCCTTCAGGAGACTCCCATGGCCACCTCCGCTCCCGGCGCGAACGCGCCCATCGTCTTCATCGTTCCCGGCCAACGTCAAGCCAGCCGCAGCGGCGCGCCCGCCTCCACCGCCAGCGCCAGCGGCCTGCCCGGGCAGGTGAAGACTTCGGTGCGCGTGGCGGCGCGCCGCGGCACCGGCGACGCCGTGCGCGTGAGCGCGGTGCCAGGCGAGGACGTGGTGCTGCTGAAGATCGCCGGCGGCCCAGCGCTCGTGCTGCACCCCGAGACGGCGCGCGACTTGATGCTCGGCCAGGGCACCGTGGCGCGCAGCGCGCCGGGCGCGGGCAGCGGCGACATCGCCGTGCCCAGCCAACTGCGCTGGCGCGGCCTGGAGCAGGCCGCGCCCACGCGCAGCGGCGGCTTCCTGGGCGACGTGGTGCTGCAGGTCTTCGAGGTGCTGACCGGATTCGCGAAGGACGCCGCGGTCGACTTCGCCACCAGCGCCGTCGTGCGCAAGGTCGACGGCCAGGTCGACGCCGGTGTCTACGCACTCAAGCGCGAATCGCTGGCGCCGCTGAAAGGCAGCGGGCTGAAGCTGGTGCAGGTGCCAGCACCGGCGCAGCCAGCCACGCAGCCGCTGCTGGTGCTGGTGCACGGCACCTTCGTCGACACCTTCAGCACCTTCGGCAAGCTGTGGGTGCTGCACCCGCAACGCGTGGCCGAGCTCTTTGCGCATTACGGCGGCCGCGTCTACGCGCTGGACCACCCGACGGTGGGCCGCAGCCCCATCGACAACGCACTGACGCTGGTGCAGGCGCTGCCCGACGGTGCGCGGCTGCACCTGGCCACGCATTCGCGCGGCGGCCTCGTGGCCGAGGTGCTGGCACTGGTGGCCGAACGCATCGCCGCCGGGCGCGACCTGGGCGCCGACGACTACGCCTTCTTCGAGGGCGACGATCACGCCACGCACCGCAAGGCGCTGAAGACTCTGGCGGCGGCCGTGCGCGTCAAGGGCATCCGCGTCGACCGAATCGTGCGCGTGGCCTGCCCGGCGCGGGGCACGCTGCTGGCCAGCAAGCGGCTCGACGCCTATCTCTCGGTGCTGAAGTGGAGCATCGAACTGGCCGGCGTGCCGGTGCTGCCGGCGATGGTCGACTTCCTCACCGAAGTGGCGTGCCGCCGTGCCCGCCCCGACGAACTGCCGGGCCTGGCGAGCATGATCCCCGACACGCCGCTGGTGAACTGGCTCAACGGCAGCGAAGAAGCCATCACCGGCGAGCTGCGCGTGGTCGCCGGCGATCTGCAAGGCGACAGCGTCGGCAGCTGGCTCAAGACGCTGCTGGCCGACGCCTATTACTGGACCGACAACGACATCGTCGTGCAGACGCGCAGCATGTACGGCGGCGTGCCGCGCGCAGGCGGCGCCAGCTTCCTGCTCGACCAGGGCGGCAAGAGCACGCACTTCAACTACTTCGCCAACGAGCGCACGGCGCAGGCCGTGGTGGGCGCGCTGGTGCAGGCCGCGCCGGCCGGCTTCCGGCCCATCGGCCCCTTGTCCTGGGCCGGGCAGGAAAGCGGCGGGCTGCGCGCTGCGCGTCGAGCCGCCGACGACGGCCGCCCGGCCAGCGACAAGCCCGCGGTCTTCGTGCTGCCGGGCATCCTGGGCAGCCACCTGAAGGCCGGCGACAAGCGCATCTGGCTCAGCCTGCGTCTCGTCGGCGGGCTGTCCAAGCTGAAGTACACGCCCGGCGTCGACGACGGCGTGTCGCCCGACGGCCCCATCGGCATGGTCTACGACGACCTCATCGACTTCCTTGCGCGCACGCACGAGGTCATCCCCTTTGCCTACGACTGGCGCCGCCCGATCGAAGAGGAAGCGCGTCGCCTGGCTGCCGCCGTCGAGCAGGCGCTGGACGCGCGCAATGCGAGCGGCCAGCCGGTGCGGCTTCTGGCGCACAGCATGGGTGGCGTGGTGGCGCGCACGATGCAGCTCGAACGCCCGAAGACCTTCGCGCGGCTGATGCAGCGCGACGGCGCGCGCTTCGTGATGCTGGGCACGCCCAACGGCGGCTCGTGGGCGCCGATGCAGTGCCTGAGCGGAGACGACACCTTCGGCAACACGCTGGCGGCCTTCGGCTCGCCGCTGCGCGACCGCCTGGCGCGGCAGCTGATGGCCGAGTTCCCGGGTTTCATCCAGCTGCAGGCCGCCCTGATGGACGAAGGCCGCAAGCTGGACCGGCACGAAACCTGGAAGCACCTGGCCAGCGACGACCTCAAGCGTGTACAGGACGCCAACTGGTGGCACCGCTACGCTGGCGAATCGACCGATGCAGCCTACGAGTGGGGCGTGCCGCCGCAGGCCGTGCTCGACCAGGCCCGCGCGCTGCGCGAGAGGCTCGACCGCCAGCGCGACGAGGCGCTGCACGGCTTCGCCGACAAGACCCTGCTGGTGGTGGGCCACGCGAAGTTCACGCCCGACGGCTACGAATGGCGCGACGACGGCTTCAGCTACCTCGATGTCACCGACGGCGGCGACGGCCGCGTGACGCTGGCCAGCGCGCTGCTGCCCGGCGTGCGCACGTGGACGCTGGACTGCGAGCACGGCAGCCTGCCCGACGCCGAGGATGCCTTCGACGCCTACCTGGAACTGCTGACGCGTGGCGACACCACGCGCCTGTCGCGCCTGGCCGATGCCGCCCCGGATTCCCGTGGCGGCCGCGGCAGCGCGGGCCCTGCGGCACCGGTGCACGTGCGCAGCCGGCCCTCGCGCGCGCGCAACAGCGCACGCCCGGCCGACACCGAGGCCTCGGTCTTCGCCTGCCCTACGCTCCTGGCCGACATCCCGGCCGGGCCACACGGCGCGGCACTGCGGGTCACCGTGATCAACGGCAACCTCTGCTTCGTCAGGCAGCCGCTGATGGTGGGTCACTCGCGCTCGCTTTCGCTGACGGGCAGCGAGGCGGTGGTCAACACGCTGATCGGCGGCGGCATGCGCGCGGCGCTGAACGCCGGCCTCTACCCCGACGGGCCGGGCACGCACCAGCTCTTCCTGAACGCCCGCACCGACCCCGACAACCCGTGGCGCGCACCGCAGCCGGGGTGCGTCATCGTGGTGGGCATGGGCAGCGAGGGCAAGCTCACCGAACAGGAGCTCGTGCGCACCGTGCGCCAGGGCACGATGGCCTGGGCCCAGCGCATGGCCGAGGCCGGTGGCGCGCCGGCAGTCGTGGACCTGGCGGCCACGTTGATGGGCAGTGGCGGCGCCGGCATGAACGCCAGCAATGCCGCGCGCGCTGTCGCCCAGGGTGTGCTCGAAGCCAACAACCGCATGCAAGCCAGCGGCTGGCCGCTGGTGGGCGAGCTGACGCTGGTGGAGCTCTACCTCGAACGCGCGTCCGACGCCTGGCAGGGCCTGCAGGTGCTGGCCGCCTCGGCACCGGGCCGTTTCGACATCACGCCCACCATCCACAGTGGTGTCGGTTCACTGCGGCGGCAGATGGACAGCGGGTACCGTGGTGCCGACTACGACTTCATCACCGCGCTCAGCCCCAGCGACGACACCGTGGCCTTTGCCCTCGACACCAAGCGTGCGCGCACCGAGGTCAAGGCGCAGAGCACACAAGGCAAGCTGCTGCGTGCCCTTGTGGCGCGCGCCTCCACCGCCAGCAGCCAGGATACGCGGCTGGGCCGCACCCTGTTCCAGCTGCTGGTGCCCCCGGAGGTCGAACCCTTCCTCGCAGGTACCAGCCGCATGCTGCTGGAACTGGACGAGCGCACCGCCGCCATTCCCTGGGAACTGCTGGACACACGGGGCGAGGACGGCAGCGCCGACGACCGGCCCTGGTCCATCCGCACCCAGCTGCTGCGCAAGCTGCGCCAGGAGAACTACCGCCAGGTGGTGCAGGACGCCAGTGTCGACGACGCCGTGCTCGTCATCGGTGAACCGCAGGTCGACACCACGGTCTACGCCGAACTGCCGGGCGCGCGCCACGAAGCCGAGGCCGTGGTCGCTGCGCTGTCGGGCCCAGGCGGGCTGCAGGCGCAGCGTGTCACGGCACTGGTCGACGGCAGCGACGCGTCGAGCATCATCAACGCGCTGTTCGAGCGCCGCTACCGCATCGTGCACATCGCCGGCCATGGCGAGGCCGTGGTGCGCGACGCCGCCACCGGCAAGGTGACGAGCAAGGGTGGCGTCGTGCTGTCGGAGGGTGCGTTCCTGGGCAGCGACGAGATCAAGAGCATGCGCACCGTGCCCGAGCTGGTCTTCGTCAACTGCTGCCACCTCGCCGCGCGCGACGCCGCGCAGGTGCTGCGCACGCCGCCCAATCGCGCCGAGTTCGCCTGGGGCGTGGCCGATTCGCTGATCGAGATCGGCGTGCGCTGCGTCATCGCCGCCGGCTGGGCGGTGGACGACGAGCCGGCGCAGGTCTTCGCCACCACCTTCTACCGCCAGATCCTCGAGCGCAAGCCCTTCATCACCGCTGTGGCGCTGGCGCGCGAGGCCTGCTGGAACGCCGACCGCAACAGCAACACCTGGGCCGCCTACCAGGCCTACGGCGACCCCAACTGGACCTACCGCCGCAGCGCCGACGAGGCCGCCAGCACCGCGCTGCCGCCGCGCGAGGAATTCGAGGGCGTGGCCTCGCCGATGGGGCTGGCGCTGGCGTTGGAGGAGCAGGCCGTGAAGTCGAAGTTCATGCGCGCCGACGGCCCGACGCAGCTGGAGAAGGTGCGCCACCTCGAGGCGCGCTTCGGCTCGCTGTGGGGTGGCATGGGTGCGGTGGCCGAAGCCTTCGGCCTGGCCTATGCCGAAGCCGGCGACCGCGACACCGCCATCGACTGGTACGCCCGCGCGCTGCTGTGCAACGACGCCAGCGCGTCGGTGAAGGCGCACGAGCAGCTGGGCAACCTGCGCGCGCGCCGCGGCTGGGCACGGGCGAGCACGGCCCGGGACGACGCGGCGCTGAACGACGCGCGCCGCGAGATCGCTCTGGCCCTGCGCCACCTGGAGACGCTGGCCGCGCTGCAGCCGACGATGGCACGCCACAGCCTGTGCGGGTCGGCGCACAAACGCATGGGCATGCTCGAGGCGCGGGCCGGACGTCCGACACAGGCCAACGCATCGCTGCGCGCCGCGGCC
The DNA here is from genome assembly GCA_016704535.1 of Betaproteobacteria bacterium. GTDB lineage: Bacteria > Pseudomonadota > Gammaproteobacteria > Burkholderiales > Burkholderiaceae_C > Rubrivivax. The sequence continues at coordinate 393,261 of JADIZZ010000002.1, read as the reverse complement.
GAGGCCTACCGGCGCGCCGAGGCCCTGGCGGCCGCGACGCAGGTGCCCGAGCTGCATTTCTACCCGGCGCTGAACCGCATGGCGCTGGAGCTGGTGGCCCACCTGGGCCGCAGCGACTGGCCCGGCTTCCACCCCGAGGCCACGGCCGCGGCTCGGCACAGCCTGCGCGCCAAGGCCGCGAACGACCCCGACTTCTGGTGCCATGCCGGCGCCATCGAGCTCGACGTCTACGTGGCGGTGGCCGAGGGGCGCCTCGGCGGCGCACTGGCGGGCCTCATCGCCGCTTACGCGGAACTGCACAGCCGCGTGGCGGGCGTCAAGCCGTGGGGTTCAGTGGCCGACCAGGCACGCTTCGTTCTGGGAGCCTACGCCGCGGAGGCCCATGGCGACGAAGCCGAGGCCGCGCGGAAGCTGCAGGCGAAGCTGCAGGCCTATGCCGACGGCCGGGGTGACTGAAGAGCCTCAGCGCCCGCCGGTGACGTCGACGATGGCGCCGGTGGTGTAGCTGGCCGCCGGCGAGAGCAGCCACGCGATGGCCTGCGCCACCTCGTCGGCGCTGCCGGGGCGCTGCATGGGCACCGTGGGCGCCAGCCGGCGCGCGCGGTCAGGCTGGCCCCCGCTGGCATGAATCTCCGTGTCGATGATGCCGGGCCGCACGGCGTTCACGCGCACGCCCTCGCCCGCCACTTCGCGCGCCAGCCCGACGGTGAAGCTGTCCACCGCGCCCTTGGCCGCGGCGTAATCGACATACTGCGAAGGCGCGCCGAGCCGTGCGGCCGCAGAGCTGAGATTGACGATGGCGCCACCGGTGCCGCCGTGGCGCGTGCTCATGCGGCGCACGGCCTCACGGGCGCAGACCAGGGTGCCGAAGACGTTGATGGCCAGCATACGCTGCAGTCGCACGCCGCTCATCTCGTCCAGCCGCGCGGCCACGTCCACCACGCCGGCGTTGTTCACCAGACCGGCAAGAGACCCTCCGCCGTCGCGCGCGTGGCGGTCGAGCGTGGCGAACATCGCGCGCACCTGGCCTTCGTCGGCGACGTCGGCACACAGAGTCAAAGCACGCTGGCCCAGGGCACGCACAGCGTCGGCCACGGCGTCGGCAGCGGCCTCGTCGTGCGCATAGTTGATGGCGACTTCCCAACCCTGGGCGGCGGCCAGGCGCGCCGTGGCGGCGCCGATGCCGCGGCTGGCGCCGGTGATGAGCAGAAGCGGTGCAGTGGCCATGACTGCATTGTCGCGCCAGCCCCGGGGGCCCGACCCGATGGGCGCCGCCCCGGTGGTGGGCGAAAATCACCGCGATGCCCCGAACAACGAAGGAGACGGACATGCAAAGACGACACCTGCTGCAGGCCACATCGGCCGCCCTGCTGGCCGCGCCGGCCTTCCTGCGCGCGCAGGCGCTCGAGAAGCCCAAGCTGACGGTGGCCGTGGGCGGCAAGAACCTGCTGTATTACCTGCCGCTGACCATCGCCGAGCAGCGCGGCTACTTCAAGGACGAGGGCCTGGACGTCACCATCGTCGACTTCGCCGGCGGCGCGCGCGCTCTGCAGGCCGTCGTCGGCGGCAGCGCCGACGTCGTCAGCGGCGCCTTCGAGCACACCGTGAACATGCAGGCCAAGGGCCAGCGCATGCGCGCCTTCGTGCTGCAGGGCCGCGCGCCACAGATCGTGCTGGGCGTCAACCCGAAGACGATGCCCAACTTCAAGACCGTGGCCGATCTGAAGGGCAAGAAGATCGGCGTCACGGCGCCGGGCAGCTCGACCAACGTGATGGTGAACTTCATCCTGGCCAAGGCCGGGCTGAAGCCGTCCGACGTGTCGATCATCGGCGTCGGCGCGGCACAGGGCGCGGTGGCGGCGATGCGCGCCGGGCAGATCGACGCCATCAGCAACCTCGACCCGGTGATCACGCTGCTGCAGCGCAGCGGCGACCTGAAGATCGTCAGCGACACGCGCATCCTGGCCGAGTCGGAAAAGGTCTTCGGCGGCCCGATGCCCGCGGCCTGCCTGTATGCACCGCAGGCCTTCATCGACAAGAACCCTGCCACCACGCAGGCGCTGGCCAACGCCATCGTGCGCGCCGACAAGTGGATCCAGGCCGCCGGCCCGGGCGACATCATCAAGAGCGTGCCCGAGGGTTACCTGCTCGGCGACCGCGCCGTCTACATCGACGCCTTCCTCGCCGCGCGGGGCGCGCTGTCGCCCGACGGCAGCTTCCCGGAGAAGGGCGCCGACACCGCCTTCCGCGCGCTGGCCAGCATCGACGCCGAGATCGCCAAGGCCAAGCTCGACCTGGCCGCGGTGTGGACCAACGACTTCGTGAAGAAGGCCAACGCCAAGTACCCGAAGGGCTGACCGTGGCCGACGCATCAGCGGCGGCGCTGGCGCTGCGGGACGTGTCCTGCACCTTCGTCAGCAAGGACGCCCCCGGGCAGCGCTACACCGCGGTGCGCGATGTCACGCTGACCGTGGGCGCCGGCGAGTTCGTCAGCGTCGTCGGCCCGACCGGCTGCGGCAAGAGCACGCTGCTGAACGTCGCGGCCGGGTTGCTGGCGCCCAGCACGGGCAGTGTGCAGGTCTTCGGCCAGCCGCTGGCCGGCGTGAACCCGCGCGCCGGTTACATGTTCCAGGCCGAGAGCCTGATGCCCTGGCGCACCGCCCTGGGCAACGTCATGGCCGGGCTGGAGTTCCGCGGCGCGGCCGACGCGAAGCCGCGCGCCGAGGAGTGGCTGCGCCGCGTCGGCCTGGGCGGCTTCGGCGACCGCTACCCGCACCAGCTCTCGGGTGGCATGAGGAAGCGCACGAGCCTGGCGCAGACGCTGGCGCTCGACCCCGACATCATCCTGATGGACGAGCCCTTCTCGGCGCTCGACATCCAGACGCGGCAGCTGATGGAAAACGAGGTGCTGGCGCTGTGGCAGGCGAAGCGCAAGGCGGTGCTTTTCATCACCCACGACCTCGACGAAGCCATCGCGATGAGCGACCGCGTCGTGGTGCTCAGCGCCGGCCCGGCCAGCCACCCGATCGGTGAGTTTGTCATCGACATGGCGCGTCCTCGCGATGTCACCGAGATCAAGACCACGGCGCGCTTCATCGAGCTGCACGCCGCCATCTGGGCCGTGCTGCGCGACGAAGTCCTGAAGGGTTACGCGCAGCAGCTGCAGGTGAAGGCGGTGGCATGAAGTACCTGCGCCTGTGGCAGGCCAGCCTGCTGGTCGCGCTGTTCACCTTCTGGTGGGCGATGACGACACCCGGCCTGCTGCCGAACCTGATGTTCGACAACGACCGCCAGGCCGCCTTCTTCTTCGGCGAACCGCTGAAGGTGCTGGCGCGCATCTGGGTCTGGTTCGTTACCGAGGCCGACATCTACCGCCACCTGGCGGTGACGCTGGTCGAAACGCTGCTGGCCTTCGGCGTCGGCTCGGTGCTGGGCCTGGGCGCGGGGCTGTGGCTGGCGCTGAGCCCGATGGCCAGCGCCATCCTCGAGCCCTACGTGAAGGCGCTGAACAGCATGCCGCGCATCATCCTGGCGCCGATCTTCAGCGTCTGGTTCGGCCTGGGCATCGCCAGCAAGGTGGCCCTGGGCGTGACGCTGGTTTTCTTCATCGTCTTCTTCAACGTCTACCAAGGCGTGAAGGAGGTCAGCCCCGTGGTGCTGGCCAACGCGCGCATGCTGGGCGCCAACCGCAAGCAGCTGCTGCGCCACGTCTACCTGCCCAGCGCCACGAGCTGGGTGTTTTCCAGCCTGCACACCAGCGTCGGCCTGGCCTTCGTCGGCGCGGTGGTGGGCGAGTACCTCGGGTCGAGCCAGGGCGTGGGCTATCTGATCCTGCAAGCCGAAGGCACCTTCGACATCAACACCGTGATGGCCGGCATCCTGGTGCTGACGGCGTTTGCGCTGCTCATCGACGCCGCCGTCGGGCGCGTCGAGAAGCGGCTGATGAAGTGGCAGCCGCGCGCCGGGGAGACCGAGAAGCTGTGACGCGCGCCGCGGGGGCGCAGGTTCAGAATGTCGGCCATCGCATCCGCAGTTCAGAGTTCCGGCAAGCGCCATGGCCAAAGATTTCAGCACGATGGAGGACAGCAACCGCTCCTCCAACCCCAGCATCCACGATGTGTCCGACCCCGCACGGCGTGTGCTGCTGCGCGGCGGCCTGGGCCTGTCGCTGGGTGCGCTGCTGGCGCCCGTGGCCGGCTGCGCGGCAGGGCCCGCCGGCGCGGGCGGCGGCGGGCCGACGCTGGGCTTCACGCCGGTGGCGGCGTCGGCAGCCGACAGCGTGGTCGTGCCGCCCGGCTACACGGCCACGCCGCTGGCGCCCTGGGGCGAGCCGGTGGGCATCGCCGGCGCGATGCCGGCCTTCAGGTTCGACGCCGGCAACAGCGCCGCCGAGCAGGCCGTGCAGATGGGCATGCATCACGACGGCCTGGACTACTTTGCGCTCGACGGTTCACGCCGCGGCCTGCTGGCGGTGAACCAGGAGTACACCGACGAAGGCCTGCTGCACCCCGACGGCCAGACGAACTGGAGCCTGGAGAAGGTGCGCAAGTCGCAGGCCGCGCACGGCATCAGCGTGATCGAGATCGAACAGCGCGACGCGGGCTGGGACATGGTCAGGCCTTCGCGGTATGCACGGCGCTTCACCGCGCTGTCGCCCTTCTCTATCGGCGGCCCGGCAGCCGGCCACGCGATGATGAAGACCGCGGCCGACCCGGCCGGCCGCACCGTGCTGGGCACCATCGGCAACTGCGCCAGCGGCAAGACGCCCTGGGGCACCTACCTGTCGGGCGAGGAAAACTGGGCCAACTACTTCACCGCGGCCGACGTGCCGACTGCGCACGAGAAGCGCTGGGGCATCCGCAAGGCCACGTGGTACCGCTGGCCCGAATTCGACGAGCGCTTCGATACCGTGCGCCATCCCAACGAGCCCAACCGCTTCGGCTGGATCGTGGAAGTCGACCCGATGGATCCGACGAGCACCCCCGTCAAGCGCACCGCGCTGGGCCGCGCGGCACACGAAGGCGCATGGGTCGCGGTGACGAAGGATGGGCGTGCCGTCGTCTATTCGGGCGAGGACGCGGTCTTCGAATACATCTACAAGTTCGTCAGCCGCGACAAGATCGCGCCCGCCGGCCACGGCAAGACCGCGGCCCAGGCCAACGCCACACTGCTGGACCACGGCACGCTCTACGTGGCGCGCTTCGACGCCGACGGCAGCGGCCGCTGGCTGCCGCTGGTGCATGCCGGCGCCAACGGCAGCGGTCCGCTGATGGCCGCCAACGGCTTCGCCGACCCCGGCGAAGTGGTGATCAAGGCCCGCCAGGCGTCCGACCTGCTGGGCGCCACCAAGATGGACCGTCCCGAATGGCTGGCCATCGACCCGCACACCGGCTGGGTCTACTGCACGCTGACCAACAACACCGCGCGCGGCGCGGGCGGCAGACCGGGTGTCGACGCCGCCAACCCGAGGGCGAACAACACCATGGGCCAGATCATCCGCTGGAAGGAAGACGGCGATTTCTCGGGCGAGAGCTTCCAGTGGAACCACCTGCTGCTGGCCGGCGACCCGGCCAACGCCCGCGCCGACGCCAAGGGCAACGTCAAGGGCGACGCCATGGCCGGCCCCGACACCATCGCCTTCGATGACCGCGGCGTGCTGTGGATCGGCACCGACCACGAAGCCAACGGCCGCGGCGAGTACGCTCGCCTGGGCAACAACGTGCTGCTGGCCTGCAACCCGGTAAGCGGCGAGGTACGGCGCTTCCTGGTCGGCCCGCCGCAGTGCGAGATCACCGGTTGCACCTGGGCGCCCGACGGCCGCACGATGTTCGTCAACGTCCAGCACCCCGGCTCGGGTGCGCCGCGCAACGGCAGCAACCCGCGTCAGTTCTCGAACTGGCCGGACTTCCATCCGGCGGGCCGGCCGCGCTCGTCGACCGTGGTCATAAGGCGCATCGACGGCGGCGTCATCGGGGCCTGACGCGGGCCGGGCGGGCGCGATGCCCGCCGTTCGTCACTTCGCCGTCGGCATCACGAACTCGGCGCCCTTGCCGATGCTGTCGGGCCAGCGCTGCATCACGCTCTTCTGCTTGGTGTAGAAGCGCACGCCTTCTTCGCCGTAGGCGTGCATGTCGCCGAACAGGCTCTTCTTCCAGCCACCGAAGCCGTGCCAGGCCATCGGCACGGGGATCGGCACGTTGATGCCCACCATGCCCACCTGTACGCGCCGGCTGAATTCACGCGCCACGCCGCCGTCGCTGGTGAAGAGGGCCACGCCGTTGCCGAACTCGTGTTCGTTGATCAGCTGCAGCGCTGCGGCGAAAGTCGGCACGCGCACGCAGGCCAGCACCGGGCCGAAGATCTCTTCCTTGTAGATGCGCATGGCCGGCGTGACATGGTCGAAGAGCGTGCCGCCGGTGAAGAAGCCCGCCTCGAAGCCGGGCACCTTCAGGCCGCGACCATCGACGACCAGCTGCGCGCCCTCCTGCACGCCGATGCCGATATAGCCCTCGATGCGGTCGCGAGCCTCCTTCGTGACGATGGGGCCCATCTCGGCGTCGAGCTCCATGCCGTTCTTGACCTTCAGCGCCTTCGCGCGCTCGGCCAGCATGGGCACGATCTTGTCGGCCACGTCGCCCACCAGAACGGCCACGCTGATGGCCATGCAGCGCTCGCCAGCACTGCCGTAACCGGCGCCGATGAGGGCATCGACGGCCTGCTCCAGGTCGGCGTCGGGCATGACGACCATGTGGTTCTTGGCACCCCCCAGCGCCTGCACGCGCTTGCCGTGGCGGGCGCCGGTTTCGTAGATGTACTGCGCAATGGGCGTGGAGCCGACGAAGCTCAGCGCCTTCACGTCGGGGTGGTGCAGCAGGCCGTCCACCGCGACCTTGTCGCCGTTGACGACGCTGAACACGCCGTCCGGCAGGCCGGCTTCCTTCAGCAGCTGCGCCATGAAGAGCGCCGGGCTGGGGTCGCGTTCGCTCGGCTTCAGGATGAAGGCGTTGCCGCAGGCCAGCGCCACCGGGAACATCCAGCACGGCACCATGCATGGGAAATTGAAGGGCGTGATGCCGGCCACCACGCCCAGCGGCTGGCGCAGCGTCCAGTTGTCGATGCCGGTGCTGACCTGGTCGGTGTAGTCGCCCTTCAGCAGTTGCGGCACGCCGCAGGCGAACTCGACGATGTCGATGCCGCGGCTGACTTCGCCCTGCGCGTCGGTGAAGACCTTGCCGTGTTCGGCGGTGATCATCGCGGCCAGCGTGTCCTTGTGGCGGTTCATCAGCGCCAGGAAGTTGTTCATCACGCGCGCGCGGCGGATGGGCGGCATCTCGCCCCAGGCCGGTTGCGCGGCCACGGCGGCAGCGACGGCGGCGTTCACATCGGCCTCGCTGGCCAGCAGCACCTGGCGCGCGGCGGCGCCGGTGGCCGGGTTCCATACCGTCTGGGCGCGGCTGCCGGTGCCACGATGCGGTGCGCCGGCAATCCAATGGCCGATATCGGTGTTCTGCGTGAAGGCTTCGGGTGCGCCCATGGCGTTGTCTCCTGCAAGGGTCCGGATGCCGAGTCTATCGGCGCCGCGGCCCGGTGCCGCGCATCGGCTCAGTTCCCGTCGACCGGGAACAGCTGCGTCGCGAGGGCGCGCAGCGCGCGCTTGATCTCGTCCCAGCCGGCATCGGACTGGATGTCCACACCGCCGAAGACACGGATGCGGCGACTGCGCAGCAGCAGGTACTGCACGCCGGCGACCAGCAGCAGCGTCACCGCGGCAGCGTGCGGTCGGGCCTGGAAGGCGGGACCCCCGAGAACGCGTGAGGCCTCGGCGCCCCATTGCTCGCGCTCGGCCTCGAGGATGGCGGTCAGCTCGTTGCGCTCGTGCACTTCGGAGGCCAGCACCTCCAGCGTCAGCGGGCGACGCCGCAGTTCGTCGATGAAGTGCTCGAAGAAGCGGGCATGACGCTCGGCCGCGGGCAGCGCCAGCAGCGCTTCCGGGTCGTCGCCCAGCAGATCCGCCACGCGCGGCCAGAAGCGCCCGCTCGCGGCCCAGGCCCGCAGCAACCCGGGCAGACCGCCGAAGTAGCGGTAGATCAGCACCTTGTCCATGCCGGCCTGCTTGGCGATGGCGTTGACGCCGACGCCGCCGAAGCCGTCGCGCGCCAGCACCTCACCGACAGCGGCGAGGATGCGCGCTTCGCTCACCGCACGGTCGCGAGGGGCAGGCGCCGTGCGCGCGACTGGGGGCTTCATGCGGCGATGAGGACGCGGTGCCCGGCTCAGGCGCGCACGACATGCGCCGCCACGCCGCGACGCGGTGCCGGCGACACCGGCTCGGCGTAGCCAACGCGGGCCCACATCTGCACCGTCGTGGATGGCTGCGGTGCCGCGAGCAGGCGGCGGATGTCGGCGTACGGACCGGCTTGCTCGGGGTACTCCTGCAGCGCCTGCTGCATCGGGTGCATCGCCAACCCGTGCGCCGTGGCCGCCAGCTGCACGCGGGCGTAGGCACGGCCGGCGTTGACCTGCGTGACGCGGTCGTTGCCCTCGCTCACCATCCACAGGAAGCCCGGCGTCGACGCCAGACTGGCGTTGAAGTCGGCGATCTGGCTGCGCACGGCGTAGTCGTCGGCCGCGGGCGCCTTGCTGCGGTCGAACAGGCCCAGCCGCTCGAAGAGCACGACCTTCGGGTCGAGCAGGGTCAGGCCGTCGCGATGCAGGGCCACTTCGGCCGCACCGACGCGCAGCACTTTGTACGACTCGAGCATCGTGCGCGGCGTCACCATCTCGATGCGCCAGGCCTCGGCGGCGATGGCGCGGTGCTGCAGCAGGGCCTGGGGCTGATCGGGCCCGACGTGCCCCAGGCGCAGCGCGTGCGGCCGCGCGGCGTCGAGCATCGCCGCCCAGGCGGCGGCCGGTACGGCGCGCGCGGGGTCGTACGCGTTGCGGTTGGTGTGCCGCCGCAGGATCTGCGCGAACAGCGGGTCCTTCGGCTGCGACGCGTCGGCCTGCAGGCGGATGCGCGCCACGGGACGGCCGTCAGGCTTGTCCGGGCCGAAGGCTCCCTCGGGGAAGAGCTGTATCTCCGCGCGGTACCCGCGCTCGCGCGCCGCGATGTCCAGCAGCTCGAGGAAGGTGCCCTGGCTCATCATGATCTGGCGCGAGAAAGGATCGGTCTCGGGCAGCAGCCGCGTGAGGTCGCAGCGCAGCAGGATCTCGTCCGGCGTGGCGAGGTCGACCGACCACGACTGCAGGTTGTGCGAGTGCGGCGCCAGGATGGCGTAGCCCAGCACCCAGCGGCGCAGGTCGGCCTCTTCCCCCGGCCCCTTCCAGGCCGCAATGGCCTCGGGTGGCATCGCCGCCGAGCACCCGGCCAGCGGCAGTGTCGCTGCCATCACGACGCCGCCGCCCACGACACGGATGAAGCTTCGCCGTTGCATCTGCATCTTCATTTGTCACTGTATGGTGACGATCATAGTCACCAGTCGGTGACAACGCAAGTGGCCCGTATCGGCGCGCCACGGCGCGCCACGGCGCTCCACGCCGGTCGCCCACACTTGGCCACCCGCATGCCGTTGCGCTTCGCACCGTTCGTTCTGGTTGGGCAATGCCGGGCGCGCCCAAAAAAGAACCCGCTGCTTGCGCAGCGGGTTGTCGAAAGTTCTCCGAAGAGAACGTCGTTGGGACCGGGCGGGACCGCGCTGCGGGACAATCGCTGGCAGCACGGCGCCAATGGAGCCGTAATCTAACGGGCACCCCTCACCCATCACATCCCTCATGGAGGGGAAGCTGCATGAGTCTCCCCAAGCCACCGACACTCTCCGACACCGACTTGCTGCGCCTGGAGACCCTGCTCGACGGCCTGCCGCCGCCCTTGCAGCCCATGGACGTGAGCGCGCTCGACGGCTACCTCTGCGGCGTGCTGCTGCAGCCGCGCCCGCCGGCGGCCGATCAGTGGCTGGCACGCGTCAGCGACATGGACGGTCGGCCCGCGCCCGCCGGCCCCGCACTTGACGAACTGCAGGCGCTGGTGCGCCGGCGCCATGCCGAACTCGACCAAGCCATTGCCCAGCGCCAGTGGTTCGACCCCTGGATCTACCAGATGGAGGACGCCGACGGCCCCAGCGAGTGCGTGCTGCCCTGGGTGGCCGGCTTTGCGGCGGCGATGGACGCCTTCCCCGACCTGATGGCGATGAGCGACACCGAACTGGTCGAACCGCTGGCCCTGCTGTTCATGCACTTCGACCCCGAAGACCTTGAAGACGCCGACGCGCTGCTGGAGGTGATCGAGACGCTGGAGCCGCCGTCCGACCTGGCCGAGGCGGTGCAGGACGTCGTGCGCGCGCTGATGCTGATGGCCGACGTGACACGTCCGCGGGCCACGCCACCCCGCCCGGCGCGTACACCCCGCCCCGCTCGACGCCCTGGGGGCGCAGGCGGCGGGCGCCGCTTGCGCTGAGACCCGGCCGGGTTCAGGCGCCGTAGACGACGCGGGCGTGCAGCCCCAGGCCCTGGGCCACGCTGGCAAACCGGTCGCCGCGCACGCGCTCGGCCGCGGGGAAGCCGGCGGCGATGCGATCGACCAGCGGGCGCAGGCCAGTAGAGCCGCCGGTGAAGTACAGCACGTCCACCGCCGCGGGCGGCATGCCCGCCATGCGCACCGTCTCGGCGGCGGCCTGCACGATGCGCTCGAGGTCGGCCTCGATGGCCCTTGCCGCCTGGTCTTCCTGGAGCTCGGCCTGCAGGCCGCTTTCCAGCAGTTCCAGCCCGATGTGCGCACGACCCTGCAGCGCAACGTCGATCTTGGCCTGCTCGGCGGCGGCCGCCAGCGCGTGGCCCAACCGCTCGTGCACGGTAGCCATCAGCCGGGCGTGATGGCGCGGGTCGGCATACCAGCCTTTCATGCCACGCAGTTCGGCGATGCGCGCCGGCGCGTAGACGGTGTTGATCAGATGCCAGGTGGCGAGGTCGAAGTAGACGCCACTGGGCACCTCGCGTGGCGTTTCCCCGGGCCGGGCCGGACGCAGCGTGCGGTAGCCCAGCAGCGGCAGGATGCTGGCCAGCTCGACGTGGCGGTCGAAGTCGGTGCCGGCCAGGTGCACGCCGTGGTTGGCCAGGATGTCGTCGCGACGCTCGGCGCGGCCGCGCCTCGACGGGCCCACACGCACGAGCGAGAAGTCCGAGGTGCCGCCGCCGATGTCGGCCACCAGCACCAGCTGTTCGCGGTCGATGTGGCTTTCGTGGTCCAGCGCCGCGGCGATGGGCTCGAACTGGTACTGCACCTCGGTGAAGCCCACCTGGCGCGCCGCCGCTTCCAGCGCGGCGGCAGCCCGGGCGTCACGCACCGGATCGTCGTCGACGAAGAAGACCGGCCGCCCGAGCACCACGCGCGTCAGCGTCTGGCCGGCCTCCGCTTCGGCCACCGCCTTCAGGCGCCGCAGGTAGCCGGTGACCACGTCACGGTAGCGCACGGTGCGACCGCAGCCGATGTCGGTGCTCTGGTCGAGCAGCGACGAACCCAGGATGCTCTTCATCGAGCGCATCAGCCGCCCGTCCAGCCCCTCGACATAGGCTGCCAGCGCCGCGCGGCCGTACAGGCGCTCGGCTTCAAGCTGCTGCGGCGGCGTGTCTGCGCGGTAGAAGACCGCGGTGGGCATGGTCGGATGGCCGGGCTCCAGCGCGACCAGGCGAACACCCCCCCCTGCAGGCAGGGCGACGGCCGAGTTGGACGTGCCGAAGTCGATTGCAACGAAGCCAACGCCCTCCAGACGTTCCGGGCGTGGCGCGCGAAGGCCCGCCGAAGTAGCCACCGGCGGCGCGGGAGAAGACTGCATGCCGGTGGTCCGATCCAAGGGGGCGCGATTGTATCGAGCACGCTGCCTCGATGGAACGCGTGAACTGGCACACGCTCACCCTGCTGTTCGACAGGCACGCCCTCGCCCCGCAGCTGAAACTCGTTTGCCGACCAACACTCAGGGCCCGTGCCATGTCCCACCCCAAGGCCGTTCGCTTGCAGCGCTGGTTCAGCAACTGGCGCAGCGCCGCCCGGCCGGCGCCGGACACCGACCCGGCCGACCTGGGCACCGCCTACGGGCTGGAGATGAGTCTGCTGGAACACCCCGTCGAGCCAGCGGCACCCGTGGCGGCGCGGCGCCCGGCTTGGATACGCCGCCTGACGTCACGCCACCGCCCGGCGACCTGATCGACCCGGGAACGGCCAAAACCGCACTGTCGACTGCGCGACGCGTGCGTTCACGTCGCGACGACCACGGCTAAAATCGGCGCATGGCCAGATTGTCTTTCCGTGAACAGGTCTTGCGCGTGCGCGAGGACGCCATCGTCTCTTCCGTCAACCGCCTGCTCGCGGACAAGGGGTTCGACCTCATGACGGTCGACGAGGTGGCCGCCGACGTGGGCATCGCCAAAGCCAGCCTCTACAAGCACTTTGCGTCGAAGGAAGCGCTGGCTGCCGCCGCGATGGTGCGGCTGCTGGAACGACTGTTGGCCATCCTTGACCAGCAGGCTGCGCGCCCCGGCATCAGCGCGTTCCAGCGCCTCGAGGCGGTGATCCGGTGGGCACTGGCGCAGCAGCTTGCTGGCGAAATGCCGACAGTGCCGTCACAGAACTCGACGCTGCGCGCCGAGCTGCTGGCCAACAAGGTCTACCTCGAGTTCCTGCTCCAGGTCAGCGAGCGCCTGGGCGCCTGGATACAGCAGGCGCAGGCCGATGGCGACATCGACCCGGCCTTGCCGCCCGAGGTGGTGCTGCTGACGGTCTATGCCCGTGGCTGCGACCCGGTGCCCGCCTTCCTGAAGAGCAGCGGCAACTTCAGCGACGAGCAGATCACCGACTGGGTGATGACGGTCTGCCTTCGCGGCCTGCGGCCCGGCGCCTGAGGTCAGCGGATCAGTAGCACCGGCGTGCTGCAGTTGGCCAGCACCTTGGTGGCCACCGACCCCATCACCAGATTGGCCAGCGTGCCGTGGCCGTGCGAACCCAGCACCAGCAGGTCGTAGTCGCCCTTCTTGGCCACCTCGGAGATGGTCTCCGCGGCGGGGCCGATCTTGGTCACGAAGTTCGCCTTCAGGCCCTGTTTGTCACAGAAGGTGCGCAGCGACTTGAACACCTTCTCCGCCGTGTCGTCGTAGTAGGACTTCAGCGCAGCCTTGTCGATGACGGCGGCGGCGCGTGACGGCACCGCGGGCACGACGTGCAGCATCGTGTACACGTGGTGCGGGCCCATCCACTCCTCGTGAGCGGCCAGGTAGGCAATCATGCGGCGGGTGTAGGAACTGCCGTCGACGGCGGCGAGAATCTTCATGATGACTCCTGCATGTACGCGACCCCGGCAGGGCCGCTTGCGGCAAGTGTGGCACCGGCGCCGCGCGGCGCCTTGACCGAACGCAGCGGCGGACCGATTCCCGGCGCGGAGCCGTCAGTCAAAGTTCGACCGTGAACTGCGGCTGGTGGCCTTCGGCCTCGCCCTTGGCTGCCAAGCCGCGGGCATGGCAGACCACCCGCGCGGGCCGCTGGCCGGCGCGGTCGACGCTGTAGTCGTGACGGCAGTGCAGATGCCCGTGCAGCCAGAGATCGGCTCGCGGGATGAGTTCGTCGTCGGCGTTGCAGAAGCTGGCAGTTCCCGGCTGGCGCCCGTAGCGAGGATCGGCGCTGCGCAAGCTGGGCGCAAAGTGAGTGATCACCAGCGTCTTGTCCCAACGCCCCTGGGGCGGCCGCGCCAGCGCGTCTTCCAGCCAGCCGCGGCAGCGCAGCGCCTCGGCGCGCACCGCCGAGGCGTCGAAAGGCTGGCCGCGGCGGGTCGTTGCCATCAGGCGCAGGTAGTAGGCCGCGGCGCGCTCGGCGCGCTCGCGACCGGCGGGGCCGAAGGCGTCGAAGTCGCTCCAGCGCGTGCTGCCCAGAACCCGAACGCGCAGGCCGCAGGCGGCGGTGAAGAGGTGCTCTTCGGATTCCAGAAAGAGGAAACCCAGCCGTGCGCAAAGTTCGCGCAGGCCCGCCAGCGCGCCGTCGAAGTCGCGCCCATCGAATTCGTGGTTGCCGGCGATCACGACCACCGGCACCGGCCAGCCGGCAAACCGTTCGTAGCCGGCCCAGCGGCTGTCGATGTCGCCGGCAAGCACCAGCGCCTCCGCGCCCGGCGCGGGTTCGGGGTCGAAGATCTCGGTCTCGAGATGCAGGTCCGACAGCAGTTGCAGCTTCATGGGCCCGCGATGATGAGGCCGCGTCTCAAGCGGCGACGCCCCCGGGACCGATAGACCCGAGGGCGTCGCGCTGGAAAGAACAGCCCGGCCGCGGACTCAGCGGCTCAGCCGCTCCTCGATGCGCGCCTTCGTTGCCGGCAGCTCGGCGGGCAGGTGGTGCTGCAACTGCTGGAACAACTCGGCGTGCAGCTTCAGTTCCTGCTGCCAAGCCGCCTTGTCGATGCCAACGACACTCTGGAACTGCTCACGCGTGAAGGCCAGGCCTTCCCAGCGCACGTCTTCGTAGCGCGGGCTCGTGCCGAAGACGTTGTCGACACCGCCGGCCTTGCCTTCCAGGCGGCCCAGCATCCACTCCAGCACACGCATGTTTTCGCCATAGCCCGGCCAGACGAACTTGCCGCCCGCGTCCTTGCGGAACCAGTTGACGCAATAGATGCCGGGCAGCTTCGCGCCCTTGGCGGCTATCTGGCCGCCGAGGTCAAGCCAATGCTGGAAGTAGTCGGCCATGTTGTAGCCCATGAAGGGCAGCATCGCGAAGGGGTCGCGGCGAACCACGCCCTGCTGGCCGGCGGCGGCCGCGGTGGTCTCGCTGCCCATGGTGGCGGCCATGTAGACGCCTTCGACCCAGGTGCGGGCTTCGGTGACCAGCGGCACCGTGGTGCTGCGGCGGCCGCCGAAGATGAACGCATCGATGGGCACGCCGTTCGGGTTGTCCCACTCCGGGTCGAGCACCGGGTTGTAGGTGGCGGCCACGGTGAAGCGCGAGTTCGGGTGGGCGGCGGGGCTCGGCTTTCCGTTCGCGCCGGCTTCCTTGGCGATGGCCGGCGTCCAGTCGCGGCCCTGCCAGTCGATCAGGTGCGCCGGGGGCGTTTCGCTCAGGCCTTCCCACCACACGTCGCCGTCGTCGGTGAGCGCGACGTTGGTGAAGATGGTGTCGCTCTTCAGCGACGCCAGGCAGTTCGGGTTGGTGTGGGCGTTGGTGCCGGGCGCGACGCCGAAGTAGCCCGCCTCGGGGTTGATGGCGTACATGCGCCCGTCGTCGTGCGGTTTGATCCAGGCGATGTCGTCGCCGACGGTGGTGACCTTCCAGCCCGCGTAACCCTCCGGCGGCACCAGCATGCTGAAGTTGGTCTTGCCGCAGGCGCTGGGGAAGGCGGCGGCGACGTGGTACTTCCTGCCCTGCGGGTTGGTGACACCCAGGATCAGCATGTGCTCGGCCAGCCAGCCCTGGTCACGCCCCATGGTGGACGCGATGCGCAGCGCGAAGCACTTCTTGCCCAGCAGGGCGTTGCCGCCGTAGCCCGAGCCGTAGGACCAGATCTCGCGCGTCTCGGGGTAGTGCACGATGTACTTGGTGGGGTTGCAGGGCCAGGGCACGTCCTTCTGGCCAGCCTGCAGCGGCGCGCCCACGGTGTGCACGCAAGGCACGAAGGCTCCCGTCTCGCCCAGCACGTCGAGCGCGCCGCGGCCCATGCGCGTCATCGTGCGCATGCTCACCGCGACGTAGGGGCTGTCGGTGAGCTCGACGCCGATGTGCGAAATGTGCGAGCCCAGCGGGCCCATCGAGAACGGCACGACGTACATCGTGCGGCCCTTCATCGCGCCCTTGAACAGCGCTTGCTCGCCAGTCTCCAGCAGCGCACGCATCTCGGCCGGCGCCATCCAGTTGTTGGTGGGGCCGGCGTCTTCCTGCTTCGTGCTGCAGATGTAGGTGCGGTCCTCGACCCGCGCGACGTCCGACGGGTCGCTGCGCGCCAGGAAGCTGTTCGGGCGCAGCTCGGGGTTCAGCTTCATCAACGTGCCGGCGTCGACCAACTGCTGGCACAGGCGTTCGTATTCGGCGGCACTGCCGTCGCACCAGTAGACGCCGGCAGCTTCGGTGAGCGCGGCCACCTGCGCCACCCAATCGACGAGGCGTTGATGCTTGACGTAGGCGGGCACGTTCAGGCGCAAGCCTTCCAACACGGGACGGTTCATGGGGACTCCAGTCATGGCTATGTGAATAGTGGGATTGGGCAAGCGCCGAACGAGCGTCACCAACGCCCGGCACTTGCCGAATGCCGCTTGCAATTGCGCCCTGTGCCGATTGCGGGGGCAATGATTGTCGCGCCGATGTAATCGCGTCGTAACCGCCGCTTTGCATGGGGGCATGCAAATGCAGCATGGTTTGACGCGGCGCAACACCGGCGCCCCGCGACGGCGCCCCGGAGGGCATGAGTCTCGCGCCCGCCGGAACGCTAGCATCGGGTGTCATCGGTAACGAACGGGCTTCATCTTGCTGAGAATCAACCAGGATCCCGTTGCACTTGACCGGCACCAGCCATGACGACTGCGCGCGTCGTCCAGGTGTGCACCGGGCGAGCGCGGGCTCTGGCCGCAGCCGGGCGCGAGGTGCTCAGCGCGATCGGCAAGACGCCGGTGACGAGCGCGGTGGCCGTCGGCCCGCTGGGCCTGCAGGGCGACGAGCAGGCAGACCTGACGGTTCACGGCGGCCTGGCCAAGGCCGTCTACGCCTACCCTTGCGAGCACCTTCCCTTCTGGCAGACGGTGCGGGCGCAGGCTGGCGTGGCCGCCTGGGGCGAGGCGCTGCCGCCGGGCCTGTTCGGCGAAAACCTGGTGCTGCAAGGCCTGACCGAGGCCGACCTGTTCATCGGCGACCGGCTGGTGCTACCGGGCTGCGTGCTGGCGGTGAGCGAACCGCGCCAGCCCTGCTTCAAGTTCAACGCCGCAATGGGCTTCGTGCATGCCGCGAAGCTGATGCAGCAGTCGGGCTACTGCGGCGCCTACCTGGCGGTGCTGGAGCCTGGCGTCGTGGCCGCTGGCGACAGCGTGACGCTGCAACCGGGGCCGCGTGAGGTGAACCTGCGCGAACTCTTCCTCAGCCGCAGGCGCGGCTGAGGACGGCGCTCAGGCGTCGGCGTCGGCCAGCGCCGGGTAGCTCGTGTAACCCTCGGCGCCACCGCCGTACAACGTGCTCGTGTCCAGCGCGTTCAACGGTGCGTCCTCGCGCAACCGGCGGCCGAGGTCGGGATTGGCGATGAACGCCTTGCCGAAGGCCACCAGGTCGGCGACGCCACTTTCCACCGCCTGCAGCGCCATGGCGCGGGTGTAGCCGTTGTTGACCATCCAGGCACCCGTGAACTTGGCGCGGAGCGCGGCGTAGTCGAAGGGCGCGATGTCGCGCGGGCCGCCGGTGGCGCCTTCCACCACGTGCAGGAACGCCAGCTTCAGCGGCGCCAGCTGCGCCACGGCGTGTTCGTACAGCGCCTGCGCGTCGCTGTCGGGGCCGGCGTCGTTGGCCGGGGTCACGGGCGACAGACGCAAGCCGGTGCGGCCGCCGCCGATGGCGCCGGCCACCGCCTGCATCACTTCCAGCAGGAAGCGGCAGCGGTTTTCCATGCTGCCGCCGTAGATGTCGGTGCGGTCGTTGATGCTGTTGCGCAGGAACTGCTCGATCAGGTAGCCGTTGGCGCCGTGCACTTCCACGCCATCGAAGCCGGCTTCGATCGCCATCAGCGCGGCATGGCGGTATTGCGCGACGATGCCCGGAATCTCGTCGGTGCGCAGCGCGCGCGGTGTCGAGACATCGGCAAAACCGCCGGCGATGAAAGTCTTGCCCTTGGCCGGCCGCGCCGTGCTGGACACCGGCGCCTGCCCGCACGGCTGCAGCGACACGTGCGAGATGCGCCCCACGTGCCACAGCTGCGCCACGATGCGCCCGCCCCGTGCATGCACGGCGTCGGTGACGCCGCGCCAGCCCGCCACCTGGGCGGTGTTGTAGATGCCCGGTGTGTCGAGGTAGCCCTGGGCTTCGGGGCTGATCTGCGTCGCTTCGCTGACGATGAGCCCGGCGCCGGTGGCCGGGTCGGCGCGCTGGGCGTAGTACTGCGCCATCAGCGCGTTGGGCACCTGGCCGGGGCTGGCGCGGTTGCGAGTCAGCGGAGCCATGACGATGCGGGTAGCGAGATCGATGTCGCCGATGCGGAGGGGGTCGAAGAGGGTGGTCATGCGTGAAGCCTACCGCAGCGCAGCATTTCCCACCGTGCGCCGGAGCACCCCAGCCAGCGTGGCACCATCGCGGCATGCTCGCCTACCGCCACGCCTTCCATGCCGGCAACCACGCCGACGTGCTCAAGCACACCGTGCTGGCCCTCGTGCTGGCGCACATGAACCAGAAGGACAAGGGCTGGCGTTACGTCGACACCCATGCCGGTGCCGGCGGTTATTCGCTCGAAGGCGAGTACGCGAAGAAGAAGGGCGAGTACGAGCAGGGCATCGCGAAACTGCTCGACCGCAGCGACCTGCCTGCGCCGCTGGCCGAGTTGGTGACGCTGGTACGTGCCTTCAACGACGGCAAGGCCATCCGCCAGTACCCCGGCTCGCCGGCCATCGCGCAGATGCTGATGCGGCCGCAGGACCAGTTGCGCCTCTTCGAGATCCACCCCACCGACCACAAGATTCTTGCCAGCTACCTGGGCGACGTGCACGGCGTCGAGGTCAAGCTGCAGGACGGCTTCGAAGGGCTGAAGTCGACGCTGCCGCCGCCGACGCGGCGCGGCGTGGTGCTCATCGACCCCAGCTACGAGATCAAGACCGACTACACGCGCGCACTGGCCGCGTTGCGCGAGGCGCTGGAGCGTTTCGCCGACGCCGTCGTCATCGTCTGGCTGCCGCAACTGCAGCTGATCGAGGCCTCGCAGCTGCCGCAGCGCCTGAAGGCCGCCGCCGACACCGGCGCCAAGAAGGGCTGGCTGAACGCGCGGCTGACCGTGGCGCAGGCCGACGCCCGCGGCTTCGGCATGCTGGGCAGCAGTGTCTTCGTCGCCAACCCGCCGCACACGCTGTTCGAGGCGCTGCAGCCGGTGCTGCCCTTCCTGGCGCAGGCACTGGCGCAGTTCGACGGCGCCCGCAGCGCGCTCGAGCGCTCGGCCAAGGGCTGAAATGGAGCCCCCACGCTCGCTCACGCTCGCTGCCCCCCGAGGGGGCGTCCGCCAACGGCCCGGCAGAGCCGGTTCCGTGGCGGGAAGCTTGGGAATGACGCGGCGCGTCATCTGGCGGGGCTGGAGTTAACTTGATTCTGAGCATCCGCCGTTCGGCCGTCGTGCGCGTGGCGCCGTTCGTCGCCTTCATGGCGGTGCTGGCGCTGCGCGGCGTGGCGCCGGCCGACGGCAGCTGGGGTTTCGACGTGCGCTGGCTCTACGCGCTGCAGGCTGGCGCGGCGGCGGCGCTGCTGGCGCTGTGGTGGCGCGAGTACGGCGAGCTGGCGCTGCAGACGCTGCCCAGCGCGCGCGAGGCCCTGCTGGCCGTGGCCGTGGGGCTGGCGGTGTTCGTGCTGTGGATCCACCTCGACGCCCCGTGGATGACGCTGGACACCGCGGCCGCCGAACCCTTCGTGCCGAAGACACCCGACGGCGCGCTGGACTGGCCGCTGATCGTGCTGCGCATCGCCGGCGCGGCGCTGCTGGTGCCGGTGATGGAAGAGCTGTTCTGGCGTTCCTTCCTGATGCGTTGGCTGCAGTCCCCCGTGTTCGAGGCCGTGCCGCCGCGCGGCGTGGGCCTGCGCGCCGTGGTACTCAGCACCTTCGTCTTCGTGCTGGCACACACGCTGTGGCTGGCCGCCGCCATCGCCGGGCTGGCCTATGCCTGGCTCTACATCCGCAGCGGCAAGCTGTGGGTGGCCGTCATCGCGCACGGCGTCACCAACGGCGCGCTGGGCGCGTGGGTCGTGGCCACGGGGCAGTGGCAATTCTGGTAGACCGCCGTGGCGGCGACAGTGGCGCCTGCAACTCGCTGCGCAATCGGCCCGCACCGCCGATGAAGCGACGCGCGCCGCTGGCCGCGAACCGGCCTGCGCTCCACCCGCAAGGAGTTCCTGCCAGATGACGATCCTGCCCGACGGAGCGGCAGCCCAGGGCGACCCGGGGCCGTGCCCGGCCATGAGCGGTCGCAAGCGGATGTCGGGCTTGAAGCAAGTCAGTTGACGACCTGGGCACACTTGCTCAAGCGCGTTTTCGACATCGACATGCAGCACTGGGCGCGTCACGGGCCATGGTCCAGCGGCTGCTGCACGACCTGGCGCGGGGCGGCTACGTCGAGGTCTCGCGAGAGCGCATCGTGCTGCTGAAGAAGCTGCCGCCGCGCTGGTAAGGGCTGTTGACTCCTGCTGGCGGGCGCCCCTCGGGCGATCAGCCCGTAAGCCGACCAGCGGTTCGCCCATAGCCCGGCAAGCCAATCGCGCTTCAGCGCTTCAGCCCGCAGCCACCGCCAGCGCAGCGATCTCGTCACGCCGGATGCAGGCCACCACGTGTGGCTGCGTGCCGTTTGCGGCCGCGGCCGCGTCCACGGCCACCGGCTCCAGCGCAGGCGGCGCCTGCCGGCAGGCGTCAGTCGCGTAAGGGCAGCGCGAAGCAAAGGCGCAACCGGGCAGCACGGCCATCGGGCTGGGCGCCTCGCCCGCCAGCGGCACGCTGGCGCGCCGCTGGCGCGGGTTGCCTGAAGGGATGGCCTGCATCAGGGCGCGGGTGTAGGGGTGGGCGGGCTGGTCGAAGATGCGCCGCACCGGGCCCATCTCGACGATGCGCCCCAGGTACATGATGGCCACCACGTCGCTCACGTGTTCCACCACCGAGAGGTCGTGGCTGATGAAGACGTAGGCCAGGCCACGTTCACGCTGCAGCTGCACCATCAGGTTGAGCACCTGACTCTGCACCGATACGTCCAGCGCCGACACCGGCTCGTCGGCGATCACCAGCCGCGGGTTCAGCGACAGCGCACGCGCCACGCCGATGCGTTGTCGCTGGCCACCGGAAAACTCGCTGGGGTAGCGCTGCAGCGCATCGGCCCCCAGGCCCACCGTGGCCAGCAGTTCGCGCACGCGCTCGACCTGCTCGGCCTTGCTGCCCATGCCGTGCACCAGCATCGGTTCACGCACGATCTCGCCCACCGTCAGGCGCGGGTTGAGCGACGAGTAGGGGTCCTGGAAGACCATCTGTATCTCGCGTCGCAGCTTGAACAGTTCGTCGCCGCGCGCCTGCGCCAGGTCGCGGCCTTCGAACAGCACCTGGCCGCTGGTGGGCTCTTCCAGCCGCATCAGCGTGCGGCCCAGGGTGGACTTGCCGCAGCCCGATTCGCCCACCAGGCCCAGCGTCTGCCCGGCGTGCACGGTCAAGTCGACGCCCGCCACCGCGCGCACGGTGCCCACGGTGCGGCTGAAGATGCCGCCGCGCACCGGGTAGTGCTTGTGCAGGTCGCGGATTTCCAGCAAGGGCGCGGTCATGACAGGGCCCCGCCCAGCGGAAAGTGGCAGGCCACCCAGCCGTCACCGTCAGGAGCCGGCAGCGGGTCGACCTCGTCACAGCGCCGCTGTGACTCGGCCGGCAGCGCGGCGCGGTGGGGGCAGCGCGCCGCGAAGCGGCAACCGGGCGGTGGGTTCAGCAGCGAAGGCACCGTGCCTTCGATGGTGGGCAGCAGTGCCTTGTGCGCCGTGCCGCGGCGCGGAATGCTGCTCAGCAGGCCGCGCGTGTAAGGGTGGCGCGGTGCTTCGAAGAGTTCCACCACCGGGCGGCGCTCGACGACACGACCGGCGTACATCACCACCACCGCATCGCACATCTCGGCGATGACGCCCATGTCGTGGGTGATGAAGAGCAGCGCGGTGCCGGTCTTGCGCTGCAACTCGCGCATCAGGTGCAGGATCTGCGCCTGCACCGTCACATCCAGCGCTGTGGTCGGTTCGTCGGCGATCAGCAGGCGCGGTTCGCACAGCAGCGCCATGGCGATCATCACGCGCTGCTTCATGCCGCCCGACAGTTCGTGCGGGTACACCGCCAGCCGCGCCTCGGGGTCGGGCATGCCCACGGTGCGCAGCATGGCGATCGAGCGCTCGGCGGCGGCCTGACGGCCGAGGCCGAAGCGCAGCGACAGCACCTCGCCCATCTGCCTTTCCACCGTGAACACCGGGTTCAGCGAGGTCATCGGGTCCTGGAAGACCATGGCGATCTCGCGCCCGCGCAACGCCGCCAGCTCTTCACGCGTCATGGCCAGGATGTCGCGGCCGTCGAAGCGGATCTCGCCACCCAGCATCACGCCCGGCGGGCTGGGCACCAGGCGCAGGATGGACGCCGCAGTGACGCTCTTGCCGCAGCCCGACTCGCCCACCACGCCCAGGGTCTGCCCGGCAGCAATGGAAAACGAGACGCCATCAACCGCGCGCACGCGACCCGTCTCGCCGTCGAAGCCGACCTGCAGGTCTTCTATGGCCAGCAGAGGGGCGCTGCTCGCCTTGCCGCGGGTGCGCGCACGCCCCAGGGATCCTTGTCGATGGCGTTGTCCAGCGGCCAGGGCTTGTTGTCCTTCATGTCCTGCGCCAACTGGGCGCGGCGCTGCGGGTCTATCCAGTACACCATCCAGTCGATCAACTGCTCGGTGCGCTTGGGCAGCCAGTCGTCGGGGAAGCGCATGTAGTCCCAGTAGGCGACGCGCGTGAAGGCCCCGGTCCAGAACGGCAGGTAGAAAGCCTCTTCGCGCACGATTTCATCGATGCGCTGCATGGCCTGCAGGCGTTTGCCCTCGTCGAGGTCTTCTTCGTAGATGGCGATCAGCGCGTCGACCTCGGGGTTGGTGAAGCCCCAGATATTGTTGTTGTTGGTCTTCTGCTGGAACTCGGTGTGCAGGTACTGGCGCACGCCGGGGTAGAAGCCCGACGTGCGGGCCGTCATGGTCATCTCGTACTTGCGCTCCAGCCCGCGCTCGAAGGCGGTGCCGGGCTCCAGCAAGCGCAGTTTCATGTCCACGCCAGCGCGGCGGAACTCCTGCTGCACCACGGTGAGGTGGCGCTCCACGCCCTTGCTGCCGTAGATGAGGGTGAAGCTGGCCTTCTCGCCCTTAGCGTTGACCAGCACGTCGTCGGTGTCTGAGCGAGTGAAGAGCAAGCCGTAAATCACGTTGCCCAGCCGGCCCCACCACGTCTGCGCACGTATCTCGGCCGGCCGCTTGTAGCCCGCCAGGGCCAGGTGTTCACGCGCCTTGGCAGGGTCGAAGGTATAGGGCCAGGGCGAAGGCAGGGCGTAGGGCGTGCCCTCGAAGAAGGAACTCAGTCGGGTGAAGTCACCGAACATCAGGTTGCTGTTGACCCGCTCGAAATTGAACAGGTACTGCATGGCCTTGCGGAAGTCCTTGTTCTTGAAGATCGGCGCTTCAAGGTTCATGTGCAGGCCATAGATGCCCACCGGACGGCTGCCGAATACCCTTGCGCGCTTGAGCCAGCCGTTGCGCACGGCCGGGAAGGTGTACTCCTCGTTCCAGGTGCGCGCGGTGGTTTCCTGCATCAGGTCGAGCTCACCGCGGCGCAGCCAGTCCAGCCGTCGTTCGTTGGGTATCTGGCGCAGCTGGATCTTGTCGAAGTTGAAGAGGCCCTGAAAGCGCTTCTTGCCATCGCCCCACCAGTTGGGCACGCGGCTGAAGGTGACCGACTCGCCACGCACGGCTGCGGTGACGACGTAGGGCCCAGGAGCGATCTGGAACTGGTTGTTGCTGCGCTTGACCCAGTCGCCATCCAGCACCGTGGCATGCGCCGGCGTGGGCCACAGTCCGGCGTAGTCTTCCATCGGCCGCCAACTGGGCCGGGTGCCCACCACACGCAGCGTGTAGTCGTCGATGGCGTCCACCGACTCGTAGAAACGCTTGGCGTAGCTGTTGTGGAAAGGCGAGACGATGTGCTCGGATTGCATCATCCGCCAGGTGAAGACGAAGTCGCGCGCGGTTATGGGCTTGCCGTCGCTGAAACGCGCGTCGCGGTCGAGCTTGAAGTACAGCGTGCGCTGGTCCTGCGCAATCGCCCAATGCGTGGCCATCCACGGGATGAAACGGTCGGTGCTGGGGTGACGCGTGGTCAGCGTGAACAGCATCGTGAACTTGCGGTTCCAGTTGGCGAAGGCGTCGTTGGAGTTCGGTCCCACCAGACGAAAGGTCAGCGGATACGAGTCGATCGACGAATTCAGCGTACCGCCGCGCAAGGCCTTGGCCGAGCCGATGGACGGTTCTTCTTCGTTGGTGACCCAGCGGATGTCGGCCGGCAAGGTGGCGCGCGCCGCGGCAGCGCTGGCGACAGCACTTGAGGCCACAGGGACGGCAGCAGGGGCGGCAGCACTGGCGGCCTGCGCCGGCGCTGCCGCATGCGCGGGCATGAACAGCAGCCAGGCCCCAGCAAAAGCCAGGGCCTGGCCCAGATGAACGATGCACCTACTCATAACGCGCAAACTGCTTGGGATCGAAGGCTTCACGCACCGACTCACCGATGAACACCACCAGCACCAGCGTGATGGTCAGCGCGGTGAAGGGCGACAGGATCAGCCACAGCTTGTCCCGGTTCTGGGTCTGCAGCGCCTGGTCGATGAGCTCGCCCCAGCTGGGCGTGGGCGCGGGCAGGCCGTAGCCCAGGAAGTCCAGGCCGGTCAACGCAAAGATGGCACCCACCACCGCGAAGGGCGTGAAGGTGACCAGCGGCGTCAGGCAATTGGGCAGCAGGTGGCGGAACACGATGCGCAGGTGCGACGCGCCGTAGCTGCGCGCGGCCAGGCAGTATTCGCGCGTCTTCTCGCGGTACATCTCGGTGCGCATGAAGAAGGTGATGCCTATCCACTGGAACAGCGCCAGGATGGCCAGCAGCATCCAGAACGTGGGCTGGAACAAGGCCGCCAACACGATGACGACGTAGAGGCCGGGTATGGCGATCAGCACTTCGATGACACGCTGGCTGATCATGTCGAAGCGCCCCGCCAGGTAGCCCTGCAGGCTGCCGATGATGGTGCCCACGATCTGTGCCGACAGCGTGAGGAAGAGCGCGAAGAAGATCGAGATGCGAAAGCCGTACAGCAAGCGCGAGGCCACGTCGCGGCCCTGCGCGTCGGTGCCCAGGTAGTGGCGCTGCGCAGCGTTGGGTGCGTGCGGCGGTGGTGCACCCAGGCCCTTCAGCGAGGCCAGGGCGCCCGTGCGCGCCAGCCCGGCCACGGTGCCGGTGGGTGACTTGGCGGGGTCGGCCAGCAGGGCCTTGATGCTGCCGTCGTTGATGGCGTCGGCCAGGTCGGCCAGGCCGTCGCGGCGCGCCAGGCGCTCGGCGCGGTCGGTGTTGCCGGCGTTCAACGCACGCTGAATCTCGGGCAGGATCTCGTTGCTGGAGAAGTCGTTCTGGTAGGGGTTCCAGGGGATCGGCGGCATCACGACGAAGTTGTCGCGGTTGGGATAACGCGCATCCACCGCGGCCAGCTTGGCCGCGTCGCCACCGGCGGCATTACGGTCGCGGGCATGCATGACACGTTCGACGTCCCATTCGCGCTGCAGCCGCAGGTACTCGGTCTCGATCTCGTTGCCGTCCCAGCCCACCGGCGCCTCCTGGCCGAAGGTCTTCATCTCCAGGTACTGGAAGGTGGGCAGGTAGAGCGTGCCCTGGTGCCACACCACCAGCGCGCGGCTTTCGGCCAGCAGCGGCGCAATGAGCGACAGCGCCATCGCCACCAGCAGGATCACGAAGGACCACCAGCCGCGCTTGATTCGGCGAAAGCGCTGCAGCCGCCGCCGCGTGATGGGGTCGAGCTCGAACCAGCGTGGGCCGCCGGCCGCCACGGGCGCCACGGCAGAACCCTGCGGGCTACTCAAAGCGCACCCTCGGATCCACCAGCGCCACCGCCAGGTCGGACACCAGGTTGCCCAGCATCAGCAACACGCTGCTGATGACCAGGAAGCCCAGCACGACGGGGAAGTCGCGCGTCTGTATGGCCTCGAAGGCGAGCAGCCCCACGCCCTGGATGCTGAACACGCGCTCGATGAGGAAGCTGCCGGTGAGGAAGATGCCCAGCAGCCCGCCCACCGTGGTGGCCATGGGGATGAGCGAGTTGCGCAGCGCGTGCACGAAGACCGCACGCTGCCAGCTCAGGCCCTTGGCCAGCGCCGTCTTCACGTAGTCGGCGCTCATGTTCTCGAGCAGGCTGTTTTTCATCAGCATGGTCGTCACCGCGAACGAGCCGGCCAGGTAGGCCACCAGGGGCAGCACCGAATGCCAGACGATGTCGATGGCATACGCCATGGGTCCCATGGCTTCGGCGCCGGCTGACTGGAAGCCGCCCAGCGGAAACAGCTCCCAGCGCACCGAGAACAGATTGGACAGCACCGCGCCCAGCGCAAAACCCGGCACGGCATAACCGACGAAGATCAGCACCGAGGTGACGGTGTCTATGGGCGTGCGGTGACGTATGGCCTTCAGGATGCCCAGCGGGATGCAGATGCCGTAGGTAAAGACGGCGGTGATGATCCCGTAGTAGATGGAGACTGGCAGCCGTTCCTTGATGACCTTGAGGACCGACTCGTTGTAACGGAACGAGGTACCCAGGTCGAGCCGCACGGTGTCGGCCAGCCAGCCCAGGTAGGCCACGTGCAGGGGCTTGTCGAAGCCGTAGAACTCCTTGAGCTTCTTCAACTGTGCGTCGGGGATGTCCAACTGCAGGCGGGCATCACCACCGCCGCCGCCGCCATCGCCGCCCGCCTCTGCGCCGGCCATGGCCATGCGCATCTGGTCGATCTGCCCGCCGGGCACGAACTGGCACAACAGGAAGGTGGCGAAGCTGATGCCGATGAACGTCGGAATCATCAGCAGCAGGCGACGGAAAACGTAGTCCCGCAGGGCCTCGCCGCGAGACTTCATGGTTGCAGCCCGCGCCCGGCGAGGGCTTGTCGGAACCCGCGGCTGCGCTGCAGACGCAGGATCAATGGCTCTTTCATGCGGATCATTATGGAGTGCAGAACTCGCCAGTCAGAGCGGTTGAAACCCGAGCGGCCCGGGTCAAACGTCGCGCGCCCAGCTGAGCGCGACACGCGCCGCAGGTCTGCGG
The DNA here is from genome assembly GCA_016704535.1 of Betaproteobacteria bacterium. Lineage (GTDB taxonomy): Bacteria > Pseudomonadota > Gammaproteobacteria > Burkholderiales > Burkholderiaceae_C > Rubrivivax. The sequence continues at coordinate 366,169 of JADIZZ010000002.1, read as the reverse complement.
ATCGCCTTCGGCCCTCGCGCCAGGCACAAGGTGCTGACCCTGAGGGGCACGACTCCGCGGGAGGCCACGGCGAGATTGTCCCTTTGCGCCGACATCGACGGGTCAGCCTGCACGCGGCGGTGTGGGTGAAGGCACGCGACCGCCGGCGGCTGGAGCAACTGTGCCGCTCCATCACCCGCCCGGCGCTGTCCGACAAACGCGTGCAGATCAACTCCGCCGGGCAAGTGGTGCTGAAGCTCAAGACCCTGTGGCGCGGCGGCACCACGCACTTGGTCATGCGCCCGCTGGAGTTCATGCAACGGCTGGCAGCGCTGGTTCCGCGGCCGCGACTTCGCCAGGCGATGACTGCTTTGCATCCGGGAATCTCGCGAGTCGGACTTCCGCTTGGGGTCGAGCTTGTGTGAAAACTCGGCCGACGTGCAATTTCCGGGGTCATCGAACCCCTCCCGCGATGCCGATCGTCGATCCTGGGCCGTTCTGAAGGTCGACTTTGCGCTCGACCACGCGATGACCGAGTTTTCACACAGCCTTATATGGACACCGCCCAGTTTGCCAAGCTGATTTTCGTGTGACGCCTCAACGAGGTACTGGCTGCAGTCTTATATCCGGCCTTGTCTTGCAAGCCGAAGCCTGCGGGCCCTGATGGATTTCGCCAAGAACGTCCATCTCGACCGCGTGCTTCGAAGCACAAGGCCGTGTTCAGGTTTGCGTTCTCGCGGTCCGACCTGTCTTGCCATCACATTCGAATCAACCTCAGCAACCAATCCTTGGTACTGCTGCTGACTACGCTGGTCGCATGCTCACGTAGTCGCGCCGGTAGGCCTGCCCGTGAGCAAGGATTGCCCACGCCGTTCGAGCCATCTTGCTGGCCACGGCCACTGCAGCTACGTTGGCCGGTCGTCGCTCCTGGATCGCGCTTTGCCATTGCGTCGGCACCTTGGTGTGGCACAGCACCGATCGGGCGCCGTGGATGAGCAGTGTGCGCAGATATGGGTCCCCTCGCTTCGATATGGAACCCAGACGCACCTTTCCTCCTGTGCCGCTCTGGCGAGGCACGAGTCCCAGGAATGCAGCAAATTCGCGGCCGGACTTGAACGTCGCGGCATCGCCCATGGTCGCTACCAGCGCCGTCGCGGTCAGGCGACCGATGCCAGGTACTTCGAGATAGCCCGGCAGGCAGCGTCCTGCTTCTGCCAGGCGCCGATACGGTGCCGCTGATCGATCTCCGCCTGCAGTCCTTCGATGCGCTTGAGCTGATCCTGGAGGCCACACATCAGCGCGCCCGGAAGGGCTTCCTCAAGTTCCACCATCCGCGACCGGATTTCCGCTAGACCAGCGACCCGGCCAGCTCGGAAGCTGGCGCCGAATTCGTACAGCAATCCACGCAGCTGATTCACTTGCATCGTCCTGAACTTGATCAACAGCGACCGGATGCGATGCAGGCCAACATTGCCTGTTGGTCCTCCGCTTCGCCGCCACGGTTGCATGCCCGGCTGCCGCACAGCCGTCCAGATGGCACGCGCATCCGCCGCGTCAGTCTTGTTCGTCTGCACGAAGGGTCGAATGAACTTGGCGTGCAGGAGGACAACTTCGTGCCCCAACGACTTGATCTTGCGCGCCCACCAGTGCGCACTGCCACAGGCCTCCAGAGCGACTCGACCCGGAGGCCGTCGGCTCAGGTACTGGATCAAGTCATTGCGCCCGAACCGGCGGCTCACGATCTCACCAGAATCACCGTCGACCCAGTACATCTGGAACACTCGCTTGGCTACATCTAGTCCGACGTGGCAGGCATCTCGGGACCTCCGTTCTGGTAAGGTGGTTGTCGAGTCACCACCGGCACACGAGCCCCACCACACTGCTCGCCCCGCCGATGGCTCACGTCGGAGAAGGGGCGGTGTCCATTCCATCTCGGTCGATGCCCGCCGGCCGGTCCCATGGACTCGCCGCCCGGGAGCAGTCGCACGGTCGCTGTTGCCTTCGGGTTGAACCGCGCCTGAGCGCTGCTGAGATCGGCCTTGTGGCCGAGCAATCTCCACCTGCCCACCGGCGGCGCCGAAGTCGCTTCAGTCAAGCAACTCCACCGGTGGTGTCAGCGCGAGACGCTTTGCACGCTTCGCCAGTCTTTGGTCGAATGTCGCGAATCTGGAAGCACGCGAACTGCGCGCCAGATGCAGCGCATCAGCGAAATCGAGCCCTTTGTCGAGCGCTTCAACCGCCGCCAGGACCGCGTCGCGATCTTCAAGCGTGATGTGCTCAATGCTCGCCAGCGCGCGCAATACGCGGGATATGTCCCTCGTTGGCAGTTCATAGAACCCGCGCATGACCCATTCCAGTTCAAGCAACACGGTCACCGAAACGAACGATCGTTCGGTGAGCGCTGCAACGGCCGCGGGCCGCTGCTTGGCTGCCTGCGCATCGTCGGCATCATCGACGAAGAATCGTGCCAGGACGTTGGTATCCAGGGCCTTCATGGCTTGCTGTGCCGCGAACGGTTCAGCAGCGAGGCAGGATCGAAATCCTCCAGGCGGCGTGGAACACCGCGCGCTGGCGCCTTGACCAGGCCCGCCATGCTGGTCATGTCGGCCGTCGCGACCGAACGTACGACGCGCAGCTTCAGTCCGTCCGATTCTTCGAACACCTCGATCCTGGCGCCTGCACCCATACCGAGCCGGCGCCGCAATTCGGCGGGCAACACGATCTGACCTTTCGAGGAGACCAGGAGCGTCGACATGTTAGTTTTCAGACTGAAGAATCGGGCCTCATCATATTGTGGCTTACATAGTAAGTCAAAAGTCAGCGACCCTGCGCTCACCCGAAACACGGCTGGGCGCCGGGAGACGCCCTTGCCAATGATCAAGGTCGGCCTTCGGCCATCCGCTTTGCACCCTCGAATCGGATGGGACGAAGTTCAGGCCTGAGTCGTCCCACGACGGCCGCAGTGGCCCTTTGTGCCCCGGACAGCTGATGTCCACGTCGACCGCCCGTGCCGGCCAGCATGTCAGCCGATGCCGCGCCCGCGGTCAACCTTGAACTGCGCTCGCCAGTCCTCGAAGCGGTCCTCGTCCAGCGCCTGGCGCACTTCGCGCATCAGGTTCACGTAGTAGTGCAGGTTGTGGATGCTGGCCAGCATGGGGCCCAGCATCTCGCCGCAGCGGTCGAGGTGGTGCAGGTAGGCGCGGCTGAAGCCGCCACTCACGCTGCCGTCGGCAGCGCTCTGGCCGCGGCAGGCATAGCAGCTGCACGTGGGGTCGAGCGGGCGCTCATCGTCCTTGTGCCGCGCGTTGCGGATCTTCAGGTCGCCGAAGCGCGTGAAAAGGTGGCCGTTGCGCGCGTTGCGGGTGGGCATCACGCAGTCGAACATGTCGACGCCGCAGGCCACGCCTTCGACCAGGTCTTCCGGCGTGCCCACGCCCATCAGGTAACGTGGCTTGTGTGCGGGCAGCCGGTGCGGCGTGTGCGCCATGATGCGCAGCATCTCGTCCTTGGGCTCGCCGACGCTCACGCCGCCCACCGCGTAGCCTGGAAAGTCCATCGCGACGAGCGCGGCCAGCGACTCTTCTCGCAGGGGCTCGAACATGCCGCCCTGCACGATGCCGAAGAGCGCGTTGCAGTTCTCCAGGCGCGCAAATTCGTCCTGGCTGCGCTTCGCCCAGCGCAGGCTCAGTTCCATCGATTTGCGGGCGTCGCCCTCGGTCGTGAGCACGCCCTTCGTTTCGTAGGGCGTGCACTCGTCGAACTGCATCACGATGTCGCTGTTCAACACGGCCTGGATCTGCATGCTGACCTCGGGCGTCAGGAAAAGCTTGTCGCCGTTGACGGGGGACGCGAACTTCACGCCTTCCTCGCTGATCTTGCGCATGTCGCCCAGGCTCCAGACCTGGAAACCACCGCTGTCGGTCAGCATGGGCTTGCTCCAGCCCTCGAAACGGTGCAGACCGCCGAACTTGGCGATCACGTCCAGCCCCGGCCGCATCCACAGGTGGAAGGTGTTACCCAGGATGATCTGCGCGCCCATCTCGTCGAGCGAACGGGGCATCACGCCCTTGACGGTGCCGTAGGTGCCCACGGGCATGAACACCGGCGTCTCGACGACACCATGGTTCAGCGTCAGGCGGCCGCGGCGGGCATGGCCGGCGGTCTTGAGCAAGTCGAACTTCAGCATGCGGCCAATTGTCGCCGCCGGGTTCAGCCCCTGCGCTCGAGCAGCATCGCGTCGCCGTAGCTGAAGAAGCGGTAGCGCGACTCCACCGCGTGGCCGTAGAGCGCTCGGATGTGCGCGTGGCCGGCGAAGGCGCTGACCAGCATCATCAGCGTGCTCTTGGGCAGGTGGAAGTTGGTGAGCAGCCGGTCGACGACGCGGAACTCGAAGCCCGGGGTGATGAAGATGTCGGTTTCGCCGCTGAAGGGCACGAGTGCGGCGCCCTTGGGCACGTTGCGCGCGGCGGACTCCAGTGCCCGCAGCGTCGTCGTGCCCACCGCCACCACGCGGCCACCTGCGGCCTGCGTCGCGGCGATGGCCGTCACCGTGTCGGCACCGACCTCGAACCATTCGCTGTGCATGCGGTGCTCGGCAATGTTGTCCACCCGCACCGGTTGGAAGGTTCCAGCGCCGACGTGCAGCGTCACTGCAGCGCGCCGCACGCCGCGCGCATCGAGTGCAGCCAGCACCGCCTCGTCGAAGTGCAGCGCCGCGGTGGGCGCGGCCACGGCGCCGGGACGGGCGGCGAATACGGTCTGGTAGCGCACGGCGTCTTCCGCCGTGTCGCCATGTGTGATGTAGGGCGGCAGCGGCACGTGGCCGTGGCGCTCCAGCAGCACCAGCGGGTCGGCCGGGAAACGCAGGTGAAACAGCGCGTCATCGGGTCCGGCACGGCCCAGCACTTCGACGTCGAAGCTGTCGGCAAACCGCACCAGGCTGCCGGGCCGCGGGCTCTTGCTGGCGCGCAGGTGGGCCCAGACCTCGTAGCCAGGCAGCACGCGTTCGACCAGCGCCTCCACCGCGCCGCCGGTGGGCTTTTCGCCCAGCAGGCGGGCCTTGATGACCTTCGTGTCGTTGAAGACCAGCAGGTCGCCCGGCTGCAGCAGCGCGGGAAAGTCGCGGAAGACGCGGTCGACAGGCAGCTCGCCGCGGCCGTCGAGCAGGCGCGAGGCGCTGCGTTCGGCGGCCGGATGCTGCGCGATCAACTCGGGCGGCAGCGTGAAATCGAAGTCGGCGACGGTGTAGGAGCGGGGTGAGGACGTGTTCATGCGTTCAGGCTGTACCGGCCTGTGAGCGTGCGAAGGTCAAAATTGTTCCATGCCGAGCACCCGGGCCCCCACAACCGAACCCAAAACCCCGCCAGAGGCGCCGAAGCCGGCGCCCTCGCAGGCGGCCGGGGCCAAGCTGTCGGGGCCGGTGCGCGCAATGCACAAGCTGGGCTTGGTGCGCGACGTCGACCTCGCGCTGCACCTGCCGATGCGCTATGTCGACGAAACGCGGCTGACGCCCATCGCCAGCCTGCGTGACTTCGACACTGCGCAGGTGCAGGGCGTGGTGCAGGAATGCCGGGTCGAGACACGGTCACGTCGCCAGTTGCTGGTGCGCCTGGCCGACGACAGCGGCGAACTGCTGCTGCGGCTGCTGCACTTCTACCCATCGCACCAGAAGACGCTGGCCGTGGGCCAGACCGTGCGCGCGCGCGGCGAGGTGCGCGCCGGCTTCCTCGGCCGCGAGATGGTGCACCCCGAGTTCCGCGCCGTGACGGCCGAGACGCCGCTGCCGCAGGTGCTGACGCCCGTCTACCCCAGCAGCGCGCAGCTGCCGCAGGCCTACCTGCGCAAGGCTGTGCTCTCGGGCTTGGCGCGGGCACCGCTGCACGAGCTGCTGCCGCCGGGTACGGTGCCGGCCGGCCTGCCGCCACTGCGCGACGCGCTGCAGCTGCTGCACCACCCGCCACGCGAGCTGGACCCCGCGGAACTGGAGGACCACGCCCACCCGGCATGGCAGCGGCTGAAGTTCGACGAGTTGCTGGCGCAGCAGCTGTCGCAAGCGCAAGCGCAGGCCACGCGCGCGACGCTGGCCGCGCCCGCGCTGCACGCCAGCCCGGGCGGCCTGGCCGCACGGCTGATCGCCGCCCTGCCCTTCACGCTGACCCCCGCGCAGCAGCGCGTGGTGGCTGAGATCACGGCCGACATCAACCGCCCGCACCCCATGCACCGGCTGCTGCAGGGTGACGTGGGCTCGGGCAAGACGGTGGTGGCCGCGCTGGCCGCAGCCGTGACCATGGGCGCGGGCTGGCAATGCGCGCTGATGGCGCCCACCGAGATCCTGGCCGAACAGCATTTCCGCAAGCTGGTGGGCTGGCTGGAGCCGCTGGGCATCACCACCGCCTGGCTCACCGGCAGCCGCAAGGGCCGTGCGCGGCAGGCGATGGTGGCGCAGGTGGCCAGCGGCGAGGCGATGCTGGTGGTGGGCACGCACGCCGTGATCCAGGACGACGTGGCCTTCGCGCGCCTGGGGCTGGCCATCGTCGACGAGCAGCACCGCTTCGGCGTCGCACAGCGGCTGGCCCTGCGCGCCAAGCTGGGCGCGCAGCCCGATGACAGCGCCAAGTCGGGCGCGCCATCGGACGGCGAAGCCGGGATCGAACCTCACCTGCTCATGATGAGCGCCACGCCCATCCCGCGCACGCTGGCGATGAGCTACTACGCCGACCTCGACGTCAGCACCATCGACGAGCTGCCGCCCGGCCGCACGCCCATCCTCACCAAGGTCTTTGCCGACGGCAAACGCGACGCGGTGATCGCCCGCATCCGCGCCGAGGTGCTACAGGGCCGGCAGGTCTACTGGGTGTGCCCGCTGGTCGAGGAGAGTGAACACATCGACCTGCAGAACGCCACCGCCACCCACGCGGAGCTCAGCGCCGCCCTGCCCGGGGTGGGCGTGGGCCTGCTGCATGGCCGCATGAAAGCTGCCGAGAAGGCGGCGGTGATGGCGCAGTTCACCGCCGGCGAGCTGAAGCTGCTGGTGGCCACCACCGTCATCGAGGTCGGCGTCGACGTGCCCAATGCCAGCCTGATGGTCATCGAGCACGCCGAGCGTTTCGGCCTGGCGCAACTGCACCAGCTGCGCGGGCGCGTCGGCCGCGGCGCGGTGGCCAGTGTCTGCGTGCTGCTCTACACCGGCCCGCTGTCGCCCACGGGCAAGGCGCGGCTGAAGGCGATGGCCGAGACCCACGACGGCTTCGAAATCGCGCGCCGCGACCTCGACATCCGTGGCCCGGGCGAGTTCATGGGCGCACGCCAGAGCGGCGATGCGCTGCTGCGCTTTGCCGACCTGGCCGAAGACAGCGCGCTGCTGCAGCAGGCCCGCGCCGTGGCGTCGCGCCTGCTGCGCGAGCACCCGGCTGCCACCGCCGCGCACGTGCAGCGCTGGTTGGCCAGCAAGGCGGAATACCTGAAAGCCTGATTGGCGATCCCGGTCACGCCCCTATTCGCCACAATCTCGCCATGACCCTCACCGAGCTCAAGTACATCGTCGCCGTCGCCCGCGAAAGGCACTTCGGCCGCGCCGCCGAGGCGTGTTTCGTCAGCCAGCCCACGCTCAGCGTGGCGATCAAGAAGCTGGAAGAAGAGCTGGACGTGAAGATCTTCGAGCGCGGCGCGGCCGAGGTGAGCGTGACGCCTCTGGGCGAGCAGATCGTGCGCCAGGCGCAGCAGGTCATCGAGCAGGCGCAGGCCATCCGTGAGATCGCCAAGCTCGGCAAGGACCCGGTGAGCGGCCCGCTGCGCCTGGGCGTGATCTACACCATCGGCCCCTACCTGCTGCCCGACCTGGTGAGAGCCGCCATCGAGCGCGTGCCGCAGATGCCGCTGATGCTGCAGGAGAACTTCACCGCCAAGCTGCTGGACATGCTGCGCATGGGTGAGCTCGACTGCGCCATCATGGCCGAGCCCTTCCCCGACACCGGCCTGGCCGTGGCGCCGCTGTACGACGAGCCCTTCGTCGCCGCCGTGCCGGCCAGCCACCCCTTTGCCAAGCGCAAGAGCATCACCGCCGAGGAGCTGAAGAACGAGACCATGCTGCTGCTGGGCACCGGCCACTGCTTCCGCGACCACGTGCTCGAGGTCTGCCCCGAGTACGCCCGCTTTGCCAGCAACGCCGAGGGCATACGCAAGAGCTTCGAGGGCAGCAGCCTGGAGACCATCAAGTACATGGTCGCCTCGGGCATGGGCGTGACGGTGGTGCCGCAGCTCAGCGTGCCGGCCGAGAAGCAGCCGCACATCCGCTACGTGAAGTTCACGGCACCCGCGCCGACGCGCCGCGTGGTGCTGGCCTGGCGCCGCACCTTCCCGCGCTACGAGGCCATCGCGGCGCTGCGCAACTGCATCTACGCCTGCACGCTGCCGGGCGTGCAACGCCTGACGGCCTGAGCGCGGCCTCACTGCAACAGGGCAGGGCCGGTTGTGCGGGTAGTGCACTATGGCGGCCATAGGCGGGCGGGCTATCGAGCCTTTCGAGCCAATTGCTTTGACCCGCGGTCGCCTGGTTTCTACAGTGGCGCCATCGTTCCTCACGCACCCCCGGAGACTCCATGAGCCAAGCCTACGAAATCAATGACACCGGCGCCGCCGGCGGCTGCCCCTTCTCTGGCAAGTCGCGCACGCAGGCCACGGCCCGCAGCGGCCAGACCAACGCCGACTGGTGGCCCGAACAACTCAACCTGAAGATCCTGCACCAGCACACGTCCAAGTCCGACCCGATGGGCGCGGGCTTCGACTACGCCGCCGAATTCAAGACACTCGACCTCGACGCCGTGGTCGCCGACCTGAAGGCGCTGATGACCGACAGCCAGGACTGGTGGCCGGCCGACTGGGGCCACTACGGCGGCCTCTTCGTGCGCCTGAGCTGGCACGCCGCCGGCACCTACCGCATCCACGACGGCCGCGGTGGCGCCGGCACCGGTGCGCAGCGCTTCGCGCCGCTGAACAGCTGGCCCGACAACGGCAACCTCGACAAGGCGCGCCGCCTGCTGTGGCCCATCAAGCAGAAGTACGGCCGCAAGCTCTCGTGGGCCGACCTCGTCGTGCTGGCCGGCACCGTGGCCATGGACACGATGGGTCTCAAGACCTTCGGCTTCGCCGGTGGCCGCCCCGACATCTGGGAACCCGAGGAAGACATCAACTGGGGCGTCGAGAAGAAGTGGCTGGCCACCAGCGACCAGCCGGACAGCCGCTACAGCGGCAACCGTGAACTCGCCAACCCGCTGGCCGCGGTGCAGATGGGCCTGATCTACGTGAACCCGGAAGGCCCGGACGGCCAGCCCGACCCGCTGGGCTCGGGCCGCGACGTGCGCGAGACCTTCGCCCGCATGGCGATGGACGACGAGGAGACCGTGGCGCTGGTCGCCGGCGGCCACACCTTCGGCAAGGCCCACGGCGCCGGCGACCCGGCGCTGGTCGGTCGCGAGCCCGAGGGTGCCGACATCGAGGAACAGGGCTTCGGCTGGATCAACAAGTTCGGCAGCGGCAAGGGTGCGCACGCCACCACCAGCGGCATCGAAGGCGCCTGGAAGCCCAACCCCACCACCTGGGACATGGGCTACTTCGACATGCTCTTCGGCTACGAGTGGGAACTGAGCAAGAGCCCGGCCGGCGCCCACCAGTGGACACCGAAGAACTGCAAGCCCGAACACCTGATTCCCGACGCGCACGAACCGGGCAAGAAGAGCCCGCCGATGATGACCACGGCCGACCTGTCGCTGCGCATGGACCCGGCCTACGAAAAGATCTCTCGCCGCTTCCACGCCGACCCGCAGGCCTTCGCCGACGCCTTCGCCCGCGCCTGGTTCAAGCTGACGCACCGTGACATGGGCCCGCGCGCCCGCTACCTGGGCAAGCTGGTACCGCAGGAAGTGCTGATCTGGCAGGATCCGGTGCCACCGGTGGACCACGGCCTCGTCACCGCACAGGACGTCGACGCGCTGAAGGCGCAGGTGCTGGCCTCTGGACTGAGCATTGCGCAACTGGTGCGCACGGCCTGGGCTTCGGCCAGCACGTTCCGCGGCAGCGACAAGCGTGGCGGCGCCAACGGCGCTCGCATCCGCCTGGCGCCGCAGAGGGACTGGGTCGTCAACCAGCCCGCCGAACTGGCGCAGGTGCTGGGGGTGCTGGAAGGCCTGCAGAACAGGTTCAACGCCCAGGGCGGTGGCCGGCAGGTTTCGCTGGCCGACCTGATCGTGCTGGGCGGCTGCGCCGCGGTGGAAGCCGCAGCCAAGGCCGGCGGCGTGACCGTCACCGTGCCCTTCACGCCGGGCCGCACCGACGCCACGCAGGAACAGACCGATGTCGAGGCCTTCGCGGTACTCGAGCCCCAGGCCGACGGCTTTCGCAACCACGTGCGCAAGGAACTGGCCGATCGGGCCGCCGAGCTGCTGATCGACAAGGCCCAGTTGCTGACGCTGACCGCGCCCGAAATGACGGTGCTGGTCGGCGGCCTGCGTGCTTTGGGAGCCAACGTCGGAGGTACCGCGTACGGCGTCTTCACGCAGCGCCCCGGCACCCTGAGCAACGACGTTTTCGTCAACCTGCTCGACATGGGCACGACTTGGAAGCGCTCGGCCGCCGACGCGAACATCCTGGAAGGCCGCGACCGCAAGACGGGCGAGTTGAAATGGACCGGCACCGTGGTCGACCTCGTCTTCGGCTCGAACTCACAGCTGCGCGCGTTGGCCGAGGTGTATGCCGCCAGCGACGCACAGGGCAAGTTCGTCGGCGACTTCGTGGCGGCGTGGAGCAAGGTGATGAACCTCGATCGCTTCGACCTCGCCTGAGCTCGACCAACGGGAGCACACCATGAGACTGCTGCACCGCGTTGTCGACGCCTGCATCAGCGCGGGGGGCTTCGCACTGCTGCTGGGGCCAGTGGCACTGGCCGAAGACTGAGCACCCCGGGGAGACGAGGACTGGCGCCGCGCGCGCCTGTGCTACCTTGCCAGGATGGACAACTCAAGCGTGTCGCGCTGACCGTGGACAGCCCCGCCTTCGGCCAGGCCGACCTGACCAACTGCGAGCGCGAACTCATCCACCTGGCGGGTTCGGTGCAGCCGCAGGGCGCCTTGCTGCTGCTGCACGCCAGCACGCACCAGATCCTGATGGCCAGCGCCAACAGCGCCGTGGTGCTGGGGGTGGGCGTCGGCGATCTGTTGGGCCAGCCTCTGTCGCGCTTGGGCGGAAACCTGGCCGAAGTCGTTGCCCCGCTGCTCCCAGGCCTGGGCGGGGAACCGCTGCCGCTGCAGGCGCAGGTCGATGCCGACGGCACCTTGCGGCGGCTGGAAGGCGCCGCGCACTGTCCGCCCGCTGGTGGCGTGGTGCTGGAGCTGGAGCCGGCGGACCGCGGCAGCGGTGTCAGCGCGGTCGACCTGAACAGCGCCTCGGAGGCCGCAGGCATTGCCGCCGCCGTGCAGCGCTTTTCTGCCGCCACCACGCTACCCGTGCTGTGCGACGCCATCGTGCAGGTGGTGCGCAACATGACCGGCTACGACAGGGTGATGGTCTACCGCTTCGACGCCGACGGCCACGGCAAGATCGTCTCCGAGTCGCGCGACCCGCGCCTGGAATCGCTGCTGGGCCACCACTATCCGGCCAGCGACATCCCACAGCGTGCACGCGAGCTCTACCTGCGCAACCGCGTACGCGTGCTGGCCGACGTCGACTACGCCGCGCAGCCCCTGGTGCCGGCGCTGCGTCCCGACAACGGTCAGCCGCTGGACATGTCCATGTGCCATCTGCGCAGCATGTCACCGCTGCACCTGCAGTATCTCAAGAACATGGGCGTCACCGGCACGCTGGTGGCTTCGCTGGTACGCGAAGGCAAGCTCTGGGGCCTGATTGCCGCCCACCACTACAGCCCGCGCCACATCCGGCTCGCGGTGCGCGCCATGGTCGACCTGCTGGCCGAAGTGGCGTCCACCCGCATCGCCGCCATCGAGCACTATGCCCACACCCAGGTAGCGCTGATGGTGCGCCGGCTGGAGCAACGCCTCATCGAGGCCACGTCCACCGAAGGTGACTGGCGACAGGCACTCTTGCGCAACCCGCACACCTTGCTGCAACCACTGGGGGCCACGGGTGCGGCGCTGTTCCATGGCGACGAGATCCTGACCACCGGCGACGTGCCATCCACACCCGAGCTGCGCGCGCTGAGGGACTGGGTGCACGCGCAGCCGCGCAACGCCGAACACGGCGAGCCGGTGGCGCACGCCTCCTTGGGCAAGGCTTATCCGCCGCTGGCTTCGCTGGCGCCCACGGCGGCCGGCGTGCTGGCCGTGCAACTGTCGACGTCGCGGCCCGACTACTTGATGTGGCTGCGCAAGGAGCAGCTGCTCACCGTCACCTGGGCCGGCGATCCGCACAAGCCGATGGAAGGCGACGACCCGCTGAAGCTGTCGCCGCGACGCAGCTTCGCGGCGTGGTCGGAAATCGTGCGCGGCACGGCACTGCCATGGTCGGCAGCGGAGTTGGTCATGGCGGGGGCCATCGGCACCGCCCTGGTGGACATCATCGTGCAGGTGAACGCGGTGCGTCTGCTCGTGGCCGAACACCAGCTGGCCGACCTCCGCGCAACGGTGGGCGAAGCGCGCGAGCCGGTGCTGCTGGCCGATACGCAGGGCGGCCTCATGTTCTTCAACGACGCCTTCCTTGCGCTGCGCGGTACCGGCGCGCGCAGGCCGCCGCTCGGCGAGCCCGTATCCCAGCTTTTCGAAGACCCGGCGCGTGTGCAGCGCGTGGTGGACGGCCTGGCGCAGCAGCCCTGGCGGGGCGAGTGGTCGGTGGCTCGGCCCACGCAGGCCGCCGAGCTCGGGGCCGGCTTGCCAGTGGCCGTGCGCGCAGAGGCCGTGCCCGGGCGCCATGGCAAGTTTCTCGGCTGCATCATCACGCTGACCGACTTGCGCGACCTGCGCCGCACCGCCGCGGCGCGACGGCAGCTCGAAGACGCCTTGCAGCGTGCCAGCACCGCACACGCGGGCGGCAGGCCCACCGACGAAGTGATCGGCGCCATCCTCACCAACGCCAGCCTGGCGGCGATGGATATCGCCGATGCCAGCAGCGGCCCTTCGGTGGCGCCCGTGCTACAGGAACTGGAGGCCTCGGCGGAGCGTGCGACGGCGCTGTATGCGCGCTTCCGTCGCTTCGAGCCGAACGCCTAGGACGCCAGCTCTTCGAACAAGCGCTGGTGCTGCTGGAAAGCCCAGCGCGCCTCGGCGACCACGCTGTCCTGTTCGGCCTTGTTCAACGGAAGCGCGCTCAGCGCAGCGCGCAGGCGCTGGCGCAGGGCCAGCACCTCGGGCTCGGGGCCGAAGTCGTAGAAACGCGTGCCGGCATCGCCCGGCAACGCATAGTGACGCCGCACCAGACGCTGCAGCACCTGGCCGCCGTGCAGGTCGCCCAGGTAGCGCACATAGGCATGGGCCACCAGCGCCGGCGAGGCTGCATCGGACAGCGTCTGCAGCCGCACCACGTAGGCCGCGGCCGAAGGCAGCAGGGGCAGAGCCGCCGCCCAGTCGGGGCCGTGCAGCGTGTACAGATCGGCGGCCAGTGCCGCGCTGCGCTGCAGATCGGCGGCCTGCAGCGGCGCGATGGCGGCGTCGAGCCGGCGCGCGTCGAGTGCCAGCTCCAGCGCGGCGTACAGCGCGTGCAAGTTGCGCAGCAGCGCGCAGTAGCCCGGCTGCGGCAGGCGCCCGGCCAACAGGGCGGCCATGGCACCTGTGCGCTCGGTGGCGACGTGCAACTCGCGCGTGCCCAGCCGCAAACGTTCGGGCAAGTCCGCGGGGTCGCAGGCGACGGTTTCGCCCGACCCGCCGGGCAAATCACTTGCCGAAGGCCGGTGCAACTCAGGCACCGCGCGCCGCTTGGGGCAGCATCGCGACTTCGACGGCTGCGGCCTCCCGGGCGGCCCGCACGTCGTCGGCCGACAGCGCCGACAACGCGCTGGCGACACCCGCGCCCAACCGCGCGTTGGCCAGCACCAGTTCGATGTTGGCCGCCAGGCTGGCGCCGCCGCTGAGTTCAGTCACGCGCGCCAGCAGGAAGGGAGTGACGGCCGCGCCCGTCACTCCCTGCGCCTGCGCTTCGTGCAGCGCCTGCGCGATGAAACCGGCGACGCGGGCCTGCGGAATCTCGTGTTCGGGCGCGATCGGGTTGGTGATGAGCACGCCACCCGCCAGACCAGCCTGCCACTTGGCCTGCAGCACACGAGCGATCTGCTCGGCCGTGTCGAGCCGGCGGTTGACCTTCAAGCCACTGGCGCGCGAGTAAAAAGCCGGCAATTCGTCGGTGCCGAAACCGATGACGGGGACACCCTGCGTTTCCAGGTACTCCAACGTCAGCTTCAGGTCGAGGATGGCCTTGGCGCCGGCGCAGACCACGGCCACCGAGGTGCGCGCCAGTTCCTGCAGGTCGGCGCTGATGTCGAAGCTGGTCTCGGCGCCGCGGTGCACCCCGCCGATGCCGCCGGTGGCGAAGACGCGGATGCCCGCCAGTGCGGCCACGATCATCGTCGCGGCCACCGTGGTGGCGCCCATTTCCGGGCCCACACCTTCGGCGATCAGAAAGGGCAGGTCGCGCCGGCTGGCCTTGGGCACGGCTTGGCCCTGGCGCGCCAGGGCTTCGATGTCGGCGCGCGCCAGGCCGGCCCTCAGTCGCCCGCCCATCACGGCCACCGTGGCCGGCACGGCGCCGCTTTCGCGCACCGCCGCCTCCGCGCGCAGCGCGGTTTCCAGGTTCTGTGGCCAGGGCATGCCGTGGCTGATGATGGTCGATTCCAGCGCCACCACGGGGCGGCCGCGCTGCAGCGCGTCGGCCACTTCGGGATCGATGTCGAGCAGGGCGTTCATGGTCGGCGCCGATCATCGCACCGCCGCGGATAATCCCGCCCTCCCTGCCGTTCCCTGCTGACGCCGGCCCGCCCTGCGCCCGCGCCGAAAGTCACCATGTCCACCGACATCACGTCCAACCCGCTGGCCACCGCGGTGCGCCGCCGTCGCACCTTCGCCATCATTTCCCACCCCGACGCGGGCAAGACCACGCTGACGGAGAAGCTGCTGCTGTTCTCGGGCGCGATCCAGATCGCAGGCAGCGTGAAGGCGCGCAAGGCGACGCGCCACGCGACGTCGGACTGGATGGAGATCGAGAAGCAGCGTGGCATCTCGGTGGCCTCCAGCGTGATGCAGATGGAGTACCGCGACTGCGTCATCAACCTGCTCGACACCCCCGGCCACCAGGACTTCAGCGAGGACACCTACCGCGTGTTGACGGCGGTGGACGCGGCGTTGATGGTCATCGACGCGGCCAACGGCGTCGAGCCGCAGACGCGGCGGCTGCTGCAGGTCTGCCGCGCGCGCAACACACCCATCCTCACGTTCGTCAACAAGATGGACCGCGAGGTGAAGGACCCGCTGGTGCTGATGGACGAGATCGAGCGTGAGCTGGGCATGGAGGTCGTGCCCTTCACCTGGCCGGTCGGCATGGGCAAGAACTTCCACGGCGTGATGGACCTGCGCGAGAAGCAGATGCGCGTGTTCAGCCCCGGCGAAGACCGCAAAGGGGCGGAAGACGAGATCCTCGACGGCCTGGACAACCCGGCCTACGCCGAACGCTTCGGCATGCAGTACGACCAGGCCGAGGCCGAGATCGAGCTGCTGACCGACGCCGCGCCGCCCTTCGAGCCTGCCGTCTTCCTGGCCGGCCACCAGACACCGATGTTCTTCGGCAGCGCGGTCAACAACTTCGGCGTGCGCGAGGTGCTGGACGCGCTGGTCGACCTGGCGCCGCCGCCGGGCAGCCGCGCCGCCATCCAGCGTGTGGTGCAGCCCGACGAGCCCAAGTTCACCGGCGTCGTTTTCAAGATCCAGGCCAACATGGACCCGGCGCACCGCGACCGCATCGCCTTCGTGCGCGTGGCCAGCGGCCGGTTCGAGCGCGGCATGCGGCTGAAGGTGGTGCGCAGCGGCAAGGAACTGCGGCCGAACACGGTGGTCACCTTCATGAGCCAGCGGCGTGAACTGCTCGACGAAGCCTTTGCCGGCGACATCATCGGCATCCCGAACCACGGCGTATTGCAGCTGGGCGACACGCTGACCGAAGGTGAATCCCTGCAGTTCACCGGCCTGCCCTTCTTCGCACCCGAGATGTTCCGCAGCGTCGAAGTGGCCGACCCCTTGCGCACCAAGCAGCTGCGCGCGGGCCTGACGCAGCTGGGCGAGGAAGGCGCGATCCAGGTCTTCCGCCCGGTGGCCGGCAGCGTGCTGCTGCTGGGCGCCGTGGGCCAGCTGCAGTTCGAGGTGGTCGCGCACCGGCTCGAGCACGAATACGGCTGCAAGGCGCGCATCATGCCGGCGCGCTACAACGTCGCGCGCTGGGTCACCTGCCCCGAGGAAAACGGCGGCGCCAAGGAGCTGCAGCGCTTCATCGACGGTAACGCCCACCGTGTGGCACTGGACGCCGTCAACGCGCCCACCGTGCTGCTGGAGTACGCCGGCGAGCTGCGCGCGATGCAGGACAACTGGCCCAAGATCCAGTTCCACGCGCTGCGCGAGCACGCGGGGCTGGTGTTCCAGAAGCAGTTGGAAGGGTAGTCAGCCGCGAACGAGGCGCCCGAGCGGCGCGATCAGCCGGCGCTTCAGCCCATCGCCGATGGTGCCGGTCAGCCGACACCCGCTGACCGCGGCCCCGGTCCACCCCAGGCTGTCGACATGGGGCGCGTGTACGAACTATGCTCTGCAGCCCGAACCGTCGCTCAGTCCGGAGAAGCCATGCCCGTGCCCGCCCTGCGATCGCTGTGCAGCCTTGCCGTCGTTGCCGCGCTGCTCGTGGGGTGCACATCGCTCGACGACCAGCCGCCGGCACGGTCGATCGCACCCATGCAGGGGCTCGGCAATTCGACCTTCAGCGTCACGGCGCGCGACGAGCAGGCGCGCGCATGGTTTGCTCAAGGGCTGTTGCTCACCTACGCCTTCGAGCACCAGGAAGCCGCGCGCGTGTTCCGCGCCGCGCTGGCGCGTGACCCCAGCTGCGCCATGTGCGCCTGGGGCGTGGCGTACGCGCTCGGGCCCAACATCAACAACAGCGACCGCGGGCCGGTGCGTGAGATCCGCCGCTACATCGAGCGCGCGCAGCAGGCGGCGCCAGGCGCTTCGGCCCTGGAACGCGCGCTCATCGATGCGATGGCCGTGCGCTACGGCCGCGCCGAGGAACGCGCGCAGCGGGCCTACGAGGCGCTGGGCAGCGCCATGTGCAGCACGCGCAAACCCGACCGACAGATCGACCCGCAAGAGGTTGGCTACGCCGCTGCGATGGCCGACGTGGCGCGGCAGTATCCAGACGACCCGGACGTCGTCACGCTCTACGCCGACGCCGTCATGAGCACGATGCCGTGGGACTGGTGGGACCCAAAGACCGGCCAGGCCAACGGCACTGTCGGCGACGTGATCGCGCGCCTTTCGGCCATCACGCGGAAGCACCCGCAGCACACCGGTGCGCTGCACTTCTACGTGCACGTGGCCGAGCACTCGCCTGCCCCGCAGCTGGCCGAGGCCGCCGCCGACGCGCTCGGCATCGCGGCGCCCGAGGCGCCCCACCTCGTGCACATGGGCAGCCACATCTACAAGAACATCGGCCGCTTCGCCGACGGGAGCCGCGCCAACGAACAGGCGCTGGAGGTGCAGAAGCGCTTCGACACGGTACTCAAGGCGCAGGGCGTGCCGCGCAGCGGCAGGTGGGACGCGCACCACCTGCACTTCCTCTGGTACTCGGCGCTGATGGAAGGGCGCACCGGGCTTTCGCTGCGCACGGCGCGCGAGTACGCCCAGCGCTTCGGCGAACAAGGCGACGGCATGGGTGAGTACGCGAAGCTGCTCCCGATGGCCACGCTGGTGCGCCTGCAGCGCTGGGACGACGTGCTCGCGGAGCCTGCACCCACGCCGGGCCTGGGCCTGCTCGAGGGCTACGGGGCCTATGCGCGCGGCATGGCATATGCCCACACCGGCCGGCTCGAGCAGGCCAAGGCGGAACTTGCCAGGGTGGATCTCCTGCGCGCGCAGCCCACCTTGCAGCGCGCCAAGATGTGGGATGAGCCGATACCAGCCAAGTTGATGACGTTGGCGCACGACACGCTGGCCGGCACGATCGCTCGCGCCGAGCGGCGGTACGACCAGGCGGTTGCCTTGCTGCGCAAGGCTGCCGACGCCGACGACGAGTTCGGCAACGACCCGCCGCTGCTCGGCGGCGGTGCGCGCCTGTCGCTGGCGGGTGCGTTGCTCGAAGGCGGAAAGATCGACGAGGCTCGCAAGGAGATCGCAGAGGCTGTGCGTCTGAACGGCCCGAGCGCCTGGACTCACCAGGGACAGGCGCAGGTGGCCGAGGTGCGCGGCGCGCGCGAAGAAGGCCAGCGCCATGCGGCGCTGGCGCGTGCAGCGTGGAAGAACGCAGATGGAGCCGGCTTGCCTCGGCTCTAGCGACCTGGCGAGCTGAAAGGTTGCCCGCGCGGGCGCAGGAGATGGGCCAGACCGACCTGGCCGAGCCCGACGCCCGCACCTGCGGATAATCCGCCTCATGCAGGCCGTCGCCCCGACCCCCAGCCGACTGGCGCTGTTCCTCGACCTCATTCGATGGAACCGTCCCGCAGGCTGGCTGCTTCTGCTGTGGCCGACGCTCAGCGCGCTGTGGATCGCCGCCGACGGCTGGCCGGGCTGGCACCTGCTGCTCGTCTTCCTGTTGGGCACCATCCTCATGCGCAGCGCCGGCTGCTGCGCCAACGATGTCGCCGACCGCGACTTCGACCGCCACGTCAAACGCACAGCGCAGCGGCCGGTGACGCGCGGTGCGGTCACGCCGCAGGAGGCGCTGGCGGTGGGCGCGGCACTGGCTCTGGCCGCCTTCGTTCTGGTGTTGACCACCAACCCCGGCGCCATCCAGCTCAGCGTGCTGGCACTCGCCGTGACGCTGGCCTACCCCTACGCCAAGCGGGTGCTGGCCATCCCCAGGCCGTGCTGGGCGTGGCCTTCAGCTTCGGCATCCCCATGGCCTTCGCTGCGGCGCTGGGCGGCACCGACTGGGGCTGGGGCGCGGTGAATGCCGCCGTGCCGCCGCAGGCCTGGTGGCTGCTGCTGGGCAACCTGTTCTGGGTGCTGGCCTACGACACCGAATACGCCATGGTCGACCGCGACGACGACCTGCGCATCGGCATGAAGACCAGCGCCATCACGCTGGGCCGCTGGGACGTGCCCGCGGTGATGGCCTGCTATGCCATCTACCTCGTGAGTTGGGCACTGCTGGGCCGCTCGCTCGGGCTGGGCGGCTGGTTCCTGGCCGGCATCGCCTTGGCGGCGTTGCAGGCGGCTTGGCACTACACGCTGATCCGCGAGCGCACGCGCGACGGCTGCTTCAGGGCCTTCCGGCTGAACCACTGGGTGGGCGCGGCGGTTTTCGCCGGTGTTGCGATCGACCTCGCGCTGCGCTGACGCTGCGCCGGGTGCCGTTGCTGAAGCTTCAGGCCCGGCCGAGTTCGGCGGCGCGCTGCCTCGCCGCGTGCAGCGCCTTCACGAAGGCCGCCTTTACTCCGCTGTCGTCCAGCGAGCTGATTGCGGCAAAGGTCGTACCGCCCCTGCTGGTCACCTGCGCGCGCAGTTCGTGCGGCGGCAGCGGTGACTGCTGTGCCAGCGCCGTGGCGCCGGCAAAGGTGTGCTGCGCCAGCAACCGGCCCTGGGCTTCGGTGAGGCCCATCTCGACGGCGGCCTGCATCATGGCCTCGAGGAAGTAGTAGACATAGGCCGGGCCCGAACCCGACAGCGCCGTCACGGCGTCCAGGTCGGCTTCGCACGGCAGCCACAGGGACGCGCCCGTCGGCGCGAACAGCGCGTCGACCTCCGTGCGTGCGGCGTCTTCCACCTCGGCGGTGGCAAACAGCCCTGCGATACCCTGGCCGATGAGCGCCGGCATGTTCGGCATCGCGCGCACCACACGCGCGCTGCCACTGGCCCGCGCTACCGCCGCGCAGCGCACCCCGGCCATCACGCTGACCTGCAAAGCCGCCCCGACGAAAGGCACGCAGGGCGCGGCGGCCTCGGCGAAGAGCTGCGGCTTGACGGCCCAAACCACGGTGGCCGCGTCGGCCAGTCGGGCGTCGGCATCAGGCTGCGCCTGGATGCAGAAGGCCTGCGCCAGCTTGTCGCGCTGGGCCTCCGAGGGCTCGACGACGGTGATGACGGCGGGGTCGCGACCGGCGCGCAACAGCCCGCCGATCAGCGCGCTGGCCATGTTGCCGCCGCCGATGAAGGCGATGCGGCGCGGGGGCGGAGTGTCCATGCGGCAGTGTAGTCAGGCCATCGATGATGTACGGGAATGACACACGGGCCCGGACCTCATGCAAAGGCGGCATGGGTTGCGGCCACACCTTTGCCGTCGCCGCGCCTACAGTGCGGACCCATGCCACGGCGCCACGGGCCCACAAGGCCTGCGGCAGTTGCTGCGGCGGCGTCCACCACTCCAGGAAACACCATGACCCTGCCCCTGTCCTACGTCCACCCCACCCCCGACAGCCCCTGGGGCACCTACCTGATGCAGGTCGACCGCGTCGTGCCCTACCTGGGCCACCTCGCGAAGTGGGTCGACACGCTGAAGCGCCCCAAGCGTGTGCTGATCGTCGACATCCCCATCGAGATGGACAACGGCGACGTGGCGCACTTCGAGGGCTATCGCGTGCAGCACAACCTCAGCCGCGGCCCGGGCAAGGGCGGCGTGCGCTACCACCCCGACGTGACGCTGGAAGAGGTGATGGCGCTGGCGGCGTGGATGAGCGTCAAGAACGCCGCCGTCAACCTGCCCTATGGCGGCGCCAAGGGCGGCATTCGCGTCGATCCGAAGACGCTGTCGCTGAAGGAGCTCGAGCGCATGACGCGCCGCTACACCAGCGAGATCGGCATCATCATCGGCCCGCAGCGCGACATCCCGGCACCCGACGTGAACACCAACCCGCAGATCATGGCGTGGATGATGGACACGTACAGCATGAACACCGGCAGCACGGCCACCGGGGTCGTCACCGGCAAACCGGTCGACCTGGGGGGCAGCCTGGGCCGCGTGAAGGCCACGGGCCGCGGCGTCTTCGTCACCGGGCGCGAAGCAGCCCGGCGCATCAACCTGAACCTGGAAGGCGCGCGCGTCGCGGTGCAGGGTTTCGGCAACGTCGGCTCGGCCGCGGCGGAACTGTTCGCGCAGGCCGGAGCGAAGATCGTCGCCGCGCAGGACCACACCGGCACCATCTTCAACACCCGCGGCTTCGACCTGGCCGACATCACGGCACACGTGCGCGACACGGGCGGCGTGGGCGGTTTCAAGGGTGCCGAACCCATGGCCGGCGAAGAGTTCTGGGACGTCGACTGCGACATCCTCATCCCCGCCGCGCTCGAAGGCCAGATCACCGCCGACCGCGCCCGTCGCATCAAGGCCCGCATGGTGCTGGAAGGCGCCAACGGGCCCACGGTGCCCACGGCCGACGACATCCTGGCCGACCGCGGCGTGCTCGTCGTGCCCGACGTCATCTGCAACGCCGGCGGCGTGACGGTGAGCTACTTCGAGTGGGTGCAGGATTTCAGCAGCTTCTTCTGGACCGAGGACGAGATCAACGTGCGCCTGGACAAGATCATGATCGGCGCGCTGAAGAAGATCTGGGACACCGCCGACCGTCACAAGATCACCCTGCGCACCGCTACGTTCGCGGTGGCCTGCGAACGCATCCTGAAGGCGCGCGAGGAGCGGGGGTTGTATCCCTGAGCCACGCGGCACCGACCCGTGCAGCACCGCGTTTCGCGACGTAAAGGCCCGCGGGGCCGTATGGGCCCTCGCGTCATAATCCCCAGTCGGGTGCAAGACCCTGCACCTCTGGGCTGGGCTCGCATGTCCACCCCGACCCGGCCAACCCTAGGATCTCCCGAATGACCTCTGCCTTCTCCTCGCGCCGGCTGGCCCTGCTGGCCGCCCTGGCTTCCACACTCTGGCTGGCCGCCTGCGGCGGTGGCGGAGGTGGCGACGGCAATGGCAGCACCAACGTGCGCGCCCTGAACCTCACCACCGACCTGCCCAGCATCGACATTTACACCAGCGACACCAAGCGCTTCAGCGCCGTGGCGACCGACACGCTGGCGCCCAGCATCTCGTTCGAAGCCAACACCTACACCCTCAACGTGAAGCGCGCCGGCGACGGCGCCACGCTTTTGACGGGTTCCTACGCACTGGCCAAGGACCAGAACTACACCGCCGTGGTGTGGGGCCGCGAGACCGCGCTGCGCGTGAGCACGCTGCCCGAGAACGAGAACACCGGCGACATCGCCGCCGGCAACACGAAGGTGCGCTTCTTCAACGCCACCACCGACACCGGTGCGGTGGATGTCTTCATCACCTCCAGCACCGCCGACCTGGGCGAGACCTCGGCCACCCGGGGCAACCTGACCAGCGGCTCGCTCAGCGGCTTCAGCGACCTGTCGCAAGGCACCTACCGCCTGCGCGTGACGGGCCAGGGCGACCCCAACGACGTGCGCCTGGACATCCCCGCGATCACGCTGAAGGACAAGAGCTACGCCACGCTGGTGCTCACCGCCGGCGCGAGCGGCGTGCTCGTCAACGGCACGCTGATCGAGCAGCAGGGCGCGGTGACGACGCTCAAGAACACCAAGGCGCGCATGCGCGTCGTGGCCAGCGTGAACACTGGCGGCAACGTCAACGTCGCCGTCGGCGGGCGTACCCTGGCCGGTGGCCTGCGCTCGCCGTCCGTAGGCCCGTACACGCTGGTGGATGCCGGCACGGCGGTGGACCTGACGGTGCGCGTCAACGGCGGCGTCGTCACCAGCGGCAACCGCAGCTTCGCGGCAGGCACCGACTACACCCTGCTCACCTACGGCCCCGCAGCGACTCCGTTGGTCACGGTCATCACCGACGACAACCGGTTGCCCACGGCCGCCACGCGCGTCAAGGTGCGGTTGCTGCACGCGGCGGCCGGCACAGACCCGCTGACGCTGTCTGCCGACTACCTGGCGCTGGCCAGCGACATCGTCACAGGCACCGTGTCGCCGTACGCCACGACCAACGCCAACCCGTCGGTGCGTATCGACGTCAACTCGGCCGCCGGTGTCACGTCGCTGTTCACTGCGACCGACGTCAACCTGCAGGGCCAGTCCGTCTACACCGTGCTGATGCTCGGCGGCAATGTCGTGGGTGGCGTCGAGACACCCACCGGCGTCATCCGCAAGGAGCGTTGACCTTGCGCGGCCTCGCGGGCCGCGCCGCTACCATCAGGGGGTTCGACCGAACCCCCTTTTTCATTCCATCATGAACCCGCAAGACACCCCCGATATCCCACTGTCCTTCGACGTCACCGAGGCCGATTTCGAGGCCCAGGTGCTCGAGATGTCGATGCAGGTGCCCGTGCTGCTGGACTGCTGGGCGCCCTGGTGCGGGCCTTGCCGCTCGCTAGGGCCGGTACTCGAGAAGGTGGTGCAGGCCTATGGCGGCCGCTTCCTGCTGGCCAAGCTCAACACCGATGAGGCGCCGCAGATCAGCGCCGCGCTGCGCATCCGCAGCATTCCCTTCGTCGTGCTCTTCGTCGGTGGCCGGCCCGTCGACCAGTTCATGGGTGCGCTGCCCGAGGGCCAGATCAAGGCCTTCCTCGACAAGCACCTGCCCGCCGACGTGGTCGACGCCGAAGCGCAGCAGGTCTTCGGCCCGCTGGACGAGGCCGCCGAGCTCATCGCTGCCGGCGAGCTCGAGAAGGCACAGGCCGCGCTCGACGCCATCCCGCCCGCCGAGCGCGACGACGAACACGCCCGCCTCGTGGCGCGCCTGAAGCTGGCCAGCGACAAGCCCGCGGGCGACCCCGCCGCGCTGGCCGCGCGCATCGCCGTCAATCCCAGGGACTTCGAGGCCCGATTCGCACTGGCCGCCGTGCTGGCCCACGCTGGCGACTTCAACGCCGCCTTCGACCAGCTGCTGGAAGTGGTGTTGCGCGACAAGGCCGAGGGCAAGCCCGACCGCGAGAAGGCGCGCCTGCAACTCGTCGAGTGGTTCGCCGTCTGCGCCGACCCCGAGGTGGTCAGCCGCGGCCGACGCTTCCTGGGCATGTACTTGAATTAGCCCACCCCCGAAGCGCCTGCGGCGCTTCCCCCTCAAGGGGGCGGCCCCTGGCGGCCACTGGGTGACGACGGCCGGTCCACGACCTATTCCATTCCTGCCAGCAACTCGGCGTTGCCGCCCGCGGCGGCGGTGTTCACCGTCACTGTCTGCTCGGCGCAGAAGCGGTAGAGATAGTGCGGCCCGCCGGCCTTGGGGCCGGTGCCGCTGAGGCCTTCGCCGCCGAAGGGCTGCACGCCGACCACGGCGCCGATCATGTTGCGGTTGACGTAGACGTTGCCCACGCGCGCCGTGTCGGCGATGCGCTGGGCGCGGCTGTCGATGCGCGTCTGCACGCCGAGCGTCAGGCCATAGCCCAGCGCGTTGATCTGGCGCACCGCTGCGTCGACATCGGTCGCGGCGCCGGCGCCGGTCTGGCCCGGACCCCAGCGCACGACGTGCAGCACGGGGCCGAAGATCTCGGTCTTCAGGTCGGCGATGCGGCCGATCTCGAAGGCCACCGGCGCCACGAGGCGCGGGAAGGTCGACTTCACCGGCGTCTCACCCAGCAGCTTCGCTTCGCCGCGCAGGCGCTGGACGTGGGCCGCGATGCCGGCCAAGGCCTCGTCGTCGATGACCGGGCCGACGTCGGTGGCCAGCTCCGCCGGGTCGCCGACCTTCAACTCGACCAGCGCGCCGTGCAGCATCTCGATGATGCCGTCGGCTACGCTCTCGTGCACACACAGCAGACGAAGCGCGCTGCAGCGCTGGCCGGCGCTGCGGAACGCACTCTGCACCACGGCGTCGATCACCTGTTCGGGCAGCGCCGTGCTGTCGACGACCATCGCGTTGAGGCCGCCGGTCTCGGCGATCAGCGGCACGATGGGGCCGTCCTTGGCCGCCAGCGAGCGGTTGATGAGACGCGCCACCGGCGTGCTGCCGGTGAAACACACGCCGGCCGTGGCCGGATGCGCCACCAACGCCGCGCCCACGGTTTCACCAGGGCCATGCAGCATCGCCACGGCATCGGTGGGCACGCCCACCTCGTGCAGCAGCGCGACGAAGCGGCGCGCCACCACCGGCGTCTGCTCGGCCGGCTTGGCGGCCACGGTGTTGCCGGCCACCAGCGCGGCCACCACCTGGCCGGCAAAGATGGCCAGCGGAAAGTTCCACGGGCTGATGCAGACGAAGACGCCGCGGCCGTGCAGGCGCAGCAGGTTGCTTTCGCCGGTGGGGCCGGGCAGCACTTGCTCCTTCAACCGTTCCTCGGCCTGGTCGGCGTAGTAGCGGCAGAAGTCCACCGCCTCGCGCACTTCGGCGATGGTGTCTCCCAGCGTCTTGTGCGCTTCCTTCACCAGCAGCGCGCAGTACTCGGGCAAACGGGCGTCCAGCGCGTCGGCAGCGCGGCGCAGCAGCGCGGCGCGTTCGGCCACCGGGCGGGCCGACCAGGGCTCGAAGCCGGCCTGCAGGCGGACCATCGTGGCGCTCACCTCGTCCGGCGTGGCCATCGCCACCGGCTCCAGTTGCACGGCGGCCACGGCCGTCTGCAGCGGCGCGCGCATCGCCAGGCAGGCCAGGTCGGCACCCGTGGAATTGGCGCGGCGGGGGCCGTACAGCGCCGGCGGCAGCGGCAACGCCGGGCCGCCGGCCGGGTGCAGCGGCGACGCCAGCAGCGCCTCGGGGCTCACGGTCTCGTCGGCCAGCTGGTGCACGAAGGACGAGTTGGCGCCGTTCTCCAGCAGCCGGCGCACGAGGTAGGCCAGCAGGTCGCGGTGTTCGCCCACCGGTGCGTAGACGCGACAGGCAATGCTGCGGTCCTTCAGCACCTCGCGGTGGATGCCTTCACCCATGCCGTGCAGGCGCTGCAGTTCGAAGGCCGCGCCCTGCTGGCGCGCCATCTGGATGATGGCCGCCATGGTGCCCGCGTTGTGGCTGGCGAACTGCGGGTAGAGCACCTCGTGGTGGCTGATCAGCCGTGCCGCGCAGGCCAGATAGCAGATGTCGGTGTGGTGCTTGTGCGTGAACACCGGGTAGCCCGGCAGCCCGGCTTCCTGGGCGCGCTTGACCTCGCCGTCCCAGTAGGCGCCCTTGACCAGCCTCACGACGAACTTGATGCCGTGGCGGCGCGCGATGGCCGCCACTGCGTCCACCGTGGCCAGCCCGCGTGTCTGGTAGGCCTGGATGGCCAGGCCCAGCCCGCCCCAGGCCGGGAACTCACGGCCGACCCGTTCGGCCAGGGCGTCGATGAGGTCGAGCGAGAGCTCGAGACGGTCGCTCTCTTCGGCGTCGATGGCCAGGTTGATGTCGGCGCGCGCTGCCAGCTCCACCAGGCCCCAGACGCGCGGCAGCAGTTCGGCGAAGACCCGCTCGCGCTGCGCGTCCTCGTAGCGCGAGAACAGCGCGCTGAGCTTGACAGAGATCTCGTCGCGTCCCTGCGGCCCGGCCGGCGCTGCGGATGCCGCTTCGCCGCGGCCCTTGGCGATGGCGGCAATGGCCAGGTGGTAGCCAGCCAGGTACTCCGCCGCCGCAACCTCGGTGCGCGCCCCTTCGCCCAGCATGTCGAAGCTGAAGCGCAACCCGGGCTGCTGGCGGCGCTGGCCGTTCGCCTCGGCCATGGCCTCGCTGATCGTGCGCGCGTAGACGAACTGGCGCCCCAGCAGCTGTATGGCGCGCACGGTGGCCGCGACCACGGTCTTCGAGCCCAGCCGCTGCATCAGCCCCGGCGCTTCACCCGCCCCGCCACCCGACTCGGGCAGGAATCTCTTCGACAGCGCAATGGCGCTGGACGACAGCTGCGAAAGCAGCTTGTGCGGCCCCGTGCCGTCGCCGCCGTCGAAGTCGGCGCGGCCCAACTGGTCGGCGGTGAGCGCGATGGCGGTCTCGGCGTCAGGCACGCGAAGCAGCGCCTCGGCCAGCCGCATCAGCGCCAGGCCTTCGGCGGTGGAGATGGGGTATTCGCGCAGCAGCGACTCCATGGCCCAGAACGGCGCCGGGTGAGCACGTGCGCCCAGCACCCAGGGCCGCGCCGCGTCGATCACGGCGGGCCAGTCGAGCCGGCCCTGCAGCGTGGCCAGCGCCTCGGCAATCACCTCGGCTTCGGGGCGGTAGGGGAAGGGCAGTCGCGGCGCGGAAGGGGCGTTCATGGGCGGGCTTTCGCAAAACCTGTGAGGGTTGCGCAGCTTATTCGGCACCGGGCCGAACCGGATACGGAAATCCATGCCCCTGACCGAGAATCCTGCGGCATGAGTTCCCCCGACGCACCGCGCACCGAACGCGACATCGACACCATCGACCGCCGCATCCTGCGTGTGCTGCAGGCCGAAGGCCGCATCAGCAACCTGAAGCTGGCCGAGGAAGTGCACCTCTCGCCCACAGCGGTGCTGGAACGCGTGAAGCGCCTGCACCGCGACGGCTACATCCTGGGCTACGAGGCCAGGCTGAACCCCGAGAAACTGGGCGCCGGGCTGCTGGTCTTCGTCGAGATCCTGCTCGACCGCACCGTGCACGACGTGATGGACAGCTTCCGCGCCGCGGTACAGGTGCGCAGTGAGATCCTGGAAGCGCACCTGGTGGCCGGCGGCTTCGACTACCTGCTGAAGACCCGCGTGGCCGACATGGCGGCCTACCGCGAATTCATCGGCAGCGTCATCTGGACGCTGCCCGGCGTTCGCGAGACACGCACCTACGTCGTGATGGAAGAGGTGAAGAACAGCGCGATGCTGCCGCTCTAGGTGCGGCGGCAGGTGCGGCTGCGGCTCCATGCAGCGCGCTGCGCTGCTCTCGCAGCCACTCGCCCGTGGCCGCGCCGCTCAGGGGCGACGCCCTGTGGAAACCCTGCCCGAAACCGCAGCCCAGGTCGCGCAGCTTTGCGCCAGAGCGGCGCGTCGGGGGTCATCGTCAGTGGATCGTCATCGGCGCAGAAATGGTCAGCGGTGGCTCGACACGCAGCGGGGCGTCGGGCAGCAGCTTGTCGAGGAGCGAGAAGACTTCCCCAGCCGTCTGTGGGCGGCCCAGCAGATACCCCTGCCCGAAACCGCAGCCCATCTCGCGCAGCTGGCGCAGTTGCAGCTCGGTCTCGATGCCCTCGGCCACCACCACCTTGCCCAGCGAGATGCCCAGCAGCACGATGGAACGCACCACGGCGGCTTCGTTCGAGCCTGCGTCCAGGCGTGCGACGAAGGAGCGGTCGACCTTCAGGCAGTCGATGGGCAGTGTCGAGAGGTGACTCAGCGATGAGTAGCCGGTGCCAAAGTCGTCGATGGCCAGCGCAACGCCCATGCGGCGCAACTCGGTCAGCGCCGGCAGCGCCGCTTCCAGGCGCGACATCAGGATGTTCTCGGTGAGTTCCAGGCACAGGTGCGCGGGCTTGATCTCGGCCTCGACCAGCGCCCGCGTCACGCGCGCCACCAGGGCCGGGTGGGCCACGTCGTGGCCCGAGACGTTCACGTTCATCGTCAGTCCAGCCCAGGCGGGGTCGAACTGCTGCCACTCGCGGAGCTGGCGGCAGGCGCAGTGCAGCACGAAGTCGGTGAGGCGGATCATGAGCCCGGCCTCTTCGGCAATCGGCAGGAAAGCCGCCGGGCTGATGCTGCCGTCCAGCGGGTGGTTCCAGCGCACCAGCGCCTCGAAGCCCGCCAGCCGCGGGTCGCCCTGGCCGACGAGGGCGAACACCGGCTGGTAGGCCACGCTCAGGCGGCCGTCGTCGATGGCGCGGCGCAGGTCGCCTTCCAATCTCAGGCGGTCGGCCACCTCGGTGTGCAGACTGGTGTCGAAGAGCGCGTAGCGCGCCTTGCCGGCACCCTTGGCCTTGTACATCGCGGTGTCGGCGTCGCGCAGCACGTCCTCGGGGCTGGCGTAGCCCAAAGCGCTGAAGGTGATGCCGATGCTGGCGCTGGTCATCAGCTCGGTGCCGGCAACGTGGAAGGGTTTGCGCAGCGCGTCCATCAGCCGCTCGGCCAGCCCGACCACGGCACGTTCGTGCTCGACATGGCGCACCAGCACCCCGAACTCGTCGCCGCCCAGGCGCGCCACCACGTCGTGCGGGCGCAGGCCGTCGCGGATGCGCTGCGACACCTGCACCAGGAACTGGTCGCCGGCGCTGTGGCCCAGGCTGTCGTTGATGAGCTTGAAGCGGTCGAAGTCCAGGAACATCACCGCGTAGGCGTCGTGCGGCGCACCGGACTGATTGAGCTGGGTCACGGCCTGGCCCAGCAGTTCGTGGAAGCGGCGGCGGTTGGGCAGGCCGGTCAGGCTGTCATGGAAGGCCAGGTGGTGCAGGCCCTCCTCGGCGCGGCGGCGTGCCGTGATGTCCTGCACCTGCAGGATCAGGCAGGGGGCCGTGGCGCCAGGTTCGCTGAAGAAGCTGCAGTGCGCCGTCACCCACACGGGGTGGCCGTCGGCGTGCTGGCAACGCAGTTCGAGCGCGAAGCTTTCGAATTCGTGGTTGCTGACGAGGCCCAGCTTCTCGTTGAGCGCCTTGCGGTCGGGACCCAGCACGACCTGCTGGAAACGCATGCTGAGCAGTTCGTCGTCGCGCCGACCCACCAGCGCGCGCAGTGCCTCGTTGGCCTGCAGGATGCGACCGTCGAACGCCAGCAGCGCCATGCCGATGGACGCGTGCGTGAAGGCGCTGTGGAAGCGCCGCTCGCTGGCCTCCAGTTCGCGCACGTGGCGACGCGCCAGTTCCGCCTCGCGCTCGGTCGCCTCGGCGTTGGCCAGGCGCACCGTTTCCGACGCTTCCTGCTGGCGGAAGAAGTAGTGCAGCGTGGCCAGCATCATCGCCAGCAGCGGCACCATGGCCGCCAGCACGCCGATGCCCGACTGCAGGTACACCAGGAAGAGCAGCGAGGCCACGGCGGCGCTGGCGACCACGGCGATGCCGACCCAGCCGAAAAGGCCGAAGAGGTCGGACCACTGCAGGCGCTCGTTGCGCTTCAGGCGCGGCACCGCCGTCACGAGCAGCGCATTGAGCACGAAATAGCTCATCGCGAAGGCCATCGTGGAAAACAAAAGCACACCGGCCGAGGCGTTGGTCTTGTCGAGCACGGCGTGCAGAGCCGAGCCCACGGCCCACATCGCCAGCGCGGCCATCGCCGGGCTGACGATGCGGCTCGTCCAGCGCTTCGAGGTACGCCACGACCCCACCGCGCCCTCGCCGGCCGCGGCCAGCGTGGCAGCTGCCGGGCCGTGCATCAGCAGCAGCAGGAAGATGAAGATCTCGCCGGCGGCAAAGGAATTTATCGATCGCGGCACGCGCACCGGGAAGACGCCGGCCAGCATGGCGATGGCCACGCCCACGACCACCTGGAGCAAGGCCTCGTTGTCGAGTTGCGCCACGCCATGCAGCGCCAGAAGCGTGGCCACCGCCCCGAGGCACACCGCCGTCCACCAGTACAGGGTGGCCGGGCGGTTGTAGTCGGGCATCAGGGCCGCATGAAGCCGGCGCCACCAGGTCATGTGCACGGTGGGTTCGCTGGGGCCGGCATCAGGCGTCATCGGCAGGGATTCCTGGGGTCCATCGGGCACGGTCGACGGCGCGTCGAGCGGCGGGCTTGCCCCCAGGTTGTCGGCACGGCCCCCAGAAGCTTGAGGGCACGCGGCAGGCGCCCACTGGCGCGCCGGGATCGGGAAACTAGGCCACGTCGCCCGGCTCTTCAGCGCTCGGCGCGCACGAACCCTTCGCTGAGCACCAGGCCTTCGCTGAGCACGAGGCCCTCACTCAACACCAGCCCCTCGCTGAGCACCAAGCCCTCGCTCAACACCAATCCCTCACTCAGCACCAGCCCCTCGCTGAGCACCAGCCCTTCGCTCAGGACCAGCCCGCTGCCGCTGACCAGCCAGCTCGACAGGCTGGCGGTGGAGATGAAGGCGCCGGTCTTGCCCTTGAAAGACGTGCTGCCGGCCAGCGACGAAGCGCTGACGACCCCCGGGCTGACGAGCGTCTGCAGGATGAGCGGCGTCTCCGTGAACGACCTGACGAAGGTGTTCGCCGCGATGCCCATGCCCGACCAGTAGGTCGGCACGCGCCGCAGCACCACGTTGCTGGCCCAGGTGATCTTCGGGTCCCACACCGGCTGGTGGTTGGTGAACAGCGCGCTGCCGCTGAGCACCTGCGCGCCGCCCAGGAAGGCCATGCGCGACCAGTTGAAGGTCTGGCCGTTGATCGTCGACGTCGTGGCCGGCATCACCTTGCCGGCGCCCAGGATCGATTGCCCGGCGGCGATGCCGTTGCTGGCGATCACGCCCGCCAGATCGGTGCGCACGATGCCGGCCAGGCGCACCGCGCCGTCGACGTTGAGCATGCCTGCGCCCTGCTGCAGCAGGTTGGCCCCGGCCAGCGGCTGCGCGCTGTACTGCAGCATGGCCTTGATGATCGGCGGCGTGAGGCCCGGGTTGGCCTGCAGCATCAGCGCCACGGCACCGGCCACTGCGGGGGCAGCCACCGAAGTGCCGCTGAGCATCATCTGCGTTTCGCCGTAGACCTGGGTGATGCCCAGCGGCGTGACCAGCGAGCTGCCGTAGAGCGAGGCCAGGCGGTTCCAGGTCATGGTGCCGTCGGCTCGGGTGGCTGCGGCCGCGACGATCTTGTTGCCGGGGGCCACGAGGTCGGGCTTGAGCAGGTTGTCGACGCGGCGCACACCGTCGGCGCCCACCGACGCGCTGCGCGTCGGGCCGCGCGAGCTGAAGTTGTTGACCACATCGTCGCTGCGCGCCGTGGTGTCCTTGATGTTCACCGCACCGACGGTGATCACCGAAGGCTCGTTGCCCGGCGCGCCGATGCGGCCGTAGACCTGGACGCCCTGGTCGGTGGTGCCGAAGTTGCCGGCCGAAACCACCACGGTGATGCCGGCCGCGGTGGCGCTGCGCACCGCTACGCACAGGGGGTCGGTCTGCCAGCTCTCGCTGGAGTCGGCGGCCAGGCTCACGTTGAGCACGCGGATGTTGTAGGTCTTGGCGTTGTAGATCACCCACTGGATGCCTTCGAGCGCATCGCTCAGCGTGCCCGTGCCCTCCCCATTGAGCACGCGCACGTCGTAGATGTCGGCGCCCGGCGCGATGCCCGTGGTGTCGGGCGTGCCGGCCGAGAAGTACTTGGCGCGGCCCGCGGCCACCGCAGCCACGTGGGTGCCGTGGCCGTAGGGGTCCTGATTGACGCTGCTGTCGGCAGCGATGGCCGCTTCGTAGCTGGCCAGCGCCGCGCTGCCGGGCATGGGCGACGAGACGCTGCTGCCGAACATGGACGAAAGGGGACTGGTGCTGGTGGTCCAGTTCGCGAGGTTGGCGTTGAGCATGTTGACGTTGCGCTTCACGCGCGAGACGCCGCTGCCGTTGAACATGGCCTCGTGGCTGCGCATCACGCCCGAATCGAGCACGGCGATGCCAATGCCCGTGCCGTCCAGACCGGCGTAGCTGGTCTTGGTGCTGCCCGTGCGCACGCTGCTCGTCAGTGCGCCGGTGATCGACTCCAGCGTGCTGGCGGTGCGCTGCAGTTCGCGGTTGGGCGACACGCTGACGACATCGTCGCGCTGCGACAGCGCCTTGACCTGGCGCGCGCCGATCTGCACCGTCATCGCATGCACAGCCGGGTGCACGGCATGCACCGAACCGCCCAGGCGCCGCACGTGGTCGCGCAGGTCGCGCATCTCGGGGTCGGTGGTGTCGGTGACGACGATCATCTGCACCTGGCGCACGCCACCCACGTCGCGAGCCCACTTGCGACGTATGGCACGGCTGTCGTCCAGTGCCTCGTCGAGGTCGGCCGCCACCTTGGCGAACTTGCGGGCGCCGCCAGGCGCGGCGCTGGCCTGCAGGCTGGAGGCGCCCACCAGGGCAGCCAGTGCCACCAGGATGGCAGCGCGGGTGTGTTTCCAGACGGGTTGCGCGGGCAGCGCCAAGCGCTCGATCAGGACGACGAAGGGCGTCGTGAGGCTCATGTCAGCTCCATGGGGTGGCATGTGCTGCGCGTGCGGCGCAGCGTGAACATTGATCTGGTCTCTTGGCCTGGCGGCCGGCCCTGAAGCCACCCCCGCACTGCCACCCGGAACCGCAGCTGACTGTGTGCCACCCCTGCTTTCCGGTCTGGCGCCATTGTCGCAACGATCTGCAACCTGTGAGCAGATGTCAGCCGCGCAACAGCGGGCGTTTTTGGCGCTTTTCCGACTCTCGATGCCGTGCCGCGGCGCGCCACGGGGGGTCGGGCTCCGCGCCGACTGCCCTTGTCAGCGTGCGCCGAAGATCGCGCTGCCCACGCGAACGATCGTCGCGCCCTCGGCCACGGCGGCTTCGAGGTCGGCGCTCATGCCCATGGACAGCGTATCCAGCGCCAGGCCCCCCGCGTTCAGCGCCTGCAGCAGCGCATGCAGCGCGGCATGCGGGGCGCGCTGCGCCTGCAGCGTGGCGGCAGGTTCGGGTATGGCCATCAGCCCGCGCAGCCGCACGCGCTCACGCGGCAGCGCCGCCACGGCGGCGGCCAGCGCTGGCACGTCGGCGGGCGCAACACCGCTCTTGCTGGCTTCGCCGCTGATGTTCACCTGCAGGCACAGCTGCAGCGGCGGCAGACCCGGCGGGCGCTGCGCGGCCAGGCGTTCGGCGGTCTTCAGCCGGTCGACCGAGTGCACCCAGTCGAAAGCTTCGGCCACGGCGCGCGTCTTGTTGCTTTGCAGCGGGCCGATCAGATGCCACTGCAGCTGCGCACGCAGATCGGCCAGGGCCTCGATCTTCGCCAGCCCTTCCTGGACATAGTTTTCGCCGAAGGCCCGCTGCCCGGCGGCCTGTGCGGCACGCACCGCCTCGGGGCCAAAGGTCTTGCTGACCGCCAGAAGCGTGACGCTGTTGGCAGGTCGGCCCACATGGCTGCAGGCGACGGCCATGCGCCGCTTCACTTCTTGCAGGTTGCTTCCGATGCTGACCATAATCCTTTCGAGAGCCCGCGCAGTCACGAGCGCTGCATTCTGACCTGCGCTCAAGCGGCGCCCACGCCCCCCCATGGACATCACCCAACTGCTGGCCTTCTCGGTCAAGAACAAGGCCTCCGACCTGCACCTTTCGGCCGGCCTGCCGCCGATGATCCGGGTGCACGGCGACGTGCGGCGCATCAACGTCGAGGCACTGGACCACAAGTCGGTCCACGACATGGTGTACGACATCATGAACGACGCCCAGCGCAAGCACTACGAAGACACGCTGGAGTGCGACTTCTCGTTCGAGATCCAGGGTCTGGCACGTTTCCGCGTCAACGCCTTCAACCAGAACCGTGGCGCCGGCGCGGTGTTCCGCACCATTCCCAGCAAGATCCTGACGCTGGAACAACTGGGCGCGCCCAAGGTCTTCGCCGAGCTGTCGCTGAAACCGCGCGGCCTGGTGCTGTGCACGGGCCCCACGGGTTCGGGCAAGAGCACGACGCTGGCGGCGATGGTCAACCACCTCAACGAAAACGAGTACGGCCACGTGCTGACGGTGGAAGACCCGATCGAATTCGTGCACGAAAGCAAGAAGTGCCTGATCAACCAGCGCGAGGTGGGCCCGCACACGCTGAGCTTCGCCAACGCGCTGCGCAGCGCACTGCGCGAGGACCCCGACGCCATCCTCGTCGGTGAAATGCGCGACCTGGAGACCATCCGCCTGGCACTCACTGCAGCCGAGACCGGCCACCTCGTGTTCGGCACCCTGCACACCAGCAGCGCCGCCAAGACCATCGACCGTGTGGTCGACGTCTTCCCGGCGGCCGAGAAGGAGATGGTGCGCGCGATGCTGAGCGAATCGCTGGTGGCGGTGATCTCGCAGTCGCTGTGCAAGCTGAAGGACGGCAGCGGGCGGGTGGCGGCGCACGAGATCATGATCGCCACCTCGGCGATCAAGAACCTGATCCGCGAGAACAAGATCGCGCAGATGTACTCGTCGATCCAGACCGGCCAGAGCCTGGGCATGCAGACGCTGGACCAGAACCTGGCGGACCTGGTGCGACGCAACATCATTTCGCCGGCCGAAGCGCGCAGCAAAGCGAAGATCCCGGAAAACTTCCCAGGGTAGGACCATGGAACGCGACCAGGCATCCAAGTTCGTCAACGACCTGCTGCGGCTGATGGTCAGCCGCAACGGCTCGGACCTCTTCCTCACCGCCGACTTCCCGCCGGCCATCAAGGTGGACGGCAAGGTCACCAAGGTGAGCCCGCAGCCGCTGACCGGCCAGCACACGTTGGCCCTCACCCGCGCGGTGATGAACGACAAGCAGGGTGCCGAGTTCGAACGGACCAAGGAGTGCAACTTCGCCATCAGCCCGCAGGGCGTGGGGCGCTTCCGCGTGAATGCCTTCGTGCAGCAGGGCAACGTGGGCCTGGTCTTCCGCACCATCCCGGCCACGCTGCCCACCATCGACGGGCTGAACCTGCCCAAGGTGCTGAAGGAAGTCAGCCTGAGCAAGCGCGGGCTGGTGATCTTCGTCGGCGCCACCGGCTCGGGCAAGAGCACCTCGCTGGCGGCCATCGTCGACCACCGCAACGAGAACAGCTTCGGCCACATCATCACGGTGGAAGACCCGGTGGAATTCGTGCACCCGCACAAGAACTGCATCGTCACGCAGCGTGAACTGGGCATCGACACCGACAGCTGGGAAGCGGCGCTGAAGAACACGTTGCGCCAGGCGCCCGACGTCATCCTGATGGGCGAGATCCGCGACCGCGAGACCATGGACCACGCCATCGCGTTCGCCGAAACCGGCCACCTCTGCCTGGCCACGCTGCACGCCAACAGCTCGAACCAGGCGCTCGACCGCATCATCAACTTCTTCCCGGAAGAGCGGCGCCAGCAGCTGCTGATGGACCTGTCGCTGAACCTCAAGGCATTGGTGAGCCAGCGCCTGCTGCCGCGTGAACAGGGCCGCGGCCGCATCGCGGCGGTGGAGATCCTGCTCAACACGCCGCTGGTGGGCGACCTGATCTTCAAGGGCGAGGTCAGCGAGATCAAGGAACTGATGAAGCGCAGCCGCGAACTCGGCATGCAGACCTTCGACCAGAGCCTGTTCGACCTCTACGAGAGCGGCGCAGTGAGCTACGAGGACGCGCTGCGCAACGCCGACAGCGTCAACGACCTGCGCCTGCAGATCAAGCTGCAGAGCAAGCGTGCGCGCAGCAGCGACCTGTCCGCTGGCACCGAGCACATGAAGATGGTGTGATGGAGCCCCCAGGCTGCGGCGCTGCGCGCCTACGCCACCCCCCAAGGGGACTCTTGCGACGGCCCGGCGGAGCCGGTTCCGTGCAAGGCCTTGGTTGAAGGCAGTGCCTTGCCGGCGATGACCATGCGCTACTCCATGGCAGCATTGCGGGCATGAGCAACCGCACCTACGAAGCTACTCCCCCGCGCCGCGTCGCCTTCCTCGGTCTGGGCGTCATGGGCCATCCGATGGCGGGGCACCTCGCGCGAGCCGGGCACGCCGTCACGGTCTACAACCGCACCGCGGCGAAGGCGAACGACTGGACGATCGCCTGCGGCGGCCGTGCCGCGACCACGCCGCGCGAGACCGCGGCAGGCGCCGAGTTCGTCTTCAGCTGCGTCGGCAACGACGACGACCTGCGCGCCGTGACGCTGGGCGCCGACGGCGCCTTCGCGGGCATGACGCCCGGCGCCGTCTTCGTCGATCACACCACATCTTCGGCCGAAGTGGCGCGTGAACTGCACGGCGCCGCGCGCTCACTAGGTCTGCACTTCATCGACGCACCCGTCTCGGGCGGCGAGGCCGGTGCCGTCAACGGCATGCTCACCGTGATGTGCGGCGGCGATGCCGCGCCGTTCGAGGCCATGAAGCCGGTGGCGCTGAGCTACGCGCGCGCCGTCACGCGCATCGGCGAGGCCGGCGCGGGGCAGCTGGCGAAGATGGTCAACCAGGTGGCCATCGCGGGCATGGTGCAGGCACTGGCCGAGGCCATCGCCTTCGGGCAGCGCGCCGGGCTGGACATGCCGCTGGTACTGGACGTCATCGGAAAGGGGGCAGCGCAGAGCTGGCAACTCGACAACCGCGGCAAGACGATGCTGGCCGACCAGTTCAACTTCGGCTTCGCCGTCGACTGGATGCGCAAGGACCTCGGATTGGTGCTGGACGAGGCACGCCGAAACGGCGCGCAATTGCCGGTGACGGCTCTCGTCGACCAGTTCTACGCCGAAGTGCAGGCCCTGGGCGGGCAGCGCTGGGACACCTCGAGCCTGATCCGCCGACTCAAGTCGGCCTGAGCAGCCCCGCGCCGCCGGGCCGTGCGCTATCGCGTCGGTGGTGGCACGCTTCCCGGCGCGGATGCCGGCGAAGGCGTGGCCGCCGAGCGTGCGCTGCCCAGCGCCGCCAGCTCCTGCTCGGTGAGGATCTCGAGCGCGCGCACGACCTTCTGGACACCCGACACCGAACGCGCAAGCTCGGTGCCGCGCGCCGCTTCGCGCTCGGTCACGCGGCCCATCAGGTAGACGACGGCGCGCTCAACCACCACCTTGTAGGCGTTGGCGTGCACGTCCTTGGCGTCGACCAGGGTGGCCTTCACCTTGCTGGCCAGGAAAACGTCGGTGGAACGGGACCCGAGGCTGCTGCTGGGCCCGACCCCGAGTTCGTTGATCACCGCCTTGACGTTCTCGACCTTGGCGACAGCTTGCTCTACGGCGGCCCTCTCGGCCGCGCCAGGCACCTCGCCGGTGAGCAGCACGCTGCGGTTGTAGCTGGTGACGGTGACGTTGCCCAGCGTGGCCAGTTCACGCACGCGGCTGCTGGCACGCGTCTCGATGCCTTCGTCCTCGAGCTGGATGCCCGGCGTGCGGCGATCGGTGGCGATGAGGCTGCCGCCCACCACGGCGCCGCCCACCAGCAGCGGCGCACAGCCGGCCAGCGCGCTGCCGAGCAGGGCGACCGCCGCCACGGAAGTAGTCCATCGAGCCAGGTTCACGACGCTTGGTCTCCCATCAGTTGGAAATCGAGGGCATCGCAAAGGCAGTGCAGCACCAGCAGCTGCAATTCGGCCACGCGGGCGGCGCGCTCCTGCGGCACGGCCACGAGCACGTCGGTCTCGGCCAGCAGTTCGCCGAAAGCCTGCGCCCCGCGGCCGGCGAGCACGACGATGGTCATGTCCTTGCCCTGAGCGGCCGAAATGACCATCGTGCTGTGACCTTCGCCGTCGTCGATATACAGCAGCACGTCACCGGGCAGCCCCAGGGCGCGCACCTGTTGCGCAGCGTCCGGGACGGGCACGAGCGCCAGCGCGGCCAGCGGCGGACGTTCACGTTCGAAGCGGCCGGTCAGCAGCCGGGCGACGTAAGGCGCCAGCGCGGCGCCGGCACCGCTGCCGGTCACCATGACCTTGCCGCCGGCAGTCAGCGCCGCCAGCAGTGCCGCGGTCGCGTCGGCGATGGGTCGTGCCAGCACTTCGCCCGCCTGGTACTGCAGGTCAGCGCTTTCGAAGAATTGCTGCTGTATGCGCTGTTCGAGCATGGCCATGCATCATAAGACAGGCGTGTGCGGCGTCGGTTCCCACTCATCGTCGATCGCGCCCGCCGGGCTCAGGCATCGAAGGCAGCCTGAAGCCACTCGACGGTGTCGCCTTCGAGCGCCAGCACGTCGAAACGGCAAGGCGGTGGCGCCGCAAAGCGCAGCAGGAAGTGCTGCGCGGCGTGGACCAATCGTCGTTGCTTCGTCGCCGTGACGCTGGCAGCCGCGCCGCCGTGGCCGCGGCTGCGGCGCTGGCGTACCTCGACGAAGACCAGCGTGCCGTCGCGGTCACGCATCACGAGGTCGATCTCTCCGCCGCGCGCTGAAGGACCGCGCGCGACCCGATAATTGCGCTCGACCAGTTGCAGCCCGCGCGCCTGCAGCCAGGCCAGCGCGCGGGACTCGGCGGCGTCGCCACGGGCCTTGGTGCTGGCGGCGCCTTCTGGCGGGGCGGACGCCGCGTCTGCCCTGCCCGCCTTGCCGGCGCCCCGGAACCTCGTGAACATCGACCCCTCCCCCCTTCACCGCGCCGCGCTGCTGGCCACCGGCCACCAATCGCACCCGGCCGGCACACTCTACGTGGTGGCCACGCCCATCGGCAACCTGGCCGACCTGACGCTGCGCGCCATCCACGTGCTGGGTCTCGTCGACGCCGTGGCCTGCGAGGACACACGCGTGGCGGCGCAGTTGCTCAACCACCTGGGCCTGCACAAGCCGCTGCTGGCGCTGCACGCGCACAACGAGCAAGCTGCGGCGCAAGCGGTCCTGGCGCGGCTGCAGCAGGGGCAGCGCGTGGCCTATGTCAGCGACGCCGGCACGCCGGCCGTCAGCGACCCCGGTGCGGTGCTGGTGGCCGCCGCCGTCGCGGCCGGGTCTCCCGTCGTGCCGCTGCCGGGGCCGAGCAGCGCGCTGGCCGCGCTCAGCGTCGCCGGCGACACCCGGGCTGCCGCCTTCTGCTTCGTCGGCTTCCTGCCCAGCAAGGGCGGCGAACGGCGCAGTATGCTGGGCACGGTGCTGGCCGATCGCCGCACGCAGCTGCTGTTCGAGGCGCCGCACCGCATCTCCGAACTCTGCGCCGCGCTGGCCGAGGCCGCGCCGCAGCGCCTGGTGACGCTTTGCCGCGAGCTCACCAAGCAGTTCGAGACCATCGTCACGCGCACCGCCGCCGAGCTGCCCGCCTGGCTGGCGCAGGAAGCGCACCGCGAACGCGGCGAGTTCGTGCTCGTGCTGCACGCGCTGCCCGCGGCGGTGGCGCAAGAAGGCGCGCTGCCCGAAGCCACGCTGCATACCTTGCGCGTGCTGCTGCGTGACCTGCCACTGAAGCAGGCCGTGGCGCTGGCTGCCGAACTCACCGGTGCGGCGCGCAACACGCTCTACCAGCGCGCGCTGGACGAACGCGCCGGCGGCGCCGAAGGGCCTTGAACACCGACCCGGGCCGGCATGGCGGCACCGCGGCGTCCGGCGGCGCCAAGGGCTGGTGGCACGCCCGCACCGCCCACCTGCCGCCCACCGCGCGCGCGCTGCTTTGGTCGGCCGCCGGCGGGCTGCTGTTCTGCCTGCTCAACGCCGTGCTGCGCGGCCTGTCGCAGCAGCTCGACCCGATGCAGACGCAGTTCCTGCGCTACCTCTTCGGCCTGCTCGTGCTGCTGCCGCTGGTGTGGCACGGCGGCTGGCGCGCCTACTGGCCCAAAAACCTGCCGGGCCAGTTCACGCGAGGCGCCGTGCACACCGTCGGCCTGGTGCTGTGGTTCCTGGCGCTGCCACACCTGCCGCTGGCCGACCTCACTGCCATCGGCTTCACGACACCCCTCTTCATCATGATCGGCGCCACGCTCTTCCTGCGCGAGCCGATGCGCTGGGAACGCTGGGTGGCCACGGGCATCGGCTTTGCCGGCGTGCTGGTCGTCGTCGGGCCGCGGCTGTCGGGCTCGGGCGGCGGCTGGCACCTGTTGATGCTGGCCTCGGCGCCGGTGTTCGCGGCGTCCTTCCTCATCACCAAGGTGCTGACACGCACCGAGACCTCGGGCGTCATCGTCGTCTGGCAGGCCATCAGCGTCACGCTGTTCAGCCTGCCGATGGCCTTGTGGTCGTGGCAGCCGCCCACCGCCGCGCAGTGGGCGGGTTTTGCGCTTTGCGGTCTGCTGGGCAGCACCGCGCATTACTGCCTGACACACAGCTTCCGCATCGCCGACATCTCGTCGACGCAGTCGGTGAAGTTCCTAGAACTGGTGTGGGCCTCGGCGCTGGGCTGGCTGCTGTTTGCCGACCTGCCGACGCAGACCACGCTGCTGGGCGGCGCGGTGATCGTGGCGGCCACGCTGTGGGTTGCGCGGCGCGAACGGCGCCAGCCCCCCGAGGTGGAAATTTGATGTCGCAGATCAAATGGACGGGCAGCGCGCTGGCTAGGATAGTGAGTGCCGCTGCCCTACCCAAGGTGGCAGGCCACGAAAGGTAGTCAGGCAACGGTGGCTTTACGCGGGGCCGTGCCGCGTAGACAGGCACAAGAGGAGTTGTCATGAACACCACCCGCCTACCGTCGCTGTTCAGTGGCGAGCCCTTCACGCTCGATGACGCGTTCCGCACCTTCATGCGGCCCTACCGTTGGGAAACCCCGGCCGAGGCACCGCAGATCAAGATCGACGTCAGTGAAGTCGATGACGCCTACACGGTGAAGGCCGAGATTCCCGGCGTACGCAAGGAAGACATCCATGTCGAGATCGAAGGGCCGCAGGTCCTCATCACCGCCGAGGTGAAGAAGGACGTGGAAGAGAAGAAGGAAGGCCGCGTGCTGCGCAGCGAACGCAGCTTTGGCTACACCAGCCGCATGTTCAACCTGGGCTACGAACTCGACCGCGAAAAGGCCGTAGCGAAGTACCTGGACGGCGTGCTCACGCTGACGCTGCCGAAGAAGGCCGCGGCCCACACCGAGCCCCTGGTCATCCAGTGAGGGCAAGGCTGCCGGGCGGTGATTGAGGGCACGGTGACCGGCAGGGCCGGCACCGCCTGAAGTCCGCCCGGATGGGTCGGTGCAGGCCGCGCAACACGGCCGCACGCACCGACCCGACGAACCCCGCCTCGGCGGGGTTCTTTCATCGCGGGAACTGATGCCCCGCGTGCCCAGATGGCGGAAGGGGCCCCTCCTACAATGAATGCCCACCGTCGTCCAGCAGGGCCCGCCCGCCATGATCACCCGCGAACCCACCGTCGAACGCCTGGCCATCGCACAGGGGCTGATGCTCGAACCCTTCGGCATCAGCGAAGCCACGCTGCAGCGGGCGCTGTCGACGATCCGCGAGCACCGTGTCGACGACGCCGACCTCTACTTCCAGACCACGCGCCACGAGGGCTGGAGCCTGGAAGAGAGCATCGTCAAGAGCGGCTCCTTCAGCATCGACCAGGGCGTGGGCGTGCGCGCCGTGGCCGGCGAAAGGACCGCCTTCGCCTATTCCGACGACCTCAGCGAAGATGCGCTGATGGACGCCGCACGCACCGTGCGCACCATCGCCGCGGCCGGCCAGAACAAGCGCGTGAAGCTCGCCAGCGCGCCCAAGGTGGCCGGCAGCCGCAAGCTGTACGCGCCCACCGACCCCATCGCCACGCTCGACAGCACGCAGAAGGTGGCGCTGCTGGAACGGGTGGAGAAGATGGCGCGCGCCAAGGACCCGCGCGTGGCGCAGGTGATGGCCAGCCTGTCCGCCGAGTACGACGTGGTGCTGGTGGCCCGCGCCGACGGCACCCGGGCCGCCGACGTGCGTCCGCTGGTGCGGCTGAACGTCACCGTCATCGCCGAGCAGAACGGCCGCCGCGAGGTGGGCAGCGGCGGCGGCGGCGGGCGCTTCGGCCTGGGCTACTTCCAGGACGCCGTGCTGCAGCAGTACGTCGACCATGCGGTGAACGCCGCACTCACCAACCTCGACAGCCGCCCCGCGCCGGCCGGCGAGATGACCGTCGTGCTCGGCCCCGGCTGGCCCGGCGTGCTGCTGCACGAAGCGGTGGGCCACGGGCTGGAAGGCGACTTCAACCGCAAGGGTTCGTCCACCTTCAGCGGCCGCATCGGCCAGCGCGTGGCGGCCAAGGGCGTGACCGTGCTCGACGACGGCACGCTGGCCGACCGCCGCGGCAGCCTGAACGTCGACGACGAAGGACACGCCACGCAGAAGAACGTGCTGATCGAGGACGGCATCCTCAAGGGCTACATCCAGGACAGCCTGAATGCGCGCCTGATGGGCGTGAAGCCCACCGGCAACGGCCGCCGCGAAAGCTACGCCAGCGTGCCGATGCCGCGCATGACCAA
Organism: Betaproteobacteria bacterium; assembly: GCA_016704535.1. Taxonomy (GTDB): domain Bacteria; phylum Pseudomonadota; class Gammaproteobacteria; order Burkholderiales; family Burkholderiaceae_C; genus Rubrivivax. Next base: position 323,282 of record JADIZZ010000002.1, on the reverse strand, counting down.
CACCTACATGCTGGCCGGCGACAAGACCAAGGAAGAGATCATCGCCAGCATCAAGCGGGGTCTCTACGCCACGAATTTCGGCGGCGGCCAGGTCGACATCACCAGCGGCAAGTTCGTCTTCAGCGCCAGCGAGGCCTACTGGGTGGAGAACGGCAAGATCCTGTACCCGGTGAAGGGTGCCACGCTGGTGGGCAACGGCCCCGAGGCGATGAACCGCGTGAGCATGATCGGCAACGACCTCGAGCTCGACACCGGCGTCGGCGTGTGCGGCAAGGATGGCCAGAGCGTGCCGGTGGGCGTGGGCCAGCCGACGCTGCGAATCGACCGGCTCACCGTCGGCGGCACCGCCTAGATGAAGCCCCCAACCTCGCCCCGCTCGGTACCCCCCGAGGGGGTCGTCCACCTACGGCCCGGCAGAGCCGGTTCCGTGGCGGGAAGCTTGGTCTCTCAGGCGCGATGGGCCTGAGCTTTTTGGAGATCGAGGCGGCTGCCGCACGGCTGGCCGGCCAGGTGCTGGACACGCCCTGTGTCGAGAGCCGCACGCTGGGCCAGATCGTCGGCGCGCAAGTCTTCCTGAAGTTCGAGAACCTGCAGTTCACCGCGTCGTTCAAGGAACGTGGCGCGTTGAACAAGCTGTCGTCGATGATCGAAAGCGGCCAGCCGATTCGCGGCGTGGTCGCCGCGTCGGCCGGCAACCACGCGCAAGGCGTGGCGCACCACGCGCAACGTCTGGGCCTGCGCGCGGTGATCGTGATGCCGGTGGCCACGCCGATGGTGAAGGTGGAACGCACGCGCGGCTTCGGCGCCGTGGTCGTGCTGCACGGCGAGACCTTCGACCAGGCGCGCGACCATGCGCTGACGCTGGCGGAGCAGGAAGGACTGGACTTCATCCACCCCTTCGACGACGAAGCGGTGATCGCCGGCCAGGGCACCATCGGCCTGGAGATGTTGCACGCCCAGCCCGAGCTCGACACGCTGGTCGTCGCGGTGGGCGGCGGCGGGCTCGTCAGCGGCATCGCCACCGCGGCGCGCCATCTCAAGCCGGGCATCGAAATCATCGGCGTGCAGACCAGCCGCTTTCCCGCGATGGTCAATGTCGTCAAGGGCACGCAGCACCCGCAGGGCGCGAGCACCATCGCCGAAGGCATTGCGGTGGGCCAGCCGGGGCAGATCACGCGCGAGATCATCGGCCGGCTCGTCGACGACCTGGTGCTGGTGGACGAAGGCGACATCGAGCAGGCCATCGTGATGCTGCTTGAGATCGAGAAGACGCTCGTCGAAGGCGCCGGCGCAGCGGGCCTGGCGGCGCTGCTGAAGGACCCGGCGCGTTACGCCGGTCGGAAGGTCGGCCTGGTGCTGTGCGGCGGCAACATCGACCCACTGCTGCTGGCCGCCATCATCGAGCGCGGCATGGTGCGCGCCGGCCGGCTGGCACGCATCCGCGTCAACGCGCGCGACACGCCCGGCGTGCTGGCGCGCATCACCGCCGTCGTCGCCGAGGCCGGCGCCAACATCGACGAGGTGCACCACCAGCGCGCCTTCTCCACGCTGTCGGCGCAGAGCGTCGAGGTCGAACTGGTACTGCAGACACGCAACCGCGCGCATGTCGCCGAGGTGGTGGCTTGCCTGGCCGCCGCTGGCTTCGACGCGCAGCCGAACTGAACCGCACGGCACACGCCAGGCGGTGGGTGCCTGCCACGCCGCCAGAGACAATCCCCGCATGAAACGCGCCCCCCGCCACCTGCTGAGACTCTTCGTCACCGGCGTCGTCGCCGCGCTGCCGCTGGCCGCCACGGTGGCCATCTTCGCCTGGGCCGCCAGCGTGCTGTTCCGCTGGCTGGGGCCGAACAGCGCCGTGGGTTCACTGCTGGTGGCCATCGGCCTGGGCGTCACGGGCTCGGAGGTGGTGGGCTACCTGATCGGCATCGGCCTCGTGGCGCTGGCGCTGGTGGGCCTGGGCGGGCTGGTGGAACTGGGGTTGCAGCGCGGCATGGTGCGCCTGCTGGACGGCGTGATGCGGCGCATTCCGCTGGTACGCCAGGTCTACGAGATGGCGCAGAAGCTGGTGGCGCTGTTCGCCCGCCGCGATCCCGGCGCCGCACGCGCGATGCGCGCGGTGTGGGTGCGCTTCGGCGGCGCGGAGGGCGGCGCAGCAGTGCTGGCGCTGCAGACCGCCGCCGAAGTGCTGCTGGTCGACGGCCGCCGCTGCCTGGCCGTGCTGGTGCCCACCGCGCCGGTGCCCATCGGCGGCGGGCTGCTCTTCGTGCCTGAGGACTGGGTGACGCCGGCCGCGCTGAGCGTCGAGGCGGTGACGAGCCTGTATGTCTCGATGGGCGTCACCGCGCCGCAGCACCTGCCCGTGGCTCCACCCGTGACGCCACCCGGGCCCGACGCACCGCCGCCCGCCGTCAGCCTCACGCCGTGAAGTGCGTGCTACATTCGCGGCCATGCGTCCCGCAAGCTTCTTCTTTACGTATTTTTGGTTCTCGCACCGCACGGCGGTTGGAGAGGCAAGCGCGTAAGCAGGACAGACAGGCAACGCACCCCCAACCAACCGCCGGCAGCCCCGGCGGTTTTTTGTTGCCGGCGTGTTGATGGCACCCCACGAAAGAGCCCCATGAGCCCCAAGCAAGCGACCCCCGGCGACGAGCGCCTGGCCCTCAGCGAGAAGACCAGCCAGACCGACGACCAGCGCATCCGCGACGTCACGCCGCTGCCGCCGCCGGAACACCTGATCCGCTTCTTCCCCATCGCAGGCACGCCGGTGGAGACCCTCATCAGCGGCACGCGCGCGGCCATCCGCCGCATCATGAACCACGAGGACGACCGCCTGCTCGTCATCGTCGGCCCCTGCAGCATCCACGACCCCGCTGCCGCGCTGGAGTACGCGCGCAAGCTGAAGGTGGCGCGCGACCAACACGCCGGCGAGCTGGAAGTGGTGATGCGCGTCTACTTCGAGAAGCCACGCACCACGGTGGGCTGGAAGGGGCTGATCAACGACCCCTACCTCGACGAGAGCTACCGCATCCACGAAGGCCTGCGCATCGCGCGCCAGCTGCTGGTGGACATCAACCGTCTGGGCGTGCCGGCGGGCAGCGAGTTCCTCGACGTCATCAGCCCGCAGTACATCGGCGACCTCATCGCCTGGGGCGCCATCGGCGCGCGCACCACGGAAAGCCAGGTGCACCGCGAGCTGGCCAGCGGCCTGAGCGCGCCCGTGGGCTTCAAGAACGGCACCGACGGCAACATCAAGATCGCCACCGACGCCATCCAGGCCGCGGCGCGACCCCACCACTTCCTGTCGGTGCACAAGAACGGCCAGGTGGCCATCGTCGAGACGCGCGGCAACAAGGACTGCCACGTCATCCTGCGCGGCGGCAGGGAACCGAACTACGACGCCGCCCACGTGGCCGCAGCCTGCGCCGAGATCGAGGCCGCCAAGCTGCCCTGCCGGCTGATGATCGACGCCAGCCACGCCAACAGCAGCAAGCAGCACCAGCGCCAGATCGACGTGATGCGCGACGTGGCTGCGCAGCTGGAGGCCGGTACGCGCTGCGTCTTCGGCGTGATGGTCGAAAGCCATCTGCACGGCGGCGCGCAGAAGTTCACCCCGGGCAAGGACGACCCTGCCAAGCTGGCCTACGGCCAGAGCATCACCGACGCCTGCATCAACTGGGACGACACCGTGAACGTGCTCGACATCCTGGGCGCGGCGGTGAAGGCGCGGCGGCGGCACGCCGGCTGAGAGACCGCGTGGCTTGATCTGCCCCCATTCCCGCGCCGCCACGGTCGGCTTATGCTGCCGAAGAGGAGAACCGCCGCCATGCGCAAGACCGTCGTCATCCAGTTCGCTCCCCAACGCACCCACGAGATCACCGTGCACGCCGACCAGCCCGAGATGGCTTCTTTCGAGGCCCGGCAATGGCTCGACGAGCAGTTCGTGGCGCAGGAGTGCGAGCCGCTGCGCAGCACCGGCAAGGTGCTCACCGCCGACAAGGTGATGGCGCTGGCGCAGACCGTACCCGCCTCCAAGTTCACCGACGACGACGCCTGGTCCCAGGCGTTTGCGCGCGCCACGCTCGCGGCGCTGGGACGGCCTCTGGTCACCGTGGACCTGCACGGCAACAGCATCAACTACTGAGCACCCGGCGCCGCCGATGGCGGCAAGGGGATGCCGCGCTACTCGTCGCCGCCGCGCGCCAGCTTCTCGCTGCGCCAGTAGACGTCGTCGCCGCCCAGCCCGTCGAGATTGGCGCGGTTCAGCACGCGAGCCAGCACGAAGAGCAGGTCGCTCAGCCGGTTGAGGTACTGGCGCGGCGCGTCGTTTACCGCTTCCACGGCGTGCAGTGCCACCACGGCCCGTTCAGCGCGGCGCGCCACCGTGCGGCTGACATGCGCCAGCGCCGCGCTGCGCGTGCCGGCCGGCAGGATGAATTCCTTCAGCCGCGGCAGCTGTTCGTTGTAGTGCGCCAGCGCCTCGTCCAGGCGCAGCACGGCGTCGGCCTTGAGCAAGGTGAAGCCCGGGATCGAAAGTTCACCGCCCAGGTTGAAGAGCTCGTGCTGGATGGTCACCAGCAGCGCCCGCACGTCGTCGGGCAGCGGCTCGGCCAGCAGCACGCCCAGGCCCGAGTTCAGCTCGTCGACGTCGCCCATGGCCTGCACACGCAGCGCATCCTTGCGCGTCCGCGAGCCGTCGCCCAGGCCAGTGGAGCCGTCGTCGCCGGTGCGGGTCGCGATCTGGGTCAGGCGGTTGGACATGGCAGAGGCGAAAGCGGTGTCGAAGCCACGTATTGGACCACCAACGCCATCGACCGGCAGGGCGCGGGCCGAACGACCATGCGCTGCAGCAGCGGCTTGCGCTTCCACTCCGACCAGGCTCGTTCGGCGAAGTGGCGCCCTTGGCTGGACAGGCGGTAGCACTGCGTGCGCGGCCGCTGGTCGGGCAGCTTGACGGGGTCGATGAGGCCGAAGGCGCGCAGCGTCGGCATCGAGTGCATGACGCGCGCCCCGCTGAGCATGCAGCAGTCGTCGTCATCGCCGTTCTGCGCCAGCAGGTGGCCGCGGCGCATCAGGTCGAGCACGTCCACGAACTCGGCGCGGTCGGGAATGAGGGTCTGCGGCTGCGGCATGGCGGGCTCCGATGGCGAGTCGTTGCTGGCCTCCATTTCGGCACAGAATGGCTCGGGGCGGTGGCCGAAATCAAGGGGATTTCGGGGGGATTTCCATGCCGGCGTCGGTCGCGGACCGGGTGCCCGCATCACGGCGTGGCGCCATGCGCCTTGCGGTTGGCCTACGATGACTGCCGCATGCCGCCCGCCGGAGACCCGCCATGAACGCCCCCCTGCCCGACCACGTGCTGCCTGCCCATCCGCACCGCCCGGTGCCGCCGGCGATGCTGGCCGCGCTGCGCGAACGTTTCGGCGCGCGCTGCAGCACCGCCGCCGGCATCCGCGAACAACACGGCCGCGGCGAGAGCTTCTACGACGCCGCGCCGCCGGAGGCCGTTGTCTTCTGCGAGAGCACCGAAGACGTGGTGGCCGTGGTGAAGCTGGCCGCGGCGAACGCGGTGCCGGTGATCCCCTTCGGAGTCGGCACCTCCCTCGAAGGCCACCTGCTGGCGCTGCAGGGCGGGGTCAGCCTGGACCTCAGCCGCATGGACCGCGTGCTGCACATCCACGCCGACGACCTGACGGCCACCGTGCAGGCCGGTGTCACGCGCGAGCAGCTCAACCGCGAGCTGAAGGACGCCGGCCTGTTTTTCCCCATCGACCCCGGCGCCAACGCCACTTTGGGCGGCATGGCCGCCACACGTGCGAGCGGCACGAACGCCGTGCGTTACGGCACGATGCGCGAGAACGTGCTGGGGCTGACCGTCGTGAACGCGTCCGGCGAGCTGATGCACACCGGCACGCGGGCAAAGAAGAGCAGCGCCGGCTACGACCTGACGCGCCTGTTCGTCGGCAGCGAAGGCACGCTGGGCGTGATGACCGAGGTCACGCTCAAGCTCTACCCGCTGCCCGAGGCGGTGAGCGCGGCGATCTGCCACTTCCCGAGCATCGACGCGGCGGTGCGCACCACGATCCAGACCATCCAGATGGGCGTGCCCATCGCGCGCTGCGAACTGCTGGACGCCAACGCCATCCGCGCCGTCAACGCCTACAGCAAGCTGGGCCTGCGCGAGGCGCCGATGCTGCTGATGGAGTTCCACGGCAGCGAGGCCGGCGTGAAGGAGCAGGCCGAGACGGTGCAGGCGCTGGCGCGCGACCACGGCGGCGAGGACTTCCAGTGGGCGAGGACGCCCGAAGAGCGAACGAAGCTGTGGACGGCGCGCCACCAGGCCTATTTCGCAGCGCTGCAGACACGCCCCGGCTGCCGTTCGCAGAGCAGCGACACCTGCGTGCCGATCTCACGCCTGGCCGAGAGCATCAACGCCAGCGTCGAAGAGGCCGACGCCTCGGGCATCCCGTACTGGATCGTCGGCCATGTCGGCGACGGCAATTTCCACCTCACCTACCTGATGGACCCGAACGACCCCGCCGAACTCGCCGCGGCCGAAGCGCTGAACGTGAAGATGGTGCGGCGCGCGCTGGCGCTGGAAGGCACCTGCACCGGCGAACATGGCGTCGGCCTGCACAAGATGGGCTACCTGCTGGAAGAGGCCGGCGCGCCCGCGGTGGCCGCGATGCGCGCCATCAAGCGCGCGCTGGATCCGCAGAACATCATGAACCCGGGGAAGGTGTTCAGCTTCGACTGAGGCTCGGGGTGAAAACACGCGCCCGTCTCGTGCTGTTGCTGGCCTGCACGGCCGCCGGCCTGGCCGTCGGCGCGTTCGGATTGTGGCTGGGCGGCACAAGCGCCTGGTTCCTGGCCGTGCCGGCCGCCGTGGCCCTGGGCTGGCTCTTCGTCGCCGACCCGACGGCCTGCACGACGCCCCCACGGCGCGACGTCAGCTGAACGGCCCACGGCAGCCGGCAGGGGCCTCGCTGGCGCCCGCGGTTACAGCAGCGAAGCCAGCAGTCGCGCCGCGTGCACGGCTTGGCGCTGCGCACCGTCGGCGATCTGGTGGCGGCAGCTGGTGCCGTCGGCCACCACCACGGCGTCCGGCTGCTGGCGGATGGCCGGCAGCAACGTGGCCTCGGCCATCTGCATCGAGACTTCCTGGTGCTTCGCTTCGTAGCCGAAGCTGCCGGCCATGCCGCAGCACGAGCTTTCGATGAGCTGCGGCTGCGCGCCGGGGATCAGCCTCAGCACGTCGAGCAGCGGGCTCACCGCGCCGAAGGCCTTCTGATGACAGTGGCCGTGCACCAGCAGCGGCTTGCCGAGCGGTCTCAGCTGCAGGCTGAAGCGGCCGGCCTTCACTTCGCGGGCAATGAACTCCTCGAACAGCAGCGCCTGCGCGGCCACCGTCTCGGCCTTGGGGCCGAGCTTGAGCGCCAGTGCCTCGTCGCGCAGCGTCAGCAGGCAACTCGGCTCCTGGCCGACGATGGCGATGCCGGCTTCAGCCAGCGGCAGCAGCGCGTCGAGCAGCGCCGAGAGCGAGGCGCGGGCCGCGTCCACCATGCCCGCGGCCAGCTGCGTGCGGCCGCAGCAATGGTGGCCTCCCACCTTGCTGACCGTGTGCAGCGCGTAGCCGGCGGCGTGCAGCACCTGCGCGGCGGCGTGGGCGTTCTCGGTCTCGAAGCCGCCGGTGAAGCTGTCGACGAAGAGCACGGCGACCTTGTTGCCGGCGCGGGCAGCGGCGAGCGCCTCGTCGCGGCCGACGAAGGGCGTGGCGCCAGGGTTGCGCCAGAAGGTGTCGCGGCGGAAGGCCGGCAGCGCGCGTTGCGCCGTCACGCCCATCAGCCGTTCACCCAGGCGTCGCAGCAGTGGTGACGTGTTGCGCAGGTTCAGCAGCGCGGCGAGGCCGGGTATCGCGGCGGCGCGGTGCGCCTGCTGCGGCAGACCGGCCAGCATCCTGTCCTTGAGCGTGAAGCCGTCGCGCTGTTTGCGCTGCGCGGTGAACTCGATCTTCAGCCGCGCCATGTCCACGCCGGTGGGGCATTCACGCTTACAGCCCTTGCAGCCGACGCAGAGTTCCATCGCCTCGGCGACGGCGTCAGACGTGAAGGCGTCGGGGCCGAGCTGCCCGCTCAGCGCCAGGCGCAAGGTGTTCGCGCGGCCGCGCGTCACGTGCTGCTCGTCGCGCGTGACGCGGTAGCTCGGGCACATGGTGCCGGCGTCGAACTTGCGGCAGTGGCCGTTGTTGTTGCACATCTCCACGGCCATCGCCAGGCCGTGCGTGCTGTCGCCGCCGGTGCCGGGCGCGGTGGTGACTTCGGTGACGGGGTCGGCCTTGACGTTCCAGGCCGACCAGTCGAGCACCGGTGTCAGTGCGATTCGCCGATAAGGCTTCGGCGCCGAGGCCGGCGGGTAGCGCAGCAACGCGCCGTCGTCCATCTTCGGCGGGTCGATGATCTTGCCGGGGTTCAAGAGGTTACCCGGGTCGAGTTGCTGCTTGATGGCGCGGAAGGCGTCGTTCAGCTTGCGGCCGAACTGCCACTCGATCCACTCGCCGCGGCAGAGGCCGTCGCCATGCTCCCCCGAGTACGCGCCCTTGAACCTGCGCACGAGCGCCGACGCCTCTTCGGCGATGGCGCGCATGCGTGCGCCACCGTCCACCCGCATGTCGAGGATGGGCCGTACGTGCAGCGTACCCACGCTGGCGTGCGCGTACCACGTGCCGCGTGTGCCGTGGCGAGCGAAGACTTCGGTCAATGCGTCGGTGTATTCGGCCAGATGCACCAGTGGCACGGCGCAGTCCTCGATGAAGCTCACCGGCTTGCCGTCGCCCTTCAGCGACATCATGATGTTCAGGCCCGCCTTGCGCACCTCCCAGAGGTTCTTCTGCGCCGCTTCGTCGGGCATCTCGACGACGCTGCCGGGCAGGCCCAGGTCGCCCATCAGCGCTACCAGGTCGCGCAGCTTGTGCAGCAGCGCAGCGCGGTCGGGGCCGGCGAACTCGACGAGCAGGATGGCCTCGGGCCGGCCGATCAGCGCCGTCTGCATCGTCGGCCGGAAGGCCGGGTTGGTGAGCGCCAGCTCGACCATGGTGCGGTCGACCAGTTCCACCGCGGTGGGGCCGAGCTTGACGATGTGCTGCGCCGAATCCATCGCGGCGTGGAAGCTGCTGAAGTTCACGACGCCGAGCACCTTGCCGCGCGGCAGTTCGGCCAGCGGCAGCGTCAGGCTCTTCGTGAAGGCCAGCGTGCCCTCGCTGCCCACCAGCAGGTGCGCCAGGTTGACGCTGCCGTCTTGCGTGTAGGGCAGCTCGCTCTGCGGATGGAAGATGTCGAGGTTGTAGCCGGCCACGCGGCGCATCACCTTGGGCCAGTGGGCCTCGATCTCGGCCCGGTGCTGTTCGGCCAGGCCACGCACGAAGTCGGCGATCTGCACCGCCTTGCCGCTGGCCTGGTCGACACGGCCGAACTCGACGAGCTCACCATCGGCCAGCCAGGCCTGCGCGCCGGTGACGTTGTGCACCATGTTGCCGTAGGCGATGCTGCGGCTGCCGCAGCTGTTGTTGCCCGCCATGCCGCCCAGCGTGGCCTGCGCGCCGGTGGACACGTCCACCGGGAACCACAGGCCGTGTTTCTTCAACGCCGCGTTGAGGTGGTCGAGCACCAGGCCGGGCTCGACGGTGGCAGTGCGCGCTTCGACGTCCACGTCGAGCACACGCCGCAAGTGCTTGCTGCAGTCGACGACCAACGCCGCACCCGTGGTCTGGCCGCACTGGCTGGTGCCGCCGCCGCGTGCCAGCACCGGCACCTTCAACTCGCGCGCGACGGCCAGCGCGATGGCCGCCTCGTCCGGCGTGGTGGGCACGAAGACGCCGACGGGGGTGATCTGGTAGGCCGACGCATCGGTGGCATAACGGCCACGTGATGCGGCGTCGAACAGCACTTCACCACGTGTCTCGGCGCGCAGGCGTCGCGCCAGCGCCTCGCATGTCTCGTTAGGCGGCAACGTGGTGTGCGGGTGCGCGGGGACGACAGGCGCATCGGCCAGCCGCGCGGTCTCGGTCTTCGTCGTGGCGTTCATGCCTGCCGTCCTTGCGGCGCCTGGCCCAGTTCGCCGGCGTGCATCAGCGCCAGCACGGTGTCGCGCTTGTGTTCGAGGTGGGTTCTCAGGATGGCGCGCAGCGCGGCGCCGTCGCGCGCGTCCAGCGCGTCCATCATCTGGGTGTGCTCGTGCATCGCACGCTGCCACTTGGCTTCATCCTGGTTGGTGCGGAAGCGCAGGCTCTGCACGCGCGCGTTGACCTGGCCATAGGTGTGCGTCAGCACCGGGTTGGCCGCCGAGGCGCTGATGCCGGCGTGGATGAGCGCGTTCAGCCGGTAGTAGCCCGAGAGGTCGCGCCGCGCATGGCAGGCCATCATCTCGAAGTGCTTGGCGCGCAGTTCGTTGCGGGCAGCATCGTCGATGCGCTGCGCCGCCAGTTCGCCGGCCAGCCCTTCCAGTTCGGCCAGCAGCTCGAAGCTGTGTTGCACGTCGGCCTCGGTGAGCTTCACGGCCACCGCGCCGCGGTTGGGCAGCAGGTCGACCAGGCCTTCGCTGGCCAGCATCTTGATGGCCTCGCGCAGCGGCGTGCGCGAGACGTGCAGTGCCTCGGCCAGTTCACGTTCGTTGAGCTTGGCACCGGGGGCAATGCGGCCCTCCACCAGCATGTTGCGCAGCCGCGCAGCGGCCTGCTCGTGCAGGCCGGCGTGGCTCAGATCGATGATGTCGGCCATGGTCTTGACATTTTGCATGCAAATCCAAGGGCCGCGATGGGCTTGCCACCCAGGGTTATCCATCAGGCATTCGGCTCTTTTGCATGCAAAACTTCGGCCCGAAAGGATTTCCGATGCTCACGCTGAACCAGCACCCCACCGGCCGCCACTTCCTGCAGATTCCCGGCCCCAGCCCGGTGCCCGACCGCATCCTGCGGGCGATGAGCCTGCCCACCATCGACCACCGCGGCCCCGAGTTCGGCGCGCTGGGGCTGAAGCTGCTGGCCGGCATCCAACAGGTCTTCCAGACGAAGCACCCGGTGGCCATCTACCCGGCCAGCGGCACGGGCGCCTGGGAAGCCGCGCTGGCCAACACCATGAGCCCGGGCGATTTGGTGCTGATGTACGAGACGGGCCAGTTCGCCACGCTGTGGCAGAAGATGGCCACGCGCCTGGGGCTGAAGACCGAGTTCATCGCCGAGCCCGGCACTTGCGCCGAGACCGGCCTGCCTGTCAGCTGGCGGCGCGGCGTGAATGCGGCGCTGATCGAAGAACGCCTGCGCGCCGACACCGGGCACCAGATCAAGGCCGTGTGCGTGGTGCACAACGAGACCAGCACCGGCGTCACCAGCGACATCGCCGCCGTGCGCCGCGCCATCGACAGCGCGAAGCATCCGGCGCTGCTGATGGTCGACACCATCTCGGGCCTGGCCAGCGCCGACTACCGCCACGACGCCTGGGGCGTGGACGTGGCCATCAGCGGTTCGCAGAAGGGCCTGATGCTGCCGCCGGGCATCAGCTTCAACGCACTGAGCCCGCGAGCGCTGGAGGTCAGCAAAGGCGCCCGGCTGCCGAAGAGCTTCTGGGCCTGGGACGAGATCGTCGAGATGAACAAGGGCGGCTACTGGCCCTACACGCCCAGCACCAACCTGCTCTACGGCCTGCACGAGGCGCTGGAGATGGTGCTGGAGCACGGCCTGGACACCGTGTTCGCGCGCCACCAGCGCTGGGCCGCCGGTGTGCGCGCCGCCGTCACCGCCTGGGGCCTGCCCATCCAGTGCGCCGACGCGGCCGTGTATTCGCCGGTGCTCACCGGCGTGGTCACACCCGTGGGCGTGGACGCGGATGCCGTGCGCAAGCTCATCCACACGCGTTTCGACCTCAGCCTGGGCACCGGCCTGGGCAAGGTGAAGGGCCGCATGTTCCGCATCGGCCACCTGGGCGACTGCAACGACCTCACCCTGGTGGCCACCGTCGGCGGCTGCGAGATGGGCCTGAAGCTGGCTGGCGTGAAGCTGGCCGGCAGCGGCGTGCAGGCGCTGATGGACCACTTTGCCGAACACCCCGCAGCGCACAGCGCCTGACGAATCATCCGATCCAACCGAACCCCGACAGGAGACCCCCCACCATGCAAAGACGCTCCCTGATCCAAGGCGCCGCCGCCGCCATCGCCCTGCCCTCGGCCTGGGCCCAGCCGGCCTGGCCGAGCGGACCGGTGAAGATCGTCGTCGGCTTTCCGCCGGGCGGCGGCACCGACGCGCTGGCGCGTGTGGTCGGCGCCAAGCTCACGACGATGTGGAACCAGCAGGTCATCGTCGAGACCAAGGCCGGCGCGGCCGGACTGATCGCCGCCGAGTACACCGCGCAGCAGCCCGGCGACGGCAGCGTGCTGCTGATGGCGCACATCAACAGCCATGCCCTGGGCCCGGCGCTGCAGGGCGCCAAGCTGCGCTACAACGCGCAGACCGACTTCACCCCGATCTGCATGGTGGGCGTGACGCCCAACCTGTTGATCGCCAATCCCAACGTGCCGAACAAGAGCGTGGCGGAAGTCGTCGCGCGCTGCAAGGCCGAACCCGGCAAGGTGGCGTTCGCTTCGGCCGGCCAGGGCTCGGCGCAGCATCTGGCGCTGGAGATGTTCAAGGTGCAGGCGAAGGTGGATGCCATCCACGTGCCCTACAAGGGCAGCGGCCCGGCGCTGACCGACCTGATGGGCGGCCAGGTGCAGTACAGCTTCGAGACCATGACCTCGGCCACGCCGCACGTGAAGAGCGGCAAGGTGGTGGCGATTGCGCAGACGCGCCTGAAGCGCGCCAAGGGCCACCCGACGGTGCCGACGATGCAGGAGCAGGGTTTCGACGGCTTCGAAGCCACGGTCTGGTACGGCCTGGTGGCGCCCAAGGGCCTGTCACCGGCGATTGCCGACAAGATCAACCGCGACGTCAACACCGTGCTGGCCATGCCCGACGTGCAGGCGCAGATGGAGACCTACGGCGCCGAGGACGGCGGCGGCACGCGCGAGAAGTTCGCGCAGTTCATCCAGAGCGAGCAGGTGAAGTGGGCGCGGGTGGTGAAGGAGGGGAATGTGAAGGTGGACAGCTGACAGTCAAGCCTGCGCCGGCCCCGGCACGCTCCAGCGCTTCGCCACCTCGCCCTTGGCGTTGGCACACTCCAGCTGCACACCGAAACCCCGCAGCCGCGCCACGTGCTTCAGCACTTCCTGCCCGCTGTCGTGCAGCGGGTGGTCGTTTTGCTGGAGGTGGCGCAGCGTCAGTGACCGGTCGCCCCGCAGCTTGCCGTTTCAGACCTGGATGTTCGGTTCACGCGAGCGCAGGTGGCGCCCGAAGTGGGCGTGGCGCAGAGGGCGAGCCATCGCAGAGATTCCTGGGAGGCAAGCAGCAAGACCTGATTCCCGATCTCCCCCGTTGTGTCTGGACAGCCCTGCAGCGGACAGCGAAAATCGACCCATGGAGAAAACCCTGGCGCGCATCCCCCGTCACCAGCAAGCGATGCTCGACTTGGCGTTCTGGCGTGAGCGCAGCATGGCCCAGCGCCTGGCAGCCGTCGAAGCCCTGCGCCGGGAAGCCGAGCCGCCACGAGCCGGGCACGATGCTGAACCGCGACTTCAAAGAGTTTGCCGAGTCGCTCGCCGCACAGGGCGTTGAGTACTTGCTGGTCGGCGGCTACGCGCTGGCGGCCCATGGCCACCCGCGCTACACGGGCGACATCGACTTCTGGATCGGCCCCGACCCGACCAATATCGAACGCCTGCTGCGCGCCCTGCGGCAGTTCGGTTTCGGATCGCTGGGTCTGACAGCGGCTGACTTCGACGCCGATTCGGTGGTGCAACTGGGCCACCCACCCCGCCGCATCGATTTGCTGACCGCCATCGACGGCGTGGAGTTCGGTGCGTGCTGGTCCCGCCGGGTGACGCTGGGCGTGGACGGGCTGGATCTGAACCTCATCGGGCTGGACGACTTTGTGGCCAACAAGCGGGCGACGGGACGCCTGAAGGATCTGGCCGACCTGGAAAGCCTGGGGCTGCCGCCGGCTGAGGAATAGGGCGCGGGTCTTCAGTCGCCGGCACGTCCGGTCGATTGGACCTGGGCGAGTCGCCGGGCACAGCTCGGGCCAGCGCCGTTGCACGGGCCTGGTGGACGGGGAAGCAAGAACAGGCCGGCCTCGAGAGAAATGGGGCGCGACTCCTGCCATCGTTCATCAGAGGTCCCCTGGCGAAGGCGGTGGGCGATAGGCGGGAGCGTGGGGCTCGGGGGGTCTGATCTTGGCAAAAGGCAAGACCTGACCCTTTTTAGTCGGAGCCGCCGCCCGGCGGCGCTCAGCCGTCCTGCGGCACCGGCAGCAGCGGCGGGGTGGCCAGTACGGTAGTCATGGCCTCGGCCGTCATCGGCCGGCCCAGCAGGTAGCCCTGCACCTCGTCGCAACCCAGGGCCTGCAATGCGTGCAACTGGTACTCGGTTTCGACCCCCTCGGCCACGAGGTGCAGGTTGAAGCCGCGTGCGATGCCGACGATGGCCTGGATGATGGGGGACTCGACGCCGTCCGGCGTCAGATCGCGCACGAAGGACTGGTCGATCTTCAGGCAGTGGATGGGGAAGCGGCGCAGGTAGTTCAACGACGAATAGCGCGTACCGAAGTCGTCGATGGCCACGCGCACGCCCTGCTGGCGCAGGCACTCGAGCTTGTCGACGATGCTGGGGCCCTCTTCCAGCAGCATGTTCTCGGTGATCTCGATTTCCAGCGAGCCGGCAGGCAGGCCGTAGCGCAGCATGGGGGTGGTCACGCGTTCGACGATGTCGGTGCGCGCCAGCTCCAGTGGAGACAGGTTCACCGACACACGCAGGTGCGAAAAGCCGGCCTGGTGCCACAGCGCCAGCTGGCGGCAAGCCTGCTCGAGCACCCAGTCGCTCAGGCCGCAGATCAGCCCGGTTTCCTCGGCCACCGCGATGAACTGCCCGGGCATCAGCAGCCCCAGCGCGGGATGGCGCCAGCGAATCAGCAGTTCCGCGCCCACCACGCGGCCCAGCCGCAGGCTGACCTGGGGCTGGTAATGCGCCTCGAACTGCCCCTGCGCGATGGCGTCACGAAGGTCGTTCTCGAGCGCCAGGCGCTTGATGTAGCCGGTGTTCATGTCGGCATTGAACATGCGCCCGCCGTTACGGCCGCCGCTCTTGACCTGGTACATCGCGATATCGGCGTTCTGCAGCAGTTGCTCGGCAGTGAGGCCGTCCCGCGGGTAGGTGGAGATGCCCAGGCTGGCGGTGGCACGGAATTCGCGCTCACCGATGAGGAAGGGTTCGTCCAGCTCGGCCAGGATCTTCTGCGCGATCGGCAAGGCGTCGTCTACGTTGAGCAGATCGGGCAGCAGCACGGTGAACTCGTCTCCGCCCTGGCGCGCCACCGTGTCGCCGGCACGCACGCAGGCACGCAGGCGCTGCGCAAAGCTGCGCAGCAGCTCGTCGCCGTGCAGGTGGCCGTAGGTGTCGTTGACGAGTTTGAAGCGGTCGATGTCGATGAACATCACCCCCACCAGCTGGCCGCGCCGTTCAGCCTGCACCAACGCCAGCTGGAGGTGGTCCTTGAACAGGCGCCGGTTGGGCAGGTCGGTCAGCTGGTCGTGCAGGGCCTGGAAGCTGATGGTCTCTTCGGCGCGCTTGCGCTCGCTGATGTCGCGCACCACGCCATATGAGCCCATGAAGCGTCGACGCTGGCGCGGGGCCTCGGTGGCCACGTCAAATTCGTAAACGCCCATCGCACTGACCGTGGTGACCAAATGGCGATGAGACCGGCCGGGTTGCGCGTTCGGGTTGCAGAGCAGGCGCAATTCGATGTTGGTCGAGGCGCGCTCGTCGCTGCGCCTCTCGGCGAAAGCGTGCCGTGCCAGCGCGAGATCGTCCTCGTGCACGATCTGCGCGTAATGACCCCCCAGAAGTTCGCTGCGCGCATAGCCGAGCAGCGACTCGATGCGCGGGTTGATGTAGACGAAGTAGCCGCCTTCGTCCAGCGTGTAGACGATGTCGGGCGAGCTTTCCACCAGGAAGCGGTGCAGGCGCTCGGACTGCGCCAGCTTCGCCGTCATCTGCGCGTGTTCACGCTGCAGGTTCAGGCGCAGCAGCGTCTGCTCCACGCGTTCAGGAAGGAAGTCCAGGTCGTCCGGCTTGCGCACGAAGTCCACCGCACCATGTCGAAGCGCGCGCACCGCGGCTTCCAGCTCGCGCTGGCCGCTGACCATCATCACGCCGATGCTCGGCTTGTGCTCCGCCACCCAGCGCAACACGTCCAGCCCCGATATGCCGGGCAGACCGATGTCGAGCAGCACGAGGTCGAAGTCGCGCAGCTTCAAGGTCGTCAGCGCCTCCTCGCCAGAGGCGGCTTCGCTGATCTCGCGCCCGGGCTGTTCCAGCAGCAGGCGGAAGCTGGTGCGCAGGCGTGCGTCGTCGTCGACCAGCAACAAGCGCGGCGTGCCCGGCAAACCCGGGGGCGGCTCGATGGAGTGGCCCATGGCGTTCATGCAGACCCCTGATTGGCGTTGGCGTTCGGCACGCCCTGGGGCAGCAGCACGAAGAAGCGCGCACCGCGGCCGGGCAGGCTCTGGCAGGACACATGGCCACCCAGGCGTGTGACCAGCGAATGGACGATGGACAAGCCCATGCCGCCATGCCCGGCGCGGCGCGCGGCACCCAGGGGCTTGAAAAGCGAAGCCATCACGTCGGCAGGCAGGCCGGGCCCGTTGTCGGCCACACACAGCTGGGTATAGAGGCGGCCGTCGCGGTGGATGTGATCGGCGGTGGAGGTCGTCACCTGCGCGCCCACAGGCAGGGCTTCGGCAGCGTTCTTCCACAGGTTCAGCAGCAGCTGTCGCACGCTGTCGCGGTCGGCTCGGGCCGGTGCCAGCGGGGTCTGCAGCTCCAGCACCAGTTTCACACCTGCGCGGCCGAACAGCGGCTCACCATAAAGCGAACGCAGACTGTCGACGGCGGCGTTGAGATCCACCAGACCGCCTTGGCTGCTGGTGTCGGGCTCGGCCGCGGGCTCGCCCAGCTGCCGCACGATGCGCGCCACGCGGTCGATCTCCTCGTGCAGCACATCCAGTTCGTCGCCCAGTTGCACGCCGTCGGGCAGCTTGCGGCGGACGATGTTCAGGTAGTTCTTGATGATGCCCAGCGGGTTGCTCACCTCGTGCGCTACCTGGCGATCGCGCAGGCGCAAACGGTCGGCGGTGGCGGCCTGCTGCTCACGGTCGCGCTCGCGCAAGGTGCGCCAGGACTCCAGGTGCCCTGCCAGCAGTCCGGCAAAGCTGCTCAGCAGCGCCAGGCGCTGCTCGAGTCGTTCGGCCTGCAGGCGCCCGACCGGGCAGACCATCACGCCCTGGACTGCGCCGCCGGCAGCCATCGGCACGCACAGCAAGCCTTCGGCACCCAGCGCGCGGGCGAGCTGCAGGTCGGTGATGGCCAGCGGCCCCGCCGGGCCCGTCTCGAAGGTCGAACAGACACGGCCGGCCAACGCCGCGCGCCCGCAGGCACCGGCCACCGGCGGTTGCAGGCTGAGCTGCAGTTTCTGCAGTTGCGGCGGCTGGCCGGGCAGCGACAGCGCCGACAGCGACGCGCCGGCACCCATGCGCAGCAGAAAGACGACGTCGCGCACGCCGAAGAGGATGCGCGCCGACTCGCGCGCCGCGCCCAGCAACTGGGACTCGCTGTCAGCCGAGGCGAGCTCGTGCTGCAAGGGCTGCAGCGCCGCCATCGAAGCCACGGTGTCGCGCAGCCCCTCGCGCTGGGGGTCGGAAGGTGACGCCGCGGGCGGTGGCCGCCACACGGGCAGGCTGGACGACGCGTTGGACGCGTCGACACCCAGCGCGGAGGCCAGCGCCGCCACGCTGGCCTGCGCCTGCCCGTAAAGGCGAGCCAGCAGCAGCGAGGGCACGCCCACCAACTGGCCGACCAGCTCGAAGTCCGCGGCGTCGGGGGCTTCGTTGGCGGCAAGGGCCTCGCAGGCATGCGCCGCCCACAGCACACGCGTCAGCATGTCGGCTGCGGCCACGTCCTCCAGGCGCAGGTGATGGAAGCGCACGGCGTCGGACAGGAACGACGGCAGCCGCCAGCGGTCGATGAGCCAGGCGCCGACGGCAGCGTGGTCGGTCGACAAAGCGGCCTGCTCCAGCGGCACCAGAGCGGGCTCGGCGCCGGCAGCCTCGGCCAGCAGGGTGCCGTAGCGCGCACCCAGGCCACCCAGAAGCAGCAACTGGCCCACGTCGTGCAGCAGACCGCCGAGATAGGCTTCCTCGGGGTCGACCTGACCGGTCTCGGCCGCAATGACCTGGGCCAGCTCGGCGACCAGGAGCGAATGGCGCCAGAAGCCGTCCAGGTCACCCGCGCGGCTGCCGGGCAGCCCGGAGAAGGTCTCGCGCACGGCCAAGCAGGCCGCAACGCTGTGCAAGGTGCGCATCCCCAGCACCTGCAGCGACTGACGAAGGCTGCGCAACTCGCCCCCGGCGTGGAAGGCCGCGGAGTTCGCCACCGTCAGGATGCGCGCCGCCAGCGACGGCTCGCGCCGCACCAGCTCGGCCATTTCGTCCATGGAAGCGGCGTCACTGCGCACCGCTTTCAGGAAGGTCAGCAAGGCCGCAGGCGGCGTCGGCAGCTCCAGCGACTCAAGCGCTTCGAGTGTCTGACTGGGGATCGTGTGCAAGCGTGCGGGCTCTCGGGCGAATAGGCGGAGTTTGCCAGCTGTAACTCGCTGCGTAACTCAACTTCACATCTTAGAGGCACGTTCACACTCAAATGAAGGGCTCCAGCGGCTGTACGTCACACCGCGGGGTCCGCGCTGCCGTTGCCCACCAGGCCGGCACCGCCGAGGCCGTGGACGAGCAAGGCCCGCACGTCGGCGACCTGCTCAAGCAGGCGCCGGCCCAGGCACGCTCCAGCGCTTGGTCACCTCACCCTTGGCATTGGCGCTTTCCAGCTGCACGCCGAAGCCCCACAACCGCGCCACGTGCTTCAGCACCTCCTGCCCGCTGTCGTGCAGCGGCCGGTCGTTGTGCTGAAAGTGACGCAGCGTCAGTGAACGGTCACCCCGCAGGTTGACGTTCCAGACCTGGATGTTGGGTTCACGCGAACCCAGGTCGTACTGGTGCGACAAGGCCTCGCGCACGCGCTTGTAGCCGCTGTCGTCGTGGATGGCGCTGACTTCCAGCTCACCCTGCTTCTCGTCGTCGGTGATGGCAAACAGGCGCAGCTCGCGCATCAGCTTCGGGCTCAGGTACTGGCCGATGAAGCTCTCGTCCTTGAAGTTGCGCATGGCGTGATCGAGCACCGGCAGCCAGGGCTTGCCGGCGATGTCGGGGAACCAGGCGCGGTCTTCTTCGGTGGGTGCTTCGCAGATGCGCTTGATGTCGGTGTACATCGCGAAGCCCAAGGCGTACGGGTTGATGCCGCTGTAGGCGCGGTGGCCCACTGGGGGCTGGTAGACGACGTTGGTGTGCGAGGTCAGCCACTCGATCATCACACCGTCGGTCAGGAAACCGTCGTCGTACATCGTGTTCAGCAGCTTGTGGTGCCAGAAGGTGGCCCAGCCCTCGTTCATCACCTGGGTCTGGCGCTGTGGGTAGAAGTACTGCGCCACCTTGCGCACGATGCGAACGATCTCGCGCTGCCAGGGTTCCAGCAGCGGCGCGTTCTTCTCGATGAAATAGAGCAGGTTCTCCTGTGGCTCGTCGGGGAAACGTTTTGCCTCGGGCGTGGCGCCTTCTTTGAGCGTGGCGCGTGGCAAGGTGCGCCACAGGTCGTTGACCTGCTGTTGCGCGTAGGCCTCGCGGTCGATGCGTTCGGCCAGTTCCTGCGCCAGGCTCTTGCGGCTGGGGCGGCGGTAGCGGTCGACGCCGTGGTTCTGCAGCGCGTGGCAGCTGTCGAGGAAACTCTCCACCGCGTCGAGACCGTGCTTCTCTTCGCAGGCCGCGACGTAGTTCTTCGCGTAGACCAGGTAGTCGATGATCGACGCCGCGTCGGTCCACATGCGGAAGAGGTAGTTGCCCTTGAAGAAGCTGTTGTGGCCGTAGGCGGCGTGTGCGATCACCAGGGCCTGCATGGCCAGCGTGTTCTCCTCCATCAGGTAGCTGATGCAGGGGTTGCTGTTGATGACGATCTCGTAGGCCAGGCCCATGTGGCCGCGCTTGTAGTTCTTCTCGGTGGCAATGAACTCCTTGCCGTAGCTCCAGTGGCGGTAGTTCACCGGCATGCCCACGCTGGCGTAGGCGTCCATCATCTGCTCGGCGGTGATGATCTCGAGCTGGTTCGGGTAGGTGTCCAGGCCGTAGCGTTCGGCCGTGGCGCGGATGACGCGGTGGTACTGGTCGATGAGCTCGAAGCTCCAGTCGCTGGGCGCGGGCAGGTGTTCGCTGGGGCGTTGCGCCAGCGGCAGCGGCTGGTCCAGCGAGAGTGGCTTGATCTTCATGCCGCCTTTGCGCCTTCCTTCTTGAACAGGTCGCGGAATACCGGGTAGATCTGGCTCGCCTCCACCGCCTTGCGCATCGCAAAGTGCTTGTTGACGTCCAGCAGCTGGGTGTACTCGTCCCACAGGTTCTGCTCTTCCTCGGCCACCTGGACGTAGGCGAAGTAGCGCACCAGCGGCAGCAGCTTGTCGTTGAGAATCTCGCGGCAACGGCCGCTGTCGTGGTGCCAGTTGTCACCGTCGCTGGCCTGCGCACCGTAGATGTTCCACTGGCTCGGGTCGTAGCGCGCGCGGATGATCTCTTCCATCAGCACCAGCGCGCTGCTGACCACCGTACCGCCGGTTTCGCGGGCGTGGAAGAAGTTCTCCTCGTCGACCTCGGCGGCCTGCGTGTGGTGGCGGATGAAGACGAGGTCGATCTTTTCGTAATGCCGCGTCAGGAAGAGGTAGAGCAGGATGAAGAAGCGCTTGCTCAGCTCCTTGCGGCCTTCGTCCATGCTGCCGCTCACGTCCATCAGGCAGAACATCACCGCCTTGCTGGTGGGCACCGGCACCTTGATGCGGCTGCGGTAGCGCAGGTCGATGGGGTCGAGGTAGGGGATGCGTTCGACACGCACGCGCAGCTTGGCGATCTCCTCGGCCAGGGCCTTGATCTCGGCTTCGGCGATGGCGTCGCCGGGCTGCAGCGCGGCCTTCATCCGTGCCAGGCGCTCTTCCATCGCCTGCAATTCACGTCGCGGCGCGTTACCCAGCGCGATGCGGCGCCCCAGGGCGCCACGCATGCTGCGCACCACATGCAGATTGTTGGGCGTGCCGTCGGCCGAGAAGCCCGCGCGCTGGCTCTTGAACTCGGGTACCTCGGCGAGCTGCGTGCGCACGAGGTCGGGCAGCGCCAAGTCCTCGAAGAAGACCTGCATGAACTCTTCCTTGCTCAGAGAGAAGACGAAGTCGTCTTCGCCTTCGCCGCTGTCGCTGGCCTGGCCCTTGCCGCTGCCACCGCCGCCCTGCCCGCCCTTGGGTCGCTCGATGCGGTCGCCCTGCACGTACTCCTTGTTGCCCGGGTGAACCGTCTCGCGCATGCCGCCCTGGCCGTGGCCGAAGACGGGTTCGCTGAGGTCCTTCTTCGGGATGTGGATATCCTCGCCTCGCTCGACGTCGCTGATGCTGCGGCCGTCGATGGCACGCTTCACTGCCTCGCGGATCTGCTCCTTGTGGCGACGCAGGAAGCGCTCGCGGTTGCCGATCGACTTGTTCTTGCCCGCGAGTCGTCTGTCGATGATCTGCTGCATGAATGTGGACCCCCAAGCTCGCTAGCGCTCGCTACCCCCCGAGGGGGCCGTCCGCCAGCGGCCCGGCAGAGCCGGTTCCGCGGCGGGAAGCTTGGTGTCCCTCGGGCACCGCCTCATGAACTCTTCCTCACCCGCAGGTACCACTCGCACAACAAGCGCACCTGTTTCTGCGTGTAGCCCTTGGCCACCATGCGCGTCACGAAGTCCTCGTGCTTCTTGGCTTCGTCGGCGCTGGCCTTGGCGTTGAAGCTGATCACCGGCAACAGCTCCTCGGTGTTGCTGAACATCTTCTTCTCGATCACGGTGCGCAGCTTCTCGTAGCTCGTCCACACCGGGTTCTTGCCCTGATTGTTGGCGCGCGCGCGCAGCACGAAGTTGACGATCTCGTTGCGGAAGTCCTTGGGGTTGGCGATGCCCGCGGGCTTTTCGATCTTCTCCAGTTCGGCGTTCAACGAACCGCGGTCGAAGACCTCGCCGGTGTCGGTGTCGCGGTACTCGTGGTCCTGTATCCAGTAGTCGGCGTAGGTGACGTAGCGGTCGAAGATGTTCTGGCCGTACTCGGAATAACTCTCCAGGTAAGCGGTCTGGATCTCCTTGCCGATGAACTCGGCGTAACGCGGCGCCAGCAGTTCCTTGATGTAGCCGACGTACTTGTCTTCCACCTCTTTGGCGAACTGCTCGCGCTCGATCTGCTGTTCCAGCACGTACATCAGATGCACGGGGTTTGCCGCGACTTCGGTGCTGTCGAAGTTGAAGACCTTGGACAGGATCTTGTACGCGAAGCGTGTGCTCACACCGTTCATTCCCTCGTCGACGCCGGCGTAGTCGCGGTACTCCTGGTAGCTCTTGGCGCGCGGGTCGGTGTCCTTCAGGTTCTCGCCGTCGTAGACGAGCATCTTGGAATAGAGGCTGCTGTTCTCGGGCTCCTTCAGCCGCGTGAGGATGGCGAACTGGCTCATCATCTTCAGCGTGCCCGGCGCGCAGGTGGCCTGGGCCAGCGACGAGTTGCGCAGCAGCTTCTCGTAGATCTTCACCTCTTCGCTCACACGCAGGCAGTAGGGCACCTTGACGATGTAGATGCGGTCGAGGAAGGCCTCGTTGTTCTTGTTGTTGCGGAAGGCTTTCCACTCACTTTCGTTGCTGTGCGCCAGCACCACGCCGTCGAAGGGGATGGCGCCGAAACCTTCGGTGCCCTTGAAGTTGCCTTCCTGCGTGGCCGTCAGCAGCGGGTGCAGCACCTTGATCGGCGCCTTGAACATCTCGACGAATTCCAGCAGCCCCTGGTTGGCCAGGCACAGGCCGCCGCTGTAGCTGTAGGCGTCGGGATCGTCCTGGCTGTAGGCCTCGAGCTTGCGGATGTCGACCTTGCCGACCAGGCTGGAGATGTCCTGGTTGTTCTCGTCGCCGGGCTCGGTCTTGCTGATGCCCACCTGCTTGAGGATGCTGGGATGGCGCTTGACGACCTTGAACTGGCGGATGTCGCCGCCGAACTCTTCCAGCCGCTTCACCGCCCAGGGGCTCAGGATGCGGTTGAGGTAGCGCCGCGGGATGCCGTACTCGCTTTCCAGGATGGGGCCGTCCTCCACCACGTCGAACAGGCCCAGCGGGCTCTCGTTCACCGGGCTGCCCTTGATCGCATAGAAGGGCACTTCCTGCATCAGCTGCTTCAGCCGCTCGGCGATGCTGCTCTTGCCGCCGCCCACCGGGCCCAGCAGGTAGAGGATCTGCTTCTTCTCTTCCAGCCCTTGCGCGGCGTGGCGGAAGTAGCTCACCACCTGCTCGATGGCATCTTCCATGCCGTAGAACTCTGCGAAGGCGGGGTAGACCTTGATCACCTTGTTCGCGAACAGACGCGAGAGGCGCGGGTCGTTGCGCGTGTCCACCGTGGCGGGCTCACCGATGGCCCTGAGCATGCGCTCGGCGGCGGTGGCGTAAGCCAGCGGGTTGCGCTTGCACTCGGCCAGGTAGTCCTCGAGCGAGATCTCTTCCTCGCGCGTGCGCTCGTAGCGAGCCTTGAGATGACTGATCACGTCCATGCGGCCTCCAGTGTCCAGGCGGGCACCGGCGGGGGACAGCCCCGCCGAACCTGGGAAGTTCTGATGGAGTCCCGGCTGTACGGGCCCAGGCTCCATCAGAGCTTTCCGGTCACTGGCTGCGCATCGTCATCGACAGCCTCGCATGTGTAGCATGGTTCGATCCGGGCCGGGCCAGCCCGAAATGAAGCCCCGAAGTCACTGTCAGTTTGCACCCTGAACTGAGTTCCGCGCCGGCTCGCACCCTCTGCGCAGACGGCCGCCAGTGGCACTCAGATCGTCGCAAGAGCCGTGCCGACCCCACCGGGCCCGGCCCTCCAGCACATCCTCGACAACGCTTCTGCCAGGCGCAAGGATGACTTGCCCCTAGACATCAACGCGGCTGCAGGGCACAGCCTGCTTGTGCGGGGGTGCGATCATCGGCGGGATGAACCGACACTTGCTGCTGCTGGCCATCTGCCAGGGCCTGTTCCTGACCAACAACGTCACCTTCATTGCCATCAACGGGCTCGTCGGCCTGTCGCTGGCGCCGTTGGGCTGGATGGCCACTCTGCCGGTGACGGGCTATGTCGTCGGCGCGGCACTCTCGGCGATGCCCGTGTCGCGCCTGCAGGCGCGCGTGGGGCGCAAGCGCTCCTTCCAGATAGGCCTGCTGGTGGCCATGGGGTCCGCGGCGACCTGCGCGCTGGCAGTGACGTCGCAGAATTTCTGGCTGCTCGTGGCGTCGACGCTGGTGGCCGGCTTCTACAGCGCCAACGGCGCGCTATACCGCTTTGCGGGGCCAGAGTTGGTGGCGCCGGTCTTCAAAGAGCGCGCGCTGTCGCTGGTGCTGGCCGGCGGTATCGCAGGCGCCTTCATCGGGCCGAATCTGGCCAGCTTCACGCGCGACTGGTTCGCTGTGCCCTTCGCCGGTGCTTACCTCGCGCTGGTGGGTGTCGCGCTGCTGTCGCTGGTGGTGATGTCCTTCATCGACTTCCCCACGCACGTCGCACCGCCACCCGGCAAGCCGGCCGGGCGCCCGACGGCCGAACTGCTGCGGCAACCCGTGTTCGCAGTGGCCGTCATCGCAGCGGCGCTGGGTTATGGCGTGATGAACCTGCTGATGGCGGTCACGCCCATCGCGATGCAGCAGTGCAAGCACCCTTTCGACAGCGCCGCGCTGGTGCTCGAATGGCACGTGCTGGGCATGTTCGTGCCCAGCTTCTTCACCGGCAATCTGATCAGGCGCTTCGGCCCCCTGCCGGTGATGTTCGTGGGCGGCTTGCTGAACCTCGTCTGCGTGGCGGTGGCGCTGTCGGGCGTCGACCTCATGCAGTTCCTGGTGGCCCTGTTTGCCCTGGGCGTGGGATGGAACTTTCTCTATACCGGTGGCAGCACCTTGCTGACGCAGGCCTACCGACCCGAAGAGAAGAACCGTGCGCAAGGCGTGATGGACACCGCCGTGTTCTGGACGATGGCCGTCAGTTCGTTCTCGTCGGGCGCGCTGATCACCACGCAGGGTTGGACCTGGCTGAACCTGGGTTCGCTGTTGCCCATAGCGCTGGTTATGGTGGCGCTGGTATGGCTGGCGCTGCACGGCCGCAAGGCGGCGCAGCGCCCCGCCTGACGTTGCGGCCGTCGCCACGTCTCAGATTTCGCTGGCGCCGAGTTTCTCCAGCAGTCCGTTCAGTTCTTCGAGGGTGCCGAAGCCGATGGCGATC
Source organism: Betaproteobacteria bacterium (assembly GCA_016704535.1). GTDB lineage: Bacteria > Pseudomonadota > Gammaproteobacteria > Burkholderiales > Burkholderiaceae_C > Rubrivivax. The sequence goes on along the minus strand of JADIZZ010000002.1, from coordinate 297,768 downwards.
TCGCCCTGCTCGCCGCGTGCGGTGCGCTTGAGCACGCGGATCTCGACACTGGCGGTCAAGGCGTCGGCCAGCCGCTCTTCCAGCCGCAGCAGGTCACGCGGCTTTGGCGGCTTGCTGCGTTTGGCGGCGCCTTCTCGACCCGGGGCACTGCGTGCCACCAGGCGTTCGGCCTCGCGCACGCTGAGCTTCCTGGCGCTGATCTCGTGCGCAGCCATCACCTGCTGCGCCGCCGACAGGGCCAGCAGTGCGCGCGCGTGGCCCATGTCCAGGTCACCGGCCAGCAGCATCTGTTGCACCGGCTCGGCCAACTGCAGCAGGCGCAAAAGGTTGGACGCGGCGCTGCGTGAACGACCCACGGCCTGCGCGGCCTGTTCGTGCGTGAGCTGGAACTCGGTGACCAGGCGTTGCAGCCCTTGCGCCTCTTCCAGCGGATTGAGGTCCTCGCGCTGGATGTTCTCGATCAGCGCCATCACCGCCGCGGCTTCGTCGGCGACCACCTTCACGAGCACGGGCACGCGGTCGAGCCCGGCCAGACGCGCGGCGCGGAGGCGGCGCTCGCCGGCGATGATCTCGTACTGCCCGTCTTCCACGGGGCGCACCAGGATGGGTTGCATCACGCCCTGGCTCTTGATGCTTTCGGCCAGTTCGTAGAGCGAGCCCTCGTCCATGCGCGTGCGCGGCTGGTAGCGGCCGGGGCGCAGGCGGTCGAGCGCCAGGTTGCTGGGATGCGCGTCGGCGTCGGCCGGCGTTTCTGCAACCTTGGGGCCGAGCAGGGCCTCCAGGCCCATGCCCAGGCCCTTCTGTTTTTTCGTCACCATGGGGTCATTGTCGTGCAGTGGCCGTGCAGTGGCTTCAGCCCCGCGCGTCAACGCCCGGTCGACGGCCCGGCGCCGTGGCGGTGCCGCGCCGGGAAGAGCACGTCGCGCTCGAGGTAGCGGCGCAACTTCTGGATGCGCGGCTCGTCGCGCCCGGGCATGGTGGCCAGGTGCTGCACGACGGCGTCGACGCGCAACATCAGCACGCCACGCTCGTCGCGCCGCCAGGCGCCGGTGTGGCGGGCGGCCTGCGCTTCGTCGGGTTCACGCCGGCCCAGTACGCGCTGCAGCCCCGGGCCGTCGACCCAGACGTGGCGGCCGTCGTCCTCGATGCGCAGGCGCACGCCACTGAAGGCGTGGTGGGTGCCGGCGCCGGCGCGGCCCAGGCGCTCACGCACGGCGGCGCTGGCGTCGCCGGCGCGCTGCATCGCCGTCCAGAGGCCCCAGGCCGCGAGCACGCTCGCGACGGTGGCCCCCAGCACCAGCCAGCCGATGTGCGAACCGAGCAGGCTGCTCCAGCCCAGCACCGTGGCGACGAACAGACCAACCAGGATGGCGCGGCCGGCGCGGCTGTTCATGGCGACACGGCCGGCGACGGCGGGTCCCCTGCACCCAAGGTGCGAAGGAAGGCTCGGCCCTCGGGCCAGTCGCCCAGACCCGACTCGGCATTCAGGTGCCCTCGCTGGCCGGCGTCGACCAGGCGCGCACCCCAGACCTCGGCCACGGCGGCCATTCGGTAGAAGTGGCCGAAGGGGTCATCGCGGCTGAGCAGCGCCACGGACGGAAAGGGCAAAGGCGCGCGCTCCATCGGCGCCCAACCGTGCAACTGTGGCGGCGCATCTTCGCGTTCGGTGTCGGGCGGCGCCACCAGCAGCGCGCCCTGCACGCGGCCGGTGTGCCGGCTGTGTGCTGCCCAGGCGGCCACGAGATGGCAGCCCAGGCTGTGGGCCACCAGCAAGTTCGGCCGGTCGTCCTCGAGCAGCACCTCTTCCAGCCGCGCCATCCAGTCGCCGCGGCGCGGCCACGTCCAGTCGGCCTGCTGCACGCGTTCGTAGCCGTGCAGCCGTTCCCAGCGGCTCTGCCAGTGGTCGGGGCCCGAGTCCTGCCAGCCGGGCAGCAGCAGCACGCGCGGTGCTTGCCCCGGCGTGGCGCTCATGGCGGGTATCCTCGCGTTCATTGCAGCGGCATTGTCTGTGAGGGGCTCCATGACCACCAAAGTCTTCGTCGATGGCCAGGAAGGCACCACGGGCCTGCGCATCCACGAGTACTTGGCCGCGCGGCGCGACGTCGAGGTGCTGCGCATCGATGCCGACAAGCGCAAGGACGCTACCGAACGCGCGCGGCTGCTGAACGCAGCTGACGTGGCCTTTCTGTGCCTGCCCGACGCCGCCTCCCGCGAAGCGGCGGCCATGATCAGCAATCCGCACACCTGCCTCATCGACGCCAGCACCGCCCACCGCACGGTGCCGGGCTGGGCGTATGGGTTGCCGGAACTGGCGCCGGGCCAGCGCGACGCCATCCGGGCCAGCAAGCGCATCGCCAACCCAGGCTGCCATGCCAGCGCGTTCATCCTGCTGCTGCGGCCGCTGGTGGACGCCGGCCTGGTGCCGGCGGCGCAGGCCGTTGCGGCCACGTCGATCACCGGCTATTCGGGCGGCGGCAAGAAGATGATCGAGCAATACCAGGCCATTCCGATGGAGCCTGCGCTCACTTCGCCGCGGCCCTATGGCCTCAACCTGGCGCACAAGCACCTGCCCGAGATGGCGGCGCACACGGGCCTGGCGATGCCACCGATCTTCCTGCCCATCGTCGGCAACTTCTACAAGGGGCTGGCGGTGAGCGTGCCGCTTTCGCTGACGGCGCTGGGCACCACCGCAGAGGCGCTGCACGCCGCCTACGAGACGCACTACGCCGGCGAGCGCTTCATCCGCGTGATGCCGCTGCGGGATGCGGCCACGCTGGAAAGCGGCTTCTTCGACGTTCAGGGCTGCAACGACACGAACCGCGTCGACCTCTTCGTCTTCGGCAGCGACACGCAGGCTGTTCTGATGGCGCGGCTGGACAACCTGGGCAAAGGCGCCAGCGGCGCCGCGGTGCAGGCGATGAACGTGCATATCGGCGTCGACGAGGCACTGGGCCTGTAGGGCGGCGACGTCTTCGGGCGCCGCCGATGGGTCACAGGCCTGGCGGCTGGCGGTAGTGGTAGCTGTACTGATCGGCAAACCCGAGACGGCGGTAGACACGGCGGGCCGCGTCGTTCGTGGCCTCGGTCTGCAGATACGCCACCTGCGCGCCCTGCTGCGACGCCAGCGCCAGCAGGCGTGAGCACAGCAAACCAGCCAGCCCGCGGCCGCGCGCGCTGTCACGCGTAAAGACGTCGTACAAACCGACCAGTTCGGCCTCGCGCGCGAACTGCCCGCAGGCCAGCACCTCGCCGTCCACCAAGCGGCGCAGCGCATGACCTTCGTAGCGCACGGGCGAAGACGCCAACCGTTCGGCATGCGCGCGGCGCTGCTCGGGCGGCGAGCCTCTCAGCGCGCCCACGACGTCGGCGTAGGCCGTGCCGTCGAGCCGCGCCCACGCGCAACCGGGCGGAGGCGATGCGTCGGCCGCGGGCGCAAGGTCGGCCAGATCGGGGCGCACCATCACCCAGGTCTCGTCCAGACGCTGCCAGGCACGGTGCGTCAGCTGCGCATCGAGGTCGGCCGGCTGCGTGAAGCGCGTCAGGCGCACGACCATGGGTAGGCCGGCTTCGCGGAACAGCGCCTCGGCCAGCGCGAGTTTCCGCTCGAGCGACAAGCGGCCTTTGGCCACGGCGTTGATGCAGCGTGCCCGCCGCGCCTTTCCGGGCGAAGTGCGCACGATCCAGCCGTCCAGCCAGAACTGCTGCGGCGGGGCGCTGGCGTTGAGGCTGGCGTCTTCGATGCGCGAGAGCAGCGCATCGTCCAGCACTGCGGCGGCGACCCCGTCAGCCAAGGCGCCTCACCACTTCCTTGGCAAATTCGACGAAGGCCACGGCGCCCTTGGACGACGGGTCGAAGGTGACGCCGGGCTGGCCGTAGCTGGGGGCTTCCGCCAGCCGCACGTTGCGCGGAATCACGGTGTCGAAGACCTTCGCGCCGAAGTGCGCCTTCAGCTGCTCGCTCACCTGCTGCTGCAGCGTGATGCGTGGGTCGAACATCACGCGCAGCAGCCCGATGATCTGCAGGTCCGGGTTGAGGTTGGCGTGCACCTGCTTGATGGTGTTGACCAGGTCGGACAGGCCTTCGAGTGCAAAGTACTCGCACTGCATCGGCACCACCACGCCGTGGGCGGCGCACAGACCATTCAGCGTGAGCAGGCTCAGGCTGGGCGGGCAGTCGATGAGCACGAAGTCGTGCTCATCGCGCACCGTGTGCAGAGCGTCCTTCAGCCGCTTCTCGCGGCGTTCGAACCCCACCAGCTCGACCTCGGCACCGGCCAATTCTCGGTTCGCGCCCAGCACCAGGTAGCCCCCCTTGGGGCTGATGCGGCGCGCCTCGGCAATGGTGGCCGAGCCGAGCAGGACGTCATAAACACTGCTGTCCAGCTTGCGCTTGTCGATGCCAGAGCCGGTGGTGGCGTTGCCTTGCGGGTCAAGGTCGACGACGAGGACACGCTGGCCCACCTGGGCCAGGCCTGCAGCCAGGTTGACCGTGGTCGTTGTCTTGCCGACGCCACCCTTCTGGTTGGCGACGCAGAAGATGCGCGGCCCCTTGGTCGTGTTCGTCATTGCGTGCCCAAGCGGATGCCGAACCCGACCAGGAAGACGCCGGCCAGGCGCTCGAGCGCCTGGCCCAGCTTGCGGTGGGCACGCACCTGGGCGGTGATGGCGTTGGCGAAAGCGCACAGCGTGAGACCGTAGGCCGCGGTGATGACGGCAATGGTGGCGGCCATCGCCATGAAGGTGACGGCGCCGCGGTGCTGAACGGGGTCGATGAAGAGCGGGAAGAAGGCCATGTAGAACACGATGGCCTTGGGGTTCAGCAGCGTGATCAGGAAGGCCTGCCGCGCGTACTGGCGCGGCTCGATGCGTATCGGTGGGGCGCTGCCTGGCCGGGCGAGGATCAGTTTCAGCCCGATCCAAGTCAGGTAGGCGGCGCCCAGGTATTGCACGCCCTGGAAGATCAGCGGGTTGGCCGCCAGCAGCGCGGCCACTCCGGCGACGGCCAGCCAAAGCAGCACCTGGTCGCCGACGATCACGCCCAGCGTGGCGGCGGCACCAGCGCGCAAACCGCCCTTGGCGGTGGAGGTCAACAGCGCGAAGGTGCCGGGCCCGGGCAGGGCCAGGAAGATCAGGATGGCCGCGCAGAACGCGCCATAGTCGCCGATGCCGAGCATGGTGGAAGCTTCGTCTTGGAGTCGTTCACCGCGAGCCGGTCGTGGGTTCGCGGCGGTGGAGGATGCGATTTCGAGCGCGTGACTTCGGCCTGTCCTGGCGCTGAATCAGCGTGGGAGCGTAGCGCAAATTTCCGTGACTTCGGCGGGCCTCGATGGCTATGTCGCTGCCCGCGGCCGCATCCACACGAGGCAACGCTGCGCGTCCAGGCCCGGCACGTTGAGCTGTTCCACGTGAAACACCTCCACGTCCGCAGCCAGCGCGACGGTTTCATCGTCGGGCACCCTGCCCTTCATCGCCATCCAGACGCCCCCCGGCGCGAGGAGCCCACGCGTCAGAGCAGTGAAGTCCGCCAACGACGCAAAAGCGCGTGACGTCACCACGTCGAATGGCGGCGCCTTCAGCGCCTCGATGCGGCTGTGTTCGGCATGCAGGTTGGGCAGCGGCAGCGCCCCCGCCACCTGGCGGACAAAGGCCACCTTCTTGCCCACGGCGTCGACGCAGGTCACGTCCCACGCGGGCAGCATCGCGGCAATGACCACGCCAGGCAGGCCGCCGCCGCTACCCACGTCGAGCAGGCGCCCGCCGGCTCTGTGTCGCTGCAGCGGCGCGACGACGGCCAGACAGTCGGCCAGGTGCTGGATGCGCATCGCCTCGGGGTCGCGCACGGCGGTCAGGTTGTAGGTGGCATTCCAGCGCTGAAGCAGCTCGAGGTAATGCACCAGCCGGGTTGCCTGGCCCGCCGTCGCCGTCAAGCCCTGTGCGGCGCAGAGGCCGATGACTTCATCAGACAAGGGGCCCCGCACTTCAGGCCGCGCGCTCGTCAGGCGCAAGGTCTTCTACCGACGTGCGCGCGAAGCCCTTGAAACGCCCCCTCTTCAAGTGCACCAACAGCAGCGAAATCGCCGCGGGTGTGATGCCCGACATGCGGGAGGCCTGCCCCAAAGTCGCGGGCCGGTGCCTCGCCAGCGTCTGCCGGACCTCGAAGGACAGCGCAGGCACCTGCGCGTAGTCCATTTCATCGGGGAGCTTCAGCGACTCCAGCGACGCATTGCGCTCGACCTCGTCGTTCTGCTTGTTGATGTAGCCGGCGTACTTGATGGCGATCTCGGCTTGTTCGATCACCGCATCGGCTTCACGGGCACCCCAGGCAGCCCGCAATGTTTCACGTGAAACACCGTGGCCCGCCCCCGCCGCCAGCGCGCTGACGGCGTCGAAGTCCACGCCAGGCCGACGCAGCAGGTCCTCCAAGCTGTATTCATGCTCCAGCGCCTTGCCCAGCAGGCGCTCGGCCTCGGCCGCCGGCACCGTGGCCGGTCGCAGCCAGGTGCTGCGAAGGCGTTGGCGTTCCTGCGCCAGCCGCTCGCGCTTGGTCTCGAAAGCCGCCCAGCGCTCGGTGTCCACCAGGCCCAGAGCGCGGCCGACCTCCGTCAGGCGCAGGTCGGCGTTGTCCTCGCGCAGCTGCAGGCGAAACTCCGCCCGGCTCGTGAACATGCGGTAAGGCTCGGTCACACCCTTGGTCACCAGGTCGTCGACCAGAACGCCGAGGTAAGCCTGGTCGCGCCGCGGCAGCCAGGCTTCGCGCCCCAACACCTGAAGCGCCGCATTGGTGCCCGCGTACAAACCTTGTGCGGCAGCTTCCTCGTAACCCGTCGTGCCGTTGATCTGCCCGGCGAAGAACAAGCCCTTGACCAGGCGCGTCTCGAAGCTCGGCTGCAGTTCACGCGGGTCGAAGTAGTCGTACTCGATGGCGTAGCCCGGTCGCAGAATGTGCGCCCGCTCCAGCCCGGCCATCGACTGCACCGCCGCCAATTGGATGTCGAAGGGCAGCGAGGTCGAGATTCCGTTCGGGTAGAACTCGTGCGTCGTCAGCCCTTCCGGCTCCAGAAAGATCTGGTGGCTGGTCTTGTCGGCGAAACGGTTGACCTTGTCTTCGATGCTCGGGCAGTAACGCGGCCCCACCCCTTCGATGACGCCGGTGAACATCGGGCTGCGGTCGAAGCCGCTGCGGATGATCTCGTGCGTGCGCTCGTTGGTGTGCGTGATCCAGCACGGCAGCTGCTGTGGATGCTGCTCGGGCCGGCCCAAAAAACTGAACACGGGCATCGGAAAAGGCGACGGTGTGCCATCCGCCGCAGACACGCCATCTCCAGGCTGTTCCTGCAGTTTCGAGAAATCGATGCTGCGCCCGTCGATGCGCGGCGGCGTTCCGGTCTTCAGCCGGCCCTGCGGCAGCTTCATTTCCTTGAGCCGCGCCGACAGGCTGACGGCCGGCGGGTCGCCCGCCCGGCCGGCGCTGTAGTTCTGCAGGCCGACGTGGATGCGCCCGTCGAGGAAGGTGCCGGCCGTCAGCACCACGGTGCGACCGCGGAACGTCAGGCCCACCTGGGTGACAGCGCCGACCACGCGGTCGCCCTCGAGCATCAGGTCATCCACAGCCTGCTGGAAGAGCCAGAGGTTCGGCTGGTTTTCGAGCCGCCGCCGGATGGCGGCGCGGTAGAGCACGCGGTCGGCCTGCGCGCGCGTGGCGCGCACCGCCGGGCCTTTGCTGCCGTTGAGCGTGCGGAACTGGATGCCGGCTTCGTCGGTGGCCGCGGCCATCGCGCCGCCCAGCGCGTCGATCTCGCGCACGAGGTGGCCCTTGCCGATGCCACCGATGCTGGGGTTGCAGCTCATCTGCCCCAGCGTCTCGATGCTGTGCGTCAGGAGCAGTGTTCTGCAGCCCATGCGCGCCGCGGCCAGCGCGGCCTCGGTGCCGGCATGGCCGCCACCAACCACGATGACATCAAACTCCTGCGGGTGCAGCATGGCGAACCTCAAGCCAGCGCGCAGCCTGGTGGCCACGCTCAACGCCTTGATTTTACGAGGGCAGGCTGCAAGTCGCCGGCACGCTGTTCCCGCCGCGTCCGCCGGCGGTCGAAGAAACCGTGCGCCCCAGTGATGATCAGGGGTTCAACGCGCATGATGGTGCCTGCGAGCGCCAAGCTACCCGTCAACACGAAGCTCACGCCGAAGGCCATGGCGGCGTGCATCGCACCGAAGGTTACGGACTTGGCTCTGGTCCAATTCAACAATAACGATTCGTGTTTGCATTACGCTTCCACAACGTCAGGGCAGGCATCACCCGTGCCCATGGCAGCGATAGCATGCCGCCGATGGACTGCCGCCCCGACTGCGGTGCATGCTGCACCGCGCCCTCGATCACTTCACCCATACTTGGCATGCCGCAGGGCAAGCCGGCGGGCGTGCGCTGCGCGCAACTCGACGCGCACGAACGCTGCCGCCTCTTTGGCCACCCCGAGCGGCCAGACGTCTGCGCTTCACTGCAGCCCCATGCCGAAATGTGCGGCCGGTCTCGCGTCCACGCCATGGCCTGGCTGGGTCACCTGGAACGGCTGACTTCGCCGCACTGAACATATGACCCCGTCAGCAAACGATCTGGCCACACGACTGGCGGCGCTCTACCCCGTGCTCGCCGAACTGCCCCCGCGAGCCGTGAGTGATGTCATCGAAGCGCATACCCACTTCGTCGCTGCCCCAGGAGGAACAACGCTCTTCGACGAAGGCTCGCCTTGCCTGGGTTTCCCGATGGTGCTCTCGGGCTCCGTGCGCGTGGCGCGCGGCTCGCCCGCCGGGCGAATGCTCGAGCTCTACCGCGTGACGCCCGGCGAGCTGTGTGTCGTCTCCACCGCCTGCCTATTCAGCCAGACGCCGCTCAGCGCCCACGGCCATGCGGTGGAAGCCACCGAGCTCGTGCTGCTCCTGCCGCAGGGTCTCGACACCTGGTGCCAGCACGCCGCCTTCAGACGCTTCGTTTTCGGCGTCTTCGGCGACCGCCTCGCCGACTTGATGGAGCTGGCCGAAGCCGTGGCTTTTCAACGCCTGGACCAGCGCCTGGCGCAGGCCCTGCTGGGCCATGGAAACAGCCTGCAAACCACGCACCAGGCCCTGGCCGACAGCCTGGGCACGGTGCGCGAGATCGTCTCGCGCCTGCTCAGCCGCTTCGAGCGCGCGGGGTGGGTGCGCCTGTCGCGTGAGCGCATCGACTTGCTCGACAGTGCCGCACTGCGCAACTTGGCTGGCGGTCAGGGCTGGATGTCCGGCAGCTGAGCCGGCTGCATGTGACCCAGGTCACCGACCACCGCCTGCGCGAAACCGACACTGACCGCCATCGGTACTTCCGCCGGTCGCTCAAGCAGGAGAAATTCATGAAAAGCAACGTCGGCGGCATCGACCGCATCCTTCGCGCCGCGCTCGGCCTCGTCCTCATCGCGCTGGCCGCCACCGGCACGATCGGCCTGTGGGGCTATGTTGGCGTCGTGCTGCTGGGTACCGCTGCCTTCAGCTTCTGCCCGCTCTATCCGCTGCTGGGCATCAACACCTGCCCGGTGAAAAGAGGCTGAGCCCGTCTCACAGCCGAGGGCCAAGGCGCGCTCCTGGCCACCTTGGCCCGGGTCTCGCCAAGGCTGGCCGACGGCGGCAGAATGCACTTCTTGGGCAGGCCGGCGAGTCGCACCTGCGTTCGAGGCCTTCGCACCATCCTGCAGGAGCACTACCGATGATGAGCAAGAACATGTCCGGCTATGACCGAGTCTTCCGCATCCTGCTCGGCCTCTTCCTCATCGCCTTCGCGATCTCGGGCAAGGTCGGTAACTGGGCCTGGATCATCGGGCTCGTGATGCTGCTCACCGCCAGCCTGGCACGCTGCCCGATGTACTCACTGCTGGGGTTCAAGGTCCGCAAATCCACCGACTGAGGACACGGCCGACTTGCCGGCCGCCGACGCTACTTCAGCGCGGCACTGCGCAATGTGCGCGCCACGAAGACGATGGCCGCAACGGCCAGCAGCAAGCACACCCCCGTCGATGGCAGCAGCTCCTGCAGCCCAGGCAGTTCGCCCTTCAGCACGCCCCCCATCAGCGTGGTCTGCGCCAACGCTGGTACCCACAGGTGCCATGGCGCCGTGCCTTCCTGGTTCAGCACCAGCACCAACGGCAGCATCGACACCCCCAGCAACAGCACGGTGGCGTTGGCCTGAGCTTCCTTGAAGGTCTTGCAGCGAATGGCAATCGCCATCAGCACCGCCGCCAGGGCACCTGCCAGCGGCAGGAGCAGCGCGATGAACCACAACGCCTCGCCGGGGCCAAAGCGGAACATCGCCGCCAGCGCCTCGCTGCGCAGCAGCCACTGGGCCGGCAGGAAGCTCAAGCACGACAGCACCGCGATGAGCATGCCCACCGTCGCCACCGCGCCCCACTTGCCCAGCACCAGCGCCGTGCGGGCGGCAGGGTTCATCAACAGCGGCTCCAGCGAGCCGCGTTCGCGTTCGCCCGCGGTCGTGTCCACTGCCGCGTTCAACGCGCCGTAGAGCACCGCCATCAGCACGAAGAAGGGCACCATGAAGGCCAGTTGCGCGGCGCGTGCGGCCGGGTCGGCCAGGTCGCGTTCTTCCACGCGCACCGTCTCCAGCGCCGAGGCCGCCACGCCGCGCACCGCCAGGCGCAGCGTGGCTTGTTCCTGGTTATAGGCGCGCAGCAGTTGCAGCACGCCGCCAGTGCCTCCCTCCGCACGCTGGTTCGCTGCGCTGGACACCAGCTCTAACACCGGCGCCTCACCGCTCGCCAGCTCGGCCTGGAAGTCGGTCGGGATCACCAGCACCGGCTCACCCAGCTTGCCATCGCGCAGCTGCTGTTCCCAGCCCTTCGGCGCCGTCTTCAAGGTGTACGTCTGGCGCTCGATGAAGTTGCGCAGCCCGGGCGCGTGTTCGATGCCGACGGCCATGACTTCCCGCGCCTCGGCACGCTTCTCCATACCCGACATCAGCTGCGAGATGGCCACCAGCACCAGCGGCCCGATGGCTACCGAGCTCAGCAGCACCATCAGCAACGTGCGGCGGTCGCGCAGCGCGTCCTTCAACTCCTTCAGGTAGACCACCCAGGCAGCGCCCATCACACGGAACTCCCGGTGAAGGCGGACGCGTCGGTTGAGCCGAAGGCGAGTTTCACGAAGGTCTCCTCGAAGTCGGTTTCACCGCTGGCCAAGGCCAGTTCGGCAACGCTGCCGGCAGCGACGGTCCGGCCTTGTGCCACCACCACCACGTGGTCGCACAAGCGCTCCACCTCCTGCATGATGTGGGTGGAGAAGACGATGCACTTGCCCCCGTCGTCGCGCAGCCGGCGCAGCGCTTCGCGCAGGGCACGCGTGGCCAGCACGTCCAGGCCATTGGTGGGCTCGTCGAGCACGATGTTGGGCGGGTCGTGCACCAGCGCGCGGGCCAGCGCCGTCTTCATGCGTTCGCCCTGGCTGAAGCCCTCGGTGCGGCGGTCGAGCAAGGGCGTCATGTCCAGCGTCCGCGCCAGAACATCGGCGCGGGCCGAGGCGGCCGCGTCGCTCATGCCCTGCAGGCGGCCGTAGTAGACGATGTTCTCGCGCGCGGTCAGACGCGGGTAGAGCCCGCGTGCGTCACTCAGCACGCCCATGCGCGCCAGCGCCGCGGCGGGTTGTCGCGCGACGTCGATGCCGTCGACCGTCACGTGGCCGCTGTCGGCCTCGATCAGCGCCGCGGCGATGCGCAGCGTCGTCGTCTTGCCGGCTCCGTTGGGGCCCAGCAGGCCAGTGATTCGGCCGTCGAGAGCAGTGAAGTCCACGCCGGCCACGGCCTGCACCGTTCGCGCGGTCTTGCCCTGGCCCTGCCTGAAGGCCTTGCGAAGCTCTTGGATCTCGATCACTTCACGCCCTCCGCCAGCAGTGGCACGAAGGCTGGAGGGCGCGGGATGCCGCGCGCGCAGTCGGCGGCAACCTGCAGCGCCGCCTCGTCGGTCTCGGCGTCGATGAAGCGGAACAGCACGTTGCGCATGCAGGGCAGCGCCATCACGCCATGCCCGGCCTGCGGCACCACGACGTGCCTGGCCTTCACACCCAGCGCCTTCGCCACACGTTCGCCGTGGCGGGGCGGCGTCACCGGGTCGGCGCCACCCGACAGCACCAGCGTCGCCGCCGGTGCGGGCGGCAGCGTGTAGAAAGCCGCGGGTACCGCACCGCGCGGCCATCCGTCGCAGATGCGGCGGTACTGCGCGGCGAAGGCGTCGGCGAAATCGGCCCCGGGTGCGTCGGCGGCCTGCGCCAGGCGCGGCATGTCTTCGGCGCAGACCACGGAGAAGTGCATGCCCTCGGCCAGGCGCATCGCGCGGCCACCGCCACCGAAAGCGCTGGCCAGGCCCAGCAGGCCCTCAAACCGACCGCTTGCGGCATCGTCCATGGCCTGCGGCAGTGCCGCGGCCAGGCTCGGCGCATAGAGCGGCCCGCGCACCAGTCCCAGCACCCACTCGCGCGTCAGCGTCACGCGCTCGGGCCGGCCGGTCAGCGGGTGCGTCACGCTCTCGTCGCGCGGCAGGCCCGCCAGCAGCGTGGTGAAGCCGGTGCGCAGCGTCGGGTGGCGGCGGCGGCAGGCGTCCTCGGCTTCGCAGGCCTGGAACACGGCGTCGAGCGCAGCCTGGTTGTCGGTGGAAAAGGACACCGGCATCACCATGTCGGGCGGCGCCACGCCGTCGATCACGACACGTCGCACAGCCTGCGGGAACTGGCGCGCGTACTCCAACACGGCGCGCGTGCCGTACGAGCCGCCCACCACGTTCACCTGCGGCGCGCCCAGCGCCTGGCGCACGGCGTCGGCATCCTGCATCGCCACCCACGTGGTGTAGTGGCGAAGGTCGCCATGCGGCAGCTTCTGCAGCTGCACGCCACAGGCCTGCATGCGGGCGATCTGGCGTGCCGTGTCGGCAGCTTCGGCCAGCGGCGCACCGGGCGGCAGTTCGTCGCAGAGCAGCGGCGCGCTTCGACCCGTGCCGCGCTGATCGATCAGCACCACGTCGCGCCGGTTCGACAGCCGCTTGAGCATGCGGGCGACAGGTCCGGCCAGGGCCATCGCGCTCTGCCCCGGCCCGCCGGCGAAGAACATCACCGGATCAGGCTTGCGGTTGCGCGCCAGCGCGGGAAGCACGGCATAGTGCAGGTCAATTTGCGGGCCCTGCTGCTGCGCCGGGTCGAGCGGGCGGCGCAGCACGCCGCAGTAGGCGTCGTGCGTGACGCCCGGCAGGCGGCAGGCCTTCAATCCGGGCCGGGCCTCGGCGGCGTGGGCACCGAAGCTGGTGCCGATCAGACCGGCCAGCACAGTGGCGGTAGCGGCGGCGCGGGGAAAGAGCGTCCTTGTCATGGCGCCGCATTTTGCGGTCGGGTTCCCGGTCTGGCGGAGCCGAGCGGTTGAACGGCCGTCTGGCGCGACCAGACGGGCCTGCAAGCGGCTGAACGGCAGCGCGGCGTGCGACGTGGTCAGCCCAGCAGCCGCTTGAGCTCGCCGCTGGCGATCAGCCGGGCTACGTCCTGTGCACCGCCGATCAGCGAGCCCTTCACGAACACCATCGGCAGGGTCGGCCAGCCCGTCCACATCTTCAGCGCGTTGCGCCGCCGCCATTCGCTGAAGTAGCTGCCGAAGTCGATGTCGTGATGACCCACGCCGGCGTCGTCCAGCGCCTTGCGCGCCTTCTTCACGAAGGGGTTCTGCGCCATGCCCACCACCACCACGGGGTGGCCGGCGACGGCTTCGCGCACCTGCTGTACGGTGTCTGCGTGGTGGCCGGCGACGAAGTCACGGATGGCGGGATGGAGGCAGGATTCTTCGAGAATGGCGCGAGGCATGGTTCAACTCCGGTTTCTTCGAAGTACGGGCGTGGGCGCAAGGGGCAGGCAGCCTCAGGCCGCCTTCTTGGCTGCCTCCTTCGCCGCCGGCTTCAACAGCGCCTGGCAGGCCGAACGCTGCCCTTCGGCGGTGTCGACCTTGGCGCACACACCGTTCAGCTGCGTCTGCAGGCGCTTCAGCGTGGCGGCCTGCTTGCCGTCGGCGTTCCAGGTCATGAGCTTGGTGCCCACGCGCTGCAGCGAACGCACGCTGCGGCCCTCGAAGGCGCCCTTGTCCTTGGCGGCTTCGGCCAGCAGCTGCGCAGCCGTCTTCTCGATGCGCGGCGCATCCTGCGGTGCCAGGTCCACCAGCGCCGCCAGGTAGCCCGCACCCCACTGCAGCCGCGTCGCCGGGCCTTCGCTCTTCTCGAAGGCCTGGCCGTACCACTGCAGCGCCTCGTCCTTCTTGCCCAGCTTGCGCGCGTTGCTGCCCAGCTGGCTCATCAGGTAGTACGGCGAATGGCTCTTGGCGAGATTGGCCTTCAGCAGCGCTTCGCTCTCGGCCCACAGCCCGGCTTGGCCCAGCGCGCCGCCGGCGTAGGTGATGACGGCCTGGCGCTCGTAGCCGTCGGTGATCTCGCGGTCGGCACGGGCGACGAATTCGCGCACGTCCTTCAGCAGCGGCTCGGGCAGCGTCACCTGCACCGTCTCCTTGGGCACGTCCAGGCGCGCCAGCTGGATGCGCGCGTAGAGCGCGTCCATCCGGTTGCCGCGCGACAGCGTGGTATCGGCCTGCAGGCGCTGCAGCGCGGTGTCGTAGGCGGCCACCAGCGGCGCGCGGCCCGCGCTGCCGGCCTCTTCCAGCGTGCGCACGATGTCTGTGGCGCCTTGGGCCACCGCGTCGATGTGCTCGCGAGACAGCGCCGGGCTGGCCAGCACACGCTTTACCCGTTCACGCAGCGCGGCGTCGGGCTTCACGCCCTTGCCGTCGTCGCTGGCCGACAAGGCCTTCAGCCACAGGCGGGTGGTGATCTCGTTGTCGGCGTTGGCCACGGCGGCCGGGCTGGCGGTGTGGCGCAGCGCCAGGTCCACCAGCGTGGCGGGCACATCGGCCTTGGGCACGACCTGGGACTCGTCGGTTTCCCAGGAATAGAAGGCCAGCAGCTTCCAGTCGCCGGCCGAGAGCGCCTTGCCCGCCTGCGCGTCGGCCAGCACGGCCTTCACCGGCCGGCCGCCGTTCAGGCCCAGCTGCAGCACGGCCAGCGCCTGCGGCGCATCGACTTCGCCGGGCAAGCGCGTGATCTCCTGGCCTTCGGGCGTGAAGAGCACGGTGGTCGGGTAGCCGCTGACCTTGAAGCGCCGGCCCAGCTTCTGCGCGCCGGGGCGGTCGCCATCGACGTGCACGGCGACGAAGTTCTTCGACAGCGCGGCGAACTCGGCGCGGTTGAACAGCGTCGCCTTGAGCTGATTGCACGGCGGGCACCAGGTGGCGCCCCAGTACAGCAGCACGGGCTTCTTCTCGGCGCGGGCCTGGGCGAAGGCGCGGTCGATGTCGGCGTCGGCGGCGGCGGGTTGCCAGGCGACGTTGGTGCTGGGGAGGCCGGGGGCGGCGTGGGCGGGCGCGGCGAGTTGCAATGCAGCCGAGATGCAGGCAGCGAGGATCAAGGGCTTCATGGAAGGGAGGCTCCGGAAGGGCGACCTCTGCCGACCCCTCAAGCGGGTCGTCATGAAGGCGGCTGTGTCTTCATTGTCCGACTTTCGCCGAAGTTCGGGATGCGCGACACCCCAAGCGGCCCTGTGCCCGCGCTGTGCGACCGCTCGCGCCTCGCGCAGCAAGGGCGGCTCTGATCGTCGTAGATCTCAGTCCTGGAGCTGCGAAGCCCAGCCCCAGGCGTCGTCGACGATGGTCGGCAGACGCTCGCCTATGGCGAGCGCGACCGCCAGCGCTTCGGCCCGCGCCGTGTCGGCCCCGTCCAGCGCATCCAGCAAGGCCAGGCGGTCGGCCCAGGGCCCCGCGCGGCGCAGCAGCGCTTCGTTGGCCGCCTCCGCCAAGCGCAACGGCGCAATGGCATCGGCCAGCGGCACCTGCAGTAGCGGCTCGATCACCGACAGCAGGCCCAGAGTGAAATGCGCGCCAGGGTTGTCTTCACCCCGCGCTCGTGCGATGCCCTCCAGCACCCGCCCGCGTACCAGCGCACCTTCTTCCAGCGCCTTCGCCGCCTGCCGCGCGCTGCCCGCCGACAGCATCAGCTGCACCGACAACCAGCGTCGCAGCTCCAGCCGGCCCAGCAGCGCCACCGCGGTATCGATCGTCTCCACGCCCTGCTTCGCGCCCACGGCCGGGCTGTTGGCGTAGCGCAGCAGGCGGTAGGTCAGCGCCGCGTCGCCGCGCACGGCCTCGGCGACGACGCTGGTCTCGCGGTCCATCGCCAGGTGGTTCAGCAGTTCGCAGATGCGGTGCGCGGCGGCGCCCAGCGGCTTGGGCGGCGGGGCGTCGCGGCTGCGGCCGAGCTGACCGCCGGCCAGGGTGACGGCGCCGCGCAGCGCGGCTTCCATGTCTTCCACGTGCTCGAAACCCAGGCCGACGATGGCCACGCGCGGCAGCACCTCGCGCCAGCGCTGGGCCGACAGCAGCAGGGTGTCGATGCTGCCCACGCCGGCCTGCGCCACGATGAAGTCGGGGGACGCCGCGGCCGTGGGCGGGCCGTCGGCCACGCCCAGCAGTGCGCCTCGGCTGCGCAGGGCCGCGGCCGTCTCGGCAGGCACGGCGGCCAGGTCGTCGACCAGCAGCCACATGCCGGCGCCCACGCCGTCGGCCACGCTCGGCCGGGCCAGCATCACGGCGGGCATCTTCAGCAGCGCCGCGCGGCCGCTGGCGGTGACGTCCCTGGCCGCCGCCAGCAGCGCTGCATGGTGCACGGCGGCGCCGGGTGAGTCGCCGCGCTACGCCAGGAAACGTTCAGCCGCCGGCGCCAGGCGCAGCTCGAAGCCCGCCACCTGGCCCTGACGCCCGACCAACGGCCGCCGCGGCCCGAAGCCGGGCAGGGTCTCCGCGGGCTCGGCCACGGCTGCAGCGGCGGCGCCGGCGACCAGCGGCACACGCGCCGGTGAGGACAGGCCCGCGCCGGGCGGCGCGGGGCGCGGTGCGGGCGGCGAGCTGGGGTGCGCCGGTGGCGCCGTGCCCGTCCGTGCCAAGGCCACGGGCGCCGCGGGCGCCCCCACCATGCGCTTCAGCCAAGACCACATGGGAATCCCTCTCCGGAGCGCGGCGCCGGTGCCAGTTGTTGCTCGGACATCGCGCACATCCTACGGAGCCGCAAACCCACCTCCATCGGGTGGAGCAGCCGAATCACCCAGCATTTCCTGCGGCTCGTCGTCGTCGCGACGCTCGGGCGCCGCGCGCGCCAGTGCCATCCACACCGCCAGCGGCAGGCGCAGGGGGCGCCTCGGCGCGGCGCGTGCCACGTCCAGCCCGTGCGCGCCGGCGAAGATCACGCCGTAGGCCGCCGGCACCTCGTCGGCGCTGGCGATGCCCTCTCGCAGCACGTACCAGCACTGGCTGGCCACGGCCAGGTAGGCCGCGGCCTTGGCCTGGCGGCGCAGGTCGGAAAGCAGATCGGCGCGGCTGACCTTGATCTCGTGCGCGATGGGCTCGACCTGGTCTTCCAGGGTCGTGTGGCGGATGGAGTAGACATCGGGTATGGCCATCGCCCAGGTCGTGCCGCCGTCGTCGCGCGGCAGCGGCGCGCGCAAGCTCAGGCCGCGCCAGACGATGCGCCCGGCGCGTTGCATCTCCAGAGCCACGCGTGCCACCAGGGCCTCGTGGGCGTCGAAGGCGGCCTGGTTGCGTCGCCGCGTCGCGGCCAGCAAGTGGATGCCGGCGTCGGTGAGACGCAGCGTCTCGCGGCCGTCAGCGTCCCAGTGCCGGCTCAGCAGTCCGGTGGCCAGCAGGTCGAGTTCGATGGCGTCGTGGCAGGGCCAGCCGGCCGAACGCCAAACTTCGCGCAGGCGGCGGCGGTGAGTGGCGCCCAGCGGCGCCGCTGCGGCCGGGTCAGGCCCCTCTGCCGTGCCGGCCTCGGCCAAGCCTTCCTCGCGCTCGGTGCGTCAGCGTGACCCGGGCTCGCGCCCTACTCGACGACCTGCACGCCCTTCCAGAACGCGACGCGCCCCTTGATGTTCGCCGCCGCTTCCTTGGGGTCGGGATAGGTCCAGACGGCGTCGGGATTCGCGTCGCCGTTGACGAAAAGCGTGTGGTAGCTCGCCTGCCCCTTCCAGCTGCACATGGTCTTGGTGTTGCTGGGCAGCAGGTACTCGGGCTTGATGGCACTGGCGGGGAAGTAGTGGTTGCCTTCCACCACCACGGTATCGTCGCTCTCGGCCACGACCACGCCTTTCCAGATTGCTTTCATCGCTGCTTCTCC
Source organism: Betaproteobacteria bacterium (assembly GCA_016704535.1). Taxonomy (GTDB): domain Bacteria; phylum Pseudomonadota; class Gammaproteobacteria; order Burkholderiales; family Burkholderiaceae_C; genus Rubrivivax. Next base: position 279,502 of record JADIZZ010000002.1, on the reverse strand, counting down.
TGTGCACCCGGGCTCGTGCGGCAGGTTACCACCGGCCTCGCTGAACGCTGCGTGCAAGCCCGTGCAACCCGAGACCGGCACGCCGGCACTACATTGCCTGTCATGGACTCCACCGTCACCACCCCGCGCAACGTCGAACGTGTCATCCAGGGCCAGGCCACCAGCGACGGTGCCGGCGTGCGGATGACGCGCCTGCTGGCGCAAGACCTGCAGCGCCGGCTCGACCCCTTCCTGATGCTCGACCTGTTCGGCACCGACAACCCGGGCGACTACATCGGCGGCTTTCCCGACCACCCGCACCGGGGCTTCGAGACCGTCACCTACATGCTGCAGGGCCGCATGCGCCATCGCGACAGTGTCGGCAACAACGGCCTGCTGGTGCCTGGCAGCGTGCAGTGGATGACCGCCGGCCGCGGCGTCATCCACAGCGAGATGCCCGAGCAGGAAGAAGGCGCGATGGAAGGTTTCCAGCTCTGGCTGAACCTGCCCGGCCGCGACAAGATGTGCGAGCCCTGGTACCGCGACATCGCCGCCGCCGAAGTGCCCGAATGGCAGGGCGAAGGCGTCGTCGCGCGTGTCATCGCAGGCGCGAGCCATGGCGTCCAGGGCGCCGTGCAACGCGAGGCCACGGCACCGCTCTACCTCGACCTGCACCTGCAGCCTGGCGCCACGTTCGCGCAGCCGCTGCCAGCGGCGCACAACGCCTTCGTCGTGGTCTACCGCGGTGAACTGGCCGTCGGCGACACCGGCGTGCGCACACGCCGCATGGCCATCCTGGCGAACTCGCCGGGCAGCGACGGCATCGTGCTACGCGCCGGGCCGGAAGGCGCGCGCGCCATCCTGGTGGCTGGCCAGCCGCTGAAGGAGCCCATCGCCCAGTACGGGCCCTTCGTGATGAACACGAACCAGGAAATCTTCCAGGCCGTGGAGGACTTCAACGCCGGCCGGATGGCGTAGCCGGCGCCGCGGGCCGCAGCCTCAGCGGTCCTTGCGCACGATGCCCACCGGGCCGGTGGCGCTGCCAACCAGGAAGACGGTGTAGTTCGCCGCCGCAACGAAAGTCTGGTCGACGGCACTGAACACCGGCGCGGCCGTGCCCGCCGCCGACACCGACAGCTGCGCCGTCGTCGTGGCGTCGATGCCGCCGTAGGCCGACGCCGTGCCGGCCGCCACGCCGTCGGCCACGGGTGCGAAGTCGGCGCTCAGCGACAGCGGCCCGCTCAGCCCTTCGACGGCATTCACCAGGCGCAGCTTGGCGCGCGTGCGGTCGCTGGGCAGGTTGTTGTCGTCGCCCAGCCAGCGCACCTGCGCGGCGGCGGCGGCGCCATAGACGAGCATCGTGTAGTCGGCGCCAGCCGTCAGCATGACGCTGCTGCCCGGCTGCGCACTGCCGTTGACCGACACCACCACGGCCTGTTCGCCGGCGGGCACCAGCGTGTAGGGCGTGACGGCCGGCGCGTTGACGTTCGACAGCACCGCCGCGCCGCCCACGCGCAGGTTGACGCTGCCCGTATCGGCCAGCCCGGCCACGACGCGCACACGTGCCTGGGTCGGTGCCAGCGCGGCGATGGCACCTTGCTGCGTCAGCACCAGGCCTTGCACCAGCATGCCCCCAGTGGCCGGCGAGAGCACCAGCGTGACCACCTGCCTGCTGGCCAGCGCCAGGCCCGAAACGTCCAGCCGCAAGTCGGTCTTGCTGCCGGTGGCCGTGACGCGCAGCCGGTAGCTGCCGCTGTTGACGGTGAGCCAGGCGCCCACGGCGTCGACGGCCGCACCCGCCTGCACCGGCACCGACTCGGCCAATGTGTCGGCCGCACCGGTGAGGTAGACATCCAGTGCGCCGGCGTCGGGCGCGGCGTTCACCACACGCAGCTGGCTGCGGTTGTCGGCCGGGGCGCCGGCGTTGTCGTCCAGAAGCAGCTGCTTCAGGCCGCCCTGCGGCCCGTAGGCCAGCAGCGTGTAGTGCTTGCGCTCGGAGACACCGGGATTGAAAGTGAGCAGCGCCGTGCCCGTACCGGCACGCGAAAGCGTGTTCGTCTTGCCCGGGTCGGCCTCGGCATAACTGGCGGTTTCGCCATAGGCCACCGCCCCCTGGCGAAGCTGGTCGTCGACACGCCAGTCCAGCTGCGCATAGCCGCTGCTGGCATTCACCAGCCGCACCTGGGCCTTGGTGCGGTCGGCGCCACCGCCGCCGCAGGCGGCAAGCAGGGCTGTTGCCGCCAGAGCCATCAGGGCGGCGCATCTCCAGATCGTCATCGTTCGCTCCGTGTCTTCACGCACCTTCGCGATGATGCCTGCACCCGGTCGAGGTCTCAGGCCTGGTTGGCCAACGGCGCGCTGGCGCGCCAGCCCGAGAGCTGCAGGTCCAGCCAGTTGGCCAGAGGCAGCTCACGCGCCAGCGTGTCGGGGCTGGCGTGTTCATGCACGCTCAGGCCGTGCTGCAGGTCGTGACTGGAATCGAACCAGCCGCAGGCCCGTGGCCGGTCGTCGCCGTCGCCGTCGAGTGCGGGCAACACGGCCGCGTCGGGCGGCCGGGCGCAATGCAACCTGGGCTTGCGGCGCCAGGGAAGAAGGCTGATCAGGTTCATGGCGGGCTCCCGGTGGGATGGGGTAACGCCATCGTCGCGATGCACCGGGGCCGTCACCATCGCCCCGAGGGCGGGCGGCGGCGGGCCCCCGGCCCGGGGGCCCCGAACGGGGGAGGCCGGCGGGTGCGTGGGACCTGACCGGGCGCGACGGCACCTTCCGCATGGCACCATGCGGCCATGTGTGGACGCTACGTCGTGGCCTACGACCCCCAGACGCTGGTCTCGGGTTTCAGCCTGACGCGCGTGGTGCCTTTCCCGAAGCGCTGGAACATCGCGCCGCAGTCCGCCGTGCCGGTGGTCTACGAAACGCGGGAAGGCGAGCGCGTTGCCGAACTCATGCGGTGGGGCCTGGTGCCGCACTGGGCGAAGGACGCCAGCATCGGCCACAAACTGAACAACGCACGCGCCGAGGGCGTGTTCGACAAACCCTCGTTCCGCCAGGCCGCACGGCGCCGCCGCTGCCTGCTGCCGGCCAGCGGCTTCTACGAGTGGCAGGCGCCCGCTGCAGGGCTGCCCGCGAAGACGCCCAAGCAGCCCTGGTACTTCAGCGCGGCCGACGGCGCGCCGCTGGCGATGGCCGGGCTCTTCGAAGCCTGGCGGCCAAGCGATGAAGCTGAGTGGGTACTCACATGCTGCATCATCACCACCGTGGCGAACGCCCTGATGGCGCCCATCCACGAACGCATGCCGGTCCTCTTGCAGCCCGAACATTGGAGCGCCTGGCTGTCGCGTGGCCAGCAAGATGCGGCCACGCTGGCGCCGATGCTGCTGTCCTGCCCGCCCGAACTGCTACGGGCCTGGCCGGTGTCGCGCGCCGTCAGCCGCGGCACGGCCGAAGGCGAGGCGCTGATCGAACCCCTGGCCGACGCGCCCGCCGCCGCAGGATGAGGCCGCGAACGGTCACGGGGCTGCCGACACTGGCGCGCCCGCGCGCAGCCCCAGGCCCCGCAACGTCTTCGCACTTGCGCCATGCTTCGCGCCGATGGACACGCTGACCCACGCCCTATCGGGCGCCCTCGTGGCCCGGCTCATCGTCGCGCGCGGCCCGGTGCCGCTGGCTGCACTGCCCGGTGTCGGTGCCGCCGGCCGATTCGGGGCCGCCTGGGGCGGTGGCGCGGCAGCACCGCTACCCTGGCAGGGCGTGGCGGTCGGCGTGGTGGCCGGCGCCTTCCCCGACATCGACATCGTCGCCCGCAGCTTTGGTGACGTTGCCTACCTGCTGCACCACCGCGGCATCACGCATTCGCTTCTGCTGCTGCCGCTGTGGGCCTGGGGCATCGCGGCGCTGATGGCGCTGGCCTTCCGCGTCACGCGCGGCCAGCGCGGCGGCTGGAAGAGCCTGTACGTCTTCGCCTGCGCCGGCATCGGCATCCACATCGCCGGCGACTGGATCACGCAGTTCGGCACCATGCTGCTGGCACCGGTCTCGAACCAGCGTTTCGGACTGGGCTCGATGTTCATCATCGACCTGGCTTTCACCGGCACGCTGCTCGCCGGGCTGGCGCTGGCGGCAGTCTTTCCGCGACGGCGCTGGCCCGCCGGCTTGGGCCTGGGCGCGGCGGCGGCCTGGGTCGGGCTGGCCACCGTCGGGCAGTTCGAGGCCCTCGACATCGGTGAACGGCACGCGCGTGCGCTGGGCGTGGCCGCGCCGGTGGTCACCGTGATGCCGCGCCCGGCCTCGCCCTTCAACTGGACGGTGACGGTCTTCGACGGCCAGCGCTACCACGTCGCCCACGTCAACACGCGCCGCAGCGAAGCGCTGCAGGCCGACGCCGACAGCCACTTCCTGCGCCGATTTTCGGCGCCCTACCTGCCTGCGGGCCAGGCCGTCTGGCAGACGGTGCCGCGCTTCGGCGAGGCCGGCACGCCGGCCTGGGTGCAGGAAGCCTGGAACGCCGAGCCCTTCGCCTTCTACCGCTGGTTTGCGCAGACGCCGGCGCTGCTGCAGGTGCAGCAGGACGCGGACGGCGAACGCTGCGCCTGGTTCCGCGACCTGCGCTTCGAGTTTCCGGGGCGCGAGGAAGGGCCCTTCCGCTATGGCGTGTGCCTGCCCGGCGTCGGCCAGGGCGCCGGCGCGCCGGCACGGGTGTTCAAGCTCGAGGACGGGCAGCGCCAGCCGGTCTAGCCGCCGCAGCTCCACGCTGCGCGGCGCCCGTCAGAACACCAGCGCAGCGACGAAGATGCCGATCATCATGAAGGCGATCACCACCTTGGCGACCAGCCCGACCATGATGCCCACCCAGGTCGACAGGCCGACCTTCCAGGCACGTTGTTCGTCGCGCCGCGCGATGTACTCGCCGACCGCCGCGCCCACGAGCGGCATGAAAAAGACGCCGACCAGCCCCATGAACAGGCCGACGACGGTGCCCACGGCCGCGCCCACCAGCGCCTGCCGGCTGGCCCCGGCCCGGCGCGCACCCAGCAGGCCGGCGGCGTAGTCCAGGCCCCAGGCCAGCACCGCCAGCACGGCCACCAGCGCCATCGTGCCGGCACCGACACGCGTGAAGTCGTCGATCCACGCGCCGAGCACGATGCCCCCCAGCACGAAGGCCGTTCCCGGCAGCGCCGGCAGCACGGTGCCGGCGATACCGGCGACGATGAGCGCGATGCTCAGCGTCCAGAGCAGGGCTTCGCTCATCGGCGCGTCAGCCTGGCATGGCAAAGCATCAGCCTGCGCCGCGACCGAAGGGCGACACCCCGATCCAGGCCATGTGGGCCCAGAAGGCGAACCCGGCGTAGGCCGCCAGGCCCAGCACCACCGAAATGACCGTCGGCATGGCGCGCCCTGGCGGGTAGACGGTGCCGGCGGCACGGTCGCGCTGGCGCGCCGAGCGGAAATCGAGCACCGCCCAGAGCAGGAAGCCGCCGAAGAGCAGCAGGTCGGCCAGCGTGTTGTTGGCCAGCAGGTGGGCGATGGCCCAGACCTTCACCGAAAGCACCATCGGATGCTTCAGCTTGGCCTTGATGGCGTTGCCCGGCACGTAGGCGGCAAAGAGCAGCAGGAAGGCAAACAACGTCAGCAGCGCGGCGGCATGGCGCGTCCAGCCGGGCGAGCCCCACAGCGCGATGGGCTGCTGACGCGCCTCGCCATAGCCCCAGACGATGAGCGCGAAGCCGATCAACGAGACCAGCGTGTAGACGCCCTTCCACGCCATCTCGCCGACCTGCGCCCGCACGCGCGTGCGCCAACCGTCGGCAAAGATGCGCACCGAGTGCACGCCCAGGAAAAGGACCAGACCGAGGATCAACAGACTCATGGTGGCGATGCCGTGCGTGAACGATGCCGAATTGTGGCGCCGCTATGCTGCCCGCATGAACGCCCCACGCAGCTACCGCCTTTACTGGGAAGACTTTCCCGTCGGCCACGTCATGGACTTCGGCGGCATGCCGGTCTCGCGCGAAGCCGTCGTCGCTTTCGCCAGCCAGTTCGACCCGCAGCCCTTCCACCTCGACGAAGCCGCCGCCCGCGAGACCGTGCTCGGCGGTCTGTGCGCCAGCGGCTGGCACGTCTGCGCGATGACGATGCGCATGATGTGCGACGGCTACCTGCTCGACGCCGCCAGCCAGGGCAGCCCCGGCATCGACGCGCTGCGCTGGCACCAGCCCGTGCGCCCCGGAGACACGCTGCAAGTGCGCATGGAAATCCTCGAGGCGCGGCCGATGAACAGCAAGCCGCACATCGGCCTGGTGCGAAGCCGCTGGGCGGTGCGCAACCAGCGCGACGAGACCGTGATGACGATGGAGGGCTGGGGCATGTTCCTGCGCCGGCCTGCCGACCCCGCGCCTTGACCGGTCTGCCCGCAGGCCTCGGCGGCGGCGTCGGCCAAAATGCCTACCGCTGCGTTAATCCCCCGTCCCGGCGCACCCGAGGCGCACCCCGGAATCACCCGAGAGGAACCCCTGCCATGACCCTGCCCCGCCTGTTCACCCGCACCCTGCTCGCCCTGGCCCTGGTCGGTACGGCCGTCGGCGCCGCCGCCCAGGCCGCCGAGCCCAAAGTGCTGAACATCTACAACTGGTCGGACTACATCGCCGAGGACACGCTCAAGAACTTCGAGAAAGAGACCGGCATCAAGGTCCGCTACGACAACTACGACGCCAACGAGATCCTGCAGGCCAAGCTGGTGGCCGGCAAGAGCGGCTACGACATCGTCGTGCCCAGCGCGCACTTCGCGAAGACGCAGATCGCCGGCGGCCTGTTCCAGAAGCTCGACCGCGCCCAGCTCAGCAACTGGGGCAACCTCGATCCCGCGCTGCTCGAGAAGCTGGCAGGCGTCGACCCCGGCAACCAGCACCTCGTCACCTGGCTTTGGGGCTACGTCACCATCGGCATCAACAACGGCAAGGTCAAGGCCGCCCTGGGCAGCACGCCCTTGCCTGCCAACCCCTGGGACCTGATCTTCAAGCCCGAGTACGCCAGCAAGCTGAAAGGCTGCGGCATCAACGTGCTCGACTCGGCGTCCGAGGTGCTGCCGGTGGCCATGATCTACGCCGGCAAGGCGCCCTACAGCAAGGTGGCCAAGGATTACGACGCGGCCAAGGAGGTGTTGTCCAAGGCGCGCCCCTTCGTCACCCGTTTCTCATCTTCGGGTTACATCAACGACCTGGCCGCCGGCCAGCTGTGCGTGGTGATGGGCTACTCGGGCGACATCAACATCGCACGCCAGCGCGCCATCGACAGCAAGAGCGGCCAGGACATCCAGGCGCTCATCCCGCCGTCGGGTGCGACGCTCTTCTTCGACACCATGGCCATCCCCAAGGACGCCAAACACCCGAAGAACGCGCACCTGTTCATCAACTACATCCTGCGCCCCGAGGTGCATGCGTCGTTGACGAACAAGGTCTTCTACGCCAACCCGAACGCGGCGTCGAAGAAGTTCGTCACCAAGACCGTGGCCGACAACCCCACCGTCTTCCCGAGTGCGGCCGACATCGGCAAGCTCACCGTGCCCGACGCGGTGCCGCAGGACATCCGCCGCGTGCAGACGCGTGTGTTCACGAGCTTCAAGGCCAACACGAAATAGGGCGCGCCTTGCGGGTCGCCGCGGCGGCCGCGGCCCGCAGTGCCGGCGGCCGCGGATAATCCCGCGCTGTCGCTGCCCGATTGCTACCTATGTTCAACCGTGTCGTCCTGCCTCTGTTCGCGCTGGTGGCTCTGCTGGCACTGTATTTCTGGGCTGCGCTCAGCTGGAGCTATTCCAGCGGCGAGCGCGCCGGCTGGGTGCAGAAACTGTCGAACAAGGGTTGGCTGTGCAAGACCTGGGAAGGCGAACTGGCACTCGTCTCGCTGCCTGGCACCACACCCGAGAAGTTCCTGTTCACGATATGGGACGACGCCGTCGCCGCGCAGGTCACGCGCGCCATGGGCAAACGCGTGGCGCTGCACTACGAAGAGAAGGTCGGCCTGCCCGGCAGCTGCTTCGGCGAGACACGCCACTACGTCACCGGCATCACCGTCAGCGAGGAAATTCCGCTGGCCGCCGGCGTGATGGTGCCCACGAAGCCGGCGTCGGCGGCCTCGGCCGCCTCCGCAGGCCCACGGTAGGCATCGTCTACTTCGAGTACCAGACCACCTTCTTGCGCATGCCGACCCAGGTGTCGTAGTTCTGCGCGAACAGGTCCTCGATGCGGTTGCGCTTGACCTTGAAGGTCGGCGTGATGATGTCGTTGTCCACCGTCCAGGCCTCGGCCATCAGCACCACGCAGTCGAGCTGCTCGTGCGGGTCGAGCAGCGCGTTGATGGTCATCACGTGCGCCGTCATCGAGGCCTCCAGCTCGGCGCGACCGGCGGCATCACGCGCCCTTTTCACGCCTTCAGGGTTCAGCATCGCCAGCGCCAGCGGCTGGCCCAGGTTGGCCCCGGTGACACACACCGCCTCCACGGCTGGGTGCATCACGAGCTTGTCCTCGATCGGCGCCGGTGCCACGTACTTGCCCTTGCTGGTCTTGAAGAGGTCCTTCACGCGGCCGGTGATGCGCAGGTTGCCCTTGGCGTCGAGTGCGCCCTTGTCGCCCGTCTTCAGCCAGCCGTCCTCGGTGAAGGTCTGGCGCGTCATCTCGGGCTCCTTGTAGTAGCCCAGCATCGTCCAGGGGCTGCGCACCTGGATCTCGCCGCTGGTCGGGTCCAGCCGGCACTGCACGCCGTCGTAGGGCAGGCCCACGGTGCCGAAGGACGACGGGTCGCCCAGCGTGATGTGGCTGGCGCCCAGGTTCTCGGTCATGCCATAACCCTCGGCGACGTTCAGGCCAAGGCGTGCATACCAATGCAGCAGCTCCAGCGGCATCGGCGCCGCACCGCCGGCAGCGAAGACGCAGTCCTGCAGGCCCAGCGCCTTGAGGATCTTCTTGCGCACGATGCCGCGCAGGATGGGGATCTTCAGCAGCCGGTCCAGCTTGGCCGGCGGCATCTTTGCGCCAACGCCCTGCTGGAACTTCACCCACAGGCGAGGCACGCTGAAGAACACCGTGGGCCGGGCACGCTGCAGGTCAGCGGTGAACGTTTCCAGGCTCTCGGCGAAGTAGACATGCATGCCGGTGGCCAGCTGCCCGTGCTCGACCAGCGCGCGCTCGACCACGTGCGACAGCGGCAGGTAGGACAGCATGCGCGAGTCGGCGTTCATCGGGATTCGCGTCAGGCCCACCGGCAGCACCTGTGCGAAGGAGCCGAAGCTGTGCATCACGCCCTTGGGCGCGCCGGTCGTTCCCGACGTGTACATGATGGTGCAGAGCTCGTCGGCCGCACGCGCCGGCTCGCCCTGCAGCGGCGAGGTCCTGGCGGTGATGTCTTCCCAGCGCGGGTAACTCTTGGCGGCGTCGTCGGGCGCCAGCGGCAGGCTGATACAGGGCAGACCGGCCGGAATGCCGGGCTTCATGCCCTCCCAGCCGTCGAGCTTGCCCACGAAGAGCAGCTTCGAGCCGCTGTGCTCGAGGATCTGGCGGATGGTGCCCGCCGCCAGCGTCGGGTACAGCGGCACCGAGACGCAGCCCGCCATCCAGATCGCGAAGTCGCTCATCAGCCAGTGCGCCGTGTTCTTGGCCAGCATCGCCACCCTGTCACCGGGCTGCAGGCCCAGGCTCTTCAGGTGGGCGGCCATGCGCCGGCTCTGGTCAACGACTTCGCGCCAGGTGTAGTCACGCACCGGCCCGCCGCCCAGCGGCTGCGTCAGCGCGACGCGGTCGGGCGTGGTCTTTTCCCAGTGGTACAGGCGCTGCAGCGCCAGCGCGTCGGGCGAAACGGTCGAAGCCATGGTGTGGGGGCGGGCGCGTTGTCCCGATCAGCGAAGGAGGGCGCGAGCCTACCGAAGCCGTGCCGGCATGGACAGCCGGGCTTTCCTGAACCTTACGCCGCCCATGCCTACTCGGGCTGGTGTCGCGCGCAGTCAGCGGCCCTGGGCGGCAGCCTGCTCCAACTGATCGTGCGTCTGACGCGCCGCGCGCAGCACCAGGGTCTCATCGAGATCCGCCGCCTGCGCGATGGCCAGCACGGCCGCGTCCAGCGAGTCAGGCTCGTGCATCAGCACGTGCGCCAGCACCGACAACGCACAGATCGATCGCCGCCCTTCGCCTTCGGGGAGCCGGTGGTGCGCTTGCGCCTCGACGTGGTGGCGCACGCTGGCCACCGCGGCAAGACCCAGGCCCCAGCTTTCACACAGCGCCGCACCCAGCGCGTCATGGCTGACGCCGAAGCCGGCGTGCTCGAGAATCGCCAGCTCTGTGTCGCTGCCCGCAGCGCGCAGCATGGCGCCGTAATGGTCGGAGGCGTGGCGGAACAGCACCGCCTTGCCGCATTCCTCGAACAGGCCGGCGGAGTGCGCGGCCCAGGCGTCCAGCGACAGCCGCTGGGCCAGCCGGCCCATCAGCAGGCCGCGCTTGCCGGCGCGGTGCCACAGGGGCTCGAGTTCGGGGGCGGGTGGGAAGGCGGCGCGCAGGCCCATCTCGAAGGTGATGCCGGCAACCTCGCGCATGCCCATGTACGTGATGGCCTGGTGCACGCTTTGCACACGGCCCTTCAGGCCATAGAGAGACGAGTTCACGGCCTTCATTACCGCGGCGGCAAGCGCCATGTCGGTCTCGATCAGCGCAGCCACTGCCTGCAGGTTGATGTCGTCCTCAGCCAGCAGCAGCGACAGCTGCACCAGCGACTGCGGCTGCGACGGGATGTCGATGTCCAGCTTGCGCAATTCGGGGTTCACGGACATGGCGGGCTTTCGAGGCGTATCACCCGGCATCGTAGGTAGCCTGCCCGTCGGCGATGTTGCGAAAGGCAGGGCAAAGGCCGCCCTGTTTCGCCGCCGCGGGCATGAAAAAGGCGCCGACCTGCGGCGCCCGAAAGCCTGCCCATCTGCGGGGCGGGTCTGCTGTGGCTTGCTTCGAATTCTGTCTGTCGTCTCCTCAGGCCCCCGTGGGGCGGCATCGCTTTCCCGCGTGCCGCCACAGGTGCCGTGAATGTAACAACGTGCCCCGGCGGCGGCATCCGGGGATACCCGCCGCGGTTCAGCCCTCGCGCGTGCAATCGCGTTCGGGTCTGCGCAAGCCGTGCAAGCCCTTCCGGGCTTGCACGCGCGGGCTCAGCCGCCCGCGTCCTGCATCAGCCAGGCCGCTGCGCGTTCGGCGATCATCAGCACGGGCGAGTTGGTATTGCCACTGGTGATGGTGGGCATCACGCTGGCGTCGGCGATGCGCAGCCCGGCCAGACCCTGCACCTTCAGCCGCGGGTCGACCACGGCGCCGGCCTCGCCCGCACGGCCCATGCGGCAGGTGCCCACAGGGTGGAAGATGGTTGTGCCGATGTCGCCGACCAGGCGGGCGAGCTCCTCGTCGCTCTGGAACTGCACACCGGGTTTGACTTCCTGCGGCCGGTACTTCGCCAGCGCCGGCATGGCGGCGATGCGGCGCGTCAGGCGCAGCGAGTCGGACGCCACCTGGCGATCTTCGGGCGTCGACAGGTAACGCGCCTGGATGCGTGGCGCGTCCTGAACCCGTGGGCTGCAGATGCGAACGAAGCCACGCGAGCTGGGGTTCAGGTTGCACACACTGGCGGTGAATGCGGGGTAGCTGTGCAGCGGCTGGCCGAAGGCGTCCAGCGACAGGGGCTGCACGTGGTATTCGACGTTCGGCCAGGCCTGTTCGGGTGACGACCGCGTGAAAGCCCCCAACTGAGACGGCGCCATGCTCATAGGCCCGCTGCGGCGCAGCAGGTATTCCAGGCCGATCCTCGCCTTGCCCCAGGCCGAGTTGGCCAGGGTGTTGAGTGTCTGGACGCCCTGCACGGAGAACACGGCACGGATCTGCAGGTGGTCCTGCAGGTTCTCGCCCACGCCCGGCAGTTCATGCTGCACCGCGATGCCGTGCTCGTGCAGCAGCGCGCCGGGCCCGATGCCCGACAACTGCAGCAGCTGCGGCGTGCCCACCGCGCCGGCGCACAGCACCACTTCGCGCGCGGCACGTACCTGCACTGGGGCACCGCCGCCCTCGCGCAGCACTTCGACGCCAACCACCCGCTTGCCTTCCAGCAGCACACGCGTGCTGGTGGCACCAATCCACACCTGGAGGTTCGGCCGCCCTTGCACCGGTCGCAGGAAGGCCTTGCTCGTGTTCCAGCGCACGCCGCGTTTCTGGTTGACCTCGAAGTAGCCCACGCCTTCATTGCTGCCGCGGTTGAAGTCGTCGGTGGCGGGGATGCCGGCCTGCTGCGCCGCGGCGCAGAACGCCTCCAGGATCTCCCAGCGCAGCCGCTGCCTTTCCACCCGCCACTCTTTGCCAGCGCCGTGGGCCTCGTCGGCACCGCGCCAGTGGTCCTCGTGCATCTTGAAGTAAGGCAGGCATGCAGCCCAGCTCCAGCCTTCGTCGCCGGTGAGCCGCGCCCAGTCGTCGTAGTCGCGCGCTTGGCCGCGCATGTAGATCATGCCGTTGATGCTGCTGCATCCGCCCAGCACGCGTCCGCGTGGGTAACGCAGCTTGCGGCCGTTCAGGCCCGCGTCTTCTTCGGTGAAATAGAGCCAGTCGGTGCGCGGATTCCCGATGCAATAGAGGTAACCCACCGGAATGTGGATCCAGTGGTAGTCGTCTCGCCCGCCGGCTTCCAGCAGCAGCACCCGGCAGCGAGGGTCGGCAGAGAGACGGTTCGCGAGCAGGCAGCCGGCGGTGCCAGCGCCGACGACGACGACATCGAACGTCGGCGAGCTGTCGTTCATGTCATCGAGCCTCGGAAAGCGCTGTGGATCAGCGAGCGATGTGGCTGGCCAGCACCGGGAAGAGCTTGGTCAGCCCGTCGGCCAGCAGTTCCACGGCCATCGCAGCCAGGATCAGGCCCATCAGCCGCGTCATGATGTTGATGCCGGTGCGGCCCAGCACGTGGGCGATGCGCCCCGAAGCACTGAACACCAGATAGGTGACGAGTGCGATGACCACGCCGTAGCCAACGAGTACGCCGATCTGCCACAGGTGGCGTGTCTTCTCGGCGTAGATCACCACCGTCGAGATGGTGGCCGGGCCGGTCAGCAGCGGAATCGTCAGCGGGACAACGGCGATGCTGGCGCCGGCGTCGACTTTCTCGTTGCCTTCGTCGACGTCGCTCGCCTTGCTTTCGGCCGGTTGGGCGTTGAGCATGGCCAGCGAGCTGATCAGCAGCAGCGTGCCGCCACCCACCTGGAACGAGGCCAGCGAGATGCCGAAGAACTCGATCACCTTCAGCCCCGCCACGGCGCTGACGGCAATCACCACGAACGCCGAGAAACTGCTGATGCGGATCGTGCGCTGGCGCTGCTGGCGGGTGAAGGCCTGCGTAAAGTGGATGAAGAAGGGCACCACGCCGATGGGGTTGACGATGGCCAGCAAGGCGATGAGCGGCTTCAGCAGGTCCATGCCACGATGGTAGGGGTTGGCGGCTTGGCGGCAGCCCGCGCGCGCCGGGTTTGCAGGACCTGACGCCCAGCCGTCAGGCGCCCGGGTTTGTCCTCGGGGCGCGAAAACAACACTTGACGCATGGCTTCTTTACATGCTGCGTTCAGCGATGCCCTAATAGGGAGTCTGTGTCTGGCAGCCGCACCTTTCGCATGATCGGTTCACGCAGGGTTGAGCTCCGCATGGTTTCTGACAGGTTCTTTTGAGGGCTCCCCGTGGGAAACAAACTGTACGTAGGTAATCTGGCTTATTCGGTGCGCGACGATTCGCTGCTCCAGGCTTTTTCTCAGTTCGGCACCGTCACGTCCGCCAAGGTCATGATGGATCGTGAAACCGGCCGCTCCAAGGGCTTCGGTTTCGTGGAGATGGGTTCCGACCCCGAAGCGCAAGCGGCCATCAATGGCATGAACGGCCAGCCGATCGACGGCCGTGCCGTCGTCGTCAACGAAGCGCGTCCGCGTGAAGAGCGTCCGGGCGGCTTTGGCGGCGGTGGCGGTGGTCGCAGCGGTGGTGGCGGTGGCTACGGCGGTGGTGGCGGTGGCGGCTACGGTGGTGGTGGCGGCGGCTACGGTGGTGGCGGCAGCGGTGGTGCCGGCGGAGGTGGTGCCGGCGGCGGCGGTGGCCGCAGCCCCTACGGTGGCGGCGGTGGCCGCAGCCCCTACGGCGGTGGCGGCAGTGGCGGTGGCGGCCGCAGCGGCGGCAGTGGTGGTGGCGGCTACGGTGGTGGCAGCGGCGGCGGGAGCCGCGGCGGTTACTGATCACCGATCCGTATCGCGGCCCCAGCGGGCCGCAGCCTCGAAGGGCACCTCAGGGTGCCCTTTTTGCTGCGCGGCGCTCAGCCCGTGCGCGTGAAATCGCGATCGGGCCTTCGTGCGGCGAGCGGATCATTCTGGACCCGCACGTCCACAGTCAGTATCTCTCGGGCCGCAGCACCGCTACGGCGCTGAAGTACAGCGCCACGCTGTAGTGGGGGGCGTAGGTGGCCAGCACGTGCTCGGCAATGGCGTCGGCCACCGCGGCGTCGCAAATCACTTTCAGTTCGACCGTGCGGTCGGCCTCCCAGGCGCCTTCGCGCACACCTTCGTGGCCGCCGCCATGCACCTCGGTGACGGTCCAGCCCTGGGCACCGCGCTCGCGCGCGTCGCGCACCAGCCGACTCTCCAGAACAGCCTCGGCGACGATGACGAGCAGGGTCTTGGGGTGCTTGGACAGTGTCATGCCGTGAGTTTCTGCGCCAGGGCGATGTACAGGGGAATGCCGACCACGATGTTGAACGGAAAGGTGACGCCCAGCGCGGCCGTGATCGAGAGTGCGGCGTTGGCCTCGGGCACGGCGATGCGCATGGCCGTCGGCGCGGCGATGTAGCTGGCGCTGGCTGCCAGCGTGGCCAGCAGTGCCACACCGCCGGTCGACAGCCCCAGCGCCAGACCGGTGAGCGCACCCGCCACCGCCAGCACGGGCGGCGCGCCCAGGCCGATCACCAGCACAGCCGCGCCGAAGCGGCGCACCTCGGCCAGCCGTCCCCCCGCCACGAGCCCCAGTTCCAGCAGGAAGAGCGCCAGCACACCCTTGAACGGGTCGATGAACACGGCCTTGATCGGGGCCGTGCCCGCCTCGCCGGCCACGGCGCCGATGACCAGCCCGCCCATCAGCAACAACACGCTCTTGCCGAACAACACGTCGTGCGCTACCCGGCGCCAGTCGCCGGCGCCCCTGCCGGCGCTGCCCATGCGGGCCAGCAGGATGCCGGCCACCAGGCCGGGCGCCTCCATCACGGCCACCCACAGTGCCGCGTGGCTTTCGTACTCCAGGCCCTGCCGCGCCAGCGCGGCCGAGGCCACCGCGAAGGTGACGACGCTGACCGAGCCGTAATGCGCCACGAGCGCCGCGGCGTCGGCCCGGTTCAGGCGCAGCGCACGCGCCAGAGGAAACAGCACGAAGGGAATGGCAAAGCCCAGCGCCATGCAGGCGAGCACCTGCGGCGCCAGCGCCGCAAGCGGCTGCTTGCTGAGCTCGATGCCACCTTTCAGGCCGATGGCCAGCAGCAGGTAGATCGACAGGGTTTCGTACAGCGCCTCAGGCAGGCGCAAGTCGCTCTTGACCAGGCGCGCCAACACCCCGAGCAGGAAAAAGAGGACGACGACGTCGATCACGGAGCCAGAATGTTGTCATGCCGCTGATGGGCTTCGGCGGGCACGGGCCTCTCGGGGCGGCGCGGGCGGGCGGCTCAGCCGCGCCGCGGCTTGCGACCACGACGTGACATCAGGCGGTCGAACAGGGCGTTCGGCAGCAGGCGCAGCAGCTTGGCCACCAAGCCCATCTGCCAGGGAATCACGACGTAGCTGCGCCCGCCTTGGATGGCAAGGAAGGCCCGTTCGGCGAAGACCTCGGGCTGGATCATGAAGGGCATGCGGTAGGGGTTGCTCGCCGTCAGCGGCGTGGCCACGTAGCCCGGCACCAGCGTCACCACACGCACGCCGGCGCCGCGGCACTCGACCCGCAGGCTCTCGCAGTAAGCCACCACGCCGGCCTTGCTGGCACAGTAGGCACCGTGGCCCGGCAGCCCGCGGATGGCCGACACGCTGGCCACGCCCACCAACGTGCCCGAACCCCGCTCGCGCATGCCACGCACGAAAGGGTGGAAGGTGGCGGCCAGCCCCACGTTGTTCAGCGCGAACATCTCGCGCATGACCTCGAGGTCGGCTCGCTCGGCCGTATCCATGCCGATGCTGACCCCGGCACAGGCGATGACCACGTCGGGCAGCCCCTGTCGCTCGATGCAGTCCTTCCCGGCCTGCACGATGCTGTCAGTGACGGCGACATCGGCGCCGTAAACCACGCACCGATCGGCGCCCAGTCCCCGGGCCAGAGCCCAGGCCTTCAGTTCGGCCACCCGGCGGGCCACCAGCCCCAGCCGCCACCCAGCCGCCGCGTAGCGCGCTGCCAAGGCCTGGCCTATGCCGCTGGAGGCCCCGGTGATGATGACCAGCGGTGCCACGCTCACTGGACTACCTTCCGGCTGTTCAAGGACGTTGGCATGGCACAGCGCAGGGTTGTCCACGGCGGCGGGCGGTCGGCGCTCATGTCAGCACACCTCAGGCCGCCGGCACTCAACGCGATGCGCGCGCCGCACGCGGCGCCAGCTCGGCGCGCATCGGGCCAGCCAGGTCCAGCTTGCGCGCCGCATGGTCATAGTCCAGCCCACCGGCACGCCATTCGTTGGTGCCCAGGCGCACCCACACCGGCAGGTGGCTGCGTACACGCTCGGTCACCAGGAAGGCGTGCAGGAACTCGCTGCGCATCTGCAGTGGCGTGCCTTTGCCGTCATCGCTGGTGACCTCGGCGCCACCCAGAAGCTGCAGCTCGCTGCCGTCGCCGTTGCCGATGGCCTGGCGGGCATGGGCCAGCGTGATGCGGCCGTCGTCGGCCACGGCGTGGATGCGTACGTCGTCGATCTCGATGCGGTCGGTGGCCGGAAAGTGCCGCATGTGCGCACCCTCGATGCGCAGCCGCAGGCGCCCGTCGGCAGCAAAGCGTTCGAGCGCAAAACCGCTCATCGTGTAGTCGGGTTCACTGCTGACCGGCCGTTCTTCCGCCGCTGCGATGGGCCGCGGCGAGTTCTTGACCAGCCACCAGCTGGCCAGCGCCAGCAACGCCATCAGCAGCAGCGGCAGGTAGGCCGAGAACACGTCGCGCAGGCGCAAGTGCCAAGGCATGCGTGGGCGCGTGTTGGCGTTCTGCGCCGGGCCCAGCGAGATAGGCACCTCGGGCAGATCGGGCAGGTGCAGCTCTACGCTCATGGGGCGGACAGACGGGTACCGAAGCGGTGCCGCGGCGCGCTCAGGCACCGTCCAGCGTCTGCAGATGATCCTGCAGCAGGCCGGCATAGCGGCCGGCGGCGATCAGCAGCAGGTCGCAGAACTCGCGCGCCGCGCCGTGCCCGCCGCCGGCCGCCGTGACGTGGTGCGCCACCGCCTTCACCTCGGCATGCGCGTTGGCCGGCGCTGCCGCAAAGGCGGCGCGCGTGAGCAGCGGCAGGTCGGGCCAGTCGTCGCCGATGGCCGCCACCTCGTCCCAGCCCAGGCCCAGCGACTCCAGCAAGCCGTTGGCCGCAGCGAGCTTGTCGCGCGCCCCGTAGACCGCGTGCACCAACCCCAGGTCGGCCACGCGCCGCCGCACGGCCGGCGAGTCGCGGCCGGTGATCACCAGGGGCTCGATGCCGCCCTGCTTCAGCAACTTCAGCCCTTGCCCGTCCAGCGTCGCGAAAGCCTTGACCGTCTCGCCATGCTGATCGATGTAAATGCGGCCATCCGTCAGCACGCCGTCGACGTCGAAGATCGCCGCCTTCATGCCCAAGCCAGCGCCCTGAGCGCGCAGCAGCAGTTCGGGCGCGAAGCTCAGGGTCGGAGTCATGGCGTCAGATCACCTTCGCGCGCATCAGGTCGTTCGAGTTCAGCGCGCCGACGAGACGGCCCTCGGCATCCACCACCAGCACGCTGGTGATGCGGTGCTGCTCCATCACGTCGGCGGCGTCGACCGCCAGCGCGTCGGCGCGCACCAGGCGCGGCTGGCGGTGCATCACCTCTTCGGCAGTGAGCGCGCGCAGGTCGGCGCCGCTTTCGATACGGCGACGCAGGTCGCCGTCGGTGAAGATGCCCAGCGGGCGCTGGTCGTCGCCCGTCACCGCAGTGAAGCCCAGGCCCTTGCCCGTCATTTCGCGCAACAACTCGCCGAGCGTGGCCGTGGGCGGCACGCGGGGCACGGCGTCACCGCTGCGCATCAGGTCGTGCACGTGCATCAGCAGCTTGCGCCCCAGGCTGCCGCCGGGGTGCGAACGCGCGAAGTCCTCGGGCTTGAAACCACGCGCGTCCAGCAGCGCCACGGCCAGCGCGTCGCCCAGCGCCATCTGCGCCGTGGTGCTGGCCGTGGGCGCCAGGTTCAGCGGGCAGGCTTCTTCGTCTACGGCGCTGCTCAGCACGATGTCGGCGTGCCTGGCCAGCGTCGAGTCGGCGCCCCCCGTCATCGCGATGAAGGTCACGCCCAGGCGTCGCAAGGCCGGCAGCAGCGCAGCCAGCTCATCACTTTCGCCGCTGTTGCTGATTGCCAGCACCACGTCGCGCTGCATCACCATGCCCAGGTCGCCGTGGCTGGCCTCGGCCGGGTGCACGAACATCGCCGGCGTGCCGGTGGACGCCAGCGTGGCCGCGATCTTGCGGCCGACGTGCCCGCTCTTGCCCATGCCCATCACCACCACGCGCCCGCGGCAGGCCAGCACGGCCTGCACGGCACGCACGAAGGCGTCGTCCAGGCGATGGGCCAACGCCGTCAGGGCGCCGGCCTCGATCTCGAAGGTGCGGACGGCCATGCGCAGCGCGCGCGCGGGGTCGAAGGTGGAGGTGTGGTCCAAGGCGGAAGGGGTGCGGGGCGGCGCGCTGGCTGCAGAGGCGTCGAATACGATCGACTCATTCTAGGCACCCCCCTCGCGGCCTTGGCATCCACCCTCGAACTCGTCCTGCTCTACCTGGTCGCCGCGGTGCTCGGCGTGGTCGTGTGCCGCTCGCTGAAACTGCCACCGATGCTGGGCTACCTGGTGGTGGGCGTGCTCATCGGCCCCAACGCGCTGGCGCTCGCCAAGGACACCGCGGGCGTGAAGTACCTCGCCGAGTTCGGCGTCGTCTTCCTGATGTTCGTCATAGGTCTCGAGTTCAACCTGCCCAAGCTGCGCAGCATGCGCACGCTGGTCTTCGGCCTGGGCTTCAGCCAGGTGGTGCTGACGATGATCGGCACGCTGCTGGGCCACGTGATGCTGGTGTCGGCCTATGCGGGGGTGTTCGGCGAAGCCTGGCGCATGAACTGGCAGGGCGCCGTGGTGCTGGGCGGCGCCATCGCGATGAGCTCCACCGCCATCGTCGTCAAGCTGATGGCCGAGCGGCTGGAACTGGAAAGCGAACACGGCCGCCGCGTGATGGGCGTGCTGCTGTTCCAGGATCTGGCCGTGGTGCCGCTGCTGGTGCTGATACCGGCGCTGGGCAGCTCGGGTCAGGATCTGGCGATGGCGATGGGCCTGGCCGCGCTGAAGGCCGCCGCGTTGCTCACGGTGCTGCTGGTGGGCGGCCAGCGTGTGATGCGCTGGTGGCTGACGCTGGTGGCGCGGCGCAAGAGCGAAGAGCTCTTCATGCTGAACCTGCTGCTCGTCACGCTGGGCCTGGCCTACCTGACCGAACACGCCGGCCTGAGCCTGGCACTGGGCGCCTTCGTCGCCGGCATGCTGGTGGCCGAGACCGAATACAAGCACCAGGTCGAAACCGACATCCGACCCTTCCACGACGTGCTGCTGGGCCTGTTCTTCATCACGATCGGCATGAAACTCGACTGGCGGCCGGTGCTCGACCAGTGGTTCCTGGTGCTGCTGCTGACGACGCTGCCGCTGGTGGCCAAGTTCGTGCTGGTGGCGGCGCTGGCGCGGGGCTTCGGCGCTGCGCCGGGCGTGGCGCTGCGCACCGGCCTGTACCTGGCACAGGCCGGCGAGTTCGGCTTCGTGCTGCTGACGCTGGGCGCCGACCGCGGCCTCGTCTCGGCCGAATGGATGAGCCCCATCCTGGCCAGCATGGTGATGTCGATGCTGGCCACGCCCTTCCTCATCATGCACAGCAACCGCATCGTCAACCGCCTGAGCGCCAACGACTGGCTGATGCAGAGCGTGGCGCTGACCAGCATCGCGAAGAAGGCCATCGCCGCCGAACGCCACGTCATCATCTGCGGCTACGGCCGCAGCGGCCAGAACCTGGCGCGGCTGCTGACACCCGAGGGCATCCCCTACATGGCGCTGGACCTCGACCCCGACCGCGTGCGCCAGGCCGCCGCCGCCGGCCAGAGCGTGGTCTACGGCGACGCCGCGCGCCTGCCCAGCCTGATGGCCGCCGGCTTGGCGCGCGCCGCCGCGGTGGTGGTGAGCTACCACGACACGGCCAGTGCGCTGAGGATCCTGGACCTCGTGCGCGCCCATGCGCCCAGGGTGCCGGTGATCGTGCGCACCATCGACGACAGCGACATCGAACGGCTGCGCGCCGCCGGCGCCACCGAGGTGGTGCCCGAGGCCATCGAAGGCAGCCTGATGCTGGCCGGCCACGCGTTGGCGCTGGTGGGCGTGCCGATGAAGCGCGTCATCCGCATCACGCGCGACGCGCGCGACGCACGCTACAGCCTGCTGCGCGGCTACTTCCACGGCGCCGACGACGACACGGCGCATGAGATCGACCAGGCGCGGCTGCAGAGCGTGACGCTGCCCGAAGCCGCGCGTTGCCTTGGCCAGACACTCGACGCCCAGGCCCTGCATGCGGTGGGCGTGAGCGTGGTTTCGGTGCGCAGCGCCAGCGGCGGCGTCGTCCCGCCAACACCCGAACATCGGCTGTCGGCGGGCGACACGCTGGTCTTGTCGGGCCACCCCGAACCCCTGGCTCTGGCAGAGGAGAAGCTTCTGCGGGGATGATCCCGTCATGTTTTCACACCCCCTCCATCGGCGCGCGCTGCTGCGTACCGGCCTCGCGCTGCCGCTGGTGTCGCTGCCCGCGCTGGCAGACGCCCAGACCCCGGACGCCGCCGCCACCGCCCTGCGCGCCGGCGGCGTCGTGATCGCCTTGCGCCACGCCCTGGCGCCCGGCACCTTCGACCCACCGGGCTTCACGCTGGGCCAATGCAGCACGCAGCGCAACCTGAACGATGAGGGCCGCGCGCAGGCGCGGCGTATCGGCCTGTGGTTCCAGCGACAGGGGCTGAAGCCGGCGCGGGTGCGCTCGAGCCCGTGGTGCCGCTGCACCGAAACCGCAGCGCTGGCTTTCGGCGGCGCAGAAGCCTGGCCCGCCCTGGGCTCGCCGCGCGGCTACGCCGAGCAGACCAACGCCGAACACCTGGGCCTGCTGCGCGACGCGCTGGCCGAGGCGGCACGCCAGCCGGGCCGCTTCGAGGTCTGGGTGACCCACATGTTCGTGCTGTCGGCGCTGGTGAAGGAAGGCGCAGACTCGGGCGAAGGCTTGGTGCTGCGCGCCGATGCGCGCGGCAGCGTTCAGGTCCTGGCCCGCGTGGCGCCGGCCTGACGGTGACCGTTGTCCATCGTTCCTGCCCACCGCGTCAGCAGTCCGCTGCCTATGATGGCGGGCATGAGCGCCGACCCCACCGTTTCGCCCGCCGACTACATCCGCAGCCACATCCGCACCGTGCCCGACTGGCCGGCGCCGGGCGTGATGTTCCGCGACATCACGCCGTTGCTGGCCAACCCGCGGGTCTTCCGCGTGCTGATCGACCAGTTCGTGCACCGCTACTTCGACGTCAAGCCCAGCGCCATCGCCGGGCTGGATGCGCGCGGCTTCATCATCGGTGCGGTAGTGGCCTACGAGCTGAACATCGGCTTCGTGCCTATCCGCAAGAAAGGCAAGCTGCCTTTCACTACGGTGGCCGAGACCTACGAGCTGGAGTACGGCAGCGCCACGGTGGAACTGCACACCGACGCCGTGAAGCCCGGCGACCGCGTCGTGCTCATCGACGACCTGATCGCCACCGGCGGCACCATGATGGCCGGGCGGCGGCTGCTGGAACGGCTGGGCGCCGAGGTCATCGAAGGCGCGGCCATCGTCGACCTGCCGGAACTGGGCGGTTCGCGCCGGCTGCAAGAGTCAGGGCTGGCGCTGTACACGCTCGTGGATTTCGAGGGACACTGATCGTCGGCGTATGGGCCGGGAATCCACCGCCGGCAACCGTCACTTGCCGATGCAGAAGTTCCCGAAGATCACGCCGAGCAGATCCTCGGTGCTGAACTGGCCCGTGATTTCACCTAACGCGCGGTGCGCCAGGCGCAGTTCTTCGGCCATCAAATCGAGTGCGGCGTCGCGCTGGGCGGCGTGCGCCTGCGCCCGCAGCAGGTGTTCACGCGCCCGCTGCAGCGCGTGCACGTGGCGGCGGCGGGCGATGAACAGGCCTTCGGGCGCGGCTTGCCAGCCGGCTTGGGCCAGCAGCGCGTGGCGCAGCGTGTCCAGGCCCTGGCCGGTGCGGGCCGACAGCGTCAACGCGCCTGAAAGCAGCGTCGGCAGCGCGGCCAGCGGCAGGTCGGCCTTGTTGTAGACGTCGAGCACCGGCACGCCCACAGGCAACTGCACCCTGATGGCCGCCTCGGCAGCTTCGTAGGCCGCTTCGCCGACACGCCCCAGGTCGTGCAGGAAGACCACCGCGTCGGCCTGCCCTATGGCCTGCCAGGTGCGGCCGATGCCGATGCGCTCCACCTCGTCGGCGGCCTCGGTGTCGTGGCGCAGGCCGGCGGTGTCGGTGACGTGCAGCGGCACGCCTTCGATCTGGATGGTCTCGCTGACCTTGTCGCGCGTGGTGCCCGGGATGGGCGTCACGATGGCCAGCTCGGCGCCCGCCAACGCATTCAGCAGGCTGCTCTTGCCGACGTTGGGCTGGCCGGCCAATACCACGCGCAGGCCTTCGCGCAGCAGTGCGCCCTGGCGCGCACGGGCCAGCGCAGCGTCCAGCGTCGTCACCAGGCCGTCGAGCCGGGCGCGGGCGCCGGCCTTTTCCAGAAAGTCGATCTCTTCCTCGGGGAAGTCGAGCGTGGCCTCGACCAGCATGCGCAGCTGCACCGTGCGCTCGGCCAATCGTGTCACCTCGGCAGAGAAAGCGCCGCTGAGAGAGCGTGCGGCTGACCGCGCCGCCGCTTCGGTGCTGGCGTCGATGAGGTCGGCCACGGCCTCGGCCTGCGCCAGGTCGAGCTTGTCGTTGAGGAAGGCGCGTTCGGTGAATTCACCCGGCTCGGCCAGGCGCAGCCCGGGCAGCGCCTGCAGGCAGCGCGCCAGCAGCAACTGCAGCAGCACCGGACCGCCGTGCGCCTGGAGCTCGAGCACGTCTTCGCCGGTATAGGAATTCGGCGCCGGGAAGTGCAGCGCCAGGCCGCGGTCCAGCGCCTCGCCGTGTTCACCCAGGAAGGGCAGCAACGTGGCCTGACGCGGCGTCAGCGGCTGGCCGCACACGGCCTGGATCAGCGCCGCCAGGTCGCGCCCCGAGGCGCGCACGATGCCCACCGCGCCGCGGCCGGGCGCCGTGGCGATGGCGACGATGGGGTCTTGGTGACGGCCCGGCAGCAGCTTGGCTTGCGGGGCGGTGGGCGCGCTGCGCATCGGGGCGTTTCGCTGCGCAGCGCGTCAGAAGATGGCGCGGGTGGAGTAGCGCTGGGCCGGTAAAGGCTTCGCGCCGGGACTCCTGAGCCGGCTCTGATCGAACCGGGTCGCCCGCATGCAGCGATGTTCGGCGCATGCCGCGCCGGGTTCAACCCCCGGGTAGGGGACAGCCCCGCGGCGAACGTGCGCTATTTCCCGAGCACGCCGAGCTGCTTGTTGATGAACCACTGCTGCGCGATGGACAGGATGTTGTTCGTCAGCCAGTACAGCACCAGACCGGCGGGGAAGAAGAAGAACATGAAGCCGAAGGCCAGCGGCATGAACCACATCAGCTTGGCCTGCATGGGATCGGGCGGCGTCGGGTTCAGCCACACCTGGAAGAGCGAGCTCGCCGTCATCAGCACCGGCAGGATGAACCAGGGATCGATCGCCGAGAGGTCCTTGATCCAACCTATCCAGGGCGCGCCGCGCATCTCGACGCTGCTCAGCAGCACCCAGTACAGCGCGATGAAGAACGGCATCTGCACGAAGATGGGCAGGCAGCCGCCCAGCGGGTTGACCTTCTCTTCGCGGTAGATGCGCATCATCTGCTGCTGCATCTCCTGCGGCTTGTCCTTGTAGCGCTCGCGCAGCTCGGTCACCTTGGGTGCCACGGCCTTCATCTTGGCCATGCTGCGGTAAGCGCTGGCGTTGAGCCAGTAGAACGCAATCTTCAGCAGCACCACCAGGCCGACGATGGCCCAGCCCCAGTTGCCCAGCATGCCGTGCAGCTTGTCGAGCAGCCAGAAGAGGGGCTTGCTCAGCACGGTGAGCCAGCCGTAGTCCTTCACCAGTTCCAGGCCCGGCGCCAGCGCGGCCAGCTTGTTCTCTTCCTGCGGACCGGCAAAGAGCACGGCCTCGTGCGTCTGCGTCGCGCCCGGCGCCAGTTCACCCAGCGGCAGCACCATCGCCACCGTGAAGTGGTTGTCCGATACCTTGGCCGTGCGGAACTCGCGCGGGCCCGGCGCGTTCACGAGCCAGGCCGAAGCGAAGTAGTGCTGCACCATCGACACCCAGCCGTTGTCGGCCGCCTTCTCGTGGCTGGTGCCGCCCTTGGCGATGTCCTTGAAGTCGACCTTCTGGAACTTCTGGGCGTCGGTGTAGACCGCCGGGCCGGTGAAGGTGAAGTAGAAGCTGCTCTCGCCTGCGGGCGGGTTGCCGTCGCGTGCCAGCTGCAGGTAGAGCTGCGGCGTGACGGGCGTGCTGCCTTCGTTGGTGACCTCGTGCTTGACGCCGATGGTGTACTCGCCGCGCTTGAAGGTGTAGGTCTTGGCGAGCTTGCGCCCGTCGATGGCCGGCGACTCGAAGCGCAGCGTCACAGCCTTCGCGCCGGGCGCCAACGTGCGTTCACCGGCCACCACGCTCATCTGCGTGAAGTGGTTGGGCAGTGCCACGCCCGCCTGCGCCGCCACCAGGCCGGTCTGCGCGACGTACAGGCGGCTGGCGCTCTGGTCGAGCAGAACGACGTTCTTCTTGGCGTCCACCGCGTCACGGTAGTCCAGCAGTTCCAGTTGCACCAGGTTGCCGCCCTGGCTGTCGAAGACCGCCCTCACGACGTCGGTGGTGATGGTCACGCGCTCGCTCGTCGTCGGCGCCACGGCGGGCACGCCCGGCAGCGCGGGCGCGGCCCCGGCGGCGGCGGGCACGGCGGCGGCCACCGGTGCCGGCACACCTGGCGCCGAAGCCGCGTTGGGCAGCCCACCGCTGGCGCTGGCGGCCGGCTTCTGCGGCCCCCCGAAGAGCGAACCGTGGCCGGTGTGCTTCTGCCAGGCGTCCCAGATCAGGACGAGCGACATGGTGAAAACCACCCAGAGCAGGGTGCGACGGATATCGGTCATGGGAGCTTCCGGGTCGGAGAGTGCGGCGGGCCGGGTTCGGGCGGCAGCGCGGCGTCGGGGGTCAGGCCCAGGCGGGTGAACAGGCCCGCCACGGGCTGGGGCAGATTGTCCGGTACCGGGTCGCAACCCCCGTTGCACCAGGGATGGCAGCGCAGGATGCGCCAACCGGTGAGCGCGGTGCCAGGCATGGCGCCGTGGCGTTCCAGCGCCTGCAGCGCATAGGCCGAACACGTGGGTTCGAAGCGGCAGGCGTTGCCCAGCCAGGGCTTGAGCAGCAGCCGGTAGCCGCGCACCAGCAGCATCAGCAGCCGGCGCGGCCAGGTCAGGATGTTCGCCCAGGCAACGTTCATGGTCTCAGCGCCGGCCGCGGCTGAAGAGTTGGTCGAGTTCGACGCGTGCCGCCTGTTGCAGCGCGGGTGAACGCGCTGACGGAAAGTCGCCGACCGGAAAGCCCTGCCGCAGGCGAACCAGCCACAGGCCGTGCGGCAAGGCCGCTTCATGACGTTCGAAAGCGCCCCGTACCTGGCGTTTCAGCAGGTTGCGGGTAACCGAGCGGCGGGCGTGGCGCTTGGGCACCACGCAGCCCAGCCAGCAAGCGGTGGGCAAGTCATCCACAATCGGGGGACAAGACGGTGCAGGGCCTGTGGACAACTCGCCGCCCTCGAGCCGCTTGAGTGGCCGCTGCGGCCGCGCGGGCGTGGCAGACACGTGATGAACGGCGAAGTGCGCACTTCGCGCCCAGGGCCGGGCGCCGAGCAGTCGCTCGAAGTCCGCCTTGTTGACAAGGCGGGCGGACATGGAGGCTCCGGAAATGCCGAGTTGAACGGTCGAGGCCAGGGTGCGGTGGAACCGCCCCGCTCAGACCGCCAGGCGCTTGCGGCCCTTGGCGCGGCGCGCGTTGATCACGGCGCGGCCGCCACGGCTCTTCATGCGGACGAGAAACCCGTGGGTGCGGGCGCGGCGGATCTTCGAGGGCTGGTAGGTGCGCTTCATGGCGGGCTCCGTGCGGTCTTTCGGGGGGTGGACTTTCCCGTGCCGGGCCGCCGCCTTTGCAGAGCTGCGACTGGCCAGACACCGGCAGCCCGATCGACACGAACCGTCGAAGCGAACTGTCTCGGCCCGGCGCTCGGCCAGGCCCTTCCTTGTGGTGAATACAGCTGGAAGGTGACTTCGGGAAACCCATGATTACAGCAAAAAACGCCAATCCAGTCAAACACTTGCACCACAGTCCGCCACATCGCACGGGGATTGACGCCAGCGCGGATTATGTGGATAACTGCGTTCCGCCGGTCGCGAGAGACCCGTGTACCGGCGGCTCACAAAAGAAGATATCCACAATGAGCTCTGACCTGTGGCAGCGCGGTTGCGAACGACTCGCGGCAGTATTGCCGGAACAACAATTCAACACCTGGATTCGCCCGCTCGCCCCGATGCTGCGTGAACTCGGCGCCTCCGAAAGCGTGGACGTGGTAGTGGTGCAGGTGCCCAACCGATTCAAACTCGATTGGATACGCTCGCAGTACGCAGGCCGCATCGAGTCGGCATTGACCGAGGTGGCCGGCCACCCCGTGCGGCTGGAGTTGACGCTGGCCCCACGCGCCGAACCGCTGCCTGGCACGGCCGACCGCAGCCCGGCCAACCACGGACCGGCCAACGCCGCCACACTGGTGGGCCCCGCGATGGGACGCGTCGGCCAGTCCAGCACCGGCGGCACGGCGCCGCCACCGGCGGCCACCACGCACCGCCTGAACACCGCACTGACCTTCGACACGCTGGTGGCCGGCCGCGCCAACCAGATGGCCCGAACCGCCGCGCTGCACGTCGCCGGCGCGCCGGGCGTCATGTACAACCCGCTCTTCATCTACGGGGGTGTCGGCCTGGGCAAGACCCACCTGGTGCATGCCGTCGGCAACGCGCTGCTGAAAGACCGCCCCGACGCGCGCGTGCTCTACCTGCACGCCGAACAGTTCATCAGCGACGTCGTCAAGAACTACCAACGCAAGACCTTCGACGAGCTCAAGGCCAAGTACCACAGCCTGGACCTGCTGCTCATCGACGACGTGCAGTTCTTCGCCGGCAAGGACCGCACGCAGGAGGAGTTCTTCAACGCCTTCGAGGCGCTGCTGACCAAGCGCGCCCACATCATCATGACCAGCGACACCTACCCGAAGGGGCTGGTGGACATCGACGAGCGCCTCACCAGCCGCTTCGACGCCGGGCTCACCGTGGCCATCGAGCCGCCCGAACTGGAGATGCGCGTGGCCATCCTGATGCGCAAGGCCGCGGCCGAGAACACCGAGATGCCCGAGGACGTGGCCTTCTTCATCGCCAAGAACGTGCGCGCCAACGTGCGCGAACTCGAGGGCGCGCTGCGCAAGGTGCTGGCCTACAGCCGCTTCAGTCACAAGGAAATCAACATCGGCCTGGCCCGAGACGCGCTGAAAGACCTGCTGTCGATCCAGAACCGGCAGATCGGTGTCGAGAACATCCAGAAGACGGTGGCTGACTTCTACAAGATCAAGGTCGCCGACATGTACAGCAAGAAGCGCCCGGCCAGCATCGCGCGGCCACGCCAGATTGCCATGTACCTGGCCAAGGACATGACCAAGAAGAGCCTGCCCGAGATCGGTGAGCTCTTCGGCGGCCGCGACCACACCACGGTGCTGCATGCCGTGCGCAAGATCGGCGCCGAGCGCACCACCAACCCCGAACTGAACCAGCAGCTGCACGTTCTGGAACAGACGCTGAAAGGCTGATGTCCGCAGGCACAAACCGGTAAGGCAAGCACCGTGGGCCGCGTCACAATCGGGGGTTTTGACAAAGCTGTGGAGCAAACCCGCACAACCGCCCTCTTGTCCACAGCCCGCGTGTCCGTGGGGGGCTTGTCCCCGTTTCCGGTGCAGCGGCAAAGGCACCGCGCGCACACGGTTTCCATCGCGCTAAGCCCTTGATGGAAAAGGCGAAAATGGCCTTGTCCCCAGGCGCGGCCCTGCTCTACCAGCTACTACCAAGTTAAATAAGAGGAAAAGGCATGATCGTTCTCAAAGCGGCCCAGGCGAACCTCCTCGAAGCCTTGCAGTCGGTGGCGGGCATCGTCGAGCGCAGGCATACGCTGCCCATCCTGGCCAACGTGCTGCTGCGCAAGAACGGCCCTGCCATCGAATTCACGACCAGTGATCTCGAAATCCAGGTGCGCACGAACGCCGAACTGGGCGGCGACGCCGGCCAGCTGAGCACCACCGTCGGTGCGCGCAAGCTCATCGACATCCTGCGCAGCCTGCCCGCCGACCAGACGGTCACGCTGACCGCGGCGCAGAACAAGCTCACGCTGCAGGGCGGCAAGAGCCGCTTCACGCTGCAGACGCTGCCGGCGGATGACTTTCCGCTCGTCAACGAAAGCGTCGACTTCGGCCCCACCTTCAGCGTGCCGCAGAAGACGCTGCGCGAACTCATCAACCAGGTGCACTTCGCGATGGCGGTGCACGACATCCGCTACTACCTCAACGGCATCCTCTTCATCGCCGAGGGCAAGACACTCACGTTGGTGGCCACCGACGGCCACCGCCTGGCACTGGCGCAGGCCCAGCTGGAACAGGACGTGCCCAGCAAGCAGGAAGTCATCCTGCCGCGCAAGACGGTGCTGGAACTGCAGCGCCTGCTGAAGGACGAAGACACCGCCATCGAGATGCGCTTCGCCAACAACCAGGCCAAGTTCGTCTTCTCGAAGATGGAGTTCGTCACCAAGCTCGTCGAGGGCAAGTTCCCCGACTACAACCGTGTCATCCCGAAGAACCACAAGAACGTGGTGGTGATGGGCCGCGCGCCGCTGCTGGCCAGCCTGCAGCGCGCCGCCATCCTGACGAGCGAGAAGTTCAAGGGCGTGCGCGTGAACATCGAGCCCGGCCTGCTGCGCATCGCCAGCAGCAATGCCGAGCAGGAAGAGGCCAAGGAAGAGCTCGAGATCGACTACGACGGCGACGCCATCGAGATCGGTTTCAACGTCACCTACCTCATCGACGTGCTGGCCAACTGCCCGCACGACATGGTGAAGCTGGAACTGCAGGACAGCGCCGCCAGCGCGCTGTTCAGCGTGCCTGAGCAACCCGGCTTCAAGTACGTCGTGATGCCCATGCGCATCTAGCGCCGCTGCCGAAAGAGCAGCACAGACAGCAGCGGGCCACAGGCCCGCTTCAGCGTTTCTAGAGGGGCCGCAAGTGGATGCCCCGCCCTTGAAAAGAGCCCGAGATGACCGACCCGTACAGCCCCCAGGACCCTGCCGAAAAGCCCCGCAAGCTGGGAGAAGGCGTTACGCAGCGTGAACTGCCCAGCGCCGAGGGCCAGCATGCCAGCACCGGCAGCGAAGCCAGCATGGCCTATGGCGAGGGAAGCATCCAGATCCTGGAAGGCCTGGAAGCCGTGCGCAAGCGGCCCGGCATGTACATCGGGGACACCTCCGACGGCACCGGCCTTCACCACCTGGTGTTCGAGGTGGTCGACAACGCCATCGACGAAGCGCTGGCTGGTCATTGCGACGACATCGTCGTCACCATCCACACCGACAACAGCATCAGCGTCACCGACAACGGCCGCGGCATACCCACCGGCGTGAAGATGGACGACAAGCACGAGCCCAAGCGCAGTGCTTCCGAGATTGCGCTGACCGAACTGCATGCCGGCGGCAAGTTCAACCAGAACAGCTACAAGGTGTCGGGCGGCCTGCACGGCGTAGGCGTGAGCTGCGTCAACGCGCTGAGCGTGTGGCTGCGCCTGGTGGTGCGGCGCGAGGGCAAGGTGCATCAGCTGGAGTTCAAGCGCGGCTTCACGCAAGACCGCGTGATCGAGATGCGTGACGGCTTCGAGACAAGCCCGATGAAGATCACCGGCGACACCGAGAAGCGCGGCACCGAGGTGCACTTCCTGCCCGACGACACCATCTTCAGCAACATCGACTTCCACTACGACGTGCTGGCCAAGCGCCTGCGCGAGCTGAGCTTCCTGAACAACGGCGTGAAGATCCGCCTGGTGGACGAGCGCAACGGCAAGGAAGACAACTTTGCCTTCGCCGGCGGCGTGAAGGGCTTCGTCGGCTTCATCAACACCGGCAAGAAGGTGCTGCACCCGAACATCTTCCACGCCATGGGCGACAAGATGAGCGACCAGGGCACCAACATCGGCGTCGAGGTGGCGATGCAGTGGAACGACGGCTACGCCGAGAACGTGCTCTGCTTCACCAACAACATCCCGCAGCGCGACGGCGGCACCCACCTCACCGGCCTGCGCGCGGCGATGACGCGTGTGATCAACAAGTACATCGACGACAACGAGATCGCCAAGAAGGCCAAGGTCGAGATCGCCGGCGACGACATGCGCGAAGGCCTGGCCTGCGTGGTGAGCGTGAAGGTGCCCGAGCCGAAGTTTTCCAGCCAGACCAAGGACAAGCTGGTCAGCAGCGAAGTGCGCGGCCCGGTGGAAGACATCGTGAGCAAGCTGCTGACGGACTGGCTGCTGGAAAACCCCAACGACGCCAAGATCATCTGCAGCAAGATCGTCGATGCGGCGCGCGCGCGCGAAGCCGCCCGCAAGGCGCGCGAGATGACGCGCCGCAAGGGCGTGCTCGACGGCCTGGGCCTGCCCGGCAAGCTGGCCGACTGCCAGGAGAAGGACCCGGCGCAGTGCGAGATCTACATCGTCGAGGGCGACAGCGCCGGCGGCAGCGCCAAGCAGGGCCGCGACCGCAAGTTCCAGGCAATCCTGCCTTTGCGCGGCAAGATCCTGAACGTCGAACGGGCGCGTTATGAACGGCTGCTCAGCAGCGACAGCATCGTCACGCTCATTACGGCGTTAGGCACCGGCATCGGCGTCGAAGACTTCAACGTCGACAAGCTGCGCTACCACCGCATCATCATCATGACCGACGCCGACGTCGACGGCGCCCACATCCGCACCCTGCTGCTGACCTTCTTCTACCGCCAGATGCCGGTGCTGGTGGAACGCGGCCACATCTACATCGCGCAGCCGCCGCTGTACAAGGTGAAGCTGGGCAAGCACGAGGAATACCTGAAGGACGGCCCGGCGCTCGACGCCTTCCTGCTGAACGTGGCGCTGGACGGCGCCGCCATCCATCCCGATGGCGTCGGCGCCAGCGACGGCGGTCGCCCCGCGCTGCAAGGCCCGGCGCTCGAGACCCTGGCGCGCAGCTACCTGGTGGCCAACGCCGTGACCGAACGCCTGAGCAACTGGATGGACGTGGACGCCGTGCGCGCCATCGCCAGCGGCCTGACGCTGGACCTGGACAGCGCCGCCGCCGCCGAGGCCAGCGCCGTGGCGCTGCAGGGTGCGCTGAAGGACGCGATGGTCAGCGCCGAATTCGACGCCCGCAGCGACAAGCACCTGCTGCGCATCAGCCGCCGCCACCACGGCAACGTCAAGAGCAGCGTCATCACGCAGGACTTCGTGCACGGCGCCGACTACGCCGCGCTGGCCGGCGCGGGCACGTCCTTCCTGGGCCTGCTGGGCCCGCAGGCCGTGGTGCGCCGCGGCGAGGGCGAGAAGATGAAGGAACTGAAGGTGGCCGACTTCCGCGCCGCGATGGGCTGGCTGATGCAGCAGGCCGAAAGCGCCGTCGGCCGCCAGCGCTACAAGGGCCTGGGCGAGATGAACCCCGAGCAGCTGTGGGAAACGACGATGGACCCCACCGTGCGCCGGCTGCTGAAGGTGCAGATCGACGACGCGATCGAGGCCGATCGGGTGTTCACGATGCTGATGGGGGACGAGGTGGAACCGCGGCGTGAGTTCATCGAGAGCAATGCGTTGAGGGCGGCGAATATCGACGCCTAAACGTGTGCCATCGGCGTGGAAACAGCCGCAAGGCCGAGGCTGTCAGCGCCCAGGCGTGGTGCCCTGCAGGCTTCAAGGCCGTTCTGATCAGGCAGTGCCCAGCGGGCGCAGATCAAACCAAAATGTGCTTCCCATTACGTACAAAGCATTATGTTTGTATAGAATGAGAAGCAAATGCCGGCCAGATCCCCTCCCGTCGGAGAAGTCCTCGCAGCCCGCCTGAAGGCCTTGGGCGAGCGCATCCGCGCACACCGCGAGCAGCAGAAGGTCAGCGCCACCACGGCGGCGGAAGCGGCCGGCATGTCGCGTGTCACCTTGCACCGCATCGAGCGCGGCGAGCCTTCGGTGACCCTGGGCGCCTATCTGAGCGCCATCGACGCAGTCGGCCTGCAACTCGAGCTGCGCGACCCCAACGCGCCGCCGGCACCTGTGGCCGCCATCGGCGTTCCGGCCCGGGTGCGCCTGGACGACTACCCGCAGCTCAAGGGCCTGGCCTGGCAGCTGCACGGTGTGGACGATCTCAGCCCGCAAGAGGCCTTGAGCCTGTACGAACGCAACTGGCGGCACATCGACCACGCCCTTTTCGAGCCAGCCGAGCAGGCCCTGGTGCAGGCCCTGGTGAAGCAGCTGGGCGGAGGGCGCCTGCTTGTTTGAACGTCCCCACCACCGCCGCATCGCCACCGTCCTGCAGGCGCTGGACGCCGACGCGCTGCTGGCGAACGGCTGCCTCTTCGGCGGAGGCACGGCCATGGCCTTGCGCTTCGGCGAGTACCGCGAGTCGGTCGACATCGACTTTCTGGTATCTCGGGTCGACGGTTACCGACAGCTGCGCCAGCACCTGATGGGCCCCGAGGGCCTGCGCGCCATCACCCGGCCCGGCCAGGTACTGACCCCGTCGCGCGAGATACGCGCCGACCAGTACGGCATGCGCACGCTGCTGCAGGTGGACGGCGCCGCCATCAAGCTCGAGATCGTGCTCGAGGGTCGCATCAAGCTCGACTCGCCCGGCCCCGACGACCGCCTGTGCGGCGTGGCCACCCTCACGCCGCTGGACATGGTGACCAGCAAGCTGCTGGCCAACGCCGACCGCTGGCGCGACGATGCGGTGCTCTGCCGCGACCTCATCGACCTGGCGATGATGGCGCCGCCGAAGAAGCTCTTGCGACGTGCCATCGACAAAGCCCGGGCTGCCTACGGCGACAACGTGGCGGCCGATCTGGCCAAGGCCATCGAGAACCTGCGCGAGCGTCCGCACCGGCTGGACATCTGCATGAAGGCCATGGCCATGACCACGGTGTCCAAGGCCGCGCTGTGGTCACGCATCCGTGCGCTGGTGCCTTGACGCGTGCAGCGGGGCGCCGCGTGGGGGGAACGCTGCGTCGGTGAGTCGCGTAAAGGCCTCGGCGTTCAACGCAACGCCAGAATGCGCCGCGCGCCGTGCAGGACGAGCGCCGCGATGACCGCACCGGCCACCAGGTCGGGAACGCGCGAACCGGTCCACGCCACCAGGCCGCCGGCGGCCATGACGCCCGCGTTGGCCAGCACGTCGTTGGCCGAGAAGATATAGCTCGCCTTCATGTGCGCGCCGCGGTCGCGCTGCCGGGCGATCAGTACCAGACAGGTCACGTTGGCGGCCAGGGCCAGCAGGCCCACAGCCACCATCAGGCCCGACATCGGCTCGTTGCCGTAAAGGCTGCGCCGCCCGACGTCCAGCAGCACACCCAGCGCCAGCACGATCTGCAGCCAGCCCGCCACATGGGCCGCGCGCAGCTTCAGGCTCGCCGCGCGGCCCACGGCATACAGCGCCAGCCCGTAGACCGCGGCATCGGCAAACATGTCCAGCGAGTCGGCCACCAACCCGGTCGACTGGGCCAGCAGCCCCAGCCCCAGTTCCACGACGAACATGACCGCGTTGATGCCGAGCAGGATCTTCAGCGTTCGAGCCTCGGCGACGTCGTCCGCGGCGGGCGGCCGAGCATCCGGCTCTGCGACGACCTCGCTGCTGAGCTGCGTTGCGCCCAGGCCCAGCGGCGTCAGGCGCCCCAACACCGCCGCTGCCGACCCGGGGTGCACGGCCGTGAGCCGGCGGCCCGCCAGGTCGAAGCTCAGCGAAACGCCCGGCAGGTCCTGCAGCGCCATGCGGATGAGGCGTTCCTCGGACGGACAGTCCATCTTCGGCATCGCGAAGACGCTGCGGGAATGCGACAGCGAAGAAGCGTCAGGCGAAATCACCCTCTGGAATCTACCGCGTTCACGCGGCAGCAGGCATCTACGACAGGCGTTGCGGCGCAGGGCCGACACTCGCTCCTGCTTCGTCCCCACCCGCTGCCAGCGGTGCGCCGCGCGTGAGCGTGAGCAGGATGTCCGCGTACCAGGCGCAGTTCAGGCCCAGTGCTTCCTCCACCGGCAGACCGCGTCCGCCCGCCTCCAGGCGCGCGGAATGCACACCCAGCAGCTTCCAGGGCAGCTGCGGGTCGCCGCCGTCGTCCTGCATCACCACCGGCGCGCCGCTGGTGCCGCGGTGGGTTCGTGCATCGGTCAGGAAGTAGCCCTTGCCCTGGAAGCGCAAACCGAACGACGACGCGATGACCGCCTGCCGCACCACCGGCAAGTGGTGCAGCGTGTCGTGGAAGCCCAGCGGGAAGCCCACCACCAGCAGCGGCGTACCCACCTTGACCTTCTGCAAGGGGTGCTGCAGGTGGGCGGGCGTGAAACAACGCAGCGCCACGGCGGCGGGCAAGGCGGCGCGGTCGAGCTCGATCGCCGCGACATCGATCTCACCCGCACTGTCGCGCCCCTGGTGCCAGATGGCCTTGCCGTCGCGGTACAGCAGCACCGAAAGCACGGCCGCGCGCGTCAGGTTGTCGGCGTCGGTGTGCACCTCGATCTCGATGCGGTCGGGCAGGTGGCCGCTGGGCCGGTCGACCAGCACATGGCGGTTGGTGACGAGGTACAGACGCGCGTCGCGTTCGAAGAAGAACCCGCTCGCGCCGGTCAGCGCCTGCGTGCCGAAGAACGTACAGACGCGGGCCGTGGTCAGCAGCAGGGACTCGATCATGGGGGTGTCGTCGTCGGGGCCAGCCTCTCCGTGCCACCGGGCTGTCAAACCGTACTGTAGGGACTCCGGAGGCGCCCCGTTTGTTTGATGCCGAACAGATGGCGAGCGCTGGCAACAGCGACACTTTCAACTGGAGTGGACAAGCACCTCTGCCGCGCGGTC
This sequence comes from Betaproteobacteria bacterium, assembly GCA_016704535.1. Taxonomy (GTDB): domain Bacteria; phylum Pseudomonadota; class Gammaproteobacteria; order Burkholderiales; family Burkholderiaceae_C; genus Rubrivivax. The sequence continues at coordinate 243,912 of JADIZZ010000002.1, read as the reverse complement.
GACAGGGTGCGGCCGGGGAAGGCCATCATGCAGCTACGCGTCGGTTTCGAGATGACATACCTGTGCGCGCAGCCGACGCCGATGATGGTGGCCCTGAGCATCCACCCGTCACGGTCGGCCGATCTGGTGCGCCCCGATGCGTTGCTGACCAACCCTGCCGTAGCCATCACCAGCTACCTCGATCTGTTCGGCAACCGGTGCAGCCGCCTCGTCGCGCCGCAGGGCCGGTTCGTGCTGCGCAGTGATGCGGTGCTCAACGACAGCGGCACGCCCGACGTCGTCGAACCCAGGGCCCCACAGACCGCGGTGGAAGACCTGCCGGCATCCGCGTTGCTCTACCTGCTGGGCAGCCGTTATTGCGAGACGGAGTTGCTGGGCGACATCGCCTGGCAGCGCTTCGCCTCGGTACCGCCGGGCTGGGCGCGGGTGCAGGCCATCTGCGACTACGTGCATGGCCACATCGAGTTCGGCTACGCGCATGCGCGGCACACCCGCACCGCGATGGAAGCGCACACCGAGGGCCGCGGCGTCTGCCGCGACTACGCCCACCTGGCGATTGCCTTGTGCCGCTGCATGAACATCCCCGCGCGCTACTGCACGGGCTACCTGGGCGATGTCGGCACCGATCCGCCCTACGGCCCGATGGATTTCGCGGCCTGGTTCGAGGCTTATCTCGGCGACCGCTGGTACACCTTCGATGCACGCAACAACGTGCCGCGCATCGGCCGCGTGCTGGTGGCGCGGGGCCGCGACGCCTGCGACGTGGCGCTGTCCAGCACGTTCGGCGCGAACACGCTGGAAGGTTTCAGGGTCTGGACCGACGTGGTGGAGGCCGCATGACGTATTGCGTCGGCGTGAAACTGGAAGAAGGGCTCATCCTGGCGAGCGACTCGCGCACCCATGCCGGTGTCGACAACTACGCCAGGTTCTGCAAGATGACCGTGTTCGAACGCGCCGGCGACCGGGTGCTCGTGCTGCTGAGTTCGGGCGGGCTCGCCGCCACCCAGGCCGTGATCAGCATGCTGCGGCGGCGAGCAGCCGCCGAGCCACCCCACCTGTACAGCGTGAGCTCGATGTTCGACGTGGCCAACCTGGTGGCCGATGCCATGCGCGACCTCGAACGCCGCGACGGCCCGCACCTGGAAACCGGCGGCCTGAGCTTCAATGCCTCGTTCATCCTCGGCGGCCAGATCGCGGGCGAAGAGATGCGGCTGTTCCGCATCTACGCCGAAGGCAACTTCATCGAGGCTGGCACCGACACCAGCTTCCTGCAGACCGGCGAGGCCAAGTACGGCAAACCCATCCTCGACCTGGCGGTGACGCCCAGCGCCACGCTGGAAGATGCCACCAAGTGCGTGCTGGTGTCGTACGACTCGACCATGCTCAGCAACCTGTCGGTGGGCATGCCCATCGACCTGCTGTGTTACGCCAGGGACAGCCTGAAGGTCACGATGAAACGGCGCTTCGAGAGCGGCGACACCTATTTCGAGGCACTCAAGCAGCAATGGATCATCGGCACGCGCCGGATCTTCCACGACCTGCCGCCGCTGCAGTGGTAGCCGCCGCCTGACCGCGGTGTTGTGTTCGCCAGCGAACACAACTTCCCCGGCGCTTGACTGCGCTCAACGGTTCGTCGCGCGAATCGCTTACAAGCGATGAAGGGGACGCAACCCGCGTCCCGGCGTGTGGTCATGACCCAACCCGAAGTCCCGAACGACAACCGCTTGCTCGCCGCGCTGACGAGGGCCTGCGGGCCGGGCTTGCAGCAATACCTGCAACATGTCGACCTGCGCCAGGGGCAGGTGCTCTGCGAGCCCGGCAGGCCACAGCACTTTGCATACTTTCCAACCAGCGCCATCGTCTCGCTGCTGCACATGACGGAGAACGGCGCGTCGGCCGAAATCGCCGTCGTGGGCCGTGAAGGCATGGTCGGCACGGCCCTGTTTCTGGGCGGCGGCACCACGACCTGGCAGGCCTCGGTTCTGATCGAGGGTCAGGCATTTCGGATCGGGGCGCAGACGATCAAGGACGCGTTCGAGCGGTCCGGTGCCGCGAGGCAGGTCATGCTCCGCTACACCCAGGCGCTGGCCGTGCAGATCGCGCAGACCGGTGTCTGCAACCGCCACCACGCCATCGAACAGCAGCTCTGTGGCTGGTTGCTGCACGGCCTGGACCGCTTGCGGAGCGCCGAGGTCGTGGCGACACACGAGCTCATCGCCAGCATGTTGGGTGTGCGCCGCGAGAGCGTGACCAAGGCGGCCCATCACCTGCAGGATGCCGGGCTCATCCACTACGCGCGCGGCCATATCGTGGTGCTCGACCCTGCCGGACTCGAGCAGCGCGCCTGCGAGTGCCACGCCGTGGTCAAGAAGGAATACGAGCGCCTGTTGCCGCATGAGCCTCTTGCGTCGCCGACAAGGCAGGAGGCCGCCTTGGCAGCGCTGTAGGCACGAGAACCTGCTTCAACGCAATGCCACACCCGCGCCAGGCTGCGAAGATGATGCATCAGCGCGCAAGCGCGCGCCGTCATCGAAGGAGAGCACGATGTCCACCCGCAAGACGAACAATGCCGAACTGAACAAGGCCATCGACAGCCTGGGTGATGCGGCCCAGCACGTGCGCAATGCCGTGCGGGGCAAGCTCGACGGTGTGCGCGACGCCGCCGCGACGGAGCTGGCCCGCGTCAAGGCCTTGGCGCTGAAGAAGACCGAAGACACGCAGGGCAAGGTCGACCAGGTGCTGAAGAAGGCCGAGACCCGGCTGCACAAGGTCATCGTGAAGGCCGAGAAGGCCCTCGACAAGGCCGTGCGCCAGGCCGAGAAGCGCAGCGCAGCGGCAGCGCCGGCGACGGTGGCACCGGCCGCAGCGGTGAAGAGGGCTGCTGCGAAGGTCGCGGCCAAGGCCGCACCCGCGAAAAAGGCGCCTGCGGCGAAGAAGGCCGCACCTGCGAAGAAAGCGGCTCCGGCGCGCAAGACCCGCGTCGCCTGATCCGCCGGTTGGCCCCGCCCGAGCGCAGAGGTCACGAAGGCCGCCACTCGGCGCCCCCGGCGCCGTACCATCGCGCCGAGGAGATCGCCGATGCCCCCATCGCCGCCGCTGCGCCTGCACGTGCCCGAACCCAGCGGGCGCCCGGGGCATGCCACCGACTTCTCCTACCTGCACCTGTCGCCCGCGGGCGCGGTGCGCCGGCCCGAACTCGACGCCTCGCCCGCCAGCACCGCCGACCTGGCCTACACGCTGGTGCGCGTTCTCGACGACGAGGGCCAGGCCGTCGGCCCCTGGGCGCCGCAGGCCGACGCCGCGCTGCTGAAGCGCGGCCTTCGCGCGATGATGCGCACCCGCGCCTTCGACGCCAAGATGCTGCTGGCGCAGCGGCAGAAGAAGATCTCGTTCTACATGCAGTGCCTGGGCGAGGAAGCCATCGCCACCGCGCACGCGCTGGCGCTGCGGCCGGGTGACATGTGTTTCCCCACCTACCGGCAGCAGGGCCTGCTGCTGGCGCGCGAAGACGTGCCGATGGCCGAGCTGATGTGCCAGCTGATGAGCAACGAGTGCGACCCGATGAAGGGCCGCCAGCTGCCGGTGATGTACTCGTACAAACGCGCCGGCTTCTTCTCGATCAGCGGCAACCTGGCGACGCAGTACCCGCAGGCCGTCGGCTGGGCCATGGCCTCGGCGATCGCGGGCGACACGAAGATCGCGTCGGCCTGGATAGGCGACGGTGCCACTGCCGAGAGCGACTTCAACACCGCGCTCACCTTCGCGCATGTCTACCGCGCGCCGGTGGTGCTGAACGTGGTCAACAACCAGTGGGCCATCTCCACCTTCCAGGCCATCGCCGGTGGTGAAGCCACCACTTTCGCCGCGCGCGGCGTGGGCAGCGGCATCGCGGCGCTGCGCGTCGACGGCAACGACTTCCTGGCCGTGCTGGCCGCGTCGCGCTGGGCCGCCGAGCGCGCACGCAGCAACCTGGGGCCGACGCTGATCGAGTGGCTGACCTACCGCGCCGGCGCGCATTCCACGGCCGACGACCCGTCGCGCTACCGCCCGGCCGACGATGTGCAGCGTTTCCCGCTCGGCGACCCCGTCGCACGCCTGAAGCAGCACCTGCTCAGACTGGGGGTGTGGTCCGAGGACGAACACGCCAGCGTGCAGCAGGCATTCGAGGCCGAGGTCGTCGCCGCGCTGAAGGAAGCGGAAAGCCACGGCGGCGCGCTCATCGACGACCACGTGCCGCCGCTGGAGACGATGTTCGAAGGGGTCTACAAGGACATGCCGCCGCACCTGGTCGAACAGCTTCGGCAAGCTCGCCAGGAGCGCTGACATGGCCCGCATGACCATGATCCAGGCCCTGCGTTCGGCGATGGACGTGATGCTCGAACGCGACCCCAAGGTGGTGGTCTACGGCCAGGACGTGGGCTACTTCGGCGGCGTGTTCCGCTGCACCGAGGGGCTGCAGGCCAAGTACGGGCGCTCGCGCGTGTTCGACGCGCCCATCTCCGAAGGCGGCATCGTCGGCACCGCGGTGGGCATGGCCGCCTACGGCCTGCGGCCGGTGGTGGAGGTGCAGTTCGCCGACTACTTCTATCCGGCGTCGGACCAGATCGTCTCCGAAGCGGCCCGGCTGCGCTACCGCTCGGCCGGCGACTTCACCGCGCCGCTGACCATCCGCATGCCCTGCGGCGGCGGCATCTACGGCGGGCAGACGCACAGCCAGAGCCCCGAGGCGCTGTTCACGCATGTCTGCGGCCTGCGCACCGTGATGCCCAGCAACCCGTACGACGCCAAGGGCCTGCTCATCGCGGCTATCGAGAACGACGACCCGGTGATCTTCCTGGAGCCCAAGCGCCTGTACAACGGCCCCTTCGACGGCCACCACGACCAGCCCGTGGTGCCCTGGGCGCAGCACGCCTTGGGCGAGGTGCCCGAGGGCCACTACACGGTGCCGCTGGACACCGCGTCGGTCTACCGGCCGGGCCGCGACGTCACGGTGCTGACCTACGGCACCATGGTCTACGTCTGCGAGGCTGCGGCGAACGAGGCCGGCGTCGACGCCGAGGTCATCGATCTGCGGTCGCTGTGGCCGCTGGACTTGGGCGCGCTGGTGGCCTCGGTGAAGAAGACGGGCCGCTGCGTCGTCGTGCACGAGGCCACCCGCACCAGCGGCTTCGGCGCCGAGCTCGTGGCGCTGGTGCAGGAGCATTGTTTCTATCACCTCGAAGCGCCCATCGAGCGCGTCACCGGCTGGGACACGCCCTACCCGCACGCGCTGGAATGGGCCTACTTCCCCGGCCTCGCCCGCGTGGCCGCCGCCCTGCGCCGCGTCATGGAGAGCTGACATGGCCGGCACCCGCGTCATCAAGGTGCCCGACGTCGGCGAAGGCATCGCCGAAGTCGAGCTCGTCGCCTGGCACGTGAAGGTGGGCGACAGCGTTGCCGAAGACCAGGCGCTGGCCGACGTGATGACCGACAAGGCCAGCGTCGAGATTCCGTCCCCCGTGGCCGGGCGCGTGCTGGCGCTGGGCGGCGAGGTGGGGCGCATGCTGGCCGTGGGCTCCGAACTGATCCGAATCGAGGTGGCGCAAGACACGCCAGCGCGACAGGCGCTAGCACCGGCGCCCGCAGCACCGGCCGCGCGGACTGCCGCACAGGCGCCTGCCGCCAGCGCTGTGGTGCGTACGGCACCGGCTGCACGGGCGCCGGCACCCGCGCCAGCGCCTTCGGGCAGCGGCGCGGCGCCGGGGCGGCCCATCGCCTCGCCCGCCGTGCGGCGACGCGCCTGGGAACTGGGCATCGATCTCAAGGACGTGGCGGCCACGGGCACGGCCGGGCGCACCACGCAGGCGGACCTCGAAGCCCACGTGGCCACCCATGGCGCGGGGCAGGTCGCGGCCGTGCGCGCGCCGTCGGCCGCGGTCGCGCAGCCCCTGGCCGAACGCCACGACGAAACGGCCGTGCCCGTCATCGGCCTGCGCAGGCGCATCGCGCTGCAGATGCAGGAATCCAAGCGCCGCATCCCGCACTTCAGCTATGTCGAGGAGGTCGACGTCACCGAACTCGAAGCCACGCGCGCGGCGCTGAACGTCCGCCACGCCACCGAGCGTGGCCGCCTCACGCTGCTGCCGCTGCTGATGCGTGCGCTGGTGGGCGCTGTGCGCGAATTCCCGCAGGTCAACGCGCGTTTCGACGACGAGGCCGGTGTCGTCACGCGCCACGGCGCGGTGCACATCGGCGTGGCCACCGACACGCGGCATGGGCTGATGGTGCCGGTGCTGCGCCATGCCGACGCGCAGGATGTCTGGGCGCTGGCCGCCGAGTTGACGCGCCTGGCCGAGGCCGCGCGTGCGGGCCGCGCCACGCGCGCCGAGCTCAGCGGATCGACGATCACGATCAGCAGCCTGGGCGCCCTGGGCGGCATCGTCTCCACGCCGGTCATCAACCGCCCCGAGGTCGCCATCGTGGCCGTCAACCGCATCGTCGAGCGGCCGGTGGCGCGCGGCGGCAACGTCGTGTTGCGTCAGGTGATGAACCTGTCGTCGTCCTTCGACCACCGCGTCGTCGACGGCATCGACGCCGCGCGCTTCGTGCAGGCGCTGCGCGCGCGGCTGGAGGCACCGGCGCTGCTGTTCGCCGACTAGGCGCGCGCGTTCAGGACTTGTCCGCCGGCAAGCCCAGCGCGGCCGGCTGCGCGTTGCGCAAGCTGGCCACCAGCGCCTGCAGACGAGCGCGCTGCGTCGCGTCCAGGCCCGCCTGACGCAGCAAGGCCTGCAGCCAGCCGGCGTGCAGGGCCGGGGTCGGCTGGGCCACGGTGCGCCCTTCCATCGTGTCCTTCAGCGCGCGCAGCTTGAGCTGGTGGCGCGCCGCCTGCCAGGCCGGCGATGAGGGCAGGCCCAGCGCGGCTTCCAGGCGCAGCAGCAGGTCGTCGACCTCGGCCGCGCGCAGCGGGCCGGCCGCGGGCGGCTGGGCCCAGCGCTGCGCCAGCGCCTGTTGCCAGGGTGCGGGCAGTTCATCGTCTTCGGCCCAGCGGGCGTCCAGCGTGGGGGCATCGGCGCTGCCGTCCTCGCGCGCTTCGCACAGCGCCAGCCGCGCTGCCAGCGCGTCGCAGCGGGCCAGCCAGCGCTGCTGCTGGCCCGCGCTCAGCAGCGCCTCGGCGGCGCTGCGTGCGGCGTCGTGGCGCGCCTGCAGCGAGGCGAGTGCCGCCCGGGGCACTTCACCACCCTGGCGCCACGCCCGGTCGACATCGGCCAGCGTGCGCTGGATGTCTGCCGGCGCCGACGTGCTGCCCAGCGCTGCCAGGCGGTCGACGAGCGCGTTCGCCTCGGCCAGGTGGGCGGCGAGTTCGGCGTCACGCGCGGCGAAAGCCGCTTCGCGCTGCGTGAACACGGCGTCGGTGGCGGCCTTGAAACGTGCCCACAAGGCCGTCTCCAGCCCGCGCGGCAGTGGCAGGTGGCGCGCGTGGTCCTGCCAGGCCGCCTGCAGTTCACGCACGTGGCGCGGGGCGTCGGGGCCGGGCCGGCCGCCGGCCGGCGGCAGCAGGCGTTCGGCCTGGGCGATCAGCTGTTCACGTTCCGCCGCAGCGGTGGTGCGGGCCTGCTGCAGCGGGCCTTCGATGCGCGCCAGCGCGGCGTCGAGGCGTTGCAGCAGCGCGTCGCGCGCCGCCGTGGGCACCGTGTGTTCCACCGGGCCCAGCTTGCGCCATGCGGCCAGGAAACGATCGAGCGTCGCGATGCAGGCGCGCCAGTCGGGGGGTGGAGCGGCGGCGGTTGTGACGCTCTCGTCGCCCTCGTTGCCGGCCGGTGTCGAGGTGTCGTGTCCGGGTGCCGGCCCGGCCTCCAGCGCGTCCAGCAGGGCCACGCGCGCGGCCAGGTTCTCCAGGCGCGCGGCCTTCAGCGTCGCCAGATGCGCTGCCACCGGCTCGTGGGCCAGTTTCAGCGCGCTGTCGAAGCGCTGCCACTGTTCGGCGCTGGCCACGTCGCCCTGGTGATCCAGTGCCTTCCAGCGCTGGCGCAGCGAATGGATGGCCTCGGCGTGCTGCTTCAGGTTCAGCTTGCGCGGTGCGGGCGGGCGCTCGCCCTTCGTGGCCCGGGCCTTGCGGCGGGGCGGTTGGGCGGCAACACCGGCCTGCGGGGCGGCGTGTGCGGTCTCGGGCGCGGTCTCGGGCGCTGCGGTGGTGGCGGCTTCGGGCACGGCTTCGTGTGCGGCGGCTTCGGGCGCGGCCGCCGATTCCGGCGCCGGTTCTGGCGCTGGCGCGGGTATCCCGGTGGCTGCAGAGTCAGCGCTCGCTTCGCCGATAGATCGCATTTCAGCTTCTTGTGGCGCCGCCTCCCGCACCAGGCTGGCGAGCGCCTCGGCCTCGGTCATCAGCGCGTCGCGGGCGCGGGCGCCGCTCCACTGCTGCCAGGCCTTGAGCCGACCACGCTCCGCGTGCAGGGCCTGCAATCGCGAGCGCAGGCTCTCGGGTGGTGTGGCGTGGGCCTGGGACAGGTTGCTGTCGATGGCCTGCAGGCGCTGCTGCAGCACCGTCAGCTTGCCTTCGGCCAGGGCTGCTTCGGCCTGCTGCACCAGGCTTTCCAGGCGCTGGCGCTGCGCCGCGCGGCGCTTTTCGTCCTGCGGCGAGGGCGCCGCTGCCGTGGGGCTCGGCACCGCCGGCACGTCGGCCGCCGGGGGCTCCGCGGCCGCGTTGGCCTCGGCGGCGGCGACGCGCGCCTCCAGCTCGGCCTGCAGTTGCAGGGCCGCCTGCTGCGCCTGCGCCAGCGCGGTGTCGAGCGGCACCGTCGCCGGTGCGTCGGGCCGGGTTTCGCGCAGCGCGGCCAACACCTCGGCCAGGCGTGCGGCCTCCTGCGGGTCGCCGTTCTCGGCGGCGGCGGCGCGCTCGCGTGGTGCGGCGTCCAGGCGCTGCCGCGCCTCGGCCGTCCAGCGCTTCTGGCGGCGCAGCGCTTCGTCCTGCGCGCGCAGATGGTCGTCGAGTTCGGCGCGCAGGGTGGCCCAGGCCTGCTGCGCTTCGGGCGCCAGGGCGGGCTCGGGCAGCGCGGCCCAGTCGCGGTCGATCTCGACGAGGTGGTTCACCGCCAGGGCCGTCTCGCCAAGCAGGCCGCGTGCACGTTCCAGCAGCACCTGGGCGCGGGCGTTCGACTCGCGCCGCGTGACGGCCGCATCCAGCCGCTGCTTGGCCAGGCGGTGCACCTTGCGTTCGTGGTTGCGGAAGTGGCGCTCGGCCTGGCGCAGCGCCGCTTCGTCGGCCAACGCCTCGACGGCGGCCAGCTTGGTGGCCAGCGCCTGCGCCGTGTGCGCCAGGCGCAGCAGTGCAGCGTCGTCGCCGAGCGCGGCCTGCAACAAAGGGCCTTCGTCGACCACGGGTGCCGGCGCAGGCGCGGCGGCGGCCGTCTTTGCGGCCTTGGCCGTGGGTACCGGTGCCGGTGGGGGTGCGGACGTTGCCGCGCGCAGTGCCGCGGCGTTGCGTCTCTTGATCAGGAGCCAGCTCAGCATGGAGGTTGCCGTGTGAAGGAGCGCGTGCGAAGGCGCGAGGGACGCTGCGTGGACAGCTGCTTGGAAGGGGGCCCGGACGCAGGCATGGACGAGGGCTTCGGTGCAGGACGCGGCTCAGGCCGGGCCGCACGGCAGTTTAGGCGGCCGCCGGCGCAAGCGGCCAGACCGTGGGCCCGCCGGGCACACCGGCTATGCTGGATCTACCCCTTCGCCACACGAGAACTCCTGCATGCCCGTCGCCCCGAAGACCCCCGTGCTCGTCACTGGCGGCAGCGGCTACATCGCCGGGTTCCTGATCCGCCAGCTTCTCGCCGACGGCTGGACCGTGCACACCACCGTGCGCAGCCTGGCGCGCGAGGCCGCGGTGCGGCGGCTGCTGGCGGTCGACGACACGCGGCTGAAGTTCTTCGCCGCCGACCTGATGCACGACGCCGGCTGGGCCGAGGCCGCGGCCGGCTGCAGCCATGTCGCGCACCTCGCATCACCGCTGCCCGCGGGCGTGCCGAAGCATGCCGACGAGCTGATCGTGCCGGCCCGCGACGGCGCCTTGCGTGTGCTGCGCGCCGCCCGCGACGCCGGCGTGCGGCGCTTCGTGATGACGTCTTCGGTGGCCGCCATCGCCTACGGCCGCGGCCGCGGCGAGCACCACTTCACCGAGGCCGACTGGACGCCCGACGACGCGCGCGGCGCCACGCCCTACATCCGCTCGAAGGCCATCGCCGAACGTGCCGCGCGCGACTGGGTGGCGCGTGAAGGCGGCGGCATCGAGTTCTGCAGCATCAACCCCTCGGTGGTGCTGGGGCCGGTGTGGAGCCGCGACTACTCGGCCTCGGTGGTCATCGTGAAGAAGCTGCTGCAGGGTGCGCTGCCGGCGCTGCCCGACATCGGCTTCGGCGTCGTCGACGTGCGCGACGTGGCCGACCTGCACCTGCGCGCGCTGGTCGCTCCGAACATGGTCGGTGAACGCTTCATCGCCTCGGGCCCTTTCATGAAGCTGCGCGACATCGCCGCGGTGCTGAAGCGCGAACTCGGCGACGACGCGCGGCGTGTGCCCACGCGCGGCGTGCCCGATGCCGTGGTGCGGCTGGCGGCACTCTTCAACCCCCTGGCACGCGCCGTGGTGAGTGAACTGGGCGCCGTGCGCCACCAGGATGCGTCGCACGCGAAGGCCGTGCTGGGCTGGGTGCCGCGGCCGGTGGACGAGAGCATCGTCGACGCCGCGCGCAGCCTGCTGGCCTTGGGCATCGTGAAGCGCTGAAGGCGCTTCAGCCGCGCAGCCAGGCCGTCAGGGCCGCGCCCACCAGCGCATGGGCGCGGCCGAATCCGGCCACCAGGCGCGCCGACACGGGCTGCAGCGCGACGAGCGAGAAGTCGCCCAGCTCGAACGTGGTGGCCGCATCGGGAAAGCGGGCCAGGTAAGCCGCACGCGCGGTAGCGTGCGCTTCGCCGTCGCGCGACAGGAAAGTCGCGTCGGCCTGCAGCGCCACGCGCGGCAGCGCCTGCGGCGAGACACCCGCGCCGGGCTCGGCCATCACCAGCAGGCTCACGCGCGGGTGGGCCTGCATGTCGCGTGTGTGCGGGGCGAGTGCGCTGACGTGGATGACGGGCGCAGTGCCACCCGCGGGCAGCACGAAGGGCACCATCGACACGGCCGGTTCGCCGCCATGCAGCGTGCCCAGGGCGCCCACCGGGCGCGTGCTGAGCAGCGCCCGCAACGAGCGTGCGTCGTCGGCGTTCAAAGGCGGCGCGGCTTCAGTGGATGTTGCAGCTGCCTGGGCCGTCGGGGTGGCCGCAGCTGCCGCAGGGGCCGGCCATCGCCGGCATGGCTTCGGCGGCCGGCACCGCGGTGGCGAACACCGACAGCTTCTTGGCCAGCTGCGTGGAATGGCATTGCGGGCAGGTGGGCACGGTGTGGGAACGCACGAGCGTCTCGAACTCGCGTCCGCAGTCCTGGCAGGCGTATTCGAAGATGGGCATGGGACACCTCCGTTGGGAGGCCCCGATTGTCTCGCAGCACGGGCCCGCGAGGGCCCCCCCCGCAGTGGACACGCCGAACGCCTGTTCAGGCCGTGGGCAGGGCCGCGCGCCGTGCCGTGCCGGCGCGGCCGCCACAGGCTTGCAGCAGGCAGCGTTCGAGCTGCCCGCGCGGCGCCCGCTGCAGCGTGCACAGCAAGCCGTGGTCGACGGCGCGGCCCGCCAGCAGCGTGGCAAAGCGTTCGCCCACGTCGGCCTGCAGACGCAGCAGCAGCTGCGCGGTGGTGAGCGCATCGGCCAGCGCCCGGTGCGCGCGGCCGTGCTCGGGCAGGTGGTGCAGCGCGGCCAGCGTGCCCAGGCGGTGGTTGGGCGCCTGGGGGTAGAGGCGCCGGCTCAGCAGCAGCGTGCAGGCGAACTGGTGCGCGGGGTCGGGTTCGCAGCCGGCCAGCGCGGCTTCGGCGGCCCAGAAGCCGCGGTCGAAAGCCGCGTTGTGCGCCACCAGCGGGCAGCCGCGAGTGAAGTGCATCAGCTCGTGCATCACCGCGCGTGCCGGCGGGGCGTTCTGCAGCATGGCGTTGCTGATGCCGGTGAGCTGCTCGATGAAGGGCGGCACCCAGGCGCCGCTGTGCATCAGGCTCTGGAAGCGCCCGACCACTTCACCGTCGTCCACCAGCACCGCGGCGATCTCGGTGGCCCGTGCGCCCTGGGCGGGCGACATGCCGGTGGTTTCGAAGTCGATGACGGCGATGGCGGGCATGGGCGACGCTATTGTCGGTGGCCACGGCAGTGGCACAACGCGATAGCCTTTGCAGCCGAGGTCGTCACCTGACGCCCTGCCTACCGCAGCCAACCCAGAAAGCCCGTCCCATGATGAACCCCGACCTCTACGCCCAAGGCCTGCAGACCCGCCGCGACGTGCTGGGCGCTGACTACGTCGACGCCGCCATCGCGGGCGCCGACGACTTCAACCGCCCGCTGCAGGAACTGGTGACGCAGTACTGCTGGGGCGACGTGTGGAACCGCCCAGGGCTGGACCGGCGCACGCGCAGCCTGCTCAACCTGGCCATGCTGACGGCGCTGAACCGGCCGCACGAACTGAAGCTGCACATCAAGGGCGCGCTGAACAACGGCGTGACGAAGGACGAGATGCGCGAGGTCTTCCTGCAGGCCCTGGTCTACTGCGGCGCACCCGCAGCCGTCGACAGCTTCCGTACCGCGCGCGAGGTGTTCAAGGAACTCGGCGTGTAAGCGGCAACGGCAATTTCAAGCTTCCCGCCACGGAACCGGCTCTGCCGGGCCGTTGGCGGGCGGCCCCCCCGGGGGGTAGCGAGCGCCAGCGAGCTTGGGGGCTCACCGATAAAACGCTTCGACCTGGCCCTTCAGCTTGATCAGCAGCGGCTGGCCGCGGCGGTCGACCGTCTTGCCCGAGGGCACCTTGACCCAGCCTTCGCTGATGCAGTACTCCGCCACGTCGTGGCGTTCCTTGCCGTTGAAGCGGATGCCGATGTCGCGCTCGAACACGGCCGGGTCGTGGTGCGGGCTCTTGGGGTCGGTGCACAGGCGGTCGGGCACCGGGGGCGCGGGTTGGGCTTCGGTCATGGTGTGGGGCTCGGGATGTCCTGCGGAGTGCGCATTCTCATGGACACGGCGCGCCGATACTGACGGCTTCGAGGCAACGGACAAGGAGGCGCCATGCTGCCGACACGAGACGCGCTGCAAGGCCTGCGCGTGCTGGAACTGGGCCAGCTCATCGCCGGCCCCTTCGCGGGCAAGACGCTGGCCGACTTCGGCGCCGATGTCATCAAGATCGAGCCGCACGACGGGGGCGACCCGCTGCGCAAGTGGCGGCTGCTGCGTGAAGGCACCTCGGTCTGGTGGGAGGTGCAGTCGCGCAACAAGCGCTCCGTGACGCTGGACCTGCGTACGTCCGAAGGCCAGGCCGCCGTGCGTGCACTGGCCGCCGAGGCCGACGTGCTGATCGAGAACTTCAAGCCCGGCACGATGGAAGCCTGGGGCCTGGGCTGGGACGCGCTGCACGCGCTGAACCCGAAGTTGATCATGCTGCGCATCAGCGGCTACGGGCAGACCGGGCCCTACGCCGGCAAGCCGGGTTTCGGCGTGCTGGGCGAGGCGATGGGCGGCCTGCGCCACCTGACGGCCGAGCCGGGCCGCGTGCCGGTGCGCGTGGGTGTGAGCATCGGCGACACGCTGGCGGCGCTGCACGGTGTCATCGGCGTGCTGCTGGCGCTGCGACATCGAGACGTGAACGGCGGCTTGGGCCAGATGATCGACGTGGCGCTGTACGAGAGCGTCTTCAACGTCATGGAAAGCCTGCTTCCCGAGTACGACGCCTTCGGTGCCGTGCGCGGCCCCGGCGGCAGCGCGCTGCCGGGCATCGCACCGTCGAACGCCTACCCGTGCGCCGAGGGCGCCTACGTGCTGGTGGGGGGCAACGGCGACAGCATCTTTCGCCGTCTGATGGTCGCCATCGGCCGAGCCGACCTGGCCGCCGACCCCGAGCTGGCGCACAACGACGGCCGTGTGCACCGCGTGGCCGAACTCGACGCCGCCATCGGCGCCTGGACCGTGCAGCGCCCCATCGGCGGGGTGCTGGCCGCACTGGACGCTGCCGGCGTGCCCGCCGGCCGCATCTACACCGTGGCCGACATCGCCACCGACCCGCAGTACCTGGCGCGCGAGATGGTGCTGCAGACGCACGACGCCGACGGCCGGCCGCTCAGGGTGCCCGGCATCGTGCCCAAGCTCGCCGCCACGCCCGGCCGCCTGCGCACGCCGGCGCCACGTCTGGGCGAGCACAACGCCGGCGTGCTGGGCCAGGATGGATGGCCTGCGCGGGAAGCCAACGACGAGCCCGGTCCGGGCGGCTGAGACGCAGCCCGGGCGCCGGGCTTCGCTTGCACACGGGCATCATCGCGGCATGGCTGTCTTCCTGAACACCGACACCTGGGCCCGCCGCGAGGCCTTCGACCACTTCCGAGGCTTCGACAAACCCTACTTCGACGTCTGCGTGCGCCTGGACGCCGCGCCGCTGAAGTCGGCAGCGGCGGCTTGCGGCGCCAGCTTCACGCTGGCCAGCCACTTCGTCGCGCTGCGCCTGGCCAACCTGCACGAGCCTTTCCGCTACCGCCTCGAAGGCGGCCGCGTGCGCATCCACGCCGCCGTGAACGGCAGCACCACGGTGCTGCGCGACGACGAGAGCTTCGGCTTCGCCACGCTGCAGCACACCACCGACTTCGCGGCCTTCTGCGCCCAGGGCAACGCGGCGATGGCCGCCGTGCGCAGCCGCCAGCGGCCCTTCGAGCCCGACATCGACGAGGCGGCGCTCGTGCACTTCACCACCCTGCCCTGGCTGCACTTCACGAGCCTCTCGCACGCGCGCAACTGGCGCTGCGAGGACTCGGTGCCGAAAATCGCCTTTGGCCGACTGCAGCCCGACGGCGACCGGCTGTGGCTACCCTTCGCCGTCGAAGTGCACCACGCGCTGATGGACGGCCTGCATCTCGGGCACTACGTGCAGGACGTCGAAGCCGCACTGCAGCAGCCCGGGCCCTGGCTCGGTTCCCAATGAACACCCGGATGGAGAGCAGTCAATTGAGCAGACCCTGATGCTGTCCGCGCGCGCCGTGGCCACCATCGACCCCGCCGCGGCGCAGGCCTTCCTGGCCACGCTGGCGGGACCGCAGGCGGTGGCGGTGCTCAAGGACAAGGGCATGGAGGCGCCCTGACCGGCCCGGGCCCGGCTGCGGCGCTGGCATGCCGATTGCGCATGCCCAGCGCATGCAGCCCGCCACCACCGACCGCCTGACGCTGCTGCTGGAAAGCACCGGCGAGGGGATCTTTGGCATCGACATGGACGGCCGCTGCACCTTCGTCAACCGTGCAGCAGCGCAGATGGTGGGCTTGCGCACCGAAATGGTGCTCGGGCGCAACATGCACGAGCTCATCCACCATTCGCACGCCGACGGCCGCCACTACCCCGAGTGCGACTGCCCCATCTTCAATGCCTTCCGCCGCGGCCTGCCGTGCCGCATCGACGGCGAGGTGCTGTGGCGCGCCGACGGCAGCTGCTTTCCGGCTGAATACAGCAGCTACCCCGTGATCGAAAACGGCCGCGTGCAGGGCGCGGTGGTCACCTTCGTCGACATCACCGAGCGCAAGCACGCCGAGGAACTGCTGAAAAGGACCAACGACGAGCTGGAGAGCCGCGTCGCCGAGCGCACGCGCCAGTTGCAGGACCTGGCCAACCATCTGGAGACCGTGCGCGAGGACGAACGCAAGCGCATCGCGCGCGAGATCCACGACGAGCTGGGTTCGCTGCTGGTGGCGCTGAAGATGGACACCCACTGGCTGGGCAAGCGCGTCGCCGAGCAACCCGCGCTGGTGGCCAAGTGCCAGAGCATGGGGCGGCTGATCGACACCGCGGTGGACAACGTGGGCCGAATCATCACCGACCTGCGCCCCAGCATCCTCGACCACCAGGGCCTGTGGGCGGCACTCGAGTGGCATGCGCAGGAGTTCATCGAGAGCAGCGAACTCGACGCCACGCTGCAGGTGCACGTTGCCGCCGGCGTGCCGCCGCCCGAAGGCGGGCTGGCCATCGCGGTGTTCCGCATCTTCCAGGAGATGCTGAGCAACGTGGCACGACACGCCCATGCCCGCAGCGTGCGACTGCGCATCACCGTGGACGACCCGCCCGACCCGGTGCTCTACATCGACGTGCGCGACGACGGCGTGGGTGCTGCGCCGGCCGCACTGGCCGACCCGCACAGTTTCGGCGTCATCGGCATGCGTGAACGCGCAGGGCACTTCGGCGGCCGCCTGACGATCGACAGCGCGCCAGGCCAGGGCACACGCGTGCGGCTGGTGATGCCGCTGATGAAATGAAGCCCCCAAGCTCACTGCGTTCGCTACCCCCCAGGGGGGCTCTTGCTGCGGCCCGGCAGAGCCGGTTCCGCGCAAGGCCTTGGCGCCAATCGTCGCATGGCAAGAGGGCCGCATGATTCGCGTGCTCGTCTGCGACGATCACCTCATCGTGCGCCAGGGCATCCGGCAGATCCTGGCCGATGCGGCCGACATCGAGGTCGCCGCCGAGGCCGCCACCGGCCCTGAAGCGCTGGCGCATGTGCGCGCCGGAGGCATCGACGTCGTGTTGCTCGATATCGCAATGCCGCAACGCGACGGGCTGGACATCCTGCGTCAGCTGAAGAGCGAGGCGCCGAAGTTGCCCGTGCTGATGCTGTCGACCTACCCCGATCGACAGTACGCCGTGCGCAGCCTCAAGCTGGGTGCGGCGGGTTACCTGAACAAGAGCGCCGACGCCGAGCAGATGGTCGACGCCATCCGCCGCGTGGCGCGTGGCGGCCTGTTCATCACGCCCAGCGTGGCCGAGCTGCTGGCCGGTGCCCTGGGCGCGCAGGGTACGGTGGACGACAAGCCACTGGAAGAGCAGCTCTCGCACCGCGAGTACCAGGTCTTTCGACTGCTGGCCGCGGGCCGCAGCGTGGGAGAGATCGCCGAACAGCTGGTGCTGGCCCCCAACACCGTCAGCACCTACCGCGCGCGCATCCTCGAAAAGACCGGCGTCCGCAACGACGTCGAACTGGCCCTGTTGGCGGTGCGGCAGGCGCTGCTGTGATCAGGCGCGCAGGTCGTCGCCGGCCATGGCCTGCGCGACGCAGGCCAGCAGCAGGTCTTCGGCGTAGGGCTTGCCCAGCACCAGCGTGACGCCGGCGTCGGCGGCGACCGCCTTCAGGCGTTCGTCGGCCGAGGTGATCATGATGATCGGGATGTGCCGCGCCAGCGGGTGCCGGCGCACGTGGCGCGTGAGCTCGAAGCCGTCCATCAGTGGCATCTCGACGTCGGTCACCAGCACGACCGGCACTTCCTGCTCGATCAGCTGCGCAGCCTGCTGGCCGTTCTCGGCCAGTACCACGCGGTAACCGTGCTGGGCCAGCAGGCGGCTGGTCTTCACGCGCACCACCTTCGAGTCGTCGGCCACCATGACCAGCGTGTCCGGCGGCGTGCGAGGGGCGGCAGGTGGAGCGGCTGGGGTTGGCGCAGGCGGGGCTGTGGCGGCGGCAGCGGCTTCCAGCGCAGCCTGCTCGGCGGCCACGCGCGTCGCCGCCGCCTCGGCTTCGCGCCGCGCGGCCAGTTCGGCTTCCAGCGCGGCCAGGTGCTCGGCCGCGGCACGGGCCTCCGCGGCCACGGCAGCGTCGCGTTCGGCGGCACGTTGCGCCGCGTCATGCGCAGCCTTGGCGGCGGCCAGGCGGGTGCCCTCGCGGTAGGCGGCTTCCACCGCAGCACGGGCTTCGGCTTCCGCGTGCTGCGTGGCGGCGCGTTCGGCGGTCAAGCGGGCCGTTTCGCGGAGGGCCAGCTCGACCGCCGCTCGTTCGGCCTGCCGGCGGCGCGCGGCTTCACGGCGGCTGCGACGCAGCCCCAGCACCACGGTCACCACCAGAAGGGCGAAGACGCCGGCGGCGGCCACCCAAAGGAACAAGGCTTCGCTCATGAGAGGCAAGACGGCCGCGGGGGCCGCAAGGTCTGCGGGCCGTGACACCGGGTCGGTGCTGCCAGCTTAGCGCCGCGCGCGCGCCCCAGCTCCCCAAAAAGCACCGGTATGCCTGCCCGCAAACCCGCTGTCGGCCTTTTCACCTGCCGGCGCGCCGCCGTGTAGGGCTGGCACTACAGGCGAATGCGGGGCCCAACGATGTTGCGCACGAAAGCTGCTTTCTACAGTCCACACCAGCTTGAAGGAGCCCGCATGAGCCAGGACCGCAACGCCGCCCACGACCCCTACGACGCCGACCGCCCGTTGCTGCTGCGCTGCAGTTGCGGTGGCCACGCCAGCGCGGCCGAGCATGCCGCAGCCGAACTGCGTACGCGCAGCGAGAGCGCCGACTTCGAAGCCACGTCGAAGTCCTTCGTCGAAGCCGCACTCGTGAAGGCGCTTTTCCCGCAGGACGCATTGCGCCGCCGCTTCCTTCGCGCCGTGGGTCGCAACTCCGCCATGGCCGTCATCGGCAGCGTGTTGCCCATCGCCAGCCTGCAGGCGCTGGCGCAGGACAAGACCGGGCCGCTGGAGAAGAAGGACCTGAAGATCGGCTTCATCCCCATCACCTGCGCCACGCCGCTGATCATGGCCCACCCGCTGGGCTTCTATTCGAAGCAGGGCTTGAACGTCGAGGTCGTGAAGACGGCGGGCTGGGCGCTCATACGCGACAAGATGATCAACAAGGAGTACGACGCCACGCACTTCCTGAGCCCGATGCCGCTGGCCATCAGCCTGGGCCTTGGCGCTACTGCCACGCCGATGAACGTGGCCACGATCCAGAATACCAATGGCCAGGCCATCACGCTCGCAGTCAAGCACAAGGACAAGCGCGACCCGAAGGGCTGGAAGGGCTTCAAGTTCGCCGTGCCCTTCGAGTATTCGATGCACAACTTCCTGCTGCGCTACTACGTGGCAGAAGCGGGGCTGAACCCCGACAAGGACATCCAGATCCGCGTCGTGCCGCCGCCCGAGATGGTGGCCAACCTGCGTGCCGGCAACATCGACGGCTTCCTCGGCCCCGACCCCTTCAACCAGCGCGCGGTGTTCGAGGAGGTGGGCTTCATCCACCTGCTGACCAAGGAGCTGTGGAACGGTCATCCCTGCTGTGCCTTCGGCACCAGCACCGAGTTCATTCAGAAGAACCCCAACACCTTCATCGCGCTCTACCGCGCCGTGCTCACGGCGGCCGCGATGGCGCGCGAGTCCAAGAACCGCGAGCTCATCGCCAAGGTCATCAGCCCGCAGGCCTACCTGAACCAGCCCGAGACGGTGGTGGCACAGGTGCTCACAGGCAAGTTCGCCGATGGCCTGGGCAACGTGCAGAACGTGCCCGACCGCGCCGACTTCGACCCCATCCCCTGGCAGAGCATGGCGGTGTGGATGCTCACGCAGATGAAGCGCTGGGGCTACCTCAAGGGCGACGTCAACTACAAGCAGATCGCCGAGAAGGTGTTCCTGCTGACCGACGCCAAGAAGCAGATGAAGGCGCTGGACATGAAGGTGCCCGAAGGGGCGTACCCGAAGTTCACAGTGATGGGCAAGGTCTTCGACCCGGAGAAGGCCGCCGCCTACGCCAACAGCTTCGCGATCAAGAAAGCGTGAAGTGAAGGCCAGCCTGGGCGTGCGCGCCGGAATGCTGTCGCTGTTGCTGCTGGGGCTGATGCTCGGCGTCTGGCATCTGGCCACGCTGTCTTCGGCGCCCGTGGCGACGGTCGCCGCACCGGCGTTGACTGCAGAGCAGATCGAGTACGCCAAGCTGATGGGCAAGGACCCTGCAGCCGCGGCGGGCGGTGCGCCCGCGCCGTCGCAGAAGGCCGGCTTCCCGACGCTCCCGCAGATGGGCACGGTGATGGTCAAGCACCTGTCCAGCCCCTTCTACGACAACGGGCCCAACGACAAGGGCGTCGGCCTGCAGCTGGCCTATTCGCTGGGCCGCGTGGCGCTGGGCTATCTGCTGGCGGCGCTGGTGGCCATCCCCCTGGGCTTCGTGATCGGCATGAGCCCGCTGATGTACCGCGCGCTGGACCCTTTCATCCAGGTGCTGAAACCCATCTCGCCGCTGGCCTGGATGCCGCTGGCGCTGTACACGATCAAGGACAGTGCGATCAGCGGCATCTTCGTGATCTTCATCTGCAGCATCTGGCCGATGCTGATGAACACCGCCTTCGGCGTGGCCAGCGTGCGCAAGGAATGGCTGAACGTGGCGCGCACGCTCGAAGTGAAGCCGCTGCGCCGTGCCTTCGAGGTCATCCTGCCCGCCGCGGCACCCACCATCCTGACCGGCATGCGCATCAGCATGGGCATCGCCTGGCTCGTGATCGTGGCCGCCGAGATGCTGGTGGGTGGCACCGGCATCGGCTACTTCGTCTGGAACGAGTGGAACAACCTGAGCCTGCCGAACGTGATCTTCGCCATCCTGACCATCGGCGTCGTCGGCATGCTGCTCGACCTGATGTTCGCGCGGCTGCAGAAGGTGGTCACGTATGTCGACTGAATTCCTGAAGGTAGAAGGTCTGGCGAAGACCTATCCCGGCGCGAGCGAGCCCGTCTTCGACGGCGTCAACTTCGACATCGCGCAGGGCGAGTTCGTCTGCATCATCGGCCACAGCGGCTGTGGCAAGACGACCATCCTGAACGTGCTGGCGGGCCTGGAAAGCGCGAGCACCGGCCACGTCTTCATGGACCGCCGCGAGGTCGCCGGGCCGAGCCTGGAACGCGGCGTCGTCTTCCAGGGCCACGCGCTGATGCCCTGGCTGACGGTGCGCAAGAACATCGCGTTTGCCGTGCGCAGCAAGTGGCCCGAATGGAGCAAGGCACAGGTCGACGAGCACGTCGGGAAGTACGTGCAGCTGGTGGGCCTGGCCAGCGCCATCGACAAGAAGCCGAGTGCACTGTCGGGCGGCATGAAGCAGCGCGTGGGCATCGCGCGCGCGTTCGCCATCCAGCCGCGCATGCTGCTGCTGGACGAGCCCTTCGGCGCGCTCGACGCGCTGACGCGCGGCACCATCCAGGACGAGCTGCTGCGCATCTGCGCCGAGACACACCAGACGGTGTTCATGATCACGCACGACGTCGACGAGGCCATCCTGCTCGCCGACCGCATCCTGCTGATGAGCAACGGCCCGCAGGCGCGGGTGGCCGAGATCGTGAAGAACACGATGAGCCGCCAGCGCCAGCGGGCCACGCTGCACCACGACCCGCAGTACTACCGCATCCGCAACCACCTGGTCGACTTCCTGGTGGCCCGCAGCAAGGACCTGTCGCACGGCCGCGCGCCGGCGCGGCCGCTCGAGGTGAGCCCGGGCGTCGACCCGGAGCCTGCGCCCGAACCTTCACCGAATGTCGTGCCGCTGCGGCACGTCGCCTGAACCTCCCCTCTTCACCGACCCTACTGGAGACCCCGCATGAGCCGCCTCGACGTCACCGAAAAGATCATCACCACCAAGGTCAGCAAGGGCCTCAAATGGGCCGACGTGGCTGCCAAGGTGGGCCTGAGCAAGGAATGGGTCACGGCGGCCTGCCTCGGGCAGATGACGTTGACCCCCGAACAGGCCGGCGTGGTGGGCGAGATCTTCGGCCTGAACGAAGACGAGAAGAAGTGGCTGATGGTGGTGCCCTACAAGGGTTCGCTGCCCACTTCGGTGCCGACCGACCCGCTGATCTACCGCTTCTACGAGCTGGTCAGCGTCTACGGCACGACCTTCAAGGAGCTCATCCACGAAGAGTTCGGCGACGGGATCATGTCGGCGATCGACTTCCGGATGGACCTCAAGCGCGAGCCGAACGCGGCTGGCGACCGCGTGTCGATCGCGATGAGTGGCAAGTTCCTGCCCTACAAGACCTATTGAGCCCGGCGCGCTGGACGCGTCTTTGCCCGGCCTTGGCCAGGCTGGCTTGCTTCTCGCTACTGCCTGGCACTGCTTCCCATCCCTTTGCCTCTTCAACTGGAGTTGACATGAACCGTTCTTCGATCGTTGCCGGGCGCCGCGGCGCACTGAAAGCTGGCTTGGCCGGTGCGCTCGCCGCACCCGCGCTCGCCTCGGCGCAGACCACCTTCAACTGGAAGATGACCTCGGCCTACCCCAAGGGCGCGCCCTTCTACATGGACGGCCCGGGCTCGGCCACCGACCTGGCCAAGCGCATCCGCGAGATGTCGAGCGGGCGGCTGAACATCCAGGTCTTCGGCGCCGGTGAACTCATCCCGGCCTTCGAAGGTTTCGACGCCGTGCGCGCGGGCACCGTGGAGATGAACCACGCCAACGCCTACTTCTGGACCGGCAAGACGGCCGCCGCGCAGTACTTCACCGCCGTGCCCTTCGGCATGAACTTCCAGGGCATGAACGGCTGGTTCTACGACGGCGGCGGCCTCGAACTGTGGAACGAGGTCTACGCCCCCTTCGGCATGATCGCGCTGCCCTGCGGCAACACCGGCGTGCAGATGACGGGCTGGTTCAAGAAGGAGATCAAGACGGTCGCCGACCTGAAGGGCCTGAAGATGCGCATCCCCGGCCTGGCCGGCAAGGTCTACGCCAGCCTCGGCGTCGACGTGAAGGTGCTGCCGGGCGGCGAGATCTTCCCCGCGCTGGAGCGCGGCGTCATCGACGCGGCCGAGTTCGTCGGCCCCTTCCAGGACCGCCGCCTGGGCCTGCAGAAGGCCGCCAAGTACTACTACACCACCGGCTGGCACGAGCCCGCGACCGTCTCGGAACTGCTCATCAACAAGGCGGCCTGGGCCAAGCTGCCCAAGGACCTGCAGAGCATCGTCGAGAACGCGGCGGCGGCCTGCAACGTCATCGGCGAGGGCTGGTGTCAGAAGCACAACTCCGAGGCCATGGAGGACCTGGTCAAGAACCAGGGTGTCATCGCGCGCCCTCTGCCCGACGCCGTGATCGCGGCGCTGCGCGCCGAGACCACCAAGGTGCTGGCCGAGGCCGTGGCCAAGGACCCGATGACCAAGAAGGTGCACGACAGCTACATGGCCTTCAAGGCCAAGTACGACCGCTGGAGCGAAGTCAGCGAAGAGGCCTACCACCTCAAGGTGCGAGGCTGACATGGACACGACGATGTCGATCGTGGTGCGCCGCATCGAGGCGCTGATCGACCTCGTCGGCCAGGCCACGCTCTACCTGGCACTGGCGATGATCGCCCTGGTGGCCACCAACGTGCTGCTGCGCTACGCCTTCAGCTTCGGCTCGGTGTGGTCGCAGGAGCTCGAGTGGCACCTGCTCGCCACCGTCATCCTGCTGGGCATGAGCTATGCGCTGCAGCGCGGCGAGAACGTGCGCGTCGACGTCTTCTATGCCGACTTCACGCCACGCACGAAGTTCTATGTCAACGTTTTCTCGGGTCTGCTGCAGCTGGCCATCGCGCTGCTCTTCATCAAGCTCTCGCTGGGCTATGTGGGGCAGTCGCTGGCCATCGGCGAGACCTCGCCCGACCCCGGCGGCATCCCGTTCCGCTGGGCGATCAAGGGCCTGATCCCGGTCGGCTTCGGCCTGCTGGCATTGCAGACCGTGGGAGCGCTGATGCGCCTCTTTGTCATCGAACAGACACGCCAGGCGGCCGAGCGTGTTTGAACCCCAGACCTACGCCATCCTGATGCTGCTGGGCTTCTTCGCCCTGCTGATGATCGGCGTGCCGGTCGCCATCACGCTGGCCACGGTGGGCTTTCTCTTCGGCTGGCTGGGTTTTGGCGATTCGCTCTTCAACCTGCTGCCGGCGCGCATCTACGGCGTCGTCGCGGGTTACCAGTGGATGGCGATCCCGCTCTTCGTCTTCATGGGCGTGATGCTGGAAAAGTCGCGCCTGGCCGACGACCTGCTCGACGTCATGGGCCACATCGCCGGCGGCGTGCGCGGCGGCATGGGCGTGGGCATCATCCTCTTCGGCGTGCTGATGGGGGCCACCACCGGCATCGTCGGCGCCACCATCATCACGCTGGGCCTGCTGACGCTGCCCACGCTGATCCGCCGCGGCTACGACAAGAGCATCGCCTGCGGCGCGATCTGCGCCTCGGGCACGCTGGGGCAGATCATCCCGCCCAGCCTGATCCTCATCCTGCTGTCCGACATCATGCAGCTGTCGGTGGGCACGCTCTTCGCTGCCGCGGTGGGCCCGGGCATGCTGCTGGCGGCGGTCTACATCATCTACCTGCTGGTGCTGGGCATGCTGAAGCCCGACCTCATGCCGCCCATCCCGCTGGCCGAGCGTGATGCCGTCAGCCGTCGCCAGCTGTGGGTGCGCTTCTGGAAGGTGGTGGTGCCGCCGATCATGCTGGTGGTCTCGGTGCTGGGCAGCATCGTCGGCGGCATCGCCGCGCCGACCGAAGCTGCGTCGATGGGCGCGGTGGGCGCCATCCTGATCACCATCGGCGCCGGCCGCTTCAAGTGGGATGTGCTGAAGGCCGTGGCGCTGGAGACGGCCAAGATCACCGCCATCATGATGTTCATCCTGATGATGGCGCAGGTGTTTGCGCTGGCGTTCCGCGGTCTGCACGGCGAGGACCTCATCGTGCGCATGTTCGAGTGGCTGCCCGGCGGCGTGAACAGCGACATCTGGTTCATGATGGTGCTGATCTTCGTGCTGGGCTTCTTCATCGAGTGGATCGAGATCAGCTACATCGCGGTGCCGCTGTTCCTGCCGGTGCTCATCAACCAGGGTGTCGACCCGGTGTGGCTGGCGATGCTGATCACGGTGAACCTGCAGTCGAGCTTCCTCACGCCGCCCTTCGGCTGGGCGCTGTTCTACCTGAAGGGCGTGGCGCCGCCCGAGGTGAGCATCAAGGACATCTACAAGGGCGTCGTGCCGTTCATCGGGCTGCAGGCCGCGACGCTGGCGCTGGTGTTCTTCTACCCGCAGATCGCGCTGTGGCTGCCCAAGGCCATCGGATGGTGAAACCGGCTTCCCAAGGAGATGCGATGAGCGAGACGCGTCCCCCACTGCCGCCTTTCACCGAAGAGAGCGCCAAGAAGAAGGTGCGCGGCGCCGAAGACGCCTGGAACACGCGTGACCCCGAGGTCTGCGCACGCGTCTACACGGAAGACACACGCTGGCGCAACCGCGCGGAGTTCCCGGTCGGGCGTGAAGAGGTGAAGGCCTTCCTGCGCCGCAAGTGGGCGCGGGAGCTCGACTACCGGCTGATCAAGGAGCTGTGGGCCTATACCGGCAACGTCATCGCCGTGCGCTTCGCCTACGAGTGGCGCGACGACAGGGGCCACTGGTTCCGCAGCTACGGCAACGAGAACTGGGAATTCAACGACGCCGGCTTCATGACGCGGCGCTACGCCAGCATCAATGACCTGCCGGTTGCAGAAAGTGATCGTAAGTTCCAATGGCCGCTGGGGCGACGCCCCGATGATCACCCGGGCCTGAGCGAGCTCGGGCTGTGAGGGGCCTCTGACCTGTCGGGGGGCCGGGTCGGTGCTGGCACCACGATCGCGCGGCACCTTCTCGGCCAGTCTGGGCTCAAGCCTGACGAGGCCGACAGCGGCGCTGTCACGCTGATCCAATGCTTGGGGTCGGCGGCCAACCTCAACATCCAGCCCCATTCGCGCATCCACCCTTCAGATGACAGGGAAACCCGCTCTCCCTTGGTCGATCTTTTCGCGGGCACGGCGAGCTTGCGCCTGACCGGTCTCAGTGGATGGGCACACAGGTCCGGCCAAGTGGCCGGGCTAGACTATTTCGGCACGACGCGTCAACTCCGTCGAAGCACGAAAGCCATTCAATGAACGCGCCGATGCCGAAGTTCTCGCTCATCACCACCTGCAAAGGGCGTCTTGAACACCTGCGCCAGACACTGCCGCTGATGGTCCGTCAGAGCAACAGTGAGGTCATCGTGGTCGACTACGACTGCCCGCAAGGCACCCAAGCCTGGGTGCGCGCAGAGTACCCCATGGTGAAGGTCTTGAAGATCGAGGCCGCGCCGGTCTTCAGTGCCGCCAAGGCGCGCAACCGCGGCGCCGAGCTTGCGCGCGGCGACTGGCTGGTGTTCGTCGACGCCGATGTGCAGCTGAGCCGCGGGTTGTGCGATCGCATCGGCCGGGTGCTGAGCGTTGGCCGCTACTACCGACCCCGACTGGTCGCACCGGACCTGCACGGCACGGTGGTCTGTTCGCGCGACGACTTTCTTCAAATCGGCGGCTACGACGAGGCCATCCGTGGCTGGGGCGGTGAGGATCGAGACCTCTACCACCGGCTGAGCATGGGTCTGGGGCGTAGGGTCGCCTGGTTTCCAGACGAATGGCTGAAGTTCATCGAACACTCCGACGCCGTACGCGTGGCGTTCGCTGAGCTTGGCGACAAGTCCTTGGGCCAGCGGGTGAATGCGCTCTACCTGGTCGTCAAGCATGATCTGAGTCGGCTCTCAGGACAAAGCGTCTTCACGCTGCAGATGCGTGAACAGCTCTACGAGCGCATCCGCCGCCGCGTTCTGGAGGGGGCGGCACTTGGCCAGGCCGTGACCACGCTCGAGATCGATGCCACGAACACTTCCACTATCGTGCTGCCCCCGGGCAGCACGGTGACGCGCAAGCTACGCTACGAATTGCGCGTGCCGGCGCACGACTGCGCCTCGACGCCGGTGCCTGAAGTGACCCAGGCAAGGCAGGATGCCGCGCCATCGCGGGTGTCGCCTCCTTCGTTGGCAACTTCAACGGCGACTACAGCGGTAGCGCTGGCGCACATGGCCCAAAGCGCGATGGCCGAGTTCCGAACGATCAAACAAGCACCGCTGTCGCCAGGACCGGCCGTGTTCGCCATGGTCAGGAACGAGAGCTACCTGCTGCCGCACTTCCTGCACCACTACCGGCAGTTGGGCGTCGAGAACTTCGTCTTCTACGACGACCATTCGACCGATGACACGCCCGACCTGCTGGCGGCACAGCATGACTGCACGATCCTGAGCTCGGACCATGGCTTCCGTGAAGTCATGCCCGATGGCAGAAGCTTCCAGCTGCATGCCAAACGCAGTGTTCCGGAAAGCCTGGGCGCCGGCCGCTGGGTACTCACCGTCGATGCCGACGAGTTCCTGGTACTGCCGCAAAGCTTCACGACACTGCAGCAGCTCTTCGTGCACCTCGACGCGCTTGGACATCGCTGCGTGTTTGCCAGCATGGTCGACTTCTACCCCGAACGACTTGCCGACAGGAACCACGCGCGCGAGCGCTCGCCATTCACTTGCAGCACTTACTTCGATGCCGATCGGCCGTTCGAACGCTCGTGGTCGTCGCCGCGACCACGTGTGCGTTTCAGGGGCATTCGCGCACGGCTGTTGGCCATGCTCGAGGCCAAGGACCCGGCCGCCTACGAACGCATCGTCGTCAAACAAGGCTACCGTCTGACGTCGCTGTGGAAGGTGCCGCTGATCAAGACGGGTAGTGGCGTGGCGCTTGAAGCGGTGCACGAGGTCAACGTGCAGCCACCCTTCGACATCGAGTTGGCGCTGGCGCACTTCAAGTTCGGCCCGGATCTGGACGGCCGCGTCGCCAGTGCGCTGGTCAAGCGCGACTACTTCCGCAGCTCGATCGAATATCAGTTTCTCAAGGCGGTGCTGGATACACTGGGCGGCGAGTCTCTGGTCTGTCCGGGCAGCAGGCTCTACACCGGGCCGCGCAGCCTCGAGGAGGCGGGCTTCATTCTGGTCGACCAGTTCCCTGTGGATCGCTGAGGTTTTCTCAAGCCTGTGCTGCATGCAGCAACGCCGCGAAGGTGACCTCCATCCAGGAGTGGCAGCTGTCCGTTGCGCGGCCGTTGATCCGCGGCCAGACCTGAGCGCCGGGCAGCGCCGGCAGGTCGTACCGCTCGAAGAAGCCTCGTACGTGCTCAAGGAGCTCGCTGCGCGCGACACTGGCCCGCAAGGGATCGCGCTGATGCGCGCCGAGTTCATGCAGCGTCTGCATGCGCTGCTCGACGAGATCGCACTTTGTCGTATCGCTGGCAGTCGTCGGCCGACGGCGGCCCATGGGCCGACATTACCGGCGACGCGCAGCCATGGCCGCCCTGTGGCCCTCTGATCGGGCGGCCCGACGGCATCCCAGGTTGAGTGAACTCTGCATGTAGCGCGGACCGCGGCAGACCTGCGCGGGCCTGCCGTTCCGGGTTCAATCGGACTTGATGCCGGCGCGCTGGATCACGGCCTTCCAGGCGTCGTGCTCGTCGCGGATGACCTTGCCGAACTGCGCCGGCGTGCTGCCCACAACTTCGGCGCCCGAACGTGCCAGCGTGGCGACGACCTCCGGGTCCTTGACGATGGTGTTCAGCTCGCGGTTCAGCCGCGCCACGATGTCGGGCGGCGTGCCGGCCGGCGCGAAGACGCCGAACCAGTTGCTGAAGTCCATGCCCTTCACGCCCACTTCGTCGAAGGTGGGCACGTTGGGCAGCGAAGCCGAACGCTTCGCCCCGCTGACCGCCAGCGGCCGCACGCGGCCGGACGTGATGTGCGTCTGCGCCGAGACGATGCTGTCCATCAGGAAGGCAATCTGCCCCGCGATGAGGTCGGTGACCACCAGCCCGGTGCCGCGGTAGGGGATGTGCACCACGAACAGGCCGCCGGCGCGCCACTTGAACATCTCCGCCGCCAGATGAGGGTAGGTGCCGATGCCGCTGCTGCCGAAGTTGTACTTGCCCGGGTTGGCCTTCAGCAGCTTGACGAGGTCTTGCGCCGTGGCCGCAGGGAAGGACGAACCCACCACCAGCACGCTGGGCGCGTTGGCCACGTGCGCCACGGGCGCGAAGTCCTTGAACGCGTCGTAGGGCATCTTCGGGTTCAGCGCCGGGCCGATGCTGTGCGTCGAGCTCGTGGCCATCAGGATGGTGTAGCCGTCTCCCGGCGCCTTGGCGACCATGTCCGAACCGATGGTGCCGCCGGCGCCGGGCTTGTTGTCGATGACCACCTGCTGGCCCAGCGCGGCGCCGAGCTTCTGGCCGATGACGCGGCCGATGATGTCGGTGGCGCCGCCGGCCGGGAAGGGGATGACCATGCGCACGGGTTTCGCCGGCCAGGCCTGGGCGGAGGCGGTCAGGGGCAGGCTCATCGCCGCGGCTGCGACGGTGGCGGTGAGCGTGAGTGCGAACAGTCTCTTCTTCATGGGAGGGCCGAGGTTCATACCCCGCGGCGCGGAGCTTCGACCCCGAGCGTAGCAAGCGGCGCGCCGGCCTTGCCCGCGCCAGGCTACCGTGCGCTATCGAACAGACGCACACGCGTGCCTTCCTTACAAGGAAGAGGGGCACTTGCGGTCTTCTCACTCGACCCGCGCCGCCATCACTTCAAGGAACTGTCATGACACCCAATCGCCGTCACTTTACCCAGACACTGCTGGCCTCGACCGCCGCATTTCTGCTCGCCACCGCGGGTGGCGCCGCCACCGCCGCCAGTGCCGAAGACCTGGACAAGGACGCTGCTCAGGCGCTGCAGGCCCTCTACAAGACCCGGCCGGTGGCCGAGGTGATCTCGAAGAAGGCCAAGGCCATTCTGGTGTTCCCGAAGATCGTGAAGGCCGGCCTGGTGTTTGGCGGCAGCTACGGCGAGGGCGTGCTGCTGAAGGGCGCCAAGGTCACCGAGTACTACAACTCCGTGTCGGCGTCGTGGGGCTGGCAGGCCGGCGCCG
The DNA here is from genome assembly GCA_016704535.1 of Betaproteobacteria bacterium. Lineage (GTDB taxonomy): Bacteria > Pseudomonadota > Gammaproteobacteria > Burkholderiales > Burkholderiaceae_C > Rubrivivax. The sequence goes on along the minus strand of JADIZZ010000002.1, from coordinate 214,275 downwards.
AGTCGTACACCTATGTCGTGTTCCTGATGAGCGACAAGGCGGTGAAGTACCTCGAGAAGTCCAAAGGTTGGGAATTCGGCGTCGGCCCCAGCCTGGTCATCGTCAACGAAGGCGTGGCCAAGAACCTGAGCACCACCACGTTGAAGGACGATGCCTACGCCTTCATCAATGACCAGCAAGGCCTGATGGCCAGCCTGAGCATCGAGGGCACGAAGATCAGCCGCATCAAGCGCTGATCAGGCGCCGAGCACGCGCGCCGGGTCGACCTCGCGCAGTCGGTGGTCGACGTAGTAGCCGCCGAACTCGGTGTATTGCAGGAAACCCCGCCCGCAGGTGCGGCAGGTCCAGACCTCGCAACGGTTGTACGGAAACCAGGCCGGGGCGATGGGCGCGTGCGCCGATTCGTAGCGGGATCCATCGGCGTGCAGCTCCTGCACCGTCGGATCGGCCTCTTCGGGGTCGCGCAGCGTGCCCAGGCGCTGTAGCAGCGGCTCTCCCAACGGCGCCGCCACGCTTTCCCAGCCGGGGCACTTCAGGTGTGCGCAGGCGCAGCCGGCGGGTGTGGCGGTGGGCTGGGGCAGACGTCGCAGGTCGTCGGCCGTCAGGCGCCGAGGCGCGCCCGCGGGCACCGGCGTCAGGCTCAATCTGCCTTGATGTTGTTGGCCTTCACCACCTGGGCCCAGGTGTCCATCTGCTTCTCGACGAAGGCCTGCGCCGCCGCCGGCGTGCCCAGGTTCACCACGATGCCCTGCGCGGCGAGCTTGGAGGCCACGTCGGGCAGCTGCATGGCCTTGTTGATCTCGGTGTTCATGCGGTTGACGATGTCCGCCGGTGTCTTCGCCGGCGCCAGCACCGCCCACCACGCCGGGGCGTTGAAGCCGGCGTAGCCGCTTTCGGCCAGCGTCGGCACGTCGGGCAGCTGGGCGCTGCGCTTGTCGGTGGTGACCACCAGCGGGCGCAGGCGCTTGCTGTCGATGTGCGGCTTGACGACGAAGACCGAGCCGATGGCCAGCGGCACGTGGCCGGCGATGGCGTCCTGCATCAGCGGGCCGCCGCCGCGGTAGGGCACGTGCGTGAGGTCGAAGCCGTTGCCCTTGGCCAGCAGCGTCATCGCCAGGTGGCCCAGGCTGCCGTTGCCGATGGTGCCGTAGCCGACGTTCTTGCCCGCCTTCACGGCGGCCACCACGTCGGCGAAGGTCTTGTAGGGCGTGTCGACGTGCGTGGCCAGCACCATCGGGCTGGTGCCCAGCATGGCCACGGTGGCGAGGTCCTTGCGCGTGTCGTAGGGCAGGTTGGGCTGCAGCGCGGGGTTCACGCCGTGGGTGTCGAAGACCACCGCGAAGGTGTAGCCGTCGGGTGGCGCCGCGGCCACGAAGCCCGCGCCGATGGAGCCCGAGGCGCCCCCCTTGTTCTCGACGATCACCGTCTGCCCCAGCGCCTGCTGCAGCGCCGGCGCCAGGATGCGCGAGACCTGGTCGACCGAGCCGCCGGGCGGGAACACGGCCACGAGCTTGATCGGGCCCTTGCTGGGCCAGGCCTGCGCGTTTGCGGCCAACGGTGCGGCCAGGCCCACCAGCAGCGCGGTACCGCCCAGGGTGGCGGACAACAGGGTGGAGAGCGTCGTGCGTCGGTTCATGCGGGTGCTTCCGGGGTGGGGGCGGTTGATCGAAAACGGGCACTGAGTGTGCCTGCCGCGCAAAGGCCCGCGCACGTGGGAACTACGGACCGTGGGCATATTCCCCCCGGCGGGGCTTCAGCGCGTCGGCTTGAAGGGGGGCCTGCCCTGTGGCGGGCGTGGGCCGCGGTCGTTGCGCCAGGGGTCACGTTCGTCGTCGCGGCGCGGCGGGGGTGGCGGCTCCTGCGCACGCTCTTGTCGCGCCACCACCAGTTGCGCTTCGAGTTCAGCTTCACTGATGCGTTTGAGCACGCAGAAGTTGGCGCGCGTGATCGTCGACTGCTCGTAGGCGCGCAGCAGCGCGGCGCGGTTGCGGCGAACCTCGAGCTCGGCGGCACTGAATTGCGGGGAGGCAGGCTGAGGCGGCTGCGGTGTGGCGGCGCCCTCTACGGCAGGCCCGTCTGGCTTGCCGACCGGCGCTTGAGGTTGCGGCTGGCGATCGGCCCGGGGTGGGCGGTCCGGGCGCGGTGGGCGGTCGCTGCGCGGCGTGCGGTCACCGGCGTGGGGCTGCGCGCCGCGCGCGGGGCGGTCCCCCATCGGTGGCCGGTCCCCGCGAGGCGGCCTGTCCGGCCGCGGCGGGCGGTCGCGTCGCGGCGGTGGCAGCGCGCCGCCTTCGCCGCCAGCAGCCGCAGGGGTGCCGGCGGGCTCGGGGGCCATCGGAGTGGCAGGCTGTGCGGCGCGAGCGGCCTCGCGCTGCGCGGCGTACGCCGCGCGCTGTGCCTGACGCTGGGCCTCGCGTTCGGCCTGGCGGCGCGCATCGACGATCGCGCGCCGACGCGCGACCTCGGCGGTGGCGGCCAGGCGGTGTTCCTCGGCCACCTCGCCTGCGGGCTGGCCGTCGAGGTCGTGGCGCGTCGGCACGTTCACCAGCGCCTTCAGGTAGGCGGTGCTGGTGGTGTGGCGGTGCAGAAAGATCGACAACGACTTCTTGGTGAAGACCCCTGGCGCCCGCGCCTGGATGTCGGCCTGGATACGCAGCTTCAGCGGCAATGCAGCGCCGGCACCGAAGAGCGCCGGGAAACGTTCGGCCAGCGCGGCGGCGCAGGCGGCGGGTGAGAGATCGGGCGCGGCCGACGGCGCCGGAGCGGCAGATGCATCGCCGGGGACTTCGACCGGCGCCTGGGCGGCGCGGTCGTCGCCGCCCTCGCTGTCCAGCCCGAGCACCGAGGATGCGGGAACCTCGGCGGGCACCTCGGCCGTCGCCTCGGATGCGACGGCGGCCAAGTCGACCTCGGGTGCGGCGGTCTCCTCGGAGGCCAGCGCGCCCGGAGGCTCGGTGGCAGGCGCGCCGACCGCTGCCCCCAGAGTGGGCTCGGAGGCCTGGGGGGCGGTGTCCAGAGGCGACGGGTGCTCGGCGGGTGCAGACATGGTCGGGGGCGGCAGGGCCGCGAGGGCGGCGGTGGGGGCTCGAGGGCTCGGGACAGAGCGCAGTGTCGGCGTTCGCAGCGGCAGTTGCGGCGATGGCGCCACGGGCGCGGCAACCCGCGATTGTCATCGCTGCGCGCGGTGCCGGCCATCGGGCCTTGCGCGGCCCGGCATCGGGCGCGCTGCGCGCTGCTCAGTCGGCGTCGCCCCAGCCCGGCGGCAGCCGGGCCAGGTCGGCCGGCTCGTCGATGTCGGCCACCGCCGGCAGTTCGGCGTGTGGCACCCCCAGCGCGGCCAGGCGCTGCCGGGTCTGGTCCATCACCTGCGGCGTGCTCCAGGTCATGCCGTCGAACAGCGCGGCCAGCAACCCCTGCCGCGGCGCACGCAGGCCGACGAGCGCGTAGCCGCCATCCAGTGCCGGGACGAAGACGACGGCGGCCTGCGTGCGCAGGGCAGCGGCGGCCCGCCGAAGTGTGGCGCTGTCCAGCGCCGGGATGTCGCTGCCCATCAGCAGCACCGGGCCGTCTCCGGTGGCAAAAGTGGTCTCGAAGACATGCGCCATGCGCGCGCCCAGGTCGCCGGCGGGCTGCACGGCCAGAGCCAGCCCGAGTTGCTGCTGCAGCTGCGTGAACACCGGGTGCGTGGCGTCCGGTGCAGCCCATAGCGTGACGCGTCCCGGTGCGGCGGCGGCGGCCTGCGCCGCGGCGTGGCGCAGCAGGCGCTCGGCCAGCGCGGCGGCACCGGCGGCGCCCAGTGCGGGCGCCAGCCGCGTCTTGGCCAGCCCGGGCATGGGCGCCTTGGCCAGGATGGCGATGCGCACTTCGGGTACGGCGGGGGTGCTCACCGGTAGGCACGCGCCAGCTCTTCGGCGGGTGTGCCTCTCCAGTAGCGCCAGCGCAGACGCCACATCAGCACGATGGTGCGCATGACGCCCCGGCTTTCCCACCGACGCCCGGATGTGAGCACACGCTCTCGCAGACACGACGGCGGACCGATGGCGCGCAGTCGGCGGCAGAGTTCGACGTCCTCCATCAGCGGCAGCGCGGCATAGCCGCCCAGGCGGCGGAACAGCGCCGTCTCGACGAACAGGGCCTGGTCGCCGGTGGCGATGCCGGTCAGGCGCGAGCGCCAGTTCATCAGCGTCGCGATCACCGGCAGCCAGGCCGAGCGGCCTTCGATGCGCACGTCGAAGCGGCCCCAGCGGGCGCTGCTCTGCCCGGCGCGCCGCAAGGCGGCTTCGGCATCGGGCGGCAGTCGCGTGTCGGCGTGCAGAAACAGCAGCCACTCGCCCTGCGCCAGCGCCGCGCCGGCGTTCATCTGCGTCGCGCGGCCTGGTTCGGCGACGACGACGGTGTCGGCCAGCGGCGCGGCCAGCGCGACGGTGGTGTCACTGCTGCCGCCGTCGACGACGATGAGTTCGTGCCCCCGGGCACGCAACGGCGCCAGCGCCTGCAGCGTGGCCACGATGCCCGCGGCTTCGTTCAGGGCCGGCACGACGATGGACAGGCGCATGGGGGCGGTGCGGAGCTCGATTGGGAAGTCGGGAAGTCGCGGACGGCCTTCCTACCTTACCGCGTCGGCGCGGCGACGACAGGCCGGCGGGCTCGGCGCGCGGCCGCGCCTGAACTTGTCCAGGCTCAACGGCGGCGAGGCTGCGAGGCTCACGATAAGAGGAGCCGGGCGCTGCGCCGTCCGATCGTCGTGAAGGCCAGCCGCACGGCCGGATGCGAAGGGGCCCTTCATGGACAAGCGGACTTGGATGCCAAGGTGCCGGCAAGGCGCCGCGATAGCGCTGCTGGCCGTGCTGGCCGCCTGTGGTGGGGGCGAGGGCGGGGGCAGCGGCGGGGGCAGCGAAGCGCCCGCACTCACGGGCAGCTTCTTCCCGCTGGCCGTCGGTGACCGCTGGGTTTACGAGAACAGCGCCGGCGGCGCGCCACTCACGGTGCGCGCCAGCGGTACGCGCACGGTCGATGGCCAGAGCGGCATCGTCGTGCTCACCGAAGACCCGACGGACGGCAGCGTCGAATCGGTCTACGTCGTCACGGCCGCGGCCGTGCGCCAGGTGCCGACCATCGGCAGCGACCCGCTGGTCACCGCCATCGGCCCGCTCGACGTGATGCGCTTCCCGCCGCGCGCCGGCGATCGCTGGACGCAGATCGACAAGACCATAGACACAGGCACGGATTTCGACGGCGACGGGCGCCAGGAACGCGCCACCGTGCGATCCGAGGTGGAGGTGATCGGCCTGGAAAGCGTGACCACGCCGGTGGCCGGCTTCACCGGCAGCCTGCACCAACGCACCACGCTGACCTTCGTCGTGCAGCTCACCTCGGTGCCGCAGGCCGTCACCGTCGTCACCACCGTCGACGACTGGTATGCGCTCGACATCGGCCCGGTGCGCACGCAGATCGTCACCGCCAGCCAGGGCATGAGCGAGACGCAAACGCTGACGCTGATCGGCTACAGCGTCGGGACGCGGCGCAGCGACACCGTGGTGCCGACGGTGCGTGCCCTGACGCCCGCCGAAGGCGACGCGCCGCGCTGAACGCGCCCGCCGCCGCGCGGGCAAAATGCGCCCGCAGCAGCGGGCTGTGCTGCGTGCATCCAGCCCGCCGTCGATGCTTTGACCAGCGTTCAGCAGGAAATGTGCTGAACGCTTACCCTTGCGGCCCCGCCCGAGCCCTTGCCCAGGCCGAGCCCCTGTCCCCAAAGAGCCCGCATGACCCTGGCCCACCGACTGCAAGGCTTGTCCATCGAGCGCCTGCTCGGCATTCGCCGTGGCATCGAGAAGGAAAGCCTGCGCGCCCGGCCCGACGGCACGCTGGCGCTGACGCCGCACCCCGCCGCCCTGGGTTCGCCGCTGACGCACCCGCACATCACCACCGACTACAGCGAGAGCCAGCTCGAGCTCATCACCGGCGTGCACGGCAGCGTCGAGAGCTGCCTGGACGAACTGACGCGCATCCACCAGTTCGTCTACCGCACGCTGGCCCAGGCTGGCGACGAGCGGCTGTGGGTGGGCAGCATGCCCTGCGGCCTTCCCACCGACGAGACGATTCCGCTGGGCCGCTACGGCAGCAGCAACATCGGCCGTGCCAAGAGCGTCTACCGCATGGGCCTGGGCCACCGCTACGGCCGGCGCATGCAGACCATCAGCGGCATCCACTACAACTGGTCGATGCCGGGCTTAGGCAACGAAGAGCACTTCGCGCTCATCCGCAACTTCCGCCGCCACGCCTTCCTGCTGCTCACGCTGTTCGGTGCCAGCCCGGCGGTGTGCCCTAGCTTCGTCGCCGGGCGTGACCACGGCCTGCAGCGGCTGAGCGAACACACGCTCTACCACCCCTACGCCACGAGCCTGCGCATGGGCCGGCTGGGTTACCAGAGCGAGGCGCAGGCGCAACTGGCCGTCAGCTACAACAGCATGGAAAGCTATGCAGATTCCCTGCACGATGCACTGACACGGCCCTACCCGGCCTACGAGCAGATCGGCATCCGCAACCTGGGCGGCGAATACAACCAGCTCGCCACCACGCTGCTGCAGATCGAGAACGAGTTCTACGGCACCATCCGCCCGAAGCGCGTCATCCGCACCGGCGAACGCCCGCTGCACGCGTTGCGCGAGCGCGGCGTGGAATACATCGAGGTGCGCTGCATGGACCTCGACCCCTTCGAGCCGGTGGGCATCAACGCGCGCACCATCCGTTTCCTCGACGTGTTCCTGCTGCACTGCCTGCTGCACGACAGCCCGCCCGACACGCCGCAGGAGATCGCCGAACTGGGACGCAACCAGCACCACACCGCCGCTCACGGCCGTGAACCGGGGCTGAAGCTGGAACGCCAGGGCCGCAGCGTGCTGCTTGCCGATTGGGCCCATGAACTGCTGGAAGACTGCGTGCCCATCGCCGCGGCGCTCGACCGGGCGCACGGCAGCCGCGATTACACAGCCGCCGTGACCGCCGCGCAGGCCGCGCTGGCTGCGCCGTCGACGCTGCCTTCGGCGCGCGCGCTGGCCACCATCGAGGCCGACTTCGAAATGCGCTACACCGCGTTCATCCGCGCCCAGTCGGCGCAGACCCACATGCACATGCTGGCGCTGCCCTGGGCGCGAGAGCAGCAGTCCAACTTCGAGGCCATGTCGCGCGTCTCGGTGCTGCGCCAGAGGGCCTTGGAAGTGGAAGACACGATGGACTTCGAGACCTTCCGGCGTTGGTACGTGGCGGAGGAGCACCTGCACGTCTGAAGTCCGGGCGCCTATGCTTGCGCCTTGCAACAAGACCGGGTTCGGGACAAGGCATGAGCACTCGACGACACGCACTGGCCTGGACGGCAGGCGGCCTGCTGGCGGCGTCAGGCGCCAGTGTGTGGGCGCAGCCCGCCAGGGCGACCGTCGACCCGCTGGCCGACCTCGACGGCTGGCTGGACGCCCAGCGCATCGGCTGGCGCGTGCCGGCCCTGGCGGTGGCGTTGCTCAAGGACGGCCGGGTCATCTACCTCAAGGCCTTCGGCTACCGCGACGCCGCACAGTCCCTGCCGGCGAACACCGAGACGATCTTTCGCGCCGGTTCGGTCTCCAAGGCCTTCGGCGCCGCCACCGTGGCGATGCTCGTCGACGAGGGCCGCATGGCCTGGGACGCGCCCGTCACCACCTACGTGCCTGAACTGCGCTTCGCCGGCGGCGACGCCTACGGCGGCATCACGCTGCGCGACATGCTGAGCCACCGCACCGGCCTGCCTCGCCATGAGCTGCTCTGGTACAACAACCAGAGCCTGACGCGCCAGAGCCTGGTGGCGCGCATGCCCCACCTGGAGATGAGTGCACCGCTGCGCGCCCGCTACCAGTACAACAACCTGATGGTCGTGCTGGCCGGCCTGGCCGTCGAGCGCGTCACCGGGCAGACCTGGGAAGCCTTCACCCGGGCGCGGCTGCTGGCACCGATGGGCATGACCCGCGTGAACCTCTCGGCGCCCGAGATGGCGGCCGACATCAACCATGCCGTTGGCCACACGCGCAACGGCGCACGCAAGCTGGTGTCGGTGCCCCTGCGCCACGACCCGCTGCTGGGCCCGGCCGGCGCCGTCAATGCCAGCATCGGCGAGCTCGCCAAGTGGGTGCAGCTGCAACTGGGCCGCGGTCAGTTCGACGGCCGCCGGTTGATCTCGACCGCGGCCATGGCCGCCATGTGGGAGCCGCTGGTGGCCACCGGCCCCGCGCCCACCCAGGCCGATGCCCCGCGCAGCCATGTCGGCTTGGGCTGGCGCATCGACCGCTACCGCGACACCCTGCGCGTGGCGCATGGGGGCGACCTCAACGGCTTCACCTCGCGCGTGGTGCTGCTGCCGGAGAAGAACGCCGGGCTGGCCGTGCTGGTCAACCACGGCAGCCACCCGCTACCCAATGCCGTGACACCCGATCTGCTGGACCGGCTGCTGGGTCTGAGGCCCGAGGATCACGCATCCAGGGTCATGGCCAGGCGCAACGCGGCAGAAGCCGTCGCGTTGCGGTTCGAAGCTGCGGCTTCGGCCCCGAACGGTGCCACCCCGCGACCACCCCGTCCGCACGGCGCGTATGTCGGCCGCTACAGCCACCCCGGCTATGGCGAGCTGACGGTCGGCACCGCCGGTGAGGCCCTGTCCGTGCGCTACAACGACATGCCCGCGCTGCTCGAGTACCGGCAGGGCGAGCTGTTCGAGACCCGCACCGAGCGCCCGGAACACGGCGACTTTTCGGGCCTGAAGATGAGCTTCCAGGGCGACGACAAGGCGGGCGTCATCGGCATCGCCGCCGACATGCAGGAGGGCGTGCAGCCCATCCTGTTCCGACGCACCGCTTGAGCCTCGGCCGGCAAGACCCCTGAGCACCATGACCCGACGACCAAACTGGTTTGCCGCCCTGCTGCTGGCGGCACTGATGACCGGCTGCGCCACCTCGCCACCTGGCCCACCCACGACCACCGAAGGCGGCGTGCCCATCGACGCCACGCGCACCGCGCAGGGCCAGGACAGCCGGGTGCTCTTCCTCGTCATCCACTACACGGTGGCGAATTTCCCGCTGTCGATGAGGATCCTCACCGAACAGGAGGTCTCGGCGCATTACCTGCTCAGCGACGAGAGCCCGCCGCGCATCTACCGCCTGGTCGACGAGAGCCGGCGCGCCTGGCACTCGGGCGCCAGCGCCTGGGGTCCGAACAAGCGGCTGAACAGCAGCAGCATCGGCATCGAGATCGTCCACCCGGGCTTCGTGCAGGGGCCGAACGGCCAGCGCCTCTACCTGCCTTTCCCGAAGGCGCAGATCGACGCGTTGATACCGCTGGTGCAGGACATCGTGAAACGCCACCAGATCCGCCCCGAGCGCATTCTCGGCCACGGTGAAGTCACGCCCGCCTACAAGGAAGACCCGGGCCCGACCTTCCCCTGGAAGCTGTTCGCCGAGCTGGGTATCACCCCGCCCTGGCCCGATGCTTCGCGCGTGGCGGCGCAGCGCACCCTCTTCGAGGCCCAACTGCCCGACGTGGCCTGGTTCCAACTGGCGCTGGCCAAGCACGGTTACGCCATCGAACCCACCGGCGTGTTCGACCGCCAGACCGAGCGGGTGCTGATGAACTTTCAGATGCGTTACCGGCCCGGCAACTACGCGGGCCAGCCCGACGCCGAAAGTGCCGCGCTGCTGTGGGTGCTGACCAATGCCATGCCTGCGGACGCGATGGCGCCGCCACCTGCACCGTCCGCTCCATTGGCACCCCCCGACCGCCCTGACCCCCGGCCGCCACTGCCGGCGATGCGCTGATGACCGTGGCCCGGCCCGTGCCGCTGGCGCTAGCATGCACGCCATGATGCCTCGCACTCCGCTCCTGGCGCTCGCGCTGGCCCCGCTGCTGCTGGCGTGCAGCACCCAGACCGCCTACCTGACGATGATGGAGATGCGCAAACAGGAGTGCCGCAAGCTCCCCGACCTTGCCGAACGTGCGCGCTGCGAGAAGGAAGCCGACCGTTCCTTCGACAGTTACAAGGGCGAGGCCGACACGGCCAGGCGCAGGCCGTGAGGGCAAGACCTTGAGGCGCCGCAGCTTGGGTGCTGCGGCCGTGGCGGCGCTCGCCGGCTGCGCCGGCATGGCGCCACCGGTGATGCGCCCCGAAGCGCCCCCTTCGCCTGCCGTCCCGCCCGCCGCCGACCTGCCGCCGCCTGCGCCCCGCGAATTCCGCGCCGCCTGGGTGGCCACGGTGGCCAACATCGACTGGCCCAGCAAGCCCGGCCTGCCGGCGGCCGCGCTGCGCTCCGAGGTGCTGGCCTTGCTGGACACCGCAAGCAGGTTGGGCCTGAACGCGCTCATCCTGCAGGTGCGCCCGGCAGGAGACGCCATCTACCCCAGCACGCTGGAGCCGTGGACGGAATTCCTGTCGGGCGCGCAGGGCCGTGCACCCTGGGCGCCCGGCGAAGCGCCCTGGGACCCGCTGGCCTTCTGGGTGGACGAGGCCCACCGCCGCGGCATCGAGTTGCATGCCTGGTTCAACCCCTACCGCGCCCGCCACAGCAGTGCGAAGAGCCCGTTGGTGGCGCCGCACATCGCGTTGCGCCAGCCCGGCGTGGTGAAGGCCTACGGCGACATGCTGTGGATGGACCCGGCAGAACCCGCCGCTGCGTCGCACACGCTGGCCGTGGTGGCGGACGTGCTGCGCCGCTACGACATCGACGGCGTGCACATCGACGACTACTTCTACCCCTACCCCGTGCCCCTGCCCGGTGCACCCGAGGCACCGCCAGGTGGTCCGCCGGGGCCTGAACTGCCCTTTCCCGACGATGCGGCCTGGGCGCGCCATCAGCGCAGCGGAGGGGGGCTCACCCGCGACGACTGGCGCCGCGCCCAGGTCGACCAGTTCGTGCAGGCACTGCAGCGCACCGTGCGCGAGGTCAAGCCATGGGTGCGCTTCGGCATCAGCCCTTTCGGCCTGCCGCGGCCCGACCGCCGGCCGCCGGGCATCACCGGCTTCAGCCAGTACGACAAGCTCTACGCCGACGCCGAACGCTGGCTGGAAAGCGGCTGGCTCGACTACTGGGCGCCGCAGCTGTACTGGCCCATCACGCGCGAAGGCCAGCAGTTCCCGGTGCTGCTGGACTACTGGCTGGGCCAGAACCCGCTTCAGCGCCACGTCTGGCCGGGGCTGTTCACCAGCAAGGTGGGTGCGCCAAGCACGCCCTGGCCGGCGCGTGAACTGCTGGACCAGGTGGACGTGTTGCGCAGCCGCGCCGGGCCGGGGGCCTACGGGCCGTTGGGTGCGGGTGGGCACATCCACTTCAGTCTCATCGCGCTGCACCAGGACCGCGAAGGCCTGGCCAGCGCACTGGCTCAAGGCACCTACGTGCAGCCGGCACTGGTGCCTGCCACGCCCTGGCTGAACGCACCGGCCATCGGCGTGCCGGGGTTGCGGCGGCTGAACGGGCGTGTGCGCATCGAACCCGCGGTGGCCGCTGCCGCGCCGGTGCGCTGGGCCGTGTGGCGGCGCACCGCGACCACACCGCCGCGCTGGGCCTTTGCCGCGCTGCCGCCCGGCACGCAGGATGTCGACCCCGCAGGCGCCGACCTGGTGTGGGTGCAGGGCGTCGACCGCGTCGGCCAACTCGGCCCGCGCGCGCTGATCCACCTGGACACCACCCTCACGCCACCGTGACACCCGCAATGACCCCTGCCACGACCCCCGCCACGACCCCCGCCACGACGCCGAGGCCCCCGCTGAAAACCGAACAACCGCACCCCGAGCACGCGTCGCTCGACCGCTACACCACCGCCGCGCTGGTCGACGCGCTGGCTGCCGACCAGGCCGGTGCCGCCGCTGCCGTGCGCGCCGCCGGCGCCGCGTTGGCGCAGGCGGTGGACGCCGCCGCGCCGCGCCTGGCCGCCGGCGGGCGGCTGGTCTACGTCGGCGCCGGCACCAGCGGCCGGCTGGGGCTTCTGGACAGCGTCGAACTCCATCCGACCTTCTCGTGGCCGCCCGAACGTGCGCTGGCGCTGCTGGCGGGTGGCGAGCGCGCGCTCTACCGCGCCGTCGAAGGCGCCGAGGACAGCCGCGACCAGGGTGCCGGCGACATCGCCGCGGCCGGCGTCGGGGTGAACGACGTCGTGCTGGTGCTGGCCGCTTCCGGCAGCACGCCCTACGCCGTCGCGGCGGCCGAGGCGGCACGCGCCGCGGGCGCGTTGACGGTGGGCTTCGCCAACAACCCTGGCGCGCCTTTGCTGGCGGCCTGCGAGGTGCGCGTGCTGCTCGACACCGGCCCCGAGGTCATCGGCGGGAGCACACGGCTGAAAGCCGGCACGGCGCAGAAGATCGCGCTCAACACCTTCAGCAGCGCGGTGATGGTGAAGCTGCACAAGGTCTACGGCAACCTGATGGTCGACGTGCGCGCCAGCAACGCCAAGCTCGTGCAGCGCGCGTTGCGGCTGGCGGTGCAGGCCAGCGGCGCCAGCGAGGCCGATGCCCAGGCGGCGCTGGCGGCATGCGGTGCGCGCGTGAAGGTGGCCATCGTGATGCTGAAGGCCGGCGTCGATGCCCGCACGGCCGAGGCGCGGCTGGAGGCAGCGCAAGGCAGCGTGCAAGGCGCGCTGGCGGGCTGATGCGCAACCGGCGGCAGCGGCCATGACGCAGCGCTTCCGGTCGCTCGACGTCTTCCGAGGCGCCACGGTGGCGCTGATGATCCTCGTCAACAACCCCGGCAGCTGGGCCCATCTCTACCCGCCACTGGCGCATGCCGGCTGGCACGGCTGCACGCCGACCGACCTCGTCTTCCCCTTCTTCCTTTTCGCCGTAGGCAACGCGCTGGCGTTCGTGATGCCGGGGCTGCGCGATGCGGGCAGCGCGGCGTTTGCGCTGCGCATCGGCAAACGCGTGCTGCTGATCTTCGCCATCGGCCTCTTTCTCAACGCCGCGCCTTTCGTGCGCTGGGACGCCGAAGGCGCACTCGTCGTCAAGAGCCTGGAGACGCTGCGGACGATGGGCGTGCTGCAGCGCATCGCGCTGTGTTTCGGTGCCGCGGCAGCCGTCGTCTGGTGGCTGTCACGCCGCGGTGTGCTCTGGGCCGCTGCCGCGCTGCTCGTCGGCTACTGGCTGGCCTGCCTCAGCTTCGGCGACCCGCAAGACCCCTACGGCCTGATCGGCTGGTTCGGCACCGGCGTGGACCGCGCACTGCTCGGGGCAAATCACCTCTACCGCGGCGAGGGTGTCGCCTTCGATCCCGAGGGGCTGGCCAGCACGCCGCCGGCCATCGCGCAGGTACTGCTGGGCTGGTGGGTGGGCGACGCCATCGTGCGCCACGGGAAGGTCGATGCCGCGCTCGTCTCGCGCCTGTTCGTGCAAGCTGCGCTGCTGGCGGTGGCGGCCTATGCCTGGCAGCTCGACATGCCGCTGAACAAGAAGATCTGGACCTCGAGCTACGTGCTGCTGAGCAGCGCGCTGGCCATCGCCACACTGGCCACGCTGATGCACGTGCTGGAAGTGCGCCAGCGCCCGCGCGAACAGGTCGGCTGGGTGCGCTTCTTCGAGGTCTTCGGCAGGAACCCGCTCTTCATCTTCGTGCTGGCTGGCTTCGTGCCGCGGGTGATGGCGTTGTGGCGCTGGCCCGTCGTGCACAGCGCCGACGGCAGCCTGGTGTGGACGAGCCCGCTGCCCTGGCTCTACCAGAACGTCTTCGCCGGGATCGGCAGTGACCCGCGCTTCGGGTCCTTCGTCTTTGCCTGCGCCAACCTCGCAGCCTACGCGGCGGTGGCGTTCTGGCTCGACCGGCGACGCATCCATATCCGCGTCTAGTGCGGGCGGTGCGCTGTTCGCCACCTATCGACTGGCGCGAGCCTCGGCATCGGAGTCGAGACTTTCACTCCCATGCCGCCGGCCGCTGCCGCGGGTCGCCGTTCGTGACGGATTACCGCCCGGCGCCGGTGCACCGGGCACCTGGGTTCAGGTACAGCGGCGATGGACGATCTCCAGGGGCTCGGGGCAAAGGTCCCGACGGGCTGCCGCTACCGCGGCGACCGCCGATGACATCAACTTGGGGAAACCATGCCCGCACGACGTTCGCTGTTCAAACACCTGCTGCTCGCCGCGGCCTGCGCCGGCGCGCTGCTGTCGGCGGGAATGGCCAGTGCCCAAGGTGTCCATCCGAAGATCGCGGCCGACCTTGCACGGGTCACCGGTGCCGGCACCCTGCCGGCAGTGGGCTGGGTCAAGACGCTGGGCGGTCAGACTTACGCCAAGGTGCTGATCGTCGCCGGCGGCAGCGACCCCCGGCTGACGGCGCTGCGGGCCGCGGTGCTGGCCCACGACGGTTCTGTCTACGCCGTGTTCGCGTCGGTGCGGGCGATGGCGGCGCTGGTGCCGGTGTCGGCGCTGCCGGCGCTGGCGGCGCGCGGCGACGTGCTTTCGATCGCGCCCAACCGCCCCACAGCGCGCTCGGGCAGCCTGGTCGCCGAGACCACCGGCGCCGCGGCCCTGCCCGGCTTCGGCGGCGCTTCGGCGATCGACGGCCGCGGCGTCGGCATCGCGGTGCTGGACTCCGGCATCGACTGGGACCACCAGCACATGAAGGACGCCCAGGGCCGCACCCGCGTGGCGCAGGCGGTCGATGTGGTGGCCATGAACAAGGCCATCGTCGGCACCGGCTGGGCACGCGGCATCGACCACAGCGACAAGGTGCTGCGCAAGTTCGCCGTCGACGGCAGCGTGGGCCTGGACGTGCTGGCCCGCCCGCTCGCCCCCAGCTCCGCGCACCCCGACCCCAACGGCCACGGCACCGTGGTGGCGTCGATCGCCGCCGGCCGCGGCAGCTACCAGGCGCCCGACGCCAGCGGCGTGGCGCCCGGCGCGACGCTGTACGACGTGCGCGTGCTCGACGATCGTGGCCTCGGCACCGTGGCCGACCTGCTGCTGGGCATCGACTGGGTGCTGCAGCGGGCGCGCTTTCACAACATCCGCGTCATGAACATGAGCCTGGCGGCCAACGGCACCGACTCGTTCCTGCTCGACCCGCTGGCGCGCGCGGCTCGCAGCGCGGTCGCCGCCGGCATCGTCGTCGTGGCCTCGGCCAGCAATGCCGGTCGCAACGAAGCCGGGGCCGAGGTCTACGGCGCCATCAGCTCGCCCGGCATCGAACCCTCGGTCATCACCGTCGGCGCCGCCAACCCCCGCGCCACCCCGGTGCGCGGAGACGACGAGGTGGCCGGCTTCAGTTCGCGCGGCCCCACCCGCAGCAGCATCACCTTGCCCAACGGCGGCCGCTGGATCGACAACCTGCTCAAGCCTGACCTCGTGGCCCCCGGCAACCGGCTGCTCGGCGCCGTCGCCAACAAGCGTGGCCAGGCCGCGCCGGCGGGCAACCTGCTGGCCAGCACCTACCCCACGCTGATGGAGGGCGCGGTGGCACTCGGCGCCGCGCAGGCCGCCAACCGGGAACTGATGCAGCTCAGCGGCACCTCGGTCGCGGCACCGGCCGTCGCTGGCGCCGCGGCCGTGCTGCTGCAGGCCAACCCGGGGCTGACGCCGCCGCTGGTGAAGGCCATCCTGCAATACACGGCGCAGCCGCTGCCTGGCGCCAACCTGCTTCAGCAGGGTGCTGGCCAGCTCAACGTCGAAGGTGCGGTGCGTTTGGCGCAGGCGCTGCGCACCGACATCGCCGCCGAGGTGGCTGCCGGCCGCCTGAAGGCCGGTGACAACCTGCTGTTCCCTGGTCGCGCGCTGCCGCCGCCGCGTTCCACGATCAACGGCCAGAGCTTCGACTGGGGTCGCATCGCCTATGCCGGCGGCGGCCACCTCGTCAGCGGCGACGCCCTCTTCACCAGCTTCCAGCCCATCTACGACCCCGGCCTGACCTGGGTGCGCCAGGTGGCACTGCGCAACACCGTGCAGTACCTGCCGGCGACGGGCGCGGTGGCCGCGAACACGGTGCCGCAGGCGGTGGTCGAGACCAATGCCTCGCGCCAGTCGCTGCTGACGGGGCAGGTGGTGCTGCTCGACGCGGTGGCAGGCCCGAATTCGGCGGCGCAGCGCACCGGCGTCTTCGCGCCGACGGCCAGCGTGGCCAGCCGCCTGGCGGAAGGGCGCGTGCTGACCGAGGGCTTCATCCTTGCCGAAGGCTTCATCCTCGCCGAGGGCCTGACGCTGGGCCAGCAGCGCGTCGTCGGCAACGGCTTCATCCTTGCCGAAGGCTTCATCCTCGCCGAGGGCTTCATCCTCGCCGAAGGGCTGTCACTGGGCAGCGGGTTCATCCTGGCAGAGGGCTTCATCCTCGCCGAGGGTTTCATCCTTGCCGAGGGCTTCATCCTCGCCGAGCTGCAGGCGGAACCGTTGGGCATTCCCGGTCTCGTCGGCACCCGCGTGCTGGGCCTGCGCTGATGCACACCGCCAGCCGCCAGCGCCCCGCCTGACCTCACGCCCGCCCGCCGACCGCCGCGCCATGCCCGTGCCACCGCAGGCCCCGCTGGCCCCGCCGCAGGGCGGACCCTGGCGCCGCTTCGCGCAGCGGCACCTGCACGACTACAACCGCCGCGCCACCACGGTGTGGCTGGCGCTGGCGGCGGCCGGGCTGGTGGCGGCGCTGTGGTCGCTGCTGCAGCTGGCGGCGCTGCCGCAGGGGGCGCTGCCGGGCGTGGCGCTGGGCGTGGCCTTCGTTGCGGTGGCGGCGCTGTTCCCGGTGCACATTCCGCGCACCAAGTACCACATCGGCGTGGCCGATGTCTTCGTCTTTGCGCTGCTGGCGCTGCACGGCGCGCCGGCGGCGGCGCTGGCGGCCGGCGCCGAGGGCCTGGTCGGCGTCTGGCGCAATTCGAAGCGGCTGACCAGCCGCGTCAGCACGCCGGCAGCGGCCACCGCCACCATGCTGCTGTGCGGGCTGGGCTACGAGTGGCTGCACCTGGCGCTGGAAGCGGCCCGCTGGCCGGCGGCGTTTGCCACGCTGGCGGCGCTGTGCCTGGTCGCGCTGCCGTACTTCGCCGGCACCACGCTGCCGCTGCTGGCAGTGATGGCGGCCAAGAACGGGCAACGCCTGTCGCTGCCCGACTGGGCGCAGAACTACAGCTGGCTGGCGGCGATCTACCTAATGTCGGCCGCGGTGGCGGGTTTCCTGGCCATCAATGCGCGCCAGTTCGGGCCCGCGGTGGTGGTGCTGGCGGCGGCGGTGGCCAGCGCGGTGCTGGCGCTGACGCACCACTCGCTGCGGCGCCAGGAAGCCGAGCGCCAGGCGCAGGAGGCACGCATCGCCGAGGCGCAGCGCGAGGCCGAACTCAACCAGCAGCGTTTCACTGCCGCCTTCACGCACGCCGCCATCGGCATGGCCATCGTGCGGCCCGACGGCCGCATCCACCAGGTCAACCAGGCGCTGTGCGTGCTGCTGGAGTGGAGCGAGGCGCAGTTGCTGGGCCACCGCTTCGACGAACTGCTGCACCCCGGCGACGATCAGCTGTTGGGCCCCCGCGTCGCCGTCATGGCGGCGGGAGAGGGCGACCCGTTCTCGATGGAACTTCGCTTCCGTGGCGCCGCCGAGCGCCAGCTGTGGGTGTCGCTGCACTGCGGCCGCTTCACCGACCCAGGCAGCGCGCAGAGCGCGCTGATCTACCAGCTGCACGACATCACCTCGCGCCGGCTTGCCGAGGGCGAGCTGCACCACATCGCCTACCACGACAGCCTGACCGACCTGGCCAACCGCAATTGCTTCAACGAACGCCTGGAAGTGGCCGTCGAACGCACGCGGCTGGACCTGGTGCAGCGCTTCGCGGTCATGTTCCTCGACCTCGACCGCTTCAAGGTCGTCAACGACAGTCTGGGCCACATCGCCGGCAACGCCCTGCTGCGCGAGGTGGCGCAGCGCCTGGCCGAGAGCGTGCGACCGGGCGACCTGGTGGCGCGGTTGGGCGGCGACGAGTTTGCGGTGCTGCTGGAGCAGGTGCATGCGCCCGAGGATGCGATGGCGCTGGCGCAGCGCCTCCTGGTGGCGGTGTCGGCGCCGATGACGATCAACGGCACCGAGGTGCTGCCCGGGGCCAGCATCGGCATCACGCTCAGCGACCTGGGCTACCGGACTGCCGACGAGGTGCTGCGCGACGCCGACCTGGCGATGTACGCCGCCAAGGCCGACGGCCGTCGCCGCGTGGTGTTGTTCGACCAGAGCATGCACGAGCGCATCGCCGAGAAACTCAAGCTCGAAGGCGACCTGCGCCGCGCCATTGGCGAGGGCCAGCTGTCGCTGGTGTTCCAGCCGCTGTATGCGCTGCATCCGCACCGGCTGAGCGGCTTCGAGGCGCTGGCGCGCTGGGTGCACCCCGAACGCGGGTCGATCGCACCCGACGTCTTCATCGCGCTGGCCGAGGAAAGCGGCCACATCGAGGCGCTGACGGCCTGGGTCATCAACCGCGCCGTCGAGCAGCTGGCAGACTGGCGGCACCGCCACGCGCACGCCGGACCGCTGGACATGCACGTCAACATCTCCGGCCGCGACCTCGGCAACGCCGCCCTCGTGCCGCTGGTGCGCGACGTGCTGCAGCGCCACGGCGTGCCGGCCCGCGCGCTGACGCTGGAGATCACCGAGACCACCCTGATGGGCCGGCTCGACGTGGCGCTCGACGCGCTGCACGCGCTGCGAGACGTGGGCTGCAAGTTCAGCATCGACGACTTCGGCACCGGTTACTCGTCGCTGGCCTACCTGAGCACGCTGCCGATCGACAGCCTGAAGATCGACCGCAGCTTCGTGATGGGCATGGAGGCGCAGACGCAGAACGTCGAGATCGTGCGGGCGGTGGTCAACCTGGGCCGGTCACTCGGCAAGACCATCATCGCCGAGGGTATCGAGACCGTCGAGCAGCTGTCCACGCTGAAGGAACTGGGCGTGCACCTGGGCCAGGGCTACCTGCTGTCGCGGCCGCTGCGGCCCGAACAGGTGCCGGCACTGTTCGCGACGATGGCGACCCAGGGGGCCTGAGCACCCGCGCTGCTGCAAGACAGTCCATCAGCGAATGTCCGCCGCGCCGCGATGCTTCAGCAGGAGATGACCTTGAACTCGACGCGCCGGTCGAGGGCGTCGCTGGCGTCGTCGCGCTTGTTGCCGACCATGGTTTCGCGCGAGCCTGCACCATTGGCGATCAGGCGCTTGCCGAAGCCGGGCGAAGCACGGTCGAGCTGGTTCCTCACGTAGTCGGCGCGCAGCTGCGACAGCCGGTCATTCAGCGCTGCCGGGCCGGTTGCGCTGCTGTGGCCCACCACCTCGAGGCACGACTGCCGCCGGCTGGCCTGCGTGGCCACCGTCTTCACCCAGACGTCGTAGGGCGGACTCGAGGCGCCGGGCACCACGAGAAAGGCTGTCGAGCCCGGCCGGAACAGGAACTTGACCCCCAGCCGCTTGTTGTCGAGCCCGTGGTCGACGATCTGCCCGAACGCTTGCGCCGCCGCGTCGCGCCGGCCCAACCGCCAGTTGGTCAGGTACAGGCCGCTGTAGACGCGCAACTGCTTGCCCGAGGGCGTGCCCAGCGCGGTCTGGTACAGGCTCAGCGCCTGCTGGTAGCGGCCTGCGCCGTACGCGTCGATCGCTTCGCTGACCAGTGCACCCGAGGTGATGCGCTCGACGTACAGCGGGTGGATCGGATCGCCGATCCGCGTGCCCTGGCAGGTGCGGATGTAACCCACGGTGGCGGGGTCTTCGGCCCAGGCCGGTGCGTCGCGGAAGAACGCTGTGGGCATCGGGTCCACACCTTCCGGCCGCGAGAAAGCCAGTCCTTTGCCGACCAGCTTCCCGGTCTTCAGGTCCGCCAGCGCCAGGCAGATGCGAAAGGCCTCGCGTTCGCCTTCGGTCTTGCGTTCGCCGTTGACCCCGGTGAGGGTGCCCACCAGCACCAGCGGCGACTTGGCGACATTGGCCGCCGAGAACGGCAGCACCTCGTACTGCGGGTAGCGCTCCTTGATCAACGCCACGATGCGCGCGCCCATCGCCACCGAGGCATTGGTCTGCACGCCCGTCACGCCGTCGATCAGGGGGTCGATGACGATGCTGTGGCGTGGCACGTCGGCCGGCAACTGTGCCTTGCCCAGCAGGTTGTTGGCGGCACTCTGCACCGCCTCGTTGAAAGGCTGGATCGGCGGCGGTGCGGGTGGTGGTGGCGGCGGCGCGGGGGCCGGCGCCGGCACGGGGGCCGGGGCGGGTGCCGGGGCTGCGGCGACCACTGCCGGTGCGGTGCTGGCCCCATCGCCGCCCGGCGGCTTGGCACAACCCGCGAGCAGCAAGCCGGACAGCAGGACGGACGCCATCGTGCAGCCTGCCGTGGCCCGCAAAGCCTGAGCTTGTGTGTTCATCGCCGACACTCCCTTTGCAAGACTTGCTGATCCTCGGGCGAGAGGGTCTCGCCGAGCTGCACGCGCTGCAGCAGGTCACTGCAGCGCAGGTTGGCGCCGGCCGGCGCACGGGCCGTGGCCGGTCGGGGTTGAGGCCGGAGTATGGCCGCTTCGGGAGTTGGTGCAGGGGTTGCAGTCGGGGCCGGCGGCGGCAGCGCCGGTGCGGCCGTCGCCTCTGGGGGCGGCCCGCCGACCGACGCAGGCCCGGTGGCCGATGGAGCCGGCCCGGGGTCCGGCGACAGCGCGCGCCAGGCGAAGCCGCCGAGCAGCGCTGCCAGCACCAGCACGCCAGCGGTCCACAACGCCGGCCGCTGCTGCCGCGTCGGCGCTTGCCGCGGTGCCTGCGGCAGCGACGGCGACGGCGACGGCGACGGCGACAGTTTGGCGATCGACGCCGGCGCGCGCGGCCGAATCACCGTGGCATCTGCATCGGCTTCGACATCGGCTGGGGCGCCGCGCCGCCCGACCGGCGCCGCCGGCGTGCAGGCGAGCGCCGCGCGCAGGTCGGCGGCAAACTCGGCGGCCGTCGCGTAACGGTCGGCGGGATCCTTGGCCAGCGCCCGGCGCACGATGTTGTCGAACACCGGCGGCAGCGCCCGATTGGCCAGCGACGGCGGCACCGGGTCGTCCTGGATGATCTTGCGCTGCACCGTCCACTGGCCGCCGCCGGTGAAAGGTTTCTGATGGGTGATGAACTGGTACAGCACCACGCCGGCGGCGAACAGGTCGGTGCGCGAGCCGACCGCCAGGCCCTGGATCTGCTCGGGCGACATGTAGCTCGGCGTGCCGACCATCGTGCCGGGCTGCGTGCGGTCGGTGTTGGCATCGGCCAGCCGCGCGACGCCGAAGTCGGTGAGCTTGACGCGCAGCGAGCCGGTTTCGATCATCACGTTGGCGGGCTTGACGTCGCGGTGCACGATGCCTCGCTCGTGGGCGTAGCCCAGCGCGTCGAGCAGCTCGCCCATGATGCGCACCGCTTGCGGCAGGTCGAAGAAATCGTTGTCCTCGAAGTGCGCCGCCAGCTCGCGGCCGCGGATGAACTCCATCACCAGGTAGGCGACGTCGTCCTGCTCGCCGAAGTCGAACACGCTGACGATGTTCGGGTGGCTCAGCCGTCCGGCCGCCTGCGCCTCGCGCACGAAACGCGCCGAATACTCGCCGGCCAGCGCCTCGTCGAGCAGATGGCTCTTCAGGATCGTCTTGATCGCCACCGGCCGGTCGAGGCGGGGGTCGACGCCTTCGTAGACCAGGCCCATCGCGCCGCGTCCGAGCACCCGCTCGACTCGGTAGCGGCCGAGTGTCTTCAGGTGCCCGTCGGCGTTCATCGGCCGCTGTACCGGTTCATGTCAGTCGCTCCACCGCGTAGAGCGCGACCCGCGAGAGATGAAGCAGTGCAGCACGTTCAATTTTCCCGCCACGGACCGGCTCTGCCGGTCCGTCGGAGGTCGGCCATCTTGAGGGGTAGCGAGAGACAGCGAGATGGGGGCTAGCACCCGCTCTGCACGGTAGAGGTAGCTGGTGCCGTCGACCAGCAGCACGACGTTCTCGCTCATGCGGACATTGTGGCGTGGCGCTGGCGGCTTGAGGGGGCACGAGGTGACTGCGTGGAATCCCGACCCATAGGCTCCGGTGGCACCGTCGACCGGGATCATTGACCTTTGGAGGGCGGCAACCAACCGGTGGGTGAGCCGCAGCTCAGGGAAGCGCTTCGACCTCCCAGTACCAAGTCATGAGAGGGACGTTCTCCCTTAGGCCCGGGCAAAGGGCGCGTGCATCCGGACGGCCGAAGTCAAGGCTGCGCAGATGTGCCGGGCGGGGAGGCCGGCGCGACCGGCGCGGCCTGCAGCTTCTCCAGGCTTGAAAGCCGCCCGCCGCCCACTTCGCCTTTGGGTAGCCCAGCGAACGCAGCAGCCTCGCGGCCGCGAGGCTGCGCCGACCGCTGGTGCGGACGCACAGCAGCAAGTGCTCGCGCGCGTGATGTCCGGTTGATCATCGTGCAGAGCGTGTGCGGGCTCCTTTCGACCCCTGATCCGGGGGTCGAGGCCGCGGCGGGCGCTGATATCCTCCCTTCACTATCCGAAAGTTTGCTGCGAAAAGGACATCAATGACCATGCGCTCACCCTCTCGCACGCTCCGCTTCGGTCTCTTCGCCCTGGCCTTGGTCGGCGCTGTGGCGGGTTGCGGCGGGGGCTCCGCCCCCACGGACGGCGCCCAGGCCTTCGCCACGCGTGTCGCTCAGCAGCCCCCGGCCGCCCAGCGCAAGCTGTCCGTGACCGCGGGCCATCCGGTCGATGCCAAGGCGCTGCTCGACTGGATCGAATACAAGTACCCGGCGCTGTTTCCGCGCGGTCCGGCCAGCATCGCGCTCGATTACGAGGGCAAGACCTACACCATCCGGGAGTATGAGCACGCGGCCGGGAAACGCTATGCCGGCGTCACCACCCAAGGCGAGGTGTATGGCCTGGGCGACTTCACCAACAACCTGCTGCAGAGCTTCGGCGTGCTTGCCGACTTCGCGGCGGAGATCGCGGCCGACAGCTGTAACGTCTACCCTGGCAGCTGCCCGGCGGCCGTCGCGGGGCTGCCTGCAGATCTGCTGAGCCGGCCGGCCCATCCGGACTGCGCGGCGCTGCGCAGCGGAACCTACCGCTGGCTGAACCCGGCCGACAGCGACCCGGAGTGGAACACCTACCTTGCCCAGGTGGACGCGCCCACTGGCAGGATCACCTTCCCCGACGGCAGCGTCCAGACCGCCACTTCGACTGGCAATTGCACGTTCAACGCCAGCGGAACGAACATCGTGGTGTCGCCTGCCGGCGTCATGATCACCACTGGGCGGAACCAGAACAATCAGCAGGTGATCTCGGTGGGCTTCCCCGAGCAGGCTGCTGCCTTGGACACCTTGGCCGGCATCAGCAACTGGTCTTCGTACCGGCGCATCGACAGCGGCCCCTCGGGCCAGACCTGGCGCACCAGCTTCGGCACCATCGAGTTCGGCCCGGACGGGCGCCGGTTGTCGATGAACCTTTGCGCCGGCATGGCGGCTTGTATCCCCTCCACCAGCCAGCTGGGCAGCCTGCAGCCGAACGCGGCAGGCGGGCTGGACTTGGTGGTGCCCAACGACAGGACCATCCGCGTGTTCCCCTACCGGCCCGCCAGCGGTGACGTGACTTGGTTCGGCGTCGCGGACGGCAACCTGATCGTCGGCACGCGCCAGAAGTCTCTGCCCTTGCCTGCGGTGGGCGACCCGCTGCCCCTGTGGACGATCCAGATCAACTGGACCGGAAACGCCGCCACGAGCTTCACCGACACCAGCGGGTCCGTGACGGCTGTCGACACCGCGACGCGCACGTACACGCGCACGCTGGCCAGCGGACGCACGGATGTGTGGAATATCGATTCCCCTCGTTTCGGCCTGCGCTACCGCGTTGGCAGCCCGACTTCGGCCGAACTGCTGAACATGCCCCTGCCCGGGCTGGGCATGAGCGTCTACGGCGCCGTCGTCGGCGAAACTGCTCTGAACACCGGCTTGTTTGGCTTCGGCGTGAGCAAGTAGTTCTGCCCCGACCAGGGTGGGCGGGGGGTGTGCCCGGGCATCCGGATGGCCGAAGTCAAGCCTTCGTAGGCGTGTCGGGCGGGGAGGACGGCGCGGCTGCCGCAGCCTGCAACTTTTTCCAGGCCTGGAAGCCGCCCGCCACCGACAGCGCCTTCGGGTAGCCCAGCGAACGCAGCAGCGACGCGGCCGCGATGCTGCGCCGGCCGCTGTTGCACACGCACAGCAGCAGGTGCTCGCGCGCGTGGTGCAGCCGGTTGATCATCGTGAAGAACATGCGCGCGTCGATGTCCTTGGGTTGGCCGGCGTCCAGGATGTCCTGCTCGTCCTCGCTGAGTTCGTGGCCGAGCATCAGCTTCACCTCGAACAGCGGGATGTGCACGGCCTCGGGGATGGCGCCCTTCATCTCGATCTCGAAGGACTGGCGGATGTCGATCAAGGTCCCCAGCCCCAGGCTGCAGAGTTCCAGTGCCGTGGGCAGCGAAATCTCGAGCGCGGCGGGCAACTCTTCCGAGGTCTTGTGCTCGATGCTCATGAAACGGCTCCTTGCCCTTGCGGCGCCCACGCCACGGCGGCGCCGGGCATTGTCGTGCAGCCGGTCCGGCCGCTGCCCGGCGGCTGCGGCGGTCGGCGCAGGGCGCCCCGTATGATCCGCGCCCAACCACCGCCTGCCGCCATGTTCAAGAACGCCCTCGTCTACCGCATCGAACACTGGACCCAGCCCCCGCTCACCGAGATCGAAGGCCGCCTGCAGGGCGCACGCTTCGTCGAGTGCGGCGCCAGCCAGCCCGAGTCGATCGGCTGGGTGGAGCCTCGCGGCGAAGCCCATGGCGCGATGGTCGAAAGCGTCGGCGGCCAGCTCATCCTGAAGCTGGCCACCGAAACCAAGGCCGTGCCCGGCAGCGTGGTGAAGACCGAGGTGCAGGCCAAGCTCGACGCCATCGAGAAGGACACCGGCCGCCGCCCCAAGGGCAAGATCGTCAGGGAACTGAAGGAAGGAGTCGTGCATGCGCTGCTGCCGCGCGCCTTTCCCAAGCGCAGCGACACGCTGGTGTGGGTGGACCCGAAGGCGCAGTGGCTGGTGGTGGGCGCGGGCAGCGTGAAGAAGGCCGACGCGCTGGTGACGCGGCTGCTCGAGCTGCTTGCGGGCGGCCTGAAGATCTCGCTCGTGCAGACCGCGCTGGCGCCGGCCACCACGATGGCCACCTGGCTGGTCGAGAAGGACGCGCCCGCCGGCTTCAGCATCGACCGCGAGTGCGAACTGAAGCAGCCCGACACCGAGAAGGCCACCGTGCGCTACGCGCGCCACACGCTCGACATCGACGAGGTGGGTGAACACATCCGCCAGGGCAAGCTGCCCACGCAGCTGGCGCTTTCCTGGGCCGGCCGCGTGAGCTTCGTGCTCACCGAAGCGCTGACGCTGAAGAAGATCAAGCTGCTCGACGTGGTGCTGGAAGGCGTGTCGTCGGCGACGAAGGACGAAGGCGGTTTCGACGCCGACGTGGCGCTCTTCACCGGCGAGCTGCGGCTGCTGATTCCGGCGCTGATCGAAGCGCTGGGGGGCGTGCAGGAACGTGCCGTCATTGCCGCCCCGTCGGTGCCGCCCGCGGGTGCTGCCGCCGACGAGGCCGCGCCCTGGGATACCGTGCCGGCCTGACGACGCGTCAGGTGGCCAGCGAGGCCGCGGCGTTCTTGAGCACCTGCGCCGAACTCGCCAGCGCCGCGCTTTCGGCCTCGTCCATGTGCGGCGCCAGCACGTGTGTGCCGCCACCGTCGCCGACGATCGTGGGCAGCGACAGCGCCACGCCATCCAGCCCGCAGGCGCCCTGCTGTACGCGTGACACGGTGAGCACGCGCCGCTCGCCGCGCAGCATGCTGCGCAGGAGTGCGGCCGTCACCAAGCCGATGGCGTGGTTGGTGGCGCCCTTGCGCTGGATGACTTCGTAGGCGGCGTGCCGCACCTCGGTGGCCAGCCGGGTTTCGATGTCCGCCGACCACCCCGGCCATTGCCGCACCGGCACGCCGCCCACCTGGGCGCCCGACCACAGCACCACTTCCGAATCGCCGTGTTCGCCCACCACCTGGGCGTGGATGGACTGCGGCGCCACGCCCAGTTCGCGGCCCAGCACCTGGCGCAGGCGCGCGGTGTCGAGCATGGTGCCGGTGCCCAGCACCCGTTCGGGCGGCAGGCCGCTGGCCTGCTGCATCACGCCGGTGAGCACGTCCACCGGGTTGGTCACCATCACGATGGTGCCGCCGAAGCCGGCCAGCTGGCGACCGATGGCGCCGACGATGCGCGCGTTGTCGCGCAGCAGGTCCAGCCGCGTTTCGTCGGGCCGCCCGCCGCGGCCGGCGGCCACCACCACGACGTGGGCCCGGCGCATCTCGTCGATGGGGGCCGTGCGCACCTGGCAGTCGGGGTAGAAGGCCGCGCCGTGGGTCAGGTCCATGGCCTCGCCTTCGGCCACGGCGCCGTTCAGGTCGTACAGCCACAGCTCGTCGGCCGCACCCGAATGCAGGGTCGAGATGGCCACGCTGGTGCCCACCCAGCCGGTGCCGATGATGCCGACGGTCCTGTTCATGCTGGCCCTTTCGCCGCGGACCCGCGACGCGCGGGCAAGGCACGATAGCGGCCACGCAAGCGCCTTGTGTGACGTGGGTTAGATTCGCCGGCCTCCGCACCGCCGCCATGAACACCACCGAACGTTTCCTCATCGCGATGCTCGTCGTCTTCACGCTGCCCTGGCTGGCGTGGCGGCTGGGCCGCACCGAGCACTGGGCACCGCTGGTCGTGGTGCAGATCGTCGCCGGCATCCTGCTCGGCCCCGGCGTGCTCGGCGCTGCGCTTCCCGAGGCCTATGGTTTCGTCTTCACGCCGGCGGTGATCCAGGCGCTGAACGGCATCGCGTGGTGGGCGGTGATGCTCTTCGTCTTCATCGCCGGTGTCGAGCTCGACCTCGCGGCGGCCTGGAAGGACCGCCGCGAAAGCGGCATCACCGCCGGGCTGGCGCTGGGCATGCCGCTCGCCTTCGGTTGCATCGCGGCACTGGGCATGGTGGCCGTCTCGTCGGGCTGGACGGGCCCGGCGGCGCGGCCCTGGCAGTTCGTGCTGGGCGTGGGCATGGCCTGCGCGGTGACGGCGCTGCCCATCCTCATCCTCTTCATGGAAAAGCTGGACATCCTGCGTCGCCCGCTGGGCCAGCGCATCCTGCGCTACGCCAGCCTGGACGACATCGCCATCTGGGGCGTGCTGGCGCTGATCCTGATGGACTGGCAGCGCGTGGGCCGGCAGGCGGGGTTTCTCGTGGTGTTCGGTCTCGTCGCCTGGGTCTTCCGCTGGCTGATGCCGCGGCTGCGCGAGGCCGACCGCTGGCCGCTGGCGCTGGTGTGGCTGGCGGCCTGCGGCCTGGCAGCCGACTGGGCCGGGTTGCACTACATGGTGGGCGCCTTCCTGGCCGGTGCAGTGATCGACGGCCACTGGTTCGATCAGGGCCGTATGGACCTGCTGCGCCACCACGTGCTGCTGGTGCTGATGCCGGTGTTCTTCCTGAGCACCGGGCTGCGCACCGAATGGGCGCTGGGCGGCGCGCTGGTCTTCGTCGCCGCCGCGGCGCTGCTGGTGGCCAGCGTGGCCGGCAAGCTGATCGGTGTGCACCTGGCCGGCCGCATCCTGCGCTGGCCTGCGGGCGAGGCCACGCTCATCGGCTGGCTGCTGCAGACCAAGGCGCTGATCATGATCATCTTCGCCAACGTGCTGCTGGACAAGCAGGTCATCACCGCCGACACCTTCACTGCACTGCTGCTGATGGCGGTGGCCAGCACCATGTTGACGGTGCCGATGGTGACGCCCCTGCTCGTGCGGCTGGGCAAGGCAACGGCCGCATGAACTCCAGCGGCGACATCACCAGGTGGGTGGGGCCGTTGCCCCAGGCTGTCCTCAGCTTGAGCACCACCTCCCCGGCGGCGTAGGTTTGCACAAGTTGGTTGGTCGGCGCTGGCACATCTGATGCCGCGGCACGGTTGTCCCAGTGTCTTGCGGCCATCCGCCCCGCAGCTCGCCCAGGGCGCACCAGCGTTCGAGCGTGCCGGTGCGGCTGGTGAAGTGATCGCTGTTGGCCGGGCGGTGCGCCTACCGGCACACGAGCACGGGCACCTTCGTGTGCGTCAGCACCTTCAAGGTCTCGCTGCCCAGCAACATGCCGGCCAGTCCGCGGCGGCCGTGCGAAGCCATCACGATGACGTCGCACCGTCGCTTCTTCGCAGTTTCGAGTATCGCTTCGGCCGGGTATTCGCCGGTCAGGCTGACGCCTTCGAACGGCACCCCGGCCTCTTGGGCCGCCTGCTCCATTGCGCCCAGGTAGCGCGCGGCGGCTCGAGCATTGAGTTCGGCGTGCTCGTCGGGCTGCAGGTAGTCGACGGGCACGAGCCCTTCGAACACGAGCGGCGTCGGGGCCGGCGAAACGAACAGGCCCGTCACCCGGGCACCGGTCGCCTTGGCCAGCGCCATGCCCTGGGCGATCGCGTGTCCCGAGAGCGCCGAACCGTCGGTCGGGATCAGGAGGTGTCGATACATGTCCGGCTCCTTCAGCTATCCATCACTTCGCGTACGGCAGTACCCAGATCAACATGCCGAGCACGTAACACACGCCCGCTGCCACGAGGGTGAACGGCACGCTCCAGGCCAGGAACTCGCGCAGCGAGACCT
The DNA here is from genome assembly GCA_016704535.1 of Betaproteobacteria bacterium. Lineage (GTDB taxonomy): Bacteria > Pseudomonadota > Gammaproteobacteria > Burkholderiales > Burkholderiaceae_C > Rubrivivax. The sequence continues at coordinate 185,622 of JADIZZ010000002.1, read as the reverse complement.
TACGGTTCTCCTCGCGCTGGCAGATGTTCAGTGCGGCATACAACGCAGGCGCCCCCGCCACCGTGAGGTTGCTGCCGAGCGTGCCCGACCACAGCAGCATCCACCACAGCGGCCAGGGCTGCACCCCATCGGCTTCCAGCTCCTTGATGGTGTGCAGGAAGGTCAGGATGTAGGCGTCGTGCTCGACGATGCCGACGATCGGCACCGTGATCCAGTACATCAGCGTCGCGCCCAGCGCGAAGTTCTCGGTGAAGATCGGCCGCAGATAGGTCGCCAGCGCGTCCAGCACGTGCATGCGCTCCAGGCCGCCGACGAGCGCGAACAGCGCGATGTAGAAGAAGATCGCGCGCCAGTCGAGTGCTTCGAGCACCTTCTCGAAGCTCGGCGCCTTGACCCGGTCCCCCAGCAGTTCAAGGAGCAGCACCAGCGTCATCGCCCCCGTCAGGGCGATGAATCCGAGCTTCACGCCGAGCAGCTCCCGCAGGGCCATGCCCAGCACGGTCAGGAAGAACCAGCCGACCACGATGGTCGCGAAGAGCCGGTTCGGGATGCGGGTCTCGATGCCCAGGCTGCCCAGGTCCACCGCCTGCTTCCCATAGCCGCGAAAGCCGTAGGCGTACATCGCCGCCAGCGTGATCACGAAGGTGACGATGAGGATCGGAAACGACGACGGCCGCCCGTGTTGCCAGAAAAAGTCCATGAACTCCGCCCCGGCGACGCTGTGCAGCATCTGCGGCGGCAGGTCGCCGAGCAACATCGCCGAGCCCATGAAGTTGGCCGCGAAGCCGATCATCAGCACGAGGGGTGTCACGGGCAGCTTGAGTGCGCGAGCCAGCGGCAGCGCCACGGGGGCCATCATGAGGATGACGACCACGTTGTCGACGAACAACGAGATCACGCCCGCCAGCATGGACAGGATCATCACCAACAGGCCGGGCCGCCCGCCCGACAGCCGCAGGGCCTGAACCGAGAGCCAGCTGGGTACGCCGGTCTTGCCGAAGTAGGAAGCGATGACCCACACGCTGACCAGGATCGCCATCACGTTCCAATCGACGAGCCCGAACGCATCGATGTCGGTCATGACCCCGATCCAGATCATGACGATGGCCCCGACCAGCGCGGCAACCGTGCTGTCGACGACGTTGCTGATGACCGCAATGATCGTGATCGCGAAGACCGCGACCGCGACCCATGACAGGGTGTCCATCGAGCCCTCCTTTGCGCCGCCTGCCGAAGCACAAATGGCTTGCGGAGAGCTGCAGCATGTCGTGTCGACACCGGCATTCTCGCGCACGGCCGGGGGCGGCGGTTGCGCTTCCGACCCCCAGGCGCTTGAATATCTTCTCGATGGCCGGTCCTGCAAGAGTCGCGGCAATGATCTCCAGCAAACCTGGAAGCAACCGGCCGGAGGCGACGGTTGACGGCCGAAAGCTGCGGCTCACACCAGCCACTCGGGCCTGAACAGCAGTACCCATCCCAGCGCCAACATCACCACGCCACTCAACAACTTCAGCCCGCGCCCGGCGCGTTCGGTGAGTTTGCCCTGGCTCAGTGCCAGCACGGCAACCGTGACCATCAGCGCGTCGTCGGCGATGTAGCCCACGATGTACAGGCCCAGGCCGGCCAGCAGCAGCCGCACCGGCTGCGACAGCCCCACCGCCAGGAAGACGTTCAGCCACGCCGCCATGAAGGTGAAGTAAACGGCGCCGCTGACGAGCACGAAGGTGCCCGCGACGAGCGCCATGCGCCGGCGGTCGTTCTGCCGCACCAGCATGGCCAGCAGGAAGAGCAGCATCCACATCGCGCAGGGGTTGAACCCGTCCAGCAGGCCCAGGGCCAGGGTGAACAGCGGCAGGCCCAGGCGCTGCGCTCTCGAAGCCGATGATCAGTTGCCCGGCGGCGTGCCACGACCGTGCGGACAAGAGCCTCATGCCCAGACCAGACGCCGCCGGCGCCCGGCGTGTGCTGCCTTGCGTCAAGCGCGTTGTGGCTTCAGTCGCGCAGCCGGGTGATCAGCGCGTCCTTCTCGCGCCACTGCGCGTCGACCCAGGCTGACAGACGCTGGCGGTAGGCGGGGTCGCCGATGGGGTCGCCGCCCAGCACCTCGGGCGGGATGGGCCGCACCTGCACGCGCACCACCACGCGGCCGATGCTGCCCGTCAGCAGGTGCGTGAAAGTGGGCGTGCCGTCGGGGTAGACGATGGTCACGTCGAGCAGCGCCGTGAACATGTCGCCCATCGTCGCCAGCGCGATGCCCAGGCCGCCGATCTTGGGCTTCAGCAGGTGCGTGTAGGGGCTGCGTTGCATGGCATGCTTGGCCGGCGTGAAGCGTGTGCCCTCGACGAAGTTAATGACCGACGTGGGGATGCGCTTGAACTTCTGGCAGGCCGCACGGGTGGTCGCCAGGTCGCTGTGGCGCGCGCCCGCCCCCTTGCCGCGTTTCATGAACGGAAAGTCCAGCGCCCACCAGGCCAGGCCGATCACCGGCACCCAGATCAGCTCCTTCTTAAGGAAGAATTTCAGGAAGGGGATGCGGCCGTGGAATATGCGCTGCAGCACCAGGATGTCGACCCAGCTCTGGTGGTTGCTGCTGACCAGGTACCAGCCGCGCTTGTCCAGGCCTTCCAGGCCCTGGACGTCCCAATCGGGCGTGCTGCGCTCGCGCACGGCGACGATCCAGCCGTTGTTGATGGCCACCCAGGCCGAGGCCAGCGCGGTGAGCGCCCGGTCGCAGACGCGGCGCGCGCCATCGAACGGCAGCAGCAGCTTCAGCAGCGCGGGCGGGAACATCGCCAGCGTGAGCACCGTGGTGCTGATGGCCAGGAGCGTGCCGGCGGCCATGCCGCGCAGCGTTGGGGGCAAGGGGGCGAGCATCTTCGGCGGACGCCTCAGGCCAGGGGTCGGGTGTAGCGATGGGTGAAACGGTCGCTCTCGCCGATGGCCAGGAAATGTTCGCGCCTCACGTCTTTGCCGCTGAGCGTGGGCGGCAGCGACCACACACCGCCGAGATGGTCGCGCGAATCGCGCGGGTTCGCGTTGATCTCGCTCTTCGCGGCCAGCGTAAATCGGGCGGCGCGCGCACGCTCTTCCATCAGCGCCTCGGTGACATAGCCGCTCTTCTTCATGGTTTCCAGTGCCGTGCCGGGTGCGGCACGGTGGTCCACCACGCCCAGCGTGCCGCCGGGTTTCAACAGCGCATGGCAGGCGCGCAGCGTGGCGTCGAGCGAGCCGTCGCCCAACCAGTTGTGCACGTTACGGAAGGTCAGCACGAGGTCGAAGCTGCCGGGCGGGCCGATGTCGGTGAAGCCGGCTGCGGCGGGCAGCGTGCCCAGCGTGGCGCGGTCGTAGACGGCGGGTGCCTGCGCCATGCGTGCCACGAAGCCGGCGCGGGCTCGGCGCTGGTAGGCGTTGGTGGTGTCGGCGGCAAAGTGGGCCGCGAAGTAGCGGCCGCGCTCGCGCATATACGGCGCCAGGATCTCGCTGTACCAGCCACCACCAGGCTGCAGTTCGACCACGGTGTGCGCCGGCTGCAGGCCGAAGAAGGCCAGCGTCTCCAGCGGGTGGCGCCAGGGGTCGCGGGCGCGATTGGCGGGGCTGCGGTGGGCACCGTCGACGGCGGCGCGCAAGGCTGCATCGATCTCGCCGGCCGCGGCCGTGGCGGGCTGCTGCGCGCAGCCCGGCAGGGCGGCGGCAACGAGGGCCCCGGGCAGGGTCTGGAGCACGCGGCGTCGGGTTTGCATGGAGCCGATTCTGCGGCCAGTTGCCGGGGGTGCCGCCTACACTGCGCGCCATGTCGACACCCCTGCACCCCGCCTTCACGCGCCGCCGTCTGCTCACCTGGATGGGCGGCGCTCTCGTCACCACCACCACCGCCTGTTCGATGAACCCCCTCGCCTCGCCCGCCCTCGTCGCCGCCTTCGCCCCCACGGGCAAGCTGCGTGCATCCATCAACCTGGGCAACCCCATCCTGGCGCGCAAGAACGCCAGCACCGGTGAAGCCGAAGGCGTGTCTGTGGACCTGGCGCGCGCGCTGGCGGCCGAGTTGGGCGTGGGCATCGAGCTGAAGGTCTTCGACGCCGCGGCCAAGTCGGTGGTGGCCGTCACCTCGGGCGAGGCCGACATCGGCTTCTTCGCCATCGACCCCAAGCGAGGTGAAGGCGTGCGCTTCAGTGCCGCCTACGTGCAGATCGAAGGCGCCTACCTCGTGCGCAACGCCTCGCCGCTGACCGACAACGCGCAGGTCGACCGAGCCGCCACCACGGTGATGGTGGGCAAGGGCAGTGCCTACGACCTCTACCTGTCGCGCGAACTGAAGGCCGCCACCATCCTGCGCGCCCCCACGTCACCGGCCGTGGTGGACGCCTTCCTCGCCGAGAAGGCCGACGTCGCCGCCGGCGTGAAGCAGCAACTCGAAGCCGACGCCGCGCGCCTGGGCGGCCTGCGCCTGCTGCCGGGCCGCTTCATGGTCATCGAGCAGGCGATGGGCGTGCAGGCCAACCGGGGCGACGACGCGCAGCAGTTCCTGCGCGGCTTCGTCGAGCGCATGAAGGCCTCGGGTTTTGTCGCCCAGGCGCTGGCGCGCCACAAGATCCAGGGCGCCATCGTCGCGCCCGCGGCCTGATTGACGCTGCTCACCTCCTCCAGACCGTGACCTTCCAGTTGTCGATGCCGTGGGGCACCGACTGCCCCTGCGAAGCGAAGGTCTGCCGCGCAAAGCCGAAGCGCAATGGCGCCGCCGCGGCCGAGAAGTCGGGGCAAGGTTCGCCCGCGGCGCAGGCCGGCCCGGCCACGAAAGTGAAGTCCTGCTCGACAAGCCGGCCGAGGCTGGCCACCGGGCGCCAACCGGCGGCGGCGCAGCTCGGGGAGGCGAAGCGCGTGTTGGCCACGTAGTGCCGGCCCGCCTGCTCCAGCGCCAGCCAGGACTGCGTGCCCGCGGTGTCGCTGGGCAGCACCGCGGCGCAGTCCTCGGCATAGTCGATGGCTGCGATGGCGCCATGCTGGCGGGGGTCGTAGACGGCGCTCGTCGACAGGAAGCTCAGGCGCGCCGAGCCGGCCCCGGTGGGCACCTGCACCTGCATCCGCCACCACGCGCCCGGGTTGCCGCCGGTCGCCACGCGTTCGGCACTGGACGCCGCCGGCGCCGGTGCCGGGCCGAGCACGGGCGAGAACACCCAGTCGGCGGGCAGGAATTCGCCGTCGGCGTAGGCCACGCCCGGCGTGGCAGAGACGTACAGATGGCCGACGGCCTGGGCCTTCGTCATGCCGCCCGACGACACTTGCACCAGCAGCCGCGCGCCGTGGTCACCCAGGTTCACGGCGGGCAGCGTGAGCCGGCTGCCGGTGGCGCCGGGCAGGTCGGTGTAGGTGCTGCCGCCGTCGTTCGAGCGGCGCCACTGGTAGGTGGGCGCGTCGATGTTCTCGACCTCGCTGACGAAGGTTGCCGGAGCCCCGACGGTGACGGTGACATCGGCCGGGGTCAGGCGCACGAACGCCGGCGGCGGGAGCGGCTCTCCGCCGCAGAGCGGCGGTCCGCAAGGCGGGAATCCCGGCATGCCGCCACCACCGCTGCCCACGATGGCGGCGATGCCGACCAGGGCGATGAAACCCTGCCAGGCGAGACGGCGCCAGGCGACGGGGTGCGAGGAAGGGTTGTCAGCGCGCATGGCGGATCTCCTGAAGCTGATGAACGCGGTAGAGCACGCCGGCCGCAGCCAGCGCGCCTGCGGTGATGGCCAGCAGGTCGGCCGGGTCGAATCGGCCCTGCTGTGCGTATCGCGCCAAGTAACTCAGGGGCGCGACGGTGTCGAGGCCCGACGGCAGCGCCGCGGCCAGCGCAGCGCGCCATTGCGGCTGCTGCGCGGCTTCGAGGGCCAGGTTGACGGCCCACCACATGGCGCAGGCGCCGTAGGCCGGCCTGCCGGCGCGTGGCCACGCCGCGGCGCTGAAGAGGCTGAACGCGAAGGTGTGCACGAAGCTGGGCAGCCAGCCTCCCACCGCGCCGAAGAGCGGCGCCGTGCCCAGCACCGCGAAACTGGGCAGCGCCATGACGCGCGCCGGGTCACGGTCGGCCAGGTAGACCAGTGCGCCGACGGCCAGCGCCAGCAGGCCGGTGGTCCACAACGGCCACGCCGGTGGTTCTTGCGCAAACCACTCCACCGCTTTCTGAGGGGTTGAGTTCCAGGGCGCTGGGTTGGGGTTCCGTGGACCGGGCGCCATCGTGATGGCCGCCGCGCCGGCAAGAGCGGCGCAGCCTCTCCTGCCCGACATCAGGCGCCGCTTGCGCTTGTCGCGCGTTGCGGCGGCTCAACCGGCCTGCAGTTGCCGTGCCAGCGCCTGTCGCACGGCCGCCGTGTGCACCGGCAGCACCACCACGTCGCCTGTCCGAGCCCAGGCCAGCAGGGCCTGCGCCGCTGCCAGTTCGTCGTCTTCGCGCACGATGCGTTCCGGCGCCAGGCCCGCGGCGCGCAAGCCGGCGAGCAGCAGCGCCGGCACGTCGCCATGTGCGCGGCCGCGCAGCATCGCCGGCAGTTCCTTGAGCACGACACGGTCGGGCGCCGCTGCGGCCGCGGTGCGTGCGAGTTCCGCGATGGCGTCGTCGTCGCGGTTGCCGGCCTGGCCCAGCAGCAGGCCCAGCCGACCGGGTGGGCCTGCTTCGCCAGTTCTGCCCAGCCGACCGGCAGGACCTGCAGTGCCAGGCGTGGCCAGTGGCAGGGCCAGCAGCGCGCGCGCCACGCCCAGCAGCTGGGCCAGGCCGTCGGGGTTGTGCGCGTAGTCCACCAGCACCGTGGCGCCGCGGTGAGCCCAGCGCTCCAGGCGGCCGGGGTTGTCTTGCGGGCGCGCGCCGAAGTTCACCAGCACGTGCCGCACGGCATCGGGCGGCAGCCCGGCAGCGGCGGCGGCCAGCACGGCGGCGGCGATGTTCAGGGTGTTGTAGGCGGCTGCGCCACCCACCGTCAGCGGCATGTGCGTGACGGGTCCCAGGTCGTTCAGCACGCCGGCATGCGTCCACAGCAGCCGCCCGGCCCGGGTGCCGCAGGTGCTGCCGCCGGCTTCGCGCAGGGCGTGCAGCGCGGGGTGGTCGTGGTCGTGCGCGAACAGCGCCAGCCGGCCGGCACCACGCAGCGCGCGCACATGCGGCGTGCGTGCGGCCACGTCCATCAAGAGCGCATCGCCACCATTGAGCACCAGCGTTCCGAAAGCGCCGGTGCCTCCGGCGTTGCGGCCCGCCAGGGCGCGTGCCACCACCAGCTTGGCGTGGGCGATGTCCTCGACAGCGTGCACGCCGTACTCGCCCAGGTGGTCGGCGCTGACGTTGGTGACCACCGCGACGTCGGCCCGCCGTACCGCCAGGCCGCGCCGCAGGATGCCGCCACGCGCCGTCTCCAGCACCGCGAACTGCACTGCCGGGTGCCGCTGCACGGTGCGTGCGCCGGCCGGGCCCGCGTAGTCGCCGGCAAGCACCGTGCGCCCGGCCACCACCACGCCTTCGGTGCTGCAGCAGCCGGCCACGCGGCCCGCGGCCGCGGCCATCGCGGCGAGCAGCCGTGTCACCGTCGTCTTGCCATTGCTGCCGGTCACCAGCAGCGTGGGGATGTCGTGCAGCGCCGCCCAGGGCAGGTCCATCGGCAAAGGCAGCGCGGCGCGTGGCCAGCAGCGGCTGCCCGTGCCGGCACCCAGCGAGACGGTGTCGTCGTCCTCGAACACCGGCACGCCGTGGGCCGCCGCAGCGGCCTTCAGGCGCGCCAGCGGACGCGAGCGTTCCCTTTCCGCGCGGCCGAAGAAATGCAACGCCAGTGCGGCCAGGTCGTCGCAAGCCGGCTGGGTCGGCGCCACGCCTTCGGAGGCCAGGGCGCCGTGGGCTGCCGCGGCGCGTTCCCAAGCCCACTCGTTGACTTCGGTGGCGGTGAACAGCGCATCCTCGGGCGCGGTGAAGGCCAGCGTGGCCGCGGCGGCGTGCAGTTGGACCTGCGGCTGCGGGTCGGGCCAGCCCAGCGCGTTGCACAGCACGCGCACATGCTGCGCCCAGGCGGACAGCGCGGTCTCGTCCTGCGCGGCGGCCGTCAGCGCCGTCAGCTCGACGGCGGGGCATCCGCTCCACCGGTTGGGGCCGGGCAGGCGGCGGGAATCGTCGAAAGCCTGGGGGGCCGTGTCTTCCTGGTCGGCGGTCATGACGCGAGCACGTGCAGCGTGTTCAGTCCCCTGCCTCGCCGACGAAGCGCAGCCCGCGCTCGTCGCGCACGAAGCCGGTGGCCCACAGTGCGCCGTCGTCGGACTGCGGGCTGCTGGTGGGGCCGGCTGCGGCGCTTTCGCCCGGCTCGGCGATCAGGGCCGGCGCCGCGGGTGCCTGGGCCGCCACGGTGGCGGCCACGCCCTCGGCCTTGAACTTCGTCACCTGCTTCCAGCTGCGCGTCAGCGCGTCGGCGAACACCAGCAGCAGGTCGCCGAACTGGCCCATGCGCAGCGCATGGTCGATGGCTTCCTGTTCGTCGGGGATGATGGTGATCTGGTCGTCGCGCACGCCCTGTTCGCGCAGCACGGCGGCGATCATCAAGGGCACCTCGTCGGACGCGCGCCCGCGCAGGCCGTCGTCGCGACGGCAGACATAGTGGTCGAAGCGGCCGGCCACGGCCAGCGCGATGTCGCGGATGTCCTCGTCGCGCCGGTCGCCGGGCCCGGCCACCACCACGATGCGGCGGCCGCGCACGTCGAGCCGCCCGGCCAGGTCGGCCATCACGCCCACCGCGTGGGCGTTGTGCGCGTAGTCGAAGATCACCTTGAAGGGGTGCTCGTCGTAGACGTTCATGCGCCCCGGCGCCTGGTAGAAGGTGGTGTCGAAAGTGCGCAGGCCCTGGCGGATGGCGTCGAGCTTGAAGCCCAGGCTGAAGGCCATCGCGGCGGCGAACATCGCGTTCTGCACGTTGTGCATCGCGCGGCCTTCCAGCGTGGCCGGGATCAGGTGCGTCCACATCAGCGGGATGTGGCGGCCCTTGTCGTAGAGCGTGATCATCTGGCCGTTGACGCCCGCCTCCAGCGCGCAGGCGCGGCCGCCGGCGCGGATGTGCTCGCGCACCACCGTGTGCTGCGGGTTGATCGTCACGTAGCACAGGTGCTTCGCGTCGGTGTGCGCGCTCATGCGGATGACGTTGACGTCGTCGGCGTTGAGCACGGCGCAGTCCTTGGCCACCTCGACGATGATGCGTTTCACCTCGGCGAGTTGCTCCAGGTTGTCGATGCCTTTCATGCCCAGGTGGTCGCTCTGCACGTTGAGCACCGCGCCCACGTTGACGAAGGGCACGCCCATGCCGGCGCGCAGCAGGCCGCCGCGCGCCACTTCCAGCACCGCGATGTCGATCTTCGGGTCGGCCAGCACCATGCGCGTGGCCACGGGGCCCGTCATGTCGCCTTCCACGGTGCGCTGGCCGTCGATGTAGACACCGTCGGTCGTCGTCAGCCCCGGCGTGTGGCCGGCCATCTTGGTGATGTGCGCCAGCATGCGGCTGGTGGTCGTCTTGCCGTTGGTGCCGGTGATGGCCGCGATGGGCACGCGGCTGGGCGCAGCCGGGCGGGAAGAGCATGTCGATCACCGGGCCGGCGGCGTCGCGCGGCGTGCCTTCGCTGGGCGCCACGTGCATGCGGAAGCCGGGCGCGGCGTTGATCTCGCAGATGCCGCCGCCGATGGTCTTGTAGCTTTCGGTGATGTCGGGGCAGAGGAAGTCGACCCCGCCCACGTCCAGCCCGATGGCGGTGACGGCGCGCACGGCCATCTCGCGGTTGTCGGGGTGGATGACGTCGGTCACATCCGTGGCAGTGCCGCCGGTGCTCAGGTTCGCGGTACTGCGCAGCAGGACCTGCCGGCCGGCCTCGGGCACGCTGTCTACCGTCAGGCCCTGCCGCGTGAGCATCATGTCGGCCTGCGCGTCGAGCTCGATGCGCGTCATCACCTTCTCGTGGCCGATGCCGCGCCGCGGGTCCTGGTTCACGGTGTCGACGAGCTGCTTGACGCTGTGCACACCGTCGCCCACCACGTGGCCGGGCGTGCGCTTCGTGGCCGCGATGAGTTCGCCGCCCACCACCAGCAGGCGGTAGTCGTCGCCGTGCAGGTAGGTTTCGACGATGACGCTGCTGCTGTGCTCGGCCGCGGCGTCGAAGCCTGCGCGCACCTCGTCGGCGGTTTTCAGGCCGATCGAAATGCCGCGGCCGTGGTTGCCGTTGTAGGGTTTGGTGACGACGGGAAAACCCAACCTCTCGGCAGCACGCACCGCGCGGTCGGCGCTGCGCACCAGTTCCTGCCTGGGCACCGGCAGGCCGCAGTTGGCCAGGATCTTGTTCGTCTCTTCCTTGTCCTGCGCCAGTTCCACCGCGATGTAGCTGGTGCGCCCCGTCACCGTGGCCTGGATGCGCTGCTGGAACTTGCCGTGGCCGAGCTGGATCAGGCTCTGCTCGTTCAGGCGCAGCCAGGGGATGTCGCGTTCGACGGCGGCCTTCACCAGGCTGGCCGTGCTGGGGCCCAGGGCGCGGCGCTGCGCGTAGCGGATGAAGGCGTCGCGCGCGTCGGCCCAGTGCCAGTCGTCGGGCACCGTGCCGGCGGGGCGGATGTCGGCGGGCAGCAGCGAACACAGCAGCTGCAACGCCAGTTCGCCGGCCTCGATGCCCTCGTCGCGCTGCTCGTATTCGTAGACCACGGTGTAGACGCCGGGCTGGCCGTCGATGCTGCGCGTCTTGCCGAAGGTCACCGCCTCGCCAGCGACGTTCTGCAGCTCGATGGCCACATGTTCCAGCACGTGGCCCAACCAGGTGCCTTCGGGGTCGTTCTCGTCACCGCGCATGCGGCGGATGAAGCCGCCCGGCTCGCCGTAGCTGCAGCCGTGGTCGTGCAGCCCGGGTAGCACGGCAATAAGCGCGTCGACGTAGGCCGAACCCAGCCTGCCGGTGGGCCAGGCCTCCAGCGGCCCCAGGTCCAGCACCAGCCGGATGACCGGGAAGTGGGCGTACAGCGACGGGCCGACGTAGACGTTGCGTTCGACGATCTTCACGGGGCGCCCTTCCGGGTTCAGGTTTTCGAGGTGGTCAGCGTGCCCGCGTCGGCCAGCCGCGTGTGCAGGTTGAAGGTGGCGCCCTGGGTCAGGATGTGCAGCTTCACGCCCAGCAGGCAGACGGGCCGGCCTTCGTTGACGGTGTCCATGCTGCTGAACTGCACCTCGGCGGCGTCGACCACGGTGATGCCGCCCGAACCTTCCACGTGCACGGTGTTGTCGGGCGCGATGAAGGCCGCGGTGTCCTCGTCCAGGCCGATGCCGACCGCGAACGGGTTGTAGGCCAGCGCTGTGAGCAGCCGGCCCAGGCGGTCGCGCTGGCGGAAGTGCTGGTCGATGATGAAGCGGTTGGTCAGCCCCAGGCCGGCGGCCAGGCGCACGCTGCCGGCGACGGGCGTGCTGCCCTCGTCGCCGAAAGCGATCATGTGTTCGCTGATGAAGGCCGCGCCGGCGCTGGTGCCTGCCACCGGGATGCCGGCGGCGTTCATCAGCCGCACCGCCTTGGCCACCGGCGTGCCGCCGATCAGCGTGGACAGCCGCAGCTGGTTGCCCCCGGTGAAGAACACGCCTGTGGCCTGGTGCAGGCGCTGCAGGCGGCCGGGCTCTTCGCAATCGCGCCGGGTGTCGAAGTCCAGCGCCGTGACGCGCCCGGCGCCCAGCTCACCGAAGATGCGCTCGTAGCGCGGCCCCGTGCTGCGCAGCTGGCTCGCGGTGGGAATGACGACGATGTCGGCCCGGCCACCGCCAGCCACTTGGACGAAACGCTGCAGGATCTGCGGCGCGTTCTCCTTTTCCTCGGCGCCGCCGATGGGGATGATCCATCCGCGTTGCTGGCCTTCGGCCACTTTGCTGGCGCACATCCGTCGGGCTCCTGTTGAAGCCCGGGATGATGCCAGCCCGCGGTGTCACGGGCGGTGCCGTTGCCCGCCTGTCACGGCCGACCGTGGCCGCCCTTGTCGTCTTTCCGGTCGTTCTTGTCCGGTTTGTCGTTGCCCTTGTTGTTGCCCTTGTTGTCGGGCTGGTTGCCGCGCTTGTCGTCGTTGCGCCCGCGATCGGGCTCACGCTGCGGCGGCGCGGCAGCCGGAGCGCGCTCACGCGGGGCTTCGGGGCGGGCGCGCTCCGGCGTCGGTGCGGCGGGGCGTGGGGCCGGGCTCACCTGATGCCGCTGCACCGGGGGCAGGAACTGCTGGCGCACCACCGGCTCGCGTGCCTGATAGCGGTACTGCTGACCACGGATGTCGCGCTGCGCGTCGCCCTGTGGGTAGCGGCTTTGCGGGTACTTCTGCTGGTAGGTGGGCAGCGGCGCGGGCGCCGGCGCCTGGCGGCGGTCCCACCGGTCCCAGTTGGGGCGTGTGCTTTCCCAATCACGGCCCCAGTGATCACCCCAGCGCGGTGGCGCGTCGTCGCGCCAGCCGCGGAAGTAGGCCGGCGGCTGGCGGTAGTAGCGCACCGGCACACGCAGCACGAAGAGCGGCACGGCGTCGCGCCCGACGCGGCGCCACGGGCCGTTGTACCAGCTGCTGGCATACCAGTCGTCGCCCTGGAAGACCCAGTACACGCCGTCGTAGAAGAAGTAGTTGGCGCTGGCCTGGGGCGCGTAGTAGACCGGGTAGCCCGGCACGCGCTGCAGCTGGGGATACGTCGGCAGGTTGATGCCGATGCTGAGGCCGGGCATCTCGATGCCGATGCCCACGCTGACCTGGGCCGAGGCCGGGAGCGTCAGGCCGATGAGCAGGGGCAGTGTCAGGAGCAGGTGGCGCATGGCGTTCCTTTCAAGAGCGGGTGCCACAGCGCCCGCTGTCGAGAGGAGCACGCGGACTGCGGCTGACCAGCGCTCAAGATACCTTCCAGAGCACGACCCGACGGTGCGTTGCCGCACCAAAGTCGCAGTGGAGCCTTGCGCGTCAGCGCCGCCGCGCCTTCACTCGTCAGTCCACCTTCGCGCCCGAGGCCTTCACCACCACCGCCCACTTCTTCGTCTCGGCGTCGATGAACTTCGCGAACTCGGCCGGCGCCATGCCGCCGGGGTTGGCGCCCTGCGAAAGCAGGCGGTCCTTGACGGCCGGCGTGGCCATGGCCTTGGCGGTTTCCTGCTGCAGGCGCAGCACCACGTCGGCTGGCGTGCCGGCCGGGGCCAGCAGACCGAACCACGAGCTCGCCTCGTAGTTGCGCAGCAGGGCACCGCCGGCCTCGGCGATGGTCGGCAGTTCGGGCATCGCACCCGAACGCACGCCGCTGGTGACGGCCAGCGCCTTCAGCCGGCCGCTCTTGATGTGGGGCATGGCGCTGGGCAGGTTGTCGAACATCAGGTCGACGTTGCCGGCCATCAGGTCGATCAGCGCCGGCCCCGAGCCGCGGTAGGGCAGGTGCAGCATGAAGGTGCCGGTCAGGCTCTTGAAGAGTTCGGCGGCCAGGTGGATGGACGTGCCGTTGCCCGAGCTGGCCACGTTCAGCTTGCCCGGGTTGGCCCTGGCGGCGCGGATCAGGTCGACCACCGAGTTGATGCCGTACTTCTGCGCCGATGCCGGGTTCAGCACCAGCACGTTGGGCACGCCGGCCACCAGCGTGATGGGAGCGAAGTCCTTCACGTGGTCATAAGGCATCTTCGGGTAGAGCGACGGGTTGATGGCGTGCGTGCCCACCGTGCCCATCAGCAGGGTGTAGCCATCGGCGGCCGCCTTGGCGACCTCGGCTGAGCCGTTGTTGCCGCCCGCACCGGGCTTGTTGTCGACGATGAAGGGCTGGCCGAAGGCGCGCTGCAGTTCGGGGGCCAGCGCGCGCGCCAGGATGTCGGTGGTGCCGCTGGCGGCGAAGGGCACGACGATGCGTACCGGCTTGCTGGGCCAGCCCGCCTGGGCGCGGGCGGTGAATGGGAACAGCGGCAGCGCGGCAGCGGCGGCAAGCAGGTGGCGGCGGATGGTCATGGGGGCGTGTCCTGTGACGGGGAAAGCCGCCGAGTGTGCCGCCGCCCGGCGCTGCCGCGCACCGGGGCCTTCCCTGGGCCCCGGTGCGGGCTACAGCTTCAGTTCCAGCCGCAGCTGCAGGTTCAAGTAGCTCGGTCCGCTGCTGCGCACCGTGGTGCGTTCGTTGACACCCGCGACCACGGCGTCGTTGACGGTGGTGGTGGTGTAGTCGCGTGGCGCCAGGTTGTTGCCCAGCAGGCGCAGCCCGACGGTGGGGCTGAAGGCCCACAGCGCGTAGGCGTCCCACACAGCCTTGGTGCTGGTGGCCGAGGTCTGGTCGGCCTCGATGCGCGTGGTGGTGCCCGGCACCCAGTTGACGTTGCCGCCCAGCGTCAGCGGCACGCCGCGCAGCCGGTAGTCGGCGCCCAGGTTGGCGCTGGCCTTGGCCTGCTGGTCGAGCCGGTTGTCGGGGCCGGGCACGCTCTTGACTTCGCTGCGGTAGAGCGACAGGTTGCTGCGCAGTTCCACCGCACTGGCGCCGGTGATCAGCTGGTCGAGCCTGAACTTGGCTTCCAGTTCCAGCCCCGAGGTGGTGGCGTCGCCGATGTTCTGCATGCGCCGCACCCAGCGCGGGTAGGGGCTCCAGCTGACGGTTTCGAGCTGGGTGACGCCGCGCATCAGGTTGGTGATGTTGCGGTGGAAGACGTTGGCACTGAGCACGCCGCCGGCGTCGAGATAGCGCTCCAGCGCGATGTCGATGCCGGTGGCCAGTTCGGGTTTCAACTGCGCGTTGCCCGCGCTGTCGGGCGCGGTCTCGATGTTGGGGCCCAGCAGCGGGTCGTAGTCGCGGTTGATGTTGGGCCGCGCGATCAGGTTGCCCAGGTCGGGGCTGCGGTAGCTGCGTGTCAGGCTGAAGCGCACCTGGTCGCGGCCCTTGGGGTCGGGCTTCCAGACGGCGTGCAGCAGCGGCGTCCAGACGCTGCTGCGGTTGCTGGGGCGGGGGTCGCCGGCTTGCGCCGCGTCGCCGCGCGTCGTGATCCCTTCCCAGCGCAGGCCGGCATGGGTCGACCAGTTCGGGTTCAGCGTCCACTCGTCCTGCGCGTAGGCCGCTAGGCGCACCGAGCTGGCCTGCAGGTTCTCGCCGAAGTCGGCCAGCAGCGGCGTGCCGTTCTGCAGCGAGGTGCGTGATTCGGTGCGGCGCTGCGCGTCGACCTCGGCACCGGCTACCAGGCTGTGTTCGCCGCCGGTTTCGCTGCCGCCGGCCAGACCCGAGAGCTTGAGCTTGAGGTCGACTGAGTTCTGACGCGAGCGGCTGCTGTCTTCCAGCGTGCGCAGCGGCTGCGTGCTGGCGCTGTTGAACTCGGTGCGCAGCGAGTCGTTGCGTGAACGCCAGAGGCCGGCGCCACCGTTGAGCTCGGCACGCACGCCGCCCAGGCGCTGGCGCCACTGGCCGGCCAGGCGCGCATTGGTGAACTCGCTGTCGTTGCTGCCACTGCCAAAGTCGTACAGGCCCGGCGTGCCGGGGCGGCGCAGCGCCTGGCCGAGCCGGAAGTTGTTCTGGCTGCTGGCCTCGGTGTGAAAGATCGACGGCGTCAGCGCCAGCATGTCGCCGCCGCCTTCACCGGCACCCAGACGCCACTGCAGGCGGCTGGTGAGGTTGGCGCCGAGGCGCTTGTCCCTGCTCACGCTGCTGGCCGTGCGGTCTTCCAGCAACGTGCCGCTGGCGGCATCGGCGACGGTGGTGCGCGTTTCGTTGCTGTTCTCGCGTCGAGGGTTGAACAGCGAGCCCGAGACGTTGTAGGTCAGCGGGCCGGCGCTGTCGTTGTGCGTCCAGTTCAGGCCCTTGTTGATCTGGCCGTTCTCGACGCCAGAGCCGATGCGCAGATCGTTCAGGCGGCGCCTGAATCCTTCGCGCGTGATGATGTTGATGGTGCCCGCGATGGCGCGCGCACCGGTCTCGGCCGTGGGGGCACGAAGGATCTCGATGCGTTCCACCTGCTCGGGCGTCAGGCTTTCCAGGCTGAAGCCGCGCGGGATGGGCTGGCCGTCGATCAGCAGCTGCGTGAAGCCACCGCCCAGCCCCCGCATGCGTGGCGGGCCGCCGCGGCCGGGCGCGCCGGGCGTGGTGACGCCGGGCAGGCGGCGCAGCACCTCGCCGACGGTGGCGTCGCCGAACTTGTCGATTTCCTCGCGGCCGATGACGATCTTCGCGGCTGTGGCGTTGCGGCGCTGCGCGGTGTCGTTCTCGCGGCCACCGGTGATCTCCACGCGCTGTGGCGTGGCTGCAGGGCGCGGCGCGGAAGCCGCCGAGGCGGGCGCGGCGGGCGCGGCGGACGGACTTGGGGTGCTCGTCTGGGCGAAGGCCGTTGCAGCGGCGAGCACAAGGCAAGGCACCAGGGCGGGCGCGATGCGGTGGCGCAGGATGGGCTTGGAAGACATGGGGCCCGATTGTCGCGGGCCCCGGACAAGCCTGCTGGGGTCAGGCCGGGCGCTCATCGCCAGTTACGGCGCTGGCGCGCGGTGGCAGGTCACCGCCGATCGGGACATGAGTTTCGAACTCGACTTCACCATCAGCAGCGATGACCGCGCCGTCTTCATCCAGATTGGCGAGTAGTTCTGAGGGTCACGCCCAGCACCGTGTCTCATCGGCGTTGGCGGCCTCCGCCTGCTGGATGCCCATGGCGCAGTTGCGGCCGCGGTTCTTGGCCGTGTACAGCGCCATGTCGGCCAGGTTGATGGCGCGTTCCAGCGTCAGCGCCAGCCGCGCCGGCGGCAGCGGAAAGCAGCCATAACCCACCGACGCGGTGACCCGCAAGGCCACGGGCACCGAACCCGGCCGGGCAGCGGGCAGCACCACCGGTGTGTCACCCACCGCCTGCAGCACACGCTCGGCCAGTGTCTCGGCGTGTTCGGCGTCGACACCCGGTAGGAAGATCAGAAACTCCTCGCCGCCCCAGCGCACCAAAACGTCGTCGCCGCGCACCACCTCGGCCAGCCGGCGCGCCACCTCGACCAGCACCACGTCGCCCGCGGCATGGCCATGGCCGTCGTTGATGCGCTTGAAGTGGTCGATGTCCACCAGCAGCAGCGCGCCTTCGAAGTGCGCGTCGAGCCCGCGGGCCGCGGCAGCATCGTGCAGGCCGCGGCGGTTGTTCAGGCCGGTGAGCGGGTCGCGGTGGCTCAGAGCGCGCAGGAAGGCCTGGCTGTGCTCGAGCCGGCGATTCAGGTCGCGCACGCGGCGCAGCATCAGACCCAGCAGCACCACCGCCATCAGCAGCACCACCGCGCCGGCGGCCCACACCTTCTGCATCGCGGCTCGGTTGTCGATCTGCGCGCTCATCAGGCGGCTCTCGCCGGTCAGCTGGTCCAGGCGTCGCTGCTGCGCCTCGTGGTCGTAGCGCTGGCGCAGTTCGGCCAGTGCGGCGTCGCGGTTGGCGGCCATCATTCGCGCGGCCAGTTCCCGTTCGCGGTGGTAGAGCGAAAGGGCCACCGGCAGCTGGCCGACATCGGCGAAGGCCTCTGCGAATTCGCGCAGCGCGATGGCCTCGTCGGCGCTGGCGCCCGCGGCGCGGTAGGCGGCCAGCAGGCTGTCCAGCACCTGCAGCGCCTGCGGCACCTGGCCCAGGCCGACACGCGCCAGCGCGGCGTTGTGGATCAGCGTGCGCTCGGTGCGACCATTGCCCAGCGTCCGGGTCAGCGCCAGGCCTTGTTCGGCCGCCTGCAGGGCTTCGCGCGGGCGGCCGTCGGCCACCAGGACGTCGGACAGGTTCACGAGGTGTCCCGCCACGAGATCCCGATCGCCCACCTGGCGGGCCAGCGCCAGCCCGGCCTCGGCGCTGCGGCGCGCGCCGCCCAGATCGCCGCGGCGGCGCAGTATCTTGGTGTCGTACAGGGCGATGCGGGCGCGCAACTCGGCTCCGCCGTCCAGCCGCACCATGCGCAGGGCCTGCGCCAGCAGGCGCTGCTCCTCGGCGCCGTCGCCCTGCAGGCCGCTGAGGTCGGCGCCGACGGCCAGCGCCAGCGCCTGACCGGCGGTGTCGCCGGCCTTGCGCGCCAGCTCTGCCGCGGCCTGGGCGTGTTCGAGCGCGGCGCTGTTCAGCCCGCGGCGCAGGTCGTGGCGCGCCAGCAGCAGGCGGGTTTCCCAAAGGGGGCGCCAGTCGCAGTCGCTGCGCGCCGCGCAGGCGCCCTGGTAGCCGTCCAGCGCGCGGCGTGCAGCGTCCAGGGCGGCGGTGGTGTCGCCCTGCACGTCGGCCTGGCGGGCGCGGGCGAGTGCGGCGTCGGCCGCGGCCAGTGTGGCCTCGGGTGCGGCTGGCGTCGGGCCCTGTGCCGCCGCCAGACCGACGACGGCGCAGGCGACCGCCGCCCAGGCGGTGCGGCGCAGCCTGCGGCCAACGCGGGCCTGGCACAGCGTCACGGCTCCGTCTCCGTGGGTTGCGGGCCGCTGAGGTGCGCCAGCTCGGCATGCCCTTCGCGCCACGCGTCTTCCAGACCGTGGGCGGGTGTGGCGGCGTTGCCAGCGGCGGCGGTGTCGGCGCGCAGCGCACGCACGCCGTAGGCGCGGTTGCGGCCATGCGCCTTGGCCAGGTAGAGCGCGGTGTCGATGACGTCGATCGCCCGCTCCCAGGGCATCGGCTCGCGCAGGGGCAGCAATGGGAAGGTGGCAAAGCCGATCGAGGCCGTCACGGGCACGGTGGCGCGGCCGTGCACCACGGGCTGGCCGCCGATGGTGGCCAGCAGGCGCTCGGCCAGCGCTTCCACCTGCTCGGGCGGCAGGCTGCGCACGACGACGAGGAACTCCTCGCCACCCCAGCGCACGGTCATGTCCTCTTCGCGCAGGGCGGCGCGCAGGCGCTGCGCCATCACCACCAGCACGGCGTCGCCGGCGGCGTGGCCGTGGCTGTCGTTGATGCGCTTGAAGTGGTCGAGGTCGATCAGCAGCAGCGAGCCGTCGAAGCCCGCCGCCGCGGTGCGCTGCATCTCGGCGTGGAAGTGGCGGCGGTTGGCCAGGCCGGTGAGCGGGTCGCGTTCGCCGGCGGCCTGCAGCTCGGCGTTGGTGCTGCGCAGCCGCGCGTTGCTCTGGTGCATGCGCCGCAGCAGCAGGGCCACCACCCCCAGCAGCAGCACGCCGGCCAGCAGGGCCAGTGCCCACAGCCGCTGCTGCAGTTCGCGACCCAGCAGCTGCGCTTCCTTGAGGCCGTTCTCGGTTTCCAGCGCCGCCAGTTCGCGCTGGCGGCGCTCGGCGTCCTGGCTTTCCTGCAATTCGAGCACGGCGTCCTGGTGCTGGCGCTGAAAGACCTCGTCGGCCAGGCGCCGGTACTCGGTGTAGGCGGCCCAGGCTTCGGGCAGCCGACCGGCCTTTTCCAGCGCCTGGCCCAGTTCGCGTTGCATGTCGGCCATCGCCGGAAGGCCTCCGGCGCGTTCTTCCAGCAGCAGGGCCTGGCGCACCATGGCCGAGCCCTCGTTGATGCGGCCCAGGCCGATGAGCGCCAGGCCGGCGTTGGTCAGCGCCAGCGCCTCGGTCGCCGGGTCGCCCAGCTCGCGCGCCAGCGGCAGCGCCCGCTGGGCAAGCTGCAGCGCGGTGGCATGGTCGCCGCGCTTGAGATAGAAGTCTGCGAGGTTGGCGGTCGTCACCACCATCAGGCGTTTCGAGCCCGAGCGGCGCGCCAGCTCGATGGCCTGTTCCGAGGCGCGCAACTCATCGTCCGCGCGGCCCTGCGCGCTGGCGAAGATGGCATCGGCATTGGTGGCGTTGACCTGCGCGTAGAGGTCGCCCGAAGCGTTGGCCAGCCTCGTGGCTTCGGCGTTGACGGCGATGGCCCTGTCGACCTGATGCGCCAGGAAGAGCGTGTAAGCCAACGACGAACGCAGCTCGGCGCGGCGCCAGGGCGGGCTGTCGCGGTCGGCCAGGTTCACGGCAGCCTGGTACAGCGCTGCGGCCTCGTCGAGCTTGCCCAACGCCTGCCGCACTGCCGCCTGGGCGGCCAGGAAACGCAGCCGCATGTCGCCACCGGTGTCGGCGGGCAGCGCGGCCACGGCGGCGGTGAGCGCGCGGTCGGCGCGACCCAGCGGCGCGTGGCGCGCCCAGATGCCGGCGCGTACCAACTCGGCGGCCGGTGCGGCCAGTGGCACGCTGGCGGCCAGGCCGTCGAGTTCCTTCGCGGTGGCCTCGGTGGCGTGTTCGTCGGGCACGCGCACCAGCAGCCCGCCGCGCATCAGCAGCGCCTGCACACGCGCTTCACCGCGGGCTTCGGCCAGCACCGGCTCCAGGGCCTGCAGGGCCGCCTGCGGCTGGCCGCGCAGCGTGCGCTCGATGGCGTCCAGCCGCGACTCGGCCGCACCCGCGGTGGGCGCCACCATCAGCCACAGCAGAGTGGCGAGCCTGAGCAGGCCCGATAGACGAACGCCGGCCATATTGATGCAATGTCGGCAGCCACAGCCTGGACTTGACCTTGCTCCTGGCCGACAGCGTGGCCGATGCCTCGCGGCCACAATGCACGCGCACCGTTTGCAGGAGAAGTGCCCATGAAGACCCGCGCAGCAGTGGCCTGGAAGGCCGGCGCACCGCTCACCATCGAAACCGTCGACCTGGAAGGCCCGCGTGCCGGCGAGGTGCTGGTCGAGATCAAGGCCACGGGCATCTGCCACACCGACCACTACACGCTGAGCGGCGCCGACCCCGAGGGCCTGTTCCCGGCCATCCTGGGCCACGAAGGCGCGGGCGTGGTGCTGGACGTGGGCGCGGGTGTCACGTCGCTGAAAGCCGGCGACCACGTGATTCCGCTCTACACGCCCGAATGCCGGCAGTGCAAGTTCTGCCTCAGTCGCAAGACCAACCTGTGCCAGGCGATCCGCCCGACCCAGGGCCGCGGCCTGATGCCCGACGGTTCGTCGCGCTTTTCCATCGACGGCAAGCCCATCCTGCACTACATGGGCACCAGCACCTTCGCCAACCACATCGTCGCACCCGAGATCGCGCTGGCCAAGATCCGCAAGGACGCGCCCTTCGACAAGGTCTGCTACATCGGCTGCGGCGTCACCACCGGCGTCGGCGCGGTGCTTTTCACGGCGGGCGTGGAGGCCGGCGCCAACGTGGTGGTGTTCGGCCTGGGCGGCATCGGGCTGAACGTGATCCAGGGCGCGAAGATGGTGGGCGCCGACAAGATCATCGGCGTCGACATCAACCCGGCGCGGGAAGCGATGGCGCGGCAGTTCGGCATGACTCACTTCATCAACCCCAAGCACGTCGAGAACGTGGTCGACGCCATCGTGCAGTTGACCGACGGCGGCGCCGACTACAGCTTCGAGTGCATCGGCAACACGAAGACCATGCGCCAGGCGCTGGAGTGCTGCCACAAGGGCTGGGGCAAGAGCGTGATCATCGGCGTGGCCGCGGCCGGGCAGGAGATCAGCACGCGGCCCTTCCAGCTCGTCACGGGGCGGGTGTGGATGGGCAGCGCCTTCGGTGGCGCGCGCGGCCGCACCGACGTACCCAAGATCGTCGACTGGTACATGGACGGCAAGATCAGCATCGACCCGCTGATCACGCACACGCTGAAGCTGGAGGACATCAACCATGGCTTCGAGCTGATGGAGCGCGGCGAGAGCATCCGCTCCGTCGTCGTGTTCTGAGGCCATGAGCTACGAGGTCATCAGCGAGCACGCCTGCTTCGGTGGCGTGCAGGGCTTCTACCGGCACTCGTCGACCGTGATCGGGCTGCCGATGCGCTTCGGGGTTTACCGGCCGCCGAAGGCCGTGTGGCCGAACGCGCGGCCGGTGCCGGTGCTCATCTACCTGGCGGGGCTGACCTGCACCGAGGAAACTTTTGCCATCAAGGCCGGCGCACAGCAGTTGGCGGCAGAACTCGGCTTGATGCTCGTGACACCCGACACCAGCCCGCGCGACACCGGCGTCGCCGGCGCCGACGCAGCCTGGGACTTCGGCCACGGTGCAGGCTTTTATCTCGACGCCACCCAGACGCCCTGGGCCCACCACTGGCGCATGGAGAGCTGGATCACCGGCGAGCTGCCAGCGGTGCTGGCGCAGCACTTCCCGGTGCAGGCGGGTGGCGGCCTTCACATGGGCGTGTTCGGTCACTCGATGGGAGGCCACGGCGCTTTGACGCTGGCACTGCGCCACCCGGAGCTGTTCCGCAGCGTGTCGGCGTTGGCGCCCATCGCCGCGCCGATGCAGTGCCCGTGGGGCGTGAAGGCCTTCAGCGGCTATCTCGGCGAAGACCGATCGGCCTGGGCGGCGCACGACGCCACTGAACTCATCAAGGCTGGCGCGCGCTGCCCGCCTCTGCTCGTCGACCAGGGCGAGGCCGACAAGTTCCTGGCCGAGCAGCTGCATCCGCACCTTCTGGAAGCCGCCTGTCTTGGGGCCGGCCAGCCGCTGACGCTGCGCCGCCATGCCGGCTACGACCACGGCTACTACTTCATAGCCAGCGTGGTCGAGGACCACTTGCGCCATCACGCGCGGGCGCTTTGCGCGTGAGCGGGATGGGTTCGAGGGGCTGGCGATCTCTCGGTCGCGAAGGGTCGGCTTGCGGCACTTTGCGGGTGTTTGTCGCTGTCCGCTGTCCGCGTTCGACGATGCGGGCGGGTCGCGTCAGGCGGTGCCCGTGGGCGGCGTCGCCGACTGTGGCGGTCGGTGCTGCGCACCGACTCCCCTGCGCTGCTCGCCTTGAGGGCGTGCCGCATAACTCGCTTCGTTCGCTTCGCTCACTGCGCTCAAACAGGATGCGGCAAGTCAGTTCACGAAGCGCGCTGCGCGCGCCGCCCTCAAGACTGCGCTGCTCGGCGCCACACACGGCGACGCCGCCGGGCACCGCCTGCCGCTCAAGCACCAGAGGAGGCGCTCGCCGATGGCCACTGCGCTCTACCGCAAAGGGCTGTCCGGGCGGGGCGCGGCGTGCGTGTGAAGCGCCGAGGAGCGCAGGGTTCATGGCCCGCGCGCGCAGCGCGCCTCGTGGACACTTCTGGCGCATCCTGTTTGAGCGTAGTGAGCGCAGCGAACGAAGCGAGTTGTGCGCCGGGCCATGGACCCGAGCACCGCAGGGCAGTCGGCGCGCAGCGACGACCGCTTCAGTCGCACGCCGCGCCCCGCCCGGACAGCCCTTTGCTGCCACCGCACTCAACGCGCGACAGCAGACGCTCCACGTCAGCACTGGGCCGAGCGCGGGCATGTACCAGGCCCGCCACCTCTTCTGACATGCACATCAGCGACCTGCGCCACCGCTTGCGCTCCCTGGGCGCGCTGCCGGTGCACGAAGACCGCGTGCTGCGCCGCTGGGCCATGGCGCAGCCGCAGGAGGGGGGGCGCAAGCAGCTGCAGCACTTCCTGCCGCTGGCGCTGCGCGCTGAGTTGCCCGCCATCACCGACGAGCTTGCCGGGCTGGCACGCCTGCACAGCGAGCACCCCGGTGACGACGGCTCTGCGCGGCTGCTGGTGGCGCTGCGTGACGGCCAGCAGGTGGAAAGCGTGCTGCTGCCGCCAGACCGTCCGAAGCGCCGACCGTCGCAGGCGACGTCCGGCGGGGGGCTGTGTGTGAGTTCGCAGGTGGGCTGCGCGGTGGGCTGCGTGTTCTGCATGACGGGCCAGGGCGGCCTGGTGCGCCAGCTGGGCAGCGCCGAGATCGTGGCGCAGGTGGTGCTGGCGCGTACGCTGCGCCCCGTCAACAAGGTCGTGTTCATGGGCATGGGCGAGCCCGCGCACAACCTCGATGCGGTGATGGAGGCCATACAGCTGCTGGGCACGGGCGGCGGCATCGGCCACAAGAACCTGGTGTTCAGCACGGTGGGCGACCCGCGTGTGTTCGAACACCTGGAAACGTTGGGGCAGGGCGAAGTGAAGCCGGCGCTGGCGCTGTCGCTGCACTCCACCTTTGCCCGCAAGCGCGCCGAACTGCTGCCGCGGGCGCCACGCTTCGACCCCGCGGGACTCGTCGAGGCCGGCGAACGCTACGCGCGGGCCAGCGGCTACCCCATCCAGTTCCAGTGGACGCTGATCGAAGGCGTTAACGACGGCGACGACGAGATCGAAGGGATCGTGCGGCTGCTCTCGGGCAAGTACGCGCTGATGAACATGATCCCGTACAACGCCGTCGACGGCTTGTCCTTCCGCCGCCCCAGCTGGGAGCGTGCGGCCGAGATCGCGCGCACGCTGCACCGGCGCGGCATCCTCACCAAGCTGCGCCAGTCGGCGGGGCAGGACGTGGACGCCGGCTGCGGCCAACTGCGCGCGCGTGCCCAGGCGCCGACGCGGCGTATCGCCATCGCGGTGGCGCAGGGCTGAGAGCAAGGCCGTGGCGCGCTACGTGGCCTTCCTGCGCGCCATCAACGTCGGCGGGCGTTTCATCAAAATGGCCACGCTGGCCGATCATTTCCGCGCCCTGGGGCACGAGGGCGTGTCGACCTACATCAACAGCGGCAACGTGATTTTCGAGACCCGGGCGCGCCGCAGCGACCTGCTGGCCATGGCGCTGGAGACCGGCCTGCAGCCGCGCTTGGGTTTCACGAGCGAAGCCTTCGTGCTCACGCAGGCCGAAGTGCAGGCCGTGGCTGCCACGGCCGCCGCCCATCACGGCGCCGTCGGGTCCGACGGCGAGGTGAACGTCTTCTTCCTGCGCGATGCGCTCACGCCGGCGCAGCAGGCGGCGGTGCTGGCGTTGCGCAACGGGGTCGACGACTTCGTGCCGCTGGAGCGTGAACTGCTGTGGCTGTGCCGCACACGCCAGAGCGCGTCGAAGTTCAGCAACGCCGCACTCGAACGTGCGCTGAAGACCCGTAGCACGGCGCGGCGGTCGAGCATGCTGCAGGGGCTGGCGGCGCTGCTGTCCGCTCGTGAGTGAAGGGCCGGGCGATCGTCTGCCTCGGCCCGGCGGCCGCTCAGCGCCACTCGCGCCTGAATCAGGCGGCCACGCGGTACCCTCGCGGAATGGCCGCCAGCAGGCGCTTCGTGTAATCCTCTTTCGGCGCCGCCAGGAGCTGCGCCGCTTGCGTCTACTCAGCGTCCGTCGCGTCCGCTGTGTGGCGTAGGGAGACTCAATGACGAATCCGGGTGCTAAGGCGTGCAAGTGCCCCGCTGTTGCGGCACTGACATTCCCAGATGCGAAAGACCCGCCAACCGAGTCGCCGCAGTGCACGGGACTTAGCAGCGTCACGGCGGCGGTTCGCGTCGATCTTCTCGGCCCAGAAGCGCGCATTGCTGCGGGCCGCAATACGCCCGTGTTTGCAGCCGTGGCCGTGCCAGAAGCAGCCATGCACGAAGACGACGGTCAACCACCTCGGCAAAACGATGTCCGGTGTTCCGGGCATGCCGTGTACGTTGACGCGAAAACGAAGGCCATCTGCATGCAGAAAGCGCCGAACCAACATTTCGGGGGCTGTATTCTCCCGCCCCACGCGACGCATCAGGGCAGATCGCCTGGGGGTGGTCATCAGAGTGGGGGATGCGCACATGTCGGCAATGATGGGCCCATCGATTTTGGTTCGGACCATGAGTCACGCCACAGGTCGTGGATCTGGTGGCCCAGCTTGGCAGTACCACTCTCGCAGCGACACCCACTCGAAGGTCGCGTGCTGGACGGTGCTGCTCGACCTTCTGTCTGAATGCGACGTTGTTCAGGAACATGCCCGTCAGGGGCGATTGGGCTTTCGCATCAATCACGTGATGGTGGGCCCGATCAACAAGACGCTCGATCTCGTTGTGACCGTGACACCCCCTGGTCGAGCGCCCGAAGGCCGGGCGACCTTTGCCGAACTCGTCGGCCGCTACGGGATCGTGCTCAATTCGGCCCAGGCCAAGACACTCTCAGGCCTGCCAGTGGTCTTCGAGGACCGTCGCGACGACGTGGCAGAAGTGGCCATTGCTCTTGAAGCAAAGGCCTGCATGACCGAGCATCTCAAGTCGCTGCCGCGACTGCACGCCGAGATACTGGCGACCGGGTACTTGGCCAGGATGGCGGCACCGCGCTGCATCACCGTGTCGTACTCGCTGGTGAACGCTGCGCCCACATTCGTCAGCCCAGGTGGCAAAGGCAAGGTCAACGCGCATACGCAACCCGAGGATGCACGGAGGGTTGTGCAGATGCTCGGGTCGGCGATTCCGCTTGCCCGTAACAGCAAGGACATCGGGTACGACGTGATCGGGGCAACGGTCATCGACTGCAGAAACGACGGAACAGCTGTCGTCCTGTCGTCGAGCGCTGCCGCACCGAAGACGTCCGAACATCTTCACTACGAGCGGATGATCCGCGGGCTCTGCAGCGAATACCGCAGCCGGTTTCCGCTCTCAGGCAGCCACAAGTTCTAGGTCGAGTTGGCGCGAACCGTCTTCAAATTGCTTCATGTGCGACTCATGCCGTTCGACGGCAGTGATGAAGCCGGGTTCGAAGCGCAACTTGGCTCGGCGGGTTCGGCCCAGAAAGCCCGAGGTTGCTTTGAGTGAGAGCAATCGCTGACCCGGGATGTCGGTCAGGAAGTCGGCGAGAGGTGGCGCCTGCAAGCCCACCGGGTCTGTTCCGATGGAAACGGCGAATCGCTTCTTTCCGTCGAACCGAGCGGCCCTCGGAGCCCTGCCCGTGTTCGGAAACTCGTGGTCGATGGATGGATCGTACTCGCCGGGAATCATGATTCGTTGGCCGACCCATTCCGCGACTGGCACTGTGACTGCGCTCCCCAGCAGGCCCCAACGGGCGGTCGGGCGCGCGACCAGTTCCGCCGGTGCAGTCCACCCGGACTCGAAACCCTGGAGCCGCTCGACGTCGCGAAGACCCGGCTTGATGATCCTGCCATCCGGCATCAGAACCGCCGGCGGCGACGGAATGCCGATCGTGCTGCCGTTCTTTAAGGTCGGCACCGAGTCGACGGCCCAACCGAGACCCCCCAGCCCCTCGGTCCAGTAGAAGCCGTGCGCGAGCCTGTCCAGCGAAGTGGTCGCGCGGTACACCGGCCTGTCGTCGACGAGCAGCACCGATGTCGGGTCTATCGAGCGCGAGGCAACCAGAAAGACTCGCTCGCGCCGTTGGGGAACCCCAAACCCGAAACTGTCCACGACCCGATAAGCCCACCGGTACTTACGTGCCTCGAACTCGTCGATGATAGCCCGCATGGCATTGCCGCCATTTAGCTGAAGCATGAATGGCACGTTCTCAAGAATGACGGTGTCCACACGGCGGCGCGAAAGCAGACGAAACACTTCGCCGATGAGTCCCGAGCGCTCACCGTCCAGCCCCGCTGTCCGACCGGCCTGACTCAGGTCCTGGCAGGGAAAACCGGCGCAGATCGCGTCGACTTCCGACGGCAGCGACTTGAGCGTGGTGAGGTCGTGCCGGTACTCGGTATCGGGGAACCGCGTCGTCAGTACGGCACGAGAGGTCGGCAACACGTCGCACAGTAGCGCTGTGGTGTGTCCCGACCTTGCCATGCCGAGTTCGAAACCTCCGATTCCAGCGAAGAGGCCCGCAATGCGCATATGGATGCCTATACAGTTCTCGGCATCATAGCGGCTGACCCACCTCGGCGCCAGTCTCCGCCTTTCCTTCCCGCGCCGTCGGTCAAGCCGCTTGCCGGTACCCGCGCGGAATGGCCGCCAGCAACCGCTTCGTGTAATCCTCTTTCGGCGCCGCGAGGATCTGCGCCGCGCTGGCCTGTTCGACCACCACGCCGTCCTTCATCACCAGCACCTCGTCGCTGATGAAGCGCACCACCGCCAGGTCGTGGCTGATGAAGACGTAGCTCAGGCCGAACTCGTCCTGCAGGTCCTTCAGCAGGTTCAGCACCTGGGCCTGAACACTCACGTCGAGCGCGCTCACGGCTTCGTCCAGCACCAGCACCTCAGGGTTCAGCGTCAGGCAGCGCGCGATGGCCACACGTTGCCGTTGGCCGCCCGAAAACTCGTGCGGGTACTTGCCGAAGGCACTGCCGTCCAGGCCCACCTTTTCCAGCAGCGTGCGCGCGCGCTGTTCACGTTCGGCGAGATCCTTGCCGATGCCGTGGATGGTCATCGGCTCCACCAGCGTCTGGCCGATGGTGAAGCGCGGGTTCAGGCTGGCATAGGGGTTCTGGAACACGACCTGGATGCGGCGGCGCATCGTCAGGCGTTCGCTGTCGCTCAGCTTCAGCAGGTTCTTGCCGTCGAAGATGACTTCGCCGCCAGTGGGTTCGTGCAGGCGCAGCAGCGTCAGGCCCATCGTCGTCTTGCCGCTGCCGCTTTCGCCCACCACGCCCAGCGTGTGGCCCTTGCGCAGCTTGAAGTTGACGTTCTGCACGGCCTTGAACTCACGCTTGCCGAACACGCCCTGCTTGAGCCAGAAGCTCTTGGCCAGCCCGCGCACTTCCAGCACCACCGGCGCATCCGGGTCCTTGGCCTGGGCCACCTGCTGCATGTCGCGGCCGGCGATGTGGTCGTCGATGACCATCAGCCGCGCCGGGTTGCCTTCCAGGCTGGGGCGGCAGGCCAGCAGCGCCTTGGTGTAGCCGTCCTTCGGGCGCTCGAAGATGTCGGCGGTGGCGCCCTGCTCGCGCACGATGCCGTTGCGCATCACCACCACGTGCTTGGCGATCTCTCCCACCAGCCCCAGGTCGTGGCTGATGAAGAGCACGCTCATGCGGAGCTTGCTCTGCAGCCGGGCCAGCAGCTCGATGATCTGGCGCTGGATGGTGACGTCCAGCGCCGTCGTCGGCTCGTCGGCGATCAGCAGCTTGGGTTCGCAGGCCAGCGCCATCGCGATCATCACGCGCTGCTGCTGGCCGCCGCTCATCTCGTGCGGGTAGCTTTCCAGCCGGCGCTTGGGCTCGGGGATGCCTACCTCCCCCAGCAGTTCCTCGGCACGCGCCATGGCCTGGCGGGCGCTCAGGCCCAGATGTTTCATCAGTGGTTCGCAGAGCTGCTGGCCGACGTTGAACACCGGGTTCAGCGAACTCATCGGGTCCTGGAACACGCAGGCGATTTCCTTGCCGCGCAGCGCTTGCAGTTCGGGCAGGCTGGCTTGCAGCAGGTCCTTGCCCTGCCACAGCACACGCCCGGTGCGGACGGCGTTGTCGGGCAGCAGGTTCAGCACCGACATCGCGGTGACGCTCTTGCCCGAGCCCGATTCGCCGACGAGTGCGATGGTGGTGTTCTCGGGCACGTCGAAGCTGACGCCCTTGACGGCGTCGGCCATCACGCCCTTGCCCATGCGGAAACTGACCTTCAGGTCCTGGATGGAAAGCAACATCGAATTACTCCAGGCCCCGCAGCTTCGGGTCGAGGGCGTCGCGCAAGGCGTCGGCCATCAGCGAAAACGCGGTCACGAACACCGCCATGAAGAGCGTGGCCGAGGCCAGCTGCCACCAGTGGCCCAACAGCAGCTCGGCCTGGCTCTCGGCCAGCATCGTGCCCCAGCTCACCTGGTCGACCCGCACGCCCAGGCCCAGGTAGCTCAGGATCACCTCGGCCTTGATGAAGCCCACCACCAGCAGGCCCATGCGCACCAGCACCACGTGGCTGACATTGGGCAGGATGTGGCGGAACATGCGGCTCATGCGCGTGGCGCCTATCGCTTCCGCGCTGCGCACGTATTCGCGACTGCTGTGCTTGATGAACTCGGCGCGCACCTGTCGGTACATGCCCGTCCACCCGGTCAGCGCCAGGATGACGACCACGCTCTCTACGCCGCGCCCCACCACCGCCGCGAAGGCGAAGATGAGCAGGATGTTGGGGATGCTCTCGAAGACGTTGTAGACCCACTCCAGCAGGTCGCCGATCTTGCCGCCGAAGAAGCCGCCGAAGGCGCCCAGCAGCACGCCGATGGTGGTGGCCACCACGGCCGCCATCACGCCGACGAAGACGCTGATCTCGGTGCCCTTGATGGTCTTGGACAGCACGTCGCGGCCCAGGCGGTCGGCGCCCAGGGGCAGCGTCTCGGCCTTCACCGTCTCGGTGGTCTGGAACTGCTTGGCGCGCTCGTCCCATTCCTTGTAGCGCGGCGCCAGCGGGTCGATGTCCGACAAGTCGACGTTCGGGCCGGTGGGCACCTCGATGGCGCCGGTGGCCGCCGGCGGCTTGGGGCCGATGAAGGTCGGCGGCGCGTTGGGCACGCCCACCTCGTCCTGCCACTTCGCGCCCACCAGACCGGTGAAGGACAGCACGATCAGCAGCATGAAGGCCAGTACGATGACCAGCGACGCCAGGCCCACGCGGTCGCTCTTGAAACGGCGCCAGGCGGCGTGCCAGACGCCCTCGCTCTTCTGCTGGGTGTCGTCCAGCGACGCGGCCGAGCCGAGAACTGCGGTGTTGTTCACTTCAGCACCACGCGCGGGTCGGCGATCTTGTAGGCCAGGTCGGTGAGCAGGTTGATGAACATCGTCAGCACCGCGAGATAGATCGTCACGGCCTGGATGACCGGGAAGTCGCTGCGGTTCACCGCCAGCAGCACTTCACGGCCCAGGCCGGGGATGGAGAAGAAGACTTCGATCAGGAAGCTGCCGACGAAGATGCCGGGCAGCTGCAGGCCGATGTTGGTCAGGATGGGGATCATCGCGTTGCGCAGCACGTGGCGGAACAGCACCACGCCTTCGGTCATGCCCTTCGCGCGCGCGGTGCGCACGTAGTCCTGGCCCAGTTCATCGAGCAGGAAGCTGCGGTACAGACGCGTCTGCGGCGCCAGGCCCACCATCACCGCCAGCAGTACCGGCAGCGGCGTGTACACGGCCAGGTTGGTCCAGACGCTGTCGCTCCAGCCCTGCACCGGGAACCAGCCGAGCTGAAAGCCGAAGACGTACTGGCCGATGATGACGTAGACCAGGAAGCTGATCGACAGCGCCACCGTGGTGACGACCATCAACGTGCGGTCGGTCAGGCTGCCGCGGCGGTAGGCCACCCACATCGCGATGGGCAGCGCCAGCAGCACGTCCAGGATCAGGATCGGGATCATCACCGTCAGCGTGGCCGGCAGGCGGGTGGCGAAGAGGTTGCTCACCGCTTCGTTAGTGGCCCAGCTCTTGCCCCAGTCGAAGGTGACGATCTGCTTGACGAAGAGCCACAGCTGGTACCAGACCGGCTCGTCCAGGCCCAGCGTCTGGCGGATGGCCTTGATCTGCTCGGCGCTGGCGTTCAGGCCGCCCAGCACCTCGGCCGGGTCGCCGCCGAAGTACTTGAACAGGAAGAACACCAGCAGTACCACGCCGATCAGCGTGGGGATCATCTGCCACAGGCGGCGTATCAGGTAGGCGGCCATCGAATGCGGACTCCGGCGGGCGCCGCTGCTCGTGGCCAGGCGCCCGGAATTTGGGATGCGCGAGTTTAGGGGGGGCCCTCGCGCCTGCCGGCGGGTGGTTTCCCCCCCGGTATGCGGGTGAATGCGAGCAAGGGCCGTGCCCATGCCCGCCTAGACTTCGCGCATTTCCGGGGCGCGCCTCATGCCGATGAACACATTCCTTCGATCACTGATGGCCGCCGTCGGCCTGGTGGCAGGCCTGACGATCGCGCCGCCGCTGTGGGCGCAGGCCAACGGCGCCGCACCGCCGTTGAAGGTCATCCGCTACGCCTTTCGCGTCGCCGAGTCGGGCTTCGACCCGGCGCAGATCACCGACCTGTATTCGCGCACCGTGGCTGCCAGCATCTACGACGCGCCCTACGAGTACGAGTTCATGGCCAAGCCGGCGCGCATTCGGCCCAGCACGGCGGCGGCGATGCCCGAGGTTTCTGCCGACTTCAAGACCTTCACCATCCGCATCAAGCCGGGCATCTACTTCGCCGACGACCCAGCCTTCAAGGGGGCCAAGCGTGAGCTGACGGCCGAGGACTACGTCTACAGCGTCAAGCGCCACTACGACCCGCGCTGGAAGAGCGGCGGGCTGTATGTGTTCGAGAACGCCAAGATCCTGGGCCTGAGCGAGCTGCGCAAGAAGTTGCTTGCCGAGAAGAAGCCCTTCGACTACGACACACCGGTGGAAGGCCTGCGCACGCTCGATCGCTACACCTTCCAGGTGCGACTTGCCGAGCCGGGGCCGCGCTTCGCCAGCACCTTCGCCGATGGCTCGTTCACCGGCGCGGTGGCGCGCGAGGTGGTGGAGTTCTACGGCGACAAGATCAACGAGCACCCGGTCGGCACCGGGCCCTTCCGTCTGGCCGCCTGGAAGCGCAGTTCGCGCATGGTGCTGGCGAAGAATCCGACCTACCGCGAGGTGTTCTACGACGAAACACCGCCGGCCGGCAGCAGCGACAACGCGCGCCGGCTGCAGGCCGTGGCGCAGCAGTACAAGGGCAAGCGCCTGCCGCTCATCGACGAGGTGCACATCGCCATCATCGAGGAGAACCAGCCGCGCTGGCTGAGCTTCCTGAACGAGGAGGCCGACATACTGGAGGAGCTGCCGGCCGACTTCGCCACCGTCGCCATCCCCAACAACCGCCTGGCGCCCCACCTGACGAAGAAGGGCATCCAGATGGTGCGCTACCCGCGCGCCGACGTGGCGGTGTCCTACTTCGGCATGGAGAACCCGGTGGTCGGCGGCTATGAGCCGCAAAAGGTGGCGCTGCGCCGCGCCATCAGCCTGGCCGTGGACGTGGACCGCGAGATCCGCCTCGTTCGGCGTGGCCAGGCCATTCCCGCCCAGGGCCCGATCGCGCCCGAGACCACGTCCTACGACCCGAAGTTCAAGAGCACGATGGGCGACTTCGACCGCGGCCGGGCCAAGGCGCTGCTGGACCTGCACGGCTATGTCGACAAGGACGGCGACGGCTGGCGCGAGCAGCCCGACGGCAAGCCGTTGTTGCTGGAGTACGCCACGCAGCCCGACCAGCAGAGCCGCCAGCTCATCGAGCAGTGGAAGAAGAACATGGACGCGATCGGCATCCAGATCGAGTTCAAGACCGCGAAGTGGCCCGAGAACCTGAAGGCCAGCCGCGGCGGCAAGCTGATGATGTGGGGCGTGGGCTGGAGCGGCGGGCCCGACAGCGACACCTTCCTGTCGCTGGGCTACGGCCCGAACAAGGGCCAGGCCAACCACGCACGTTTCGATCTGCCGGCCTTCAACAAGCTCTACGAGCAGCAGCGCGGCATGCCCGACAGCCCCGAGCGCAACGCGGTGATGGTGGAGGCGGCGCGCCTGATGGTGGCCTACATGCCCTACAAGGTGCACGTGCACCGCATCTTCACCGACCTGACCCAGCCCTGGGTGCTGGGCTACCACCGAAACATCTTCGTGCGCGACTTCTGGAAGTACGTCGATGTCGACGTCGAGGCCTTGAAGCGCCGCCGTGGGGCCGCCCTGTGAAACGTCGTCACACGCTGGCACTCGGTGCGGCGCTGGCGCTGCCGGCGCTGCCTGCATCCGCAGAGCAGGCCGACCCCAAGGCGGCCGTCGCTGGCCAGCGCGTGCTGCGCTATGCCTTCCAGATCGCCGAGACCGGCTTCGACCCCGCGCAGCTCAGCGACGTCTACTCGCGCACCGTCACCGCGCACATCTTCGAGGCCTTCTACACGTACGACCACCTGGCCCGGCCGCCCAAGGTGGTGCCTGCGGTGGCCGTGGGCATGCCCGAGATCAGCGCCGACTTCCGCGTCTGGACGGTGAGGATCCAGCCCGGCATCTTCTTCGCCGACGACCCGGCCTTCAAGGGCAAGCCGCGTGAGCTCGTGGCCGACGACTTCGTCTACACCTACAAGCGTTTTGCCGACCCGGTGAACAAGAGCCCCGCGTGGCCGACGATGGAGGACAACCGTTTCGTCGGCCTGAACGCGCTGCGCAAGCAGGTGCTGGACAGCAAGAAGCCCTTCGACTACGACGTGCCTGTCGAAGGCCTGCGCGCGCTGGACCGCTACACCGTGCAGTTCAAGCTGGAAGAGCCGCGCCCGCGTTTCATCGAGACCCTGGCCGGCACCGACCTCACGGGCGCCGTCGCGCGCGAGGTGGTCGAGTTCTACGGCAACAAGATCGGCGAACACCCGGTGGGCACCGGGCCGTTCAGGCTGGGCGCGTGGCGGCGTTCGTCGCAGATCGTGCTCGAACGCAACCCCACCTACCGCGAGCGCCTGTGGCACGCCGAGCCGCTGGCCGACGACGCCGAAGGCCAGGCCATCGCCGCCAAGTTGAAGGGGCGCCGGCTGCCGCTGATCGACCGTGTCGAGATCTCGATCATCGAGGAGTCGCAGCCACGCTGGCTGTCCTTCCTGAACGGCCAGGCGAACTTCCTGGAACGCCTGCCGGAAGACTTCGTCAACGTCGCGATGCCGGGCGGCAAGACGGCGCCCAACCTCGTCAAGCAGGGCATCCGCGGCCAGCGTGTGCTGACCACCGACGTGGTGATGACCTACTTCAACATGGAAGACGAGCTGATCGGCGGCTACACACCCGAGAAGGTGGCGCTGCGCCGGGCCATCAGCCTGGGCGTCGACCTGGAACGCGAGATCCGCGTCGCTCGGCGCGGCATGGCGATCCCGGCGCAGAGCCCGCTCATCCCCTACACCACGGGTTACGACCCGAAGTTCAAGAGCGAGAACAGCGAATACAACCCGGCCCGCGCCAAGGCCCTGCTCGACCTCTACGGCTACGTCGACCGCAACGGCGACGGCTGGCGCGAGCGGCCCGACGGCAGCCCGCTGGTGCTGCAGTCGGCCACGCAGCCCGACCAGCGTAGCCGCCAGCTCAACGAGCTGTGGCAGAAGAACATGGAGGCCATCGGCCTGAAGATCGTGTTCAAGCCCGCCAAGTGGCCCGAGAACCTGAAGGCCGCGCGCGCAGGCAAGCTGCAGATGTGGGGCGTGGCCTCTTCGGCCTCGGGCGGCGACGGCCAGGGCATCCTCGAGCGCTACTACAGCCCGTCGGCCGGCCAGGGCAACCTGGCGCGCTTCAAGCTGCCGGCCTTCGACGCCCTCTTCGACAAGCTCACGTTGCTGCCCGACGGGCCCGAGCGCGAGGAACTCTTCAGGCAGGCCAAGCGCATCGCCGTGGCCTACGTGCCCTACAAGCTGCACTGCCACCGTTTCGTCGCCGACATGATGACGGCGCAGGTGCAGGGCTACCGACGCCCCGCCTACTGGCAGGAGTGGTGGCACATGGTGGACGTGGAACCCGTGCCCGTGGGCAAGGCGGCGTGAGGGCGCGGGCAGAACCGCGCCCGGCCAGGCGCGACGCGGCCCGGGTATGAAACGCCGTGAACTGCTGGCCGGGGGCGCGGCGCTGGCAGGCGGCGTGGCCGCTGCCGCATCGACGGCGCCGCCATCGGCCGCGGCCAGGACGCTGCGCCTGGCCTTCAACTTTGCCGAGACCGGTTTCGACCCGCCGCGTGTGGGCGACCAGTCGTCGATCCGTGTCATCGCGCACATCTTCGAGCCACCGCTGACCTACGACCCGCTGGCGCGGCCTGCCGTGCTGGTGCCGTTGACGGCGGCGGCGCTGCCCGAGGTGTCGGCCGACTTCAAGCGTTTCGTCGTCACGCTCAAGCCGGGCACGCTGTTCGCCGACGACCCCGTCTTCCAGGGTCGCCCGCGCGAACTGGTGGCGGCCGACTACGTCTATACGCTCAAGCGCTTCTACGACCCGGCGATACGCACCGAGCACCTTTACGCCTTCGAGAACGAGAAGATCCTGGGCTTGAGCGAACTGCGCCGGCAGGCACTGAAGGGCAAGACGCCCTTCCCCTACGACGTCGAGGTGCCGGGGCTGCGGGTACTGGACCGCTACCGCTTCGAGATCGCGCTGGCTGAGCCTTCGCCGCGCTTCGCGCACCTGCTGACGGCCTGGACCTGCGGCGCGGTGGCGAGAGAGGTGGTCGAGGCCTATGCCGACGACCCGAACGCACATCCCGTGGGCACCGGGCCCTTCAGGCTGGCCCAGTGGCGTCGTGCGTCGCGCATCGTGCTCGAACGCAACCCGCGCTTTCGCGAGCAGGTCTTCGCCACCGTCGGTGCCGCGCCCGACCTGCAGCATCACGCCGATGCGTTGGCAGGTGTTCGCGCACCCCGCGTCGATCGCGTGGAGATCGACATCATCGACGAGTCGCAGCCGCGCTGGCTGGCTTTCCTGGGCGAAGAACACGACGCACTGACGATGCCGCCCGAACTGGCGCAGCTGGCGATGCCGGGCGGGCGGGTCGCGCCCTTCATGCAGCGGCAGGGCATACGTGCCGAGAGCAACGTCAACGGCGTCGCGCACACCTTCTTCAACTGCGAAGACCCGGTGATCGGCGGCTATACGCCCGAGCGCGTGGCGCTGCGCCGCGCCGTCATGCTGGCCTTCGACAGCGCAGAGGAACTGCGCCTGGTACTGCACGGCCAGGGCATAGCGGCGCAGAGCATGATGCCGCCCGGCTGCTACGGCTTCGACGCCACGCTGCGCTCGGAGATGACGATGCCCAGCCCGGTGCGCGCCAGGGCCCTGCTGGACATGTTCGGCTATGTCGACCGCCAGGGCGACGGCTGGCGCGCGCAGCCCGACGGCCAGCCCCTGCTGCTGCGCATCGCCTTCCGCAACGACCAGCGTTCACGCGCCTCCAGCGAACTGTGGCTCAAGCGGCTGAAGGCCGTGGGCCTGCGTGTGCAGTTCGAGTTCGCGCCTTTCGGCGAACTCATCCGCCGTTCGTTGGCCGGGCAGATCATGATGTGGGGCTTCACCTGGAGCAGCGGCAACGACGGCGACTTCATCCTCGGCCTGGCCTATGGGCCCAACGCCGACCAGAGCAACGACGCACGCTTCAAGCTGCCGACCTTCGACCGCCTCTACGAGCGCCAGCGCGTGCTGCCGGACGGCCCCGAGCGCCTGGCGCTGATGCATCAGGCCAACCGCCTGCTGCTGGCCTACGTGCCCTACATCGCGCACCATCACCCGCTGACCGTCGAACTCTTCCGGCCGCGGGTGCACGGGCCTTTCCGCCACCCTTTCAACAGCGACTGGTACCGGTGGGTGGCGGTGGGATGAGCCCTCGGCCCACGGTGAGGCATTTGCACGCTTCGCCGCTACCGACAGCCTGCGCCGCTTGATCCTTCGCAAAGTTCTGCGCCCCCATAACGGGGAAGCTGATCGCAGCGCGTGACCAAGTGCTGCGCGCCCCGCACCAGCGCACCGAGCCTCTCATGACCGCCCTGTTCGACCCCCCTACCGCGATGCTGCGCGCGGCCCCGCTCGATACACTGTGGCAGCAGTTGCAGGCGCCGGGTGCACCGCGGGCCTCGCGCCTGGGCGAAGCGCTGGTGCTGCGCGGCCTGATCTCGCCGCTGCTGCTGGAACGGGTGCTCGTCGCGCAGGCGCAGAGCAAGCCGCGCCGCCTGCTCGGGCGCATGCTGGTCGACTCCGGCGTCATCACCGAGCAGCAGCTGGACAGCACGCTGGCGGAATGGCTGGGCCTG
This sequence comes from Betaproteobacteria bacterium, assembly GCA_016704535.1. Taxonomy (GTDB): domain Bacteria; phylum Pseudomonadota; class Gammaproteobacteria; order Burkholderiales; family Burkholderiaceae_C; genus Rubrivivax. Next base: position 148,359 of record JADIZZ010000002.1, on the reverse strand, counting down.
CATGTCGTCGATCCACGCGCGCTGCAGCCCGAACCGCATGCGCTGCAGGCAGTACCGCAGGCGGTGGCCGAACGCGAAGGCGTGCTGCCGCTGATGGTGCGCGACGACACGCTGGTGGTCGCGGTGCCCGACCCTTGGGACAAGGCGCTGCTCGACCAGTTGCGCTTCATCTGCGAACTGAAGGTGATGGCCGTGGGCGCCGTGCCCGGCACGCTGGCGCCGGCGGTGGCCAACGCCTACCGCCCGCGCCACGGCGCGCCGGCGTCCACCGCAGGCTCGCTGGCCAAACTGGCGGCCGACCTCGCCGCCACGGCCGATTCCGCCACGCTCGACCCGGCGGTGGTCTCCGAGTCCGACAACACGCTGGTGCGCCTGGTCAACCGGCTGATCGCCGACGCCGTGCAGTTGCGTGCCTCCGACATTCACATCGAGACCGCAGACCCGCCGCGCCCGGTGACGGTGAGGCTGCGTGTCGACGGAGAACTGCTGCGCCACCTGGAAGTGCCGGCGCAATACCGCTTTGCGCTCGTCGCGCGGCTGAAGATCATGGCCGACCTCGACATCTCCGAGCACCGCAAGCCACAGGACGGGAAGATCGACTTCGCGCGTTTCGGCGGCCCGCGCCAGGAACTGCGGATGGTCACCGTGCCCACTTCGCGCGGGCTCGAGGACGTGGTGCTGCGCCTGCTGGCGGGCCACGATGCGATGCCGCTGGACGGCATCGGGCTGAGCAAGGTCAACCTGGCGGGTATGCGCCAGGTCATGGCCAAGGCTTACGGGCTGGTCCTCATCTGCGGCCCCACCGGCTGCGGCAAGACGACCACGCTGCACTCGGTGCTGCGCGAGCTGAACACCGACAAGCGCAAGATCTGGACGGCCGAAGACCCGATCGAGATCTCGCAGCCGGGTCTGCGCCAGGTGCAGATGAACCCGCGCATCGGTTGGACTTTCGCAGCGGCCATGCGCACCTTCCTGCGCGCCGACCCCGACATCATCATGATCGGCGAGATGCGTGACGAGGAAACCGCGCGCATCGCAGTCGAGGCCTCGCTGACCGGCCACCTGGTGATGAGCACGCTGCACACCAACTCGGCGCCCGAGAGCATCACGCGGCTGCTGGAGATCGGGCTGGACCCCTTCATGTTCAGCGACTCCCTGCTGGGCGTGCTGGCCCAGCGCCTCGTGCGCCGGCTGTGCACGGACTGCCGGGTGCCGGAGTTGCTGGACGAACGTGCGCTGGAGTCGCTGGCACGCCAGCACTTGCTCAGCAGCAACGGCATCGGCCCCGATGCCGTCGAGCTGTTGGCGCGCTGGCGCCGTGAGCACGGCGATGCGCAGGGCCGTCTGCACCACTGGCGCCACCGCGGCTGCCCTCAATGCGACGGCAGCGGCTACCACGGCCGCCTGGGCATCCACGAGCTGATGCTGGCCGACGAGGCGCTGCGCGAACGCATACGCCACCGTGCCAGCGCCGCCGAGCTGCAAGCCGCAGGCCTGTCGGCAGGCATGGTCACTTTGCGCCAGGACGGTATCGAGAAGGTGCTGGCCGGGCTCACCGATCTTTCCGAAGTCATCGCAGCCGTCAACCAATGAACGCCATGAACATCCCCTTGCGTGTCGACTCGCTACCCGCCAGCCTGCTGGCACAGATAGGTGAACTCGTGGCCAGCACGGTGGCGCAGGTGCAGCAGCGCTGGCCAGCGGCGCCGCCCGAGGCCGCTGCGCTGCTGGAAGAGCTGGAGCAGGCGGGCCTGCAAGTGCAGGAGGTGGTGCGGATGCTCGGAACGCCGGCGGGCGCCATGCCCGAGCAGGTGAATCTGGGCGTGGCCGCGCTGCAGGCGCGTGCCGAATGGACGGCAGCGCTGCGGCGTGCCGGTGCCACCTGGCGCGGGCCCGAGGCGGGTTGCGAGGTGCTCACCAACCCGGCAGTGCTCAAGCAGCTGCTCGACCTGGCCATCGCGCACGCATTGCTGCTGGGGACAGATCTCCAGGTCGAGGTCGACAAGCGCTTCCAGCCGCCGCTGGCGGCGCTGCGCATCGAGGTCTCGCGCCCGGGTGGCGAGCTCTTCGCGGCGCGGCCGGGCGATGTCGGCGAGCTGCACTGGGCGCTGCTGACGGCGCTGGCCCAGCACGCCGGCGTGCACGTCGAGCGCCAAGTTCGGGCGCTGTCGGTCGAACTGCTGCTGGGCTGGGCGCCGCTGGGTGCGCTGGAGCCGGTAGGCTTGCCTGAGCCAGCCATGCTGCCCCACACCGAGATGCCCACCGGCTGCCGTGTGCTGCTGCTCGAGCCGCACGAACCCACGCGGGTGCAGGCCGAGCGACTGATGCTGCAAGCGGGCCTGCAGGTGAGGACCGTGGCCACCGTCGACCAGGCGATGGCTACGCTGGCCCACCGCGTGCCCGACGGCCTGGTCACGGGTATCGAGTCCAACGACCCGGCCTGCGCGCAGCTGCTGCAAGAGCTGCGCGCGCGTCAGCCGGGCCTGCGCGTCGTCGAGATCGTTCGCCAGGCGCACAGCTTCGAGATATCGCTGCCCGGTTCGGGCTTTCCGGCGCGCGTGGGCCGCGACGATCTCGATCGCACGCTGGTGCCCGGGCTGGCGCAGGAACTCAGCATGCCGACCTGAAGCCGACGCTAAGGGTCGTCAGCCTTCAGGCTGTGGCCAGCGCGACGATGGTCGAGGCCGGCACTGCGCCCGACTGCCGTGCCGTTTCGCGCCCGCCCTGCAGGCGCAGCAGCGTCGGGATGCTGCGGATGCCGTAGCGCTGGCTCAGGCCCGGGCTGTCATCGCTGTTCACCTTCACCAGCAGCGCGCGGCCCTGCAACTGGGCCGCGGCCTGCTTGAAGGCCGGTGCCATCATCCGGCAGGGGCCGCACCAAGCGGCCCAGAAGTCCACCACCACGGGCAGCTTCGTGGCCGCCACCACGGCGTCGAAGCTGGTGTCGTCCAGGTCGATGGGCTGACCCGCGAGCAGCGACTCGCCGCACTTGCCGCAGACGGGCGCCTCGTCGATGCGCGCGGCAGGCAGCCGGTTGGTGGCGCCGCAGTGCGGGCAGGGCAAGAGCAGCTTGGCATCGTTCATGTGATGCATGTGGTGGGCGCCGGCGGCGTTTCAAGCGCTGGCCGCGCATTGGTGCCCGGTTCGTAACAGGCGCGGCGGGTCAGCGCCCGGCGGCGTCGATCTCGCGCTGGGTCTGGAGCGCGCGCTCCAGCCACTGAGGTTCGGCCGCGCGCGCGCGCTCGACGGCACGTGCAGCCGCGGCGCGCGCGCCGGCCCGGTCGCCCAGGCTGTCGCGGGTGCTGGCCAGGTTGTTCCAGGCCGCGGCGCTGTCGTGCTGCCGCGCGGCTTTTTCGAAGGCCCGCTCGGCGCCGGCCAGCTCCCCTGCCGCGTGCAGGGCGTTGCCCAGGCCCAGCGCGGCCAGCAGGTTGGCGGGCCAGCGCTGGTGCACGGCGGTCCAGGCGCGGGCAGCCTCGGCCGGCGCCCCGACGCGGCCGAAACCCAGGGCGCCATCCACCGCGTCGGCCTCGCGTGCGGTGGCGGGCAGTTGGCCGGGCGGCAGCGCGACGATGGCCCATCGGCCGCCCCGGGCCCAGGTGAGTTCGAAGGTCCGCAGCGACATCACGTCGCGGCGGATGGTGCCGCTGCGCAGGATGAGTTCGCCGGCAGGCAGGTCGTAACCCACCAGCACGGCGTAGTGCCAGCGGGGCGCGAAGTCCAGGCCCAGGTTCAGCAGCACGACCACGGCATGGCCGGCCGCCACTTCGCGCATCAGCGCCGTCAGCTCGCCGGGCAACCGGGTCGCCACCGCGCCCTGGCGGCGTGCGCCGCTGAGCATCTCGATCTGCAGGCTGCCCTCGCGCGCGGGCAGGAAAACGGCATCGGAGATCGCCGTCAGGTCGGCCGGCAGGCCCGCGTCGGCGAGCACCGTGGCCAGCGCGGCGGGACCGCAGTGCAGCGGGGTCTGCGGATAGAAAGGAACCTGATCGCGCTCGAATCGCCGGGGCAGGTCTGCCGGCGCCGCCGTGCGCAGGGCGGCGGTCTGCGGCGGGTCGGCCAGCACCGCACAACCCGGCAGGGCGGCGGCCAGCAGGAGGGCGGCGCCGCAGCGTCGCAGGCCGAACCCGGGGGTCAACGCACCGCGCGGGTGAACGGGAAGACCTTGGTCAGGCCGAGGATGTCGGTGACGAGCAGGATGATGAACACCGTGAACAGCACGCCGACGATGTCGGCGCCGGCCGGTGCCTGGTCGATCTGCGCCAGCAGCTGCGCGGCTTCGGCATCGGTCAGCGCGTCGACTCGCGAGCGCACGTCGTTCACCGAGACCCCGCGGGCTTCCAGCGCGGCCACGAGGTCGGCGCGTTCCAGCGTGCCCAGCAGGCGGGCACGGCTGCCAGAGGTTTCGGCAGGGGTGGCAGCAGCCGCCAGCTGTTCGGTGCCGATGAGCGCCGACGGCGCGGCATAGGCCATGCCGCTGAAGACGAGGGACGCACTCAGGACGGTGGCGGTGACGCGGCGGAAGATGCTCATGGAAGGCTCCTGAAGGTGCATGGGGAATCAGCGCGGAATCCTACGCGGCGGCCGCGCACCGTCGGTGCGACACCGTACCCGCGTTTGTGAGCACACGTTCGTGGCTGCCTGTGCGCGACTGCCCGATACTTCGGCGCCGCCGCCCGGTGCCACCTGCCGCCCTTGTTCGCCTGCCATGCCCCTGAACCCCCGACTGGCCGCGCTGCACCGCCTGCTCATCGTCAGCCTGCTGGGCTTCGCGTCGGGCCTGCCGCTGGCGCTCACCGGGCAGGCGCTGCAGGCCTGGCTGACGGTGGAGGGGCTGAGCCTGGCCACCATCGGCTTTCTCAGCCTGGTGGGCGTGCCCTACACCTTCAAGTTCCTGTGGGCGCCGCTGCTCGACCGTTTCGAGCTGCCCGGCTTCGGTTTCCTGGGCCGGCGCCGTGGCTGGCTGGTGCTGACGCAGCTGGCGCTGGCCGGCGTGCTGATGCTGCTGGCCGCCACCTCGCCGCGCGACGAGCTGCGCGCGTTTGCGCTGCTGGCGGTGGGGCTGGCCTTCCTGTCTGCGACGCAGGATGTCGTCATCGACGCCTACCGCACCGAGTTGTTGCCGGCGCCCGAACGGGGGCTGGGCGCGTCGCTCAACGTCATGGGCTACCGGCTGGCGATGATCCTGTCGGGCGGCATCGCGCTGATCTGGACCGACCCGGCCCAGGGCGGTGGCTGGACCTGGCCGCAGGTCTACCGGCTGATGGCGGCGCTGCTGGTGGGTGCGGCGGTGCTCTCGGCGCTGCTGTTGCCCCGTCTGCCCGCGCGCACCACACCGCCACCGCCGGCGGGCAACGACCTGCGCGGCTTTGCCGCCGTGGTGCTGGCGGTGGTGCTGGGTGCCTTCCTCAGCGACCGCTACGGCGGCGCGGTGGCCCAGGCGCTGGTGGGTTCGTGGCTGGCCGCAGGCAGCCTGCCGGCGGCGCTGCAGCAGCGCTGGGTCGACCTGATGGCGCTGCTGCTGGGCGTGGGCTTCACCTTGCCGCTGGCCGCCTGGGCGGCGAAGCAGTCGCGTTTCGAGACGCTGCTCGGCGGCCTGCGCAGCTACTTCGGCACCGCAGGTGCGGGGTCCTTCCTGCTCTTCATCGTGCTTTACAAGCTGGGCGACGCGTTTGCCGGGTCGCTGCTGACCCCGTTCCTTCTCAAGAGCATGGCCTACAGCCCGGCCGAGGTGGGTGTGGTGAACAAGGTCATCGGCCTGTGGCTGACCATCGGCGGCGCGCTGCTGGGCGGCGCGCTGATGTTGCGTCTGGGGCTGTGGCGTTCGCTGCTGCTCTTCGGTGTGCTGCAGCTGGCCAGCAACCTGGGGTTCTGGTGGCTGGCCACGCTGGGGCCCGAAGGCAAGGGCGTGCTGCCTGGTGCCGTGCTGCCGGCCTTCGACTGGGGTTTCGTCAAGCTGGCGGCGCCGACGCCGGTGGACGGCGGGCTGCTGGCGGTGGTGGCCTTCGAGAACCTGTCGGGGGGCATGGGCACGGCGGCCTTCGTCGCCTTCCTGATGAGCCTGTGCAACCAGCGCTATACGGCCACCCAGTTTGCGCTGCTGTCGGCCTTCGCGTCGGTAGGTCGCGTGTGGGTGGGGCCGCTGGCCGGCGTGCTGGCCGAAAGCATAGGCTGGCCGACGTTTTTCATCGTCAGCACGGTGCTGGCGCTGCCGGCACTGGTGATGCTGTGGTGGCTGCGCGCCCGTGTGCAGGCGCTCGATGTCGACCCGTCAACGCTGGGACGCACTGAAGATTGACGGCCCCACGGCGTCGCTGACGGAACCCCGGCGGCCGGCGACGATCTACATCGGCCTCGCCCACAATGGATCCCATGCAAGACAACCCGCATCTTCAGTCCGCCTACGGCTGCATGTGCACCCTGCTCGGCCGGCGCCGCTTCACGGCGTTGCTGGCCGCTGGCGCATTGGCGCCCGTGGCGGCGGCGCGGGCCGAGATTGCCGAGTGCCGCCGTTCCCGGGTGGCCGGCCTGGTGCCGGCCGGTCAAGTGGAGGGCAGCGCGCAGCAGCAGTACGTGCAGATGCTGCGGCAGGCCCAGGGCCAGGGCGCGCTGGTGCCGGGCGCGCACCCGCAGTTGCAGCGCCTGCGCTACATCGCGCAACGCATCGTGCCCTTCACGACCGAGTGCAACGAGCGTGCGGCCCAGTGGCGCTGGGAGGTCAACCTGCTCAACAGCAAGCAGATCAACGCCTTCTGCATGCCCGGCGGCAAGATCGCCTTCTTCTCCGGCATCCTGCAACAGCTGCAGCTGAACGACGACGAGGTGGCGATGATCATGGGCCACGAGGTCGCGCATGCGCTGCTGGAGCACGCCCGTGAACGCATGGCCAAGAGCGGCGGTACCGAGCTGGCACTCCGCGGCGCCGCGGCGCTGTTTGGGCTGGGCAACCTGGGCGATCTGGCCGCGCAGGGCGCCACTCAGCTGCTGAGCTTGAAGTTCGGCCGTGAGGACGAGTCCGAGGCCGATGCGCTGGGCCTGCTGCTGGCCGCGCGTGCCGGCTACGACCCTGGCGCCGGCGTCACGCTGTGGCAGAAGATGGGCGCGGCCACCGCCGGCAAGGCACCGCCGCAGTGGTTGTCTACCCACCCTGCGGGTGAAACGCGCATCAAGGACATTCAGGGCAAGCTGCCGCGCGTGCAGCCGATGTTCCAGGCGGCGGGCAAACCCGACCGACGCTTCCAGCCGCCCGCGGCTTGACGTCGGCTTGCGGCACGGAGTGGGCCCCCAGGCTCCCTGCGGTCGCCACCCCCCGAGGGGGCTCTGGCGACGGACCGGCAGAGCCGGATCCGTGCCAGGCCTTGGTTGAAAGTGAAAGGCGCGCTGCAGGCACGAATGTCCGCTCCGGGCCGCAAGCCGCGACCCCGCGACCCCGCCACTATGATCTCCCGCGTGTCTTCACGCTGTCTCGGCCGGCTGGCCACTTGTGTCCTGATCCTGTCAGCCACGGCTGCGCTGGCCGCCAAGCCGCTGGTGTATTGCGCCGACGCCAGCCCCGAGGGTTTCGACCCCGCGCTGTGGGACAGCAGCAGCACTGGCAACGTCACGTCACAGATCTTCCAGGGCCTGGTGAGCTTCAAGCGCGGTACCGCGGTGCTGGAACCCGCCTTGGCAACCGCATGGACGGTGAGCCCCGACGCGAAGAGCTTTACGTTCACGCTGCGGCGCGACGTGGCCTTCCACACCACGCCGTACTTCACGCCGACACGTGCGTTCAATGCAGACGACGTGCTGTTCACCTTCACGCGCTTCGTCGACCCGCAGCAGCCCTTCAACCGCGCCTTTCCGGCCACCTACGTCTACCCGCAGAGCCTGGGGCTGGCGCAGATGATCGCCGGCATCGACCGCGTCGGTGACCACGAGGTGCGCTTCCGCCTGCACAAGGCCAACGTCAACTTCCTGGGCTACTTCGCGAGTTCCTTCGCCGGCATCCACTCGGCCGAATACGCCGCGCAACTGCTGGCGCAGGGCCGCGCCAGCGCCATCAACAACCAGCCCGTGGGCACCGGGCCGTTCCGCTTCAAGAGCTACCGCAAGGACGACGTGCTGCGCATGACGGCCCACCCAGGCTACTGGGGTGGCGTGCAACGCACCGAGCGCCTGGTCTACGCCATCAGCCGCGAGCCCAACGTTCGCGTGCAGAAGGTGTCGCGCGGTGAGTGCCACGTCGCCGCGGCAATCCGCGACGTCGACATCACCGCACTCGCGGGCCACCCGCAGGTGGTGGTGCAGAAGATCCAGGCGCTGAACATCAGCTACCTGGCCTTCAACCTGAAGAAGCCGCCCGTCGACCGACGTGAAGTGCGCGAGGCGCTGGACATCGCCATCGACCGCAATGCGCTGTTCAAGGTGCTGTTTCCCCGCGGCGACGCGCTGCAAGCCGTCAGCGCCTTTCCGCCTGCCGTGCCCGGCTACAACAGGACGCTGAAGAACGAGTACGACCCCGAGCGTGCGAAGCGCCTGCTGGCTGATGTGGCAGGCAAGGCCGGCCTGAAGGGCGAACTGGAAGTGGACTTGTGGGCGCTGCCCATCAGCCGCCCCACCAACCCCAACGGCCAGCTGATGGCGCAGATGATCCAGGCCGATTGGGCGAAGATCGGCGTCAAGACGCGCATCCTCACCTACGAGTGGGGCGAGTACCTGAAGCGCGCCAATGCCGGTGAACACCACGTCTACATGAGCGGCTGGAGCACCGACTTGGCCGCTGCCGACGAGTTCCTCACGCCCAACCTCACCTGCGCGGCCAGCCGCGGCGGCATCAAGTTCTGCAACGCCGAGTTCGACGCGCTGGTGGAGGCCGCACGCGCCGAGGTGAACGAGCCCAAGCGGCTGGCGATGTTCGAGCAGGCGCAGGCCATCTTCAAGCGCGAAAGGCCGTGGATCACGATGGCGCATTCCTCCGTCTACATCCCGCTGCGCAGGGACGTGCAGGGCTTCGTGATGGCGCCCAACGGCAGCGTCGACTTCGAAGGCGTCTACCGATGAACCCGTTGCCCATGGTGCGTGTCGAGGACATCGCCGGTCACCCCGCCTTCCGGCGCCTGGACAGCCTGCGCGGCGTGCCCTACGACCTGCGTTACGCAGGCACCAACAACTTCGCCAGCCTGAACCTCTACGGCACGATGGACTGCGCGTGGCTGCGCGCCGAGGCCGCCGAGGGTCTGGAAGCCGCTGCGGCCTGGCTGGCGCAGAGGCGCCCGGGCTGGCGCATCCTGGTGCTGGACGCGCTGCGACCCCAGCGTGTGCAGGAGGCGATCTGGCACGACGTGGTGGGCACGGACATGGAGCACTACTTCGCCAACCCGCACCGCGGTTCCATCCACAGCTTCGGCATGGCGGTGGACGTGACCCTGATCGACCCCCACGGCCGCGAGTCCGACATGGGCAGCGGCTTCGACGAGATGAGCGAGGCCTCGCACCCGGCGCTGCACGCCGAGCACCTGGCCAGCGGCGTGCTGAGCCTGGCGCAAGTGGCCGAGCGCGACTGCCTGCACGACGCGATGATGCACGGCGGTTTTCACGGCATCCCCACCGAGTGGTGGCACTTCGATCACGGCGACCGCGAACGGGTGCGGCGCCAGCTGCCGCGTGTGTGGTGAGGGAGCACGGCATGAAGACGACGCGACGGGAGTTCATCGGCAGCGGGGCGGTGACGTTGGGCGCCACCGCGATGGCCGCCGTGCCCGCCGCTGCCGCGGCGCAGGCCACGTCGCCGCCCGTGCTGCGCGCGCCGCGCCTGAAGCCGGGTGACACCGTGGCGCTCGTCAACCCCTCGAGCGCCGTCTACGAAAGGGCGCCCTACGCCATTGCCACCGAGTCGCTGCAGGCGCTGGGCTTCAAGGTGCGCGAGGCGCCCCACCTGCGCGCGCGCTATGGCCAGTTCGCGGGCACCGACGCGCAGCGCGCCGCCGACGTGAACGCCATGTTCGCCGACCCCACGGTGCACGGCATCCTGGCGCTGACCGGCGGCTCGGGCGGCAACCGCATGCTGCCGCTGGTGGACTACGCCGCCATCCGCCGAACGCCGAAGTTCCTGGGCGGCTTCAGCGATCTCACGGCGCTGCTCAATGCCGTGCAGGTGCAGACCGGCCTGGTCACCTTCCACTGCCCGCTGGGCGTCAGCGAGTGGAACGAGTTCAGCGTCGGCTGGCTGCGCGGCGCCGTGATGGAAGGCCAGGCGCTGACGCTGGCCAATCCGAAGGACAAGGAAGACGCCCTGGTCGCGCGCACGGGACGCATCACCACGTTGCGCGGCGGCCGTGCACGGGGCCCGCTGGTAGGCGGCAACCTGGCGGTGCTGAGCGCGATGGCTGGCTCGGCCTACTGGCCGCGTTTCGACGGCGCCATCCTCTTCCTGGAAGAGATCAACGAATACATCTACCGCGTCGACCGCATGCTCAGCACGCTCAAACTGAGTGGCGCGCTGGACCGCGTGGCCGGCGTGGTGCTGGGCGGCTTCACGAACTGCGGCCCGGGTGACGGCAACTACGGCACGCTGACGCTCGACGAAGTCTTCGACGACTACTTCAAGCCGCTGAACGTGCCCGTCTACAGCGGCGCGCTCTTCGGCCACATCAAGCGCAAGTTCACGCTACCGGTGGGCCTGCCGGTGGAGATCGACGCCGACGCCGGCACGTTGCGCTACCTGCAGCCGGCGGTGCTTTGATCGGGCCTGCCGCCAGCGCCGGTTTCGCCTCGGTCCCGATGGCGGACCCTTCGCGCACCTGACTTACGGGGCACCCCGGGCGCCTTGGGTGCACCAGCGCGCCAGCGTGGTGCGCAGCCGCTCGGCATCGATGGGTTTGGTGAGGAAGTCGTTCATGCCCGCACCGAGCGCCTGCTCGCGCTCGCTGACCCGGGCCGCAGCGGTGAGCGCGATCACCGGCAGGTGCTGGCCGGCGGCGCGCAGCGCGCGCGTGGCCTCGTACCCGCCCAGGTGCGGCATTTGCACGTCCATCAGCACGGCATCGAAGGGCTGGCCCGCTGCGTCGGCGGCCTGCACCGCCGCCAGCGCCTCATTGCCGTCAGCCGCCTGCGTGACGTTCACGCCCCAATGCTTGAGCATGGTCACGGCGATCATCATGTTGACGGGGTTGTCCTCGACCATCAGCACGCGGGCCCCTTGCAGGCCGACCGTGGCCGCCGGCAGGGAGGCGACCGGCGCCGCGGCCTCGACCTGCCGCTTCCCGGCCTCGATCTTCGACAAGTCGAGGATGTCGGTGACGCTGACGTCGCGCCCGCAGATGACGAGGTAGTCGTGGCCTTCCATCACAAAGCGCGCTGCAGAGGTGCGCAGCGGGATGGCTTGCCCGTCGCGCGCGATGAAGCGCATCGGCAGGTCGGCTGCCGGCTCGTGCTCGTCTACCTCGGCCACGAAAGTCTCGCGCTCGGCGGCGTCGGCCCAGATGCCGAGTTCCATCGAAGTGCGCCCCACCGCTTCGGCGGCGTGCCAGCCGCTCAGTTGCTCGAAGGCCGGGTTGACCATCAGGTAGCGGTCGCTGGCCAGGTCGATGAGCATGATGACGTCGGGGCTGGTGGCCACGATGTGCGACAGCAAACCCTCGGACCACCGCAGCGCGTCTTCGGCAGCCAGGCGGTCGGTGTCGTCAGCGAAGATGGCCAGCAGCGCCGGGCCGCCTTCGGCGTCGACGCAGACATTCGTGGCGCGTACCAGCACCGTTCGACCCAGCACGCGCAGCCTGAAACTGGCCACCGGCAGCGCCGTACCCGCCGGCTGATCCTGCAATTGCCGCAGGTCCTGGCGTGCACGCTCGCGGGATTCGCCGTCTTCGTAATAGAGCAGCAGGGCGCTGCCCGTCATCGCGTCCAGATCGGATTGACCGAAAAGCGTCAGCGCGGCCGGATTGGCGTCGAGCACGCGGCCGTGGCGGTGCAGCACCAGCGGCGTGGGGATGTGCGAGAACGGCTCCAGGTAGGGCGTCTCCGCGGTGGCCGGCACCGGCACTGCGGCTTGCATCCCGGTGACGTCGCGTATCACGCCCCAGAAGCCGGTGAAGACGCCTTGCCCGTCGAAGCGGGGTTCGCCACTGGCCAGGAAGTCATGGCTGCGGCCGTTGGAGAAGGTCCAGCGCACGTGCAGGTCGCGGAAGGGGCGGTGCGCCTCCAGGTCGGCGCGCACCGTGTCCAGCGTCTCGGCGTCGCAGTCGAACTGTGGCAGCTCCCAGAACTCGCAGCCCAGGCGGGTGACGCTGGCCGTGCGCGGCAGCGTGTCGCTCAGGCCGCCGGCAGCGCACAGGCGGTGCCGGGCGTCGGTTTCCCAGTAGCCGGTCGGCCCCCAGCGCGAGAAGGCGACGGAAGCGGTGCTCACGTTCGCGCGCGCCGGCAGCAAAACGCAGCATCAGGCGCGACGCCAGCGCACCGCCAGCCAGGCCGGCCAGGATGCCGGCCAGGTGGCCGCCCAGGAGCGCCAAGGCCTGCGGCACGCCGCGACCGTCTATCGGGCCGGGGGCGTGAACGGCGATGAGTATCACCATGGCGAAAGCACCGACGGCCAGCAGCGCGCCGCCACGCCAGCCCACGGCCAGGCAGGCCATGCTCACCACCAGGCCGACGAGCGGCAGCGCGGGTGCCAGCAGACCCCATTCCAGCAGCACGGCGGTGCCACCCACCGTCAGGATGACGGCGGCGAAGACGATGGTGACGGTGCCAACGAGGTGACGGTCGGGCAGCAGCGTGGCGGCGGCCGCCAGCAGCGTCAAGGCACCGAAGAGCCCGGCGGCCCACGGGCTGCTGCCGTCGCCCGTCGCCAGCAGCAGCACAACGCCCAGCAGTGCGGCGCCGCTGGCCATCCAGAGGTAGGCGCGTGTCATCAGCGGCGGCGCCTGAGGCGCTGACCTGGCGGTGTCGGGTGGCGGGGGCGTCACGGGACTAGGGTGGGGCAGCAGCCGCGCACGTGTCAGCGGGTCCGCTCCGGCGCATGGTTCAGGCGGGCGGACGCGACTGCTGAAGCACCGCCCGCGTGGCGGCCGCCACCCGGCGCGCGGCGTCGTTCCAGCCGTCGCCTTCCGCCGTGCCGGCGTACAACACGGCGCGTGACGAGCTGACGATGATGGGCGCGCCCGGCCGCCAGCCTGCGCGCACGGTGGCTTCGGCGTCGCCGCCCTGCGCGCCGATGCCGGGGATCAGCAGCGGCAGCGTGGGTGCCAGCTCTCGCACGCGCGCCACCTCGGCCGGGAATGTGGCGCCCACCACCAGACTGATCTGGCCGCCACGGTTCCACTCACCCGCCGCCAGCCGGGCGATGTGTTCGTAGAGCAGGCTGCCGTCCTGCAGCCGCTGCGCCTGCAAATCACTGCCGCCGGGGTTGCTGGTGCGGCACAGCAGGACCAGGCCCTTGCCCGTCCAGCGCATGTAGGGCTCGATCGAGTCGCCGCCCATGAAGGGCGAAAGCGTCACCGCGTCGGCGCGATAGCGCTCGAAGGCTTCGCGCGCGTACTGCTCGGCCGTGCTGCCGATGTCGCCGCGCTTGGCGTCGAGGATGACCGGCACCTGCGGCGCCACGGCCTGGATGTGTGCGATGAGCCGTTCCAGCTGTTCTTCGGCACGCTGCGCGGCGAAGTAGGCGATCTGCGGCTTGAATGCGCAGACGAGGTCCTTCGTCGCGTCGACGATGCTGGCGCAGAAGTCGAAGATGCGCGCCGCATCGTCCTTCCAGGCCCCGGGAAACTTCGCCGGTTCGGGGTCGAGCCCGACGCAGAGCATGCTGGCGTTCTTGGCCTGGGCGGCCAGGAGCTGGGCGCGGAAGTCGGCGGTCATGTCCGGGCTCAAGGCTTCCAGCGCCGCGCCAGGGGCTCGGCCAGGCCGGTGTAGCTGCCCGGCGTCATCGCCAGCAGCCTTGCCTTGTCTTCCTCGGGCAGCGCCAGGCCGCGGATGAAACCCTGCATCAGCTCACGCGTGATCGGCTGGCCGCGCGTGAACTCCTTCAGCTGGTCATACGGGTTGGGCAGGCCGTGGCGGCGCATCACGGTCTGCACCGGCTCGGCCAGCACTTCCCAGGCGGCGTCCAGGTCGGCGGCCAGCGCGGCTTCGTTGACTTCCAGCTTGTCCAGGCCGCGGCTCAGGCTGTCGTGCGCCAGCAGCGCGTAGCCCAGCGCCACGCCCATGTTGCGCAGCACGGTGCTGTCGGTGAGGTCGCGCTGCCAGCGGCTGATGGGCAGCTTGTGGCTCATGTGCGAGAGCAGCGCGTTGGCCAGACCGTAGTTGCCCTCGGCGTTCTCGAAGTCGATGGGGTTGACCTTGTGCGGCATGGTCGACGAGCCCACTTCGCCCTTCTTCAGCCGCTGCTTGAAATAGCCCAGAGAGACGTAGCCCCAGACGTCGCGCGCCCAGTCGATGAGCACGGTGTTCGCACGCGCCACGGCGTCGAACAGCTCGGCCATGCAGTCGTGCGGCTCGATCTGGATCGTGTAGGCGTTGAACGTCAGCCCCAGGCGCTCTTCGACGACACGGCGGCTGAAGGCTTCCCAGTCGAAGCCGGGGTAGGCCGCGACATGCGCGTTGTAGTTGCCCACCGCGCCATTCATTTTCGCCAGCAGCGGCACGGCGGCGATGCGCTGGCGCGCCGTGGCCAGGCGCGCGGCGATGTTCGCCACCTCCTTGCCCACGGTGGTGGGGCTGGCGGTCTGGCCGTGGGTGCGGCTGAGCATCGGCAGCGCGGCCAGCGTGTGCGCCATCGTGCCGAGCTGCACCAGCAGCTTGTCCAGCGCCGGCAGCAGCGCCTCGTCGCGGGCGCGCTTGAGCATCAGCGCGTGGCTGGTGTTGTTGATGTCCTCGCTGGTGCAGGCGAAGTGCACGAACTCGGCTGCGGCCTGCAGCTCGACCTGGCCCTCGAAGCGGGCCTTGATCCACATCTCGACGGCCTTGACGTCGTGGTTCGTCGTGCGCTCGATGTCCTTGATGGCTTGCGCGTCGACCTCGTCGAAGTCGGCCACCAGACCGCGCAGCAGGCTGCGGCTGGCCTCGCCGAGCGGCTTGAACTCTTTGAGCCCGGCGTCGGACAGTGCGATGAACCACTCCACCTCGACCTGCACACGGTGGTGCATGAGGCCGAATTCCGAGAGCACCGGGCGCAGCGCAGCCAGTTTGCCGGCGTAACGGCCGTCCAGCGGCGAAAGGGCGGTGAGGGGCGTGAGGTTCATGCGGTGCGGCCGGGCAGGAAGGGGGAGCTGGCGCTACGCCCGCCGCAGAGCTGGCAGCGCAAGGCGCAGCCAGCGATTCTAGGTGCCCGCCCCGGCGCAACAGCGCGCAGGCGTTGCCGGCCTACCAGCGGATCTCGAACCGGCAGGCGTCGCTGCCGCAGGCTTCGCAGGCCACTTCGCGTACTCTGGCGTTGCGGTGCACCAGCACCTGGAACAGGCGCTCGAAGGTGGCGGCGTAGAAGTCGCAGGCCGGGGTGTCGGTATGCAGGCCCTGGCACAGCGGGTTGTGGCGGATCGTCAGCTGCACCGGGCTGCCGGCCCGGGCCGAGAACTCGCCGCTGCCGGCAAAGGTCCAGGCGTTGCGCGTGATGGCGGCCAGCAGCACGCGCGCGGCCAGCGGCGCCGGCAGCACGCGCAGCAGGCGCTGCACCGGTTTCGGGATGCGGTGACCCAGCAAGTAGTCGGCGGTGGCGCGGCCGGCCGCAGTCGCCACGTCGCGTGCGGTGGCCGCACCCAGCTTCTCGCGCAGCGCGCCGTGCAGTTGGCGCACCTCGGCTTCCTCGACCATCTGTCCCGGCGGCTGGCGCAGGTAGCGCACCAGGCCGGCGTGCTCGAACAGCGCCCAGGTGCCGCTGCTGCCGATGCGCGCCGTCAGCACTTCACCGACGCGGATGATCGCGTTCGGGCCGATGCGGCCTGCGCGGCTGGCGGTGTCGGCGGGCAGTGCGGCGGCGTTCATCGGGGGGTGGTCGTCTGCAGGCTCAGTGCGCTGCCAGCGCCGCGTCGGCCGCAGCGTCGGCTTCGGCGTCGCTCAACTGCTCGCTGCCGCCGCCGCAGGCCAGCGCCGCGTTCAGCTCGCCCTGGCGGCGCTTGTGCTCGATCTTCGGGCCATGCATCGTCACCCAGCCGGCGTCGGCCTCGGCCATTTCCTCGGCGCTGGGGCGCACGTAGGTGCGCGTGGCGTCGAAGCCGAAGTCGACCGTCTTGCGTGTCTGCGGCCCGCGGTAGCCCACGCGGCCCAGGTCGTAGAAGGTGCGCTGGAAGCCGCTCTTCGCAAAGGCCTTCAGGCAGCCCATCAGGTACTTGCGGCGGCCCTTCTCCTTCTCCCACGGGTACTGGAAGAAGGCCTTGTTCATGAAGAAGCGGCGGTAGTTGTTCATCACGCGATCGAGCAGCTCGCCGCGCTCCATCGCGTCGGGCTTCATGATCGGCGTGACGAAGTTGTACTTCTCGAAGTCGAAGACCTCGACCTTGTCGCCCAGCTCCTGGAACAGGTCGCTGAACGGCCAGGGCGTGTACATCGCCCAGTTGGCCATGTCGGGGTTCCAGTCGCGCGCCATCTGGTAGGTCTCTTCCAGCGTCTCGGCGGTCTCGTTCTCCAGGCCGACGATGAACTGCGCCTCGCTGACGATGCCGTTCTCGCGCAGCAGCCGGATGGCCTTCTTGTTCTGCTCGATCGTCGTTTCCTTGTTGAAGCGGTCGAGCTTCAGCTGCGCCGCCGCCTCGGTGCCCAGGCTGACGTGCACCAGGCCCGCCTTGCGGAACATCGGCAGCAGCTTCTCGTCGCGCAGGATGTCTGTGACGCGGGTGTTGATGCCCCACAGCACGTCGAGCTTGCGTTCGATGAGCTCTTCGCAGAACTGGATGAACTTCTTGCGGTGGATGGTGGGTTCTTCGTCGGCCAGGATGAAGAAGCCCACGCCGTGGTCCTTGACCAGCGACTCGATCTCGTCGACCACCAGCTTGGGGTCACGGATGCGGTAGTCGCGCCAGAACTTCCACTGGCTGCAGAAGGTGCAGGTGAAGGGGCAGCCACGCGCGAAGTTGGGAATGGCCACGCGCCGGTTCATCGGGATGTAGATGTACTTGTCCCACTCCAGGATGCCCCAGTCGGGCGTGATGCGGTCCAGGTCCTTGATCGACGGCTCGGCCGGCGTGGCGACCACCTTGCCGGCCTCGCCCTGGCTCTTGTCGAGGTAGGCGATGCCGCGCACGGTGTTGCGGTCGCGCGCCCAGTTGCCGTCGTCCACGGCGCGCACGAAGTTCAGGAAGACCTGCTCGCCCTCGCCGCGCACGATGGCGTCGATCCACGGCGCTTCCTTCAGCACCTGCGGGTACATGAAGGTGCCGTGGATGCCGCCCAGCACGGTGACGATGGCCGGGTTCACTTCCTTGGCCACCTGCAGCAGGCGCTCGGCCTTGTAGATGGCCGGGGTGATGGCGGTCAGGCCGACGATGTCGGGCTTGAGTTCGGCAATCTTCGCACGCACCGTGTCGTCGTCGAGGTGGTGCGTCATCGCGTCGACGAAGTGCACGTCGGTGTAGCCGCCCGCCTTCAGGTAACCGGTGAGGTAGGCCACCCAGGCCGGCGGCCAGTTGCCGGCGATCTCGGCCCCGCCCGAGTGGTAGTTGGGGTGGATGAAGAGGACGCGCATGGTGTACCGAGCCGGTTGACTGCAGGAGGCCCGACCGTAAGGCGCAGACCCCCGGTCGAATTTGAGGTGTGTCAAATGAGCGTGACACATTAATGTAAGGCAGGGTTGACACCAAGGGGCGGTGTGGCGCGCTCTGCCGTCCGGCCTTGCTATAACCGTCGCCCCACCCCGACCGGAGTCCGGCCATGCCCGCGACGACCCCCGCCGCCCCCGCCCTGGCCGCCGTGCGCGCACTGGCCTTCGACGTTTTCGGCACGGTCGTCGACTGGCACGGCAGCATCGCCGCCGAAGTAACGCGCCTGGGCTTGCCGGTGGACGGCGGCGAGTTCGCGCTGGCCTGGCGCGCGGGCTACGTGCCGGCGATGCAGCAGGTGCGCAGCGGCGCGCTGCCGTGGACGAACATCGACGGCCTGCACCGACGCATCCTCGACGGGTTGCTGGCCGCGCGCGGCATCGAGCTGGACGAGGATGCGGCCGCCGATCTCAACCGTATCTGGCACCGCCTGCGCCCCTGGCCCGACAGCGTGACCGGGCTGACGCGGCTGAAGTCGGACTTCGCGGTCGCCACGCTGAGCAACGGCAACCTGTCGCTGCTGGTGGCGATGGCGAAGTTCGGCGGGCTGCCCTGGGACGCCGTGCTCAGCGCCGAGCTCTTCGGCCACTACAAGCCTGACCCCGAGGTCTACCTGGGCGCGGCGCGCCTGCTCGACGTGCAACCGCAGCAATTGATGATGGTGGCCTGTCACCCCAGCGATCTGCGCGCGGCCGCCGCCTGCGGGCTGCGCACGGCCTACGTGCCGCGCCCGCTGGAACTCGGCACGGGCGGCGCGATGGAAGCCTGCGACGCAGGTGAGTTCGACGTCGTCGCGTCCGATTTCGTCGACCTCGCGGCGCAGCTCGAAGCGGCGCGCGCCGGCCGCGGCGTGCCGTCAGCTCAGAACAGCAGCGACCACAGTGCCACCAGCCCCATCGCCAGCCCCAGCAGCACCGCATAGAGCAGTGTCACGACCGCCGCGCGCAGCAGCCGCGGCCAGCGTCGCCCGCCGTAGACGCGGCGCATCGCCGCCAGCGTGTACCAGGGCACCGCGACGGCGCCGGCCAGGACCAGCGCCTTGACGCCGGTGAACATCAGCGCAAAGGCCAGGAACCAGTAGGCATGAACGTGCAGCGCGAACACCAGGTGCTCGGTGTAGCGCAGGCGCCGGTTCAGGTAGACGAGCTTCAGCCACAACGCGAAGCTGGGCAGCAGCAGGAACATGGCCGCGCCGATATTGCCGATGTAACGGTCCTTGAACTGCTCCACCGCGTCGGCCACGCCCTTGGGGTCGATGTCCAGGCGGCGCTGTGCGCGCTTGCACAGCCAGGCCGGGAAGTTGTCGCAGTAGAAGACGCCGTTGCGCAGCCCCAGGCCGGTGCCGTCGTCGAAGGTCAGGATCGAGACCTCGGGCTTCTTGCCGCTGGCGGCCTCGACCGGTGGCGCGTCGATCTCGACCTGCAGCGCACCCGAGATGCGCAGCGCCAGCAGCATCAGCACGCTGATCGTCAGGTACAGGCGCAGCGGCAGCAGGTAGTGCTTGCGCTGGCCCGCCAGGTACAGCCGCGTCAGTTCGCCGGGCTTGAGCAGCAGCAGCTTCAGCGTGCGCCACAGCGCGCCTTCGGTGCTGAGGTAGGCGCCGCCGAACTGCTGCAGGAACTCGCCCAGCGTCGGCGGCTTGACGTTCGTTTCCTGGCCGCAGGCGCCGCAGAAGCGCGGCGGCGTGGCGTCGGCCAGCGGCAGCAGCACGGCGCCGCAGTTGGGGCAGGCGCGGGGCGGGGAGACAGGCATCGCTTGCCACGGTAGCGCAAAAGCAAAACGCGCGCGAGGGCTTGCTCGCGGCCAGCGACTGGTGAAAACTGCGCCGATGAACGCCGCCGACTCAACGCCCCCGCCTCCCCTTGTCGTCAACGTGGCCGAGGTGCCCGAAACGGTGCAGATGGACGATGCCCACTGGGGCTGCGCCTTCAAACCGCTGACGCCCGCACTCGACGCACTGGGCAAGCAGGGTGGTGTGCGCCTGGGAATGAACCTGTCGCGGGTGCCGCCGGGCCGTTCGGGTTGCCCCTTCCACGCCCATGCGCGCGAAGACGAGGTCTTCTACGTGCTCGCCGGGCGCGGCCTGTTCCGCTACGGCGACAGCGTGCGCGAGATCGGCCCCGGCGACTGCATCGCCTGCCCCGCCGGCACGGGCACCGCGCACCAGATCGCCAACCCCTTCGACGAAGACCTCGTCTACCTGGGCGTCGGCCTGAACGACCCGCACGAGGTCTGCACCTACCCGGACAGCGGCAAGGTCATGGTGCGCAGCCTGAAACGCATCGGGCTCTTCGAGGCCACCGACTACATGCACGGCGAAGGGCCGCGGCCCAAGCTGCTGGACATGCGGCCGCCCGACGCGACTCAGGGCCTGGGCACGTAGCCCGGTACGCCGAACTGCCACATCAGGAACGCAAACAGATCGGCGCGTTCGTCGAAGACCTGGGTCTTCGTGCTGCCGATGCCGTGGCCCGAGTCGTAGTCCAGCCGCAGCAGCACCGGCTTGCCCGAGGTGCTGGCAGCCTTCAGCCGCGCCGCCGTCTTGGTGCTGTTCCAGACCTCCACGCGCGGGTCGTTCACGCCGTGCGTCAACAGCACTGCCGGGTAGGCCGTGCCGTCCTTGATCTGGTGGTAGGTGCTCATCGCCAGCAGCGCACGGAAGCCGGCTTCGGTCTTGCGGCTGCCGAACTCGGGGATGTTGGGCACGCCGTTGGGCGTGGTCTCCATGCGCACCAGGTCCAGCGAACCCACCTCGGGCACCACGGCGGCGAACAGCTCGGGTCGCTCTGTCATCGCGCGGCCCACCAGGATGCCGCCGGCGCTGCCGCCCCAGATGCCCAGGCGTGCCGGCGTCGTCCACTTCTGGGCGATCAGCCATTCGGCACAGGCGATGAAGTCGCGCCAGGTGTTGGGCTTGGTGGCCTGCTTGCCGGCTTCATGCCATTCACGTCCGAAGACGCTGCTGCCGCGGGGGTTGGCAATGGCGAACACGCCGCCGGCGTCCATCCAGGCCAGTCGGCCGATGCTGAAGAACGGCTCCTCGGTGATGCCGTAGCTGGCGTAGCCGTAGAGCAGGGTCGGGTTGCTCCCGTCGAGCTTGGTGCCCTGCTTGTGGATGATGGACATCGGCACCATCGCGCCGTCGTGGCTCTTCACCATCACTTCGGTGGCCACGATGTCGGCGGGGGCGTCGTAGGGCCCGGCGGGTTGCAGGTCGGTGTTGGCCACGCTGCCGTCCGCCCCAACGGCGTAGAGCTGGCGCGCACGCGTCCAGCTCTGCAGGTCGATCAGCAGGCCGGGCAGGTCGGGTTGCGCGCTGGCGAAGCTGTAGGCGCCCAGCACGGGCAGCTGCACTTCCCGTGGCGTGGCGTCGTCGCTGTAGGCCAGCTTCAGCAGGCGCTGCACGTTGCCGTCGCGCGCCTGCAGGTACAGGCCATCCTGGGTGGCCGCGATGCTGGTGAGCACACGGCTGCTCTCGGGCACCAGCACCTGTGCCGTGGCGGGGTCGAAACTGCCGATGCGGCCGGCCAGCAGCTTGTAGCGGGACGCCCCCTTGAAGCTGAGCGCGTAGACGCGATCGCCCTGCACCGCCAGGTCGGTGATGCCGGCCTGCTTGTCGAACAGCCTCGTCCACGCGGGCTTGCCCGCGCGCAACGCAGCCAACGTGGTGTGCCAGGCGGCGAACTCGGGCGAGACACCATCGACGGCACGCGCGATGACACGGCCGTCGGGTTGCACGGTGACGATGGGGAATTCCGTGGCCGGCATCGCCACCGCGCCCGGGTCGCCGGCGCGCAGCACGGTGCGTATGCCCTTCTCGCCCGCACCGGGTTTCATCAGCCCGACCGTGCTGCGCTGGTACTTGTCGGTGGGTGGCGCACCCTTCTTCAGCGCCTGCATGCGGTTGAAGAAGAACTGGCTGCTGTCGGGCGTCCAGCCGATGGCGCCGAACTGCACACGCGGCAGCAGCGGGCCCACCTGGCGGCCGGTCTTCGTGTCCAGCACGCGCAGCACGGCATCTTCCGAGCCTGCGGCCGAAACACCCAATGCCACCCAGCGGCCGTCGGGCGAGGGCGTGTAGTAGTTGATGGCGTGCGGCTTGCCGGTCGACTTCTTCAGCGTGTCGGGGTCGAAGAGCAGCGTTTCGGCACCCTGCAGACCACGTCGCAGGTAGAGCTTGAACTGGTCGTCCTTGAGGCCGCGGCGTTCGTAGAAGTAGATGTCGCCGGCCAGCCGCGTGACGCTGCCCACGCGGCTGGGCGCCGCGCTGTCGTAGCGTTCGAGCTTCTCGCGGAAGGCGTCGCGGCCGCCGATCGACTTCAGCGTGGCGCGTGCATGGTCGCTGTGCGCCTTCATCCACGCCGCCACGGCCGGGGCCTTGGTGTTCTCGAAGTCGCGGTAGGGATCGTCGACGGTGGTGCCGAAGAAGGTTTCGGGCGCGTTGCGCACGGGGGCGACGGGCAGGGCGGTGGAGGCGGTCTGCGCGACGGCCGCGCCGCCGGCCAGCAGCGCCGGCGTCAGCAGCAGGACTGCCAGGCGGGAAAGTAAGGTGTGCTTCATGGGCTTCGTCTCGTGCTGGCCCGTCAAGGGCGATGCGGCATGCTAGCCGCCCGCGCGGCGCGGTGTGGTCGGCGTTTCAGGCGCCGATGGTCTCGACGATCAACGGCGTCATCGCCGGCGCAGTGTCGGCGAGTTGCATCGCCTGCTGCACGGTGGCGATGGCGCGTGACGCTCCGTCATCGTCGGTCGCGTGCACCCAGGCCAGCGGCTCGCCGGTGTGCACCTCGGCGCCCAGCGCCACCACGGCGGCCAGGCCGACGCGCGGATCGACGGCGTCGCCCGGCCGCGCCCGGCCGCCGCCCAGGGCGACGACGGCGTTGCCCAGTGCGCGCACGTCGATGTGCGCGACGAAACCGCCGCGTGGCGCCGGCACGGGCCGCTGCACCGGGGCGACGGGCAGTTGCGCGCCTTGCAGCACGTCGCGCGGGCCGCCGAGGGCGGCCACCATGCGCGCAAATCGTTCGGCCGCGAAACCCCCGTCGAGCACCTGCGTGGCCATCGCGGCGCCGGCCTCGGCCGTGGCGGCCAGGCCGCCCAGCTGCAACATCTGGCCGGCCAGCGCCAGCGTCAGCGCGTGCAGGCGCGGTTCACGTGCGGCGCCGCTCAGGTAGTCCAGCGTTTCCTGCACTTCCAGCGCGTTGCCGGCGCTGTGGCCCAGCACCTGGTTCATGTCGGTGATCAGCGCGCGCGCCGGCAGGCCGGCGCCGCGCGCCACGTCGACGAGTGAACGCGCCAGCACCCGTGCGTCGTCCAGCCTCGGCAGCATGGCGCCGCTGCCGACCTTGACGTCGAGCACCAGGCCCTGCAGCCCGGCGCTGAGCTTCTTGCTCAGGATGCTGGCGGTGATGAGCGGCACGCTCTCGACCGTGGCCGTCACGTCGCGGATGGCATAGAGCCGCCGGTCGGCCGGCGCCAGCGTGGCGCTGGCGCTCACGATGGCGCAGCCGGCCGCGTGCAGTGCGGCCAGCAGCTTGTCGCGCGGCGGGTCGACCGTGTAGCCGGGCAGCGCTTCCAGCTTGTCCAGCGTGCCGCCGGTGTGGCCCAGGCCGCGGCCGCTGACCATCGGCACCACGCCACCGCAGGCGGCGACGATGGGCGCCAGCATCAGGCTCACCTTGTCGCCCACGCCGCCGGTGGAGTGCTTGTCGAGGATGGGCCCGTGCAGCCCGCTGGCCGCCCAGTGCAGCACCTCGCCCGAGTGCGTCATCGCGCGTGTCAGTGCCACCGTCTCGTCGCGGTTCATTCCGCGCAGCAGGATGGCCATGGCCAGCGCGGCGGCCTGGCTGTCGCTCCAGGCGCCGGAGCCCTGCGTGTGCGTCAGGCCGTGCACGAAGGTCTCGATCTGCGCCGCGCTCAGCACGCCGCCGTCTCGCTTGGTGGCGATGATGCGGGTGGGTGCCAGGTTGCTCATCGCGGGCGGCGGTGGGAGGTGGTCAGTTCAGCCGCGTGATGCGGTTCAGCGTTCCTGGCGCGAGTGTCGGGTTGGCCTTCACGTAGAGCTCCAGCGCGTCGACATCCATCATGCCCGTGCGGCGGTCGCGGCCCTGGCGCAGCACCGGGAAGTTGTCACCACCGCCGCCGAGGAAGCTGTTGACGGTGACGCGCACGTCGGCGGCCGGGTCCAGCGGCTGGCCGTTGAGGCGCGCGCTGCCGGGCACGACACGCTGGCCGATGGGCGCCTTGGCGTCCCAGGTGTAGCTGAAGCCCTGGCTGACGTGCAGCACGCGGCCGCCGTCGTTGCGGTCGGACCACTGCTGTTCCAGCAGCTGCAGCAGCTGCGCTCCGGTGAGCGTCATCGTCATCAGGTTGTTGTAGAAGGGTTGCACCGCGAACAGGTCGGCATAACGCACCAGACCATCGGCCGGCATGTCCAGCGCGGCGCGGATACCGCCCGGGTTCATGAAGGCCACCACCGAGCCGGCGTCGCGCGTGGCGGCGAGTTGAGCGTCGGCGATCACCTGGCCCAGCGGGTTCTCGCCGGCGGGGTTGTTCTGGCGTGGCAGCGGCGCGCCCAGGCGGCCCACCACACGGCCGGCCAGCGGCGCGGCCAGCTTCTCGTAGGTGGCGATGAGCTCGGTCTGGCGCGGGTCCTTCACGAAGCTGGCGGTGCGCACGATGACGTTGTCGGCCGTGGCGCTGATCACGTCGCCGGTCTTCGGGTCGAGCACGAGGTCGATCTCGGTGACGATGGTGCCGTACTTGTCGCCGCTGGTGACCAGCCGGCCGTCGATGCGGCAGTTGTAGGCGCGGTGCGTGTGGCCGGTGATCACGGCGTCCACTGCCTTGTCGAGCCGCTTGACGATGTCGACGATGGGGCCGCTGATGCCCGGGCATTCGTTGTAGTCGCCGGTGGGCACGCCGCCTTCGTGGATCAGCACGACGATGGCCTGCACGCCCTGGCGCTGCAGCTCGGGCACCAGGCGGTTGACGGTGTCGGCCTCGTCGTCGAAGCGCAGGCCGATCACACCCGAAGGTGCCACGATGGCCGGCGTGCCCTTCAGCGTCAGGCCGATGAAGCCCACCGGGATGCCTTCGAAGCGCTTGATGAAAGTGGGCGGCAGCAGCGTCTGGCCAGTCTTCAGGTCGATGGTGCTGGCGGCCAGGTACTGGAACTTCGCGCCGGCGAAGGGCTGCGGGCCTTTGCAGCTGTCGGGTGTGCAGCCGCCCCGTTGCATGCGCAGCAATTCGGTGGCGCCCTTGTCGAATTCGTGGTTGCCCACGGCGCTGGCTTCCAGGCCCATCAGGCTCAGCGACTCGATGGTGGGTTCGTCGCGGAACAGCGCGCTGAGCAACGGCGTGGCGCCGATGAGGTCGCCCGCGGCGACGAACACATGGTTCGGGTTCTTGGCGCGGATCTGCGCCACCGCGGTGGCCAGGTGCTCGGCACCGCCGGCCTCCACGGGCACCAGCCTGCCCGTGGCGTCGCGCACGCGGATGCCACCCTGCGGCGGCTTGAGGTTGCCGTGGAAGTCGTTGATGGCCATCACCTTGACCTTCACGGGTTCGGTGGTGGCAGGCGGGCTCGACGGTGCCGAGGCGCAGCCGGCCAGCAGGGCGGCGGCAAGGGAGAAGAGGGGCAGTGCGTGGCGCATGGGCGTCCTTGCGGAAAAGGCAGGTTCAGTAGCCGGTGGCAGCGGCCGGGCGGCCGGCGTCGCCGAGCACGGCTTCGATGTCATTCAACAGGGCGCTGGCGCCAATGCGGAAACGCTGCGGCGTGACGGCCTCGGCCCCCAGCGCGTCGCGCGTCAGGCCGATGTAGAGCGCGGCGTCGGCCACGGTGCGGATGCCGCCCGAGGGCTTGAAGCCGACGTGGCTGCAGACCGCGGCGTCGGTGGCGATGGCGCCCAGCAGCACCCGCGCGGCGTCAGGCGTGGCGCTGACGGGGGTCTTGCCGGTGCTGGTCTTGAGGAAGTCGGCGCCGGCGTCCAGCGCGATGCGGCAGGCGTGGCCGATGCGCAGTTCGTCCTGCAGTTCGCCGGTTTCGAGGATGACCTTCAGGCGCAGGCCCGTGCAGGCCTGGCGCACGGCGGCCAGCAGCGCGGGCGCGGCGGCGAAGTCGCGCCAGGGGAAGACGACGTCGACTTCCTGCGCGCCGGCGTCGACGATCTCGCGTGTGTCGCGCACCGCGCGGTCGATGTTGCTGCTGCCGTCGGGAAAGTTCGCGACCGCGGCTACCGCCACGCTGTCGGGGAGCAGGCTGCGCGCCAGCTTCGCGAAACGCGGCCACACGCAGACCGCCGCGGTGTGGCCGTGCACCCCCTGAGCGCGCGCGCAAAGTTTGTGGATGTCGGCCGTGGTGTCGTTGTCGTTCAGGCTCGTCAGGTCCAGGCAGGCCAGCGCGGTGCGCGCGGTGGCGATGAGTTCGTCGTGTGTCACCGTCAGACCTCCAGCGCCTGCACCACTGCGGCCAGCGTGGCCACGGCGCGCTCGCTCGCCGCGTTGGCGGTGGCCAGCGTGTGGGCGTGGCTGAGCACTTCGTTCTCCATCCCGGCGGCCATGTTCGTCATCATCGACAGCGCCAGCACCTTCATGCCGGCGTGGCGCGCGATGATGGTCTCGGGCACCGTGCTCATGCCCACGGCCCGTGCGCCGAAGGCCCGCAGCATGCGGATCTCGGCCGGCGTCTCGAACTGCGGCCCCAGCACCCAGGCGTAGATGCCTTCGTACAGCGACGAGCCCATCGCCGCCGCGGCCGCCCGGGCCTGCGCACGCAGCGCCGGGTCGTAGGCGGAGGACATGTCCTGGAAGCGGTGGTCGCCTGGCTCGCCGATCAGCGGCGAGCGCTGCACGATGTTGAGGTGGTCGCTGATCAGCATCAGCTCACCCGGGCGCATGGCGGCGTCCAAGCTGCCGGCGGCGTTGGTCTGCAGCAGCAGCTTCACGCCCCAGGCGGCGAGCGTTCGGATGGCGCCCAGCATGCCGTCGGCGTTGCCGGTCTCATACGCATGCTTGCGACCGGCGAGCACGGCCACCGGCGTGCTGCCGATGTGACCAGCACGCACCAGGCCCTGATGCCCGCCTACGCCCAACGCCGGGAAAGCGGGCAGGTCGGCATAGGCCACTTCAGCGCCCCCCTGTACCTGCGCAGCGAAGGGCGCCCAACCGGAACCCAGCAGCACGGCGACGGCGGGCGCGGGCCCAAGTCGATGTTGCAGCGTGCCGGCAGAGATCTGTATGTCTTCGTTCATGGCTTCAGGTGGGCAGGTGATCGGGGCCGAAGCTGTGCGGCAGCAAGCCGCCGAGGGTGTAAGTGGCGCGCCAGCCGTTCAGGTCGGCGGCCCACACGGGGCAGCCGTCGGCAGCGAATTCGCGCAGCTTCTGTCGGCAACCTCCGCAGGGCGTGACGGGCTGCGGCGCCACCGCGCACACCGCCACGGCCAGCGCCTGTTTGCCGCCGGCCATCACCATGGCCGACAGCGCCGAGGCTTCCGCGCACCAGCCTTGCGGGTAGGCGGCATTCTCGACGTTGCATCCGGCGTGGATGCGGCCTTGCTCGTCCAGCACCGCGGCGCCGACGGCGAAGCGCGAATAGGGCGCGTGTGCCTGCTCGCGCGCGGCGCGGGCGGCGGCGATCAGGGCGGTCTGGTGAGCGGCGATGTCCATCGTTTCAGCGTTCCTTCATGTAGGGCCGCCCCAGCGCCGCCGGGGCCACGCTCTTGCCGATGAAACCGGCCAGCAGCACCACGGTCAGGATGTAGGGCAGCGCCTGGATGAACTGCACCGGCACGGCGCCGATCAGCGGCAACTCGGCGCCCTGCATGCGGATCGACACGGCGTCGAGAAAGCCGAACAGCAGGCAGGCCCAGAGTGCGCCCACCGGGTGCCACTTGCCGAAGATCAGCGCGGCCAGCGCCATGTAGCCGCGGCCGGCGGTCATGTTGGGGATGAAGCTGGGGTTCTGCGCGATCACGAGGTAGGCGCCAGCCAGCGCGCTGAGCACGCCATTGAGCGCCAGCGCCTGGTAGCGCAGCGCCTTCACGCTGACGCCGGCGGCGTCGACCATCGTCGGGTTCTCGCCGGCGGCGCGCAGGCGCAGGCCGAAGCGCGTGCGGTAGAGCAGCCACCAGACGAAGGCGACCAGCGCCAGCGTGCCGTAGACCATCAGGTTGTGGCCGAAGAAGGCCAGCGACAGCGCCGTGCCCACCAACGGAATCTGCGCCACCACCTCGCCCGCGCCGACGAACCAGCGGCTCAGGCGCACGGCCTCGGGCACCGGCGGCGTCTGCCCGCCCTGCGCGAACCAGGCGATGCCCAGCACCACGCTCAGGCCCGCGGCCGTCATCGTTATGGCCATGCCCAGCACCACCTGGTCGCCGGTGTGGCTGACGCAGGCGTAGCCGTGCAGCATCGACAACGCCACGCCCACCACCAGCGCAGCCCCCAGCGCCAGGCCGAGCGAGCCGCTGGCGACGCCCACCGCCGCGGTGGCGAAGGCCGTCATCAGCATCTTGCCTTCGAGGCCGAGGTCGATGACACCCGAGCGTTCGCACAGAACGCCAGCCAGTGCGCACAGGATCAAGGGCACCGACACGCGCAGGGTGCTGGCCACTATGGTGCCGATGAAAACTTCATCCATGGCGGCCTCCACCAGCGAAGCGCCAGGCCTTGAACAGCGCCGGCGCTGCCACCTGCGCCATCGCCCCGGCAAAGAGCACGATCAGTCCTTGCAGCATGAACACCATGTCGCGGCTGAACCCGTTGATCTCGAAGGCCAGTTCCGAGCCACCCTGGTAGATCGCGCCGAAAAGCACCGAGGCCAGCACGATGCCCAGTGGGTGGTTGCGCCCTATCAGGCTGACGGCGATGCCCGCGAAGCCCGCGCCGGCGACGAAGTCGGGCAGCAGCCGGCCGTGCACGCCGGCGATTTCGTTCACGCCCACCAGCCCGGCCAGGGCACCTGAAGCAGCCATCGACGCGACGATCAAGCCCTTGGGGCGGATGCCCCCGTAAACCGCTGCATCGGGCGCGAAGCCCACCGCGCGCAGCGCATAGCCGCCGCGGGTTTTCCACAGCGCAAGCCACACCAGCACCGCCGAGAAGACGGCCAGCAGCACCGTCAGGTTCAGCGGCGTGCGCGGCCATTCGATGCCCAGCCAGGCCAGCGCCTCGTGCACGCCGGGCAGGTGCGCCGATTCGCCGAAGGCGCGGCTCTCGGGCGTCATGTTGCCGGGCTCCTTGAGCTGGTTCACGAGCAAGTAGCCCAGCAGCGCCGACGCGATGAAGTTGAACATGATCGTCGTGATGACGGTGTGGCTGCCGCGCCAGGCCTGCAGCACGCCGGGAATCGCCCCCCACACGAGGCCGAAGACGGCCGCGCCCAGCACCATCAGCGGCAGCATCACCGCGGCGGGCAGACGGTCGCTGAAGCCCAGCGCCATCAGCCCCGCACCCAGCCCGCCCATGATGGCCTGGCCCTCGCCGCCGATGTTGAACAGGCCTCCGTGGAAAGCCACGGCCACGGCCAGGCCGGTGAAGACGAAGGTTGTCGCGTAGTAGAGCGTGTAGCTGACGCCGGCCTGCGAGCCGAATGCGCCCTTGACCAGCAGCGTGAGCACTTGTGTCGGCTCGAAGCCGACGAGCGTGACGACGATGCCGGCGACAAGAAGTGCGATGCCCAGGTTGATGGCGGGCAGAAGACCAACGTCCATCCAGCGCGGCAGTTCGACGGGTTGGCTCATCGCGGAACTTCCGGGGCGCTTTGCTCGAACCGCCAGTCGGCAGAGGTGGCCTCGCGCGTGGCTGGTATCGGCCCTTTGCCGACGTTCAGCGTCCGTTTTCGCGCGTTGCGTGTGGTGGCGGCAAAGGGCTGTCCGGGCGGGGCGCGGCGTGCGACTGAAGCGGTCGGCGCTGCGCGCCGACTGCCCTGCGGTGCTCGGGTCCATGGCCCGGCGCATAACTCGCTTCGTTCGCTACGCTCACTACGCTCAAACAGGATGCGCCAGAAGTGTCCACGAGGCGCGCTGCGCGCGCGGGCCATGAACCCTGCGCTCCTCAGCGCTTCACACGCACTCCGCGCCCCGCCCGAACAGCCCTTTGCAGGAACCAGAGCGGGCACTCGGCGAGCGCCTCCTTCGGTGCTTGAGCGGCAGGCGGTGCCCGGCGGCGTCGCCGTGTGTGGCGCCGAGCAGCGCAGTCTTGAGGGCGGCGCGCAGCGCGCTGCTTCGTGAACTGACTTGCCGCATCCTGTCTGAGCGTAGCGAACGAAGTGAGCGCAGCGAGTTATGCGGCACGCCCTCAAGGCGAGCAGCGCAGGGGAGTCGGTGCGCAGCACCGACCGCCACAGTCGGCGACGCCGCCGGGCACCGCCTGACGCGACCCGCCCGTGTCTTCGAACGCGGAAAGCGGACAGCGACCAACACCCGCAAAGGGCCGAGAGACGACGTCCGGATCATCTCAATGCCCCGCCCCACCCATCAACCGCCCGAGGGCCGCCTCCGAGCATTGCTCGATCGGCAATTCCCCCGCGACGCGCCCCGCGTTCATCACGATCACGCGGTCGCTCAGCGCCAGGATCTCGTCGAGTTCCGACGACACCACGAGCACCGCGCCGCCGGCGTCGCGCATCGCGCGCAGGCGGCCGTGGATGAACTCGATGGCGCCGATGTCCACGCCGCGCGTGGGCTGCCCCACCAGCAGAACCTGCGGCTCGTGGTCGAAGAACTGGGCCTCGCGCGCCAGCACCAGCTTCTGCTGGTTGCCGCCGCTGAACTTGCTGCTGCGCAGCGCCGGGTTGCGCGGGCGCACGTCGTAGCGTTCCATCATCGTCGCGGCGTCGTCGCGCATCGCGCGCTGCCGCATCCAGCCGAACCAGCCGCCGCTGTAGCGGCGTTTGCCCTGGTAGCCGAGCACGGCCGATTCCCAGGCTGCAAAGGGCAGCACCATGCCGCGGCGGTGGCGGTCTTCGGGCACGTGGGCCAGGCGCAGCGCACGCGCCCGGCGCGTGCTGAGCCAGTGCGCAGGCGTGAAGGTCTGGCCGCCCAGCGTCATCTCGCCCTGCGTCGGTGCCAGCAGGCCCGACAGCACGTCGAGCAGCTCGCTCTGGCCGTTGCCCGAAACCCCGGCGATCCCGACGATCTCGCCGGCGCGCAGCTGCAGCGACACGTCGGTCAGCCGCGCCACGCCCAAAGCGTCGGTGACGCCCAGGCCGTTGGCGCTCAGCAGCACCGCGCCCGGCTTCGCGGCCGCGCCTTCGCGGCCCAGGTTGACGCGCCGGCCGACCATGGCCTCGGCCAGGCCGTCGATGCTGGTGTCGGCGATCTTCGCGTCCAGCACCACCTGGCCGCCGCGCATCACGGTCACGGCGTCGCACAGCGCCATGATTTCCTTCAGCTTGTGCGTGATGAGCAGGATGGTGGTGCCGCGCGCGCGCAGGCCGCGCAGCGTGTCGAAGAGCTGGTCGGTTTCCTTTGGCGTCAGCACCGCGGTCGGCTCGTCGAGGATGAGGATGCGGGCGCCGCGGAACAGCGCCTTCAGGATCTCGAGCCGCTGTCGTTCACCTACCGGCAGGTCGCCCACCACCGCATCCAGGTTCACCGTCATGCCGGTGTCGCGCATCAGCGCTTCGAGCTTCGCACGCACCTCGGCGCGTGCCACGTTCAGGCGCCACGAGGGCTCGGCCCCGAGCATCACGTTGTCGAGCGCGCTCAGCGTGTCGACCAGCATGAAGTGCTGGTGCACCATGCCGATGCCCAGCGCGATCGCCTCGCGCGAGCCCTTGATCTTCGCCGGCAGGCCTTCGATGCTGATCTCGCCCGCATCGGCCTCGTAGAAGCCGTAGAGGATGGACATCAGCGTGCTCTTGCCGGCGCCGTTTTCGCCCACGATGCCGTGGACGGTGCCGCTGTCCACGCGCAACTGCACGGCGCGGTTGGCGCGCACCGCGCCGAAGCGCTTTTCGATGCCCTGCATCAAAACAGCCGGGGGCCGTGAGGCCCCCGACGCAGTGGCTGCTGCCGCCACCGACATCACTTGCAGGCGTTGTTCGCCATGTAGTCGATGACCTGGATCTTGCCCGCGATGATGTCGGCGCGCGCCGCATCGACGCGTTTCTTCATCTCGGGCGTCACCAGCTTGGCGTTGTGCTCGTCCAGCGCCACATCGACGCCGCCCTCCTTCAGGCCCAGGTTGGTGATGCCCGGCGTCACGCCCTTGAAGGCGTTGTAGACGGCCACGTCCACGCGCTTGACCATGCTCGTGAGCATGGTGCCCGGCTGCACGTGGTTCTGGTTGCTGTCGACGCCGATAGCGAGCTTCTTCGCGTCCTTGGCGGCCTGGTAGACGCCGATGCCGGTGCCGCCCGCAGCGGCGAAGATCACGTCGACACCGGCGGCGAACTGCGACTTGGCGAGTTCGGCGCCGCGTGCCGGGTCGTTCCAGGCCGTGGGCGTGGTGCCGGTCATGTTGCCGGTCACCTCGACCTTGGGGTTGGCGTACTTCGCGCCCTGCGCGTAGCCGCACTCGAAGCGGCGGATGAGCGGGATGTCCATGCCGCCGACGAAACCCACCTTGCCGGTCTTGCTGGCCATCGCGGCCATCATGCCGACGAGGAAGCTGCCTTCCTGTTCCTTGAACAGGATGCTCTGCACGTTGGGCAGCTTGACCACGGCGTCGATGACCGCGAACTTCAGCTTCGGGAAGTCCTTGGCCACCTTCTCCATGCTGCTGCCCTGGCTGAAGCCGATGCCGACGATGGGGTCGGCGCCGCGCTGCGCCATGCGGCGCTGTGCCTGTTCACGCTGCGCCGGGTTGCTGATCTCGAACTCGATGTAGGACTTGCCGGTCTCCTTCTTCCAGCGCTCGGCGCCTTCGTAGCCGGCCTGGTTGAAGCTCTTGTCGAACTTGCCGCCCATGTCGTAGATGACGGCGGGTTCGGCCTGCGCGGCGCCGTGGGCGAGCAGCGCGGTCGCGGTCAGGGCGGTGGTCAGGTGGGGCAGGCGGAACATGGGCGAGGGCTCTTTCGTGTCAGGTGGGGCAGGATAGCAAGACTCACGTCGGGCCCCGGTCGGCCAGCGGGTGGCCGACCGGGGCCCTCGTTAGCATCGCCGGATGACGACCTCCCTCGCCGACCCCCTCTCCCGTGCCCGCCAGCTGCCCAAGGTGCTGCTGCACGAACACCTCGACGGCGGCCTGCGCGTGGCCACGCTGCTGGAACTGCTGCACCAGCGCGGCATTACGCCGGCGGCCGACACGGTGGCCGGGCTGGCCGCCTGGTTCGATGCCAACGCCCACGCCGGCAGCCTGTTGAAGTACCTCGAAGGCTTTGGGCTGACGGTCGAGGCCATGTCCAGCCCGGCCGCGATGGAGCGCGTGGCCTTCGAGGCGGCGGAAGACGCGCTGGCCGAAGGCGCCGTGCTGGCCGAGTTCCGCATCGCGCCGCTGCTCTTCGAAAGCCATGGCGTGGCGGGCGAGGCAGCGGTAGAAGCGCTGCTGGCCGGGCTGGCGAGAAGCCCGCTGCCGCTGGGCGAGAAAAGCGGCCTCATCGTCTGCGCGATGCGCCACCTGCCGCCGGAGGAAACCGAACGCGCCGCGCGCCTGGCGCTCAAGTACCAGGGCCGCGGCGTGGTCGGCTTCGACCTCGCTGGCGCCGAATTGGGCCACCCGCCGTCACAGCACGCACGTGCCCTGCGCCTGGTGCGCGACGCCGGCCTAGCCATCACCTTGCACGCCGCCGAGGCCGACGGCGCCGAGCGCGTGCTGGAAGCTGCCGACCACGGCGCCACGCGCATCGGCCACGGCGTGCACCTGGTCGATGCGCTGCGCGACCCGGCGCGGCGCTGGATGGTCGACGCGGTGCGCGAGCGCGGCCTGCACCTGGAGGTCTGCCCCACCAGCAACGTGCACACCGGCGCGGCGAAGTCGCTGGAGACGCACCCCATCAGCGAGCTGTGGCAAGCCGGCGTGAGCCTGAGCTACCACACCGACAACCGGTTGATGAGCTGCATCGACCAGAGCGAAGAGGCCGCGGCGCTGCTGCAGCACACGACGCTGAACGAGGTCGACCTGCTGGCCATGGCCACCGAAGCGGCCCGCCATACCTTCCTGGGCACTGCGCAGCGTGACGCCGCACTGCAGACCATCGCCGAATTCTCGGCGCCGTTGGTGCCACCACCGCCTGTCGTTCGACTCTAGGCGTGCGGCCGGTGGTTCAGCCGCTGCGGGCGGGTGTGGGTGGACGCCAGCCGCGCCGGCGCCGGGCCGGCAGAGTGTCAGGCGGTCGGGCTGCCACGACATCGGGCGTTTCGGCGCGCGCGATGACCCCGCCGCCCAGGCAGACCTCACCGTCATAGAGCACGGCGCTCTGGCCGGGCGTCACGGCCCACTGGGGTGCGCCGAAGTCAAGCCTGAAGCCGGCCGGCTGCAGCGTTAAGGTGCACGGGGCGTCGGCCTGGCGGTAGCGGGTCTTGGCGGCCAGCGCGCCCGGCGCGGGTGGCGCGCCGGCCACCCAGCTGCAATCCTCGGCTTCCAGCCAACGCGACTGCAGCCAGGGATGTTCGTGGCCCTGCACCACATGCAGCGTGTTGTGGGCCAGGTCCTTGTGCGCCACGTACCAGGGCGCGTGCTGACCTTGCGGGCCCGCGCTCGTGGCCACGCCGCCGATGCCCAGCCCCTGCCGCTGGCCCAGCGTGTAGAAGCTGAGGCCCACGTGGCGGCCGAGCTCGCGGCCGTGCTCGTCGAGCATGGGGCCGGGCGCGTGGTTCAGATAGCGGTTGAGGAAGTCGCGGAAGGGCCGCTCGCCGATGAAGCAGATGCCGGTGCTGTCCTTCTTCCTCGCGTTCGGCAGGCCGATTTCGGCGGCGATGCGCCGCACCTCGGTCTTGCGCAGCTCGCCCACCGGGAACAGCGTCTTCGCCAGCTGGGCCTGGTTCAGCCGGTGCAGGAAGTAGCTCTGGTCTTTCGCCGGGTCCAGGCCCTTGAGCAGCTCGAAACGGCCGTCGTGTTCACGCACCCGCGCGTAGTGCCCCGTTGCGATACGGTCGGCCCCCAGTCGCATGGCGTGGTCGAGGAAGGCCTTGAACTTGATCTCGGCGTTGCAGAGCACATCGGGGTTGGGCGTGCGGCCGGCGGCGTACTCGCGCAGGAACTCGGCGAAGACGCGGTCCTTGTATTCGGCAGCGAAGTTGACGTGTTCGATCTCGATGCCCAGCACGTCGGCCACCGCCGCGGCGTCGACGAAATCGACGTTGCTGGAGCAGTAGGCGTCGTCGTCGTCACCTTCCCAGTTCTTCATGAAGATGCCGACGACATCGAAACCCTGGGCCTTCAGCAGGTGGGCGGTGACGGCGGAGTCCACCCCGCCACTCAGGCCCACCACCACGCGTTTACTCGGCATCGGGCGATTATCCCGTCGCGCCACAATGGGTGAGTCTGCATTCCACACCGCTCCAGGAGACAAGACCCATGAGCATTCAACGCCGCACCGTGCTGGCCGCTTCGGCGCTGGCCCTGCCCACGCTGGGCCGCGCTCAGGCCGGCTGGCCCAGCCAGAGCATCCGCTTCGTCGTGCCCTTTGCGCCCGGCGGCACGAGCGAGATCGTCGCCCGCACCGTGGCCAACGAACTGAGCAAGCAGCTCGGCCAGACGGTTTTCGTCGACAACAAGGGCGGCGGCGCCGGCATCCCGGCGATGCAGGACGTGGCCAAGAGCAAGCCCGACGGCCACACCATCATCCTGGGCCACGTCGGCTCGCTGGCGGTGAACCCGTACATCTTTCCCAACCAGCCCTACGACGTGAACCGGGACTTCGTGCCCGTCACGATGCTGGCCAAGGTGCCGAACCTCTTCGTCATCCACCCCGACGTGCCGGCCAAGGACTTCAAGGAGTTCGTCGCCTACGCGAAGCAGAACCCGGGCAAGCTGAACTACGGCAGCGCCGGCAACGCCAGCGCCGGCCACCTGGCGATGGAATACCTGAAGCTGGTGACGGGCATGTTCATCGTGCACATTCCCTACCGCGGCACCGGCCCGCAGCTGACCGACCTGCTGGCCGGCCGCACCCAGGCCAGCAGTGCCGGGCTGCCGGCGCTGCTGCCGCACATCAAGAGCGGCAGGCTGCGCGCCATCGCCGTGGGCACGGCCAAGCGCCTGCCGCAGCTGCCCGACGTGCCGACGGTGGCCGAGATGGGCTTCAAGGACTTCGAGACCTCGCAGTGGTACGGCATCCTGGCGCCCGCCGGCACGCCGCGCGACGTCGTCAAGCGACTGCAGGAGGAGAGCCTGAAGGCGCTGAAGAGCAACTCGGTCACCGAGCGCTTCACGGCCGACGGGGCCTCGGGCGGCGGGGGGCCGCCGGAAGAGTTCGCGGCCTACATCGCGGCGCAGCAGAAGACGTGGAAGGACATCGTCACGCGGGCGGGCATCAAGCCCGATTGAAACCGCGGCCCGCGGCGGCCGCGCCTACAGCGGCCGCGCG
The DNA here is from genome assembly GCA_016704535.1 of Betaproteobacteria bacterium. Taxonomy (GTDB): domain Bacteria; phylum Pseudomonadota; class Gammaproteobacteria; order Burkholderiales; family Burkholderiaceae_C; genus Rubrivivax. The sequence goes on along the minus strand of JADIZZ010000002.1, from coordinate 112,170 downwards.
CTGGCCTGCGCCAGGTAGAACCACTCGTGCCCGGGCAGCGCCGAGACATCGGGGAAGACTATGTAGCCGGCCTGCGGCGCGCGCAGTTCGCTGCCATCGGCACGCACCGCGATGAGCTCGCCCTGGGCCAGCGGGTCGAAGCTGGTCCAGGGTTTGACGAAGCGGTCGGCCTCGGCGTGGCGGTCGGTCACCTCGGTCAGCTGCAAGCACTCGAAGGGCTGCGCGGGCGGCGCCAGCGGGATGTCGGCCAGGCCCAGCAGAGCCAGCGTCTGGCGGATGGCAAAGTAGGCCACATCGGGGCCCGCGGGGTCGTCGTGTTGGCCGCACTCCAGCGTGACACCGCAGCCGCCCTGGCTGCGCATGTACTCGGTGGTGCCGATGCCGTAGCTCGGGTCTTCGTGCACCGCGCCGGGCGTGAGGCCGCGCGCGCGGCGGCGAGCCACGCCTTCGGCGTAGGCCGGCATCCAGCCTTCGACCACGCGCCGCACGCCCACGTGGGCGGCCAGCTGCGCCTCGGCCGTGGCGTGCGAAAAGGGCTCCAGCGGATCGCGGTTGTCGGCCGGGCCGCGCATCACGAAAGGCTCGCCGTGGCTGCGAAAGCTGTGCAGGTCGAGCAGCACGTCGTGTTCGGCCAGCCACTGGCACAGCACGCCGGCGATGCGGTCCTCGTTATCCTGCGGCGTGGCGGTGGGTTGCAGGCGGCGGTTGAGGTTGCGCTCGCCCATGCGCCGCACGTGGTTGTAGGCCAGTGGGTTGCACACCGGCACGAAGGTGACCGTTCCGTGCACGATCTCGATGTCGCCGTCGTCGATCTCGCGCAGCACGCGGCGTATGCCCTTCGTGCCTGCGGTCTCGTTGCCGTGCACGGCGCCGGTGACGATGAGCCGCGGGCCGGCCGTGCCGCCTTCCAGGCCGGCGATGCGGTGGGCGCGCAGGTTGCGGTTGCTGATCATGCCGCCGCCCCTGCCGGGCTGCTGCACAGAAGCCGATGTGCACGGGCATAGCGTTCGTGCACGCCCAGGATCACGCTCTCGGGCAGGTCCAGCGCCGCCTGCTCGGCGCCGCCGGTGACGCCGGTGCTTGCCAGCCAATCGCGCAGCGGCTGCTTGTCCAGCGCGACGATGCGGCCCTGCGCCAGTTCGTCGGCAAGCCAGAAGCGGGATGAGTCTGGCGTCAGCACCTCGTCCATCAGCGTCAGCGTGCCGTGTTCGTCGAGGCCGAACTCGAACTTGGTGTCGGCGATGACGATGCCGCGCGTGGCAGCGTAGTCGCGTGCCGCCGTGTAGATGCGGATCGCCGTGTCCCGCACCTCGGCCGCGCGCACCGCACCCAGCAGCGCTTCGAGCTGCGCGAACGAGATGTTCTCGTCGTGGTCGCCCACCGCGGCCTTGGTGGCGGGCGTGAAGATGGGTTGCGCCAGCGGCGTCGTCATCGCCAGCCCGGCGGGCATGGGAATGCCGCAGACGGTGCCACTCTTCGAGTATTCCTTCCAGCCCGAGCCGACGACGTAGCCGCGCACCACCGCCTCGCAGGGCAGCGGCGTCAGGCGCTTGACGAGCATGCTGCGGCCCTGCACCTGGGCCACCTCGTCGGCGGCGACCACGCTCTCGGGCGCTTCGCCGCTGAGGTGGTTGGGTACGGTGTGCTTCAGCAGGTCGAACCAGAACAGCGCCATTTCTGTCAGCAGCCGGCCCTTGCCGGGTACCGGCGCCTTCATCACCACGTCGAAGGCGCTCAAGCGGTCGCTGGCCACCATCAGCATGCGGTCGGCGCCGACGGCATACAGGTCACGCACCTTGCCGCGCGCGATGAGAGGCAGGGAGTGCAGGCTCGTCGTCTGCACGGCGGGGCCGAGGCTGGCCAGGGTGGGCTGGTTCATGGCGGAGGCGGCAAGGCGCCGCGAAAGTGATCGCGCTATTTTGCGGCTTGCACCAGCCGGGCCGCTGACGGCGCGGGGCCGTGTAGCAGCGTCTCGGTGAGGGTCAGCGTGCCGGCATCGGCATCGAGCATGGCGTTCAGGCCCAGCGGCAGCGGCCGGTTGGGCGTGCCGTGGCCGGCGGGCCAGCCGGCCAGCAGCGGTTTGCGCTGGCGCTCGCACAGCGGCTGCAGCAGCGATTGCAGCAGCGCGGTGGGTGACTCGGCCTCGGTGAAGCTGCCCAGCACGATGCCGGCAGCAACGTCCAGCACGCCGGCCAGGCGCAGCTGCGTGAGCAGGCGGTCGACGCGGTAGAGGTCTTCGCTCACGTCTTCCAGGAAGAGCAGCGCGCCGCGCGCATCCCAGGCCCAGGGCGTGCCCAGCAGCGCGGCTACCAGGCTGAGGTTGCCGCCGATCAGGCGCCCCTCGGCACGGCCGCCCACGTGCAGGGGCGAAGCTTCGAGCGCTGGCGCCAGCACCGCGCCGGCACGCAGGCCGCCTTGCAGCAGCGCGAACAGCGCGTCGCGGTCGGCCTCCCGGCCCGGCAACAGGATGTCCGACGCCGCCATCGGCGCGTGCAGCGTCGGCAGGCCCTCGCGTGCCCACAGCGCGTGCAGGGCGGTGAGGTCGCTGTAGCCGATGAGCAGCTTCGGCCGCGCACGCAGCAGCGTGGTGTCGACGGCGTCGAGCAGACGCATGCAGCCGTAGCCCCCGCGGATGGCGTGCAGTGCGGCCACCTCGGGGTCGGCCAGTGCCGCGTGCAGGTCGGCCAGACGCAGCGCGTCAGGCCCGGCCAGGTAGCTGCTGCGCTGGCTGCAGCCAGGGTAGACGCGGCACCGGTAGCCGAAGCGCGCGTACAGCGCCGGCACGGCCTCCAGGCGCTCGGGTTCCACCGGGCCGGCGGGCGCGACGACACCGATCAGGCTGCCCTGAGGCAACGCCGCGTAGCCGCCGAAGGCCGGAAGGGCCGGCATGGCGTTCAAGCCAGGGCCTCTGCGATGCGGTGCACCGCTGCGCCCAGTGCTGGCAGCCGCCAGGTGGTGGCGGCCGCTGCCACGGGCGCATAACGCCGGCCCAGGCTCGTGAACACGGACACGATGTAGTGCGTACCGCCTTGCTGCACGATGCCGGCGTCGGACGCGTAGTTGTCGGTGTTGCCAGTCTTGTGCGCGAACACCGGCGCGTCGGGTAGCCCGGGTACCCAGCCGGGCAGGTGCTTCAGCGAGCCGGACGACAGCGTTTCCTCCAGCTGCTGCCGCCGCAGCACGTCGTGCAGGCGGGCGGCACTCGCTGGCTGCAACAGCGGCGGCAGGCCCGGTGGCAGCCAGGGCGGCGGCGGCGCGGCGGCGTCGATCAGCCAAAGCAGGCGCAGGCTGTCCCAGGCCGTCATGTGGATGTGACCGACGCCGGCGCCGTCGGCGTTGCGCCAGCCGCCGGCGGGCGTGGTGTCGTTGAGCTGCAGCGTCGTCAGGCCGCGCTCGGCCAGGGACTGGTTCAGCAGGCCGACGACGCCACAGCGGTGCATCAGTGCAACACACTCGTCCGTCGAGCGGTTGTCGCTGATGACGATCATCGGTTCGAGCGCGGCGGGCCAGTGGCACAGGCCACGGTCGACGGCCAGCGCCACGCCAAAGGCCACCATCAGCTTGAGCAGCGAAGCCGGGTAGGGCGCAACGAAGCGCCACGGGCCGTTGCCGGACAGCGGGCGGAAGTCGAGCGTGGACCAGTCTGCGCCGGGCAGCCAGACGATGGATTCGCCGCGCTCGTTCTGCAAATCACACAGGAATTGCACGTTTCGCACTGCGCCGGCGTCGGGGCCCAGCTCGGCCACTACGCCTTGCGGATGTTCACGCGAAGAGAGCACGTTGGCCCAGCGTGGTGGGCCGGTGCGCGGAAAGACGGCCAGCGCCAAGTCGATGCTGGGGTGCAGGCCGAGCGGTGCGTCGTACTGCCAGGAATCGGGCGTCGACGCAAAGTCCTGTGCCAGGATGGCGGCTCGCAGGGCCTGGGCGAGGTCGGGGTCTTGCATGGCGGGTACTTCTGGGCGTGAGGCGCGCCCCGGGGTAGCGGCGCGAGGTCGAGTTTAGGCGTGGGGCGGCGTTCCGCGGGCGCTGTGCCCGCGTGCTCAGCCGGCCACCACGTGGCAGGCGACACGCCGCCCGGCCAGCTCGCGCAATGTGGGCACCTCGGCCCGGCAGCGCGCCACCGCGAGCGGGCAGCGCGTGTGGAAGGTGCAGCCCGTGGGCGGCGAAAGCGGGCTGGGCATCTCGCCCTGCAGCGGCACACGCTGCCGGCGGTCCTGCGCCTTCAGCGCCGGCACGGCCGACAGCAGCGCCTGCGTGTAGGGATGCAGCGGCGCGCCCAGCACCTGCGCCTTGGGGCCTTGCTCCACGGCGCTGCCGAAGTACATCACCATCACTTCGTGCGCCACGTGTTCCACCACCGCCAGGTTGTGGCTGATGAAGACGTAGGCAGTGCCGGTGGCTTCCTGCAGGTCCATGAAGAGGTTGAGGATCTGCGCCTGTATCGACACGTCCAGCGCCGAGGTCGGTTCATCGGCAACGACGACGGCGGGCTGCAGCATCATCGCGCGCGCCACCGCCACGCGCTGGCGCTGACCGCCGCTGAACATGTGCGGGTAGCGCGCCGCGTGTTCGGGCCGCAGGCCCACGTGTTGCAGCATCTGCGCCACGCGCTCGGCGCGCTCGGCCCGGTTCAGCGGCGTGTGGATGACGAGCGGCTCGGCCAGCGCCGCTGCGATGGTCTTGCGCGGGTTCAGCGACGCATACGGATTCTGGAACACCATCTGCACGCGCCGGCGCAGGCGCTGCAGCGTGGCGGCGTCGGTGTTCGCGGCATCGTGCCCGTCGATGAACAGCGCACCGGCCGTCGGCGGCTCGATCAGCGTCAGCTGGCGCGCCAGCGTGCTCTTGCCGCATCCCGATTCGCCCACCACGGCCAGCGTGCGTCCGGCGGCGAGTTCGAAGCTCACGCCGTTCAGCGCCTTCACCGTGGCGTGGCCGCGCAGGAAGCCTCGCGGGCTGCGGTAGTGGCGCGCCAGGCTCTCGGCGCGCATAACGCTGGCGTGGGTGACGGGCGCCTCAGCCATGCGCCCCTGCCTGCGGGGTCAGCGGGAAGAAGCAGCGCACGGCCTCTGCACGGTTTTCCTGGCCCTGGCCGTGCAGCCCCGGCCGTTCCTGCACGCAGCGAGGTTGCACGTGGCTGCAGCGTGGCGCCAGCAGGCAGCCGGCGGGGCGGTCGCGGCGGCCGGGCACGATGCCGGGCAGCGTGGCCAGCCGGCTTGCGCCCCGGTTGTGTTCGGGCAGCGCGGCCAGTAGTGCGGCGGTGTAGGGGTGGCGCGGCTGGCTGAAGAGCGTGTCGACGGGCGCTGTCTCCACCACCTGGCCGGCGTACATCACTGCCACGCGGCGTGCCATCTCGGCCACCACCGCCAGGTCGTGCGTGATCAGCACCAGGCTGAGGCCCTGTTCACGCTGCAGCCGCGTCAGCAGGTCCATCACCTGGGCCTGGATGGTGACGTCCAGCGCCGTGGTCGGCTCATCGGCGATCAGCAACCGGGGTTGGCACGCAATGGCCATCGCGATCATCACGCGCTGGTTCATGCCCCCGCTCATCTGGTGCGGGTAGTTGCGAAGGCGCTGCTTCGCGGCCGGTATTTCCACCAGCTCGAAGAGTTCGAACACACGCGCTTCCAGCGCCGCGCCGCGCAGGCCCAGGTGCACCCTTAGCACCTCGCGCACCTGGTCGCCCACCGTGTGGCTGGGGTTCAGGCTGTTCAGCGCGTCCTGGAACACCATCGCGATGTCCTTGCCGATGACGCGCCGGCGTTGCGCCGCGCTCATCGTCAGCAGGTCGTGACCGTCGAAGCGCATTGCGTCGGCGCTGACGATGCCCGGCGCGTCGATCAGTCCCATCAGCGCCATCATCGACACGCTCTTGCCGCTGCCCGACTCGCCGACGATGCCCAGCAACTCACCGTGCGCCACATCGAGATCGACGCCGTCGACGGCCGTGAAGCCGCCGAAGTCGACGCGCAGCTTGCGCACTTCCAGCAGCGCCGTCATGAGGCTGACCGCAGCTTCGGGTCGAGCGCATCGCGCAGCCCGTCGCCCATCAGGTTGATTGCCAGCACCGTGCCCAGGATGGCCAGCCCCGGCATCGTCACCACCCACGGCGCACGCTCGATGTAGTCGCGCGCCGCGCTCAGCATGCTGCCCCATTCGGGCAGTGGCGGCTGCACGCCCAGGCCCAGGAAGCCGAGCGCGGCCGTCTCCAGGATGGCCGAGCTGAAGCCCAAGGTGGCGTTGATGATCAGCGGCCCCAGGCAATTCGGCAGCACGGTGTCGAACATCAGCCGCAGCCGACCGGCGCCGGCCACGCGGCTGGCGGTGACGTAGTCCTTGGCGAGCTCAGCCAGCGCCGCGCCGCGGGTCAGCCGCACGTAGCCGGGCAGCGCGCCCACCGCGATGGCGATCACCGTGTTCACCAGCCCAGGCCCCAGGATGCTGATGACGCCGATGGCCAGCAGCAGCCCGGGCAGGGCCAGCAGCACGTCCATCACGCGCATGATGGCGGCCGAGAGCCAGCTCTTGCCGAAAGCTGCGATCAGGCCCAGCACCACCCCCGGCAGCAGCGCCAGCGTCACGGCGCTGAAGCCGATCAGCAGCGAGACGCGCCCGCCATGCAGCAGTCGGCTGAGCAGGCAGCGGCCCAGTTCGTCGGTGCCGAGCGGAAATTGCGCCAAGCCACCGGCCTGCCACAGCGGCGGCGTGAGCATGTGGTCGCGGAACTGCTGCAGCGGGTCGTGCGGTGCCAGCCAGGGCGCAAAGAGGGCGCCCAGCACGACAGTGACGAAGACGAAGAAAGCGATCGTGGCGCCGCGGTTGGTGCTGAACGCAGTGACGAACTCACGCCATGGCGAGGGTGGAGGCGTGTCGGCCGGCAGGGCGTCGGTCAGGGTATTCGCCGTGTTCAATGACCACCCCCACGCAGCCGTGGGTTGACGACGCCGTACAGCAGGTCGACGAGCAGGTTCACCCCGATGAAGACCAGCGCCGAGATCAGGATGCCGGCCTGCACCACCGGATAGTCGCGCCGCGCGATGGCGTCGATGAGCCACTTGCCGATGCCCGGCCACGAGAAGATCGTTTCGGTGAGCACCGCGCCGCCGAGCAGGCTGCCCACCTGCAGGCCGAGCACGGTGACGACGGGGATCAGCGCGTTGCGCAGCCCGTGGTGCACGATGACCCGCGCCGGGCTCAGGCCCTTCGCGCGCGCGGTGCGCATGTAGTCCTCGCGCAGCACCTCGAGCATCGCACTGCGTGTCATGCGCGCCACCACCGCCATCGGTATCGTGCCCAGCACCGTGGCAGGCAGCAGCAGGTGCAGCATGGCGCTGGCGAAGGCGCCGCTCTCCTGCCCGCGCAGGTCGGCCAGCGCGCTGTCGACGAGCATGAAGCCGCTGACGGTGTCGACGTCGAACTCGATGCCGATGCGGCCGCTGACCGGCGTCCATTCCAGCCCGACGCTGAAGAACATGATGAGGATCAGCCCCCACCAGAACACCGGCATGCTGTTGCCCAGCGTGGCCAGCGCCATGACCAGTTGGTCGAACCACGAGCCACGCTTCAGCGCCGCGGCCACGCCCAGCGGCAGGCCCAGCAGCAGCGCCAGCAGCAGCGCGGCCAGCGCCAGTTCGACGGTGGCCGGGAACAGCACCGCGAACTCGGCTGACACCGGCTCGCGAGTGACCAGACTCTTGCCCAGGTCGCCCTGCAGCAGCTGCAGCACATAACGCCCGTACTGCACGTGCAATGGCTGGTCCAGGCCCAGCTGCGCCATCAGCGCGGTACGCGCGGCTTCGTCCAGCCGGCGTTCGCCGACCATGATCTCGATCGGGTCGCCCGGGATCAGCCGTATCAGCGCGAAGGCCACCAGCGTCACGCCCAACAGCGTGGGCAGCAGCGTGGCGAGCTTCTTCAGCAGCAGGTTGAACATGAGCGGTGGGGTTCAAACAAAAAGGGGCCTCGTTCGAGGCCCCCGGTTCTGCTGCGTTGAGGTCAGAAGAACTTGTACTCCACGCGCAGCGTGTAGGCACGGCCACGCGGGTCGGCCACACGGGGCTCCCAGCTGCTGCCGGCACCGGTGTTGGTGTCGTAGGTGACGCTGAACGGCGGGTCTTCGTTGAACAGGTTCTTGATGCCGGCGACGATGCTCATGTTCTTGATGCCGCTGTAGCCGACGCTCAGGTTGAAGACCTCGTAGGGCTGCACGAGGGGGTTCCAGTTCGCGGGCTTGACAGTGCCGTTGGCGATGCCGGGGATCACGTAGTCGGCATAACCGGTGCGGTAGACCTGGGCCAGCGTGGCCGACCAGTCGCCCTGGGTGCGCGTAATCGACAGCGTGTGCTTCCAGCGGATGCCCAGGTCGCCCGCACGCGTGAAGCGGCCCACCTCGCTGGCACCGAACGGAGCGCTCGCGATCAGGCGCGACTTCTTCTCGAGCAGGTAGGACACGTCGAAGGCGGCATTCCAGCGTGCGCCGTCGGCGTTGAACCCGCCGCGCAGGCCGAACTCCAGGCCCTTGGTGACGGTCTCGCCGGTGTTGACCCAACGCGTGTCGACCGCGACGAGGTTGTTCGACGTGTCGCGGATGAAGTTCTCCGGGAAGAGCTCGTAGTTGGCCGACAGCGTCGTCAGGCCTAGCGACTGTATGGAGCCGTCGCGCGTGACCGACCACCAGTCCAGGTTACCGCTGAGCTCGGGCGTGATCTGGAACACGAAGCCCAGGCTCTTCATCGTCGCTTCTTCGGGCTGCAACGTGGCCTTGCCGCCAAAGAAGATCAGCGGGTTGACGCGTTCGCATCCCGGCGTGGCCGAAACCACGCGCGTCGGGCACTTGGCCGGGTCGGCGTAATCGGCACCGACGTAGGTCGACTCGGTGAGCGGGTCGAACATCTGCTTGAAGGTGGGCACGCGGAACCCGGAGCTGTAGGCGCCGCGCATCAGGAAGCGGTCGCTCGGCGTGTACTTGAACGAGACCTTCGGGTTGGTGGTGGTGCCGAAGCCCGTGTAGTCGTCTCGCCGTACCGCGCCGGTGATTTCCAGCTGCTTCAGCACGGGCAGTGCCACTTCGGCGTAGACCGCCTTGATGTCACGCTTCAGCGTGCCGGCGGTGGCCAGCGCGTTGTCGAAGGGCACGTTGAAGATCAGTGCACCGACCGTATTGGCGTCGGGCCGCTGATCGCCGTCGAACTTGTACTTCTCGGTGCGCACGTCCAGACCGAAGGCGGCCATGGCCGTGCCGCCGGGCAGCTTGAACAGCGGCCCGCTGACCACGGCGTCGGTTTGCTGCATCGTGAACTTGCCTCCGTAGAGCGTCACGCCCTTGGCCGAGATGGCGTCCAGCGCCGTGATGGCCTGCGCCGTTTGCGTCAGCGAGAAGGGGTTCAGCACGCCGGTGTTGATGAGGTCGGCGAAGGGCTGCCAGTAGTGGTAGCCCGTGCCGACTTCGGACGAGGTGTCGCTGCTGGCCTGGGCGAAGCCGACGCGGTAGTCCCAGTCGGCGGCGAAGGGCAGCGTGCCCTCTGCGCCGAGCAGCACCCGCTTGGTTTCGCTCTCGGTAGTGATCTCCCGGTTGCCGCAGACCATGCAGCGCCAGCGGAAGGCCATTGGCAGACCGCGGTTGACTTCCTGAGCCGGGAAAGCGGCGACGAGCTGGTTGAAAACCTCGGTGTAGGACGCGCCCGTGCTGGGGTAGCGCAGGTTGCGGAAGGGGCTGGGAATGGTCGTGCCGTTAGGCAGCGAGGTGTTGGCGGTGCCGGTGCCGCTGGTGATCTGGTTGGGTGAGAAGCTCTTGGCCGACTCGGACTTGCCCAATACGGCTTCGGCATAGAGCTGGTGCGCGCCGAGCTTGAAGGTCAAGCGCGACACCAGGTTGGTGTTGCGCACGGGTTGCTGGATGACGGCGGCGCGGCCGGTATCCCAGGCGCAGCCGTACTTGGCCGCGGGCGAGGCCCACAGCGCCTCCTGGTAGGGGCTCATGCCATCAACCGACGAGCAGCCGGCGCCGCCGGGCAGGTCGAGCACGTTGATGCCGTTGACTCGCAGGCCTGGCGTGGCGAAGTCCAGCGGGCCGGTGGTGTTGCTGCCGTTGGACGTGAGCACGTTGCCCTGCGTGCCGGCCACCGCAAACAGCGTGGCAATGGGCGTGCCGCGGGTGTCGGGCGAGACGCCACGGTCGGGCTGGTAGGCGCTGACGAAGTCGCGCTGGTCGCCGCGCAGGATCTTGCTGTCCTGCACCGCCAGCGAGGCCATGAAGTTGAAACCCTGGCGCTCCAGGTCGCCGAAACCGGCGACGACCGAGGCGCCGTAGATCTGGCCGCCCTTGTCCTGGGGGATGTCGATCATCCCGTTGACCGTCACACCCTCGACGTTGGTGCGCAGGATGAAGTTGATGACGCCGCCAATCGCATCCGTGCCGTAGGTGGCGCTGGCGCCGTCCTTCAGGATCTCGATGCGCTCGATGGCAGCGAAGGGGATCTGGTTCAGGTCGACCGTGCCGCCGTTAAGGCCGTGGGCCGCGACGCGGCGGCCGTTCAGCAGGATGAGCGTGGCATTGCTGCCCTGGCCACGCAGGTTGGCGCTGGTGGCGCCGTTGTTGCCGCGCGCGGCGCCGTCCACCACGTCGGCGTTGCCGGCCAGGTTGTCGAGGCCGTTGCCGTTGATATTCAGCTGCATGATCAGCTGTTCCGTGCTTGCGATGCCCTGGCGGTCGAGCTCGGCGCGGCTGATCACCTGCACCGGCAGCGAGCCTTCGGCGGCGATGCGCTTGATGCTGGAGCCGGTGATGGTGATGCGCTGCTGTGCCGGGGGCGGTGTCTGCGCCAGCGTGTGCGTGGCCAAACCCAGCAGCGCCAGGCTGCCAACGACGGTCTTCAGTTTCATCGGGGTTCCTCGAAGGTTGTGATGGTGGCCGGTCTTCAAGCCGACTCGCCGGAGTGCGATGCACCCGAGCGCAGTGTTGCCGCGGAGCATAAGCAGGCACATCCGGAATAACCTAGGTCGTGAGCGGGAAGGCGCTTTCAGAGCGGCACTGCGGCTTCCCTACAACACTGCTGCGCGGCGGACGGGTCCACGAAGCGTGTGAACATCGCGTCCGGCGCGCCCGCTCCGACATCACCCACGCAACCCTTGGCCCCGTCCCTGCTCACTGCCGCCCGCCCCTGGCGCTGGATCCCCACGCTCTACTTCGCCCAGGGCCTGCCCTACGTGGTGGTGATGACGCTGGCCGTCGTCATGTACAAGAACCTCGGTGTGTCCAACACCGAGATCGCATTGCTGACGAGCTGGCTCTATCTGCCGTGGGTGATCAAGCCACTGTGGGGGCCGCTCGTGGATCTGCTGGGTACCAAGCGGCGCTGGATCGTGGCGCTGCAGTTCGTCGTCGGCGCGGCGCTGGCCTGCGTGGCACTGGCGGTGCCGGCACCGGCCTTCCTGCAGACCACGCTGGTGATCTTCTGGCTGATGGCCTTCGCCTCGGCCACGCACGACATCGCCGCCGACGGCTTCTACATGCTGGCCCAGCCTCCCGCGGCGCAGGCTGCCTTCGTCGGCGTGCGCAGCACCTTCTACCGGTTGGCGATGATCGGCGGCCAGGGCGGGCTGGTCTATCTGGCCGGGCACCTGGCGCAGCGCACGGGGCAGGTGGCCCTGGCCTGGGCTTGGGTGTTCGGGCTGCTGGCGCTGCTGTTCGTGGCCGCCGCCGCGTACCACCAATGGGCCCTCCCGCGACCGTCGGCCGACCGGCCCGTGCCCCGCAGCGCCACCTTCTGGGCCGACTTCGGCACCGTCTTCGCGGCCTTCTTCCGCAAGAAGGAGATCGTGCGGCTGCTGGCCTTCCTGCTGCTGTACCGCTTCGCCGAGGCGCAGCTGCTCAAGCTGGTGACGCCCTTTCTGCTCGACCCGACGAGCGCCGGCGGCCTGGGTCTCACGACCCAGGACGTGGGCATCGCCTACGGCACGGTGGGCATCTCGGCGCTGACGCTGGGCGGGCTGCTGGGCGGTTGGGTCATCAGCCGCGGCGGCCTGAAGCGGCTGCTGTGGCCTCTGATGATCTGCATGCACCTGCCCAACACCGTGTTCGTGGCGCTGGCCTGGTGGCAGCCGTCCAGCCTGTGGCTCGTCAGTGCGGCGGTGGCGGTGGAACAGTTTGGCTACGGCTTCGGCTTCACCGCCTACATGGTCTATATGCTCATGGTGGCCGGCGGCCACGACGGTGCACCGGGCACCGACGGCGCCGGCGGCCCCAACCCGCACAAGACCGCGCACTACGCGCTGTGCACCGGCTTCATGGCCTTGGGCATGATGTTGCCCGGCATGGGCGCGGGCTGGCTGCAGACGCAGCTGGGCTACGTCAACTTCTTCATCTGGGCCTGCGTGGCCACGCTGCCTTCGTTCGCGGCGGCGGCGCTGCTGCGCATCGACCCGGCATTCGGCAGAAAGGCAGACTGAATATGCGGATCACCATCATGGGCAGCGGGGGCGTCGGCGGCTACTTTGGCGGCCGGCTGGCGCAAGCCGGGCACGAGGTCAGCTTCGTTGCGCGCGGAGCACACCTGCAGTCGCTGCGCAAGCACGGGCTGCGTGTGCTCAGCCCGCTGGGCGACCTGCACCTGCCACAGGTGCGCGTGTTCGAGAACCCGTCCGGGATCGCCGGGGCCGACCTGGTGCTTTTCGGGGTCAAGCTCTGGGACACCGTGGACGCGGCGCAATCGCTGTGGCCGTTGCTGGGCGAAGACACGGTGGTGATTTCGTTCCAGAACGGCGTCGTGAAGGACGATCTGCTGCGCGAAGCGCTGGGTGCGCGCCACGTGGCCGGTGGCGTGGGCTACATCGCTTCGCATATCGCCGAGCCTGGCGTCATCCGCCATGGCGGCACCATGGCGCGGCTGGTCTTCGGGGAATTCGACGGCAGTTCCAGCCCGCGTCTGCAGGCTTTCGCCTCGGCGTGTGCCGATGCCGGCATCGACCACGAACTCAGCCCGCGCATCCGCCATGCCCAGTGGGAGAAGTTCGTCTTCCTCGTCGGCTTGTCGGCCACCACGACGCTGGCACGCCTGCCCATCGGCCGCATCCGCAGCCACCCGCGCTCGCACGCCTTCCTGCACGATGTGATGGACGAGGTGGTGAAGGTCGCGCGTGCCGAGGGCGTGGCGCTGCCGCCCGAGTACGCCGAGAACCGCCTGGCCTTCGCCGACACGCTGCCCGAGACGATGAGTTCGTCGATGCACCACGACCTGGAGCGAGGCAACCGACTCGAACTGCCCTGGCTCAGCGGCGACGTGGTCGAACGCGGCCGACGCCTGGGCGTGCCCACGCCCTGCAACCGCGCGGCGGTGGACATCCTGTCGCTGCACGCCGAAGGTCGGCGCGACTGAGGGCGGCGCCCGGCGTCCGGGGATCGGACGAAACCAGGGGACCGTCGGCAATCGGCCCTTTGCCGACGTTCAGCGTCCGCTTTCCGCGTTCGAGGAAACGGGCCGGTCGCGGCAGGCGGCGCCCGGCAGCGTCGCCGACTGTGGCGGTCGGTGCTGCGCACCGACTCCCCTGCGCTGCTCGCCTTGAGGGCGTGCCGCATAACTCGCTGCGCTCACTTCGTTCGCTACGCTCAGACAGGATGCGGCAAGTCAGTTCACGAAGCGCGCTGCGCGCGCCGCCCTCAAGACTGCGCTGCTCGGCGCCACACACGGCGACGCCGCCGGGCACCGCCTGCCGCTCAAGCCACGGAGGAGTCGCTCGCCGAGTGCCCGCTCTGGTTCCTGCAAAGGGCCGTAAGCGGCCAATGCCGCCAGCGTGTTCGCTGGCCGCCGGCTCAGCGCTTGTTGAGCAGCCCGCCCAGCATGCCAGCGAGGTCACCCAGGCCGCCGGCGCCGCCCGAATCGCCGCCAAGGCCGCCCAGCAGTGCGCCCAGGTCACCCTGCGGCACCCGACCGTCGGGCGTGAGCTTGTCCACCACCTGCGGCAGCATCTGGGCCAGCGTGCCCAGCGCGTCCTGCGGGTTCACGCCCATCTGGCGCGCAAAGCCGGCCACGGCGTCGTTGTTGAGCACGCGCCCCAACTGTTCGCCCGTGACGGGCTGGTTGGCGCCGGTGGACACCCACGAGTTCACCACGTCGCCCAGGCCGCCCTGCTGCAGTTGCGACACGAGGCCGCCAAGCCCGCCGCCCTGGCCCAGCATGCCCAGGATGGCCTGCAGCGGGTCGGCCTGGCCGCCGTTGCCGCCGGCGTTGGCGCCGAGCGCGCCGATGACGTTGTCGAGCAATCCCATGAGGAGGTCCTTCCAAGGTGGCGAAGTCGAGGGCGTGACTCTGCCAGACCCGTCGGGCTCGTCACCCGACCGAGGTATGGCTCTGTGCGATGCCCAGCCAGGCCAGCAAGGCCAGCGGCGCGGTGTCGGCGCGCAGCACACGAGGGCCCAGGGCCACGGGCCGGAAGCCGGCGGCGCGTGCGGCGGCTTCTTCTTCGGGCGTCAGGCCACCTTCGGGGCCGCTGAGCGCGAACACGCAGCCGGTGCCGGTTCCGGGCAACGCCGGCAAGGCCACGGCATCGGGCTGCAGGCTGAGCATTACACGCAGCGGCGCGTGCCGCCCTGGACCTTCGGTCGTACCGTGGAGCTCGCCAGGCGCGTGGGCCAGCCAGTCAGCCAGTTCGCGCACTGGCGATACCACGGGGACACGCGCGCGGCCGCACTGTTCGCATGCGGCCACGGCAATCGCCTGCCAGTGCGCTTGCTTGCGCGTGGCGCGTTCGCCGGCCAGGCGCAGCACCGAGCGCTGTGTCATCAGCGGCTGTATCGCGGCCACGCCCAGTTCGGTGGCCTTCTCCACCAGCGTGTCCATGCGTTCGTTGGCCGGCATGCCCACGGCCAGCGTCACGGCGCGCGGCAACTCGGTGGCTACTGGCTGCGGGCGGCCCACCTGCACGCGCACCTCGCTGCGCCCCACTGCCAGCACGGTGGCCGGCCAGTCGGCCCCTGCGCCGTCGAAGAGCAGCAGCGTGTCGCCCGGCTGCACGCGCCGCACCTGCGCATGGCGGGCGGCGCCGGGCGGCAGCGACATCTCGGCGTCGGCGGCCAGCGGCGAGTCGACGTGTAGGCGTACCGTCATGGTTTCAGCCCGTACTCTCTAGACGGGCTCGCGCAGCGCGCGCCGCAGCACCTTGCCCACCGGCGTCTTGGGCAGGTCGGTGCGGAACTCCACCACCTTGGGCCGCTTGTAGCCCGTCAGGTTGGCCTCGCACCAGGCGCGCACGTCGGCCTCGGTGGGCCGCGCGGTGGAGGGCGCCTGGCGCACCACCACGGCCTTGACGGCTTCGCCGGCGCGGGCGTCGGGGATGCCGACGACGGCACATTCCTGCACGCCAGGCATCTGCGTCAACACGTCTTCCACTTCGCCCGGGTAGACGTTGAAGCCGCTGACGAAGATCAGGTCCTTCTTGCGGTCGACGATGCGGAAGTTGCCGCGGCTGTCCACCACCGCGATGTCGCCGCTACGCAACCAGCCGTCGGGCGTCATCACGCGGGCCGTTTCGTCGGGACGCTGCCAGTAGCCGGCCATCACCTGCGGGCCGCGCACGGCCAGTTCGCCCGGCGTGCCCGCGGGCACGGGCTGGCCGTCGTCGTCCAGCAGCGCCACCTCGGTGCCGGGCAGCGGCAGGCCGATGTGGCCGCTCCATTCGCTGGTGTCCACCGGATTGCAGGTGACCGAGGGGCTGGTCTCGCTGAGGCCGTAACCTTCGCAGATCGGGCAGCCGGTGCGCTCCAGCCAGCCGCGTGCCGTGGTCTGCTGCACCGCCATGCCGCCGCCGATGCTCAGGCGCAGGTGACTCCAGTCGACGCGGTCGAAGTCGGGGTGCTGCAGCAGGTTGGCAAACAGCGTGTCGACGGCCGGAAAGCTGTGCACGCGCTCGCGTGCCAGTGTCTTCAGCAGCGCCGCCGTGTCTTGCGGGTTCGGGATCAGCAGGCTGCAGCCGCCGGTATGCAGCCCCAGCAGCATGACGACGTTGAAGCCATAGATGTGGTGAAGCGGCAGCGCGCACACCGTCATGGGCTGTTCGCCGGCCGGAATGCGCGCCAGCGCCGGCTGGTACCAGGCGCGGCTTTGCAGCAGGTTGGCCACCAGGTTGCGGTGCAGCAGCACGGCCCCCTTGCACGGGCCGGTGGTACCGCCGGTGTATTGCAGCAGCGCGATGTCGTCGGGCCCCACGGTCACGGGCTGCAGCGCCATGCGGCGGCCGCGCCTGAGCGCGGCTGCCAGGCGCGTGGCGCCGGGCAGCTGGAAAGAAGGCACCCGCTTGCGCACGCGGCGCGCCAGGTGGTTGACCAGCGGACCCTTCAGCGGGCCCAGCATGTCGCCCGCGCCGGTAAGCAGCACGTGCGGCACCGGCACATGGTCGAGCACCTGCTGCAGCGTGGCCGCGGCCTCCTCGATCACCACGATGGCCCTGGCGCCGGCGTCCCTGAGCTGGTATTCCAGTTCGCGTGGCGTGTGGGCCGGGCTCACGTTCACCACCACCAGCCCTGCGCGCAGGATGGCGGCCACGGCCACCAGGTATTGCGGTACGTTGGGCAGCATCACCGCCACGCGGTCGCCGCGCACCAGGCCGCGGCCCTGCAGCCAGGCGGCCAGCGCGCGCGAAAGGTCGTCGAGCTGGCCGTAGCTCAAGTCGCGGCCCATGCAGCGGCAGGCTGCCCGGTCGCGGTACTGCGCGTAGCTGTCATCCAGCAGCGCCACCAGCGAAGGGTAGACGTCGGCGCGCAGCTCCACCGGCACGCCGGCCGGGTACTGCTTGAGCCAAGTCTTCTCCATCAGCGTCCCGCCACCGTCGTCGGGGAATTCTGACGTCTGGCTGACGGCTTCCTATCAGGGGATTCGATAGCGGAGCCCGGGGTGTCGGCTTCCGCTAGCCTCGCGTCTGCAGCGCGGTCTCGCGCGACAGGAGCACCCCATGACCGACCGCACCGTCCGTCTGCACCGCGTGCTGCGCGCTTCGCCGCAGAAGGTGTACCGTGCCTTCACCGAGGCGAAGGCGCTGGCCAAGTGGCTGCCGCCCTACGGCTTCACCTGCGAGGTGCACCAGCTGGACGCGCGTGTCGGCGGCGGCTTCCGCATGAGTTTCCACAACTTCGGCAGCGGCCTGGGCCACAGCTTTGGTGGTGAGTACCTCGAACTGGTGCCGCACGAACGCATCCGCTACAACGACCGCTTCGACGACGCCGGGCTGCCCGGCACGATGGAGGTCACCGTGCGGCTGACCGCGGTGTCCTGCGGCACGGAGCTGCAAGTCGAACAGGCCGGCATCCCCGAGCCGATCCCGCTGGAGATGTGTTATCTCGGCTGGCAGGAATCGCTGGCGCAGCTGGCCGTGCTGGTGGAGCCGGACATTCCGGGTTGACGTTGCCGGGCGCGGCCGGGCCGCTGGCGGTGACGAGGGTCGAGGTGGCTGGCTCGACCGGGGCTGCAGCAGCAGGGGATCGAGCAGCGCCAGGGCCTTGGCGTTGCGCGCCACGGCGCCGCGGTGCCGCGGTGCGCTCGCGTGCAGCTCAGCTCTTCAGCGCCACCAGCACCTCGTCCAGCATCTTCTTGGCGTCGCCGAAGAGCATGCGGTTGTTCTCTTTGTAGAACAGCGGGTTGTCCACACCCGCATAGCCGCTGGCCATGCTGCGCTTCATCACGATGCTGGTCTTGGCCTTCCAGACTTCGAGCACCGGCATGCCGGCGATGGGGCTGGTGGGATCGTCCTGCGCCGCCGGGTTCACGATGTCGTTGGCGCCGATGACGATCGAGACATCGGTCTTGGGGAAGTCGTCGTTGAGCTCGTCCATCTCCAGCACGATGTCGTAGGGCACCTTGGCTTCGGCCAGCAGCACGTTCATGTGCCCGGGCATACGGCCGGCCACCGGGTGGATGCCGAAGCGCACGTTCACGCCCTTTTCGCGCAGCACCTTGGTGATCTCGTACACCGTGTGTTGGGCCTGCGCCACCGCCATGCCGTAGCCCGGCACGATGATCACGTTCTTGGACTCGCGCAGCAGCTCGGCAGTCTCGGCCGCCAGGATGGGCGACACCTCGCCCGCCGGCTCGGCGCCGGCCGCCGCCGCCGCGGGCGCGCCGCCACCGGTGCCGAAGCCGCCGGCGATGACGCTGATGAAGTTGCGGTTCATCGCGCGGCACATGATGTAGCTCAGGATCGCGCCCGAGCTGCCCACCAGCGCGCCCACCACGATCAGCAAGTCGTTGCTGAGCATGAAGCCGGTGGCCGCCGCGGCCCAGCCCGAGTAGCTGTTGAGCATGGACACCACCACCGGCATGTCGGCGCCGCCGATGGCCATCACCATGTGCACGCCGAACAGCAGGGCCACCACGGTCATCACCAGCAGCGGCAACATGCCGGCCTGGATGTCGTGGGCGTGCAGGAACTCGCGCCCGTACCAGATGGCGATGAGCAGCAGCGCCAGGTTGAGGAAGTGCCGCCCCGGCAGCATCAGCGGCTTGCCGCCGATCTTGCCCGAGAGCTTGCCGAAGGCGACGATGGACCCCGAGAAGGTGACGGCACCGATGAGGATGCCGATGTAGATCTCCATCTCGTGGATGGACTTCTCGGCCGCGGTCGGGAACACGGTGGAGGTGTCGACGTAGCTGGCAAAGCCCACCAGGCAGGCGGCCAGGCCCACCAGGCTGTGCATCAGTGCCACCAACTCGGGCATCTGCGTCATCTGCACCTTCTTGGCGGCGTACAGGCCGATGCCGCCGCCCACGGCCAGGGCGCCCACGATCCAGGCATAGCCGGCCGGCGTGACGCGCGGGCCCAGCACCGTGGCCAGCACGGCGATGGCCATGCCGATGATGCCGAACAGGTTGCCGCGACGCGCGGTTTCGGGGTTGGCGAGGCCGCCCAGGCTCAGGATGAACAGGATGGTGGCAGCGATGTAGGAGACGGTGGCCAGGCTGGAAGTCATGTCCGTGTCCTCGTCCTTACTTGCGGAACATCGCCAGCATGCGTCGCGTCACCGCGAAGCCACCGAACATGTTGACGGCGGTGAGCGCGAGCGCGAACACCGCCAGGCCCAGGATCAGCGTGTTGGGCCGGTCGGCGGCCCCGGCGGCGTCCAGCGGCGGCGCCACTTGCACCAGCGCACCGATGGCGATGATCGACGAGATGGCGTTGGTGACACTCATCAGCGGCGTGTGCAGTGACGGCGTCACGTTCCACACCACCATGTAGCCGATGAAGCAGGCCAGCACGAACACGGTGAAGTGCGCCAGGAAGCTGGCCGGCGCGTACATGCCCACCAGCGCGAAGGCCAGCGCGCCCACGCCGAACACCGTGGCCAGCGACTTGGCCGACATGGGCTCGCCACCGCCGCCATGGCCGTGGCTCTTGGCCGCGGGGGCGGCTGCGGCGGGCTTGGGCGCTGGCGCGGGCGGCAGCTTGAGCGGCGGCGGTGGCCAGGTGATGTTGCCGTCCTTGATGACGGTCAGGCCGCGGATGGCGTCGTCTTCCATGTTGACGTTGATGACGCCGTCCTTGGTCTTGCACAGCTCCTCGGTCACACGCCACAGGTTGGTCGAGTACAGGGTCGACGCCTGCTTGGCCAGGCGGCTGACCAGGTCGGTGTAGCCGATGATGGTGACGCCGTGGCGCACCACGGCCTCGCCGGGCACGGTGAGTTCGCAGTTGCCGCCTTGTTCGCCGGCCATGTCGACGATGACGCTGCCCGGCTTCATGCTCTTCACCATCTCGGCGGTGATGAGCTTGGGTGCCGGCTTGCCCGGGATCAGCGCCGTGGTGATGATGATGTCGGCTTCGCGCGCCTGCTTGGCGTACATCGCGCGCTGGGCCTGCTGGAAGCCCTCGCTCATGACCTTGGCGTAGCCGCCGCCGCCCGAGCCTTCTTCCTCGTAGTCGACCTTGACGAACTCGCCGCCCAGCGACACCACCTGGTCGGCGACCTCGGCGCGCGTGTCGTTGGCGCGCACGATGGCGCCCAGGTTGGCCGCCGTGCCGATGGCGGCCAGGCCGGCCACGCCGGCGCCGGCGATGAAGACCTTGGCCGGCGGGATCTTGCCCGCGGCCGTGATCTGGCCGTTGAAGAAGCGGCCGAAGGCGTTGGCCGCCTCGATGACGGCGCGGTAGCCGCTGATGCCGGCCATGGAAGTGAGCGCGTCCATCTTCTGTGCACGCGACAACTGGCGCGGCAGCGAATCGATGGCCAGCACCGTGACCTTGCGCGCCGCCAGCTGCTGCATCAGCTCGGGGTTCTGCGCCGGCCAGATGAAGCCGATGAGCGTGCTGCCTTCGCGCAGCTGGGCCACCTCGTCCATGCTGGGCGCGCGCACCTTGAAGATGATGTCGGCGCGGGCAAAGAGGTCGGCCGCCGTCGGCAGCACCTCGGCGCCGACGGCGCGGTAGGTGTCGTCGGCAAAGTGGGCGGCGTCGCCGGCACCGCTTTGCACGGCCACCGTGAAGCCGAGCTTGACGAGCTTTTCCACCACCTCGGGGACGGTCGCAACGCGCTTTTCACCAGGCGCTGTCTCGAGCGGAACACCTATCAGCATGAACGCCTCCTCGCGTGTGATGGCCATCTTTGCGGGCCGGCGAAGTTAACACACCCAACTGGGGCGCGTGCTCGTGGCTCACCCTCGCTCGGTGCCGGCCGGGCGGGCCGCTTGCCTAGAATCCGGCGACGATGCCCGAAGCCCCCCTGCCCACGCAATGCGACGTGCTCGTCATCGGCGCCGGCCCCGCCGGCAGCGCCTGCGCGCAGGCGCTGGCGCGCGCCGGGCACGACGTGCTGCTGGTCGACCAGCATCACTTCCCGCGCGACAAGGTCTGCGGCGACGGCCTCATCCCCGACAGCCACGCCGCGCTGAAGCGCCTGGGCGTCTACGACGAGGTGGCGGCACTGGCGCAGCCCGTGGCGCACGTGCGCTGCGTGGGGCCGCGCGGCGGCCAGGTCGACGTGCCGGGCCAAATGAGCGTATTGCCGCGTAAGGTGCTCGACCACGTGCTGGTGCGCGCCGCCGAACGTGCCGGTGCGCGGCTGCTGACGCCGTTGCGTTTCGAGGCACCGCTGGTCGACGGGGTCGACGGCCGTGTCGTCGGCGCGCGCTTCAAGGCCCCCGAGCAGGGTGAAGGCGGCACGCACGAAATCACCGCGCGCTGGGTGGTCCTGGCCACTGGCGCCGTGCCCCTGGCGCTGACGGCCGCCGGCCTGTGCGAACGCCACACGCCCAGCGGCGTGGCGCTGCGCGGCTACGTGCACTGTCCGGCGATGGTGAGGCAGATCACGCAACTGCAGATCGTCTGGCACAAGCGCCTGAGCGGCGGCTACGGCTGGATCTTCCCGGCGCCCGGCGGCGTCTTCAACATCGGCGCCGGGCTCACCGGCAGCCACCGCGTCGAGCAGGGCAAGGGCCGCAAGCGCGAGATGAACCTGCGCGAGATGTTCGACGCCTTCTGCGAGGTCTACGCCCCGGCCGGCGCACTGATGCGGCAGGGCAAGCTGCAGGGCGAGATCAAGGGCGCGCCGCTGCGCTGCAGCCTTCGCGGCGCACGCTGGTCGCGCCCCGGCCTGCTGGTGGCGGGTGAAGCCGCGGGCACCACCTACGCCTTCACCGGCGAAGGCATAGGCAAGGCGATGGAAAGCGGCCTGCTGGCCGCCGAGGCGCTGCTGCACGAGCGCGACGCGCCCGACGCCGCGGTGCAGGCGCGCCACGAAGCGGCTCTGCACGCGCTGCAACCCAAGTTCGACCTCTACGACCTGGCCAGCCGCGTCAACGAACACCCGTGGCTGGCCGACCTGGTGATCTGGCGCGCACGCCGCAGCCCGCGCATCCTGCGCCGCATGACGGGCGTGCTGGAAGAGACGCAGAACCCAGGCCGGCTCTTCACCGTGGCCGGGCTGCGCAAGCTGATGTTCGAGTGATTGCGCACCAGCGTATCTGAGAGCCCGGTGCCCATGTGTCAGCTGCTCGGCATGAACGCCAACACGCCCACCGACGTGATGTTCAGCTTCACCGGTCTGGCCACGCGTGCCGACGAGCACAAGGACGGCTTCGGCATCGCCTTCTTTGAAGACCGCGGCCTGCGCCACTTCATCGACCGCGACGGCGCCACCTGCTCGCCGGTGGCCGAGATGATCAAGCGCTACCCGATCAAGAGCGAGGTGGTCATCGCCCACATCCGCAAGGCGACCGTGGGCGCGGTGGCGCTGCAGAACTGCCACCCCTTCGTGCGCGAGCTCTGGGGCCGCTACTGGGTATTTGCCCACAACGGTGACCTGAAGGGCTACGCGCCGCGGCTGCACGGCGCCTTCCGCCCGGTGGGCGACACCGACAGCGAGCGCGCCTTCTGCTGGCTGATGCAGGAACTGGCCAAGGCCCATGCCAGCGTGCCCGGCGTCGACGAACTGAGCTGCACGCTGCGCGAACTGCTGCCGCAGCCGGCTGCGCACGGCACGTTCAACGTGTTGCTGAGCAACGGCCAGGCACTGTGGGCGCATGGCAGCACCAAGCTCTTTTCGGTGGAGCGCCGCCACCCCTTTACTGCCGCCACGCTGGCCGACGAAGACCTGAGCATCGACTTTGCCGCCCACACCACGCCGCAGGACCGCGTGGCCGTGGTGGCCACCGAGCCGCTGACCACTGGCGAGGACTGGGTGCCCTTCGCGCCCGGTGAGCTGCGCGTGTTCGTCGGCGGCGTCCTCCACCGCGCCGCCTGAGGGCCCCGTACTGCCAGTCATGTGCGCCAGGCTGCAGCCCGTGCGGCCTTCTGCGCCACTCGCCCGCCAAGTGGTTGCTACGCGGCGGACGGCTCCTACACTGGCTGCCATGAACCCGCCGCCCATCGACTGGAGCCAGCTCTGGTACCCCGGCCGCAAGATGCCGTTCACCGCCGACGAGCTGGCGCGCGCCGGCCGCGACGGCCCGAGCCCGACGCTGATCGCGGTGGCCGGCGTCACCGTGGGGCTGCTGGCCTTCGTGCTGCTGCTGCTGTCGCCGCCGGGTCAGACAGCGAGGCTGACCGCGCTGCTGGCCGGCCTGGCGGTGGTGAGTTTCAAGGTCGCGCGGCGGTTGTGGTGCAACCCCTGGCGCCGGCCCTTGCTGCTGGCTTGCCTGGGCATCGGCTTTCCGCTCGGCCTGGTCACGGGTCTGCTGCACTGGCGCATTCCCGACCGCGAAGAACGCCAGGCGGTGCAGCAGGTGCTGCTGCTGTATGGCGCGGTGGTACCGCTGCTGCTGTGGTTCCTTGTCGTCTGGCGGGCACACCAGATCGAGGCCCGCCTGCGTGAACAGGCCGAGCGCGAGAAGGCCATCGAGATGGCGCGCCGTCTGGCCGCCGCGCAGATCGAGCCGCACTTCCTCTTCAACACCCTGGCCTCCGTGCAGCACTGGGTGCAGACGCAGGACGCTCGCGCCGCGCCGCTGCTGGCCGCACTGACGGGTTACCTGCGCGCCACGCTGCCGCTCTTCGAGCATGACGTGCTGCCCGCGGGCGACGAACTCGTGGCCGTGCAGCGCTACCTGGAAGTGATGCAGGCCCGCATGGGCGAGCGCCTGGTCTGGCGGCTGGACATCGAGCCCGGCCTCGAGCAGGCGCTGCTGCCGCCCGGCCTGCTGCTGACGCTGGTGGAGAACGCCGTCGCGCACGGCGTCGAGCCGCAACTGGCCGGCGGCGAGATCGTGGTCGCCGCGCGGCGTAACGGCCCCGACGCCGTGTTCGAGGTGCGCGACAACGGGCCGGGCCCGGCGCCTGGCCGGCCCGACGGCGTGGGCCTGGCCAACGCACGCCAGCGCCTGGCGCTGGGCTGCGGCGAGCGCGCCCGTCTGAGCCTCGAAGCGGCACCGGGCGGCGGCTGTTGCGCCACGATCCACCTGCCTTTCCGGACGGAGCCCACATGACCACGGCACTGATAGCCGACGACGAAGAAGCCCCGCGTGAACAGTTGCTGGCCGCGCTGCGCAGCGCATGGCCCGCGCTGCAGGTGGTGGCCGTGGCGGCCAATGGTGTCGATGCCTGGGACGCCTTCCTCGAGCACGAGCCCGAGGTCTGCTTCCTCGACATCCGCATGCCCGGCCTGAGCGGCATCGACGTAGCGCGGCGTATCGGTGCGCAGGCCGCGGTGGTGTTCGCCACGGCCTACGGCGACCACGCGCTGGCCGCCTTCGACGCCGGCGCGGTGGACTACCTGCTCAAGCCGGTCGATGCCGAGCGCCTGGCGCAGACCGTGGCGCGGCTCAAGCTGCGCCTGGCGCCAGCCGCGCCGACCGCCGACCCCGGTGCCCTCCAGGCGCTGCTGGCACAGCTGTCGACGCAGGTGCGCCGCGCGCCGCCGCTCGCCGTGCTGCAGGCCAGCGTGGGCCGCGAGGTGCGGCTGATCCGCACCGACGAGGTGGTCTACTTCGAGAGCGACAGCCGCTACACGCGCGTCGTCTTCGATGGCCCAGCCGGCGCCGGCGATGCGCTCATCCGCACGCCGCTGAAGGAGCTGCTGGCGCAGCTGGACGAAGGGCAGTTCTGGCAGGTGCACCGCTCGGTGATCGTCAACCACCGCCATGTGGCGGCGGCCGTGCGCGTCGACGAAGGCCACATGCACCTGACGCTGCGCGGGCGGCCCGAGACCCTGCCCGTTTCGCGCCATTTCCAGGGGCTCTTCAAGGGACAGTGAGGGGTACACACGGCGCGACGGTGGCTTAGCATCACCAGCACCCCCACGCCGCGTTCGCCGCCCGCAGACCATGCCCGCCCTGCCCGTTCCGCGCTTCGACCAGTTCTACCGCCACACCGAACTCACGCGCCTGCTTCAGGACTACGCCGCCGCTGCGCCGCATCTGGTGCAGCTGCACAGCCTGGGCACCAGTTTCGAGGGCCGCGACATCTGGCTGCTGTCGCTGACGAACACCGTCACCGGCGCCGACACCGACAAGCCCGCCTTCTGGGTCGACGGCAACATCCATGCCGCCGAGCTGACGGCCTGCACGGCCTGCCTGTACTGGCTGCACCAGCTGCTGTCGAACTACGACACCGACGCCGCGGTGCGCGAACTGCTGGACACGCGGGTCGTCTACATGGTGCCGCGCCTGAACCCCGACGGCGCCGAGCTGGCACAGGCCGACCGGCCGCGCCACATCCGCAGCAGCACACGCGCCTACCCCTACGACGAGGAGCCGGTCGATGGCCTGACGGTGGAAGACATCGACGGCGACGGCCGCGTGCTGCAGATGCGCGTGCCCGACCCGCACGGCACGTACAAGAAGCACGCCGCCGACCCGCGGCTGATGGTGGCGCGGGAACCCGGCGAATTCGGCGGCGAGTACTTCCGGCTCATCCCCGAAGGCACGCTCAAACATTACGACGGCCTGAAGATCACCGCCAACAAGGACCGCGAAGGCCTGGACCTGAACCGCAACTTCCCCGCCTACTGGCGGCAGGAATTCGAGCAGGTGGGCGCTGGCCCCTACCCCACCAGCGAGCCCGAGGTGCGGGCGATGGTCGACTTCATCACCCGGCACCCGAACATCGGCGCTGCGGTCAGCTTCCACACGCACAGCGGCGTCATCCTGCGGCCCATGGGCATGCAGAGCGACGACGACATGACGCCCGAGGACCTGTGGATGTACAAGCGCCTGTCGGACATCGGCGCCAGGCTCACCGGCTACCCGGCCATCAGCATCTGGCACGACTTCAAGTACCACCCCAAGGAAGTCATCACCGGCACCCAGGACTGGGTCTACGAGCACCTCGGCGCGCTGTTCTGGACGGTGGAGATCTGGGCGCCGAACAAGGAAGCCGGCATCACCGACTACAAGTGGATCGAGTGGTACCGCGACCACCCGGTGGAAGACGACCTGAAGCTCCTGAAGTGGAGCGACGAGCAATGCGGTGGCCAGGCGCACGTCGACTGGTACCCCTACCGCCACCCGCAGCTGGGCATGGTGGAGCTGGGGGGCTGGGACCGCATGAACTTCTGGCGCAACCCGCCGCCGCACCTGCGTGAACGCGAGGCGGCGCGCTTCCCGGCCTGGCTGATGCAGCTGGGGCTCTCGCTGCCCAAGCTGGAAGTGCTGCGCACCGAGGTGCGCGCCCTGGGCCCGGACACCTGGCGCGTGCGCTTCGCGGTGGCCAACGCCGGCTACCTGCCCAGCTACGTCAGCAAGCGCGCGCTGGAACGCAAGACGGCGCGCGGCACCGTCTTCACCATCCACCTGCCGCCGGGCGTGACGCTGGTCAGCGGCAAGGAGCGCGAAATCGCCGGCCATCTCGAAGGTCACGCGCCCAAGACCAGCCTGCAGGCCTTCGTGCCTGGACGTGAGCTCACCGGTGACCGCGCGGTGGTGGAGTGGGTGGTCAGCGGCCCTCGCGGTACGCACATCGCCCTCACCGCCACGGCCGACCGTGCCGGCACGGTGCGCACCGAAGTGGCTCTCGACTGACCGTGGGCACGGCGATGGGCGCCAGCGGGCCTGCTGCCGATGGTTTGGCCGACGACTTTGGCTCGCTCTTCGCCTTCCTGCCCATCGGCGCTTACCGTTCGCGGCCTGATGGGCTGATGGTGCGCGCGAATCCGGCGCTGGTGCGGCTGAATGGCTTCGAGAGCGAAGCCGAACAACTGGCCGGCGTCAACGACATCGCCGGGCGCTGGTACGTCGACCCTGGGCGGCGCGACGAATTCCAGCGCCTGATGGAGCGCGACGGCCGCGTCATCGGCCTGGAGTCCGAGGTCTGGCGCTATAAGACGCGTGAACGCATCTGGGTCAGCGAAAACGCCCACGCCGTGCACGACGCCGCCGGCCGGGTATTATTTTACGAAGGCACGGTTGAAGAGATCACCGACCGCGTTCGCGCCCGCGAGCGGCTCGAACGTAGCGAGGAAGACCTGCGCGCCATCACCGCCCAGGTGCCCGGCGTCGTCTACCGCGTCGTGCTGCAGCCCGACGGCGCGCACCGTCTCGACTTCCTCAGCGACGGCATACGCACGCTGTTCGGCATACCGCCCGAGGCTGCGTTGCTCAACCACCGGCTGCTGGCGCGCGTGCGACACGTCGACGACCGCAAGCGTGTTTCAGCCGAAATCGAGGCCGCGGCCAAGGCGCGCGGTCCGCTGGACGTGGAGTATCGCGTCGTGCTCGACGACGGCACGCAGAAGTGGGTGCAACAGCTGTCGGTGGCTGCGGCCGACTCGGTGCAGGGCCAGGTGCGCGTCGGTGTGATGATCGACATCAGCGAACGCAAGCGTGCCGAACTGGCGCTGCTGCGCAACAGCGAGCTCTGGAAGCTGGCGCTGGAATGCACCGGCGACGGCGTCTGGGACTGGCAGGTGCAGGAAGGCCGCGAGGTGCTGTCGGCGCAATGCAAGGCGCTGTACGGCTTCGGGCCAAACGAGCTGCCCGACACCCCCGACGCCCTGGACAGCCGCACCCACCCCGACGACCTGCCCGCGATGCGCGCTGCACGCAACGCGCACTTCGCAGGGCGGGCGCCCACCTACGCCAACGAGCACCGCGTGCAGTGCAAGGACGGCGGCTGGAAGTGGATCCTCTCGCGAGGCATGGTGCTCGAGCGCGATGCCCAGGGCCAGCCGTTGCGCATGATCGGCACCCACACCGACATCACCGCGCGCAAGCAGGCCGACGAGCTGCGCATCGAGCGCGATCTGGCGGCCGCAGCCGACCGCGCCAAGTCGGCTTTCCTGAGCCGTGTCAGCCATGAACTGCGCACGCCCTTGAACGCCGTGCTGGGCTTCAGCCAGCTGCTGGAGCTGGAGCCCGGCGACGGCGAACGCCAGCGCCGCTGGGTGGCCCAGGTGCTGAGCAGCGGGCGCCACCTGCTGGCGCTGATGGACGACGTGCTCGACATCAGCAGCGCGCAGACCGGGCAGCTGCCGCTTGCGCTCGAGACGCTGCCGCTGCAGCCGCTGGTCACCGAGGCGGTGGCCATGCTGTCGGGCGCCGCGGTGGCGGCCGGCGTGCACCTGCACGACGACACCGGCCATGACACTGGAGACACGCCGCCGCTGACCGTGCGTGCCGACCGCAAGCGCCTGCTGCAGGTGCTGAGCAACCTGCTGTCCAACGCCATCAAGTACAACCGCCCCGGTGGCTGGGTGCGCCTGCGGGCCGAGCCCGGCGACGGCACGCTGGTGCTGAGTGTGGCCGACAGTGGCCCCGGCCTCGACGCTGCGCAGCGCGCGCGTCTGTTCCAGCCCTTCGAGCGCGTGGGCGCGCAGCACGGCGCAGTGCCGGGCACGGGCCTGGGCCTGGCCCTCAGCCGTCAGCTGGCGGAGGCGATGGGCGGCGGCATCACGGTAGAGAGCGCCCCCGGTCGCGGCAGCACCTTTCGTGTGACCCTGCCAGTGTCCTGAAGCCGTCGGCGGCGCTGCGATTCAGACGCCCTGCTCGAAGCGGAACACCGCCACGCTGGCAAGCAGGTTGGGCCAGTGCCGCACCACGTGTCCGGCCTGCAGGCCGAAGCCTTCGCCGATGGCCAGCCCGCAGCGCCGCGCCAGCACCTCGAAGTCGTTGAAGGTGGTGACGCGGATGTTGGGCGTGTCGAACCACTGGTAGGGCAGCGCACGGGTCACCGGCATGCGGCCGCCCAGCACACGCAGCCGGTTGGGCCAGTGCGCGAAGTTCGGGAAGCTGACGATGCCGATGCGCCCCACGCGCGCCGTCTCGCGCAGCATGCGTTCGGTGTTTCGCAGGTGCTGCAGTGTGTCGAGCTGCAGCACGACATCGAAGCTGCGGTCGTCGAAGAGCGCCAGGCCGTCGTCGAGGTTCAGCTGCACGACGTCGATGCCACGCTGCACGCAGGCCTGCACATTGGCATCCGAGATTTCGATGCCATAGCCGGTGCAGCCCTTGTGGTCGCGCAGGTGGGCCAGCATGCGTCCGTCGCCGCAGCCCAGGTCGAGCACGCGGCTGCCGACCGGCACGAGGTCGGCGATGAGCTCGAGGTCCTTGCGCTCGCTCACGCTGGAATCTCCGCCGCGATGCGCTCGAAATAGGCGCGCATCACGCCGTGGTAGCGCGGGTCTTCGAGCAGGAAGGCATCGTGGCCGTGCGGCGCGGCTATCTCGGCATAGCTGACGCCGATACGGTTGTCGACCAGCGCCTTGACGATCTCGCGGCTGCGCGCGGGCGAGAAACGCCAGTCGGTGGTGAAGCTCACCACCAGGAAGCGGTTGGCGCGCGCCGCAGCGAAGGCGCGCGACAGGTCACCGCCGTGCGCGCTGGCAGGGTCGAAGTAGTCGAGCGCGCGGGTGATCAGCAGGTAGGTGTTGGCGTCGAAGTACTCGCTGAACTTGTCGCCCTGGTGGCGCAGGTAGCTTTCGATCTGGAACTCGATCTCCTGCGTGCTGTAGGCCAGTTCCGCGGCGCGCAGGGCGCGGCCGAACTTGGCGTCCATCGCGTCTTCGGCCAGGTAGGTGATGTGGCCGATCATGCGGGCCACGCGCAGCCCGCGCTTGGGCAGCACGCCGTACGCGTAGAAGTGGCCGCCGTGGAAGTCGGGGTCGGTGACGATGGCGCGCCGCGCGACTTCGTTGAAGGCGATGTTCTGTGCCGACAGGTTCGGCGCCGTGGCTACCGCGATGCAGTGGCGCAGCTTCTCGGGGTGGCGCAACGTCCAGTCCAGTGCCTGCATGCCGCCCAGGCTGCCACCCAGCACGGCGGCCAGCTGCGTGACGCCCAGGCGCTGCACCAGCCGCACCTGCGCGTCCACCCAGTCTTCCACCGTCACCACCGGGAAATCCGCGCCCCAGACGCGGCCCTGTTCGGCGAACGCGGGGTTGACATGCATCGGCCCCGTGCTGCCGAAACACGAGCCCGGGTTGTTGACGCCGATGACGAAGAAGTGGTCGGTGTCCAGCGGCTTGCCAGGGCCGACGAGGTTGTCCCACCAGCCGCGCTGGCCTTCGGCGTCCAGGCCCGCGACGTGGTGGCTGGCGTTGAGCGCATGGCACACCAGCACGGCGTTGCTGCGTGCGGCGTTGAGCGTGCCGTAGGTCTCGAAGGTGAGCTGGACCTCGGGCAGCACGGCGCCGCTCTTCAGCGGCAGCGGCTCGCTGAAATGCATCTGCTGCGGCGTGACCAGACCGAGGGAAGCCATGAACGGACCCGACAAACCAAAACCCGGCGCCGCACGAAGCGGGCACCGGGTGCGGTGTCGCCTTTTAGTTCCGGCGTCACGTCGCTTCGCGACATGAGCCTTCACTGAAGCGGCAAGCCGCTTTAGCGGTATTTGTTGAGCGCCCGCAAGTCGGAACAAATCGGCGCTGTGCCTTGGAAGTATAGCCAGCCCACGGGCTTCGTTCAGGCTCCGTTCATGCGCAGGGACGGCAGGTGAAACACCGGTAACTCGGAGGATGGGCGGGTAGGCGGCTCGCTAGCATCGGCGGTCAGCGCGGCAGTGCGCGCGGCAAACACCCAGGCTCCGACATGCACGAGTGGCTGCACAGGCTCGACCAGCAATTCCCGGTGCGCTACAGCGTCTGGCTGCTCTGCGGCATCGGGCTGCTGCTTTTCAGCTTCACGTTCGTCGCCTTCGACACCGGTGGCTTCGCGGCGCTGGCCTGCCTGTTCCTCGTCGCCCTGGGCTGGCGCGACACGCGGCAGCGGCGGCATTCGGTGCTGCGCAACTACCCCGTCATCGGCCACCTGCGCTTCCTGATGGAGTTCGTGCGCATCGAGATCCGCCAGTACTTCATCGAGGCCGACAACGAGGCGACGCCGTTCTCGCGCCAGCAGCGCAGCCTGGTCTACCAGCGCGCCAAGGGCCAGGCCGACAAGCGCCCCTTCGGCACCCAGCTCGACGTGCACGCCTCGGGCTACGAGTGGATCAACCACTCGATGAGCCCGAGCGTGCTGGCCACGCACGACTTTCGCGTGGCCATCGGCGCCGGCGGCACCTCGTGCACGCAGCCTTACGAGGCCAGCATCTTCAACATCTCGGCAATGAGCTTCGGTGCGCTGAGCGCCAACGCGATACGCGCACTGAACGCCGGCGCGAAGAAGGGCGGCTTTGCGCACGACACCGGCGAGGGCTCGATCAGCGAACATCACCGTGCCCACGGCGGCGACCTGATCTGGGAAATCGGCAGCGGCTACTTCGGCTGCCGCAACCACGACGGTACTTTCAACGAAGAGAAGTTCGTCGCCAACGCCGCCAGCCCGCAGGTGAAGATGATCGAGCTCAAGCTCAGCCAGGGTGCCAAGCCGGGCCACGGCGGCGTGCTACCGGGGGCGAAGGTGACACCCGAGATCGCCGCCGCACGCGACGTGCCCGTAGGCACCGACTGCGTGAGCCCGGCGCGCCACGGCGCTTTCTCCACGCCGGTGGAGATGATGCATTTCATCGAACGCCTGCGACAGCTCTCGGGCGGCAAGCCCACCGGCTTCAAGCTCTGCATCGGCCACCCCTGGGAATGGTTCGGTCTCTGCAAGGCGATGCTCGAAACCGGCATCGTGCCCGACTTCATCGTCGTCGATGGCGGCGAAGGCGGCACCGGCGCGGCGCCGCTGGAGTTCACCGACCACGTCGGTGCGCCGCTGCAGGAAGGCCTGATGCTGGTGCACAACACGCTGACCGGGCTGGGCCTGCGCCAGCGGGTGCGCATCGGCTGCGCGGGCAAGGTGGTGGGTGCCTTCGACATCGCACGCGCAATGGCGCTGGGCGCCGACTGGTGCAACGCGGCGCGCGGCTTCATGTTCGCTTTGGGCTGCATCCAGGCGCAGACCTGCCACACCGGCGCCTGCCCCACGGGCGTGACGACGCAGGACCCGCAGCGCCAGAAGGCGCTGGTGGTGGCCGACAAGACCGAGCGTATCTACCACTTTCACCAGCACACGCTGGAAGCGCTGAAGGAACTGGTGCAGGCCGCCGGGCTGCACCACCCCAACGAGATCACTGCCGCGCACATCGTGCGCCGACGCGCCGACCACGCCGTGCGCCTGCTGGCCAACGAGCTGAAGTTCGTGAAGCCGGGGGAACTGCTGGCCGCCATCGAGGGCCGCGTGGCCTGGCCGCACAGTGTGTTCGAGCTCTACTGGCCCCTGGCGCGCAGCAACAGTTTCGAGCCCGCGCGTGCCGGCAGCTTCGAGCCGGTGCGCCAGGCCGTCGCGGCCTGAACGGCGCCGCGCCTTATGGGCGGCGCATGCGGAAGCGTGTCTCGGCGGTGATCTCGAAGTAGTCGGCCGGCCCGCCGCCGCGCAGCACCGGGTGCGCCGCGGCGGTGTCGTAGATGCCGTCCACCAGCAACTCACGCGCGATGTGCACCGCCACCACCTCGCCCAACGTCAGCCAGGCCGGCGTGGGCTGACCGTCGGCGCCCTGCAGCTGGATGATCTGCGTCACGCGGCATTCGAAGGCCACGGGGCTTTCGCCGACACGCGGCACCTTGACGAGCTTCGACGCCACCGGCGTCAGCCCGGCGAGCTGGAACTCGTCGACCTCGGGCGCCACCATCGCGCTGGTCGCGTTCATGGCCTCGGCCAGCGGACGCGTCACCAGGTTCCAGACGAACTCGCCAGTGGCGCGGGCGTTGCGCAGGCTGTCCTTCTCGGAGGTGCTGGAAAAGCCGACGATCGGCGGCGTGTAGTTGAAGGCGTTGAAAAAGCTGTAGGGCGCCAGGTTCAGCCCGCCTTCGGCGCCGCGCGTGGCCACCCAGCCGATGGGCCGCGGGCCGACGATCGCATTGAAGGGGTCGTGCGGCAGGCCGTGGCCGTGCCGTGGCTCGTAGCTGTGCAGGTCGTGGTGCAGCACGCCGCGCTGCTTCAGGCCGCGGGCGGCGCGGTGTCGACGAAGCTCGGCCGCGCGGCCAGCTTGTCGTAGAGCTTGTGCAGGTTCGGGTGCGCGCCGCGCCAGTCGATGTGCGCAAAGCGGAAGTCCAGGTAGCCCAGCGCCACGCCCACGGCCACGTCGGCCAGCGTGAGGTGGTTGCCCCCACAGAACGGCTTGTCGCCCAGGCCCAGGCTCATCGCCTTCAGCGCGTTGTTCACGGTGCGCATCTGGCGGTCTATCCAGGCCTGCGAGCGCTGTTCTGCGCTGCGCCCGTTCCAGTTGGCTTCCAGGCGCGCCAGGATAGCGGCGTCGAGCAGGCCATCGGCCAGCGCTTCCCAGGTGCGCACCTCGGTCCGTTCACGACCGCTGGGCGGAATGAGCTTGCCCACCGGCGACAAGGTGTCGAGGTACTCGACGATGACGCGTGAATCGAACACGGCCTCGCCGCCGTCGAGCACCAGGCAGGGCACCTTGCCCAATGGGTTGCTCTTGACGATGGCGTCGTTACCCCACACGTCTTCCAGGTCGAGCTGGCAGTCGAGCTTCTTTTCGGCCATCACGATGCGGACCTTGCGCACGTAGGGGCTGGTGAGTGAACCGATGAGTTTCATTTGGATGCCGCGCCTGTACCGGTCCCGGAGGTTTGTCCCTGGGTTCGAATTCATTCTAGCGACCGACCCGGCCGGCGCCGGGGTGGTCTGTCGCGCGCTTGTCACCGCGGGCCAATGGGAGCAAACTGGACTCGACGGCGCTCAGCCGGTCTTTCTCGAACAGTGCTTCCCCCCGCTCTTGTTCCGCCTTTTCCCACTCCCCCAGTGTGCTTTTCACCATCCTGCGGATTTCCCGCCGGCGGTGTTGCCGTCGGCCCTTCGCACCATCCTCGTAAAGGAGGCTCTATGAACTTGACGATCAGTGGCCATCATCTCGAAGTCACCCCCGCTCTCCGAGAGTACGTACTCACTAAGCTGGATCGCGTGACGCGCCACTTCGACCAGGTCGTCGACGTCACCGTGCTCCTGACCGTGGAAAAGCTCAAAGAGAAGGAGCGGCGGCAAAAGGCCGAGGTGACCTTGCACGTCAAAGGGCGCGACATCTTTTGCGAGCAGGCTCATGAGGATCTGTACGCCGCCATCGACCAGCTGATGGACAAGCTCGACCGCCAGGTCGTGCGCCACAAGGACCGCCTGCAGGACCATCACCACGCCACCGCCAAGCGGCTCGACGTGGCACCGTGATCCCGATCACCTGCCGATGAACAAACGGCCCCGAGGGGCCGTTTTGCATCGTGGCAGCGGTGTTGCTGCAATGCCGCATTCGTGCGCCATTCCACCCGTTTCGGGGCTGGGCGGATGATTTACCTGAAGGGCGCGGGGTCTATCATCCGCCCTCTCTCACGCAACAGCTTCTGGCGCCATCCGGTCACCCGCCCGGGGCGAAGAGGAAAGCCCAGATGAACCGTCTCGCCGCGATCCTGCCTGTCAGCAACGTGCTGGTGAATGTGGATGCGACCAGCAAGAAGCGCGTCTTCGAGCAGGCCGGGCTGCTGTTCGAGAACCAGCACGCCATTGCCCGCAGCATCGTCACCGACAACCTCTTCGCCCGCGAGCGACTCGGCTCGACGGGCCTGGGCCACGCCGTGGCCATCCCGCACGGCCGCATCAAGGGCCTGAAGAATCCGCTGGCTGCGGTGGTGCGCGTGCAGCAGCCGATTCCCTTCGACGCGCCCGACGACGAGGCCGTGACGCTGCTGATCTTCCTGCTGGTGCCCGAGGCGGCGACGCAGCGGCACCTGGAAATCCTCTCCGAGATCGCCGAGATGCTGAGCGATCGCGAACTGCGCGAGCGCCTGAAGACCGAGCCCGACGCCGTCGGCGTGCACAAGCTCATCTCCGATTGGGAGCCGCTCAAATCCGTGGCGTAGTCATGGTGCCCCCAGGCTCGCTGGCGCCCGCCACCCCCCCGGGGGGCTCTGTCAGCGGCCCTGCAGAGCCGGTTCCGCGACAGGCCTTGGTCTCGGCATCAAGCGTCCACCAAGGCTCGACATGAAGCCGACGTCCATCAGTGCAGAGGCGCTTTTCGAGGCCCATCGTGCGGCCATGCGCTGGGAGTGGATCGCCGGCCATGCCCACCCCGAGCGCCGGTTCGACGATGCCGCCGTGCTCGACGCGCGCAGCGCAGCCGACCTGGTGGGCTACCTGAACTACATCCACCCTTACCGGGTGCAGATCGTCGGCCGGCGCGAGGTAGCCTACCTGCTGGCCAGCGCGCCTGACGACATGGAGCGCCGCATCTCGCGCATCGTCACGCTGGAGCCGCCGGTGCTCATCGTCGCCGACGACCAGGTGCCGCCCGAACGCCTGGTGGCGATGTGCGACCGCGCCGAGATCCCGCTCTTCGTCACCAGCGAATCGGCTGGCCATGTCATCGACGTCGTTCGCGGCTATCTGGGCCAGCACTTCGCCGAGCGCACCACGCGCCATGGCGTGTTCATGGACATCCTGGGCCTGGGCGTGCTGCTCACCGGCGAGAGCGGCCTGGGCAAGAGCGAACTGGGGCTGGAGCTCATCAGCCGCGGCCACGGGTTGGTGGCCGACGACGCGGTGGACATCTTCCGCATCAGCCAGATGGACCTCGAAGGCCGCTGCCCCAAGCTGCTGCAGAACCTGCTGGAAGTGCGCGGCATCGGCCTGCTCGACATCAAGGTCATCTTTGGCGAGACCGCGGTGCGCCGGAAGATGCGCCTGAAGCTCATCGTCCACCTGGTGCGCAAGGAGACGATGGAGCGCGAGTTCGAGCGCCTGCCCTACGAGCCGCTGAACGAGGACGTGCTGGGCCTGCCAGTGCGCAAGGTGGTCATCGCGGTGGACGCCGGCCGCAACCTGGCCGTGCTGGTGGAGGCCGCGGTGCGCAACACCGTGCTGCAGCTGCGCGGCATCGACACCTACCAGGAATTCATCAAGCGGCACCAGGCCGCGATGGACACCGGCGAAAGCGATTGAAGCACTCCGGCAGCGCTACTTCTGCCGGTGGGCGCAGTCTGGCTTGGTGCAGCGGGCGTAGAGCGACAGCGAGTGCTCCTGCAGCTCGAAACCGCGAGCGGTCGTGACGGCGCGCTGGCGGGCCTCGATCTCGACGTCGTAGAACTCCTCGACGCGGCCGCAGTCCAGGCACACCAGGTGATCGTGGTGCTGGCCCTCGTTGAGCTCGAACACGGCCTTGCCGCTCTCGAAGTTGCTGCGCGTCAGCAGGCCAGCCTGCTCGAACTGCATCAGCACGCGGTAAACGGTGGCCAAGCCGATGTCGGCGCCTTCGGCGAGCAGGGCCTTGAAGACATCCTCGGCCGTCATGTGGCGGCGCTCAGTGCGCTGGAAGACCTCGAGGATCTTGATGCGCGGCAGCGTGGCCTTCAGGCCGCTGCTCTTGAGTTCGTCCACTTGCGTCATGGCGGTTTCCTCGGTCACCCCGGCCAAGGCCGGGTTGATCGGTGCTGCAGGCCCCTCGCTAGAATGCGCGCATCATAGCCAGCCAGGCTAAAAACCCCGCGCGGCATGCCAGGCCCGCCGCGCAACGGGGCTCACCCACCCTTGCCCGTGCTGCTGCCCATGCGTCGTTCCGTTCTCGTTTCCTGCGTCCTGCTCGGCAGCCTGCTGCTCGGTGGCTGCGAGTCGCTGCAGCGCACCGACAGCCTGTTCGGTCTGATCACGCCCTATCGCATCGACATCGTGCAGGGCAACGCGATCACGCAGGAGCAGGCCGCGCGGGTCAAGCCCGGCCTGAACCGCCTTCAGGTGCGCGATGTGCTGGGCACGCCGCTCATTGCCGACCCGTTCCACGCCAACCGCTGGGACTACATCTTCACGCTGCGGCGGCCGGGTGCCGAGCCGCAGCGCCGCAGCGTCGTCGTGCTGTTCGAGAACGACGTCGTCAAGTCCATCGAAGCGCCAGCACTGCCGTCCGAGCGCGAGTTCGTCGCGTCCATCAGCCGCTTCAAGGACATCCGCGCACCCAAGCTGGAACTGTCGCAGGAAGAGCGCGCGGCGCTGCCGCTGCCGGTCAAGCGCGAGGCGCCGCCGGCCGAGCCCATGGGCCCGATCCGCGACTATCCTCCGCTGGAAAAGTCCTGATCCCATGCTGAACATCGCCGTCGCCGGCGCCGGGGGTCGCATGGGCCGCATGCTGATCGAGGCCGTGCTGGCCAGCGGCGATTGCCGGCTCAGTGGCGCGCTCGACCGGCCCGGCAGCCCCGCGCTGGGCCAGGACGCCGGGGCTTTTGCGGGGCGCGAGACTGGCGTGGCAGTCACTGCCAGCCTGCACGCCGGCCTGGCGGGCGCCGAGGTGCTGATCGACTTCACCCGGCCCGAAGGCACGCTGGCCCACCTGGCGGTGTGCCGCGAACTCGGCGTGCGCGCCATCGTCGGCACCACGGGTTTCACGGCCGACGAGAAGGCCCAGATCGCCGCCCATGCGCAGCAACTGGCCACCGTGTTCGCGGCCAACATGAGCGTGGGCGTCAACGTCATGCTCAAGCTGCTGCAGCAGGCCACCCTGGCACTGGGCGAGGGCTACGACATCGAGGTCGTGGAAGCTCACCACAAGCACAAGGTCGATGCGCCCAGCGGCACGGCGCTGGCGATGGGTGAGGTGCTCGCCCGCGCGCGCGGCACCGACCTCGTCAGGGACGGCGTCTTCACCCGCCACGGTCACACCGGCGAACGGGTGCCGGGCAGCATCGGTTTTGCCACCGTGCGCGGCGGCGACATCGTCGGCGAACACACCGTGCTTTTCTGCGGCGCGGGCGAGCGCATCGAGATCGCGCACAAGAGCAACAGCCGCGCCAACTACGCCGACGGCAGCCTGCGTGCGGCGCGCTTCCTGGCTGGACGCGCGCCGGGCCTCTACGGCATGGACGACGTGCTTGCCCTCAAGTAGCCGCGCCACGATGGACGGCCTGGAAAAATTCTGGAACGCCACCGACGGCGTCGGTCGTGCGGTGGCGCTGCTGCTGCTGGCGATGTCGGTTTCGGCCTGGGTGCTGATCCTGTGGAAGGGCTGGCTGCTGCGCCGCGCCCAGGGCGATATCGCCCGCGCCGTCCCGGCCTTCTGGGACGCGGTTTCGCTGGACGAGGGCCGCGCCCGCCTGGCTGCGTTCGACCGCGAAGGGGTGCTCGTGCCGCTGCTGGACGCCGCGCTGGCGCGACCCGGCGGCGGCTCGCTGGAGAGCCAGGGCCAGCCCGAGGCGCAACTCACGCGCCGCCTGCGCGACGCGCTGCACCGCGGTCTGGCGCACCTGCAGTTCGGTCAGGTGGTGCTGGCCAGCGTAGGCAGTACCGCGCCCTTCGTGGGCCTGTTCGGCACCGTCTGGGGCATCTACCACGCACTGGTGGGCATCGCCGCGGCGGGGAGCATCAGCCTGGACAAGGTCAGCGGCCCCATCGGCGAGGCGCTGATCATGACCGCCGCCGGCATTGCCGTGGCCGTGCCGGCGGTGCTGGCCTACAACGTCTTCGGCAAGTGGGTGGCCGCCTGCGAGGCCGAGCTCGAAGGCTACGCGCACGACCTGCGGCAGATGGTGCTCGACACCGCGAAGGCCTGACATGGCCTTCGGCCGCCTCGAACGCAACCCCGGCGCGCAGCCGATGAGCGAGATCAACATGACGCCGCTCATCGACGTGATGCTGGTGCTGCTGGTGATCTTCCTCATCACCGCACCGCTGATGGCCAGCAGCCTCAAGCTCGACCTGCCGAAGTCCGAGGCCGGCGCACCGAGCGATGCGCCGGCCTTCGTCGCACTCGCCATCGACGCGCAGGGGCGGCTCTTCCTGGGCGAGCAAGCGCTCGATGCCGCGCAGGAGCGCAGCACCCTCGCCCAGCGTGCACGTGAAGCCGCGCGCCGTGACCCTACGACGGAGGTGCAGCTGCGCGCCGACAGCCGCGTGCCGTACGGCCGCGTGGCCGAGGTGCTGGGCTGGGTGCAGGAAGCCGGCCTCACGCGCATCGGCTTCGTCACCGAGGCCCCGGCAGTGCCCGCCGCCAGATAGCCTGCACCCGTCGGAGCGCGCGGGGCCCGGTTCGTAGAATCGACGGATGAACGAGAAATACGTCCCCGCCGAAGTCGAAGCCGCCGCGCAGGCGCACTGGGCCGCCATCGGCGCCTACCAGGTCACCGAAGACACGTCGAAAGAGAAGTTCTACGCCTGCAGCATGCTGCCCTACCCCAGCGGCAAGCTGCACATGGGGCACGTGCGCAACTACACCATCGGCGACATGATGGGCCGCCAGTTGCGCATGAAGGGCAAGAACGTGCTCATGCCCATGGGCTGGGACGCCTTCGGCCTGCCGGCCGAGAACGCGGCCATCGACAACAACGTGCCACCGGCCCAGTGGACGCGCGACAACATCGCCGACATGAAGGCGCAGATGCAGCCGCTGGGCCTGGCCTTCGACTGGAGCCGAGAGCTCGCCACCTGCGACCCCGGCTACTACAGGTGGAACCAGTGGTTCTTCCTGAAGATGCTCGAGAAGGGCATCGCTTACAAGAAGACCCAGGTGGTGAATTGGGACCCGGTCGACCAGACCGTGCTGGCCAACGAGCAGGTGGTCGAGGGCCGCGGCTGGCGCAGCGGCGCCATCGTCGAGAAGCGCGAGATCCCGGGCTACTACCTCGCCATCACGCAGTACG
The DNA here is from genome assembly GCA_016704535.1 of Betaproteobacteria bacterium. Taxonomy (GTDB): domain Bacteria; phylum Pseudomonadota; class Gammaproteobacteria; order Burkholderiales; family Burkholderiaceae_C; genus Rubrivivax. The sequence continues at coordinate 72,719 of JADIZZ010000002.1, read as the reverse complement.
CCGACGAACTGCTCTCGGGCGTCAACGACCCCACCGTGCCGCACTACCTGGAAGGCTGGCCCGAGCGCGTGCGGCTGATGCAGGAACACTGGATAGGCAAGAGCGAAGGCGTGCGCTTCGCGTTCACGCACGACATCCGCGATGCGTCGGGTGCGCTGGTGCAGGACGGCCGCATGTACGTCTTCACGACGCGTGCCGACACCATCAAGGGCGTCACCTTCTGTGCCGTGGCGCCCGAGCACCCGCTGGCCACGCTGGCCGCGCAGGGCAACCCGGCCATCGCTGCCTTCATCGAGGAATGCAAGAAGGGCGGCACCACCGAAGCCGAGCTGGCGCTGCGCGAGAAGGCCGGCATGCCGCTGGGCTTGCACGTCACGCACCCGCTCACGCTGGCCCAGGTGCCACTGTGGGTGGGCAACTACGTGCTGATGGGCTACGGTGACGGGGCCGTGATGGGTGTGCCGGCGCACGACGAACGCGACTTCGCCTTCGCGAAGAAGTACGGCATAGCCATCCTGCAGGTGGTGCACGTCGACGGCGAGACCTACGACTACGAGCGCTGGCAGGACTGGTACGCCGACAAGTCGCGCGGCGTGACCATCAATTCGGGCAACTACAGCGGCCTGGCCTACAAGCTGGCGGTGGACGCCATCGCCGCGGCGCTGGCCACCAAGGGCCTGGGCGAGAAGAAGACCACCTGGCGCCTGCGCGACTGGGGCATCAGCCGCCAGCGCTACTGGGGCACGCCCATCCCGATCATCCATTGCGAAGGATCGGAAGGGCCCGGGGGTCGGACCCCGGGGTGTGGTTCTGTCCCCGTGCCCGAGGCCGACCTGCCCGTTCTCCTGCCCGAAGACCTGGTGCCCGATGGCAGCGGCAACCCGCTGAACAAGTGCGTGTCTTTCCTGAACGTGGCCTGCCCGCAGTGCGGCCAGCCCGCGAAGCGCGAGACCGACACCATGGACACCTTCGTCGACAGCGCCTGGTACTACATGCGCTACACCTGCCCCGGCAGCGACGGCGCCATGGTCGACGCGCGCAACGGCTACTGGATGCCGATGGACCAGTACATCGGCGGCATCGAACACGCCGTGCTGCACCTGCTGTATGCGCGCTTCTGGACCAAGGCCATGCGTGACCTGGGCCTCATCGAGTTCAGCGAGCCCTTCACCAAGCTGTTCACGCAGGGCATGCTGCTAAACGAGAGCTTCTACCGCGAGGAAGACGGCGGCAAGAAGCGCTGGTTCTACCCGAGCGAAGTCGACGTGCAGTACGACGACCGCGGCGCGCCGGTGGCGGCCACCGCGCGCGCCGACGGCGAGCCGGTGAGCCTGGGCGGCATCGAGAAGATGTCCAAGAGCAAGAACAACGTCGTCGAACCCAAGGACATCATCGCCAAGTTCGGGGCCGACACGGCGCGCCTGTTCACGATGTTCGCGGGCCCGCCCGACCAGAGCGCGGCCTGGAGCGACAGCGGCGCCGAGGGTTCGTTCCGCTTCCTGCGCCGGCTGTGGAACAGCGGCGTGAAGCTGGCACCGAAGCTGGCCGCTGCCGCGCCCGGCTTCGACGGCGCCAGCCCCGCCGCCGCTGCGCTGCGCCGCGAGATGCACCTGCTGCTGCGCCAGGTCAGCGCCGACTACGACCGGCTGCAATACAACACCGTGGTCTCGGGCGCGATGAAGATGCTCAACGCCATCGACGACGCCGCGCTGGCCGGGACACCCGCCGATGCGGCGGTGCTGCACGAAGCCTTCGGCATCCTGCTGCGCACGCTCTACCCTGCGGCACCGCACATTGCCCATGCGCTGTGGGTCGACCTGGGCTACGCACAGACCCACGGCGAGATCATCCGCGCGCCCTGGCCGCAGGTCGACGAGGCCGCGCTGGTGCAGGATGAGATCGAGCTGATGCTGCAGGTCAGCGGCAAGCTGCGCGGCGCCATCCGCGTGCCGGCGGGTGCCCAGCGCCACGAGATCGAGGCCGCGGCGCTGGCCGCACCCGAGTTCATCCGCTTCGCCGAAGGCAAGCCGGCGAAGAAGGTCGTCATCGTGCCGGGCCGGCTGGTGAACGTCGTTGTCTGACCGTGCGCGCCTCGAGCGGCGCCTGGCGCTGCTGCTGGCTGCCGGCCTGCTGGGCGGCTGCGGCTTCACGCTGCGCCGGCCGCCGCGGCTGGCCTTCCAGAGCATTGCGCTCGTCGGTTTCGCGCCGCGCTCGCCGCTGGCCGAGGAACTGCGACGCGAACTGCGGCAACAGGTCAGCGTGCTGGACGACGTTGCCAAGGCGCAGGTGGTGCTGCGGGCGCTGGACGACGCTCGCGAACGCAGCGTGGTCGCCAGCACCGCCGCGGCACAGGTGCGTGAACTGCAGCTGCGGCTGAAGTTCAACTTCCGCGTCGATACGCCGCTCGGGCGCGAGCTGGTCCCGCGTGTCGAACTGCTGCTCAAGCGCGACCTCAGCTACAGCGAAACGCAGGCGCTGGCCAAGGAAGCCGAGGAGGCCGAACTCTTCCGCGAGATGCAGGCCGACGTGGTGACGCAGGTACTCCGTCGCCTGGCTGCGATTCAAGTCTGAACGCCGCAGCATGCAAGTCCGCCCCGAACAGCTCGAAGCCCAGCTCGCGCGCGGCTTGAAGCCGCTCTACACCATCCACGGCGACGAGCCGCTGCTGGCGCAGGAGGCCGGCGACGCCATCCGCGCTGCCGCACGTGCCGCCGGTTACGCCGAGCGCCAGGTCTTCACCGTCAGCGGTGCGCACTTCGACTGGAGCGGCGTGCTCGGCGCGGCGCGGGCCATGAGCCTGTTTGCGGAACGGCGGCTGATCGAGATCCGCATCCCCTCGGGCAAGCCCGGCAAGGAAGGCTCGGAAGCGTTGCAGCGTTACTGCGAGCGCCTGCCCGAAGACGTGCTCACGCTCGTGTCGCTGCCACGGCTGGATTTCTCGCAGCAAAAGGCAGCGTGGTTCGGCGCGCTCGACGCCGCCGGCGCGACGCTGCGCGTAGAGACGCTCGACCGCAAGGCGCTGCCGGCCTGGCTGGCACAGCGCCTGGCGCGCCAGGGCCAGCGTGTCCGCGAAGGCGACGAAGGCCAGCGCACGCTGGCCTTCTTTGCCGACCGCGTGGAAGGCAATCTGCTGGCCGCCCACCAGGAGATACAGAAGCTGGCGTTGCTGCACCCGCCCGGCGAGTTGAGCTTCGAGCAGGTGGAAGCCGCGGTGCTCAACGTCGCGCGCTTCGATGTCACCAAGCTGTCAGAAGCGGTGTGGACGGGCAACGTGGCGCGCGCGCTGCGCGTGCTCGAAGGCCTGCAGCACGAAGGCGAGGCCGCCGTGCTGGTGCACTGGACGCTGGCCGACGACATCCGTGCGCTGGCGCGCGGCCGTGCCGCGCTCGACGACGGCAAGCCGCTGCCGCTCGCGCTGAAGGAGGCTCGTGCCTGGGGCCTGAAGGAAAGGCTCTTCGAGCGCGTGCTCCCGCTGCTGGCCGGCCATCAGATGGCCCACCTGTTGGAAGCGGCCAGCGTTTGCGACGGTATCGTCAAGGGCCTCAAACACCCTGAATGGCCGCAGGCCCCCTGGGATGCCTTGCGGCGGCTGGTGCTGATGTCGCTGCAGCCCGCACGAAGCGGCACGCCGCTGCGCCGGCTGGCGCTGCAGGCTTGAGGCTCAACGCCCGCCGTCAATAGCCGACGCTACGGCTCACGAGATGGGCCACCGGCTGCCCGGCCAGCGCCGCGCGCAGATTGGCCGCAGCCACGGTGGCCGCGCTGCGTGGGTCGGTCAGCGCGGCGGCGTGCGGCAGCACGGTCACGCCCGGGTGGCGCCAGAAGGGGTGCTCGGGAGGCAGCGGCTCGGTGTGGAAGACGTCGAGCACGGCATGGTGCAGATGGCCGCTGGCCAGCGCGGCCAGCAGGTCGGCGTCGACCACATGCGCGCCGCGCGCCAGGTTCACGACGCTGGCACCTGGCGGCAGCGCCGCGAAGAAGGCGGCGTCCAGCAGGCCGCGGGTGTCGGGGGTCAGCGGCAGCAGGTTGATCGCGATTTGCGCGCGACCGAGCAGCGGCGGCAGCGGCGTGCCGTCACGCCGCCAGCTCGTCACCGCGTAGCCCTGCTGGGCGATGCACCTGGCGGCGGCGCGGCCCATCTGGCCCTGGCCCAACACCAGCACCCGGACCTCGTCGGCGCGGCGCTGGGCATGCACCTGCCAACGGGCTTCGCGCTGGCGCTGTGCATACTCGAAAAAGCCGCGGTGCAGCGAAAGCACGGCCCACAGCGCGGTCTCGCCCATCGCGGCGTTCATCGCCGGGTCGACCATGCGCGCCACGGGCACGCCTGCGGGCAGCGTGGTGTCGGCGAGCAGGCGGTCGACGCCAGCCCACAGGCTCTGGATCAGGCGCAACCTCGGCAGGCCCTGCAGGCTGCCCGGCGGCGGGTTGGCCACCACGGCGGCCTGCACCACGTCGGGCTGGGTGCGTGCGCCGGCTTCGTCCAGCCACCGCGCCTCGGGTATCACGGCGGCCAGGGCTCGTTGCCAGCGCGCACGCTCATCGGCACCGAAATCGCCACTAAGTAGGACATTCATGCTGCTAGGCTAAGGCCGATGGCGCGCGGGAGTTCAAGTCGGCGCGCCGAGGGCCGAAATTCCCAACACCGGGTCTTTGCGACCCAGGCGAGCGCATGCGTCCGATCACCCTGTCCATTCGTACCACCATCCTGCTGGCGATCATCGTCGGCATGGTGCTGCCTGCGCTGGCCGCACTGCTGCTGGACGCCCACTTCTCGCGCGCCCAGCATGCACCCATCGTCGAGCGCAACCGCGCGGCCGCGCGGTTGCTGGCGGCTTCGCTCGTCACCGAGCCGGCCTGGACGCTGAGCGAACCCGGCCTGCAGGCTGCGGTGGAGCGCATCGTCGCCGAGCCCTCGGTGTGCGGCGTCGAGGTGCTCGACCTGCAGCCTGCGGCCAAGCCGATGAACGTCGCGCGCCAGCGCTGCGCACCGGACACGCCCATGGTGACGGCCGAGATGCTGGTGCTGCACGAAGGCCAGAGCGTCGCGCGGCTGCGGCTGCAGTTCGACGACACCGAGGTCGACCAGATGCTGGCCGTGCGCATGCGCCAGATGGCCGGCGTGCTGGCGGCGCAGGTGGTGGTGGGCATGCTGGTGCTGGCTGGCGTGCTCTCGGTGCGCGTGCTGCGCCCGATCAACCGGCTGCGGGAGCAAGCCGGGACGCTGGCGTCGCGGGAGTCGATGCCGCTGCAGCACTGGCCCCGCGCCGACGAACTGGGTCAGCTCGGCCGCTACCTCAACGAGGTGCGTTCGCGCATCGTCGATCTCATCGGTGAGCTGCAGACCAAGAACGACGAGTTGCATCGCATGGCGATGCACGACCATCTCACCGGCCTGCCCAACCGCCACCTGCTGCGTGAACTGTTCGTGCACCAGGCCGCCGCGGCGCGGCGCAGTGGCGGCGCGATGGCGCTGATGTTCATCGACCTCGACCACTTCAAGGCCGTCAACGATACGCTGGGCCATGCCGCCGGCGACGAATTGCTGGTGGCCATCAGCGCTCGCTTGCGTACGGCGCTGCGCGAGACCGACTACGTCTGCCGCATGGGTGGCGACGAGTTCCTGGTCTTGCTGCCCGCCGCCGGCAGCCGCCACGACATGACCCTCACGGCCGATCGCCTCCTGCATGCGGTCGACGCACCGGTGGTGCTGCAGCGCGCAGTGCACACCGCGCGAGTCACGGCCAGCATCGGCATCGCGGTCTTCCCCGACGACGGCGACGACTTCGACAGCCTGGTGCGCACGGCCGACCTGGCGATGTACCGCGGCAAGGACACCGGCCGTGCACGCTACTTCTTCTTCCACGCCGACATCGACCGCGACTTTCGCGCGCGTCTGGAACTCGAGCGTGAACTCGAGGCGGCCATTGGCGGAGGCCAACTGGTGCTGCACTACCAGCCTGTGGTGCGTGGCGACCACGGCCGCATCGTCGGCTGCGAGGCGCTGGTGCGCTGGCAGCACCCGCGACGCGGCCTGCTGATGCCGGGCGATTTCATCCAGGCGGCTGAAGACACCGGGCTCATCCGCCCGCTGGGCCGCTGGACGCTGGACACCGCCTGCGCGCAGTTCGCGGCCTGGCGTGACGCCGGGCTGGAGGTGGGGCGCGTGGCGGTCAACGTCTCGGCGCTGCAAGCCAACGACGACGACCTGCCCGACGCCGTGCGTGCGGCGATGCGCCGCCACGGCATGAAGCGCGGCGAGCTCGAACTGGAACTCACCGAGAGCGCACTGCTTGCCGACACCGAGGGCGCGCTTCGCACCATCGCGCGGCTGCGCGAGGCCGGCGCCCAGCTGTCCATCGACGATTTCGGCACCGGATATTCGTCGCTCAGCTACCTGAAGCTGCTCAAGCCCGACAAGCTGAAGATCGACCGCAGCTTCGTGCGCGACCTGCCGTACGACGCCGACGACCACGCGCTGACGCAGGCCATCATGGCCATGGCCCAGGCACTGCAGATCACGGTGGTGGCTGAAGGCGTCGAAGAACCGGCGCAGCGCGACCTGCTGCTCAAGCTGGGCTGCTCGCTGCATCAGGGTTACCTGTTCGGCAAGCCGATGCCGGCGGCCGATCTGGCGGCGCGGCTGGCGGCCGCTGCCGCGCAAGCCACCACGGCTTCAGCCTGAAGCGCTTTCGTGCAGGCGCCGTAACGCCGCCTGCACGGTGGCCTGGCGCACGGCGCTGCGGTCGCCGGGCAATCGCAGGCGTTCAGCCCGTACGCCGCTGGCCGTGCCCCAGGCCAGCCACACCGTGCCCACCGGCTTGCCGGGCACCGCGCCGCCCGGTCCGGCAATGCCGGTGACGGCCACGGCCAGCTGCACCGGCGCGTGCGTGAGCGCGCCGCTGGCCATGGCCAGCGCCACCTCCTCGCTGACGGCACCGTGCATGTCGATCAGGCTGGGCAGCACGCCCAGCAGCTCGGTCTTGGCGGCATTGCTGTAGGTGACGAAGCCGCGCTCGAACCAGTCGCTTGACCCGGCCACCATCGTGCAGCAGGCAGCGATCAGCCCGCCCGTGCAGCTCTCGGCCGCCGCCATGCGCCAGCCGCGCGCGCGCAAGGCGTCGCCCAGCGCCAGCACCTCGGGCTCCAAGGCCTTCAGTTCCACAGCCTGGCGCTCACGGCCAGCAGCAGCAGCGTGCAGCCGGCGGCCACGAGGTCGTCGAAGAGGATGCCCAAGCCCTGTCGCCAACCGATGGCTTCGCCGGGCCGCAGCTTGAAGCGCCGGTCAGCCCAACCCACGGGGCCGGGCTTGGTGGCGTCGAAGTAGCGGAAGACGGCGAAGGCCAGCAGCTGGTTCCACCACGAAGTGGGCGTCAGCAACCACAGCACGATCCAGAAGGCCACGATTTCGTCCCAGACGATGGCGCCGGGATCGGCCACGCCCATGTGCTGCGCGGTACGTGTGCAGGCCCACAGGCCCAGCAGCAGTGCCAGCGCGATCACGACGCCCCAGCCGGCGTCGTCTAGCCAGCGCGACAGCACGAGGAAACTGAGCCAGCCCCAGAGCGTGCCCACCGTGCCGGGAGCCTTTGGCGACAGGCCGCTGCCGAAGCCCAGCGCCGCCCAGTGCGCGGGATGGCGCAGCATGAAGGTGGCCGTGGGGCGGGCGATGGCGGTCATGCAGCGTTCAGAGGAAGTGGTCGAAGGCATGCCAGGGCGTGGCCACGGGCCGGCCGTCACCGTCGACCACGCGCAGCCCGCGCTGGGCGTCCAGCTGACCGCAGCAGTGCACCGCCACACCGGCCGCGACGCCGGCGGCCTGCACGGCGGCGTGCGCCTGCGCCGGTGCGCTGAACAGCAGCTCGTAGTCGTCGCCACCGGCCAGCAGGCATTCGTGCTGCAGTGGCTGCGGCATCGTGGCGAGAACGGCGCCGCGCGGTAGCGCATCGACGTTCACTGTCGCGCCCACACCCGAGCGCCGCAACACGTGGCCCAGGTCGCCGAGCAGGCCGTCGCTGAGGTCGATGGCACTGGTGGCCAGGCCACGCAGCGCCCGCCCCAGCGCCACCCGCGGCTGCGGTCGTTCCATCGCCTCGCGCACCGTTTCGAAGGCCTCGCCCGGCAGCACCACCCTGCCGCGAAAGGCCTCCAGCGCCAGCCGCGCATCGCCCAGCGTGCCGCTGACCCAGAGTTCGTCGCCCGGCCGCGCCCCGCTGCGCAACAGCGCCTGGCCGGCAGGCACCTGGCCGAAGACGGTGATGCAGATGTTCAGGGGGCCCGCAGTGGTGTCGCCGCCGACGAGTTCGATGCCGTGGGCGTCGGCCAGCGCGTACAAGCCCTGCGCGAACGGCGCGAGAAAGGCGTCGTCGGCGCGCGGCAGCGCAAGCGCCAGCGTGAAGGCCAGCGGCTCGGCGCCGCAGGCCGCCAGGTCGCTGAGGTTCACCGCCAGCGCCTTGTGGCCCAGGCGTTCGGGCGCCACGGTGGACAGGAAGTGGCGGCCTTCGACCAGCATGTCGCACGACACCGCCAGCTGCATGCCCGGCGTGACGTTCAGCAGTGCGCAGTCGTCGCCCACGCCCAGTGCGACGCGCTGGGTGCCCGGGCTGCTCTCGATGGCCGCCCGCCGCACCGGCCTCGTGAAATGGCGCGCGATGAGTTCGAACTCGCCGGGCATCAGTCGTGCCCGCCCTGGCTCTCGGCCCTGCGCAGCAGGTTGGCCAGTTCCACCGCCGACTTCACGTTCATCTTGTCGAAGACGCGCGCGCGGTGCACTTCCACCGTGCGCACGCTGATCTGCAGCTCGTCGGCGATGAGCTTGTTCGGGCGGCCGTCGATGACGCGCTGCATGACCTCGCGCTCGCGCTCCGTCAGCTCGGCCAGCGCACGCGCGACGGTGTCGCACGCCCGGCGCTGCAGCAGGGCCTGCCCGCTGACCTGCAGCGCCAGTTCGACGCGGTCGACCAGCGCGTTGTTGGAGAAGGGCTTCTCGACGAAGTCGAAGGCGCCGCGCTTGACCGCCGCCACGGCAGTCGGCACGTCGCCATGGCCGGTGAGGAAGATCACCGGCAGCGCCGGCAGCAGCCCGCGTTCGGCCAGTCGCTCGAAGAGCACCAGGCCACTGGTGCCAGGCATGCGCACGTCCAGCACCAGGCAGGACGGCGACGTGGGCCAGGGAGCGGCGCGCCCGCCGAGGTAGGTCTCGAAGGCCTCGGCGCTGGCATAACCCTCGGACAGCAGGCGCCGTGAACGCAGCAGCCAAGCCAACGCCTCGCGCACGACGTCCTCGTCGTCCACGAGGTAGACGACAGGAATGCCGAGGCTGGGATCGAGCGACATGGGCGGGTGCGGCAGAAGGTGCCGACCGCAAGTATGCGGCTGGTCCGCGGCCTCCCTCAGGTGCGGGCGGGTTGCGCCAAGGCGGGAGCGTCGTCGACGCCGGCCGTTTCCACCGTTGCCGGTGCCGGCAGCGTGAAGCGGAATTCGGTGCCGCGCCCGCCTGGCCCAGGCCCGTGGTCCAGCGCGCCGCCGTGCTGTTCGATGACGGTGCGGCACAGGCTCAGCCCGAGGCCCATGCCCTCAGGCTTGGTCGTGAAAAAGGGCGTGAAGAGTCTGGCCGCGACATCGGCCGGAATCCCCGGGCCGGTGTCGATCACCGACAGAGTGACCCAGCGCGGGTGCGTCTGGCGCACCCGAAGTGTCAGCACACGTTCAGCCTCGGGCGTGCCGGCCTCCATGGCCTGGATACCGTTGCGCGCCAGGTTCAACAGCACCTGCTCGACCATCGTGCGGTCGCAGCGCACACGCGTGCCGCGCGCGGTTGGCGGCAGGGTCTCACCCGCGATGGCCGGCAGCGCGGGCGGCAAGTCGAGCTCGATGCGCGTGCCGCTCTTGCGCGCCTGCATGCGGGCCAGCGGCAGCACGGCGTCGATCAGCCGCTCGGCTGGCAGCGTCTCGTGCAGCTGCTCGCGCCGGCGCACGAAGTCATGCACGCTCTTGATGACGCGGCCGGCCCGTTCGGCCTGTTCGGCGATGCGCTCCAGCGCGCCCTGCAGCATCGCCGGGGTGCCTGCGTCGCGGGCCATCTCGGCGTCGGCCAGCAGGTTCAGCGAGCCGCTGGCGTAGCTGGCGATTGCCGCCAACGGCTGGTTGAGCTCATGGCTCAGCAGCGAGGCCATCTCGCCCACCGTGGCCAGGCGCGCGGTGGCCTGCAGGCGGTCCTGCTGCTGGCGCGAGAATTCTTCGACCCGACGCTGCGCGCTGAGGTCGAGCACCGCGCTCATCCAGCCGGTGTGGCGGCCATCGCCGTCGACCAGCGGGGCCTCGTAGATCATGACCGGGAAGCGCTCGCCGTCCTTGCGCATGAAGACCGTCTCGTGGCCTTCGCGAGCGTCGCGCGACTCGCCGCGCTGGCGGCCGTCGCCCAGCAGGCGCTCGCGCTGACGGCTGATGTAGACGTCGACGTACTCGGGCGGCCAATAGGGGGGCACGGGCGGCGTGGGCGGCGCGCCCGCGCCCGGCTGTGCCGTCGGGGGCGTCAGCAGCTCGTCGGCGCTGAAACCCACCATCGTGCAGAAGGCCGGGTTGACGTAGGTGATGGCGCCGGCCAGGTCGCGCGCGCGAAGGCCGGTGGACAGCGAGTCCTCCATCGCCTTGCGGAAGGCCAGCGCTTCGGCCAGCGCGGCCTCGGCCTGGGCGCGGCGGCGCACGTCCCGCGCCAGCAGCAGCAGCAGCCCGAAGAGCGCGATCGACAGGCCCATCACCAGCGCAGTCGCCAGGTTGGGGATCAGGCTGGGCCGGCCCGAACCGCTGTCGGCGCGCAGTTGCAGCGTCGCGCCGGGCAGGTCGACCACGCGCTCGGCGACGTAGACCCCGGAGCCGCGCGGCACGCCGGCGCGTGCCAGGCGGGTGCCGTCGCCCTCGACGAACGAGACCTCGTGGCGGCGCAGGTGGCGCGCCGTCAGCGCGGCTTCCAGGATGTCGGCCAGCGAAAAGCTGCCGACCAGGAAACCGGCCTCGCGACCGTCGCGCTGCAGCGGCACGCACAGGTCGATGATCTCGAGGCCCTGGCCGCCCTGCCGCGGCACGAAATAGCTGCGCGAGAACGACGGCGCCGCGGTACGGCGCGCGGCGTTGCAGGCCAGTTCGGCGTCGATCGACAGGTTCTGGCGCGGCAACAGGCTGAACATGCTCGGCAGGTAGGGCGTGTCGATGGCGCCGGTGACGTTCATCGAGGGCGCGCGCCATTCGACCCGCTTGAGGTCGCGCCTGCCGCGCAGCAGTGCCTCGGTCGTGGCGGTGCTGCGCCCGGCCTCGGGGCTGTCGGTCCAGCTCAGCGCCTGCAGCGTCTGCACCATGCCGAGCAGGTCGCGGCGCACTTCGGCTGCAGCCTCGGCAGCCACGCTGTCGGCCTCGTCCTGCGCGCGCGTGCTCTCGTATTTGAGCGTCAGGGCCACCAGCAGCGTCTGCGCCACGCCCAGCAGTGCCACCAGCGCGCCCCACAGCAGTGCCCGCCGCAGGCGGCTCTGCCGGGCAGGGCCAGGCAGGGTGGGCAGGTCGGTGGTGGTCATGGCGTCGACTGCAGTATTGGCCGCGCCGGTGACAGGCCGCCTACGCAGTTTCGCGCATCGCCCCCAGCCCGGCTCGGCCGACACTGCGCTCCTACAATTCCTGCCCGCTCTGACCCCGCCCTGCCGCTGCACGGCAGCGCGAGCGGGCCCCACCAGGAGACCCGAGCGATGTCCAGCAAAGAACAGCAGGCGGCCGACCTCAAGCAGGCGGCGCTCGAGTACCACGAGTTTCCGACGCCGGGCAAGCTCTCGGTCAACGCCACCAAGCAGATGGTCAACCAGCGCGACCTGGCGCTGGCCTACACGCCGGGCGTGGCCTTCGCCTGCGAGGCCATCGTCGACGACCCGGCCAACGCCTTCCGCTACACCGCGCGCGGCAACCTGGTGGCGGTGGTCACCAACGGCACGGCCGTGCTCGGCCTGGGCGACATCGGCCCGCTGGCGTCCAAGCCGGTGATGGAAGGCAAGGCGGTGCTGTTCAAGAAGTTCGCCGGCATCGACGTCTTCGACCTCGAGATCAACGAGCGCAACCTCGACAAGCTGGTCGACATCATCGCCGCGCTGGAGCCCACGTTCGGTGGCATCAACCTCGAGGACATCAAGGCGCCCGACTGCTTCTACGTCGAGCGCAAGCTGCGCGAGCGCATGAAGATCCCCGTCTTCCACGACGACCAGCACGGCACGGCCATCGTGGTGGGCGCCGCAGTGATGAACGCGCTGAAGGTGGCGGGCAAGCGCATCGACGAGGTCAAGCTCGTCACCAGCGGCGCCGGCGCCGCCGCGCTGGCCTGCCTGGGCCTGCTGATGAAGCTGGGCCTGCCGCGCCGCAACATCTGGGTGACCGACCTGGCCGGCGTGGTCTACGAAGGCCGTACCGAGCTGATGGACGAGGACAAGCTGCAGTTCGCGCAGCCGACACCGGCGCGCAAGCTGGCCGAGGTGATCCAAGGCGCCGACGTCTTCCTGGGCCTGAGTGCCGGCGGCGTGCTCAAGCCCGCGATGGTGGCGACGATGGCGCCCCGGCCGGTGATCTTCGCGCTGGCCAACCCCACGCCCGAGATCCGCCCCGACGAGGTCAAGGCGGTGCGCGACGACGTCATCATGGCCACCGGCCGGTCGGACTACCCGAACCAGGTCAACAACGTCCTGTGTTTCCCCTACATCTTCCGCGGCGCGCTGGACTGCGGCGCGACGACGGTGACCGACGCGATGGAAATCGCCGCCGTGCACGCCATCGCCGAGCTGGCCCGCGCCGAGCAGAGCGAGGTGGTTGCCGCGGCCTACGCCGGCGCCACGCTGAGCTTCGGCCCCGAGTACTTGATCCCCAAGCCCTTCGACCACCGGTTGATGATGATGATCGCGCCGGCCGTGGCGAAGGCGGCAGCCGAGTCGGGCGTGGCGATGCGCCCCATTGCCGACCTCGAGGCTTACCGCGAGAAGCTGAAGCACTTCGTCTTCGCCTCGGGCACGACGATGAAGCCCATCTTCCAGGCCGCCAAGCGTGCCACGCACAAACGCGTGGCCTACGCCGAGGGCGAGGACGAGCGGGTGCTGCGCGCCGTGCAGGTGGTGGTCGACGAGGGCCTGGCGCGGCCGACGCTGATTGGCCGGCCAGCCGTGATTGCCACACGCGTCGAGAAGTTCGGCCTGCGGCTGCAGGAAGGAGTGGACTACGACGTCGTCAACGTCGAGCATGACGCGCGCTACCGCGACTTCTGGGCCACCTACCACCAGCTGACCGAGCGCAAGGGTGTCAGCGTGCAGATGGCCAAGATCGAGATGCGGCGCCGCCTGACGCTGATCGGCTCGATGTTGCTGAGGACGGGCGAGGTCGATGGCCTGCTCTGCGGCACCTGGGGCACCACGGCGCAGCACCTGCACTACATCGACCAGGTCATAGGCAAGCGCCAGGGTGGCAGCCCGAGTACACCGCAGGACGTGCAGGTCTACGCGTGCATGAACGGCCTGATGCTGCCGGGCCGCCAGGTTTTCCTGGTCGACACGCACGTCAACGCCGACCCGACGCCCGAAGAGTTGTGCGAGATCACGGTGATGGCGGCCGAAGAGGTCCAGCGCTTTGGCCTGCAGCCCAAGGTCGCTCTGCTGTCGCACAGCAATTTCGGCACCAGCGACCTGCCCAGTGCGGTGAAGATGCGTCGCACGCTGGCGCTGCTGCGCGAGCAAGCGCCCTGGCTGGAGGTGGACGGCGAGATGCACGGCGACGTGGCGCTGGACGCCGCCGAGCGTGCCAAGCTGATGCCGCACAGCACGCTGCACGACGAGGCCAATCTGCTGGTGTTCCCGAACATCGACGCCGCCAACATCGCCTACAACCTCCTGAAAACCGCCGCTGGCGGCGGTATCGCGGTTGGCCCGGTGCTGCTGGGCGCTGCCAAGCCAGTGCACGTGCTCACGCCCTCGGCGACGGTGCGGCGCATCGTCAACATGACCGCTCTCACGGTAGCGGGCGCCCCGCAGGAGGACTCAGGACGTGCGACAAGTCGCGCTCCCTGATCCGATTTCGCATGTGAGCGCACACTGATGACCTTCAGTCTCTGCCCCATTTTTGGGCGGCGGCTTGAGTTTTCGGGGGGGTTCGGATAACATTTCGGTTTGCTTTTTCAGGGTAAACCCGTGTTCCGGACCGGTTCGGACTCGTCGAGCAGTGGGCTGCGGCGGGCGTTGCACAAGTGGGGGGCTGCCGTCATGGTGGTCGCCGGCTTGGCAGCCGGTGCGGTGGTGATTTCGGCGTCGGCCCGCACGCCGGACAGTCCGGCCGCCATGGCGCCGGTGGCCCTGGGCAGCTTGCCGGCCGAGGCGCAGACCACTCACGAGTTGATCCTGCAAGGCGGGCCGTTTCCTTACCAGAAGGACGGCACGGTGTTCGGCAATCGCGAACGCCTGCTGCCCCTGCATCCCCGGGGTCATTACCGGGAGTACACCGTCAAGACACCCGGCGCGTCGAACCGGGGCGCACGCCGCATCGTCTGCGGCGGCAAGCCCCCGACGCGCCCGCAAGCCTGTTTCTACACCGACGATCACTACGCGAGCTTTCGGCTCATCGCACCATGAATGTCGGCACCCTGCATCCTGAAACCTTTACGCCCTTGCCCAGGAGGATCGCGACCATGGAGTTGCAGACCATCCGACCGAACATCGTCCAGGCGATACGCGCCTACCGTGTCGATGACCTGATGAAAGCGGCGGAAGCCGCCGGCCAGCATTTCCTCTACGCCAACCTGTCCTCGACGCAGTCGAAGCAGGAGGTGCTGGAAGGCATCGCCCAGGCCTTCACCTTCCCGGCCCACTTCGGCAAGAACCTCGACGCGCTGTACGACTGCATGACCGATCTCGTGCACAAGGCCGGCCAGCAGCCGGGCTTCGTCGTCGTGCTCGAGCAGATCCCCGACAACCCGCGTTTCGACCGCGAGGCCCGCGAGCAGCTGCTCGAGGTCTTCCGCGACGCAGCCGAGTTCTGGGGGGAACGACGAATACCGTTCAGGTGCTTCTATTCTTTTCAGTAGCCCGCTCCCTCGAAATCGGGTCATGGGAGCGGGCTACCGAGGTGGCCCCCGCAGCAGCAGTCAAGCCGGCCGTCAAGGTGGTGCCCAAGAACGGCACCAATCCCAACTTCGGCATGAACATGCCCTTGATGAGCAGCGCGTTCGATACCGCCGCCTGGTTGAGCGCGGCCTAGACAAGGGTTTTCGGAAGTCTCGAACAAGGGCTCCTGCGGGAGCCCTTCGTCATGGGCGTGCGCGGGCCAGTGCCAGGTACTCGTCCACCGGCACTTCCTCGGCGCGGCGCTGCAGGTCGAAAGGCGTCTGCAGCCCCTGCTGCTCGATCCAGCGGCCCAGCGTGCCGCGCAGGATCTTGCGCCGCTGCGAAAACGCCACTGCCACCAGCGCACCCAGCCGGGCGGCGTCGACGCTGTCGTCGGCTGGCAGCGGCTCCATGCGCACGACAGCCGAGTCGACACGCGGTGGCGGGTCGAAGGCCTCGGGTGGCACGTCGAGCACGCTCTCGATGCGGTAGCGCCACTGCAGCATCACGCTCAGCCGCCCGTAGTCCTTGCTGCCGGGTGCGGCAGCCATGCGGTCGACGACTTCCTTCTGCAGCATGAAGTGCTGGTCCTGCACCACGCTGGAGGCGTCGAGCAGGTGGAAGAGGATCGGTGTGCTGATGTTGTAGGGCAGGTTACCCACCACGCGCAGCTTCTGGCCCGCCGTGGCCGCCAGCGCGTTGAAGTCGACCTTCAGCACGTCGGCCTCCACCACCGTCAGGCCCGCCTGCCGGCGCAGCCGGGCCGCGAGGTCGCGGTCGAGTTCGATGACGGTGAGTGCGCCGCAGCGGTCGCGCAGCGCGTAGGTCAAGGCGCCGAGGCCGGGGCCGATCTCGACGACGGCCTCGCCCGGCCGCGGTGCGATGGCCCGAACGATGGCGTGGATGACGCTGTCGTCGGCCAGGAAGTGCTGCCCGAAGCGCTTGCGCGCGATGTGGTTCACGGCGCAACCTGCCCGGGCGACCGGGCGTCGCTCACTGCGACGGTGTCCGCATCAGGCGCCGCCTCATTGCGGCGGCTCGCGGTACTCGACGTAGGCGCGTGAACGCAGTTCCTTCGTCCAGTCGAGATAGGCCTGCTCGAAGCGTTGTTCGCGCATCACATTGCGCGCCTGCTCGCGCAACTGCTTGAGTTCCAGCACCTGCTCGCGACGCTCCAGCACCTGGATCAGGTGCACGCCGAAACGCGAGACCACCGGCGCAGACAGGCCGTTCAGCGGCAGCGCGTTCATCGCCTCTTCGAACTCGGGCACCATGACGCCGGGCGAGGCCCAGCCCAGGTCGCCGCCCGCAGCGGCGGACCCATCTTCGCTGAACTGTCGCGCGATTTCCTCGAAAGTCTTGCTGCCGCCCTCGATCTGCCGCCGGTACTCGGCCAGCCGCCTTGCCGCGACCTCGGCACTGAGCTGCGGCGAGGTGCGCAGCAGCACGTGGCGCGCCCGGGTCTGCGTGATGCGTCCCAGCGGCGCCTCCTTGCGTTCCAGCAACTTCAGCACGTGGAAACCGGCGCCCGAACGCACCGGGGCCGGTGTCACTTCGCCAGGCTTGAGCGATTTGGTGGCTTCGACGAACAAGTCGGGCAGCCGCGACGCCGGCCGCAGGCCGATGACGCCGCCAGCGGCGCGGTTGCCGTCTTCCGACACTTCGCGTGCCACGGCCTCGAAGGGCTCGCCCTTCTGGACGCGGGCCAGCGCCAGTTCGGCCACCGCACGGCGTGCGGCCACGGTGGCGGCGTCGGCGCCTTCGGCCACGGTGACGAGGATCTGCGCGATGTTGGTGTTGGCATCGGCGTTGGCCTTGGCGCGCTGCTCGTCGAGGAAGGCGTCGACTTCCTCGTCGCTGATGCGGATGCGGCCGTACACCTCGCGCTCGCGCAGGCGTTCGATCATGATCTGGTCGCGCACGTTGGCGCGGAAACGGCCGTAGTCGGTACCTTCGGCGCGCAGACGTTCGCGCAGCGTGGCGATCGATATCTGGTTCTGCGCTGCGATGCTCTGCACCGCGCGGTCGACCTCGTCGTCATCGACGCGCATGCCGCTCTCGCGCGCCTGCGTGATCATCACGCGCTCGTCGATCAGTGCGTCCAGCGCCAGCCGGCGAAGTTCGACCTCCGGGGGCAGCTTGACGCCGCGCCCGGCCTCGGCTTGGGCACGCTCGATGCGGCGTTCCACCTCGCCGGCGGTCACGAGTTCCTGGTTCACGATGACCGCGATGTAGTCGCCATTGCGCGGCGCGTTGCGACCCTGGGCCCCGGCGTCGGGAATCCCGAGGATGAAGCCCAGCACGGCGGTCGCCAGCGCGGTGCGACAGGCAGGCGGCAGGCGGGAGAGGGAATCAGTCATAGACGGGGGCAGGGGGCCAGGCTCCGGCGGGTGATGCGACACCGCGCTCTTCGCGAAGCAGGCGGTAACCAGGGATATTCTCCTTCAAGACCTTGAGCGGGTTGGAGCCGATGCGCGACAGGCCCACCAGTTCCAACTGCAGCATCAGCCGCGTCGTCGCCTCGCTGCGACCCGTGGACAGCCGCTCGGCAACGAAGCGGCCTATCCAGCAGCCCGCGTCGTACTCCAGGCCGAGCACCGAGTCGGTGACGCGGCTGTCCTTGAGGCTGTAGTTGACCCGGCCCACCGAGTACCAGGCGCCCTTGCAGGACGCATCACGCTGCCCCGCCCGCGTCGCGCCATAAACAGGCCACTGCCAGCCCAGTTCCACCTGCTCGTTGAGGCCGCGGGCCGTGCGGTAGGTGGCCGAGACGGTGCGCAGCGGGCCGGGCGAATACCGTGCACCGACGATGGCGCGCACCGAGCGCTGGATGTCGGGGCTGTATTGCACCGCGGCATCCAGCGTCCAGGCCGGAAAGACGCTGGTGCTGCCCAGCAACAGCGCGTCGGACAAGCGCTGTTCCAGCGGCTCACCGTCGGGTGTGCCATCGGGTTGCGCGGTGACGCGCTGGGGTTGGAAGAGAACACGCTGCACCAGGCCCAGGCGCAGCACTTCGGCCCCGCTGCGCGCGTCGACGAAGCGTGTCGTCACGCCGGCCGTGAGCTGGTTGGCGTCGTTGACGCGGTCGACGCCGGAAAACTGGTTGTCGGTATAGATGGAGACGAAGTTGAAGTCCTTCGCCGCCGCGTCGTAGTTCGGCAGCTGGCTCTGCGCGCGGTAAGGCGTGCGCACGTAGAGCAGCCGCGGCTCCAGCGTCTGCTGCAGCTCGCGGCCAAAGGCCTGCGTCCGACGCTCGAGCTCGAGGCCGGCATCGATGCTGATGGTCGGGATGACGCGACGGGCTTGCACCTCGGCCTGACGGTAGGCCGCCGCGTTCAGGCTGAGCCGCGGCACGAACCAGCTGCCGGGCTGCCGCCAGGCATGGCTGACGTGGCCCAGCAGGTGCAACCGTTCCCCCTCCGGCCGGCCCGCCCGGGCATCGACCCCGCCGGGCAGCGTGAACCTGTTGTACTCGGCCTCTGCGTCGTACTGCCAGGCGCCGCGCTGGCCGCCCATCCGCAGGCCCACCTGCGGCGTGCGTTCATAGGGCGAGGTCACCGTCTCTTCCGAGGCCTGCAGCACTTGCCACTTCAAGGCTCGGGCGTAGAACAGGCCATCGGCCGGCCCCGCCAAGAAGGGGTGTTCGACGGCCGCGCGCGCGGCGAGCAGTCGCGGCGTCAGGCTGCGTCCGGCGCTGGGGAAGTCCTTCCACCACTCGTCGTCCGAGACCCGCACCAGCTCGGTGCTGTAGCGCGTGCCGGTCGTCAAACGGCCCAGGTGCGACCACTGCAGCGCCTCGCGCGAGCTTCCGGTGAGGCGGTCCTTGGGCAGCCAGTCGAGATTGACTGCGCCTTCATCGCGGGCTTCGAGGTAGCGAAATTCGCTGTCCAGGCCCAAGCCGCGTCGCGTGATCAGTCGCGGCGTCAGGGTGGCATCGCGCTGTGGCGCAATGTTCCAGTACCAGGGCACTGCGAGCTCGATACCGCTGCGGTTGTCGGTGTTGATCGACGGCGGCAGCCAACCCGATTTGCGCGCATCCGAAAGCGGAAAGCTCAAGGCCGGGAGCGCCAGAATGGGCGTGCCCAGGAAGCGCAGCACCGCGCCTTCGGCCACGCCCTCGTTCCTTTCGAGATCGAGACTGACGCTGTCCGTGCGCAGTATCCAGGCCGGCTCTTCGGGGCCGTCGCGCGGGCAACTCGTGTACTCGGCGTGCGTGGCCCGCGATCGGGCGCTGTCCAGGAAGTCGATACGGTCGGCGTGGCCGCCAGCGCCCAGCTGGAAGAACTCGAAGCGCGGCTCGAGGAAGAAGCCCTCGAAGCGCTGCACGTGAAGCTGGAGTTCGGGTCCGGTGTAGAGCGCCGCACCGCGGCTCACGCTTACGCCACCCGTGGCGCTGGCGAGGTCTTGTGCGACGTCGTAGGCCAGACGTCCAGCCTTGATGACGGTGCCACCACGGCGGAATTCGACGCGGCCTTCGGCCACCGTCTCCAGGTCGGGTTGGCTGCGGATGCGGTCAGCCTGCAGCACGATGGGCAGCTGCCGTGCCGCTTCGCCGCGCGGCAGGGGCTGCAGGCTGCGGCTGGGTTGCAGCCCCGGAGCCGATGCAGGGGCATCAGGTGGCGTGGGTGCGCTCTGGGCACGCGCAACCCCGGCGCCGGCCAGCAGGCCTGCCGCCACGGCCAGCGGGGTGATGCGCATCGGGAACAAGGGTGTCTGAGGCGCCCTGGGGCCAGCACGGATTCGTAGATTTCATTATCCATGAGGGCCTGCCTGCCTACGCTTCCGGCCAAGGCTGCTGCAGCCGCCGCAGCGTGAAACGTCGGGTGCGGGCTACGCGATCTGAGGGAACGCGTGGCGCCGCACCCGTGGCATCACTTCGGCAACACGACGCTGTCGATGACGTGGATGACGCCGTTGTCGGCCACGATGTCGGTGGCCGACACCTTGGCGCCGTCGACGGTCACGCCGCCCATCGTCGCCACGGTCAGGCTGCCGCCCTGCACGGTCTTCACCATGCCGGCCTTCACGTCCTTGGCCATCACCTTGCCCGGCACGACGTGGTAGGTCAGCACCGCGGTGAGCTTGGCCTTGTCCTTCAACAGCGCGTCGAGGTCGGCTTTGGGGATCTTCGCGAAGGCCGCGTCGGTGGGTGCGAACACCGTGAACGGACCCTTGCCCTTGAGCGTGTCGATCAGGCCGGCCGCCTTCAGCGCCGTGGCCAGGGTGGTGAAGTTGCCGGCGGCCACGGCGGTGTCGACGATGTCCTTGGCCTGCGCCGACAGGGCGGCGAGCGACAAAGCGGTAAGGGCAATGAACTTCTTCATGGGGGATTCCTTTGGGGTGGGTGGGTGAGGGAGAAAAGGGGAAGTCGTTCAGTTCGCCACGGCCGGCAGCAGCACCGCGTCGATGACGTGGATGACGCCGTTGCTGGCAATGACGTCGGTGGCGGCGAGGTTGGCGGTGCGTGCACGGCCATCGGCGATGGCCAGCGTGGTGCCCACCGTGAAGGTCGAGCCCTGCACCGTCCTCACGGTGGCGGGCTTGGGCAGCGCCGCAACGGCGGCGGCGCGGACGTTGCCGGCGACCACGTGGTAGGTCAGGATGCCGGCCAGGCCGGGGCTGGCCAGCAGTTGCGCCTTGGTCAGGTTCAGTTGGCCCAGTGCGGCCGTGAAGGCGGCATCGGTCGGCGCGAACACCGTGAAGGGCCCGCTTCCGCTCAGCGTGGTGGCCAGGTTCGCCGCAACGACGGCTTCCACCAGCACCGAGAAGGCCGGGTTGAGCTGCGCCATCTGCACCACGGTGAGGACGCCCGGCGGCACCAGCACCTTGTCGATGACGTGGATGACGCCGTTGCTGGCCGGTACGTCGGCGGTCGTCACGCTGGCTTGCGTCAGCACTTCGTCCGTGAGCTTGACGCCGCCCGTCGTGCTGACTGCCAGCGTCGCCGCGGCGCCCTCGAAGGTGTAGAGCGTGGGCTGCGTGGCGCCCCCGGCGACGAGGTCGCTCGCCAGCTTCTTGGTCGGCAGCACGTGGTACTGCAGGATCTTCGCGAGCGTCGGGCCATCAAGCGCCGCGACCATGGCCGTCGCGCTGGCGAAGCCGAGCCGGGTGGCCAGGGCCGTGAAGGCCGCGTCTGTGGGGGCGAACACCGTCAGATTGGAAGTGCTGGCGCTGAGTGCCGGCACGAGGCCCGCCTTGTCGGCCGCTGCCACCAGGGCCGTGAAGCCTCGCGCGGTGGCTTCCGCTGCCAGGGTGCCGGGCAGCGGCGGTTCGTCGTCGCTGCCACCGCAGGCGACGAGAAGGGATGCCACCGCGGCGGCGAACAGACGTCGGGTCCAGACAGACATGGGGGTTTACTCCGGCCAGGTTGAAGAGGGTTGTCGGTCTTGCTGAGACCGCCGAGGCCGGATAATGAACTAAACAGTTCACATTAAGAACTATACGGTCTTATTGTAACGACCCGGTTACGGCGGGCAGTGGAACACCGCCTCGACAGCCCTTGCACCACCTGCCGGGTGTGCAGCGCGCCGGGGGACAAGCCGCACAATCCCCGGCTCACCCACGCTGACGATGCTCGCCCGGACCTTGGACCAGGTGCCGGGCGACGCCCCTCGATGTTCACCTTCTTCGAAACCCGCATCCGCCCCACCGCCCTGCCCGGCACCGCACCGCCCACGGGGCTGCTGGCCTTTTACTGGCACTACGTGCGCCAGGCACGCGGCCTGTTTGCGGCGATGTTCGTCACCGGCCTGGCGGTGGCGCTGATCGACACGGTGATCCCGGTCTTCATCGGCAAGCTGGTGCGGCTGATGCAGGCCACCGACCGCGCCGCAGCGCTCGCCGACGCGATGCCGATGCTCGTCGGCATGGGCGTGCTCATCCTCGTCGGCCGGCCGCTTGCGCTGATGGCCGACAGCCTGGTGCGCAACAACGCCGTGGTGCCGGGTGTCACCAGCCTGATCCGCTGGCAGAGCCACTGGCACGTGGTGCGCCAGAGCTGGCCCTTCTTCCAGAACGACTTCGCCGGCCGCATCGCCAACCGCGTGATGCAGACCAGCAACGCGCTGCGCGACTGCGTGGTGAGCAGCATCCGAGCCGTCTGGTACATCCTGGCCTACGGCCTTTCGGCGCTCTTCCTGATGAGCCTGGCCGACTGGCGCCTGGCCATCCCCACCGTGCTGTGGTTCTGCGGTTATGTCTTCTTCCTGCGCCACTTCGTGCCGAAGATGCGCGACCTCGCCAAGACCAGCAGCGAGTTGCGCAGCCTGGTGATGGGGCGCGTGGTCGACAGCTACACCAACATCCTCACCGTCAAGCTGTTCGCGCGCTCGAAGGACGAGGACGCCTACGTGCGTGAGGTCATCGACGAGCACACCGGCGCCATCCAGGCGCACATGCGGCTCATCACCACCTTCATGACCACGCTGTCGGCACTGAACGCCATGCTGCTGGTGGGCACGGCGGCCATCGGCATCACGCTGTGGGGGCGCGGGCTGATCGACGCCGGCACCGTGGCTACGGCGCTGCCGCTGGCCTGGACGATCGCCAACGTGGCGGGTTGGGTGAGTTGGGAAGTGACCGGCATCTTCGAGAACATCGGCGTCGTGCAGGAAGGCATGGAAACCATCGCCGTGCCGCACGGCATGAGCGATGCGTCGGCCGCGCGTGAACTCGTCGTGCAGCCGGCGCCTGCGGGCGGCGAGGTGCGCTTCGAACACCTGACCTTCACCTACGGCCGCGACGACGGCAAGAAGGTGCTCGACGACCTCAACCTCGTCATCCGCCCCGGTGAACGCGTGGGCCTGATCGGCCGCAGCGGCGCCGGCAAGAGCACGCTCGTCAACCTGCTGCTGCGCTTCCACGACCTGGAAAGCGGCAGCCTGCGCATCGACGGCCACGACGTGCGCGAACTGACGCAGGAAAGCCTGCGCGCGGCCATCGGCATGGTCACGCAGGACACCTCGCTGCTGCACCGGTCCATCGCCGCCAACATCGGCTACGGCCGGCCGGGTGCGACGATGGACGAGATCGTCGCCGCGGCGAAGAAGGCACAGGCGCACGAGTTCATCCTGCAGCTGCAGGACTGGAAGGGCCGCACCGGCTACGAGGCCCACGTGGGCGAGCGCGGCGTGAAGCTCAGCGGCGGCCAGCGCCAGCGCATCGCGATCGCGCGCGTGGTGCTGAAGGACGCGCCCATCCTGGTGCTCGACGAGGCCACGAGCGCGCTGGACAGCGAGGTCGAGCTCGCCATCCAGACCCAGCTGCTGGGGTTGATGGAAGGCAAGACGGTGATCGCCATCGCGCACCGCCTGAGCACCATCGCGCGCATGGACAGGCTCATCGTGCTGGAGCAGGGCCGCATCGTCGAGCAGGGCAGCCACGCCGAACTGCTGGCCCATGGCGGCCATTACGCGAAATTGTGGGCACACCAGAGCGGCGGCTTCCTGGCCGAAGACCTGACGGAAGATCCGGCCGCGGCCTGAGCACGGACAATCGCGCCGGCATGGAATACGCCGCCTACCTCATCGACTTCATCCTGCACGTCGACCGCCACCTGGCGGAATTCGTGCAGGCCTACGGGGGCTGGGTCTACGCGCTGCTGTTTGTCATCATCTTCGTCGAGACCGGGCTGGTGGTGATGCCCTTCCTGCCGGGCGATTCGCTGCTCTTCGTCGTCGGCGCGATGTGCGGCGTGGGCCTGATGAGCCTGCCGCTGGCGATGCTGCTGCTGACCCTGGCGGCCATCCTCGGCGACCAGACCAACTACTCGATCGGCCGCTACTTCGGCCCCAAGGTATTCGGCTGGCCCGACTCACGCTGGTTCAACCGCGCCGCCTTCGACCGCACGCACGCCTTCTACGAAAAGTACGGCGGCATCACGATCGTGATCGCCCGCTTCATGCCCTTCCTGCGCACCTTCGCGCCCTTCGTGGCCGGCGTGGGCGAGATGACGCGGAGCAAGTTCACCGCCTACAACGTGGGTGGCGGCATCCTGTGGGTGTGCGGCCTGACGCTGGCGGGCTACCTCTTCGGCAACCTGCCGTGGGTCCAGGAGAACCTGTCGCTGATCATCTGGGCGTTGATCATCGTGCCGGGGCTGCTCGCGATCTTCGGCGCCTGGAAAGCCAGCCGCCAGGCGAAAGTCAGCCCCGCGGCCTGAACGGCGGCCGGGCTGGCAGGGCCGCGCAACTGGCGCGGTCAGGGGCAGGCCGTGATCACCTGCGCCACCGCTGCCGTGAGCTTCTTGCCGTAGGGCACGTGCAGGAACTCGTTCGGGCCGTGGGCGTTGCTCTTCGGGCCCAGCACGCCGCAGACCATCATCTGCGCCGCCGGGAAGCCCTTCTGCAGCATGCTCATCAGCGGAATGGTGCCGCCCTGGCCGACGTAGCCCACGGGCGCGCCGAAATAGGCTTGCGACGCCGCGTTCATGGCGCCTTCCAGCCACGGCGCCAGCTCGGGCGCGTTCCAGCCGGTGGCGCCCAGCGCGCCGGCGCGGCCATCGGGGTGGAAGGTGACCTTGGCGTTGTAGGGCGCGTTGTCTTCCAGCAGCGTCTTCAGCGCCAGGCTGGCTTCGTTGCCGTCCACCAGCGGCGGCAGGCGCAGCGACAGCTTGAAAGCCGTCCAGGGCCGCAGCACGTTGCCGGCGCTCTTCATGTCGGGAAAGCCGTCGACACCGGTGACGCTGAGCGTGGGCCGCCAGGTGCGGTTGAGCAGCCCTTCGACGGGGTCCGTCGTCGTGGGCAGCGTGGGCCCGCCATCGGCACCGCAGGCCCAAGGCATGCGCCGCCAGACTTCGTCGCCCAGGATGGCCGCCGTCGCGCGGGCCTGTTCCAGCCGCGAGGCCGGCAGCGCGCAGTGGAAGCTCTCGGGCAGCAGGCGGCCGGTCTTGCTGTCTTCCAGCCGGTCGAGCACGTGGCGCAGGATGCGGAATGACGAAGGCACCAGGCCGCTGGCGTCGCCGCTGTGGATGCCCTCGGTCAGGATCTCCACCTTCAGCACGCCGCTGACCATGCCGCGCAGGCTGGTCGTCAACCACAGCTGGTCGTAGTTGCCGGCACCGCTGTCCAGGCACACCACCAGGCCCACCTGCCCCAGGCGTGGCCGCAGCGCGTCGATGTAGGCGGGCAGGTCGAAGCTGCCGCTTTCCTCGCAGCTCTCGATCAGGCCCACGCAGCGCGGGTGCGGCAGGCCCTGCGCCTGCAGCGCCTCGAGCGCGGTGATGGCCGCGTAGACGGCGTAACCGTCGTCGGCGCCGCCGCGGCCGTAGAGCAGGCCGTTTTCGTACTTCGGCGTCCAGGGGCCGAGGTCGCGGCGCCAGCCGTTGAACTCGGGCTGCTTGTCCAGGTGGCCGTAGAGCAGCACCGTGTCCTGCGACGCGCCTTCGGGCCGGCCGCTGGCGGGCAGCTCGAAGAAGATCACCGGCGTGCGGCCTTCCAGGCGCACCACTTCCAGCCTCAGACCCGGCAGTTTGCGTGCTTCCACCCAGGCAGCGGCGTCGCGCACGACGCGGTCCACGTAGCCGTTTTTCGCCCAGTCGGCGTCGAACATCGGGCTCTTGGCGGGCACGGCGATGTAGTCGGTGAGCGCGGGCACGATACGCTGGTCCCAGGCTTCGTTGGCAAACGCCGCCAGGGCAGCGGCTTCGACGGGGCGGGTGGGGGCGTTCATGGGCGGGCTCCGCAAGGCGAAAGGCTGAGGCCGGCAGTGTAGGTCTGGCCGCGCGCGCCGGCCACCGGGCTATGCTGACGCGATGAACACCGATGCCTACACCCTGGAATGCCGCGACGACGGCGTGGCCCACCTGCAGCTGTGCCGCCCCGAGCGCCTGAACAGCCTGACGCCGCCCTTCTTCCCGGCGCTGCGCGACAGCGTCACGCGCCTGAACGCCGAGGGCCGCACGCGGGTACTGGTGATCTCGTCCACGGGCAAGCACTTCAGCGCCGGCATGGCCCTCGAGGTTTTCGACGGCGGTCTGGCCATGCTCGACACCTCGGACGCCCGCCGCCGCCTGGCCTTCCACGACGGCCTGCGCCAGCTGATGCGCTGCGTCAACGTGCTGGAAGAGGCGCGTTTCCCCGTCATCGCGGCCGTGCAGGGTGGATGCATAGGCGGGGCGCTGGATCTCGCCGCGGCCTGTGACATCCGCGTGTGCAGCGCCGACGCCTTTTTCACCGTGCAGGAGATCCACATCGGCATGGCCGCCGACTTGGGCGTGCTGCAGCGCCTGCCCAAGATCGTGCCGCCTGCCGTGGCGCGCGAGATGGCCTACACCGGCGACCGCGTCGGCGCCGAACGTGCGCTGGCCGTGGGTCTGGTCAACGCCGTGCTGCCCGACGCCGCGGCCACACTGTCCCACGCGCTGGCGCTGGCCGCGGCCATCGCCGCCAAGTCGCCGCTGGCCATCGCCGGCAGCAAACTGGCGCTGAACTACGCCGTCGACCACAGCACGGCCGAAGCGTTGCAGCAGATGGCGCTGCTGCAGAGCGCACTCTTCGACATCGGCGAGATGCGCACCGCGATCGCGGCCTGGAAGGGCAAGCAGGCCGCGGCGTTTGCGCCGCTGGCCTCGGTGCCCGCCGGCGCCTAGGTGCGCGGGCCGGGTCTTCGGCCACGCGGGAGATCCGCCTGCAGCCAAAGCCCGCCCAGCGGCTCGGCTGTTCGCTGCCGCACCGACGCGCCCTCTCTGGCGAGCCACGATGCCGGTCCGGTCGAACGCCGGCAGGCCACTTCTGCCGGCGCAGATCCCGACGTCCGACCCATCCGGGGCCGGCCGCGCCCCCAAAGAGGACTTCCATGCACAAGCACCTGCTGTTCACCGTCACGCTGCTGGCCGCCGCCATGTCGGCTTCGTTCGCCAATGCCGCGGTCATGACCAAGGCCGACTACGCCGCCGCCAAGACGCGCATCGGCGCCGCCTACAAGGCCGACCAGAAGATGTGCGCTGACCTGAAGGCCAACGCCAAGGACATCTGCAGTGCCGAGGCCAAGGGCAAGGAGAAGGTCGCGCGGGCCGAGCTCGAGTTCGCCTACACCGGCAAGCCTGCCGACGGCACCAAGGCACGTGTGGCCACCGCCGAGGCGGCCTACGCCGTGGCCAAGGAGAAGTGCGACGACCTCTCGGGCAACGACAAGGACGTGTGCGTGAAGCAGGCCAAGGCCGACGAGGTCAAGGCGCTGGCCGCCGCCAAGCTGGGCAAGGAAGTCGCCGCCGCGCGCACGGAAGCCGCCGAGGACGTGCGTGACGCCAACTACAAGCTCGCGGTGGAAAAGTGCGACGCTCTGTCTGGCGACGCCAAGACCAGCTGCGTGGCGGCTGCCAAGGCCACCAGGGCGACGCAGGCGGCCCAGGCCGCCTCGGCCGTGGCCACGATGAAGCCCGCCACGGTGCCGGCCATGCCGGTTGCCAAGAAGGAAAAGAAGGGCGGCTGCTAAGGACCTGCTGAGCGATGAAACGCGCCGGCGGCTGGCCTATCACGAGGCCGGCCACGCGCTCATGGGGCACTGGCTGGGCGTGGGCTCGGTGGAGCGCGTCACCATCGAACCGCGCGGTCAGGCCTTGGGCGTGACTCACATCACGCGCGATACGGAAGACCCGCTCTACAAGCAGTCCGAGTTGACGAACCGCCTGGCGATGATGCTGGGCGGCCGTGAAGCGGAGCTTCTGGTGCTGAGCAGCGTATCCAGCGGTGCGTCGGACGACTTGAAGCGGGCCTCCGAACTCGCCATCCGCATGGTCGGCTCGCTCGGGTTCTCGCAGGCGTTCGGCTTGCTCAGCGTGGCGGGCGTGCCCAAGGACCTTCTCGGCCCCGACATCCAGGCCGCGGTGTTGAAGGAAGCGCGCACGCTGCTCGAGCAAGCGCAGGCGCAGACCCAACGGCTGCTGGCCTCGAACCGCGTGAGCCTCGACGCGCTGGCCAACGGCCTGCTCGAACGCGAGGTGCTTTCAGGCGCCGAACTGGAAACGCTGCTGGGCGAACGGCTGGCGCCGATGGCCATGGCGGGCTGAGTCGGCAGGTCGCCGATAAGTCGACCTCTGCCGCTCGCCCGACGGCAGGCGAGCGGGTGCATCACTCGACACGTCAGCAACGGCCTTGCATGGTCGTTTATCCTGCAAACGGCGCCCTCGTGTGTATGATACACAAGTGAGCAGCGCCAACCTGATACGTGAACTCAAGAAGGCAGGTTGGTGTCTTGCCCGTGTCAGCGGATCTCATCATGTGTTTACGCACCCACAGCGCACGGGCATCGTGGTGGTACCGCATCCCAAGAAGGACTTGGGGCGTGGGCTGGTGAAAGCCATTCGGCAACAGGCCGGGATTTGAGAAGAGGCAGCAACATGCGTTACCCCGTCGCGATTGAGCCTGGCACGGAGACTGAAGCATTCGGCGTCGTTGTGCCTGACCTGCCTGGCTGCTTCTCGGCCGGTGACACGATGGAAGAAGCCATGGCCAAGGCCGAAGAAGCCATCGCTGCCTGGATCGAAACCGCCCTTGATTCGGGGCAGGTCATTCCTCAGCCGACCAGTGTCGATACTTTGCGCAAGAAGCACAGGGAATGGAAGGCATGGGTCTGGGCCGTCGTCAAGGTAGACCCCGCGGTGCTTGATGACAAGCTGGAGCGAGTCAACATCAGTCTGCCGCGTCGCGTGCTGCACCGGCTCGACGCACTGGCGCGCGCCACAGGCGAGACTCGCTCGGGGTTCATTGCCCGAATGGCCATGGAGAATCCTCAGGCGATCAGCTGATCGCCGGCCGCCGTTTCGATCAGGCGCGTGACACGCACGTGCCGAGCCCTGCTTGCGACAGCCCTAAAGACGTTGTGCACCGGCCACGCGAGCCAGGGCCTTGTCGAAAGTGGCCAGCGGCAGGTGGCCGGCCTTGCGAGCGATCTCGATGACGAGGCAGTCCGAGAACCCCAAGGCCGGTTTCGCGCGAAACTGCGCCAGCGCTGCGGCAACGACATCTGCGTCCTGCAGAACCAGGGTTTCGTGCGCCAGCAGCAGGTCGAGCGCAGCCATCAACTGCCTGGGCGTGCGCTCATAGACCGCGTCGAGCACCCACACGGCCTCGGCGAGCACCAACTGCGACACCCAGGCGCCTTTGGCGATGGCGGCATCGGCAGCAGCGGCCTGTTTCGCGTCGTCGCGCGCCAGCAACCGCACCAGCACATTGGTGTCAACGGCCAGCATGCTGGCGTTGCATGCGCTGGCGGATGCCCTGCTTCAGTTCGCTCAGGCTCTTGGCGGGTGCGCCGAGGGGCGCCCCGTCCGCGAACAGAGCCTGATGCACTTCGGCGGTGCTGTGCCGTTTAGCCCGCTCAACGACGATGCGGTCGCCATCCTGCGACCACACCAGCACCGAACCCGGCATCAGGTGCAGGAAGCTGCGCACCGCCGCCGGCACCGATACCTGACCCTGCGACGTGAGTTTGGTTTGGACTTTTTGCATGGCCGGATATTAACAAATTACCGGGGTAATGAATTGGGACAGGCACGGCTACCTGAAGGTGCCCCGCCATTTCAGAGCTTGAAGTCGTAGTCGATGATCAGTGGCGCGTGGTCGCTGAAGCGTTGCTCGAGGTAGATGTGCTCGCGGCGAGCCGTGGCCGCCATGCCCGGGGTCGCCAAGTGGTAGTCGATGCGCCATCCCACGTTCTTTGCCCAGGCCTGGCCGCGGTTGCTCCACCACGTGTACTGCTCGGGCTGTGCGTTCAGCGTGCGGAAGACGTCCACCAGCCCGCCTTCGGTGAGCAGCCGGGTCATCCACTCCCGCTCCTCGGGCAGAAAGCCACTGTTCTTCTGGTTGCTGCGCCAGTTCCTGAGGTCTATGGGGTGGTGCGCTATGTTGATGTCGCCCAGCAGGATGAACTCGCGCTCGGCCTTCAGGCGCATCAGGTGCGGGGTGATCTGCGCCAGGAAGCGGAACTTGGCCTGCTGCCGTTCTTCGCTGCTGCTGCCGCTGGGGAAATAGCAGCTGATGACCGACAGCTTGCGCCTGGCGGTGTCGTAGCGGGCTTCCACCCAGCGGCCCTCGGCATCGAATTCGTCGCTGCCGAAGCCCGTGATGACGGCGCTGGGCGCCTTCTTCAGGAACAGGCCCACTCCCGAGTAGCCCTTCTTCTCGGCGCAATGGAAATGGCCCTGCAGGCCAGCCACGCTCTCGAGGCGCCCGCCGATGTCGCCTGCCTGGGCCTTCAGCTCCTGCACGCCCATACAATCTGCGTGCGTCTCCTGGGCCCATTCCACGAAGCCCTTGCTGGCTGCCGAACGGATGCCATTCAGGTTGAGGGATATCAGCCGAAAGCCCAAGTTACCGTTCCTTCCAAAACCATGCAAAACATTGCCGATCCCGGGCTGGCACAGGAATTCGTGAGCTTTGCGGTGCAAGCCGGCGTGCTGCGCTTTGGGGAGTTCAAGACCAAGGCGGGGCGGCTTTCGCCCTACTTTTTCAATGCCGGTCTGTTCGACGACGGCGCCAAGCTCGGCCGCCTGGCGGAATTCTATGCACGCCGGCTGATGGCGCCGGGGGCGCCGGTCATCGAGTTCGACATGATCTTCGGCCCTGCCTACAAGGGCATCACGCTGGCTGCGGCGCTGGCCGTGGAGTTGGCGCGCCGCGGCCGCAACGTGCCCTATGCCTACAACCGCAAGGAAGCGAAAGACCACGGCGAAGGCGGCACGCTGGTCGGCGCAAAGGTGGCCGGGCGCGTTCTTATCGTCGATGACGTCATTTCCGCAGGCACCTCGGTGCGCGAGTCGATAGCGATGATCACCGCGGCCGGCGGCCAGCCCAGCGGCGTCGCCATCGCGCTTGACCGTCAGGAGCGCGCGACCGAAGGCGGCCAGGACGTGCCATGGAGCGCGGTGCAGTACGTGTCGCGTGAATTGCACCTGGGTGTGGCGGCGATAGCGACACTGGACGACTTGCTGCAATACCTGCAACGCACGGCCGACCCGGCGCTGGGCGCGTTCGCGGCGCCGGTGCAGGCCTACCGCGACCGTTACGGAGTCTGAATTGAGCCTGCCCCGTAGCCCTGTACTGAATCGCTGCCTGGCAGCGGCCGTGCTCGTGGGCGCCGCCTGCGGCGTCTGGGCGCAGACCCCCGCGCAGCCGCCTGCTGGGGGCATCTACACCTGCACCGACGACAAGGGCCGCCGCCTCACCGCCGACCGGCCCATTGCCGAGTGCTCCGCCAAGGAGCAGCAGGTGTTGAACCGCGACGGCTCCCTGCGCATGGTGCTGCCGCCCACGCTGACGGCCGAAGAGCGTGCCCGGAAGGACGCGCGCGAGCGCGCCGAGAAGGAAGCCCGCGCCGCCGCGGCCGACGCCGTGCGCCGTGACCGCAATCTGATGGCGCGCTTTCCGAACGAAGAGGCCCACGCGCGTGCTCGCGAGGCCGCGCTGGACACCGTGCGCATGGCCATCAAGACCACCGAATTGCGCCTGAGTGCTCTGGCCGTCGAACGCAAACCCTTGTCGGACGAAGCCGAGTTCTACAAGGGCCGCGCGCTGCCACCCAAGCTGAAGACCGCGATCGACGCCAACGACGCAGCGGTGGATGCGCAGCGCGGCTCGCAGGCCGCGCAGGAGGCCGAACTCGGCCGCATCAACCGGCTTTACGATGCCGAACTCGAGCGGCTGCGCAAGCTGTGGTCGGGGGCGCCTGCGGGGTCGCTGGATCCGCTGCCGGGCGCTCCTGCTTCGGCGGCGACGGCGCCAACAGGGCGAAGGGCTCCGCACTGAGGCGCCGGGTCGGCGCGCTACCTCAAGAGAGCCGCTGGCGCAGCAGCTCCCCGGCCTGGGCCGGATTGGCCTTGCCCTTGCTGGCCTTCATCACCTGGCCCACCAGCGCGTTGAAGGCCTTGTCCTTGCCGGCGCGGTATTCCTCCACCGACTTGGCATTGGCCGCAATGACTTCGTCGACGATGGCCAGCAGCGCGCCGGTGTCGTTCAACTGCTTCAGGCCCTTGGCTTCGATGACGGCGTCGACATCGCTGCTCTCGCCCGACCACAGCGCATCGAAGACCTGGCGTGCACCGTTGTTCGAGACCGTGGCGTCGGCCACGCGGCGGATCAGTGCGGCCAGCGTGGCCGGCGCCAGGGTCGCGGCCTCGATGCCGCGGTCTTCGGCGTTCAGCCGCTTGCTCACCTCACCCATCAGCCAGTTGGCGGCCAGCTTGGCCCCGACGGCCCGAGCAGGGCCGTCCTTGCTGCCCACGCAGCCGTCGCGCACCGCCTCGTAATAGCGCGAGAAAGCCAGGCTCTGCGTCATCAGCAGCGCGTCGTCGGCGGGTAAACCATCGTCGCGCTGGAAGCGCTCGGCCATGGCGGCGGGCAGCTCGGGCATCGCGGCCTTCACGCGCTCCACCCATTCGGCCGCAATCACCAGCGGCGGCAGGTCGGGGTCGGGGAAATAGCGGTAGTCGTGTGCGTCTTCCTTGCTGCGCATCGCGCGCGTCTCGCCCGTGTCGGGGTTGAAGAGCACGGTGGCCTGCTCGATGGCCAGGCCGTCTTCCACGCGGTCGATCTGCCACTGCACCTCGAAGTCGATGGCCTGCTGCAGAAAGCGGAAGCTGTTCAGGTTCTTGATCTCGCGCCGCGTGCCCAGCGCCTCGCCCGGCTTGCGCACGCTGACGTTGGCGTCGCAGCGGAAGCTGCCTTCCTGCATGTTGCCGTCGCAGATGCCCAGCCACACCACCAGCGTGTGCAGGGCCTTGGCGTATTCCACCGCCTCGGCGCTGCTGCGCATGTCGGGTTCACTGACGATTTCCAGCAGCGGCGTGCCGGCGCGGTTCAGGTCGATGCCGGTCTGGCCGTGGTAGTCCTCGTGCAGGCTCTTGCCCGCGTCTTCCTCGAGGTGCGCGCGCGTCAGCCGCACGCTGCGCTTCTGGCCGTTCAGCACGAACTCGACACGCCCGCCCTGCACCACCGGGATCTCGTACTGGCTGATCTGGTAACCCTTGGGCAGGTCGGGGTAGAAGTAGTTCTTGCGCGCGAAGATCGACAGCGGCGCCACCTTGGCCTGGACGGCCAGGCCGAACTGGATGGCACGTTCCACCGCGCCGCGGTTCATCACCGGCAGCGAGCCGGGCAGGGCCAGGTCCACGGCGCAGGCCTGGGTGTTGGGGGCGGCGCCGAACTGGGTGGAAGCGCCGCTGAAGATCTTGCTCCGGGTCGAGAGCTGGGCGTGCGTTTCCAGGCCGATGACGACCTCGTAACCGCGGATGAGGGCGGGCGCGTTCACAGCACGGGTTCCTTCAGGTGCCAGTCAGTAGCCTGCTGCAGCGCGTGCGCGGCGTGCAGCAGCGTGCCTTCGTCGAAGTAGTTGCCGATGAGCTGCAGGCCCACCGGCATGTCGTGCGCGCCGAAGCCGGCCGGCACGCTCATGCCGGGCAGGCCGGCCAGGCTGGCGGGCAGCGTGAAGATGTCGGCCAGGTAGGCTTTCACCGGGTCGTCGCCCTGCTCGCCCAGCTTCCACGCCACCGTGGGCGCCACCGGGCCGGCGATCAGATCGCAGACTTTGAAACAGGCCTGGAAGTCGTCGGCGATCATGCGGCGCAGTTTCTGCGCCTGCAGGTAGTAGGCGTCGTAATAACCGTGCGAAAGCACGTAGGTGCCGATCATGATGCGGCGCTTGACCTCGGCGCCGAAGCCCTGGCTGCGCGTCTTCTTATACATGTCCATCAGGTCGGTGTAGTCGGCTGCGCGGTGGCCGAACTTCACGCCGTCGAAGCGGCCCAGGTTGCTGCTGGCCTCGGCCGGCGCGATCAGGTAGTAGACGGGGATGGACAGCTCGGTGCGCGGCAGGCTCACGTCGACCAGCGTGGCGCCGAGCTTCTCCAGTTCGGCCAGCGCGCCGCGCACGGCACCGTTCACGTCGGCGGCCAGGCCGGCGGGGAAGAACTCCTTGGGCAGGCCGATGCGCAGGCCCTGCAACGGCCGTGCGGCACTGGCGCCCTCGCGGGCCTGCAGCATCAGCGCGCGGTAGTCCTGCGGCGGGCGCTGGGCGCTGGTCGCATCGCGTTCGTCGAAGCCACTCATCGCCGACAGCAGGAGCGCGCAGTCCTCGGCACTGCGCGCCATCGGGCCGGCCTGGTCCAGGCTGCTGGCGAAGGCGATCATGCCGTAGCGGCTGCACACGCCATAAGTCGGCTTGATGCCGGTGACACCCGTGAAGCTGGCCGGCTGGCGGATGGAGCCACCGGTGTCGGTGCCGGTGCTGGCCGGCACCAGGCGCGCCGCCACTGCGGCGGCGCTGCCGCCCGAGCTGCCGCCGGGCACGCGGCGGCGGTCCCAGGGGTTCAACACCGAGCCATAGGCCGAGTTTTCGTTGGCCGAACCCATTGCGAACTCGTCGCAGTTCAGCTTGCCTAGAGTCACCGTGCCGGCTGCCGCCAGGCGTGCCACCACCGTGGCGTCGAAGGGGCTGGCGTAGCCCTGCAGCATCTTCGAGCCGGCGGTCGACGGCAGTCCGGTGCGCGCGAAGTCGGTGACGAAGATGTCCTTGTGCGCAATGGGCACGCCAGTCAGCGGGCCCGCCGCGCCGGCAGCCAGCGTCGCGTCGGCCGCGCGTGCGGCGGCCAGGGCGGCTTCGGCGTCGGTGCACAGGAAGGCGCCAAGGTCGGCGTGCTGCGCACTGCGCGCCAGCAGCGCCTGCGCGAGTTCGAAGCTGGACACCGACTTCGCGGCCAGTGCGCGGCCCAACTCGGCCACGCCCAGCGTGTGCAGCGCTTCGTTCATTCGATCACCTTCGGCACCAGGAAGAGACCGTCCTCGACGGCCGGCGCACTGCGCTGGTTGGCTTCGCGCTGGTCGCCTTCGGTGACGGCGTCGTCGCGCAACCGCAGTTCAACGGCCTGCACCGCGGACAAGGGGGTGTACAGCGGCTCGACGCCGCGCGTGTCGACCGCGCTCATCTGCTCGACGATGCCGAAGAAACCGTTCAGCTGTTCGAGCATCAGCGCCTGTTCGGGGGGCGAAAGTTCCAGCCGCGCCAAGTGGGCGATGCGGCTCACGTCCTGCAGGGTCAGGGCCATCGTGGTGGGGCGGGTGTTCGGGTGTTGGGCTGGCCGCCTGCAAGCGGTGCCGCTGCTGAAAAAAGCAGCGCCTCTCCTGGGTGGCGGTGGGTGGATACGTTATTATCTATGGTTACTTGCAAGCCATAGGGAATGGGCGCCGGACGGGTTACCGTCAGGTCCCGCTGCTCTTGTTGCCCGACGGCGAGCACACCGAACACCCCACTCACACGCGCTCGCCCCGACGGGCCGCGAATCCGGCCTTCAGCGGCCTCTCGCATCTCGTCGCCCCGGTGTCGCCTGTCAACGCCCACCGACGCCCGACCTGCCGCCCGACCTTTCGTCAACGAGCCCGCCGCGCGCCACGATCCATCCTTCCAGCCCATGTTCGCTGCATCTCTGCGCCGCTACTTTTCCACCGACCTGGCTATCGACCTCGGCACCGCCAACACGCTGATCTACGTGCGTGGCAAGGGCATCGTGCTCGACGAGCCCTCGGTCGTCGCCATCCGCCACGAGGGCGGCCCGCAAGGCAAGAAGACCATCCAGGCCGTCGGCAAGGAAGCCAAGGCCATGCTGGGCAAGGTGCCCGGCAACATCGAGGCCATCCGGCCGATGAAGGACGGCGTCATCGCCGACTTCACCGTCACCGAGCAGATGCTCAAGCAGTTCATCAAGATGGTGCACCCGCGCGGCATCCTGCGGCCCAGCCCGCGCATCATCATCTGCGTGCCCTGCGGCAGCACCCAGGTCGAGCGCCGCGCCATCCGCGAGAGTGCCCTGGGTGCTGGTGCTTCCGATGTCTACCTGATCGAGGAACCCATGGCCGCGGCCATCGGCGCCGGTCTGCCGGTCAGCGAGGCCAGTGGCTCGATGGTGGTCGATATCGGCGGCGGCACCACCGAAGTGGGCGTCATCTCGCTGGGCGGCATGGTCTACAAGGGCAGCATCCGCGTCGGCGGCGACAAGTTCGATGAGTCCATCATCAACTACATCCGCCGCAACTACGGCATGCTGATCGGCGAGCCCACGGCCGAGGCGATCAAGAAGAACATCGGCAGCGCCTTCCCCGGTTCCGAGGTGAAGGAGATGGAAGTCAAGGGCCGCAACCTCAGCGAAGGCGTGCCGCGCAGCTTCACGATCTCGTCGAACGAGATCCTGGAAGCCCTGACCGACCCGCTGAACCAGATGGTCAGCGCGGTGAAGAATGCGCTCGAACAGACGCCGCCCGAACTGGGTGCCGACATCGCCGAGCGCGGCATGATGCTCACCGGCGGTGGCGCCCTGTTGCGCGACCTCGATCGCCTGCTGGCCGAGGAAACCGGCCTGCCCGTGCTGGTGGCCGAAGACCCGCTGACCTGCGTCGTGCGCGGCTGCGGCATGGCGCTGGAACGCATGGAACGGCTCGGCTCCATCTTCACCTCCGAGTAAATGCCAGCCCCCGCCGCTGCGCGTCTGCCCCTCGGAGCGCGGTCAGGGGCTTGACCCGCCGGGACGCCGCGCCATGCCGCTGGGAACACTCGACCGCACGCCGCCGCCCTTTTTCCGCCAGGGCCCGTCGGCGCTGACGAAGTTGGTCTTCTTCTCGGCGCTGGCCTTCTTTCTGATGGTGGCCGACACGCGTTTCAAGTGGGCCGAGCCCCTGCGTGCCATGCTGGCCGTGGCGCTGCTGCCGGCGCAGCGCGTGCTGTTGGTGCCGGTGGAGATGGTGCGGGGCGGCGACGACTACCTGCGCGGCTTGCGCAGCGCCCAGGAAGCCGAGCGCGCGGCTGCGCAGCGTGTGGCAGCGCAGGCCGAGCGGTCGCAGCGCAGCGAGCAGCTGGCGCAGGAGAACCAGCGCCTGCGTGCCCTGCTCGAACTGCGCCCGGCCACGGCGGTGCGCTCCGCACCGGCCGAGGTGCTCTACGAAGCGGCCGACCCCTATTCGCGCAAGGTCTTCATCGACCGCGGCACGGCGCAGGGTGTGATGCCGGGCGCGCCGGTCATCAACGAGGCTGGCGTGCTGGGCCAGGTGACACGCACCTACACACTGACTTCCGAAGTGACACTGCTGGCCGACAAGGACGCCGCCATCCCCGTGCTGAACCTTCGCACGCAGCAACGCGGCGCGGCCTTCGGCGGCGGCCCGGACGGGAGCATGGAACTGCGTTTCGCATCGGCCAATGCCGACGTCAAGGTGGGCGACCAACTGCAGACGAGCGGCCTGGACGGGATCTACCCGCCGGGGCTGGCCGTAGCGCGCGTGACGGCAGTGGAGCGGCGTGTCGAGTCGGGTTTCGCGCGAGTCCAGCTCCGCCCAGAGGCGAGCCCCGACGGCGTGCGCCATGTGCTCGTGCTCGAGCCGCTGTCGGTTCAGCTGCCGCCGCGGCCCGGGCCGGTAGAGGCACCGAAGTCGCGTGACGAGCGCCAGCTCAAGACGCCGAAGCGTGAGGCCGCGCCATGATCATGCGAGACCAAGGGGCCGCGCCATGATCATGCCGCGGGGATCGAACCAGCTGCTGCTGCCGGTCAACCCCTTCTTCATCGCGTTTTCGCTGCTGCTGGCGCTGGGCGTCAATCTGCTGCCGGTGGGTCGCCAACCGGCCATGCCCGACCTGCTGGCGCTGGCGCTGGTGTTCTGGAACGTGCATCAGCCGCGCCGGGTCGGTGTCGGCCTGGCCTTCGTCTTCGGGCTGGTGATGGACGTGCACCAGGGTGCGTTGCTGGGCCAGCACGCGCTGGCCTACACGCTGCTGAGCTTCGTGGCCATCACCATTCACCGGCGGCTGCTGTGGTTCGGGGTTGTCGAGCAGGCGCTGCAGATCCTGCCGGTGTTCTTCGCCGCCCACGGCGTGGCGCTGGCCGTGCGCATGCTGGCCGGCGGCATGTTCCCGGGCTGGAGCCTGCTGCTGGCGCCGATCTTCGAGGCCCTGCTCTGGCCCCTGGCCACGTTGCTGCTGCTGGCACCGCAACGCCGCGCGCCCGATCCGGACCAGAATCGACCGCTCTGATCCTGCCATGACCATCCTGCGCGACGTCGAAGAGGAGATCGGCCGCTTCCGTGGCCGGCTGCTGGCCGCGGCCGCCTTCGTGCTGCTGGCCTTTTCACTGCTGGCGGCGCGGCTGGTCTACCTGCAGGTCATCCGCCACGAGCAGCTGGCCACGCAGGCCGAGGCCAACCGCATCGCGGTGGTGCCCATCGTGCCCAACCGGGGTCTCATCGTCGACCGCAATGGCGTCGTGCTGGCCACCAGCTACTCGGCCTACACGCTGGAGATCTCGCCCCGCGTGGGCCGCGGCAGCGGCGCCGACCTCGACGCGCTGGTCGAGGAGCTGGCCGGTGTGGTCGACATCGAGCCGCGTGACCGCCGCCGGTTCAAGCGACTGCAGGACGAGATGAAGGGCGCCGAGTGGCTGCCCATCCGCACCAGGCTCAGCGACGAGGAAGTGGCACGGTTCATGGCGCAGCGCTTCCGTTTCCCGGGCGTCGACGTCAAGGCGCGGTTGTTCCGCAATTACCCGATGGGCGAGGTGGGCAGCCACCTGCTGGGCTACATCGGGCGCATCAACCAGGCCGAGAAGGCGGCGATGGAGGACTGGGACGAGGCCGACCAGGGAAATTACAAGGGCACCGAGTACATCGGCAAGCTGGGCCTCGAGCAGAGCTACGAAAAGCTGCTGCACGGCACCGCGGGTTTCGAGGAAGTCGAGACCAGCGCCGGCGGCCGCGCCGTTCGGCGCCTGAACAGCCATCCGCCGACACCGGGCGACAAGCTCGTGCTGTCGATCGACATCAAGCTGCAGGCCCTGGTGGAAGACCTCTTCGGCACCCGCCGCGGCGCGCTGGTGGCCATCGACCCGCGCACGGGTGAAGTGCTGGCCTTCGTCAGCAAGCCCACCTTCGATCCCAACCTCTTCGTCGATGGCATCGACTTCGAGAGCTGGCGCGAGTTGAACGAGAGCATCGACAAGCCGCTGCTGAACAGGGCGCTGCGGGGCACCTACCCGCCGGGCAGCACCTTCAAGCCCTTCATGGCGATGGCGGCGTTGAACACCGGCAAGCGCGGCCCGAACGTGGTGATCAACGACGGCGGCACGTTCCAGTTCGGCAACCACACCTTCCGCAGCCACGGCGACAAGGGCCTCGGGCCGGTGGACATGCACCGCAGCATCGTCAAGAGCAGCAACGTCTACTACTACTCGCTGGCCAACGAGATGGGCGTCGACCTGATGCATGAGCAGCTCGAGCCCCTCGGCTTCGGCGTCAAGACCGGCATCGACATCGAGAACGAGGTCACCGGCATACTTCCGTCGACGGCCTGGAAGAAGCGCTACTACAAGAAGCCCGAGCAGCAGCGGTGGTACGCCGGCGAGACCATCTCGCTGGGCATCGGCCAGGGCTACAACAACTTCACCATGCTGCAGCTGGCCAATGCCACGGCCACGCTGGTCAGCGGTGGCCAGCGCTACCAGCCGCGCCTGGTGCGCGAGGTAGAGAACGTGATCACCGGCGAGCGCCGAGGCGTGGCCGGCGAGGCGTTGCCGCCGCTGGCGCTGAAGCCCGAGCACGTGCAACTGATCCGTCGCGCGCTGCATGGCGTGACGCAGGAGGGCACCTCGGTGCGTTCTTTCCTCGGCGCCCCCTACGCCAGCGGCGGCAAGACCGGTACCGCGCAGGCCGTGGGCGTGCGGGCTGGCGAGAAGTACAACGCGTCCAAGCTGGAAGAACACAAGCGCGACCATGCGTTGTACATGGCAGCGGCGCCTATCGACAGCCCGACGGTCGCGCTGGCCGTGGTGGTGGAAAACGCCGGCTTCGGCAGCGACAGCGCTGCTCCCATTGCGCGCCGCGTCTTCGACTATCTGCTGCTCGGCCTGTATCCAAGCGAGGAAGACCTGGCGGGCGTGCGCGAGGGCCGTGTCGTGACGCCGGTGGGCAAGCCGCGCCGCGCCGACGAGGTGCCGCTGCCGGGACAGGCGATGCCGCCCGAGGCGGCCGCTTCCGCCCCGACGCTCGCGGCTTCGGCGGCGTCGCCGATCCAACGTGTCGCGGCGGCTGCCGCGCCTGCCCGATGATCGCCACCTTCGAACGCCCTTCGCCATGGCTGTGGGCGCGTCGCGTGCTCAGCGGCTTCGACGGCCCGCTCTTCCTGGCCGTTCTGATGCTGGCGGCCGTGGGCCTGGTGGCGATGTACTCGGCCGGCTACGACCATGGCACGCGTTTTGTCGACCACGGCCGCAACATGCTGCTGGCGCTGGCGGTGTTGTTCGTCGTCGCGCAGGTGCCGCCGCAGAAGCTGCAGCAATTGGCCGTGCCGCTGTACGCGCTGGGTGTGGCGTTGCTGGTGGCCACCGCCATCTTCGGCATCACACGCAAAGGGGCCACGCGCTGGCTCGCGCTGGGCCCGCTGGTCATCCAGCCCAGTGAAGTGATGAAGATCGCGATGCCGCTGATGCTGGCCTGGTGGTTCCAGAAGCGTGAAGGCCAGCTGCGCGTGCCCGATTTCGTCGTCGCCGCGCTGCTGCTGCTGGTGCCGGTGGGGTTGGTACTGAAGCAGCCCGACCTGGGCACGTCGCTGCTGGTACTGGCGGGCGGGCTGTACGTGATCTTCTTTGCCGGCCTGAGCTGGCGCCTGGTGATCCCGGTGCTGGTGCTGGCGGGGATCGGCCTGGTGGCCATCGTCGTTGCCGGCGACGCGCTGTGCGAGCCGGGCGTCGACTGGCATGTGCTGCGCGAATACCAGCGCCAGCGCGTCTGTACCCTGCTCGACCCGACACGTGACCCGCTGGGCAAGGGCTTCCACATCATCCAGGGCATGATCGCCATCGGTTCCGGCGGCCTGGGCGGCAAGGGCTTCATGCAGGGCACGCAGACCCACCTGGAATTCATCCCCGAGCGCACCACCGACTTCATCTTCGCCGCCTTCAGCGAGGAGTTCGGCCTGGCGGGTGTGCTGGTGCTGCTGGCCGGCTTCACCTTTCTGATCTTCCGCGGCCTGGTCATCGCCGCCGAGGCACCCACCGTCTTCACGCGGCTGCTGGCCGGCGCGGTGACGATGGGCTTCTTCACCTACGCCTTCGTCAACATGGGCATGGTCAGCGGCATCCTGCCCGTGGTGGGCGTACCACTGCCCTTCGTGAGCTATGGCGGCACCGCCATGGTGTCGCTGGGGTTGGGGCTGGGCATACTGATGTCGATCGCCCGCAGCCGGCGGTTGATGCAGAGCTAGGTTGATGGCGCGGCCGTCGTCGCCGCCATCACGAGCGGAAAACGCACCGTGAACAGCGCGCCCGGCGTGCCACCCGGCGGCAGGCTGCCACGCGGGCGCACGTCGGTGACGGTGACCTCGGCGCCATGCCTCTGCGCCACCTCGGCGACGATGGCCAGGCCCAGGCCGCTGCCGTCGACCTGCGTGTCCAGCGCGCGGTAGAAGGGGCGGAACACCGCTTCGCGCTCGGCCGGCGCGATGCCTGGGCCGGTG
Source organism: Betaproteobacteria bacterium (assembly GCA_016704535.1). Taxonomy (GTDB): domain Bacteria; phylum Pseudomonadota; class Gammaproteobacteria; order Burkholderiales; family Burkholderiaceae_C; genus Rubrivivax. Next base: position 31,134 of record JADIZZ010000002.1, on the reverse strand, counting down.
TCTTCCACCTGCAGCACCACCACCTGGCCGAAAGGGTCGGGCACCACGCGCGCCGTCACGGTGCCGCCCTGCGGCGTGTACTGCAGTGCGTTGTCGATGAGGTTGCGCACCATCTCGCTCAGCAGCACCGGTTCGGCCCGCAGGCGGGTGTGTTCGTGGTGGCCCGGGCTCTCGGGGCCTTCGTAGCCCAGGTCGATGCGGCGCTCGATGGCGCGCGGCACGAAGTCGCGCACGACGGCGCGCGTCACCGACGCCAGGTCCACCATCTGGTGGCGTGCGGCCTGGCCGGTGTCTTCGGCGCGTGCCATCGACAGCAGCTGGTTGACCATGTGCGCCGCGCGCTGCGTCGACAACCCGATCTGGCGCAACGTGTGCTTCATCGAAGCCGGGTCGCCGCGGCCGCTGTCGATCTCGCGCGCGGCCAGTTCGGCCTGCATGCGCAGCCCGGCCAGCGGCGTCTTCAGCTGGTGTGCGGCGTCGGCCAGAAAGTGGCGCTGCGTGGCGATGGTCTTGTCCAGGCGCTGCAGCAGGTCGTTGATGGCACCCACCAGCGGGGCCACCTCGTCGGGCACGTCGCCTTCGGGGATGGCGGACAGGTCGGTGCTCTCGCGCTTGCGGATGCGCTGCTGCAGTTCGGCCAGCGGCCGGATGCCGCGCGCCAGCGCGAACCACACCAGCACCACCGCCAAGGGCAGGATGACGAACTGCGGCAGGATGACGCCCTTGATGATCTCGGTGGCCAGCTGCGAACGCTTGCCCAGCGTCTCGGCCACCTGCACCAGCGCCTCGCTGTTGTCGTTGCCGGGCGCGGGCGGCAGCCACAGGTAGGCCACGCGCACGGGTTCCTCGCCGAGGATGTCGTCGCGGAAGCGCACCGTGCCGTCGCCCTTGACCTCCTCGAAGGGCACCGCGAGGGCCGTCTCGCCGGCCAGCAGTTCACCGCGCCGACCCAGCACCTGGTAATAGGTGCGGTCTTCGTCGTCGTCGCGCTTGAGCGTGGCGGCGGCGCGTTCCAGTTCCGCACGCACGCTGCCTACCGGCAGGTCGGCCGTGGAGGTCTGCACCGTGGCCTGGCGCGCCAGCGCGCGCGCGGCGTCGGCCAGTTCGCGGTCGTAGGGGCCGGCGGCGATGGACTGCGCCACCACCCAGGTCAGCCCCAGGCTCATCGGCCACAGCAGCAGCAGCGGCGCGAGCATCCAGTCGAGGATTTCGCCGAAGAGCGATCGTTGTCCGTGAGGAGCGGTGGCCATGGGAATCTTCAGACGCACGGCATCTTTCGCGCCAGGCCCCCCCGGGCGCCCGCCGGTTGGCCGCTCAGGCTGCGATCTTCTCCAGGCAATAACCCAGCCCGCGCACGGTGGCGATGCGCACCGGCCCTTGCTCGATCTTCTTGCGCAGGCGGTGGATGTAGACCTCGATGGCGTTGTTGCTCACCTCGTCGCCCCACTCGCACAGGCGCTCGACGAGCTGGTCCTTGCTGACCAGCCGGCCGGCGCGCTGCAGAAGCACCTCCAGCAGGCTGAGTTCACGCGCCGACAGCTCGACCATCTGGTCGTTCAGGTAGGCCACGCGGCCGGTGGCGTCGAAGGTCAGCGGACCGTGCTTGAGCAGGTTGCTGGCCGTGCCCAGGCCGCGCCGCGTCAGCGCGCGCACGCGGGCTTCCAGTTCCTGCAGCGAGAAGGGCTTGGCCATGTAGTCGTCGGCGCCCAGGTCCAGGCCCTTCACGCGCTGCTCGACGCTGTCGGCCGCGGTGAGGATCAGCACCGGCACGTTGCTGCCGCGGCCACGCATCTTGCGCAACACCTCGAAGCCATGCATCTTGGGCAGGCCGAGATCGAGGATGACGAGGTCGAACTCGTGTGCGGCGACGGCGGCATCGGCTTCGCTGCCACTGTTCACCTGGTCGACCGCGTAACCGGCGGCCCGCAATGAACGCAACAGCCCGTCGGCGAGCACCTGGTCGTCTTCGGCTATGAGGATGCGCATGGCTTGTCTCCTGCGAGGCCTGGGGCGTTGGGCGCCCGACCTCTGTGCTGTGGCGCCATTTTAGGTTGCCACCGGTGCCCGGCTGCCGGGCCACCGATGGTGCCGGCCCCCGGGCGGGGGCCCCCGAGGAGTTACCCCAAAAGGACTGTACGCATATCCAGCTTTGCGTTCATAATCTGCGCCAACCAAGGAGATTTCAGCATGGACGCACCCGTGAAGGCCCTGAACACCGAAAAGGCCAAGGCCCTGCAGGCCGCACTCGCCCAGATCGAGAAGCAGTTCGGCAAGGGTTCGATCATGCGCCTGGGCGAAGGCGAGGTCATCGAGGACATCCAGGTCGTCTCCACCGGCAGCCTGGGCCTGGACATCGCGCTTGGCGTCGGCGGCCTGCCGCGCGGCCGCGTGATCGAGATCTACGGCCCCGAATCGTCGGGCAAGACCACGCTGACGCTGCAGGTCATCGCCGAGATGCAGAAGCAGGCCGGCACCTGCGCCTTCATCGACGCCGAGCACGCGCTCGACATCCAGTACGCGCAGAAGCTGGGCGTCAATCTTCAAGAGTTGCTGATTTCCCAGCCCGACACCGGTGAACAGGCGCTGGAAATCGTCGACGCCCTGGTGCGCAGCGGCTCCATCGACCTCATCGTCATCGACTCGGTGGCTGCGCTCACCCCCAAGGCCGAACTCGAAGGCGAGATGGGCGACAGCCTGCCCGGCCTGCAGGCGCGGCTGATGAGCCAGGCGCTGCGCAAGCTCACCGCGACGATCAAGAAGACCAACACCATGGTCATCTTCATCAACCAGATCCGCATGAAGATCGGCGTCATGTTCGGCAACCCCGAAACCACCACCGGCGGCAACGCGCTGAAGTTCTACTCGTCCGTTCGCCTCGACATCCGCCGCACCGGCAACATCAAGAAGGGCGAAGAGATCATCGGCAGCGAGACCAAGGTCAAGGTCGTCAAGAACAAGGTCGCGCCGCCTTTCAAGACCGCTGAGTTCGACATCCTCTACGGCGAAGGCATCAGCCGCGAAGGCGAGATCATCGACATGGGCGTCGAAGCCCGCATCGTGGAAAAGAGCGGCGCCTGGTACGCCTACAACGGCGAGAAGATCGGCCAGGGCAAGGACAACGCCCGCGAGTTCCTTCGCGAGAACCCCGAGATCAGCCGCGAGATCGAGAACAAGGTGCGCGAATCCCTGGGCATTCCGCTGCTGGCTGCCAGCGTCGTCGGCGAGTAGGGCTGCACGTCCGGCAGCAGGGCGCGGCCGGGGCCTGCTGCATGGGTTTTGGCGCGCTTTCAGTCAAGGGCCGCGCACTACGATATCTGGCGCAGCGTGAACACTCCCGCGCCGAGCTCGAGCGCAAGCTCGCCCGCCATGTCGAAGACGGCCCGGACGCCAGTGCGCAGACATTGATCGCGGCCGCATTGGACGACTTGGCTTCCAAGGGGCTGCTGAGCGAGGCCCGCGTGGCCGAATCCGTACTGCTTGGCCAGGGGCGGCGCTACGGCGCGCGGCGGCTTAAGCAGACGCTGCAGGCCAAGGGCCTGGAGCCCGAGCTGGTGGCGCACACGCTGAAGCAGGCACGCGCCACCGAACTGGAGCGTGCGCAGGAAATCTGGCGCCGCCGCTTCGGCCAACCGCCTGCCGACGCCGCCGAGCGTGCGCGGCAAATGCGGTTCCTGGCTGGCCGGGGCTTCGAAGCCGATGTCATCCGCCGCGTCGTGCGCGGCGGCGAGGACGCCGACGATTGAAGTCGAGGTCGCGCGCCTGCTCGCGCTGCGTGCGCCACCATCGCCTGGGTTTGTAAGGTTCTGCTGCAGAGCAGCATGTTAGATTCGCCGCCGCGTTGCACCCTCGCACCGCGACCCTCCCGTACCTAGACATGACCTTTCCGCCAGCGGCGCCACGGTGCCAGGTCGAGCACTCCCGCGAGATCGCCCGCCGTCATGCTCTGCGTACGGATGTCGCGCCGATGCGGAAGCACCGGGCGCACCGACACAGGCCCGAGAAGGCCACCTGACAAGTTTCTCCCCGAACGAACGAACGCGCGAGCGAAGGAGCCCCAACCATGAAGATCCACGAATACCAGGCCAAAGAGCTGCTTCGAGCCCATGGCGTGCCGGTGCCGCGCGGCTATCCGGCCTTCACCGTCCGCGAGGCCGTCGAGGCCGCGCAGAAGCTCGGCGGCGCGGTGTGGGTGGTGAAGGCTCAGATCCACGCCGGCGGCCGCGGCAAGGGTGGCGGTGTCAAGCTGGCGCGTGCGATGACCGAGGTCGAGACCCTGGCCGGCCAGATCCTGGGCATGCAGCTGAAGACGCACCAGACCGGCCCCGAGGGCCAGAAGGTGCGCCGCCTGCTCGTCGAGGAAGGTGCCGACATCAAGAAGGAGTACTACGTCGCCGCGCTGACCGACCGCGCCACGCAGAAGGTGGCGATGATGGCCAGCAGCGAAGGCGGCATGGATATCGAGGAGGTCGCGCACAAGACCCCCGAGAAGATCCTCAAGGTCTTCATCGACCCGCTGGTCGGCATGACCGATGCGCAGGCGATGGAACTGGCCACCGGCATCGGTGTGCCCGCCGCCAGCCAGGCGCAGGCCGTGGATGTACTGAAGAAGCTCTACACCTGCTACATGGATACCGACGCGTCGCTGGCCGAGATCAACCCGTTGATCCTGGAAGGCAACGGCAACATCAAGGCGCTGGACGCTAAATTCAATTTCGACAGCAACGCGCTCTACCGCCACCCCGAGATCGTCGCCTACCGCGACCTCGACGAGGAAGACCCGGCCGAGGTCGAGGCCAGCAAGTTCGACCTCAGCTACATCAGCCTGGACGGCAACATCGGCTGCCTGGTCAACGGCGCGGGCCTGGCGATGGCGACGATGGACACCATCAAGCTCTTCGGCGGCGAGCCGGCGAACTTCCTCGACGTCGGCGGCGGCGCCACGGCCGAGAAGGTCACCGAGGCCTTCAAGATCATGCTGAAGAACGAGAACGTGAAGGGCATCCTCGTCAACATCTTCGGCGGCATCATGAAGTGCGACACCATCGCCGAAGGGGTGGTCGCCGCCTGCAAGGCCGTGCACCTGTCGATACCGCTGGTCGTGCGCATGAAGGGCACCAACGAGGACCTGGGCAAGAAGATGCTGGCCGAGTCGGGCCTGCCCATCATCAGCGCCGACACCATGGCCGACGCCGCGACGAAGATCGTCGCCGCCGTCAAGTAAGGAAGAACACATGAGCATCCTGATCAACAAGGACACCCGCGTCATCACCCAGGGCATCACGGGCAAGACCGGCCAGTTCCACACCCGCATGTGCGTGGCCTATGCCAACGGCAAGAACTGCTTCGTCGCCGGCGTGAATCCGAAGAAGGCCGGCGAGGACTTCGAGGGCATTCCCATCTACGCCAGCGTCAAGGACGCCAAGGCGCAGACCGGCGCCACGGTCAGCGTGATCTACGTGCCGCCCGCCGGCGCCGCCGCCGCCATTTGGGAAGCGGTGGAAGCCGACCTCGACCTCGCGATCTGCATCACCGAGGGCATCCCCATCAAGGACATGCTCGAGGTACGCAACAAGATGAAGATGAAGGAAGCCGCCGGCGGCAAGAAGACGCTGCTTCTGGGGCCCAACTGCCCCGGCACGATCACGCCCGAGGAGATCAAGATCGGCATCATGCCGGGCCACATCCACCGCAAGGGCCGTATCGGCGTGGTGTCCCGTTCCGGCACGCTGACCTACGAAGCCGTGGCGCAGCTCACCGAGATCGGCCTGGGCCAGAGCAGCGCAGTGGGCATCGGCGGCGACCCCATCAACGGCCTGAAGCACATCGACGTGATGCAGCTCTTCAACGACGACCCCGAGACGGATGCCGTGATCATGATCGGCGAGATCGGCGGCCCCGACGAAGCCGAAGCCGCGCGCTGGTGCAAGGCGAACATGAAAAAGCCGGTGGTGGGTTTCATCGCCGGCGTCACCGCGCCGGCCGGCAAGCGCATGGGCCACGCCGGCGCGCTGATCAGCGGCGGCGCCGACACGGCCGACGCCAAGCTGGCCATCATGGAAGAGTGCGGCTTCACCGTCACGCGCAACCCGTCGGAGATGGCGCGCCTGCTGAAGGCTCGCCTGTAACGCCCTACCGTGGGTCCCGCGCGGCGGCAGGCCTGCCGCCGCGCCTGACCCGCCTCATGTGGCCACCGCAAGGTGGCCACATTGCCTTCGGCGCCTCGCGCGGACCTGCCGACCATCGGTAATCCCCGCAATCCGGTGCCGCGGCGCCCCACTAAACTCCGCCCGACCCGCCACCCCTGAAGCGCACGGAAGAGCCAAGATCCCATGGACCAGTTCATGAACGCCGAGTTCTGGATCGCCGTCGGCCAGATCATCATGATCGACATCCTGCTGGGCGGCGACAACGCGGTGGTCATCGCGCTGGCCTGCCGCAAGCTGCCGCCCAAGCAGCGCACCCAGGGCATCCTGTGGGGCACGGCAGGCGCGATCTTGCTGCGCGTGGTGCTGATCTTCTTCGCGCTCACGCTGCTGGCCATTCCCTACCTGAAGATCGTCGGCGCCGTGCTGCTGGTGTGGATCGGCGTCAAGCTGCTCGCGCCCGACGACGAGGACGACCACGGCAGCATCGACGCGTCCGACAAGCTCTGGGCGGCCGTGAAGACGGTGATCGTGGCCGACCTCGTGATGAGCGTCGACAACGTGATAGCCATTGCCGGCGCGGCCGAAAGCGTCGGCGGCGACCACAAGATGCCGCTCGTCATCTTCGGTCTGCTGGTGTCCATCCCCATCATCGTCTGGGGCAGCCAGCTCGTGATCAAGCTGATGGACCGCTTCCCGGCCATCATCACCATCGGCGGCATGCTGCTGGGCTGGATTGCCGGCACCATGGCCGTCACCGACCCCGCCGTGTTGGGCTTCGTACCCACGGAGGCCGCCGCGAAGGCCGGCGCCCCGGCCGAGGTGATCGACACGGTGCGCTACGGTGCCGGCTTGGCAGGTGCCTTGCTCGTGCTGGCCATGGGTGTGCTGATCAAGCGGCGCAGGTTGGCTGCCGCAGGCTGAGCTTCGCGGCCATGCTGGAAGGCGGTCACCTCGGCCAGACGGTGGCTGGCTACCGCCTGCAAGAGCTCATAGGCCGCGGTGCCCATGGCGAGGTCTACCTTGCGGAAGACCGGGCCGGCGGCCCGGCGGTGGCCATGAAGCTGTCCGTCGTGCCCACGGGCGTCGCAGCGGCGGCATGGCAGGTCGGCTTCCTGGATGCCGCACGTGTGGCCGGCCGGCTCGTGCATCCGGGCATCGTTGGCGTGCGGGATGCCGGCATTGACGGTCGGCTGGCCTGGCTGGCCATGGAGTTCGTGCCCGGCAACGACCTGTCGCGCTACACCCAGCCTGGCCGCCTGTTGCCCGAGCCCCTGGTGCTGGGTCTGGCGCTGCGCATGGCCGAGGCGTTGAACCACGCGCACGGTCTGGGCATCGTGCACCGCGACCTGAAACCCGCCAACGTGCTGGTGCACCTGCCGGGCAACGTGATCAAGCTGGCCGACTTCGGCATCGCCCGCGCACCCGACTCGGCGCAGACGGCCACGGGCATCGTGCCCGGCTCACCGGCCTACATGGCCCCCGAGTTGTTGGCTGGCAACCAGCCCACGTACCGCACCGATTACTACGCGTTCGGCGTCATGCTCTTCCAGTTGCTGAGCGGACGCTTGCCTTACGACACGGCATCGATGGGCGAACTGCTGCGCCAGGTGGCCACCCGGCCGGTGCCCGACTTGCGCACCCTGGTGCCCGGCGTGCAGCCGGCCACCGCTGGGCTCGTGGCCAGCTTGCTGGCCAAACGGCCCGCCGACCGGCCCGCCGACGGCCCGGCACTGGCGGCGGCGCTGCAGGCCGCCGCCGCCCAACTGCCCCAGCCATCGCCGAGCCGCGCGCCGCCGCCGCAGAGAGCCCCACGTTCCGATGCACAATCCTTCACCCCGTCACCCCACGCCCCATCGCTTGCCCCTGTGCCCATGACGATCGAGCTCCATGCTGCGGTGGACCCCGGCCGGGCGCGCAGCAACAACGAGGACTCGGTGGCCACCGACCCGGACGTGTCGCTGGCCGTGCTGGCCGACGGCATGGGCGGCTACAACGCTGGCGAGGTGGCCAGCAACATGGCCACCACTTTCATCCAGACCGAGCTCGGGCGCTGGTTGCGCGAGGCCAGCAAGCAGGCCACCGACGCCGAAGTGCGCCGAGCGATGGACATTTGCGTCGACAACGCCAACCGCGCCATCTTCAACGCCGCCAACACCAACCCGCAGTACGCCGGCATGGGCACCACGCTGGTGGTTGGGGTGTTCCGGGACGACCGCCTGTTGCTGGGCCATGTCGGTGATTCCCGCTGCTACAGGCTGCGCGCCGGCAAGCTGCTGCAGATCACGCGCGACCATTCGCTGCTGCAGGAACAGATCGACGCCGGCCTCATCACGCCCGAACAGGCAGCGTTTTCGGCCAACAAGAACCTCGTTACCCGGGCCGTGGGCGTCGAGGATTCAGTGACGCTCGAAACCCACCATCACGACGTCGAGCTCGGCGACGTGTTCCTGATGTGCTCCGACGGCCTGTCCGACATGCTCGACGACACGACCATCGCCCAGGTGTTGCAGGTACACGACTCGCTGGAAACAAGCAGTCGTGCATTGATAGCCGCGGCCAACGACGCGGGTGGAAAGGATAATATCTCCGTCATCCTGGCCCGCGCCTCCGGCGGCGTGGGCACGTCGGCATGGTCCTGGTGGCCATTCAAGCGATGAGGCGGCAGGCGCTGCCCCAGGCAGAACAGGTGCGCCGCAAGGCGCCGTGGCCGCTGCGGCCGGCAACGGATTGAATCGAGGGCAGGCATGGGCAAGCTGGTGGTTTCGCTCGACGGTGTGGTCATCAAGGAAGTCCAGATCACGAAGGACAAGACCACCCTCGGCCGCCGTCCTTACAACGACATCGTGATCGACAACCTTGCCGTCAGCGGCGAACACGCCGTGCTGCAGATGGTGGGCGCCGACGTCTTCATCGAAGACCTCAACAGCACGAACGGCACCTACATCAACGGCAAGGCGATCAAGAAGCAGCTGCTGACCCACAACGACACGGTCGAGATCGGCAAGTACAAGATCAAGTTCCTGGTCGACGAGTCGGGCGAGTACGAGAAGACCATGATCATGCGGCCCAGCACCAGCCCGCCGCCGATGCACGCGCCCAGCCCCGGCGCCTCGGGCAGCCCGGCTTACCCAGGTGCCGTGCATTCCAACTTCGGCGGCCTGGGCAGCCACGCGCCTGCGCCCGCCGTACCGGCGGCGTCGATCAAGGTACTGAACGGCGCCGCTGCCGGCCGCGAGGTCACGCTCACCAAGGTGGTCACCACCGTGGGCAAGCCCGGTGTGCAGGTGGCGTCCATCACCAAGCGGCCCAACGGCTACGCCTTCGCCCACGTCGAGGGCGCCGCGCGGCCCAGCATCAACGGCGTGGCCCTGGTGGGCGATTCGGTGCCCCTGCGCAACGGCGACGTCATCGAGCTGGCCGGCACGCAGATGCAGTTCGTCTGCCGGTAAAGCCCAGCCCGGTCCGGCGGACGCTGACGACGGCGGCCGTGAAGGGCTTCACGAAGGTACACGCGCGGCAACGGAGCGCAGTCGCAAATGCGTCATCGTGTCTTGCGGGGCTCGGCAGGCACGATCAGCATCGACTTCCCTTCCGCCCTCTGGCGGACCATCGGCCCGCCCTTCCATGCAGATACGCGTTCTCGGCTGTTCCGGTTCGATTGCCGCGGGCAATCGGACCACGTCCTTCCTGCTCGACGACAACGTGCTCATCGACGCCGGCACCGGCGTCGGTGACCTCACGCTCGAGGAGATGGCCGCGGTCGACCACATCCTGGTCACCCATTCGCACCTCGACCACGTGCTGTCGATCGGCCTGCTGGCCGACAGCGTGACGCGCCGCCGCATGGCGGCCTCGCAGCCACCCGTGGTGGTGCACGCGCTGCCCGCCACCATCGCCGCTCTGCGGCTGCACGTGTTCAATGGCGTGATCTGGCCCGACTTCACCCGCCTGCCCGACACCACGAACCCCGTGCTGCGCTTCGAGCCCGTCGAAGTGGGCCAGGTGCTGGACCTGGGCCGCCGCCGCGTGGAGGTGCTGCCCGCCTGCCACACCGTGCCGGCCGTGGGCTATGCCGTGCTGGGCAGCCAGGGCGCGTGGGTCTTTACCGGCGACACCGGCCCGAATGCCGCGCTGTGGCAACGCCTACGAAGCCTGCCGGTGGCCGCGCTGGTCATCGAGACCGCCTTCCGCGACGACGAACTCGCGTTGGCCCGCATCAGTCGACACCTGTGCCCGTCTCAGTTGCAGCAGGAGCTGGCATGCCTGCAGGCGCCGGCCGATGTCTACATCACCCACATCAAGCCGGGCGAGATGGACACGGTGATGGCCGAGATCGATGCCCAGCGCAGCGAACACCGCATCCAGGCGCTGCACGCCGGGCAGGTGATGACGCTGGCGGATTGAGCGGCAGCGGACTGACAGTTTTTGTCAGTCCGGGCGCTGGAGGGCCCATGCCCAGTGAAGGTTGTGACACGAAGCGTCGGTCGATGTGCAAAACAGCACACGGAAACCGAAATGGCGGCCTGGCACGGGCCCTGCATTCAAGGGGGTTGTCCTCCACCCCATTTCCATCCCGTACCTAGGAGTTTTGTACATGAAGCGCGTCCAACAAGGTTTCACCCTGATCGAACTGATGATCGTCGTGGCGATCATCGGTATCCTGGCTGCCGTGGCACTGCCGGCTTACCAGGACTACACGACCCGGGCCAAGATGTCCGAAGTCATCGTCATGGGAGCTCCGGCAAAGCTGGCGGTTTCTGAGACCAGCTCGACCTTGGGTGATTTGGCTTCGGTGACCGCGGCTAACAGCGGTTACTCCTTCCCGGGTGCGACCAAGTACGTGTCGACCATCACCATAACTGACGCGACCGGCGTCGTTACGATCACTTCTACTGTGCCCGGCGCGAGTGGCGATGTGCTCCTGACCCCGACCGCCGTTGCCGGTGGCCAGTTGACGTGGAAGTGCTCGTCGGCCATCAATGCAAAGTTCCTTCCGTCGGAATGCCGCCCATAATCTATGGCTGATTCACGCAATGCGTGACAAGAGGCGACCGTTCACGGTCGCCTCTTTCACTTGTGCAGCTCAGGGACTTTACTCGCCGATTGACGCAGCTGCGGTTGGCCACAGGCACTGCCCTTCATGAAACTGCACTCCATTGCCACGGGCGCTTGGCGCCGACCCGCCGTCTACGCACTCAGCGCCGTGTTCGCTGTGGCCTGGACCCTCCTGGCCGGCAAGGATGTGCCCTGGGACGCGCTGCACTATCACCTGTACGCCGGCTTTAGCGCGGTCAACGACCGCCTGGGCATCGACTATTTCCCGGCAGGGTCGATCTCCTACCTCAACCCGTACGCACACCTCCCGCTGTATGGGATGGTGCGTGCCGATTGGTCCTCGCTGGCGATCGGCGTCACGTTTGCCTGTCTTCATGGCGTCATGCTGTGGATGATCTACGAACTGGCGCATGCGGTGAGCCGGCGACCAGACGGCACGTCGCCAGCAGCGGTCACCCTGGGCGCCGTGGCACTCGGAGCGATGAACCCGATCCTGCTGCAGGAGTTGGGCTCCACGTTCACCGACATCACGACAGGCACTCTGGCCCTGGGCGGCTACGTGGCGCTGGTCAACGCTTTCCATGACAAGCGGCTTCGCTGGGTCGCTCTCGGCGGCGTGCTCTTGGGCGCCTCGGCCGCCCTGAAGCTGTCCAACGCGGTGCTGGCGCTGCTTCCCGCGTTGCCTCTGGTATGGGGCTGCGTCGCCACCACAAGGAAGCGTCTGCTATCTCTGGTGGTCTTCTCAACTGCCAGTGGCGTGGCCGCACTCTTGCTGGTTGCACCGTGGGCCTGGCAGCTGGCGCAGGCCTTCGGCAACCCGTTCTTCCCGATGTTGAACGAGGTCTTCACGCCGCACGGTAACTCGAGTGCCGTGGTCGTGGCAGCGGCGAACGCGCCCGCGACAGTGGGCCCGGGCGCGCTTGAAGCTCTGATGAGATTCTTCAACGGGATGCGCGATCCACGGTTCCTGCCGTCGGACCTTGCCGAAGCCGCTTTGCGCCCGCTGGAGATGATGCTCCCCAAGCGGCGCATCCATACCGAGGTGATGGCAGCCGATGCGCGCTACGCTGGTTTGCTGCTCCTGCCCATCCTGATGCTCGCCGGTTGGGCAGCTCGGCGGCGAAGTGGTGTGCTCGTCGCAGAAGCGGACCGCTTCCGGCCACTGCCATGGCTGGGGGCTGCGTTCGTCATTGCCTGGATTATCTGGTTGGCCATCAGCGGCAACAGCCGTTACTTCCTGCCGATGGCCGGCGTCGCCGGCGTGTTGCTGGTGGCCGGCACGCATCGAGCACTCGGAACATGGCCCCGCATTCGTTTCTACGCGCTGGCAACCCTGTTCGGCGTCCAGGCGCTATTTCACTGGCACGCGACCGAGTACCGCTGGGCCGCGCAGCCATGGGACGGCCGGTGGGTCCAGGCGAACATACCGCAGCGGCTACTGACTGAGCCTTTCGTCTATCTCCCCATGGATGGGCAGTCGCAATCGTTCCTGCTGCCTCTATTGGCGCCGGGATCTTCATTCGTCGGCATCGTGCAGGGAGTTGCGCCAGAAGACCCCCTTGGACAGCACGCACGCCAGTTGATGGACCGCAATGCCGACCGGCTGCGCATGCTCAAGCTCGTGATGTCGATCGAATCTGATGGCCGCCCCATCGCACCGGACCCATCAACCTTCGACGACCCACTGCGGCGCTTTGGTTTGCAGGTCGACACACGAGACTGCGAGTACATCGACTACCGAGGCAATCCCGGCGTGATCGAAAGGGAAGGCCCACGCTCTGGTCCGCGAGATCGGGTTTATCTGCTCACGTGCCGCGTCATGCCTGGACCAGGCATCCCTGACACCGACCTTGCGGGTAAGGACATCGCTGACATCGTGCTCAATCGCCTGGAAAGTGAATGCCCGCAGTTGCTTCGCTCAGGGTCTCGCAGTGTGCGGAACGGCTCAATCTGGCGCCGCAGCTACCCTGACATGGTTGCCTGGGTGAACGACGACGGACTGGTCAGATTCACCGATCTGCTACGCGGCGGCGGCGACGTCGTTGAACTTGGCTTCGTCAAGGATTGGTTGGTCGCGCCGCGCAAGTTGAGGTGTTGGCGCGAACGCGGTCTGGGCCGCATTGAGGTCGACAATCCATAACATCGCCACCAAGTTGGCAAAGCCGCGCACCGCCGCTCAGCGTCGGTGCCGGACCAAAGGAGGTCAGTGATGTCCGCAGAGTCGTCGGTTGCCGAGACCCAGCACCAACGGGCAGTGGCGCCGTTCGAATTGACGATCTTGATGCCTTGCCTCAACGAGGCGCGGACGCTTCCCGCCTGCATACGCAAGGCGAAGGCTTTCTTTGCGCGCGCTGGCGTCAGGGGCGAGGTGCTGGTGGCGGACAACGGCTCGACTGATGGCTCGCAATCGATTGCCGCCGCCTGCGGCGCTCGCGTCATTGAAGTCTCTGTGCGCGGCTACGGGGCCGCGCTCATCGCCGGCATCAATGCCGCCACGGGCCGCTACGTGATCATGGGCGACGCCGACGACAGCTACGACTTCGAGCCGCTGGACGCGATCGTTGCCCAGTTGCGGCAGGGTCAGCAACTGGTGATGGGCAATCGCTTCAGTGGTGGCATCCGACCCGGTGCGATGCCGCTGCTGCATCGCTACCTTGGAAACCCGGTACTCAGCTTCATTGGACGGCTGTTCTTCAAGACACCGATCGGCGATTTTCATTGCGGCCTGCGTGGTTTCGATCGTGCTGTCATTCGCAATTTGGGCCTGCGCTGCGAAGGCATGGAGTTCGCAAGCGAGATGGTGGTGAAGTCGTCCCTTGCCGGGTTGAGGATCGCCGAAGTACCAGTGATGCTTTGGCCTGACGGACGCGATCGACCGCCGCATTTGCGGACCTGGCGAGATGGCTGGCGGCACCTGCGATTCCTCCTCTTGTTCACACCGCGCTGGCTGTTCCTTTATCCCGGTGCGCTTCTGGCCGCCGGCAGCGCCTTGCAGCTCGCGGTGGCGCTGACCCACCCGGCAGGACTCGGACGCTGGCCAGTGGGCATCCACACGCAGTTGTTTGCCGCAGCCGGCATGGTTTTGGGCTACCAGACCATGCTCTTTGCCATGGGTGCAGTTCTCGCTCGTCAAAACGCGCAGCTGAACATGCCGCACCCGCGTGATCGCTGGGCGCTGCGAGTGGCCACCGGTCCCTGGCTGCCGATTCTCGGTGGGCTGGCTGCGTTCACTGGCCTGGCGATCTCCGCCAACCTTGCCTGGGGCTGGGGCCTTTCGGGCTTCGGCGCCCTGTCCCCAGAGGCCGCGATGCGGCGGATCATTCCCGCCATGGCGTTGTTGCTGATGGGCACACAGTCGGTGCTGGCATCCATCTTCTTCGCGGCGATGCGCAGCGCGTTTGACTCAAGCCGACACATCTATCGCGTTCAAGGGTGATGACGCGCGCCCATTGGGTCGAGCTGCTTGGCATCACGACACTGTATGCTGCCCTGGTGGCAGCCTTCCCACTGCATGCCGGCGTATGGGGTTGGAGTTGGGACGCGCTGAATCACCATGTCTATCTTGGCCTGATCAGCGAGTCGCCGCGCTGGCACCTGGACGTGACTGCGGCCAGCGTTCAAAGCTGGCAGTACCCTTACCTCTACTGGCCAATCTACCGCCTGAGCTTGCTGCCGATCCATGGCGCACTGGCAGGCGCCTTATGGGGCGCTTTCCTCTGTGCGTTGATCGTGCCGCCGATCTGGCTGACCAGCCTGCGCCTGCTCCCGACGGAGGACAAGTCCTTGAAGAGCGCGGCGCAGGCGATCTTCGAACGCGGCGCGGCTTGCGCGCTGGCCCTGATGGGCGTGGTGGTGCTGTCATCGATGGGTACGACGGCCAACGACCCCTTGGCAGCTGTCCCCCTGCTCTGGGCGATTGCATTGATGGCTGCGCCGGCGCCCGGTGATCGGCGCGCCGCCGCAGCCGCTGCGTTGTGGGGGGTGAGCAGTGCTTTCAAGCTGTCCAACGCGCTGGCCATTCCACTGCTGCTGGTGTGGTGGTGGCGCACCCCGGGTTGGCCCCTGCCGCTGCGCCGTGGATTGGGTATCGGTATAGGGGCGTTGGCTGGCTTCGGCTTGGCCTATGCGCCTTGGGGATGGCAACTCTGGCAGCAGACAGGAATCCGTTCTACCCGTTCTTCCAGAGCATCTTCGGCGCCTGAGCCATGCTGCGGTTTGTACCCGACACCTGGCAACAAGGGTTATTGCGCCCCTTGCTTCTGGCCGACCCTGTGGCCGGGCTCTACACCGAGATCCATGCGCCTGACTGGCGCTTCGCATTGCTGGCGGGGCTGCTGCTGATCGCCGCCCTGGCCCATCGCAGGCGCACCGTGCTCGACGGCGCGCAGTGGCGTGCGCTCGTAGGCCTGATGGTGTGCTTCTATGTCTGGACCTGGGTCTCCGGCAACGGGCGCTACTTCTTTTGGGGGCTCCTGCTGGTAGGCCCGCTGGTGGAGGTAATGGCGCGCCGGCTGCCGGCCACGCAGGCCATGCGCAACACGGTGATCGTGGGCGCACTGGCGCTGCAGGGCTGGACCGTGTGGATGACCTATGAACCGAACGTTTGGGCCTTGCGACCATGGGCGCAGGGGCCGGGCCTTGCGCTGTCTTCCCACAAGCTGGCCGACAGCCCCGCCGTGTTTGTGACCGTCGGCTCCATATCGCACTCCCTCCTGGTTCCGTTGATGCATCCGCATTCGCGCTGGTCGAATGTCGGCGGCCAGCAGGACTTGGTGCCTTGCATGCGCGAGTTCGGACAGCTGCAGGCCCTGCTGGCGAGCCCGTTGCCAAAGTACGGCGTCATCCGCGCATCCAAGCTGGTGATGACCGACGACCGGCAGCCTACCGAGGCCGCCTGGGCCGTCATCCGCCGTGCCTTCAAGCAGCAGGGCCTGGCGCCAACGTCCCAACCTTGTGCCTTCCTGCGTGTGAACCTGGGCGGCTTGCCCTTCGAACTGCTCTCGCTTCAAGAGCACGAGCGCGGCTTCTGGTTCTGCGAACTTGAACGCGTCGCAACGCCTGAGTTCAACGGCGAGGCGCAGAAGGCCCATGCGCCCGAGTTCGACGACGTCTTTGCCCAGGTCGAGACGCGTTGCCCACGGTACTTTCCCGCCGGCAACGCGATCACTCGCCCAAGCGACGACGGCGTGGTGCGGCACTACAGCCGCTCCGACACCAGCGTATCCATCCATCACTCAGGGACTGTCTACTTCAAGAACATGCGTGCGCTCAATCCTACGGTGCTGGGCACAGTCGACGAGGTACGGGCGGGGCGCTTCCAACTCGGCTGCGACCGCCTGCCCGGACGATATCTGCCGCCCTGGGATCGTGGCTGGGGTGTCGACCTTGAGTGACGGTGGACCTCGGGCGCTTCCGTCCGGCATTCCCGCACAAGTGCAAGTTGTGGTGTTGATGTCGACCTACAACGGTGAGCGCTACGTGGCTGAACAGCTGCGATCCATTCTTGAACAGTTGCCCGCAGACGGCCGCATCCTTATCCGGGACGATGGCTCTAGTGACGGTACCGTGGCGGCGATACGTGCCTTGGGCGACAACCGAATCAACGTGACCAGCGGCCCAAACGTGGGCTTTGGCTGCAGCTTCCTGACACTGCTGGCGGCGGCGCCCCTCGCCGACATGGTGATGTTCTCCGACCAAGACGATGTTTGGTTGCCCGGCAAGATTGCGCGCGCATGGCAGCACCTGCAGCCCCTGTCAGATCGCCCGGCTTTGTACGGCAGCGCCCAGATGCTGGCCGACGCAGAGTTGCGGCCCCTTCGCGCCACACCGCCCTGGCCTCGGGGCCCCTCGCTGGCCAACGCGCTGACTGAGAACATCATCACTGGATGCACCGCGGCGCTGAACCGGTCCGCCGTTGATCTGTTGCAGCGCGCCGGCGTGCCGGAAGGTGTCCACTTCCACGATTGGTGGATGTACCTTGTGGTGAGCGCATTCGGTACGGTGGTCTTCGACGACGAACCGACCCTTCTTTACCGCCAGCACGGTGGCAATCAAATCGGGCACGGTGTTGGCTGGTTCGCGCGTTATGCGGGCATCGTTCGCTTTCTGTTGCGCAACGATTGGGTGGGTATCCTGCTCGCGCAAGTGGCGGCTTTCTTTCGCCACTACGGTGATGAGCTTGATCCAGCGAGCAGGCTGCTAATACTCGATCTCTTCGACGTCCAGGGAAGTAATGCGGCGCCTCGCTGGCGTCTGATTTGCGGTACTCAGCGGCTGCGTCAGCGATCCGGCGATGATCTGGCGTTAAGGGTGCTACTGCCAATACATGTTCTTCACATTTGGCCCTTACCCAGCCGGAGGCTTTAGCTCAGCGCACTGACCTATGCAGAGTTGCTGACGTGCACCCGCGACAGCGGCAGTAAGTGGCCTGATGTCGGCGCCGGTCCAAATCTGAGCCACCGAGCCGATCGAATACTGAGCCAGGGGTGGAAGCCGACCTTGAGAGGGTCAACTGTGGATAAGTGTAGGTCTTGGTCTGCTTCTTTGGCCTCCTTGGCGTTGTGTTGAGCGCGCGGGGACGACTGTGCGCTCACTCGGAGCGTGCTCGAAGCCAGTTCCGGATCGTTGACGAATTGGCCGCGGCGGCGATTGCCAATCCCGCGTACACGAGCAACAGGCTCGCGGCCATCGGCAGTGTTTCCGCAGGCCATCGGACCGACCAATGCAAACCGAGGGCCAGCAGGCTGGGAAGCCAGACGATGGATGCGATGTCTCGCAGCATCCAGTCGACGTGCGAGCGCTCGAGATAGCGGCGGTGCACGAGCGGGAGCCAAGTCAAGAAGGGCAGGACGTTCGCCGCGATCCACGCATACCCGGCCCCGAGTGCTCCGAAGTGCTTGGCAGCGAAGAACAACAAAGGCACGTAAAGCAACAGGAAGAGTACGTTGCCCACCGTGTGGAGCGACAGATCGCCTTTCGCAATCTGCAGGTAGTAGGGCAGTGCAGCCAAGGCGAGCACCCCGTTGCCGACCGCGTAGAGCCTCAGCACTGGCGCGGCGTTCACCGCCATATCCGGCTTGCCGGTCCACGCGAGAATGACCTGCTCCGGAAAGAATGCGAGCACCAGCACGAGCGGTGTCGCCAGCAGGGCCGCGAGCTGCGTCGCGTCCCGATAGAGCCGCATGAGCCCAGCGTTGTCGCCGGAAGCGCCGAGTCGGGTCAGGCGGGGCACCAGGGCGCCGCTGATGGGGGAGGTCAACACCGTGATGCCGCTGGCCGCCAGGACAGCCATGGTGAAGTACGCGTAATGGGTGAGTGGAATCACACCGGACAGAAGAATCTTGTCGGTCTGCGTCACCAACACCCAGACCACGGTCGCAAGGCCCGAACTGAGGGCGAACGGCAGGACATCGCGCACGGGCTGCAGACTCCATGAAACGCGCTGCTGAACAGCGGGCAGCCTGCGATAGGTCTGGCCAATGAGCACAAGCACTTCGAGTACGGCCACGACCAGTTGGTACCCGAAGAAGTGCGCAGGTGTCGAACCGACGTAGAGAAGGACCGGAATCACCAGGACGAAGCGAAAGGTCGCGATGACGATGCTGAAGCCGCTCAACCACACGATGTCTTCGAGGCCGCCGATGGCCGCACGATAGAGACCGGCGATCCAACGCAGTGCGATGGTGATGCCCATGAGCGCGACGGCAAAAGCAACCTCCTCCTGGCGCCGTTGCTCAGGATGGAGCCAACGACTCGCGATGGGGCCGGCGCCCAGCGCAATCGCCGTCGCGCCGAGCGTCCCGACTGCGATGACGATCCCTTCGAGCGATCGCAGGACCCGGCGCAGGCGCAGTACGTCCATGGCGCCGCCGTTGAATCGCGCTGCCTCGCGGCCGATGGCCGGTGTCAGTCCCGCGTCCAACAGCATGAACCAGCCTTGCAGCGCGGTGTAGAAGCCGACCAGCCCGTACGCCTCGATGCCCAGGTACTCGACATACAAGGGCACAAGCAGGATGCCGATCAATGCCGAATACAGCTGCCCTACGTAGTTGGCGACGAGGTTGACTCTGAGGGACATCAGGCGTGCCTGGCACCAGGCTCGCAAACAAGGAGGATGCTTGAGCACAGATCGGGATAGTGGTGCCCGAGCTGATAACAGCCTTCGAGGTACTCCTTGGCGATGATGTCGGTCTTCAGCAGTCGATCCCACTGAAAATTGGCCAACGCCTTGAAGAACACGCCGGAGCGATGGACGACGCGCAAGCCGCCGGCCACTGCATCCCGTTCCAGCGTGTCCAGCGAATAGGTGCACCGATGCCCGTGCTGGGCTTCGCCCGGTGTGACGGCGGCGTTGTGGCTGATCAGGCCCATCTTCACTGCGATCTGGCGCGAAGCCGCGTTGGCGTTGGGGCAGACGAGGAACAGCCGACCGCTGGCCGACAGCCACTCCTGACTGATGCGTCGCAGGACCTTCACCGGGTCGTCGAGATGCTCGAGCACGTGCGTCAGCACGATGTTGTCGAACTGCCGGTCAAGCGCAACCTCTTCGAACGTGCCGCGTACGAGCCGCACACGGTCACCCACTCGAGCCCGGGCCACCTCGATCGCGTCGGCCGAGGCTTCGACGCAGGTGATGTCGCTGAAGTGCGCCATCAGTCGTCGCGTGAAGTCGCCCTTGAAGCTGCCAAGCTCCAGCAGACTGCCACATCTGAAGAAGGGTTCGAACGAGCGCAGCATGAACGGATGCATCACGTCGAAGTCGAACCCGTAGGCGTATTGGTGATCGACGGTGTCGCGGATCTCGTCGTTGTAGTCGCGGGGAGCGGGCATGGGAGTGCTTTCAGAGGATCAGTTGGAGGGTCTCGGACGTTCCGTCGGCGTGCAGCGGCGCGAACCCGTGCTGGCGATAGAGCCGCGCAGCAGAGTGGTTGCGGGCGTCAACCTGCAGTTCCACGCGCTGGAACCCACGTTGCCGGACATGCGCCAGACATTGCGCCAGGATGCGCGAGGCGATGCCATGGCGCTGCAGGCCCGGCAGCACGCTCACGCTGGTGACGTACGCACATCCACTGGCGATGTCGTTGCAGTAGACGGCGATGAGACCGACCAGTTGTCCAGAGGCCCAAGCCTCGATGCGTTCGGCGTGGCGTGCAATCTTGGCCGCATAGGCGTCGAGGTCGACGCGGGTGCTCAGGCGAGGGACGAACCCTTCGTCGCATGCGGCCAGATGTGCCCGAATCTCGGCCACGCTGGCTCGGTTGCAGTCGATGGACTGGACGGCGTTCACATGTGCAGGCGCGCTAGGCCGAAACCGAAGCGACCGAACTGGTTGCCGTTGTAGAGCAAATAGACCTGCCCGTCGCACTCGAACGCATGGGGGTAGCACTGCATGTCGCTGTCCCATTGCCCCGGCGAGATACGCAGCCGCGGATCGTCGTCGTCGCGGTTCCAGTTGTGCAGGTCGTCGCTCCACGCGTGGCCGATGCGATAGCCGCGCGCAGCATTCGACCGGAAGTCGAATGACTGCCGATAGCAGAAGAACATGTGATGACGGCCATCGATCTCGATGACCGTCGGCAGGGCCTGACTCTCGTCCGGCCCGAGGCGATCGACGATGATCTGTCGTGCCTCTTCCTTGGTCCAAGCGCGCCCATCGGACGAGACCGCGTGTCCAATCTTGTATGTGCGGTCCGGCGGCGCATCCGGCGCGTAGCGTTTCCAGCCAGTGCCGAAGATGTACCACATATGGAACATGTTGCCGATCAACCTGACGAAGCCATCCCCCACTAGACAAGGTTCGTGCAGCGACGCCGCGAGCACGGGCCCGTCGCCAGTGCGCTGGAACGTTGCACCGCCATCTTGGCTGATGGCAAGCCCGATGGCCGTTTCCACAGACACTGAGACACGACGGCTCCAGCCGCAGGTGTAGCCATGGACGAGGTCGCCCACGCGCACGACATTCATCGGGAAGATGCCGTGCTCATCGAAGCAACCCAGTGCGCCAAGGGGCATTACCGTGTGGTCGGACACGCGCAGGACGCGGCGCAGATCCTTCTGTATGTCCACATAGGCCACATGGCTCAGGAATTTGCCGCTGGCGTCGACGCTGCGCGTGGAGAAGTAGATCCGCACGCTGTCATCGCAGACAAGCGCCTGCGGCGACTGCGCGAACTCCCGGCATCCATGCGGCAGCGCGTGCTCGGTGGGGTCGAAGATCTTGCCTAGTGGCTCCCACTCCATGTCTACTCCAGCATCCCCTGCAGTCGCGCAAGGCCGAATCCGTAGCGCCCGACCTGGTCGCCGAGGTAGGCCATGTAGATGCTGCCGTCGACCTCGAACACGTGCGGGTAGCTGATCATTTCCGAGTCCCAACCCTCTGGGGACACATCGATGCCGGCCTTCGAGTCGTTGCGCGTCCAATGCAGCAGGTCTGGGCTCGATGCGTAGCCGATCCGATAACCGAACTCGCGGCCGCGATAGCCGCTGCTGTACCGGTAGCAGAAGAACATGTGGTACTTGCCACCGAAGTAAAGGACGTCCGGGCTCGCCTGTGCCTCGTCTTCCTCGACCCGGCTCTCGATCAGGTCTCGTCCCGTCTTCTGCCAACTCACGCCGTCGAGCGAGGTCGCCATGCGGATCTTGTAGACCGGCTCCGGTCGCCCGTCGACGACCTTCCACTTGCGTCCCGCGATGTAAAAGAGTTGGTAGTGGTCTCCGAAACGGCGCACCTTGGGGCCGCTCAAGACGAAGGGCTCGTCGGGCGAGTAGCTCAGCACCGGTCCGCGACCCAGCTTGTGGAAGGTGGCGCCGCCGTCGTCGCTGATGGCGCAGCCGATGGCCGTGTTGAACGGCACGGACTCGCAGCGAGTCCAGCCCGCGTAGTAGGCGCGCAACGAGCCCTCGGCCCGGATGACGGAGACGGGATAGGTGCCGAACTCGTCGAACTCACCCACCCTGCCCAATTCGAGGATGGGGCGTTCGGCGACACTCCGCACCTGGAAGAGATCGTGCCGGTCGAGGTCCACATAGGCCGAGCGGCTGATGTACCGACCTTCTGAATCTGGGGGCGGGCGGCACGAGAAGTAGACGCGCACGACGTCATCGAGCACGAGCGTCGCCGGCGCTTGAGCAAACTCCTTTAACCAGGGACGGTCCCTGACCTGCTGAGGGCTGAACACCTTACCGAGCTTCTGCCACGTGAACATCGGTCTAGAACAGTTCGTAGTGGTTGAGGACGCGCTCGCGAACCCTGTCCAGGGGATTGAACATCAATGCATCCACGATCGAGAGCCAGGGCACGAAGGGCTTGCCGAGCTGCGGGTACTCGAACGGCAGTGCACGCAGGAAGCGCAGCTTGACGCCCTGGTCCGCAAAGGCTTCTCGCGAGTAGAGCTCGGCGCCGCCGCTCGCATTGATGTACGTGTCGGCATGAAGGGCCCTACACAGCGAGAGCACTTTGTCCTGACCCTTCAGTGGGGCTTCGACATCGATGGTGGATGACACGCGGATTCCAGTGCCCAAGCCCAGATGCGCACAGATCTCGACGATGGAGTGGTGGAGATACGCGAAAAGGTTGTCGTCCTCGAACCGGACGATCCTCTCCAGCAGTGGGAAGCATTGATCGAACTGGGGTGCGCGTGCGTAGGCACCCCTGAACTGACTCAGCAGGCCCCGGCGATCGAAGTTGGCGGCCAGGCGGCGGTCGACGATGGCGAGTGCGTCCGAGTCGCTCTTCAATGGCAGCGAGAAAGTCGCGTCCGCACCGTCGCGCAAGAGGCGATTGCGATTGATCCACCCCTTCTTCGTGTACTTGATGCGATCGTAGACCACGAAGATATCCACCGCCGCGATCAGCTGAAAGTAGCCGACGTAAGGCAGGAAGTAGGGCTGCATGATGGCCACCTTCAAGCCAAGCTCCTTGAGAACGCTTCCTTTCGGACCCTGGGGGAGTGGCCATCCGAATCAGGCACTTCGGATGACCTCGACCACGCGCTGAACATCCTCGGTCTGCAGGTTCGTGTAGATCGGCAGGCAGAGGACTTGTTGCGCGATCTGCGTCGCTGTAGGCAGATTGTTGCGATGGGCCGACGGCAGGCCCCGATACATCGGGAACTCGGAGATCAAGGGATAGAAGTAGCGGCGCGTCAGGATGTTGTGCTCCTTCAGCCTCTGCTGCAACTGGTCCCGGGCAAGCGGATAGCTCGGCTCGACCAGGATCGGAAAATAGGCGCAGTTGTCGGTTGTAGTCGAACCGGCGCGCTCGACGCACCGAATCCCGGTGACACCGTCCAGGGCAACGCGATAGATCGAGTCGATCTCCCGGCGGCGACTCAGCGCCTGGTCGATGTGGGTCAGTTGCAGCAAACCCATCGCCGCGCCAACTTCGCTCATCTTGCCGTTGATGCCGGGCGCGACGACGACGGTCTCGTCGACGTAGCCGAAGTTCTTCAGCTGGTCGATGCGAAGCTTGGTCTTCGCGTCGGGAGAGACGATGGCGCCACCTTCGAAGGTGGTGAAGACCTTGGTCGCATGGAAGCTCAGCACCGAGAGATCGCCATGCTTCAAGATGCTGCCGTCCTGCCGGCGCACCCCGAAGGCGTGGGCCGCGTCGTAGATCACGCGCAGGTTGTAGTTGTCTGCGATGCGCTGGATGGCCTCCACGTCACATGGCCGCCCATAACAATGAACCGGCATGATGGCCGCGGTCTGCGGCGTGATCGCGGCCTCAATCCGCTCCGGGTCGAGGTTGAACGTCCGGCGATCGATGTCGGCGAACACAGGCTTGATGCCGTTCCACAGCAGTGCGTGCGCGGTTGCCACGAATGAGTAGGGTGTGGTGATGACCTCTCCGGTGATGCGCAGCGCCTGCAATGCCGTGACCAGACCCAGCGTCCCGTTGGCGAACAGCGAGATGTGGTCGACGCCAAGGTAGCGGCACAGTTCAGCCTCCAGTCGCTGGTGGAGCGGGCCGCCGTTCGTCAGGATCTTGCTGTCCCAAATCTGCTCAAGATAGGACACGAAGTCCGCCAGCGGTGGCAGGTACGGCTGGGTGACCGTGATGGTCTTGGGACTCGTCGTTGGCATGACTGGGATCTCCGGATTCAGGACGGACGATTCGCCGTGTTTCGGACGGCACGACTCGATGAGAGCGGGAACACCTTCTGGGAACTTACAGGGCGGTAGCCAGCTACGCTCTGGGGTGCTCCGCCAAAGCACCCATCAATGCAGCTCGGCGCAGCACCTTGCGCAGCCCAGCGCGTGCGACGATGGGAACCCCGGCCGAGAGTGCATGCAGCACCAAGCGAAGCCGTGACACGCCCGCAAAGCCCGCGAGCTCGGCGATCCCGACCGGTGCCACCGATGTCTTTGCGAGCAGCCGGCCGATGAACGCCTCGGCCGCGAAGTGGGAGGCGCAGCTGCGTCGTTCCGAGGGCGACAACCTCGAAGCTGTCGATTCGAGTGACGACCAGATCAGGCGCGCGACCATCGGGTAGGCGTTGCGCACCGTGGATGTCGAGGTCCCCACGGTGTAGGTCGCGAGGTGCAGGTCGACGAAGCCCAACGGGCCGCGAAGGGCCATGCCCAGGTGGATGGCGTAGTCGAGCACCGGCCCACTGGGCTCCAGGAAGACATCGCGATTTGCCGCGCGATAGAGGATCGAACTGTGCATCAGGAAGTTGCCGCGGGTGGCTAGGTAGCCGAGGGACATCGTCGCTGGATGACCCACCGTGAACGGACCCAGCACTCGCCCACCAGCGTCCAGGGCAATCGCGTTGGTATAGACGGCAGGGCACTCGGGATGGTCGTGCATGAAGTCGACTTGAGCGCGCAGCTTGCCGGGCAGCCATGCATCGTCGCCATCGAGGTGAGCAATGAACTTGCCCTTCGCCCTGGCCACCAGTTCCTGATAGTTGCGTGTGCCACCGAGGTTGTGCGGACGAGACACGCGCAGCAGACGACCCGGAAACCTCTGCTCCAGCCGATCCAGGATTCTCGGCGTGTCGTCGGTCGAGTTGTCGTCGCCGACGAGGATCTCCACATCCAGGTCGCCAGCTTGTGCCAGCGCGCTGAGCACGCAGGCCTCGATGTAGGCAGCCTGGTTGTAGGTCGCGATGCAGACCGTGGCCAAGGGTTCGGCGACATTCGTCAAGCAGCGACCTCCGCCTCTGCCAACGGGGTCGCGGGCTTCTGGAAGTGAAAGAACGGCTCAAGTCGATTGACCCCATGGCTCGTTGCATCAACCGATGCGAGCGCGTCGTCATGTGTCCGCGTCAGGTCCTCGAAGCCGGCCGACGCGATGCGCTGAAAGATGTCCCTGCCGAAAAGGCGGACGTGATCTTCTTGGCCGTAAGCATGAAGCCGTGCCATCGGGCTGTGCACCCCGCGGTCGGACCAGGTGATCTCGAGCGACGCGGCAAAGGGTGTCTGCAAAATGGCATGGCCCCCCGGCGCCAACACCCGCGCGATCTCGTGCAGCGCCGTGAGATCGTCGTCGACATGTTCCAGCACGTGGTTGGCGATGACCAGATCGAAACTCCCGTCTTCGAATGGAATGGCCACCAGGTCGATGCGTTCGATACCCGACGCCGCCGGGTACAGATCGCCCTTGACATAGCTGCGTGGGCCCAAGGAGGCGATGCGTTGAGCCAGGTTTGACTCGGGTGCCATGTGCAGGATGCGCAGGGTGGGGAGCATGCCCGAGAGGCCAGTCGCCTGCAGGTACAGCCACAGGTGGCGCTCGCGATCGTGGCTCAGGCAGTGCGGGCAACTGAAGTGGTCGACGTCGCTGCCGACCATCTGAAGCGCCCGCATGAGTGGAGGTACCTTGAAGGGCCGCCAGCCGCCACCCGTGTAGGGAAGAAAGCGTGACAGTCGCTTGCCACAGACCGCACAGACACATGCTCCCGGCAGACCGGCAATGGTGCGCACGGACCAACCGAGCAACGCCCGCAGCGGCTTCATGGCCACTCCCGAGCCACGGTCACCGCTGCACCGCAAGCGGTTCGCGAGCGCAGAACGCATGAGCTACGAATCACAGGTATGAAGTGGAAGTTCAAGAGGCGAGCATTGCGCCGTTTCCGGGCCGATGCCATGTTAATGGCTGCAGTGTATGGGTCGATCCCCACTGCCGCCGCATCCCGTCAAGCTTGCGGCGTGTTGAACGGGTTCAGCACCTGTACCTCGAAGTTCGCAAAGTCGGCCACGTTGCGCGTCACCGCCGTCAGCTGGTGGACGGCGGCGGTCGCCGCGATCATCGCGTCTTCGTACAGCGTGTCCGACCGGCGGTGCATCAGGCTTGCCCACGCCCTGAAGCAGGCACCGTCCATCGGCAGCACGTTGTAAGACTTGGCGACCAACTCGAGCCAAGCCTCGATCTCTGCAGCCTTGACGGCATCCTGCTCCCGGGTCAGCTCGACGCGGGCCTGGATCTCACCGAGCGTCACGGCCGACAGATGCCCTTGCGCATCCTCGGTGGCTTGAAGCCAGGCGACGACTCCGCCATGGCGGCGCGGCTTGCGGAGCTCGCTGACGACGTGGGTGTCCAGCAGGTACATGCTGGACACCCCGCCGTCGACACCTTGCGCCTGTGGGCCGAGCCTCGCTCAGGAATCAGGAGATCCCTCTGGGCCCCTTCCGAAAGCAGCAGCTGCTTCAACGAGGGGCGGGCAGCGGCCTGAGTGCCGACCACGTCGGTGATGCCGACCAGGCGGCCCGCCAGAAGCCTGCCGCGGGCGTCGAAGTCGATGCGGGCCGTCTGGCCCTTGTAGGTCATGGTGCTGGTCATGGCTTGACTTCGAACCGGCCCCCTGGACCCGTCGCTGCTCAGGCGGGTCGGGCCGTGAACTGGACCCCCAGCGCGCGCGCCACTTTCATGACCGTCTCAAAGCGCGGCTTGGCGCCTGGCGCAAGCGCCTTGTACAAACTTTCACGACCGAGGCCTGCATCCTTGGCCACCTGCGCCATGCCGTTGGATCGCGCCACATCGTTCAGCGCCAGCAGCAGCAAGTCGGGGTCGTTGGTTTCAAGTACGGCGGTCATGTACTCGGCAATGGCTTCGTCGTCGTCAAGGTATCGCGCTGCGTCGAAGGCCACGAGTTTCAGTCCCGCCTGGGTCTGGGTCACAGATCGTCTCCAAGTTCAGAAGCCAGCTTCAGGGCGTGGCGGATGTCCCGCCTCTGCGTGGACTTGTCACCTGCGTTGAGCATCACAACGATCACTCGGCCGCGGCGTACGATGTAGAGCTGGTATCCCGGACCGAAGTGCACCCTCATTTCGGCGACTTCACCCTCGACGGGCCGCCAGTCGCCGAGACTTCCCGCTTCTGCCTGGCGCAGGCGGGCCGCGATGCGTATCTGGGCGCGCTTGTCTTTCAGGGCGTCGAGCCATGCAACGAACGCTTCGGTCTGGCGAACGGTGAACACAGCGTCACGGTATCCATATGGATACATATCGTCAAGCCTGCCGATGCCGCGGACCGCACGTGTGGGATTTCGAACTGCCCCTGCCCGCCGAGCGCGCCGCCTGGCCGGTGGCTTGCGAGGCGGCGCTAGGGTTCTGGGCCGGCGCGGCGGTTGACGCGCGCCTCTCGCCGGGCTGTCCGAAGGGAATGTGTGGCTCCAGCTTCTGGCGCCCGTGGTCGCCGACCTGCCGCCGAATGTGCGTGACGTCTGGCAGTACGGCGCCACCGAGATGATCAACAACGCGGTCGATCACTCGGGCTCTGAGGGCTCTGAGCGGGTGCACGTCGGCATCAGACGCAATGCCCTGTTCACCCAGGTGTGGGTGACGGACGACGGGGAAGGCATCTTCCTGCGAATTCGGCGCGCGCTGGACCTGTTCGACCCCAGAGAAGCGATCCTGGAGCTGGCCAAAGGCAAGTTCACCACCGACCCTGAACGGCACTCGGGCGAAGGCATCTTTTTCTCGTCGAAGGTGTTCGATGTCTTCGA
Organism: Betaproteobacteria bacterium; assembly: GCA_016704535.1. Classification (GTDB taxonomy): domain Bacteria; phylum Pseudomonadota; class Gammaproteobacteria; order Burkholderiales; family Burkholderiaceae_C; genus Rubrivivax. Next base: position 2,984 of record JADIZZ010000002.1, on the reverse strand, counting down.
CATCCGCTCCGGGCTGCTGCACTTCTCCGACGACGACGGGACGGTGGATGTGTTCTTCGAGCGCGCGGCCGATGCGCCCGGCACGACGGTGTTCATGCAGCTGGCCAACGACAGCCCGCGCACGACGCGCGAGGTGTTCGACAAGTTCGCTGCGCCCGAGGAGTACACGTTCGCCAAGACCCTGGTGCCGGTGAAGCTGGTGTGAACGCTGATCAGGAACCGCACCTATTCGCCGGTGAGGTGGCGGATTCGATCCAGGGCTATGTCTCGGATGGTTGGTTGACTGGCATGAGTTGCCAGCCTGGCCGCCCTGCAGGGCGGCCAGGCTGGCGCGGCGGCGGCGGCGGAACCACGATGCGGTGAACCTGGGCCTGTGCCAGGCAGAGTCGTGGGTCTGGCGGCGCCGATGGAGTGGCGCCGATATCGGTCTTCAAGGCGGCGCTCGGGATACAACAGCGGCCATGCCGAAGGAGGTGGGCGCAGCAGCGATGTGTCCGTAGCCGGCAAGCCCGACAGCACCGTACCTCGCCCTACACCGTGCCGATGAAGGCGGTGCCACAGCAGTGTGGCCCGCTGGGACGCGTCCGTCCAGCACTTCGGTTCCTCCGGGGTGCTTGTGGAGCGACCAGCCCGCCTGTTCCTGTGCGCTGGCTGTCGCGTGCAGGTCGTGCTGTGCAGCCACTGCGACCGCGGCAACCGCCATTGCAGCCGGCCGTGCTGGCGGCTGTCTCGGGATGCGGCTCGCCGTGACGCCGCGCACCGTTATCAGTCTTCATGGCGTGGCCGCCTTGCGCATGCCGAACGGTCTCGGCGCTGGCGGCAGCGTCACGGGGCGCGCAGCGCCGGCGATGGTCATGGTGCCCGGCTCGCACAGAACGTGACGCACCAGGGTTCCCAGCCAGGGGTGGCCGCTGCTCCACTGGCCGCATGGACCCAAGACACCGCCTCATCGAGCCCGGACACCACCACGGTGGTGCCCGTCGAACAAGACACAGCACCCGTTGCGTCATGGGCCTGCTGCCGCTGCGCCGTGGCGCTGCCGGCCTGCGTGCGCCAGGGCTTCCTGCGTCACGGCCTGCATCGCGATCGACGCTGGCCGCGCCCGGGCTGGCGTCATGACCATAGCCCCTGACCTGGTCGCGCAGATCCTGCGGCTGCACGCCGTGGAGAAGTGGCGCGTGGGCACCATCGCCCGGCAACTGCATGTGCACCGCGACGTCGTGCGCCGGGTGCTGGCGGGCAACAGCGCTCCAGTACATACCTCGCCGCTGCGTCCCAGCCGGGGAAAAAGGGTCAGGTCTCTCCTGTCTCCTCACCCCTCTCACCAGCCCTGATCAGCCGCCTGACATGCGCTGCCGACAGCCCGTAGACATGCGCCAGGCTCCTCCATTACGCAGTGGCGCGTCAGCCGCCCCTCGCCGTCAAGCCTGCGGCGTCTCGAACGGGTTCAGCACCTGCACGCCGAAGCTCGCAAAGTCGGCCACGTTGCGCGTCACCACCGTTAGCGCGTGCACGGTGGCGGTCGCCGCGATCATTGCGTCTTCGTACAGCGTGTCCGATCGACGGTGCATCAGGCGTGCCCACGCCCTGAAGGTGGCGCCGTCCATGGGCAGCACGTTGTAGGACTGGGCGACGAGATCGAGCCACGCCTCGATCTCGGCAGCCTTGGTGGCATCCTGATCTCGGGTCAGCTCGACGCCGGCCTGGATCTCACCGAGCGTCACCGCGGACAGATGCAGTTGCGCATCCTCGGTCGCCCGAAGCCAGGCCACCGCGCCGCCATGAGGGCGTGGCTTGCGGAGCTCGGAAACGACGTTGGTGTCGAGAAGGTACATGCGCTCAGCCCGCCGCGGTGACCTTGCGCCTGCGGGCGGCGCCGCGCGCAGGAATCAAGAGATCCGTCCGGGCCTCATCCAACAGCAGCAGTTGCTTCAACGACGGGCGGGCAGCGGCCCGAAGCCGATGCCATTCGTCGACCGGGACGAGGACGGCGGCTTCGGTGCCGCGCCGGGTCACCATCTGGGGGCCTTCTGCCAGACAGGCATCCAGGAATTCACTGAATCGCGCCTTCGCGTCTTGAACAGGCCATATCTGCATGTCGACCTCTTAATGACTAGTACTCTGACTAGTTTATCAGGCTGAGAGAGGTGGCAGCACAAAACAGAGGTCAGGTCTGCCGGCCGACATGTGCGGGGACCGATGCCACCAATGACGCGCATCTCGCTCCGCGCGCGGGCTACGGAACTGGGACAGCGCTTGGGCGTGGTGCGCGACCGGGCCTGAGGGTCATGCCGCGGGCCCGAGCCGGCACACAATGCGCAGCCGCTCATGCTGACTACCGCAACCACCCCGCTGCCCCCGCGCCTGTTGTCCGACCACCGCGCGCTGGTCGCCATTGCCGCAGCGGCTGCCCCGTCCCTCCTCGCCTACAACCTCTCCCCCTCCCCCACCTACCTCAACCAGGCCCTGGCCTTCACCCTCTGGGCCGCGTTCGTGATGGTCTCGGCCCCCGCCCGCCCCGGCCGCGGGCCCTGGGCGGTCTGGGCTGCACTGGCCCTGCTGGCCGCCGCCGCGCTGTGGTCCTGGGGCCCCGGCGCCTTGCCGGCGGGCCTGGCGCTGTCGGCGCTGGGCACGCTCTGCGCCGCGGCCGTGCTGGTGGCCGGCGGTGCCGGTGCACGTGCACGGCCCGACGCCGAAACGCTGTTCGCCGCCTTCTGCTGGGCCTGGGTGGTCGCCGGCGTGGCCAACATTGGCGTGGCGCTGGTCCAGGTCTTCCTGCCCGACCTGCCCGACGGTTCGTGGATCGCCGCGTCGGGCATCCCCGGCCGCGCGGTGGGTAACCTGCGCCAGCCCAACCACCTCAGTAGCCTGCTGCTGTGGCACTGCATCGCCGTCGTCGCCCTGCTGGAACTGGGCCGGCTGCGGCGCGTCTGGGCCGGTGTGCTGCTGGCCGCTGCCATCTTCGCAGTGGTGCTGACGGCTTC
>JADIZZ010000001.1 GCA_016704535.1 Betaproteobacteria bacterium | reverse complement strand
CCGCAGGGTGTAGTGCAGGCGGGCGTGATCGGGCCCGGCGGCGTGCGGCAACACGGCGTTGTCGGCGTAGGGCAGGTCCTCGGCGATCGTCGCCAGGGTCAGCCAGTTCTCGGACAGGTCGCGCAGGATCGGTGTGAGCAGGGGCCGCGCCAGCGGCAGCGCGGGCGCGGCCCAGCCCCAGGGCGACGCCCGGAGGTCGTCCTGCAGCGCCCCGAACAGCATGCTGGCGGCGGCAGCCGGCCGAAGGACTGCAGCGTGCCCAGGCGGCTTGCGCCTTCGCCATAAAAGTCGTTGCAGGCGATTTCCTTGCGGCGGTTGTCGAAGACTCCCCCTTTGCTGCACCGGGGCGCACGAGGTAGAGGTCGATCAGATGGCGCATGAGGTAGCGGCCGACGAGGCCCGACTCGCCGTGCAGCCTTCCCGGCCTTGGCCGTCGCGCGACCGCAAGAGGATCAGCGGCGTCTGCAGTGCGCCGGCCGCCAGCACTACCACGCGGGCGCGAAGTTCCAGGTCCTGGCCAGACCACCGGCACAGCACGCCCGTTGCGCGCCGGCCAGCGGTACGCACCGCCAGCACACGGCAGCCTGAGATCAGCGCCGCGCCATGCTCGCGCAGCGCCGGCTGCAGGCAGATGCGGCCAGAGTCGTTCTTGCACGGCATCGGACACAACACGCCCTGGCACGAGAGGCAGCCCGCTTCGAACTCGCAGGCGACGGGCAGGCGGTAAGGGTGCAACCCCTGCGCAGCCAGGTGCGCCACGAGCCCGGCGCCGGCCTGCGAGATCGGGGGCGGCGGCAGCAGCACCGGTGGTGCGGCCGGAACCGAGTTGGGCTGTGGCGACGGGATCCGGCTCGCCGCGCACTCGGTACATGGCTTCGGCGCGGGCGTAATACGGCGCCAGTTCGTCGTAGCCGATGGGCCACCGTTCGACGACGGCGGCATCCTCGTCGGCGCGGGGCGCCCACGCCCGGCTGAAAGTCCGGACCGCATGAAGCGCTCCAGCGCCATGCCGTACAGCGCGCTGGAGCCGCCAGCGCCGCTGCCGATGAAGGGCACGAACGACCGCGGGCGCCGGTGACTCTCGTCCACCAGGGTGTCGAAGCAGCGGCCGGCCCGCATCAGGTCAGCCGAGCCAGAGGCGTCCAGCACGGTGCCTCGCCGTCCGCCGTTGAGCTCCGGGTAGGCACCGCGCAGGAGGTCGGCGCGTCGGTGCGGCCCCAGTTCGCAGAAGAGCACCTTTCTGCCGGCGCTGGCGAGGCGGTGGCCCAGGGTCGCTCCGCCCATGCCGGTGCCGACGACGATGACGTCCCACTCCTGCATCAGGCCTTCCGGGCGGCGGTGGTCAGTCTCGGAGGGCATGGGCATCGGCGTGTCGGTCAAGGTGCTGGTTGCATTGTGCCCAGGCCACGATCCGTTGCTCGCCCGTGGGAAGGCCGCCGCGGACACAGCAGGGTTCAGGCGAGACCGATGTCGCCCAGGAAGGCCTGAAAGCGATGCGCCAAAGACGCAGAGGCGGTGCCGGCGTGGCGAACGGCCGGCCCCTGCGGGGCAACACCTAGCCCGGACTCCACGGCCGCGCAGATGCGCAGCGGTGTCAGCCGGTCGGCCCGCAAGCTGACGCCCAGACCCGCGGCGACGAGGCCGCGCATGTTGAGCATCTGGTCCATATTGCTGCAGATGCCGACGACCGGCACGCCGGCAGCCAGCGCCTGTTGCGATGTCGGGCTGCCCCCATTGCACACCACCACCGCCGCGCGCGCGGCAGCGGCCTCGCCGGGCAGGTAGTCCGCCAACCAGACATTGCGCCAACGGCCCACCGGCAAGGCCGCGCCCGCCGTCGACCCGATGATGCTCACATTCAGACCGGCCAGGGCGTCGATGACGTGTTCGAGCACCTGCGCGCTGCCCGAACTGCCCATCGTGACGTAGATCACCGGCCGATCGTCAGGCACCTCGCTCCACCAGGGCGGTGGGGCTCCGGGTGGCGACCAGAGCACGGGGCCCAGGTGCCGGTGGTTGGGCGGCGCCGCAGGCAGCGGAAAAAGCTCGGGTGAGTCGGCATACAGAGTGTGGTCCGCGTCGGTGTAGACGACGCGCAGGTCTGGCCCCAGCGAACCCAGGCCGTGCTCTGCACGGACGGCATTCAGGGCCCGGCAGTGGCCCGCCAGCGCCAGGGGCTGCGCGAGATCGAACACACGCTGGGCCAGCGCCAGCGGCACGAACCGCGTCCACGGCAGCACGGGCAGCGGCAGCGACCGATCGGGCGCGTACGGGCTCCAGTAGGCGTTGGAGATGCAGGCGTAAGGCACGCGCGCCAGCCGGGCACTGACCGACAGCGACAACCTGAAGTCACCGACGACGAGGTCGGGCTCGACATTTTCGATGAGCGCCAGGTCGGCGCGGACATGGTCACGCAGCTCTGCGGCCTCGTAAACGGGCCGGCCCTGGCGCAGCCGCTCGGCGAAGCGATGGCTGTCCAGGCTGCCGATGGGGACGAAGCGTTCGGGTGCGACGGTGATGAAGCGCCTGCTGCGCGGGTCGCAGGCGATCCAGCCTTCGTAGCGCGCGCCGTCCATGCCGGCCAGCAACGCCGCAGGCCGGCCGACATGCGCGAGCGTGACCGCCTCGGAAACGAACAGGATTCTTCTGCGGGCGGATGCGCTGGCAGGCGGCTGCAAGACCGTGACGTCAGAAGTAGAACGTGGCCACCAGCCCGGCGGATCGGCGAATCGGGATGACGCCGAACTCCGAACCCGCCACACCCGAGTTGTCCTGGAACTGCAGCGCCAGGTCGGCCTTGTCGAAGCGGCGGCGCAGGTCGAGCCAGACCATTCGGCTGCGGTCGTTGGAGTTGACCTTGAGCAGGACCGTCAGGTCCAGCCCCTTGACGCCCAGGTCGCGCTGCACGGCGTAGAGAAGCCAGGATTCGCGGCCGGCGTTGTCCTGCAAGTCCTGCGCTGTCACGTAGTAGGCCGCCTGCACCTGGGGATTGCCCTGGACCTGGGACAGCCACTGGTCACGGTCGAGCGCAAACCCGTTGTACTGGGCCTCGGCGGTGATCGACAGGCGGCTCTCGGTCGTGTAGGTCAGGCCGGCCGACAGACGATTCCGCGACGTGGCCGTGGCCGGCAGCCCCAATGCACGCGACAGCAGGTCGGGCTCGCTGCTCCTCGAGACCTCGGCGTGCACGACCGCGGCCTGCGACACGAGCGCCGTCAGGCTGCCACCGAGTCGCACCGAGGCACTGTCCTCCTTGTAGGCGATGACCTGCGTGTTGAGCTTCTCGGACCAACGGTTGCCGAGTGCTAGCGACGACCGGCTGCGCGAATTCGTGGCGCCCAGGTCGGCACTGAAACCCTCGCTGCTGCGGACCGACCGAAGCTTTGGTGCCAGCACCAGCGACAGCGAGGACTCGGGCCAAAGCTGCTGCACACGCAACATCACGGTGCCCAGCCGGTTCTCGCGCAGGGTGAACGGATTCACCGTGGTGACGGTTCGCAGCGCCTGGTCACGGAAGAAATCGGTCGGGTTGTAGCCGTAGCCGGGCCCGTCGCGAAGGTTGATGCGCCCCAGATCGACGAGCTGGGTGGCCGTCTCGTTCTGCCAGCCGACAAAGGCCTCGCGCAGGCTCAGGACAGCGCCGTCGATGCCGGGGGTTTTCGGGTCGGTGGCGTCGACGCGCGCCGAGAGGTTGGCCTGCGTCGAAGGGCCGAGCCGGGTGCTGTCCCGGTAGTCGATGGACGCTCGGCCGATCGTCCTTGAGCCCAGCCCGTAGCGCTGTTCGGCGCGACCCGCGGCAGCCTCCACGAACAACTTGCGGCCCGATGTCTCGACCTTGTCGGGCAGTTCCGGCTTGAGGTCCAGGGCACCGAGGTCGGGATCGGCGGCCCGTACGGTGAACGAGGCGGCCAGCATCCAGGGGACCAGCAGCATGGATCGGCGAAAAGGATCGGCATCGAGCGCTACTCCGGTTGAAAGCGGGGCAGGTAGTCACGCTGGAACCAACTGCCTGGAATGTCCTTGGCGGTGTATTCGGACAAGCGCATCAGCGTCACCGAAGCGGGGTTGATGCCGTCGATGATGACCAGCTCCGTCGGCCGCTCGATGCCCATTTCGGGTGCGAAGCGTCGGTAGTAGACCGTCTTGAGCAGGCTGCCGGAATCGGCAAAGAAGCGGCCCTTGAGCGGCCAGTTGTTGTCCGCGCCGACCCACAGCTCGATACGGCTGTAGGTGGCCTCGTCGACGGCGGCGGTGAGTTCGAGCTAGGTGCGCCGCGTCTTGCGGTCGCCGTCCTGGATCTCTTCCTCGGCCGCCAGGGTGGCCTTGTAGTCGCGCGCCAGGTTCACGGTCACCACATCGCCGTTCGAGGCCTGCCCGAGCAGGCGCTGCTGCGGCGAGAGCCGCACGCTGGCCTTGGTGCTGGGGTCGTAGAACCACAGATCCTGGCCGTTCTTCAGCATCAGCTTGCCGGTGTCGCGTGCCGGCGCAGTGAAGCGGACCAGGGTGGCGAACTGCGCGCTCTGGGCCAGCGTCCGGGAGTAAGTGACCATGGTGCTGGCGTCGACGCGCTTGCCGCCCTGGAACTCGGTGAGCGCCACGGTGACGCTGAATGGGCGCCCCGGATTGCGGACGGCGTCGCTCGCCACCAGGATGCGCTGCGCATCCGGCGCGGCCTGGCAGGCCGCGGCGGCGGCGACCAGCAGACTGGCAAACAAGGCGCGGATCGTCATGGGAGTCCTTTTGCGGTTCAGACGTGGCGCAGCGCATCGACGATGACGAGACGCGAAGCACGGCGTGCAGGCCACCAGGCGGAAAACGCGCCGATGGCGATCAGGCCGAGCGTCGTGCCGACGATAGTCGTCGTCTCGCCCCACACGCGCATCAGCAGCGGCAGTGCGTGCCCGCTGCCAGGGGGCAACCAGGTCAGGCCGAGTCGGTTCACGATCGTCGAGACGACCAGGGCGAGCACCGCACCCGAGACGGCCCCCGCGATGCCCAGCAGCATGCCCTCGGTGATGAACAGCCGCTGCACGCCGCGTTGCCGCAGGCCCATCGCGCGCAACGTGCCTATCTCCACCGTGCGCTCCATCACCGCCGTGCTCATGGTGTTGCCCACGGTGAAAAGCACGATCGAGGCGATGAGGACGAAGATGAAGCCGAAGATCGCGTCGAACATCTGCACGGTCTGCACGAAGAAGGGGTTCATTTCGCGAAAGTCCAGTACGGCCAGCGGTTGCCCGGGCTCGATCTCGGCGAGCAAGGCCTTCAACCGCTCGCGGGCCGGCTCGAGCTGATCGTTGCGCTGCAGCTGCACCATGATCGCCGTCGCCTTGGGCTTGGCCCGGCCGTAGACCAGACGCTGGGCCTGTGGCAGCTGCAACATCAGGTAGAGCTCGTCGAGCTCCTTGAAGCCCTGGCGCTCTGCGTGCACGATCTCGAGCGAGACGACGTTGGGCGCGCCACCGGCACTGCTGGCCAAGAGTTCGATCTTGGGCTTGCCCGTCGCCCTGGCCTTTGCCTCGCCAGCGACGTCCTTCGCCAGCCGTGCGATGTCGGCCGGCAAGGCCTCGCCGGTGCTGGGCTGATCGTCGACCGGCTTGGGGCAGTCGGTGACCCCGAGTGCGTCGCACAGCATGAGCACCCGCGCCACGCCGTGCCCCACGACCGCGGCGTCGGCAGCCGCGCCCTCGAGAGCGAAATGCGGCGGATCCTCGGGCAGATCGAACTCGTTCCAGGCGCGCATGCGATTGCGGTCGGCCGCGACGATGCCAAGGCCGACGACGGTCAGCGAGACGCTGGCCGAGGCGTTGCTGGCAACGCCCCGAACTGCAGCGTCGGCGACACCACCGTGACCATCCGGCCCAGTACCGCGTCGGCAGCGATAGCCGCGATCAGCTTCTCGTGATTGACGATCGAGTACTTCACGGCATTTCCGCTGCCATAGAGGAACAGGTCGCGGTGCTGGATCTGCAGGTGGCCACCGGCGTGCATATACGCGGTCTGCATCGTGTACTCGATGTTCTTGCGGTAGCCGCCGAACAAGAGAATGGATGAACTGCCGATGACGAGCGCGATGAACGTCGCAAACGACCGGCGTCGATTGCGCAACAGGTTGCGGACTGCCAGCGACAGGTCGATCACTGATCGTCCTCGACAGGCAGAACGGAGTCGGTGGCAACCTCGGTAGGCGCAAGGCGTCTGATGCCGCGGATTTCGCCATCCAGCAGCTTGATGGTGTCGTCGGCGGCACCAATGACCGCGCGGTCGTGCGACGAAAACAGGAAGGAAATGCCGTAGCGCTTCTGCATGTGCCGCATCAGCGAAAGGATCTCGGCGCCGGTCCGGCTGTCGAGGTTGGCGGTCGGCTCGTCCGCGATGACGAGCCTGGGTCGCAGTGCCAAGGCACGCGCGATCGCGACCCTTTGCCTTTGCCCGCCGGACAGCTGCCCCGGCAGATTCCGCGCCCGGTCATCCAGGCCCACCGCCGCGAGAAGCTTCGTGACCCGCTTGGCGCGCGTCCTTGCAGACAGGCCTGCGAGCAGCATCGGGAACTCCACGTTCTCGTAGGCACTCAAGACAGGCAGCAAGTTGAAGTTCTGGAAGATGAAACCGATGTTGCGCGCCCGAAAGTCGGCCAGTTCGTCGTCCGAGAGCGGGCCGACGTCGCGGCCGGCAACCATCACCTGCCCCTGGTCTGGCCGGTCTATGCAGCCGATGAGGTTGAGCAAGGTCGTCTTGCCGCTGCCCGATGGCCCGAGAATGACCGTGAACTGTGCCGGGCGGATCAGCAAATCGATGCCGCGCAGCACCGGGACATCCACGGCGTCCAGCCGGTAGCCCTTGGCGACACCAGACAGAACCACGACGGGTTCGGAATCGATGCCCACGGACGACCTACGCGGGGCCGCTGCGACCACGCAGCAGTACGTTCAGGTCTTTGCGCAATGACCGCGACTGCGGCGCCGGCGCATGCCCGATGCGCCCCATGAACGCCCCGCGGTCGACCGCGTCGACACCCATCACCCGCCCCATCCGGTCTGCAACCTCGCCGGCTGCCGTCATCGCGCCCGGGCTGGCTGAAAACGCGCGGCCTTCTCGCGCGTAGCGGGCAAAGATGAGCGGGGTCATCTCGGGCTGCAACATCAGCCCCAAGTGAGTGGCAGTCAGCCAGAACCGCTGCATGGCGCGTCCAGCCTCGATGCTGTCGTCGACGCCCAGCGGCGGGCGACGAGACAGGAGCGCGAAGTGCGCGCCACACGCCCAGGCAGGCAGGAAGTCCATCTGGATTCGGGGCATCCAGGTGCCAGCGAGAAAGCGATTGAAGAACTGGACGCGCTCCCAGCTGTGCATCGCGAATCGCATGAGGTTCAGCATGGCCTGGTTGACCCCCAGGGCGCGGTCGGGCACCCTGTCGGCGCTGAACTGGGCATCCCACTCGATGACATCCCGGTGCACGCGGTAGGCCTCCGGTGTCACGAGGCGCAGCCGGGCCGATCGGAACAGCAGCACGGCCATCGCCAGTTTGGCCGAACGGCCCTCGATCCAGCGTACGGTGTGGGACGGTGCGACGCTCGCTTCCAGCATCGACTTTTGCAGGGCCGTCAACCCGTTGGTCGAGTACGGGCGGCGCTGCACGCTTCGCGGCTGGATGGCGTCGACGAGGGGATCTCGCTGGACAGTGGGATCTGACACAAAGCGAAGGTCGAAGCAAGGATGGGTGTCCGGCGTGTCGGGGCGCCGGCTGCAGGACACACGCAGGCCTTGCGCCGTTGCCGCGATCGCCACGGTCTCGATCAGAGCGCCGATCGACATCTGGCTGGGACGGCCATCGAGGTCGTAGACACAGTGATCACGCGTGTCGGAACCATGAACCACGACGTGCTCGGCATCCAGGACCTCGAAGAGCCAAGGCTGCGTGTTGTCGCCGCTCGGGGCCCAACGCGCAAGCTCCAACACGGCCTCGACTTGCACGGTCGCACCGCTGGGGCCGCGGGTCGGGGCAGAGACGGCAGGAATCACGGGCATGCGCGCCAGACTTTGCGAGGGGGTGAGCGAGGATTGCAGGTACATTGTCAACGACCAGGGCCAGGGATGATGACAGCCTTCGAAGGCACCCGATCCTGGAATGATTGCACCCTTATGCCGGCACTTCAGCCATCCCCATACAACTACGCTGCGGCCGTCTCGCGAAACATCGGATGGCTGAAGCCGGACGAGCAGGAGCGGCTTCGCACCTGCAGGGTGGCAGTGGCGGGACTCGGCGGCGTGGGCGGTGCTCATGTCGTCACGCTTGCTCGCCTGGGTATCGGACACTTCCACATCGCGGATTTCGACCACTTCGAGGTCCACAACTTCAACAGGCAGACTGGTGCGTTCGTCTCGACGCTCGGCCGCCCGAAGTCCGAAGTGGCGGCGGAGACGCTGCGCGACATCAACCCGCTGGCCGAGGTACGCGCTTTCGGCGACGGGGTGACGCCTGAAAATCTGGCTGAGTTCCTGAATGGCGTCGACCTCTATGTCGACGGCATCGACTTCTTCGCGGTCGACGCACGGCGAATGATCTTCGCGGCTTGCCACGAGCGCGGCATCCCGGCAGTGACGGCCGCACCGCTGGGCATGGGCGTGTCGCTCATGTACTTCGAACCCAAAGGCATGAGTTTCGAGGAGTACTTTCGGCTGGAAGGCTGCGACCGAAACGAACAGTTGGCACGCTTCATCGCCGGTCTGTCGCCGTCCATGCTGCAGCGGGGTTACCTGCAGGTGCCCGAGGCCGTGAACTTCCTGGCGCAGCGCGGACCCTCCACGGTGATGGCCTGCGACCTGTGCGCCGGGGTTGCCGGCACGACGGCGGTGAAAGTCCTGCTGCAGCGCGGGCCGCTGCGTCCGGCGCCGTGGGTCATGCAGTTCGACGCTTACCAGCAGAAGCTGTCGTTCACCTGGCGACCTTTCGGGAACGCCCACCCGCTCCAGTGGCTGCTGCTGAAGTTGATTCGCCCGCGGCTTAGCCCGGGCTGAGCGCGGCAAGCCAAGGTGGGCGCGCGGCGCGTAACCTCAGGGGCCCGCCAGACGCCCGGCCACGGATGACTGTGGCATGGCCGCGTCGACAGCCTTCTGCAGCGACCGCTTTGCGCGGATACATTTGATGACATTTTGGCGCCATCATCCGTTGTGTTGCGATCAGTGAGGTCGGTCCTGGAGACAGCTGGTCACAGCTGAGCTCGGCTGAGGGTGGCAAACTCCAAGCATCCGAACATGCTCCCTGAGTTGCCCTCCCGCAACGAAGCCCCATGAATATGCATTCGCTCATCTCGGCACCGCTGGACCCCCGGGTCTTGCTGGTGGGTGAGCCCCCGACCGACTTCGGCCCTTTGGGCACTGACGCGTTCCAGGAACGACGGCACTTCAAGATCGAAACCGTGCACTGTCCGGTGAAGCGCAGTTCAGCCAATTCGCTGTTGTCAAAGCGCTACGGCTGGCGCGGCTACGGGGCCGTGAACCTGCCGACCTTGGGCACCGACAGCCACGTCTCGCTGGCCGCCACGCAGGACGGTGAGACCATTGGCACGATGACCGTCGGCTTCGACGGCCCGGGCCAGATGAACAGCTACCTCGCCTTCGCCCCCGAGATACGGCGCCTGCGGCAGACCAGCCGCCGGCTGTGCGAGTTCACGAAGCTGGCGATCGACCCTCTCACCGGTTCGAAACGCGTCCTCGCCGGACTGTTCCACGTCGCGTACATCGTGGCCTACCGGCTGCGGGGTGTCGATACCTTGGTGATGGAGGTCAACCCTCGGCATGTTCGCTATTACCAGCGGATGCTTGGAGCGGTAGTGGTCGGCAGCGAACGCCCGAACGCCAAAGTAGGTGCGCCCGCCGTCCTGTTGTCGCTGGAACTCAGCTACGTCCGCGACCAGATCGAACGGCTTTCAGGCAGGCCTGAACTCGCGAGTACAGAGCGGTCGCTGTATCCCCTGGCCTTCACACCGGAGGACGAGGAGGGCATCGTGTCGCGGTTGAAGGATCTCGCTGCGCTGTCGTCCCCTGACCACCCATTCACTTTCCGCCTGCCCTTTGGCCAGGGCGTGCACGCGTCCTAGCCCGAGGCGCTCGCGTTTTGGGCAACGCCCCTCAACGGGGCAGTGCGAGGATCTCCTTCACGAAGCGCACCGGCACGGCGTAGCTGATACCGGTGGGGTTGGACAACGCGGATTCGCGCGTGCCTCGAACGAGCACCATGTTCAGTACGCCAATCACTGCGCCGCTGGCAATGTCCAGTACCGGCCCGCCGCTGTTGCCCGGGTAGGCGGTGGCGTCGAGCTGATAGACCTCGAACGGCCCCTCGCGCAACTGCGCCAGGGCCCGCGATTCGAGCTGCCTCGCCGCCTGCGATGGCAGCGCAATGGCTGTGATGCTCGCCAGGATGCCACGGTGGGTGACCGTCGAGTAGCCGAGCACGCCGCCGATCGGATAGCCCATCACGGCCAGGTCCATGCCCTCGCGCACGACCGAGGGCTCGGCCAACGACAAGGCCGGTAGCGGTGGGCCTTCCAACCGCAGCAAGGCAAGGTCATGGACTCGATCCGTCTGCAGCAACGTCGCGCGGCGCACATCGGCCGTGCTGCCGCGGGGGTTCACCAGCACCGCCAGTTGCGGCGCGGGTACGACGGTCGATGCCGGCAGGACGTGTGCATTGGTGATGAGCAGATTGCCGTCACCCACAACGAACCCGGTGCCCCGGAAGCCGAAACGCGGGCTCTCCAAGGCATTGAAGGTTCCAACGGGCAAGACTGATCCGCGGCTGGTGGCCACCAACGCGGGAAGGTCGGCTCGCACGCTGCGGGTCGCCACACCGCCCAGCAGCGCGAGAGCAACGCCGCGAAGCACGACCCTGCGCCGGGTTTGCAGTGAGCCCCGAGGTGACCCGCCAGTTTCGCTCGTTAGGGGCATAGCGCCCGACTGTAGCGGCTCAGCAGCTCAGTTCAAGCCGGCGCGACCTCTGATCTGGGCCGCAGGGGTACGGCGCTGGCGTCCACCGTCGTCGTGTCTGATGCCGAGCCGGGGTTCGTGAGGGCAACTGCACGGGACAACTCGCGTGCCGACTGGCCCAGCCAGGCCACACAGCGTTCCCATGCCGCGTCGGGCGATTGCACGCGGAAGCCATAGAACTGCCCGCTGTCGCTGCCGGCCAGCCGAACAACCTCGCCTTGCACGCGGCTCTTCACGCCATCGGCCAGCTCGGCCACGATGCTGCAACGTGTTCCCACGGAGAGGGGCCGCAGCGCCCGGGCCAGGAAGCCGTGGCCGGACACCTCGACAATCGTGATCCGCAGGTCGTTCGACGACGCACCGAGGATCGACAGCGTCGCGGGACACTTCATCGAGTGCCGCACCTCCGACCGCAGCGCTGCGCCCTGCGCCGGCGCGGTGGGCAGCGACGGCAGCACGGCCTGCCACTCGGGCTCGCGATAGATCGAGTGCAACAGGAGCCTGCGACGCTCGTCCAGTTCCTCGAAACCCCGGGTGCGGTCGTTGAAGAAGTGGTGCATGAGCGCCGGCGTCAGCACGGGGTCGTTGCTCGTGTGCCAGGGCCGCGGCGGATACTTGATTTCGGCCAGTTCGGTTTCGACGAAGTAGCGGTGCAGGTTACGCCGCCCGGGCTTGTGCCCATAGGCACGTTCGAAGAGTTGCGGCGCCTCGTGCAGGTCGAGCGTGGCGCCGACGGCGGGCGCACCGTTGGCGAAATCGTAACGGTCCACCCCTTGGCCAGCCAGCCGACGGAAGAACAGCACCGACTCGTACATCTCGATGTGTGCCGGGTTGACGGCAATGAGCAGGTGGCGGGTATCGAAGAAGCGCGTGCAGTACCCGTACATGAACTTCATGAGGGGGAACAGGACCGACCCGCCGGTCTTGCGCCAGCGCGGATGGATCGCCAGTGCCGAGATCTCGGCGATGCGCCCGTCCTTGGCGCGGATGCTCGAGATGTCGAACGCCGACTGCATCGGGAATCCGAAGATGCCGTCGCGAACGATCGACAAGGTGCCGACGACCTGGCCATCGACCTTGGCGCACAGCGTGGTGGTGGTGGGCAGTGCGTGGTACGGCGTCACGCGCAAACCCGAAGGGTGCGGACGCATGAAGCCGCTGGCCACGTAGGCGTTGTGCAACAGCGCGAAGCAGGCGTCGAGCTCGGCCTGCGTGTCGGCGATCTTCAGCTCCAGGCGGCCGTTGGCGACCGGCTCGCAGTCCACCGTTCGGCGATACAGCGCAAAGCGCGCGCCTTCGGGCAAGGCGGCGAGCAGCCACCGAGCAGATCGGCGCAGCGCTCGCCTCATCGAGGACCACATCGCTACCACTTTCATTGTTGCCGCCTACCCGTCGACACAGACCCTGACCCGCGCACTACCCCTATTTCTCGGCGGTCCGAGTCGGCAACTTGAGCAGAGCAGCGGGTCGCCAGCCGCAAATGGATGTAACAAAGACGCAGCCCGTCGCGGCCATGCCTGTGGACCCGGCCCGGTCAGAGTGTCGCCAGCAATTGCTTGACCTCCGCCTGACCCGCGAACTTGTCGCCCAGCTTCGCCAGCGTCTCGAGTTCGGTGCGCGCCTGGGCCTTCTGACCGGCCTGCACGTAGATCTTGGCCAGCGTCAGGCGCAGTCCTTCGTTCTGCGGCGCAGCGGCCATCGCCCGCTTCTGCAGGTCGATGGCAGGCTGCGACTGGTTCTCGAGCGCCAGCAGGTACGCAAGCGTGTCCATCAGCGCAGGCTGGTCAGGCAGGATCTCGTTGGCCTTCTGCGCCAGTGCCAGGGCGCCAGGACGCTTGGCCTGGCCCATGATCCAGGCGACGTTATTCATCGCGAGTGCGTTCTTCGGCTGGATTTCAAGAACCTTCTGGTACTGCACCTCCGCCTGGGCATAGTCCTGGCGGGCCAGGGCCCTGTCGCCGAGGTAGAAGCGGAAGGCCGCGTCCGTCGGGTGCGCCTTCAACCAAGCAGCCGCGTGACGGTCGGCATCGGCACCGCGCTTGGCAAGCTCCAGGGCGGTGTGCAGACGTACGGCGATCTCGCCGGTGCCCTTCAGGTCCATTGCCTTGCGAAGCAGCGGCAACGCGGACTCAGCTCGGTTGCGCGCCAGCTCGATGTCGGCTTCCAGCACGTAACCGACGACCAGCTTTGGCTGCGCCTTCTGTACCGATCGCGCGATGCGCAGCGCTTCGTCGACATCGTTCTGCTTCACCGCAATCTGGGCCAGTGCGCGTTGCGCAGGAAGCAGCCCCGGCCTGATCTCCAAGGCCTTGCGCAGGCTGCGCTTGGCCGCGTCCGGGTCGTTGTTGGCCAGGTGGGCCTCGGCCTGACGCAACTCGGGCTCGGGCCGGTCGGGGCGCAGTCCGGCGAGCTTCCCGAAGGTGGCGACGGCCTGCTGGGCCTGCCCGGCAGCCAGCTGCGCCGTGCCGATCGCGTCCAGCACATCGAAGTTGTTGGGCAGGGCGCTGCCGGCCTCCTGGGCCGCCAACAGCGCGCCGGCAGAGTCGCGCTGCTGCAGCAGGTAGTTCACGAGCAGGAGACGGGGCCTCGCCTCCGCGGGGTTGGCCTGGATGGCCGCCTTGATGGCCGCAGTAACCTCGTCCTTCTTGCCCCCCATGCGAGCCTTCAGCTCGGCCAGCGCGAGCAGCGCCGACGTATTGCGCGGATCCAGGCTCAACAAGTCGTCGAACCGCTTCTTGGCCGCCTCGGGCCGGCCGGCCGCCAATTCGATGCCGGCCAGCCCGGCAGTGGCCGGGAAGTAGCGGGGGTCGATCTTCAGCGCTTTCTCGAAGCTGGCCGTCGCTTCGTCGGGCTTGCCCATCTTCAGCAGCGTGGAACCGCGCAGCGACGACGCGATGGGGCGGTCCGGCTGCTTCTTCTCGAGCGCGTCTATCGCCTTGAGCGCCGCTGGCAGCTCGTTCGCACGAACGCGCGCGGCGATCAAGGCCAGGCTGCTGCGGATTCCCGTATCGGTGGCGGCCGCAGCCTCCAGTTCGGCGAACCCTTCGCTGGTATTGCCGCGCGCAAGCTGCGCAAGTGCCAGCGCGGAGCGGGCCGTGGTCGCTCTCGGGTTGCCGCGTGCGGCGCGGGTGAAGGCCGACTCGGCGGCGGCCGAGTCGCCGGCCTGAAGGTAGGCCTCACCGGCGAGCGTCAGGCTGGCGCTGTCGGCATTCGGCGCATCGATGAGTGGCTTGAGCACGGACAGTGCCTTGCCGTGCTCGCCGGTGCGGTTGTAGACGCCCGCCAGCAACTGCCGTGCGACAGGGTTCTGCGGCTGCGCCTTGACGACTTTCAGGAGATGCGCCTCGGCCACGTTCAAGGACTTCAGACGCAACGCGTTGATGCCGGCAAGCTGCAACACGCGAGGATCATCGGGCAGGGCTTGCAGCAACTGGTCGGTGAGCGTGCGGGTGCGCTCGAAGTCCTTGTCTGCGAACGCGAACCGGGCTTCGAGGAAGACGGTCTCGGGGTGTTTCGGGTGAGCCGCCTTGAGCAGTTCGAGTCGCTTGCGGGCATCCGCCACATCGCCAGACTCGAGGGTCAGGTTGATGACCGACAGGTGTGCCGCCACGTCCTTCGGATGCGCCTGCAAGGCGAGCTCGAAGGTGGCCATCGCGGCTTTCGCGTCACGCTGCGCGTAGCGTTGCACGTTGCCCCTGAGCAGCAACGCGCCGAGGTGGGTGCTGTCGAGGGTCAGAATCTGGTCGATGAGGCCCAGTGCGCCGGTGATGTCGGTCTCGGCCGCCTTCATGCGCGCCTGAAGCATCAGCGCGGGGACGAAATCCGGTTTCGATTGCAGGGCGGACTGCGCGAACGCGGCTGCGCGGTCCTTCTGGCCCAGCGCGGCCAGAGCCGTGGCCACGGAGGTCTGCAGATCGGCATAGGCCGCAGGGCTTTCCAACTGCAGGGTCGCGAACTGATCCGCCACCTGGCGCCATTGGCCTTGCGCGAGCATCGCCCTGGCCAGGCTCGGCTTGACCTCTGCGTCGCTGGCCCCCAGTTCGAGGGCCTTGCGCAATTCGATGGCCGCCGCAGCCGGGTCACCGCTCTCGAGCAGGGCTCCGCCCAGCAGCAGGCGCACTTCGCGACTGTCCGGGCTCTTCTGAAGCGCACTCTTCAACTGAATCACGGCCGCGGGGA
Organism: Betaproteobacteria bacterium; assembly: GCA_016704535.1. Classification (GTDB taxonomy): domain Bacteria; phylum Pseudomonadota; class Gammaproteobacteria; order Burkholderiales; family Burkholderiaceae_C; genus Rubrivivax. The sequence continues at coordinate 309,501 of JADIZZ010000001.1, read as the reverse complement.
ACTCCCGCTTCTCGAGATAGCCGCGCGCCGACGCCAGCAGCTCGGCATCGTTTCCACCCACGCCGTTGCGGCAGCCGGACAGGCTCGCAAGGCCGATCCACAGGGCAGCCAGCAACGCGTGCGATGCGCGCGGGTAGCGTTGGTTCATCTTGTATCTCCAGTGGCGAAACGATGACCCCGGCGTTCGGCCGAGAGGCGCGCGCGGCCGGCGGGGTTACTTGACATTCAGCCGGCGCATCAGGTCATAAAGGGTCGGCCGGCTGACGCCCAGCAACTCGGAAGCCCGCAGCACGTTGCCGTTGGTCCTGGACAGCGCCGTGACGATAGCCTGGCGTTCGGCCTGCTCGCGTACTGCCCGCAGGTCGATGTCGCTGGCCATCGCGCCTTCGTGGGGAGCCGGCGCGGCAAGGCCGATGTCTTCGGCCGTGACACGTGCTCCATCGGCCATGATGGCTGCACGCTTGATCACATTGAGCAGTTCGCGCACGTTGCCGGGCCAGGCATGGGCTTCGATGGCCCGTATGGCATCTTCGCCGAGCGTCAGGCTGCCACGCCGCTGTTCCTGAGCGAAACGCCGCAGGAAGGCGTGAGCGAGCAAGACCGCATCACCATTGCGATCGCGAAGCGGCGGAATGTCGACGACGATCTCTGCCAGGCGGTAATAGAGGTCTTCGCGGAACTTGCCCTCGCTGATGAGCGTGCGCAGATCCTGATGGGTGGCCCCGATCACACGCACGTCGACCGGCACCTCCTGGCGCGAACCGAGCCGCTCTATGGTGCGCTCCTGCAGGAAGCGCAGCAGCTTGGCCTGCAGCGACTGCGGCAGGTCGCCGATCTCGTCGAGCATCAGCGTTCCGCCGCTGGCGTTCTCTATCTTCCCGATCGTGGTCTTCGCGGCGCCCGTGAAGGCGCCTTTCTCGTAGCCGAAGAGCTCGCTCTCCAGCAAGGTCTCGGGAATTGCCGCGCAGTTGATGGCAACGAACTTGCCCTTGCGTTTCGAGGCGGCATGCAGTCCTTGCGCAAGGACTTCCTTGCCCGTGCCGCTCTCGCCCAGCAGGAGCACGGACGCCCCGCTGCTGGCCACGCGCTCGATCGTGCGACAGATGCGCATCATGCCGGCATCTCGCGTCAGCAACCCGGCCAGCGCGTCGGGCTCGGACAGAGCCTGCAGGCGACGGTTCTCCTGCTGCAACTCGGCCAATCGGTAGGCCCGTTCGATGGTCAGGGCCAGCGCGTCGGGCTCGAAGGGCTTGGCCTGGAAGTCGTACGCGCCCATCGCCACGGCCCGCAGCGCGTTGGCCTGGTCGTTCTGGCCGGTCAGAACGATGACCTTCACGTTCGGATCGATGTCCAGCATCTGCCCCAGCAGCTTGAATCCTTCAGAAACCGAGTCGGGGTCGGGTGGCAGACCGAGATCCATCGTGACGACACTCGGGTTGTGGCGGCGCAGCTGCACCAGCGCCGATTCGCGGTCGGCCGCCGTCACCGATTCGAAGCGGTCCAGCGACCACTTGATCTGCTTCTGCAGCGCGAGGTCGTCTTCGACGATCAGCAGGGGCGTGGTCGCCTGGCTCATGCCACGGTCCGTGCGCGCAGGGCAGCCGGCTCGCTCTCGAGGTCGTGCGCATTGAACAAGGGCAGTTCCACCCGCATCACCGTGCCCTTGCCGAGCTGGCTCTGCACGTCGATACGCCCGCCGAGCTCGCGGATGTACTGCAAGCTCTCGTGGGTGCCGATGCCCATGCCGGCGCCCTTCGTGCTGGTGAAGGGGCGGAACAAGCGGTTCTGCACGAATTCTTCTGTCATTCCCACTCCGGTATCGCCCACTTCCACCACCACCTGACCTGACTGCCGCCGCGCCGCAACCCACACCTCGCCGCCTTGTTCCGTGGCATCGAGCGCGTTGTGAACCAGGTGCCCGAGCACACGTTCCAGGCGTTCTTCCAGCCCACGCGTGGCCAGGCTCGACTCCTGACGGAGTTCCAGCGTCCTACCGCGATCGCTGGCCATGGCCTGCAGCCGCAGCAGCAACGGGGCGAGGTCGACGCCAGCCGCCGTACCCGGGGGCGTAGCCCCTTCGCGCAACTGCAACATCAACCGCCGCATCTTCTCCAGTGAGCTTTGCACCGTCAACAGCATGTCCTGCTGGAATTCCGGGTTGGCGCGCAAACGTTCCGCGTTCTTCAACATCAGTGAGAGCTGGGTCACGATGTTCTTCAGGTCGTGCACGACGAATGCGGACATGCGGTTGAAGGACTCGAACTTGCGCAACTCGAGCAGCGCTTCGGTGGCCTGCATCTGGGCCAGGAAGCTCGCCGCCTGGCGGCTTGCGGTCTTGACCAGGTCGCGGGTCTCCCAGTTCATCTGCACCGGCGCCCGAGGCCGTGCCAGCAGGACGAAGCCCAGCAGGTCCTCATGCACGATAAGAGGAACGACGAGCCACGCAGTCGGAAGCTGCAACAGCCACGGTGGCAGTATCAAGGCGCGATAGCGCTGGGGCGTGTGCCGATACTCATCCAGATCGACGATCCAGCCGCTGCGTTGCAGATACTGCGGCAAGTCGGCATCGGCCGGCTCGACGGTCTGCGCTGCGGCCAAGTTCCATCGGGCTGTCTGTGAAAACGCCGTATGCGCTGCATTGCGCGTCCACAGACCGCCCCCGGGGCTCTCGAGCATGTCGGCCAGGCCGCGCACCGCCAGCACGCCGAAGTCCTGTGTGTCGGTGGGCGAAGACAGCATGTTGGTGAAGCGCAGCCACTGCTCCCGATAGTCGTAGCGATAGCTGAAGAAGTGCTTGCCGACAAAGACGCGCACGCGCGCACGGATGGACCCCGACAGCAGCAAGACGAGGCCAAATATTGCCGCGCCGGACACGAGCGCCAACTGCATGGCGCGACCCCAGTCCCCACCCAGGGCGCGCACGGCATAGCCGAGCGCCGCGACGAACAAGAGGTACGCGCCGGCGAGCAGCAACGAGGCCGAGTAGAAGACCGCCGTGCGCGAGACCTGCAGCCGGCCAATCCAGTCGATGCGGCGCCGGGAGGCAACGAAGATCAATGGCAGCGCCAGCGCGTGGACCAGTCCGCGCACATGACCGGCGTCGGGGTCGAAGCCGCCGAAGAGCACGGCCATCGAGTAGTGGTACAGGTCGAACAGAAAAACGGTGGCGAAGCCGAGGCAGGCCGGCTTGGCGTTCCAGCGCAAGTTCTCCGGCAGGTTGCGGAACAACTGCTCGACCAACACCAGACCGAGCACGGGCATTCCCAGGGCACTCAGCAACCAAAGCCGCTGCAGCCGAGCCGCCTCCAGACCGCTGGAACTGAAGACGTAAGCGGCCAGCAGACCGGCCCCGGCCAGCCACAGAACACCTGTGGACCAGGCCAGGGGGCCGAGTCGACGGGCGGCGGCCGGCAGATCGCCCAGGTGAGCTGGCAGCGATCGTGCGGTTGCGGGCCTCACCAGCACAACCAGGAACAGCAACCAGCAGCCGTAGCGCAGCCAGTCGAGGGCCATCGCGACGTGGCGAGTGGCGAGGTAGGGCAACAGCGCATCGGCCAGTGCGGCGGCTGACCAGGCAAAGCTGGCCAACACCGCGCCGACGAAGGCAAAGTCGCGCTCGCGCTGTTGGGTATGAAAGCGAGCATCGCGAAGCAGCAGCACCGCGAAGATCGCGTGCAGCAGCGTCGCTATCGCGAAACCGAAGATCGAAATGTTTGCGGCTTCCGTGCTCATGCACCATCGACCGAGATGCCACCAGACCCCGAGCGTACGCCCGGGCGGGGTAGCGCTATGGCGAACTCAGCAGGCACCCTTGCCCGTGAGAACCACGCGCACGGTATGCGCCAGCACCTGCAAGTCCAGCCAAAGCGAGTGATTCTTGACGTAGTGAAGGTCGTACTGCAGCTTTTCCTGAGAGTCCTCGACGGTCGATCCGTACTGGTATCGCACCTGGGCCCAGCCCGTGACACCAGGCTTCACGCTGTGGCGAACGGCGTAGAAGGGAATCTCGCGGGTGAGCTGCTCGACGAAGAACGGCCGCTCGGGCCGCGGCCCGACGAGGCTCATGCGTCCCCTCAGCACGCTGAAGAGCTGCGGCAGTTCGTCGATCCGCGCCTTGCGGATCAGCTTGCCGACACGCGTGACACGGCTGTCGCCTGAAGTGGCCCAGACGGGCTTGCCGTCGACCTCGGCATCCTGCTTCATGCTGCGGAACTTCACCACTTCGAACGTCTGCCCGTTCAAGCCGACGCGTTCCTGGCGGTACAGCACCGGGCCGCGGCTGTCGAGCTTGATGAGCAAGGCCGTGGCCAGCATGAACGGCGAGGCCAGCACGATCAGCACGGTGGCGCAAACCAGATCGAAAACCCGCTTCACGGCGGTGCGGGCGCCGCCCTGGTTGAAGCCATCGCCGAAGATCAGCCAGCCGGCGTTCAGATAGTCGATGCGGATCTGGCCGAGCCGCTTCTCGAAGTGGGTGTTCAGGTCGTAGACCTTGATGCCGCGCAGCTTGCAGTCCAGCAACTCCCGCAGCGGCATGCTGCCCGCGCGGCGCTCGGTCAGCGCGACGACCACCTCGTCGATGTCCAGGCTCAACGCAGTCTCGGTCAGCGACATCGTCGCCGGGAGGATGAGCGCGGACGGGACCGCAGGGACTCTCTCGTTCGGGCCGGCGAAATAGCCGACGATCTCGACGTCGGGATCGACAGCAGCAAGCGTTTGTCCAACAACACGTGCCGCCTGTCCGCAGCCGAAAATCAGCGTGCGCGAACGCCGCCGCACCGAGTCTGAAGCGAAATGAGTGACGTAGGCCCGCCGCAGGATGACCGCGCCGACGGCCACCATGCCGGGCACCATCAGGTCGGCTCGCCGATCGAACCCGGTGAGCACGAACACCGCATAGGTCAGACCCAGCGCCAGCAGCAGGGTGAGCAGGGTACGCCAGATGATCTTCGGGGCAGAGCGGGGCACGGCGGGTGAATACATGCCATTGGCGGTGTTGATGAGCGACATGCCAACAGCAATCGATCCACCACAAGTGCCGGCTACGGGCACCAGATCACCGGGATTGCTGCCTTGCCACGCGATCGCAGCAGATACGCTGGCCATCACGAGGCCCGCGTCGTAGAGCGCGCCCAGTGCCCGGCCTCGCTTTCCGCCGCCTTGCATGACCCCTTGCATTTGCGTTCCTGTCCTCGCGCGTCAGAAAGAAAGCCTTTCGGGGGCAACCCCCTGTCGACTTTCTTGACACTTTTCTCTTCGGCGAATCTTAGGACCGGCGGCGCTTGCTCACAGCCCCCGTATGAGGGGGTCCGGTGACATATTTCCGCCTCTTTCGCAATACCTGTAACCGCCAACCCCGACGATCCGGGCGTCAGCGTCGATGCGCGTGGTTCACCAACGAATCTCGGGGAGTACGCTCCCCGCACGGACGCGCGACCGTCCGTCGACTTCGGCTGACCGAACAAGCCTCGTCAGGAACCGTAGTAGCCCCGATACCAGGCCACGAAACGCCCGATGCCTGTGGCGATGTCGGTGGCCGGCGTGAAGCCCACCCAGTCGCGCAGCGTGTCGACGTCGGCATAGGTGGCCGGCACGTCGCCGTCCTGCAGCGGCAACAGGTTCTTCTGCGCCTTGACGCCCACCGCATCCTCGATGCAGGCGATGTAGTCCAGCAGCTGCACCGGGTTGTTGTTGCCGATGTTGAACACGCGGTAGGGCGCGTTGCTGGTGCCGGGGTCGGGCGAGTCGGAGACGTAGGCCGGGTCGGGCTCGGCCGTACGGTCCATGACGCGGATGACGCCTTCGACGATGTCGTCGACGAAGGTGAAGTCGCGCTTCATGTTGCCGTGGTTGAACACGTCGATGGGCCGCCCTTCGAGGATGGCCTTCGTGAACAGGAAGAGCGCCATGTCGGGCCGGCCCCAGGGCCCGTAGACGGTGAAGAAACGCAGCCCGGTGGTGGGCAGGCCGAAGAGGTGGCTGTAGGTGTGCGCCATCAGCTCGTTGGCCTTCTTCGTGGCCGCGTACATGCTGACCGGGTGGTCGACGCTGTCGTGTTCCGAGAACGGCATCTTGGTGTTGCCGCCGTAGACGCTGGAACTCGATGCGTAGACGAGGTGCTGCACCTTCGAGTGCCGGCAACCTTCCAGCACGTTCATGAAACCGACGATGTTGCTGTCGATGTAGGCGTGCGGGTTCTGCAGCGAATAGCGCACGCCGGCCTGCGCGGCCAGGTGGATGACGCGGTCGAAGCGTTCGGCGGCGAACAGCTGCTCCATGCCAGCGCGGTCGCCGACATCGAGCTTGACGAAGCGGAAGCGCTCGTGCGGCGTGAGCCGCGCCAGGCGCGCATGTTTGAGGCTGACCTCGTAGTAGTCGTTGAGGTTGTCCAGCCCGACGACCTCGTCGCCGCGCGCCAGCAGGCGCAGCGCGGTGGTCATGCCGATGAAGCCGGCGGCGCCGGTAAGCAGGATCTTCATGGAGTGCTTGGGGCAGTGACCAGCGTCTCAGCGCCCGCCGCCGAGCAGCATCGCCACCTTCTTCTTGGGGCGGATGTTCGGTGACAGCCCCGTGCGCGCGGGCACGTGCGGCGCTGCGGCCCGGGCCACCGACTCCCAGGCCGGCGCGACATCGGCGCTGCTGGGCTCGTAGGGCTTGTCGAAGAAGGGGTCGCGCGACGGCTGCGCCGAGCGGCGCGGTGCTTCGGGCGCGCGCTCGCGCACCGGAGCGGCACGCTCGGCCAGGGCTTCGGGCACGGCCGGGCTGTCGTCGGCCTCGTAGCGGCGCGGCCGACGCGGGCGGTCGTCTTCCAGCTCGAAAGGCTCGACGTCGACCTTCTTCTTCAGCAACTTCTCGATTTCACCCAGCAGCCGCATGTCGTCATGCGCCACCAGCGTGACCGCCAGGCCCGAAGCGCCGGCGCGGCCGGTACGGCCGATGCGGTGCACGTAGTCCTCGGCGTGGAAGGGCACGTCGAAGTTGAAGACGGCCGGCAGGTCGGCGATGTCGAGGCCGCGCGCGGCCACGTCGGTGGCCACCAGCAGGTCGACCTCGCCGGCCTTGAAAGCGGCCAGCGCCTTCAGGCGTTCGTCCTGCGACTTGTCGCCATGGAGCGCCTGCGTGCGCAGGCCGTCGCGTTCGAAGGTGCGCGCCAGGCGCGCCGCGCCGATCTTGGAGTTGACGAAGATGATGGCCTGCGACAGCGCGCGCTGCTTCAGCAGCTGGCGCACCACGGCGCGCTTGTCGTCGTCGGTGCAGCTGTAGAAGCGCTGCTCGACGTTGGTGGCGGTGGCGTTGGGGCGGGCCACTTCCACCAGCAGCGGATCCTGCAGGTAGCTGTTGGCCAGCTTCTTGATCTCGGGCGAGAAGGTGGCCGAGAACAGCAGCGTCTGGCGCTGCTTGGGCAGGTAGGACAGGATGCGCTGCAGGTCGGGCAGGAAGCCGATGTCGAGCATGCGGTCGGCTTCGTCGAGCACCACGTACTCCACCTGGTTCAGCACCGCGCTCTTGGCCTCGATGTGGTCGAGCAGGCGGCCGGGGGTGGCGATCAGCACCTCGACGCCGGCCTTCAGCTGCAGCGTCTGCGGCTTCATGTCGATGCCGCCGAACACCACCGCCGAGCGCAGCTGGGTGTGCTTGGCGTAGTTCTTGACGTTGGCCGCCACCTGATCGGCCAGCTCACGCGTGGGCGTCAGCACCAGCGCGCGCACCGGGTGGCGTGCCGGCGACATGCTGGCGTTTTCATGGCGCAGCATCTTCTGCAACAGCGGCAGCGTGAAGGCCGCGGTCTTGCCGGTGCCGGTCTGCGCGGCGCCCATGATGTCGCGGCCGTCCAGAACCAATGGGATGGCCTTGGCCTGGATCGGCGTCATGGCCGTGTAGCCCGAATCGACCACGGCGCGCAGGAGCTTGGGGTCGAGGGCGAGGGTGTTGAAGAGAGGCGGTGGCGCTTCGGGTGCGCCAGTGGCGCCAACGGCTTGCGCCGGGAGGTCTGTTTCAGTCATGTGCGCGGATTATCGGTCACGCGGGCTGACGCGGGAGGCAGGCCGGACATCTTGCACAAGTCGACGGCAGTTGCTAGCGTCGCGCCTTCCTCCCAATTCTGCCGAGCCAAAGCGCGCGCTGTTCGCCCACAGCCCGCTGCGTCTGCGGACTGGGCGGTGTGCCGGTCACGAATCGTCTGTCGCCTTCGGCATTGAAGGCGGTGTGCGCAGATCACCAGCAACGACGGGGGAACGCATGCTCGAAAGTCCTGTTGCGAGACGGCACTTCCAGGTCTTGCGCCTGCTCTCGGTCGGCCTGCTTGCCCCATTGCTGAGCTGTCTGCCGGCGGCCCACGCCCAGACGGTCACCCAGTACCAGGAAGGGACACAGCTCATTCGCGGTGCCGAAGCGCCCACCACTCACGGGACGCAGCTGTTCGGCGACGCGGTCAGCCTGTACACGGGTGGACTGGAGTTCACGCAGACCGATGTGTCGTTGCCCGGGAACAACGCGTTGAGCGTGTCGTTCGGCCGGCGCATGAAGACGGGTGTGAACAGTGCCATCGGTGGGCATCTGTTCGACTGGGAATTCGACATACCGCACATCCGGGGCGTGTTCTCCCAGTGGGCCGGTTGGCGCGTCATGGGGAGTACCGAGGCCGAGCGAGGCCGCCGGTGTTCGTACTTCGACCGCGAATTGATGCCTGCACAGTTGGCGCAGGGTAGCTGGGTCGAGGGCGGTTTTCCCCTCGCCACGATGAGCATTCCAGGCCAAGGCGAGCAGGAGCTTCAGCTGCGAAGCCCGGCGTACGGCTCCGCCCCCGTTGGCGGCGGGCCGTATCCCGTGGTGTCGAAGGACGGTTGGCAATTCTCCTGCCTACCCACGCTGGCCCCGGGAAGCCAGGGCAGCGGCGAAGGGTTTCTGGCCAGGTCGCCCGACGGCATCACGTACAGGTTCGACCGCATGGTGGTTCGGCCCGGACCGAGCTTGCAGCTGAGCGGCGGCACCACAGCCATGCGCGTCGACTCGAGTGCGCTCCGCGTGACGGGGCCCGGGGAAGTGCAGCCCAACGTCGCCATCGAAGACTGGAAACTGCTTCGCAACGAAGTCTGGCTTCTTCCGACGCTCGTGACCGACCGCTTCGGCAATACCGTGCGGTACACGTACTCGTCGCAGATGCCGTGGGCGTTGACCGCGGTCGAGTCGAGCGACGGCCGCCGCCTGACCCTGACTTACGACACCACGACCCGCCGACTCAGCACCGTAAGCGACGGCGTCCGCACCTGGGTATACCGGTTCAACAGCACGGGTCTGTATGAAGTGCAGCAACCCGACGGTACGGCCTGGCGGTTCAGCGGCGACAACCTGAAGGTTGCGCCCGAAGGCACCGGCGGACTATGGACGCGCGTGATGCAGCACCCGTCGGGCGCTGTTGGCACCTTTCAGACCACCGCCGTGGCGCACTTCCGCAGCTTCGTACCGTCGAGCGGGAATCCCATGACCCCGAACGTGGCTTCCTTCATCTCGATGTCCTTGACGCGCAAGACACTCTCTGGCCCGGGCGTGCCCGCTTTAAGCTGGCAGTACAGCTACTTGCCCGCAGTGGGCGGCAACTTGCCTTGCAGCGGGTGCTCCAGCACGAGGGCAGTCCAGGTGACGGATGCCCGCGGCTTCGTGACGCGCCATGTATTCGGCATGCGCTGGCGTGACAACGAGGGCCAGTTGCTGCAGACCGACGAGGGCTGGAACGGCAGCTCGGCACTGCGAACCGTCACCTACCGCTACCGCGCCGCCGGCGCCGGACCTTACCCAGCCGAGAACGGCTACAGCTACAACTTCGGCGGCGACGGCGTCTTCCACCAGAAGCACCGACCGCAAGACCGCAGAGGGGTCACCCAGCAGGGCAGCAACTTCCTCTGGGAAGCCACCGAGTTCGACCTGAGGGCACGCGCCGCCCGCGTGGTGCGCAGCGGCCCCTCGGGCTCACGCACGGAGCTCACCGCGTACCACGACAACACCTCCGCCTGGGTGCTGGGGCAGGTGGCCAGCGTCACCGATGTCGGCACCGGGCTGAAGTCAGAGCAGCACGACTATCACCCCAGCACCGCCAGCCGCACGGCCAGGTACGCCTTCGGCTTTCGCACCGGCCGTTGGGACTATCACCCCGACGGCACGGTGTCGGTGGCGTACGACGCCGCCGGCCGTCCGACCAGCCTTTCGAACTACCGGCTTGGGTTGGCGCAGACCATTGCGCACCCTGACGGCACCTTGGAACGCGCCACGGTCAATGCCCTGGGCCTGGTGACCTCGGTGACCAATGCCGCCGGCACCACCACCAGCTACGGCTACGACATCATGGGCCGCTTGAACAGCGTTACCCCCCCGGGCGGCGACGCCGTGGGCTACCACCCGACGCAGATCACGTTCGCTCCCTCGCCTTTCGCAGCCTATGGCCTGGCTGCCGGCCACTGGTTGCAGACCGTGACCACCGGACGGCGCGTCACTCAGCGCTTCTACGACGCCCTGTGGCGCGAGCGCTTGTCGCGCACCTGGGACATGGACCGAGAGTCCGAGACCGTGCGCATGGTGCAGACCCGCTGGGACGCCGACGGGCGCAAGTCTTTCGAAAGCGTCCCGCGCCGTGCTGTCGACAGCATCGACGCCAGCGTACCCGGCGCGGGCTGGGCCTACGACGCCCTGGGGCGTGTGGTTCGCCAGTGGCAGGACAGCGAACTGGGCGTGCTGACCACGACCACCGACTACCTGGCCAACTTCCAGAAGCGTGTGACGAGTCCGCGCGGCCACGCCACCACCACCGCCTTTCAGACCTTCGACAGCCCGAGCGAAGACGCCATCACCGCCATGTGGGCGCCCGAAGGCGTGACGGTGTCCATCGCGCGCGACGTCTTCGGCAAGGCGAGGTCGATCATGCGTGCCGGCACCTGGGCGGGCGGGGGCGTCAGCGCCACGCGCAGTTATGTCTACGACGCACAGCAGCGCCTGTGCAAGACCATCGAGCCCGAGACGGGCGCGACGATCCAGGCCTACGACGCCGCCGGCAACGTGGCGTGGCGCGCCAGCGGCCAGACCCTGACCAGCACCGCGGCGTGCGACCAGGGCAGCGTGATGGCGGGCAGCAGGATCAGCTTCGGCTACGACGCGCGCAACCGCCTGACCGGCACTTCCTTCGGCGATGGTACGCCGGGCATTGCACGTAGCTACACGCCCGACGGCCTGCCGCTGCAGGTGGTTTCCAGCAGCTTTACCTGGACCTATGTCTACAACAACCGCCGGCTGCTGGTGCAGGAACAACTCTCAGGGCCCGGGCAGCAGCCGGGGCAGGGCTGGAACTTCAGCTACGGCATGGACGCCCACGGCAGCGTCAGTTCGCTCAGCGACCCCTCGGGCACGATGAGCTATGCGCCCAACGCGCTGGGCGAGCCCACGCAGGTCTCGGGATATGCCAGCGCGGTGAGCCACCACCCCAACGGCGCCGTGGCCGGCTACAGACTGGCCAACGGCATCACGCGCAGCGTCAGCCTGAACGCCCGCGGGCTGCCTTTGCAATGGCAGGACGCAGGGGTGGTCAACGACCAGTACAGCTACGACGCCAACGGCAACGTCACCGGCATCCAGGACCGGCTGCAGGGCATCAACACGCGCAGCCTGGCCTACGACGGCCTGGACCGGCTGACGACTGCCAGCGGCCCCTGGGGCAGCGGGACCTTCGGCTACGACGCGCTGGACAACCTGCGCAGCAGCCAGGTGGGCGGGCGCACGCTGACGCACGCCATCGACCCGGCGACGAACCGCCTCGTTGGCCTGGGGGGCAGCCAGAACGTGACGATGCGCTACGACGCCAATGGCAACCTGGCACAGCGCGGCGCACAGGGCTACGGCTTCGACATCGGCAACCGGATGCGTGCGGCCTTGGGCAAGGCGACCTACGACTACGACGGGCACGGCCGGCGCAGCTGGGTGGTGTATGCCGATGGCAGCACGCTTCTCAATGCCTACAGTGGCGCGGGCGCAGCGGGGCAACTGCGTTTCAGCGCCCACTCGGTCAAGGGCAATACGCGCTACGTGTACCTGGGCGACAAGTTGATCGCCGAAGCCAACAGCCAGACGGGGACGAGTTTCAGTCACACCGATGCGTTGGGCAGCCCGGTGGCGCGGACCAATGGTTCAGGTGGGGTGATCGAGCGTACGCGGTACGAGCCCTACGGGGCGACGGTGGCGGGTAGCGCGAATCCGTCCAGCATTGGGTTCACGGGGCATGTGAACGATGCGGATACGGGGCTGGTTTACATGCAGCAGAGGTATTACGAGCCGGTGGCGGGGAGGTTTCTTAGTGTTGATCAGGTTACGACCGATGCGAATGACGGCAGTAGCTTTAACCGTTATGTCTACGGAAACAACAACCCATACAAGTTCACAGACCCAGACGGACGGCATCCCGTTCTTTGGGGAATTGCGGCTGTAGTAACGCGAGCCGTGGCCACCGTCGCTGGCCGCGTCGCAGGCGCGGCTAGAGCAGCCACACGCAACGAGAAGCAGCAGGATCCGATGCAGCGAGGGCGCGAATCAGAAGGACGTGTCCTGAAAGACATGGGGAAGGAGAAGAACACGACCGCTGTTGAGGCTGAGGGGAAAAAATCTATTCCGGACTTCCAGGACAGCAAGCAAGTTGGCGAGATTAAAGATACGAAACGCTTGACGGACACCGAGCAAATTCGCACGCAGCGTGAAGCTGCCAAAGCCGAGGGTAAAGAGCACGTAGTTGTGACTGGCAACAAAACCGACGTATCCGCTCCAGTTCAAGAGAATTCCACAGTGATTCGGCGCCCTGACTTAGGCCCGAAGTAACCTCGAAGCAACTTCGGACTGGCACATGTGGCCAGGTAGGACTTCCTCATGAGTGCAGATCGAGTTGCCGCAGAGAAGCTCATGAATGAGCTTCTTCCGTTCGCAAGAAAAATGCTGAGCCAGTTTGGCGAGTTTCATCCGTTTGGCGGCTACATGCTGGATGACGAGAGCGTTGTGCATGTAGGCCTTGAGTCGGACGTCCAGGGTGTAGGTTCTGGCCGTGTTCGTGCAGCCCAACTTGAAGAGCGTTTGCGGGAGATATCTTTGGCCATGCGGCCCTTGGTTGTGGGGCTCGTCAAGAACGTTTCCTTGGGCGCCCCTGTCAACGGTGTGCGCGATGCAGTTGAATTCGCGCTTGAGCATCGGGCGGGATACTGTGCAGAGGTCTTCTTCCCGTACCGGGCACTCGATAGCGGTCAGGAGGTCGAATTCCTCGACGCAACCGCACAAGCAGGTAAGCGCGGGCGATTCTTGGGCTCGGCCGAGATCAAGTCTTAAGCCTTGCCCTGCCGCCGGTCATCTTGCCGGCCTGGGCCTCGGTGTCAGCGCACTTGGGGTCAGGTCTCTCCTTTATCATCTTCACTCATGTCCCGCCCCCTTCGCATCGAATTCCCCGGCGCCACGTACCACGTCACATCCCGTGGTGACCGGCGCGAACCGATCTACCGGGACGACGCTGACCGCGAGTGCCACCTGGACGTGCTCGGCGATGCCTTGACGCGGTTCGACACCGATGTGCTCGCTTACTGCCTCATGGGCAACCACTACCATCTGGTGTTGCAGACGCATACGGGCCAGTTGTCGCGGCTGATGCGGCATCTGAACGGGGTCTACACCCAAGCGTTCAACCGACGCCATGCGCTGGTCGGGCACCTGTTCCAGGGCCGGTTCAAGGCGGTGCTGGTTGACCGCGACAACTACCTCGTTGCCCTTTGCCGATATGTCGAACGCAACCCGGTAGCCGCTGGACTGGTGCCGCGTCCCGAGGACTGGTCCTGGTCCAGCTGCCGCGCCCACCTAGGGCTGGAACCCCCGCAGCCGTGGCTGGCCGTCGACGCACTTCAGGGTTTCATGCTGGGCCGCGCCGCGGCCAGTCAGCGCGACCGGAACACCGCGGCCAGGCGTTACGCGGCCCTGGTTAACGAGGGCCAGGAGTCCGACGTGGACTTCTGGGCGAATCACCTGAGCGGCCAGATCTACCTGGGCGACGAGCAATTCGCCGAGCGCATGCGTGCGCTGGCTGGCGCGGCACGGCTGCAGTCCGCCGACGTCCCTGCGCGCCAGCGCAGCCCGGCCGCAGTCGGCCCGACGACTTGGGCTGCGTGGCTCGAAAGGCACGCGGGCTTGAGACCGCAGGCGTTGCATGCAGCCTACCGGGCGGGCTGGAAATCGATGCCGGGGCTGGCGTCGGAGTGCGGGTTGTCGGTCGCACACGTCAGTCGATTGATCCGAGGTGTAGAGAGAGGAGAGACTTGACCCCAACTGGGGCCAGGCGGGCGAGGAGATGTCCACCGATCCTGACTTCTTCAAGCCGCTGCACATCGAGCACATTGATGAGTGGTGTCCTCGAATTCAGAAGTACCTTGGATTGGCTCCTGGCTGGAGATTTCAAATTGCTGATGACCATGAAGATGTGTGGTTCGATCCGACGCTTTTGGTCGTAGCGTGACCACAAATTCTCAAGGCGGCCGGGCACCCGGCGCATTCACGCGCTGCTGCTTCGCCAGCGCTGCCCGCGCTGCCGTCATTGCCGGATCGTCCGCTCTGGCAGTGCCCTGCAGCAGCAGCACCGCTTCCTGCAGCACGGCCTGCGCCTGCTCTGGCTGGCCCAGCGCCTGAAAACGCAACCCGAGCGCGGTGAGGACCTGGCCGCGCAGTACCGGGTTGCCCGGGAAACCGAGACGCGCCGTCTCCAGTGCCCGCTGCAGGCGCGGTGCCTCGACGGCGATGTCGGGCGGCTGGCCGTCGGCACCGGGTGGCGGCCCGGGCAGGTGTTCGGCCAGGAAAACCTGCACCTCGTCGCTGCGCTGGGACTGGGCGGTACTGCGCTGCTGGTCGCGCCAGGCGGTGCTACCCACCCCCACCAGCAGTGCGCCCACCAGAACGCCCGCGCCCAGCGTCAACCTGTTGCGGCGCACGAACAGCCGCGTCAGGTGCAAAGCGCCACCGGGTGCGCCTGGCACTGGGCGGAAGTCGGGGATCAGCTTCAGGTCGTCGACCATCGCCTGCACGCTGTCGTAGGGCGCTACGCCCGGTTCGCGCAGCGCGCGCTGCAACACGCGGCCCAGGTCGGGGGCCTGCGTTACGGCGCGGGCGGGCCGCGCCGCAGCACCGGGCTCGGCACCGGCCAGCAGCGCCTGCAGCACGCGTCCCAGCCCCATCACGTCGGTGACGACGGTCTCGGCGCGCAGCACCTGGCCCTGGCCCCAGTCGAGCAGCAGCACACGCGATTCGTCATCGACACGGAAACTGGACATGCGCAGATCGCTACAGGCCACCTGTTCGCCGTGGACGTAGGCCACCAGCTGAGCCGCCTTCAACATCAACTGCGCCACGGCGCGTTCGCTGTGGCCACGTTGCCGCGCATGCTCGACCAGGCCCTGGCCTTCGACGAACGGCAACACACGGTAGAAGCGCCCCTGTGCATCGAATCCGGCGTCGACCAGACGCACGATGTCGGGATGCTCGGGAAGCAGCACGACCTGCATCTCCTCGACACGCTGCAATGAAGGCTGCGGCGCGTCGCCTTCCGCTGGCGGCGGAAGTCGCAGCGCAAAGTTCTTGCGCGCCGTGCCTTCGCTCCGTTCGGCACGCCAGACACGGCCGGTCTCGTCGCCGCCCAGCGGTTCCACCAGACGGTAGGGGCCGATGCGCATTTCGGCGCGGGGCGCCGCCTTGGGTGGCGGCAGGGGCGGCTGGGCGGCGGCGTCGGCCTCGACCTGCACCAGGCTGGCCATGCGTTCGCGCAGCCGCGGCACCAGCACCTGCTGGCGTTCGGGCAGCGCGGCGATGAAGGCCTCGCGCTCGGCGGCGGGCAGCGCCAGCGCACGCTCCAGCAGCAGGCTGAGCACGCGGACTTCGGTGGCGGACAGTGGGGTCATGGCAACTGCATCGGCAGAAGGTCAGGCACTGGGCAGCGCAGGAACCGCCGCGGAGAATATGCCAGCCTTGCCACTCTGCACCGCCAGCGTGGCCTCGACGGTCTGCCTCACGCTCGGGTCGGGGTCGCCAGCAGGGCGTCGAGCTCGGCGCAGAAGGCCTCGGGCACCTCGAAGAAGGGCAGCGCGCCGGTGGGGAAGACCGTCACGCGCCACGGCGTCTGCGGCTTCAGCAGCGGCAGCCCGCGGTAGTCGGTGAAGTCGCCGCGCACGCCGTGGCAGGCCCACACCGGGCCGCGCAGCGCTTCGTAGACGGTGTGGATGTCGGCGCTGAAGAGGCCCGCGCCCAGGAAGTGCAGCGGTGCGAAGCGCGCGCCAGGCTGGCGTGCGGTCAGGATGGCGTAGTCGGCCATCTCGGGGTCGATGTTCGGCCCGCCCCAGGTGCGGCGCAGGAAGTAGCGCACCACGGGGGGTTTCGTCAGGCCGTCGAACAGGGCCTGCGCCCACCGCGGGTTCGCCAGCGCCTTGTAGAGCCAGGGCAAGGCGCGGGTGCTGCCCGGGGGCCCGCGCCGGGGCTTGGTCCCCATCAGCCCGGTGGGGCTGACCAGCGCCAGCCGACCCCAGTGCGCAGGCTGCTCGACCGCGGCGCGCGCCAGGAATTCGCAACCCAGCGACACCGCCAGCGCGTCGATGGGCCCGGTGCCGCAGCGCTGGCGGATCTGCTGCGCGACCGTGTGCAACGCGTCGGTCATCAGGCGCGGCGTGTAGGCGCGGTCGCCGCGTCGGCTGAAACCGTAGCCGGGCAGGTCGGGTGCGAACACCGTGCGGGTGGCGCGGTAGTGTTCGTAGAGCGGCTTGACCTCGGCCACCGACGCCGCGGCGTTCACGCTGTGCAGCAGCAGCATCGGCGGGCCCTGGCCGGCCACGTAACAACTCACGCCGTCGACTTCGAAACGTTCGCCGGAAACAGCCGGAACCAGGGGGGGAATGGCCATTCCAGCATCTTACGGGCCGCCCGCGGGCGGAGGCTCTTGATCTGGCGCAAGCCCCTGGCCGGCAGCGCCGCTACCCTCGGGCCTCGAACACCATCGAGCGGCATCCGTCGCCGAGGGGACCCGCGTGCAGTCAAATGTGGCTACCCCGGCATAGCGCCGCGAACGCAAGGGGATGCCATGTCAGGCTTCGAGATCGTCGCGCGCTCGGACTTTTCCGACGTCACCTACCTGCTTGAGGTACAGCACCCGCAGATGGCGCGGGCCGCCAAGCCCGGGCAGTTCGTCATCGTGATGGAGCACGAACACGGCGAGCGCATCCCGCTGACCATCGCCGACTTCGACCGCGACAAGGGCACCATCACGCTGGTCATCCAGGCCGTGGGCAAGACGACGAAGGAGATGCAGCAGAACTGCCGCGTCGGCACCGCGCTGCACGCAATGGTCGGGCCGATGGGCATCCCCAGCCACGTCGGCGCGGCGAAGAAGGTGGTCTGCGTCGGCGGCGGCCTGGGCGTGGCGCCGATCTACCCGCAGGCCCGCGCCTACAAGGACAGCGGTGCCTACGTCATCGGCGTGCTGGGCTTCCGCAACAAGGGCCTGATGTTCTGGGAAGACAAGTTCCGCGCCGTGTGCGACGAACTCATCGTCTGCACCGACGACGGCTCGGCCGGCATCAAGGGCCTGGTGACCGAGGGCATCAAGCAGGCCATCTCGAAACACGCCGATATCGACGAGGTGGTGGCCATCGGCCCGCCGATCATGATGAAGGGCTGCGCCGACACGACACGGCCCTTCGGCATCAAGACCATGGTGAGCCTGAACCCGGTGATGGTCGACGGCACCGGCATGTGCGGCGGCTGCCGCGTGAAGATCGGCGACGGCATCAAGTTCGCCTGCGTCGACGGCCCCGACTTCGACGGCCACCAGGTCGACTTCGACGACCTCATGGCGCGCCTGGGCCGCTACAAGCCCACGGAGAAGGCGGCACTCGAAGCGTGGAACGAGAGTTGCCGCCTGCGAGGCGGCGCAGGCCACGCGCACTGACGCACGCACATCGACCAGGAGACAAGCCGATGGCCACCAAGAAGAAGACGATCCGCAGCATCCCGCAGGCGCGCACACCCATGCCCGAGCAGGCGCCCGAGCAGCGCGTGACGAACTTCGACGAGGTGGCCATGGGCTACCGCCTCGAGGACGCGCTGGTCGAGGCGCAACGCTGCCTGGACTGCGCCGACCAGCCCTGCGTGCGCGGCTGCCCGGTGGGCATCGACATCCCCGGCTTCATCAAGAAGATCGAGGCCAAGAATTTCCACGGCGCCTACGACGTCATCACCGACACCAACCTGCTGCCCAGCGTGTGCGGCCGCGTCTGCCCGCAGGAAAGCCAGTGCGAGGGCGTGTGCACGGTGGGTCGGCCGCCGAACACGCTGGAGCCGGTGGCCATCGGCCGGCTGGAGCGCTTCGTCGGCGACATGGCCATCGCCGAAGGCTGGGCGAACATTCCCTACATCGAGCGCACACGGTTCAAGGTCGGCATCGTCGGCTCGGGCCCGGCCGGCATGGCCTGCGCCGCCGACATGGCCAAGGCCGGCTGCGAGGTCACCGTCTACGAGGCCTTCCACGAACCCGGAGGCGTGCTCAAGTACGGCATCCCCGACTTCCGCCTGCCCAACAGCGTGGTGGACGTCGAGATCGGCAAGTTGCGCCAGTTGGGCATCACCTTCGAGAACAACACGCTGGTCGGAAGGCTCTTCACGATCGAGCAGATGCTCGGCGAGATGGGCTTCCACGCCGTCTTCATCGGCACCGGCGCGGGCTACCCCAGCTTCATGGGCATCCCCGGTGAATCGCTGGGCGGCGTGCTCTCGGCCAACGAGTGGCTGACGCGCTGCAACCTGATGCGCGGGCGTGACTTCCCGTCCTACGACACCCCGCTGCAACCCGGCAAACGCGTGGCCGTCATCGGCGCCGGCAACACCGCGATGGACGCGATGCGCGTGTCGCTGCGCGTGGGCGCCGAGAAGGTGTACTGCGTCTACCGCCGCAGCGCCGCCGAGGCGCCGGCGCGCGCCGAGGAGATCCACCACGCGCAGCAGGAAGGCATCGAGTTCCTCTGGCTGACGAGCCCCCTCGAACTGCTGGGCGACGAGAAGAAGAACGTGCGCGGCATGCGCTGCGAGCGCATGGAACTCGGCGAGCCCGATGCGTCCGGGCGGCGCAAACCGGTGCCCGTGCCCGACAGCGCCTTCGAACTCGAGACCGACATGGTGGTCTTCGCCATCGGCACCAACGCCAACCCCATCCTAGGGCAGACCTCGGGGCTGAAGCTCAACAAGCGCGGCTACATCGAGACCGACGACAACCTGGCGACCTCGATCGCCGGCGTCTATGCCGGCGGTGACATCGTCACCGGCGCGGCCACCGTCATCCAGGCCATGGGCGCCGGGCGCAAGGCCGCGCGAGGCATGAAGGCTTTTCTCGGCCTGCGCGACAGCGACCGTGTCTACACGCCGCCCGGCGACGACCCGGCCACCCGCCTGTTCGGCATCCCGCGCAGCGAGCGCGGTTACGCCCGTGTCCACCTGGCCTGAGGCAACACCATGAACGACACCACCACCCTCGACCGCCCGGCCAGCACGACAGCGCGGCCCGCCGTGCCGATCAGCGAACACATCGTCGAGGTCATCAGCGACTCGGGCGAAGGCGCCCAGCGCTGCGGCCAGAGCCTGGCGGCCATCGCCGCGCGCATGGGCAACGGCATCTGGACGACCGAGATCATCCCGGCCGAGATCCAGCCGCCGGCGCGCAGCGTGGCCGGCGCCAGCGGCATCCGCATCCGCATCGGTTCGGAGCGCATCACCAACGGCGGCGACCAGACCGACCTCGTGGTCGCCTTCAACGAGCAGGTGCTGATCGGCCGCGTGCAGGCCGGCGAACTGAAACCCGGCGCCACCATCGTGCTGGAAAGCATGTGGGCCGAGCACCGCGACCCGACCATCGTCGCCAGCTACCGCAAGACGGTGGAGGCGCTGCGCAAGGACGGCTTCCGCGTCGTCGAAGCGCCCTTCGAGGCGCGCTGCAAGGAACTCGTGCCCGACCCGCGCAAGGGCAAGAACATGTTCGTGCTGGGTCTGCTGTGCAACCTGTACGGGCTGGACGCGGCGCTGGCCCGCGAGCAGATCGCACGCATCTTCGGCAAGAAGGACGCGAAGGTCATCGCCAGCAACGTGGCGCTCTACGAGGCCGGCGCGGCCTGGGGCGAGCTGAACCTCGACTTCAAGTACCGCATCCCGGCGCAGAAGTCGAAGGAGGCGCAGATCGTCATCAACGGCAACACCGCCGTCGCCCTGGGCGTGATGGCCTCGGGCATGGACATCTGCGCGATGTACCCGATCACGCCGGCCACCTCGGCGTCGCACTACCTCAGCGAGGTGTTCGAGAAGGTCGGCGGCCTGGTGCACCAGGCCGAGGACGAGATCGCCGCCTGCGCCTTCGCCATCGGCGCCAGCTACGCCGGCAAGTGCGCCGTCACCATCACCTCGGGGCCGGGTTACTCGCTGAAGCAGGAGGCCATCGGCCTGGCGGTGATGGCCGAGATCCCGCTGGTGGTGGTGAACGTGCAGCGCGGCGGCCCCAGCACCGGGCAGCCAACCAAGGTGGAACAAGGCGATGCACTCTCCGCCATCTTCGGCAGCCACGGCGACGCGCCCAAGGTGGTGATGGCGCCGTGCAGCATCGAGGACTGTTTCTACTCCGTCATCACGGCGCGCAAGATCGCCGAGACCTTCGGCATGGTGGTGGTGGTGCTGTCCGACGCCAGCCTGTCCACCGCGCAGCAGCCCTTCCCGCGCCCGGTGTTCAGCGAAGACTGGCTGGCGCCGCCGGTCGACCAGACCCCGGTGCCGCCCGGCGCCAAGCCCTACGACTGGGACGCCATCACCGGCCTGTCGCGCCGCTTCCAGCCCGGCCAGCCCGGCGGCATGCACACGCTCACCGGCCTGGCGCACGACCGCAACAGCAAGGTGGCCTACGACCCGAAGATCAACGAGGAGGGCCTGCGCCACCGCAGCCTGAAGCTGGCCGCGCTGCAGAAGACGCTGAAGGCACCGCCAGTGGTGGGTGACAACGACGGAGACATGCTTCTGGTGGGCTGGGGCAGCACCATGGGCGCCATCGAGGAAGCCGTGACGCGCCTGCGGGCCGAAGGCTTGGCCGTGAGCTCGATGCACCTGCGCTTCCTGCAGCCCATGCCCTCGGGCATCCGCGAAATCCTGGCGCGCTTCAAGCACGTGATGACGATCGAGGGCAACTGGTCCGACAAGATCGAGGACGAGTTGATCGACGAGGACAACCGCCGCTACTCGGCGTTGGCGATGATGCTGCGCGCCCGTTTCCTGGTCGACATCGACTGCTGGAGCGAAGCGCGCGGCCAGCCCATCAAGCCCGGCGACATCTGCAACGTCGTGCGCAAGGCACTGCAAACCAAGGGGCAAACCGCATGAGCCGCAGCCTTTCACCCTCCCTGAGCCAATGTGTCATCAAGCTGCACGAGGAGCACCACGCGCTCGAGGACTACCAGGGCGGCGTGCCGCGCTGGTGCAACGGCTGCGGCGACAACGCCATCCTGGCCGCCATGCAGCGCCTGTGCAGCGAAGAGAACCTGGCGCCCGAGAACACCGTGTTCGTGTCCGGCATCGGCTGCAGCAGCCGGCTGCCGCACTACATGAAGACCTACGGCTTCCACGGCATCCACGGCCGCGCCTTCCCGGTGGCCGAGGGCATCAAGATGGCACGGCCCGACCTGAACGTGTTCGTCAGCACCGGCGACGGCGACTGCTGCAGCATCGGCGCCGCGCACTGGATCCACGCGCTGCGCTACAACATGAACATCACCGTCATCCTGCACGACAACCACGTCTACGGGCTGACCAAGAAGCAGGCCTCGCCGACCAGCCCCAAGGGCCTGAAGAGCAACACCACGCCCTACGGCGCGATGCTCGAACCGATGAACCCGCTGACGGTGTCGCTGGGCGTGCAGGGCGCGTCCTTCATCGCGCAGGGCGTGGACTGGGTGCCCGAGGTGCTGTACGACATCGTGCGTGCGGCCTTCAAGCACCGCGGCTTCTCCTTCGTGCGCATCCTGCAGCGCTGCCCGGAGTTCATGCCCAAGGCCTTCGACCCCTGGCTGCACGACCCGCAGCGCACGATGCTGCTGACGCACAAGGACGGCCTGCAGCTCAGCAAGAGCCTGAGCAGCGCCTACCGCAACCAGCGTGAGCACGACCCGATCGACATCGACCGCGCGCGCGAGATCGCGTCGATGGACGAACCCATCCCCGTGGGCATCCTCTACCGCAACCCCGCCGCGCCCTGCTACGAAGACCTGCGCCACGCCGGCCAGATGCGTTCACCCGCCACCATCCGCACCGGGCTGGACCGTGAGTTCGACAAGTACACCGTGTGGCCCGACGACGAATCGCAGGCACAGCACGCCGCATGAACAGGGGTTAGCGATGGACATGCAGACCAGGCACCAGGACCAGCGCATCTTTCACCTGACGGCCAAGCGCGCCGGCGACGGCGTGCTGCCGATCGCCGGGCTGGGCCTGCGCCCGGCGCTGCTGGCGCCCTACCGCGACCTCGATGCGCTGCGCCACGACTACCCGCTGGTGCTGGAGACCCGCCCCGGCGCGCCCGACTACGTGCACTCGCTCACCAGCCTGGTCGACGCGGTGCTGAAAGACGTGGCGCCACGCGGCATCGACGGTGAACGCCTGCGCCGCCACGCGCTGCAGCTGGAACGCGATATCCGCCGCGACGTCGCCGCCGGCGCACGCGGCAGCCTGGCTGAACTGTGGAACGCCGCAGCCGCCCGCCTGGGGGCGCAGG
This sequence comes from Betaproteobacteria bacterium, assembly GCA_016704535.1. Lineage (GTDB taxonomy): Bacteria > Pseudomonadota > Gammaproteobacteria > Burkholderiales > Burkholderiaceae_C > Rubrivivax. Next base: position 286,670 of record JADIZZ010000001.1, on the reverse strand, counting down.
AAGGCGAGACGCTGGAACAGGTGCTCACCCAGGCCGGCACCGCGCTGCAAGCCGACGGCGCCGTGCTCGGCTGCACGCCCGACATGCCGGCGCAGCTGCTCACGCACGCCTGGCAGGCCGCGCAGCGGCGCAAGGCGCGCCAGTTTCACGCCGACCTGGGACGGCTGGTGCGCAAGCTTTCGGACATCCTGCGTGCGGCCTTCAGCCACTCGCAGGCCGGGCGTCAACCGCAGGCACTGATGGCGGCCATGGGCGGCCCGCACCACGCGCAGTTCGACTTCGAAGCGCTGTCGCGTGTGGTCGGCAAAGGCGTGCCGCGCGATGAACTGCCGCCGGCGCGGCGCGAACGACTGCTGCGCACGCTGGCCGTGTTGGAGTCGCAGCGCTTCTTCACCCCACCCGAGCTCGAGGGCGCGGCCGATGCCGCCCACGGTTTCACCTTCGACAACTGCGCCGCGGCGGCCGAGGCCTTCCGCGAGCGGCTGCCCGAGGTGGCGGCGCTCGTGAAGGCGATGGCCGTGGCCGAACTCGAGGCGGCGGGCCACTACATCGAGGCCGAGCACGACCTCAGCTTCGAGGCCATGGACGAACACGCGCTGACGCCCGACGACCTGGCGCGCCTGCCCGACTACCTGGTGTGCATCCCGCCCGGCCGCAACGATGCGCCGGACAACGCCATGCTGATGGACCTGCTGTCGTCCGGCCTGCCCGTGAAGGTGCTGGTGCAGACCACCGACCTGCTGGAAGAAGCCGCCATCGGCACCGGCCACTACGCCTTCGGCGTGCGCAGCGCCCGCCTGGCCACCACGGCCATGGGCCTGGGCGGCATGTTCGTGCTGCAGACGCCCAGCGCCAACCTGTACGCGCTGCGCGGGCGCATCGCGCAAGGCCTGGCCTGCCGCGGGCCGGCACTGTTCAGCGTCTTCGCGCGCGACGAAGATCCCATCGGCACCCTGCCGGCATACCTCTACGCCGCTGCGGCGATGCAGTCGCGCGCTTTCCCGTCCTTCAGCTACGACGCCTCGGCAGGCAGCAACTGGGCCGAGCGTTTTTCGCTCGAGAACAACCCGCAGCCCGACGACGACTGGCCGGTGGAGCCGCTGGACTACGCCGACACGGCGCTGCAGCGTGCCAGCCTGCGCGTGGCCTTCAGCTTCGCCGACTTCATGCTGTGCGAGCCGCGCCAGGCGGCGCACTTCGCGCTGGTGCCGCGCGAGCGCTGGAACGACGCAATGCTGCCCGCCACTGACTGGCTGGCGCTGGACGAGGCCGCGTCGGCCCGCCACGTGCCGTATGTGCTGGCGGTGGACGAACACGACGCGCTGCAGCGTGTGCTGGTCGACGCGCGGCTGATGCAGGCCACGCAGCGCTGCCTGCTGCTTTGGCAGCGCCTGCAGGAACACGGCGGCGTGCACGACTCGCACGCCGAACGCCTGCTGGCGCGCGAAAAGGCAGCGTGGGACGCCGCGCAGGCCGCGGCACCCACCGCAGCGCCCGTGGCGGCCGCTGGGGCGGTCACGACAGCCACCACGGCCGCAACGGCGGCCGAACCCGCCGCCGCGGCCGAACACTCGCGCGACGAAGCCTGGATCGACACCGCGCGCTGCCCCAGCTGCAACGAATGCCAGCTCATCAACGACCGCATGTTCGGCTACGACGAGCGCAAGCAGGCCTACATCAAGGACCTCACCGCCGGCAGCTACCGCCAGCTCGTCGAGGCCGCCGAGAGCTGCCAGGTGGCCATCATCCACCCCGGCAAGCCGCGCGACCCGAACGAGCCCGGGCTGGAGGAACTGCTGGCCCGCGCCGAACCCTTCCGCTGAGCCGGGACACCTGACGAAGATCCGGCCGCCTGCCAGCGGCCGGCTTGACGCACCTCACGTGCGGTGCAAACCGGGCGTGTATCCACTTTGTCGGGCCGGATGCAATGGATAGACTCGGCCCCACCTGCGCCAAAGCCCCAAGCGCGTGCAGGAGCAGGAGACGACATTGCAGCCGACGAACATCGCGGACCCGACCTATTTCCACAAGGTCGTGGATTGCCAGTGGGCCTGTCCGGCCCACACCCCCGTGCCGGAATACATCCGGCTCATCGCCCAGGGTCGCTACGACGACGCCTACATGGTCAACTGGGTCAGCAACGTCTTCCCGGGCGTGCTGGGCCGCACCTGCGACCGCCCGTGTGAGCCCGCCTGCCGGCGCGGCCGCGTCGAAGAGGCCAATGCCGCCAAGCCCGAGCCGGTGGCCATCTGCCGGCTGAAGCGCGTGGCCGCCGACTTCAAGGCCGTCGACAGCGTGAAGGCGCAGATGCCCAAGCCGCTGCCGCCCAACGGCAAGAAGGTGGCCTGCGTCGGCGCCGGGCCGTCGTCGCTGACGGTGGCGCGCGACCTGGCCACGCAAGGTTATGCGGTGACGGTCTTCGACGGCGAGAAGAAGGCCGGCGGCTTCATCCGCACGCAGATCCCTCGCTTCCGCCTGCCCGAAGAAGTGATCGACGAAGAGACCGGCTACATCATGGCGCTGGGCGTCGAGTTCAAGGCCGGCCACCGCGTCGACTCGATGCAGGCGCTGATGGACCACGGCTACGACGCCATCTTCGTCGGCTGCGGCGCGCCGCGCGGGCGCGACCTCGTGCTGCCCGGTCGCAAGGAGGCCGCAGCCGACATCCACATCGGCATCGACTGGCTGTCCAGCGTGTCCTTCCAGCACGTCACCAGCGTGAAGAAGCGCGTCATCGTGCTCGGCGGCGGCAACACCGCAATGGACTGCTGCCGTTCGGCGCGCCGCCTGGGCGCCAAGGACGTGAAGGTGGTGGTGCGCTCGGGCTTCGACGAGATGAAGGCCAGCCCCTGGGAGAAGGAAGACGCACTGCACGAAGGCATCCCGATCCTGAACTACCACGTGCCCAAGGCCTACCTCCATGAAGGTGGTGTGCTCAAGGGCATGAGCTTCGAGATCGTCAAGGCCGTCTATGACGAGCAGGGCAACCGCAGCCTGGTGCCCACCGGCGAACCCGACGCGGTGCTGCGTTGCGACGAGGTGCTGGTGGCCGTGGGGCAGGAAAACGCCTTCCCCTGGATCGAACGCGGCAGCGGCATCCAGTTCGACAAGTGGGGCCTGCCCAGGCTCGACCCGCACACGCTGCAGTCGACGGTGCCGAACATCTTCTTTGGCGGCGATGCGGCCTTCGGCCCCAAGAACATCATCACCGCGGTGGCCCACGGCCACGAGGCGGCGGTCAGCATCGACCGCTTCCTGCACGGCGAGCCCGTCGGCAACCGACCGCCGCCCACCGTGAACCTGGTGTCGCAGAAGATGGGCATCCACGAGTGGAGCTACGACAACGCGCCCAGCGACGACACGCGCAACAAGGTGCCCTGGGCGGCCGCCGAGAAGGCGCTGGCCAGCATCCGCGTGGAGGTGGAACTGGGCTTCGACGCCGCGGTGGCCTTCAAGGAGGCCGAGCGCTGCCTGAACTGCGACGTCCAGACCGTGTTCGCCGACAAGCTGTGCATCGAGTGCGACGCCTGTGTCGACATCTGCCCCACCGACTGCATCACCTTCACCCTGCCGGGTGAAGAGGCCGAACTGCGCACGCGACTGAAGGCGCCGTCGACCAACCCCGACCAGGCGCTCTACCTCAGCCCGGTGCTGAAGACGGCGCGCGTGATGGTCAAGGACGAGGACGTCTGTCTGCACTGCGGCCTGTGCGCCGAACGCTGCCCCACCGGCGCCTGGGACATGCAGAAGTTCCTGCTGCTGACCACCAAGGCCGGCCCCGGCTGCCGCGGGCCCAATCCGTCACACCAGTCCACCACCCACCGCGCAGGGGCAAGGGCATGAAGCGCATCAGAGCCGTCAACGACTTCGTCATCAAGTTCGCCAACGTCAACGGTTCGGGTTCGGCCTCGGCCAACGAGCTGTTCGCCAAGGCGGTGATGCGCATGGGCGTGCCCGTGAGCCCGCGCAACATCTTCCCCAGCAACATCCAGGGCATGCCCACCTGGTACGAGGCGCGGGTGTGCGAACAGGGTTACCACGGCCGCCGCGGCGGCGTCGACATGATGGTGGCGATGAACCCGCAGACCTGGGCTCAGGACGTCGCCGAAATCGAGCCCGGCGGCTACCTCTTCTACGACAGCACACGCCCGCTGCCGCCGGGCAGCCTGCGCGACGACATCGTCGTCATCCCGGTGCCGCTGACGGCGATCGCCAACGCCAACTACACCGACCCGCGGCAGCGCCAGCTGTTCAAGAACATCATCTACGTCGGCGCACTGTCGGTGCTGCTGAACATGGAGGCCGAGGTCTTCGAGAAGCTCTTTGCCGAGCAGTACAAGGGCAAGGAAAGGCTGCTCGATAGCAACGTGAAGGCGCTGCACCTGGGGCGTGACTACGTCAAGCAGCACCTGCCGCACCCGCTGGGCATACGCGTGCACAGCTCGGACAAGGTGGGCGACCAGATCTTCACCGACGGCAACAGCGCCGCCGCTTTGGGTTGCCTCTACGGTGGCGCGACGGTGTGCGCCTGGTACCCGATCACGCCGTCGTCTTCGGTGCCCGAGGCCTTCCAGAAGTACTGCGACAAGTTCCGCATCGACCCCGCCACCGGCACGCACCGCTACGCCATCGTGCAGGCCGAGGACGAACTGGCCAGCATCGGCATGGTGGTGGGAGCGGGCTGGAACGGCGCACGCGCCTTCACCGCCACTTCCGGCCCTGGCATCAGCCTGATGCAGGAATTCTTTGGCCTGGCCTACTTCGCCGAGATCCCGGTGACCGTCATCAACGTGCAGCGAGGCGGCCCGTCCACCGGCATGCCCACGCGCACCCAGCAAAGCGACATCCTGGCCTGCGCCTACGCCTCGCACGGCGACACCAAGCACGTGCTGCTGCTGCCGCAAGACCCCCACGAGTGCTTCGAGCATTCAGCCGCCGCGCTCGACCTGGCCGAACGGCTGCAGACCCCGGTCTTCCTGATGACCGACCTCGACATCGGCATGAACCAGCGCCTGTGCGAGCCCTTCCACTGGGACGACGCGCGCAGCTTCGACCGAGGCAAGGTGATGACCGCCGAAGAGCTCGAGGCCGGCAAGGACTTCGGCCGCTACAAGGACGTCGACGGCGACGGCATCCCGTGGCGCACGCTGCCCGGCACGCACCCCACGAAGGGCAGCTTCTTCACGCGCGGCACCACGCGCAACCCCTACGCGCAGTACAGCGAGCGTGGGCCCGACTACATCTACAACATGGAAAGGCTCCTGAAGAAGTTCCAGACCGCCGCCGCGCTGGTGCCGCAGCCGGTGCTGCGCCTGTGCGACGAGCCCACGCGTTTCGGCGTCATCTACTACGGCAGCACCGCGCCGGCGATGCGCGAGGCGCTGGACGTGCTGGAAGCCGAAGGCCTGCAGGTCGAGGCGCTGCGCCTGCGCGCCTTCCCCTTCCCGAAGGTGGTGACCGACTTCATCGCCGCGCACGACAAGGTCTTCGTCGTCGAGCAGAACCGCGACGCGCAGATGCGCAGCCTGCTCGTCAACGAACTCGGCTTCGACCCGGCGCGCCTGCCTGCCGTTCTTCACTACGACGGCACCCCCATCACCGCACGCTTCATCGCCGCAGCCATCCGCAAGGCGCTGGCCGAAGCGGAAGCGGTCGCCGCACCCACCGACAAGGTGTCCGCATGACCTTCATCACCAAGCCCAAGCTGCACCACCCCACGCTGCAGAAGAACCAGGTCGGCTACACGCGGCGCGACTACGAGGGCCGCATCAGCACGCTGTGCGCGGGCTGCGGACACGATTCGATTTCCGCGGCGATCATCCAGGCCTGCTGGGAACTCGACATCGAGCCGCACCGCGTGGCCAAGTTGTCCGGCATCGGCTGCAGCAGCAAGACGCCCGACTACTTCCTGGGCGCCAGCCACGGCTTCAACACCGTGCACGGGCGCATGCCCAGCGTGCTCACGGGGGCGAACCTGGCCAACCGTTCCCTGCTGTATCTCGGCGTCAGCGGGGACGGTGACTCGGCCAGCATCGGCCTGGGCCAGTTCGCCAACGCCATGCGGCGCGGCGTGCGCATGGCCTACATCGTCGAGAACAACGGCGTCTACGGCCTGACCAAGGGCCAGTTCAGCGCCACCGCCGACCGCGGCAGCAAGAGCAAGAAGGGCGTCGTCAACAGCGACAGCCCGGTCGACCTGGTGGGCCTGGCCTTGCAGCTCGGCGCCACCTTCGTGGCACGCAGCTTCTCGGGCGACAAGGTTCAGCTGGTGCCGCTGATCAAGGGCGCGATGGCACACGGTGGCGCGGCCTTCATCGACGTCATCAGCCCCTGCGTCACCTTCAACAACCACGGCGGCAGCACCAAGAGCTACGACTACATCCGCCAGCACAACGAAGCGGTGAGCCGCATCGACTTCATGACGCCGGGCGAGGAGATCACCACCGACTACGCGCCCGGCAGCGTGATCGACGTGCCGCAGCACGACGGCACGGTGCTGCGCCTGCGCAAGCTGCGCGATGACTACGACCCCACCGACCGCTACGCCGCACTGGCCTACATGAACGAGGCCGCCAAGCACGGCGAAGTGGTCACCGGGCTGCTCTACCTCGACCCGCTGGCCACCGACCTGCACACCGCCTTCAACACCTGCGCCACGCCGCTGAATGCGCTGGCCGAAGCGCAGCTGTGCCCCGGCGCCGCCGCGCTGGCCAAGATCAACGCCGCGCTGCGCTGAAGCCGCGCGCCCTGCCCCGCCCCACCCGGAGGTGACCCATGTCCGAACGCACCATCTTCCAGGCCATGTCGCGCCGCCACGTGCTGAGCCTGTCGCCCACCGCCACCGTGCACGAAGCGGCTTGCGTGATGACACGAGCCAATTGCGGCAGCGTGCTCGTCATCGACCAGGGCAGCCAGCTGCTGGGCATCGTCACCGAGCGTGACCTGATGACTCGCGTGCTGGCCAAGGCGCTGGACCCGAACACCACGCCACTGGCCAAGATCATGACGCCCAACCCGCAGTGCGTGCGGCCCGAGTTGAAGGTGGCCGACGCGGTGCTGATCATGATCGAGCGCGGCTTTCGCCACTTGCCGGTGATGGCCGACAACGGCCGCATCATGGGTGTGTTCTCGGTGCGCGACGCGCTGCCGCGCGAGGTGAACACCGCCGTCAGCCTGTCGGAATTCAACGAGCAGATCAACGACTCGCTGGCGTAACGCTGGCCGGGTTGAGCCTGAATGGGCTGGGTCGCAACGCGGCCGCCGGGGTTCTGAGCGCGCGTCGGCCTGGCCGCCACCCAGCGCACCGCCTCAACTGCCGACGAGCGCGTGACGCACCAGCAGCGCCGAAAGCACGAACATGGTGATGCCGATCAGACCGTCCAGCACTTGCCAGGCCCTGGGCCGGCCGAACCAGGGGGCCAACCACCGCGCGCCATAGCCCAGCAGAACGAACCAGAACAGGCTGGCGCAGCCGGCCCCCGCGATGAACCAGCCACGCAGCGCCGCCGGCTGCTGCGCGCCAATGCTGCCCACCAGCAGCACCGTGTCCAGGTAGACATGCGGATTGAGCAGCGTGAAGGCCGCCGCCTGCGCCAGCGCGGCGCCCAGACGCAGGCCCTCGCCCCCCTCGGCCGCCTTCAGCCCATGCGCCTGCCGGGCGCGGCGCAGCGCCTGCCAACCGTACACGGCCAGGAAAACGGCGCCGGCCAGCGCCAGCGCACGCGCCAGGCCGGGACTCTGTCCCAGGGCCTGGGCCATGCCCAGCACCCCCGCGGCGATGAGCACGGCGTCGGCCACCGCGCAGAACAGCACCACGGTGCCCACGTGCTCGCGTCGCAGACCCTGGCGCAGCACGAAGGCGTTCTGCGCGCCGATGGCCACGATGAGCCCCAAGCTCAAGGCCAGGCCCTGTGCAAACACGGCAAACGCGGGGGCGGAGGTCGGGGTCATGGTGCTTCGAGCTCGCCAACCACGGGCCGTCTCAAAGCGGCGGCGGTGTCGCGGGCGTGGCCTGGCCGGGGCTGCAGGCCGCGTCGTACAGGCCACGACGCAGAACCTCGCAGACCAGCATCGCCGATCCCTGTGGCGTGCGCATCGTGTAGCAGCGCGTCGCCCCAGGCGTGGGGGTGCCGACGGTAGCCCACAGCCGCCCCAGTACGCCAGCCCCCACCTGCACCACGTCGCGGCGATGCGGACGCCCGTCCATCAGGTGGCCGATGGGCCGGCGGCCGGTCTGCAAGGCCTGCTGCAGTTCGGGGTCCAGCCCATGCAGTGCCACGTAGACGAGGTTGTCCGTCAACACCCGGCCAGCAGCCACCAGCGAGGTGACGCGTTCGATGAAGCGCGAGCCCGGCAGCAGGCTCGACACCTCGGCCGGCACCTCGCAAGTCACGCACTGGTGTCGCAGCCGCAGCTCGACCTGCGCGCTGGACAGCGCCTCGCACAGCCGCGTCATGGAGCCGTCCTGCTCGATCATCACGCGCAGCAGCGCAGCAGCGCCCGGCATCGACCCTTGCGGATAGGGCTCGCGCAGGTCACCGCCGGGCACGGTTGCGGCGGTCTCGACGGACGCCGCCGGGAGAACGGGATCAGTCCGCGGCACCGCGCCTCAGCACCTTGGGCACCGCAGCGGGCCGCAACCTGAAGGCGTCGGGCATGCCCGAACCCAGCAACGGACGCAGGTAGAGCCTGAACGCGTCGGTCACGTCGGTGCCGCTGTCACTGATGAAGTGGTCTTCCATCGTGCGGGTCTTGCCGGCCACCGCGGCCAGGGGCAGCAGTTCGTAGTCGACCGAATAGAAACCGGTGCGCTTGATGGCCACCGAGCCGTTGACGCCGCCCCACATCGCGAACTGCACGGCCTTCTCGCCGACCTCACGCGCCTCGCGCTGGTCGACATCGCTCACGCAGCCGACGAAGCTGCGCTGCATGTAGCCGAAGGTGTCGCCGCGCACGCGCTTGATCTTCAGCTTGCTCTTGATCTCCTCGCACAGCAGGTCGGCCAGCGCACCGCTGCCACTGAGCTGCACGTTGCCGTGCGCGTCGCGCTCCAGGCCGCCGTGCAGATCCTTGGCCAGCACCTCCAGCATCGGCCGGCCTGCGGCGTCGTGGATGCCTTCGCTGACGGCCACCACGCAGCGGCCGTGCTTGTCGTAAGTGGCCTTCACGTCGGCCAGGAAACGCCCGATGTCGAACACGCGTTCGGGCACGTAGATGAGGTGAGGCCCGTCGTCGGGAAACTTCTTGCCTAAAGCGCTGGCGGCAGTCAGGAAGCCGGCGTGCCTGCCCATCACCACGCCCACGTAGACGCCCGGCAGCGCTGCGTTGTCGAGGTTGGCGCCGGCGAAGGCCTGGGCCACGAAGCGCGCCGCGCTGGGGAAGCCCGGCGTGTGGTCGTTGAGCACCAGGTCGTTGTCGATGGTCTTCGGGATGTGGATGCAGCGCAGCGGATAACCCGCCTTGGCGGCCTCGTCCGCCACGATGCGGACGGTGTCGCTGCTGTCGTTGCCACCGATGTTGAAGAAGTGCTCGATCTCGTGCGCCTTCAGCACCTCGAACATCTCGTGGCAGTAGGCCAGGTCGGGCTTGTCGCGGGTGCTGCCCAAAGCGGCGGCAGGCGTGTGGGCCACCAGTTCGAGGTTGTGGCTGGTTTCCTGCGTGAGGTCGACGAAGTCTTCGTTGACGATGCCGCGCACGCCGTGGCGTGCGCCGTAGACACGCTGGATGCCGTGATGGCGCCGCGCTTCCAGCACCACGCCGGCCAGCGACTGGTTGATGACCGCGGTGGGGCCGCCGCCCTGGGCGACGAGGATCTTTCCGGATGGCATGGTTCGTTTCCTCCTGCACCGCATTGTGCCGGTGCGCGGCGGCGACAATGCGCCGCGAAACCGCCCGCCCACGCCTGCTGCATGACAAGAACGATCTTCGACACCCCGGTGGTCAACACCCTGCTGCGCACGGCCTCGCGCGCCTTTCTGCGCATCAACGGCTGGACGGTGCAGGGCACGCTGCCCGAAGAGGCAGGCAAGTGCGTGCTGATCGCCGCGCCGCACACCAGCAACTGGGACCTGCCCTACACCCTGGTCTGCGCGTTCGTGATGCGCCTGAACATCCGCTGGATGGGCAAGCGCAGCATCTTTCGGTTTCCCTTCGGCACGCTGATGCGCTGGCTGGGCGGCATCGCGGTGGACCGCAGCAAGAGCAACAACCTGGTGTCGGCCTCGGCGGCAGCGCTGGTGGCAGCCGAAGGTCCGGTGCAACTGGTGGTGCCACCCGAAGGCACCCGCGGCAAGACACGTCACTGGAAGACCGGCTTCTATTTCATCGCACTGGAAGCGCGCGTGCCCATCATCCTGACCTCGCTGGATTACCGGCGCAAACTCGCCGTGCTGGGGCCGGTGTTCCAGCCCACCGGGGACGTCGAAGCCGACATGGCCGCAATCAAGTGCCACTACGCCGGGGTGCAGGGCCGCAACGCGGCGCAGTTTGCCGCCGAATGAACCCGCAGGCGCGCTGCGCGGCCTGACATCCGGGCCCGTGACGGGCGCCGCCTAGAAGTCGACCACTTCGACACGCATGCCGCGTGAGACAAGCAGCGCGCGCGCCTTGTCGACTGCAGCGCGCTGCGGGAAGGGCATAGCCACGACACGCCAGTCGTCGCCTTGAGGCAGCACGTCGACTTTCACGCCGACTGCACCGATGGTCTTCAGCAACGACCGCATGGCCACCTGCACCTGCTCGGCCTCGGCTCGGGTGCGCAACAGGCGCGTCGTCAGGGCAAACGCGGCTGCGGCGGACGCGGGTTCAGGCCGCTGCGTGGCCTGGGGCAAGGTCGCGGTGACTGTCGCCGTCTCGGTTGGTGCCGGCGCGGCGGTGGGCCGTTGCACGCCCAGCGCCTCGCGGGCCTGACGCGCTCGCGCCTTCTCTTCATCGCTGATCACGGGCCGGATCGACGGGATAGCGAGGCTCTTGGCCATGTCCTTGGCGAGTGCGGGAGTCGGCGCTGCTGGATGCTCGACAGGCGTGGCACCCGCAGCGGGGGCCAGCGCCAAGGCGGCCACGGTTGCGACGGCAGCACCGACGGCCCCCAAGAACGGCAACCCGACATAGCCCACCGCGTGCACGTGGGCGGCAGAAATGCGGCGCACCAGGGGGTGGCGGGTGTGCCAGTCCACCACGCGAGCGGCCACGGCGGCCGGGCGAAGATCGTCCATCATCGAGGTGAATTGTGGGCAGAAGGCACCGGCGCCAAGATCGCATAAGTGGCGCGACGGCGGTGCATTTCGCTACCGGGGCAGACCACGGTGGTCGACCGTGTGCTCAGGCGGCCATCACGGTGCCTGCCACCGCCCCCAGCCCGATGCGCACCGCCCCCGGCGCTTCGCAATAGGCACGCAGCGCGACCGTGTCGCCGTTCTCGAGGAAGCAGCGCTGCTCGCCACCAGGCAGCAGCAGCGGCTCGCGGCCGCCGCGCGACAGCTCCATGAGGCTGCCGCCCTGCCCCGCGCCCGGCCCCGACAGCGTGCCGGTGCCGAAGAGGTCGCCGGTGGCCAGCGGGCAACCGTTGCTGGTGTGGTGCGCGAGCAGCTGCGCCGGCGTCCAGTAGGCGGCCTCGGCCATGTCGGCATGCGAAAGCCGCACTGCGGGCAGGCGTGCGGCGCGCATGCGAGCCGTCTGCAGCCACACCTCCAGCGTGATGCCGAAACTGCCGTGGGCGCGGTTGGCGGGCGAGTCCAGGTAGTCCAGCGGTGCCGGGTCGCCGGCTGGGCGCTGCAAGGGGCGGCGGAAGGGCGCCAGCGCGTCGAAGCTGACCACCCAGGGCGACACCGAGGTCGCGAAACTCTTCGAAAGGAAGGGTCCCAGCGGCTGGTATTCCCAGGACTGGATGTCGCGCGCCGACCAGTCGTTGAGCAGCGTGACGCCGAAGAGCTGGTCCTCGGCGATGTCGATGGCCACCGGCTCGCCGGCCTTGTTGCCCACGCCCACCCACAGGCCGAGTTCCATCTCGTAGTCGAGTCTGCGCGTGGGCGCATAGACCGGCGGCGCGTCGGCCGCCAGCCGGATCTGCCCAAGGGGGCGCCGAAGCGGGCCGCCCAGCCCCACAGAAGACGCCCGCCCGTGGTAGCCGATGGGCAACCACTTGTAGTTGGGCAGCAGCGGGCTATCGGGTCGCAGCATCTTGCCGATGGCGGTGGCGTGGTGGATGCCGATGTAGAAGTCGGTGTAGTCGCGCACCACGCAGGGCAACAGCATCGTGAGGTCGGCCTGCGGGTGCAGGCACAGCTCGAGAAAGGGGCCCTGATCACTGTCTTCGGCCAGTGCGACCGACAGCGCAGCGCGCAGCAGCTGCCAGGCCGGCCGGCCCATGGCCATGAAGTTGGCCAGGTCGCCTGCAGTCAACGGCTCCAGCAGCGGATAGATCTCGTCCGGCCAGGGGCACTGCGCGGCGGCCAGCTTGAGGTCGAGCACCTGGTCGCCGATGGCCACGCCCACGCGCGGCGGCTCGGTCTCGGCGCCTTCGGCCGTGGGCGGCCGGAAGCGGCCGAGCGGCAGGTTCTGGATGGGAAAGTCGCAGCCAGGCAAGTTGGCCGAGGCGACCCAGCTGCGCAGCGCAGGGGCGTGGGTGGCGTCGGTCAGCATCTGGGGTTCCATGCCACCATCATCGCGCTCAATTCGCGGGCTTCAGGTGCACGTGCGCCTCGGCCTCGCCGCCGTGATGATGATGATGCTGGTCGTGCGGCTCGACGCTGATGAGGTTCAGATGCCCGTGGTGCACCCCACGCTCGACGCACACCGCGTCGGCGAAGTCGCGCACCGCCGCCGCAGGTCCGCGCAGCAGAACGGTTTCCAGGCAGTGTTCGTGGTCCAGGTGCACGTGGGTGGTGGACAGCGTGAGGTCGTGGTGGGCGTGGTGCATGGACGTCAGGCGCTCGCCCAGGTCACGCTCGTGGTGGTTGTAGACGTAGGACAGGCAAGCCACGCAGTGCAGGCCCTGGGGCATGGCCTGGCGCGAACGTTCGAGCTCGGCGCGCAAGAGGTCGCGCACGGCTTCGGAGCGGTTGGCGTAGCCGCGCTGGCCTATCCACTGGTCGAAGGCGGCGGCCAGGTGGTCGTCGAGCGAGATCGTGAAGCGTTCCATGAAGTCGGCCCTTTGGCTTCGTTGCGCTGCGTCTTCGCGCCTTGCCTGCATTCTGCCGACGAAAACAGCGCCGCTACGCTGCGGTGGGCGTGTCCTTCGTGACCGACGGCAGGCGCAGCAGCGCCAGGCCGGCGAAGCCGACCAGCGCCAGCGCTGCCGACAGCCACAGTGCCCCCAGCCCCCAGCGCGCCAATGCCAGCCCGAAGAGCCACGGTGACAGCGCGCCCAGCAGCCGCGCCGGCAGCGTGAGCCAGCCCTGCCGCACGCCGTAGCCCGTGGCGCCGAACAGCGCCAGCGGCAAGGTGCCGCGCACGATGGTCACGAGCCCGTTCCCGAGACCGTGCACGATGGCGAAAGGCAGCGCGCCCAGCGGGCCCAGCACGACCAGCAGCGCCACGGCCACGGGGTGCCCCAGTGCGGCGGCGCGGGCCGTCAGCAGCGGCGACCGCCGCCTCATCAAGCCCAGTTCGACGAGCCGCGCGGCCACCTGCGCCGGCCCCATCAGCGCGGCCGTGGCCACCGCGACCGCCAGGGTGGCGCCAGCGGCCTGCAGCACCGCCGGCAGGTGGGTGGCCACACCCGTGCTGACGACACTCATCAGCGCGAAGATGACCGCCAGAAGCCCTTCGCGTGCAGCGACCGGGCGCTGCGAGCGCGCAGGCGCTGGCGGCGCCTCAGCGCACATGGGTGCGCCCACAGGCGCGAGCCCCGCGACGGGCGCGACTGCGGTGGCCACGGCAGGGGCGGCCGCAGGCGACGGCGGACTTGCCTTACGCGGCAGCAGGGCATTCAGCGGCAAGGCCACCACCAGGTGCAACAACGCCCAGCTGCCGCAGGCCACCCGCCAACCCCACTGCGCATCCAGCCAAGCGGTCAGCGGCCAGCCCACCGTGCTGGCAAAGCCGGCCAGCAGCGTGATCCCGGTGATGGCCGTACGCGCGTCGGTGCCGTACAGGCGCACCAGCGCGGCGAAAGCGGCGTCGTAGAGACCGAAGCCCATCGCCACGCCCAGCAGCACCCAGGCCAGGATGAGCGTCAACGGCCCCTGCGCCGTGGCCAGCACGGCCAGGCCCAGCGCAAAGACGCCGCTGCAGGCCATCAGCACCGGCCGGCCGCCGTGGCGGTCGATCAGGCGCCCGGCCAGCGGCCCCAGCAACGCCGACACCACCAGCGCCATCGACAGCAAGGCGTAGACCGTGGGCACGGCCACGCCGAGCTCGCGCGACATCGGCACGGCCAGCATCGCCGGCAGGTAGAACGACGACGCCCAGGCCAGCGTCTGCGCCACGCCCAGCGCCAGCACCGCGGGGGTGCGCGAGGCGGAGGGTGCGGGGCTCATCACGGCGATGGTCAGGCTCAACGGCCGGACTGCAGTGTCGCATCGGCGGCGGAAACGAATGCGGCGCCTTGCAGGGCGCCGCAGTTCAGGCGGAGCGACCTTTGCCGGTCGCCATCTTCGCGTTCAGTTGATGAACGAGATCGGCCCGATGTTGATGAAGGTCGGGTAGGACGGCGGCGTGCTCGGCGTCAGGTTGACGTAGTTCAGGTTGCTGCTGCCCGCCAGGCGGACCACCACCGCCCCGACGGCTGACCACACGCTGTTGACGGTGTAGGCTCCGCCGCAACTGGCCGTCAGCAGGAAGTCGGTCTTCGGGATGACGTAGTCGGAGCCGGCGCCGATCTTCTGTGCCGCTACGGTCTTGGTGATTTCGGGCCGGCCCGACGGGTTGGTGCAGGCGGCGTTGGTCGGGCCCTGCAGCAGCACGTCGACCTGCGCGGTGAAGTTGGGCTTCTCCCACGACTCGGCGTCACCCCAGAACTTCAGCTTGATCTTCGCGAACGACGACGCATCGGCCGTGGTGTTGCCCGGCGCATTGACGTAGCCGCCGAAGTAGGCGTCGGCGTAGGTGGGCGTGGCCGGCTTGCCGATGCCGTAGTAGAAGTTGGGCACGCCACCGGGGTTGACCGCGCTGCCGGCGACGCTGCCGTCCTCGAAGATCTTCACGGCGTACAAGCGCGGGTCGACGAAGAAGCCGACGGTGCCGCCCTTGTCCGACTTCGCGGTGTTGGCGCCCAGGTTGCCCGCGTAGTCGCTGGCGTAGATGCCACCGCTGAAGGTGCCGCCACCGCCGCCACCGCCGCCCGCGGCCGTGCCGTGGAAGTAGATGTTGTCGACGTAGATCGTGCCGGCCACGTTCGGCTCGAGCTTGATCTGGATGACCTTCGTCTTGTCGGGCGAGGTGTAGAGGCTCAGGTCGATGTCAAGGCTGTTCCAGGCGCCGGCCGTCAGCGTCTTGGTGATGCCGTTCTCGGCGCCGCCGCCGATGAGCGATACCTTCACGCTGGCCACGTTGGCCGACCAGACGTCCAGGTGCAGCGTGGCCTTGCCCGACACGTTCTGCGGGCTGCCCGACCAGTCGATGCCCTGGTAGAGCGCGCCGAAGGTGTACTTCAGCACCTTGTTGCCCGCGAGCGTGGGCTCGCTGCTCACCACCGGCGGGCTCTGGCCCCAGACCGGGAAGGGATCCAGCCCGGTGATGTTGCCGGCATCGCTGTAGACGACGGTGGAGCCGGCGGGGATGGTGGTCGTCGGTGCGCAGGTCGGCTCGGTGGTGCCGCAGGCGCCGCCCGTGGCGCCGCTGTAGAAATAGATGTTGTCGACGTACAGCGTGCCGGCCACGTTCGGCTCGAGCTTGATCTGGATGATCGCGGTCTTGTCGGGCACCGTGTAGAGCGCCAGGTCGATGTCGATGGCGTTCCAGTTGCCCGGGGTCACGGTCTTGGTGACGGCGTTTTCCTTGCCGGCGCTGATGATCGAGACCTTCACGCTCGTGATGGTGGCCGAGAAGAAGTCCAAGTGCAGCGTCGTCTTGCTCGACACGTTCAGCGGGGTAGACGACCAGTCGATGCCCTGGTACAGCGCCGTGCCGCCGAAGGTGTACTTCAGCGACTTGTTGCCCGCGATCGTGGGCTCGCTGCCGATGACCGGCGGGCTCTGGCCCCAGTTCGGCAGGGTGTCGAGGCCGGCGATGCGAGCCGCGTCGCTGTAGATCACGGTGGCACCGGCCGGGACGACGGTCGTCGGCGCGCAGGTCGGATCCACGGTACCGCAGCTGCCACCACCACCGCCTGCAGCGCCGGGTAGGAAGGCGAGGTCATCGAAGTAGTAGGTCTTCGGGACTGCGTTCGCCTTGGGCCGGCCGAAGTCGAAGAAGATCGTCGCCTTGTTGTAGTTGAAGCCCAGGTTCAACGCCGACGTGCCCGTCGCCTGGTTGGCAAAGTTGAAGGTCAGGGTCTGCCAGCCGGCAGCCGTGGTCACGGTGGCTTCGGTCTCCACCGACTTGTTCGGGTCGGTGCTGTCCTCGACCTTCAGGCGCACGGGAATGTTGGCGTCGGGCGACCAGACGCGCACGGTCATGCGGGTGTCGGTGGTGTTGAAGGGGATCTTGGGGGAGAAGCCCCGCTGCACGCCCGCGACGGTGTCGGTGATGGTCGTGCCGGCGTAGGTTTCGGCGCCGGCGGCGCGCACCACCTTGGCCACCTTGTTGGCGGCGTCGGTCGGGTCGGCGACGATGCTCGAGTCCTCGGCGCCGCCGAAGCCCACCAGGCCGTAACCGACATCGGTCGCGTTGAAGCTGACCGGCAGGGCCATCTGGTTGCGCACCACGGTCTCATAGGCCTGCTGCGAGGTGGTGAGGGCGTTGCCGTTGCCACGCGCGTCGACCGCGGCATTGGCCGCGACGCTGAGCTGGACGGTGCCGGTGCTGTTCGGCGTGGGCGTCACCACCAGCGTGGCGCGCGTGCCGCTGACCCGCGTGAACGCACCCTTGGTGCCGCCTGTCACCGCTACGTCGTCAGCGGTGAAGCTGGTACCCACGTCCTCGTTGAAGGCAAACGTGAAGGTCACCGGGCCGGTGGCGGTGGCGTCGACCACGCTGTCGGTGATGGTGACGACGGGGCCGCTCGTGTCGGCCGGTGCGCCTGGGGCCGGCGGTGGCGCTTCACCGCTGCCGCCGCCGCAGGCAGCCATCAGCAGAAGCACGGCGCCGGCCAGCAGCAGGCGCGTGGACGGACGGGACGGGATGCGAGGCTTCATGGCGGTGGATCCTGGTAATGAAGTCAGCCCTGCCTCTGGCAGGGTGTAGGGGACGGGCCCGGTGCGCTCGGCCAGGCAGGAGGCGGGGTCATCGCAGGGCGTGCGGGAGGTCTGAAAGCGCTTTCACGAGTATGCGCAGGCGGCACCGCGCTTGGCAAGGGCGAACAACCCCTGGCTTTCCCGTAGCAGCGTGCCCATCAGTTCGCGGCGCTGAGGCGGCCCAGCGCGCCTGGCGCAACCGTGAGGCGTTTGCCGTCGCTGAACTTCACCTCCAGCGGCGTCTTGCGGGCGTTGAAGGCCAGATAGGTGCGACTGCCGTCGGCGCGCTTGAACACGGCGTGCAGCGGGGTGTCGGCGGTGACGCCGAAGTCGGGCGTGCCCATGGCCTGCAGGTTGAGCATGAAGTGCAGCGTGTAGCTGCGCGACGCGCCCAGTTCCACCGAGCCCCAGCGTTCCCAGGTCTTCAGCGCTTCCGTCGGGTCGGCCAGCGCCAGGTACTGCGCGAACACGTCCTGCCAGATGTCCTTGGGCGGCGGCGGGCTGGGCTTCTTGGCGATGCGATTCCACAGCGCGGTCTCCGCCGGCAGGGTGCCGACGCTCTTCTTGACGAAGGCCGGGTCGCGCCCCAGGTAGGTATGCCCGGTGGTCACGGGCAGCAGGTTGATGCCCTTGATCTGCCGCGGGTCATCGATCCACCACGTGTCGTGGCGGTACATGCCACCAAACAACTGGCTGACCTCGACGTTCTTGTTGTACTCGGGCGCGAAGACCAGGCCGTGGATGTCGAACCAGTAGTGGTTGATGGCCTCGATTTCGTTCGTGTACAGGTACACACCCAGGTCGCGCAGCGCCTTGTTGCCGGTGACCTCGCCCCACAGGATGAGCCCGACCCAGGCGTTGATGGCCTCCGACGAGCTTTCGTTGTTGTTGCCGAATTCACCCACGCCCGAGCCGACGCCGTTGGCCCAGGTGTGAGCCTCGTAGGCGTCCCAGTTGCGCAGGAAGGGGAAGTCGGCTCGGCCGCGCTCGGCGGTGGCAATGTCGGCGATCAGCAGCTCGATCATGCCGCCCCAGCGTTCCTTGGCGATCCAGGCCGGGTCGCGCAGCCCCACCTCGGCAGCCACGCGTATCCAGTAGCCGTACCAGAACTGGTGGTCGTTGATCTCGGTGATGGCGAAGAACTCCTCGGGGTAGATCGACACCACGCCCATCGCCTTGTCGTACTGCACGTAGCCGCGGCTGCTGTCGCCGCCGAGCCAGTCTTCGGCCCGCTTCTTCAGCAGGTCGAGCAGCCGGTCGCGGCTGGCGTTGTCGCCCTGCTGCTCGAAGACTTCGGCCAGCTTCATCGTGCGCTGCAGGCCCTTGCCCGCCCAGTAGGCGCTCTTGCCTTCGCGCTGGAGTTCGCGGCCGGCGGTGGCCAGGTCCTTCTGCATCACGTCCTTCAGTTCGTCCTGGCGCGGCGAACCGGTGATGGCGGGCCAATAGGGCACGAAGCCGTTGTAGGTGGTGGTGGTCTTGAACTGAGAAGCGGCGAGCAGGCGCAGCTTGCCGCGCACGGTGTCGAAGGCCGGCCCGAGCTTGCCGTCGACCGAGGCGTTCCTGAACCACTGGTGCGGATACAGGCCGAGCAGCGGGCCGTTGTCGGGGCCCTCCATCACCTTCGTCGTGGCCTTGAAGGTGGTCTCGACCTGGCTCGCGGCTTCGTCGTAGCGCCATTCGACCCGAGTCTGCTGGATGAAGGCGTAGGCGTGGCGCGTGAAGAGCGCCAGCGTCGCCGCCTGGTCATCGGGCAAACCTGCCACCGACAGGTAGCCGGCGTTCGCAGGCATGCGCGCCACCCACTCGGTGGGCGACACCGCCTCCCACTTCACACCGGTGGGGCCGAAGAGCGCGTAGCTCTTGGCGCCCACCTTCAATGCCAGCACCCGCGCGTCGGCCTCGGTGTGCAGGCGCTGGCCCGCTGCGGGCAGGCGCACGCGAACATCGCCCCGCGTGACCTGGATCGAGGCATAGGGGTGGCCGCGGGCCACCGTGGTGCGCATGTCGTCGGCACCGCGCGCCATCGAGATGTCGATCGACCAGTCGTCGGCGCCCGCCAGCTTGGCCGTGCCGGGCTCGAAGGCCACCGGCGAGATCACGAGCGGGTCGCGGTGCGGGTAGCGGATCTCGACGTCCTGGCGCACGCTGTTCACCACCTCCTTGGACGGCAGCGCGAATTCCAGGCCCGCGGGCGTGGTCTTCACGGTGATCGGCTGAACGAAGATGGGATCGGGCTTGGGATTGAAGATCAGCGTCGAATACCACTGGCTCGTGGGCGCGGCGCGCTTGAGCATGGCTTCGGTGCGGAAGGGCGCGGGCGGCACCGCTTTGTCGCCGGCCTTGGGCGACAGGTAGTAGGTGCCAGCACCCACCTTCACGGGCTGTGCAGCGGCCGGTGGCACGACGGCCAGCACGGCCAGAGCCGCCAACCCGGTCCACAGGGCCAGCCGACGCGTGTTCGTCGGAGTCATCACTTTCCCTTTCGCGCAGAGACTGCTCACGCGGCCATTGTTTGTGAAAGCGCTTTCACCGTGATCCCGCGTTTACCCGGATGCTTGCGCCACGCGACGGTGAAGAGGCGGCTGCGGCGGACCGCCGATGCCCACAGACACCGCAGGCGCGAGGGTAAACACGCAGCGTCTACGCGTTGACGCGACGGCACCGACGACCGTATTCTCTGAAAGCGCTTTCAACGCAATCAATCTAGCCCAAGGTGGCCTGACTTATGCAGCAAGAAATCTCTCGTACACGGGGCACCACGGCCCGCCAGGCCGGCCAGCCGCGACGTCTTGTCCGCAGCGCACTGCCTGTCGCGCTGTGCGTGCTGGGCCTGGGCGCCGCCACGGCGGCCCAGGCTTTCGAGTACGGTCCCTTCAGCCTGACCGGCTTCGCCAAGGTCAACCTGGGCTACATCAGCAATGGTTGCGAGGACTGCCAGCGCGACCCAACAGCGGTCCGCCACTTCATCTGGGCCGATGACCTGGCTTACGGCAAGAAGTACGGCGGCCTGTTCAAGCACGACGTGCAGATCCAACCCACATTGGGCGTCAAGTTCGACCTGCCCCAGGGCTTCACGATTTCGGGGGCTTACTCGCAGCGATGGCGCGACGGTGAACCCGACCTGCCCGGCGCCGTTTACGAACGCAGCGCCACGCTCAAGCACGAGTACTACGGCACCCTGCAGATAGGAGGCTTCGTCTCGCGCGGGTGGAACCGGGCCGACACGCCCTACGCGTCCGACCTCGGGCAGACCGCGTTCAGCGATGCTGGCGCGGCCTACGGCATCCTGACCAAGGCGGTGCGCTACACCTCGCGCGAGCTCTACGTCGCCGATGGCAACCTGGTGCTGGAAGCCAGCTACGACCAGGGCAACACCGACTTCAAGCGAAACAAGCCGCGCCTGGTCGAGTTGTGGGCGCTGTGGGCGCGCGGCCCGCTGGTCATAGAGGCCGTCGCACAGTCATCGCGCAATGGCACGCCGCTTGCGTTTGCCAAGTGGCCCTTCATGGGCCTGACGCCCAACGCCGAGCGCGACGACAAACAGCTCGGCAGCAGCAGCCAGGGCATGTTCATGATGCTCGCCAAGTACCAGATCGGCACCGAGTACGAAGTCTCGGGCGGCATTCGCTTCAACCGCTGGAGCGGCGCCTACGCGGTGCCGCTGACGCAGGGCGCAGAGGCGGTGTGGAGCGACCCCTTCAACGTCAACTGGGGCGGCTTCGACGCCAACGGCGTGCCGAACCCCGGCTACCCGGCGCGCTCCACCGACCTCATGCTCGGCCTGCGCAAGTACATCAACCCCAAGTTGGTGGCCTACACCGGCCTGACCTACCTGGGCAAGGCCAGCACCGCCAACCCGAGCGAACGCGGCCAGAGCAACTCCGCGCTGTTCGCCAGCGTCGGCGCGCGCTACGCCGTCGGCGGCGGCCTCAGCGTCTCGGGTTCGCTGAACGCCGTGGCCTACGCGCGCAAAGGCCAGGCGCCGCTGAGCATGCCCGCCCACGATTCCTTCTCGGGCGTCGACTCCCGCATTGCCAACCGTGGCAACTGGGTGACGTTCGAAGCGGTCTACCAGTTCTGAGTCCGAGGTCCTCCCATGATGTCCAACTGGCTCCAAGCAATGCCCCGCGCGCCGAAGCGCACCCTGCAACTGTCCCTGGCTGCGGCCATTGCCGTGGCGCTGGCCGCCACCGTCACCGCCTGCGGCGGTGGCGGCTACACCGAGTCGCCGGTGTCGGTCACCGACCGCCGTGCCCTGCCCACCGAGTTCGTCACGCGCGCTGCGGTCAACTACTCGCCCTACCGCAGCTCGCGCAGCGTCGACGACCTCGGCAGCGAGGTCATCACGCCGGCCAACGTGCTGCAGGACCTCCGGCTGATCCAGGCCACCGGCATCGGCACCATCCGCCTGTTCAGCAGCCGCGCCTTCTCGGAGACGGTGCTGAAGGTGATCCGCGACAACGGCCTCGACCTGAAGGTGCAGCTCGGCGCCTACCCCAACCCGGTGGTCGACCTGGCCTCCGAGACCGACAACCAGGCCGAACTCGACGCCTGCATCCGCCTGGCCAACACCTACCGCGACATCGTGGCCACCGTCAGCGTGGGCAACGAGACGATGGTCGAGTGGTCCACGCACAAGGTCGACCCCGTCATCATGGGCGGCTACATCCGCAAGGTGCGCTCGGCCATCCAGCAGCCGGTGACCACCAACGACAACTTCCTGTTCTGGAGGTCCGTGCCGAAGGTCATCGCCGACGTCGTCGACTACGCCGCGGTGCACACCTACCCCTTCCTGGACACCTTCTACAACCCCTCGGCCATCGACTGGCGGCAGAAGGCGGTGCCCGCAGATCAACGTGCCGCCGCGATGGTGGCGGCCGCGGTGGCCGTGGCCAAGAGCCAGTTCGCCGAGGCGCGCGGTGGGCTGGACAAGCTCAACCTGAAGGACCTGCCGATGGTCATCGGCGAGACCGGGTGGGCTGCAGTGGACACCGCCGGCGGGCCGGCGCTCGCCCTCCGCGCCCACCCGGTGAACCAGAAGATGTACTTCGATGCGATGCAGGCCTGGGCCGCCGAAGGGCGCCGTGGCAACGGACCGCAGGCGGTCTTCTTCTTCCAGGCATTCGACGAGCCTTGGAAACAGGGCGACGACGGCTGGGGCCTGTTCAACACGAGGCGCGAGGCGCGTTACACGGTGCAGGGCCTGGGTACCTGCGGCGTGAGCTGGACCTGCGAGCCCGGCACCTACACCGCCGCCGACGCCGTGAAGTGGGTGCCGCCGACGCTGTCCCCGGCGATCACGGCCAACCGCTACACGTTGGTTGCCGACACCATCACCCCCGGCGAAGTGCGTGCCACTGGCCTGAGCAACGGTGTCTTCGCGAACTCCGCCCTCCGCCCCACTGCAGACGGTGGGTCGTCTCCCGACGGTGGCCTCCACCTCGAGATCACGCCCAACCCGTTGGACTACGGCTGGGGGGTCTTCGGCTACTCCGCCGCCGGCGTGCTGGATAACCTGTCGAACTTCGCCAGCGGCCGCTTGAACTTCCTGATCCGCAGCGACTCTTATCCGGGCAAGATCGAGGTCGGCATCAGCACCGATACCGAAGACCGCGACGTGCAGGAAGCCTTCCTGCAGATCGGCCCCGGCGACTACGGCTACTGCAACACCAACGTCTGGTGCCAGGTGTCGATTCCGCTGTCGGCCTTCGTCGCCGCCAATCCTAAGATCGACCTGCGTTACGTGAGCTCCCGCATCATCATCGCCGACCGCTTCTCGTTCACCGGCAAGCCGCTCAACACCACCGGGCTGCCGAAAGTCCGCATCGACGGCACCCACTGGTCGAAGTGAAGCCCCGTCCGCCTTTGCGCTGCTGGCTAAGCAGCCGCGAAGGCGGCACGCGGCTGGCCCCGCAGCCAGACCTGTTCTGGCACGAAGGCCCCGCCCCCGCGGGGCCTTCGGTCTTCGTGGACCCGGCGCGCCGCATGCAGACGCTGCTGGGCTTCGGCGGCGCCTTCACCGAGGCCACGGCGCTGACCTGGCAGCAGTTGCCCGCCGCGCTGGGCGACGAACTGCTTCGGGCGTACTTCGACCCCGTGCACGGCCACGGTTATGCCCTGTGCCGCGTGCCCATGGGCAGCAGCGACTTCGGCCTGGGCAACTACGCCCACGCCGACGTGGCGGGCGACTTCGCGCTGCAGCACTTCAGCATCGACCACGACCGCCGACACATCCTGCCTTTCATCCGCGCCGCGATGCTGGCCGCAGGTCGGCCCATTCAACTGCTGGCCTCGCCGTGGAGCCCGCCCGCCTGGATGAAGACCACCGGCCGCATGAACGAAGGCGGCCAGCTCCGCCCCGAATGCCGCACCGCGTGGGCGCAGTGCTACGTGAAGTTCATCGAGGCCTACGCCGCCGAGGGCGTGCCGATCTGGGGCGTGAGCGTGCAGAACGAGCCGCAGGCCACGCAGCGCTGGGACTCGTGCATCTACAGCGCCGAGGAAGAGCGCGACTTCGTGCGCGACCACCTCGGCCCGGCGCTGCACGCGGCCGGGCTGGCACACGTGAAGATCATCGTGCACGACCACAACCGCGACGAACTGGTGCAGCGCGCGGGCACCGTCTACGCCGACCCTGAGGCCGCGAAGTTCGTCTGGGGCGCCGGCTTCCACTGGTATGTCGAGGACCACTTCGACCATGTGCAGCAGTTGCACGACGCCTGGCCGGATAAGGCGCTGCTGTTCACCGAAGGCTGCCAGGAAGGCGGCCCGCACCATGGCGAGTGGAACCTGGCCGAGCGCTATGCGCGCAGTGTCATCCAGGACCTGAACCACTGGACGGTGGGCTGGATCGACTGGAACCTGCTGCTCGACGAACAGGGCGGCCCCAACCACGTCGGCAACTACTGCAGCGCGCCGGTGCTGGCCGACGCCAGCCGACAGGCGCTGCACGTCCAGAGCTCCTACGCCGCACTGGGGCACTTCGCGCGTTTCATGCAGCCCGGCGCACGGCGCGTGCTGTGCGCGGCCACGCGCGAGGCGCTGGAATGCACCGCCGCCGTGAACACCGACGGCAGCGTGGCGGTGGTGGTGCTGAACCGCAGCGACGCCGCGCTGCCGTTCACGCTGCGCCTGGGGCCTCTGGCCGCCGCGGTGACGCTGGACGCCCATGCCCTGCTGACGGTGCAGATGGCGGGCGACGGCCTCAGGTCAGCGGCAACGCCCTGAACTCCAGCGTGAACGCGGCCCAGGCGCCAGTGTGCGGCAGCACGAAGAAGAGCACGAGCACGCCGATGGTGCCGATGCAGAAGTTGCCGAAGGCCGTGCGGCCCGCGACGCCCGCAGGCAGCGTGCGCCACAGGAAGAACAGGGCCAGCGCCACCAGGCTGAAGCTGATGCCCTGGTAGAGCGCGTCGAAGGGCAGGCGCGGCAGGCGGAAGAACAGCACGCGCGCCAGCACGGGGTCGAGCAGCAGCAGGGCCGTCGAGGCCATGAACCGTGCATGCACGGCCGGCGAACGACGCCAGAACCAGCCCAGGCCGGCGGCCACCGCGAACAGCAGCGCCACCGAAAGCGGCAGGTAGACGTAGACCCCTTCCTTCGCGAACAGGTCCGCGGCCATGCGGCTGAGCTTGAAGTGGGCGAGCAGCACACCCGAGACGACGAAAGCCGGTGCCACGAACACGGCGAAACGGCCGAGCGCCCGGTGCGCGCGGCGGCGACCCGCGAAGACGAGCGCGGGCTGGGCGACCAGCATCCCCATCCAGGCCGTGCCCAGCAGGGCGTGCACGTGGGTATAGGCGTCGATGGACGCCCAAGGTCGCGACAGGTAGTTCGGCCAGAACGCGGCTGCCGCCAGCAGCAGGAGCAGCCCGGCCCCGACGAGCAGGACCAGCGGCAAGCGCACGCCATGCAGCGTGCCGGCGGTCCGCGCGTTCATTGACCCGGCGGCGGCTGCCAGAGTTCGACCTTGTGGCCCTCGGGGTCCATCACCCAGCCGAACTTGCCGTACTCGGAATCGTCGGTCTTATCGAGGACCTCGCAGCCCTCGTCGCGCAGTGCCTGCAGCAGCGCGGCCAGGTCGTCGACGCGGTAGTTCACCATGAAGGGCGCCGTACCGGGCGCGAAGGGCTGGCCTTCGGCGCCACCGATGGACCAGATGGTCGTGCCCTTCATCGGCGCGCCCGCGGCATCGGCCCAGGTGAAGGCAGCGCCGCCCCAGTCCTGCACGGCTATGCCCAGGTGCTTGCGGTACCACGCCCGCAACGCCACGGGGTCCTTCGCGCTGAAGAAGATCCCGCCGATGCCCGTGACCCTTTTCATGGCTGCCTCCTGCAGGCGTCGAAAGCGCAAGCCTAGCGCCTTCCGCCGCCGGCAGCTACACGCCATGGCCCGCGCCGGGCCGCCCCAGGCGCGCCATCTGCCGGTCGTGCAGCCGCGCCAGCAGCAGCAGCGTGGTGAGCGCGCCCAGCAGGGCGAAGGCCATGTCCGACTGGGTGTCCCAGGGGTCGCCCTGCGTGCCCAGGAACTCGTCGGCACCCTGGCCGAGGGCCAGCGCTGCGCCCCACTCGATCAGTTCGTAGCTGGCGCTGATGGCCAGCACGATGCACACGACGACGAAGGCCAGCATGCGGCGGCCGCGCACGTACTGCCCGCGGCTCAGGATCTCGCGCGCCGCCAGGGCGGGCACGAAACCCTGGACGAAGTGGCCCAGCTTGTCATAGGGGTTGCGAGCCAACCCGAACAGTTCGGCGAACTGGAAGCCCAGCGGCACCCTGGCGTAGGTGTAGGCGCCGCCGACGATGAGCACCAGCGCGTGCAGCGCGATCAGCGCATAGAGCAGGGGGGTCAGCGGGAAGCGCCGGTAGCTCGCCCACAACACCGGCACGACGACGAGCACCGGCGCCACCTCCATCAGCCAGGTGGCCCGGTCGTAGGGGCGGACGCCCGACCAGGCCAGCGCCGCCAGGACAGCGGCCAGCGTGAACCCGAGGAGCGTCGTGCGTGAACCGTCGTGCATGGCCCCGGATCGTGCCACGCCGCCGGCGCCGGGCACGCAAGGCAGACCTGCCGGCCTAAGCCGGCGCCTGCCACACGCGCACGTGCTCGATCTCCATCGTCACCGGCGTGGTCGACCTCGCGCTGCAGGTCACTCCTGGCGCTCAAGCCCCGCCGGCCCCGTACTTGGGGCGCTCGTCCTTGTCCCACAGCCCCCACTGCGTGCCCACGACGCCCTCCTGCTGCAACTTCCACGGCTCGTCGAAGGACGAGAAGTAGAAGAGCTTCACGCCATCGCGCCGGGCCCATTGCTGGACGTCCACGAAGTAGCGCATCGCGTTCTCGGGCGAGGGTACGGCCCCGGCCACCGGCTGTCCGTGGCCCGGCCAGCCCGTCTCGGTGACGATGACGCGCTTCTCGCCACCCGCGGCCTGCACCAGGCCGACCATGCGGCGCAGGTAGGGCGCGGCCATGGCGATGTCGGTGCCTTCCCAGAACGGGTAGCAGTTCGGCAGCAGCACGTCGCAGGCTGCCGTCAGCGCCGGGCGTTCCAGGAACTGGTAGTAGGCGTCGACGCAGCCCACGGGCACGTCTTCCGGCAAGGCGGCCTTGACGCGGCGGATGTAGTCCAGCAGTTCCGCCTCGGGCATTTCATCGCGCAGCAGCACCTCGTTGCCCACCACGGCGATGTCGACCAGGCCCGCCGCGGCCAGCGTCAGCAGCCCGGCGATCTCGCGTTCGTTGCGGTCGCGGTCGTGACTGATCCAGGCGCCCACCATGGTCTTCAGGCCGTTCTCGCGCGCCAGCCGGGGAATCAGTTCGTGGCCTTCGCTGCAGGCGAACGAACGCACCCAGCGCGTGTGCGGCGCGATGACCGCGACGCGCCGGCGCACCTGCGCTTCGGTCAGCTGGTCGCCCGCGCCCTGCCCCTGCGTGTAGGCGCTGAAGCACAGGCCGTAGACGCCGCTGCGCAGCTGCTCGGCATACATGGCACCGATCTCGGCCGCGCTCTTGGCCGCCAGCGGCGACGGCTCCATCGGCGGCAGGTGCAGGCCGTGCTCTTCCAGCCACGGCCGTGCGCCCGAGCCCTGCGACGACGCCGCCGCCTGGGCGCGCCGCTTGCGCCGCTCGATCTCGGCGTGGACCTCGGTGGCCCGCTTCTCGTCGAGGTCGTAGTCACGCATGATCCACATGGCCAGCAACGTGCCGAAGATGGGCACGCCGGAATAGAAGAGACGCAGGCCATCCACCGCGCCCGCGGGCTGCGCCGCCGCGCCCGGGGTGAAGTCCACCAGCGTCATGATGGCGCCGCTGAGCAGGCCGGCGATGGCGAAGCCGAACTTCACCATCCACCAGTAGATGGCGCCGAAGATGCCCTCGCGCCGCTTGCCGGTAGCCAGTTCGTCCAGGTCGCAGACGTCCGCCGTCATCGACATCATCAGCGTGAACAGGCCGCCAATGCCGAACGAGAAGAAGGGCAGCGCGAACATGAACATCCAGGGCTTGCCGGGCACCATCAGGAACCACAGCAGCACGTAGCCGATGATGGAGATGCCCTGCGAGAGCATGAAGGCGTTCTTCTTGCCCACCTTCTTGGACATCCAGGCCACGGTGGGGATCACCGCGAAGGTGGTGACCAGCGCGCCGATGCTGCCGAACAGCGTGGGCCAGATCCAGGCGTCCACCGTGTTGCCCTTGAACAGGTGGTAGACGACGATGAAGAACGAAAACGCCGCCACCGTGTTGAAGGCGTTGAAGATCAGGAAGGTGGAGAAACACAGCTTGCGGAAAGGCACGGAGGCGAAGGCCTCCTTGAAGCCGATCAGGATCTCCTTCATGCCGCCGCCGAAGTTGGCCCAGGTCAGGGGCACCAGATGGGTGTCGTCCTTGGTGGAGCGGCTGGGCAGGAAGATGGCCGGCACCATGGCCAGCAGCATGCAGATCACGCCCACCCAGACGGACAGCGTGCGCGTGGCCGTGTCGGCGTTGACGAACCACTTCGGGTCGTACATCACGACCCAGAACCACGGCGCGATCACCCAGGCCCACTGGCCGATCCACTGCGCCACGGCCATGATGCTGGTGCGCTCGTGGAAATCGTCGCTCATCTCGTAGCCCATCGCGACGTAGGGGATGCTGAAGAGCGTGAGCCCGGCATAGAACACGATGGACCAGCACAGGAAGTAGACGAAGTTGTAGTTCACCCCGTCGGCACGGTAGAGCTGCCACATCGCGACGAAGGAGATGCCCATCACGATGGCGCCGATGAACACGTACTGCTTGCGCCGGCCCCAGGTGGAGCGCGTGTTGTCGGAGATGAAGCCCATGATCGGGTCGGTGACCGAATCGAAGACCCGCGGCAGGAAGAACAGCACGCCCCACATCCAGCCGGGGAAGCCCATGTCCTGCACCAGCACCACCATGAAGATGCCCAGCGCCGCCGGGAACATCTGGTTGGCCAGCATGCCCAGCCCGAAGGCCACCTTGTGCCCGAAGGGCACCTTGTGGGTTGCAGTGGCGGTGGATGGCGTCATGAGTTGCTTTCTTTCGTGGGACGTGGTGCTGAAAGGGACGTCAGTCGTTCAGCCGGCCAAGCAGCACCAGCACCCACATGGCGCCGAAGACGAAGGGCATGGCCTTGGCGGCCCAGCGGCCGCGGTGCGCGATGTGGTTGGCGGGTGCCAGCGGGCAGAGGTCGGCCAGGCCGGCCTCGTCGAACTGCTGCCTGATGCTGTCGGTGGCCGCCATCGCCGTGTAGATGGCCACGCCCGCCAGCACGGCCACCAGGATGCCGAAGAAAGGGAAGCCCAGCACCAGCCAGTACTCGCGGTCGCGCGCGTGGGCACCGAAGGCCGTGAACATCAGGCCTTCCGACCAGATCAGCCAGCCCATGCGCTGGGCGATGAGGTTGTCCTCGTGCGTCCACTGCTCGCGCAGCGCGCGGTAGTGGTCCCAGAGCGCGACGTCGGGGGTGCGGTGCGTGTGCATGGGCGACATGGCCAAATGCTCGCTCTCAGGCGTCCGCGGCCTGCGCCACCAGTTCAGGGTACAGCGCCTGCATCACCACCTTGGGCCGACGGTCGACGGTGAACAGGCCCCAGTGCTTTTCGGGCTCCAGCGGGTCGGGCGAGCCCTTCCAGCTTTCGTCGAAGGCCTCGAAGACGAAACACAGCAGACCGGCTTCGCGTGTCCAGTCCATCAGGTCCTGGTAGTACAACGCCTGCAGTTCCTGCACTGCGTGTTCGGCGTTCATGCCACGGCCGTTGCTGTTGGTGCACCAGCCGGCTTCGGTGATGACGATGGGCTTGTCGGGGTACAGGCGCGCCACGCTCTGCACGTTGTCCTTCGTGTAGTCCAGCGCCTCGTGGATGTGCTTGTATTCCCACACCGGGTAGGTGTGCAGCGAGATGAAGTCGAGCTCGGGCACCAGGTCGCGCAGCTTGTGCTGCCAGGGCACGTAGTTCTCGCAGAAGGTCACGGGCTGGCTCACCGCCGCCTTCACGCGGCGCACGTACTCGATCATTTGCGGCACGGGGACGAAGTGGTCGGTCCAGTCGACGGTGGCCTCGTTGCCCACGGCCACCGAGAACACGATGCCGGGGTAGCGGTTGGCCAGCGCCACCAGCCGTTCGAGCTCGGCGCCGTTCTCGGCGCGGCTGGCTTCGAGCTGCTCCTCGGTGTGCGTGCCGCCCCAGGGGCAGCCGAAGTTGTTCATCTCGGCGCCGAGGTAGGCGCCCAGCATCACCTGGAAGGGCAGGCCGTCTTCCTCGATGACCTGCAGCACCCGTTCGGCGTGCGGGCTGCAGTCGTACAGGCGCAGCAGCGGCCAATTGCGGCGCAGGATCGCGAGGTCTTCGCGGATCTCGGCCAGCGACGGGTAGGTCTTCTCGTTGGGGTTCTGGCCATCGCGGTAGCCCGAGTAGCAGATGGCGTTTCCCGTGGGCAACTTCAGCATGGCCTTCATCCGAACTTGAGGACGCCGTCCTTGTCCCACAGCCCCCAGTAGGCGCCCACGTCGCCTTCGGCGCCGACCTTCCATGCCTCGTCGAAGGCGGCGAAGTAGAAGAGCTCGATGCCATCCTCCTCGGCCCAGCGGGCGCAGTCCACGAAGTACTGCATGGCGCCTTCGCGCGAGGGCACCGAGCCCTGGAAGGCGCTGCCTTGGTCGGGCCAGCCGGTCTCGCTGATCAGCACACGCTTGCCCGGCGCCGCGGCGCGTGTGCGCGCCACCATGGTCTGCATGTAGGCCAGCGCCTGCTCGCGCGGGCAGCCTTCCCAGAACGGGTAGCAGTTGGTCATCACCACGTCGCAGGCGGCGGTGATGCGCGGGTGCTTCTCGAACAGGAAGTAGGCGTCGACGTAGCCCACCGGCACGCCGGGCAGCGCGTCCTTCACGCGCTGGATGCAGGCCAGCAGTTCGTCTTCCGACATGTCCTCGCGCAGCAGCACCTCGTTGCCCACCGCCACGATGTCGGCATGGCCGGCACGCGCGACCTCGATCACGCCCTGCAGCTCGGCTTCGTTGATCTTCGCGTCGGTGCCCAGCCAGGCGCCGACCAGCGTCTTCAGGCCCAGCTCGTGCGCGATGCGCGGCGTCTGTTCGTGTCCGTCGGTGCACGAGAAGCTGCGGATCCAGCGTGCATGCGAGCGCATGATCTTCAGCCGCTCGCGGATCTGCGCCTCGCCGATCTGGTCTCCGGGCTGCTGGCCTTCGAGGTAGGGGCTGAAACACAGGCCGTGCACGCCACGCTGCAGCGTGGCGCGGAACTCGGCGGCCAGCGCGTCGCGCGCCTCGGCAGTCCAGACCACGGGGCCGGTGTGCGCCCAGGTGCCCGATCGGGTAGTGGCGCCGGGGTCGGCGCCAGAGCGGCGCGCCGGCGCTTCGTTCCATTCGCCCTGGGCGGCGTTGGCAGTGGCGCTCGCAGCGCCGTCGGGATGGGGTTTCGACATGGGATTGCTTTCTGTAATGGGGTGCGCGGGTTCGGTGCGTCAGCGCTTCTTCTTCGCAGGCCTCGCGGACTTCTCGGGCTGCCAAGGGAAGCGGCCCGCGCCTATGGGCTTGGCCGCACCGTAGCCGCCGACCTTCTCGTAGACGCGCACGTAATCCACCACCAGATCGGCCGGGAAGTGGGTCTCGCGGTTGGGCACGCCAGGGAAATTGCCGCCCACGGCCACGTTCATCACCAGGTAGAAGGGCTGGTCGAAGGGCGCGGGCCAGGCGTGCAGGTCGGCGGCGCGGCGCGCGATCACGCCCTTGCCCTTCTCGTCGACGACGCCGCTGCTCCACCAGTGGTCGCGCGTGCAGGTGTGCACGCCGTCGACGTAGAAGCGGATCTCGCCCGGCTCCCACTCGCAGGCGTAGACGTGCCAGTCGGCCACCGTGCTGCCGCCGGGCAGTTCGTGCACGTGGGTGATGAGCGCGCGCGCGTCGGTGCCGGGCGAGCCGAAGTGGATGCTGTTGAGCACCTCGTGCGGCTTCTCGCCGACGATCTCCATCAGGTCGATCTCGCCGCTGGCGGCCCAGCCGCCGTAGATGTCGTCCACCGGCAGCATCCACAGCGCCGGCCACAGGCCCTTGCCCCAGGGCACCTTGGCGCGGAACTCGAAACGGCCGTAGCGCTGCGTGAACAGCGGCGTGCCGTCGCGCTTGCGCGTCTTCAGCCGCGCCGAGGTGTAGCCGCAGCCGTGCAGGGCCTCTTTCTGCGCCCGGATGGTCAGCAGGCTGTCCTTGACCGAGGCATTGGCCGGGGCGTCGGTGTAGTACTGCAGCTCTTCATTGCCCCAGCCCTCGATCCAGGTGTGGCTGGCGTAGTCGAAGAAGCCGTTGCCGATGTCGAAGTCCCACTTCGTGCGGTCGATCTCGGTGCCCTCGAACTCGTCGTGCCAGACGAGCTTCCAGCCGGGGATCTTCTTGGGTTTGCTTGCCATGATGTTCCCGCCCTCAGGCGGCCAGTTGATGTTGATCGTCGAAAGCCAAGGCCCAGTCGGCATCGGGCGCCAGGCCCACGCCCTGGCCGGCCTCGAGCCGGTGGTGGCCGGCGCCGACCTTGGCACTCAGCAGGTCGGCCACGCCGTCGACGCGCAGATAGACGATGGAGCTGTCGCCCAGGTGCTCGGCCAGCTCGACCGTGGCCGGCACGCCCTGCCCGGCCGCCACCAGCTTGAAGTGCTCGGGGCGCAGGCCCGCGCGCCGCGCCTGCGCCGGCGCGCGGCCGGCCAGCGCGTCCCACAGCGCACGGTGCGCGGGCGTGGCGCCTTCGCCGGGGCGGTCGACGAGGTTGATCTTCGGCGCGCCGATGAAGCCGGCGACGAATTCGTTGGCGGGCCGGTTGTAGAGCTCCATCGGCGCGCCCAGCTGCTCGACCTGCCCGGCGTGGAAGACGGCGATGCGGTCGCCCATCGTCATCGCCTCGACCTGGTCGTGGGTGACGTAGATCATCGTCGTGCCCAGCTCCTTGTGCAGGCGACTGAGCTCGATGCGCATGTTCACGCGCAGTGCGGCGTCGAGGTTGGACAGCGGCTCGTCGAAGAGGAAGACCTTGGGCTTGCGCACGATGGCGCGGCCGATGGCCACGCGCTGGCGCTGGCCGCCCGAGAGTTCCTTCGGGTAGCGCCCCAGCAGTTCGGTGATGCGCAGGATCTCGGCCGCCCGGCCCACCTGCTCGTTGCGCTGCGCCTTGGCCACGCCGGCCATTTTCAGCGCGAAGCCCATGTTCTCGGCCACCGTCATGTGCGGATAGAGCGCGTAGCTCTGGAACACCATGGCGGTGCCACGGTCGGCCGGGCGCAGGTCGTTGGCGCGCTGGCCGCCGATCAGCAGTTCGCCGGCGCTGATGCTCTCCAGCCCCGCGATCATGCGCAGCGTCGTGCTCTTGCCGCAGCCGCTGGGGCCGACGAAGACGAGGAACTCGCCGTCGCGCACCTCGAGATCGATGCCCTTGATGACGTGCACGTCGCCGTAACTCTTCTGGATGCCCTTCAGGCTGACCTGACCCATGCGCTCAGCTCCCGGCGGGTTCGTCGTGCGCCGCAGCCGGCGCTCGCCGGGCGGCCTTCTGCAACTGCAGAAAATCGCGGTACCACAGCGCGCTGTCCTTGAGGGTGCGCCGCTGCGTCGCGTAGTCGACATGCACGATGCCGAAGCGCTTCTCGTACCCCGAGGCCCACTCGAAGTTGTCGAGCAGGCTCCACACCATGTAGCCGGCCATCGGCACGCCCTGCGCCAGCGCGTCGCCCACCGCGGCGATGTGGCGTGCGATGTAGTCGGTGCGCTCGACGTCGTGCACGCGGCCTTCGACCAGTTCGTCCTTGAAGGCGGCGCCGTTCTCCTTCACGTACAGCGGCGGCAGCGTCCAGTCGCGGTGCATGCGCAGCAGCAGTTCGGTCAGGCCCTCGGGGTAGACCTCCCAGCCCATCTCGGTGATGCGGTTGCCGCTGGCCTTGACGTCCCAGCCGCCGCTGGCACTGACCACCGAGCGCGTGTAGTAGTTCAGGCCCAGGAAGTCCATCGGCGTGGCGATGTGCGCCAGGTCACCCGGTTCGATGCGCGGCGCGTCGGGGCCCAGGTGTTCGATGACGTCGGCGGGGTAGTCGCCTTTGAACAGCGGGTCCATGTACCAGCGCACCGAGCGGCCGTCGTCCAGCCGCGCCTGCGCCACGTCCTCGGGGCTGTCGGTGGCCGGGCCGATAGGCGACAGGTTCAGCACGATGCCCAGGCGGCTCTTGCAGCCCTGTGCGCGCAGCGCCTGCAGCGCCAGGCCGTGACTCAGCATCAGGTGGTGCGAGACCTGCATCGCCGTGGCGCGGCTCTGGATGCCGGGGGCGAAGCAGCCCTGCTCGTGGCCGAGCGTGGCGATGACCCAGGGTTCGTTGTGCGTGGTGATGGTGGCCACGCGGTCGCCCAGGCGTCGCCCTATCTGCCGCGCGTAGTCGACGAAGCGGTGCACGGTGTCGCGCGCCGCCCAGCCGCCGCGCGCCTGCAGCGCCGCGGGCAGGTCCCAGTGGTTCAGCGTGAGGTAGGGTTGGATGCCGCGCGCGACCATGCCGTCGACCAGGCGTTCGTAGAAGTCCAGGCCCTTGCCGTTCCACTCGCCCATGCCGTCGGGCTGCACGCGCGGCCACGACACCGAGAAGCGGTAGGCGTCGACGCCCAGGTCCTTGACGATGTCGAGGTCGTGGGCCCAGCGGTGGACGTGGTCGCAGGCGGTGTCGCCGTTGCTGCCGTCGGCGATGGCGCCGGGCACGCGGCAGAAGTTGTCCCAGATCGACGGGCCCTTGCCGTCGAGCGTGGCCCCGCCCTCGATCTGGAAGGCGCTGGTGGCCACGCCCCAGACGAAGTCGGGCGGGAAGACATGCGCGGGGTGGAACGGCGGGAAGGGGTTCATGACGTTCCGGGCAGAGATGGGCTCACTTCACCGCACCGGCGGTGAGTCCCGAGATCAGCTGGCGCGAAGACAGCAGGAACAGGACGACGAGCGGGATGGTGGCGATGGCCGAGCCCGCCATCAGCGCGCCCCACTCGGTGTCGACCGGGCTCTGCAGGCTGCGCAGCGCCAGCGGCAGCGTGTAGTTCTCGGGGCTGCGCATCACGATCAGCGGCCCGATGAAGTTGTTCCAGCTGGCGATGAAGGTGATGAGGCCCAGCGTGCCCAGCGCCGGCTTGAGCAGCGGCAGCACGATGCGCCAGTAGATGCCGAGTTCGCTGCAGCCGTCCATGCGCGCGGCCTCGATCAGGTCCTTCGGCACCGAGGTGGTGACGAACTGGCGCATCAGGAAGATGCCGAAGGCGCTGGCCGCGCCGGGGATGTAGAGCGCGCGCGGCTGGTCGATCCAGCCCAGCGCGTCCATGATCATGAAGGTGGGGATCATGTTCATGAAACTGGGCAGCAGCATCGTCGCCATCACGAAGGCGAAGAGCGCGCCCTTGTACTTGAACTCGAACAGCGCGAAGGCGTAGCCGCCCATGCTGCAGAACAGCAGCGTGAGCGCGGTGTTGGCGATGGCGACGTACAGGCTCCAGCCCAGGTTGCGCCAGAACGGGATGCGCTCGGTGAGGATCTTCAGGTTGTTGAAGAAGTCGTCACCGAACCACATCGGCGGTGGCAGGCTGAAGATCTCCGTGCGCGACTGCGTCGCAAACACGAACATGAAATAGAACGGCGCCAGCATGATCAACGAGCCAACGCCGACGACGAGGTAGGCGGCCCAGGGGGCGAGGCGGTCGCTGTTCATCTCAGCGGCTCCACCGCGCACGGATTGTTCTGCCTGCGACCGAGTGCGATTGCATCGTGTCAGCTCTCGGCCCGGTGCGGGCGTTCTGCACTGTTCGCTTTCCGCGTTCGGCGACATGGGCGGGTCGCGTCAGGCGGCGCCCGGCAGCGTCGCCGACTGTGGCGGTCGGCGCTACGCGCCGACTCCCCTGCGCTGCTCGCCTTGAGGGCGTGCCGCATAACTCGCTGCGCTCACTTCGTTCGCTACGCTCAGACAGGATGCGGCAAGTCAGTTCACGAAGCGCGCTGCGCGCGCCGCCCCAAGGCCTGCGCTGCTCGGCGCCACACACGGCGACGCCGCCGGGCACCGCCTGCCGCTCAAGCACCGAAGGAGGCGCTCGCCGAGTGCCCGCTCTGGTTCCTGCAAAGGGCTGTCCGGGCGGGGCGCGGCGTGCGTGTGAAGCGCCGCGGAGCGCAGGGTTCATGGCCCGCGCGCGCAGCGCGCCTCGTGGACACTTCTGGCGCATCCTGTCTGAGCGTAGCGAACGAAGTGAGCGCAGCGAGTTATGCGCCGGGCCAGGGACCCGAGCACCACAGGGCAGTCGGCGCAGCGCCGACCGCTTCAGTCGCACGCCGCGCCCCGCCCGGACAGCCCTTTGCCGCCACCACACGCAACGCGCGAAAACGGACGCTGAACGTCGGCAAAGGGCCGAAAGCCGATGGCCGTGTCATCTCATCCACCCGCATTCCGCGGCTTGAACGCGCGGTTCGTCAGCCACGTCAGCACCACCACCAGGAAGAACAGCAGCCAAGACATCGCGCTGGCGGCGCCGAAGTCGTTGAAGTCGAAGGCCATGCGGTAGAGGTAGATGGCCGTCGTCATGCCCGATTGGTCGCTGCCGCCTCGGCCGCCGGTCAGGATGAAGGGTTCCTCGAAGAGCTGCAGCCCACCGATGACCGACAGCGTGACGCCGAAGAAGATCATGGGTTTGAGGCTCGGCAGCGTGATGTAGAAGAACTGCTGCAGGCGGCCCGCGCCGTCCATCGTCGCGGCTTCGTAGAGGTCTTTCGGGATCGTCTGCAGCGCCGCGAGATACAGCACGACGTTGAAGCCGACGTAACGCCAGAACACGATCATCGCGATGGCGGGCTTGATGTTCTCGGGCCGGCCCAGCCAGTCGATGTTCTCCATGCCGAACAGGCCGCGCAGCGCCGTGTTGACGACACCGAAGTCGGTCGAAAAGAGGCTGCTGAACATGATGGCAATCGCCACCGAACTGGTGATGTAGGGCAGGAAGTAGGCACCGACGACGCCGTCGCGCAGGCGCTTGAAGCTGGTGTGGATGAACACCGCCAACGGAATGGCCACCAAGTGCTGCGGCACGCCCGAGGCCACCGCCAGCCAGGCGGTGTTTTTCAGGCTCTTCCAGAACCACTCGTCTTCCAGCGCGAAGGCGAAGTTCTCCAGACCGACGAACTGCATCGCGCCCAGGCCGCTGGTCGGTTCCCAGGTCTGGAAGGCCAGGTAGAGCGAAAACGCCAGCGGGAACATGCCGAACACCAGGAACAGCCCGACGAAGGGGCTGAGCAGCACGTAGGGCGTGAGCTCGGGCGAGATACGCAGGACCTTGGGCAGCTTCATGTTGGAAGTCCGGGCCCGTTCATCGCGTCGCGCGGCGTTGCAGCAGGCGCGCCGCGTCGGCCAGCGCGGTGGGGATGTCCTTGCCCTGGTCGAGCACCTTGTCGAGCTCGGTGTCGATCACCTCGCTGGCGAAGACGTCCTGCTTGTGCACCGTCACCGCGGCGATGCGCCGCGTGGCGTCGCGCCACAGGCTGCGCGCGGGCTGGCCGCCGAGGAAGGGCAGCGGCTGCTCGAAGAAGGGGTCGTCGTAAGTCGACAGCAGCGCCGGGAAGGCGTCCTGGCTCTTGAACGCGGCGAGCTGCATCTCGCGGTCGAGCGTGAGCAGCCGGATGAACTCCCAGGCCAGCGCCTTGTTGGCCGCCGGTGCGCCACGCGCGATGGCGAAGAAGGTGCCGCCGTAAGCCACGAAGGCGCCCTCGGGCAGCTGCGACGCGCGCCACAGGCCCTTGGTTTCGGGCGCGAGCCAGTTGCTCAGGTGGCCGGCCAGCCAGGCGCCACTCATCTGCGTGGCCAGGGTGCCGCGCTTGAAACCTTCGCTCCACTCGTTCGACCAGACCATGACCCGTGCGTCCAGCTTGTGGCGCCGCACTTCGCGCGCCAGCTCGAAGGCGCGCACGAAGCGCGGGCCGGCGACGAGCACACGGCTGTCCTTGTCGAAGTACAGCCCTTCGCCGGGCTGGATGCCGGTGCGGATGAGGATGTCCTTCATGTCGCGCGCATGCGGCAACAGGTAGGCGCCAGTGGTCTGCTTGATCTTCACGCCCGCGGCGACGTAGCTGTCCCAGGACTTCGTCAGCTCGGCCTCGCCGACCCCGGCCTTGGCCAGCACATCGGCACGCCACAGCAGCGTGCCGGGGCCGATGTCGGCGGGTGCGGCGACATTGGCGCCGCTGCGGCTGGTGGCCTGCGCCACCGCGTAGGGCACCCACGCCGACGACACCTGGCCGATGTCGAAAGGTGGTTTGCGCAAGTCCTCGAGTCCGCCGCCCTGCGCAAAGCGGCCCACGTAGCCCACCTCCAGCGCCATCACGTCGGGCAGGTAGAAGCTGGTCGACAGTGCGGTGGTCATCGCGGTGTGGTGGTCGGCGAACTGGCGACTCACCACCTTGATGCCGACGTTGGGGTGGCGCTTCTTCCAGGCCGGAATGGCGGCCTCGACGATCTTGTCCACCGCAGGGTAGGCGGCCACGGTGAGCACCTGCTGCGCGCAGGCGGCAGCGGGCAGCAAAACGGACGCGGCCAGCACCAGCACGCGGGCCCATCGGCCACCCCCGCTGCACTGTCCGCCTACCGCCTGCTGGCCCATCCACCCTGCTCCACTGCGGGCGCCCGACAGGCCGTCCCGATGCCCCGAAAACCAATCACCGGCGCCTTGCGGCGCGCTTATGAAAGCGCTTTCAGAATTTACGGGCGCGCTTGGGGCCTGTCAATCGAGGGTATTCGCCAAGGCCAGGGGGCGCGCGACAGGCCCGGCGGTGCCGGAGCGGCTGGGCGCAGCCCGGCCCTGGGGGGCTCAGAGCGTGCTGCGGGTCGACTCGCGTACGATGAAACGCGGCGCCGGCAGTTCGGCCGTGGGCGTCTCGCCAGCCAGCAGTTGCAGCATCGCGCTGGCCGCCAACTGGCCCAGCCCGTACACCGGGTGGTGCACGGTGCTCAG
Organism: Betaproteobacteria bacterium; assembly: GCA_016704535.1. GTDB lineage: Bacteria > Pseudomonadota > Gammaproteobacteria > Burkholderiales > Burkholderiaceae_C > Rubrivivax. Next base: position 247,892 of record JADIZZ010000001.1, on the reverse strand, counting down.
CGGTGGGATGCTGTAGACCGCGGTCTGCAGGTCGTCGAAGCCGACCAGCGACACGTCGCCCGGCACGTGCAGGCGGCGGCGGTGCAGTGCCAGTGCGGCGCCGAAGGCCATCTGGTCGTTGGCGGCGAAGATGGCCGTGAAGGCCTGGCGGCCGTCGAGCAGGCGTTCCACCGCCATGCGGCCGCTGTCCTCGGTGTAGTTGCCGGGCACCACCAGCGCCGGGTCGAAGGCCAGACCCGCGGCTTCCAGCGCGGCGCGATAGCCGCGCTGGCGCTCCTTCGAGTCGGCGTGGCGCGGGTCGCCGGTGATGAAGGCGATGCGCCGGTGGCCCAGGCTCAACAGGTGGTGGGTGGCCAGGCGGCCGCCTTCGAAATTGTCGAAGTGCAGCGCATACAGCGCCGGCGCCTTCAGCGCGCGGCCGGTCACGACGACCGGCAGGCTCTGCGCCACCGCACTCAACGCCGCGTCACCCAGGCGGCCGTCGAGCACGATGAGGCCGTCGACGCGGCGCGAGCGCAGCGTGTCGATGCAGCGCGCCTCGTGGGCGGCGTTCCAGTGGCCGCTGACGAAGAGCGGGCTGTAGCCAACGCGGCCAAGTTCCTCTTCGATGCCGCGCAGCGCGCCGCCATAAAAGGGGCTGTCGATAGCCTGGGTGACGACGCCGATGCTGAGCGTGCGGCCGCCGGCCAGGCCACGTGCCACCGGGTTGGGTACGAAACCCAGGCGCGCGACGGCCTCGTCCACCGCGGCACGCTTGTCGTCGCTGACCACTGCGGTGCCATTGAGGATGCGCGACACAGTGCTGGGCGAGACGCCGGCCGCGGCGGCCACCATCTCCAGCGTCACCTTGCCTTCAGCCGCTGCGGCTGCGGCATGGCGGCGGCGGCCGGTCACGGCAGTCGTCGCGTTTGCTGTCTTGCGTGCCATGCTCTCGGTGCAGTCGTTCTGGATTGTTTGCGCCGCAGTTTAAGCGCCGGTCGCCGCCGTCTGGCAGCGCTTTCACAAGCCCGCCCGCAGCAGCGTGCCGGCAAGCTGCGCACGCTGCACGCTCGCCGTCACCACAGCGTGGTGATGCGCACCGTGCTGCCGCTGGGCTCAACGGTCACCTTCGAGCCGCCAGGCCCCACGCCGGCACTGGCGCGCGCCAGGCGGATCATGTTCTCGTTGCTGGCCAGTATCTCGGCCACGAAGCCGCGCACGCCGCGCTGTTGCGCGTGCGCGGCCATATGGCGCTGCAGCGCGCCGCCCAGGCCGCTGCCCTGCCAGGCGGGGTGCACCATGAAGGCGGTCTCGGCCAGGTTGGTCGACGGGTCGACAAAGTAGCAGGCATGGGCCACGATCTGGGCGCTCTCGCGCGGGCCCTCGCAGGCCACGAAGGCGACCTCGTTCTCGAAGTTCAGGTTGCACAGGCGCTGCACGTCGCGGTCGCTCAGGCCGCGCACCTTGCGGAAGAAACGCGTGTAGACGTCGCGGTCGGACAGGCCGTGGAAGAGGTCGCGCACGCCCGCCGCGTCGCCCGAGGCCGCGGGGCGCAGCAGAACGTCGCGGCCGTCCTTCAGCACCACGGTCTTCTCGTCCTCCACCGCATAAGCGTGCATGTTGCGCAGCGTCTGCTCGGGCCCCACGTAACCCAGCGCCTGCGCCTGCTGGAACAGTTCGGCGCGGAACTTCGGGTGCGCGATCTCGATCAGCGCCACCGCCCGCTCGCGGATGCTCTTGCCGAAGAGGTAAGCAATGCCGAACTCGGTGATGACGTAGTGCACGTCGGAACGTGCCACCGTCACGCCCTCGCCGGGCAGCAGCGAGGCGCGGATGCGCGAGGCCGTGGCGGGCTCGTCGGTGCTGGTCAGGCAGATGATGGGTTTGCCGCCGGGCGAACGCGAGGCGCCGCGCAGGAACTCGCCCTGTGCCGCCAGGCCGCTGTAGAAGTGGCCTTCGAACTGGTCGGCGCAGACCTGGCCCGTGAGGTCGACCGCGAAGGCCTGCGTTACCGACACCATCTTGTGCTGCGCCGCGATGGTCACCGGGTTGCACACGGCCTCGATGGGCAGGAAGACGAACAGCGGGTTGCGGTCGATCAGGTCATACAGCTTGCGCGTGCCCATCGCGAAGCTGGTGACGATCTTGCGCGGGCGCTGCGTCTTGCACGCGCCGGTGAGGATGCCCTTGTCCAGCAGCGGGATGATGGCGTCGGTGATGACGTCGCTGTGGATGCCCAGGTCCTGGCGGTCGGCCAGGTACTTCAGCGCCTCGTTGGTGACGCGGCCCAGGCCGATCTGCAGCGTGCTGCCGTCGTCGATGATGCCGCCGATGTAGCGCGCGATCTGCTCCATCGCCGGGCTGTCGGTGGGCGCGTGCACGTACTCGATGATGGGCGTGTCCACAGGCACCAGGTGGTGCAGTTGGCTGACGTGCAGCACGCTGTCGCCCAGGCTGCGCGGCATGTGCGGGTTGACCTCGGCGATGACCAGCCGCGCCCGCGCCACCGCGGCCGGGATGATGTCGACGCTGACGCCCAGGTTCACGTAGCCGAAGGCATCGGGCAGCGAGACCTGGATGAAGGCCACGTCGACCGCGATGCGCCCCAGTGCCATCAACTCGGGCACGCGCGCAATGCTCATCGGCACGTAGTCGGCCAGACCCTGCTGCACGGCGGCGCGCATGTCGGCGCCGACGAAGAAGCTGCGGTGGCGGAAGCGCGTGGTCGGCCGGCCCTGCATGTCGTGCGGCACGGCGTGGTCGGTGAAGAAATGCAGCAGCTCGACGTCGGCGGGGCCGTAGTCCACCGCCTCCAGCGCCGCCACCAGCGCACGCGGCGTGGCACAGGCGCTGCCGACGAAGACATGGTCGCCTGGACGCACGTGGGCCACGGCCTGCTGCGCGCTGCACACCTTGTCGGCGTGGGGCTGCAGCAGCGGGTGCAGTGCGGCGGTCTCGGTCGGGTTCATCGCGGGCTGGATGTTCAACGCTGGCGGTAGGGCTGCAGCGCCTCGGGTGGCAGCGCCTGCAGCACCTGCAGCGCGTGCTCGCGGCCCTGCGCGACGATGCCGTCGAACTTGTTCCACTGCAGCATGCCCACGCGCTCCAGCGGCGGGTTGAAGTGCAGGTCGGTGAGCCGGCGCGACTGCTGCTGGCGCGAGCTGCTGTAGAGGATGGTGACGTTCATCAGGTAGGCCACGAGCGCGGGCAGGCGGTAGCGGCGGCTCTGGTAGGGGCGCAGCCGGTCGCGCAGCAGCGCCCAGGGGCCGGGCACCTCGTCGTGATCGATGCGGCGGGGCTTGCGGAAGGCCAGGTCGACGCCGATGACCTTACCTACGCCGCGCCGCGCGCGCATCACGTCGACGGGGAAATTGTTGAAGGTGCCGCCGTCGCAGAGCAAGTCGCCGTCCAGCAGCACCGGCGGCAGCGCGCCGGGGATGGCCGCGCTGGCCCGCATGGCCATGCCGGCGTCGCCCTGGCTCAGCACCTGCTCGCGCGCCTGCGAGTAGTTGCTGGCCACGCAATAGCAGTTCTTCCACAGGTCCTCGACGCCGGCGGCATAGCCCAGCAGTTCGGTGCGCCCGGTCTCGATGATGCGCCGCAGCCGACGGCCGCGGATGAGCGAGATCAGCGGCAGCCAGTTGTAGTCGCTGGTGGGGTTCTGCGTGAAGCCGCGGCGCGCCACGGCCACCACCTCGTCCAGCGGCCGGTCGCTGGCCAGCAGCACGGCCATCACGGCGCCGATGCTGGTGCCGCCGACGAAGTCGAACTCGATGCCCTGCTGCAGCAGCGCCTGCGCCACGCCCAGGTGCGCCAGGCCGCGGGCGCCGCCGCCGGCCAGCACCAGGCCTACCGCGGTGCGGCTCTGGATGCGCGCCAGCCGCGCCATGTCGCGTTCCAGCGCCGGGCGCACGTGCACGTGGTCGGCCACGGGCCGCCGCGCCAGCCAGGCGCGTGTGCCCTGGGGGCAGCGCCGGTCGGCCGGATGCAGCAGCACCAGCACCTCGGCGGCCTCGGCGCGGCCGGCGCGCTGCACGAGGAAGGCGGTCTCGGTGGCGTGCAGCACCGGCGGCTGGTCGGCGTCGGCCAGCAGCAGCATCTCGTCGCAGCGGCGCGTGCAGCGCTGAGTCCAGGCGGTGGGGGCGTCGTCGGCGAGCAGCAGGACGGTATCGTGGCCGGCCTCGACCGCGTCCAGGTGCAGCGCGATGCGGCGGTTGGCCGCTGCGTCGCCGACGTCGCTACGCGCCAGACCGGGCTCGCCCAGCGCGGCGTCGATGGCCGCGGCGTCGAGCACGCAGACAGCGCCCGGCGGGCGCGCGCTGGCCGCGCCCCGCAGCTGCGCGGCCAGTGCGTCGGCAAAGGCCCGTGCGTCGAGGCCGGCCGTGATGGGCACGAGCGCCATGGCCACCGGCCGCGACAGGTCGGCCCGCAACTGCACGGCCTGCAGGCGCTTGACGAGTTGGCGCGTCAGCGCCATCGACAGCGCCACGCTGCCGGCCAGCAGTTGCAGGAAGGCGGGCTTGTCCAGCCGCACCAGCACCGAGTCGCGGATGGCCACCACGGTGGCCGAGCGAGGCTCATCGGTGTAGAGCGCCATCTCGCCGATGACCTGGCCGCGCGACATCTCGCGCACCAGGCGCTCGGCACCATCCTCGTCTCGCACGTAGGCGCGCAGGCGGCCGCTGATCGACAGGTAGACGCAGTCGCCGGGCTCGCCCTGGACCATCAGCGTCTCGCCGGCGGCGACCTCGACCCACTGCAGTTCGCGGCGCAGCAGCGCCAGCGCGTCGGCGTCGAGCGCGCCGAACAGGGCGTGGAGGTGACGCTCGAGCAGTCGGTCCTGGAAGTCGGCGGGGCCGTGGGCGGACAAGGGCGGCGATACGGTATCGGGCATGGCCGGGCAATGTACCCGAGGGCCCCGGCACGGGCCCCTGGGTCAGGCCCCAGGGTCGGCCGGCCCGGGCCGACGTCCGACGTCGCGGCACCGTGCGCGCCGGGAGCGAGGGGAAGGGGCGACGCGCGTAGAGTCGGGCGGCCCGCAGGCCTGCCCGCGCTGCGGCGAGACCGGGACCCTTGCCATGAAGACCAACGACCTGCGCGGCGCCGCACGCCTGGCCGCCGACGCCACCGCCGGCCTGACCGACCTGGTAGAGGCCATGCACGAGAGCATCGCGCGCCTGCCCGGCGGCGGCGCCCCGCTCGACGGGCGCACCAACGGCATCACCGGCCTTGTCTACCAGAGCATCCGCGGCGTGACACGCGTGGTGGGCGGCAGTGTCGACGCGCTCCTCGCGCTGATCGCCCCCGCGCTGGCCGCCGACGCCCCCGCGGCACCGCCCCGCCGCGAGCGCGAAGCGGTGGTGGCCGTCCTGAACGGCGTGCTGGGCGACCACCTGGCCGCCAGCGGCAACCCACTGGCCATCACGATGGCGCTACGGAGCATTGGTCTCGCGCTGCCACTGGAACGCGAGGCCTTGGCCGCCAGGCTGCCCGACGCCCAGCCGACGCTCGTGGTGCTGCTGCACGGTCTGTGCATGAACGACCTGCAGTGGCAACGCAACGGCCACGACCACGGCGCGATGCTGGCGCAGGCGCTGGACGCTACGCCCATCTACCTGCACTACAACACCGGCCTCCCGATTGCCGAGAACGGTCGCCAGTTTGCCGGCCTGATGGCACGGCTGCTGGCCGCTTGGCCGGTGCCCCTGCAGCGTGTCGTGCTGCTCACGCACAGCATGGGCGGCCTGGTGGCGCGCAGCGCGTTGCAGCAGGCCGCGGCGGGCGGGCAGGCATGGCCGGCTCAGGTGGACGACCTCGTCTTCCTGGGCACCCCGCACCACGGCGCACCGCTGGAGCGCGCCGGCCACGGCGTCGACCTGCTGCTGGGCGCCGCGCCCTATGCCGCGCCGCTGGCGCGCCTGGGCCGCGTGCGCAGCGCCGGCATCACCGACCTGCGCCACGGCCTGTCCGGCCCGCACCACACCCCGCTGCCGCTGCCCGCCGGCCCGCGCTGCTGGGCCGTGGCAGCCACGCTGGGCGAAGGCAAGGGTGCACTCAAGGGCCGCCTCTTCGGCGACGGCCTGGTGCCGGTGGATAGCGCCTTGGGCCACCACCGCGACGCCGCCCACACCCTGGCCTTCCCGTCGGACCGACAGTTTGTGGTGCACCAGACCGGCCACCTGGATCTGCTGGACAGCCCCGAAGTGGCACAGCGTCTGCAATATTGGTTGAGCTGCGGAGCCTCACGCGCTGGGGCCACGCCTGCTGCGCCAGCACCCGCCTGAACCCAGCCCTTCCCCCGGCTGGCCGATGACCGGCGCGGCTCAGGCCCCGCGCGGGTCGCGGGGCAGCACGACGCCGTTGGCGTCGAGAACACGGGCGACGTCGCGTCGGCTCGCCGGCTGGGCCAGCGTGGCTTCGCAGCCGACGAGTTCGGCGCGCACGCGATCCACCGGCGACCACTGCGCGGCCACCAGCACGCGCACGGGCGGCGCGACGCCGGCGCTGCGGGCGACTTCGTGCACGCGTTCGAACAGGTCCTGGGCGGCGCCATCGATGGCGCCGGGCGGCACCGCGACGAAGACCGCCGCAAACGGATGGAAGCCCGCCAGCAGCGCGGCCTGGGCCATCGTGGCGACTGGCCGCACGCGGAAGCCGAAGCTGCCCAGCAGGTCGTCGAGCTGGTAGCGCGTGGTGGCGTCTGCGTCCATCACCAGCACGTCGCTGACCGTGTGCTTCGGCGACCCCGAAGCCCGTCTCGCCTGACGCACGGCGGCACGGCGTGCCGCCTTGATTTCGGCAGGCGTGGCACGGTCGGCAGGCGACGCCGCGACAGGTGGCGCAGGCACGTCGATCCGAGCCGACACGGGCGACGCCGATGAACCTGAGGCGAAGCGGAATTCACGTACCGTGATGCCGGCCAGACGCGGCTTGCCTTCGCCTGCACTGCGCGGCGCCGGCAGCCCCAGGTCGTCGAGCCACAGGGCACTGACCTGCGAATCCACGCCTTCAACGTGCGCTCCGTGGCCGCTCAGCGGCGAGGGCAACGTGTCCTCCTCCTCCCACACGGTGCCGCAGGCCTCGCACCGGGTGGCGGTGGGCCGGTACGGGTAGCGGCAAATGGGGCAGAGGTGGTCGGCCATTGGCCACGATTCTGGGAGGCCCCGCCAACATGGGGCCCGGTCGGACTTCACACTTCGCACGCGCTGCACCCGGTATCCGCCATCATGCCCGGCGGCCAACGCCGCAAGGCCGACCGGCGGCACGTCCGCCCGACAATCCGGACCTGCCCATGCCAACCCCACCGCCCCCCCTTCGTGTGCTGAGCCTCATCCCGCCGATGACGCAGCTGAACACGCCCTACCCGTCCACCGCCTACCTCACGGGCTTCTTGCGTTCACGCGGGGTGCACGCAGCGCAAGCCGACCTGGCGCTGGCGCTGATCCTGAAGTTGCTGTCGCGCGAGGGGCTGCAGGCCATGCGTGCCTGTATCGAGGCGCAGCCCGAGCGCAGCAACAGGGTGCAGGCCTTTGACGACCGCTTCGACGACTACGTGGCCTCCCTTCCTGCGACGCTGGCCTTCCTGCAGGGCCGCGACCCGACGCTGGCGCACCGCATCGCCGGCCGCGGCTTCCTGCCCGAGGGGCCGCGTTTTGCCGCGCTCGACGTCTATATCGACGACGAGGGCGGCGACCCGCTGGCCTGGGCCTTCGGCTCGCTGGGCGTGCAGGACCGCGCGCGCCACCTCGCCACGCTCTACCTGAACGACATCGCCGACGTGCTGAAGGACGCGGTGGACCCGCGCTTCGAATTCGTGCGCTACGCCGAGAGCCTGGCGATGAGCCAGCCCAGCTTCGAGCCGCTGGCCGCCGCACTTGCTGCACCACCAAACTTGGTCGACAAGACGCTGCAGGCACTGACCCTTGACGCATTGCATGCCCATCAGCCTGGCATCGTGCTGCTCTCAGTGCCCTTCCCCGGCGCCGCTTATGCGGCCTTCCGCATCGCGCAGGCCATCAAAGCGCGCGACCCCGCCATCATCACCGTGCTCGGCGGCGGCTATGTCAACACCGAACTGCGTGAGCTGAAGGAGGCGCGTGTCTTCGACTTCTTCGACTTCGTGACGCTGGACGCCGGCGAGCGCCCGCTGCTGGCGCTGCTGGACCACCTGCAGGGCAAGCGCTCGGCGCAGCGCCTGGTGCGCACCTACCTGCGCGACGCCGACGCGCAGACCGTGCGCTACGTGAACTTCGTCGAGCCCGACATTCCCTTCGACGACGTCGGCACACCCACCTGGGACGGCCTGCCGCTGGGCGACTACCTGTCGCTGCTGGACATGCTCAACCCCATGCACCGGCTGTGGAGCGACGGGCGCTGGAACAAGCTCACCGTGGCCCACGGCTGCTACTGGAAGAAGTGCAGCTTCTGCGACGTCAGCCTCGACTACATCGGCCGCTACGACGCGGCCACCGCCGAGACGCTGTGCGACCGCATCGAGGCGATCGTCGCCGAGACCGGGCAGACCGGCTTCCACTTCGTCGACGAGGCGGCACCACCGAAATCGCTGAAGACACTCGCCGCCGAGATCCGGCGGCGCCATCTCGCCATCAGCTGGTGGGGCAATATCCGCTTCGAGAAGACCTTCACGCCCGCGCTGTGCCAGCAGCTGGCCGACAGTGGTTGCATCGCGATTTCGGGCGGGCTGGAGGTGGCGTCGGACCGCTTGCTCGACCTGATGAAGAAGGGCGTCTCGGTCGATCAGGTGGCACGGGTGACCAAGGGCTTCAGCGACGCCGGCATCCTCGTGCACGCCTACCTGATGTACGGCTTCCCGACGCAGACGGTGCAGGACACCGTGGACGCGCTCGAGCTCGTGCGCCAGCTCTTCGCCGCTGGCTGCATCCAGAGCGGCTTCTGGCACCGTTTCAGCTGCACCGTGCATTCACCGGTGGGGCTGGACCCCGCGGCCTATGGCGTGACGCTGGAGCCCTTGCCCGAGGTGACGTTTGCGAAGAACGACATCGGCTTTCACGACCCCACCGGCACCGACCATGCCGCCCTGGGCGCAGGCCTGAAGAAGGCGCTCTACAACTACATGCACGGCATCGGCCTGGAGGCAGACGTGCGCACGTGGTTCGACTTCCCGGTGCCGAAGACGCTCATCGCGAAACGGCGCATCGCGAAGGCGCTGGACGCGGTGTGACCGAAGCCGGCGCCCTCAACCTTCGAGCAGCCGCACCTTCACCACCTTGCCCTTCACCTTGCCGGCATTCAGCTTGCGCAACGCCTCGCTGGCGATGCCCCGATCCACCGCGACGTAGGTCGAGAAGTCGTTGACGCTGATCTTGCCCACCTGCGCGGCGGCGAAGCCCAGGTCCTTGGTCAGCGCGCCCAGCACGTCGCCGGCGCGGATCTTTTCCTTGCGCCCGCCCAGGATCTGCAGCGTCACCATCGGCGGCAGCAGCGGGCCCGTGCCCGTCGGCTTCAATTCGACCAGCGGCTGCCAGGTGGACGTGAAGCCCAGCGCCTTCTCGATCGCGCCGACGCGCCCCATCTCGTCGACGCTGGCCAGGCTGAAGGCCCAGCCTTCGGCGTCCACGCGCCCGGTACGGCCGATGCGGTGGGTGTGTGTCGCCGGGTCGGGCGTGATGTCGACGTTGATCACCGCCTCCAGACCCTCGATGTCGAGGCCGCGTGCGGCGATGTCTGTGGCCACCAGCACGCTGGCACTGCGCTGGGTGAACATCACCAGCACCTGGTCGCGGTCGCGCTGGTCCAGGTCACCGTGCAGTTCCAGCGCCACGAAACCCTGCCCGCGCAGCACGTCCACGAGGTCGCGGCACTGCTGCTTGGTGTTGCAGAAGGCCAGCGTGCTGACGGGCCGATAGTGGTTCAGCAGCTGGCCGACGACGTGCAGGCGTTCTTCTTCGCGCACCTCGAAGAAACGCTGGCGGATCTGCGTCGCCTTCGGCGCCTCGGTCAGCTTCACTTCCTTGGGCTCGCGCATGAAGGCCGCGCTGAGCTTGGTGATGCCCTCGGGGTAGGTGGCCGAGAACAGCAGCGTCTGGCGCGGCTTCGGGCACTGCTTGACGACGGTGGCGATGTCGTCGAAGAAGCCCATGTCGAGCATGCGGTCGGCTTCGTCCAGCACCAGCGTGTTCAGGGCCGACAGGTCCAGGCTGCCGCGTTCCAGGTGGTCCATCAACCGGCCGGGCGTGCCGACCACGATATGCGCACCGTGCTCCAGGCTGGCCAGCTGCGGGCGCATGGTGCTGCCGCCGCAGAGCGTGAGCACCTTGATGTTGTCCTCGGCCGCGGCCAGGCGGCGGATCTCCTGCGTCACCTGCTCGGCCAGTTCACGCGTGGGGCACAGCACCAGCGACTGCACGGCGAAGCGGCGCGGGTTCAGGTTGGCCAGCAGCGTGATCGCGAAGGCCGCGGTCTTGCCGCTGCCGGTCTTGGCCTGCGCGATGAGGTCCTTGCCGGCCAGCGTCAGCGGCAGCGCCGCGGCCTGGATGGGTGTCATGCCGGCGTAGCCCAGGCGCGTGAGGTTCTGCAGCACGTGGGGCGGCAGCGGCAGGCTGGCGAAGGAAGGGCCGGCCAGGGCGGCCGCTGAGGCGGAAGCGGACGGCGGCACGGGCACAGCTTTGATAGCGGGGTTCATGCCCCGATTGTCGGCCCCCCACGTTGCACGCCGCACGGGGTGAGATCATTGCGGGTTGGCCACCCCGTTTTCGCCGAAGACGCGCCGCAGGCCCTGCCCGGAAAGCCCTTGACCGCACACCACCACCCCCCGCACCTCCTGCCCCAGCCGCGCCACAGCGCGCGCGTGCCCGCGCACATCGACAAGGACGCACTGGCACGCATCCGCCAGGCCGTGTTCTGCCTGCCCCAGGTGGTGCGACCGGCCGACTACGTGCCCGAGACGAGCAAGGGCGCCGAAGATCACCTCGACAAGCTCGGCTTCGTGCTGCTGCAGAAGGCCGTGGCCGGCCAGCGCCCCAGCCGCTGGATAGACCCCGTACTCATGGGCGCAGCGCTGGCCCACCTGGACGCCTGCGGCAACGGCCCCGACGCGCGGCCGCTGATGCTGCAGCGTTCGGGTGTGCTGCAAGGCCTTGGCGTGGCGCGCCAGGCTGGCGTGTGGACGCGGCTGATCAGCCACGCGCTGCGCCTGTCCGAGGACGAGTGGCGCGTGCCGGTGATCTTCCGCGTGCCGGTCGAATCGGATGCGGTGTGGGCCTACTACCGCAGCGGCGACGAGGCCGCGCTCCGCACCGCTTTGGGCCCACCGCCGGCGCACCCGCAGGCGGCCGAGCTGACGGCCTTCCTCGATGGCCTGGTCGCCAAGTCGCGCAGCTTCCGGCCCGCCCACCTGGACAGCCTGCTGCCGGCGCTGCAGGCCGAATGTGCGCTGCCACGTGCGCTAGCCGACATGCAGGCCGCCTGCGCGCAGGCGCAGGAACGCTGGGTGCGCCGCGTCACCGAGCTCGACACGCTGGAAGGCCTGAACCACGAACTCGCCTTCCAGGGCTACCCCGACACCTTCCAGAAGGCGCGCCGACTGCAGCGCACGGTCACGCTCTTCGTCGGCCCGCCCAACAGCGGTAAGACCTACACCGCCTTCCAGAAACTGGCCGGCGCGCTGGACGGTGCCTACCTCGCGCCGCTGCGCCTGCTGGCGCTGGAGGGCCGCGACCGGCTCGTCGCCAACGGCGTGCCCTGCTCGCTGCTGACCGGCGAAGAGAACGTGCCCGCCGAGGGCGCGCGCGTGGTCAGCAGCACCATCGAGATGGTCAGCACCAACACCGTCATCGACGTGGCGGTGATCGACGAAGCGCAGATGATCTTCGACAACTCGCGCGGCTGGGCCTGGACGCAGGCCATCGTGGCCGTGCCGGCGCGCGAGGTCATCATCATCTGCAGCGCCTATGCGGTGCCCGCCATCGAGAACCTGCTCGGTCTGTGCGGCGAGAGCTGCACGGTGCGCGAATTCACGCGCATGCAGCACGTCGAACTGCTGCCGCAGCCGGTGCCGCTTTCGGCGCTGAAACTCGGCGACGCGGTGGTCGCCTTCAGCCGCCGCGAAGTGCTGCTGCTGCGCGACCAGATCGGCGCCGCCGGTCACCCGGTGAGCGTGATCTACGGCGCGCTGCCGCCGGAGGTGCGCCGCCGCGAGGCCGAACGCTTCGCCTCCGGCGCCAGCCACATCCTGGTGGCCACCGACGCCATCGGCATGGGCCTGAACCTGCCCATCCAGAGGGTGCTGTTCAGCACGCTGACCAAGTTCGACGGCATCGCCGACCGGCGGCTCGACGAATCGGAAGTGCACCAGATCGCCGGCCGCGCCGGGCGCTACGGCATCCACGAGGAAGGCTTCGTCGGCGTGCTGGTCGACGCCGAACCCACCGCGCTGCGCACGCTGAAGGAACTGCTGGCGCGGCCACCACGTGCCCCGGCCGACTTCAAGGCGCCGGTGGCACCCAACGGCTGGCACGTCGACACCATCTCTGCGCGACTCGGCAAGACGGCACTGCGCGAGGTGCTGGGCGTGTTCATGGAACAGCTCAAGCTCGACGACGCGCACTTCCAGGTGGCCGAACTCGAACAGATGCTGGAACTGGCCGAGCAGCTGGACAAGTGCGCCGGCAAGCTGACGCTGAAGGAACGTTTCATCTACGCCCAGGCGCCGGTGGACACGCGCACCGAAGGCCAGGTTCAGGCCTACCTGGACTGGGCCGGCAGCCACGCGCAGACCGGCCGTGCCGGCCGCCCGTGGTTCCTGGACGAGGTCGACGGCCACAGCCGGCTGGAGCGCATGGAGCAAGCCCTGCGCGCCTGCACCCTGTGGCTGTGGCTGAGGCTGCGATTCGAAGGCGTGTATGGCCACGTCGAGGAGGTCTACGTGCTGCGCAGCGCGCTCAACGACGGCATCGAGCGCCAGCTCAAGGGCAAGCGCCCGCTGGCGCAGACGCGGCGGCGCGAGAAGCGCGTGGGGAAGTGACGCCCCCAAGCTCGCTTGCGCTCGCTACCCCCCGAGGGGGGCGAGTCGGACGAGGAGCAGTCCCTGCGGACTGCTCCTCGCCTACGAGCGCCTGCAGCGTCCTCGCTGCAGGCCGTCCGCCTGCGGCCCGGCGAAGCCGGTTCCGCGGCGGGAAGCTTGGTCGCGAGCTTGACCGGCTGAAGTGGTCACGCCACCAGCGCTGAGTTACCTGCAGGGCGCGAGCCCGGCCACGCTGGCGCAGGTGCAGGCGCTGCTGGCCGAGCGCCGACTGGGTGCGCTAATGCGCGAGCGTTACCCCGAGCCACACGTGCTGCGCAGCGACCGCCTTCTCTACGGCTACGTGGCAGAGCTGAAGGCGCGCCACCTGAAGAGCGCGCCGCCGCTGGCCAAGGCGGTGTACGACCAGCGCCTGCACATCGTGCGCAACGCGCTGGGCACGCACACCTCGGTGTCGCGCGTGCAGGGCACGCGGCTGCAGAGCAAACGCGAGATCCGCATCGCCAGCCTGTTCAAGGACGCGCCCGCGGCCTTCCTGCGCATGATCGTCGTGCACGAACTGGCCCACCTGCGAGAACGTGGACACGACAAGGCCTTCTATGCCCTGTGCGCGCACATGGAGCCCGACTACCACCAGCTGGAGTTCGACACGCGACTGTGGCTGACGGCGCTGGAGGTGGAAGGGCCAGCGGCAGATGGCGTCGCCTGGTGATGCCGGCCGCGTAGGGCCGCACTCGGCCCAGTGCTGGCGTTGAGCGTCTGCTGTCGCGCGTTGAGCCCGGTGGCAGCAAAGGGCTGTCCGGGCGGGGCGCGGCGTGCGCCTCCTCCGTGGCTTGAGCGGCAGGCGGTGCCCGGCGGCGTCGCCGTGTGTGGCGCCGAGCAGCGCAGTCTTGAGGGCGGCGCGCGCAGCGCGCTTCGTGAACTGACTTGCCGCATCCTGTCTGAGCGCTAGCGAACGAAGTGAGCGCAGCGAGTTATGCGGCACGCCCTCAAGGCGAGCAGCGCAGGGGAGTCGGCGCGTAGCGCCGACCGCCACAGTCGGCGACGCTGCCGGGCGCCGCCTGACGCGACCCGCCCTTGTTGCCGAACGCGGAAAGCGGACAGTGCAGAACGTCCGCACCGGGCCGAAACCGGCCGTCAACCCGGTTTGCGGTAACCGCCTTCGACAAACGCCGTCGCGCTAACCTGATTGAGCCGGAAGTTCGCCGCCACCCGGTGGCGCGCGAGCTCGACGCCGGCCGCGTCCACTGCCTTCAGTGTGGCGTGCGGATCGTCTTCGTCGGGCACGATGTCCAGAGTAACCGTGACCCGCCCGGCCGGCAGTGTCAGCGCCACTTCCTTGTGCAGAAGCGCATGCAGCGCCTGTTCGTGGCGGCGTATCACTTCCGACGCCGTCTTCACCAGCGTATGGAACGCATTGACGTCCAGCGGCTTGGGGTTCTTCTTGTCGCGGCCCATGGTCCACGGGCCCACCAGCGCGGGTTCGGGCTCGCCGGCCTTGACCATCTCCACCGCCCAGCCCTCGTCGTCATTGTTCTTCACCACACGCGCCGTCCAGCCGTGGTCGCGCCACAGGCGCGGTTCGTGGATGGAAGCATCGGCGTCGGCGGGGTCGGACGGGGCAGCGGGGGTGGGCGTGGATGACCGGGCCATGCGGCCGATGATAGAGGCGGCCCTCTACACCGCCATCCGCCGCAGGCGACTGAAACGGTGATGCTGCAGCGCACAATGAGCGCTTTGCACCTGCTCGGAGCCTGGCATGCGTCGTGTTGTTTTCAACCAGAAGGGTGGCGTCGGCAAGTCCACCATCACTTGCAATCTGGGGGCCCTGGCGGCCCACGCTGGCCAGCGCACGCTGGTCATCGACCTCGACCCGCAAGGCAACACCAGCCGCTACCTGCTGGGCGCAACGGCCGAAGGCGAATATGCCAATGCGCCGGGCGTCGCAGGCTTCTTCGAGAGCACGCTGAAATTCAGCCTGCGCCCGCCCAAGACCGCCGATTTCATCGTGCCCACGCCCTGGGAAAACCTGCATGCAATGCCCGCCGGCGCGGCGCTGGAAGAGCTGCACGGCAAGCTGGAGAGCCGCTACAAGATCTATAAGCTGCGCGATGCGCTGCACGAGCTGGACGAGGTCTACGACCAGATCTGGATCGACACGCCGCCGGCACTGAACTTCTACACGCGCTCGGCGCTGATCGCGGCGCAGGGCTGCCTGATCCCCTTCGACTGCGACGATTTCAGCCGCCGCGCGCTCTACGGCCTGATGGAGGCCGTGAGCGAGATCCAGGCCGACCACAACGCCGAACTGGTGGTGGAAGGCATCGTCGTCAACCAGTTCCAGCCGCGCGCCAGCCTGCCACAGCGCACGGTTCAGGAACTGGTGGACGAAGGCCTGCCGGTCTTGCAGCCCTACCTGAGCGCCAGCGTGAAGATAAAGGAATCGCACGAGCAGGCACGGCCGATGATCCACCTCGACCCGAAGCACAAGGTGACGCTGGAGTTCTCGGCACTCTACGAAACGCTGACCCGACCCAAGGGGCGCGGCAAGCGGCGCGGCTAGACTTCGCGGCGCCTGTCCTGCACGCGGGCTGATCCCGCTCAATACCGCTGCCAGCGAAGGGCGCAACCATCCTATCCCCTGATCCGCAAAGCGAGCACCCCATGAAACACGCGTTTCTGATGATCCTGGCTGCCGTGAGCTGCCTGGCCGCCCCGGCAGCGATTGCGCAGAGCGCCACGCACAGCGTGCGCGTGCTCACCCCCGAGGCTGCCACCAAGGCCACGCAGGCGGCGCTGGCCACTTGCCGCCAGCAGGGTTACCAGGTGGCGGTGGCGGTGGTCGACCGCTTCGGCGTCGCCCAGGTCATGGTGCGCGACCGCTTTGCCGGCCCGCACACGCCCGAAACGGCCATCAACAAGGCCTGGACGGCGGTGAGCTTCCGCGGCAACACGACCGACCTGGCCAAGGCGACGCAGGCCGGCCAGCCCAGTTCAGGCATCCGACAGGTGCCGCGTTTCATCGGCGTGGGCGGCGGCCTGCTGATCGAAGCCGGCGGCTCGATCATCGGTGCCATCGGCGTTTCGGGTGCCCCCACGGGCGACGCCGACGACGGCTGCGCGAAGGCCGGCATCGCGGCCATCAAGGACGAGATCGAACTCTGAAGCAGGGTGCCTCACGGCGCTCGGAGAGGCACCGTGAACGTCAAGGTGCCAGCAGGCTGAACACCGCCGGCCAGCGGTTGGGCATCTGCGCTGGACGCCGTGTCCAACCCGCCACGCTGTCGGTGCGGCTCCAGCCACCCGGCAGGGTCAGACCACAGCTCACGGCCACACGTGTGCTCGGGCTGAGCACCGCAATCATGGCCCCCAGCAGCGCGGCGTTGCGGTAGGGCGTCTCGATGATGAGTTGCGTCTGGCCCAGGCGGCGCGACAGGCCTTCCAGTTCCTTCAGACGTTCGGCGCGCGGCGCGACGTCCTGCGGCAGGTAGCCGACGAAGGCGAAGCTCTGCCCGTTCAGGCCGCTTGCGGCCAGCGCCAGCAGCAGTGAACTCGCACCGGGCAGGGGCAGCACCGGCACGCCCGCGGCATGCGCCGCCTGCACGAGCGCAGCGCCCGGGTCGGCCACCGCAGGCAAGCCGGCCTCGGACAGCAGGCCGAGGTCGTGGCCTTCGAGCGCCGGTTTCAGCAGCGTGTGCCATTCGGCGGCCGGCACCGGCTCGCGGCTGCCCTTGCGCGGGCGCGGCAGCTCGATGATGGCAATGGCCTGCAATGGCACGGCCAGCGGGGTCAGGGCTGCGACGCGCTTGAGAAAGGCACGTGTGCTGCGCGCGTCCTCGGCCGCCCAGTGCAGCAGGCCAGCTGCGCGGCGGATCACGGCGTCGGGCAGCACATCGCGCAGGCTCACCTCTTCGGCGCCCAGGTCCAGCGTGTTCGGCACCAGCAGCAGGGTGCCCGGCGTCACGACATCAGCGGGTCGAGGCCGGCCCGACGCAGCAGCTGGCAAGTGCGGATCAGCGGCAGGCCCACCAGCGCTGTGGGATCATCGCTCTCGATGGACTCCAGCAGCGCGATGCCCAGCGTCTCGCTCTTGGCGCTACCGGCGCAGTCGTAGGGCTGTTCGAGGCGCAGGTAGCGTTCGATCTCGGCGTTGTGCAGGCTGCGGAAGCGCACGGTCACCGGCGCCAGAAGCACCTCGGCAAAGCCCGTGCTGGCGCGCACGACGGCCACGGCGGTCTGGAAGACGGCGCGACGCCCGCTCAGCTGGCGAAGTTGCGCCACGGCGCGTTCGTGCGTACCAGGCTTCCCGATGGGCTGGCCTTCGAGATCAGCCACCTGGTCGGAGCCGATGACCACGGCCCGCGGGTGCAGCGCAGCCACGGCCTGCGCCTTGGCCAGGGCCAGGCGCAGGGCCAGCGCCGCCGGAGCCTCTCCAGGCAGCGGCGTTTCGTCGACCTGCGGCGAAACGGCCTCGAAGGGCAGACGCAGACGTTGCAGCAGCTCGCGACGGTAGCGAGAGGTCGAGCCCAGGATGAGCGATGGCGTCGTGGACATGGCCGTGATTCTCAGGGCGATTCTCGACGTATCGGCTCGCTACACTGCCAGACATGATCCCGACCCGAGTTCACTTGCCGTCAGACCCGCGGCACGCGCACGCCGACATCGAGGTCGACTCATGAAAGAACGCGGCTCCGACCCGCATGCGCTCGACGTGATGGCGCTGTGCAAGGCCGCAGGGACGCTGCAGGGGCAGTGGCCGTTGGCCGCCATGGCGCGGCTGAGCGAGAGCTTCTGCGCCGCCAGCGACGGCAATGCCACTTGGCAGGCCCGCGGGTGGCTGGCGCCGGCGCTGGGGGGCGAGCCCGAGGTCTGGCTCGAACTCCAAGGCGCTGCCGAGGCGCCCCTGGTCTGCCAACGCTGTCTGCAGCCGATGAACGAACACTTGCAGGTGCAGCGTCGCTTCCGTTTCGTGTCCAGCGAGGACGAGGCCGCTCGCCTGGACGAGGAGTCCGACGACGACGTGCTGGCGCTGCCGGCACGGCTGAACCTGCAGTCGCTGCTGGAAGACGAACTGATACTGGCGCTGCCCATCGTGCCCCGCCACGGCGTCTGCCCCGATCCACTGCCGTTGCTCAATGACGGGCCGCCGGAGGAAGAAGCGCCAGCGCCCAACCCCTTTGCCGCGCTGGCTGCACTGAGGCGCCCGTCGGGCGGCGGCTGACGCGGTGGCCACGTCGGTTCGAGTGGGTGCTACACTCGCGGGCTTTGCGGATGCTGACGCTTCGAGCTTTGGCGTTTGCGACGTTGTCAGTCAGGCGGCCCGACCCCACCAGTCCGTGCACCCGTTCGTGTGCCGGGGCCTGGAGGCGCATCCGCCACGCCACCTTCAGCGCGCCCAGCGGAGCCCCGTAGCTCTTGAGGCGGGCGCGCCGACCCCAGGAGAATTTCATGGCCGTCCAGCAGAACAAGAAGTCGCCTTCGAAGCGCGGCATGCACCGCTCTCACAACGCCGTCGCGGCGCCGGGCACCGCGGTCGAGACCACCACGGGCGAGGTGCATTTGCGCCATCACATCAGCCCTACCGGCTTCTACCGCGGCCGCAAGGTTCTGAAGACCAAGGCCGACGCCTGAGCGGCGCCTGCGGGCCGCATGCCGGTCCGCAAGCCGGCCTGCGTGTGCCCGCCCCGGGCGGCGGCATATCCCGCACCGTGAGCGGCCTGCCGCCCGTGCGCGGCTGAATCCCCGCTGTCATCCCGTGTCCCCCCATCCCGTCCACACTCCCCTGGCGAGAGTCCGCCTTGCGGTGGACTGCATGGGCGGCGACCATGGCCCCGCGGTCACTCTGCCGGCCTGTCGGGCCTTTCTCGACAAACATCCCCAAGCCGAGCTCGTGCTCGTCGGCACTGCCGCGGCATTGGAGGAAGCCACTACGCTGCCGCGTTGCACGCACGTCATTGCCACCGAAGTGGTCACGATGGACGACGCGGTGGAAGTGGCGCTGCGCAAGAAGCGCGACTCGTCCATGCGCGTGGCCATCCAGCAGCTCAAGGACGGTGCTCACGCCTGCGTTTCGGCCGGCAACACCGGTGCCTTGATGGCGGTGGCGCGTTATCTGCTGAAGACACTGGACGGGATCGAGCGCCCGGCCATCGCCACCGTGATGCCGAACCGCCTGGACGGCTACACCACGGTGCTCGACCTCGGCGCCAACGTCGACTGCACGCCCGAACACCTGCTGCAGTTCGCCGTGCTCGGCAGCGCGCTGGTAGCCGCTGTGGACAACAAGCCAGAGCCGAGTGTGGGGCTGCTGAACATCGGCGAAGAGGCCATCAAGGGCAGCGAAACCATCAAGCGTGCCGGCGAACTGCTGCGTGCCGCAGGCACGGCCGGGCACATCAATTTCCAGGGCAACGTCGAAGGCAACGACATTTTCATGGGCACGGTGGACATCGTCGTCTGTGACGGCTTCGTCGGCAACGTGCTGCTCAAGACCAGCGAAGGTCTGGCGGCCATGCTGTCGGACTTCATCAAGCAGGAATTCACGCGAACCCCCCTGGCGAAGCTGGCGGCGCTGGTGGCGCTGCCTGTGCTCAGGCGTTTCAAGCACCGTGTCGACCCGCGCCGCTACAACGGCGCGGCGCTGCTGGGCCTGCGCGGGCTGGTCTTCAAGAGCCACGGTTCGGCCGACGCCTACGCCTTCGAGCAGGCGCTGACGCGGGCTTATGATGCCGCTCGCAACCGGCTGCTCGACCGCGTGCAGGACCGCATCGTCGACACCCTGCCGGCGGGGCAGGACCGGCTGGAGTCACTGTCCAGCGGCGACGCCGCGTCACCCCAAGCCGCATGACCGCCCCCGCCAACGCACCCCGCACCGCGCCGCGTTACGCCCGCATCACGGGCACTGGCAGCTACCTGCCGCCACGGCGCCTGTCGAATGACGATATGGTGACCTTGCTGGCCGCGCGCGGGCTGGAAACGAGCGACGCGTGGATCGTCGAGCGCACGGGCATCAAGGCGCGCCACTTCGCCGACGACGGCGTCAACGCCAGCGACCTGGCGCTGCATGCCTGCCGAGCCGCGCTGCACGCCGCGGGCCGAACGGCCGACGACGTCGACCTCATCATCGTGGCCACGTCGACACCCGACATGGTCTTCCCGTCCACCGCCTGCATCCTGCAGAACAAGCTGGGCGCCAACGGTTGCGTGGCCTTCGACTTGCAGGCCGTGTGCTCGGGCTTCGTTTATGCGCTGAGCGTGGCCGACGCGATGGTCCGCGCCGGCGGCGTGCAATGCGCGCTGGTGGTGGGTGCGGAAGTCTTCTCGCGCATTCTCGATTTCGACGACCGCACCACCTGCGTGCTGTTCGGCGACGGTGCCGGCGCGGTGGTGCTCGAGTCCAGCGACGAGCCCGGTATCCTGGCCACCGAACTGCACGCCGACGGCAAGCATGTCGGCATCCTGTGCGTGCCGGGCACCGTCTCCGGTGGCCAGGTGTTGGGCGACCCCGTGCTCAAGATGGACGGCCAGGCCGTCTTCAAGCTGGCGGTGGGGGTGCTCGACAGCGCCGCGCGCGCCGTGCTGGCCAAGGCCGGCCGCAGCGAAGCCGACATCGACTGGCTGGTGCCGCACCAGGCCAACATTCGCATCATGCAGGGCACGGCCAAGAAACTGAAGCTGCCGCTGGAGAAGATGGTGGTCACGGTCGACGAGCACGGCAACACCTCGGCCGCGTCGGTGCCGCTGGCGCTGGACGTTGCCGTGCGCAGCGGCCGCATCCAGCGCGGCCACACCGTGCTGCTGGAAGGCGTGGGCGGCGGCTTCACCTGGGGCGCGGTGCTGCTCGACTTCTGATCTCTCGAAACCGCCGCGCTCAGACCTCTTCATCCATGCCTGCATTTGCATTCGTCTTCCCCGGCCAGGGCTCGCAGTCCGTCGGCATGCTCGACGCGTGGGGCGACCACCCTGCCGTGACGCAGACCCTCCATGAAGCATCGTCGGCACTCGGCGAAGACCTGGCGCGCTTGATCCGCGAAGGCCCGAAGGAAGCGCTGGAGCTCACCACGAACACCCAGCCGGTGATGCTCACGGCGGCCATCGCCTGCTACCGGGCCTGGCGCGCCGAAGGGGGGGCCGAGCCCGCCGCGGTGGCCGGGCACTCGCTGGGCGAGTACAGCGCGCTGGTGGCCGCGGGCGCCTTGAGCCTGGCCGACGCGTTGCCGCTGGTGCGCTTCCGAGCGCAGGCCATGCAACAGGCCGTGCCGGTGGGTACGGGCGCGATGGCCGCCATCCTGGGCCTGGACGCCAGTGTCGTGCGCGAAGGCTGCGCCACCGCGGCGGCCGAGAGTGGCGAGCCGGTGGAGCCCGCGAACTTCAACGACCCCAAGCAGACCGTGATCGCAGGCAGCAAGGCCGGTGTCGACCTCGCCTGCGCCATGCTCAAGGCGCTGGGCGCCAAGCGCGCGCTGCTGCTGCCGGTGTCTGCGCCCTTCCACTCGTCGCTGATGAAGCCGGCGGCCGAGGCGCTGCGCGAGAAGCTCGCCACGGTGACGCTGCACACGCCGCACATCCCCGTGATCAACAACGTCGACGTCGCCGTGCAGACCGAGCCCGACGCCATCCGCGACGCTCTCTACCGCCAGGCCTTCGGCCCGGTGCGTTGGGTCGAAGTGACCCTGGCATTGAAGGCCCGCGGGCTGGCGCATGTCTTCGAATGCGGGCCGGGCAAGGTACTGGCCGGACTGGTCAAGCGCATCGAGCCGGAGTTCGTCACCACCACGGTGCTCGACCCCGCCAGCCTGAAGGCGGCGCAGGAGATGCTTGCATGAGCGAGGTTCAGGGTTCGCCGCAGGTTGCACTCGTCACCGGCGCCTCGCGCGGCATCGGCCGTGCCATCGCGCTGGCGCTGGCCGGTGCCGGTTACCGCGTCACCGGCACGGCCACCACCGAAGCCGGTGCCGCCGGCATCACCGAGGCGCTGGCCGCGTTCTCCGGCGGCGAGGGCATCGTGCTGAACGTCACCGACGGCGTGGCGCTCGACGCCGCCATCGACACGCTCGTCAAGACGCAGGGTGGCCTGCACGTGCTGGTGAACAACGCCGGCATCACGCGCGACACGCTGGCCATGCGCATGAAGGACGACGACTGGGACGCCGTGCAGGACACCAACCTGAAGGCCGTGTTCCGCGCCTGCCGCGCCGCGATGCGGCCGATGATGAAGCAGCGCTACGGCCGCATGATCAACATCACCTCGGTGGTCGGCGCCATCGGCAACGCCGGCCAGGCCAACTACGCCGCGGCGAAGGCTGGCGTCGCGGGCATGACCCGTGCGCTGGCCCGTGAACTCGGCAGCCGCCAGATCACCGTCAACTGCGTGGCCCCCGGCTTCATCGCCACCGACATGACGCACGGCCTGCCGGAGGCCGCCAAGGCCGCGTTGCTGTCGCAAATTCCGCTGGGCCGCCTGGGTGCGGCCGAGGAAGTGGCGCACGCCGTGCTGTTCCTGGCCAGCCGCGAGGCGGGCTACATCACCGGCACAGAACTGCACGTCAACGGCGGCATGCACATGGCCTGAAGCCGCTTGGCGAAGACACGATCTGCAGGCGCTGCCTGCAGCCTGAAAATCCGGTACGGGCCCCGCCGGTAGAATCGCGGGCTGTTTGAACCGACCCCACTCCCGGAGGAGTCATGAGCGATATCGAAGCACGCGTCAAGAAGATCATTGCCGAACAACTCGGCGTCCCTGAAGCCGATGTCACGAACGAGAAGGCCTTCGTGGCCGACCTCGGCGCCGACTCGCTCGACACCGTCGAGCTGGTGATGGCCCTGGAGGACGAGTTCGGCATCGAGATCCCGGACGAAGAGGCCGAGAAGATCACGACCGTGCAACTGGCGATCGACTACGCGTCGACCCACCAGAAGGCCTGATTACCGATGTCCAGGCGTCGCGTCGTCGTCACCGGCCTCGGGCTCGTCAGCCCGGTGGGCAACTCGGTGGCCGAAGGCTGGGCCAACGTGTTGGCAGGGCGCAGCGGCATCGATCTCATCACCAAGTTCGACGCCTCCGCCTTTGCCTGCCGCTTTGCCGGCGAGGTGAAGGATTTCCAGATCGAGGATTACATCCCCGGCAAGGAAGCGCGCCACATGGACACCTTCATCCACTACGGGATGGCGGCGGCCATGCAGGCCGTGCGCGACGCCGGGCTGCCGCATGGCGAGACGCTGGGCGAGGACGGTGCGGAGCGCTACGGCTGCATGGTCGGCTCGGGTATCGGCGGTCTGCCGATGATCGAGCAGACGCAGGTCGAATACGCCGCGCGCGGCCCACGCCGCATTTCGCCGTTCTTCGTTCCGGCATCGATCATCAACATGATCTCGGGCCACGTGTCCATCCAGTACGGCTACACCGGCCCGAACATGGCCATCGTGACGGCCTGCACCACGGGCCTGCACTGCATCGGCGAGGCCGGGCGGCTCATCGAGTACGGCGACGCCGACGTGATGATCGCCGGCGGCGCCGAGAGCACGGTGTCGCCGCTGGGCGTGGGCGGCTTCGCGGCCGCGCGCGCGCTGTCGGTGCGCAACGACGACCCTAAGACCGCGTCCCGCCCATGGGACAAGGATCGCGACGGCTTCGTGCTCGGTGAAGGCGCCGGCGTGCTGGTGCTCGAAGAATACGAACACGCGAAGCAGCGCGGCGCCAAGATCTACGCCGAACTGGCGGGTTTCGGCATGGGCGCCGACGCCTTCCACATGACGGCGCCCAATGTCGACGGCCCCAAGCGCAGCATGAAGGCCGCGCTGCGCAATGCCGGCGTCAACGCCACCGACGTGCACTACCTGAACGCACACGGCACGAGCACGCCGCTGGGTGACCTGAACGAGACGAACGCGATCAAGCTGGCCTTCGGCGACCACGCGAAGAAGCTGGTCGTCAATTCGACGAAGTCGATGACTGGCCACCTGCTGGGCGGCGCCGGTGGCATCGAATCCGTGTTCAGCGTCCTGGCCGTGCACCACCAGGTCTCGCCGCCCACCATCAACATCTTCAACCAGGACCCGGAGTGCGACCTGGACTACTGTGCCAACGAAGCGCGGCAGATGAAGATCGACGTCGCGGTGAAGAACAACTTCGGCTTCGGCGGCACCAACGGCACGCTGGTCTTCCGGCGCGCCTGACACACCATGCGCGCGCCACCCGCGGTGGCCGTGCGCTGCACGGGCGGCTGGCCGTGGCGGCTGCTGAACGTCGCGCTGCCCACGCTGGCGGCCGGTGTTTTTTCTGCCTGGGCGCTGCTGCACCTCGAGGCGCCCGTCATCGTGCCCGCCGCGGCGGCCGCAGCCGTCGCGCTGCTGCTGGCCTGGCGCCTGTCGCGCCCGCGTGAACGGCTGCTGCAATGGGACGGCCAGTGCTGGACGGCCGACGGCATGCCCGGGCGGCTGCAGCTGATGATCGACCTCGGTCCTTTCCTGCTGCTGCGTCTGCACCCCAAGCAGGGCCGTGGCCCCTGGCTGGCCGTCACGGCGGCCGAGGCCGGCGCCGCCTGGCACGCCTTGCGCGCCGCGGTATATTCGCGCCCTCCCGAAACCCCTGCCGGCGCCACCCGCCCGGAACGAGCTGCCGACTGAATGTCTGACGCGGATGCCGATGCGCTGCTGGTGGAACGCGTCAAGCGGGGCGACGTGCGGGCTTTCGAGATGCTGGTGGTCAAGTACCAGCGCCGCGTCGAGCGCCTGATCGGCCGTATGGTGCGCGATGTCGACCTCGTCCAGGACATCGCCCAGGAGAGCTTCATCCGCGCCTACCGCGCACTGCCGCAATTCCGCGGCGACAGCGCCTTCTACACCTGGCTCTACCGCATCGCCGTCAACACCGCCAAGAAGGCGCTGATGGACATGAAGCGCGACCCGCTGGTGCTGGAGTCGTCGCGCAACACCGGTGAAGACGGCGAGGAAACTTCACGCGCCGAGAATGAACTAACCGACGGTGAAACACCCGAAGCCTTGCTCGCCAGCAAGGAAATCGCAGCGGCGGTGAACTCGGCCATCGAAGCGTTGTCAGAAGATCTGCGCCAGGCCATCACGCTGCGCGAGATCGAAGGTCTGAGCTACGAAGAGATCGCCGAAATGATGAACTGCCCCATAGGCACGGTGCGCTCGCGCATCTTCCGTGCCCGCGAAGCCATCGCCACCCGCCTGCGCCCGCTGCTGGATACGCGCGACGGCGCGCGCTGGTAGCCGAACCCCGACCGACGCCTGAAGTCACCCCTTGAGCACCACCATGAACGCCAAGTCCTCGAATCTTCCCCTGCCAGTGGCCAACGAAGACACCCGCGCGTGGCTCTCGGCACTGGCTGACGGCGAAGCGCAGGCGGCCGACCCGGCCTGCGCCGGCTGGCGCGACGATGCCGAGGCGCGGCGCACCTGGCATGCCTACCAGCTCATCGGCGACGTCATGCGCTCCGACGACCTGGCGCAGCCGGCGTTGCGCGACGCGGCGTTCCTGGCCGGTCTGCGCGAGCGCCTGGCGGCCGAACCCGTGCTGCTTGCGCCCACGCCCGCGGCTGCTCCGGCCCGGCGCCGCCAGCACTGGCTGCTGCCGGTGGCCGCGGCGGCCGGCTTCGTGGTCGTGGCCGGGGTGCTGGTGGTTGCCCGTGTCAGCCAGCCCGGTGCCGAGGCGCCGACTGGCCTGGCCAAGGCGACCGACACGGCGCCGATGGTGGTGGTGCGCGACGAGCGGCTGGACGAGTTCCTGCGCGCCCACCAGGCGGCACGCGGTGGCGTGGCCGTGGCCGCGCCTGGCGGCGCGCTGCGCCGGGTCGAGATGACCGTGCCCGCGGCGCCCGCGCGCTGATGGAGGCGCTGCTTCGGCGAGGTCGGCCCGTCCGGCCGCAGCGCGCGCTGCTGCCCTTGCTGGCGCTGGTGGGTTGTCTGCTGCCGCCGGTGGTGGTCCGGGCCGCGCCCGACGCCACCGCCCTGCCTGCGACGGAAGCGCGGGCCTGGCTGAATCGCATCCGCAGCGCGGCCGGTGCCGCCAACTACCAGGGCACGATGGTCTTCAGCGTCGGCGGCACCATGTCCAGCTCACGCGTGGGCCACTACGCCGTGGGCGACCAGACCTACGAACACCTTGAGGCGCTGGACGGCCGCCAGCAGCGCATCCTGCGCCACAACGACGCCGTGCACACGCTGTGGCCGCAGACGCGCGTGGCGGTGATCGAGAAGCGCGAGACGCGCGCGGCCTGGTCGACGACGCCGCAGCAGGTCGACCCCCAGGCGCTGGAGCTCTACGAATTGCGGCGCGAAGGCTCGGCCCGCGTGGCCGGCCGTGACGCGGCGGTATTCATGCTGCAGCCGCGCGACGTGCTGCGTTATCCGCAGCGCCTGTGGGCCGACGAAGCCACGGGCCTGGTGCTGCGTGCCGACGTGATCGGCCTGCCCGAAGGCACGGCGGCCACGCCAGCGGTGCTGGAATCGACCCAGTTCTCGGAAGTGGCCATCGGCATCAAGCCGCGGCCCGAGGCCGTGCTGCAGGAGCTGCGCAACCCGCGCAGCCTGGAGGGTTGGCGCGTCGTGCGCCCGCAGCAGCAACCCACTGACCTGACGGCCGAGGGCTGGGTGCTGCAGCGGCCCGTGGCTGGCTTCCAGCTCGCCGGTTGCGTGCGGCGCGGCATGGAAACGGCCGGCGATCAGGCCCCGGTGCTGCAGGCCGTGTTCACCGACGGCCTGACGCATGTCTCGCTGTTCATCGAGCCCTACCAGCCGCAACGCCACCGCGGCGAGCTGCGTGCCCGGCAGGGCGCCACCGCCACGCTGATGCAGCGCCGCGGCGAGCACTGGTTGACCGTGGTCGGCGACGTGCCTGCGCCGACGCTCAAGCTCTTCGCCGAGGCACTCGAGCGTCGCCGGCCCTGAACTTTTCCGTTCTTCCTGCCTCCCACGGCACCCACACGCTGCATCGCATGAAAGCACGACACATGATCTCCGTTCGCTCCTGGGCAGGCCGCTTTGTCTTCGGCCTGGCCTCCCTGACCCTGGCCGCCGCAGCCCTGCATCCGCTGCCCAGCCTGGCCCAGGCCACGCCGACCGTGCAGTTGCCCGACTTTTCCGAGCTGGTGGACCGTGTCGGCCCCTCGGTCGTCAACATCCGCACCACCGAGCGCCGCGGCACCGCCAGCAGCGCGGGCGAGGTCGACCCCAGCATGGAGGAGTTCCTGCGCCGCTTCGGCATCCCCATACCCAACCGCCCGCAGCCCGACCGCCGCGGCAACCCGCGTGGTGAAGACGACACGCCCCCGCAGCAGCGCGGCGTCGGCTCGGGTTTCGTGCTCACCGCCGACGGTTTCATCATGACCAACGCTCACGTCGTCGAGGGTGCCGACGAGGTCATCGTCACGCTCACCGACAAGCGCGAGATGAAGGCGCGCATCGTCGGCGCCGACAAGCGCTCCGACGTAGCGGTGGTGAAGATCGACGTCACCGGCCTGTCGCCGGTGAAGCTGGGTGACGTCAACCGGCTCAAGGTCGGTGAATGGGTGATGGCCATCGGCTCGCCCTTTGGCCTGGACAACACCGTCACCGCCGGCATCGTCAGCGCCAAGCAGCGCGACACGGGCGAGCTGCTGCCGCTGATCCAGACCGACGTGGCCATCAACCCGGGCAACTCGGGTGGCCCGTTGATCAACCTGCGAGGCGAAGTCGTCGGCATCAACTCGCAGATCTACAGCCGCTCGGGCGGCTTCATGGGCATCAGCTTCGCGATCCCCATCGACGAGGCCACGCGCGTGGCCGAGCAGTTGCGCACGAACGGGCGCGTCATCCGCGGCCGCATCGGCGTGCAGATCGGCGCCGTCACCAAGGACGTGGCCGAAAGCATCGGGCTGGGCCAGCCGCGTGGCGCACTGGTGCTCAGTATCGAGAAGGACGGCCCGGCCGACAAGGCCGGTGTCGAGGCCGGCGACATCGTCGTCAAGGTCGACGGCCGCGCGGTCGAGAAGCAGGGCGACCTGCCGCGTCTCATCGGTAGCATCAAGCCGGGCAGCAAGATCATGCTGCAGGTCTTCCGCCGAGGCGCCACCAAGGACCTGAGCGTCACCGTGGCCGAATTCGAGGCCGACCGACCCGTACGTCGTGCCGGTGCCGGTGCCGAGCCAGGCCCGGCCGCGCCCGCGGTCAAGAGCGTGCTGGGACTGACGGTGTCGGACCTCAGCGACACGCAGAAGAAGGAATTGCGTGTCCGTGGCGGCGTGCGTGTCGATTCCGTCGACGGCGCAGCGGCGCGTGCCGGTGTGCGGGAAGGCGACGTCATCTTGTCGATCGACAACACCGAGATCGCCGACAGCAAGCAGTTCACCACCGTCGCCAACAAGGCCGAAAAGGCACGGTCGGTGAGCGTGCTGGTGCGGCGCGGCGAGTGGACCAACTATCTGGTGATCAGGCCGACGCGCTGATCGCGGTCAGGGCGCCGCCTTTCGAGGCGCGGCGCCGGCGGCGTCAAGTTGAGTGTCTGAGCGGGTCTTTCCGCATAGTGGAATGCCAGCCGACGGGCTGGCGGGCATTCCGGCACCGTGAGCCTCACTTCAAGTTAGTAACCTTTCACTTCAAACTCACGCCGCGGGCGATTAGCGACGTCAACGTCTAGAATGCGGGCTCGCTGACTGGTATTTACGATTTTCCAAGGTCTCAGGCCGGGTCCGTTACTTGCATCGGTCGCCTCTTTCAGGACTGTTGATGACCTGTGGAAAACATTTACTTGTCTGATCGCTGCAACGGCCGGAAATCCAGCAACGACGCGGGTTCCCGGCCGGTTCTTTTGGCTACAATGAACTCCCAACAAGCAGTTGCCAAACGTTCTGTTGGAAGGCGCGTCATCCATTTGGACGCGCCTTTTTTTTAGTCTCGCGCGCCATCCACTTCGCGCATCTGCAGCCCATCGCATTGAGTCGCCAGCCCATCGCGTGAGGCCTTGCGGTGCAGGCGCTTCGCGATGCAATCACGTTCGATGAACCACATCCGCAATTTCTCCATCATTGCCCACATCGACCACGGCAAGAGCACGCTGGCCGACCGGATCATCCAGCGCTGCGGCGGCCTGAGTGACCGCGAGATGGAAGCGCAGGTACTGGACTCGATGGACATCGAGCGCGAGCGCGGCATCACCATCAAGGCGCAGACGGCGGCGCTCGAATACAAGGCGCATGACGGCCAGGTCTACCAGCTCAACCTCATCGACACACCAGGGCACGTCGACTTCTCCTATGAAGTGAGCCGCTCGCTCAGCGCCTGCGAAGGTGCGCTGCTGGTCGTCGACGCCAGCCAGGGCGTCGAGGCGCAGACGGTGGCCAACTGCTACACCGCACTCGACCTTGGCGTCACGGTTGTGCCGGTGCTGAACAAGATGGACTTGCCGCAGGCCGACCCCGAGAACGCCAAAAGCGAGATCGAGGACGTGATCGGCATCGATGCGACCGACGCCATCCCCTGCTCGGCCAAGACCGGCATGGGTCTGGACGAGATCCTGGAAGCCGTCATCACGCGCATGCCGGCGCCGCGCGGCAACCCCGACGGCCCGCCGCGGGCGATGATCATCGACAGCTGGTTCGACAACTACGTCGGCGTCGTCATGCTGGTGCGTGTGGTCGACGGCTCGCTGAGCAAGGGCGAACGCATCCGCATGATGGCCACGGGCGCCATCTATGGCATCGAACAGATGGGCGTGTTCACGCCCAAGAGCATGCCGCGCGACACGCTGAAGGCCGGCGAGGTGGGCTTCGTCATCTGCGGCATCAAGGAGTTGCAGGCCGCCAAGGTGGGCGACACGCTCACGCTGGACAAGAAACTCCCCAACAACGCCGGCCCGGCCAGCGACCCGCTGCCTGGCTTCAAGGAAATCCAGCCGCAGGTCTTTGCGGGCCTCTACCCCACCGAGGCCAGCGAATACGACCAGCTGCGCGACGCACTGGAAAAGCTCAAGCTCAACGACAGCAGCCTGCGCTACGAGCCCGAGGTCAGCCAGGCGCTGGGCTTCGGCTTCCGCTGCGGATTCCTGGGCCTGCTTCACATGGAGATCGTGCAGGAACGCCTCGAGCGCGAGTTCGACCAGGACCTCATCACCACCGCACCCAGCGTGGTCTACCAGGTCGAGCTGAACGACGGCACGGTGATCCTGGTCGAGAACCCGAGCAAGATGCCCGACCTGGGCCGCATCAAGGAAGTCCGTGAGCCCATCGTCACCGTGCACCTGTACATGCCGCAGGACAGCGTGGGGCCGGTGATGACTTTGGCCAACCAGAAGCGCGGCGTGCAGCTCAACATGAGTTATCACGGCCGCCAGGTGCACCTGACCTACGAGCTGCCACTGGCCGAGATCGTGCTGGACTTCTTCGACAAGCTGAAGAGTGTCTCGCGCGGCTATGCGTCGATGGACTACGAGTTCAAGGAGTACCGCGCCGCCGACGTCGTCAAGGTCGACCTGATGATCAACGGCGACCGCGTGGACGCGTTGTCCATCATCGTGCACAAGGCGCAGAGCGTGTACCGCGGTCGCGCCGTGGCGGCCAAGATGCGCCAGCAGATCCCGCGCCAGATGTACGACGTGGCCATCCAGGCGGCCATCGGCGCCAATGTCATCGCGCGCGAGGACGTCAAGGCGCTGCGCAAAAACGTGCTGGCAAAATGCTATGGCGGTGACATCACGCGCAAGAAGAAGCTGCTTGAGAAGCAAAAGGCCGGCAAGAAGCGCATGAAGCAGATCGGCACCGTCGAGGTGCCTCAGGAAGCCTTCCTCGCCATCCTCCAGGTAGACGACTGACCCCTTATGCCCCCTAGCTCACTTCGTTCGCGTACCCCGATGGGGGAATGCTGTCACATTGGGACGGCCCGGCGATGACCGCCATGAGCTCCCTGACCGCCGCCCTCTATGGCGCGCTGCTCGTCTACGTCGGCGGCTGGTTCCTCGGTTTCTGGACCGGCAACTTCTCGCTGCTGCTTTTCATGCTGACACTCGTCACGCTGGGTTACTGGCTGGCCGAGCGTTTCCACTTCAAGCCGCAACGCGAGGCCGCTGCCGTGGCTCTGGAAGCCAACGACGCCACTCGCCGCGCCGAGCTGGCCCGAATGGGCATCGAGCGTGTCGACGGCGACGTGCAGGAAGCCAAGGCGAAGCTGACGGCGCAGCCCTGGTGGCTGGATTGGACGGCCGGGCTCTTCCCCGTCATCCTCGTTGTCTTCCTGCTGCGCAGCTTCCTTTTCGAGCCCTTCAAGATTCCGTCCGGCTCGATGGTTCCCACGCTGGTGGTGGGTGACCTCATCCTCGTCAGCAAGTTCCACTATGGTGTTCGCCTGCCGGTGATCAACAAGAAGATCCTCGACAACAACCCCGTGCAGCGCGGCGACGTCATGGTCTTTCGCTACCCCGTCGACCCGCGGCTGGACTACATCAAGCGCGTCGTGGGTCTGCCCGGCGACGAAGTAGCCTACCTGAACCAGAAGCTGTCCCTCAACGGCCAACCGGTGCAAACAGTGAGCAAGGGCGAGCACTACGACGACGACAGCCTGAGCTACGCGCCGCTGTTCAGCGAGAAACTCGGGGCCGTGGAGCACCAGATCCGGGTCGATCCCGGACGCGGCGCCTACTATGGCCCCCAGCCGCACCGCTTTCCTTTTGCCGAAAACTGCCGATACAGCCCCGAAGGCGTGGTGTGCAAGGTGCCGCCGGGCCACTACTTCATGATGGGCGACAACCGAGACAATTCGCAGGACTCGCGCTTCTGGGGTTTCGTGGCCGACGAGCACATCGTCGGCAAGGCGTTTTTCGTGTGGATGAACTTCGGCAACCTGGGACGCATTGGCGCGTTCAAGTGAGCGTTGCCCCATGAGCGCGGCTGTCGCGTCGGGAGATGTCAGGCCATGAATGCAAAGTATGCAAAGGGCGCACAGCGCCGCACGGGCAAGAGGCAACAGGGCGTCACGCTCTTCGGGCTGATGTTCTGGGCCCTGCTCTTCGGCTTCGCGGCCTACCTGGTAATCCGCGTCTTCCCCACCGTCAACGAGTACCTCACGATCCAGAGCACGGTCGAGAAGATCGCCCGCGCCAACCCCACCACGGTGGCCGAGGCCAAGCTGGCCTTCGACAAGCAGAAGGACGTCGAGTATTCGATCTCGTCGATCTCGGGCAAAGACCTCGTCGTGACGAAGGAGAACGACCGCGTCGTCGTCGCCTATGCCTACGACAAGCTGGTGCCGATCTACGGACCGGTCTACATCCTCATCAAGTACGAAGGGCGTTCACGGTGACGGAACCCGCGGCGCTGGTGGCGCTGCAGCAACGCCTGGGTTACCGTTTCACGCAGCCCGAACTGTTGCGCCGCGCGCTGACGCACCGCAGTTGGGGCGCCGAGCACAACGAGCGGCTGGAATTCCTGGGAGACGCCGTACTGAGCCTGGGTGTCTCGGAGCTGCTCTACGCGCGCCACGGCGGAAGCGACGAGGGCGACCTCACGCGCGTGCGCGCCCACCTCGTGCGCGAGGACAGCCTGCACCGGGCGGCACTGGCGCTGGGCTTGCCCGACGTGCTGCGCATGTCCGAAGGCGAGTTGCGTGGCGGTGGCGCGCTGCGCCCCTCGCTGTTGGCCGACGCAATGGAGGCCGTGATCGGCGCGGTTTTCCTCGAGGGTGGCTACGCGGCCGCGCGGGCCGTGGTGCAGCGTCTGTTCGGCGAAGTCATCGAGGCCACCGAGGCCGAGCACTGGAGCAAGGACCCCAAGACCGAACTGCAGGAATGGCTGCAGGCGCGCAAGCTGCCCGTGCCCGTCTACCGCATCACCGCCACCCGTGGCCAGGCGCATGCGCAGACTTTCGAAGTTGAGTGCGCGGTGCCGACGCTGGGCCTGGCCGAGCAGGGCGAGGGCAAGTCGCGCCGAACCTCCGAGCAGGAGGCCGCGCGCCGCATGCTCGACGCGCTGAAGGCCAGCGACCTGCCCGGCGGCCCTTTGCGTTCTTGAACACCCCCAGTGAGCGAAGACACCCCCATCGAAACCCCCCAACGCTGCGGCCTGGTCGCCATCGTCGGCCGCCCCAACGTCGGCAAGAGCACGTTGCTCAACGCGCTGGTGGGGCAGAAGATCAGCATCACCAGCAACAAGGCGCAGACGACGCGCCACCGCATCACCGGCATCCGCACGCTGGGCGCCGCGCAGTTCGTCTTCGTCGACACGCCGGGCTTCCAGATGAAGCACGGCACGGCGCTGAACCGCACGCTCAACCGCACCGTGCTCAGTTCGCTGGGCGATGTCGACGTCGTGCTCTTCGTGGTGGAGGCGGGTCGCTTCGGCCTGCCCGATGCCAAGGTGCTGGGCCTGCTGCCGCCGGGCAAGCCAGCGCTGCTGGTGGCCAACAAGCTCGACACGCTGCAGCGCCGTCAGGACGTGCTGCCCTGGTTGAAGCAGATGCACGAGCGCCATGCCTTCGCCGAGTACGTGCCGATGTCGGCCACGCGCGAGGCTGACGTCGAACGCCTGCTGGGCATCGTCGCGCCGTACCTGCCGCAGCAGCCTTGGCTGTACGAGGAAGACGCGCTGACCGACCGCACCGACCGTTTCCTGGCCGGTGAACTGATTCGCGAAAAGCTCTTCCGCCTGACCGGCGACGAGTTGCCCTACAACTGCACGGTGGTCATCGACAGCTTCGTCGAAGAAGGCAATCTCCGGCGCATCGGCGCCACCATCGTGGTCGAGCGCGACGCCCACAAGGGCATGATCATCGGCGAGGGCGGCGAGCGCCTGAAGCGCATCGGCAGCGAAGCGCGCCAGGAACTCGAACGGCTGTGGGACGCCAAGGTCTTCCTCGAACTGTGGGTCAAGGTGCGCTCGGGCTGGGCCGACAGCGAGGCCCACCTGCGCAGCTATGGCTACGAATGATGAAGGCCCCAAGACGCTTCGCGTCGTCCCCCGGGGGGAGTTGACCGCCTTGGGGCGGCCCGGCGGCGGTCGCGGCACCGCGCTACGGGCTTACGTCCTGCACGCCCACGACTGGAGTGAAACCAGTCTGATCGTCGAGCTCTTCACGCGCACGCAGGGGCGCATCGTGGTGGCGGCCAAGGGCGCCAAGCGGCCAACGTCCAACTTCCGAGCCGTGCTGCTACCCTTCCAGCCGCTGCTGGCGCAACTGGGCAAGGCGCCGGCCGACGAGCAGGCCGAGATCTTCAACTTGCGCGGTGCCGAATGGGCCGGCGGCCAGCCGCTGCTGGGCGCTGCAGCGATGTTCTCGGGCTTCTACGCGAACGAACTGCTGCTCAAGCTGCTGGCGAGGCAGGATGCTCACCCCGTGCTCTTCGACGCCTATGCCGACACGCTGGCCGCTCTGGGCGCGGCTGAGGACGAGGGCCCGGCACTGCGCGCCTTCGAGCTCGTGCTGCTGCGTGAGCTCGGTTGGCTGCCCGAACTCGACAGCGCCACGCTCACTGCGCAGCCGCTGGCACCTGACGCACGCTACACGCTGACCGCCGAGGGCGGCGTCATCGCGCAGGCCGAAGGCCTGTCCGGCAACACCTGGGTGGCGCTGGAAGCCGCACTGACGCACCAGGCGCAGGCCGGTAGCGCCGCCGCGCTGCGAGCGGCCTGCGCGCCGGTGGCGACGGCTCTGCGCGGGCCGCTGCGCGCGCTGCTTCACTATCATCTGGGCCCCACGCCGCTGCGCACGCGCCAAGTCTGGCAAGGCGTGCAGCGCCTCGTGGATCTGCGATGAATCCTCTCGTCCTGCCCGACACCTCTCACCCAGGCGGCACCTCGCTGTCGGTCAACGTCAACAAGGTGGCGCAGCTACGCAACACGCGCCACCTGGGCATACCGAGCGTCGTGCACGCTGCCACGCTGTGCCTGCAGGCCGGCTGCGATGGCATCACCGTACACCCACGGCCCGACGAGCGACACATCCGCGCCCACGACGTGCACGACATCGCGGCGCTGCTGAAAGACTGGCCGCAGGCCGAATCCAACATCGAAGGCAACCCCTTCCAGAACCTGATGGGCTTCATCCGCGCGGTGAAACCCGACCAGGCCACCTTCGTGCCCGACAGCGAAGACCAGTTCACCAGCGACCACGGCTGGAACCTCGCCGCCGACAGCGAACGCCTGCGGCCGCTGATCGATGAGTGCCATGCACTGGGTGTGCGGGTCAGCCTCTTCATGGACGCCGAGCCGGACGTGATGGCCGCAGCGCGCGCCGTGGGCGCCGACCGTGTCGAGCTGTATACCGAGCCCTACGCGGCCGCGCATGCGGCCGACTTGCATGGATCTGCTGCAGCACATGGCAAGACGGGCCAGAGCGCGCAACTGGCGCGCTTCGCCGCTGCGGCTGCCGCCGCGCAGGCCGCCGGCCTGGGCGTCAACGCCGGCCACGACCTGAATCGCGACAACCTCGCCGACTTCCTGCGCGGCGTGCCCGGCGTGCTCGAGGTCTCCATCGGTCATGCCTTGATCTCCGACGCGCTCGAATTCGGCCTGCCCGAGACGGTGCGCCGTTACCGCGCCTGCATCGCCGCCGCGCAAGCGCAGCCGTGATCTACGGCATCGGCACCGACATCTGCGACATCCGCCGCATCGAGGCCACCGTGGCCCGGCGCGGCGGCGTCCGCTTCGCCGAACGGGTGCTGGGGCCGGCCGAACTGCAGGTCTTCCAATCCCGCCGCGCACGGGTCGAGGCGCGTGGCCTGCGTTTCCTGGCCACACGCTTCTCGGCCAAGGAAGCCTTCTCGAAAGCCATCGGCCTGGGCATGCGCTGGCCGATGAGCTGGAAGGCCTGCGAGATCCTCAACGAGCCCAGCGGCAAACCCGTGCTGAAGTTGTCAGGCGAACTGGCCGACTGGTTCGCCGCGCGCCAGCTGGTGGCCCATGTCACCGTCACCGACGAAACCGACTATGCGGCATCGTTTGTCGTCGTCGAAACCCGGGAACCCCCGCCATGAACCTGCATGCCCCCGTCGTGCTCGACATCGCCGGCACCACGCTGAACGCGGCCGACCGCCGGCGCCTGAAGCATCCGCTGACCGGAGGCGTAGTGCTGTTTGCACGCAACTGGGAAAGCCGCCAGCAACTCACCGAACTCACCTCGGCCATCAAGCGCGCGCGGCCCGACGTGCTGGTCTGCGTCGACCACGAAGGCGGCCGCGTGCAGCGCTTCCGCACCGACGGCTTCACCGCCCTGCCCCCGATGCGCGCTTTGGGCGAACAATGGATGAAGGACGCCAAGGGCCAGCCCGGTAGCGGCGCGCTGACTGCCAGTGACGCCGCCAGCGCCTTGGGTTTCGTGATGGCCAGCGAGTTGCGCGCCTGCGGCGTCGACCTCAGCTTCGCGCCCGTGCTCGACCTCGAGCACAGCCACAGCCAGGTCATTGGCGACCGCGCCTTCCACCGCGACCCGCGTGTCGTCACGATGCTGGCCAAGAGCTTGGCGCACGGCATGCTGCGCGCCGGCATGGCGCATTGCGGCAAGCACTTCCCGGGCCACGGTTACGCCATGGCAGACAGCCATGTCGCGGTGCCCGTCGACAAGCGCAGCCTGAAGACCATCCTGGCCGACGACGCGCGACCTTACGAATGGCTCAGCAGCACGCTCACCGCGGTGATGCCGGCGCACGTGGTCTTCCCGAAGGTCGATCACCGGCCGGCGGGCTTTTCCGAGCGCTGGCTGAAGGACGTCCTGCGCGGCCAGTTCGGCTTCACCGGCGCGGTGTTCACCGACGACCTCAGCATGGAAGGCGCGCGCCACCTCGACGGCAGCCTGCTCAGCTACGCCGAGGCCGCGTTGCTGGCGCTGAACGCCGGGTGCGATCTGGCACTGCTGTGCAACCAGTCACTCACCGCTGGCGGCGAGGCGGTGGACAGTCTGCTGGCCGACCTGCAGGCCGCTGCCACCGACGGCCGCTGGCAGCCCGATCCCGACAGCGAACTGCGCCGCATCGCATTGCTGCCTCAGACCGCGCCATTGCCCTGGGACGAGCTGATGCACGACCCGGTCTACCAGCGCGCGCTGGAACGACTTCCCTGATGGCCCGTTGCTGGCCCGCCGGCGCCCACAGGCTGCGGAGGCGCTGAAACAAGAAGGCCCCGCATGCGGGGCCTTCTTGCTGCGCAGTCTGCGCGGTGGGCGCTGCTTACACGGCGGACTGGTCGAACGGCAGCTTCAGCTGCGACAGGTCCTTGCGCGTCTCGACCAGCACCAGCGGGCCTTCGTCGAGCACAACCGGCGGCCGCGGTTCACGCGGAACGTGGATGGCCTTCGGTGTGGCGGCGATGGCCGCTTGGGCGCTGGCGACCTTTTCGGCATCAGAGCACACCCACTCCAGCCCGGCTTCCGCGGCCAGGGCCTGCAGGTCGGTCAAGGGCAGTACGAAAGGCTGTATGCGCGGGGCCACGGCGGCCGGCGCGGGGGTCGGTGCCGGGGCAGGCGCCACCCGCGGTGGGGGGGCGGGGGCCGGCGCCGGAGCGGCTGCGAGAGACGCCGCGGGTACCAGCGCCACTTCGCCTTCGGCGACTGCCGCCTCGGCCATCGGCGCGGGCTGGCCTTCGCCGTCGTCGTGCATCGCCGGCATCAGCGCGGCGGGTGCGGCCTCGGGGGCCTCACCGCCTTCGCGGGGCTGCTCGTCGCGGCCATCACGCTGCCGGTCGCGGCCACGGCCACCGCGGCGGCGGCCCCGTTCACGGTCACCGCCTTCGGCCGGGGCTTCGCCTTCGGCGGCGGGGGCGGGCGTGGCGGCCTCGGCTGTCTCGCTCACTGCGCTGGCTTCGCCGCCTTCGGTGGCAAGGGTTTCGTCGGTACGTGCCTCGTCGGTGCGGCCTTCACCACGGTCGCGGCCACCCCGACGGCGGCGGCGGCCGCGGCCTTCGCGTTCACCTTCGGCGGCCGGGGCTTCGGCACCCGGCAAGGCCTCGGCCAGGCCTTGCGGCAGGGCGGCGACGGCTGCGGCGTTGGCCAAGTCTTCGCTGCCCTGCGGCGCGGCGCTGCGCTCGGGGCGTGGGCCACGGCGTTCGCCGTTGCGATCGCCACCACGGCCTTCGCCGCGGCCCTCACCGCGGTCACCGCCACGTTCGGCGTTGCGCGGCGCGCGCTCTTCGCGGGTGGCCGGCGCGCTGCCATCGGCAGCAGTCTCGGGCCGCGGGCCACGGCCACGGCCTTCGCGGTTCTCGCGGCCTTCACGGCTGCCGCCTTCACGCTCACCGCGGTCGCGGCCACCACGGCCGCCACGTTCACCGCCGCGTTCGCCACCACGGCCGCCACGTTCACCGCGTCGGCCTTCGCGCTTCTCGGGGGCCGATGCGGTACCGGCCACGGCTGCAGCGACCACGGCCGGTGCCGCTACGGGTGCAGGAGCCGCGGATGGCGTGCCGCCGAACAGGCGGCCGATCCAGGCAAAGAAGCCACCACCCGCCGGCGCGGGTGCCGGTGCCGGCGCACGCGGCGCGGGCACGGGCGCCGCCACGGCCACCGGGGCTGGCAACGGCGCCGGGGCCGGCGCGGGCGGCGCCGGCTGGTCGGGCAGCACGCCCTTGATCACCGGTTCCTGCTTGGGCTTGGCCTTTTCGCGACGGGTGATGCCCACCTCGTCGTCCGGCTCCTCGATCATCGTGTAGCTGGCCTGCAGGCTCTCCAGGCGCGGGTCGTCGTGGCGCAGGCGCTCCAGCTTGTAGTTCGGCGTCTCGAGGTGCTTGTTGGGCACCAGCAGCACGGTGACGCGCTGCTTCAGTTCGATCTTGGTGATTTCGCTGCGCTTTTCGTTGAGCAGGAAGCTCGTCACTTCCACCGGCACCTGCACGTGCACGGCGGCGGTGTTTTCCTTCAGCGCCTCTTCCTGGATGATGCGCAGGATCTGCAGTGCAGAAGACTCCGTGTCGCGGATGTGGCCGGTGCCGTTGCAGCGCGGGCAGGTGATGTGGTTGCCTTCGCTCAGCGCCGGGCGCAGGCGCTGGCGGGAAAGCTCGAGCAGGCCGAACTTGCTGATGCTGCTGAACTGCACGCGGGCACGGTCGGAGCGCAGGCCGTCGCGCAGGCGGTTTTCCACCTCGCGCCGGTTCTTGCTCTCTTCCATGTCGATGAAGTCGACGACGATCAGGCCGCCCAGGTCGCGCAGGCGCATCTGGCGCGCCACTTCGTCGGCGGCTTCCAGGTTGGTGCGGGTGGCGGTTTCCTCGATGTCGCTGCCGCGCGTGGCGCGCGCCGAGTTCACGTCCACCGAGACCAGCGCCTCGGTGTGGTCGATGACGATGGCGCCGCCCGAGGGCAGGTTCACCGTGCGGCTGAAGGCCGTCTCGATCTGGTGCTCGATCTGGAAGCGGCTGAACAGCGCCGCGTCGTCGCGGTAGCGCTTCACGCGATTGGCCGTCTCGGGCATCACGTGGTTCATGAACTGCTGGGCCTGCTCGAAGATGTCGTCGGTGTCGATCAGGATCTCGCCGATGTCGGCGGTGAAGTAGTCGCGGATGGCACGGATGACGAGGCTGCTTTCCTGGTAGATCAGGAAGGCGCCCTTGCCCGCCTTGGAAGCGCCGTCGATGGCGTCCCACAGCTTGAGCATGTAGTTCAGGTCCCACTGCAGCTCTTCGGCGCTGCGGCCGATGCCGGCGGTGCGCGCGATCAGGCTCATGCCCTTGGGGTAGTCGAGCTGGTCGAGGTTTTCCTTCAGCTCCTCGCGCTGTTCACCCTCGATGCGCCGGCTGACGCCGCCGCCGCGCGGGTTGTTGGGCATCAGCACCAGGTAGCGGCCGGCGAGACTCACGAAGGTGGTGAGTGCGGCACCCTTGTTGCCGCGCTCTTCCTTCTCCACCTGCACGAGCAGGTTGTCGCCTTCCTTGACGACATCCTGGATGCGCGCGTTCTTGACGTCGA
Organism: Betaproteobacteria bacterium; assembly: GCA_016704535.1. Lineage (GTDB taxonomy): Bacteria > Pseudomonadota > Gammaproteobacteria > Burkholderiales > Burkholderiaceae_C > Rubrivivax. The sequence continues at coordinate 208,039 of JADIZZ010000001.1, read as the reverse complement.
CGCCTTCGCGGAAGTAGTTCTTCGAGATTTCCTTGAACGGCAGGAAGCCGTGGCGGTCTTCGCCGTAGTCGACGAAGCAGGCTTCCAGGCTGGGCTCCACGCGCGTGATGAGCGCCTTGTAGATGTTGCCCTTGCGCTGTTCGCGCCCCTCGATCTCGGTTTCGAAGTCGAGCAGCTTCTGCCCGTCGACGATGGCCAGGCGCCGCTCTTCCGGCTGCGTGGCGTTGATCAGCATGCGTTTCATGTGCACTCCAGCGGGGCAGGGTGCCTGGCGGCACGCTGCCCGTTTTGGCGATTACTCGCCGTACTCACATCGATGCACGAAAAACGCGGTGGAACCGTCGGCGCGAAATGCCCTGGACTGCGATTCTTGCCGCCGGGGGCGGTCAGGGACGCAGCGTTGGCGCGTGCGCTTCGGGCGCGGCTGCAGCGGCATGCGGCGTCGGCCCTGGCCGCCGCGGATCACGCGGCGGTACCCCCACGCCCCGGCTTGCGGCGAAAGGCCGAAGCGCATGCAGGCGTGTGCGGTGTTGGACGGGAGACGGGGACGACATGGACTGCGACTGGGCGCACCGGGCGCGGGTGCCAGAGCCGCCGGCTTCGGCGCTCTGCCACCACGGGTGTTCACGGGTGTCTCGCCTTGGGGCGAGACAGGGTTCTTCTTCGTTTCTCTGCCACCTGCAGCTGCGGCCTGCCAGGTACCTGTAGGGCCCCGGCCCGAACGCCCGCTGCGGGCGTTGCATCACCTCTGTTGCGGGCTGGGGGGCTCGCGCCCCACCCTGCCACACCCCACGCGTACACCGGAAAGGCCAGCGTAAACTCCGAAAAATCAAGCACTTACAGCGCAAACGTGGAGCGGCAGATTATAGGGGCCAAAGCCCGGCCGACGGCCACATCCGATGCCCCTGCCGTGCGCCACCTGACGGTGGACGCAGAATCGGCAGGCCAACGTCTCGACAATTTCCTGCTTCGCGTGCTGAAGGGCGTGCCGAAGACCCACGTCTACCGCGTTATCCGCTCGGGTGAGGTGCGGCTGAACAAGGGCCGGGCCAGCGCCGACACCCGCGTGGCCGAGGGCGACGACGTGCGCCTGCCGCCGATGCGGTTGCCGGTGCCGCGCTTGGACGCGGTGCCGAAGGCGCCGCCTCGTGAGTTCCCGGTGTTGTTCGAGGACGAACACCTGCTGGCCATCGCCAAGCCCGCCGGCGTGGCGGTGCACGGCGGCAGCGGCGTGAGTTCCGGAGTCATCGAGCAACTGCGTTCCGCCCGACCGGCAACCCGCTTCCTGGAACTGGTGCACCGGCTCGACAAGGAAACCTCGGGCGTGCTGCTGCTGGCCAAGAAGCGCAGCGCGCTGACCGCGCTGCAGGACCAGTTCCGCAGCCGCGACACCGGCAAGGTCTACGCCGCGCTGGTCTTCGGCGCCTGGCCCGACAAGCTCAAGGTCATCGACCTGGCGCTGCACAAGGGCCTGGACGCGCAGGGTGAACGCCACGTTCGCGTGGTGGCCGCCGACCACGCCGACGGCCGGCGCAGCATCACGCTGGTGAAGGTGGCGCAACGCCTGCAGGCCGACGATGGCGCCACCACTTTGCTGGACGTGACGCTGAAGACCGGCCGCACGCACCAGATCCGCGTGCACCTGGCCAGCCACGGCCACCCCATCGTCGGCGATCCGAAATACGGGGATTTCGCGCGCAACAAGGCCTTTGCGCGCGAACACGGCTTCAGCCGCATGTTCCTGCACGCCCGGCAGCTTGCCTTCGACCACCCCGCCACGGGTGAACGCATCACCGTCGTGGCGCCGCTGCCTCCCGAATGCACCGCGTTGCTGGCTTGACCCCGCGCCTGCGCCCGGCACGCACCTGCGCGACACTCCTGCCCCCATGAACAGACCCCGACACCGTCGCTACGACCTCATCGCCTTCGATTGGGACGGCACGCTCTTCGACAGCACGATGCTCATCGTGCGCTGCATCCAGAACGCCTGCCGCGACGTCGGCGTGGCCGCGCCCAGCGACGAGGCGGCCGCCTACGTCATCGGCCTGGGCCTGCACGATGCGCTGCGCCATGCCGTGCCCGACCTACCGGCCGAACGTGTCAACGAACTGGGCCTGCGCTACCGCCACCACTACTTCGCAAGCAAGGACGAACTGGTGCTCTTCCCCGGCACGCTGGAGATGCTGCAGGCGCTGAAAGAGCGTCAGCACTTCCTGGCCGTCGCCACCGGCAAGAACCGCCGCGGGCTGGACGACGCGCTGGCGCACTCGCAGTTGGCCGACATGTTCGACGCCACGCGCACCGCCGACGAGACCGCGAGCAAGCCGCACCCGCGCATGCTGCAGGAACTGATGGCCGAGTTCGGCGTGGCGCCCGAGCGCACGCTGATGATCGGCGACACCACGCACGACCTGCTGCTGGCCGTCAACGCTGGCGCGTCGCGCGTGGCGGTGAGCTACGGTGCACACGACGCCGAGGCGTTCGAGACCCACAAGCCGCTCTTCGTCGCGCACAGCACGCGTGAGCTGCACGACTGGCTGCTGGAGCACGCTTGAGTCACGTGGCAGCCCCCGAGCCGGACGTCGAGCCGGAGGCGCTGTGCGCCGCCGCCGAACTCGAAGAGCGTGGCCGCGCCTGGGTCTGGGACGTGCTGGAGTGCGGCCGCCCGGCACGCGCCTTTGCGCTGCGTTTCGACGGCGAGGTGCGTGCTTACCTGAACCGCTGCGTGCACGTGCCCACCGAGATGGACTGGCAGCCGGGCGAGTTCCTCGACATCGAGAAGCGCGTCATCCTGTGCAGCATCCACGGTGCGGAATACGAGCCCAGCGATGGCCGCTGCGTCGGTGGCCCGTGCGGACGCGGCCAGTTGACGCCACTGCACGTCGGCGAGAGCGACGGCTGGGTGCATTGGTATCCTTCCCGCGACATCCGGCCGGTGCCTTTCGATGCACCGCCTTCTGAAAGTTCCCCATGAGCGCCACTGACACGCCACCCCCTTCCGGCCCGGTGGACCCCCTGAACAACGTGCCGCGGCAAGGCATCGCCGTGGCGGCCACGCCGCTTGGCGCGAGCAGCGGGTTCGAGTCCTCGCTCGAGCGCGTGGCGATGGAGATGCTGCGCCAGCAGAAGAGCGAACGCCGCTGGCGGCTGTTCTTCCGCCTGGCCTGGCTGGGCCTGGTGACCGTCGTGCTGTGGGCCGGCCTGGCGCAGCAAGGTCCTGGCACCGCGCCCAGCGCGCCGCACACCGCGCTGGTGGAAGTGCGGGGCGAGATCGGCCTGGAAGAGGAGGCCAATGCGGAAGATCTGGTCGGTGCGTTGAAGCTCGCCTTCGAGGACGCGGGTGCGCAGGCCGTGGTGCTGCGCATCAACTCGCCCGGCGGCAGCCCGGTGCAGAGCGGCATCGTCAACGACGAGATCCGTCGCTTGAAGGCCAAGCACAACAAGAAGGTCTACGCGGTGGTCGAGGAGATGTGCGCCTCGGGCGCCTACTACATTGCCGTGGCCGCCGACGAGATCTACGTCGACAAGGCCAGTCTCGTGGGCAGCATCGGCGTGCTGATGGACGGCTTCGGCTTCACGGGCCTGATGGAGAAACTGGGCGTCGAGCGCCGGCTGCTCACGGCCGGCGAGAACAAGGGCATGCTCGACCCCTTCAGCCCGGCCAATGCACAGCAAACGGCACTGGCCAAGGCCATGATCGACCAGATTCACCAGCAGTTCATCGACGTCGTCAGGCAAGGCCGCGGCGCACGACTGAAGGAAACGCCCGAGACCTTTTCGGGCTTGTTCTGGAACGGCGCCGAGGCCGTGAAACTCGGCCTGGTCGATGGCGTGGGCAACCTCGATCACGTGGCACGCGAAGTCATCAAGGCCGAGGAGATCATCGACTACACGCCGCGCCCCAACGTCGTCGAGCGTCTGGCCAAGCGGTTTGGCGCCGGCGTTGGCGCCGGTGCCGTGAAGGCGCTACGCGAATTCCCCGCATGGCGGTGAGTGCCGCGCACGAGGCCGATGCGCGGCCGCTGACCGAACGCCTGGCGGTCGCCGCGCAGCACCTGCTGCCGCAGCAGGCGCTGACGCGGTTTGCCGGTGCCGTCGCGGGGGCGCGGCTGGGCGCGCTGACGACCCTGAACATCCGCTGGTTCATCGGCCGCTACGGCGTGAACATGGCCGAAGCGGCCAATGCCGACCCCGGCGCCTACGCCAGTTTCAACGAGTTCTTCACGCGTGAACTGACGCCCGGCGTGCGGCCGCTGGCCCACGCCGACCTGGTGTGCCCGGTGGACGGCGCGATCAGCCAGTTCGGCGCCATCGACGGCGAGCGCATCTTCCAGGCCAAGGGCCACGACTACACCGCCACGGCGCTGCTGGGCGGCGACAGCGCGCTGGCCGCGCATTTCCATGGCGGCCACTTCGCGACCATCTACCTCAGCCCACGCGACTACCACCGCATCCACATGCCTTGCGCCGGGCGGCTGCTGCGCATGACGCACGTGCCGGGCGAACTGTTCAGCGTGAACCCGGCCACGGCCCGCGGCGTGCCGGGGCTGTTTGCGCGCAACGAACGTGTGGTGTGCGTGTTCGATGGACCGCACGGCGTGTGGGTGAACGTGCTGGTGGGTGCCACCATCGTCGGCAGCATGGCCACCGTATGGCACGGTGTCGTCAACCCGCCGCGGCCGGGCGTCGTGCGCGACTGGCGCTACGACGATCGGGATATCCACCTGGCGCAGGGCGCCGAGATGGGGCGTTTCCTGCTCGGCTCGACCGTGGTGCTGCTGTTCCCGGCCGGGCCGCTGCGCTTCAACCCGGACTGGCAGCCGGGTGGTGCGGTGCGCCTGGGGCAGGCGATGGCGCAACGCGGGTAAGGGCTTGGACGCGCCGCGTTCGGGCCGCGCCGCGCGCTGGGCGCCGGTGCTGCTGTGGGTGGTGCCGGCGCTGTGGTCGTCGAACTACGTCATCGCGCGCGCCGCCGAAGGCGTCATCGCGCCGCACCTGCTGGCCAGCGGGCGCTGGCTGCTGGCCGGGCTGGTGCTGCTGCCCTTCGCCGGGCGCGGGCTGCTGGAACAGCGCGCGGCATGGCGCAGCGAGTGGAAGCAGCTGCTGGCGCTGGGTGCCCTGGGCATGTGGATCTGCGGCGCCTGGGTCTACCTGGGCGGGCAGACGACGACCTCGACGAACATCGCGCTCATCTACGCCGCCACGCCGGTGGCCATCGTCGCACTCAGTGCACGCCTGCTGCAGGAACGGATGAGCGGCCTGCAGAAGCTGGGCGGCGCGCTGGCCTTGCTGGGCGTGCTCTTCGTCGTCACCAAGGGCCAATTGCAGAACCTGCTGGCGGTGCGTTTCACGGTGGGCGACGGCTGGATCGTCGCCTGCGCCGTCTCGTGGACGGCGTATTCGGTGCTGCTGAAGTACTGGCCCTCGCGGCTGTCGCCGGCGCAGCGGCTGGTGGCCATCATTGCCGGCGGGCTGGTGCTGCTGCTGCCCTTCACGGTGCTTGAAGCCTGGCTGGCGCCCGGCCCGCCGCTGGGTGCAAAGGCGCTGATGCTGGTGGTCGTGGCGGCCTTGTTTCCCGGGGCCCTTTCCTATGCCGCCCACGCCTACATCCAACGTGAACTCGGCGCGTCCCGTACCTCGCTGATGCTCTACCTGTCGCCGGTCTATGGCGCGCTGCTGGCCTGGGCGCTACTGGGCGAAGTGCCGCAGGCCTACCATCTGGGCGGTGCGGCGCTGATCCTGCCCAGCATTTGGCTGGCCACGCGGCGCTGAGACGGTTGTGCCGGTTGCGGTACTGGGTCAGCCGAACAGGCCGGGTGCGTCGACGGGGTCGTCGGCCTCGCTGTAGAAACACGAAGGGCACACGGCGCGGTAGCGTTCGTTGCCCCCGATGACGACCTGCTCGCCTTCCTTGACGCGACGGCCTTCGTCATCGACACGCAGGTTCATGCTGGCCTTGCGCGCGCAGGCGCAGATCGTCTTCATCTCTTCCAGGTCGTCGGCCAGCGTCAGCAGCGCGGCGGCGCCGGGGAAGGCCTCGCCGCGAAAGTCGCTGCGCAGGCCGTAGCAGATCACCGGCAGGTGAGCCGCATGCGCCAGACGGTGCAGCTGGCGCACCTGCTCGGGCTGCAGGAACTGGGCTTCGTCGATCAGCACGCAGGCCCAACCTTCGCCCAGCCAGCCGGCGTCGAACTCCGTCTGCGGGCCGAAGGTCTCGACCTGCCGCTGTAGGCCGAGACGCGAGCCGATGATGCCGTGCCCGGCGCGGTCGTCGTGCGCGGCGGTGAAGAGCCGCACCCGCATGCCGCGCTCTTCGTAGTTGTGCGCCGCCTGCAGCAGCGCCGTGCTCTTGCCGGCGTTCATCGCGGCATAGCGGAAATAGAGCTTGCTCAATCGAACCCCTCGGCCGACGGGTGCGTCAGCCGGTCTCCCAAGGGAACGCAGGCCGGCTTGGGCGCGGCCCGGCGCTCGGCCCGCATGCAGGAACTCTAGCCGCCAGCCGCGCCGGCGCGGGCTTCAGGCCGCTGGCGGAATGCGCAGCATCTGCCCCGGGTAGATCTTGTCGGGGTGCTTCAGCATGGGCTTGTTGGCCTCGAAGATCGCCGGGTACTTGTTGGCGTCGCCATAGAACTTCTTGGCGATCTTCGACAGATTGTCGCCCGCCACCACGGTGTGCCATTGCGCCTCGGGCTCCGGGGTGGTCACGGTCAGCAGGTCGTTCACACCGGCCACGCCGGCGACATTGCCGCAGCACAGCAGCACCTTTTCCTTGGTGGCCTGGTCGGCAACCGTGCCCGACACGGTGACGGTGGACGTGGCGCCGTCGAAGCCGACGTCGAGCCCGTCGACCTTCAGCCCCTGCGCGATGACGTAGGCCTCGATCGCCTTGCCGGCGGTCTGGTTCAGCGCCGCCACCTGCTCGGGCGATGCACCCGCGGCGGGGGTTGCAGCGGCGGCCTTGCCGGTGCCGAAAAGCTTTTCGCCCGCTTCCTTGAAGAACGACATCAGACCCATGGTGTGACCTCCGGTGGTGAACTGGTTACGGGCGCGCGGCCCGGAAATGCCATCCTAGGCCATGCCTGCACCGCCTTCTGTGCGTTGGCGCAGCGAACGCGCCGGCCGTCAGGCCACGAGCAGGCCGCGGGTCTCGATGAAGCGCACCACCTCGGCCAGGCCCTGCTGCGTACGCAGGTTCGTCATGACATAGGGGCGTCTTGCCTTCTCACCGGCGTGGTCGGGACGCATGCGCTGCGTGTCCGCTTCCATGACGTCCAGGCTGGCTCCGACGTAAGGCGCGAGGTCGGTCTTGTTGATGACGAAGAGGTCGCTCTTCGTGATGCCGGGCCCGCCCTTGCGCGGGATCTTCTCGCCAGCGGCCACGTCGATGACGTAGATCGTCAGGTCGGACAGCTCGGGGCTGAAGGTGGCGGCCAGGTTGTCGCCGCCGCTTTCGATGAAGACGATGTCGGCGTCGGGGAACTGCTCGAGCAGGCGGTCCACCGCTTCGAGGTTGATCGACGCGTCTTCGCGGATGGCGGTGTGCGGGCAGCCACCGGTCTCGACGCCGACGATGCGCTCGGGCGCCAGCGCGCCGGCCACGGTGAGCAGGCGCTGGTCTTCCTTGGTGTAGATGTCGTTGGTGACGACGACGATGTCCCAGCGCTCGCGCATCGTCTTGCAGAGCATTTCCACCAGCGTGGTCTTGCCCGAGCCCACCGGGCCGCCGACGCCGACGCGCAGCGGGGGCAGCTTCTTGGTGCGACCGGGGATCGCGTGCAGCTTCGTGTTCATGCGCCGGCATGATGCACGAAGCGTGCAAGGCCTCGCCGCCGCACGCAGCTACGGTTTCACGAGCGGAAGAGTCTCGAGTACTGGGTTTCGTGCTGTGCGCTCAGGATGGCGAGCATGGGCGCATAGGCCTGGCGTTCGTCGGCGGGCAAGGTCAGCGCCTGCTCAACGACCGCCGGCAGCTCGGCGGCCAGGCGAGACAGCACCCGCTGCGCCGCGGCCTGGCCCAGCGGCACGGCCTTCATCGCTGCCTGTGCCATGTTCTCGGCCCAGCCCCAGGCACAGGCCAGCAGCGTGTCGCGCGGCGTGGCACCGGCCAGCACGGCGGCCAGCGCAAAGGCCGTCGGCCACAGCGGAGCGGGTGGCAGTGCCGCCAGCGCGGCAAGGCGCGGGTCGGCGGCGTGGGCGCCGTTCTTCAGCCAGTCGAGCAGCGAACGGCCCATCTGTTCGGCCTGGGCGCGGAACTCGGCGCTCTCGCGCGTGCTGCGCAGCCAGGTGTTGACGGCCTGTGCCTGGGCGGCGTCGTGCGCCAGCCACGCGGCGTGGGCCGCTGCCAGCGCGGGCAGGTCGCTGCGCGCCAGCGTCAGCTGCAGCTGGCCCGCCAGCCAGTCGGCGGCCTGCGCCTCGTTCGTCACAAGGCCGGCTTCGACGACGGCTTCCATCCCTTCGGAATAGCTGAAGCCACCCACAGGCAGCGCCGGCGAGGCCAGCCACATCAGCTGCAGCAGCGTGGCCGGCGGCGTGGCGGCGCCGGGGCCGGGCGCCTTGGCGGTGTCAGTGCTCACGCGTGATATCGCGTTCGGGCCTTCGGCAGGCGTTCGGCTTCCTTCCGGAGCCTCACGTCCTGCCTCAGTGTTTGTGCTCACCGTGATCATGGCCGCAACCGGGGCCGTGCACATGCGGCGCCGGAGCCGCGGCCACGCTGACCGGCACGGGTTTGCCGTGCGCTGGCGCTGTTGGGGTGGTATGGACGTGACCGTGACCATGGGTGTGGCCGTGATCATGGCCAGCGCCGTGTGCCGCGGCGGCATAGGCGCCGCCTTCGGGCTCGAAGCCCTGCCGTTCCTCGGTCACCGTGAGGTGCATCGACCGCAGCATCTCGGCCAGCACGTGGTCGGGTTCCAGCTTCAGATGGTCGGCGGCGATCTCCAGCGCCACGTGGCGGTTGGCCAGGTGGTAGGTGGCGCGCAGCAGGTCGAGCGGGCTGCCGTGTTCGGCGCAGGCGCGCACCACCAGCAGGGGCTGCGGCGCAGCCTGCACGAGCACCAGCGAACCGTCTTCCACCACCAGCACGTCGCCACCACGCGCCACGGTGCCGCGCGGCAAGAAGACGGCAAGCTGGCGGCCGGCGGAGTCGACGGCGTCGAAGCGGCTCTTCTGGCGCGTGTCCCAGCCCAGTTCGACGCTGCTGGCGCGCTTGCGCAGCGCCGGTGCAAGGCCACGGCCCTGGGCGATGATCTTGTTGACGGTGAGCATGTCGATGGGCTTTCCGATGACGGGCTTGCGGGGGCGGCAAGGGCGGACTAGTATAACGTTCGTTATAACTAAAGGCCTGCCATGACCGCACTCAAGCTTACCCAGATCGGCAACTCCGTCGGCGTCATCCTGCCCAAGGACGTGCTGGCGCGGCTGAAGCTGGAGAAGGGCGACATGGTGTTCGTCACCGATGCGGCCGACGGCATCAAGCTGACTCCCTACAGCCCCGAATTCGAAGAGCAGATGCAACTGGCGCGCGGCATCATGAAGGGGCGACGCGACGTGCTGCGGGAGCTGGCGAAGTGAGCGATACGTGGGTCTGGATAGACCCGCGTGTGCTGCTCGCCGTGCACGATGAGCAGCTGGCCGAACATGGTGGTGCGGCCGGCACGCGCGACCTCGGACTGTTCGAATCGGCGCTGGCCCGGCCGCGCAACCTGGCGCTCTACGGTGAGCCGGATGCCGCCGACCTTGCCGCGTCCTACGGCTGCGGCATTGCCCGCAACCATCCCTTCATCGACGGCAACAAACGCACGGCCTTCGTGTCCGTCGAGCTCTTCCTGGCGCTGAACGGTCTGCGCCTGACTGCCGGAGACGCCGATTGCGTGCTCACCATGCTGGCAGTGGCCTCGGGCACCCTCGACGAACCCGCCTTCGCCGCCTGGCTGCGCACCCACGTCCAGCCGCGCTGACACTGCGTCAGAAGAGAAAGTACTTCTGCGCCAGCGGCAGCACTGTCGCCGGGTCGCAGGTCAGCAGCTGCCCGTCGGCACGCACGCGGTAGGTCTGGGCGTCGATCTCCATCTTCGGCAGATAGCCGTTGTGGACCATGTCGCCCTTCTTCACGCTGCGGCAACCCTTCACTGCCGCCAGGCGCTTGTGCAGGCCGATCTGGTCGCCCATGTCGCTGGCGATGGCGCTCTGGCTCATGAAGGTCAGCGAGGTGGCCTGCAGCACCCGCCCGAAGCTGCCGAACATCGGCCGGTAGTGCACCGGCTGCGGCGTCGGGATCGACGCATTCGCGTCGCCCATCAGCGCCGACGCGATGAAGCCGCCCTTCAGGATCAGGCTCGGCTTGACGCCGAAAAACGCCGGCCGCCAGACCACCAGGTCGGCCCACTTGCCCACTTCGACGCTGCCCACCTCGTGTGCAATGCCGTTGGCCAGCGCCGGGTTGATCGTGTACTTGGCGATGTAGCGCTTGACGCGGAAGTTGTCGTTGCGCGCGTTGTCCTCGGGCAAGGTGCCGCGCTGACCCTTCATCTTGTGCGCCGTCTGCCAGGTGCGGATGATGACTTCGCCCACGCGGCCCATGGCCTGACTGTCAGACGACATCATGCTGATGGCGCCCAGGTCGTGCAGCACGTCTTCGGCGGCGATGGTCTCGCGGCGGATGCGGCTTTCGGCGAAGGCCAGGTCCTCGGCGATGCTCGCATCGAGGTGGTGGCAGACCATCAGCATGTCCAGGTGCTCGTCCACCGTGTTGGCGGTGTAGGGCATGGTCGGGTTGGTGGAACTGGGCAGGAAGTTGGCCTCGCCCACCACCTTCAGGATGTCGGGCGCGTGGCCACCGCCGGCGCCCTCGGTGTGGAAGGCGCAGAGCGTGCGGCCGCGCGTTGCGGCGATGGTGTCCTCGACGAAGCCACTTTCGTTCAGCGTGTCGCTGTGGATCGAGACCTGGGTGTCGGTGACTTCCGCGATGTCAAGGCAGTTGCTGATCGCCGCCGGCGTCGTCCCCCAGTCCTCGTGCAGCTTCAGGCCGATGGCACCGGCGGCGATCTGCTGACTCAGTGCGTCGGGCCGCGATGCGTTGCCCTTGCCCAGGAAGCCCAGGTTCATCGGGAAGGCCTCTGCGGCCATCAGCATGCGGTGGATGTTCTCGGGGCCGGGCGTGCAGGTGGTGGCAAACGTCCCGGTGGCCGGGCCGGTGCCCCCGCCCAGCATGGTGGTGATGCCGCTGGTCAGCGCCTCTTCGATCTGCTGCGGGCAGATGAAGTGGATGTGGCTGTCGATGCCGCCAGCGGTGACGATCATGCCTTCTCCGGCAATGATCTCGGTGCCCGGGCCGATGATGATGTCCACGCCCGGCTGCACGTCCGGGTTGCCGGCCTTGCCGATGGCGCTGATGCGGCAGCCCTTGATGCCGATGTCGGCCTTGACGATGCCCCAGTGATCGATGATCAGCGCGTTGGTGATGACGACGTCCTGCGCCTCGTGCTGACCGGGGCCATTGACGACCTGGCTCTGGCCCATGCCGTCGCGGATGGTCTTGCCGCCGCCGAACTTCACCTCTTCGCCGTAGCCGCCGGCATTCAGCGTGAAGTCGTGTTCGACCTCGACGACGAGCCCAGTGTCGGCCAGGCGCAGGCGGTCACCGACGGTGGGGCCGTACATCTCGGCGTAGGCGCGCCGTCCTATCGTCCTGCTCATCACACGCCCCCGTTCGTCAGGCCGCGGAAGCCCCAGACCTGGCGCCGCCCGGCGTAGGCCACCAGGGTGACCGTGCGTTCCTGCCCCGGCTCGAAGCGCACCGCCGTGCCGCTGGCGATGTTCAGCCGCATGCCCTTGGCGGCTTGGCGGTCGAAGAGCAGCGCCGCGTTGGTCTCGGCGAAGTGGTAGTGCGAGCCGACCTGGATCGGCCGGTCGCCGCTGTTGGCCACGACGAGCGTGGTCTTGGCGCGGCCGGGGTTGAGTTCGTGTTCGCCGTCGTCGATGAGGAGTTCGCCTGGGATCATCTCGCCGTCCTCATGCAATAGGTTGGTGCACGGTCACCAATTTGGTGCCGTCGGGGAAGGTCGCTTCGACCTGGATCTCGGTGACGATCTCGGGCACGCCCTCCATCACGTCGTCGCGACCTAGCACGGTCTTGCCTTCGCTCATCAGTTGCGCCACTGTCTTGCCCTCGCGTGCACCTTCCAGGATGGCACAGCTGATCAGGGCGATGCTCTCGGGCACGTTGAGCTTCAGCCCGCGCGCCTTGCGGCGTTCGGCCAGCAGGCCGGCGGTGAAGAGCAGCAGCTTGTCTTTTTCACGCGGGGTCAGATCCATCGTCGCTTCGCTCCGAGTCAGCGCGTGCGGCCACAAATGCCGGCCGAGCGCGGGGGGTCAGGTCCATGGCGGGTGTCTCAGCACTTTGGGTGCCATGCTAACCAGCGAAGGGACCGTTGGGTCGACGGGGCACCTGGGCCGACAGCGCGGCTGGGCCGCGGCAGTCGCAACGGTTCGCTGGCACGAATGCTGCTGAGCTTGGGTCGCGCTTCGACGCAAACCAACCCAGCCAGGAGAGCTTCCCGCATGAATACCACCCGCCGCCACGTCAGCCTGACGCTTGGCACCATCGCGCTGGCCGCGGCCAGTTTCGCCTACGGTCCGGCCTTCGCTCAAGAGACCATCAAGGTCGGCGTGCTGCACTCACTGAGCGGCACCATGGCCATCAGCGAGACGGTGCTGAAGGACACCATCCTGATGGAGATCGACGCCATCAACGCCAAGGGCGGCGTGCTGGGCAAGAAGCTGGAAGCCGTGGTCGTCGACCCGGCGTCGAACTGGCCGCTGTTTGCCGAGAAGACGCGGCAGCTCATCAGCAAGGACAAGGTGGCGGTGATCTTCGGCTGCTGGACCAGCGTCTCGCGCAAGAGCGTGTTGCCGGTCGTCGAGGAACTCAACGGCCTGCTCTTCTACCCCGTGCAGTACGAAGGTGAAGAGCTCAGCAAGAACGTGTTCTACACCGGCGCCGCGCCCAACCAGCAGGCCATTCCCGCCGTGGAGTACCTGATGAGCAAGGACGGCGGCAGCGCCAAGCGCTGGGTGCTGCTGGGCACCGACTACGTCTACCCGCGCACCACCAACAAGATCCTGCGCGCCTTCCTGAAGAGCAAGGGCGTGGCCGAGGCCGACATCATGGAGGAGTACACCCCCTTCGGCCATTCGGACTACCAGAGCATCATCGCCAAGATCAAGAAGTTCAGCAGCGAAGGCAAGAAGACCGCCGTCGTCTCCACCATCAACGGCGACAGCAACGTGCCCTTCTACAAGGAACTGGGCAACCAGGGCCTGAAGGCCACCGACGTGCCGGTGGTGGCTTTCTCGGTGGGTGAAGAAGAGCTGCGCGGTGTGGACACCAAGCCGCTGGTGGGCCACCTGGCGGCGTGGAACTACTTCCAGTCGATCAAGAACCCCACGAACGACGCCTACATCAAGCAGTGGAGCGCCTACGCCAAGGCCAAGGGCATCGCCGGCCACAAGGACAAGCCGCTGACCAACGACCCGATGGAAGCCAGCAGCATCGGCTTCAACATGTGGGTGCAGGCGGTGACCAAGGCCAAGAGCACCGACACCGACAAGGTCATCGCGGCGATGGCCGGCCAGACCTTCAAGGCGCCCAGCGGCATCGTCAGCAAGATGGACGAGAAGAACCACCACCTGCACAAGAGCGTGTTCATCGGCGAGATCAAGGCCGACGGCCAGTTCAACGTGGTGTGGAAGACGCCCGGCCCGGTGAAGGCCCAGCCCTGGAGCCCGTTCATCCCCGAGAACAAGGGCAAGAAGGACGAGCCGGTGGTCGCGAAGAAGTAAGCACCCCAGGGACGGCGTGTGCCCCGGCGGCGCCGTCCCCCTCATGAAGCTACAAGGGCCGCCGGTGCTGCTGCGTCTGTTCCTGTCCGTCTGGTTGCTGTGCGTCGGCTGTGTCGGTGGGGCTCACGCCCTGACGCCCGACCAGGCCCTGCGCATCGCGCAGGGGGACAGCGACGCGCGCATTGCCGCACTGAACGAGGTCGTGGTGTCTGCCGACCCGGCGCTCACCGCCTACGTGCAGGCGCTGCTGGCCGACGAGGTGAAGGTGGCCGGCGGCCGGGCCTACGTCGTGCGCGACGACAAGGCCACCGACGCCGCCAGCGGCGCTGCTGCCACGCTGCCCGAAGGCGCCGAGGACGTCGTCAACCCCAACCGCATGCGGCGCGAGCTCGAGGCCGCGCTGGCCGCGCTGAAGCTGTTCTCACCCGACCGCGCCGAGCGCGCCAAGGCCGTCGCCGATCTCAAGGACCAGGCCGACGTCGGCAAGCTGGCCCTGTTCGAGAAGGCCGAGACGACCGAGACCGACCCCGCCATCCGCGCTGCGCTGGCGATGCTGAAGGCGTCGGCGCTGATCAACGCCGACGACAAGGCGCAACGCCTGGCTGCCGCGCAGTTGCTGGCCGGCAGCGACCAGCCTGCCACCAAGAGCCTGCTGCTCGAACGCCTGGCGGTCGAGACCGATGCCGAGGTGAAGTCCGCGCTGAACAAGACCCTGGACACGGTGTCTTCACGACTGGCCTGGGGCGAATACTTGGGCGTGCTCTTCACGGGCGCCAGCCTCGGCAGCATCCTGCTTCTGGCCGCCCTGGGCCTGGCCATCACCTACGGGCTGATGGGCGTCATCAACATGGCGCACGGTGAGCTGATCATGATCGGCGCCTACGCCACCTACTTCGTGCAGAACCTGTTCCGGGCCTACCTGCCCGGGGCCTTCGACGCCTACATCCTGGTGGCCATCCCGGCCAGCTTCCTGGCCAGCGCGCTGGTGGGCGCGGCCATGGAGCGCAGCGTCATCCGCTGGCTCTACGGCCGCCCGCTGGAGACGCTGCTGGCCACCTGGGGCATCAGCCTCATCCTGATGCAGGGCGTGCGCACGCTCTTCGGCGCGCAGAACGTCGGTGTCGAGAACCCGAGCTGGCTGTCCGGCGGCGTGCAGGTGCTGCCCAACCTGGTGCTGCCCTACAACCGGCTGGCCATCCTCGCCTTCGCCGCGCTGGTGCTGCTGGGCATGGCGCTGCTCATCGGCAAGACACGCCTGGGCCTCTTCGTGCGCGGCGTGACGCAGAACCGCCGCATGGCCGCCTGCGTGGGCGTGAACACGGCGCGTGTCGACACCTATGCCTTCGCTCTGGGCGCCGGCATCGCCGGGCTGGCCGGCTGCGCGCTCAGCCAGGTCGGCAACGTCGGCCCCGACCTGGGCCAGGGCTACATCGTCGACAGCTTCATGGTCGTGGTGCTGGGCGGCGTGGGGCAGATCGCCGGCACCGTCTACGCCGGCCTGGGCCTGGGGCTGATGAACAAGCTGCTCGAAGGCTGGCAGGGCGCGGTGCTGGCCAAGATCATGGTGCTGGTGTTCATCGTCATCTTCATCCAGAAACGGCCGCAGGGCATCTTCGCGCTGAAGGGGCGCAGCGCCGAATGAACGCGCCTTCCATCCTGAGCCCCAAGGGCTGGACGGCCGTGCTGGCGGCCGTCATCGCCATTGCCGTGATGGTGCCGGTGCTGAACCTGATGGTGCCGGCCGGCAGCGTCTTCCACCTCAGCGACTTCAGCGTCACGCTGCTCGGCAAGATCCTCTGCTACGCCATCTGCGCGCTGGCGATGGACCTGATCTGGGGCTACACCGGCATCCTCTCGCTGGGCCACGGCCTCTTCTTCGCGCTGGGCGGCTACGCGATGGGCATGTACCTGATGCGCCAGATCGGTCGCGACGGCCAGTACAAGAGCGACATGCCTGACTTCATGGTCTTCCTGAACTGGAAGGAATTTCCTTGGCACTGGGCCTTGAGCGACAGCTTCGTCGCACAGATGCTGTTCGTGCTGCTGGTGCCGGGTTTGCTCGCCTTCGTCTTCGGCTTCTTCGCCTTCCGTTCGCGCATCAAGGGCGTCTACTTCAGCATCATCACGCAGGCCCTCACTTTCGCGGCCATGCTGCTCTTCTTCCGCAACGAGACCGGCTTCGGCGGCAACAACGGCTTCACCGACTTCAAGCGCATCCTCGACGTGCCCATCGCCACGCCCAGCATGCGCGTGCTGCTGTGCGTGGTCTCGGGGCTGGTGCTGATCGGCTTCTTCGTGATGGCGCGCGCCATCGTGCAGAGCAAGTACGGGCGCGTTCTGCAGGCCATCCGCGACGCCGAGACGCGGGTCATGTTCACCGGCTACAACCCCGTCGCCTACAAGCTCAGCATCTGGACGCTTTCCGCGGTGATGTGCGGCGTGGCGGGTGCGCTCTACGTGCCGCAGGTGGGCATCATCAACCCCGGCGAGATGAGCCCGGCGGCCAGCATCGAGATCGCCATCTGGGCCGCGGTGGGCGGGCGCGCCACGCTCATCGGGCCCATCGTCGGCGCCGTTTTCGTCAACGGCGCGAAGAGCTGGTTCACGGTGGCCTTCCCCGAGTACTGGCTGTTCTTCCTGGGTGCGCTGTTCATCGCGGTGACGCTGTTCCTGCCGAACGGCATCATCGGCCTCTTCAGGCGCAAGAAGGACGATCGCGCATGACGCCGGACCTCATGGAAGCCGGCGCCCAGCGCCTGGCCGCCCACCGCGCGAGGACCGCCAGCGTCGTCGAAGGCGAGCAGGTCTACTTCGGCCAGGGCGTGGCACTCTATGTCGACGAGATCACCGTCAGCTTCGATGGTTTCCGCGCGCTGAACAAGCTGTCGCTCACGATCAACGTCGGTGAACTGCGCTGCATCATCGGCCCCAATGGCGCGGGCAAGACGACGATGATGGACTGCATCACCGGCAAGACGCGGCCCGACAGCGGTACCGTGTTCTTCGGCAGCAACGTCGACCTGCTGCGCCTGAGCGAACCGCAGATCGCGCAGATCGGCGTCGGCCGCAAGTTCCAGAAGCCCACGGTCTACGAACAGCTCAGCGTGTTCGAGAACCTCGAGCTCGCGTTGAAAGCCGACCGTCGCGTGCGCGCCGCACTCTTCCACCGGTTGAGTGGTGAACAGCTCGCCCGCATCGAAGAGGTGCTGCTGCTCATCCACCTGAAGGATGAAGCGCAGCGCACCGCCGGACTGCTGAGCCACGGCCAGAAGCAGTGGCTGGAGATCGGCATGCTGCTGATGCAGGACCCGAAACTGCTGCTGCTGGACGAACCGGTGGCCGGCATGACCGACGAAGAGACCGAGCGCACCGCCGAGCTCTTCCTGACGCTGGAAGGCCAGCACAGCCTGGTGGTGGTGGAGCACGACATGAAGTTCGTCGACCAGCTGACGCAGGGCCGCAAGAAGGTGACGGTGCTGCACGAGGGCAGCGTGCTGGCCGAGGGCCTGCTGAGCGAGGTGCAGGCCAACGACAAAGTGGTCGAGGTCTACCTTGGCCGCTGAGTCCACCACCGCCCCGATCCTGAAGGTCGAGGGCCTGAACCAGTACTACGGCGGCAGCCACATCCTGCGCAACCTCGTCTTCGAGGCGCGGCTGGGCGAGGTCACGGTGATCCTGGGCCGCAACGGCGTCGGCAAGACGACGCTGCTTAAGAGCCTGATGGGCGTGGTGCCGGTGAAGGCCGGCACGGTGACGCTCGACGGCGCCGACATCACGAAGGCGCCGAGCTACGAACGTGTCAAGCGGGGTGTCGGCTACGTGCCGCAGGGCCGCGAGATCTTCGGCCGCCTGACGGTGGAAGAGAACCTGCGCATGGGCCTGGCGACGAAGAGCGGCGGCACGGCGATACCGGCCGAACTGTTCGAGCTCTTCCCGGTGCTCAAGCAGATGATCGGCCGCCGCGGTGGCGACCTGTCCGGCGGTCAGCAGCAACAGCTGGCCATCGCGCGGGCACTGGCCGCGGGCCCGAAGCTGCTGATGCTGGACGAGCCCACCGAAGGCATCCAGCCCAGCATCATCAAGGAGATTGGCCGCGTCATACGCATGCTGGCCGATCGCAAGAGCATGGCGATCGTGCTGGTGGAGCAGTACTACGACTTCGCCGCCGAACTGGCCGACCAGTACCTGGTAATGGAGCGCGGCGAGATCGTGCAGCGCGGCCGCGGCGCCGACATGGAAGCCGACGGCGTGCGGCAAAGGATGTCGATCTGACCTTGCAGCGTTGGCGGACCGGCACTCAGCCGGCCACCGTAGCCGCCAGCCCCACCAGCCCCAGGCCCAGCGCCGCCAGCGCGTCACCGGCGATAAGCCCGCCGCCCAGCAGCGAGACCGTGCTCATGTCGGCCGGCAGGCCGTCATCTTCCTTCGCTCTCGCGCCGCGTTCGCGCCAGGTGTTGGCCAGGCTGGCGATCACGCCGCCCGCGGCAAACCAGGCCGACGTGGCCAGCCCCAGAAAGGTGCCGAACGAGTAGGCGTAGGGGTTGGGCAGCAGCACGGCGTCGAACACGAAGTCGGCCGCGCGCGTGCCGGCGCTGCGCTCCTTCCAGCGCTGGTAGGCGCCGCTGCCGAAGACCGCCTGGCGCACCAGCTGCATGGCCAGGCCGAGGCCCACACCCAGCACGATGGCCCAGCGCTGGTAGGGCTTGTCGTCGGTCAGGCTGCGCAGCGCGCCGACGATCTTGTAGGTCATGGCCGAGGACCACTGCCCCGGCAGGTCCTTGGCCTGCATCACCGTCTGGTCCAGCGCCAGCACCGGGTAGGCGCTCATGAACAGCCGTGCGAAACCCACCGTCAGCACAGCGCCCACCACCAGCCCCAGCACCTGGAAGCGGAACTGGATGGTGCGCGGCGTGCCCAGCCGCCAGCCTGTGGAGCGGTCCTGCTGCATGTCGGCGGCCACGCTGCAGGCCACCAGCAGGATGCCACCGGCCATCAGGCCCACGATCGGGTCCTTCAGGCCCAGTGCGGCCATCAGCACCACCGCGGTGACGAAGGCCGACGAGATGGGCGACGAATCGCTGATGCCCAGTGAGATGCCGTTGACGAGCGCGAACACGAACACCAGCAGCACCGCGAAGGCCAGGAAGCCCACCGGCTGGTGCAGCACCGACGCGCCCACCATCACCACCGTGCAGCCCCAGAACAGCACCCAGGCCACGAGGCGGCCGACATGCGTGCGCTGCCAGTCGGCCTGCACCGGCACCGGTTCGCGTTGCGCGGCCGGCGCGCGCCAGCGGCGCCAGGCCTGGGCCAGGATCTGGCCCACGTCGAGCAGCGCCGCGCCCATGATCATGCCCAGGCCGATCAGGAAGGTGATCTTGCGGAAGGGTTCACCGTCCTTGAGCCAGCCGATGTCGATGAAGTAGGGAATCAGCAGCGTGCCGGTGAGGCCGGCCACCAGCGCCGGCACGCCGATGCGCGCGCCCACCAGCAGCCCGGCGCCCAGCGTCGAGGTCGACAGTTCGATGGCGCCCAGCAGCGCCAGCTTGGCCGAGCCGATGCCGCCCACCATGCCCAGGCCGATGCCGCTGCCCAGGCGGGCCACCGAACGCCGCAGCAGCACGGGGTCGGTCAGCGCACGCAGGATGTTGGCCACCGCCAGACCCGACGGGAAGGTGAGCTGCAGCCGGTCGACCAGGATGGGCGTGTAGAGCATGCCGACACCGGCGCCGAACATGCCGATGGCCAGCATGAACAGCATCAGCTGCCACACCGGTGGCTGCGGCAGGCCCATCCACACCATGGCCTGGATGAGCACGCTCATGCCGGCCATGCCGGCCACCGACGCCGCGGCCGTCTGCATGTAGTTGGCGCCGTGCTTGCCTTCGGGCCCGTAGCCGAAGGTGACGGTGGATCCCAGGATGCCCGCCAGCACCTGCCCACCGACGAAGAAGCCGATGCTGAAGTTCATGTAGGCCGCCGTCACGCCACCCAGCGGCCCCAGCACGAAGATGCCCAGCACCGCCAGCATCAGGTAGTAGCGCGGGCTGTTCATCGGGGGCAGCCAGCGCCAGCGCTGCCCGGCGGGCAGGCCGGGCGTGGCGGGACGGAGCGGCAACGCGTCGGAAGGGGTGCTCATGGGGCGGTGCCACAGGCAGGAAAGGACGGCAGTTTAGGCGCGGCAGCGGATAATCGGCCCCGTGAAGCAGGCCAGACCGCCGCTGGTGCAAGCGTGGAAACACGGCACTGGAGGAAGGTCCGGACTGCGCAGGGCGGCGTAGCAGCTAACGGCTGTCCACCGTGAGGTGAGGATCAGAGCAACAGAGACGAGTCCGACCGGGGTTCCCGTGACGGGTGCTCTGCGAGGCGCCGGCGCAAGCCGGCGAGAGGGCAGCGCAAGCTGCCCGAAGGCGGCGCAAGCCGCCTCCGAGCAGCCACCCCGACCGGGGCTGCGCCCCGGTCGGGGTGAAACGGGCAATCTCTACGCGCAGCAATACCAAGTAGGCACACGTTGACCTGGCCCGGGGAGTGTGCGGGTAGGTAGCACCGAGCCGAAGGGTGACCTTCGGCCCAGAGGAATGGCGGTCACGGTCGGGCTTCGCGAGAAGACCGGCCGCACAGAATCCGGCCTATCGGCTTGCTTCACACTTTTTCGATGGGCCGGCGCCGAGCCGGTCCTGCCGGCAGTTCAGGCCGGCACCACCAGCGTATGCCGCGCCGTCCAGCGCAGGCCACTGTCGGGTGCGGCGGGCTGCAATTGCATCTCGAGCCCGCCACGATCTTGCGGCGCCAAAGCACGCCAGAGGAAGTCACGCGCGTTGCCGGGCTCGCCGGCCACAAAGAGCTGCGAGCTCAATTCACCGAAGCTCGCGTGGCGCAGCTTGACGTGGATGTGCGGCGTGCGGCCGGGGTAAGGCACAGGTTTGATCGTTCGCAACCGCGCCAGCCCTTGCGCGCCGCTGCGCGCGGCGCCGAAGCCCTGGAAGCCCTCGTCGAAACTGCCGGGGGGCGCGGGCACGTCCGGGTGCCGGTAGGTGGCGAGCGTGTCGCACTGCCAGATCTCGACCTCGGCGCCGTCGATCACGCGGCCGGCAGTGTCGGCCAGCTTCAGCTCGAGCCCGAGATGCTCGCCGCGCGCTTGCAGCACGCGCCCGCCGCGTTGCACACGCGAGAGATCGGCATCCTGGTCGGACCAGGCCGCGCGCCAGGCCCGTGGCGGGTAGAAAGGACCATCGGTCATCGTCACCAGCACGCGGCGCGACGAGGCGAGCGCCGGGGTGGCCAGCGCCGCCGCAGCGCCCAGCAGCAGGAGTCTTCGCAATCTGGACATGGGGAAGATTGAAGCACCGATCACCTCACCTCACTACACCGCCTCGTTTGACCCTGCTGCGATGAATCCCAACGCCGCCACGCTGTAGCCCGGCCCGCGCTGCACGCTGGCCCTGCTGCTGGCCTGCCTGGGCACGACGCTCCGGGCTTGCCGGGGTCAAGTCACTGGTGCTGACTGCCGATATGCCGACGAGGAGCCCTTGCCATGACCCCCTCGACCCTCGCCACCGTTTCCTGCGTCCGCACCGGCATGCTTCTGGCCGGCTTGCTGCTGGGTGGTAATGCCGCGCAGGCCTCGGAGCTGGCCGCTCCCGCGCTCGTGATGCGCGGCCCTGCCAAGGCCACGAAGCCCACCCCGTCAGACAAGACCGCGCCAGCCGCGCAGGCCGTTGCCAGCGGTGCGCCTGCCGCACCCGTCGACCCACTGGAACACCTGCGCCAGCGCCTCTCCGAGCGCCTGTCGGCAGTGCGCACCAGCGTGGCTGGCGGCCCCTATGACGTCCGCGTGTCGAAGCGCTCTCCGGCCGCCGCGGCTTCACCTGCGCAGGCCACGGCAGGCAGCCGGAAGACCGGCGCCCAAGTTACCCCTGGCCACGACCCTGGCAAAGCCGCAGACGCGCACATATCCCACTGGGCCTACCAAGGCGGCACCGGCCCCGAATCCTGGGGCGGGCTGAAGCCCGAGTTCTCGCTGTGCAGGACCGGTCAGCGCCAGAGCCCCATCGACATCCGCGGCGGTCTCGCCGTCGACCTGGAGCCCGTGACCTTCGACTACCACGCCAGCAAGTTTGCCGTGCTCGACAACGGCCACACCGTGCAGGTCGAACTCGCCAAGGGCAACAGCATCGAGGTCGGCGGCAAGCGCTTCGAACTGCAGCAGTTCCACTTCCACCGTCCCTCGGAAGAGCGCATCGACGGGCGCCAGTTCGAGATGTCACTGCACCTCGTGCACAAGGACGAGCAGGGACGGCTGGCGGTGGTGGCGCTGCTCTTCGACCAGGGCCCGGCGCATCCGGTGCTGCAGCAGGTCTGGAGCAACCTGCCGCTGGAGCACGGCGACGCCAACTCGGCTCGCATGCCGCTGGAACTCTCCGCACTGCTGCCGGCCGACCGGCGCTACTACACCTACATGGGCTCGCTGACCACACCGCCTTGCTCGGAAGGCGTGCAGTGGATCGTGATGCGGCATCCGGTGACGCTGGCGCCCGAGCAGATCGAGGTTTTCGCGCGCATCTATCCGATGAATGCGCGGCCGCTGCAGTCGGCTTCCGGCCGGCGGATCCTGCAGTCGAACTAGGCCTCGTCTTCCCTGCCCGCTTCGCGGGCGGCGCGGCGGGTGAGCAGCAGCGGCCATAGCCACAGGCTGGCAAACCAAAGGCCGATGCGCCCCGGCGACAACGGGCGGGCTTCGTGCTGAGCCACCTTGGCGAACAGCACACCGGCACCCACCACCACGTAGAGCAGCAGAGCGCCATACATCGCCACGCGTGCGCCGTAGGTGCCAGCGATCAGGTCGCCCAGCGCAGCGCCCAGCAGGGCAGCCACGACGACGGACAGCAGCAGCGCGAGAGCCACTCCGGCCAGCGCGTGGCGCAACTTCCATAGCGGGTCTTCGTAGGACATGCAGCTCTCTTGAACGTGGGCGGACGGGCCGGCAGGACCGCAGTTTCTTAGAAACGACTTGCAGTCACTTCTGCAAGTCCTTAATTCACAACGATTTTCTTTCAAAAAACAACTTAGAAATTCCTTCTAAGTTGTTGATTTGATTAGATTTTCACTCGTCGTGGATTGACCCGTTCAAGACGTCTCGGTTAAAGTGGGAGATCGTGGTGTTTAGTGGGGGAAGGTGGCTGCCATGGTCTTTCGCGGGGGTCCGGTACTGACGTTGGACGGGAAGGGGCGCATCACCGTGCCCGCCCGCTGGCGTGACGTACTCATGGCCACCGTGCAGGGCCAGATGGTGGTGACGAAGAACCCCGATGGCTGCCTGTCGCTGTACCCGCTGCCGGTGTGGGAGGCCTTCGAGAACAACGTGCTCGCGCTGACCACCGAAGACGACGCCTGGCGTCGCTTCTTCATCGGCAGTGCCACCGAGGTGGAACTCGACAGCGCCGCGCGTGTGCTCATCCCGCCCGAACTGCGGGCCTGGGCGGGGCTGGAGCGCGACGTGAAGTTCATGGGCGTGGGCGCCTATTTTGAGCTCTGGGACAGCGCCCGCCACGACGCCCGCGAGACCGAGGCGCTGGCCAGACCCCGGCCCGACACCTTGCGAAATCTGGTCATCCGGTGAACGCGGCCTCGGCATGGCGCCACACCACCGTGTTGCTCGAAGAGGCCGTGCAGGCCCTGGTGACGCAGCCCGATGGCACCTACGTCGACGGCACCTTCGGCCGTGGCGGCCACAGCCGTGCCGTGCTGGCGCTGCTGTCGCCGGCGGGCCGGCTGGTGGCCTTCGACAAGGACCCCGAGGCCATCGCCGAGGCGGCCTCCATCACCGACCCGCGTTTCGTCATCTGCCACGAGAGCTTCGACGCCATGCAGGCCGAACTGGCGGCGCGCGGCATCACGCAGGTGCAAGGCGTGCTGCTCGACCTGGGCATCAGCTCGCCGCAGATCGACAACCCCGAACGCGGCTTCAGTTTCCGCTACGACGCCCCGCTGGACATGCGCATGGACACCACGCGCGGCGAAACGGCGGCTGAATTCCTGGCACGCGCCGACGTGCGTGAAATCACGGAGGTGATACGTGACTATGGCGAAGAACGGTTTGCTGCTCAGATTGCAAAGGCGCTTGTCGCTCGCCGCGAAGGCGGCGCTCCCGTCGTTCGCACCGGCGAGCTTTCCGCGCTCGTGGCTCGCACCGTCAAGACCCGCGAGCCGGGCCAGGACCCTGCAACGCGCACGTTTCAAGCTCTACGGATTCACGTCAACGCCGAGCTTGAAGCGCTCGAACAGGGGCTGAAGGCGGCCCTGGCGCTGCTCGCCCCGCACGGACGCCTGGTCGTGATCGCCTTCCATTCGCTCGAAGACCGCATCGTGAAGACCTTCATCGCCCGCGAAAGCCGCGAGGTGGTGGACCGTCGCGCGCCCTTCGCGCCGGCGCAACCGATGCGGTTGGCGGCACTGGGCCGGCTGAAGCCGACGGCCGAAGAGATCAGCGCCAACCCGCGCGCACGTTCGGCCGTGTTGCGCGTGGCCGAGCGCACCGAAGTCGCCTGAGCCGGCGCGCCCCGTGAAGCTCAACGTGCTGCTCTTCGTCGCGCTGATCGCCAGCAGCCTGCTGCTGGTGAAGTCGGCCTACGAATCTCGCCAACTCTTCGCCGCGCTGGACGCCGCGCGCGCCGAGCAGAAGCAGCTCGACGCCGAGTACAAGCGCCTGGACGCCGAGGCCCAGGCCCAAGGCACGCACCTGCGCGTGGAACGCGCTGCGCGTGAACGCCTGCAGATGCGCACCGCGACGCCTGCAGTGACCGCCTACGTCTACGACACCGCAGCATCACAGGTGCAACGATGAGTCGCGGCAGCCCGAACAGCGTGCGCAGCGTCAACTACGCCACCAGCCCGCTGCTGGCGAGCAAGACGCCACCCTGGCGTTCGCGCTTCGTCGTCGTGCTGGTCGGCATGGCCTTCCTGCTGCTGCTGGGCCGCGCGGTGCACCTGCAGATTGTCGCCACGGACTTCTACCAGGCCGAAGGCGAAAAGCGCTTCTTCCACAAGCAGCCGCTGCCGGCCAGCCGCGGCCGCATCCTCGACCGCAATGGCCTCGTGCTGGCCACCAGCGTGGCGCTGCCTTCGGTGCAGGTCGACGTAAAGACCTTCACGGCCGACAGCGCGCAGCGCAAGGCACTCGCGCGCCATCTGGCCATGCCGCTGACCGAACTTGCAGCCAAGCTCGACGGCGTGAGCAACGGCGCCGTGGTGCTGCGCCGACACGTCGAGGAAGCCGCCTGGCAGGAAGTCAAGGCGATGGAACTCAAGGGCGTGCAGGAAGTGCGCGAATACAAGCGCCGCTACCCCGAAGGCGAGGCCGCGGCACACGTGGTGGGCTTCACCAACATCGACGACAAAGGCCAGGAAGGCATCGAGCTCGGCTTCCAGGAACAGCTGCTCGGCAAGGCCGGCCAGCGCACGGTGGTGCGCGACCGGCTGGGCCGAGTGGTCGAGGACGTCGGCGACCAGGCCGACCCGGTGAACGGCCGCGACGTCACCCTCAGCGTCGACAGCAAGGTGCAGTTCTTCGCCTACCAGCGTGTGCGCGACGCGGTGAAGGAACACAACGCCAAGGCCGGCAGCGTGGTCGTGCTCGACGTGCAGACAGGCGAAGTGCTGGCGCTGGCCAACTACCCCAGCTTCGACCCCGCGAACCGCCGCAACCTCACGGGTGGGCAGCTGCGCAACCGTGCGCTGACCGACATCTTCGAGCCTGGCTCGACGATGAAACCCTTCGTCGCCGCGCTGGCGCTCGACACCGGTCGCGTCACGCCCGCCACGCACGTCGACACCGCGCCGGGCCGCATCACCATCACGGGCAGCACCATCACGGACTCGCATCCGCACGGCACGTTGACGGTGGCCGAGGTCATCCAGAAGAGCAGCAACGTCGGCACCGTGAAGCTGGCGCTTTCCATGCCGGCGCGCGAGATGTGGGAGATCTACACCGCCATCGGTCTGGGCCAGAAGCCGCGCATCGATTTCCCAGGCGCAGTGACGGGCCGGCTGCGCCCCTACAAGACGTGGCGCCCTATCGAGCACGCGACCATGAGCTACGGCTACGGCCTGTCAGCGAGCCTCTTCCAGCTGGCGCGCGCCTACACGGTGTTCGCGCGCGACGGCGAACTCATCCCAGTGACCATCCAGCGCAGCGATGCCGTCGAAGGCCAGCCGCTGGCGGGCCAGCGGGTGATGTCCGCCAAGACCGCGCAGCAGGTGCGCCAGATGCTGCAGCTGGCCGCCGGGCCCGGCGGCACGGCGCCCAAGGCGCAGGCCATCGGCTATTCGGTGGGCGGAAAGACGGGCACTGCACGCAAGCAAGAAGGCAAGGGCTACAGCAACAAGTACCGCGCCTGGTTCGTCGGCTTGGCGCCGGTGGCCAACCCGCGCATCGTGGTGGCGGTGATGGTCGACGAGCCCGGCAAGGGCATCTACTACGGCGGCGACGTCGCAGCGCCCATCTTCAGCCAGGTCGTGCAGCAAACGCTGCGCATGATGAACGTGGCACCCGACATCGACGTCAAGGCGCAGATCAGCGCCAAGCCGGTCGCGGCCGAGACCGAGAGCTTCTGACGTGACCACCGCGCTGGCCACTGCCGACGAAGCCGCCGCCTGGCTGGCTGGGCGTGTGCCGCTGAACGGCGGCGCACGGCTGCGGGGCGACAGCCGCGCCGTGCGTCCGGGCGATGGTTTCATCGCCTGGCCCGGCTACGCCAGCGACGGCCGGCGCTTCGTGCCGCAGGCGCTGGCCGCGGGTGCCGCGGCATGCCTCGTGGAAGCCGAGGGCGCAGAGGCATTTGCCTTCGGCGACCCGCGCATCGCCACGCTGCCCGGCCTGAAGGCGGCTGCCGGTGTCGTGGTCGACGCGGTGTGTGGCCAGCCGAGCGCCGTGCTCGACATCGTGGCCACCACCGGCACCAACGGCAAGACCAGCACCGCATGGTGGACAGCGCAGGCGCTCACGGCACTGAACCGGCGCTGCGGCGTGATCGGCACGCTGGGGATAGGCCAGCCGCCGTCGGCTGCGCCGTCGGCGGGGGGCACACCGCCGCTGGACGGCCACGACGGCGATGTCGAGCCCACCGGCCTGACCACGCCCGACCCGGTGACGCTGCACCAGGCCTTCCGCCGCTTCGTGGACGACGGCTACGCCGCCTGCGCGCTGGAAGCCTCGTCGATCGGCCTGGCCGAGTACCGCCTCGAGGCCACACGCGTCGACGTCGCGCTGTTCACCAACTTCACCCGCGACCACCTCGATTACCACGGCAGCATGGACGCCTACTGGGCGGCCAAGCGCTCGCTGTTCAGCTGGCCAGGGCTGCGTGCGGCGGTGATCAACATCGACGACGCCCATGGCGCCAAGCTGGCGCAGGAACTTGCCGGCAGCGCGCTCGCGCTCTGGTCCGTCTCGCTGCGCAGCGCCGCGCGGCTGCGCGCCGAAAGCCTGCACCACGGCGACGGGGGCCTGGCCTTCACGCTCGTCGAGACCACTGGCAGCAGTGCGCAGCGGGCCGAGGTGCGCAGTGCGCTGGTGGGCGAGTTCAACGCCAGCAACCTGCTCGTCGTGCTGGGTGCGCTGCGTGCGCTGGGGGTGCCGCTGACCGAGGCCGCGGCCGTGGTGGCAAGGCTGACACCCGTGCCCGGTCGCCTGCAACGGGTGACCGGGCGCGAGGTGGAAGTGGTGGTCGACTACGCCCACACCCCCGACGCGCTGGCCCAGGTACTGAAGACACTGCGCCCGCTGGCCGCCGCACGCCGCGGCCGCTTGTGGTGCGTGTTCGGCTGCGGCGGCAACCGCGACGCCACCAAGCGCCCGTTGATGGGCGCCATCGCTGCCTCTGGCGCCGACCGTGTCGTGATCACCAGTGACAACCCTCGCGACGAAGAGCCGCGGGCCATCCTGGCGCAGATCCTGGCCGGCGTTACCGGTCACGACGAGATCGACGTCGTCGAGGACCGCCGTGCCGCCATCGCCCACGCCGTCGCAGGTGCGGCCGCCGGCGACGTGGTGCTGCTGGCCGGCAAGGGCCATGAGGACACCCAGGAAGTGGCGGGAGAGAAGCATCCCTTCTCCGACGTGTTGGAGGCGCGCGCCGCGCTGTGCCGTCGCGAAGGTAACGGCACATGATGTTCACGCTGGCCCAGGCGCAGGCGCTGCTGCCCGGCAGCATGCTGATCGGCGATGGCAGCACGCCGGTCGAACGTGTGCACACCGATACCCGCACGCTACAGCCTGGCGACCTCTTCGCCGCGCTGAAGGGCGAACGCTTCGACGGCCACGACTACCTGCCGCAAGCGCGTGCCGCCGGCGCAGTGGCGGCGTTGGCCGAACACGGCTTGGGCGAGGCCACGCTGCCCGGCCTGAAAGTGGCGGACAGCCTGGTGGCCCTGCAGCAGCTGGCGGCGGCGTGGCGCGCGCGCTTCGAGCTGCCCTTGATCGCGGTCACCGGCAGCAACGGCAAGACCACGGTGACGCAAATGCTGGCCAGCATGCTGCGCGCCGCACACGGCGAAGCGGCCCTGGCCACCGCCGGCAACCTGAACAACCACATCGGGGTGCCGCTGACCTTGCTGCGCCTGCGCCCCGACCACCGTGCCGCAGTGCTGGAACTGGGCATGAACCACGAAGGCGAAATCGCGCTATTGGCAATGCTGGCACAGCCCAGCGTGGCCCTCGTCAACAACGCGCAGCGTGAACACCAGGAATTCATGGCGACGGTGGAATCCGTGGCGCGCGAGAACGGCGCCGTCATCGCGGCGCTGCCGGCCGATGGCACCGCCGTCATTCCGGCCGACGACGCTTACACGCCGCTTTGGCGCGAGATAGCCGGCGTGCGCCGCGTGTGGACCTTCGGCCTGCAGCCCGCGGCCGACACCGCCAGCCACGTGTGGGCCCGCGCCGACTGGCAGGACGAGGGCGACGGGGGCGGCGCCTGGCATCTGCAGTTGCACACCCCCGTGGGAGGCGCCGACACCACGCTGGCGCTGGCTGGCCGCCACAACGTGGCCAATGCGGCCGCGGCCGCGGCCTGCGCGCTGGCCGCGGGTCTGCCCTTGGCCGCGGTGGCCCGCGGCCTGGCTGGCTTCCAGGCGGTGAAGGGGCGCTCGCAGCTGCAGCGGCTGCAGCTGGGCGGCCGGCCGGTGACGCTGGTCGACGACAGCTACAACGCCAACCCCGATTCGGTGCTGGCCGCCATCCGCCTGCTGGCCGAACTGCCGCACCCGCGCTGGCTGGTGCTGGGCGACATGGGCGAGGTGGGCAGCGAAGGCCCGCGCTTCCATGCCGAGGTCGGCGCCGCGGCGCGCGCAGTCGGCCTCGAACACGTCTGGACCGTGGGGGCGCTGTGCATGCACGCCGGGGCCGACCGTCACTTCGACACCGTATCGGCCCTGGTCGCCGCGCTGCCCGACGCACGACCCGCAGCGGCTTCGGTGCTCGTCAAAGGCTCGCGCTTCATGCAGATGGAGCAAGTGGTGCAAGCCCTGCAGCAGATGACGAAGGCGCCTACGGCTCCAGGGGCTGCGCCGTGCTGCTGAGCCTGACCCAGTGGCTGATGGCCCATGAGCCCGAGCACCTGGGCTTCCTGCGCGTCTTCCAGTACCTCACCTTCCGCGCCGTGCTGGCGGCGCTGACCTCGCTGCTCATCGGCCTGGCCTTCGGGCCCTGGGTCATCCGCCGTCTGACCGAGATGAAGATCGGCCAGCCCATCCGCGAATACGGCGTGCAGGCCCACCTCGGCAAACGCGGCACGCCGACGATGGGCGGCGTGCTCGTGCTCATCGGCATCGGTGTCAGCACACTCCTGTGGTTCGACTGGACCAACCGTTTCGTCTGGGTGGTGATGCTCGTCACCTTCGGCTTCGGCGCCATCGGCTGGGCCGACGACTGGCGCAAGGTGGTGCGCAAGGACCCCGAGGGCATGCGCAGCCGCGAGAAGTTCTTCTGGCAGTCGCTGATCGGCATCGTCGCCGCGCTGTACCTCGCATTCAGCGTCAGCGAGACCAGCAACATCCGCGTCCTGGAGCTTTTCATCCGTTGGGTCACCAGCGGCTTCAGCAACGACCTGCCGCCACGCGCCGACCTGATGGTGCCCTTCTTCAAGACCGTGAGCTACCCGCTCGGCGTCTTCGGCTTCATCTTCCTGACCTGGTTCGTCATCGTCGGCTGCAGCAACGCGGTGAACTTCACCGACGGCCTCGACGGCCTGGCCATCATGCCGGTGGTGATGGTGGGCAGCGCCCTGGGCGTCTTCGCCTACGTGGTGGGCAACGTCAACTTCAGCAAGTACCTGCTGTTCCCCTACATCCCGGGCGCCGGTGAACTGCTGGTGTTCTGCGCCGCGATGGCCGGCGCGGGCCTGGCCTTCCTGTGGTTCAACGCCAACCCGGCGCAGGTCTTCATGGGCGACGTGGGCGCGCTGTCGCTGGGTGGTGCGCTCGGCACCATCGCCGTCATCACGCGGCAGGAGATCGTGCTCGGCATCATGGGCGGCGTCTTCGTCGCCGAGGCGCTCTCCGTGATGATCCAGGTGGGCTGGTTCAAGTTCACGAAGGCGAAGTTCGGCGTCGGCAAGCGCATCTTCCTGATGGCGCCGCTGCACCACCACTTCGAGAAGAAGGGCTGGGCCGAGACGCAGGTCGTCGTGCGCTTCTGGATCATCACGATGCTGCTGTGCCTCGTCGGCCTGGCCAGCCTGAAGCTCCGCTAGGCGCACGATGAACTTCCTGCGCGATCTGCCCGTGCTCATCCTCGGCCTCGGCGACAGTGGCCTGGCCATGGCGCGCTGGTGCGCGCGTTGCGGCGCGGCCGTGACGGTGTGGGACTCGCGCGACGAAACTCCGGGCGACGCCCGCCTGGCGGCCGAATGGCCAGCGGTGCTGCGCATCGGCGGCGAGCTGGCAGCCGAGCGGCTCGCCGGCTTCCAGCTGGTTCTGAAGAGCCCCGGCCTCGCGCCGACGGATGCGCGCGTCGCGCCGCTGCTGAACGAGGCCCGTGACACCGGCATTGCGGTGCTGGGCGAACTCGACCTCTTCGTGCGTGCGCTGGCCGATCTGGGCGCCGCAGGGGCGCCGGCACTGAAGCTGCTGGCCATCACCGGCACCAACGGCAAGACCACGACCACCGCGATGACGGCCTTGCTGGTCGAACGTGCGGGCAGGCGCGTGGCCGTCGCCGGCAACATCGGCCCCACGCTGCTGGACACGCTGACCTCGCGCCTGGACGACCTGCCCGAGGTGTGGGTGCTGGAGCTTTCGAGCTTCCAGCTCGACACCGTCCGCGGCTTCGAGCCCGACGCGGCCACGGTGCTGAACATCACGCAGGATCACCTCGACTGGCACGGCAGCATGGTCGCCTACACGGCCGCCAAGGCGCGTGTCTTCGGCAGCACTGGCGTGATGGTGATCAACCGCGACGACCCGGCCGTGGAAGCACTGGTGCCGCAGCCGCTTGCGGTGAAGGGCAAGCTCAAACCCAGGCCCGTCAGACGCGGCATCGTGCGCTTCGGCCTCGACGCGCCGCAGCGCCCGGGCGACTTTGGTCTCCTCACCGAGAACGGCATGGCCTGGCTGGTGCGCGCGCTGCCGACCGACGAAACCATCAAGCGCAAGAAGGGCGACGAGGAAGAAGAAGTCCACCTGCAGCGCCTGATGCCCGCCGACGCACTGCGCGTGCGCGGCCGCCACAATGCCGCCAACGCGCTGGCCGCGCTGGCGCTGGCCACGGCGATAGGCTGCCCGCTGGCGCCCATGCTGCACGGCCTGCGCGAGTACAGCGGCGAACCGCACCGCGTGGCCTTCGTCGCCCGCATCGGTGAGGTCGAGGCCTTCGACGACAGCAAGGGCACGAACGTCGGTGCAACCGTGGCCGCCATCCTGGGCCTGGGCGAAGACAAGGCGCCGGGCAAGCTGCTGCTCATCCTGGGCGGAGACGGCAAGGGGCAGGACTTCTCGCCGCTGCGCGAGCCGCTGTCGCGCCACGCCCGCGCCGTGGCCACGATCGGCCGCGACGCAGCGGCCATCGAAGCGGTGCTCGGCCCCGTACCCTTCGAGCGACATGCCACGCTGGACGCGGCGGTGGCCTGGTGCTTCGAGCAGGCCGAAGCGGGCGACGCCGTGCTGCTGAGCCCGGCCTGTGCCAGCCTGGACATGTTCCGCAACTACGGCCACCGCGCGCAGGTCTTCGTGCAGGCGGTGCAGGCCCTGGCGGCCGACGCGGGGCAGGCGGCATGAACGCGTCGCTGGCATCGATCAAGGGCTGGTTCGCCGCGCGCCGCGACGCCGTGGGTGCATTGCCCGTGCGCGACCGCATCCACGTCGGCGGCGACCGCCCGGTGCGCCTGATGGCCTTCGACCAGACCATGGTGGCCGTCGTCGGCGCGCTCATCGCCCTGGGCGTGGTGATGGTCTACTCGGCCAGCGTCGCGCTGCCCGACAACCCCAAGTTCGCCAACTACACCCAGGGCTTCTTCCTGCAGCGCCACGTGCTGTCGCTGGCCATCGCCTTCATCGCCGCGCTGGTGGTGGTGCAGGTGCCGATGAGCGTGTGGGAGAAACACGCGCCGGCCATCTTCGTCATCGCGCTGATGCTGCTGGTCATCGTGCTGCTTCCCTTCGTCGGCAAGGTGGTGAACTACTCGCGGCGCTGGATTCCGCTGGGTTTCATGAACTTCCAGCCGAGTGAACTGGCCAAGCTGGCGATTGCCATGTACGCCGCCAACTACATGGTGCGGCGCATGGATGCGCGCGAGAACTTCTTCCGCGCCGTCACGCCGATGGTGGTGGCCGTGGCCTTCGTCGGCGTGCTGCTGCTGCGCCAGCCCGACATGGGCGCCTTCATCGTCATCGCGACCATCGCGATGGGCATCCTCTTCCTGGGCGGCGTCAACGCGCGCATGTTCTTCCTCATCGCCGCGGTGATGCTGATCGTGCTGGGCCTCTTCCTGGCCTTCGACGACCTGCGGCGTGAACGCATCCTGGCCTACCTCGACCCCTGGAACCCGAAGTACGCGCAGGGCAAGGGTTACCAGCTGACGCACAGCCTCATCGCGCTGGGCCGTGGCGAGATCTTCGGCCAGGGCCTGGGAGCGAGTGTCGAGAAGCTGCACTACCTGCCCGAGGCGCACACCGACTTCCTGCTCGCCGTGATCGGCGAGGAACTCGGTTTCATCGGCGTGGCCACGGTGATCCTGCTCTTCTTCTGGCTCACGCGCCGCATCTTCCATATCGGCCGCCAGTCGATTGCGCTGGACCGCGTCTTCGCGGGCCTGATGTGCCAGGGCATCGGCATCTGGATGGGCTTCCAGGCCTTCATCAACATGGGCGTGAACCTGGGCGTGCTACCGACCAAGGGGCTGACGCTGCCGCTGATGAGTTACGGCGGCTCGGCCATCCTGATGAACCTCGTCGCGCTGGCGATGGTGCTGAGGGTCGATATAGAGAATCGCGCATTGATGCGGAGTGGCCGCACATGAGCCACCTCGTCGTCATGGCCGCGGGCACCGGCGGGCACATCATTCCGGGCTTGGCCGTGGCCGCCGAGATGCAGCAGCGGGGCTGGACCGTCAGCTGGCTGGGCACCTCGCACGGTATGGAAAACCAGCTCGTGCCCAAGACCGGCATTCCGCTGGACACCATCACCTTCAGCGGCCTGCGCGGCAAGGGCGCGTTGCACACGCTGACCGGCGGCCTGCGCCTGATGAAGGCCTTCTGGGACTGCATGGGCATCCTGCGCCGGCGCGGCGCGAATGCCGTGCTGGGCATGGGCGGCTACGTGTGTTTCCCGGGCGGGCTGATGGCCAGCTGGCTCAACAAGCCGCTCGTGCTGGTGAATGCCGACGCGGCGCTGCTGCTGAGCAACCGCAGCCTGCTGCCGGTGGCCGACCGCGTGGCCTTCGGCTTCGACGGCGTGGCGGCGCAGAGCACCAAGAACGCCGTGGTCACCGGCAACCCGGTGCGCGCCGAGATCGCCGCGCTGCCCGCGCCGGCCGAGCGCTGGGCAGGCCGTGAAGGCCCGCTGCGCCTGCTGGTGGTGGGCGGCAGCCTGGGCGCCCAGATACTGAACGCCACCGTGCCGGCCGCGCTGGCGCTGATGCCGGCCGAGGCCCGGCCGCAGGTCGTTCACCAGACGGGCGCGAAGCAGGCCGACGAGGTGCGCGCCGCCTACGCGCAGGCCGGCATCGAAGCCGAAGTGCTGCCCTTCATCGACGACATGCCGCGCTTCCTGGCGGCCTGCGACCTGATGGTCTGCCGCGCCGGTGCCATCACCGTCAGCGAGCTCTGCGCCGCCGGCGTGCCGGCGCTGCTGGTGCCGCTGATCGTCAGCACCACCGCGCACCAGCGCGACAACGCCGCCGGGATGGCGCGCCAGGGCGCTGCGGTGCACCTGCCGCAGGACGAGCTGACGCCGCTGTCGCTGGCCGGCGTGCTGACGGCGCAGACGCGTACTGGCCTGCTGGCGATGGCCGAGGCTGCGCGCAACCTGGCGCGGCCCGATGCGGCGGCCCGTGTGGCCGACGAGATCGAGAACCTGGTGAAGCGCGCATGAAGCACGCCATCAAGCACATTCATTTCGTGGGCATCGGTGGCGCTGGCATGAGTGCCATCGCCGAGATCCTGCACAACCTGGGTTACCGCGTGAGCGGATCCGACCAGGCCGAAAGCCCCGTCACGCGTCGCCTGGCCGAACTCGGCATCGCGGTGCACATCGGCCACGCCGCGCCGCACGTTGCTGGCGCGCAGGCGGTGGTCACCAGCACGGCGGTGAAGCCCGACAACCCCGAGGTGCTGGCCGCCCACGCGCAGCGCATTCCGGTGGTGGCGCGCGCGGTGCTGCTGGCCGAGCTGCTGCGCCTGAAGACCGGCATCGCCATCGCCGGCACCCACGGCAAGACGACGACCACCTCGCTCACCGCCAGCGTCCTGGCCGAGGCCGGTGTCGACCCCACCTTCGTCATCGGCGGCCAGCTGCTTTCCGCGGGGGCCAACGCCAGGCTCGGCAGCGGCGATTACATCGTCGTCGAGGCCGACGAAAGTGACGCCAGCTTCCTGCACCTGAGCCCGGTGATCAGCGTCGTCACCAACATCGACGCCGACCACATGGAGACCTACGGCCACGACCTCGGCCGACTGCACGGCGCCTTCGTCGACTTCATCCACCGCCTGCCCTTCTACGGCCGCGCGGTGGTCTGCAGCGACGACTCCGGCGTGCTGGCCGTGCTGCCGCGGCTGCAGCGCCCCGTCACCACCTATGGTCTGCAGGAAGGTGCCGACCTGCGCGCCGTCGACGTGCAGGCGCTGGCCGGCGGCCAGATGCGTTTCACCGCGCGTGAACAGGGCCTGCCCGATCTGCCCGTGACGCTGAACCTGGCCGGCGTGCACAACGTGCGCAACGCGCTGGCGGCCATCGCCGTGGCGCGTGAACTCGAGCTGCCCAACGCACCCATCGCCACCGCGCTGGCGAAGTTCGAAGGGGTAGGCCGCCGCTTCCAGCGCCACGGCGAACTGGCGGTGCCGGCGGCGCAGGGCGGCGGCAGTTGCGCGCTCATCGACGACTACGGCCACCACCCCGCCGAGATGGCCGCGGTGCTGGCCGCGGCGCGCGGCGCCTTCCCGGGTCGGCGCCTGCTGCTGGCCTTCCAGCCCCACCGCTACACGCGCACTCGCGACTGCCTCGACGCCTTCGTCGCCGTGCTGCAGGGTTTCGACGCCGTGCTGCTGACCGAGGTCTACGCCGCCGGTGAAGCGCCCATTGCCGGCGCCGATGGCCGCGCGCTCGCCGCGGCCGTGCACGGCGCCACCTTCGTGCCCGACGTGCTCGCGCTGCCCGCGGCCATCACCAGCACGATGCGTGCGGGGGATGTCGTCATCACGATGGGCGCGGGTTCCATCGGCGGCGTGCCGCGGCAGCTGCTGCAGGCGGGGGAGAACACACGATGAGCGACGTCAAGGACCTGGGCAAGGTCGCCGTCCTGATGGGCGGCCGCAGCGCCGAACGCGAGGTCTCGCTGATGTCCGGCGGCGGCGTGCTGGCCGCGCTGCGCTCGCTGGGGGTCGACGCGCACGGTTTCGACCCCGCCGAGCGTGACCTGTCGGACCTGAAGCGCGAAGGCTTTGCGCGCGTCTTCATCGCGCTGCACGGCCGCCACGGCGAAGACGGCACCGTGCAGGGCGCGCTGGAGCTGATGGGCCTGCCCTACACCGGCAGCGGCGTCATGGCCAGCGCCATCGCGATGGACAAGGTGATGACCAAACGCGTGTGGGTGGCCGAAGGCCTGCCCACGCCGCGCTGGCAGTGGCTGGCGCCCGAAGCCCAGTCGCGCGCTGCCGTGATGGCGGTGCCCGACGTCATCGGCCTGCCGCTGATCGTCAAGCCGCCGCGCGAAGGGTCGTCCATCGGCATCACCAAGGTCAGCGGCTATTCGCAGATGCAGGACGCCGTGGCGCTGGCCGCGAAGTACGACGCCGACGTGCTGTGCGAGGAGTTCATCGAGGGCATCGAGCTCACCTGCCCCGTGCTGGGCCAGGGGACCTCGGCGCGGGCGCTGCCGGTGATCCGCATCGACGCGCCCGGCGGCAACTACGACTTCGAGCACAAGTACTTCAGCGACGACACCGGCTACCGCTGCCCGAGCGGCCTGCCGCCCGAAGAAGAAGCCGAGGTGCAGCGCCTGACGCTGGCCGCCTACCGCGCTCTGGGCTGCCGCGGCTGGGGCCGCGCCGACCTGATGCTGAGGGCCGCGGACCGCAAGATCTTCCTGCTGGAAATGAACACCAGCCCCGGCATGACCGGCCATTCGCTGGTACCGATGTCGGCGCGCGCCGCAGGCATGAGCTACGAACAGCTCTGCCTGCACATCCTGCAGCACGCCACGCTGGACGCCCCCGGCGTTCACGCTGCCTGACCATGGCCCGCAGCGCTACGCCCCGCACTTCGGCCGCGCCCCCGCGCGCGTCCCTACCGGCCGACGTGCGGCTGATGAACACCGTGGCCACCGCCGTCTACGTGGCCGCGGGCGTCGGCGCGGTGGTGGCCGGCGTGCTCTGGCTGATGCGCAGCCCGCTGCTGCCCATCCGCGCCATCCAGCTCGACGGCGACCTGGCGCGCAACAGCGTGCCCACCATCCGCGCCAACGCGGCGCCACTCCTGGTCGGCAACTTCTTCAGCGTCGACCTGCAGCAGGGCCGCGCCGCCTTCGAGACCGTGCCCTGGGTGCGCCGTGCCGTGGTGCGCCGCGTCTGGCCCGACCGCCTGGCCGTGCGCCTGGAAGAGCACCGCGCCGCGGCGCTGTGGGAAGGCAGCGACCGCAACAGCAGCGCTGACCGCCTGGTGAACAGCTTTGGCGAGGTCTTCGAGGCCAACGTCGGTGACGTCGAGGACGACGGCCTGCCGGTCTTCGCCGGCCCCGAGGGTGCAGCAGCACAGATGCTGGCGCTGTACCGCCGCCTGCAAGGCGCACTGGCGCGACTTGAGCTGGGTGTGGTGCGCGTGGAGCTGTCGGGCCGCGGCTCGTGGCGCGTCGACCTCGACAGCGGCGCCGCGCTGGAGCTCGGCCGTGGCAGCGAAGAAGAACTGATGGCGCGCAGCGAACGTTTCGTGCGCACCTACACGCAGGTGGTCGCCAAGTGGCAGCAGCCCCTGATCTACGCCGACCTGCGCCATGCCGACGGCTATGCCGTGCGGCTGCAGGGTGTCAGCACCAGCCCGGCCGGCGGCACGGCCGCGGCTGCGGCCAGGAACAATTGAGAGGACGGCACATGGCCAAGGAATTCAAGGACATGGTGTTCGCCCTGGACATCGGCACCGCCAAGGTGATGGTGGTGGCCGCCGAGGTGATGGCCGACGGCCAGCTGCGCGTGGCTGGCCTGGGCGTGGCGCCGACACACGGCCTGAAACGCGGCGTCGTCGTCAACATCGACGCCACCGTGCAGAGCATCCAGCAGGCGCTGAAGGAGGCCGAGATGATGGCCGCCTGCAAGATCGACCGCGTCTACACCGGCATCACCGGCAGTCACATCCGCGGCCAGAACAGCACCGGCATGGTCATCGTGCGCGACAACCGCGAAGTCACGCCGGTGGACGTGGGGCGCGTCGTCGAAACCGCCAAGGCCATCAGCATCCCGAACGACCAGCGCCTGCTGCTGGTCGAGCCGCAGGAATTCGTGATCGACGGGCACGAGGTGAAAGAGCCCATCGGCATGAGCGGCAGCCGGCTCGAGGTGAAGGTGCACATCGTCACCGGCGCACAGAGCGCGGCCGAGAACATCCTGAAGTGCGTGCGCCGCTGCGGGCTGGAAGTGGAGCGCCTGGTGCTGAATCCGAGCGCCAGCGCAGCAGCCGTGCTCACCGACGACGAGAAGTCCTTAGGCGTGGCCGTGGTCGACATCGGCGCCGGCACCACCGACGTGCAGGTCTACACCGATGGGAGCGTGCGCCACACGGCCGTCATCCCCATCGCCGGCGACCTGATCACCAGCGACATCGCGATGGCGCTGCGCACGCCGACGAAGGACGCCGAGGAGATCAAGGTCGAGCACGGTGTGGCCAAGCAGCTGCTGGCCGATCCGTCCGATCAAGTTGAAGTGCCGGGCCTGGGCGACCGCGCGCCGCGCATGCTGAGCCGCCAGGCGCTGGCCGGCGTCATCGAGCCGCGCGTCGAGGAGATCTTCTCGCTGGTGCACCAGGTCATCCGCGAGAGCGGCTACGAGGAGCTGCTGTCCAGCGGCATCGTCATCACCGGCGGCAGCGCGGTGATGCCGGGCATGGTGGAGCTCGGCGAAGACATCTTTCTCAAGCCCGTTCGCAAGGGTCTGCCGCTGTACAGCGGCGCGCTCTACGACATGGTGGCCAACCCACGCAGTGCCACCGTGATGGGGCTGCTGGAAGAAGCGCGCCTGGCGCGTGCACGGGGTTTCAAGGCGGCGGCGCAGGCGGGTTCGGTGAAGAACCTGGTCGGGCGCGCCAAAGACTGGTTTCTCGGGAATTTCTAGGAGGGGTGCATGCATGAGACGACGTAGATCGACACACACCACACACCCTGTTTTCGGCAACGCAACGGCAACTGCACTTACTCAGCCAGGAGGCTCACATGCCCATTGAAATGATCGACGAATTCGACCAAGGCACGCAGATCAAGGTGATCGGCGTCGGCGGCGGCGGCGGCAATGCCGTCGAACACATGATCGCGCAGGCGGTAACGGGCGTGGAGTTCATCGTCGCCAACACCGACGCGCAGGCGCTGCAGCGCAGCAGCGCCGGCAGCCTGGTGCAGTTGGGCAAGAGCGGCCTGGGCGCCGGCAGCAAGCCCGACATGGGTCGCCAGGCCGCCGACGAGGCCATCGAGCACATCAAGCAGGCCATCGAAGGCGCGCACATGCTCTTCATCACCGCCGGGATGGGTGGCGGCACCGGCACCGGCGCAGCGCCGGTGATCGCGCGCGTGGCCAAGGAGATGGGCATCCTGACCGTGGGCGTGGTCACCAAGCCCTTCGATTTTGAGGGCAAGCGCCGCGGCAAGCAGGCCGACGACGGCGTGGCGGAGCTCGAAGCCAATGTCGACAGCCTGATCGTCGTGCTCAACGAGAAGCTGCTCGAGGTGATGGGCGACGACGTGACGCAGGAGCAGGCCTTCGCCCACGCCAACGACGTGCTGAAGAATGCCGTGGGCGGCATCAGCGACATCATCCACATCCCCGGCCTCGTCAACGTCGACTTCGAGGACGTCAAGACGGTGATGAGCGAGCCCGGCAAGGCGATGATGGGCACGGCCGTGGCCGGCGGCCCCGACCGCGCCACCAAGGCTGCCGAAGCGGCCGTGGCCTGCCCGTTGCTGGAAGGCATCGACCTCAGCGGCGCGCGCGGTGTGCTGGTGCTGATTGCGGCCAGCAAGGCCACCTTCAAGCTCAGCGAGAGCCGTAACGCGATGAACGCCATCAAGCGCTACGCCGCCGAGGACGCGCACGTGATCTTCGGCACCGCCTACGACGAAGGCCTGGGCGACCAGTTGCGCGTGACGGTGATCGCCACCGGCCTGAACAGCGCCCGCAAGGCGGTGATCCAGCCGCCGCTCACGGTGGTGCAGCAGCCGGCGATGCCGGCGATGCGCACGGGCACCGACAACCTGCCGATCCTGAACAACGTGGCGCAGCCCGGGCCCGCGATGCAAGCGCCGCCGCAGCAGCACAGCTACGAAGGGCTGACCACGCCGAGTGTGTGGCGCAGCGCGCGGGCGCAGGCCTCAGCCAAGGTCGAGGCGCTGTCGAGCAACGGCATGGACGAGATCGAGATCCCGGCGTTCCTGAGGAAGCAGGCCGACTGAGGCCGAGCACCCGTCCCTGCGGACGGGTGTTCGCCGCAGGAGGGCCCGAGCTCTGCGAGGGCGCGCCCTGCAAGGGGACTGAGTGCCCACGCCGCTAGAGGGGCCCGGCGGCGAGAGCGCCCGGGCTCAGTCATTTCGCTTGTTGGGCAGCTTCAACCCAGCCGCCCGGCCGGCAGGGCCTGCGGCAGGCTGGCCAGACGCTGCCAGCGCCAGCGCAGCAGCACTGCCGTCAGCCCCGGCACCGCCAGCACCAGGGGCCACCAGGCCGCAGGCTGCCAGCGCAGCAGCGCCATCGCCAGCACACCCAGCAGCACGCAAAGCCCGTAAGGCCAGGCGCTGATGGCCTGTGGCTGCTGCAGGCGCGAGGTGTCGCGCCACAGCCAGGCCAACAGCGGCAACTCCACCAGCGGAAAAGCCATCACCTCGGGTGTGCCCCCCAGCCAGCCCACGAGCACGAAGCCGGGCAGGCTCGATGCCCACAGCAGCAGGCAATGTTGCGCCTGGCGCCGTGCCAGCAGGTGGTTCAGTACCCGGCCCTGCGGCATGCCCGGCAGCAGCAGCAGCAGCGCCTGCTCGCGGCGTGAATGCCAAAGGGCAGTGTGCACCCCGAGCACGGGGCTCACGCAAAGGCTCATCAGGCCGATGCTGATGCCCATGTGCCCGTGCTTCAACATCTGGGCCAGGGGTACATCCACCCAGGCCACCACCAGTGCCATGCAGGCCAGCAGCAGCCCCTGCACGAAGACCACCACGGCCAGATGGCGCACCCAGTGCTGGTTGGTATACAGAACGACTTCGGCCCGCGCCATCACGCTGGCCGCTGTCGGCCGGGCCGCAGCGCAGACACGAGACAGCCAGGCATCGGACAGCCGCTGCAGCGGCCGGCCCAGCCACTCACCCCAACGCCCGAGGGCGG
This sequence comes from Betaproteobacteria bacterium, assembly GCA_016704535.1. Lineage (GTDB taxonomy): Bacteria > Pseudomonadota > Gammaproteobacteria > Burkholderiales > Burkholderiaceae_C > Rubrivivax. The sequence continues at coordinate 166,930 of JADIZZ010000001.1, read as the reverse complement.
CCATCGGCGTGGCTTGGCCGACGCTGTTGGCGGCCAAGGTCTGTCGCAGGCGCTCGCGGCGTGCATAGGCATCGGCATGTGCCGCATCGCCCTGGCCGAAGAGGCTGACCAGTGCCAGCCCTTGCGCCAGCAGCAGCAGCGCGGTCAGGCCCAGTGACTGCGCCTGCCAGACGCCACTGGCCCACGAGAAGGCCCTCACGACCAGGCCGCTCCAGCCCGGAATGGCCATGGATGTCGGCAGCATGCTCATCACCACCCACATCCACCACCAGCGGTAGGCTGCCGCCACCAGCAGCATCACCGTGGCGGCAGCCAGCCCCGCGGCCAGGCCCATGGCCATGACGGCACGGGCATCTGCCGCGAACACCAGCGCCGACACCACGGCAGCGGCCAAGCCGTACAGCAGCACCCCGGCAGCCCAAGGCAGCAGTGCCGCCAGGCGCACGGCGCTGCGGTGCCCGGGCACGGCGTGCGCGGCGTGCGGGTGGTCCAGGCGGAGCAGCGCCGCGAACTGCATGATGTAGAGGCCCACCACGACGGCGAGACCCAGCACGCCGATGACCAACCAGGCCTGGCGCGGCGGCGCCCACAGCAGCGCGCTGAGCGCGGGCGCGCCGACGAGCAGCAGGGTCAACGCGGTCCACAGCCGCAAGGCCCAGAGGCTGCCGTTGTTGCGCCGCCATGACCAGGGGGCCTGCAGCATCAGGCCGGCCTGCAAGGCCGTGGCCTGGCTCATGTCAGCTCCATGAACAGGTCTTCCAGCGTCACCACGTTGGCGGGCGTGCCGGGGGGCAGCGCTGTGCCGCTGGGCAGGCGCGCCAGCACACGCTCGCGGCCGTCGGCCAGCGGCGTGCGTTTCAGCGGGGTGGCACCCAGGCGCTGCATCAGCGCCTGCACCTCGTCCGTGGTGCCGGAAAGCAGGCGCACCTCGTCCAGCAGATCGTCCAGCGGCGCCTGCAACGCGATGCGGCCGTCGTTCATGAAGGCCATGTGGAAGGCCACGCGCTCCAGGTCGGACAGGATGTGCGTGGAGAACACCACCGTGGTGCCGCGCTCCAGCACCTGCTCGACCAGCTCACGCAGGAAGTCGCGCCGGCCGGCGGGGTCGAGGCTGGCCACGGGCTCGTCCAGCACCAGGAGGTCGGGGTCGTGGGCCAGCGCACGGATGATGGACAACCGCTGCTGCTGGCCGCCGCTGAGCTTGCCTATGCGCTGGTGGCGGTTGATGTCCCAGCGCGACAGCAGGCCGTCCACCTTGGCTTCGTTCCAGCGCGGGTAGAAGCTCTTGAAGTAGGCCAGCAGTTGCGCCGCGGTGAAGGACTCGAACAGGTCCGACTGCTGCGGCACGTAGCCGATGCGCGCGCGGGCCGCGTCGTCGGCCTGCGTGGCGGGCCGGCCGAAGAGCCGCACCGTGCCGGCTTGCGGTTCACGCAGGCCGAGCAGGGTTTCGAGCAGCGTGGTCTTGCCCGCGCCGTTGCGTCCGAGCAGGCCCACCACCTGGCCCGGCAGCAGTTGCCAGTCCAGGCCGCGCAGCACCGGAGCGCCCTTGCCGTAGGCCAGGCTCACGCCGGTCAGTTCGGCGCTGGGCGAGGTGGTTGCCAGAAGGTGTGCGTTCATGTCGTGGGGTCCTGGTCCAGGAGTTCTTCGAAGAGCTTCAGGGCGGTGTGCTTGGGCAGCTGCAGCTGGCGCGCTTCGGCTGCGGCACGGCTCAGCGCGGGGCGCAGCAATTCGATGCGCGACGCCGCCGGCTGGGCGCGCTGGTGCTGTGGCGCCACCCGCATGGCCAGGCCGCGCCGCCGTTCGAGCAGGCCTTCGGCCTCGAGCAGGCTGTAGGCCTTGGAGATGGTCATCGGGTGCACCGCGAGCGCTTGCGCCAGTTCACGCACCGAGGGAATCTCGTCGCCGGCGCGGATCTGCCCGCTGGCGACGCGCCGCCGCACGTGCTCGACCAGTTGCCGGTAGATCGGCTCGGCCGAACCGGTCTGGATGCTGAAGGCGAAGTGCTCGTCCATGGGGGTGTCTATGTGTACCACTACTATAGTACACGTGGACACCCGGGTCAAGCCACGGTGGTCAAGCCGGCCGGTGGCTTCACTTCAGAGCTTGAGCTCCAGATTCGCTCCGAAGAACGTCCTTCCCTCACGCTCGGTGCGGGTGGAGTCGCCCCCCGTGAAGAAGCTGCGCGACGCGGTGTCCAGCGGGGCGATGTTGTTCGCCGACACGCGCAGTGACGCCGTGCGGCTGAAGGTCCACAGCGCAAACGCGTCCAGTGAACGCGCGCGCGTCTGTTCCAGCGACTGTGTGCCGGTCTGGCGCGTCGTGTAGCCGGGCGTGTAGGCCAGGCTGCTGCCCACGCTCAGCGGCAGGCCGGCGAAGCGGTAGTCGAAGCCGAGGTTGCCCGACCACGGCTGCTGGTTGTCGAGCCGGTTGTTCGGGCCTTCCACGGCATCGACACGCGAGCGGTACCAGTTCAGCGAGGCGCGCAGGTTCAGCGCCGTCTTCGTGTCGAAAACGCTGGGCAGCAGTTCGCCGGCGCGGCCCTTGAGTTCGAGTTCCAGGCCCGTGCTGCGGGCTTTGGAGAAGTTCACCGGTGTCGAGACCCATCGCGGCACGGAGGCCCAGGGCACTGTCTGCAAGGTGGTGACATTGCGCACCAGGTCGTCGACGCTTCGGTGGAAGCCGCCGATGCTGAACATGGCGCCGCCCGTCAGGTAGCGCTCGAAGGCGATGTCGAGCCCCGTGGCCAGTTCGGGCTTCAACGCGGGGTTGCCACGCCGGTCGGGTGAGGCCTCGGTGTTGGGCCGCGTGGTGTCGGTGAACAGCCCGCTCAGCGAGGGCCGCGCCAGCAGCGCGTTCAGCTCAGGCGCCTTGTAGCTGCGCGTCAGGCTCGCGCGGATGAGGTCGCGGCCCTTGGGATCGAGCTTGTAGTTCAGGTGCCACAGCGGCGTGGTCACGCGGCTGAGGTTGCGCACCGGCTCGGCCAGGCCCTTGCTCTGGGTGTCGATGCGTTCGCTGCGCAGGCCGAGGTAGGTCGACCACTGCGGCGACAGCTCCCATTCGTCCTGCACATAGAGCGCCTGGCGTGCGATGCGCGCGCCGAAGGGCTGGCCCTCGAACCCGGGCAGCTGTGGCTGGCCGTTCTCGGTGATGGTGCGGGTTTCGTCGCGCTGGCGCCACTCCAGTTCCCAGCCCGCCGACAGCGTGTGCGCTTCGCCGATGAACTGGCCGTACTTGCCCGACTGCGTGAGGTTGCGGTCGCGGTTGTCGCCCACGGTGCGGCGCTGGGTGCTCGTCAGGCCGTCGAACGTGCCCTTGCTGTCGCGGGCGCCGAGCTTGAGCTCGATGCGCTGCGCTTCGCTGAAGCGGTTGTTCCACTGCAGGTTGCCGTTCAGGTTCTGCCAGCTGCCCTGGAAGACGTTGTCGGGCTCCAGGCTGGGCTGGCCCAGCAGCACCTGGTTGGTGTAGGCGGTGCGGTTGTTCCACTCACCGCGCTGCGCGAAGAACTGCGCCGAGGCCGATTCGTCGTCGCTGATCTTCCAGTTCACGCGCGGCGCGGTGTTGAAGCCGTGGCCCCAGTTGTCCTGGCGGCCGGTCTGCACGGCGGCCGAGGGCTGGCCGTCCAGGCCGGCGGTCTGGCGTTCGGTCACGCTGCGGTTGATGTTGCGCCATGAGAAGAGCGACACCGGCAGCGACAGTGCCAGCCCACCGGCACGTTCGCCGTAGGTGAACGAGGCCGAAGCCGTGGGGCGCACGGCGTTGTAGCCCACGCCCAGGCGCAGATCGCGCTGCGAGACTCGCGGCGCATCTTTCAGGATGATGTTGATGGCGCCGGCCACGGCCTGCGCGCTCTGGTCGGCGGTGGCGCCGCGCGTCACCTCGATGCGTTCGATCTGGCTCGGGTTGAGCTGGTCGAACTGGAAGCCGGGCGGCGCCGGGTCGCCGTTGATCAGCACCAGCGTGTAGCCCGAACCCAGGCCGCGCATGCGCGGCGCGCCGCCCTGGATGTTCACGCCCGGCAGGCGCTTGAGCACGTCGGACACGCTGGTGTCGCCGTACTTGTCGATCTCGTCGCGGCCGTAGACCTGCTTGGCCACGGGGGCGCGGCGGCGCAGTTCGGTGTCGGACTGCGGGCGCGCGGTGACTTCGATGCGTTCGATGCGCGCGCCGGGGCGCGGCGCGGCGTCCGTGGGGGCACCGGGCGCGCCCGGGGCGTCCTGGGCCGCGGCGGCGCCGGCAATCAGGGCCAGGCCAGCGGCGGCGATGGGGGATGGGTTCAAGACGGCTCCAGGACGACAAACGACGGGGCGCACGATAACGGCCAGCGTGTGCGCACAGGCCGGCCTGCGACGAAACGCCGCTTTCGCGTCGTCACCGGCGGGCCAGCGCCGCCAGGCAACCGTGTGCCGCCGCCCCTCACCGCTGCGGCGCGGTGGGCCAAAAAGTGCGCGCCGCTAAGATGCCGCGCGATGAGCCCGACACGACGTTCCTTCTGCCTGGGCTGCGTGGCGCTGGCCGGCACGGCACTGGCATCCGGCGCGCACGCGCAGCCGCTGGCCACCGTGGCCGCCGCCTCCGACCTGAAGTTCGCGCTGGAGGAACTGGCCGCGCGCTTCGAGCAGGACACAGGCCACAAGCTCAGGATGGTGTTCGGTTCCTCGGGCAACTTCCACGCCCAGATCCTGCAGGGCGCGCCCTTCCACCTCTACCTGTCGGCCGACGAGAGTTATGTCTTCAAGCTGGCCGATGCCGGCAAGACCGTCGACCGCGGGCGCCTGTATGCGGTGGGGCGCATCGGCATCATCGTGCCGCCGGGCTCGCCCCTGAAGGCCGACGGCGAACTCAAGGACCTGGCCGCCGCGCTTCAGGACGGCCGGCTGCAGAAGTTCGCCATCGCCAACCCCGAGCACGCACCCTATGGCATGCGGGCCAGGGAAGCGCTGCAGCACGCCGGCCTGTGGAACGCCATCCAGGGCAAGCTGGTGCTGGGCGAGAACATCTCGCAGACGGCGCAGTTCGCGACCTCGGGCTCGACGCAGGGCGGCATCATCGCGCTGTCGCTGGCGCTGGCGCCGGCCGTATCCCGGCTGGGGCACTTCCAGCTCATCCCCGAGGCCTGGCACCAGCCGCTGCGGCAGCGCATGGTGCTGATGAAGAATGCACCCCCCGCCGCCATCGCCTTCCATGACCACCTCTCGACGCCCGCCGCGTTGGCCGTCATGCAGCGCTACGGTTTCGCGATGCCCCGGGAATGACACCGCACCCATGACGTCGGGTCCTCGCGCGTGATGGACTGGCAAGCGCTGACGCTGTCGCTGGAACTGGCCGTGGCCACCTTGCTGGTGCTGCTGCCCGCCGGGGTGGCGCTGGGCCGCTGGCTGGCCTACAGCCGCTTCACCGGCAAGGCTGCCGTGGAAGCGCTGGTGGTGCTGCCGCTGGTGCTGCCGCCCACGGTGCTGGGCTACTACCTGCTGGTGACACTGGGGGGCGCTTCGCCGGTCGGGCGCTGGGCGGCAGAACATCTGGGCGTCTCGCTGACCTTCAACTTCGGCGGCCTGCTGCTGGCCTCGGTGGTCTTCAACATCCCCTTCATCGTGCAGCCGGTGCAGCGCGCCTTCGAGGCCATTCCGCGCCAGCTGGGCGAAGCCGCGGCCGTCAGCGGCCTGGGCTTCTGGCAGACGCTGTGGCGCGTGGAACTGCCGCTGGCCTGGCCCGGCGTGCTCTCGGCCATGGTGCTGACCTTCGTGCACACGCTGGGCGAGTTCGGCGTCGTGCTGATGGTGGGCGGCAGCATCCCGGGCGAAACCCGCACCATCGCCATCGCCATCTACGACCGCGTGCAGGGCTTCGACCTCGCCGGCGCCGACCGCATGGCTTTCTTGCTGCTGCTGTTGTCGCTGGGCGCGGTGGCGGCGTCGTTCTTCGCGTCGGCGCGGCTGGCGGTGCGGCGGTGAGCGCGCTGCCGAACGTGGACGCGGTGCCCCCGGCACCGCCAGCCGACAGCGGCGCCCTCGTCGTCGAGGTCGAACAGGCGCTGCCGATGCCGTTGTCCGGCGCCTTCCGCTGCGAGCCGGGTGAACTGTTGGCGCTGGTGGGGCCCTCGGGCGCGGGCAAGACCTCGATGCTGCGCGTGCTGGCCGGTCTGATGCGGCCCACGGCCGGCCGCGTGGCGGTGGGCGGCCAGACCTGGTGCGACACGGCGCAGGGCCTTTTCCTGCCGCCGCAGCGCCGCCACGTCGGCCTGGTGTTCCAGAGTTATGCGCTGATGCCGCACCTGGACGCGCTGGCCAACGTCGCGCTGTCGCTGCTGCACCTGCCGCGCGCGGAGCGCCTGGTGCGCGCGCGCCACTGGCTCGACCACGTGCAGCTCACACCGGAACAACAGGCGCGGCGGCCGGCAGGCCTGTCGGGCGGGCAGCAGCAGCGCGTGGCGGTGGCGCGTGCGCTGGCGCGCGAACCGCGCCTGCTGCTGCTGGACGAGCCCTTCTCGGCCGTCGACCAGATGAGCCGCCAGGGCCTGTACGGGCTGCTGGCCGACCTGCGTCGCGACCTCGGCATCCCCATCGTGCTGGTGACGCACGACCTCAACGAAGCCCGCCTGCTGGCCGACCGTCTGGTGGTGATGGACGCCGGCCGCGTGCTGCAGCAGGGCGCGCCCAGCGCCATCCACCGCGCTCCGCGCAATGCCCGCGTGGCCGATCTGGTGGGCTTGCAGAACCGCTTCCACGGCCGCTGGGAAGGCCCGGCCGAGCGGCCCGGCCACGGCTGGCTGCGCTGGGTGGACAGCGACGCGGGTCGGGCCGATGGCCCGCGGCTGCTGGTGCGCGACAAACGCCGCCTGCCCGAGGGCCAGGCGGTCAGCTGGGTCATCCCAGGTGACGGCATCCGCGTGCAGGCGCTGGATGCGGCGGACGCCCCCACTGCCGGCAGCTACGCCGCGACGGTCAGCGAAGCGCGCTTCCTGGGCGAGATCACGCTGGCCACGCTGGTGCTCGACGCGATGCCCGGCGCGCCACTGCAGCTCACGCTGGCCGGCCCCGAGCGGCGCGGGTTGGTGGTGAGGGCGCGGGTAGCGGCGCAACTCGATCTGGAGCTCGTGCACGTGATGCCGGTGCGTACCGGCGGTAGCTGAACCCCGCGAGTGCCGCGCCTTCAGCGCGTGTCGCTGGGCGAGAAGTACTCGCGGCTGGTGGCGATGAAGCGATCGCGGATGGCCGACAGCCTGGCCTTCGCATCTGCCGGGGCACCGGTCGCCCCAGGCACCTGGTGCAGACTCTCCAGCAGCGCCATGCGCAGCACGTCGCCGAATTGGTCGGCATAGGTCTCGCTGGGCCCGGTGGTGATCACGCCCGCCTTGCGCAGCTTGCCCAGCACACGCGCATTGGCCTCGCACAGCAGCACCTTGACGCCGCGCCGGCGCAGCTTGGCGGTCACTTCTTCCAGCATCTGGATGCCGGTGATGTCCATGAAAGGCACGCGCCGCAGCCGCACGATCAGCGTCTTCGGGTCGGTGTGGGTCTGCAGCAGCGCGCGCTCGAAGTTCTCGACCGCGCCGAAGAACATCGGCCCGGCGATCTCGTACACCGCCACCCCCACGGGCAGGCGCTCGATGCCGTGCTGCGCCAGTTCGACCTTCAGTTCCTGCGCGTTCACCTGCTGCGTTTCCACCACCTCGGCCATGCGGCGCAGGAAGTGCAGGATGGCCAGGATCACGCCCACGTTCACCGCCACCACCAGGTCGGCGAAGACCGTCAGCGTGAAGGTGATGACGAGGATGGCGCGGTCGGCCGTGGGCGCCGTCTTCATGATGTGCATGAAGTGCCCGACCTCGCTCATGTTCCAGGCCACCACGAAAAGGATGGCTGCCAGCGCGGCCAGCGGAATGCTAGAAGCCAGCGGCGCCAGGAAAAGCAGCACCGCCACCAGCGTGACCGTGTGCACGATGCCGGCCAGCGGGCTGGTGGCGCCGTTGCGGATGTTGGTGGCCGTGCGCGCGATGGCGCCGGTGGCGGCGAAACCGCCGAACAGCGGCACCACGATGTTGGCGATGCCCTGGCCGATGAGTTCCTGGTTCGAGTCGTGGCGCGTGCCGGCCATGCCGTCGGCCACCACAGCCGACAGCAGCGATTCGATGGCGCCCAGCATCGCGATCGTGAAGGCCGGGCCGATGAGCGTGATGACCTGCGTGAACGACAGGTCGGGCATGGAGAAACTCGGCAGCCCGATCGGGATGCCGCCGAAGGCGCTGCCGATGGTGGCCACGCCCGGCAGGTGCAGCGTGGCCTGCAGCACGGTGGCCACCACCATCGCCACCAGCGGGCCTGGCACGCGGCGCAGCCCGGGCACGCGTGACGTGAACAGCACCAGCACCAGACTCAGCACCGCCAGCGCCGCGGTGGCCGCATGGGCATGCGGCAGCACCTGCAGCAGGAACCAGAGCTTGTTGTGGAAGTGCAGGCCCTGCACCGCAGGCAGGCCGAGGAAGTCGTGCCACTGGCCGACGAAGATGATGACGCCGATGCCGGCCGTGAAGCCCACGATCACCGGCGCCGGGATGAACTTGATGACGCCGCCCAGCCGCGCCACGCCCATGGCCAGCAGGATGATGCCGGCCATCAGCGTGGCCACCTGCAGACCGCCCATGCCGTACTTCGCGGTGACGCCGGCCAGGATGGCGATGAACGCCCCCGTGGGCCCGGCGATCTGCAGCCGGCTGCCACCGAACAGCGTCACCAGGGCGCCGCCGATGATGGCCGTGTAGATGCCCTGCTCGGGCCGCGCGCCCGAGGCGATGGCGAAGGCCATCGCCAGCGGCAGCGCGACGACGCCGACGATGACGCCGGCCACCACGTTGGGCAGCCACTGGGCGCGGGCGTAGAGGCCTGCGCGCTGGGCTTCGATGAGCGCGATCATGAGAACTCGCCCTTCCACGAGCTGAGCACGCGCGTGAAGGCACCCTGCAGCGTGCCGGCGGCGTCGGCGTCGAGCTTGGGAGGCCGCGCGCCGGGCCGCAGCGCGCTCAGGCCATCGCCCTGGCAGGCAAAGACGACGTGGTTGGTGCCGTCGCTGTCCTTCACCGCCAGCGCCACGCCGCCGAAGCTGCGGCGCAGGCGCTCCAGCACCTTCGCCTGGCGCTCGGCGTCGGTGTGGATGTTCATCGCCAGCACGCCACCCGGCCGCAGCGCGCCGGCGCAGTCGTCGAAGAAGCGCTGCGAGCTCAGGCTGCGCGGCAGGCCGTCGGCGTCGAACCCATCGACCAGCAGCACGTCGAGCGTGCCGGCCGCTTCGCGCACGAAGGCAGCGCCATCGGCCTGCAGCACGCCGAACTGCGGGCCGTCGCGTGGCACCAGGAACTGCTCGCGCAGCGCGATCACGTGAGGGTTGTTCTCGGCCACCTGGATGCGCGCAGCCGGCAGGTGGCGGCGGCAGAAGCGCGCCAGCGAACCCCCGCCCAGCCCGACCATGCCGATGTGCGCCGGCTGCGGCTGCAGCAGCAGGAAAGCCATCATCAGCCGCGTGTATTCGAGGTCGAGCCGGTCGGGATGGCGCAGATCGAGCCGGCTCTGCACGGCGCAGATGCTGAAGTGCAGCGCGCGCGTGTGGCCGGCGTCGTGGACGAAGGGGCGCACGTGGGCGTTGGCTGCCGCGGCGTTAGGGCTTGTCATGCCTGGCGCGCCGGCGGCTTCTGATGGTGACCGGTCATGGGGACGTTGTACGCTCATTCCCGTCTGCCCTCAGTCTCACGCTCATGCGCAACGAAACCGACGTCCGCACCGACCTCGCTGCCGCCTACCGGCTGGCGGCGCTGAACGGCTGGGACGACACCGTCTACACCCACCTCTCGGCCAGCGTGCCTGGCGAGCCCGGGCACTACCTCATCAACCGCTTCGGGCTGATGTTCGACGAGGTCTGCGCGTCCAACCTGGTGAAGGTGGACCTGCACGGTCGTGTCGTTGACGGCTCGGGCGCGAAGGTCAACCCCAGTGGTTTTGCCATCCACGGCGCAGTGCACGCGGCGCGGCCCGAGATCGAGTGCGTGATCCACCTGCACTCGCCCTGGGGCGTGGCGCTGGCCATGTTGCCGGGCGGGCTGCAGCCGACTTCGCAGTGGGCCATGCGCCTGCACAGCCGCCTGGGTCGCCACCCCTACGAAGGCCTGGCGCTGGGCGCCGAAGAGCAGCAGCGGCTGGTGGCCGCTCTAGGCACGCTGGACGGGCTGATCCTCGAACACCACGGCCCGCTGGTGGTGGGGCGCACCGTGGCCGAGGCCTACATGCTCATGCACATCCTGGAACGCGCCGCGCAGGCGCAGCTGCGTGCGATGGCGGCCTTCGGCGGCGTGCTGCCCGGCGTGGGCGAGGCGCTGGCGCAGCGCACGTACAGTCAGTGGGTGGGCGACGGCAGCGAACTCGACGGTGACGTCGAATGGCCCGCGTTGCTGCGCCGCCTGGGTCGCATCGCACCCGGTTTCCGTGACTGAACGAGGAAAGAACAGACATGCCCACCATCCGCGTCGAACTCTTCGCCGGCCGCACGGTCGAGCAGAAACGCGCCCTCGCGCAGGCGCTCACCGAGGCCACCGTGAAGACGCTGGGCGGTTCGCCCGATGGCGTCGACGTGGTGTTCTGCGACGTCGAACGCCACGACTGGGCCACCGGCGGGCAGCTGTGGAGCGACAAGGCGCCACCCAAGCCGGCAGGCTGAGCGTGGAGCGGGTGGCAGCACCTGGGGCAAGCCATGTCTGAGCCGTTGCCGCTGGCCGGTCTGCGCGTGGTCGAGTTCACGCACATGGTGATGGGCCCAACCTGCGGCATGATCCTGGCCGACCTCGGCGCCGACGTGATCAAGGTCGAGCCGCTGGCCGGCGACAACACACGCCGGCTGCAGGGTTCGGGCGCTGGCTTCTTCCCGATGTTCAACCGCAACAAGCGCAGTCTGGCGGTGGACGTGAAGGACCCGCGCGGGCAGGAAGTCGTGTTGAAACTCGTCGCCGGTGCCGACGTCTTCAGCGAGAACTTCAAGACCGGCACGATGGACCGCCTGGGCTTCGGCCCCGAGGCGCTGACGACGCTGAACCCGCGCCTCATCCACGTCTCTCACAAGGGTTTCCTGCCCGGCCCCTACGAACACCGCACCGCGCTCGACGAGGTGGTGCAGATGATGGGCGGCCTGGCCTACATGACCGGCCCCGAAGGCCGGCCGCTGCGCGCCGGCACCAGCGTCAACGACATCATGGGCGGCATGTTCGGCGCCATCGGCGTGCTGGCCGCGCTGCAGCAGCGCGACAACGTGCGCAGCGGCACCGGGCGCGGGCAGGCAGTGAGCAGCGCGCTGTTCGAGAACAACGTCTTCCTCGTCGCCCAGCACATGATGCAGTTCGCGGTGACGGGCCAACCGGCCGCACCCATGCCCAGCCGCATCAGCGCGCCTGGGCGCTGTACGACGTGTTCGACGTGCAGGGCGGCGCGCAGATCTTCCTGGCCGCAGTGAGCGACACGCAGTGGGCACTGCTGTGCACGGAATTCGGCTTCGACGATCTGGCATCCGACCCGCGCCTGGGCAGCAACAACGCCCGCGTCGCGGCACGCCACTGGATGCTGCCGCGGCTGCGCGAGCGCTTCGCCCACTTCACCGCCGACGAACTGGCGCGCCGCTTCGATGCCATCGGCCTGCCCTACGCGCCCATCACGCGGCCGCAAGACCTTTTCGACGACCCGCACCTGCTGGCCACCGGTGGCCTGGCCCCGGTGACCGTGCCGGCCGACGCCAGCGCCGCCGGCCAGACCTTCGATACGCGCATGGCGCTGCTGCCACTGACGCTGGACGGCCAGCGCCTGCCCGTGCGCCTGCCGCCGCCGGCGCTGGGCGCGCAGACGGCCGCGCTGCTGCGCGAGCTGGGTTACGGCGACGAGCAGATCGTTGCTTTGCACGCGGCGCAGGTGATCGGCCTGCCCGCCGAAGAAGCGTGAGTTCTTGCCGCACCGCGGGGTTGGTACCGCCCCGCGCGCCCCGCCCTCGGCCCGGCTTAATGTCGCCTTAATCGCCACCCGCCAAGCTCCCATCCATCGAACCCCTCGGCCTGTCGGCGGGTTCCGGAAGGAGCTGATGTGTTGGCCTGGTCCCCGAAGTCCGAACTCACGCGGCATGTCCCCGCGTCCTTTGCTGCGCGTGCCCCGGCCCTGCTGAGCGTTCACCGTGATCACCCCGAACGCGCGGCCGTGGAGCGTTTCATCCGCACCGTGTATGCCGGGTGCTACGGTGCCGAAGTGCGCCAGTTCACGCCCCACCTCGTGGCGCTGCACGACGCCGACGGTGAAGTCGTCGCCGCGGCCGGTTACCGCCCGGCCCGCCTGGGGCCGCTGTTCCTCGAGCGCTACCTGCCCGCCACGGTGGAGACGCTGCTGGGCGACGCCGGCCAGCGCGCCGAGCGTGCGCGCATCGTCGAAGTGGGCCACCTCGCGTCCGGCCGCGCGGGCGCCGGGCGGCGCCTGGTCGGTCTGCTGGGCCCGCACCTGGCGCAGGAAGGCTTCCAGTGGGTGGTCAGCACGCTGACCGAGGACCTGCGCCAACTCTTCCTGCGCATGGGAATCGCACCCACGGCGCTGGGTGTGGCCGACCCGGCCGTGCTCGGCGCCGACGCCGCGGCCTGGGGCAGCTACTACGACCACCGGCCACTGGTGCTGGCCGGGCAGATCAACCTGGCACTGCTTCGGCTGGCACGCCGCCGCGTGCTGTCGTGAACACCGCGGCGGTGAACGCCGGCGGTGCCATCGCGCTCGACGACGGCGTGCGGCATTGGGCCCCCGCCGACTTGCAGGCCGCGGTGGCCGAGACCGCCGCGCTGCTGCACGCTACCGGCACCCGCGTGCTGGCCACGCTGCTGGACAACGGCGCGCCCTTCGTCGCGCTGGACGAGGCGGCAGCGCAGGCCGGTGTGGTGCACGTGCCGCTGCCGCTCTTCTTCACCCCCGAACAGCTGGCTCACGCGCTGCGCGCGGCGGGGGTCGACACGTTGGTGGTGGCAGCCTCGCTCGCGCAGCAATGGCCGGCCCTGCCCTGGCTGCCGGTCGACGTGGCCGGCGAGACGGTGGCCTTGGCACGGTTGCCTGCCGTGCCCGCGGTCTTGCCCGCGGGCACGGCCAAGGTCACCTTCACCTCGGGCAGCACGGGTGCGCCCAAGGGCGTGTGCCTGTCGGCCGGCGCGATGCAGCGTGTGGCGCGCGGCCTGGTCGAGGCGATGGCGCCGCTGGACATCACGCGCCACCTCAACGCGCTGCCGTTTGCCGTGCTGCTGGAGAACATCGCCGGCCTGATGGCGCCGCGCCTGCGCGGTGCGACCGTCATCACGCGGCCGCTGGCCAGCCTGGGGCTGGGCGGTGCGTCGCAGTTCGACGCCGCGCAGTTCGACGCCGCCGTGCGCAGCGTGCGGCCGCACAGCCTGATCCTGCTGCCGCAGATGCTGCGTGCCTGGTGCGCGCACCTGCAGGCCACAGGCCAGCGCGCCCCGGCGGGGCTGAAGCTGGTGGCGGTGGGCGGTGCCGCTGTAGGTGCGCCACTGGTGCGTGCGGCGCAGGCCCTGGGCATCCCGGTGGGCGAGGGTTATGGCCTGTCCGAAGGTGCCTCGGTGCAGACGCTCAACCTGCCCGGCAACGATTGCCCCGGCAGCGCCGGCCGTGTGCTGCCGCATGCCCGGCTGCGCGTGGCGGACGACGGTGAACTGCTGATCGGTGGCGCGCTGTTCAGCGGCTACCTCGGCGACCCCACGCCAGTGCCCTACTGGTGGCCCACCGGCGACCTGGGCCGTTTCGACGAAGCCGGTTTCGTGCACGTGCTCGGCCGCAAAACGCACCTGCTGATCACGGCCTACGGGCGCAATGTGTCGCCCGAGTGGGTCGAGACAGCGCTGCGGGGCCAGCCGGCCGTGCTGCAGGCCATCGTCTTCGGCGACGCCCAGCCGGCGCTGTCGGCCGTGCTGTGGCCGGTGGACGCGCAGGTCACCGACAGCGTCCTGCAGGCCGCCGTCGACGCCGCCAACACCGGCCTGCCCGACTACGCGCGCATCGCCACCTGGGTGCGCGGCTCGGCCCCCTTCGACACCCGCAGCGGCTATGCCACCGCCAACGGCCGGCCGCAGCGCGCGGCCATCCAGCACGCGCATGCTGCGGCACTGGGGCTGGTCGACCTCCCCGCCACCGAACTCGCCTGAACGCCCACACCATGCCTTTCCACACCCAACTGCTCGTACAGACCGCTGCCGCCCGTCAGGGCCTGCTGGCCACGCCCATCATCCAGGGCGCGCTGCAGGGCCGCGTCTCGCTGCCCAGCTACCTGGCCTTCCTGCGGGAGGCCTACCACCACGTGCGCCACACCGTGCCGCTGCTGCAGGCGATGAAGGCCGCGCTGCCGCCGCGGCTGGCCTGGCTGGAAGGTGCGCTCGACGAATACATCGCCGAAGAGGCCGGCCACGACGAGTGGATCCTGAACGACATCCACGCCGCCGGCGGCGATGCCGAGGCCGTGCGCCACGGCACGCCGGGCCACGCCACCGAGGTGATGGTGGCTTACGCCTACGACACCATCGCACGCGTGCATCCGCTGGGCTTCTTCGGCATGGTGCACGTGCTGGAAGGCACCAGCGTCTCGCTGGCGCTGCTGGCGGCCGACGCCATCCAGAAGCCACTGGCGCTGCCCGACGCGGCTTTCAGCTACCTGCGTTCGCACGGCACGCTGGACGTGGAGCACACGGCGCACTTCGAGCTGCTGATGGACCGCATCGAAGACGCGCGGGACCAGGCCACCATCGTGCACGCGGCGCGCGCCTTCTTCCGCCTGTATGGCGACGTGTTCCGCAGCCTGCCGCTGCCGGAAGTGGCAGCTGCGCCGACGGCACGCAGCGCGGGCGCCATCACCGAGGCCCTGGCATGAAGGTCGCTTTGGCCCGCGTGCTGCTCACCGGCGCCAGCGGCGGCATCGGCCGCGCGATGGCACAGGCGTTGCAGGCCGCCGGCGCACAGGTGCTGGGCGTAGGGCGTGCTGCGGCCTCGCCGCTGCCTGCCGGCCTGGGCTGGGTGCAGGCCGACCTGGCCACCGAAGCCGGCATCGCCGCCGTGGCGGACGCTGCCGCCGCGGCGCGCGTCAACGTCGTCGTGCACGCCGCCGGCGTTCCGGCCTTCGGCCCGCTGGCTGCCACGTCGACGGCGCAGATGCAGGCCGTGCTGCAGGCCAACCTGCTGGCGCCGATGGCACTCACGCAGGCGCTGCTGCCCGCGCTGACGCGCCTGCCGCAGGCCCAGGTGGTGTTCGTCGGCTCGGCGCTGGGCCGCATCGGCCTTCCTGGCTTCAGCGTCTACGGCGCCAGCAAGGCCGGCCTGCACGGTTTTGCCGAAGCGCTGCGCCGTGAACTGGCCGACGGCCCGGTGCTTGTGCAGACCCTGGGCCCGCGCAGCACGCGCACCGGTTTCAACGGCGCTGCGGTCGAGGCCTACAACCGCGCCACCGACACCGCGATGGATGCGCCCGAGGCCGTGGCCACCGCGCTGCTGCAACTCATCGAGAGCGAAGCCGCCGAACGTTTCATTGGCTTCCCGGAGCGCTTGGCCGTGCGCCTGAACGGCTTGCTCGGCGGGCTGCTCGACGGCAGCTTTGCGAAACACCGCCGCTGCCTTCCCACGCCTTCCCCTGCCCAACCCCTGCCCCCGATCACCGAAGAGAGCCCCGCATGAACCCCACCCTGAAGACCCTGCTGGCGCTGGCCGCCACTGCCACCCTGGCCTGGCCGCTGGCCGGCACCGCCGCGCCGGTGGACGATGCCGTCACCGAGCTGCAGCGCGACTGGGAAGTCATCCGCTACCAGACGCCGGCGGCCGAACGCGAAAAGCGCTTCGAGGCCCTCGCCGGCAAGGCGCACCAGCTCAGCGCCACCTACCCCGGGCGCAGCGAGCCCTTGGTCTGGGAAGGCATCGTCGTCAGCTCCTGGGCCGGCGAAAAGGGCGGGCTGGGCGCCTTGAGCCTGGTCAAGCAGGCCAAGGCGGTCTATGAGCAGGCGATCCAGATCGACGGCAAGGCGCTCGACGGTTCTGCCTACAACAGCCTCGGGGTGCTGTACTACAAGGTGCCGGGCTGGCCGCTCGGCTTCGGCGACAAGGACAAGGCCAAGGAATTGCTGCAGAAGGCGCTGGCGCTGAACCCCCAGGGCATCGACCCCAACTTCTTCTATGCCGAATACCTGGTCGAGACGCGGCACGCCGACGAGGCCGTGCCCTATCTCGAACGCGCTCTGCAGGCGCCGCCGCGGCCTGGCCGCCAGATCGCCGACACCGGCCGGCGCGAGGAAGTGCGCGCACTGCTGGCAAAGATCAAGGCGAACTGAGCACGCCGAGTTCGGCCACCACGCCCTGCCCACCCGGGCCGGCGCGGTAGCGCAGCGCCAAGCCGTGCAGCGTGGCGATGCGCTGTGCAATCGACACGCCCAGGCCGCTGCCGCTTTCGACCTGGCCTTCGAGCCGGTGGAAACGTTCGCCCAGCCGCGACAGCGCCTCGGGTGACAGCGTCGGGCCCTCGTTATGCACCGCCAGCCCGGCCGCCCCGAAGCGCAGCGTGACGGTGCTGGACGCCGGCGCGTAGCGCAGCGCGTTGTCGAGGAGGTTGCGCAGCAGCACGGCCAGCAGGTCGGCGTCGCCGTTCAGCACGAAGGGCGGTATCCCCTCGGCCGGCCAGTCGCATGCCAGGTCGGTGCCGCGGCGTTCTGCCAGCGGAAGCACATCGTTCATCACCTGGGCCACGAGCGCGGGCCAGTTCACCGCCCGGCTGTGCGACAGGCGCTCGGTGGCCTCGACACGCGACAGCGCCAGCATCTGCGTCACCAGGCGGTCGATGCGGTCGAGCCCGACTGACAGGCGCGCCTCGGCCTGGCGGCGGGCGTCGGCAGCGGTCGTGCCGCGCACCACGTCCCACTGTGCACGCAGCACGGCCAGCGGCGTGCGCAGTTCGTGCGCAGCGTCGGCAGTGAAGCGGCGCTCGCGTGCGAGCGTCGATTCGATCCGAACGAAAAGGCCGTTCATCGCCTCCAGCAGCGGCTGCAATTCGGCCGGTGCGTCCTGCGTCGGCACGGGTCGCAAGTCGTCGGCGCCGCGGCCCTGCAGTTCGGTTGCCAGCGTGCGCACCGGCGCCAACGCCTGGCGCACGGCCCAGGCCATAGCCGCCAGCAGCACCGGCAACACCAGCAGCCAGGGCAGCAGCTGGCTGCCCAGCAGGTTCCACACCAGTTCGTCGCGCTCGGTCATGCGCTGGCCCGCAGCCACCAGCCATTCGCCGGCTGGCGACTGCAGGTAGTAGACGCGCCAGGCGTCGCCGCCCAGCGTCATGTCGACGAAGCCCGAAGCGTCGGGACGCCTGGGCAACTCGACGCCTTCGCGGTCGACGAGCAGCACGCGCCCCTGGGCGTTCCAGGCGGCAATGGAGAGGTCGCGCAGGTCGGCCTCACTGCCCAGTGCGCCGTTGGCGGACGCCGCTGAGGCGGGCGCCGCCGGGGGGGCGGCCGTCATGGTGTCAGGCGCCATGCTGGCCAACGTGGCCTGCACCTGGCGCGACAGGCGGATGATCTCGGTGTCGAAGAGCTCGTTCACCTCGTCACGCGCACGATCGGCCGAGGCCAGGAGCGCGGCGCCCCAGACCAGGGGTGCGCACAACAGCAGGTAGATCAGCAGTCGACGATGCAGGCTCATGCTGCGGCCCGTGTCGCGGGGGTGACGGCGGTGCTCACCTGTCGTCCTGCGCCGCGCCCAGCGCGTAGCCCACACCGCGCACCGTACGCACGATGCCCGGATCCAGCTTCCGGCGCAGGTGGTGCACGTGCACTTCCAGCGCATTGCCTTCGGGCTCGCTGCCACTCCAGTCGTACAGCTTTTCCAGCAGCTGCGGTTTGGACAGCACGCGCTGCGGGTGGCTGAGCAGCACCTCCAGCAATGCCGTTTCGCGGCCGGTCAGTTCCACCGGCCGGCCCCGCCACCGCACGTGCTTGGTCGACGGGTCGTACTGCAGTGCGCCGTGGGTCCACAGTGCCTGCGCACGGCCCGAACTGCGGCGCAGCAGCGCGCGCAGGCGGGCCGCGAGTTCGTCCATCGCAATGGGCTTGACGAGGTAGTCGTCGGCGCCTGCGTCCAGGCCCGCAATGCGCTGCTCGACACCGTCGCGCGCGGTCAGGATCAGCACCGGCAACGCCATGCCGCGGCCGCGCCAGACGCGCAGCCAGCCCATGCCGTCGGTGCCGGGCAGGCCGAGGTCGAGCACCATCGCATCGAAGGGGGCACCGGCGAGCGCGGCATCGGCCTGGGTGCCGTCGCGGAACCAGTCCACGGCATGGCCGGCCTGGCGCAGGCCTTCGGCCAGCGCTTCACCGAGGTCGGGGTCGTCTTCGAGCACCAGGATCCGCATCGCGGACAGATTGAACCACGCCGCTTCGTGCAGCGACGAGCCGGCGCTTCGAAGCCACCGGCCGGCGACTTACGCCGCCGGTTCGCGCAGGAAGATCTCGACGCGGCGGTTGCGCGCGCGGCCGGCGTCGGTGGCGTTGTCGGCCACCGGCTCGCGCTCGCCTCGGCCGAAGGTCTGCACGTGCGACGCGGGCACTCCGCGCGACTCCAGGTAGTCGCGCACGCTGTTGGCGCGCGCCACCGACAGCGGGTCGTTCACCGCCGGCGAGCCCGTACTGTCGGTGTGGCCGACGATGTTCACGCGGGCCTTTGGGTCGCCCCGCAGCTGCTCGGCGAAGGGGTCGAGCACGCGGCGCATCTCAGGGCGGATGGTGGCGCTGTTCACGTCGAACGAGACGTCGTTGGGGATGTTCAGCTTGAGCTGGTCGTCCGCGGTGCGGCTGACCTCGACGCCGGTGCCGCGCGTGGCCTGTTCCATCGCGACGCGGCGGTCTTCCTGCCGCTTGGACCAGACGTTGCCGATGACCGCGCCCAGCGCGCCGCCGATCACCGCCCCCGTGCCGGCCTTGCCACCGGTGGCCGAGCCGAGCACGGCCCCCGCCACGGCGCCGACGCCGGCGCCCTTGGCCGTGCCTTGCTGGCGTTCGCTCATGTTTTCGCAGCCGGCCACCAGCAGGGCGGCCAGGGCCACGACGGCCATGGCCGCCTTCGAAACGCGTGTGTCTTTCATGGGTTCCACCTTCGGCGCCTTCGGGCGCGCTGCGCGGGCGAGTCCCCCGCATCAGACTGCATTCTCGCGCGGCGAGCCGCGCGCGGCCATCGGCGGCGGGCCCCACCGTGTGTCGGCGGGCGCCTACAAGCGCTGAACGCGCGAGGTGGTCTCGGCCAGTTGCACCAGCGCCGTCAAGGCCTGATTGACTGGGGTGGCGATGCCGTGCGCCGTGCCGCGGCGCACGACGTGGCCGTTGAGATACTGGATTTCGGTGGGACGGCCGCGCGCCAGGTCCTGTGCGGTGGACGAGCGCTGCTCGGGCATGGTGGCCGCGATGCGCGCCACAGCCGCGAGCAAGGTGTCCGTGGAGAGCGCAAACCCCTCGGCACGGGCCACTGCCACCGCCTCGTGCAGCGCGGCATGCTGCAGTGCCTGCACCGCCGGCAGGCAAGCCATCTGCGCGTAGCTGGCCTGTGCCAGGGCCGAGATGGCGTTGCAGGCGCAGTTGACCACCAGCTTGGCCCACAAAACGGCAATCACGTCGTCCGAGATGCGCAGGGCCACCCCCGCGGCGCCGAAGACGGCGGCCACCGCCTGCAGCCGGCTGTCGGCAGCGGCCGACGTGCCGCCGGCCGGGCCGACGACGATCTCGCCGCCGCCGAAGTGCCGCACCACGCCGGGCGCGGGCAGCGCCGTGGCGGCATAGACCACCGCCGGCATGACCGGCTGATGCAGGTGGCGGGCCAGCGTGGCCACGTTCTCGACGCCATTCTGCAGGCTGAGCACCAGCGCATCGGCGTCGAGCCAAGGCGCCAGCTCGCGCGCCACGTGTTCGGTGTCGCCGCACTTCACGCACACCAGCACCAAGTCGGCGCCCTTTACGCCTGCCAGTTCGGTGGTGGCTGCGGGATGCGTGGTGACGCTGCCGCCCGCGCGTTGCAGCTCCAGCCCCTGACGCAGCACCACTTGAACGTGCGCCAGTCGGCCGACGAGGGTCACCCGCTGGCCGGCCAGCGCCAGCAGCGCGCCGAAGTAGCTGCCCACGGCACCCGCGCCGACGACGGCGATGGCACGGAAGAGGGGTGTCGGGGGCGCTTCAGGCATGGTCGGGGTCGATCAGGGCCTTCCCATGTTGCCAGCACCCTGCAAGCGGCCCAACATAAGAGTAGACTGATTAAAGGATATTCAACCCCGGTCCGGTTCTCCGGACTTCGTCGCCGACTCCAACCCGCCCGCTTCCCGCCCCACGATGAACAGTCCCTTCGCTCCATCGCCCCGCCGCCAATTCGGCGCCGTGCTCGCTTCGCTGCTGGGTGTCACGGGCCTGAGCCCGAACGCCGAGGCTGCCTCGCCCGACGCGGTGAGCCTGGAGACTGCACGTGCCGAGCTCGAGGCCGGACGTGCCGTGGTCTTCGACATCCGTGAGCCGATGGAGCACGCCAGCGGCGTGGCTGCTGGCGCGCGTCTGCTGCCGATGCGCCAGCTGGGCGCCCGGCTGGCCGAGATCCCGACCGACCCCGCACAGCCGGTGCTGCTGATCTGCAACACGCAGAACCGCTCGCGCGCCATCCTTGCCGCGTTGCGTGAACGCGGCTACGGCCACGTGCGGTACGTCGAGGGCGGCATGTCCGAATGGGCCCGCCGTGGCTGGCCCATGGTGACACCCCCGCGCTGAGCGCCCACCGGCGGCAGGAACGCTGGGGCCCACCGAGCTGCGCATGAAAGCCGTGCCGCCCTACCTGCAGTCCGAGAACCACCCGCAGGCGCGCGTATGCGCCAGTTGCGAGGTGCGCAGCGGCGCGCTTTTCGGTGTGCTCGACCCAAACTCCATCGTGCGGATCCACACCGACATCGACGACCCGTCGTTGCCTGCCGAGACGCGCATCTACGCGCGCGGCGAGCCCGGTACGGCGGTTTACACCGTGCGCGCGGGCATCGTGCGCTTCCAGCGCCTGACGGCCGGCGGCCAACGCCGAATCGTGCGCCTGGCCGGCCGCGGCGACCTCATCGGCCAGGAGGCCCTGCTGCAGCAGCCCTATGCCGACGAGGCCGTGTCCTGCACGCCGGTGCAGCTGTGCCGCATCCCGAGCCACCTGGTCGGCCACCTCGGCCAGGCCGACGGTACGCTGACGCACGAGTTGATGCGCCGCTGGCAGCAGGCGCTGGAACAGGCCGGCCTCTGGGCCACCGAGCTGACCAGCGGTGTGGCACGACAGCGGGTGCTGAAGCTGCTGGGCGAACTTTCGCGCCTGGCCGACGAGAGTGGCGAGATCTGGATGCCGCGCCGCGAGGACATGGGCGCCATGCTCGGCCTGACGGTGGAGACCGCCAGCCGCATGGTCAGCCAGCTGCGCCGCGAAGGGGTGCTGAAGTCGCTGTCGCAGCGCCGCGCAGTGCTCGACCCCGACGCGCTGGCGCGGGCGCTCGCCGCTGGCTAGGCAAGACAGGCGCGGCGCCGCCTGCCACGGATAGCGTCCAATACGTCCATGGAAGAAGACCTCGACCCCATCGAACGCCGCCTCACGGCACTGGAGATCAAGGCCAGCTACGGCGAAGACCTGCTCGACCGGTTGAACGAGATCGTGGTGCGCCAGCAGGCGCAGATCGACCGGCTGCTGCGCGAGGCAGCACTGTGGCGCCAGCAGGCCGATGCCGAGGACACCCCGGCCGTGCGCAGCCTGCGCGACGAGCTGCCACCGCATTACTGAGGAACCGCCATGCCGGGCCTGCAGGCTCGCCGAATGGGCGGGCAGCGGCGGATCGAGATCCACGGCAGGCCCACCGCTGCAGGCAGCTACGGCTTCAGGGTGCGGGTCAGCGTGAGCGAGCGCTACCGCTCGACCGGCCTGACCTATCCGCTGACGCTGTGCTGGTTCGAAGCCGAGAAGGACTACCAGATCGTGGTCAGGCCTGCCCCGAGCTGACCGCCCTCAAGCCTGGTGCGACCTTGCCGCCGGGACCCCACGCCGCTGTTCACGCAGCAGGAAGCCGTACAGGCTCTCCACCTTGGCCCGCGCCCAAGGCGTCCTGCGCAGGAACTTCAGGCTCGACGCGACACTCGGGTCGCTGGTGAAGCAGCGCAGGGCGATGCGCTCGCCCAGCCCGGCCCAACCGTACGCCGCCACCAGGGCCGTGAGCATGGCTTCGAGCGTGACGCCATGCAGCGGGTTGCGGGGCTGCATGGGCGTCTGCATACGCGACTGCACCGGCGGCTGCGCCAGCGGCGGGTTCAGTGGTAACGCCCGCCACGGCCGCCCGAAGGGCCGGTGGGCGGCTTGGGCTCGGCCGGCTCGCGCTCGGGCAGCCCGCGGGCCGCCGCCTGCGCCGCCAGCGCCTTGGCGCTGACGCCGGCGAACAGCGCCGCGGCGCGCACCTTGATCTCGAGCAGTTCGCTCGCGCTCACCGAGTACTGGCCGGTGACGGAGTTGACGTCGATCCGGAACTCGACGTCCTTGCCGTTGTTCGACAGCGTGCCGCAGGTGAATTCGTAGTCCTCGTGCTCGAAGGGCAGGCCCTGGGTCTCGAAGTCGTAGTCCTGGTACTCGATGCGGCCTATCTCGCCGCTGGCCAGGTTCAGCAGGCCGGTGGACGTGATGACCTCGTCACTCAGCTCGTCCACGATCACGATCGGCACTTTCAGGTCCACGGCGGTTTCCTCGGATTCAAGAGCATCGATTCTCGCCTGCCGGGCCGCGCCACCGGGGCGCACCTTAAGAAAGCTCTAAGACCCAGTGGGCACCATGCCTGTCATCCCTTGGCGATGAACACGCCATGAGCCTGCCAAGACCCTCTCGTCCGCCACTCACCCGGCCGCTGCACCTGGCCCTGCTGCTGATCACGCGGCCATGAACACCCTGGAGACCACGATGAACACGACCTCCGCATTCCCCGCTGAAACCCAGGCCAAGGCTCCGGCCGCTCGCCGTGTATTGGTGTGGGACGCCCCCGTGCGCGTCTTCCACTGGCTCGCCGTGCTGTGCTTCGCCGGTGCCTGGCTCACCGCCGAGAGCGAACGCTGGCGGATGCTGCACGTTACGCTGGGTTACACGCTGGCCGGGCTGGTGGCTTTCCGCCTGGTCTGGGGCCTGGTGGGCACGCGCCACGCGCGCTTTGCCAACTTCGTGCGCGGCCCGCAGGCCGTGTTCACGCACTTGCGCGACATGGTGCAGGGGCGCTCCGACCACCATGCAGGCCACAACCCGGCCGGTGCGCTGGCCATCGTCGCGCTGCTCGGCGCTGCGCTGGCAGTCACGTTCAGCGGCTGGGCGCTGTTCGACGGCCCTGGCGGCGACTGGCTGGAAAACGTGCACGAAGGCGCCGCCAACGCCATGCTGGCCCTCGTGGGCCTGCACCTGGCCGGGGTGGCCATGGCCAGCTGGCTGGGCCGCGAGAAGCTGGTGGCCGCCATGTTCAGCGGCCGCAAGGACGTGGCGCCGGCCGAGGGCATCCGCAGCGCCTGGCGCAGCGTGGCGGCGTTGATGGTCATCGCGGTGGCTGGCTTCTGGGTCTGGCAGTGGCAGCATGCGCCGGCGCCACTGGACACCGCCGCCGCCACGACCGCGGCCGCGTACGGCGACGACGACTGAAGCGCCGCGGATCCTCTACCGGCCGACACAATCGACGCCATGCGCATCCTGCTCGCCGAAGACGACACCCTGCTGGGCGACGGCCTGCGCGCCGGCTTGCGCCAGCTGGGCTTCCAGGTCGACTGGGTGCGCGACGGCGTGGCGGCCGAGCGTGAATTGCGCGCCGAGCCCTATGCCGCGGCCGTGCTCGACCTCGGCCTGCCGCTGATGGACGGGATGGACGTGCTGGCCTCGGTGCGCCGTGCCGGCGTCACGCTGCCGGTGCTGGTGCTGACGGCCCGCGACGCCGTGCCCGAACGCGTCCGCGGCCTGAACCTGGGCGCCGACGACTACGTCGTCAAACCGGTGGATCTGGACGAGCTGGCCGCGCGCTTGCGCGCGCTGGTGCGCCGCGCCCACGGTCGCCCGCAGGAAAGCCTGGTGGCGCAAGGCGTGGTGCTGGAGCCGGCGGCGCGCAGTGTCAGCCTTGACGGCGCGCCGGTGGCGTTGTCAGGGCGAGAGTTCGACCTGCTGCACGTGTTGATGCTCAACGCCGGGCGCGTGCTGTCTCGTGAACAGATCGAACAGAACCTCTACAGCTGGGGCCAGGAAGTCGAGAGCAACGCGGTCGAGGTGCATGTGCACAACCTGCGCCGCAAGCTCGGCACCGGGCTCATCCACACCGTGCGTGGCGTGGGCTACACGCTGCGCACCACGCCCGCCGACACGGCATGAAGCCGCTGGCCTCGCTGCAGGGCCGGCTCATTGCGCTGGTGCTGGCCGCCGTGGCCCTGGTGTGGATGGCCGCCGCGGTGCAGACCTGGTTCGAGGTGCGCCACGAGATCGACGAACTGCTCGACAGCCACCTCGCGCAGGCCGCTGCGCTGCTGGTGGTGCAGCAGGCCGGCGAGATCGATGAGCACGGCCCGGGCATCGATGCCCCCACCTTGCACCGTTATGCCCCCAAAGTGGCCTTCCAGGTCTTCCATGAGGGCCAGCTGGTGCTGCGCTCGGCCAATGCGCCGGCTCAGCCCATGGCCGGCACCGAACGCGAAGGCCAGCCGCAGTTCCGCACGGTACAGATCGAAGGCAATGACTGGCGCGTGTTCTCGGCCCATGGTGCCGAGCGCGACGTGCGTGTTCTCGTGGGCGAGCAGCTCGCTTCGCGCCGCGACATCGTGCGGGCCGTCCTGCGCAGCACCGCGCAGCCCCTGGCCATTGCGCTACCCCTGCTGGCGCTGGCCGTGTGGTGGGCGGTGTACCAGGGG
This sequence comes from Betaproteobacteria bacterium, assembly GCA_016704535.1. Classification (GTDB taxonomy): domain Bacteria; phylum Pseudomonadota; class Gammaproteobacteria; order Burkholderiales; family Burkholderiaceae_C; genus Rubrivivax. The sequence goes on along the minus strand of JADIZZ010000001.1, from coordinate 141,957 downwards.
GTCAAGCCGCTGCGCGGCCTGTCGCGCTTGATTGCCGAGCGACGTCCGCAGGCCACCGAGCCGCTGGTCGTGCCGGGCGCGCCATCGGAGCTGAAGCCGGTGGTGGACGGCCTGAACGGACTGTTCGAACGCGTCACGGCGCTGGTGGCAGCCGAGCGCCGCTTCACTGCCGACGCCGCACACGAACTGCGCACGCCCATCGCCGCCATCCGCACCCAGGCGCAGGTCGCGCTGGCAGAGACCGACGACACGCAACGGCGCCACGCGCTGCGAGCCACGCTGGCCGGCTGCGACCGCGCCACGCGCCTCGTCGAGCAGCTGCTGACCCTGGCTCGCGTGGAGGCCGGCGAGACCCCGGCCAGCGCCGCGCTCGACCTCTCGGCGCTGGTGCGTCAGCAGGTGGCCGAACTGGCACCGAAAGCCATCGATCGAGGCCAGACCCTCGAACTGAAGGCCGACACCCGATGCACCGTGCGGGGCGACGCCACGCTGCTGACGGTGCTGGTGCGCAACCTGGTCGACAACGCGCTGCGCTACAGCCCGCCCGGCTCGCAGGTGCAGGTGGCGGTGCAAATGCAGGCCGGCCGCGTGCGCCTGCAGGTGCAGGACAGCGGCCCCGGCCTGCCGACCGAAGCCCTGACGCGACTGGGCGAGCGGTTCTTTCGCGTACTGGGCACGGGGCGGGGCGGCAGCGGGCTGGGCTGGAGCATCGTCAAGCGCGTCGCGACCGTGCACGGCGCGCAGGTGCAGGCCGGGCGTTCAGCGATGCTGGGTGGGCTGGACGTGACGGTGGACTGGCCGGCGGGCTGACGCGTTGGTGCGCAACGGCGTCGCGTGGGACGTCGGCATTCGGCCCAGTGCTGACGTTGAGCGTCTGCTGTCGCGCGTTGAGCTCGGTGGCAGCAAAGGGCTGTCCGGGCGGGGCGCGGCGTGCGACTGAAGCGGCAGGCGGTGCCCGGCGGCGTCGCCGTGTGTGGCGCCGAGCAGCGCAGTCTTGAGGGCGGCGCGCGCAGCGCGCTTCGTGAACTGACTTGCCGCATCCTGTCTGAGCGTAGCGAACGAAGTGAGCGCAGCGAGTTATGCGGCACGCCCTCAAGGCGAGCAGCGCAGGGGAGTCGGCGCGTAGCGCCGACCGCCACAGTCGGCGACGCTGCCGGGCGCCGCCTGACGCGACCCGCCCTTGTCGCCGAACGCGGAAAGCGGACAGTGCAGGACGTCCGCACCGGGCCAAATGCCGGCGCTGTGCTAGCGTCATCTTGACGTCCACGTGCCGAGACCTGCCATGACGATGCCGCATTCGACCCTCGCCGTCGCGACCCTTGCCGACGCCATCGACACCGCCGCCGCCGCGCTGGAAGCCCAGGTCATCGCCTGGCGGCGCGACCTGCACGAACACCCGGAGCTCGGCAACCGCGAGTTCCGCACCGCCGGCATCGTCGCGGCGCATCTGAACGCGCTGGGCTTCGACGAAGTGCGCACGAAGGTCGCGCACACCGGCGTCGTCGGCGTGCTCAAGGGCGCGCTGCCCGGCCCGGTGGTGGCGCTGCGCGCCGACATGGACGCGTTGCCGGTGAAGGAAGAGGTCGATGTGCCCTTCGCGTCGAAGGCGCGTGCGATCTGGAATGGCGAAGAGGTGGGCGTGATGCACGCCTGCGGCCACGACTGCCATGTCGCCATCCTGATGGGCGTGGCGCAGCTGCTGGCCGGGCAACGTGCGCAGCTGCGCGGCACGGTCGTGTTCCTGTTCCAGCCCGCCGAGGAACTGCCGCCCGACGGCGAGGACGGCGGCGCGAAGATGATGATCGCCGAGGGCGCGCTGCAGAACCCGACGCCGAGCGCGGTGTTCGGCCTGCACGTCACCTCGCGCCTGCCCATGGGCATCATCGGCTACCGGCCGGGGCCGACGATGGCCAGTTCCGACACGCTGCAGATCACCGTGCAGGGCCGCCAAACGCATGGCGCGGCGCCGTGGCTGGGCGTCGACCCCATCGTCACCGCGGCGCAGGTGGTGCTGGGGCTGCAGACGGTGGTCAGCCGCGGCGTGGACATCACGCACGAGCCGGCGGTGGTCACCCTGGGCATGATCAAGGGCGGCAACCGCGGCAACATCATCCCCGACAGCGTGGAGATGCGCGGCACCATCCGCAGCTTCGACGAGGCCATGCGCGACGACATCCACGAGCGCGTGACGACGCTGGCCGAGGCCGTGGCGCGCGGCTCGCGCGCGGGCTGCACGGTGTGCATCCGCAAGAACTATCCCGTCACGGTGAACGACCCTGAACTCACGGCAGCCATGGTGCCCACGCTGCAACGCGTGGCCGGGCCGGGCCGGCTGGAACTCGTAAACAAGGTGACGGGCTCGGAAGACTTCTCCTTCTTCCAGCGCGTGGTGCCGGGGCTGTTCTTCTTCCTCGGCGTGACGCCACCGGGCCACGACCCGAAGAAGGCCCCCAGCAACCACTCGCCGCGCTTCTTCGCCGACGAACGCGCGCTGGTCACCGGCGTGCGTGCGCTGGCCCACCTGGCCTGCGACCACCTCGCCGCCAACGCCTGAGCGTCGCACAACCGCGTTCGGTGCGCCACCGCGAGGACTGCCCCGTGGCCCGCATGCGAAACTGCCGCCGTCCAAGGCCTGCGGAATCATCACCATGCTCGTCAACTGTGTCGCCTACCAGCAGGGCAACAAGCTGGCCGACATTCCGGTGGCGAAGATCGGCGACTACCTGCAGCGGCCCGACTGCTTCGTCTGGGTGGCATTGAAGGACCCCGGCGACGACGAACTGCAGTCCATGCAGGACCAGTTCGGCCTGCATGACCTGGCCGTAGAGGACGCGCGCCACGGCCACCAGCGTCCGAAGATCGAGGAGTACGGCGACCACGTCTTCGCCGTCATGCACATGGTCGAGTACGCACCCACCGACGAGATGAGCGTCGGAGAGGTGGCGGTGTTCGTGGGCCCGAACTTCGTGCTCAGCGTGCGCAACCGTTCGACGCAAGGCTTCCTGGGCGTGCGCGAACGCGCCGAGCGCGAGACCCACCTGCTGCGCCACGGCGCCAGCTTCGTCTTCTATGCGCTGATGGACGCGGTGGTCGACCGCTACTTCCCGGTCATCGACACGCTGGAGGAGGAACTCGAGACCATCGAGGACCAGATCTTCGAGCGCGGCTCGGCGCGGCAGAACATCGAGGACCTGTACCGCCTGAAGCGCCGCGTCGGCGTGGTGCGCCATGCCGTGCTGCCGCTGATGGAGGCCACCGGCAAGCTCTTCGGCGGCCGCGTGCCACCGGTGTGCGAACGCTCGCAGGACTACTTCCGCGACGTCTACGACCACCTCACGCGCTGCAACACCACGCTCGACCGCCTGCGCGACACCATAGGCACGGCCATCCAGGTGAACCTGTCGATGGTGACCATCGAGGACAGCGACACCACCAAGCGCCTGGCGGCCTGGGCCGGCATCTTCGCGGTGGCCACCTTCTTCGTCGGCGTGTGGGGCATGAACTTCGAAAGCATGCCCGAGCTGAAGTGGCAGTACGGCTATCCGGTGGCCTTCGCCATCATCGCCACGGTGTGCGGCACGATGTACTGGCGCTTCAGGAAGTCCGGCTGGCTGTGACGGAGAACACCGCCGCGGGCCTGCGCTTCCGCCCCCGGCTGACGCTGCAGACCCTGACGCGCGGCGAAGGCCTGCTGGGCGCGCGCGCCGCGCCCGGCTTCGGCCCGCGCGGCATGCAGCTGACGCTGGCGCGCGTGGACTGGACCTACGGCCGCATGCTCACACTGCCCGCACCGGCCACGCTGCTGAACACCCGCCCCTGGCCCGTGCCGCCCGGCCGCGATCTGGCCGCCGAGGCGCAGGCCAGTGACCAGCTCTGGGCCACCGCCCTGCGGCCCTACCCGACCCGCGCATTGCAGTGGCGGACGCCCGAAGCCGCGACGGGGCACGAAGACCTGTGGACGCTGCCCGAAGAAGGCGCCTGGGCCGACTTCTGGGCTGTGCAGGTGCCGCACCTGCAGGCCACGGGCTGGCAGATCGTCGTGTTGCCCGGCTTCGCGCACTTCAGCGTGCCGGTGCAGCGCTGGAAGCTGCTGATCGACCCGGTCAGCGGCGCCGAACTCGGCCGCGAACCTGCCGAACGCATCGAGCGATTTGCGCCTGGCTCGCAGGGGCTGGCGGCGCTGCACGGCCCAGCCGGCCCCGGTGGCCAGGGCTCGTGGCGCGTCAGCCTGGGCATCGAGGTCGAGGGCGAGGCGCTGGACCTGGCGCCACTGCTGGCCGACCTGCTCAAGCGCGACGGCCGCTGGCTGAAGGCGAGCGAGCTGGCCCTCATTGCCGACGACGAAGTCATCACGCTGCGCGCGCCCGGCGGCAAGCGCATCGACGCGCCCGCCGGGCCGCTGAAGGCCGTCGTCGGCGCGATGGTCGACCTGCTGACGGACCCGCGGCGTGCGGCCGGGCCCATCGAACTGTCGGCCTGGGAAGCGGCCAACGTGCAGGCGCTGCAGCAGTCGCTGATGGACACGCAGGCGGCGCGCGCAGGCGAGCACGGCCGCTGGCAACTGCAGGGCGACACTGGCCTGGCCGCGCTGGTGCAGCGTCTGCGCGCCGCCGGCAGCCCGCCGCCGGTGGCGGCACCCGCCGGTCTGGGCCTCACGTTGCGCTCCTACCAGCTGCACGGCCTGGCCTGGCTGCAATACCTGCGGCAGCAGCACCTGGCCGGCATCCTGGCCGACGACATGGGCCTGGGCAAGACAGCGCAGGTGCTGGCACACGTGCTGGTGGAGAAACACGCCGGCCGGCTGGACGCGCCGGCGCTGGTGGTGCTGCCGACCTCGCTGCTGGCCAACTGGCACAGCGAGGCTGCGCGCCACGCGCCGGGCCTGCGTGTTCTGGCGCTGCAGGGCGCCGACCGCGCGCGCCACTTCGACGCCATCGCCACACACGACCTCGTCTTCACCACCTACCCGCTGGTGTGGCGCGACATCGACGTGCTGGCCGCGCGCCCCTGGCACCTGCTGGTGCTGGACGAAGCCCAACTGGCCAAGAACGCCGGCAGCCGCGCCGCGGCCGCGCTGCGTCGCGTGCCCGCGCGCCACCGGCTGTGCGTGACGGGCACGCCGTTGGAAAACCACCTCGGCGAACTGTGGTCCCACTTCGACCTGCTGATGCCCGGCTTCCTGGGCGACGCGCGCAACTTCCAGCGCATGTGGCGCAAGCCCATCGAGACCAACGGAGAGACGGCGCGCGCCGAACTGCTGGCGCGGCGCGTGCGGCCCTTCATCCTGCGCCGGCGCAAGGAAGACGTGGCGCCCGAGCTGCCGCCATTGACGGAGGTGATACGCCGCGTGCCGCTGGTCGGCCAGCAGCGCGCGCTTTACGAGAGCGTGCGCGTGGCCGCCGACGAGCAGGTGCGCAAGGCCCTGGCGAGGCAGGGTTTTGCCGGCGCGCAGATCGTGGTGCTCGACGCCCTGTTGAAGCTGCGACAGGTGTGCTGCGACCCCCGGCTGGTGAAGGGCACGCGAACCCCCGCGACGATGGAGCGCGCCAAGATGGCGTTGCTGCTCGACATGCTGCCCGAGCTGGTGGCCGAAGGGCGGCAGGTGCTGGTGTTCTCGCAGTTCACCGAGATGCTGGCGCTGGTGGTGCTGGAGCTGCAGTCCTTGTCGCTGCCCTTCCTTGTGCTCACCGGCGACACCCCGCCGCGCGAGCGGGGCGCACTGGTGCAGGCCTTCCAGGCCGGCGACGCGCCCGTGTTGCTGGCCAGCCTGAAGGCCGGCGGCGTGGGCCTGAACCTCACCGCAGCCGACACGGTGATCCACCTCGACCCGTGGTGGAACCCCGCCGTGGAGCAGCAGGCCACGGCGCGCGCCCACCGCATCGGGCAGCCGAAGCCGGTTTTTGTCTACAAGCTGGTGGCCGAAGGCAGCATCGAAGAGCGCATGCTGGCGCTGCAGGCGCGCAAGTCGGCGCTGGCCGAAGGCGTGCTGGGGCAGGACACGGCCAGCGCACCCAAGTTCAGCGCCGAGGACCTGGAGGGGCTGCTGGCGCCACTGCCATCGCCCGGCGACGGCACGTTCGGCTAGGGCAGCCCGAAACCGAAGCGCTGCAGCACCGTGCGCGCCGCGTCGCTGCGCAGGTAGGTGACGAACTCGCGGGCCAGCTCGGCCTGCTTGCTGCCGGCCACCACGTTGGCCGGGTAGCGGATGGGCGTGGCGGTGGGCAGCGCCTCGACGACCCGCACGCGGCCGGCCGCGGCCGCGGCCACGTCGGTGGCGTAGACGAAGCCGGCCTCGACGTCGGCGGCGGCCACCAGGGCCAGCACCTCGCGCACGTCGTCCACCAGCACCGCCTTGCGCTGCACCGCGGGCCACAGCCGCTGCGCGTTGATGGCCTCGCGCGCGTAGCGGCCGGCCGGTTCGCTGGCCGGGCGGCCCATCGCCACGCGCACCACCTCGGGGCGCCCGAGGTCGGCCAGGCGCTCGACCGGCAGGTTCAGCGACGCCGGCACCACCAGCACCAGGCGGTTCGACGCGAAGCTGCTGCGCAGGTCGGCCACCAGCAAGCGGCGCTGCACGCCCAGGGCCACCGTCTCGGCGTCGGCGGCGGCCAGCACGTCGGCGGTGGTGCCGTGGGCGATCTGTTCCAGAAGTGCGCCCGAGGCGCCCAGCCGCAGCGCCACCTTCACGCCCGGACGGCCGGTCTCGAATTCGCGCGCCACCACCTTCAGGGCGTCGGCCAGGCTGCTGTCGGCAGCGACGTCGAGTGTCTGTGCCCACGACGTGCAGGCCGCCGCGGACAGCAGCAGGGGCGCCAGGATCAGGCGGGCGAAGGTGAAGGCAAAGCGGCGTGACATGCGCGAAGCGTACGGCATGGCCCCACCGGGCGCCGCCGCGGCGGCCAAGGCCCGACGTGCGCACGGCTTGCGGTAGAACCGCGGCATGCGCAAGAGTGAACCCGGCGGCCTCGTCTATTCCACCGACAGCGGCCGCATGTGCCCCGCCTGCCGCCAGCCGGTGGCGGCCTGCCTTTGCGCGCAGCGCGCCAAGGCGCCACCGGCCGGCGACGGCGTGGCCCGCGTGACGCGCGAGAAGCAAGGCCGTGCCGGCAAGACCGTGACGGTGGTGCGCGGCCTGCCGCTGGACGCCGAAGCCCTGGCTGCGCTGGGCAAGTGCCTGCGCACGGCCTGCGGCGCTGGTGGTACGGTCAAGGACGGTGTGCTGGAGGTGCAGGGCGATCACGCCGATCGCGTGCTGGCCTGGCTGCAGGCCGAAGGTCATCAGGCCAAACGCGCGGGGGGCTGAACCGGTGCGCCCACCGACTTGTCGCTGAGACGTTGACCCCAGTTTCCCTGCGCAAGTCGCAGAAGATGCCACGCGCTACCCGCTGGCGCTGACCACGAGATTTCAGTGCCGCGCAGTTCTGCGCGACGGCATCAAGCCGCGCAAGACCGTCAGCGCGCGGCTGTGCGCGGGCTGCACGGCGAAGTAGATGTCTGCGGCGGCGCAGGCCTCTTCGCGCTGGGCTGGATCCTCGGCCCAGGCCGGTGCGTGCAGCAGGCCGACAGGAGTCCGGGACAGGATGCTCTGCCACTCGGGCCGCAGCGCATACCACTGGCTGTGCCCGCGGGGACGCACCCCGAACCAGCTTCGCCGACCCGCCGCCACGTCCTGCAGGCCGGCCAGCAGCACCCACATGCCCACGCGACCAGCGTCCGCGTTCGCGAGCGCGCAGCGCAGCGGACTGGTCTGCAGTTCTCCGGACGCTTCGTCGCGCCCGGTCACGACCGGCACGGTCCGCCAGTCGGGCGCACGCCCCGTCCACCGGCGCACGGCCCGGCGGGCTGCGATGGCGGGGGCCACAAGCAGCCACGCGAACGCAGCCAGCAGACGGGGCAGAGCGGAGGGCCCTGAGCCCGCGCCCGGCTTCAGGTTGAGCAGCAGCGCATCCCCGGGGGTCAACACGGTTTCCACACCCAGCCGGACGTGGCGCACCCGTGACCCGTTGACGACGGCATGGCTCAGGTCCAGCCCGGCGCCCACGTAGCTGTCGGGCAGGATCACGCAGTGAGACAGGCGCGAGCCCCCCGAGACCAGCACGTTGCGGCTGAGCACCACGCCTGGGCCGACCTCGGCGTCGCGGTCCACGATGCAGCCTGGACCGACGCGCACCGGGCCGGTCATGCGAGCCTGCGGGTGTACGCGGGCCAGCGGACTCATGGCGCCCCAGGGAGTCTTCACCCAGGACGCCGGTACGTCCAAGCAGCCTGGCTCCTTGCCCATGGCGAGGGCTGCGCGCAACTGGTCGTCGCTGCCGTTCACGCAGGTCAGATCCCGATCGGCCCACAGCACCGGCGACAGTGCGCTACCACCCATGGCGCGGACCAGATCGTCGATGCCCATCTCGGACGGCAATTCGGTCAGTCGATCGGGCGCGAGGCTGGCCCAGCCGCTCCAGCACGGATCGCCGTCCGCGGTGGCATGCAGGGCCCAGGCCGGCGCGTGGCTCAACCGCATCAGCGCGTCGACGCCAGGGCAGTTCTCGGCGTGGCCGATCAGCAGCCGACGCGTGTGCTGGAGGGCCGGCGAACGCAACACGCCATAGGGTCGCGCAGGGTCGGCCACCAGGTGCCAACGCAGGCGCAGCCCCCAGCGACTGCCGTCACCCAGCAGCGCACGAAGCGCCTCGGGACGGTCGCTGGCCACGATGTCCACTTCGGTGATGGCCGCATGCAGCAGGCGATCCATGACTTGTTCGATGACCGTCTGGCATCCCATCGGCAAGAGGGCGGCGGGCATGTCCGCAGGCACCGGCAGGTCGGCCGCCGCGCGTCGCGTGGCGAAGATCACGGCACGCACCCCAACGCCGTCGCGCACGCTGTCCGGGCGCGCTTGCGGCACCTCGTCGGCCGCGGGCACGCGAAGCCCCAGGCGTTGCAGTCCGACTCTGGCCAGGAAGCTCAGGTTGCCCACCAGGTAGCGGCGCCACATGCGGCCCGGCTCCTGCAGCAGGCGGTAGACCCACTCGAGCCCGGTCTCGCGCATCCACATCGGTGCGCGGCGGATGCGGCCGGACACGAAGTCGAACAAGCCGCCGACACCCATGGCCACCTTCACGCCCAGCAGTGGCAGATGGCGGTCGATGAACAGGTCCTGCGACGGCACGCCGCGGGCCACCAGCAGCACATCGGCCCGGCTGGCCCTGACCTGCTCGGCCACGGCCCCTTCTTCGGCCACGCTGAAGAACCCATCGCGCATGCCGGCCACCCGCAGTTCGGGCCAGCGACGCGCGATCTCGGTCGCCACGGACTCGGCCACGCCCACTTGTCCGCCGAGCAGGAAGACACTGGCGCCACGCGCCTGCAGCATCTCGCACAGGCGCGGAAAAAGGTCGGTGCCGTTGACGTTCTGCTTCAGCGGCGTGCCGAGCAAGTCGCTGCCGATCTTGATGCCGATACCGTCGGGCAGCACCAGGCCGGCCCGCGCCAGCACGCGCCGGTAGCCGCGGTGAGTCGCCGCGATGTTCACGCAGGCCGGGTTGACGAAGCTGACCTGCCGCGGCGTCGTGCCGTCGAGCATGTCGCGCAGACGGGCGATGGCTTCGCTCATGTCGAGGTTGTCGAAGGCCACGTCGCCCACCTGCACGCGGCCCGGCACGCTGGCTGCAGGCGGCGGCAGCAGCGATGCCAGCGCGCCGCGCATCAGCAGACCCAGGTCATGGCGTGGACCGCGCGAGGCAAGGTACCCGGCATCGGCCTGCGCTTCGGTGCCGAAGTCGACCGCCGTGCGACGACGGATGAACCAGGGGTTGACGAGCCCGGGGCGCACGGCCAGGGTCAGCGTGGCCACGTGTTCGCCGATGGGCCGTGGCCGCGGCCCCACGAAGGCCATCTGTCCGCGCAGGATGTTCAGCAGCACGGGCCAGCGCGTCGCACCAAGGACCTTCAGTGCGCGGCCCGCGCGGCTGTCCGGCAGGGCGAGTGTCAGCCGCTCGAAGACTGCACCCCCCTGGCCTTGCAGGGCCTGTCGCCGCGTACGCCCGATGGCGGTGGCCAGCCCCAACGGGAGCGCCAGGGGCAGCAGCGCGAGCCCGGCCAGGCTCACATCCAGTGCGCGCAGCAGCGGCTGTTTGCCGGGGCTGGCCGCCACCTCGGGCGACGGCAATGTCGGGTCGTCATTGAGCCAGGTAGTCACGGTGCGGGTGTCCATAGCTTGTGCGTGGGTCTCAGTACGCGCCACGGCCGCGGATGACCGCCGGCAGTGTTTTCAACAGCAGCCGCACATCCGCCCACAGCGACGGCTTGCGGATGTAGTCCAGGTCCATCTCGACCTGTTGCGCAAAGGGCACTTCGGACCGTCCGTTGACCTGCCAGATGCAGGTCAGTCCGGGCGTGACCAGCAGGCGCTGCCGGTCCGCGGGCGCGTAGCGGGCGACCTCGCTGACCAGCGGCGGGCGCGGGCCGACCAGGCTCATGGTGCCGCGCAGCACGCACCACAACTGAGGCAGTTCGTCGATGCTGGTGCGACGGATCACGCGGCCGATCGGCGTGATGCGCGGGTCGCGTCTCATCTTGAAGGTCACGCCTTGCGCGCCGTGCTGGTTGGCCTGCAGGAGCTGCTGACGCACGGCCTCGGCATCCACGCGCATCGAGCGGAACTTGGGGAATGCGAATTCGACGCCGTCACGCCCCACGCGCCGTTGCCAGAACAGGGCCGGCCCGCCGTCATGCAGGCGGATGGCGAGTGCCACCGCGGCAAACAGCGGCAGCAGCAGCAACAGGGCCGGCACCACGACCAACAGATCGAGCGCACGCTTGGCCACCCGCGGGACGCGCAGATGGCACCACCAAAGGAAGCGCGCGCGGCGGGCGCGCAGCCGGTTCAGGACAGGAGGGTTCAGGCGGGGAGTGGCAGGCATGGTGGTGTTTCACAGGTAACGGGAGGCATTACAGACCGCCGCCCTCGCCGAGTTGTGGCAGCTTTGTCAAACCCGCGCTGGGCCCTGCGTCGCGAGCCGGATACGATGAGGCTCCAACCGCCACCGCCAACCGCAGCAGCCGCATGCCGCTGGACATCCTCGTCGTCGACGACATCCAAGAGTCACGGCGCTCGCTATGTGCCCTGGTGTCCGAACTGGGGCACCACGCGACGGGGGCGGACAGCGGCCGTGCCGCACTGGACCAGGTGCGCGCACGTCTGCCGGATCTCGTGCTGGTGGATCTGCTGATGCCCGAGCTGGACGGCTTCGAGCTCACGCGGCTGCTTCGCAACCTGACCGGCGAGCGCTGGCTGCCGGTGATCGCCACATCGTCGCTGCAGGGCGACGAGCACGTCATCCAGGCCTTGCGCAGCGGGGCCGACGACTACCTGTCGCGTCCCGTGAATGCTCCCCTCCTGGAGGCCAAGCTCCGGCACTATGGCGGCGTGCTGGCCTTGCAGGCGCGGCACGCCAGCCTGGCGCAACGCCAGCGCGACATCCTGGACAACATCCTCGATCCGGTGCTGACGCTGGACGCCACGGGTCGGGTCGAGGAACTGAACCGTGCCGCGCTGGCGCTGGCCCGACAGGATGGCCAGGCAGTGGCGGTCGGCACACCGTGCGTGGACGTGTTCGGCATCGAGCTGCCCGCACTGCTGGCCCGGCGTGAGTGCCACGTGAGGCGCAGCGGCGGTGCCGAGTACGCGGCCGAACTCGGCCTGAGCGAGTGGCACGACGTGGGGGAGGTGCACTACACCTTGGTGCTGCGTGACCTGACCGAACGCCGGCAGATCGAGCGCATGAAGGACGAGTTCCTGGCCACGGTGAGCCATGAACTGCGCACGCCCTTGACGTCGGTCATGGGCGCGCTGGGCCTGATGGCTGGTGGTGCCGCAGGGGCGCTGCCGGCGGCTGCGCTACCGCTGGCCGAGGTGGCCCGGCGCAACGGTGAGCGTCTGGGCCGTCTCATCGACGACATCCTCGACCTCACCAAGCTCGAGGGCGACCGCATGGCGTTGCACCTTCGGCCGCAACCGGTGGCGCCGCTGCTGCGTGAATGCATCGCGGCCAACCAGGGCTACGCGCAGCGCGCCGGCGTGGCGCTTGCGCTGGACCTGCCGCCCGAGGGCACCGGGGCCGAGGTGCAAATCGACGCCGACCGCTTCCTGCAGGTCATGGCCAACCTGCTGTCCAACGCCATCAAGCACTCGCCGCAGGGCGAGACGGTGCGCGTCACGGCGCACAGCGGTGCCGAAGGCTTGCGCATCACGGTCCACGACCGCGGCGCGGGTATCGCACCGCAGTTCCGCGCGCGCATGTTCGAGAAGTTCTCGCAGGCCGATGGCACCGACCGGCGAGCCCAGGGCGGCACCGGATTGGGGCTGTACATCACGCGCATGCTCGTCGAGCGCATGGGCGGGCGCATCAGCGCCGACGAAGTGCGAGGTGCGGGATCGGCCTTCAGCGTGCATTTCAGGCCCGCCGCCGCCGTGGTGCCGCCGCGGCCACCGGTGCTGCACGTGGACAGTGACTTCCAGGCCCGCGCGCGCGTGGCCCGCTGGCTGGCCGGCGCCTTCAGCGTGGAGGGCGTGGCCACGTTGGCGCAGGCCGAAGGCGCCGCGGCGCATCAGGCTCCGTCGATGGTCATCGGCAATCCGCAAGCCCAGGGCTCATCGGAGGCGTTTTGCGCCGGATTGAAGCGCCTGGCGGCAGGCAGGCCGGTGCTGCTGTACGGCGATTCCGTCGACCAGGCCTTCTGCACCCGCGTGGGGCTGCCCTGGCTGAGCCCGGCGCGCAGCGGCGCCGACGAGTTGCTGGCGGCGGTGCGGCGGGCACTGGCCGCGCCGCCTCGGGAGGGCAGCGTCAGATGAGCGACGCATTGCGGCGCGTGATGTGCGTCGAGGACGACGCCGACATCCGCATGATCCTGGAGTTCAGCCTGGGGACCGTGGGCGGCTACGAGGTGCGCTGCTGCCCGGGTGGACGGGCGGCGCTGCAGCAGGCGCCCGAGTTCAAGCCCGACCTCGTGCTGCTCGACGTGATGATGCCGGACCTCAGCGGCCCCGAGACCCTGGCCGCACTGCGCGAGTTGCCTTCGATGCGCGGCGTGCCGGTGGTCTTCATGACCGCCAAGGCCATGCCCGACGAACTGGAACAACTGCTGGAACACGGCGCCACGGGGCTGATCGTCAAGCCCTTCGACCCGATGACGCTGCCGCAGGACATCCGGCCCTACTGGGAGCACGGCCGTGGCCCCCACACCGGCTGACGCGTCCGACCCTGCGGCCGACCAGAGTCCTGCGGTGCAGGCGGCGTTTGCCCGGCTGCGCAGCCAGTTCGTCGCCGGGCTGCCGCAACGCTGGGCGGAGATCGTGTCGACGCCCCCCGGCCCGTCGCGCGCTGCAGCCCTGCACCGGTTGACCGGCGCGGCGGGCGGTTATGGGCTGACGGCACTGGGCGACGCCGCGCGCCAGGCCGAGATGGCAGGTGGAACGGACGAGACGCTGCTGGCCGTGCGCCGAGAGATCGAGGCCGCGGGCGTCACAGTCCCATGACACTCGCGGCTCTGTGCCGGTGTCCAATGCTGTCATCTAAGGGGCTCACGCCCGACCTGGGGACAGCATGGAACTGAACGGAAGAATCGAAGGCGCCGACGTCTTGATCATCGAGCTGCGTGAAGACAACCTCGACGCCAGCAACGTGCGCGAGTTCCGCGACGCCGCACAGTCGCTGATGCAGGACCGCGCCCGCGTGGTGCTGGACATGGCTGGCGTGAAGTTCGTCGACAGTTCGGGCCTCGGCGCCCTCATTTCGTGCCTGCGCCAGGCCAACGGCCGCAACGGCGACTTCCGCCTGTGCGAGATGTCGCGCACCGTGCGCGCGCTGTTCGAGTTGATGCGCATGCACCGCGTGTTCAACATCCACGACACGCGCGCCGACGCCGTCGCCTCCTTCAACTGACCCTGCCCCTGTCGCGCACAGGCCGGGCGCCCTGGCGCAGGCTCTGGCGCTGCCTTGCACGCCTCACCTCCCCCGAATGGACTCCAACTCCGACCTGCCCGGCCGCGGCATCAAGCCGCTGGCCAGTTTGCTGGCGCACCCGCTGCTCGCGCTGGCCGCGGCCGTGCTGGTGCTGGCCGTAGGGGTGCCTGTGGCGTGGAAGAAGGCCGAGCCACGGTACCAGACCGAAGCTGCCCTACAGGTCGCGCCACGCTACATGCGCAACCTGCGCGAAGACCAGGAACTCGACTTCCAGTCGAATACGCAGTACCGCCAGTTCGTCGAGCACCAGCGCAGGAGCGTGGGCCGTTACGACGTGCTTCGCGACGCGCTGGCCAGTCTGGGCGAGCAGCGCACGTTGTGGCAGCGTCCCGGCGAAAGCGAGCGCCGGGCCGTTGAGCGCCTGCGTGAGCGGCTGACCGTGGCCAGCGTGCCCGACACCTACCTCGTGCGCATTGCCCTGGAAGGCGATCAGCCCCAGGGCCTGGCCGAGGTGGTGAACGCAGTCACCACCACCTTCATTGAACGCATGAAAGCCGAGCAGATCTACGGCGCCGATGAGCGCGCGAAGAACCTCCGTGCGCGCGAGCAGGAATTGCTGGCACTGATCGCCGCCAAGGGTCAGCGACGCAGCGAAATCGCGCAGGAGCTCAGCCTCACCACCTTCAACGAGGCCACGCCCAACCCCTACGACCGCCTGGTCGGCGACCTGCGCGCCAAGCTGTCCGATGCACGCCAGCGGCGCATGGACGCCGATGCCGCACTGGCGGCTTTCAAGGCGCGCGGTGACACCAACGTCAGCACGCGCTCGGTGCAGGACGCGGTGCTCAACGACCCGGGTCTGAACAGCCTGAAAGGTGCGCTCAGCGTTCGGCGCGCGGCGCTGCTGGTGCAGAAGTCCGGCCTCAGGCTCGACCACCCCGGTGCTGTGGCGGCCGACCGTGAGCTCGCCGAGATCGACCAGGAGCTCAAGGGCCAGAGCGGCAAGCTCGAAGGCGGCGTGCGTGGCAACCTGCAGGCACGGTTGCAGGGTACGGCCGAGCAGGCCCGCGAGGTTGAGAAGGGCCTGAACCAGGACCTGGCGCAGATCGAGTCCCAGGCGGCGCACTTCGCGCGCTTGTTCCAGGACGCGACCAGCCTCACCGCCGACATCAACCAGGCGCGCGCCGAGATGGACAAGGTGCGCGAGCGCATCAACTACATCGACATCGAGAGCACCTCCTTCGGCTTCCTGCGCCTGGTGACTCCCGCACTGGAACCCGAGCAGCCCCTCGGGCCGGGCCGCAAGCGGCTGCTGTTGATGGTGCTGCTCGCCGCCGCGGCGGCCGGGCTGATCATGCCGGTGCTGCGCGACCTGCTCGACCGCCGCGTGCGCACGGTCAACGACGCGCAGAAGCTGATGGGCATCGCTCCGGCCGGCTGGCAGGTGGAGCGCGTGGACACCGCCAGCCACGTCTTCGGCGACGAACAGTTGCGGCGCATGGCCGCGGCGTTGATCCGCAGCCGCGACGCGCGCTCCCAACGTGTGTTCGGCTTCACCGGCTGCAAGCCGGGTGCCGGCACGACCAGCCTGGTGCTCGAACTGGCCGGCAGCCTGCGCACGCTGGGCTACAAGGTGCTGGCGGTGGAAGCCAATGGCTACTCGCGCGATGCGCGCTACGCCAGCCACCGGCCTGGCCTGGCCGAACTGCTCGGCGGCCACGCCGGCGCCGACGAGGTGGTGGCCGAGGCCACACCGACATTGCCGGCCCGGGTCGCCGTTGACGGCCGCCAAACGGGTGAGCGCGTGGCCATCGAGAACCTGGCCCATCTGCAACCGGCGCTGGCACACTGGGCCGTTGAAGCCGATTTCGTGCTGGTCGACATGCCGCCACTGCTGGTCAGTGCCGACGCTGAACTGCTGGTACGCAGCGTGGGCCAGGTGCTGCTGGTGGTGGAGGCCGGTGCCGTGACCCAGGGGGAAGTCAAGCGCGCGGCTCGCCTGCTGCACACACTGGACCCGGCCGCGGTGGGCCTCGTGGTCAACCGCATCCAGCCCTTCCGGGGCGGGGGCTACCTGCACGACCTGATGCTCGAGACCGTCAGCGGCCGCGCGCTCGGCGCAGTTTTCACCCTCCCGCGCTGGCGGCTGGCACTGGCCTCGCTGTTCGTCCGTCGCAGCAAGAGCCGGGCATGAGATGGGCGGCGCCGCGGGTCGTCGCGCCTGCCGCGCTCATCGCCGTGGCCGCAGCAGGGTTCGCTGCCTTCGCGCTGGTCGCCCATGCGGCGCCCGAGGTGCAACTGTCGGTGGGTGCCCCGTTGGGCGACCTGCCCCGCATCGGCGTCAACCTGGGGTCCCGGACGGTCTGGGGTGGCGAGCAGTTGATGGCCAATGTGCTGCGCAACCCCGGTCTCGAAGGCACCTGGGACGGCGCGCTCGTCGTTGTCGCGCGCATCGACGGCGCGGTGGTGGAGGACGACAGCCGCTGGACGGCACGCCCCGCAGGCTTCTGGGCCGGCGCCACGTTCGAGGTGCTCAGTGGCCCGGCCGCCGGGCAGCGCGGCCGCGTGCTGGACAACCGCCGCGCCAGCGCGCAGACGCCGGACCGCCTGACGCTGGCCCCGCTGCCCGCCGCTCTGCGCCCCGGCGATGTGCTGTCGGTGCAGGGTCTGCAGGACCACACGCCGGCCCCGCTGTGGTGGACCCAGGGGCAGGTGCAGGCTGCCGCCGAGCCGCGACCCGGCAGTCCCGGCCAACGCGCCGTGCGACTGGCCGCAAGTTCGGGCAGCCCCGCGGCCCTGTTTCACCACCTCGATTCGATCGGTGAGCGCGCGGGCAAGCTGCTGCCCGTGCAAGGGCGCTGGCGCCTGGCCTTGTGGCTGCGCAGCGAGACAGCCGGCGCGCATGTCCGGCTGAGTTTCGGCCGCCAGGGTCGCCCACCTTGGCTGGACCGGACGCTGGCCCCCGGTGCCGGCTGGCAGGCCGTGGAGATCGTGTTCGACGCCCGCGATGACGGCCCGCCCGGGCCGCTGATGCTGGCCATTCGCGCCGAAGACGGTTCGATCTCCGTGGACGATGTCGAACTGGGTGTCGCAGCCGAGCCGCAGGCAGGAGGTTTCCGTGCCGAGGTGGTCGACACGCTGCGTGCGCTGCGACCCGGTTACCTGCGCGACTGGCAGGGTCAGTTGGCCGACACGCCGGCCAACCGCCTGGCTGCTCCGCTGGCGCGGCGCCCCGTGCGCTACCGGCCTGGTGTGAACGAGGTCCAGTTCACTTACTCGCTGCCCGAGTTCCTTGCGCTGGCCGCCGAAGTGGGGGCGAGGCCGTGGGTCGTGCTGCCGTCGACTTCCACGCCCGAGCAGGCACGCGAGTTCGGCCGCGCGCTGGCGCAGGGCTGGCAGCGGCACCGCTTCGCGGAGATCGTGGTCGAGCACGGCAACGAACACTGGAACAGCATCTTTCGTCCCGCCGGCATTGCCGATGCGAAGGTTCTTGCCCAGGTGGCGGACGCGGCCTTCGCGGCCCTGCGCGAAGGCACGGGCGCTGCCGTGCCCCTGCACCGCGTCATCGGTACGCAGTTCGTGGACGGCGCGGCTGCCGGTCGCACGGCCGCGCTGTCGCGGCAGAGCGAGGGGGTGGCCGTGGCGCCGTACTTTCACTTCCGCCAGGACCGTGGTGAAGCCGCGGATGCCGCGCTCGACCGCGCACTGCACGAAGAGGTCCGGCCACTTCAGCGTGCCATCGCCGGCACCACTGCGCAGGGCCGTTCGCTCGACGTGTACGAGGTCAACTTCCACACCACCGCAGGCAATGCCTCAGCCGCCGAGCGCGACGCCGTGCTCACCACGCCGGCGGCGGGCGCGGCGCTGATGCGCCGTCTGCTGCAGGCTGCCAACGCCGGCGTACGGCGACAGGCCGTGTACACGCTCGCGGGCTACGACACCTTCGTGACCGGCGAGTCGCGCCAGTTGGTCCAACTGTTCGGCATCACGCGCGACCTCGCCACGGCGGCCCATTGGCGGTCAACCGGTGAGGCGCTGGCCGCACTCAACCAGGTAGTAGGCGGGACGGCAAACGCGGCCTCGTGCAGCGGCAGCGCCTGCACAGAGATCACCGCCATCGCTATCGCCGGTGGCGAGCGCTGGGCCGTCGTCTCGTCGGCGGCACAGGCCCTGCACGTGAGCTGGCCCTGCAAGACGGCGCAGCAGCTGCGCAGCAGTACCGGCAGCAGGGTGGTGACAGTCTGCGAGGCCGGTCGCATAGCGCTGCTGCTGCCACCGCGGTCATGGGTCACCTCCGGGCCGCAGTGAGCAGCGCAGACGCCAACGCGCTGGCAGTCCGCTAACGGATCACGGATCGGAAGCGCGGCGCGGTCGCAAGTGGCAAGGTGACCGATCCGACGGGCACCTTGCGGCCGACCTGCAGCCAGCCCTGGGCCCAGCCCAGCATGAAGAACAGCGTGGGCAAGACCTGCTCGCCCAGGTACACGGTACCCAGGGCCACGAAGATCGCGATGAAGGTGCCCGCGAACGCGAACGCGGGGCTGTGGCTGCCCGGCGCCTCGGCCAGGCCGCGGCGCACGCATTGCACTGCGCCGCCCAGCATCAGCGCCACCAGCATCAGCATGGCCGGCACACCGTGCATCAGTGAGATGAGCAGGTAGTAGTTGTCGATGGACTCCATGCCGCGTACCTTGGGCCAGGTGGTCAAGCCCCACCCGAACCACGCACTGTCCATCGCGATGTCGAAGTATTTTTCGAACAGCACCTTGCGGTACAGGGCCGACTCCTGGCTCATGGTCATCATCGTGCCGGGCTTGATGTCCAGGTAGTCGTTCAATGCCCAGGCACCGGCCACCGCGCCGACGGCCAGCGCTGCGCCAGCGATCATGAGCGCGCGCCTGCGGTTGGCCGCCTGTCCCACTGCGAAGAGCGCCACCGCGACCACGGCCCCGAGCCAGGGGCCGCGCGCCACCGTCATCAGCATGCCGACGACCAGCACCGCCGTGATGACGCGGGCCTTGGACCATGGCAAGGCCTTGAAGCGCTCGAAGCGAGGTTCCCAGTGGCCGGCGCTGTGCAGCCAGCGCTGCAGGACGAAGGCCACCGCCAGCATGATGCCGGCCAGGATGGCGTGGGAATACGGGCCCGCCACCCGCGCCAGTCCGTAGCGGAAGGTCGTGACCCAGCCTTTGCCCTGCCCGGGAAACAGCGGGCCGATCAGCGCATGGAAAGGGTTGAAGCCGAACCTGGCTTCCCACACTCCGACCAGCGCCACGGCGAAAACGATGATCACGATACGGCGAGCCACGGCCACGTCCAGGCCCTCGGCGCTGATCACCCAGCGCGCCACGAAGTACGGGGCCAGCACCGAGAACAGCATCGAGAACATCAGGTTCTGCGCGTCGTCGTAGCCTCGTCCTGCGTAATCCGAATAGCCCACCCAGACCGCGAAGACGACGATCAGCCCATCCATCGGCACGGGTCGCCAGGTGCGCCCGTAGCGCAGCAGGGCCACCGCGACGATGGGGATGATGGCGGCCTGGTTGAAGTTGGGGTCGGGCAGCCCGGGCGTGATGGCGCGGAAGCCGTCCGGGATGAGCAGCAGCACCGGCAGGTACACCGCCAGCAACGCACGCCCCGGCCCGTGACGCACGGCGACCACGGCAGCGGCGACGAGGGCGAGGTAGAGAACCAGACTCATGCCAGGAGTGTCGCGGCGCCTATCCATGACGCATAGAGGCCCGGGCGCCGATTTCACAGTCCCGACAAGCTTGGACCGGCGCTGCACGGCCCAATGCTTTCCACGATGAATAGCGAACAGACTTCCGGCGCCCGCAGCGCTTGCGCCACCGGCTCGAGCGCCGGCGACATGCTCTTCGGCACCGGCGGCAAGTTGCTCTATGCCGCCACCCGCGTGGCGTTGCCGCCGCTGGCGCTGGCGCACATGGGCCTGGCCGACTACGGCCTTTGGGCCGCGTGTTTCGTGCTGGTGGGCTATGTCGGCATGGCCGCATCGGGCTTCACCCTGGTTTACCTGCGCAGCACCGCGCGGCACCACGCGCAGGACGACGTCGCTGCCATCGGGCGCCTGTTGTCCACCGGCATGCTGGCCATGGGCGCGGTCGCGCTGGCACTGCTGGCGGCACTCTGGCTCGCCCTGCCGGCCCTGCTGGACCTGTTCGGCGTGGCCGAGACGCAGCGCGCTCTGGCGCGCTGGCTGTGGCTGGGCACGCTGGCCGTGTTCCTGGCCGACATGAGCCTGGGCGCGTTCGGCAGCGTGCTGCACGCCATCGGCCGTGTGCGCCAGGAGCAGAAGGTCTGGGTCATCGCCTTCCTGTTCGAGACGGCGCTGATCGTCGGCCTGCTGCTGGCGGGCTGGGGCGTGCTGGGGATGCTGGCCGCATTTGCCGGCCGCTACGTGTTCTCGATCGGCGCCAACGCCGTGCTCGCCTGGCGCGCGTTGCCGGGGCTGCGCATCCGCTGGCGCGACTTCGACCGCACGCTGCTGCGCGGCTTCTTCGGCTACGGCGCCGGCATGCAGCTGTCGGGGCTGATCGCCACCGCACTGCACTCGGCCGACCGCCTGCTCGCCGGCGTGCTGCTCGGGCCGCACGCCATGGCGCTGGTGGACCTGGCGGCCAAGCTGCCCACCACGGCGGGATCGATCAGCTCCAGTGCCAGCACGGTGGCCGTGTCGTCCAGTGCACGTCACGACGTGCAGGGCCAGTCGGCCGCGCTGCAGCAGGTGTACCGCGACGCCAGCCGCATCACCGTGGCGGGCCTGGCCATGGCCCTGCCCTTCTTGGCCTGGTTTGCCGAACCGATTGCGCGGGCCTGGCTCGGCCAGGGCGAGGTCCAGGCCGCCGTCGCACCCCTGCTGGCGCTGCTGGCGGTGGGCTTGCATGCGCACATGCTGACCGGGCCCGTCAATGCGGTGAGCCGCGGCCGCGGCAGCCTGCGTGCCGACTTCAGCTACCACGGGCTGCGCATCATCGCGCTGGCCGCGGCGCTGGCGGTCTGGTGGCTGGGCCCGGCGCGCTCGCTGCCGGCACTGCTGCTGGCCATGGTGGGGGCCCAGGCGCTGGCCGCGGTGGCCTATCTGACTTACGCGCACCGGCGGCTTTGCGGCGCCTGGACCGGCCTGGTCTCGCGGGTGCTCTTGCCCACGCTGGCGGCCCACGCCCTGGCGGGCGCTCTGCACGCCGTGCTGTCGCCTGTGCCGGTGGGGGGTCGGGCCGACGCGATAGCCGCGCTGGCACTGCCGGCGCTGCTGTGGTTGCCGGCGGCTGCGGCCCTGCTCGCGCCACTGCTCTTGTCGGGCGCCGAACGGCACGCCCTCGTGCAGTACCTGCTGCGCCCTCGACTCTGGAGAACCGCATGAAGCGCCTGTGTTCCTTGCTGCTGGCCCTGGCCTTGTCTGCGCTGGGGTCGGGTTGTGCCACGCGCGAGCCGACGGCCGCCGAGCCGCGGGTGCCGGCCTTCAAGCCGGTGGAGAAGTCCGACCATGTCGTCTTCCCCAGCGCCGAAGCACTGGCCGAGCTCGAAGCGCCGGTCGATCCGGTGTTCCGACTCGGCAGTGGTGACGTGCTGTCGTTGCAGGTCTGGGGGCGGCCCGAGTTGAGCGGGCGCCACACGGTAGGGCCCGACGGTGTCATCACGGTGCCCGTGGCGGGCCCGGTGAAGGTGGCCGCGTTCACCCGCGAGGAGGCTGCCGGCAATGTCCGCGCCCGGCTGGAGCGCTTCTACACCGACCCCAGCGTGCAGTTCGGTGTCGAGCAGTACGTGTCCAACCGCATCACCGTGCTCGGCCGCGTGCAGAACCCCGGCCTGCTGAGTTTCGACCACCCGCCCACGCTGCTGGAAGTGTTGGCCAAGGCGGGTTCGCTGCCGGTGATCGACAAACAGGCCACGCTGACGCGCTGCGCCATCTTCCGCGGCCGCGACAAGGTGATCTGGGTCGACCTGAAGCGCCTGCTCAACGGCGGCCAGACCAGCCTGAACCTGCGCATGCGGCCGGGCGACCTGGTCTACATCCCGGACTCGGCCGACACCATGGTCTACGTGCTGGGTGCCGTGCACCGCCCCGGCGCCTACCGGCTCACGCCCGACATGTCGGTGATGGATGCACTGGCCACGGCCGGGGGGCCCAACGAGGACGGCCAGCCGAGCGAGATCGGCGTCTACCGGCCGGCGCGACAGGCGGTGGAGCGCATCTCGTTGCAGAACCTGATGGACGCACGGCAGCGCGTGAACTTCGCGCTGGAAGAAGGCGACGTGATCTTCGTGCCGAAGAGCGGCATCGCCGAGTTCGGCTACTTCATGCGACAACTCGCGCCAGGTCTGTCGCTGGTGACCATAGGCGCCGCCCTGGGCGTCTACTAGACTGGACCCGATGATGAACCTCAAGGCCCTGGCCGCGCTTTGCATTGCCATTGCCGCAGGGATGACCGCGCCGGTCAGCCACGCTGGCCCCGTGCTCGACCGCGTCAAGGCGAGCGGGACGGTGCGCGTGTGCATCTGGCCCGACTACTATGGCATCACCTATCGCAACCCGCGCAACCAGCAACTGGGCGGCGTCGACATCGAACTGTCGGCCGAGTTCGCGCGCAAGCTCGGCGTCAAGCTCGAGTACGTCGAGTCGTCGTTCGCCAAGCTGATCGAAGATGTGACCACCGACCGCTGCGAGATTGCCATGCACGCCGTCGGCATCACGCCGCAGCGACAGCAATCGTTGCGTTTCTCTCAGCCCTACCTGCGCAGCGATGTCTATGGCGTTACCACGCGCAGCAGCCGGGTGGTGCAAAGCTGGGCCGACATCGACAAGCCGGGCGTCAACGTCGCCGTCCAGGCCGGCACCTTCATGGAACCGGTGATGGCTGCGGCACTGAAGCAAGCAAAGATGGTCGTGATACGTCCGCCGCAGACACGCGAGCAGGAGTTGGAGGCCGGTCGGGTCGATGTCTTCATGACCGACTTTCCGTACAGCCGGCGACTGCTCGACAACGCCGACTGGGCCCGTCTGATCGCGCCGCCGCAGCCCTTCCACCCGGTGCCCTACGCCTACGCGGTGAAGCCCGGCGACGACGCGTGGCTGCGCGTAGTCGATGAATTCGTTGCCGAGATCAAGCGCGACGGCCGACTCGAGCGCGTGGCGAAGAAGTACGGCCTCGGTGAAATCGTCGTGCCGCGATGAAGGCCCCTTGCCCAGGCGTGCGCCGAAGTCCGGGCTCGGCCGCAGGCAGCACCCCACCCGATCCTTGGCGACAGCCGTGAAGCCAGAGGGCGCTGACACCGCGCGAGTCGCTGACAGGCCATTGGCCCGGCGACGATTCCAGCTGTGGACCGTACTCGCCCTGGTGGCCGTTCTGGCGATCGGCTTTGCCATCGGGTATGCCGGGCAGCAGCGCGAGGTGGTGGAACGCGAGGCCCTGGCGCGCGTCGGCCTGTATGCCCGCGTGATCGAGGAGCAGGCCTCCCGCGGCCTCAGTTCCGCGGCGCAGATGCTGCGCTCGCTGTCGGCCCGTGGCACCGTGCGCCGCGCCGAAACCGACGCCAATACGGCCGACCGGCTGCTCGACCAGCAATTGCCCGGGCAGCCTTACTTGCGCAGCTTGGCCATCCTCGACGAAGCCGGTCGTGTGCTGGTAAGCACGAACAAGGCCGACATCGGACACCCGGTCGACCTCGCTGCGCTGGGCCGTGCATCGGCCGACTCCAACCGCCCGTCCATCGGCCCGGTGCTGCCCATCCGAAATCTCGCCGACCTCGGCCCGACTGCCAGCGCATCGGCTTCGACGGCACTGCCCCTGCTTCACCGCGTCCCGATGGAGAACAACCTGCCCGCGCACTGGCTGGTCGCGCTGATCAATCCCGACTACTTCGCCACGCAGCACGCGCTCATCACTTCCGGCTCGCGCGTGCGGGTGCTGATATCCGATCTGCACGGCCGGGTCATCAGCGCCGCTGGCGACCTGACGCCCACTGCGCGGGGCATCGAGGCGCTGCAGCCTTTCACGCGCTTCCTGCCGCAGCGCGAACACGGCGAGTACCTCGGTGCGGGCAGCGATGGCGCCAATGCCGTGGCCGCCTTTCGCGTCTCGCGCCTGTGGCCGCTGGTGATCCTGGCCGAGGAGCCGCAGCACGAGGTGATGGCCGTCTGGCGGGCCCGCGCCGCTGGTGCGGCCTCGATCGCGGCCGGCGTGATCGCCTTGCTGGCCGCGCTGGGTTGGGCCATCGACCGCAGCCTGCGGCGCGAGCAGGCCGCGCTGGTGCGCACGAACCGGCTGAACCGCGAACTGGCCGAGACCGAGCAGCGCTGGAAGCTCGCACTCGACGGCGCCGGCCACGTGGTCTGGGACATGGATCTGGGCAGTGGCGAGATCACGGTCTCGCCGCGGGTCAGCGAACTGCTGGGCTACGACGCCGACGACCTGCGCTGGACCGTCGCCCGCCTGCGCGAATCGACACACCCCGAGGATCTGGTACGTACCACGCGGATCATCGAGAGCCATGTGCGCGGCGAACTCCAGCACTACGAGGACGAGCTGCGGCTGCGCAGGCGCGATGGCCAGTGGAAGTGGGTTCTTTCACGGGCGGCGATGGTCGGCGGCAACGGCGGCGATGGCCAGCCGCCGCGCCTCATCGGAACGATGACCGACATCGACACGCGCAAGGCTGCCGAGATCGCGCTGCGCGAGAGCGAGGCGCGGCAGCAGGCGATCCTGAACAGTGCACTCGACGGCATCGTCATCGTCGACCAGCACGGCCATGTGCTGCAGTTCAACCCTGCCGCTGAAGCCATGTTCGGCCGCCGGCAGGCCGACTCGGCCGGGCGGCCGATGCACGAGCTGATCGTGCCGCCGCACCATCGCCGGGCCCACCAGGACGGCATGACCCGCTACCTGGCCACCGGGCACGGCCCGGTGCTCAACCGCCGCATCGAGATCGAGGCGATGCGCTCGGATGGCTCGCTGTTCCCGATCGAACTGACCATCGTGCCGGTGAAGAGCGAGGCCGGTGAGATCTTCACCGCCACCGTGCGCGACATCACCGAGCGGCTGAGCGTGGAGGCGGCCTTGCGCGACAGCGAGGCCCGCGCCCGCGCCACCTTCGACCAGGCTGCCGTCGGGGTGCTGCAACAAGGTGCCGACCGGCGCTTCCTGCGCGTGAACCAGGCGCTGTGCGACCTGCTCGGCTACACGCAGGGCGAGTTCCTGGCGCTGGACGCCGACCGGCTGATCCACCCCGAGGACGTTGCCGAAGGGCTGACTGGCATGCGGCGACTTTTCGCCGGCGAGATGTCCAGCTTCGCGCAGGAAAAGCGCTACCGACACAAGGACGGCCACTACGCCTGGATTCGCGTGACGTCCTCGATCGCCCGCGACGGCGAGGGCCAGCCGCAGCACATGATCGGCATCGTCGAGGACATCGGCGCGCGGCGGCAGGCGCAGCAGGACCTGGCCGCCGCGCGTGAGCGCGAGCTGGAGATCGGCAGCCGCATCCAGCAATCGCTGCTCGTCACCCAGGGGCCGCTGCACACGCCGGGGCTGTGGCTGAGCAGCTTCAGCCAGGCCTCGCAGGGCATCGACGGCGATTTCGTCGAGCTCATCCAGCCGGGCGAAGGCCAGCTCGACCTGATCGCCGGTGACGTCATGGGCAAGGGGGTCAACGCTGCGCTGATGGGGGCGGCCGTGAAGATGCAGTTCAGCCGTTCGCTGGTGGAACTGATGACCTCGAGGTCCCGTACGCCGGGACTGCCCCAGCCGGCCGAGATCCTGCAGGCGGTGGACCGCGCGATGACGCCGCACCTGCAGGCCCTGGATGCCTTCGTGACCTTGTGCTACCTGCGCATCGACCTGCGGGCCGGCACCTTGACCTGGGTCGGCTGCGGCCACGAAGAGGCG
This sequence comes from Betaproteobacteria bacterium, assembly GCA_016704535.1. Lineage (GTDB taxonomy): Bacteria > Pseudomonadota > Gammaproteobacteria > Burkholderiales > Burkholderiaceae_C > Rubrivivax. The sequence goes on along the minus strand of JADIZZ010000001.1, from coordinate 116,096 downwards.
GTACTGCTGCGAGGCGACGGCCAGATCGAGGTGCTGCACAACCAGCAGCCGCCGCTGGGCGTGCTCAGCGATGCCGAGTTCTCGCAGCAGGTGCTGCACACGCGCCAGGGCGATGCGCTGCTGCTGCACTCCGACGGCTTGTCCGACGCGGTACTGGCCAGCGGCGAAAGGGTCGGCCACGACGGGGTGCGCACTCTCTTCGGGCGTCTGGCGCGGGCGCATCCGACACCGGCCGCAGTGCTGCACCTCTTGCGGCGAGAACTCCTCGCACAGGCGGCCGTGCACGACGACCTCACGCTGCTGGTCGCGCGCCTGGGCAACGGCGATCCACTGGCGCAGCGCATCGAACTGATGCCCCGGGCGGCGGCCATCGCCGAACTCCGGCAGTTCGTCGATGCCGCTGCTGCAGCCACCCCGCTGGGCGAGGCCGAGGGCGGCCTGTTCACCGTGGCGGTGGTCGAGGCCTTCACCAACATCGTCCGGCATGCCACCGGCGGCCTGCCGGACGCACCCGTCGAGGTGCTGGCCCGGTCCGGGGCTGGCGGCCTGACAGTGGAGCTCGTCTACCTGGGTGACGCCTACCAGCCGAGTGGCGATTTCGGTGACACGCAGTTCGATGAGTACCCCGAAGGAGGCTTCGGCCTGCAGATCATGCGCGGCGCCTGCGACGAGGTCGTTCACCTGCACGACGCCGGGGTCAACACGATCCGCCTGTCCAAGCGACCTGGCTGAGGTGCCGTTGCAGCGCGCCCGCCTGCGGCGCGAGTTGACAAAGCTGTCACACCCCGCAAGGGGATCGCCGTTGAAATGGGGCTCCGTATCCAAGGCATGGAGCCCCCGAAATGTCCCATCCCCTGACCTATGTGCTGCACAGCGGACAGATGTTCGGCACCGAGCGCATGGCGCTGGCCACGGTCGACGCGTTGCGCGGGCAAATCGACGGCATCATCATCGCGCCGCCCGGCCCGGTGCATGCCGCCGCGCGCGCGGCGGGCGTACCCAGCGAGGTGGTCGCCAATCGTTGGGCCGTGCTGCGTGCCCTGTGGCGGCAGTTGCATCGACACCCTCACAGCGCCTTGCTGACCACCGGCGTCTGGCAGTCCGCGGTCGGGTGGGCGCTGCAGCGCCTGACGGGCGGACGCGGCGCGCATCTGCACATGGTGCACGGTGGCACCGACGAGAGACTCAGCTACGGCCGCAAGCGCTGGCTGTCCGGGCTGCCGCTGCGCTTCGTGGCGGTGTCGGCCTTCGTACGCCAGCGGCTGCTCGCCCATGGCGTGCCGGCCGAACGCATCGAGGTGGTGGGCAACTTCCTGCCGGTGGGCCCCGTCATGCAACGCGCACCCTTCAACGAGGACGGCGTGCGCCGCGTGGTGATGCTGAGCCGGCTGGACCGCATCAAGCGCGTCGGTCTGCTGTTCGACGCGCTGGAGCGCGTGCCAGGACTCGGCGTGATGCAGTTCGACATCTACGGCTCCGGTGAAGAGGCCGCGGCACTGTGCGAACGGGCCCGCCGCCACCCGAACGTGACGCTGCACGGCTTCGTGCCCGATGCCTCTGCGGCACTGGTCGACGCCGATCTGTTGTTGCACACCTGCCCTGAGGAGCCCTTCGGCCTGGTGCTGCTGGAAGCCTTTGCGGCCGGCGTGCCAGTGCTGGTGCCCAACAGCGGCGGTGCGGGCGACATCGTGCATCACGGCATCAACGGCTGGCACTTCAGCGCCAACGACGCCACCGCGCTCGGCCAGCAACTGCAGGCGCTTACGAGGGTTCGGGCCAGCGTGCTCGCCGGGCTGGCCGCGGGTGGTCGGCGCGCCCTGGAACAGGAGCACAACCCGCAGCGCCAGGCGCAGCGTTACGCGCAACTGGTGGAGCAGCCGGCATGAGCGACGACATCGACGTCTCGGTGGTCGTGATCGGCCGCAACGAAGGAGCCCGACTGTCGCGTTGCCTCGCGTCGGTGCGGCAAGCGCAGTGGCGAGGACTGCGCTGGGAACTGCTCTACGTGGACTCGCACTCCAGCGATGGCAGTCCCGAGGTGGCCCGGGAGTTCGGCGCGAGGGTGCTGACCCTGGGCGAGCAGCCGCCCTGTGCTGCGGCGGGCCGCAACATCGGTTGGCGCGCGGCAGGTGGCGAACTGGTGCTGTTCCTGGATGGCGACACACAGCTCGACCCGCACTTCGTCGTGGGTGCACTGGCCGCGCTGAAGACCGAGCCGCAGCGGGTGGCCGTATGGGGCCACCGGCGCGAGTCGCACCCCGAGCAGTCGGTCTACACCCGCGTGCTCGACCTCGACTGGGTCTTCGCGCCCGGCCGGGTGGACTACTTCGGTGGCGACGCGCTGGTGCGCCGCCAGGCGCTGGCCGATGTCGGCGGTTTCGACGACACCCTGGTGGCGGGCGAAGAGCCCGAGTTGTGCCGCCGACTGCGCGCCGCGGGCTGGCAGATCGAACACATCGACGCGCCGATGACGCAACATGACCTGGCCATCACCACCGCACGCGCCTGGTGGAAGCGTGCCGAACGTGCCGGCCTGGCCTATGCCCAGGTGGCCGCACGCTACGCGTACACCCCCGACCCGCTGTGGCAGGCCGAGGCCCGTCGCAACCGCCGCCATGCCGGCGTGCTGCTGACCGGTCTCGCGCTGTTCGGCGCGGCGGCGTGGCTGATGCCGGCCGCCGCCGCCGCGTTCGTGCCGGCCGCGCTGGGGTTGTGGGCGCGCTCGGCGCGGCGATGCCGCTGGAAGTGCCCCGACCAGCCTGCGCTGGCCTGGGCCTACGCGGCGCACTCCCACCTGCAGCAGTTGCCGATCCTCGTCGGTCAATGGCGCTGGTGGCGGTTGCAGCGCGCGCGACGCACACCGGTACTCATCGAGTACAAGGCGGCTGGCGCGGCGCGTACCGGGGTGGGCCGATGAACACCAAGACCCTGCTCTCGCGGGCGTTGCAGCCGCTGGCGTGGCTGGCGCATGCGCTCGGCCCCGGGCTGCGCCGGCTGTGGGCCCATGCCCACCTGGCCTCGGGCCTGAAATCGCCGCTGCACCGTTCGGTGGTGATCGACGGGCCCGTCGAACTGCACGGCACGCGCCGCATCACGCTGGGCCAGCGCCTGTATGTCTACCCCGGCCAATACTGGGAGACGCAGGCCGGGGGCGCGCTGCAGATCGGCGACGGTGTGGTGTTGTCGCGTGGCGTGCACCTGGTGGCGTTTGCCGGCGTGCAGATCGGCGCCGGCACGATGATTGGTGAGTACGCCAGCGTGCGCGATGCCAACCACCGGCGCGGTGCGGGCGGGCTGCGGGACAGCGGCCATGATGCCGCCGCCATCACCATCGGCCGCGGCGTGTGGATCGGCCGCGGCGCGGCGGTGCTGGCCGGCGTGCGCATCGGCGACGGCGCGGTGGTGGCTGCCAACGCGGTGGTCACGCGCGACGTGGCGGCGGGTGCCGTGGTCGGCGGTGTACCGGCCCGGCCGCTGCACCAGCACCACCAGGACGCGGCATGAACGGCCCCGACGACGGCGACGCCGTGTTGCTGGTGGCCTACCAGTGCGGCCCCGGCCTGGGCTCGGTCTCGCAGCTCGGCTGGAACTGGTTCACCGGCCTGGCCGCGCGGCGCCCGGTGTGCCTGGTGACGCATGTGCGCAACCGCGCCGCCATCGAAGCGGCCGCAGACCGGCCGGCCGGGGCCCGCGTGATCTACATCGACACCGAGTGGTTCGCCGGCCCGCTGTACCGGCTGTCGAAGCGCCTGTTCCCACGCAGCGAACACGCCGTGTTCATGGTCTCGCAGCTGGACTGGTTCGTGTTCGACGCCGTGGCGCTGCGCACCTTGCGGCGTGAACGCGCCGCGGGCGCGCCCTGGCGGCTGCTGCACCTGGTGACGCCGGTCACGGTGTCGGCGCCGACCCGGCTGCATCGGCTCGGCCTGCCTGTGGTGCGCGGTCCGTTGAACTGCGGGCTGCCGGTGCCGCCGGGCTTCGAGGCGCTGATGCGCGACGACGCGATGGGCCTGTCCCGGCTGCGCGTGCTGCCGCGGCTCGTGGAGGCGCTGTTCGGGGCGCTGCGCCACAGCGCGGCGGTGCTGGTGGCCACGGCCGCCACGCGTGCCGCGCTGCCGCCGGCCGTGCGGCCACGCAGCGTGCGACTGCTGGAGAACGCCGTCGATCCAGAGCGCTTTGCCCCGGGCGCGCCGATCGCGCCGCCGGACTCGGCGCCCGGAGCGGGCCAGCCCTTGCGCGTGAGCTTCGTCGGCCGCCTCGTGCCGGTGAAGGCCCTGCCGCTGCTGCTGCAGGCCCTGGCACGGCTGCAACAGGAAGGCGTGCGCGTAACGCTGGACGTGGTGGGCGCCGGACCCATGGACCGGCCCTGGCGCGCCGAAGCGGCAGCGCTGGGCCTCGTCGACTGCGTGGTTTGGCACGGCACGCTGCCCGCCGCCGGCGTCGCCGAGGCCGTGCGCCGCAGCCATGTGTTCTGCCTGCCTTCGGTGCGCGAGTCGGGCGGCGCGGTTCTGCTCGAGGCGATGGCCTGCGCCCGTCCCGTCATCGGCATGGACTTCGGCGGCCCGGCCGAGGTGGTGGACGACGCGGTGGGCTGGAAGGTGGCGATGCCCGACGAAGCCACCGCCGTCGACGGCATCGCGCAGGCGCTGCGCGACGTCGTCCAGCGACCGGCAGACGCTGCCGAGCGCGGACGGCGGGCGCGCCAGCGCGTGCTGGACCAGCACACCTGGACGTCCCGCATCGGCACCGCCGAGACGATCTACGCCCAGGTGCTCAACGCCGAATCAGGAGCCCGACGGCCCGGGCATAGCGCTCCACGATCTGCCGCTCTTCGGGGGTGAAGGCGCGCACCCGCCGGTCGAGCACGCAAAGCGTGCCCAGCGCGTGGCCATCGGCGCCGAGGAGCGGCACGCCCAGGTAGGCGCGGATGTGCGGCGCGCCGGTGACGAGTGGGTTGCCTGCGAAGCGCGGGTCGCGCCAGGCATCCACCACGAGCAGCGTTTCGCGCGCTGCCACTGCGTGGCCGCAGAAGGACACTTCGCGCGGCGTTTCGGTCACGTCGACGCCGAAGCGCGACAGGAACCATTGACGCTTCTCGTCGACCAGCGAGATCAGGGCCATCGGCACGTTCAGCAGTCCGGCTACCGAGCGCGTGATGCGGTCGAAGGCTGCGGCGGGCGGCGTATCGAGCAAGCCGGTGCGGGCCAGCGCTGCCAGCCGCTCGGGCTCGTCGGCGGGCACGGGCGGCGGCTGCATCGTGCGGCGATCGTCCTCCGGGGCTTGCATCGCCTGATTGTGCCGGTGGCGTTTCCACGCGTGCAGCCGCTCAGGGTTTGCAGTCCTGCCACAACTGCCCGGGCCAGCCCGCCTGTAATGGCGTCATGCCGACACGACACGGCGCCACACGAAAGGACCCGAGCATGATCAAGAAGGCCGTCATCCTGGCCGCCGGCCGCGGCACCCGCCTGCAGCCGCTGACCTACGACCTGCCCAAGCCCATGATCCCGCTGCTGGGCAAGCCGGTGATGGAGTACATCGTCGAGCACCTGGCACGGCAGGGCGTGCGCGAGATCATGGTCAACACCAGCCATCTGGCGCACCGCATCGAACAGTACTTCGGCGACGGGCGGCGCTTCGGTGTGCACATCGGCTACTCCTTCGAAGGCCATATCGAGCACGGGCAGCTGGTCCCCGAGCCCGTGGGTTCGGCCGGCGCGCTGCGCAAGATCAACGACCTGGGCGGCTTCATCGACGACACCACCGCCGTGCTGTGCGGCGATGCGGTCGTCGACGTCGACCTGCAGGCCGCGGCCGCGCGCCACCGCGCCCAGGGCGCACTGGCCACTGTCATCACCAAGCAGGTGGCGCTGCAGGACGTGGCCAGCTACGGCGTCGTGGTGGCCCGCGCCGACGGTCGGGTCGCCTCGTTCCAGGAGAAGCCCGCTCCGCGCGACGCGCTGTCGCGCATGGCCAGCACCGGCATCTACCTGGTGGAGCCCGGCGTGCTGTCGCACATCCCGGCCGACAGGCCGTTCGACATCGGCGGCGAACTGTTCCCGGCGCTGGTTCGGCAGGGCCTGCCTTTCTTCAATCAATGCCTCGACTTCGAGTGGCTGGACATTGGCCGCGTCGCCGACTACTGGCAGATCGTGCAGCGGCTGATGCGCGGCGGCGTGGCCGGCATCGACGTGCCGGGCACCGAGGTGCGCCCTGGTGTCCACGTGGGGCTGAACACCTCGGTCGCCTGGGATTCGCTGCGCTTCGAAGGCCCGGTGCACATCGGCTCGGGGAGCCGCATCGAACCCGGCTGCACCTTCGTGGGCCCGGTGTGGATCGGCAACGGCTGCCACATCGAAGCCGGCGCGCACATCGAACGCAGCGTGGTCTTCGACTACGCCCACGCGGGTGCCAACGCCACGGCGCGCGAAGTCATCGTGTCCGGGTCGTACTGCGTGTCGCGGGATGGTCAGGCCGATGACGCACCGGCGTCACGCTGGTGGGGCGATGCCCGGCGTCGCCAGCACAGCCTGCGGGGTGCGGCATGACGAGCGTCGAGCAGGGTGGTGCCGTGGCCTACCTGGTCAGCCGCTACCCGGCGGTGTCGCACACCTTCATCCTGCGCGAAGTGCAGGGCCTGCGGGCGCTGGGCCTGCGCGTGGAGGTCGCGTCGGTGAACGCCCCCGACCGCCTGCCCGATCGCATGAGCGACGGCGAACGCGAGGAGGCCGCGGCCACCTACGGCATCAAGCGCCACGGTGTGCGCGGCGCGCTGGCGGCACTCGCCTGGGCCGCCGCCACGCACCCGATCGCCTTGCTGCGAACCCTGCGCGAAGCGCTCGGTCAAGGCCGCGGCGTGAAGCGGATCTACGCGCTGGCCTACGCGGTGGAAGCCGTGATGGTCACGCGCTGGATGTCCGGTCGTGGCCTGCAGCACCTGCACGTGCACTTCGGCAACGAGGCCGCGTTGGTCGGCATGCTGGCCAAGACGCTCGGCGGCGTCGGCCTGTCGCTCACCATCCACGGCCCTGACGAGTTCGACGATGTGCCCGGTCAGCGCCTGCGCCAGAAGGTGGAGGCCGCTGATCGCGTGGTCTGCATCAGCCAGTTCGCACGCAGCCAGCTCATGCGGCTGACCGGCCCGGCGCAATGGGCCAAGCTGCAGCTGTGCCGCCTGGGCGTGGACCCGGCGCGCTTCGTGCCCAACATCTCGGCGCGCGCCGCCGGCCCAGTGCGGCTGCTCAGCGTGGGCCGCCTGGCACCGGCCAAGGGCCAGTTGCTGCTGGTGCAGGCCTGCGCGCAATTGAAGGGCGAGGGCCTGGCCTTTGCACTCACGCTGGTCGGCGACGGCCCTGACCGCGCCCGTCTGGAAGAGGCCGTACAGCACCACCGGCTGGCCGACAGCGTGCGCTTCACAGGCGCGCTGAACCAGGCCGAAGTGCGCGCCGAACTTGCCTGCGCCGACGCCTTCGTGCTGCCCAGCCTGGCAGAGGGCATTCCCGTGGTGCTGATGGAGGCCATGGCCAGCGGCGTGCCCTGCGTCACCAGCCCGGTCAACGGCATCCCTGAACTGATCGAGCACGGCCACAGTGGCCTGCTGGCCATGCCCGGTGACGCCCAAGCCCTGGCCGATCAACTGCGGAAGCTCATCGCCGATGCGCCGCTGCGCCATCGCCTGGCCCTCGCCGGCCGCGCCAAAGTGGAGCGCGCGTTTCACCTGGCCGACAACGTGGCACGGCTGGCGGCCATCTTCCGCAGCCTGCCCGCCGTCACCGCCCAACGGGTGCCGTCATGAACCTGAAGTCCCAACTCGGCGCGCTGTGCCGTCACCTCGCACTGCGCCATGGCCGCGCGGTAGGTCTGTGGCGTCGCCTGGCCGCGCCCACCGGCGTGCAATGGGCCGAATACCTGCGCCATCACGGTGGCCTGAACGCGATGGGTGAGCGCTGCTCGGTGCAGACCAACGTGGTCATCACCGACCCGGCCTACACCCGCCTGGGCCACAACGTCAGCCTGTCGGGCTGCACGCTGTTCGGCCACGACGGCGTCGTCAACATGCTGCGCAACGCCTACGGTGGCGAACTCGACCGCGTCGGCCGCATCGACATCCGCGACAACGTCTTCATCGGCCACCAGGCCATCGTGATGCCGGGGGTGACGATCGGGCCCGACGCCGTGGTGGCCGCCGGTGCCGTCGTGACCAAGGACGTGCCACCCGGCTGCGTGGTGGGCGGCGTGCCGGCCAAGGTGATTGCCCGCACGCGGGATCTGCACGCCACGCTGGCGGCGCAGACCGAAGAGCTGCCCTGGCGCGCGCTGGTGACCGGCCGCACCGACCCGCGCGCCCCGGCCAGCGCCGAGCTGCATGCGCAGCGCGTGCGTCACTTTTTCGGCATGGCCTCGGGAGCCTGACATGTGGATCGAAACCCTGGGTGCCACCGCGCTCGCCCTCACGCTGCCGGGCAGCATCTATCTGGCCACTCTGACCGCTGCCGCGGCCTGGCCGGCCCGCCGCAGGACCGTGCATGCCGCAGGTTCGGCCTTGGAGCTGCGCCTGGTGATCCTGGTGCCGGCGCACAACGAGTCGCTGGGCCTGCTACGCACGCTGCGCAGACTGCAGCACGAAGTGAATGCTGACGCGATGACCCGCATCGTGGTGGTGGCCGATAACTGCAGCGACGACACCGCCGAGGTTGCGGTCGCGGCCGGCGTCGCCGTGCTGGAGCGCAACGACGCCGCGCACCGTGGCAAGGGCCATGCACTGCGTTATGCCTTCGATGCGCTGGAGAACGCCGACGGCTTCATCGTCGTGGACGCCGACACCGACGTCGAACCCGGATTCCTGCGCGCCATGCGCACCGCGTTGGCCGACGGTGCCGACGCGCTGCAGTGCCGCTACGGCGTGCGCGATCCGCTGGCCCACCGTCGGGCCACGCTGGCCGACGTGGCGCTGGGGGCCTGGAACGTGCTGCGGCCGCGCGGGCGGGCAGCCCTTGGGCTGTCATGCGGCATCCTGGGCAATGGCTTTGCGCTGTCGCGCCGTGCACTGCAGGCCGTGCCGTACAGCGCCGACTCGATCGTCGAAGACGTGGAGTACCACCACCTGCTGGTGCGCGCCGGCCTGCGTGTGCAGTGGGTCGACAGTGCCCAGGTTCGTGGCGACATGCCGGTCGCGAGCTCGGCCGCCGCGCAGCAACGTGCGCGCTGGGAAGGCGGGCGCCTGCGCCTGCTGTCGAGCCAGGGCCCGGCACTGGCCGCGCGCGTTCTGACCGGGCAGTGGCGCCAGGCCGACCCCTTGCTGGACCTGCTGCTGCTGCCGCTGGCCTGGCACCTGAGCCTGCTGCTGCTGGCGCTGGCCCTGGGTGCGGCACCCGTGCAGATTGCAGCCGGCGCCGGCCTGGCCGTGGTGGCGCTGCACGTGGTGGTGGCCTTGTGGCTGATACAGGCGGGGCGTGAGCACTTTCGCGCGCTGCTGGGCGCCCCGGCCTATGTGATCTGGAAGTTGCGCCTGGCCGCGGCCACCTGGCGCGCCGCCGGCCGTCACGCCCCCTGGGTGCGCAGCGCGCGGCGCCCCTCTTGAAGGAGAACACTGCATGTATGCCAAAGACCTCTCGATCCTCATCGTCACCTACAACTCGCGTCCTTTCGTCGATGCGCTGCTCGACGGCCTGGCCAGGCAGATCGATGGCCTGAATGCCGAGGTGGTGCTGGTGGACAACGCCTCGCACGACGGCACTGCCGACGCCGTCGCCGAACGCCACCCCGGGGTGCGCCTGGTGCGGAGCTCACAGAACCTGGGCTTTGCCGCCGGCAACAACCTGGCGGCACGCCACGCGCAGGGTCGCGTGCTGCTTCTGCTCAACCCGGATGCGCTGCCCGCACGCGGCTGCGTGGCCCGTGGCCTGGCATTGATGAATGGCGATGCGGGCGTCGGCCTGGCAGGGGCACGCCTGCTGGCCGACGACGGCAGCACGCAACCCTCGGCACGCATGTTCCCCACGCTGATGCAGGAAGCCATCGTGCTCTCGGGCCTGGCGGCGCGTTTTCCCCGGTCACGCTGGCTCGGCCGGCTCGACCGCACCTGGGCCGACCCGGCGCACGCCGCGCCCGTCGACTGGGTACCCGGTGCCTTCGCGCTGGTCCGCCATGACCTGTTCGACCGCCTCGGTGGCTTCGACGAGCGCTACTTCCTGTATTACGAAGAAGTGGATCTCTGCCGCCGCATCCAAGCGGCCGGCTTTCGCGTCCAGTACTGGCCCGAACTTCGTGTGCACCACATCGGCGGCGTCTCGGCGCGCACGGTGGCGGGCGCGACGGTGGCCCGCTCGGGTTCGCAGCTCACGCTGTGGCGTGCCCGCAGCGGCCTGCTGTATTACCGCAAGAACCACGGCTGGCTGACGGCCTGGGCGGTGAACCGGCTCGAGCGCAGTTGGCATGCGCTGCGCGGCTGGCGAGCAGCCCTTCGTGGCCAGGCGGACAAGGCGGCTGAGTCGGCCACGCACCTGGGCCTGCTGCAACGCGCCTGGCGCGACACGCTGGGTGGTCGGGTGGCGCCACCGCGCCCTTGGTGATGCAACGACAGGACGCATCATGTTCGAGCTGATCCGGGAAGACTTCCGCGCCCACGGCCGAGACCCGTGGCGCCAGGGCATGTGGGCAATGGCGGTGTACCGCTTCGGCCGCTGGCGCTATCGCGTGCGCCCGGCGCTGCTTCGCAAGCCACTGTCGCTGGTTTACAAGTTCTTGAAGATCGGCGTGCAGATCACCACCGGCATCGACCTGCCCTGCGAAACGCAGGTGGGCCGGCGGCTCGTCATCGAGCACTTTGGCGGCATCGTCATCAGCGGCGACAGCGTCATCGGCGACGACGTCACGCTGCGCCACGGCGTCACGCTGGGCCTGCGTCGCACCGGTGTGCCCGGCGCGCCGGTGATCGGGAACGGCGTCGACATCGGCGCCGGAGCCAAGATCCTGGGTCCGGTGCATATCGGAGCCGGCGCCGTGATCGGCGCCAATGCCGTGGTGTTGTGCGATGTACCGGCGGGTGCGTTGGCGGTGGGCATCCCGGCACGCGTCAAGTGCCGCCGACCATCGCTGCGCGAGGCAGCATGAGTGCGCACGGCCGCTCCGAAGCGATGATCCCGGCCCGCACGCCGCGCGGAGTAGTCCAGCAAGAACGGTCGCCGGCTGGCCGGCGCGTCGTGCACGTTGGCACCACCGCTTGATCAGATCTGGGCGTCGATGCGCTCGAATCGGTAGCCCACACCGTACACCGGCACCAGCTTCCAGCCCTTGCTGCCGTCCAGGCCCAGCTTCTTGCGCAGCCGGCTGACGTGGGTGTCCACGGTGCGTGTGTCCACGTCGGCATTGATGCCCCAGATCTTGTTCAGCAGGTGGTCGCGAGACAGCAGCTTGCCGGGGTTCTGGAACAGGTAGGCCGAAAGATCGAATTCCTTCTGCGTCAGCACCATCGGCTCACCATCGAGCACCAGGCGCTGGCGCTGGATGTCGATCTCGAACGCACCCAGGCGCAGCACGGGAAGGCCGCCCGAGCGCACGCGTCGGCCCAGTGCGGCCACGCGCGCCAGCAGCTCCATCGGCTTGGGGGGTTTGACGACGTAATCGTCCGCACCGGCCTGCAATGCGGCGACCACGGTTTCTTCGTCGTCACGCGCGGTCACCACCAGCACGGGAAGATCCCAGCCCAGGTTGTTGCGTGCCCATAACAGCAAGTCGGCACCGGTCCCGTCCGGCAGCATCCAGTCGATGAGCAGCAGCTCGAAGCGTTCCTTCTTCAGCGCTTCGATATAGGCTGCGGCGGTGCCGAAGGCGCGCGCACTGTGACCAGCGCCTTCCAGCCACAAGCCTATGAGGGCGGCTTGATCCGGATCGTCTTCTGCAATGCCGATGTGCATGTTGAGCCAGGGTGGACGCAATGCCGCAGTTGAGTACGCGCTATGGGGCATGCTACTGCGCCGCGCAGTTGTACCGCCGCTCATTGACAGTCGCGCCTGCCGACTTGCGGTTCACAAAGCGGCCATGCATTGAGCTTGCGCAACGGGATCACGGTGCACCTGTCTGGTGGCGTGCCGAGCTTCGTCGAGGCGCGTGCGCCCACCGACGGCGAGGTGCAAGCGCTGCTGCAGACCGTGATGACCCGGCTGAACAAGCTGCTCACGCGCCGGGTCGTGCTGATCGAGGAGATGGGCCAAACCCACCTGGCCGAGCCGGACGCCGACTGGGACGAGGCGCGCACGATGAAGCCACTGGCCGCGGCGATCTCCCAGCTGCGACATCGGCGGCTAGAGACTGCTTCGAGTCTGTCAGTCTGGGCAGCCGGATGCCAGATTCGGGTCGAACCGGTGCCTTGAAAATCGGCTTCGGAAAGGTCGACCACGGCGGCTGATCACGAACGTCAGCTTCGGCTTCGGCTGACCTCCCCTTGTCGGCCATTTGCTGTCGCCACGCCCACGGCCGGCAGCCTCTTGGTGGGTCAGCGTCGGCGCTGGGATCCTGGAGCGGCCCACGAGCCTGGCCGCCCACACCGATAGCGTCCAGTCGCCGGCGAGCAGCAGCGCGCTCGATGCTCCGTACTCGCGCTGCCGACGAAGACGCGCCCCTATCCGTCACCGGCGACGCGCCGGCGTTCGCATTGACATGTCTCAATGGCCGTCCATGTCGTTCCGCTAGGGTGGTCACGTTCGTCGTCGGCGGATTGAATTGAAGCTCAACCTGCATCTCGAGCACCACAGGAGAAACAAGATGAAAGCTGTCATAGCGTTCGCCGCAGGGCTGACGACGTTGGCCGCGGCTTCCCAGGCTTTCGCAGCGGGGCCACCGGAGCAGAACATCAGGCAGGCTTACCAGATGATCCTGTCGCAGGCGGACACGAACAAGGACGGCAAGCTGTCAGCCGCCGAATGCCGGGCAATGTGGAAGGACAAGGACGCCGCCGAGAAGAATTGCGGCTTCTGGGATGTCGATAAGGACGGCGTCATCACCGAAGCCGAATACGTGAAGCAGGCATCGAGCTTCGGCAGGAAGAAGTAACTTGCCTGCCTGCCGGCGCGGCCGTCCGGAGCCAGGGTCATCGGTCGGAACCGACAGAGGACGAGAGAAGGCCATGCGGCTGGTGTAGCCTGATCTGGCTCAAGGCCCCGGCGCTCGCCGGGACCGCAGCCGCCCAGACCGCCCAGCGAGGCGTTGATCCGGTGGCCCGTGCTGCCGTCATCGCGGCGATCCTCGAATCGGCCGCCGCCTGCTCTGCACCACCGCGCCCCGATCGGCTCCCCGAACCTGTGTGGAGTTCGGGGCCTGATACGGCACCCTGCAGGTAGCCAGTGCTCACAAACCAGGAAATTGACTTACTCGTAAGAGGGACATGTATCTGAACTTTGCCCCGAGGATCCATCCGTGATGGCCAGTCCGTCGCAACAGCCGTCAGGCTGAACCCTTCAGAAGGATGGACGATTCCCATGAACTCGATGCGCAGCATTTCCAAATTGGTACACCGATGCCTACTGCCCGCTGCCTTGCTGCTGGCGGGCGCCGCCGCCACGGGCCAGACAGCACCACCGCTGGCCTGGGAACTCGCCTCTCAGTTCAAGTACCGCGTCGAGAACGTGCTGGTGAACGCCACAGTTCCGGGAAGTTGGAACGTGAAGGTGGTCTTCTCGGTGAGCAACCCCGTCACTGGCGAGATCTGGGACATCAAGAACGCGCTGCCCTTTCAAACCACCGGCGCGTCGCTGACGCTGGACATCGGCTGGGACCCCGCCGCCGACATCACCAACACCGGCAGCGCCAACACCGCGCTGACCCCGGTGGTGGGCACTGCGCTGGGCGTGGCCGCCGGCGCGCCGCTGCAACTGCGCAACCTGCAGAACGCCACGGGCGCCAACCTCTGCATGAGCACCGCAGAGTGCCCGGGTGTGCCGGAGCTCTACAACCGCTTCTGGGTGCAGCGCACGATCACGCCAGTGGGCTTCGTCACCGCGCCCAAGTCGGGTCGCCTGGGTATCGAGGGACGCCCGGTGTGCAACGGCCTGCTGGGCTGTCCGTCCGGGCCGCCGTACGCCAACATCCCCGTGCGCAGCGAAGTGGCGGACTTCTCGCTGCTGGCCACCGCCACGCCCACCTCGGCCCTGATCGCCAACCCGCGCCGGCAGATCGTGGACTTCGACACCAAGTGCAAGACCTGCCACAACGGCACCCGGCTCGACCGGCTGGGCCAGCCCATCCCGCGCCTGAGCCTGCACGGCGGCAACCGCAACGAAAACCTGGGCCTGTGCGTGATGTGCCACACGCCCAACCAGACCGACGTGCCCTACCGGCTGACCACGGCCGACGCGCGCACCTCGGCCGCCGAGACGCCGCTGGACATGAAGACCATGATCCACGCCATCCATGCCGGCGGGTTCCGCGAGAAGCCGTTCGTGGTGATCGGCTTCAACAGTTCCATCAACGACTTCAGTGCCGTGCGCATGCCCGGCGAACTGCGCAACTGCACCGCGTGCCACGTGGACCACGGCCGCAAGGGCAGCTTCGAACTGCCGCTTTCCGCCGCCGCACTAGGCACCACCTTGAAGACTGGCAGCGTTTACGCCGTGCCGGCCGGCGGTACGCGCAGCATCGACGTGAACCCGGCCAACGACCTGAAGATCACGCCCACCGCGGCCACCTGTTCGGGATGCCACGACAAGGCCGAAGCACGCTCGCACATGATCCGCAGCGGCGGCGCCTCGTTCGGCACCCTGCAGCAGAACATCGGCGTCACGGTCAAGGAGCGTTGCGCGTCATGCCACGGCCCGGGCAAGGACAAGGACGTTCGCAAGAAGCATGAAATCCGCAGCACGAGCACCGCCTCTGCCGGCTCGACCACCGACCCGCGCAAGACCGAACGACGCGGCGACGACCACGACGCAGACGACGACTGATCCCGCCCGCGGCATCCCGCCGGGCTGCCCTGAAGTGCGCGGAAGTTGCCTCGTGCGAATTGCTGCTTCACTGCGTTGAATTCAGGGCGGCGAATGTCGGCTCCTGGACGTCGATCGGCCCGCCGACGCATTGCCGTGGCTTGACGACATGTCGGATTGGGGGGGCTCTGACCGGGGCCCTCCGGTAGCTTGATGGCGGGCACGGCCAGGGCACGAAATGGGTGGACACAAAGCAAAACGCCGCCCTTTCGGGGCGGCGCATATTCAGTTCTAAGTTATTGTTTTTGATAGATATTTTATGGTTGCGGGGGCAAGATTTGAACTTGCGACCTTTGGGTTATGAGCCCAACGAGCTACCAGGCTGCTCCACCCCGCGACTGAGCCGGCGATAGTAGCACACTTCGAGCGCTTGCCGGCCCCGGACGACCCCCCCGGGGTGGAACCAGCGTCAACGGCCGCTCGCGAAGGCGTCCCCCATCTGATGGTTGGGCTTCGACTGCAAATGAGCTCAGAATGAGAACAGCCGTGTCGCGAAGCTCACGAACTGCCGACACGACGCCTCCACACCCGTTTCAGCAAGCCGTCCAAACCTCATGACCGACATTGGATCCCTGCTGGTTGCTTTGTCCGAAGCCTCCCCTTGCGGGGACGACCTCGAGTACGACCCTCAGTTCCTGGAATTGGAACTGGCCGGTAATGGCAAACCCGAACAGCAATATGGCGGCACGGTCATCCCCGCCAAGCTGCCTGACTGGCCCGCGGTGCTGGATCTCTCGGGCAAGCTTGCGAGTCGTACGCGCGATATCCGGGTCGCAGTGTGGTTCCTGCGAGCCAGCGCGCGCTTGCGCGGCTGGGCGGGCGCCGTCGAAGGCCTGCAACTGCTGCATGGCTTGATCACCCAGCACTGGGCCCATGTGCATCCGCAGCTCGATGCAACCGACGGAAACAGTCCGCTGTTGCGTCTTTCCGCGTTGTCGCCGCTGACACCCCAGGAAAACCCCTACCCCGGTCCGCCTCCTGTTTTGAGCGACCTTCGCGAAGCACGCTTGCTGGTCAGCGACCGCAGCAGCCCGCTCATGCGGGACATCGAACTCGGTCTGCGCGCAGCCGACCCGCTGGCCGGCGAGCTCGTGCCCACCGAGGCCGGGATCGTGGCCGCCGTGGGAACCCGAATCGCCCAGAACGCCGCCCTGGCCAGCCAGATGCAAGCGGGCCTCGAAGCCATCGACGGCATCCTGACCGCCCTGAACGCGCAGCTGCCGGCCGCCGAGGTGCCCGACCTGATGCAGATACGCCGGCTCCTAGCAGCGGTGGCCCGTGCAGCCCGACTGGCCCAAGGCACGGCGTCGCCGGTGGATGAGGCCGCCGCCGGCTCCACCGCGCCGGTCGCCGCAGGCGCGCCGCCCGTGGCATCCGCTGCCGGCACGATCAACAGCCGAGAAGACGTCTCCCGGACGATCGATCGGCTTTGCGACTGGCTGACACGCAACGAGCCCAGCCACCCGGCGCCCTTGTTGCTGCGCCGGGCGCAGCGGCTGTTGAACAAGAATTTCATGGAAATCATCCGCGACATGGCGCCGGATGGTGCTGATCAGGTCGACAGGCTGGCGGGCCGGCCCGACAACGAATAACCTCGCGCATTCAACAAAACCGACCGGAGGCCTGTCATGGCGACGAGCAGTCAGAAATTTATCGCGCGTAACCGGGCGCCCCGCGTCCAGATCGAATACGACGTCGAGCTGTATGGCGCCGAGAAGAAGGTTCAGTTGCCTTTCATCATGGGCGTGATGTCCGACCTGTCGGGCAAGCCGACCGAGCCGCTGCCGTCCGTGGCCGAGCGCAAGTTCCTCGAGATCGACGTCGACACTTTCGACTCGCGCATGAAATCGATGAAGCCCCGCGTCGCCTTCCAGGTGCCCAACCTGTTGACGGGCGAAGGCAACCTGGCGGTCGACATCACGTTCGAGAACATGGACGACTTCTCGCCGGCTGCCGTGGCCTCCCGCGTCGACGGCCTGAAGCAATTGCTTGAAGCGCGCCAGCAACTGGCCAATCTCGTCACCTACATGGACGGCAAGACCGGCGCCGAGGAATTGCTCGCCAAGGTCATCAAGGACGAAGCCCTGCTCAAGTCGCTGGCCTCCAGCGCCAAGCCGGCCGACGGCCAGTAGCCCCCGAACACCCTGATCCGGAGAACGTCCATGGCCGAAGAATCTGCAGTCCAAGGTTCCACCCTGCAGGGTGTCGAGTTCCAGGGCAACGAGTTCGCCTCGCTGCTGAGCAAGGAATTCAAACCCAAGACCGATGAAGCCAAGTCCGCCGTCGAGCACGCCGTGCAGACCCTGGCACAACAGGCGTTGGCGAACACGAACCTGATCTCCAGCGACGTGATGGGTTCGATCGAGGCCATGATCGCCGCGATCGACCAGAAGCTGTCCGAGCAGGTCAACGCCGTTCTGCACCACCCCGATTTCCAGAAACTCGAGAGCGCCTGGCGCGGCCTGCATTACCTCGTCAACAACACCGAAACCGACGAGATGCTGAAGGTCCGCGTGATGAACATCTCCAAGGCGGAGCTGGGCAAGACGCTGAAGAGCTACAAGGGCACGAAGTGGGACCAGAGCCCGCTCTTCAAGAAAATCTACGAAGAGGAATTCGGCCAGTTCGGCGGCAACCCGTACGGCTGCCTGATCGGCGACTACTACTTCGACCAGAGCCCGCCCGACGTCGAGATGCTAGGCGAGATGGCCAAGGTCGCCGCCGCCGCGCTGTCGCCCTTCATCGCTGCGGCCAGCCCGACCGTGATGCAGATGGACTCGTGGCAGGAGTTGGCCAATCCGCGTGACCTGACCAAGATCTTCGGCACCCCCGAATATGCGGCCTGGCGCTCGCTGCGCGAAAGCGACGACGCCCGCTACCTGGGCCTGGCGATGCCGCGCTTCCTGTCGCGACTGCCCTACGGCGCCAAGACCAGCCCGGTCGAGGAATTCAACTTCGAGGAAGAAACTGCCGGCGGCGATCACAGCAAGTACACCTGGTCCAACGCCGCCTACGCGATGGCGGTGAACATCAACCGCAGCTTCAAGCTCTACGGCTGGTGCTCGCGCATTCGCGGCGTCGAGAGCGGCGGAGCCGTGGAGGGCCTGCCCACGCACACCTTCCCTTCCGACGACGGCGGTGTGGACATGAAGTGCCCGACCGAAATCGCCATCAGCGACCGTCGCGAGGCCGAACTCGCCAAGAACGGCTTCATGCCGCTCATCCACAAGAAGAACAGCGACTTCGCCGCCTTCATCGGTGCGCAATCGCTGCAGAAGCCGGCCGAATACGACGACCCCGACGCCACCTCCAACGCCAACCTGGCCGCGCGCATGCAGTACCTGTTTGCCTGCAACCGCTTCGGTCACTACCTGAAGTGCATCGTGCGCGACAAGGTCGGCAGCTTCAAGGAGCGCGCCGACATGGAGAAGTGGCTCAACAACTGGATCCGCAACTACGTCGACGGCGACCCCGCCAATTCGTCGGAAGCCACCAAGGCGCAGAAGCCCCTGGCTGCCGCCGAGGTGGTCGTCGAGGAAGTGCCCGGCAACCCCGGCTACTACACCAGCAAGTTCTTCCTGCGGCCGCACTACCAGCTCGAAGGGCTGACGGTGTCGCTGCGTCTCGTGTCGAAGCTGCCCTCACAGAAGCAGCCTTGACGTTCATCGGTCAACCGACCATCCCCGATCCCACCATTAGGAGCATCCTGTCATGGCAATCGATACCCACATCAAGTTCGACGGCGTCGACGGTGAGTCCGCCCACAAGGACCACAAGGGCGAGATCCAGGTGCTGTCCTGGAACTGGAGCGTCAGCAACCCCAGCGCGCCTTTCGGCGGCGGATCCGGCCAGGGCAAGGGCGATCCCGGCCACTTCACCTTCGACCATAACTACGACAAGGCCTCCCCGGTATTGGCCAAACGCTGCGCCGACGGCAAGCACTTCGCCACCGTTACGCTGACGGCCCGCAAGTCGGGTGAAGGCCAGAAAGACTTCCTGAAGGTCAGCCTGAAGGAAGTCTTCGTGACCTCGGCCGTGCCCAGCCAGCAGGGCGACGGCGCGATCCACGAGAAGGTGACCATGACCTACGGCGACATCGAATTCGACTACAAGCCGCAAGACAAGGAAGGCGGTCTGGGCGGCTCGGTCAAGTTTGGCTGGGACGTCAAGGCCAGCGACTTCCGCTGATTCCGATCCCGATCCCGGCCGACTCCCGGCGCCAGGGCTGCTTCCGGCAGCCCCTGGCCTGACTTTCATGGGAAGGACTTGATCATGCAAGCGACCGGCACCGGCAAGAGCGACATCTATCTGCACCTGCAAACCAAGCGCGCCGGCAAGATCAAGGGCGAGTCGAAGACGGCCGGTCATGTCGACGACATCCATGTCCAGTCCTGGATGTGGGGCGTCACCGGCCACTCGGCCGCCGGTTCTGTGCAGGCCACCGGACGTCGTTCCTACACCGCGCTGACCATCTTCAAGACCATCGACTTGGCCACGACGGCGCTGATGTCGGCACTGGCGACGAACGACGAAGTGAAGGAAGCGAAGCTGACCATGCGCAAGAGCGGGGGCGACCCGCTCGATTACTTCACCATACAGCTGGCTGGCGCCCGCATCGAGCAGGTCAACCACGAAGTCTCGGCCACGGGCGAAGCCCGCGAACGCGTGGACATCGTCTTCTCCAAGCTCGACGTCGAATACAAGCAGCAGGACGCCGCCGGCCGCTTGGTCAATAACGTCTCTTTCGCCGACGAGATCCTGCCCGCATGAGTGCCACGGACACCGCCCAGACCCTGGTTGCCGCCGGCGACCCGCAGGCTGCCCTGCATCGCCTGCAGCAAGAGGTGCGCACCAAGTCGGGCGACCCCAAGCTGCGCGTCTTCCTCTTCCAGCTGCTGTGTGTGCTGGGCCAGTGGCAGCGGGCGCTGACCCAGCTGCAGACCTGTGGCGAACTCGACGCTGGCGCACTGGCCATGGTGGCCACCTACCGCGAAGCGCTGCAGTGCGAAGCCGTGCGCGAAGCCGTGTTCTCCGGCAAGACCACACCCCACGTCTTCGGACGACCCCAGGCCTGGGTGCCCCTGCTGGCCGAGGCCCTGCAAGCCGACGCCCGGGGTGACAGCGCCGGCGCCAGCCGGCTGCGCAGCGAGGCGCTCGACCAGGCGCCGGCCACCGCCGGCAGCCTGAACGGCAAGCCCTTCGACTGGATCGCCGACGCCGATTCACGCCTGGGCCCGGTCCTAGAGGCGGTGATCAACGGCCGCTATTGCTGGGTGCCGTTCGACACGCTGACCCGCGTGACCGTGGAGCCGCCCGAAGACCTGCGTGACCTGGTCTGGGCGCCGGCCCAGCTCGGCTTCACGAACGGCGGCGAAACGGTCGCGCTGATCCCCACGCGCTACGCTGGCAGCGCCGGCAGCGGCGACGCTGCGCTGCAGATGGCACGCAAGACCGAATGGGAGCCGATCGGCACCGACCACTTCCGCGGCCTGGGCCAACGCATCCTGACGAGCAGCGGCCCGGAACTCGGCCTGCTGGAAGTGCGCGAGATCCTGCTCAGCCCGCCGGGCGACACCCTGACCGACGCCGAAGACGCGAGCGGGGCCTGACCGACCATGCCTCATGGCTAACCTGGCCGATGTCCGCGACCGGCTGCAACCCGCCCTGCTGGACCGCCTGACCGACGACGCCCCCAGTTCCCGCGCAGAGGCCGAAGACACGCGCGTGATGTCGAAGAGCCAGCTGCGCCAGGCCGTGCTGCGCGACCTGGTCTGGTTGTTCAACGCCACGCAGTCGCTGCCGCGCGACGCCCAGGCCCTGCCCGAACTGGCGGGCAGCGTGCTGAACTTCGGCATGCCGCCGCTGTCGGGCCAGCTCGCGTCCAAGCTCGACATCGTGCAGCTCGAGAAGCTGATCCGCCAGACGATCATCCGCTTCGAGCCACGCATCCTGCCCGACACCCTGGTCGTCCGTGCGCTGGAATTCAGCAGCGTGCTCGACACCCACAACGTCATCGAGTTCGACATCCGGGGCCATCTCTGGGCGCAGCCGGTGCCGCTGGAGGTGCTGCTGCGCACGCAGCTCGACCTGGAAGCCGGGCTCGTGAACATACGCGACCTGGCATCGGTCGCGAGCCGGCCGGTACGCTGACCGGCCATGGACACCCGGCTGCTGCGCCTGTACAGCGACGAGCTGACCCATCTGCGCGAGATGGGCGCGGAGTTCGCCGAAGACTTCCCGAAGATCGCAGCCCGCCTCGGTCTGGAAGGCATGGAGGTCGCCGACCCCTATGTCGAACGCCTGCTCGAGGGTTTCGCCTTCCTGGCGGCCCGCATCCAGCTCAAGCTGGACGCCGAGCAGCCGCGGTTGATCGCCCACCTGCTGGAGTCGCTGTACCCGAACTTCCTGGCGCCGCTGCCGTCGATGCTGGTGGCCCGACTGGCGGTCGACGTCAACGACCCGAACCTGGCCAAGGGCCACCTCATCCCCCGCGGGAGCGACCTGCAGTCCGAACTGCCGCGCGGCCAAAACACGCGCTGCGAATACCGCACCGCCCACGCCGTGACGCTGTGGCCGGTGGAAGTGACCGCGGTCCAGTACTTCAGCTACGCGCCCGACCTGCCGTTGACGCGTCTGCGGCCGGCCCAGGGCATGAAGGGCGGACTGCGCATCCAGCTCAAGGCTGGCGGCGGGCTGAAGTTCTCGCAGCTGGCCCGCATGGACCGACTGGCGTTCTACCTCAGCGCACCGGACGACGTGGCCTTCAGACTGCACGAGCTGATCCTGGCCTCGGCCATGGGCACCTGGGTGCCGGCCACGCCCGACCGTGCCGCGGCGCAGTGGCGCGACAGCGCCGACAGCCTCCGCGCGCTGGGCTTCGACGAGGAACATGCGCTGCTGCCCGAGTCGATGCGCAGCTTCTCGGGCCACCGCCTGCTGCAGGAAGTGGCGGCGCTGCCGCAGCGCCTGTTGTTCTTCGAAATCGGCGACCTGGCCGCCCGCTGGGCCCATGTGCCGGGCGAAGAGGCCGAGATCGTCATCCTGTTCTCGCGTGCCGACGCCGCGCTCGAATCCCTGGTCGATGCCAGCAGCCTGGCCCTGCACTGCACGCCGGCGATCAACCTGTTCGCGAAGCGTCTGGACCGCATCGTCCTGGGGACCGAGTCCTGGGAATTCCATGCGGTGCCGGACCGCACCAAGCCGATGGACTTCGAAGTCCACAGCCTGCAGACCGTGGTGGGCCACGGCGCGGGGCGTGAACCGCCGCGCCACTTTGCGCCGCTCTACGACACGCACTCGGCCTCGAGCAGCGAGCAGCAGGCCTACTACACGGTCCGGCGCGAGCCCCGGCGCAAGTCCGAACGGCAGCAGCTGCAGGGTTCGCGCTCGGCCTACCTCGGCGACGAGGTCTTCCTGTCGCTGGTCGACGGCCGCCACGGGCCGTACCGCGAGGAGATCCGCCAGCTGGCCGTCACCGCCTGGGTCACCAACCGCGACCTGCCGACGCTGCTGCCGCTGGCCGGCCGCGGCAACACCGCCTGGAAACTGGACACACCCGGGCCCGTGAGCGGCGTCGAGGTGCTGCGCGGGCCAAGCCGGCCGACGACCCGCCGCCCGGTCGGTGATCTGGGCTGGCGCCTGGTCAGTCAGCTGGCGCTCAACCACGTCACGATCAGCGGTGATTCTGCACCCGAAGCCGCCGCGTCGCTGCGCACCACCCTGGGCCTGTACGGCCCGCCTGAAGACGCGTCGTGGACGCGCCAGGTGGGCGGCGTTCGTTCGCTCGAGGCACGCCGCGTCGTGCGCCGGCTGCCTTTCGAAGGGCCGCTGACTTTCGGCACGGGCGTGGCGCTGACGCTCGAGCTCGACGATCTGGCCTTCCAGGGCATGAGCGCCTACCTGCTGGCCTCGGTGCTCGAACGCTTCTTCTCCCGCCACGCCGCGATCAACAGCTTCACCCAGATGACGCTGCGCACCGCACAACGCGGCGTGGTCGCCACCTGGCCGGCGCGCGTCGGCCTGCGGGAGGCGCTGTGAGCGTAACCGGCCAACCGCACGGACAGCTCCAGGCCCTGCTTGCCGACGTGGCCCGCGAGCCCTGGGCCCACGACTTCTTTGCCCTGCTGCGCCGAACCGAAGTGCTGCAGCCCCGGGCACCGCGCCTGGGGCAGGCGTCGCGCCCCGGCCAGGAGGCCCTGCGCCTGGGCCAGGAACCCGAACTCGATTTCGCCCCGGCCGCGCTGGCCAAGCTGGACCTGGCGGGTGCCCGGCCGCGGCTGGGTGTGCGGTTCTTCGGCCTGCTCGGCCCGCAGGGCCCGATGCCGCTGCACATCACCGAATACGTCCGCGACCGCGCGCGCAACCACGCCGACCCGACGCTGGCGCGCTTTCTCGACGTCTTCCACCATCGGCTGCTGAGCCTGTTCTACCGCGCCTGGGCACATAGCCAGCCGGTCGTGCACCGCGACCGCCCGGCGGAAGACCGCTACGCCGCGTGGCTGGGTGCGGCCATCGGCCTGGACGCCAGCACACGTGGCCGCGACACGCTGCCCGACACCGCCAAGCTGCACCAGGCCGGTCTGCTGGGGGCACGCAGCCGCCACCCCGAAGGCCTGACGAAGCTGCTGTCTCACTACTTCGGCGTGCCCGTGGCGGTACGGCAGCACGTCGGCCACTGGCTCACGCTGCAAGACGAAGAACGCAGCCACCTGGGCACGGCCCACGGCCGTTCACGCGCACTGCGGCTCGGCCGCACCGCCACCATCGGCCACAAGGTCTGGGACCGCCAGTACGGCTTCCGCGTCGTGCTGGGCCCGTTGACGCTGGCGCAGTACCTGGCCTTCCTGCCCGGTATGCCGGGCTGGCGGCAACTGCAGGAATGGGTGCTGCTCTATGCCGGCATGGACAAGCACTGGGACGTCGAACTCAGCCTGGCCGGCCCGCAGGTGCCCGCACCCCGGCTGGGCCGCCATGTCCGGCTGGGCCTGACCAGCTGGCTGGGTGCCGGCCGCCGGCCGGCCAGGGACCGTTCGGACCTGCGCCTGCACCCCGCACTGAACCCTTCCCCCACCCCCAGCTGACCGGAGCCGACCATGGCAGAGATCGCGCGCACCGCTTCCTTTGGCAAGCTCAATCCCCTGGCCTACAAGGCCATCGAGGGGGCGACCGTGTTCTGCAAGCTGCGCGGCAATCCCTATGTCGAACTGCAGCACTGGATCCACCAGATCCTGAACAACCCCGACAGCGACCTGCACCGCATCGTTCGCCACTACGAACTCGACAGCTCGGTACTGGCATCCGACCTGACGCAGTCGCTGGACCGCTTGCCGCGCGGCGCCTCGTCCATCAGCGACCTGTCGACCTTCATCGACAGCGCGGTCGAACGCGGCTGGGTCTACGGTTCGCTGCTCTTCGGCGACACCCGCGTGCGCACCGGCTACCTGCTGGTGGGCCTGCTGAAGACGCCGGCGCTGCGTGCCACGCTGCTGAGCATCAGCAAGCAATTCGAACGCGTGAAGGTCGACGACCTGTGCGAACGCTTTGCCACGCTGCTGGCGCAGTCGCCGGAACAGGCGCAGGGTGCCAGCGACAGCAACGCCGCCCCCGGCGAAGCCAGCCAGGCGATTGCGCCGGCCGCGATGGGCAAGCAGGAAGCCCTGAAGCGCTTCACCACCGACCTGACCGAGCAGGCGCGCAGCGGCAAGCTCGACCCCATCGTCGGGCGCGACGACGAGATCCGCCAGCTCGTCGACATCCTGATGCGCCGCCGCCAGAACAACCCCATCCTGGTGGGCGAGGCCGGCGTCGGCAAGACTGCGGTGGTCGAAGGCTTCGCCCAGCGCATCGTGCGTGGCGACGTGCCGCCGGCGCTGAAGGACGTGGAACTGCGCGCACTCGACGTCGGCCTGCTGCAGGCCGGCGCCAGCATGAAGGGTGAATTCGAGCAGCGGCTGCGCTCGGTCATCGACGAAGTGCAGGCCAGCGCCAAGCCCATCATCCTGTTCATCGACGAGACCCACACCCTGGTGGGCGCCGGTGGCCAGGCCGGCACCGGCGACGCCGCCAACCTGCTGAAGCCGGCGCTGGCGCGCGGCCAGCTGCGCACGGTGGGGGCGACGACCTTCGCCGAGTACAAGAAGCACATCGAGAAGGACCCGGCGCTGACCCGCCGCTTCCAGGCCGTGCAGGTGGACGAGCCCAGCGAGCCGAAGGCCATCCTGATGATGCGCGGCGTCGCCAGCACGATGGAAAAGCACCACCAGGTGCAGATCCTGGACGAAGCGCTGGAAGCGGCAGTGAAGCTGTCGCACCGCTACATCCCGTCGCGCCAGCTGCCCGACAAGTCGGTGAGCCTGCTCGACACCGCCTGCGCCCGCGTGGCCGTGAGCCTGCACGCCACGCCGGCGCAGGTGGACGACAGCGCGCGCCGCATCGAATCGCTGGAGGTGGAGACCGAGATCATCGGCCGGGAAGCCGCCATCGGTCTGGATACGCGCGAGCGCGAGCTGACGGTGCAGGCCCAGCTGGCCGACGAACGTGCACGGTTGGCGACGCTGAACGCGTGCTGGCAGCAGGAAAAGGCCCTGGTCGATCGGCTGCTGGCACTGCGTCGCCAGCTGCGCGCGGCCACCGCGCCGGTGGAAGGCACGGGCAGTGCGCTGGAACAGAGTGCCGCCCAGGTGAAGGCGGTCGACGCGCCACCGACCATGGACCCGGAAGCCCGGGCCGCGACCTTGGCCGAGCTGCGCACCGTGCAGGCCGAACTGACCGCGTTGCAGGGCGAAACGCCGCTGATCCTGCCCACCGTCGACTACCAGGCCGTGGCCTCGGTCGTCGCCGACTGGACCGGCATCCCGGTGGGCCGCATGGCCAGCAACGAAATCGAGAACATCCTGGGCCTGGCGAAGGCGCTGGCCGGCCGCGTCATCGGCCAGGACCATGCGATGGAGATGATCGCCAAGCGCATCCAGACCTCGCGCGCCGGCCTGGACAACCCGAGCAAGCCCATCGGCGTGTTCATGCTGGCCGGCACGTCCGGCGTCGGCAAGACCGAGACGGCCCTGGCGCTGGCCGAGGCGCTGTATGGCGGTGAGCAGAACCTCATCACCGTCAACATGAGCGAATACCAGGAAGCCCACACGGTCTCGTCGCTGAAGGGCGCGCCGCCGGGTTACGTGGGCTATGGCGAAGGCGGCGTACTGACCGAAGCCGTGCGCCGCAAGCCCTACAGCGTGGTGCTGCTCGACGAGATCGAGAAGGCCCACCCCGACGTGCACGAGATCTTCTTCCAGGTCTTCGACAAGGGCTTCATGGAAGACGGCGAGGGCCGCTTCATCGACTTCAAGAACACCCTGATCCTGCTGACCACCAACGCGGGCACCGAACTGATCGCCAGCCTGTGCAAGGACCCTGACCTGATGCCGGAGGCCGACAGCCTGGCGCAGGCCTTGCGGGAGCCGCTGCTGAAGGTCTTCCCGCCAGCGCTGCTGGGGCGGCTGGTGGTGATTCCGTACTACCCGCTGTCCGACACGGTACTGGCGCAGATCGTCAAGCTGCAGCTGGGCCGCATCACGCGGCGCGTGCAGGATCGCTACCGCATCCCGTTTACCGTGGGCGACGACGTCGTCGGGTTGATCGTTTCGCGCTGCACCGAAAGCGAGTCCGGTGGGCGCATGATCGACGCGATCCTGACCAACACCATGCTGCCCGAGATCAGCCGCGAATTCCTGCAACGCATGCTGGTGGGCAAGCCATTGGTCAAGGTGCACGTGGGTGTGAAGGACGGCGGCTTCAGCTACACGTTCGACTGACGGCACAGCCGGGGGCATCTGCATGGACCTGCCCACCGAGCCCAGCTTCCAGACACGGATGGAACAGGCCGTCGAATGGGTACGCACCGAGCAGCTGCCCGCTGCCGAAGCGGCTTTCGCTGCGCTGCAGGCCGAGCAGCCCGACCACCCGGAGATGCTGCACTTCCTGGGCATACTGCGCCATGTGCAGGGCCGCAGCGACGAGGGCGTTGCGCTGATCCGCCGTGCCGTCGCCCTGCGGCCGGGCCAGCCCGGCATGCTGAACAACCTGGGCAACCTGCTGTTCGAAAGCCAGCAGCTCGACGCCGCCGCCGAGGCCTACGAACAGGCCCTGGCCGCCGCCGGCCCCGGCCAGGAAGAGTCCGCCGACCCGCTGCACAACCTGGGCGTCATCCACCGACGCAACGACCGCCTGGACCGGGCCGAACAGTGCCTGCGAGAGGCTATCGCCCTGCGTCCGGACAACGGGCCCAGCTGGTACAGCCTGTCCGAGGTGCTGATCGCGCAGGGGCGCGTGCACGAAGGCCTGCTGGCCAACAGCCGGGCGATCACGCTGCAGCCGCGTGAGAGCGTGGCGCGCGAGCAGGTCATCCGGGCGCTGGTCATGCTGGACCAGCGCGACCAGGCGACCACGCTCTACCGCGAATGGCTGCTGGAGGAACCCGACAACCCGATCGTGCAGCACCAGCTCGCGGCCTGCCTGGGCCAGGACGCGCCTGAACGCGCCAGCGATGCCTATGTCGCATCGGTGTTCGACAACTTCGCACCCAGCTTCGACGCCAAGCTGGCCAAGCTCGAGTACCGCGCGCCGCAACTCGTCGCCGAGGCCTGTGCCGCGGCGCTGGGTGCACCGGCCGGACGCCTGAGCGTGGCCGACGTCGGCTGCGGCACCGGCCTGTGCGGGCCGTTGCTGCGGCCCTGGGCGGCCCGGCTGGTGGGCTGCGACCTGTCGGTGGGCATGCTGCGCCAGGCCCGGCAGCGCCAGGTCTACGACGGGCTGCACAGGGCCGAGCTCGTGTACTACCTGGTCACCCAGCCCGGGCAGTTCGACCTGGTGATTTCGGCTGACACGCTGTGCTACTTCGGTGGTCTCGAAGGCGCGCTGGCCGCAAGCTACCGGGCACTGCAGCCGGGTGGCTGGCTGGTCTTCACGGTCGAGGCCCTGTCGGCGGACGCCGACGTCGACCATCGCATCCTGCCCCAGGGCCGCTATGCCCATGCCGACCACTACCTGCGGCGTTGCCTGGTCGACACCGGCTACGCTGCCATCCAGCTCGGCACGGGCACGCTGCGCATGGAAGCCGGGCAGCCGGTGGCAGGCTGGGTGGTGACGGCACAGCGGCCTGCCTGACGGTGGAAAAGGCGCCGGCGGTGAGGGCCTTCCCAGGGGCTGCGCTACAGCCTCAGTTCAGCGCCCGCTGCCCCCGATTTGCGGCGCCGTCGGCGCCGGACGGGTTCCACACCACCTGCACGGCAACACCCACCAGGAGTTCGATCACCACCAAGGGTGCGACCGCGACGCCAACACCGACAGCCTCGGTCACCGCGAGCGCGCTGCCCGCGAAGCCGTTGACATGGCCACTTCGGCTGCGGGCGGAGTGCGCGAGAAATTGGCCTCCTTTGAAGCTGAACTCGCGGGTGCGAAGGTCCGCCTCGGTGGCGTTGTAGAGGTCGAGCGCAGCGCTGGGCGCCAAGGTCAACATGCCGGCGCCAGTACGGCCCTGGGTCCAGGGCAGCCCGGGTGGCTGGCCAGGGTCGGCGGCCAGCACCGCGGCGTTTCGCATCTGCTGCGCCGTCATGCTGCGCGTGGGCAAGGTCCGGGCGTTCTGCGACGGGTTCGGCCGCCATTGGTTCTGGGGGCCGCCGCTGGCCGGAACGGACTGCTGCACCACGGTGATGGACAGCCCGCGCATCCGCAGCCGAACCACCGGCCGGCGGCCCGCGGTAGCCGTGTTGTGGAGCTCCATCATTGGCGACATCCGCACCCGCTGGGCCTGGCCACTGCGGATGGCTTCGATGCCCTCGCGCAGCGCCCTGGCCGGATCGGGCGCGCCCATGTCTGCAAGCGCCGAAGAACCCGCCGGCGCCGCCGCCGGTGCCCGCCGCAGCGAAGTTGCGGCGGGCATCACCGGCCCGGTCGTGCCACCTTGCAACAAACGTTGCAAGAGTGGCTCGTCGAGATCGAAGTCACCGTCGATCACCTGCTGATGGACATTCAGGCCGTCGGCCATGCACATGCCGGGACGCGCGGCGAGCAGGGACTGCAGCCCCTTGCGATGGTCGAAGTAGGACCGTGCCGCCTGGAAGGCATGCGCGTGCGCCGCTTGCTGAGCGGCGGTCTTGGGCATCTCGGCCATGATCGGGCTCCTGGCGGGACGGTCTCCGGCCCGCGCGGGGTGGATTGTTGCCGCAGACAGCGCGGTTACGGCAAACCCGCGGGTCGGGGGGTGGAGTTTCGGTCCATCATTTGTTCCCGCCGGCGCTGGACATCGCCGATGGCCTTGCATAGGATTTCCGATCAACCCCCCGCTGCACCCGCCCCACCCGGCGGCGCGGCGCCCTGGCAGGCACGATGGAACACTTCGCGGAACTCGACAGTCCCTTCGGCCCCGACCTGCTTCTGGCGCAGTTGACGGCACGGGAAGCCCTGAGCGAACCGTTCACGTATTCGATCCTGGCCCTGAGCACGAAACCCGACCTGGACTTCGACGCCCTGCTGGGCCAGCACGTCACCGTACGCCTGCACCAGAACACCGAGGTTGCCGACAAGCCGCGCCATTTCGACGGCATCGTCGAACAGGTGTCCCTGGTCGGCCAGAGCGGCCGCTTCTTCCAGTACCTGATCGTCGCCCGGCCGTGGTTCTGGTTCCTTTCGCAGACCCAGGACTGCAAGGTCTTCCAGAACCAGACAGTGCTGCAGATCATCGAGCAGGTGCTGGGCGACCACCCCATCGCCAGCATCGACGACCGCACGACCACGCCCTTCACGCCCTGGGTGTACTGCGTGCAGTACCGCGAGAGTGACTTCAACTTCCTGTCGCGCCTGATGGAGCAGGAGGGCATCTATTACTTCTTCACGCACGAGGCCGGCAAGCACACGCTGGTGCTCGCCGACGCCGTCAGCGCCAGCGACCCCTGCCCAGGCTGCGCGCCGCTGAAGGTGCGCTACCAGCACGGCGGCCAGCTCGCCGGACTGGGGCTGGAAGCCTGCTGGGACCTGGCCTGCACGCAGCGGGTGCAGCCCGGGGTGGCGGTCATCCAGGACTACGACTTCACGCGCACCCAGACCGACCTGCGCCAGACCCGCAGCCAGCCCGGCCACCACACGCTGGGCGACATGGAGGTGTTCGACTACCCAGGCTTCTACGACCTGGAAGGCGACGGCGAGCATTTCGTGCGCGCGCAGATGGAGGAGTTCGCTGCCGTCACGCGGCAGGCCTCCGCCAACAGCGACGCGCGGGCGCTGTGCACTGGCGGCCTGGTGACCTTGGAGGGCTCGCTGCGCGAGAGCGACAACTGCGAGTACCTGGTCACGGGCACGCAGATCGTCGTGGACCAGACGGCCTACGAAAGCGGTGGGCCGGCCGCGGGCCCGGGCTACAGCTGCCGCTTCACGGCGCTGGACTCGAGCGTGCCCTACCGCGCCCCGCGCAAGAGCCCCAAGCCAGTGGTGCAGGGCCCGCAGACCGCCGTGGTGGTGGGCCCGGCGGGCGACGAGATCTTCACCGACAAGTACGGTCGCGTGAAGGTGCAGTTCCACTGGGACCGTTATGGCAGCAAGAACGAGAAGAGCAGTTGCTGGGTGCGCGTGTCCAGCCCCTGGGCCGGCAAGAGCTTCGGCTTCGTGCAGGTCCCGCGCATCGGGCAGGAGGTCGTCGTCGACTTCCTCGAAGGCGACCCCGACCAGCCGCTGATCACCGGCCGCGTCTACAACGCCGAGAACATGCCGCCCTGGGAACTGCCGGCGAACATGACGCAAAGCGGCGTGCTCAGCCGCAGCAGCAAGGGCGGGGCCTACGGCAATGCCAATGCGCTGCGCTTCGAGGACAAGAAGGGCAGCGAACAGGTCTGGCTGCATGCCGAGAAGAACCAGGACATCGAGGTCGAGAACGACGAGACGCACTGGGTGGGGCACGACCGCACCAAGACCATCGACCACGACGAGACGAACCACATCAAGCACGACCGGACGGAAACGGTCGACAACGACGAGACCATCACCATCGGTGTCAACCGAACCGAAGATGTCGGCAACAACGAGACCATCTCGATCGGCGTGAACCGTACTGAAACTGTGGGTGCCAACGAGAGCATCACCATCGGCGCCAACCGCAGCATCAGCGTGGGTTCCAGCGAGACGGCCACGGTGGCGCTGCAGCGCACGCACACGGTCGGCGTGAACGAGACCATCGCCATCGGCGCCGCGCAGGAGATTGCCATCGGCGCGCGCAGAGCGTGACGATCGGCGCCGCGCAGATCATCAGCGTGGGCGCGAACCAGAGCACGACGGTGGCCGACAACCAGAGCAACGACATCGGCGCCAACCGCGGCCTGACCGTCGGCGGCGACCAGGCCACCTCGGTGGGCAAGGGCCGCAGCACGCAGGTGGCCAAGGACGACGCGCTGAAGGTGGGCAAGAACCTCGTCATCGACGCCGGTGACTCGGTGACCATCAAGACCGGCAGCGCCAGCATCACGATGAAGAAGGACGGCACCATCACCATCAAGGGCAAGGACATCACGATCGACGGGTCGGGCAAGATCAATGTGAAGGCCTCGAACGACATCGTGATGAAGGGCTCGAAGATCCTGCAGAACTGAGGGCCTGGCGATGAACCCGAACGATCTGCCCGCCGCGCTGACGGCCCAACCGCAGGATGCGGACGATCTGCTGTCACCGCTGTTGCATAGCCCGGCCGTGGGTGCCGCGACGCCCGAGGCAGCAACGCCGCCCGCCCTGGTGCACGGTGTGCTGGTCGGCGAACTGCTGGCACTCACCGACGGCGGCATCACCCCGCTCGTGCGCTTCGAAGGCCACCCCACCGCTTTGCGCGCCCGCAGCACGGTGGACCTGCACGGCCCGCACATCGGCCAGCCCGTGGTGCTGATGTTCGAGGGCGGCGACCCGACCCGGCCGATCGTGATGGGCGTGGTGCGCCAGGCCGCAGGCTGGCCACTGGCCGAGCCACCCGCGCAGGTGGAGGTCGACGCCGACGGCCAGCGAATGATCGTCAGCGCGAAGGAGCAGATGGTGCTGCGCTGCGGCAAGGCCAGCATCACGCTGACGAAGGCCGGCAAGGTGCTCATCGAAGGCAGCTACGTACTGAGCCGGTCCACCGGCGTGAACCGCGTCAAGGGCGGCTCGGTGCAGCTGAACTGAAGGCACGGCCGCGATGGAACTGATCAACGCCACGCGCATGGTCGCCGGCTACAACATGGGCCTGGAGCCCAGCGGGCGCGAACTGCTGGTGGTGGTGATCAAGGGCACCTTCGTGCTGCCCAGGCCGGGCGAGGCCGTGCGCCTGGCCGACGAACAGCTGCCGCTGATCATGGCCGACACCTTCACCGGCGCACCGGGTTTCAGTTCACCGGTAGGCGAAATCGACTTCGCACCGCGCAAGCGCGCCTGCGACGTGCTGCTGGTGGGCAGCGCGCACGCGCCCGCCGGCAAGGCCGTCACGCGCATGCGGGTGCGCCTGCAAGTGGGGCCATTGGTGAAGGAGGCCGAGGTGGTGGGCCCGCGGTTGTGGAACGCCAACATCGCGACCATCGGCGCGAGTGAGCCGGAACACTTCACCTGCCTGCCGCTGTCCTACGACGTGGCATTCGGCGGCGCCGATCGATATCACGAAGACGAGAGCGAGCACGACGCCTATTCGCCCAACCCGTCCGGCCGTGGCTGGCACAAGCACCTGAAGACGCAGTGGGTAGACGGCAGTCCGTTGCCCAACCTGGAAGTGCCCGGCCAGCCCGTCACCGACCCCGCTGGCAGGTACACCCCCATCTCTTTCGGGCCGTTGGCGCGCGGCTGGCCAGCACGCGCCCGCTTCGCGGGTACCTATGACCAGCAATGGCTGGACGATGTCTTCCCCTTCCTGCCCAAGGATTTCGACGAGCGCTACTACCAGGCCGCGCCCGAGGACCAGCAGTTGCCGCTGCCCAAGGGACCGCTGGAAGTGGTGCTGAGCGGATTCACGCCCGATGGCGAAAGGCGCTTCATGCTGCCGCACTTCGAGGCGCCGGTGCACGTCTTCCCCAAGCGCGGCGAACGCGAGGACCTGGTCGCGAGCCTGGACACCATCGTCTTCGAACCCGATGCCGAACGCTTCACGATGAGCTGGCGCGTGGCGCGGCCCTTGAAGAAGAACATGCACGAGATTGCACAGGTGCTGGTGGGCAAGAAGGGCAAGGACTGGTGGCAGCAGCGCGAGCAGGTGGCCTTCCCGATCCCGGTGGTGATGGTGCCGATGGACAAGCCTGAGCCGCAGCAGGCGGAACCGGCATGACGGCAGCGCCGATCGCGATCCAGCGCACCGGACTCGTCACCTCGGTCGGGCTGACCGCCGCAGAGAGCTGCGCTGCATTCCGCGCCAAGATCAGCAACCCCACAGAAACACGCTTCATCGATTCTTCGGGCGAGTGGATCATGGCGCACCAGGTGGCGCTGGAGCAGCCCTGGCGCGGACTGGCCAAGCTGGCGAAGATGGCTGCGCTGGCCATCGAGGAAGCGCTGCAGGACATACCGCGTGCCGAATGGGACACCCTGCCGCTGCTGCTGTGCGTGGCCGAAGCCGAGCGCCCGGGCCGCGCCGTCGGGCTGGACGACCAGCTCTTCGCGCTGGTGCAGAAGGAACTGGGCGTGCGCTTTGCACCGGCGTCAGCCGTGGTGCCGCACGGCCGCGTGGCGGTGGCGGTGGCGATGGCGATGGCGCGGTCGATGTTGGCGCCGTCGCCGTCGCCAACAAAGCGTGTGCTGGTCGCTGCGACCGACAGCCTGCTGTCGTGGCCGACGCTGAGCCGCTACGAAAGCGGTGATCGGCTGCTGACAGCGCGCAACTCCAATGGCTTCGTGCCGGGTGAGGCTGCGGGGGCGCTGCTGCTGGGCCAGCCCACGGGCGAAACCGATGAACTCGTCTGCACCGGAGTAGGTTTTGCGAAGGAAGCTGCGCACCTGGACAGCGGCGAGCCGCTGCGCGCCGACGGCCTGTCGCAGGCCATCAAGCTGAGCCTGCAGGAAGCCGGCTGGCAGATGCACGACCTGGACTTCCGCATCACCGACATCTCGGGCGAGCAGTACTACTTCAAGGAAGCGGCATTGGCGCTGTCGCGCATCCTGCGCGTGCGCAAAGCCGAGTTCGACCTGTGGCACCCCGCGGAAAGTGCGGGTGAAACGGGCGCAGCGGCCGGCGCGCTGGTGCTGGCGACCGCACAGATGGCCTGCCGCAAGGGCTACAGCGCCGGCAGCCACATCCTGGCCCACATGGCCAATGACGCTGGGCAGCGCAGCGCGATGGTGCTGCGGCAGGGGGCGGCGGCATGAGCAACCAGGTCTATGCCAACAACATGGAGGTGTCCTGCAAGAAGGCCGCAGGCAAGTCGATCTGCGCCTTCCCCGACGTCTGCTTCACGCCCCCGACGACGCCGGCAACTCCGCCCGGGGTGCCGATTCCCTACCCGAACACCGGCATGGCGTCGGACACGACCAGCGGTTCGACCAGCGTGAAGATCTCCGGCCAGGAAGTGATGCTCAAGAACAAGAGCTACTTCAAGCGCAGCATGGGCGACGAGGCCGGCTGCGCGCCGAAGAAGGGGGTCGTCACGAGCAAGAACATGGGGAAGGTTTACTTCACCATGTGGTCGATGGATGTGAAGGTGGAGGGGGAGAACGTCGTCAGGATGCTGGACACGACGACCCACAACCACGCGTCGCTACCCGGCAACACGCCAGTTTGGCCGTACCTGGACGAAGCAGCAGTAGCTAATCCGGATCATCCGTGCGCAGACGACATTGCAAAGGAGAAGGAAGCGTGCAAGGACTGCACGCCGCATGGTGACAAAGATCCTTGTACCAAGACCGCGCTGGGTTCAGCAGGGAAGCCCTCAGGGGCAGTCGCGACGGGAGAGGCTGATGTACTCGCTGACCGGACCGCCGCTAACAAGTGCCTGGCCGCACGGCGGTGCGCTTTGCAGCCGTACAAGAGCTCCAAGTCACACTGTTGCCCGCAGCAGACGGGGCATCACCTGATAGAGGCCAGTGCACTGCATGACACTGGCCGTGGCGGGACGGGCTCGGTCCCGGTCGA
This sequence comes from Betaproteobacteria bacterium, assembly GCA_016704535.1. Lineage (GTDB taxonomy): Bacteria > Pseudomonadota > Gammaproteobacteria > Burkholderiales > Burkholderiaceae_C > Rubrivivax. Next base: position 81,011 of record JADIZZ010000001.1, on the reverse strand, counting down.
AGGTGTCTCGAACTACAGCGAAAACATGGCGCCATGCGTGTGCGCCGAGGGTGTCAATCAGAACACCGGAACGCATGGATTGATGCACACCTTTCAGAGCGCGAGCGCCGCCAAGTGCCCCGAGGGCCAAATCCCCTTGGCAGGCGGGGGCAGCGTTACTGGAAAGAAGACAACTTACGGTACGGCCAAGAAGAAGGCAGCCAAGGCATTCAAGAAGGCTTTTCCGGAATCAGATTGCAGTGAGAAGTGCATTACGGGGCAGCTCGATGCCTACCACAAACAGTGCGGTCTCGACGACAAGACGACGATCAAAGCCGTAGAGACAGGCCAAAGCGACGTCACCGCAGCCCAGCAGGCAGTGATCGATCGGAGCGCCAGAATACAGGCAGCACGCGCCACGCGTGCGCTCAGGTAAGTGCATTGGGAAGGGGAGCCACCGAATGGCAGGGCATTGGACAGATCTTTTCTCTTTTGTCACTGGTTCGATCAGGGCGAACGACCTGGCCTACCTGGTTCTCTCGAACGATGCAGCCAGCGCGGGAAAAATCCCTTCCGCAGGTATCGTTCAATGGGAGCCCGACGGCTGGGGCGATGGTGGACAGGTGCCCTGGCGAGCCGCCGGGACAGCTATTGCTTCTCATCCGATGGAGCAGCTCTGTATGGTTGGAGAGTTTGGGGAAGTGCTGATGCTTGGTGGTGGCGACCGGCATGAAGAGCGCATAGGCAAGGGCAAGAACTCTCCGAAGGATCGTGGGCCAATCCGTGGCGTTCGTACTGTCGGCAACTCCGTCTACTGCGTCGGCATGGACCGCCAAGCCTATCGGCGTGACGGGTCTGGAAAGTGGACTCTGCTCGGGGCTGGCCTTCCGGCAGTGCCTGACGAAGAAGTCGTTGGATTCGAGGCTCTGGATGGCTTCTCCGAGACCGATATCTACGCTTGTGGGTGGGAGGGCGAAATCTGGCACTTTGACGGCACGGCTTGGTCGCAGCGCAACAGTCCTGTGAGTACCGTTCTGGTCGATCTGTGCTGTGCGGGCGACGGCAATGTCTATGCCTGCGCTCGAAACGGAGTTCTAGTGCGCGGGCTCGGCGAGCGGTGGGAAGTGGTCGACCTCGGTGGGTTCACGGACGACATATGGAGCCTTGCATGGTTTGATGGTGTTCTCTATGTCGCCACGATCGACTATGTCTTCACACTCGGATCGGGCGGCTTGGAACTTGTGAAGATGGGGAAGGAAAAAGTTCGAACGTGCTACGACTTGGTCGTTGGAGGGGGCATGCTGTGGTCGATTGGCGCCAAAGACGTGGTTTCGTTCGACGGCAAAGCGTGGAGCCGGATCGACTGATGCCAATCGCATTAAGGCAGTTCCCGCACCTTGCCACGTGCGGCCCATGACGCCACCCCCACCGCCCATGACGCCACCGCCCCTGCGCGCCGCCCAATGGGTCTGGCGGTCGGCCGCCCGCGGCCGGCCCGAAGACGACGGGCGCACCGCCTCCGGCCGCATCGGACGATCCCGACGCCACCCAGCTGTCTCCCAACAGCGAATTCCCGCCTACCGCGGCGGGTGAACTCTTGCCCGCTGCCGAGGGCCCGCACATCGCCCCGCGCACCGATCCGCGGCCGGGCGACGAGACCGTGGTCGTCCTGAAGCCGTTCCGCACGCCGCCGCCAGCGCCCCCGGTCGCCATCTCGGAGGCCCACGCGGACGCCACCCAGATCCTGCCCGCGCCGGCGCAGGCCGCCCCCACGCTCGCCGCGCCACCGCCACCCGCACCCGCACCGGCCGATCACGAGAGCGACACCTCTCCCCCTTCGACCCTCAGCCCGCCGCTGACCGACCTGCCCTTGGCGGCCCCAGCAGCAGCCGCCAGCGCGACCCTGCCCACCGGCTCGTCGCGCCCCGACGCTCCCGTCCGTCAGGTCGGCCGCTACCGCATCCAAAGCCGCCTGGGGCGCGGCGGCATGGCCACCGTCTACCGCGCGCACGACCCCTCGATCAGCCGCGACGTCGCCATCAAGTTCCTGCATGCCTCTCTGGCCGAGGACGACGAATGCCGCGACCGCTTCCTGCGTGAAGCGCGCGCCGCGGGCGGCTTGTCGCACCCGAACATCGTCGTCGTGCACGATGTCGGCGAGATCGAGGGCCGGCCGTACATGGCCATGGAGATGCTCGAGGGCATGGCGCTGTCGGAAGCGCTCGAGAAGACACCGATGCTGCCGGTGCGCGACGTCGTGCTCATCGGCATGCAGCTGGCCCGTGCGCTGGAATACGCGCATGCCCGCGGCATCGTCCACCGCGACATCAAGCCCGGCAACATCATGTTCCTGAAGGACGGCCAGACCATCAAGGTCACCGACTTCGGCATCGCCCACATGGACGACGGCAGTTCCACCCACACCCAGGTGGGCGCGGTACTGGGCACACCGCAGTACATGTCGCCCGAGCAGGCCATGGGCGAGAAGATCGACGGCCGCAGCGATCTCTTCGCCGCTGGCATCGTGATGTACCAGATGCTCGCCGGCGAACGCCCTTTTCGCGCCGACAGCCTGGTGGCCATTGCCGCGAAGATCGTCAAGGAAGACCCCCCACCCCTGGCCGCCAAGCGCCCCGAGGTGCCGCCTGCTCTGCGCCGCGTCATCGACCGCTGCCTGGCGAAGAAGCCCGAACAGCGCTACCAGACCGGCCTGGAATTGGCCGACGCCTTGAAGAAGGTGCTCGTCCAGTTGGACGAGCAGGCGCGCGAGAAGGACAAGCGGCGCATCGTGCCGCTGCGCGTGAAGTGGGCGGCCACGATGGCGCTGATCGTGGCCGTGGTGATGGGCTCGACCGCGGCAATCATCACCTACAAGCAATACACGGCGATGATGGGCCAGGTCAGCGACTATGGCGCGTCGATGGCCCGCTTCATCGCCGCGCAGAACGCCGCATCGGTGCTCGGTGAAGACTGGGAAGCGGTCGAGGTGGCCGTGAAGGAGATCATGAAGACGCGCAACTTCGAGCGCATCACCGTGATCGACCTGGCCGGCAAAGTCCGCGTGTCCAGCGAACCCGGGTTGGCCGGGCAGCCGTACCGCCGGGCCGCGGCGCCCGCCACCGGCGGCGGCGGCAGCGAGACCGTCGTCACCCGCTACACCGCCGGCGGCGAATCGGTGCTGGGCTTCGAGGCGCCGGTGCTGTTCCAGGACAAGCAGGTCGGCCAGGTGGCGCTCGGCGTACTGGAAAAGCCGGTCACGCAGGTGGCACGGCTGTCGATCACCTTGATGATCGTGCTGGCCGTGGTCACCGTGCTGGCGGTGGCGGTGGCGATGTATTTCGTCGCCAACTGGTTCGCACAGCCGATCCGCCTGGTCGTCGATTCGATGGCCGAACTGGCCAAGGGGCGGCTGGACCACCGCATCCGCGAAGATCGCCGCGACGAATTCGGCGAACTGTTCAATGCCTTCGACGCCATGGCCGACGCCCTGCAGGAACGCTCGGCCACCGACAAGCCCACTGCAGCCGAACCCAGAACCTGAACGACCCCATGGACATGCACGACCGGCTGCCTGCGCTGGCGCGGGCCCTGACACTGGCCCTGTGCGTCGCTGCCCTGGCGGGTTGCAGCCTGCTGACGCCGGCGCCAGGCGTGCACGAGCCCGCCCCCACAACGCCGCCACCACCCGGTGCACAGACGCGGGTGCCCGACGCCCCGTGGGCCGGGGCCACGGGTGAAGTCCTGGGCAGCGGTGACCGTCTGCTGGTCTACCTGCCCCGCGCCGGCGACACGCTGCGGGGTCTGGCGGCACGCTTCCTGGGCCAGGCCGACAAGGCGTGGCAGATCGAGGAAGCCAACGGCCTGCGCGGCGTACCCATAGCCGGCCAGCCCCTGGTGGTTCCGGTGGTGCCGCGCAACCCGCGGGGCATCACCACCACCGGCATGCAGACGGTGACGGTGCTGTGCTATCACCGCTTCGGCGCCGGCAACTCGAAGATGATCGTGTCGCCGGCCCGGTTCGAAGAACAGATGGCCTACCTGGCCGGCAACGGCTATCACGTGGTGCGGCTCACCGATCTGCAAGCCTTTCTGGCCGGTGAACGGGCCTTGCCGGCGAAGTCGGTCGTCATCACCTTCGACGATGGCTACGAGTCGGCGTACCGGCACGCCTTCCCGGTGTTGAAGAAACACAACTTCCCGGCCACGCTGTTCGCGTTTTCCGACTTCATCGGCGCCCCCGACTCGTTGACCTGGCCGCAGTTCGAGGAGATGGCGCGCTCGGGCCTGGTCGATCTGCAGGCCCACTCGAAGACCCATCGCAACCTGGCCGAACGCAAGCCGGACGAAAGCGAGGACGCCTACCGCAAGCTCGTCGACATCGAACTGCGCACACCGCGCACGGTGCTGGAAGCGCGCCTGGCACCGCTGGGCATCCAGGTGCGGCACTTTGCCTACCCCTATGGCAGCGCCAACGAGGTGGTGCTGGACGCGATGCAGCGTGCCGACTACGAATTGGGCCTGACCGTCAACGCCGGTGGCAACGCCTTTTTCGCCGCGCCGCTGATGCTGCGCCGGACGATGATCTATGGCGACCACAGCCTGGCCGACTTCCAGGCGCGGCTGCAGGTGCAGCGCCCGCTGGGGCGGCCATGAGCCTGTTGCGGTCACGTTGGCGGCCGTGCCTTGGCCTGCCGGCGATGAGCCTGGTGGTGCTGCTGGGCGCCTGTGCCTGGCAGCAGCCGCTGCAGCCCACGCCCTCGGTCGTGGCGGCACCGCAGCCCACTGTGCCTGACGGCCCAGTTGCCGGTGTTCGGGCCTACGAACAACGGCAGCGTGCGGCGGCCGGGGCCGCCGCGCGTGAAGGCCGCTGGGGCGACGCCGTCTGGGCCTGGGACATCGTGCTGGCACTGTCGCCGCAGGACGCCGACGCCCAGAAGGGGCGCCAGACGGCACTCGCCCAGATCCAGAGCCAGGTCGCCGAGCGCCTGCCTCAGGCCAAGGCAGCCCGCGCGCGTGGGCAGGTCGACCTGGCGAGCCGGCTTTACCTGGAGGTGCTGGCGCTGGCACCGGGGCAGCTCGAGGCCGCCAACGCGCTGCGCGCGATCGAACGCGACCGCGCCCGGCGCCAGGCGGTCGGCAGCTTTGCCCGCGCGATGGTGCCACCCGATGCCAGCCGCTCCGAGACCCAGGGCCATGCCGCAGCGGGCAGGCCGGACCTGGAACACGCCAGCCTGCTGGCCGGCCAGGGCGACGTCGATGCCGCCATCGCCCTGCTCCTGCCTACCCCCGCCAGTCGACCTGTAGACGCAGCCAGCCGCAAGCTGCTGGCTGAACTGCTGTTGAAGCGCGCCGACACACTGGCTGCGAGCAACCCCGCGGCGGCCATCGAATCCGTGCGTCAGAGCCTGCGCTGGCAACCCGGAAACGCCCCGGCTCGGGCCCGGCTGCAGCAACTGCTGGCCGATGCACCGGCTGGCGCCAAGGAACCAGCGCCGCGCCGACCGATCAGCAAGCCTTCTTCGGCCCCTTCGTCAGGTCGTTGAGCCGACGGCACAGGTCGGCCGCGCGCTGGCGTTCGAGCTGGGCGTTGCGGTTGTCCGGGTCGATGGCCAGCACCTTGTCCCAGGCCGCGATCGAGCCCACCAGGTCCTGCGCTGCGAAGGCCGTGCGGGCTTCGCGCTGCAGGCGGGCGATCTGTGCACTCTTGGATTCAGCCGCAGGTGCGGGCGCCGGTGCGGCGGCCGAAGCCGGCGCCGTCGGGGCAGGCGCGGCCACGGGCGCTGCAGCCGGCGAAGGGGCCAGGGCCGGGGTCGGGCTGGGTGCCGGTACCGTGACCGCCCCCCCCGGCGGCGGTGCCTTGCCCGGTACGCGGATCGTCTGCCCTCCGGCCAGCTGGCGCGGCACCTTGATGTCGTTGTAGCGGGCCAGACCGTAGAACATGTACACGTCGCGCAGGAACCGACCGGCAATGGCCGACAACGACTCGCCCGACTTCACCTGGTAGGAGAAGGACTCGCGCCCAAGCAGGGTCTGCGGGTCTTCCTTGATCTGGCGCATCAGGCTCAGGGCCAGGCGCTGGCCGGGGTCGGCCTGGAGCACGCGCTGAAGTTCTTCGAGCGCTGCCTCCTCGCGGCCGAACTCCAGGTTCTCGACGGCCGAACTCAGGGTCCGCTGGATCGCCTGCGGGCTGTCGAGCACCGGACCCCCAGGCGCAGGGGGCGGTTCGGTCGCTGCCGCCGGCACGGGCACTTGCGGCACGGTGCTGGTCGCGGGGCTGGAAGGCTGCTGGGATGCAGACTTGTAGGGCGGCGCGGCGCAGGCGGCGACGAGCAACGCGGCCAACAGGGGTGAAATACGCTGAATCGACACAACAGGCATGCTGATCATCTTGTTCACGGCCGGGCCGGTATTGTGCGCCCTGCGGTCAGGCGCCGCGGGCGGCCGGACCGGCAACGCACTGACTTTTGGGGGAGGGCTTGGGGCAACTGCTCTGGACCTCCCTCCCTTTCGCGCCGACCATAGCCCATGACCACTCAGCCCGCCCCATCGTCCCGGCTGCAGCGCCCCATCATTGCCGTGGTGGTGCAGCAACATGCCGAAGAAGCGGCACAGCTGCGCCATGTGCGTTCCGTGCTGGTGCGCGCGCCACACGTGAACCTGCTGCGCCTGGGCCGGCTCGACGAGCGCCTGGCCGCGCACCTGGACGGGCTGGCCGTGGCCGGCCCGGCAGGCAAGGCCTTGTGCCGGGCGGCGCTGGAAAGGCCCGGTGCCGGTGAGATCTTCGCGCTGGCCGTGGTGGCGCTCGAGGCCCGCGACCAGGCCCCGCTCGACGACCTGCTCGCGCTTTGGCCGGTGGTGGCCGATGCCCGACGCGGCCTGGTTTCGGCCTACGGATGGGTGTCGGCATCCGTTCTGAAGGGGGTGGTGCGCGAGTTGCTGTCGGCGCCGCCAGGGCCGGCGCTCGAACTCGGCATCGAAGCCTGCCGGCTGCACCAGGTCAACCCGGGCGCAGTGCTGAATGCGGCCCTGGCCAGCCCCTTGTCCACCCTGCGGGCCGTGGCCGCGCGCGCTGCCGGTGAACTGGGTCGGGTCGACCTGCTGCCGGCGTTGCTCCGGGGCCAGGCCGACGAACCGGACGACGTCGCGTTCTGGAAAGCGCGTTCCGCCTGCCTGCTGGGCGATCGGCAGCAGGCCCTGGTTGCAGCTGCCGCCATCGCCGTGCGCGACGGCCCCTGGTCGGACCGGGCCCTGGCGGTCGTCATGGCCGCCAGTGCAACCGGACCGGCCCGCGAATGGGCCCAGCGCCTCTCGCAGGCCGCGCGCGGGCCGGGCGCGGGCATCGGCGAACAACGCCGCCTGATCCGCACCCTGGCCTGGCTGGGCGACCTGCGATTCGTGCCCTGGCTGATCGCCCGGATGTCCGAGCCGCCGCTGGCGCGCCTGGCGGGGGAAGCCTTCCACTGGATCACAGGGGCCGACCTGGCACTGCTGGACCTGGAGACCCTGGAGGCCCCTTCCGCGCCGGCGCTACTGGACGATGCCGACGCCGACGGCTCCATCGACGAAGACGACAGCCTGCCCTGGCCCGACCCGGCCCGCGTCCAGGCCTGGTGGGCGCGCGAACAGTCGGCGCTGGAAGCGGTGGCCATGGGTGACCGCCTGTTCCTGGGCCGGGCGTTGTCGGCACAGACCGCCCGCCATGTGCTGACCGAGGGCACCCAGCGGCAGCGTGCCCATGCGGCCATGCTCGCCAGCCTGTTGCAGCCGGGGCGCCCCGTGTTCCAGGTGGCCGCCCCGGTTGCGCGGCAGAAGCGCGCCCTGGCCGAGTGGGCGGCCTGAGCATGGACCCAGCCTGGCTGTTCCCGCTGCTGGCCATCGGCTTTGCCATTGCCGCCGCCCAACGCTGGCTTCGCACCCGCCGCTGGCAGGGTGCGGCCGCCACGTGGGCGCTGATGGCCTTCATCTTCGCTGCGGTCGCAGTCTGGCTACGGATGGGCCCATGAACGACCCGCATCGAACCGTCGTGGCCCCCCTTTCTGTGCCTTGCCGAGCGCCCGCCGTGCCCTCAAGATGCGGCAGGGCTGCCTGCCACCGCGCCGCGACGGTCTTCGCGTGAACTGCGTCTCCATCACCCCGCCCCATGATCCTGACCCTGACGGCCGTCTCCCTGAACGATGAGCAGCTGACGCCGCCCCTTGCGGCGCGCTTCGACGACCTTGGCGGCACCATCGGCCGGGCTGACCACAACACGCTGGCCCTGCCCGACCCCGAGCGCTTCATCTCCCGCTTGCAGGCCGAGGTCGTGGCCAGCGGCAGCAGCTTCCTGATCCGCAACGTGGGGTCTGCCAACGCCATCCTGGTCGGCGCGCGCACCTTGTCGGGCGGACAGTCGGCGGTGGTCGAGCACGGTGACGAGATTCGCATTGGCGGCTACGTCCTGCGGGCCGACTGCCCACCTCTGGACGGCTTGCCCGCAGACGCCACGCGCCCCAGCCTGTCGGTGAGCCCCTCGCTGCCGGCCCCAGCCACCGCGCAGCCGCCACTGCCTCCCCCCGGGCCGGAACCGCTGCCCCCGCCAGTACCCTTGCAGGTCCAGGCCGTCACGGGGTTGTCGGGCAGCAATCCGTTCGCCGACCTGCTTGGCCCTGGCACTGGTCCCTCTGCCGACCCCTTCACCGACCTGTTCAGCCCGGCCGCCGCCCCCAGCCCGCCGGTCGGGCGCGCCTCGTTGCCGGCCTATCAGCCTGCGCCCGCCGGCATCGACGCCCGGTCGGCGGCATTGCCGCCAGGGCCGACGACCCCGTCCGCAAGCCGGCTTCCGGACGACTTCGACCCCTTTGCCGCGCCAGCTGCGCCGCGGCTCCCAGCGGCAGCCTCAGCGCCGGTGGACCCGTTCGCCGACCTCATGGCTGCGGCACCGGCCGCCGGCATCGACCAGGCCTTCGGCCTGGCCGATGGCCGTCAGGACGACCCGCTGGCCCACTTCCTTTCGGACTCCGGCGGACCGCCCGGGGCGGCCGGCACGCCGATCTCGACCGACCCGCTGATGCTGTTCGGCGCCCCCGCGGCGCCGGCAGCGCCTTCCGCGCTCGCGCAGCCGGACGACGTGCCGGCACTGCATGCGGCCTTCGTGCCACCCAGGCTGCAACCGACGGAGGCCACCGCGCCGCCAGCGCGGCCGATGCCGATGCCGACGCCGATGCCGCCATCTGCCTCGCCATCTGCCCCGCCACTTGCGCCGGTGCCGACCCCGGAGACCCGGCCCACGCCCGTTTCGGGCCCTGTGGACGAGAGCCAGGCCCTCTGGGCCGCGTTCTGCGCGGGTGCCGGCGTCAACTTGCCGCTGCCAGCCGGCAGCGGCCCGGAGCGCATGCACACCATCGGCTTGCTGCTTCGCATGGCCATCGAAGGCACGCTGCAGCTGATGGCGGTGCGCGCCAGCACCAAGTACGAACTGCGCGCCGCGGTGACCATGATCCAGCAGCGCAACAACAACCCGCTGAAGTTCGCACCCGACGCGGCCTCGGGCATCGAACAGCTGGTGCAGCCTCCGGCACGCGGCTTTCTCGACGGTCCGGACGCACTCGAACAGGCGATGCACGACCTGGTCGGCCACTCCATCGGCACCGTGGCCGGCATGCGCGCGGCCATCGAAGGCATGCTCGGTCGATTCGACCCGGCAGCGCTGGAAGCCAAGCTCTCCGGCGGCTCCATGCTGGACAGCCTGCTGCCGATGAACCGCCGCGCCCGGCTCTGGGACCTGTACCTGCAGCACCACCACGCCATTCGCGAGGAGGCGCAGGAGGACTTCCACAACCTGTTCGGCAAGGCCTTCCTCGCCGCCTACGAACAACAGATCGAACGCCTGAGACTGGAGAAGCAGCGCCGATGAGCCGCATCCGCATCGCCGGCTGCAGCCTGACGGGCGCGCGCAGCCACAACGAGGACGTCGTCCGTCATGGGTCGACGCCACAGGCCCATTTCGCCGTGGTCGCCGACGGTGCAGGCGGCCACCGTCGCGGCGCGGAGGCAGCGCACCGCACCGCCGACTGCATGGAACGGCTGTTGCGCGAGGGCGGGCTGGAGTTCTGCTCCGCCAGTCTGACGAGCATGGTGCGCCAGGCGCACCGCGTCCTGCTGGCGCACCAGGACGGCACGGCGCCCGAACTGCGCATGCACAGCACGGTGGTCACGCTGTGGATCGACGCCGAGGGTGAACACGCTTTGTGGACGCATGTCGGCGACTCGCGGCTCTACCGCATCCGCCAGCAGCGCGCCGACGTCGTCACGTCCGACGACAGCGTCGTGCAGCGCATGGTGCGGCTCGGCCTGATCAGCGTCGAACAGGCCACGCATCACCCGCAGAAGAACCAGCTCGTTGCAGCGCTGGGCATCGAAGGCGAGGTCGATCCGCACACCGTGGTGCGGCCGGTCGAAGTGCAGGAGGGCGACGCCTTCCTGCTGTGCACCGACGGCTGGTGGGAAGGCCTGGACGACCAGGCGCTGTGCAGCACCCTGGCCCGCGCCCTGACCCCCGAGGACTGGCTGGAAGCAATGCGCGTGCTGATCGAAGCACGCAAGATGCCGCGGCAGGACAACTTCAGCGCCGTCGCCGTCTGGTCCGGCGACCCGGGCGAAGTCACCCAGGCCGGCAGCGACGACACGAGGCCGCGCCAGGTCTTCCTGCGCTGAAGGGCAACGCCGCGCGCGTTGCCCGGCCCTACCAGCGGCCGGTCAGCAGGTCGGCAAAGGCGTCCGGCGTCGGCAGCCCTCCGAGCATGGTGCAGGCCATCGCAGTGTCGGGGCCGACATGCGGCGACCAGAGGCTGCAGCCTTCCAGCCGCTGCAGCAGCGAGGTTGCTGCCAGACCGTGCAGGAAGCCCTCCAGCGTGGCCGCGCGGTCGACGCTGACGCGTTCGCGGCCGGGCGCCTGCACCACCCGCACGTGGGGGGCATGGATGGCCATCGGCCAGGGCGGCGCCTGCTGCAGGTCGTCCTCGAAAGCTTCAAGCCTGGCGTTCTCGGCCAGGGTGTGCAGCGCGGCGTGCGACACGTGGCGCCACCACAGTTCCAGGTGGTCCATCGAGAAGCGGTCCACCGGCGGCGCGGGCCGCGGCTGCGCAACAACCAGCGGGAAGTAGCGGCCGACGTTGTCGCTGCTGGGCATCAGCACACCGAACCACCATTGCGTGTCGACGACACCCGGCGCCCAGGCAAAGCGCCACAGCGGCGCCGACAGGTAGGCCGGCATCCAGGCCTCACCCAGCTGCCGGCGGCTGGTGTCCATGCCCTCCGACAGCCAGCGGTCGCAGGCCCCCACCCACTCGGGCGTGAGCCGGCGCGAGGCGAAGTCGCCCAGCATCGAGACCTTGCCGAACCAGCCGGCTGTCGTTGGCGTGCTCATGACCTGGCCTCGCGGTGAAGGGCGGGATGCAGCCTGCCGTCGACCGGCCTGCTACAGGCCGTTCGGGCAGCTGAAGGAACGCAACTCGCTCAACCGCAGCGGGTTGCGCACGCTGCTGGCGGTGATGTCGAAGACCGCGCGGCGGCCGTCGATGTCGAAGGTGGCGCGAAACTTCTCGCTGCTCGGGCCAGGCGTCAGGTTGACCCGTTCGAAGAGACGCAACATCGCCCAGGGGCCTTCGTTGAGCATGCCGGTGGCGCCGGCCGGCAGCGCCGACACGCGCACCACGCCGTTGCCGCGCGGGCCCGGCCAGCGTACCGTCTGCGGCAGCTGCGGGCCGTGGTCGTAGCGCACCTTCTGGCCGTCGGCGTCGAGCAGGAACTCGCGCAGCGAGGTGTCCATCTCCACGGGCCTGAACTCGAGCTGCATCGTCGGCACCGTGGCGCCTGCGGGGAAGAAGGTCTCGCGGATGACCGCGGCACGCTGGAACTGCGGCAGGGTGCCGACATCGGCACCCAGCGGCACGCCCTCCACCGAACGGAAGCTCCAGGGCCGCGTGCTGGTGTCGATGTAGGGTGCCAGCTTGGCCTGCATCTGCTCGAACTTGCCGCCTGGGCCGAAGAGCGCCGCGAAGTCGGCCTGCGTCACTTCACGCGCCGAGTTGGGGTCGAAGGGGAAGCGCCCGGCGACGGCCTGGTTGCAGAATTCGCCCACCGAGGCGCGCACCTCGCGCGACAGGCTCTCGCGCAACTGCATCAACGCCACGCGCGCGCTGCTGGAGCCCAGGCTGTCCAGCACGCTGCGCACCGGCTCGGGCGAGTTCGCCGCTTCGACCTTCAGCTGGTTGGGCAGCGGCGATTGTGGCGGTGCCGCACCACCCTTCAGGGCCGCGTCGACGGCGCTCAGCAGGTCCTGCAACTGGCGCAGGCGGTCGACGACGCCGTCGAGCGCCGCCTTGCCGCCTTCTGGGGCGAACACGAAGCGCCGCAACCCGACGAATTCGTCGTCGACGATGCTCTCGATCTGCCGACCCGGGGCACCGCTGGTCGGCGTCTTCGGCCCCGCTCCGCCGAGCAGGCTGCCCACCTTCTGCTCGATCTCGCGCACGCTCTTGTCGACCTTGCCGACGATGAGGCCACGGCCTTCGAGCAAGGTGGTTTCGCGCGAGATGGCGCGCAGCAGCGGCACCAGCGGGGTGTCGGGGGCGGAAAGGATGCGGGCCTTTTCCAGCGACTGGCTGACGCTGGTCAGCGGCTGCAGCCGGATGTCGGCGATGAAGGACTTCCAGGTCTCGCGGTAGTCGGTCAGGTAGAGCCGGCGCACGTCGTCGGTCAGCTTGGCTGCGGCCACGGCATCGTCGCGCGCGTTCATCTGCGGCGCAGCCGCACCCAGCACCCAGCCCTGCTCCACCGCAAGCTGGGCCGTCACCTGGGCCACCTTGTCCTGGAAGCCTTTGTGATAGCCATCGTGGGTGAACAAGCCCGGCACGCCACGTGTCAGCGGCGCGCCGCTGGCGCGGGCGAAGACGAGCTGGGCATTCGGCCCGCCAGCGCGCACCACGGTGAAGTCGTTGAACTCGCTGCCCAGGCCGCTCAGGCGCAGCCGGTTGTACACACGCTGCGGCAGCGACACGGCTGCCAGCCTCTGGCGCGTGGCTTCGACCAGGGCCTTGTCCTGCTCGATCGGCGAGATCGCCGGCCCGAGCGCGAGCAGGGCGTCGAGATGACGACTCATGGTCGCCCGCTGGTCGGCCGTCAGCTCGCTGGCCAGCTGGGTGTCCCAGTCGGCTTCGATGTGGGTCTTCAGGGCCTGCGCATCGAAGTGCTTGGGGTCGTACAGCATCAGGTACGCCTTCAGCGCCTCGTACTGCGAATCGGGCTGCTCGCCGGCCCGCAGCTGCTGCTCGACGCGCAAGGCCAGGCGTGGCAGCACGGCGTCGACGAGCATGCGTTCGTAGGCCAACCGTGCCGCGCCGTCGAGCTTCCTGCCCTGGTACAGGCCGAAGCCCAGCGACAGGGGCACTTCGTCGGGTGTCGCGCCGGCCGCCGCCAGCCCGCGTGTGGCCTCCAGGGCCGGCAGGATCGGGCGCAGGTCGGCGGTGGCGCGGTTGGGCGTCTCCTGCACCTGGCGGCGAACGGTTCCGGTGCGCTCGGCCACCGTGGCGATGTAGGCGCCGTTGTTCCTCCAGCTGACGGCCCAGGCCGCGACGAGCCCGACGCTGGCCAGCGCCAGCACGGCGTAGCCCGCCATCACCAGCAGCGCGCGCCGCCGCTCCCAGCGCCGGTCGGTACCGGCCAGGCCGCTCTCGGCAAAGATCACTTCGGACAGCAGGCGCTGCAGGAAGAAGCTGCGGCCGCTGGCCTGCAGCGGCGGCAGCACCGCCTGCTCGACCCTGAAGCGGCGGGCGACCGCGCCGAGCACGCGGTCGACAGGCGTGCCTTCCTGCGTGCCGCTGACGAAGTAGACACCGCGCAGCAGCGGGTCGGCCTCGAAGGCCGAGGGCGAGAACACCTGCTGCACGAATTCCTGCAGCGGGCCGGTGAGCTGTGCGAACTGGTTCGGGAACCCATAGATGCGCATGCGCCGCTGGGGGTCGGGTTCGGCCTGCAGCCGGTCGACGAGGCCGTCGCTCAGGCGCTGCAGCAGGGCATCGAGCTCGCTGCCAAGGTCCTGGGCCCAGGCGCCCGCGGTGGCGCGCGGAAAGGTCACGCCCCAGGGCGTGGCACGCTGCTCCTTGTCGAGCGCGGCGAAGTGCTCGGTGAAGCCGGCCATCAGGTCGCACTTGGTGACCATCAGGTAGATCGGGAAGCGCATGCCCAGTTGTTCGTGCAGTTCCTGCACCCGATGCCGTGCCGCCTGGGCGTAGCGGGCGCGGTCGCCGGCGCTCTTGGTAAGCAGGTCGGGCACGGAGACGGTGACGATCACGCCGTTGACCGGCTGGCGCGGGCGCGAGGTCTTCAGCAGCTCGAGGAATCCGGTCCAGGTGCCCTTGTCGGTGGCCTGGTCGCTGTCCTGGGTGACGAAGCGGCCGGCGGTGTCGATGAGCACGGCCTGGTCGGTGAACCACCAGTCGCAGTTGCGCGTGCCGCCGACGCCGCGCACGGCCATGTCGCCCGCCTGCCCGCCCGGGCCGGCCAGCGGGAACTGCAGGCCGGAATTGCGCAGTGCCGTCGTCTTGCCCGAGCCCGGTGCGCCGATGATCACGTACCAGGGCAGTTCATACAGGTAGCGGGCGCTGAACTTGGCGTTCAGCCGGCTCCACAGGCCCTGGCCCGACGCCGACGCCGCGCCGAAGCGGGCCTTGCGCAAGGTCAGCAAGGCCTGCTCGAAACGTTCGCGCACGGCAGCCAGGTCGGCGCTTTCGGTGGCTGCGGCCGGCCCGGCCGGCGCGGCGACCAGCCGTTCGACGACTTTTTGGTTGCCGCGCTGCTTGCGCCACAAGGCCAACCCCAGCCAGACCGCCACGACGACCAGCAGCATGGCGGTGGCGACCCAGCGCGCCCGCGGCGTCTCCAGCGGCACGAAGTCGCCGACCGCCACGATCGGCCCGACGAACCAGACCAGGGCCACCAGCACCAGCAGCAGCAGCAGCAGGGCCACCCAGCGGTTGAAGACGAACCCGAGCAGCCTTCTCACCGCCCGACTCCAGACGCGGCGTTGGCTTCTGCTGCAGGCGCCGTGGGGCTCGCGCCACGGGCTGGCAAGTCGGTGCGGGCGCTGAACAGCGTGACTTCGACCCGGCGGTTCAGCGCCCGATTGGCGGGGGTGTCGTTCGCAGCGACGCTCTCGCCGTCGGCGCGGCCTTCGGCACGGATGCGGTCGGCGGGCACCCCGGACTTGACGAACAGGTCGCGGACGGAACGTGCGCGGTCTTCCGACAAGTGCCAGTTCGACGGGTAACGCAGCGTGCGGATCGCCGTGTTGTCGGTGTGGCCGGTGATCAGGATCTGGCCGCCGACCCTTACCAGGGCTTCGGCGATGCGCTGCATCAGCGCTTCGCGTTCGGGCACCAGGGTGGCGCTGGCCGCCGCGAACAGGCCGTCGCCGCGCACGGTGACGACGCTGCGGTCGACCTCGTCACGAACCTCGATCGTGCGCGCACGCACGTCCGATTGCAGCAGCACGGCCAGGCGCGGCGCGGGTGCCGGTTGCGCCACCGCGGCCACCGGGGGCGCCAGGCGCAGGCTCTGGATCTGGCCGTAGACCGGGTCTGACCGTCCGCCCAGCGACCAGGACAGGAACGCGTAGATCGTCGCCAGCAGCAGCACCACCCCCGCTGCCACCAGCGCCAGCGGCAGCCAGGACAGCGCCGGGCGGTCCTTCAGCGGCTCGACCTGCCAATGCTGGGCCAGGGCCGCCGGGTAGGCGCCGCGCTGCTGGCCGATGATCTGGGCCAGCTTCGCGCGCACCGCTTCGAGCTGCGCCCGGCCGTTGTCGACGACGCGATAGCGGCCCTCGAAGCCCAGCGCCAGTGCCGCGTAGATGAGTTCCAGCAGGTCGCGGTTGGCGTCGGGCTTTTCGGCCAGACGGGCCATCAGCTGGAAGACCTTCTCGCCACCGAACGACTCGTTGTGGAATTCCGCCAGCAGACTGTGCCGCCCCCAGACCCCGCCACCGCCCCAGGGCGTGTCGGCCGCCGCCTCGTCGATCATGGTGCACAGCACGTAGCGGGCCGCCATGACGCGTTCGGGCGCGATGCCGCGCTCCTGCACGGCCGTGGCGAATTCGCGAATGCCCTGGGCCAGCGAGGCACGCAGGCTGGCCGGGTCGGCGACCTGGCGAGTCTGGCGCAACTGCGGCACCAGCAGCAAGAGGCGGTTGGCGGCCCCCAGCAGCGGGTTCAAGCCCTGGTCGACGACCGCGGCGTCACCGGCCGGCTGCTGGGCGGCGGATTCTCCGGCACTGCGCGCCTCGCCCCAGCCGCCGGGCCGGGGCTTGAGGATGCTGCGCTCGCCGCCGAAATGAGTGGCGAACGGGTCGTCGATCGGCGGCGGTGGCTCGCTCATCGCGACCTCGATCAGGCCTGTCGGACGGCCCAGAGCTCGAGCTCGAGCGCCGGGAAGTCACCGGCCACGTGCAGCGCCAGGTTGCCTGTGCGTTCGAACTGTTTCCAGAGTTCGCCCTGGCGTTCGAGCTCGAAATAGTGACTGCCCGCGTGATACGGCAGCTGCCGCGGCGCCACTGGCAGGCTGCGCAACACGATGCCGGGCAACTGCAGGTTGACGAGGTCCTTGATTCGCTCCACCGGGCCCAGCTTGCTTTGCGCCGGGAAGCGCTGGCGCAGCTGCTCGGTCGGCAACTGCGCACGTACGGCGAGCACGAAACCGGCCGTGCGCAGCAATTCGGCGTCGGGCACGACGGCCGTTCGCACGCCGTGGCTGCGGTCGATGAGGTCGATGGCCACCGCGTGGCGCTGGACCTCGCGCGACATGTAGTCGCGGATGTCCTGGACCACCGGCGCGAAGACCTGTTGCAGGGCATCGTGCCGGTAAGCCAGGTATTCCGGCGGCTGGCGCTCGCCGCGGTTGAAGGTGGCCAGCTCGCCGGCCAGCGCCAGGCAGGCCAGGTAGAACGGCCACGGGTGCATGCTGGGCGCTGCAGCGTACTGGTGCAGCTGCGGCTCGGCGCGGTTCAGCAGTTGCAGCTGCAGGAAGTTGGCGATCTCGGACACACCATTGCCCAGCTGCCCCATGCCCGAAGCCAGCGCCAGCGCCCGCTGGCGGATCAAACCGTGCAACAGGCCGGCGGTTGCCGAGAGCTGTCCGCTGGCGTCGATGCGCGTCTGCGGCGCGATGTAGCCCCGGTCGAGCACCACCTGTCCATCGGCGCGCCGTTCCAGCACGCGCGCCACGCCAAGCACGGCGTGGCCGTCGGTGACGTCGCGCTCGCGCATCAGCGCCACGCGCAGCGCGCCCAGCTGCACGGGTTCGGGGTCGTCGGCGGCGCGGGTCTGGTCGCGCAGGTCCTTGTCGAGCACGCGATAGCGACTGTGGCTGTCGCCGGCACCGTCGCCGAAGTCGACCTCGGTCGCGCCCGGGCGCGAGCGGGCCACCGCGAGCACCACGAGTTCGTCGTGCATGTCGGCCGCAACGGTGATGGGTGCCGGCAGCGGGTCGCCATCCGGCAACGACAGGGGCGATCCGTCCGGCAGCACGCCCTGCGCCCGCGCCAGTGCCAGCTGCCCGGTGGCCAGCTGCGATTCGTCCAGCACGAGTTCGCTGAATCCCCAGGCGTAGGGGTTCGACGCTGCAACTCGCGCATCGACCAGGTGTTCGACGTAACGCGCTTCCTGCTGGAAGTGGTGCGGCTGCAGGAACATGCCCTGCGACCAGACGATCCGATGCTGAAAGCTCATGGCCTGGCCGCGGCGTCAGGGCTGCAGCGTGGCCGACAGCGCCAGCCTGTCGGCGCGGACGACCAGCTTCTGCGTCTTGTTCGGGGCCACCGGCACCACGGCGCGCCAGGTGGCCCTCTCCAGGTTGCGGTAAAACGCGATCACGCCGATGAAGCGGGTCTCGGGCGAAAGCTGCTTGTTGAAAGGACGCACCTCGCCGGGCTGCAGCATCATTTCCTCGCGCACCACCAGGTCGGCCGCCAGGGTGGCCTGGTCGGACTGGTACAGCGACATGAAGTCCGCCTGGTTGAAAGCCGTCGGCGAACGCAGCTCATATATGCGCAGCAGCAGCGGCGACGGCCGATCATTGACGCTGGGGTTCAGCCCGGCGGCCGCGGCAATGCTTCCTTCCACACGCGCCGGCTTGGAGCCGAACGTGCCGCACCCCCCCACGCAGCAGGCAATGCCCAGCGCCGCCAGAGCCAGGCCCGCACGACGACGCCCGCGCTCAGCGCTTCGGTCCTGCGGGACCCCGCTTGTGTCGCTGCTCGTCATGACCCGCTCCTGTTGGTTCGATGCGAGGATAAGCCAGCCCGGCAGCCACGAACGGTGACTTTGGAGGCGGGTGCAGGATATCGCAGTGCATCCGGATTCTGCCGATCTGGCCGTTGGCGAGCACTGCGTCACCAGTTGCGGCCAAGCGCGGGCTGAGCGACGCCCGGCCCGGCGGACTCGATGCGACACTGCGATCGTCTGGCTGAGAGCCCCCGTCCTCCCCACCGTGACCACACCGCCCTCCCCCCCTTCGCGCCCCGACGTTCCGTTGTTGTACGGCCCGAACACGGACGACCCGGACGCCGCTCCGCTGGTGACTCCCAGCGAAGAGGAGATGGAGCGCTATCTCGGCAAGCAGATCGCCGATGCGGGCGCCGCCGCGGCGAAGACAGCCACGCCGGCGATCGAGCCCGAGGCGAATTCGGCGATACCGATTTCCGCCCGGCGCGCCGCGCAGTTGGCCGCGCAGTTGGCCGCGCAGAGCCGACGGGTCGAACCCGATACCTGGCTCGACAACGATGAGACACCGACGCTGGTCCTGCCGCGTCGGCCAGAACCTGGTGCGTCCGGTGCAGCAGCAGGGCGGCGAGACACGGGCCGTTCTTCCCCTGCCACGCCCACCTGCCAGCCCGCCCCCCAGTTGGCGGCGTCCAGCGCTGCGCCGGCCGCCCGGCAGATCGGGCGTTTCACCGGCCTGAAGCGGCAGGGCCGGACCGAAGCCGGGACCCTGTTCCGGGCGACCGACCCGAAGACGGGGCGCGAGGTCGCGATTCACTTGCTGCAGGGTCCGGCGTGCCACAGCGACAAGCTCCGCCCGTTGCTGGTGCAGCAGTTGCAGGCGGCCGCCAAGCTGTCGCACCCGAACATTGCCGTGGTCGATGAAGTCGACGTCGACGACGGCCAGCCCTTCGTGGTCAGCCCGGTGGTCGATGGCGAGACGCTGCCACAGCGGCTGCAAGCCCAAGGCCCGCTCTCGATCCACGACACCGTGCTGCTCGGTGTGCAACTGGCCCGCGCACTGGACCATGCCCACCGCCGCGGCGTGCTGCATCGCGACCTGAAGCCGAGCAACGTGCTTCTGCTCGGCGACGGGCAGACGATCCAGCTGACTGGCTTCGGCATCGCTGCGCCGGCCGAAGCGCCAGGTGATGTCACAGTGCTCGGCCCCGCCGCCGGTGCCCGCCAGTACATGACGCCCGAGCAGACCCGGGGCGAACCGCAAGATGCGCGCTCGGATGTGTTCGCAGCCGGAGTCATCCTGTACGAGATGCTGGCTGGCGAGCGCCCGTTCCGCGGGTCCACCCTGCTCGCGCTGGCGACGCGCATCGCCACGGAGGACCCATCCCCGCTGCAGCGCGTGCGCCCGGACGTGCCCCCAGCGCTTCGCCGCATCGTCGAGCGCTGTCTGTCGAAGGCGCCGACACAGCGCTACGCGAGCGCCGAGGACCTCGCGGACGCCTTGCTGCGTGCGGTGAACGAGATCGAGACCACCGAACTCGAGGGCAGCCGCCCGAACGGCTGGGCCCTGCGCACGCGCTGTGCGGCGGTGGCTGGCTTGGCGACTGCGCTGGTCGCCGGCGCCGCGGCGGCTGGCGCAACGCTCTGGAAGCTTGACGACATCGAGGCGCAGGCACTGGTGGTGGCATCGGCTGCGCTTGCGGCTGCAGCGGTCGCGTACGGGCTGGCCTCACGGCTCGCCGGTCCCAGCACGAAAGCAAGCGGATCGCTGGCCGAGCTCGGCAAGGGCCGGCTCGACCAACGCATGTCCGCCACACCTTGAGGTAGACCGGTTCCGACCGTGAAAGACGGCCGCCTCGAAGCGGCCGCTTTCGGTAAACGCGGGGGTGGGACGGCCCGCTGTCTGGTTTCCGTTGGCGGTCCCTGCGCGGAAGGTGCCGCTGGCCGAATCCAGGTATCGCCAGCGGCCTATGTGCGACAGCGAACAGACGACCCCACTTTCGGTGCGCAGCATGCAACACGCCGCTACGGGTCTCGTTCGGCATGCAGGCCCGCCCGGGCAGCTGTTCTTCCTCCGTGCCGCCCGCCCTGCCATGTCTTCTGTTGCTTCCAAGCCGGCTGCCCACCCGGCCGCCCCTGCCACCGCCAAACTCCCGCGCGGCAGCGGCAAGGCCCACCGCCAGCGGCTGGTGCTGAAGACCGGCGCGTTGCAGAAGGCGATCCTCAACAGCGAAAACTTCTCCAGCATCGCCACCGACGAACACGGCGTCATCCAGGTCTTCAACGTCGGCGCCGAGCGCATGCTGGGGTACGCCGCGGCAGACGTCGTCGACCGCATCACGCCGGCCGAGCTGTCCGACCCGCTGGAACTGGTGCGGCGAGCGCAGGTGCTGAGCACCGAGTTCGGCCAGCCCATCGCGCCGGGCTTCGAGGCGCTGGTATTCAAGGCCTCGCGCGGCATCGAGGACATCTACGAGCTGACCTACCTGCGCCGCGACGGCAGCCGCCTGCCCGCGGTGGTCTCGGTGACGGCGCTGCGCAACACCGTCGACGCGCTCATCGGCTACCTGCTTATCGGCACGGACAACACCGCGCGCAAGCGTGTCGAAGCCGAGCAGGCACGACTGGACCAGGCGCTGAAGCAGAGCAACCTCGACCTGCAGGCCGCCACCTTGGCCGCCGAGACGGCGAACAAGGCCAAGAGCGACTTCCTGTCGAGCATGAGCCACGAACTGCGCTCGCCACTGAACGCCATCCTCGGTTTCGCGCAGCTGATGGACTCGGGCGAGCCGACACCCACGCCAGCGCAGAAGGACAGCATCGACCAGATCCTGCAGGCCGGCTGGTACCTGCTGGAGCTGATCAACGAGATCCTCGACCTG
Organism: Betaproteobacteria bacterium; assembly: GCA_016704535.1. Lineage (GTDB taxonomy): Bacteria > Pseudomonadota > Gammaproteobacteria > Burkholderiales > Burkholderiaceae_C > Rubrivivax. The sequence continues at coordinate 59,899 of JADIZZ010000001.1, read as the reverse complement.
TCGCTCATCGAGTCGGGCCGGCTGTCGCTGTCGCCCGAGCCGATGTCGCTGGCCGAGGTGCTGGCCGACTGCCAGGCCATGACCGAGCCGCAGGCGCGCCAGCACGGCATCGGCGTGCGCTTCATCGCCCCGGCGCAGGCGCTGTTCGTCAAGGCCGACCGCACACGCGTCAAGCAGGTCATCGTCAACCTGCTGTCCAACGCCATCAAGTACAACCGCACCGGCGGCACGGTCGAGGTGCGCTGCGAGACGCGGCCCGAAGGCTGGGTGCGCGTGAGCTTTCTCGACACCGGCGCGGGCCTGTCGCCGGAGAAGCTGGCGCAGCTGTTCCAGCCCTTCAACCGCCTGGGCCAGGAAGGCGGCGTCGAGGAAGGCACCGGCATCGGCCTCGTGGTGTGCAAGCAGCTGGTCACGCTGATGGGCGGCACGATAGGCGTGGAAAGCACGGTCGGCGTGGGCAGCACCTTCTGGATCGACCTGCGCGCCAGCCACAGCGTTGAGCTGCCCGCGGCGGCCGAGCCCCATTTCACCGCGCACGTCCCCGCCATGGAAGATGGCGCCGCCCGGCGCACCGTGCTCTACGTCGAAGACAACCCGGCCAACCTGCTGCTCGTGGCGCGGCTGGTCGCCCGCCGCCCCGACCTGCACCTGATCGGCGCCAAGGACGGCCGCAGCGGCATCGAGCTGGCGCGCAGCGCTTTGCCCGACGTCATCCTGATGGACATCAACCTGCCCGGCATCAGCGGCATCACGGCGCTGGGGATCCTGGCCGGCGACCCCGCCACCGCCCACATCCCGGTCATCGCGCTCAGCGCCAACGCCATGCCGCGCGACGTCGCCAAGGGCATGGACGCCGGCTTCTTCCGCTACCTCACCAAGCCGATCAAGGTCGTCGAGTTCATGGAAACCCTGGACCTGGCCCTCGACGTCACCCGCAGCCCCGCCCAACGCACGCCACCCGAACAGGTCACCCCATGATCCAGGAACAGGACATCCTCGGCGCGCGCATCCTCGTCGTCGACGACCAGGACGCCAACGTACGCCTGGTGACGCGCCTGCTGGGCGAAGCCGGCTATACCCAGGTCACCTCGGCGATGGACTCGACGACCGTCTGCGCGCTGCACCGCCGCAACGACTACGACCTGATCCTGCTCGACCTGCAGATGCCCACGATGGACGGCTTCGGCGTCATGGAAGCACTGAAGACCAACCCGCGCGACCGCACGCTGCCGGTCATCGTGCTGACGGCGCAGCCGGGTCACAAGCTGCGCGCGCTGCAGGCCGGCGCTCGCGACTTCATCAGCAAACCCTTCGACCTTCTGGAGGTCAAGACGCGCATCCACAACATGCTCGAGACGCGGCTGCTCTACCGCCGGCTGGAAGCGCACAACGAACGGCTGGAGCAGGCCGTGGCCGAGCGCACCGCCGAGCTGCGCGAGAGCGAGGCGCGCTTCCGCAGCCTGACCGAGCTGGCCAGCGACTGGTACTGGGAACAGGACGAGACGGGCGAGTTCACGCGCGTCTCGGGCCCGGTGATGGAAATGCTGGGGCTGCGTGTCAGCCCGCTGGTGGCCGACGCCGAACCACCACCCGACGACGGCTGGAACACCACCGAGCGCGAGGCGCTGCAGGCGCGCATCGCGGCGCGCCAGCCCTTCATCGACTTCGCGCTGCACCGCAGGCGTGGCGAAGCGCCGGTGCAGGCCTTCCGCGTCAGCGGCCAGCCGATGTTCGACCAGAACTGCCGCTTCATCGGCTACCGCGGCATCGGTGTCGAGACCACGGTGGGGATCTAGGCCATGCCGCATCGCAACCGGCCGGCGCAGGCGCCGCCTTCGCCCAACCTGAACCACCTCATCGCCGCGCTGCCGGCGGCCGAGTTCGAGGCGCTGCGCGGCGCGCTCGAACCGGTGCAGTTGCTGCTGGGCCAGATGCTCTACGAGCCCGGCGTGCCGCTGCACCACGTCCATTTCCCGACCACCGCGGTGGTCTCGCTGCACCACGTGATGGCCTCGGGGGCCTCGGCCGAGACCTGCAGCGTCGGGCGCGAAGGCATGGTCGGCGTGGCGCTGATCATGGGCGGCGACACCACGCCCAGTTCGGCCGTGGTGCAGACCGCAGGCCACGGCTACCGGCTGGCGCGCGGCACGCTGCTGCAGGCCTTCGAGGGCCCGGGGCAGCTGCGCCGGCTGCTGCTGCGCTACACGCAGGCGCTGATCACGCAGATCGCGCAGACTGCCGTGTGCTACCGCCACCACACCATCGAGCAGCAGCTCAGCCGCTGGCTGCTCTGTGCCATCGACCGCGCGCCGCCCGGCGAGATGGTGATGACGCAGGAGCTGGTGGCCAGCATGCTGGGCGTGCGACGCGAAAGCGTGACGCTGGCCGCCGGGCATTTCCAGGACGCCGGCTACATCCGCTACCGCCGGGGCCACATCACGGTGCTCGACGCGGCCGGCCTGGAAAGCTGCGCCTGCGAGTGCTACCACGTCGTCAAGACCGAAATGGGCCGGCTGCTCACCGAGACGCTGTTGCGCCAGACCGAGACCCGGGCCACCTGCCACTGAGCGTGCCCAGCCCGCCGTGTAGTCCTTTTCCTACACCGGCCGGCCCCGCAGGCCGATGGGCACGGTGCGGCGCAGCACCGACACTGTTGCGGTTCGAGGTTTCCGAACCCGCAAACGGCGCCCCCCTTTGTCTCTGCTGAAGACCTACATCGTCGAAGACAGCGCCGTCATCCGGGACAACCTGGTCGCCGCGCTGCAGGAACTGGCGCCGGTGCAGGTGGTCGGCCATGCCGGCGACGAAGCCGGCGCGCTGCGCTGGCTGGCCACGCCGGGCCACGGCGTCGACCTCGTCATCGTCGACCTCTTCCTGCTCGGCGGCTCGGGGCTGGGCGTGTTGCGTGGCGCCCAGGCGCTGCCTGGCGTCGGCCGCATGGCCGTGCTCAGCAACTACGCCACCGACGACATGCGCGAGCGCTGCCTGGCGCTGGGCGCCGACCGCGTGTTCGACAAGTCGACCGAGATCGATGCGCTCATTGCCTACTGCGTGGCGCTGGCGGGGCCGTCCGGCGCACCCCTGGTGCCAGTGCCGCTCAACGGATGAGCCCGTGCGTCAGCGCGTAGTGCGTGAGATCGCTGTTCGACGCCAGGTGCATCTTCTCCATCACGCGGCTGCGGTAGGTGCTGACCGTCTTCACGCTCAGGCACAGCTGCGTGGCCAGGTGGCCGATGGTCTCGCCCTGCGCCAGGCGCAGAAAGACTTGCAGCTCGCGTTCGGACAGGCTCTCGTGCAGCGGCTGCTCGCCGCCTGCGCCCAGGCCTTCGGCCAGCCGCTCGGCCACTGCCGCGGTGATGTACTTGCGCCCGCGGTGCACGGTGCGGATGGCCTTGACCAGGTCGGCCGGCTCGCAGTCCTTGTTGAGATAGCCGCTGGCGCCCTGGCGCAGCAGCGTGGTGGCGTAGTCCAGCTCGGCAAAGCCGCTGAGCATCAGCACCGGCAGCGCCGGCGCACGCGCGCGGATGGCGGCCAAGGCATCGACACCGCTCTGGCCGGGCATCGAGATGTCGAGCAACATCACGTCGAGCTCGCCGCGGCGCACGATGTCCAGCGCCTGGCGACCGTCGGCGGCCTCGGCCACCACCTCGAAATCGATTTCGTCACCGAGAAACTGGCGCAGGCCGGCGCGCACCATGGCGTGGTCGTCGACGATGGCGATGCGGATCATGAAGGGCTCCTTCGCGCCGCGGCGCATGATGGGGGCCCGAAGAACGGAGTACGACGGGCCATGAAACTGGGCGCCGGCCCGAAGGCCAGGCAGAGAAGATGAAGACGCATGGCGAGATCTCCCGGCCGCTGACGGCCTGGTTGTTGTTGGCCGGGGTCGCAGCGCTGGTGGCGGCCGCCCTGGGAGTGTTCGAACTGCTGCATCCGGAGTCGCCCCCGCCGATGCGTAACGCACCGGCTGCGGCTGCCGCGCTGGTCGGGCTGGGGGCGTTGCTGATGGCGTTGCGCCACGCGCTGAACCTGCAGCGCCAGCAGCGCCGGGTGTTCGACGAAACCGGCCGCCTGGAAGCGCTGGTTCGTGAGCGCACGGCGCAGCTCACCGAACTGGCGCACCACCTGCAGACGGCGCGCGAGGACGAACGCCACCGCCTGGCGCGCGACCTGCACGACGAACTGGGCGCGCTGCTCACTTCGGCCAAGCTGGACGCCGCGCGCATCCGGTCTCGCCTGGCCGCGCCGGTGCCACTGGCCGCCGAGGCGCTGGAACGCCTGACCCACCTCACCAGCGCGCTGGACCAGGTGATCGCCGTCAAGCGCCGCATTGCCGAGGACCTGCGCCCCTCGGCGCTGGCCCACCTGGGGCTGGTGGCCACGCTCGAGATCCTGGCGCGCGAGTTCACACGCAGCAGCGGCGTGGCCGTGCACTGCGCACTGCAGCCGGTGCCGCTGACGCCGGCCGCGGAGCTCACGGCGTACCGCCTCGTGCAGGAAGCCACGACCAACGTCGCCAAGCACGCCCGGGCGCAGAACGTCTGGGTGACGCTGGGCATGGACCGCGGCGCGGCCGGCGGCCAGGTGGCGCTGGAAGTACGCGACGACGGCAGCGGCTTCGACACCGCCGTGCCGCCGCGTTCGGCCTACGGCCTGGTGGGCATGCGCTACCGCGTCGAGGCCGAACACGGCACCTTGGCGGTGGAGGCCGCGCCCGGGCGCGGCACGACGATCCGCGTCACGCTGCCGCCGCGCGCTGAAGCGGCGCCCGAAGCCGGCTGACGGACCGCCATCGGCCGCCGTGGCGGCCGCTGTGGGCAAGGTCCTACACCCGCACGGCGCACCGGCCGATCGCCTGGCGCCGCCTCGGCATCCACACTGGACCTGTCGCAATGAATCCGTTGCGGCAACCGTGCGCGGCCCGCCGCGCATCCCCCTTAGGAGGTCCGCATGCTGCACTACGCCATCGTCTTTCTCGTCATAGCGCTCATCGCCGCGCTGTTCGGCTTCGGCGGCATCGCCGCCGGTGCCGTGGGCATCGCCAAGGTGCTTTTCGTGATCTTCCTCGTGCTCGCCGTCGTCAGCTTCGTCTTCGGCCTGGTGCGCCGCGGCTAGGCCGCGCCACCCCTGCACGCCCCATCCATTCCACACAGCCCAGGAGGCCGCATGTACGACACCAAGACTCCCCTCGCCCCGAACGCCGGCCACAATCTCGTCGACCAAGCCGCCGCGGCCGCCGACCAGGGCATCACCGCCACGCACCACGCGCTGGACGGCCTGGCCGGTGGCGTGCAGTCGTTGCGCGACAAGGCCAGCCCGCGGCTGGACGGTGCCACGGCGCAAGCCGGCGCGATGTTCAACCGCAGCATGGACGCGCTGCGCGACGGGTCGCACCAGGTGCGCGCCAAGGCCCACCAGGCCAGCGAAAGCACCACCCACTACATCCAGCAGGAACCGGTGAAGGCGGTGCTGATCGCCGCGGCCACGGGCGCGGTGCTGATGGCGCTGATCGGCCTGCTGACACGTTCGCGCCGCGACGCGTGACACCCGGCTGCCACCCGTACTGAGATGCTGCCACCCTGGCTGAAGCTCGTCACGGGTCAGCCGCAGCTGCTCGCCGAGCACGCCGAGGCCTACGGCGAACTGCTGCAGGCCGAGGCGAGTGCACTCAGCACCGTCTGGCTCCGCCAAGCGGTGCTGGGAGTGCTGGCTATGGCTGGCTTTGCCGTGGCTGTGGTGCTGGCAGGCGTGGCCCTGATGCTGTGGGCTACCACCGCACCGGCGCAGTGGCAAGCACCGTGGCTGCTGTGGGCCGTGCCCGCGCTGCCGCTGGCAGCGGCGGGGCTCTGCCTCGTGCTGGCCCGGCAACGTGCCGTAACCGTTCCCTTCGGCGTACTGCGCCAGCAATTGCGGGCCGATTGGGGCCTGCTGCGCGAAACGGAGCCGACTTGACAACGCCGCCCTCGCCATCCGCTGCGCCGACCGCGGCCGATATGCAGGTTCAGGCACTGCCCGCTCCCGCCGTACAGGCAGCACCCACCGTGCAAGGCGCGATACTGCGGCTTGCTGCCTCGCGCACGCGGTTGCGTCTGGCACTGTGCGGGCCGGTAGCGCCCGCCGCGGGTGAAGCCGCAGCCCCCACCTGGTGGTCAGGACTGCTCGACGTACCCGCCGTGCGTGTGCTGCGCGACGCCGTAACCAACTGGTGGAAGCAGCACCCCTGGCACACGGCTGGCAGTGCCGCGGCCACTGCCGTGGGCGTGGCCCTGCAGCCAGTGGCGCGCCGCCACCCGTGGGCCCTGGTGGCCGCCGCGGCGCTGGCCGGCGGCCTGATCGCAACCAGCCGACCGTGGCGCTGGCGCACCCGCCTGGCCGCCGGCGAGGCGGGCGCATTGCCTCGCCTGCTCAACGACGTGCTGGCCACGCTGCCGGTGGCATCTTGGCTGGTGATGCTGGCTGCGCTGGCCCAGGCCATGGCGCCGGCCGAGCCGGCGGCTGCCCCTGCAACCGAACCAGCGCCCGGGCCTGCGCCACCACCTGTCGAGCCGTGAAGACGCCAGGCCGGTTTCACGAGTCGCTGAGCCTTTCGAAAAAAGCATAGCCCTGCTGGCGCCGCTTGGCGCGGAACATCGCGGCGTCGGCTCGCTGCAGCAGCGTGGCGCCAGTGACGCCGTCGTCCGGGTACATCGCGATGCCGATGCTGGGCTGGACACTGAGCTGCAGTGCACCGACCTGCAGCGGCGCAGCCACCGCGTCGAACAACTTGCAGACCAGCTTGCTGAGCTGTTCGCGGCTGGCCGGTGCCACCAGCAGGCAGGCGAACTCGTCGCCGCCCAGGCGGCAGACGGTGTCTTCCGCGCGCAGTGCGCACGCCAGCCGCTGTGCCACGATGCAAAGCGTGGCGTCTCCCATGTCGTGACCATGTTCGTCGTTGATGCGCTTGAAGCCGTCGAGGTCGAGGTAGAGCACGGCCAGCGATGCCGTGCCGGCATGGGCGCCGGCCAGGCTGGCGGCCAGCCGTTCGTGGAAATGGCTGCGGTTGGGCAGTTGCGTCAGCGCGTCGTGCGCCGCCGCGTGCTCTGCGCGCCGGCGGCCGATCTGCGTGTGCGCCAGCTCGGTGCGTGTGCCTGCCAGTTGCGCCTGGGCGGCCGCGAGTTCGGCGCGCAGCTGCGTGCTGCGCTGCAGGGTCTCTTCGGCCCGCTGGTGGAGCTGGCGGAGTGCGTCGACGCATTCCTGCAAGGGCAAGCGCAGGGCGGGGCCTGCGGCAGGCGCGGTGTCGCAGCGGCCGGCCAGCCGCTGCAGGCGCTCCGTGACGGCGTCGAAGAGTGCAGCCCAGTCCTGCAGCGGCATTTCGCCCGGTGCCGTCGGCGCGGCAACGACCGTGGTCCTTCCGGCTTGCGTGCGTGCCGACTCAGCGCGCCGCAGGGCGCGGCCTTGCTGGCGAATGGCGCCCAGCACGGGCGGCGACACCCTGCTGCTGCGCAGGCTCAACATGTCGCCTCGGACGGAGCAGCACACCATGCCGAAGGAGGATGGGAAGGGGTCATGGCGCAGCCTTCAGAAGGGATGAGATGACTCGGTCGGGCGGCAGGGTTGCCACCGACACCGGGTTTTAGAGGCCCGGCGTCCCACGGTCGGTGCGTTGCCGCACCGGCGTGGTCAGGCGCGCGGCTCGCCTTCACGGTTCACCGTGACCGTGGCGCCGGGCGGTCGCGTCAGCTGCACGGTGTGGTCCTGGTTGCGGAAGCGGTAGGTCACGTCCCAGTACTCAGGATGCGCGCCGCCCGGGGTGGCCGCACAGCGCTGCACGTCGCGGGTACCGGAGACCGTGCCGTCGCGGTTGCGCGCCAGGTTGGAGCCGACCACGGCCCCGGCCACGACGCCGCCGGCGGTGGCGATGTCCTTGCCGGTGCCGCCACCGATCTGGTGGCCGAGGATGCCGCCGATCACCGCACCGAGCACGGCGCCGCCGACGCGGTTGTCGGGGCGTTCCTCGGTGACGTTCTGGCGCTCGACCCAGCAGCGCTGGCCCGAGCTGGCGACCACCGCACGCACGCCCGTCACCGGCGCCTCGAAGAGGCGTTCCTGGTTGCGACGGCGGTAGTCCTGCGTCACCAGCGGTGCTGGTGCGTACTGGGTTTCGTCGAAGCGCGCGTTGCGCTTGACCGGGCGCGCCGACGAGATGCGGTCCTCCAGGCCCATCGCTGCCAGCGACGGGTACTGCCCTGGGCGCAGCACCTTGCAGCGGCCCTTGAAGCTGGCGTCGTCGCAGATCTGCCAGTTGTCGGTACGCACGACCACGGACGAGGCGCGATCGTTGAAGCCGAAGCGGTTGAGGTTCTGCACCGGCGCGTTCGCGGTGTAGGCGCGCCCTTCGAAACCGTCGTTGGCATAAAAGGTGACCTGGGCCCAGGCCGGGCTGCCGAAGGCCAGCACGGCGACGGCGGCCGCCAGGGCGCGCGTCAGCGCGTGGGTTGCGGGTATGCGCATGGAAGTCTCCGGATAACGGCGCGTTGGCGGCAGCGGGACGCCACGGCCACAGCACCCCTGTTACGGTAGGCCTGCAGCCGCCGGAGGTCGGTGCGCTGTCGCACCGAAGCGTGAACTGATCAGATGCGCCCCATCAGCAGCAGCACCAGCACGATGACGACGACGAGGCCCAGGCCGCCGCTGGGCCCGTAACCCCAGTTGCGGCTGTGCGGCCAGGTCGGTATGACCCCGATCAGCAACAGTACCAGGACGATCAACAGAATAGTGCCCAAGCTCATGATGGTTCTCCGGCGCAGGCATCTGCACCCTGCCTGCAGCGTAGGCGTGTGCGTGGCGCGCATCGGTACGCTGCCGCACCGACGACGTCTGCGGTCGGATCGCACTATGAGACGTATGGCCAACCTGCTTCTGTACCTTGCGTGCCCGGGCTAGAGGGGCACGTCATGATCGTTTCGTCACACCAGGAACCCACGGGCCGCGCCTGCCCGCGCTGCCAGCGCCGCACCGACCGCGTATCGCGGCGTTGGTTCGATCGCGTTCTGAGCGTGTTCATGCCCATGGTGCGCTACCGCTGCGCCAGCGAAGGCTGCGGCTGGGAAGGCCTGCTGATGCGCCGCCACGAGCACCAGGAGCGCGTCACGCGCCTGGACAGCAGTTACCGCCCGCAGCGGCCGGACCCTTCGCGCACGCCTTCCGCAGCCAAACCGCCGCGGCGCTGAGGCTGCTCGTCGGCCGGCGCGAGCGCCAACGTGCGTCACCGCACGGAACCCGCGGCAGCGCCGCGTGCCATGCTCCCTTTCGATTCCCCACGGAGCACGCAGCATGAACAAGGGCCAACACGGCAACAAGGAAGCCAAGAAACCGAAGAAGGTGCACACGCCCAACCCGCCGGGCCTGCCCGCCAGCTTGGTGCCCGTGGCCGCCGTGGCACTGCGGCCGAAGAAGCGCTGAAGGCGGCGCGCCCGCAGACTTGCAGTGGCCCGGGCGTCCGCATTCTTGACCTTGCGCAACATCGCGGCGGCGGGGGTGGCTAGGCTAACGTCACGAGGTGCGTCGTCGTGGCGCCATGCCGCGGGCCGCCTTCAGATCCCAACTCCGAAAGCCGCACCATGAGCACCGTCGCCCCCGACCTGCTGGCCCTGCAACGCCTCTACCATTGGGAAAAGTCCGCTCGCGACCGCATTGCGCTGACGCAGCCGATGGGCGGCGGCGTCACACGCGACTTCACATGGGGCCAGGTGGCCGACGAAGTGCGCCGCATGGCCACGCACCTGCAGGCCCAGGGCTGGGAGCCGGGCTCGAAGGTGGCCATCCTGTCGAAGAACTGCGCCTGGTGGCTGATGAGCGACCTGGCGATCTGGATGGCCGGCCACGTCTCGGTGCCGCTGTACCCCACGCTGGCGCCCGACACCATCCGCCAGATCCTCACCCACAGCGAGGCCAAGGCCTGCTTCGTCGGCAAGCTCGACGGCTGGGACGGCATGAAGGCCGGCGTGCCGGCCGGCCTGCCTTGCATCAGCTATGCGCTGTCGCCGCCCGACGCCATCCAGCGCTTCGAGGGCTGGGACGCGATCTGCAAACGCACGCAGCCACTGCAGGGGCAGCCGCTGCGCGGCGCCGACGAACTGGCCACGCTGATCTACACCTCGGGCACCACCGGCAAGCCGAAGGGCGTGATGCACAGCTTCGGCAATTTCGCCTGGGCGCTGGACGTCGCCCTGAAGCGCGTGCCGATGGGGCCCGACGACCGCATGCTGTCCTACCTGCCGCTGGCCCACGTCGTCGAGCGCGTGCTCGTCGAACATGGCTGGCTGCGCAACGGCTTCCACGTCTGGTTCGCCGAATCGCTGGAGACCTTCACCACCGACGTGCAACGCGCGCGGCCGACGATCTTCTTCTCGGTGCCGCGGCTGTGGGTCAAGTTCCAGCACGGCGTGCACCACAAGATGCCCGAGGCCAAGCTCTCGCGGCTGCTGTCGCTGCCGATCATCGGCGGCATCGTGCGGCGCAAGATCCTCAAGGCGCTGGGCCTGGACCAGTGCCGCTTCGCCGCCGGCGGCGCCGCGCCCATGCCGGTGGCGCTGCTGGCCTGGTACCGCCGGCTGGGTCTGCCCGTCAACGAAGGCTACGGCATGACCGAGAACCTGGCCGTGTCGCACCTGACGGTGCTCGGGCGCAACCAGGAAGGCACGGTGGGCCCGACGTATGAAGGCGTGGAGGCGCGCATCGACCCGGCCACCGGCGAGGTGCAGATGCGCAGCCAGGCGCTGATGCTCGGCTACTACAAGGAGCCCGAGGCCACACGGGCGACCTTCACCGAAGACGGCTGGCTGCGCACCGGCGACAAGGGGCAGATCGACGCCGAAGGCAAGCTGAAGATCACCGGCCGCGTGAAGGACCTGTTCAAGACCAGCAAGGGCAAGTACGTGGCGCCCGCGCCCATCGAGGACAAGCTGGTGATGCACGAGGCGGTCGAGGCCTGCGTCGTCACCGGCGCCAACCTGGGCCAGCCGCTGGGCATCGTGATGCTCAACCCCGAGGCGCTGGCCGGCATCGGCGACGCCACGACGCGCGCGGAGCTCGAGTCGTCGCTGGACCAGCACCTGCGCACGATCAACGCCACGCTCGACCCGCACGAGCAGCTGGCCTGCATCGTCGTGGCCAGCACCACCTGGTCGGTGGACAACGACATCATCACGCCCACCTTCAAGGTCAAGCGCAACCGCATCGAAGACCTGTACGCGGTGCACTACGAGCGCTGGGAAGCTTCGGGCAAGCTCGTCATCTGGCAGACTGCGTGACCGACAACAACGACAGGAGACAGACCATGATGAGCAAGACGACGGTGCGCCGGATGGCGGCCCTGGTGATGAGCCTGGCCTCGCTGGCGGCCTACGCCCAGCCCGCCGAGCTGGAAGGCGTGAAGCTGGCGCCCACGGCGCAGGTGGGCGCGGCGACGCTGCAGCTCAACGGCGCCGGTGTGCGCACGCGCGCCATCTTCAGCGTCTATGTCGCGGCGCTGTACGTGCCGCAGAAGGCCACCGACGCGGCCGCGCTGCTGGCGCAGAAGGGGCCGCGCCGCATCACGTTGACGATGCTGCGCACGGTGGATGCCGACACCTTCGCCGAAGCACTGAACGACGGCCTGCGCAAGAACCACAGCGAAGCGCAGCTGGCGGGGTTCAAGGCGCAGATCGAGACGCTGAACGCCAACCTCAAGGCCGCCGGTGAAGCCAAGAAGGGCGATGTGATCCAGCTCGAATTTGCGCCCGATGCCGGTACGCGGGTCACCGTCAACGGCCAGGCCAAGGGCAGCGCGATTCCCGGCGAGGACTTCTACACGGCGGTGCTGCGCATCTGGCTCGGCGACAAGCCGGTCGATGGCAGCCTGAAGAAGGGTCTGCTCGGCGCGTAGCCGCTGCTAGGGCTGGCGGCGCCCCGTGCGCTTGCGCCGCCGGTAGAGCGCCATCAGCGGTGTCACCGAGACGCCGTGCACGACGATGGACGTGACCACCACCGCCACCGTAAGCGCCACCAACGTGGGCGCATGGGCCTCGGGCAGGCCGTGGTTGAGGGCATAGCTCAGGTAGTAGAGCGAACCGATGCCGCGGATGCCGAACCAGCCGATGAGCCTGCGCTGCAGGGGCGAGGTGCTCGACCCCAGCAAGCCCACCGCCACCGACAGCGGCCGCACTGCCAGCAGCACCAGCGGCACGAACCACCACGCCGCCGGCAGCCAGGGCACCGACCACAGCAGCATGCCCAGCACCACCACGCCCACCATCTCGCCCATGAGGTCGAGTTGCTCGTTGAAACTCAGCACCGCGTGCGCCATCCAGGCCGACGCGTGCTGGCTGTCGACGGCCAGGTCCGTGGCGGTCCCGGGCAGCGGGTGGTCGTGGGCCTGCGCCACGAAGTCCACCGTTGCCGCCGTGGCCACGGGCGTGGTGGCCTCACCCAGCGCCACCGCGGCCGCCTCGGTGGCCACGCGCGCCGTGTGGCGCAGTGCCAGCCCGGCGGCGAACACGGCCAGAAAGCCGTAGGCCTGCGCCATCACGGCGATGCCGTAGGCCAGCCCGATGAGGCCCAGCGCGAGGAAGTTCTCGTAGCCCACCGCCACCTGGTGGGTGCGGCGCAGGTAGAGCACCAGCTTGCCCAGAAGGCCACCCAGCACGGCGCCGATGGCCACGCCGGCACCCGTGGCCCACAGCACGTCCACCGCCAGCCAGCGCCAGCCCCAGGCGCCGATCTCGTGCGCGCCCACCAGGCCCAGGCCCAGCATCACCACCGGAAAGGCCGTGCCGTCGTTGAGGCCGCCTTCGCCGGTGAGCGCGAACCGCAACTGGTCGCGGTCGGTGGGGCTGTCGACCTGCACGTCGGTGGCCAGCACGGGGTCGGTGGGCGCCAGGATGCCGCCCAGCAGCACCGCCACGCCCAGCGGCAGGCCCAGCAGCCACACGCCGGCGGCCGTGACCAGCGCCACCGTGGCCACCATCGACAGCAGCGCGAGCCGCAGCGGCGGGAACCAGCGCCGGTCGTTCAGGCCCACGCTCATCTTCAACCCGGAGGTAAAGAGTGACAGGAGCACGATGACCTCGGTGAGGTGTTCGAGCAGGCGCGTGCGGTCGAACAGATCGGGCGCGGCCAGCGTCAGCCCCAGCGGCCCGACGACGACACCGGCCAGCAGATAGAGCATCGAGGTGCTGACCGGCAGGCGCGACAGCATCGAGCCGCCCAGGGCCATGACCACGAGCAGCGCGCCTCCCAGCGTGAACCAGATCGCGAGAGTCATACGGCGACTTGGCGCGGCAGGGACGTGGCTGCTTTCGGCCCTTTGCGGGTGTTGGTCGCTGTCCGCTTTCTGCGTTCGACGACAGGGGCGGGTCGCGGCAGGCGGTGCCCGGCGGCGTCGCCGACTGTGGCGGCCTTCGCTTCGCTCAGGCTGCCCTGCGCTGCTCGCCTTGAGGGCGTGCCGCATAACTCGCTGCGCTCACTTCGTTCGCTACGCTCAGACAGGATGCGGCAAGTCAGTTCACGAAGCGCGCTGCGCGCGCCGCCCTCAAGACTGCGCTGCTCGGCGCCACACACGGCGACGCCGCCGGGCACCGCCTGCCGCTCAAGCACCGAAGGAGGCGCTCGCCGAGTGCCCGCTCTGGTTCCTGCAAAGGGCTGTCCGGGCGGGGCGCGGGGTGCGTGTGAAGCGCCGCGGAGCGCAGGGTTCCTCGTGGACACTTCTGGCGCATCCTGTCTGAGCGTAGCGAACGAAGTGAGCGCAGCGAGTTATGCGCCGGGCCATGGACCCGAGCACCACAGGGCAGTCGGCGCGCAGCGCCGACCGCTTCAGTCGCACGCCGCGCCCTGCCCGGACAGCCCTTTGCCGCCACCACACGCAACGCGCAAAAACGGACGCTGAACGTCGGCAAAGGGCCGAATGCCGTACCCCCCATCACCCTAGGAGAGATGGTCGCGATAGATGCTGCAGTCGGTGGCGTAGCAGGTGCACGAGGCCCGCTCGAGACCAGGGCGGTCCAGCACCCTCAGGTCGCCGCGGTGGTAGGTGATGAGGCCCTGGCGCGCCAGTTCGCCCGCCGCAGCCGTGACGCCGACGCGCCGCACGCCCAGCATGGCGGCCAGGAACTCATGCGTGACGTGGAAGTGCGAGGCGTGGGCGCGGTCCTGGCTCATCAGCAGCCAGCGCGCCAGGCGCGGGCCGATCAGGTGGAAACGCAGGCAGGCCGCCAGACCCGCCATCTGCGACAGCCGCACGTAGACGAAACGACCGACGACGTGCCGCAGTGCCGGGCTCATCTCCAGCTCTTTGTCGAAAGCCTCCTTGCCCATGCGCAGCGCCGAGCCCGCGCCCTGCACCAGCGCCTGCAGCGGCACGGCGCCCACGCCCAGCAGCAGGGCCGAGCCGACCATGCCTTCGCGCCCGACCATGCCCACTTCCAGGCTGGGGTGCTGGTCGGTCTGCATCAACAGCGAGATGAAGCTGTCGACGGGGAAGTAGGCATGGCGCACGGCGTCGCCGCGCTCGCACAGCACTTCACCGAGGACGAGGTCCACGGGCTCGCAGGCGGCCAGCAGGCGCTGGCGGTCGACGCGGGGCAGCAGTTCGATGAGGTGGTTCTGGACGGCAGGCACGGGCAGTCTCCGGTGGCAGGGGCCGTGGCCTGCCGCACCGGTGCGCGACAGCCAGGGCTGGTGACCTGTGCCCGAGTCTGGGCGCCTGTGTGCACCGCGCTCTGTCCGCGAGCGCACATTGACGGGAATAAATACGTGCCGGCGCGCCGCCAGGCCGCCGCGCCGCAGGGGCTACACGGCCAGCTTCACCGGCAGCAGGCGGTCGTATTCCTTCTTGACCACCGCGTAGCACTCGCAGGTACGCGCTTCCAGCCCCGGCCGGTCGAGTACGGAGATGTGGCCGCGCGCATAGCGGATGAGCCCGTCCTTCTGCAGCTTCAACGCCGCCTCGGTCACGCCCTCGCGCCGCACGCCCAGCATGTTGGCGATGAGTTCCTGCGTCATCAGCAGTTCCTTGCCTTCCAGGCGGTCCAGGCTCAGCAGCAGCCAGCGGCACAGCTGCTGGTCCAGCGAGTGGTGGCGGTTGCACACCGCCGTCTGCGCCATCTGCGTGATCAGCGCCTGCGTGTAGCGCAGCATCAGGTGCATCACCGGCGCCGAGCGGTTGAACTCGGCCTGGATGACCCCGGCCGGCAGGCGCCAGCCCTGGCCCGCGCTCTGCACCACGGCGCGGCTGGGCGTGGAGCCGCCGCCCATGAAGAGCGAGATGCCCACCACGCCCTCGCGGCCGACGACGGCAATCTCGGCCGACGCGCCGTCTTCCATCACGTACAGCAGCGAAACGATGGCATTGGTGGGGAAGGTGACGTGGCTGAGCGTGCGGCCCGATTCGTAGAGCACCTGGCCCAGTGGCAGGTCGACCCATTCCAGCAGTGGCTGAATGCGCTGCCACTCGTCTTCGGGCAGGACGGCCAGCAGCTCGTTGCTTCGGGGGTCTGCGTGCGCGACCATGCGGGGTCTCCAGTGGCTCGGGGGTGTCGGTTGCGGCTGTGCCCGCCTGCCCGCCTGCCCGCCTGCCCGCCTGCCCGCCTGCCCGCCTGCCCGCCTGCCCGCCTGCCCGCAAGGGTGTCATACAAGCGGCAAGGCGTGCGAAGTTTGTTAGGTAGCGTACACCCATTCCGGGACGTGTCCGCGCTTTTGCGGCGGCGCGCGGTTCGCCACCGCACAGACCCGCGGCATGACCCGGGCTACAAACGTTTTCACCCCGTTGCGGCCGCCCGGGCGCTGCCTGCCGCAAGGCGCCAGCGCCGCACAAAGCGGGGCCCCACACTCTTTACCGGAGCCCCTCATGAACCGAAACCGGCCCCGCCTGACCCTGCCGGCCGCGACCCTGCCGCGCTGGAGCACGACCAGCGTCGGCGACAGCGCCGATACGAAGCCGGTGGAATTGTCGGCTCTGGGCGAACATGTCTCGCTGTGCCGCGCCGCCGGCAGTCGCTATGGCGGCCTGCTGCGCGGTGCACAGGCCGTGCATGGCGTGGTGGCGGCGCGCTTCGTCACCACGCTGGCGGTGGTGGTGGTGCTGATCGGCGCACTGCTGGTCGTGTTCTAGCGCGTGGCGATGAGCCCCCTGGAGCGCCTGCTGCCCCAGGCGCCGCGCGCGCTGTGCCGCATGCTCGACCCCGCGGCCGGCACGGTGGCACCGCCGGTGCGTTCCGAGGTCTTCGGCCCCGAGCGGTTTGCGCAGCACGGGCGCAGCCTGGGCGAGACCCACACGGCGGCACCCGCGCGCCTGCCCGGCGCCGGCTTCTTCCCGCGGCTGCGCGACAACATCCGCATGCTGCGCCAGGCGCAGCGCTACATCGCCGCGCAGGCCGCCACCGGCTACGACGTGAGCCCGGCGGCGGAATGGCTGCTCGACAACTTCCACCTCATCGAGACCCAGCTCGACGCCATCCACGAAGGCCTGCCGCGCAGCTACTTCAGGCGTCTGCCGGTGCTGCGCGACGAGCCGCTGGCCGGCCTGCCGCGTGTCTACGGCGTGGCCTGGGCCTTCGTCGCACACACCGACAGCGCCTTCGACGAAACGCTGCTGGTGCACTTCGTCGCCGCCTACCAGCACAGCCGCGAACTGCAGCTGGGCGAGATGTGGGCGCTGCCGACCACGCTGCGCGTGGTGCTGGTGGAGAACCTGCGCCGCCTGGCCGAACGCGTGGCCGCGCAGAAGGCCGCGCGCGAGGCCGCCAACCTGTGCTGCGACGAGATCGCGCAATGGACGGGCCCGGCGCTGGCCGAGCTGCACACGCTGATCGCCGCGCGCGGCGTGGGCACCGCCTTCGTCGCGCAGGTCATGCAGCGCCTGCAGGACCGCGGCGTGGGCGGCGGCGCACGCGCCGAGGCACGTTTTCCGGCGTCGGTGCAGGCCTGGCTGCAGGCGCTGCGGCCCGAGCTGCCGGCGCTGCAGTTGCAGCAGGGTGTCGACCAGACTGCAGACAACCTGAGCGTAAGCAACGCGGTGACCTCGCTGCGCGCCATCAACGACACCGACTGGCCCGACATCGTGGCGCGCAGCAGCCCGCTGATGCGGCTGATGCTGGCTGCGCCGCTGTTCGCCGCCGAGCACACTGGCACCCGCGACCAGACCCTGCACGGCATCGAAGCGCTGGCGCGGCGCAGCCGGCGCAGCGAAGTCGCGGTGGCGCAGACGCTGCTGGCCCTGATGGCCACCGCCCCCGCAGGCAGCGAGCCCCCGCCCGACGGCGCGCGCCGCGGCATCGCCGCGCACTGGCTGCAGGGCAGCGGCCGCCCGGCGCTGGCCCATGCGCTGGGCCTGCACGAAGGGCTGCTGCCGCCGCTGCGCGCGGCGCTGCAGCGCGCCGCGCTGCCGCTGTACCTTTCGGCCGTGCTCGGCGGCAGCGTGGGCCTGGTGGCCTGGATGCTGCAACGCCAGGGCGCGCCGCCGGCGGGTGCCTGGGGTGTGCTGATGGTGCTGCTGATGCTGCTGCCGGCTTCCGAGGCGGTGGGGGCCGTGATCCACCGGCTGATCGGCGAATCGGCGCGCCCGCGGTGCCTGCCGCGCTTGGCGCTGGCCGACGGCATCCCCGACACGCACCGGGTGATGGTCGTCATGCCGGCCATGCTCACCAGCGCCGCGGGCACGGCGCGGCTGGCGCACCGCCTGCAGCTGCACGCGCTGGCCAACCCCGAGTTGAACGCGCAGTTCGCGCTGCTCACCGACTGGGCCGACGCCGCCGCCACCCGCGCCGATGGCGATGAAGACCTGCTGGCCGACGCGCTGCAGCACGTCGAGCGGCTCAACGCCGGCGCACCGACGGCGCCCGGCGTACCGCCACGCTTCCTGCTGCTGCACCGCCGGCGTGTCTTCTGCACCACCGAGGACTGCTGGCTGGGCTGGGAACGCAAGCGCGGCAAGCTGGAGCAGTTGCTGGCCGCGCTGGCCGGCGAGCCGGGCGCCGCGTTCGTCGACCTGGGCGCACTGTCGCACCTGGCGCCGGGCACCACCTACCTGCTGACGCTGGACAGCGACACCCAGCTGCCGCCCGGCGCGCTGCGTGAACTGGTGGGCGTGGCGGCGCACCCGTCGAACACGCCGCAGCTCAGCGCCGACGGCCGCCGCGTGCAGCGCGGCTACGGCATCCTGCAGCCGCACCTGGTCATGCCGCTGCCCACGGCGCAGGAACGCACGCCCTACCACTGGCTGTTTGCCGGGCAGTGCGGCATCGACCCCTACAGCGCCGCCAGTTCCGAGGTCTACCAGGACGTCTTCGGCGAAGGCAGCTACACCGGCAAGGGCCTCATGCACGTGCAGGCCGTGCACGCCGTGCTGGGCGGGCGCCTGCCGGCCGAACGCATCCTCAGCCACGACCTGCTCGAAGGCGCGCTGGCGCGCTGCGCCGCGGTGAGCGATGTCTCGCTGATCGAGGAAGCCCCCTTCCACGCCGACGTGGCCGCGTCGCGCCTGCACCGCTGGACACGCGGCGACTGGCAGCTGCTGCCCTTCCTGCTGCAGCCGCGGCGCTACGCGATGCGCGGCGTGAACCGCTGGAAGATGGTGGACAACCTGCGCCGCTCGCTGGTGGCGCCGGCCTCGCTGGCGCTGCTGGTGGGCGTGCTGGCGGGTGGGCCGGGTTCTGGCGGCCTGGCGCCGCTGAACGCCGTGCTGCTGGTGCTGGCGGCCTTCGGCGCCGGGCCGCTGATGGGCGCGGTGGCCGGCTTTGCGCCCAGCCGCGACCGCCTGGCCTTGTGGCACTTCTACCGCGCCGCCGGCATCGACGGGGCGCGCACCGTGCTCGGCGCGCTGTGGCACGGCGCGCTGCTGCTGCAGCATGCGCTGCTGGCCACCGACGCGCTGGCGCGCACGCTCTGGCGGCTGCTCTTCAGCCGGCGCCACCTGCTGCAGTGGACCACCGCCGCCGAAGCCCAGGCCGCGGCGCAGACCACGCTGGCCGGCACCTGGCACCAGCACCGCAGCGTGCCGCTGGTGGCGCTGGCCATCGCCGCCGCGCTGCTGCTGCACACGCCCGCGCCGCTGGCCTGGACGCTGGTGCTGTGCGCGCTGTGGGCCAGCGCACCGCTGCTGACGTGGTGGGTGAGCCGGCCGCGGCCCGGCGCCGGCGGCACCGCGCTGGCGGGCGAAGACGCTGCGCGTCTGCACGCCGTGGCGCGCGACACCTGGCGCTACTTCGAGCGCACCGTCACAGCCGCCGACCACCACCTGCCGCCCGACAACCTGCAGACCACGCCGCACGAGATGCTGGCGCGCCGCACCTCGCCCACCAACATCGGCCTGTACCTTCTGAGCGCGGCCTGCGCACGTGCCTTCGGCTGGACGGGCACGCCCGAACTGCTGCAGCGCCTGGAAGCCACGCTGGCCACGCTGCAGGGCATGCCCCGCCACCGCGGCCACTTCCTGAACTGGTACGACACCGAAACCGCGCTGCCGCTGCTGCCGATGTACGTGTCCACCGTGGACAGCGGCAACCTCAGCGGTCACCTGCTGGCCGTGGCCGCGGCCTGCCGCGAGTTCGCCGAGGCCCCCGACGAGGCCGATCACGCGGCCCGCCTGCGCACCGCCGCCGCGCACTGCGAGCAGCTGGCCTGGGCGCCCGACTTCAACTTCCTCTACCACCGCAAGCGCCACCTGCTGCATATCGGCTACCGCGTCGCCGAACAGCAACTCGACGCCAGCTTCTACGACCTGCTGGCCTCCGAATCACGCCTGACCAGCCTGCTGGCCATCGCCAAGGGCGACGTGCCGGTG
This sequence comes from Betaproteobacteria bacterium, assembly GCA_016704535.1. GTDB lineage: Bacteria > Pseudomonadota > Gammaproteobacteria > Burkholderiales > Burkholderiaceae_C > Rubrivivax. The sequence continues at coordinate 40,104 of JADIZZ010000001.1, read as the reverse complement.
GCGCACTGGGCCGCGCTCGGCCGGCCCTTCTACGCCGTGGGCGCCCGCGCCGGGCTGCGTTCGTGGTCGGGCTCGATGTTCGAGTACCTGATGCCCACGCTGGTGCTGGCCGAGCCGCGAGGCAGCGTACTGCACGACGCCACCCACGCCGCGCTGCACGAGCAGCAGGCCTGGGCGCGCACGCAGGGTGTGCCCTGGGGCATCTCGGAGTCGGCGCACGCCGGTTGCGACCACACGCTGGCCTACCAGTACGCGCCGCAGGGTGCGCCGCGCCTGGCGCTGCGCCGCACGCCGCCCGACGAGCTGGTGATCGCGCCCTACGCCACCGCGCTGGCGGCGCAGATCGACGCCCCCGCGGCCTGCCGCAACCTCGCTTCGCTGGACGGGCTGGCCGCACGCGGGCGCTACGGCTACATCGAGGCGCTGGACTTCACGCCGGCACGCCAGACCGGCGGCCTGCGCGTCACGCCTGTCGACACGTACATGGCCCACCACCAGGGCATGAGCATCGTGGCGCTGGCCAACGTGCTGCTGGGCGGCGTGGCGCAGCGCTGGGGCATGGGCAACCCGCGCATCGAGGCGCTGGGCTCGCTGCTGCACGAACGTGCGCCGCGCGAGGTGCCGGTGCTGCCGGCACCGCCGGCGCCGCTGCCCGCCAGCGGCACGCCACGCGCGCCGTCGCTGCAGCGCCAGGTGCTGCCCGGCGAGCAGGCAGTGGAGCCGACGCAGCTGCTGTCCAACGGCCGCTACCACGTGGCCCTGCGCGCCAACGGCGCGGGCCACAGCCGCCGCGGCACCGTGGGCATCACGCGCTGGCGCGACGATGCACTGCGCGATGCGCACGGCAGCTTCTTCTACCTGCGTCACCTGGCCGCGCAAGGCAGCGCGACAGCGGCGGTGCCGGGGACCGAGGCTGCGCCGTGGGTGTCACTGTCCCAGCACCCGGCGCCCGACCCGGCCGCCACCTACACCGCCGTGTTCCACGCCGACCGCGTGTGCCTCGACGCCGACTGGCCGGGCCTGCACACGCACGTCACCGTCTGGCTCAGCCCCGAGGACGACATCGAGTTCCGCCAGGTCGAGCTGCGCAACACCGGCGCACAGACGCTGGAGCTGGAACTCGTCTCGACCTTCGAGGTCACGCTGGCCGACGCGCGGGCCGACGAAGCCCACCCCGCCTTCGGCAACCTCTTCGTGCGCGCCGAGTGGCGGCCAGCGGCGCAGGCGATGGTGTTCGAGCGCACGCCCAGGCTGGCCGGCGAACGCGGGCTGCACATGGCGCACTTTCTGGCGGATGCCGATGCCGGTGCCAACGCGGGTGCGACTGCCGGTGCAAGCACCAGCGTGGTGGCGATGAGCGGCCAGACCGACCGCGCGAAGTGGCTCGGCCGCAACCACACCGCGGCCCAGCCGCTGGGCCTGCTGGCGGCCTTGCCGGCGCAGCTGCAACCCGGCGCCACGGGGCCGCTGCCGGCGGGCCCCGACGCACTGGCGCTGGACACGGGCCTGGACCCCGTGTGCGCGCTGGGCGTGCGCCTGCGCATCGCGCCCGGCGGTCACGCGCGGCTGACCTTCGCCACCGCGGCCTGCGACGACGACGCCACCTTGCACGCCGTGGTCGACAAGTACCGCCAGCCCGGCCATGTCGAACGTGCGTTGCTGATGTCGACCACGCTGGCCGGCATCCGCCTTCGTGCGCTGCGCATCGGCGCCGACGAACTGGCCGCCATCCAGCTGCTGAGCACGGCGCTGCTGCTGGGCCTGACGCGGCTGCAGGCCACGACCAGCGACGAGCCTGTCGACCGCAGGCTGCTGTGGCGCCTGGGGCTGTCGGGCGAAAGGCCGCTGCTGCTGGTGTTGGCCGGCGCGGTGCACGGCATGGGGCTGCTGCGTTCGCTGGCGCGCGCGCTGCCGCTGTGGGCCGGCGCCGGCCTGGCCTGCGACCTGGTGGTGGTGAACGCCGAGCCCGCGGGCTACCAGATGGCACTGCAGCGCGACATCGCTGCGCTGCGCGACCGCCACGAGGCCGACAGCGCCGCGCTGCCGGAGGCCGAGCGCGTAGGCCTCTTCCTTCTGCGCGCCGACGAACTGAGTGCGGCCGAGCTGGCCACGCTGCACGGCCTGGCGCGTGTGGTGCTGCAGGCCGACGGGCGTCCGCTGCTGCACCACGTGCACGCCTGGGCCGCCGCGCACGACGAGGCGCTGCAGGCGCGCGAGGGTGTCGCCGGTGTGGCACCGGGTCTCGTGCAGGCGGGCGGCGTGGCAGCCGTAGCGGTCGCGGCGGCCGGCCATTTCTCGGCCGACGGCCGCGAATTCGGCTTCGGCGTGCACGCCGGCGCGCGGCCACCCAAGCCGTGGATCAACGTGCTGGCCAACCCCGGCTTCGGCAGCCTGGTCAGCGAGGCCGGTGGAGGCTGCACCTGGGCCGGCAACAGCCGCATGAACCAGCTCACGGCCTGGAGCAACGACGCCGTGGCCGACACGCCTTCCGAGAGCTTCTGGCTGCAGGACCTGCGCAGCCTGGAGACCTGGAACCTCGCCCCCGGCGCCATCGGCGACGCGCGCGTGCGCTACGACGTGCAGCACGGCCAGGGCCAGACGCGCATCGGTCACAGGCGCGGCGACCTGGAGGTCGAGGCCAGCTGGTGTGTCGACCCCGTTCTGGCCATCAAGCAGGTGCGGCTGCGCGTGCGCAATCTGGGCCGTCGCACGCAGCGCCTTCGCGTCACGGCGCTGGCCGAGTGGATGATGGGCGCGGCGCGCGCCGACCGCCACACCGTGCACACCGCACGCCACCGGCGCCGCCTGGACGGCGCCGCGGCGCGTGAACTGCTGGTGCTGACCGCCACGCAGCGCGAGCAGGCCGGCGGCTTCGGTAGCGGCACCGCCTTCCTGGCACTGGCCGGTGCGCCCGAGCTGCTGCACGACTGGACTTGCGACCGCCGCGAGGCCTACGACGCGCGCGGCCGTCCGCTGCTGCCCGACCACTGGCTGCAGACCACCGGCAGCGGGCTGGACCCGATGGCCGCGATGTCCACCACGCTGATGCTGGGCGCCGGCGAGGAAGGCAGTTGCTGCTTCCTGCTGGGCCATGCCGACGACGCAGCGGCCGCCCGCGCGCTGGCTGCGGCGGCCGCGCAGGTGGCGCCGGCCGCGCGCCTGCAGGCCGTGAAGGCGCAATGGGACGAACTGCTGGGCGCGACGACCGTGGCCACGCCCGACCCGCTGTTCGACGCCCTCGTCAACCGCTGGCTGCTCTACCAGGCCGTGGCCTGCCGGCTGTGGGCCAAGGCGGCCTTTTACCAGGCCGGCGGCGCCACCGGCTACCGCGACCAGCTGCAGGACACGCTGGCGCTGAGCTGGGCCGCGCCCGACCTGCTGCGCGCGCAGATCGTGCTGTGCGCCTCACGCCAGTTCACCGAGGGTGACGTGCAGCACTGGTGGCACGCACCGGGCGGTGCCGGCGTGCGCACGCACTTTTCCGACGATCTGCTGTGGCTGCCGTACGCCGTGCTGCACTACTTGCGCGCCACCGACGACACCGCCCTGCTCGACGAAGACGTGCCCTTCATCGAAGGCCAGGTCATTGCCGAAGGCGCCGAAGACAGCTACGGCACGCCACAGGTCAGCGCTGAGACGGCCACGGTCTACGAACACGCCGCGCGCAGCATCGACCGCAGCCTGCGCAGCGGCGCACACGGCCTGCCGCTGATGGGCAGCGGAGACTGGAACGACGGCATGAACCGCGTCGGCGCCGAGGGCCGCGGCGAATCGGTGTGGCTGGCGTGGTTCTTGTGCACGCTGGTTTCGGGTTATGCCCCGCTGGCGCGGACGCGCGGCGAGGTGGCGCGGGCACGGCGCTGGGAAGACGCCGCGGCCGACTGGCAGGCGGCACTGGTGGGCACCGGCCTGCGGCCGGGGGGCACCGCCTGGGACGGCGCCTGGTTCACGCGCGCCTACTTCGACGACGGTTCTCCGCTGGGCTCACAGCACAATGCCGAGGCGCGCATCGACCTCATCGCACAGGCCTGGGCCGTGCTCTCGGGCGTGGCGCCGGCCGGGCTGGCGCGCCAGGCCATGGCCTCGGCGCAGACCCACCTGGCCGACCCCGCAGCGGGCGTGCTGCGCCTGCTTCACCCGCCGCTGGCGCACGCCGAGCCCAGCGCCGGCTACATCCAGGCCTACCCGCGCGGCGTGCGCGAGAACGGCGGCCAGTACACCCACGCCGGCGTGTGGGGCGTGATGGCCATGGCGCAGCTGTCGCAGGCTGCCGACAGCACACCGGCCGAAGCCGCGGCCGCGGCGGACACGGCTTGGCAGTGGTTCACCTGGCTGAGCCCGGCGCACCGCAGCGCACACCCCACACAGGGCCCCGCCTATGGCCTGGAGCCGTATGCGGTGGCCGGCGACACCTACTCGCAAGCCCCCTGGGCCGGCCGCGGCGGCTGGAGCTGGTACACCGGGGCCGCATCTTGGCTGCACCGTGCGGCGGTGGAGTCGGTCTTCGGCCTGCGCCTGCGCGCCGCAGCGCTGTCTCTCCATCCCGCGCTGCCCTCGCACTGGCGGCGCGCCGAGCTCACGCTGCGGCGCGATGGGCGCAAGCTGCGCTTCGTGCTGCTGCGACCGGGCTTCGTCGACACGCTGCTGGAAGCGCGCAGCCTGCGCGAAGCCGGCGCCAAGGCGCTGGCGGTGGGCGAAGCCCTGGCCTGGCCGGCGCTGCAGGGTGAACACGTGTTCGTGCTGATGCTGCATGAAGAGCGCGAGGCCGACGCAGCGGCACTGGCGCGCGCCTGGGGGCCGGCAGCGCCGCAAGGGGCCGCGCCAGCGAGCTGGTACGCCGCGTGATCGGCTGCGTCCAGTCCCGCCTTCGCAGTCGAAGGTCGGCTTGCGGCCCGTGCGAGCCCTCGTCAGGTCGGCACTGCCGCGGCGCCGCCCCTATCATGTGAACGCCTCCCCCCCCCCCCCGACGCGACCCAAGCCATGCGAATCCCTCGAAGCGTTCATCCCAAGACGTCCGGCTCGTCCACCGTCCGTGTGCGCCGCGCCGCCTGGGCGTTGCTCGCCGCAGTGCTGACGGCCTCTGTGATCGGAGGAACCGGCATCGCCACCGCCGCCGACATCGAGGTGGTGACTCCAGAGGGGCGCAAGGTGACCCTCAAGGACGACGGCACGTGGCGCTACGCCGAGGCTGCGGCGCCACCGGATGCCGCTGCCAGCGCCGCCGTGCCGGCCGTGCCGGCCGTGCCGGCGGAATTGAGCTTGCTGCGGCGCGACGTGCGTGGCGTCGGCTGCCGCTTGTCGCTGAAGCTGGAGAACAAGCTCCCGTACCCGATCAACAACCTGGTGCCGTTTTTCTCTGCCATTCGCCCCGACGGGGTCGTGTACCAGACGATGAGCACGTCGTTCATGGGTTTGCGGCCCGGTGACTCGCAAGAGCGCACCGTCGACTTCACCGGCATCACCTGCGACGGCATCGGGCGCGTGCAGGTGAGCGGCGGCGACCGCTGCGACATGGCCGAACTCGACCGCTTCACCGAAGGCAAGGGCCTTTGCCTGGCGCGCGTGAAGGTGCTGCCGAGCGGCTTGATGCAATTCGAGAAGTAGCGCCCAGGCGTTCAGGTCGGCTCGCAGCTTTGCCTTACGCTGACCGCCCACATTCGGTCGCGCTCATGCTATTGCGCCTCGCTTCGTTCGGTGTGATCAACAAACGGTGAGACCTGCAGCCGCAACAGTGCTTCCGTGCCGGTCGCACCGAACAGAAAAGCCGGCGCGTGGCCGGCTTCTGCGGGATGCTTGTTCAACGAACCTCAGTTCGTCGTCTTCCGCCAACGACGGCTACCGGCCACGCCGGCAAGTGCAACGCCAACAAGCGCCAGGCTCGTCGGCTCGGGCACGGGCACGGGTGTCTGGGGTGGGGTTTCGACGCAGGTGCCGTTACTCGTGGTGCTGGTGCATACACGACCGGTGAACGAAAGCAGCTTGAAGTAGTCTTTGGTACCGGTATCAAGAGTTGAGTGCGACACCGAGCCCGTTCCCGTGAAGTAGCTACTAACCAGCCACCAACTCGACACCTTGTCGGCACTCGTGGCGTTGTACCCCACGCCTGTCGACAGATTAAAGGTCTTCCCGGTGAAGTCACCAGAAGTGTTTGGTGTTGAGCCCGTATCCAAATCCTTGGCCGACACAAGTGACCAGCCAGCGGCAACCAAGCCGGTCGGTCCCGCGATCGAACCCATCACCGGGGCCGTGATGGCGTCGGTGGTGTTCGGATCGTCCCAACGGAACACCATTACGTCGGTATCCGTGTTGGACCAGCCGGTTGCGATCGACGTGAGGTTCACTTTCGATGTGCCGAAATTCAGCACCAGAACTTCGTTGTTGGCGCCAGTATTGTCCGTACTTCCCGCAGCGTTCGGGTTGTTGTTGCCATCGTTGTCGAAGGCATGATGTGGCGAAGCTCCAGTCTCCTGCTTTCCATTGGCAGTGCTGGTGAAGCCCAGGCCAGACCCACTTTGGTTGGACACACCACCGTAGATTCGCTGGTTTATCGAGTTGTAGGTGGCAACGGAACCGGCAGCGCCGTTGCCCTGGATGTAGTTGCTGGTGTTGTAACTACCCCAACCGGACACGGACAGACTCAAGCCAGAACCTGCTGGCGCGCAGGCGGTCGGAACATCGCATGACCCGGTACCGGTGCCATAGTTGAAGGCCGTGCTGGCCCCCCAAGTGGCTTGCGCCGCCGCGCCACCAGAAAAGGCGATGCACAGCAAGGCCGCCGTACCGCAGAGAACCGTCGAAATCGCCTTCTTCATGAGAGTCCCTTGTGCATTTCTGGGGGCCAAGATCAGCAACCCGTTTGAGCAGACCAGGCAACTATCATGCCGCCGAGATGAAACCGCCCTAAAATCAACGACTTGGAGGTAGACCGGAGACAGCGTGTACGGCCCAGTGTAAGGATATGCGACAGCCCCGGGTATCCCTCAATTCAGGGTGCGCAGCAGCTGTTCTGCATCCTTCGCATTGGCGAAGCTACCCCCCGCCTTCAGCGCGGCCTCCAATTCGACGCGCGCTTCGGCAGTGCGTCCTTTGCTGGCCAGCACTGCGCCCAGAAAATACCGCGTGTCACTGTTGGCCGGGTCGCGCAGCCTCGCGTCGCGCAGAAGCTGCAGCGAGCGGTCGGCCTGCCCGGCCTTGAACGCCGCCCAGCCGACCGTACCGATGATGTGGGGCGCCCCCGGTTTGCTGGCCAGCGCCCGCTCTGCCATCTTCAGTGCGTCGGGGTCTTTCATCAGCAGCATCACGTTGGCCAGGTTGTTCAGCGCTTCAGCGTCCTCCGGCGAAGCCTTCACCAGCGCCTCGTAGGCTGACCGCGCCGCGGCCAGGTTGCCGGCCCGGGCGTGAGCGTCGGCCACCGTGCGGCGCAACGCCAAGTCGCCGGGCCGGGTCTTGAGCCACTGTTCGGCGAGCTGCAGCGCAGCGGCTGGTTCAGAAGGGCCGAGCGCGCTGTACAGGCGCAGCACGCTCTCGCTGCTCTGGTCGAGCTGGTGGGCGCGCCGATAGGCCTCGATGGCGGCCGGTCGCTGGTTGCGCAGCCATGCGATCTCGCCGAGCAGCGCGTGACCCGTGCCGCGCTTCGGGTCTGCGGCCACCACGCTGCGCGCTCGCTGCTCGGCTTTCGCCAGTTCGCCCTGGCGGATTTCCACCTCGGCCATCAGCACCTGGGCTGCCATCAGGCCCGGACGCTCGGCGAGCACCTTGCCAAGCGTGTAGGCCGCGCCCGGCATGTGGCCCGCCTGAAACTGCAGTGCGGCAATCTGCAGCAGGGCGCCGGCATCGTAGCCGGCGGTGCTCGCGGCACGGGTGAGCACGGTCCTTGCGCTGGCGGCGTCACCGTTGGCGAGGTCAACCCTGGCCATGGTGACCAGCACCGTTAGGGCCTCCGGTGCCTTCTTCGTCAAGCGCTTAACGACCTCGCGCGCGAGATCGGGGCGTCGCTGGGCAAGCTGGAAGTCGACGAGCGCCAGTGCCGGCTCAAGGTTGTCGGGCCCACTGTGATCGTCGGCCTTTTCCAGCCAGCGCTGCGCATCGGCCACCTGGCCACGGCGTGCCGACACCCTGCCCATTTCCATCAACGCTTCCAGATGTCGATCGTTCTTCGCCAGCACCGCATTGAGCCTCGAAGTGGCCCTGTCGTAGTCGCCCTTTGCGATGTCCAGCCGCGCCAGGTGGACCTGCGGCGACAGGAAGGCCGGGTCAAGCTTGGCCGACTGCTCGAATGCCGCCCGGGCGCCGGCGACATCGCCGTTGCGTTCCTTCGCCAAGCCCAGCAGGTCGTGCAGGCCCGCGTGCGCTGGCCGGCGGTTGACCATGGCTGCGGCCACGTTCACGGCCCGGGCTGGCTGACCCCCCTGCATGTAGATCGTCGCCAGCGCCGAGCCGGCCTGGACATGACCGGGGTCGCGTCGGATCACATTTTCGAACTCAGCCACGGCTTCGGCATACTTGCCGGCACCCGCCAGGCCCATACCGAGCATGCTGCGCATAGCCGGTTGGTCTTGGTTGCGGAGCGCCTGCTGAATCAGGCCGGTGGCACGGGCATGGCGCCCTTGCGACATGTGGACCGACGCCAGAAGCAAGGTGGCCTGCGCATCGTTGGGTTGCCCTTGCAGGTAGCGATCAAGCGAATCGATGGCACGGTCGGGCTTGTTCTCACCGAGGTAGATCTTGGCCAGCAGCTTGGACACCGGGCTGCTGGGCTGGTCTCGTTGCACGGCTTCGAGGTAGGCCTTGGCTTTCTCGGGCTGGTTCAGGCCGTAGTGAGCCAGCCCGCCGAGCATCAAGAGTTGCGGGCGGTAGCGGATGAAGCCCATCGGCACCGGGTCCAGCAAGCCAGTGACTTCGTTCAGCGCCGCTCGGGCCGCCGCCTGGTTGCCCTCCCTCTCGGAGAGCAACGCGGCGAGATATGCGCCCCGCGGGTCCAGGGGTGACGACGCCCGCAATTGCTGCACGTCGCGCGCAGCATCGGCCGGCCGGCGCAGGTCTAGCAGCAGGCCCGCACGCGAGACCAGCGCTTCGGTGTGGGTCGGCTGGATCTTGAGCGCCCTGTCGTAATGGGACAGCGCCGATTGCACATCGGTCTGCAAGTGGAGAATCGTGCCTTTCAGGTACAGCGCCTCGGCGGACCCGGGGTTCAACGCGAGCGCCTTGTCAACTGCGACTGTCGCCTCGCGGGCTTGGCGCGCGCGCAGCCGGATCGGCACCTCCGCCAGCCAGCTGTCTGGCCGACCGGGGTCGATTGCGCGCGCATCCTCGATGAGCTTGAATGCCGAGCGCGGGTCACCCAGGTCGCCGGCAGCACCGGCCTTGATGAGGAGCAATTCGACCCGTGTCGAAGCTGGCAACCCGGTGTCGGCGAAACGCGGCTGCTCTACAAGCTCCTGGGCCTTGCCCTGCGCGCTGACGGCCCGCGCCAATGGCACCACCACCTCGGCCCGGTTCACGCCCAGCCGAAGCGCCTCGGTCAACGCCACTTCGGCCGCGACCACCTCGCCCTGAGCCAGCAAGGCCTTGCCCAGCAAGACATGCACCGGAAGCATGTTCTTGTCGACCTGGAGCGCACCTTTCAGCTGAATGACGGCACCCGCATAGTCCTTCTTCTCATAGCGCACCAGCGCGTCTTCATAGAGGCGAGCGGCCTGAGGATTGCCCTGCGACAGCACCGCTGGCGCGGCCATGGAGAGCACCAGCGCCATGAGCAGCGCGCTGACGGGTGGAAGGAGGCGGTGATAATTGCTCACAACCGACACTGTAGCCATGCAGGATGACTTCACCACCGGGGCCAGAAGGCAGACCCTCTTCGGCGTGCCAAACTGCCGTTCAATAGTGGTCGAACCTGCCACATCAGCACCCCGTCTGCAAGCCGTGCCCTACACGGCATCGGCCCCGCAGGGCAGGAAGGTGTCGAATCTGTCCATCGCGAAGTGCGGCAGCTCGGCGCCGGGTTCGTAGAACTTCTTCGTGCCCGCACAAGAGGCACAGCGGCAAGTATCAGTAGTCGTCGTAGTAGCCGTGGAAGAAGCCACGCTACTGCTGGGCGTGCAGCGGGCAAATGCATGGTGTCCACGTCCAGCACGACCTCGCGCAGCGCAGCCCTGCCCGGGCCACAGCGGCTGGCGATGAACTGCTCGATCCGCACACCGTGCAACGCCCACACTTGCTCGGCCTCGGGCCGGGCGACGCATCAGGGTCAGACCGCGCAGATAGAGGCCGGCCAGCGCCAGTGAATCAGGTCGGGGATCTGCATGTCCGAGTCACCGGGGGCACGAGTCAGACCGACGTTGGCAATGACAGTGTTGTTCTTCTTTCCGTCGTTGGGCGTTCCGCGGCTGCTGAAGCTTACCGTGGTGAAAGTGGTGTAAATCGACAAGGCCGAGAAGTTGCCCAGGTCCTGGCCATTGGGATCGCCCGTAAGCGTGTAACCCGATGTGTATGCCCAGTCAGCTTGACGATGCCGTCGTTGTCTGTCGGCAACGTGTTGCTCGGCGTGAAGCAACCGGCAACCCTGGCCGCAGGTGAACAAGATCAACCTGCGCCGATGCGAACACTGGTCGTCGTGAAGGCGCGCGTCCACGCCTTTCGAGTCAGGTGAGCCAGCAGCAGATGCGGCGGCATTCGAAGCGCATGGGACCGCACGTACAAATAGCGCGCCGCAGCACGATCGGACGGACCCGCGAACTCGGGGTGCTGCGCACGGAATGCGCGACGGTAAACCGCGTCCAGCAGCATCTGACGCAACGATCCAACCCCGGACTGGCGCGCCGCAGCGGCGCACACCGCATCCGGCACCGGCGTGCCCAGGATCGCGCGGGAATAGCGCAAGGCCAGATGGCAACACCACTCAAGGCGCAGTTGCCGGGCCCGAGCCAGCAGCCGATCCCAGAAGCCTTCCCGCAAAGAGAAACCCCTGAGCAAGGCATCCAGGTCGTAGAGGTCACGCAGCGCATGGCGCACCTCACCTTCGTGAAACAGGTGACTGGCGCTGTGAATGACCATGTCCTCATCGCAGAGGCGCCGAAACACCGTGCCCGGGATCGGCACACTGAGGGCCAGCAGCACGGACGGATCAGGCGCATGCCCACTGCTGGGTGGCAGGATGTTGTGATGCACGTCGATCGAGGTATGCCGCAGCGCGTGTGTCATCGGCGGCAGCTCGTGCATCCATCGGCGGTAGTAGTCTTCGTCGTATGCGCTGACCTGGCCCATGAACCAGCCATGCAGTCGGAGCACACGCTCGACCTCATCGATCTGTGTCCGCTGCACCAGCAGGTCGATGTCACCGAACAGGCGCCCGTGTGCGGCCGGAAGATCGGCCATAACGTAGGCAGCACCCTTGAGCAGCAACAGGGGTGTACCGAGGCCGCTGATCGCCTGAGCGATGCGGTTGCACTCCCAGACGACGGCTTCGCGCTGGTGCGAGGTGAGCACGCGGACTGCCTGCAGGTGCGGCTCCACCTCGGGGGGCAGACGCAGCGCCGGCCCGGCGGCGTCGATGACCTGCAGCAGACGCCCCATCAGGTTGCTGGCCCTTGCCAGGCGCAGCAATCGGTCCCACTGGCTCAGGCTGAGCGCCGCCAGACGCGCGCTGTCGGCCAGGCACTCGACGACGCCCGACTCCCCGGCTACCCTAGGCACCTGACTCCTCCGCCAGCCACTCGAACACCTCGATGGCGTCTTCCAGCCGGCTGTACTCGAATTCGTAGCAGTCGCATTGAGCGACCAGCCCGCCGACCGCCCGGAAGCCGCGCTCGCCGTGGACCGTGTAGTTGAAAGCGTTCTGCGCAAGGTGGGCGAAGGTCAAGGCCTTCTCCCGCTCTTGCAGCTTCGGCTCGGATGACGCGACATAGCGCGGAAACACGATCCAGCGCGGCTGAGCCGTCGAGCGCATGTGCGCCACGCTGTCCGGCGGCGGCGCAGCATGGGTGACGCGGCCCTTGACCGTGTCGTAAGCCTTGGGTGCCCAGACCACCTCGGGTGCGAAGGCCTTGATCAAGGCGATGGAGTCGTTCTTCAGGTTGATCGGGCGAGCCAATCCATGCACCTCGTAAGTCTCTGGGTCCAGCAAGGTGAGCTCGTCGGAAAGCAGCCGCCAACCCCTGAAGGCCAGGGCGGCGCACAACGTGCTCTTTCCCGAACCAGGTGGGGCCGGCAGAACCAGCGCCTTGCCATTGCGCTCCAGACAGGCGGCGTGAATGTTCAGCCATTGCGAACAGCCGGCCGCGACAACCCAGTTGAATCCCCATTCGAACAGCGCGGGCGCCTGTTCACGGGGCAGCGGTTCGAAGGTCGGTTCACCCTCGATGAGAAAGACCGCCTGCGGACGCAGCCATCGGCGAAGGTTCGGCGGGCTGCGGACTTCGACATGGAAGTCCGCGAACGGCGGATCCCAATAGCAGGGATGCTGCGCGTACAGCCGATACAGTGCTTCGGCTACATCCGGAAGAGACGACCTGACGTGGATGCAGAGCGGACCTGTCTGAATGGCGATCCGACCGTCGCGCAGCCCGTCCTGGACTTGGCGCAGGCTGTGTTCGGCCAGCCGTACCGGAGTCAAGCCGAGAACGCGCCTTCGGCGCGGTCCAGCGGTATCAGCGCCGCCAGATCATCCGCGAGGCGCGCCGACCAGGCATCGCTCAAGTCGGTCAAACCCAAAGCGGCGACGGCCCCACGCCAGCGGGTTTCATCTGCCGCGGCTGCGGTCAAAGAAGACACCCGAGCGGCATCGAGCACATGGGTATCGCCGAACCGGCGATCAAAAACCGCCAATCCGCCGCGCAAGGGCAGCAGCAACAACTGCGCGGGTGATCGATTGCCAGCGGCTTCAGCCACCGATTTTGTAAGCCGTGAGGTATTGGACGAACCGCTCCTTGTCCCAGTGCTCCGACCCGACCTGAATCGTTCCGGCCGTGTAGAGAGCCGTCCAAATCGTTCGCAGTTGACCTTCGGTCATGACCCCGGCGGGGACAAAGCCGTTGACGCAGTTCAAGACAGCGGCAATCATGTGGGCGGCGAACTGGTACGGATCACCATTACCGCCAAGGTTCAGGACCTGAAGGAGGGTCTTCGTCGTGGTGGTGTCCGCCATGAAGCTGTCCAGAAAAGGCCCTGCCGGGAACATCTTGATTAGACGGTCACCCGGCACGTAAGACTCCGTCGGCCAGTTGTAACTGTCACCAGGGCCGGGGACAATCTGCGCCTTGTAGTTGCCCGGCGATTTGCCCGTGCAGTCGCCGGTGTAGTTGCGCCCGCCGCTCGTGTTCTTCGAAAGCGAGCCGGAGGGTGAATAGCACGTGAATCCGAGGGCGGGTTGGGCGGTCAGCGTCAGCAGCAACGGCGTGGTCGCTGCACCGCGGCGCAGAAACCGCCGGCGTCCTTCGGAGAGGTTCTGGGCATCACTGCCTCGTTCTGTAGACGGTCTGGTCATATTCACCCTCTGTTCCTTGCGTCAATCCCGCGCTTCCCGGAAAAGTAAGCAATTTTCGCGCCTGCGAGCCCGATACGTGTTGCCTGAGCCCTTCTACGGTACTACATGGTGCCTGCAGATGGCCATGATTGACGCGCCGATTCCGTAGCGTACGCCACGGGGCTGCAGCCACCCTGAACTCAAGAGTGCCGAGTCGCCTCGCTTCCCCATGCATTCGAGGGGGGCTGCCAATGCCCAGGACCTCAGCCGAGCCCAGACCTGCAAAGTGTAAAGAGACTCGACATCCTTGAGTGCCTGCACCAAGGAATTGTGACCGCCCAGCGGCATCGCTCGAACTGCCTGGGCATCTCCCCCTGGTTCCGCAAATCACACGCTGCGCTGCTCCGGTCCTTCGTCGGCATCGCCGGTGGGGCCGGCTTGCACGATCATTCAATCCGTCATGAAATGCGTCGCATTGCCCAGGTCCTTGCTCGTGACCCCGGCCGTCAATGCCCCGACGAACTTGCGCCAGGCAGTGTCGGGCTCGGCCAACGTGAAGCCGTACAGGCCCTTGCCGTCCTTGGTCTTGCCGCGCACGGCCATCGCACGCACGACGGACGCTTCGTTGGTGCCCAGATGGATGGTGACCTCGCCCCAGATGTGTGGGGATGTCGTCCTTGGCATACGCCAGGAAGCCGAATCTGGACAGTTCCACCACCCGCAGGCTGGTCGTCGTGGCCCTGCCCTCGGGCGATATCAGCGAGAAATTGCCCGGGCACTTGAGGGAGTAGCGCTGGTGCTGGCGCAGGTGGGTGGCGCCACTTCCGGCCTTGGCAGCTTCTTCGGCGTCGTCGATGCTCGGCAGCATCTTCTGGTGCTCGGGCAGGTTGTAGATCGAGTGCAGCAGGATGCGCTCGCGCATGCCCAGCCTCTGGAACACCTGCGTACGCTGGTTGAAGAAGTAGTCCAGCAACTCCGTGGTCATCACCGGGTCGTTGGTCGTGAAATATCGGCGCCCTGGCAGCACGATGTTGGGCAGGCTGATCTTGACGAAGTACGTGTACAGATTCTTTCGGGGGGCTTTCTGGCCGTATATCTCGCGGTACTTGCAGGGTGCACGGCGCAAGTCCAGGGTGGCTCCCACGGCCGGTGCACCGTTGGCAAAGTCGTACTTGTCGACCTCGTTCTCCGTCAGCCGCTCGAAGAACAGCAGCGACTCGTACATCTCGATGCGCGTCGGGTGTACCGCGATCACCAGATGCCGCGTGTCGAAATACGTCGTGCAGTACTCATACATGAACTTCATCAGCGGGAACAGGATGGCCCCGCCCGTCTTGCGGAAGTCCTTGTGCACCGCCAGCGCCGACACCTCGGCGAGGTTGCCGCCCCGCGCGCGGATCTCCGTCAGGTCGAAGATCGCCTGCAGCGGAAAGCCGAACACGCTTTCCCGTATCAACGACAGCGTGCCCACCACCTTGCCGTCGTACTTGGCGCACAGCGTGGTGGTCGTGGGCAGGGCGTGGTAGAGCGTGGCGCGCAGGCCGCTGGGCGCTGGCTTCATGAAACCCTCGCCGACATAGGCGTCGTGCAGCAGCGAGTAGCACTGCTCCAGCTCGTCCCGGGTCTCGGCGATCTTCAGAACCAAGCGCTGGTCGGGCTTCGGATCGCACTCCACGAAGGAGCGGAAGACGGCAAACCGCAGCGGGCGCGGGAGCAGCGCGAACGCCTTGCGCAAAGCGAGGCGCCACTGTTTCCGGATACTGCCGATCAGCCGGTTTTTCACTGCGACTTGACCTAACTTTCCTTCACGCACGTTCAACGTGCATGATGGTATGCGTGCCCACGGAATAGGAGGTAAGCGCGTTGCCGAAGCCGACGGCAAAGGGCCCGACAGCGCATGACACGTCGCCGGGCCCGGTCAGACAGGGAGGATCAGAGTCTCAGGCGGCGCGACGGCAGCGCAGCGGGTGCCAGTGCGGCCAGGCAGGTCAGGGACAGGCGCTTCATGGTGCCGCTTTCAGCTGGGGGCAGCTGCAGGGGAGACGGCCGTCGGGTCCGAACAGACGCAGCGGCCCTGCACCCCTTAGATCAGCGGGGCGCGACCACCCCGCCGTCGTCGGACAGCACGATCTCTACGCGACGGTTCATCTGACGGCCACCGGCGCTGTCGTTGCCTGCCACCGGGAAGGCCTCCCCATAGCCCTGCGTGCCGATGCGGTCACCCGCAATGCCGCGAGAGACCAGCGCGCTGCGCACGGCGTCGGCACGGCGCGCCGAGAGCTCCTGGTTCATGCTGTCGCCGCCCACGCTGTCGGTGAAGCCCTCGACTTGCGCGCGGCGCTTCGGGTTGTTCTGGAGGAAGCTGACCAGCTTGTCCATGTTGCGCATGCCACCCGACTTGAGCTCGGCTCGCCCGGTGTCGAAGAGCACGTCGCCGATGGTGATGACCATGCCGCGATTCGTCTTCTTCGCGTTCAAGTCACGCAACTGCTCTTCGAGCATCTGGTTTCGCTGCATCGCGGCCTGCGCGTCCTGCTGGGAGGCGGCGGCCTGCTGCTGCGAAGCATCGGCCGCACGCTGCGAGACACGCGCGTCGCGTTCGGCCGACTGGGCCTGGATCTGCGAGGCGCGGGCATCGACCTGCGCGGCCTGGGCGCTGCGCGTCGCAGCATCGGCTTCCTGGGTGCGTGCTTGCAGGCGCATGCGGTCGCGCTCGGCGTTGGCCTTGGCCACGGCGGCCTCCGACGCCTTGCGGCTGCCCGCAGCCTGCGCCGTGGCCACACTCTGGCTGGCAAGGTAGGCCAGGTTGTTGACGGTGGCCATGTTGTCTTCGCGCGCCAGGGCCTGGTCGGCGCGGTTCAGCGCGTCGGCGGCCGCCTTCAGCTCGACCGGCGCGCCGTCACGCACTTCCGGGTTGGCCGCCGCTGCGTTGTAGGCGCTGCGCGCCGAGTTCAGCTGGTCGTTGTTGCGCGGCGCCGAGCCGCAGGCCGACAAGGCCAGCAAGGCAGCGGCGGCGAGCAGGCTCAGGGCACCGAAGGTGCGCGAACCGGTGGCGGTGGTGGTGGTGTGTTGCAGCTTCATCTCAATTCCTCGGGGTGTTGGGGGCGGTCTTGCGGGCCATCTCTTCGCGCAAGGCGCGGTCCGCTTCGTTCAGGGCGTCGGCCGCCTTCTTCGACTTGGCCGACTCGGCCTTGGCCTGCGCCAGCTTGGCGTCGGCCTGGGCCTGCTGGGCCAGGGCCATCGCACGCACCGGCTCGTCAGCCGCAGCGGCCTGCGTGGCGCGAGCCATCTTGTCGCGCGCCAGGGCCAGTTCGGCGGGGGCGAACTCGGTGGCGCCGGCGGCAGATGCGTTCTGGATGGCTGCGGCCGAGACGGCCATCTGCTCGTTGGGCGGCGGTGGCGGCGTGGCGCAGGCGCCCAAGCCCAAGGTGACGACGGCAAGCAGGCCGGCCGAAGCCAGGGTGCGATGCAGGATGTTGGTGGGGGCGGTGGGCCGGCGTGGGGTCATGGTGTGCTTTCGTTGCAGTGCAAAACGAAACGCTGCACCGCGCAGCTTGTCTAGCCAGGTCGGGCAGCGTCTCGGAAAAGCAAGCTTGGACGCCGTGCCCGTGGGCGTCTGTGCGACATCGCACCTACTGACGCAAAGGGTTGCCGTCTTACAAACCGCTGCGCCGTGCACTGATGGGCGGGGCGCGAATCGGTTCCTACAGTGGCTCTGGAGGTTGCAGACAACCCACAGCGCAGCACCGTACCCCGGTGCAAGCGTTGCGCGACAACCCCTCGACTCATCTTTCAGACTGGAGCAACACCATGACCATTCGCCACACCCTCGCCATCACCGCCGCCGTTTTCGCCCTGGCCACCGTTACCGGCTGTGCCGTCACGCGCGGGCAGGAATCGGTCGGCGCCTACGTCGACGACACCGCCATCACCACCGCAGTGAAGGCGCGCTTCGTCGACAACAAGATCGTCGACGCGGCGTCCATCAGCGTCGAGACGCTCAACGGTGTCGTGATGCTGTCGGGCTTTGCCAAGAGCGCAGCCGAGAAGTCGTCCGCCGAAACCGTGACCCGCAAGGTCGAAGGCGTGAAGAGCGTGAGGAACGAGATCGCCATTCGCCCGTGAGCGTGACGGTCAATCTGTACTGACAAGGAGCACTGTATGAACTGGGAACAAATCCAAGGGAACTGGAAGCAGATCACTGGCCATGCCAAGGAGCAATGGGGCAAGCTGACCGACGACGACATCGATGTCGTGGCCGGCCGGCGTGACCAGCTCGCCGGCAAGATCCAGGAACGCTACGGCATCGCCAAGGAAGAGGCCGAAAGCCAGGTGGCCGCATGGCAGAAGAAGGCCTCCGACAGCTGGTTCAAAAAGCATTGAACCTCGGCCGGGCGCGCGCGGCAGCAGCCACTGCGCCGCACGCTCGCCGGGCCCGCCGCCCCGATCTGCCGGTCGGGCGCGGTACCCTTCAACACACCACACCCCAGTCGCGTTTGCTCATGCCCGTGCTACTGCATTGGAACCCGCCGGCGCGTGCGCCGACAGCGTTGGCCGGCAGCGTGCACAGCCTGCTCAGGCGGTGGCCGCTGCTGCTGGTGGCGGGGTTGGTGATGGTTGCGCTGTTGCTGACGCTGGCGGCGGTGGTGCAGCAGGCGGTGCAGCAGGCGCAAGCCCGCCACGCCAGTACTGCCGCACGCGCCGACGCCAACTTCCGCTGCAACACGATGGCCAGCAGCGCGCAGCGCAGCGACTGCCGGTCACGGGCCAGCGGCCCGCTGCGCGATGCGGTCGCCACCAACCCCTGAAGAGTGAATGGAGAGCACCCCATGAGATACCCAGCCACCCCCTTCCTGCATGCCGGCACCTGTGCCGTCGTGCTCGGCCTGGCCGCGCTGCTGGCGCCGTTGGCCGCAACCGCGGCCAGCAAGTCCGAGCAGGCCGAACTGCGTGCGCTCTACCAGCGCGAGCTGGCGGCCTGCCGCAGCGGCCAGACGGGCCAGGAGATGAGTGCCTGCCTGCGCGAAGCCCACGCGTCCTACGCACAGGCGCGACGCGGCGCGCTCGACAACGCCGGGGCGGCGGACTACGCCGCCAATGCACGCCAGCGCTGCAACGCGCTGAGCGGCGGCGACAAGGCCGACTGCCTGGCCCGCATGGCCGGCCACGGCAGCGTCAGCGGCAGCGTGGAGAGCGGCGGCATGCTGCGCGAGCTGAAGACCTACAGCGTCGGCACCCAGCCGCTCTCGCCGTCGACGCCGGCATCCGCACCGCCGCCACCGAGGCCGATGCCCGTGCCCGTGGACCCGCTGCCGCGCTGAAGCCGCGCCGGCCTCGAGGCCGGTGGTCAAGGCTGGTCGGCGCGCGCCAGATGGATGTGCCACACCGCAACGAACATCGCTGCCACGACCGGCCCGAGTACGAAACCGTTGAAGCCCATCACGGCCATGCCGCCCAGGGTGCTGAGCAGCACCAGCCAGTCGGGCAGGCGCGTGTCGCGGCCCACCAGCATGGGGCGCAGTACGTTGTCGGCCAGGCCAATGATGAGCACGCCCCAGGCGATAAGCGCCCAGCCCTGCCACAGCGCGCCGGTGACGAGTAAGTAGATCGCCACCGGCGCCCACACCAGCGCCGCGCCCACCGCGGGCAGCAGCGACAGGAAGGTCATCAGCGCCGTCCACAGCAGCACGGCACCGATGTCCAGCACCCAGAAGGCCAGACCGCCCAGGGCACCCTGGATGGCGGCGACGACGAAGTTGCCGCGCACCGTGGCGCGGATAACGGTGCTGAACTTGTCCACCAGTTCCCGCGTGTGCTGCGGCGCCAGCGGCACGGCCCGCCGCAGCAGGCGCACCAGGCCCTCGCCGTCGCGCATCAGGAAGAAGGCCAGGTAGAGCGCGATGCACACGCTGAGCACGAAGTCGAGCGTGTTCTGGCCGATGTCGAAGGCCTGCGAACCGAGGATGCGGCTGCCTTGGAGCAGCAGCGCGTTGAGCCAGCGCTGCAACGCGGTGAAGTTGACGAGGCCGAAGCGGTCCAGCAGTTCACGCACCCAGTGCGGCAGCGCGCCGAAGATCTCGCGGAAGTACTGCGTCGGCTTCAGCTCGTTGCTCTGCACCCGCTCGTAGAGCGTGGCGGCTTCGTTGCCCAGGGCGGCCAGCAGCAGCAGCAGCGGCAGCACGACGACGACCACCACCAGCAGCAGCGTGAGCCCTGCCGCCAGCGAGCGCCGGCGTCCCACGCGCGGCAGCAGCCAACGGTTCCAGGGTGCGAACAGCAACGCCACGATGGCGCCCCAAAGGATGGCGCCGGCAAATGGCTGAAGCACCCAGGCCAGTGCCAGCGTCACGGCCAGCAGGAGCCAGCGCAATGCCGGGGCGAAGGCGACGCCGTCGGGTGCCGCAGGCTTCGGGTCGGGCAGGCTCATCGGCATTCTCGCTGCGTGGCTTGCCGGAGCGGCCAGCTAGGATAGTCCGGTCCGCGCCGGCCGTCGGTGCGATGCCGTACCGAGCCGCCGAGGCGTCATGCCGCGACACCGGGCGCACGCACGGTGCACTTGTTTGAGCGGTATCGCACGTGTCGGGCCCTGCACAGCTTAAATTTGCGGGGCTGCGCGGAAAGTCGCGAGCAACCGTTCACTTCAAGAAGGAAAGACATGGCCACTCGCAAGACCACGAAGAAGTCCGAACTCGCCCAGGCCGGCGAGCATCTGAGCAAAGCTGCGAAGGAAGTGGGCACCGCCCTGACCCACAAGGTCGAAGCCCTGGGTGATGCGATGTCCGCGAGCGTGACGCGCGCACGCAAGAAGGTCGAGCAGCAGCGCGACGACGCCAAGGCCAAGGTCGGCAAGCTGGTGAAGATTGCCGAAGCGCAGGTGAAGAAGGCGCAGGCTCAGTTGGGCAAGGCCAGCGCGTCGGCGCAGAAGTCGGTGGCCTCGGCCGAGAAGAAGCTGGAGGCCACGCGCCGCAGCACCGGCAAGAAGCTGGCCGCGCTGCAGGCGAGCGCCGAGCGCAAGGCCAAGGCCCTGCAGAAGGCGGTGGAGAAGGAAGCCGCGGCGCTGAAGAAGGCCGCCAAGGCCCCGGCCAAGAAGGCAGCAGCGAAGGTGCCCGTGAAGGCCACCGTGGCCAAGAAGGCTGCGCCGAAGAAGGTGGCGGCCAAGGCGCCTGCCAAGAAGTCCGTCAAGCCGGCGGCGAAGAGGGCCGCGAGGTAAGCGCGGGCCCGTCACAGGGCCGGCTTTGAAAGCACATCGCCGGCGCGAGGCCGGCGATGTGCAGCAAGTCGACTCCGGTCAAGCCGGAGCGGCCTTCACTCCGCCTTCTCGGCCGGTGCGGCCACATCGGTGGCGACGGACTCAGGGCGGTCGACGAATTCGACGAAAGCCATCGGCGCGTTGTCGCCGACGCGGAAGCCCATCTTCAGGATGCGCGTGTAGCCACCCGGACGCGCCTGGTAACGCGGGCCCAGCTCGTTGAAGAGCTTGGCCACGACGTCGCGGTCGCGCGTGCGGTTGAAGGCCAGGCGGCGGTTGGCCAGCGTGGGCGTCTTGCCCAGGGTGATCAGCGGCTCGACGACGCTGCGCAGCTCCTTGGCCTTGGGCAGCGTGGTCTTGATCGCCTCGTGGGTGATGAGCGAATTGCACATGTTCCTCAGCATCGCCAGGCGGTGCGAGGTGGTGCGGTTCAGTTTGCGAGGGCCGTTACGGTGGCGCATGGTGCTTTCCTTTCGTTATTGAACCCCGGCCGGATCAGGTACCGGGGCTTGCACAGGCTGGCTGCTCTTACCAAGCGAACGCCGTGGATCTGGCTTCGCCAGCCCACCGGCGTTGCCCCCTTGAGGGGGCGGCCGAAGGCCGTAGGGGGTATTCAGCGCTTGTCGAGGCCCTGCGGGGGCCAGTTTTCCAGCCGCGCGCCGAGCGTGAGCCCGCGCGAAGCCAGCACTTCCTTGATCTCGTTCAGGCTCTTGCGGCCCAGGTTCGGCGTCTTCAGCAGCTCGGTCTCGGTGCGCTGGATCAGGTCGCCGATGTAGTAGATGTTCTCGGCCTTCAGGCAGTTGGCCGAACGCACCGTCAGTTCGAGCTCGTCCACCGGGCGCAGCAGGATCGGGTCGAACGGCGTCGGGCGCGGCCTGGCGTCGACGATGCTGTCGATCGGGTTGACGTCGATCTGGCCGAAGAAGGCGAGCTGCTCGACCAGGATGCGGGCCGATTGGCGGATGGCTTCCTCGGGCGCGATGGCGCCGTTGGTCTCGATCTCCATCACCAGCTTGTCGAGGTCGGTGCGCTGCTCGACGCGGGCGTTCTCGACGGCGTAGCTGACGCGGCGCACGGGCGAGAAAGAGGCGTCGAGCACGATGCGGCCGATGCTCTTGGTGGGCTCGTCGCCGAAGCGGCGCAGGTTGCCCGGCACGTAGCCGCGGCCCTTCTCGACCTTGATCTGCATGTCGAGCTTGCCGCCCTGCGACAAGTTGGCGATGACGTGCTCGGGATTGATGATCTCTACGTCGTGCGGGGTCTGGATGTCAGCCGCCGTCACGGCGCCTTCGCCTTCCTTGCGCAGCACCAGCGTCACTTCGTCGCGGTTGTGCAGGCGGAAGACCACGCCCTTCAGGTTGAGCATGATGTGCACGACGTCTTCCTGCACGCCGTCGATGGCCGAGTACTCGTGCAGCACGCCGGCGATGGTGACCTCGGTCGGCGCATAGCCCACCATCGACGACAGCAGCACGCGCCGCAGCGCGTTGCCGAGGGTGTGGCCGTAACCGCGC
This sequence comes from Betaproteobacteria bacterium, assembly GCA_016704535.1. GTDB lineage: Bacteria > Pseudomonadota > Gammaproteobacteria > Burkholderiales > Burkholderiaceae_C > Rubrivivax. Next base: position 17,882 of record JADIZZ010000001.1, on the reverse strand, counting down.
TCGAAGGGCTCGAGCGTGGCCTTGGCGCGGTGGCCGCCGAGCGGCTCGACCTGGATGGCCTTGGGCTTCAGAAGGGTGGTTTGCATGAAGTTCTTTAGTTCCTGTCAATACCCTCGGCTCGTTACACCGATAAGGCTGTAGGACCGCGCCGGGGTCTGGGGCTATCGGCTTCGCACCCGGCATGCGGAAGCCATCGCGATGGGCGCGCGGCCGGGCGGCCGGGCGCCACGCTTTCGTTCTTTGCTTAGCGCGAGTACAACTCGACGATCAGCGCTTCCTTGATCTCGGCGCCGTACTGGTCGCGATCGGGTACCTTCTTGAAGATGCCTTCCATCTTGGTGGCGTCGACCTGCACCCAGTCGGCCAGGCCGATGGACTGCGCCAGCTTCAGCGCGTCGGTCACACGGAGCTGGGTCTTGGACTTCTCGCGCAGCGCGATCACGTCACCGGGCTTGACCTGGTAAGACGGGATGTTCACGACCTGCCCGTTCACCGTCAGCGCCTTGTGCGAGACGAGCTGGCGCGCCTCGGCGCGCGTGGAGCCGAAGCCCATGCGGTAGACGACGTTGTCCAGGCGCGACTCGAGCAGCAGCAGCAGGTTCGCGCCGGTGTTGCCCTTGCGGCGCTCGGCCTCGGCGAAGTAGCGGCGGAACTGGCGCTCCAGCACGCCGTACATGCGCTTGACCTTCTGCTTCTCGCGCAGCTGCAGGCCGAAGTCGGAGGTGCGCGAGCCGAGGTGCGGCCATGCTGGCCGGGCTTGGAGTCGAACTTGGCCTTGTCGCTGATCGAGCGGCGGGCGCTCTTCAGGAACAGGTCGGTGCCTTCGCGGCGGGAAAGTTTGGCCTTGGGGCCGAGATAACGTGCCACTTGCTGATCCTCTTGTGTCTGTCTGACGCGGCCGAGCTTCTTCGGCGACCCGCGCGAGTCTGGTGCCGATGTAGCGGGCGCGCAGACGGTGGGCTTGCATGAAGGACCGGGGGCAAGCGCCCCCCAGCCCACGGGCCCCTGCGGACAGCACATCGCGTCAGATGCGGCGGCGCTTCTGCGGGCGGCAGCCGTTGTGCGGCACCGGCGTGACGTCGGAGATCGAGTTGATGCGGATGCCCAGCGAGGCCAGCGCACGAACCGACGACTCGCGGCCGGGGCCGGGGCCCTTGATGCGCACGTCGAGGTTCTTGATGCCTTGTTCCTGGGCAGCGCGGCCTGCCACTTCCGCAGCCACCTGGGCAGCGAACGGCGTGCTCTTGCGCGAACCCTTGAAACCCTGGCCACCGCTGCTGGCCCAGGCCAGCGCGCCACCTTGGCGATCGGTGATCGTGATGATCGTGTTGTTGAACGACGCGTGGACGTGCGCAATGCCGTCCGCAACGTTCTTGCGGATCTTCTTGCGCACGCGTTGAGCGGCGGTATTGACGGGTGCCTTGGCCATGTCTTGTCTTTCTTTCAGTTTTCTCTGGGGCGGCGCGTTCTTCTTCAGCGCAGCGGCGCCCTTGCGCGGGCCCTTGCGGGTGCGGGCGTTGGTGCGCGTGCGCTGGCCGCGCACCGGCAGGCCGCGGCGGTGGCGGAAGCCGCGGTAGCAGCCCAGGTCCATCAGGCGCTTGATGTTGATCGACAGTTCGCGGCGCAGGTCGCCTTCGATCGTCATGCGGCCGATCTCTTCGCGGATCTTCTCCAGGTCGCCGTCGGACAGGTCCTTGATCTTCTTCGAGTAGGCGATGCCGCCGCTTCGCAGATTTTCTGCGCGGTGGTACGGCCGATGCCGTAGATCGAGGTCAGGCCGATTTCCGCGTGCTTGTGCGGCGGGATGTTGATGCCGGCAATACGTGCCATGGTGTTCCTCTAGATCAGCCTTGACGCTGCTTGTGGCGCGGGTCGGTGCAGATCACTCGCACCACGCCCTTGCGGCGGATGATCTTGCAGTTGCGGCACATCTTCTTGACCGATGCAGCGACTTTCATGCTCTTCTCCTTGACCCATTCCTGGTCTTTACTTGGCGCGGAACACGATGCGAGCACGGGTCAAATCGTAGGGCGTCAGCTCGACGGTCACCTTGTCGCCGGGCAGGATGCGGATGTAGTGCATGCGCATCTTCCCGGAGATGTGGCCGAGCACCACGTGTCCGTTTTCCAGCTTCACGCGGAAGGTGGCGTTGGGGAGGTTCTCGAGAATCTCCCCCTGCATCTGGATGACATCGTCTTTCGCCATCTCAGCTCGCCTTGAAATTGGCCTTCTTCAGCAGCGACTCGTACTGCTGGCTCATCACGTAGCTCTGCACCTGGGCCCAGAAGTCCATCGTCACGACGACGATGATCAGCAGCGAGGTGCCGCCGAAATAGAACGGCACGTTGTACCTGAGGATCAGGAACTCGGGCAGCAGGCACACCAGCGTGATGTAGACAGCACCGCCCAGCGTCAGGCGCGACAGGATGCGGTCGATGTGCTTGGCAGTCTGTTCGCCCGGGCGGATGCCCGGGATGAACGCGCCGCTCTTCTTCAGGTTGTCCGCCGTCTCGCGGCTGTTGAAGACCAGCGCGGTGTAGAAGAAGCAGAAGAACACGATCATCGCCGCGTACAGCATGACGTAGATCGGCTGGCCCGGCGACAGCGCCGCCGACAGGTCCTTCAGCCAGCGGAGCCCGTCACCGGTGGCGAACCAGCCGACTACCGTCGCCGGGAACAGGATGATCGACGATGCGAAGATCGGCGGGATCACGCCCGACATGTTCAGCTTCAGCGGCAGGTGCGACGACTGGCCGCCATAGACCTTGTTGCCGACCTGGCGCTTGGCATAGTTGACCAGGATCTTGCGCTGTCCGCGTTCGACGAAGACCACGGCGAAGGTGACGAGGCCGACGATGATGATGATGAACAAGCTGGCCAGGATGCTCATCGCACCGGTGCGCACCAGCTCGAACAGGCCGCCGATGGCGTTGGGCAGGCCCGCAGCGATGCCGGCGAAGATCAGGATCGAGATGCCGTTGCCCAGGCCGCGTTCGGTGATCTGCTCGCCCAGCCACATCAGGAACATCGTGCCCGCCACCAGGCTGACCACCGCCGTCATGCGAAAGCCGAAGCCCGGCGCAATGACCAGGCCCGGCGAGCCTTCCAGCGCGAGCGCGATGCCCAGCGACTGGAACAGCGCCAGGCCCAGCGTGCCGTAGCGCGTGTACTGCGTGATCTTGCGGCGGCCCGCCTCGCCTTCCTTCTTCAGCGCCTCGAGGGTCGGCACGACGTGGGTCATCAACTGCATGATGATCGACGCCGAGATGTACGGCATGATGCCCAGCGCGAACACGGTGAAGCGCGACAGCGCCCCGCCCGAGAACATGTTGAACAGGCTCAGGATGCCGCCGGCCTGCCCCTTGAACAGCTGCTGCAGCTGGTTCGGGTCGATGCCCGGCACCGGGATGTGCGCGCCGATGCGGTAGACCACGAGCGCAAGCACCAGGAAGACGAGCCGGCGACGCAGGTCGCCGAACTTGCCGCTCTTGGCCAGCTGAGTTGCGTTGGTTGCCACGTTCTGGGCTTCCTAGGCGCAGCGCCAGGGCGACCGCGCCGCCGGCCGCCTCGATGGCAGCCTTGGCGCCGGCCGTCGCGCCGATGCCCTTGAGCGCGACCTTCTTCGTCAGCTCGCCCGTCTTGATGACCTTGACGGTCTTGATCTGGCGCGCACCAGGCCGGCCGCCTTCAGCGTCAGCAGGTCGACCTCGTCGGCGCCCAGCGCCTCGAGGTCGGCCAGCGTGATCTCGGCGTTGTACTTGAGCTGGTGCGACTTGAAGCCGCGCTTGGGCAGGCGGCGCTGCAGCGGCATCTGGCCGCCTTCGAAGCCGACCTTGTGGTAGCCACCGGCACGGGACTTCTGGCCCTTGTGGCCGCGGCCGGCGGTCTTGCCCAGGCCCGAACCGATGCCGCGGCCGACGCGGCGGCGGCGGCTTCTTGGAGCCTTCAGCGGGCTTGATGGTGTTCAGTTCCATCAGAGCACCTTCACCAGGTACGCGACCTTGTTGATCATGCCGCGCACCGCGGGCGTGTCTTCCAGCGTGGACTGGCTGTTGAGCTTGCGCAGGCCGAGGCCGCGCACCGTGGCGCGATGCGACTCGCGCGTACCGGCGATGCTGCGAACCAGCTTCACCGTGAGGGTCTTCTTTTCGTGTCGGACGCTGAGTTCTCCGCCGCGCTTCAGTTGAACAGCTCTTCGACCGACTTGCCGCGCTTGGCGGCGACCTCGGCCGGCGTCGTCGACGACTTCAGCGCATCGAGCGTGGCGCGCACCATGTTGTAGGGGTTGGTCGAGCCGAGGCTCTTGGCGACGATGTCGGTGACGCCCATCACCTCGAACACGGCGCGCATCGGGCCGCCGGCGATGATGCCGTCACCCGGCTTGGCCGGCGCCATCAGCACCTTGGCCGCGCCGTGGCCGCCGATCACCTTGTGGTGGATCGTGCCGTCCTTGAGCGACACCTTGACCATGTTGCGGCGGGCCGATTCCATGGCCTTCTGCACCGCAACCGGCACTTCCTTGGCCTTGCCCTTGCCCATGCCGATGCGGCCGTCGCCGTCGCCGACGACGGTCAGCGCCGCGAAGCTGAGCGTGCGACCGCCCTTGACGACCTTGGTGACGCGGTTGACCGCGATCATCTTTTCCTTCAGGCCGTCGTCGTTGCCTTCGGTCTGCGCGCGGGGTTGAAACTTCGCCATGTTCGAATCCTCTGTGCGCGTGGGGCGCTTAGAACTGCAGGCCGGCTTCGCGGGCCGCCTCGGCCAGCGCCTTGACGCGGCCGTGGTAGGCGAAGCCCGAGCGGTCGAACGCGACCTTCTCGACACCGGCGGCCTTGGCCTTCTCGGCGATGCGCTTGCCGATCAGGGTGGCGGCAGTGACGTTGCCGCCCTTGCCCGCGCCGCCGAGCTGCTCGCGCACTTCCTTCTCGGCCGTGGACGCGCTGGCCAGCACCTTGGCGCCGTCCTGCGAGATCACGCTGGCGTAGATGTGCAGGTTGGAGCGGAACACCGTCAGGCGCGCGACGTCCTGCTTCGCGATGCGCTGGCGCGTCTGGCGCGAGCGGCGCAGGCGTTGTTCCTTCTTGTTCAGCATGTTCGCGCTCCTTACTTCTTCTTGGTCTCTTTGAGAGTGACCTTCTCATCCGCGTAGCGGATGCCCTTGCCCTTGTAGGGCTCGGGCGGACGGATGGCGCGAACTTCGGCGGCGACCTGGCCCACCACCTGGCGGTCGGCGCCCTTGATCACGATTTCGGTCTGCGTCGGGCGTGGCGACCTTGATGCCCGCGGGCATCTCCTTGACCACCGGGTGCGAGAAACCGATCTGCAGGTTGAGCTTCTGGCCCTGGGCCTGGGCGCGGAAGCCCACGCCGACCAGGTTGAGCTTCTTCTCGAAGCCCTTGCTCACGCCGTTGACCATGTTGGCCACCAGTGCACGCATCGTGCCGCTCATCGCATCGGCCGCGGCGACTGTCGTTGGCCGGGGCGAAGCTCAGCTTGCCGCCGTCGATCTTGATCGCCACCAGCGGGTTGAGCGGGCGCGTGAGCGTGCCCAGTGCACCCCTTGACGGTGATCTGGTCGGCCGTGATCGAGACGTCCACGCCCTTGGGCACGGTGATCGGCATTTTTCCTACGCGGGACATGTGCTGTGCTCCTATTCGTCGAGGCCACGTAGCAGAGCACTTCGCCGCCGATGCCGGCCTGGCGTGCCTTGCGGTCGGTCATCACGCCCTTGGGCGTGGTGACGATGGCCACGCCCAGGCCGTTCATGACCTGCGGGATGGCGTCGCGGCCCTTGTAGATGCGCAGGCCGGGGCGGCTGACGCGCTCGATGCGCTCGATCACCGGGCGGCCGGCGTAGTACTTCAGCGCGATCTCGAGCTCGGCTTGGCGGCTTCGCCACGGATGGCGAAGTTGTCGATGTAGCCCTCGTCCTTCAGGACCTGGGCGATGGCCACCTTCAGCTTCGACGACGGCATCGTGACCACAGCCTTCTCGACGCTCTGGGCGTTGCGGATGCGGGTCAGCATGTCGGCGATGGGATCACTCATGCTCATGAAATTGCTCCTGCTCTTCTCGCCGAATTACCAGCTGGCCTTGACCATGCCGGGGATGTCGCCCTTGAAGGCGAGTTCGCGGATCTTGTTGCGGCCCAGGCCGAACTTGCGGAACGTGCCGCGCGGACGGCCGGTCAGCTCGCAACGGTTGCGCTGACGGGTCGGGTAGGCGTTGCGCGGCAGCTTCTGCAGCTCCAGGCGCGCGGCATAACGCTCTTCGTCGGACTTCTTGGCGTCGTTGGCGATGCCCTTGAGTTCGGCGTACTTCTTCGCGTACTTGGCGACCAGTTGCGCGCGCTTGAGCTCGCGCTGGATCTGGGATGCTTTAGCCACGGGTCACCCTTCAGTTCTTGAACGGGAAGCGGAACGCAGAGAGCAGGGCCTTGCACTCGTCGTCGTTCTTGGCGCTGGTCGTGATGCTGATGTTCAGTCCACGGATCGCGTCGATCTTGTCGTACTCGATCTCGGGGAAGATGATCTGCTCCTTGACCCCGATGTTGTAGTTGCCGCGGCCGTCGAAGGCGCGGCCCGGAGATGCCGCGGAAGTCGCGCACGCGCGGCAGGGCCACGGTGACGAAGCGGTCGAGGAACTCGTACATGCGCACGCCGCGCAGCGTGACCATGCAGCCGATGGGCACGCCGTCGCGGATCTTGAAGCCGGCGATGCCTTCTTGCTCTTGGTGACCACCGGCTTCTGGCCGGCGATCTTGGTGAGGTCGCCGACGGCGTTGTCCATCACCTTCTTGTCGGAGACGGCCTCGCTCACGCCCATGTTCAGCGTGATCTTCTGCAGGCGGGGCACCTGCATCACCGAGGTGAAGCCGAACTTGGCCATCAACTCGGGGACGATCTTCTCGCGGTAGATGGCGTGCAGGCGCGCAGGCACGCGTTGGCCGGGCTGCTGTTTCTTTGCCATTGCAGTTACGCCTTGATCTCTTGGCCGCTGGACTTGTAGACGCGAACCCTTTCCTTGCTTGCGGGCTGCTGCCATCGCCCAGCAGCTTGATACCCACACGGTCAGCCTTGCCGGTCGCGGCATTGAAGATGGCCACGTTGGACTGGTGGATCGGCATGGTCTTGTCGATCACGCCGCCGGTGGTGCCCTTCATCGGGTTCGGCTTGACGTGCTTCTTGACGACGTTGACGCCTTCGACGACGATGCGCTCGTCGTCGACGCGCTGCGTCACGGTGCCGCGCTTGCCCTTGTCGCGACCGGTCAACACGATGACCTGGTCGCCTTTGCGAATCTTGTTCATGGTCTGTCCTTCTTGCGCAGCCGCTCAGAGCACTTCCGGTGCGAGCGAGACGATCTTCATGAAGCGCTCGGTGCGCAGTTCGCGCGTCACCGGCCCGAAGATGCGGGTGCCGATCGGCTCGAGCTTGGCGTTCAGCAGCACGGCGGCGTTGCCGTCGAACTTGATCAGCGAGCCGTCCTGGCGGCGCACGCCCTTGGCGGTGCGCACGACCACGGCGCTGTAGACCTCGCCCTTCTTGACGCGGCCACGCGGCGCGGCTTCCTTGATGCTGACCTTGATCACGTCGCCGATGCCGGCGTAGCGGCGCTTGGAGCCGCCGAGCACCTTGATGCACATGACGGACTTCGCGCCAGTGTTGTCCGCGACGTCGAGCCGCGATTGCATTTGGATCATTTGTTCATCCCCAACTTGCCCCGTCGCAGCAGAACCGCGTCGGTCAGTCTTGGGCCCGTGGAGGTGGATCTGTCTCGCGCAAGACCGGTACTTTTCAGGAACGGCTCAGGCCAAACAGCGAAGCCTGGCTAGTTATGGCACTCTTTGGCGGCCGCCGTCAAGCGCCGCTGGAACTCATCTCAGCAAGCAGCGCCCTGGCCTGCGCCAGCATCGTGCCGGCGTCGCTGACCTCGAACTTGCCCGGGGCCTCGACATTCAGCGACTTGACCACGCCGTCGACGACGAGCATCGAGTAGCGGTTCGAACGCAGGCCCATGCCGCGCGCCGTCAGGTCCAGCGTCAGGCCGGTGGCCTTGGTGAATTCGGCGCTGCCGTCGGCCATCATGCGCACCTTGCCGGCGGTCTTCTGGTCGCGGCCCCAGGCGCCCATCACGAAAGCGTCGTTGACCGACACGCACCAGATCTCGTCGATGCCGGCCGCCTTCAGCGCATCGGCCTGTTCGACGTAGCCCGGCACGTGCTTGGCCGAACAGGTCGGCGTGTAGGCGCCGGGCAGCGCGAAGATGGCGATCTTCTTGCCGGCGGTGAGCTTGGCGATGTCGAAGGTGTTGGGCCCGAGCGAGCAACCGTTGCCCTCGACCTCGATGAATTCCTGCAGGGTGCCCGCGGGCAGCTTGTCTCCGACTTTGAGCATGTGTTCGCTCCTGGTGGTGAAGAAAACGGCCGGACCTGGAGTGTCCAGTGTCCGGTCGTGCAGCGTGCGGGTGGGGCCTGAAGGCCCCACGGAGGATCAGACCAGCTTGGCCTTCTCGAGCAGCTTGGTCACGACCCAGGACTTGGTCTTGCTGATGGGCCGGCCTTCGGCGATTTCCACCAGGTCGCCCATCTTGTACTCGCCCTTCTCGTCGTGCGCGTGGTACTTGCGCGACTTGGCGACGATCTTCCCGTAGAGCTCGTGCGCCGTGCGGCGCTCGACCAGCACGGTGATGGTCTTGGCGCGCTTGTCGCTGACGACGCGGCCGACCAGCGTACGCGTGTTCTTCAGCGGGGCAGCCGCAGGCGTGCTCGTTGCGGTTTGTGCTTCGCTCATTTGGCGACCCTCTTCTTTTCCGCGATGATGGTCTTCACTCGGGCGATCTCGCGCCGTGTGTTGCCCAGTTGCGTGTGGTTCGTCAGCTGCTGGGTCGCCTTCTGCATGCGCAGGCCGAAATGGGCCTTCAGCAGATCGGAGACTTCCTTTTCCAGCGCCGCCACGTCCTTGCCACGCAGTTCAGATGTCTTGCTCATGTGTGCTCCTGGTCAGGCGCCGACCTGCCGTGCGACGAAGGTGCACTTCAGCGGCAGCTTGGCCGAGGCCAGCTGGAACGCTTCGCGCGCCAGTTGTTCCGGCACACCGTTGATCTCGTACAGCACCTTGCCCGGCTGGATCTCGGCCACGTAGTACTCGGGGTTGCCCTTGCCGTTGCCCATGCGCACTTCGGCCGGCTTCTGCGAAATCGGCTTGTCGGGGAAGATGCGGATGAAGATGCGGCCGCCGCGCTTGATGTGGCGGCTGATGGCGCGGCGGGCGGCTTCGATCTGGCGCGCCGTGATGCGGCCGCGCTCGGTGGCCTTGAGGCCGAAGTCGCCGAACGACACGGCAGCGCCACGCGTGGCGATGCCGGTGTTGCGGCCCTTGTGTTCCTTGCGGAACTTGCGACGTGCGGGTTGCAGCATCGTTATTCTCCTTTGGTCTCGCCAGCCGCCGGCGTGGCCGGGGTGGCGCGGCGCACGCGCTTGACGGCCGGGCCCTTCGGGCCGCTGGGGCCGTCAGCAGCCGGGGCTGCAGGCGTCGTGGCGGCGGTCGTGACTTCACCACGCGGGGCCGGCGGGCGGTCCATGCCGGGGCGGCCACGGCCACCCGGGGCGCCGGGCCGATCACCGGGACGCGGGCCACGGCGGTCGCGGCGGTCGCCGTCACCTTCGGTCTTGGGCAGCTGGGGCGCCTCGCCATTGGCCAGGCGATCACCGCGGTAGACCCAGACCTTCACGCCAATGACGCCGTAGGTCGTCTTGGCTTCGCTGAAGCCGTAGTCGATGTCGGCCTTCAGGGTGTGAAGCGGCACGCGGCCTTCGCGGTACCACTCGCAACGCGCGATCTCGATGCCGTTCAGGCGGCCCGAGCTCATGATCTTGATGCCCTGGGCGCCCAGGCGCATCGCGTTCTGCATCGCGCGCTTCATGGCGCGGCGGAACATGATGCGCTTCTCGAGCTGCTGCGTGATGCTGTCGGCGATCAGCTGCGCATCGACTTCCGGCTTGCGGATCTCTTCGATGTTCACGGCCACCGGCACGCCCAGGCGGCGGCCCAGTTCGGCCTTCAGGTTCTCGATGTCCTCGCCCTTCTTGCCGATGACCACACCCGGACGCGCCGAGTAAATGGTGATGCGTGCGTTCTTGGCGGGGCGCTCGATGAGGATGCGCGAGACGGCCGCGCTCTTCAGCTTGGCCTTCAGGTACTCACGTACTTTCAGGTCCTCGGCCAGCATCGTGGCGAAGTTGGCCTTGGTGGCGAACCAGCGGCTTTGCCAGGCGCGTGTGACGGCGAGGCGGAAGCCGGTCGGGTGGATTTTTTGTCCCATGTTCTTTCCAGTGCCTCAGTTGCCGACCGTCACGAAGATATGACAGGTGCCCTTGCTGATGCGCGCCCCCCGGCCCTTGGCACGGGCGGAGAAACGCTTCAGCACTGCACCCTGCTCGACGTAGATCGACTTGATCTTCAGTTCGTCGATGTCGGCACCGTCGTTGTGCTCGGCATTGGCCACAGCAGATTCGACTGCCTTCTTGATGATGCCGGCGGCCTTCTTCTGCGTGAACGCGAGGATGTTGATGGCCTGATCGACCTTCTTGCCGCGGATCATGTCGGCAACCAGCCGGCCCTTGTCAGCCGAGAGGCGGACGCCGCGCACGCTTGCTTTGGTTTCCATCGCAGCGGCTCCTTACTTCTTGGCCTTCTTGTCCGCGGGGTGACCCTTGAACAAGCGGGTGAGGGCGAATTCGCCGAGCTTGTGGCCGACCATCTGGTCGGTCACGTACACGGGCACGTGCTGCTTGCCGTTGTGCACAGCCACCGTCAGGCCGATGAACTCGGGCAGGATGGTGCTGCGGCGCGACCAGGTCTTGATCGGCTTCTTGTCCTTGATGGCGGCGGCCTTCTCGACCTTGGCCATCAGGTGGTGGTCCACGAAGGGACCCTTCTTGAGCGAACGGGTCATGTCGTTGACCTCACTTCTTGCGACGCGAGACGATCATCGTCTGCGTGCGCTTGTTGCTGCGAGTGCGGTAGCCCTTGGTCAGGGTGTTCCACGGCGACACCTGCGGCTTGCCTTCGCCGGTCTTGCCCTCGCCACCACCGTGCGGGTGGTCGATCGGGTTCATGGCGGTGCCGCGCACGGTCGGGCGGATGCCCTTCCAGCGGATGGCGCCGGCCTTGCCATACTGGCGCAGGCTGTGCTCTTCGTTCGACACCTCGCCGATGGTCGCGCGACAGTCGATGTGGATCTTGCGGACCTCACCCGAGCGCAAGCGCAACTGGGCGTAGATGCCTTCACGCGCCATCAGCGTCACCGAGGTGCCGGCTGAGCGCGCGATCTGAGCCCCCTTGCCGGGCATCATTTCCACGCAGTGAACGATGGAGCCGACGGGGATGTTGCGGATGGGCAGCGTGTTGCCTGCCTTGATCGGCGCCTCGGCGCCGCTCAACAGCGTGGCACCGGCTTCGACACCGCGCGGGGCGATGATGTAGCGGCGCTCGCCGTCGGCGTAGCACAGCAGCGCGATGTGGGCGGTGCGGTTGGGGTCGTACTCGATGCGTTCGACCTTCGCCGGGATGCCGTCCTTGTTGCGCACGAAGTCGACCACGCGGTAGTGGTGCTTGTGACCGCCGCCCTTGTGACGCATCGTGATGCGGCCGAGGTTGTTGCGTCCGGCGTTCTGCTTCTGCGGCTCGAGCAGCGAAGCCTCCGGAGCACCCTTGTGCAGGTGCTTGTGCACCACCTTCACCACGCCGCGGCGACCGGGCGATGTGGGCTTGACCTTGATGACAGCCATTTACGCGGCCTCCCCGGAGAAATTGAGCTCCTGGCCCGGCTTCAACGCAACGAACGCCTTCTTGACGTGGTCGCGGCGGCCCATGGAACGGCCGAAGCGCTTGACCTTGCCCTTCTGGATCGAAGTGCTGACCGAAGCCACCTCGACCTTGAACATCAGTTCGACAGCGGCCTTGATCTCGGGTTTGGTCGCGTCGCGCAGCACCTTGAACATCACCTGGTTCTGCTTCTCGCCGATGCGCGTTGCCTTCTCGGAAATGATCGGGGCCACCAGCACCTGGCTGAGGCGGCCTTCGTCGAACTTGCGCTCGACCGGAGTCGGATTGACGCGGCTCATGCGAACATCTCCTTGAGCTGCTCGATCGCGCCCTTGGTCACCAGCACCTTCTTGTAGAAGACGAGTGACAGCGGATCGGCGTAGCGCGGCTCGACCACCAGCACGTTGGCCAGGTTGCGCGAAGCCAGCGCGAGGTTGTCGTCGATCTGGTCGGCGATGACCAGCACCGAGTCCAGGCCCATGGCCTTGAGCTTGGCGGCCAGCAGCTTGGTCTTGGGCGCGTCGATGCTGATGCTGTCGACCACCGCCAGACGGCCGTCACGGGCCAGCTGCGACAGGATCGACGCCATGCCGGCGCGGTACATCTTCTTGTTGACCTTCTGCGAGAAGTTCTCGTCGGGCCGGTTCGGGAAGATGCGACCGCCCCCGCGCCACAGCGGCGAAGACGTCATGCCGGCGCGCGCACGGCCGGTGCCCTTCTGGCGAAACGGCTTCTTGGTGGTGTGGGCGACTTCGCCGCGGTCCTTCTGGGCACGGGTGCCCTGGCGCGCATTGGCCTGGAACGCGACGACGACCTGGTGCACCAGCGCTTCGTTGTAGTCACGCGCGAAGACGGTGTCCGGCGCGTCGAACTTCGAAGTCGCCTGGCCTTGATCGTTGAGGAGCTCGAGTTGCATCACTGGGCTCCCGTCTTGGCACGCACCTTGATGGCGGGGCGAACGACCACGTGGCCGTTCTTGTGGCCCGGCACGGCGCCGCGCACGAGCAGCAGCGAGCGCGCTTCGTCGACACGCACGATGTCGAGGTTCTGCACACTGACGGTCTCGTTGCCCATCTGGCCGGTCATCTTCTTGCCCGGGAACACACGACCCGGGTCCTGCGCCATCGAGATCGAGCCCGGCACGTTGTGCGAACGGCTGTTGCCGTGCGACGCGCGCTGCGACTTGAAGTTGTGGCGCTTGATGGTGCCCGCGAAGCCCTTGCCGAGGGACGTGCCCTGCACATCGACCTTCTGGCCGGCGGCAAAGACGCTGACAGGCACGACGGCGCCCGGCGAGTACTGGCCGACGACGTCGGCGGTGACGCGGAATTCCTTCAGGATCTCGCCCGACTCGACACCGGCCTTGGCCAGGTGCCCGGCTTCGGGCTTGCTGACGCGGCTGGCCTTCTTGGCGCCGAACGCGACTTGCAGCGCGTTGTAGCCGTCAGTGGCAGCGGTCTTGACCTGCGTGACGCGGTTGTTGGACACGTCGAGCACGGTCACGGGGATGGTGTCGCCATCGTCCGTGAAGATGCGCGTCATGCCCACCTTGCGGCCCAGCAAGCCGAGCTGTTCGCTCATGCTCATGGTTTTCTCCAGCGCTGCTTTGACAGCGCCTTGTTCACGATCCCGAGATCGATTGCCCGGGGTGGTAGTTCCTCGGGCTCGGTTTTAGCCAAGCCCGGGAAAGCCCGCGATTGTAGCAGTCGCGGGCGAACCCGCAACTGCTCATCGCTCGTCGGGCGCTTTACTGCAGCTTGATCTCGACGTCGACGCCGGCCGGCAGGTCGAGCTTCATCAGCGCGTCCACGGTCTTGTCGGTGGGGTCGACGATGTCCATCAGGCGCTGGTGCGTGCGGATCTCCAACTGGTCGCGGCTCGTCTTGTTGACGTGGGGCGAGCGCAGGATGTCGAAACGCTGCATGCGCGTGGGCAAAGGCACGGGGCCCTTGACTATGGCGCCCGTGCGCTTGGCGGTGTCGACGATCTCCAGCGCCGACTGGTCGATCAGCTTGTAGTCGAAGGCCTTGAGGCGGATGCGGATCTTTTGTTTGGTGGACATGGAGGATCCTTATTCGATGATCTTGGCCACGACGCCGGCACCGACGGTGCGGCCGCCCTCACGGATGGCGAAGCGCAGGCCTTCCTCCATCGCGATCGGGTTGATCAGCTTCACCGTGATGCTCACGTTGTCGCCAGGCATCACCATTTCCTTGTCCTTCGGCAGCTCCACCGCGCCAGTCACGTCCGTCGTGCGGAAGTAAAACTGCGGGCGGTAATTGTTGAAGAACGGCGTGTGGCGGCCACCTTCTTCCTTGCTCAGGACATAGATCTCGGCCGTGAAGTGCGTGTGCGGCTTGACGCTGCCCGGCTTGCACAGCACCTGGCCGCGCTCAACGTCTTCACGCTTGGTGCCGCGCAGCAGGATGCCGACGTTGTCGCCTGCCATGCCCTGGTCGAGCAGCTTGCGGAACATCTCCACGCCCGTGCAGGTGGTCTTCTGCGTGGCCTTGATGCCGACGATCTCGATTTCCTCACCGACCTTGATGATGCCTCGCTCGATCCGGCCCGTGACCACGGTGCCGCGGCCGGAGATCGAGAACACGTCTTCGACCGGCATCAGGAATGCGCCGTCCACCGCGCGCTCGGGCGTGGGGATGTAGCTGTCCAGCGCGTCGGCCAGCTTCATGATGGCCTGCTCGCCGAGTTCACCCTTGTCGCCTTCCATCGCCAGCTTGGCGCTGCCGTGGATGATGGGAGTCTTGTCGCCCGGGAACTCGTACTTGTCCAGCAGCTCGCGCACTTCCATCTCCACCAGCTCCAGGAGCTCGGCGTCGTCGACCATGTCGCACTTGTTCAGGAAGACGATGATGTAGGGCACGCCCACTTGGCGCGCCAGCAGGATGTGCTCGCGGGTCTGGGGCATCGGGCCGTCGGCAGCACTGCACACCAGGATCGCGCCGTCCATCTGCGCGGCGCCCGTGATCATGTTCTTCACATAGTCGGCGTGTCCCGGGCAGTCGACGTGCGCGTAGTGACGCTTGCTGGTCTCGTACTCGACGTGCGCCGTGTTGATCGTGATCCCGCGTGCCTTCTCTTCCGGCGCAGCGTCGATCTGGTCGTACGCCTTGGCCTCGCCACCGAACTTGGCCGCCAGCACCGACGTGATCGCCGCCGTCAGCGTCGTCTTGCCGTGGTCCACGTGACCAATCGTGCCCACGTTCACGTGCGGCTTCGTGCGTTCGAATTTACCTTTTGCCATTCTCAAATCTCCGAAAAAGAGCGTTGCCAGTGAAGAGGTTTAAGGTTTCCGAAGGGCCGCTGATTCGCCTGCCACTGGCAGAAGGCGCCAGCCCTTCGAAGACCAGCTTCATGCTTTACTTGCCGCCGTCACTTCCCACGGGCGGTGATGATGGCGTCGGCCACGTTCTTGGGCGCTTCGCTGTAGTGCTTGAACTCCATCGTGTACGTGGCGCGACCCTGGCTCATCGAGCGCAGCGTGGTGCTGTAGCCGAACATCTCCGACAGCGGCACTTCGGCCTTGATGATCTTGCCGCCGCCGGGCATGTCGTCCATGCCCTGCACCATGCCGCGGCGGCTGGACAGGTCGCCCATCACACCACCGGCGTAGTCTTCCGGCGTCTCGACTTCCACGGCCATCATCGGCTCCAGGATCACCGGCTGAGCCTTGCGGCAGCCGTCCTTGAAGCCCATCGACGCGGCCATCTTGAACGCGTTTTCGTTCGAGTCCACCTCGTGGTAGGAACCGAAGGTCAGCGTGACCTTCACGTCCACCACCGGGTAGCCTGCGAGCACGCCATTGGGCAGCGTGTCTTCCACGCCCTTCTTCACCGCGGGAATGAACTCGCGCGGCACCACACCGCCCTTGATGGCGTCGACGAACTCGAAGCCCTTGCCCGGCTCCTGCGGCTCGATCTTCAGCACGACGTGGCCGTACTGGCCCTTGCCGCCCGACTGACGCACGAACTTGCCTTCGACGTCGGAGACCGGCTTGCGGATGGTTTCGCGGTAGGCCACCTGCGGCTTGCCGACGTTGGCTTCCACGCCGAACTCGCGCTTCATGCGGTCGACGATGATTTCCAGGTGCAGCTCGCCCATGCCGGAGATGATGGTCTGGCCGCTCTCCTCGTCGGTCTTGACGCGGAACGACGGGTCTTCCTGGGCCAGGCGGCCCAGGGCGACGCCCATCTTCTCCTGGTCGGCCTTGGTCTTGGGCTCGACGGCCTGGCTGATCACCGGCTCGGGGAAGACCATCTTTTCCAGCGTGATGATGGCGTCCGGGTCGCACAGGGTCTCGCCCGTGGTGACGTCCTTCAGGCCCACGCAGGCGGCGATGTCGCCGGCCAGGATCTCCTTGATTTCCTCGCGCTGGTTGGCGTGCATCTGCAGGATGCGGCCGATGCGCTCCTTCTTGCCGCGAATCGGGTTGTAGACCGAATCGCCGCTCTTCAGCACGCCCGAGTAGACGCGCACGAAGGTCAGCTGGCCGACGTAGGGGTCGGTCATCAGCTTGAAGGCCAGTGCAGAGAACTTCTCTTCGTCGGTGCGATAGCGAACGGCCGGCTTCTCGTCGTCGTCGGTCCCCGGAACTGGCGGGATATCGGCAGGCGACGGCATGAAGTCGATGACGCCGTCGAGCATGCGCTGCACGCCCTTGTTCTTGAAGGCGGTGCCGCAGAACATGGGCTGGATCTCGGCCGCGATGGTGCGCGTGCGGATGCCGTGCCTGATCTCGGCCTCGGTCAGCTCGCCGGTCTCGAGGTACTTGTTCATCAGTTCTTCGCTGGCCTCGGCGGCTGCCTCGACCATGTTCTCGCGCCACTTCTGGGCCTCGGCCAGAAGCTCGGCCGGGATGTCGTGGTAGGCGAACTTCATGCCCTGCGAAGCCTCGTCCCAGATGATCGACTTCATCACGATGAGGTCGATTACGCCGGTGAAGTTCTCTTCCGCGCCGATGGGGATCACGATGGGCACCGGGTTCGCCTTCAGGCGCACCTTCATCTGCTCGTAGACCTTGAAGAAGTTCGCGCCCGTGCGGTCCATCTTGTTGACGAAGGCCAGGCGCGGCACCTTGTACTTATTGGCCTGGCGCCAGACCGTCTCGGACTGAGGCTGCACGCCGCCGACGGCGCAATAGACCATGCAGGCGCCATCGAGCACACGCATCGAACGCTCGACTTCAATCGTGAAGTCGACGTGTCCGGGCGTGTCGATGATGTTGATGCGGTGCTCGGGATGGGACAGGTCCATGCCCTTCCAGAAGCAGGTCGTGGCTGCCGAGGTGATCGTGATGCCGCGCTCCTGCTCCTGCTCCATCCAGTCCATCGTGGCGGCACCATCGTGCACTTCACCGATCTTGTGGTTCACACCCGTGTAGTACAGGATGCGCTCGGTGGTGGTGGTCTTGCCGGCATCGATGTGGGCGCTGATACCGATGTTGCGGTAGCGCTCGATGGGGGTCTTGCGGGCCATGGTCTATCTCCAAATGCAGGGGCCGCCTGCGGGCTAGTACTAACCCGTAAAGGCGGCCGGGGACAACGTCGGTCGGTGCTCAGGTCCGTGCTTAAAAACGGAAGTGCGAGAACGCCTTGTTCGCTTCGGCCATGCGGTGAACTTCGTCGCGCTTCTTGACGGCGCCGCCGCGGCCTTCGCTGGCCTCCAGCAGTTCGTTCGCCAAGCGCGCGGCCATCGACTTCTCACCGCGCTTGCGCGCGCTTTCCTTCAACCAGCGCATGGCCAGGGCCTGTCGGCGAACGGGGCGGACTTCCACGGGAACTTGGTAGTTCGCACCGCCGACACGGCGGGACTTCACTTCGACCATCGGCTTGATGTTGTTCAGCGCGACCATGAAGATCTCCAGCGGATCCTTCTGGGCCTTGTTCTCGACCTGCTCCAACGCACCGTAGATGATGCGCTCGGCGATGGCCTTCTTGCCCGATTCCATGATGACGTTCATGAACTTGGACAGGTCGATCGAGCCGAACTTGGGGTCGGGCAGGATCTCGCGTTTGGGTACTTCGCGACGACGTGGC